>OY762427.1:1640000-3815850 GCA_963665695.1 Alphaproteobacteria bacterium
CTAGCGAGCCAAATTCGTCGGGCGAGTAAGTCGATACCGGCATACATCGCAGAAGGATTTGGCAAACAGCGCGTTTCCGCCAGAGAGTTCAAACGCTTCCCGATGGTTGCGTTGGGCTCGACGGAAGAGATGCGGGTCCGGTGCAGATACGCCTTCGATCCGGGCTATATCGACCGATCGTCTTGGAACGAGTGGCGGGAAGAATCCCGCGAAATCGCCAAGATGCTGCAGGGATTGGCCAATACGCTGGATAACCGGCGTCATTCCGATCCCTGATTCCTGACATCTGATACCTGTTGAACATGGTAGCGGAGCGTTCCGTATGCCTGCGAAGCGCGCCTGTGAGGGCGCGTGGAGGTATCGGAAGCGAGAATGCTGACACGAGTAGCGATAAAGAGTGTGAGAAACACTCTCGCCGAAAGCCCAAGGGTTCCTGCGTAAAGCTAATCTGCGCAGGGTTAGCCGGCCCCTAAGGCGAGGCCGAAAGGCGTAGCCGATGGGAACACGGTAAACATTCCGTGGCCTGTCAGGAGTTGACGAAGGCCGAAAGCTGTCCGTCCTTATCGGATTGGACGGGCAGCCTGGGACTTCCAGGAAATAGCCCTGACGTTAGACCGTACCCCAAACCGACACAGGTGGGCTGGTAGAGCATACCAAGGCGCTTGAGAGAACGGTGCTGAAGGAACTCGGCAAAATGCCTCCGTACCTTCGGAAGAAGGAGGACCTCGCCCGGGCAACCGGGCCGGGGTGGCACAAACCAGGGGGTAGCGACTGTTTACTAAAAACACAGGGCTCTGCGAAGTCGCAAGACGACGTATAGGGTCTGACGCCTGCCCGGTGCCGGAAGGTTAAGGAGAGGGGTGCAAGCTCTGAACCGAAGCCCCGGTAAACGGCGGCCGTAACTATAACGGTCCTAAGGTAGCGAAATTCCTTGTCGGGTAAGTTCCGACCTGCACGAATGGCGTAACGACTTCCCCGCTGTCTCCAGCACCGACTCAGCGAAACTGAATTCTCCGTGAAGATGCGGAGTAGCCGCGGCTAGACGGAAAGACCCCGTGCACCTTTACTACAGCTTCGCACTGGTATTAGGACCGTCATGTGTAGGATAGGCGGGAGCCTTTGAAGCGCTGGCGCCAGTTGGCGTGGAGGCATCCTTGAAATACCGCCCTTAACGCTTCTGATATCTAACCGCGATCCGTGAACCCGGGTCCGGGACCGTGCGTGGCGGGTAGTTTGACTGGGGCGGTCGCCTCCCAAAGAGTAACGGAGGCGCGCGAAGGTTGGCTCAAGCTGGTCGGAAATCAGCTGTGGAGTGCAAAGGCATAAGCCAGCCTGACTGCGAGGCCGACGGGCCGAGCAGAGACGAAAGTCGGCCTTAGTGATCCGGTGGTCCCGCATGGAAGGGCCATCGCTCAACGGATAAAAGGTACGCCGGGGATAACAGGCTGATGATTCCCAAGAGTTCACATCGACGGAATCGTTTGGCACCTCGATGTCGGCTCATCACATCCTGGGGCTGGAGCAGGTCCCAAGGGTACGGCTGTTCGCCGTTTAAAGTGGTACGTGAGCTGGGTTTAGAACGTCGTGAGACAGTTTGGTCCCTATCTGCCGTGGCTGTACGAGACTTGAGAGGAGCTGCCCCTAGTACGAGAGGACCGGGGTGGACGTACCTCTGGTGTACCTGTTGTGGCGCCAGCCGCACCGCAGGGTAGCTAAGTACGGACGGGATAACCGCTGAAAGCATCTAAGCGGGAAGCCTCCCTCGAAACGAGGTCTCGCCTGAGAGCCGTGGAAGACCACCACGTCGATAGGCCGGGTGTGGAAGTGCAGCAATGCATGAAGCTAACCGGTACTAATCGCTCGATCGGCTTGTTCCCTTCTCCGTTCCCGAACGGATCGGAGCGGAAAACCGCGCATGCAGCGGAAAACGCTGTATTCCGCAGGCGGCGCTCCACGCGCATGCGACCGTGCCAGCTTCCGTTATGCCGGGCCGTACAGGCTGTACGCGTACGCCTGTCCGGCCGCCCGTACGGCACGGTCCGTCCAGGAGCCTGCCCCCGTCATGAAGTTTCCCGAAGTCTCCTGATGCCCGCGTCCGTGGGCTTGCATGGCCTGGTGGTTACAGCGAGGGGGAAACACCCGATCCCATTCCGAACTCGGCCGTGAAGACCCTCAGCGCCGATGGTACTGCGTCTCAAGGCGTGGGAGAGTAGGTCGCTGCCAGGCCTTGCAAGCCCATGGACGCGGGCTTCGCCGGCCGTTGCCGGCCGCAGGGCCCCGATTCGCGGGACCCCGGTTCGCGGGACCCCGGTTCGCGGGACCCTGGCTCACAGGATCCCGGTTTACGGAGTCCCGGTCCCGGGCGGTCCCGACTACCTGATTTCGATGTGCGAACGCATTTTCGCCGGAACCCGGACGGGCTGTGCTTCGGTCGCCGGCCGGAGCCGGAACATGGCGCGGGGTGGAGCAGTCTGGTAGCTCGTCAGGCTCATAACCTGAAGGTCGCAGGTTCAAATCCTGCCCCCGCAACCACCGAGACCGGCATCTCCGGCATGGAGATGCCGGTCTTCGTGTTTTCGCGCCCGTTCCCGGCCCTTTCGAGGATCCCGCCGCTGCGGCGCACGCGGCGGCGCTCGGCTCCGTCCGGACAGGGCGGCTCGCGCAGCACGCCGTCCCAGGCGCGCACGGCGGCGCCGAACGCCCGATTCTCTACAAAGGGGCTGATGATTCGCAAGCCGCGGACGCCCGGATGACTTATCGGCGCTTCGGGCCGAGGCGATCCTGGAGTTACCGGACGATCCGTCCCCGGTGGAGGCCGGTCGGTCTTTCGAGTCGTCAAGTCTGCGTGCGCCGATCGACGCATGCTTGCGCACGGCCAGGCGTCCGGGCCGGCGAATCGAGTGCGGCAGGATCGCGAGAGTGCGTCCGATGCGGCCCGTTCTTCGCTCCGGTCCGCGCAGTCGGCCAGATTGTATAGTGAGTGTAGATCGTTGTACGCGTAGGGATATGCAGGGCTTGCTTTGCACGGCAGGCGGAAATTGCAGGTGGAACCCTATGGCGCTACGGGAAGCGGATCGAAACCTGGGAGTCGTGATCGGCGGGGCGCGGGGAATCGGGCTGGCCGTCGGACGGTGTTTGCTGCGCGACGGCTGGCGGGTCGTCGTGGCCGACCTCGATTTGCCGGAAGCGAGCGAACCCGGCAGCCCGGACAAGCCGGACAATGCGGAGAACGGCCTGCACTATATGCGAACGGACGTCGCCGACACCGTATCGCTGGATCGGCTAGCGGCAGACGTGGAGACGATGGGCGGCGGGCCGGTGCACGGGCTGGTGAACGCGGCCGGATATAACCGCCACGGAGCGGTGAGCGAGATCGACGATCGGACCTGGCAGGGCCTGCTGGACGTCCATCTGGGCGGCGTCATCCGGGCCTGCCGCGCCTTTTATCCGTCGCTCCGCCGGGCTCGCGGCGCGGTGGTCAACTTTTCTTCTATCGGCGCGCGGATCGGCCGGCCGCGCCGCGCGCCTTATGGCGCTGCCAAAGCCGGCATCGAGGCGCTGACCCGAACGCTCGCCATCGAATGGGCGGCCGAAGGCATCAGGGTCAACGCGGTCGCGCCGGGCATCGTCGACACCCGCATGATCCGGCAGAATATCGAACAGGGGCTGGTCGATCCGGAGCGCTTGCGCCGCAGCATCCCGCTCGGCCGCTTCGCCGAGCCGGCCGAGATCGCCGAGGCCGTGGCCTTTCTCCTGTCGAACCGGGCGGGCTACATTACCGGCCGGACCTTGGCGGTCGACGGCGGCATATTGGCGAACGGCGACCGATAGGACGGGAGGCGCCGATGGCGCTACGGCTGAAGATCGTCGTCGACCGGGACAAGTGCGTCGGCTCGGGCGAATGCGTCTTTACCGCGCCTGAGGTGTTCGACCAGGACGAGGACGACGGCATCGTCGTATTGCTGACCGACACGCCGGAGGAAGAGCTTTGGGCTTCCACGCGCCAAGCCGCACGTCAATGCCCTGCCAATGCCATAAGGGTGGAGGAAGGGTAGGGAGCCCTACATCACCGGATTCCGCAATTCCCCCAGCTTCTCGATGCGGGCCACCACGGCCTGGCCGGGACGCAGATAGTATTTGGCCGGCTCGTCCCGGGCGAGCGCGACGCCCGAGGGCGTGCCGGTGATCAGGATGTCTCCGGCCTCCAGCCCGGTCCGTGACCAGTAAGCGATCAGCTCCGCGACCGGAAACATCATGTCCGCGGTGTTCGCGTCCTGCCGGACCTCGCCGTCGACTTCCAGCGTCAACCGGAGCGCCTGCGGATCGCCGACCTCGTCCGCCGTCGTGAGCCAGGGCCCCATCGGCGCGAAACCGGGAAAATTCTTGGCCAGCACGATGCCGATCTGGGCTTCCATCTCGCGCCGCTGGATGCCGCGCGCGCCGGCGTCGTTGCAGATCGCGTAACCGGCGACATGGTCGAGCGCCCCTTCGGCGGTCACGTTCAGGGCCGGCGTGCCGATAACGACGGCCAGCTCGATCTCATAATCCAAATCGTCGACCTCCTCCGGTATCCGCAGCGGGTCGTACGGTCCGGTCAGGCTGGACGGGAATTTCGCGAACGCGGTGGGAAATTGCGGGATTTCTACCTTTCGACCGCGCTTGGCCCAGATTTCCTGGCCCTCGCGGACATGGTCCATATAGTTGCGCCCCGCGGCGATGATCTTGCCCGGCCGCGGGACCGGCGGGCCGAAGCGCCATTCGGCCGGATCGGCCGGCGCGAGCCCGGCATCGCCGATACGCTTCTCGATTTCGGCCAGACGGGCCAGCCCTTCGGGAGCCAGCCAACCGTGTCCGACCGGATCGGCCAGGTCCGGCGGCAGCCCTGCACCGACGGCATCGGCAGCGTCCGGGACAGCGAAGAGGCCGCCGGCGGCGTCGACCGCCAGGGCGAGAGTCCGGCGGTAGTCCCGCCGATGAACGAGATTGGCGATGCGCACGGCGGAACGGCTTCCGGTGCACTGGTCCTCAGAAGAGGTCGAACGGCACCTTCCCGCCCCGCGGGCCCCAGCCGACGATGAGCAGGGTGGCGTCCGTCGTCGCCTCAAGGGGCGGATGGTCCTCGCCGCCCGGCAGAATGAAATAGGACAGCGTATCGAAGTCCGCGCCTGCGAACGAAAGATCGCCGTCCAGCAGGAACACCGCACGGTGGCCTTCCGGCATTGCGCCGGGCAGGGCCGCGCCCGCCGCGATTCGCGCCATCTTGATGTTCGGTCCGCATTCGAAGAAATAGGCCAGGTCCTTGGCTTCGACGCCAGGCAGGTCCGCACGGGGCCGCCACGGCATGCCGGTCGAACGCAGCACGACGTAGCTGTTGAGCCGGGGTGCAGGATATTCGATCCGTTCGCCGGTCAACTCCTCGAGGATCGCCTCGTAGGCGTCGCGCTTGCGGCCGTTCGGGAAGGTGTAGACCCCTTCCTCGAAGGCGCCGGTCTCAGCGAGGCGGCGCTGGGCGTCGACCACCTCGTCCGGCTCGGGATAGGGGATGCCGGACGGCCCCTCGAACTGAATGTCGGCGAAATGGAGCTGTTCGCCGTTGCCGACCGGCTTGACCGGGCCGTAATACGCGCCTTCCGGGATATAGAGACAGTCGCCCGGCCCGTAGACCTCGCTGCCGTATTTCATCTTTCCGGACAGCACATAGCGCACCTGCTGGAAGGTGTGCCGGTGGCGCGGCGAATGATAGTAGGGCTCGGCGTAGAGGCTGCCGATCCGGGCGGCGATGCGCCGGCTCTTGTCGAAAAAACCCCGGTAACGCTGGTTGTAGCCCGGCCGGACGCCGATATCGACCCAAGGCAGGTCCGCCTCGCGAACGCCGGTTGCTCCGTGCAAGCTCATTCCTGTTTCTCCCTCCGGTCGATTCCGCGACCGCCGGCTCCGGTCCGGCCGACCGGATTATGGCCGGGCTGGCCGGCGTGTCAAACCGGCCGCTCCCGCCAGACCACCGGCAGTTCGTAGAGACCGTAAATCTGCGAATCGTATTTGAAGGCCAGCCGGTGCAGCGGCTCCGCGGTGCGCAGGTCCGGAAACCGCTCGAACAGCTTGCGGAAGACGACCTGGAGTTCGACCCGCGCCAGCCCCTGGCCGAGGCAGCGGTGAATGCCGTAGCCGAAGGACATGTGGTGCGTCGCCCGGCGGGCGATGTCGAACCGGTCCGGATCCGGAAACTGGTCCGGGTCGCGGTTGACCGAAGGCGACAGGGCGAACACCCCGTCGCCCTTGCGGATCGTCACGCCGGCGACCTCGACATCTTCCAGCGCGACCCGGCGCGGCGCGAACTGGACCGGCGACAGGTAGCGCAGAAGCTCCTCGACCGCCGATACCGTGAGCGACGGATCGGCCCTGAAGGCGGCGAGCTGGTCCGGATGCTCCAGCAGCAGGACAACGCCCAGCGCGATCATGTTGGTCGTCGTATCGTGGCCGGCGCGCAGGATCATCGAACAGATGTTGGCCAGATCCTCACGGCTCAGATCGCCGGGCAGGACATGATCCCGAATCACGCGGCCGAGCATGTCGTCGGTGGGCTGACGTTCCTTCGCCGCAATCAGTTGCCGGCAGTATTCGACCAGGTCGTTGGCCGACTGCGCCGCTTCGTCGGCCGATTGGGACAGGCCGTGCCGCCCGGCGGCGCATTTCAGGATGTAGGTATGATCCTCGTAGGGCGAGCCGAACAGCTCGCACATCACCAGGGCCGGCAGTTCAACGGCGAGGTCAGCCACCAGATCGCAGGGTGGACCCTTTTCCGCCATCGCGTCGAGCAGTTCGTCGGTCAGCCGCTCGATCTGCGGCTTGAGCGCCAGCATCCGCTTTGTGGTGAACTCGCGGGTGAACATGCGGCGGAAGCGATCGTGGCGCGGGTTGTCCATGCCGACGAAGGCCCGCTCCAGCTTGTCGATGGCGCGGCGCGCTTCGGTGACGGTCGGGAAATCATCGCGGGCGAATTCGCCGCTGAAGCGCTCGTCGAGCAGGACCTTCTGATAATGCTCGTAGCGGGTCAGCAGCCAGGCGCGCTGCCCATTCCACAGGGTAACGGGTGCGATCGGGCAGGTTTCCCGGGCAAGGGCGTATTCCCCGGGCAGGTCGAACTGCCGGTCGCGCGCGAACGGAAAGGCGGGAGGCGCCGTGCCGGCCGAGAACGGGCAACCCACTTCATCCGGCATGTTGGCCTCTCCCGTTATCTGTTGGGCGATCGGACGTTCGGGCGTCTCGCTTCCTGCGGCCGGCGCCCGCCATCAGCTCGGTCGATGTCCGGGCCGTATTGATTGAACGGGTGCGCATGCTATTGATCGGCGCCGCAATTGTGAAGCCTGCCCATCGTGCCGTCCGTTCAGTCCTGCGCCCTCCTGCAAGCCGATCCGGAATTACCGGCCGGTCCCGCCCACCCGGACACCGGCGGCTTCCTCCATCGGCAGGATGACCGAGGCGATGTCGTCGCCGGCATGGCCGCCGGCTGCGGCGGCGTTAAAGTGCGTCATGGCGGTTTCGCCCAACGCCAGCCGGATGCCTTGGGCCGCCGCCAGGTCGAGCGCGCCCTGAAGGTCTTTCCTGATGGTGTCGATCGAGGCCGCCGCCTTGAAATCGCGCGGCAGGAAATGGCCGGGAACGACGCGCTCGAGCGTCCGGCTGTAAGCAGAACTCTGCGACAGCACTTCGTAGAGCGCCTCTGCGTCGATCCCGGCTTTCGCGCCGAGCACCATGGCCTCGGCGATCAGCGCATGGCTGGTTATCGTGATCAGGTTGTTGCACAGTTTCGCCGTCACGCCGGCGCCGGTTCCGCCGACATGGAACGTCCGCTTGGCAAGACGGTCGAACAGCGGCCCGGCGGCCGCAACCGCTGCACTTTCGCCGCCGGCGATGATGGTGAGCGCGCCCGACGCGGCGGCATGGGGCCCGCCGCTGACCGGCGCGTCGATATAGCTTGCGCCGGCGGCTTCGAGCGCCCGGCCGATCTCGCGGGACGCCATCGGATCGATGGTCGCGAAGTCGATGCACAGCGGCGGCACGGAGCCGGCGGCGAGCACGCCGTCCGGGCCGGCGAAGACGGCGCGCGACTGGTCCGGCGTCACCCGGCAGGCGCAGAACGCCTCGACGCGGCCGGCCACTCCGGCGACCGATGTCCCGGCCACGGCCCCTTGCGCAACCAGGGAATCGACCGCGTCGGCGCTGGCGCTGAAGACATGGACCTCGTGGCCCGCCTCGACCAGGCGGCGCGCCATGGGACAGCCCATCAGGCCGAGCCCGACAAATCCGATTTTCATGGGCTCCCTCCGTCGAAGCGTTCCGTTACGCCGGACCGGGCATCGTGAGCGCGTCCGTTGACATGCTGTTCGAACCGCAGCCGTTCGGCCCGGCGACGCTGCGCAACCGGATCGCCATGGCGCCGATGACGCGCAAGCGCTCGCCGGGCGGCGTGCCGGGCGAAGACGTCGCCGCCTATTACCGGCGGCGCGGCGAGGGCGGCGCCGGCCTGATCTTCAGCGAGGGCGCCTTCATCGACCACCCGTCCGCACAGGCCCACGAGGGCAACGCCTACGACAACATCCCGCATTTCTTCGGGCGCGAGGCGCTGCACGGGTGGCAGCGCGTTTTGGCGGAAGTCCACGGCGCCGGCGCGCTCTTCGTCCCGCAGTTGTGGCATGTCGGCGAGGTCAGGCGCCTCGGCATGGCGGACGATCCGGCCGTGCCGGGTTACGGGCCGCGCGAGATCGTCGAGAACGGCAAGGCCGTCGTGAAGGCAATGTCGGAGCGGGATTGCGAAGAAATCGCGGACTCCTACGCCCGGTGCGCCCGCACGGCGCGCGAGATTGGCTGCGGCGGGGTCGCGCTGCACGGCGCCCACGGCTACCTCATGGACCAGTTCTTCTGGCCCGAATCCAACCGCCGGAGCGACCGCTACGGCGGCGGGATGGAGAATCGCAGCCGGCTCGCCTGCCTCGTCGTTGCGCGGATTCGCGACGCCGTCGGCCCGGGTTTCCCCATCGTCTTTCGTTTTTCGCAATGGAAGATGACCGACTACGAAGCCCGCATCGCCGCTTCGCCGGCAGAACTCGGGGTGTTGCTGGACCGGCTGGTCGCCGCTGGCGTCGATTGGTTCGACGTCAGCACCCGGCGTTTCTGGGAACCGGCGTTCGAGGGCGATCCGCGCAGCCTCGCAGCGTGGACCCGGCACTTGTCGGGCAAGCCGGCGATCGCCGTCGGCAGCATCGGCCTCGACCGGCCCCACCAGTCCAAAGTCTTCCGGGACAAGGTGGATATCGCGGCGAAGTTCTCCAGTGTCGGGCCCGTCGCCGAGGCGCTGGCCCGGCGCGATTTCGATCTTGCCGCGGTCGGCCGGGCCATCCTGGCGGACCCGGAATGGCCCGAGAAAGTCCGTACCGGCCGGATCGCCGAAATCCGCCCTTTCGAGCGCAAGGATCTGGCGACCTATTGGTGATCGCCGGATCACGGCGCCGGGTGGAGGACCGTTTCCTCCGTCCAGACGCCCTCCAGATCGCGGACATGACGGCAAAATTCCTCCGATTCCCGAATCGGGCCCGCGAGGAGCGCGTCGACACGCACCGCTTCAGCCGACGCAATTTCATCGACGCAATCGCAGAGCGGTTCCGGTGCATCGCCGTCCGTTCGGCGCGCGTGGTTCTGCACATAGCCCCGGCCCGCGCCCGCTTCCGAAAGCAGTCTTGCGAACGCCGGCCCGAACGCGCCGCGCCACCATGCGCGGAAATCGCCGCGGCCGACCTGCGGATTGCGCCGGACCTTCAGAAACAGTTTCCGCCGTTCGCCGCCGAAGGGGACAAGCGGAAGCTCCTCGGTGAGGACGGCGAAGGCGCGGACCGGCCGGGCGAAGGTTTCCAGTTCGTCGCGCTTGAGGACCGGCCCGGCGCTGCGGTCGGCGATGTGTTTCAGGCGGTGTTCCTCGTCCCTGTACCAGACCGCCGCCACGCCGTCGCAAGGGATCGCCGGCATGCGCAAGCCCGGCAGCGCGACGGCGTCGCATTGGACATAGCGGTGGACATTGCGCCAGCGCTGCATGGACATGCCGAGCCGGGCGTGTTCGCGCCAGCGCGCCCGGAATGCCTCGCGGTTCATCTCCGGCCGTCGCTCGGCGAAATAGATCAGTTTGGGACGGCCGCTCACCGTCGCCGAGTCGATGTCGCGGTCGCGCCGTCGGCGATCATCGCCGGTGCAAGCGGTTGTCGAGGACCAGCAGGAAACCGTTGATCGATACCGCGAAGACGCCGATCAGCACCGTGATCGCGATCATCATCGATACGTCGTTGACCTCGATCCCGCCCATGATCAGGTGGCCGAGGCCGCGCACCGAGGCGAACATCTCGCCGATCATGACGCCGAGGAAGGTGATCGAGAAGCTGAGCCGGGTCGCGGTCACGAGTTCCGGGATCGTGGCGGGAACGTAGATCAGCGGGAAAGTCTGCAGGGGACCCATCCGCATGCTCTTGGCCGTCCGGAGCAGCGCCGGATTGATCGAGCGCACGGCGTTATAGGTGATCAGCGTCATCGGAATGATGCCGTGGATCGCGCCGAAGGCGACCTTGGCCGCGAAGCCGAGCCCGAAGAACAGCAGCATGACCGGATAGAGCGTCACCTTGGGCGTGGCCTGGAGCGCCACGAACATGGGCGCGAAAATTTCGCCGGCGCGCCGGTTGAGGCCGAGGATCATGCCGATCAGCGCGCCGCCGACAATGGCGATGACGAGCGCGACTCCGAGCGCCCGCAGCGTCTCCTCGGCATGTTCCCAGAAACGGGCGGTCGCGAACATGATCTCCGCCCGCGCCAGGGTTTCGCGCGGCGAGGTCAGCGCCTCGCTGCCGACCAGATAGTGGAGGAATTGCCAGATCGCGAGCAGGGCGACGATCACGATGCAGGCGTCGAACGTCTTGCTCAATGCCCCGCCTTCGATCGTGATTTTCTTCGCGGTCGAGACCGTCCAGGCCGATCCGGCGGTGAATTGCGAGCGGCGCTCGAAGATATGCACGCCGGTCAGCAGGATGGTGACGAGGAGAATGACGAAGAGCAGAAGCCCGTACATCTTCTCGCTCTCGAAGCCGTCATAGGCGAAGGCGATGGAAAAGCCGAGGCCGGAATTGGACAGGATGAACTCCGACCCGATCACTCCGGCCATGCCGTAGCCGAGAACCAGCTTGATGCCGGTGAAAATATAGGGCGCCGCCGCCGGCAGCTGGACTTTCACCGCCGTCTCCAGGCGGCCCATCCGGAAACTCCGGCCGGTCTTGGCGAGCACCGGCGGGATCCGGTCCAGCCCGCTCAGCGTGTTGGTGATCATGGCAACCAGCGCATAGGCGAAACCCATCAGGATGATCGAGAAGTCGTTCATCCCGACGACGACGATGGCCAGCGGGTAAAGCACGAAAAAGGGCAGCGCATAGTAGCTGGCGATGACCGGCTCCATTGCCCGGCGCAGCCGCGGCAAGCGGTAGAGGAGAAGCCCGATCAGGAAGCCCAGGACCGTCGCCAGGATGATCGCGATGAAGATGTTGCGGATCGTCTTGGTGGTCTGCTGCCAGAAACCGGCCTCGCCCATCAGGCCGGCCAGCGTCGTCGCCATGCGGGAGGGCGCGGTGAGTTGCAGCGGGCTGATCGCGCCGGTCTGGCACAGGATCTCCAGCAAAAGGACCGCCGAGACGAGCAGGGCGATCCGGATGTTGGTCGAACTCCGCCTCACGGGCCGTCGTCTCCCATCGCCTTCATGGATTCGCCGCGCAGCAGGTCCCAGAGATGGGTCGTGACTTGGCCGAATTCGTCCTTGGAAGCCATGCGGCTGTCGCGGTCGGCCGGCCAGCCGGTCTCCACGACCTCGATAAAGACGCCGGGCCGGGCCGACATGACGCCGATGCGGTCCGACAGCAGGGCCGCCTCGTCGAGCGAATGGGTGATCAACAGCACGGTGGCGCCGGTCTCGCGCCACAGGCGCAACAGTTCGTCGCCCATCAGGATTCGGGTCTGCTGATCGAGCGAACCGAAAGGCTCGTCGAGCAGGATCAGCCGCGGCTCCATGACGAAGGTGCGCGCGATGCAGACGCGCTGGCGCATGCCGCCGGACAGTTCCGACGGCCGCGCCTTCGCGAAGCCCTGAAGCCCCATGAAGTCGATGGCGTAATCGACCCGGTCGCGGACCTCGGCCCCGGCCATGCCGAGGCGGCGCAGACCGAAGGCGATATTGTCGAACACGGTGAGCCAGGGAAAGGAGGCGTCGTCCTGGAAGACGATGCCGACGCCCTTCGGCACAGAACCTCGGACCGGCCTGCCCTCGAAAACCACCTCGCCGCCGGTCGGCTCGGTCAATCCGGCGACGATATCCATCATGGTGGTCTTGCCGCAACCCGACGGGCCGATGGTGGCAAAGAACTCGCCCTGGCGCAGCGCCAGGTCGATCGGGCCGAGCGCATGCACGGCGCCGCCGTAGACATGCTTCACGGCGTCGAGCGTGACGGCTGCCTCCGCCGCCGCAGCGGGGCTATCGGAATTCGTTTCGGCGTGCGCTTCGGGTGACATGGATAGCCGATACGTCGAAAGGCGCCGCCGCGGGTGTGGCGCCGCCTTTCCCTATCCGGTTTCGAAAGCCGGTTTACATGCCTTTCTGGTCTTCCGGCAGGAACGAATCGTCAAGGATATCCTTCCAGTCGATCGGGCCCTTCCAGGCGCCCTGGTCGCGCAAGCCGTCAAGCATGGCGTTGAGAGCCGGGATATCGAATTTTCCGCGGCCCCAATAGTTGATCTTCACCATATTCTTGACCGCGCTGATCGCGACCTCTTCCGAAACCTTCTTGCCGTAGGCCTTGGCGACCAGCTTCGCCGCCTTGACCGGCTCGTTGTAGAGATAGTCCACAGCCGCCCGCCGCGCCGCAATGATGTTGCGCAGTTTTTCCGGCTGCTTCTTGGCGAATTCGGCGGTCGTCACGCCGACGGTCTGGGTCATGCGCGGCAGGTTGCTCAGATCGAAGGCGATCTGATACTTGCCTTTTCGGCCGCTCCAGATCGGCTCCAGGATGAGGGCTGCCTGGACATCGCCGCGTTCCAGCGCGGCCAGCCCGGCGCCGACCTTGCCCAGCGAAACCAGCTCGATCTCGTCCGGCTTGATGCCCGCCGCGGCGACCGCCATCTTGGCGAGCGTCTGGCTGGTCGAGCGCGGCCTTGTGTAAGAGACTTTCTTGCCCTTGAGGTCGTGGATCGACTTGATGCCGCTGCCCGGCATGGAGACCCAGAACAGGTCCGCCAGGGTCATGACATTGGCGCTGACGATCTTGACGTCATGGCCTTCGCGGAATGCGGCGAGAACGGCCGCCGTCCCGACCACGCCGTAGCCGGCGCCCGAGGCGATCTGGTTGCGCATCGTGGTGCCGCCTCCGGACGACGAGATCACCTGTGTAATGTCGATGCCGCGCTTCTTGAACTCGCCCCGTTCGATCGCGACGGCGATCGGCGCGGTGTTGAACAGGAAGCCGTAATGCGACGCGACGATCGTCTCGGCCTGTGCCGGGACGGACGCCGCAGCGAAAACGAACGCCATCGCTCCTATGCGTGTGTTGCGCCAAAACATGGACATGGCCGTCTCCTCTTGATGGCCCGCGTTTCAAACGGCGGGTATTACCACTCGGGATGGTGTCGGATCGTTGTGCAGAACGGGTCGGACTGCGGTCTGTTCGTCTTTATTGCGCTGCCCTTCCCCCGATCCGCTCCTGTTCTGCTGCGCAGCCGCAGACCGCACCGGCAAAGTTGCCCGTCGTCCTGTCGACGACATTAGCGAAAGTCGGTTTTGCACTCCAAACCTGCGGGCAGTATATGAAGCGCCCTCATGGTGTCAACGGAATGGCGGCGGCAGCCGACGCCGGCGGAACCGGCCGGATTTTCCGGAATCCGGCCGGTTCCGCCAATTCTGTCGGCGCGGTTGCATTGAGGCGGTATGCTACGCGTGCATAGCAACTGATCGGGACAATCGAAGGATGTTCGAGAGGCTTAGCGCTCCTTTCGGCGCGCAAACCCGGTCGGTCGATCTTTCCCGGCCGCTCGACCCGGGTACGGCGAAAGCGATCCGTTCGGCGTTCCTGGAACACGGCGCGCTGGTCTTTCGCGGCCAGAGGCCCGAGGACGACCGTCTCGCCGCTCTGGGCGAACTGTTCGGTCCGCTGGAGCGGCATCTGATCGAGAACAATGACGGCCGGATCATGAGCGCCGTCCACTGCATCACGAACTTCGATGCCGAAGGCCGGCCGTCCAGCCGCCCCTACATCAATACCAACTATTTCTGGCACACCGACAAGTCGTATCTCGCCGTTCCGTCGCTGGCGACGATGCTGCATCCGGTCGAACTGCCGCCGGCCGGCGGCGATACCCAGCTTGCCCATATGGGCCTGGCCTACGCGGCGCTGCCGGACGCGACCAAAGAGAAGATCGCCGGTTGCCGGGCGGTTCACAGCCTGGAATTCATGCGCGAGAGCCTCGACAACCCGCCGCCTACCGAAGACCAGAAGCGCAATGCCCCGCCGGTCAGCCACCCGATCGTCCGGCCCCATCCGGAAACCGGCCAGCCCTGCCTCTATATCGGCATGTACGCCTCCCATGTCGAAGGGCGCCCGGTCGCCGAGGGCCGCACGATCCTCGCCCGCCTCCAGGAACAGTCGACCCAGCCGCCCTTCGTCTATTCCCACCGCTGGGAGCCCGGCGACGTGATGATCTGGGACAACCGCTGCCTGATGCACCGGGGCGTCTCCAATTACCGAATGGAGCGCGAACGCCGGGTCATGAAGCGGGTCTGCGTGCAGGACCCGGCCGGGCCCGCTTCAGACACGGTCCAGTAGCCGGCGCGTTGCCGCAACGGCGCGGGAAACGCGCCCGGCCGCATCCATACGCTTCGCCAGCACCGTCTGCGGAATCTCCAGCGCCAGCGGAATGTTGCCGGGCAAGGCGCGCAGGATGCCGGCAAGGTCGATATCGCCTGCGCCGGGCGGGAGCCGTTCTTTCGTCGCTTCGTGGATGAGCCGGTCGCGCGATGGCTGTGTTCCGGTCGCCGGGGCATCGCAGATCTGGGCATAGCGGAACCAGTGACGCGGCAGGAGGGCCAGCGCGGCGATGGAACTGCCCGAGCGATGGAAGTGGAGGGTGTCGACGGCAATGCCGAGAACGTCGCGGTTGCAGGTCCCGACCATGTCCGCCGCCGCGGCAAGACCGTCGAGCGCCATCCAGGGGACGAATTCCAGATCGACCGTCAGGCCGCGCTCGGCCGCCAGATCGCAGAGACCCGTAACATTGTCGAGCGACCGGCCCCTGTCGGTATCGTCGACGGAAGCCATGACATGCCGGGCGCCGAGCCGCGCGGCGGCATCGAGGAATGGAATATAGTCGGCCACCTGCGTTTCGGGGACGATGCGCGCCGTGTTGGCGTCCAGCGCAGCGATGCCCGCGTCGGCCATCGCGCGCAGCATTTCCGCCTGCAGGCTGCGGTCGAACAACAAGGGCATCTCCCCGCCGCCGGGCTGGCCGCCGAGCAGGCGCAGGCCGACATGGCTGCAGCCGGCCTGCGCAGCGACTGCGACCGTCTCAAGCGGCGACAATTCCGGCGCCGTATAATAGGAGAGGGAAAGCGGTCGGGTCATTTCGGCGAAGGGCCGGCGGCGATACGGACGGAAGGTGCCGGCACCTAGCATCCGCCTTGCTGCCCGGCAACGCCGCGAATCCCGTCAAGGAAGGACGAAGCGAGCGATGAAGGCGGCGACATCCGATGAGCGATGAGAATGGCCGGCCGGTCGCGGCCGTCATCGGCGGCGGCAACGGCATCGGCGAGGCGGTCTGCCGCCTGATGCACGCGCGCGGCTGGAGCGTCGCCGTTGCCGACATCGACGGTGCGGCCGCCCGGCGGGTGGCCGGTGCTATCGCCGGATTTGCTCAAGAACTGGATATCGCCGAGGAGGCGGCGGTCGAGCGGGCCGCCGACCGCATCGAGCGCGAGGCCGGGCCGGTCGCCGCGCTGGTCGTGGCGGCCGCGGCCTTTCAGGATATTGTGCCGGCCGAGGAATTGCCGGTCGAAGAGTGGGAGCGCATCCTGCGGATCAACCTGACCGGCACGCTGATCGCGAACAGGGCGTTCGGCCGGCCTATGATCCGGCATGGCCGGGGCAGCATCGTCAACATCGCGTCAATCGCCGCGTTCAGTTCGATGCCCGCGGAGGCCTACGGCGCGAGCAAGGCCGGAGTCGTCCACCTGACCCGGAACCTGGCCGGCGAATGGGGTCGCGCAGGCGTCAGGGTGAATGCCGTTTCGCCGGGTTCGACGCTGGTTCCGCGGGTCGAGGCGCGCCTGGATTCCGGGCGCTACGCCGCGCATCCCGGCGAATTCACGGCCCTCGGCCGGATGGTCGAGCCGAACGAGGTCGCCGAGGCCGTGGAATTCCTGGCCTCCGATCGTTCGTCGGCGATTACCGGGCAAAACATCGTCGTCGACGCCGGCTGGGAGGTGGCTTCGACCTGGGCCCAGTTCGGCGGCGTGCGGGAGTTCTGAGGTTGTCTCTCGGTTCGTCCGGGCTAGCCCGGATTTCTCACCGCAGTCACGGCCTGCGTCGCGTCCGGACGTTCGATCCGCCCCGTTCAGTACTGGGAGCGGGCCGAAAAGCGTATCGGGGACTACGGTCGAGGCCCGCGACGCCGCGGGCGGACGTCCCCGGATTGCGAATTGGGTCGCGACCCGGAGGGCGGCGCTGTCGGGCCGGCAGGGGGCGTCAAGCCGCTTGCCCGATGTCCCGCATCGCGCGGCGCGGCTTTCCTGCCCTGCCGGCCCGACAGCGCCGCGCAGGTCATGACTGCGGTGAGAAATCCGGGTTAGCGCCGGAAATTGCCCGATTGCGCCTGGCTCAGGAAATTGCGCAGGCCGAGGGGATCGGGCAGGCGTTCGGCGGTTTCCCTGAGGCGTTGCATGGCCCTGGGGATCCGCATCGTCTCGTCGATCCGCCGCTCCAGAAAGCGCCAGGTCCGCTCCGAGTCCTCGGAACCGTCGTTGAGCCAGAAGACGACAGTGGCGCCGTAGACGCCGGCGAGCAGGCCGCGCTTGGTGTAGAAGTTGAAGTCCGTCGCCGTGTCGCCGGCGGCGCGCCAGACCGCATCGACCGTGCGGTAGAGAATGCGCATGCCGGCCGGCCCGTTCGGCGGGAAGGACAGCACGGCGATCCCCCGGCGCACGGCATCGCGATGCCCGGCATTCCGTTCCAGCCGCACCCGGACGGCGCGGGCGATCCGGTCGCGCACCCGCATGGCTTCGAGATCCTCCCCGGCCAGGGCTGCGGCCATATCGTCGTCGGCGACGCGGTTGAAATACTCGATCGCGTCGACGCCGCCGCGCGGGAAAGCGCGATAGGGGAAATCGGCATCGAGCCCGGCCTGTTCCGCCGCCGCGGCCATCGCCGCGCCGGTCCAGCCGTCGAAGGGCACATGGTCGAGCAGCGCGTCCAGCAGCGCCCGGCGCTCCGCTTCGAACCGCTCCGCTTCGAACCGCTCCGCTTCGAACCGCTCCGGTTCCGGTATCTCGTCGTTCATGAGGCTGCGTTCCCTGTTCCGGCAATCTAGCCCGGATTTCTCACCGCAGTCACGGCCTGCGTCGCGTCCGGACGTTCGATCCGCCCCGTTCGGTACCGGGAGCGGGCCGAAATGCGTAGCGGGGACTACGGTCGAGGCCCGCGACGCCGCGGGCGGACGTCCCCGGATTGCAAATTGGGGCGCGACCCGGAGGGCGGCGCTGTCGGGCCGGCACGGTGCGTCAAGCCGCTTGCCCGATGTCCCGCATCGCGCGGCGCGGCTTTCCTGCCCTGCCGGCCCGACAGCGCCGCGCAGGTCATGACTGCGGTGAGAAATCCGGGTTAGGAACCGGCAGTCAAATTGTCACCGTGTTTTGCTTTTCCGGCGGCCTGTGATAGATAGCACCCGATTGCACGGGCGTCCCGGCCGGCCGGCGGGCGCCTTTTCGCATACGCGAAGGCGAAAACGAGATCGCCGGTAACGAGATTGAAGGAGACCCTGACCATCGTTCAGGTCGTAGTCCGAGACAACAATGTCGATCAGGCCCTGAAGGCGCTGAAGAAGAAGATGCAGCGCGAGGGCGTGTTCCGCGAGATGAAGCTCCGCCGGAGCTATGAGAAGCCGTCCGAACGCAAGGCCCGCGAAAAGGCCGAGGCGGTGCGCCGGGCCCGCAAGCTGGCGCGCAAGCGCATGGAGCGCGAAGGCTTCTGACCCGCCGGGCCGCACAGGCCCGGCACTTCCGGTATTTTTTCGAACGCTCCCCGGACGGCGGTCCGGGCGCGATACAGCCGTTCCGGAATGCCGGAGCGGGCGCCCCATCGTCCCGGATGTCGATCCCTTCGCCGCCCGGTCGAACGGTGCAGGCGGAGGCCGGTCTTTGTTCTTTGCCGCCCCGGCGCACCGGAGATGCCACTCCGGATCGAGTCCGGGCCGGAGCGGAGATATCTTTTGGCTACAGCGCTCCGGTTCCGGGACCGTGCGGCAAGATATCCCCGCCCCCTTGCGGTCGGCCGACATGACGAAGCGGGATCGTGCGAATGCCGGCTTCGACGGGCGCCTGCCGCCGTTGCCCGCCGGCGCAGCCCCCGTTACAACCGGTTCGGCGTCCGGAAACAACGTACCCAGCGGAAGGACACAAGCGCATGAACGGCACCGGCACGGGCCGGCCGGTCCATCTCGTCGGCAGCGCCCCCTACGCGACCGCCGAAGAGATGTTCCGCGCGGCGGCAGCGCATCTCGGCGCGCATCTCAAGCGCCTGCCCGACGGCGAGGTCGGCGAGCGCGACAGCTGGATCAAGTGGCAGTACGCGCGCATCGGCCGGAGCCCGCAGTTCCGGCCGGTCGAGGTCGATCCGGTCTATGTCCCGGTGGCGCCCTATGCGCTGGTCGAGGGCGTGACGTCGGCCGACGACATCGAGCTGCCCGACCTCGGCTACGCCGAGGCGGCCATCGACTCCTTCGCGGTCTTCCGAGAGCTGGCAAACGAAAACGTCATCGCGCCCGGCGTGCGCTTCCAGGTCGGCCTGCCGACGCCGCTCTCGGTGGCGAGCATTTATATCGTGCCGCCATCGCGCGCCCTGTTCGAGGAGGCCTACGGCCGGGCGATGGGGCTCGAACTCGACAGGATCCTGGCCGCGATCCCGGCGGACAGGCTGGCGATCCAGTGGGAGGCGGCGGTCGAATTCGCGCTGCTCGAAGGCATCGTGCCCGGCCATCTCGGCGGCGACATGCTCGACGGGATCGCCGAACGGCTCGCCGGATGCGTCGATCTCGTGCCGGCCGGCGCCGAATGCGGCCTCCACCTGTGCTACGGCGATTCCGGCCACAAGCATTTCTGCGAACCGGCGGATACCGGCCACCTGGTCGCCGTCGCCAACGGCGTCTCGGCGCGGGCGGGGCGCGCGATCGACTGGGTCCACATGCCGGTGCCGAAAGAGCGCGACGACGACGCCTATTTCGCGCCGCTCGCCGGGCTCGCCCTGAAACCGGGCTGCGAGCTCTATCTCGGTTTGGTCCACACGACCGGCGGCATCGCCGGCGCCCGCCGCCGCATCGCCGCGGCGGAGAAGGTCGCGCCGGATTTCGGCATCGCCACCGAATGCGGCTTCGGCCGCCGCCCGCCGGAGACGATCCCGGCGCTGATGCGGCAGCATGCGGAGGCAGCGGGGGGCAGGAGCACTCAGTAATCGGCGGCGGGAATCGCACCATCCGCAACGGCGGCGATCGCGTCGAGTTTGTCCCCGATTTCGGGATCGATCTCGTCTTCGGGAACACAGTCGGCGAGTTCGTAGAAGTTCTTCTTGTTCATCAGGTTGGGCATGCCGAGTTTCTCGAAATACGCCCTGAAAAGCGGCGTCAGGAATTCGTCGCTCACTTTCGTATCGCTGCTCCACGGAGATCCCTTGCCCAGCGTTTCCATCGCCTTTCCGACCTCGGCGATGGCCTCGCGCATAGCGGTCAATCTCCGGTCGGTTTCCGGTTTCGAAAACAGCGGCATCGGTTGCGCCGCGGCGGCATCTGCCCTTGCATATGCCGCCAGCGTAGCCTCGGTACAAAGGTAGTTCTCGATCTCGCGGCGCTTCCAGACCAGGTGTTCGAGCATCGGATTGTCCGGCGCTTCGCCCTCCAGACGGTCGAATAGCGCCACTCCTCTCAGGTCGGGCAACGCTTCCTTCAGTCCGTGAAAGTGATGCGCTGCGGCCGATGGACGGTTTCCAACGTAATGCACGAAGGGACGTTCCAACGCCCTGGCAGTGTTTCCCTTACTCAATCTTTCTGCAAATGCCTGCAATATAGCCAAGTCCGTCGATCCTTCGAGATACAGGACCCACCCGGTCTGTTCCGCCTGGACGTATTGGTCGAAACCGATTTCGGCCAACGCCTTTCGCACTTGGCTCCGGCCGTCGCCGATCCGGTGCGGCCTGCCGACAAACGCAATGACAAGGTCCTTCTCTGCGGCTTCGTTCAGCAGCACTTCGGAATGGCTTGCTGCGATGATCTGGTTGCCGCCCGCCGAAGCCTCTTCGGTTATCAGGCGGTAAATCTGGCGCTGGCGCAGAATTTCGAGATGGGCGTCGGGTTCGTCCAGCAGGATGACCGCGCCGGGATTGGCGTACATATAGGCGAGGATCAGAAGGGTCTGCTGCAATCCCCGCCCGCTCGACGAGAGGTCGAGAGCCACGCGGCGCTCCCGATACCCCATCGCGATCTCTCCCCGCTCCTCGACATAACGGGGTTTGTCGAGTGTCGCGCCGAACAGCGCCTCAATCCGGTTCGCAAGGGAAACCCATCGATCAGGCTTGTCGTTAAGGATGCGAAAGCAGAGGTTGCGCAGGACTTCGGCCGTGCGGCCTTCGCCGACACGCACATTCACAGCGCCCGGATCGAGCCGCGTCTCCACGGCCGCAAGGCCGGACATGGGAGGCAGGAAGGCGATGCGCGCCGAACCCGCTTCCGCCGGGACCGGCATCCGCTTCGGCGATTGGCCGTCTTCGAGCCGCAAGGGCCGGCAGTAGAAGGACTCCTCGTTGGCGTAGTCGAACTCAAGGCCGCAGGTCCATTCCCGATCGTTATGGACCCCCTCCACAATGACGTCGATCCGCACGTTGTCCGTGCGCTGGCGGTTGTCAACCCGCCGGATGTCCCGCACATGCAGGCCGCGCCACAAGTGAATGGCGCTCGGATGGGGGATGGCGAACAGGTCCCGGCGGTTGACCGTCACGCCGGGGCGCTTCTCCGGTGCGCTCTTGCCCTCACGCTTCTCGTTCCATCGTTTCACGCCGATGTCCCATAGCGCCAAGGCCTGCATGGCCGAGGTCTTTCCCGAATTGTTGGGGCCGATGAACACGACCGGGTTTCCCAATTCGACCTCAACCTCTTCGAAGCGTTTGAAATTGCGGATGATGAGTTTGGTGAGCATTCAGCCTCTTTCCACAGTCTGAGGAAGGTGACGTTACCCGAAACGGCGCACCGGCGCATTCGCTCAATGCAGTCCGTCGATAATCTCCAAGTTCGGTCACTTGACAGCGCGATTGCTCGACCTCACATTACTAAACGAACGTTTGGTAGGTATTGGTCGCCCATGCCCACCCGAAAGACCGACCGCGACGCCGTGATCGAGGCGGCGCTGGAGTTGTTCCGCACCCGGGGCTATCACCGCACCTCGGTGGCCGAGATCGCGGCGGCGCGCGGGCTGCTCAAGGGCAGCGTCTATCACTATTTCGCCGGCAAGCAGGAGATCGCGGCGGCGGCGCTCGACCGGGCGATCGCCGACTCGCGCCAGAAAATCTTCGGCCTGGCCAACGATCCCGGCGCGCCGCCGCCAGCGCGGCTCAAACACCTCGCCGACGCAGTCGAGCGCTATTTCGCCGGGCGCGAGGGCGGCTGCCTGATGGGCTCGCTGGCCCTCGAGATCGGCGACGCGATTCCCGAATTCCGCGACCGGGTGCAGCGCTATTTCGACGACTGGAAGGCGGCCCTCGCCGCCGTGCTCGAAGACCGCTACGGCGCCGCGCGGGCCGGCGAACTGGCCGAGGACGCCATCGCCCGCGCCCAGGGCGCCATCCTGCTTATGGTAGTCACCAAGGATCCGGCGGTGCTGCAGCGCGCCTGCCGGGATACCGTCGCCCTGCTCGACGGGAATGCCCTGCCCGAAGGGGATCATTCACCCGCCGCCGGATCGCCCGGCGCCGCAAGGGAACGGCTGGAGCCATGGAAAGAAGCATCGTAATCGCGGGCTACAAGCGCTCGCCCTTCCATTTCGCCGCCAAGGGCGCGCTCGCGAAAGTCCGGCCCGACGATCTCGTCGCCACGGTGATCCGCGCCCTGGTCGAGGAAAGTGGCGTCGATCCGGCCGGCATCGAGGACGTGATTCTCGGCAACGCCATGCCGGAGGGCGAGCAGGGCATGAATATGGGCCGCTACGCCGTGTTCCTCGCCGGCCTGCCGGTGACGACCGCGGGCACGACGGTCAACAAGTGGTGCGGCTCCTCCATGCAGGCGATCCACAACGCCGCCGGTCTGCTGGGCCTCGGCGCCGGCGAGGCCTATGTCGCCGCCGGGGTCGAGAGCATGACCCGGGTGCCGATGGGCGGCTTCAACCCGGCGCCCAACCCCGGCCTGATGGCGCGCTGGCCGGAGACCTACCACTCGATGGGGCAGACCGCGGAGACCGTGGCCGAACGCTACCAGGTGACCCGCGAACGCCAGCAGGACTTCGCCGTCGCCTCGCACCGCAAGGCGGCGCAGGCGCGCGAAGAGGGCCGCTTCGCCGACGAAATCGTGCCGGTCGAAACGCCGGACGGCGGCGCGGTCGGCGAGGACGGCGGCATCCGGCCGGACACCTCGGTCGAGGCGCTCGACGGCCTCAAGCCGGCCTTCCTGAAGGACGGCACCGTGACCGCCGGCACCTCCTCGCCGCTCACCGACGGCGCCGCGGCGACGCTGATTTGCACCGAGGACTATGCCGACCGGAACGGCCTGTCCAAGCTGGCGCGCATCCGGGCGATCGCGACGACCGGCCTGGCGCCGGAGGTCATGGGCATGGGTCCCGTAGAGGCGACCCGCACGGCGCTCGAACGGGCCGGCCTCAAGGTCGCCGACATCGACATCGTGGAACTGAACGAAGCCTTCGCGTCGCAGGCGCTGGCCTGCATCGGCGAGCTCGGCCTGGACCCGGACCGGGTGAACAGGGACGGCGGCGCCATCGCGATCGGCCATCCGCTCGGCGCATCCGGCGCGCGGATAACGGGCAAGGCCGCTTCGGTGCTCAAGCGGGAGGGCGGAGAATTTGCCGTCGCCGCCATGTGCATCGGCGGCGGCCAGGGCATCGCCACAGTTCTGGAAGCGGTCGGGTGAGGCGGCCCCTCGATACGGCGCTGGCGCGCCTACTCGGGATGAGGGGAATTTTGGCTACCTCTATTTCCCCTCACCCTGAGTAGCCCCGGATTTAATCCGGGGCGTATCGAAGGGGCCGGCAACGCCTCGGCCGGCGAGAAGGAATATCGCAATGGATATAAAGAAAGTCGCGGTGATCGGATCGGGCGCGATGGGCAGCGGCATCGCCGCCCAGGTCGCCAACGCCGGCGTGCCGGCCGTCCTGATGGATATCGTGCCCGAAGGCGCGGCGAACCGGAACGCCCTCGCCGAGGGCGCGGTTGCGCGCCTGCTGAAACAGGATCCGGCGCCCTTCATGCATCCGCGCAACGCAAAGCTGATCGAGCCGGCCAATCTGGAGGACGACCTTGAGAAGCTGGGCGATTGCGACTGGATCGTCGAGGCCGTTCTGGAAGATTCAACCGTAAAGAATACTGTATACAATAAAATAAATTTGTCGAAAAAACCCGGCGCGGCAGTCACTTCCAACACGTCGACCATTTCGCTCGCCCGGCTGCTGGACGGCATGGACGAGCGTTTCGCGGCCGGCTTCTTCATAACCCACTTTTTCAACCCGCCGCGCTATATGCGCCTGCTGGAGACGGTCTCCGGCCCGCGGACCGATCCGGCGATCGTCGCTGCGGTCAGCCGGTTCTGCGATGTCCGGCTCGGCAAGACGGTCATCGCCTGCAACGACACGCCGGGCTTCATCGCCAACCGGATCGGCAGCTACTGGATCCAGAGCGCGATCGCCGGCGCGATGGATCTCGGGCTGACGGTGGAAGAAGCCGATGCCGTCGGCGGCCGTCCTATGGGCGTGCCCAAGACCGGCGTTTTCGGACTTCTGGACCTGGTCGGCATCGACCTGATTCCCCAAGTCGCCGCCAGCATGATTGCCAGCCTGCCGCCGGACGATCCCTATGTCCGGGATTTCCGCGACCACGACCTCGTGCGCCGCATGATCGAATCGGGCCATACCGGCCGCAAGGGCAAGGGCGGCTTCTACCGGCTCAACCGGGAGGGCGGTAAGGTTAAAGAGTCGATCGACCTGGCGACCGGCGACTATGCGCCGTCGCGCCGGTCCGAACTCGAAAGCGCGCGCGCCGGGGCGAAAGACCTGCGCACTCTGGTCGACCATCCGGACCGGGGCGGCGAGTGGGCCTGGCGGGTGCTCTCCAACGTCATCGGCTACAGCGCCGCCCTCGTGCCGGAGATCGCGGACTCGGTCGCCGATGTCGATGCCGCCATGCGCCTGGGCTATGCCTGGAAACGGGGTCCGTTCGAACTGGCCGACAGGCTCGGCCCGGCCTACGTCGCCGGCCGGTTGCGCGCCGAGGGCCGGGACGTGCCGGCGCTGCTCGAGAAGGTCGGCGACGGGACCTTCTACCGAATCGCGGACGGCGGGCTCCATGTCTTCGGCGCCGACGGCGGCTATCGTCCGGTCGAACGGCCAGACGGCATGCTGCTGCTGGAGGACATCAAACGCGCGGCGCAACCGCTCGAAAGCAACGCTTCGGCCAGCCTGTGGGATATCGGCGACGGCGTGGCCTGCTTCGAAGTCCACACCCGGATGAACGCGCTGGATCCCGACGTTGTCGCGCTGCTTCAGAAATCCCTGAAGCTGGTGGAGAAGGAATACAGGGCGCTGGTGCTGTACAACGAGGGAACCAACTTCTCCGTCGGCGCCAATCTGGGCCTTGCGCTGTTCGCCGCCAATGTCGGCGTCTGGCCGATGATCGAGGGCATGCTCGAAAACGGCCAGAAGGCGATGAAGGCGATGAAATACGCCCCCTTTCCGGTCGTTGCCGCGCCCTCGGGCATGGCGCTGGGCGGCGGCTGCGAACTGCTGCTCCACGCCGCCGCGGTGCAGGCCCATGCCGAGACCTATGCCGGCCTGGTCGAGGCCGGCGTCGGCGTGCTGCCCGGCTGGGGCGGCTGCAAGGAAATGCTGGTCCGCCACACGCGGGACGGAAAGCGCCCGAACGGGCCGCTGCCGCCGGTCGCCAAGAGCTTCGAATACATCTCGACCGCCGCGGTCGCCAAATCGGCGCAGGAGGCGCGCGACATGCATATCCTGTGCGCCGGCGACGGCATCACCATGAACCGCGACCGGCTGCTCTACGATGCCAAACAGAAAGCCCTGTCTCTATTGGACGGATACGAGAAGCCCGAACCGGTCGAGCTCAACCTGCCGGGCCCGAACGGCCGGGCGGCGCTCGACCTGGCGGTCGAGGGCTTCGCGCTGCAGGGCGTGGCGCTGCCGCACGACCGTATCGTCGCCGGCGAAATCGCCGCCGTGCTGACCGGTGGCGACACCGACGTGACGGAGACCGTTTCCGAAGACCGGCTGTTCGCCCTGGAGCGCGAGAGCTTCATGAAGCTGCTGAAGACCGAGCCGACGCTCGCCCGCATCGAGCATATGCTCGACACCGGCAAGCCGCTGCGCAACTAGGCCGGAGCGCCGGCCAAAGGGACCGACCCCCATGCCCGTTTACAAAGCCCCGCTCGACGACATGCGCTTCGTGCTCAACGACGTGCTCGGCTACGAAGCGAATGTCGCCGGCCTGGAGGGCTACGGGGAGGCGACGGCCGACCTGGTCGACGCCATCCTCGAGGAAGCGGCGAAGCTGTGCGAGAACGAACTGCTGCCGCTCAACCTGTCCGGCGACGCCGAGGGCTGCACCTATGAGAACGGCGCGGTGCGCACGCCGAAGGGCTTTCGGGAGGCCTACGAACTCTACGCCGAGGGCGGCTGGACGGGCCTCACCTGCGATCCGGACTATGGCGGCCAGGGCCTGCCCAAATCGATCGGCTTCGCCATCGAGGAAATGATCTGCTCGGCGAACATGGCCTTCGGCATGTATCCGGGCCTTAGCCACGGCGCCTACAACGCCATCGAGAAATGGGCCGGCGACGGCCTCAAGGCGCTCTACCTGCCGAAGCTGGCGAGCGGCGCCTGGTCGGGCACCATGTGCCTGACCGAGCCCCAGTGCGGCACCGATCTCGGCCTGATCCGCACGAAGGCCGAGCCGCAGCCGGACGGCAGCCACGCCATCACCGGCGCCAAGACCTTCATCTCGGCCGGCGAGCACGACCTGACCGAGAATATCGTTCACCTGGTCCTGGCCCGCCTGCCCGACGCGCCGGCGGGCATCCGCGGCATCAGCCTGTTCATCGTGCCGAAATTCCTGCCGAAGCCGGATGGGGACGGCTGGATTGCGGGTGCACGCAACGGCGTGCGCTGCGGCGCCATCGAGCACAAGATGGGCATCCGCGCTTCGGCGACCTGCGCGATGAATTTCGACGAGGCCGCCGGCTGGCTGGTCGGCGAACCGCACAAGGGCATGCGCGCCATGTTCTCGATGATGAACGCGGCGCGCCTCGGCGTCGGCGTGCAGGGCCTGGGCCTCGCCGAGGTCGCTCACCAGAACGCCGCCGCCTATGCGAAGGAGCGGGCGCAGGGCCGGGCGCTCTCCGGCGCGAAATACCCCGAAGCGCCGGCCGACCCGATCCTCGTCCATCCAGACGTGCGCCGGATGCTGCTGACTCAGCGCGCGATGACGGAGGGCGCCCGGGCGCTGGCCTACTGGACCGGCATGCAGATCGACATCGCCGAGCGCCACGCGGACGAGGCGGTCCGGCAGGCGGCGGAGGATTTCGTCGCGGTCGTGACGCCGGTCGTCAAGGCCCTGTTCGCCGATCACGGCTTCGAGGCCGCGAACCTCGCCGTCCAGACATATGGCGGTCACGGCTATATCCACGAGCACGGCATCGAGCAGTTCGTGCGCGACGCCCGGATCACCCAGCTCTACGAAGGCGCCAACGGCATCCAGGCGCTCGACCTGATCGGCCGCAAGATGCCCGAGGGCGGCGGCCGGCTGCTGCGCCGTTTCTTCCATCCGGTGCAGGACTTCCTGTTCGCCAACGCGGCCGACCCGCAGATGAAGGAGTTCTGCCGGCCGCTCATGGCCGCCTTCGGCCAGCTCCAGCAGATCACCCTGCTGCTGGCGCAGAAGGGCCTGGCCGACCCGGAGGAGCCGGCGGCGGCGGCGAGCGAGTATCTGCGCTTCTTCGGCCTGGTCGCGGTCGGCTGGATGTGGGCGCGCATCGCCAAGGCCGCGCTGGCGAAGGCGGACGACGATCCGGCCGGCTTCCATGCCGCCAAGCTGGACGTCGCGCGCTTCTACATGAAGAAGGTGCTGCCCGAGACCGCTTCGCTCGGCCTGTGCATCCAGGCCGGAAAGAAGCCGGTCATGGCCATGGCCGATTCCGCCTTCTAGACCGGGCCGCGATTTCCCGGGATCGTAAGCCGCGTTCGATCCGCATCGCCGGCTTGCGGCCGGCGGCATCGAATGCGCTGCGGGACGAAGAACTTCGATCGGAAGACGGCGGGCAAGGCATGGATCCCGAAAAGGCGGCACTCTCCGATAGCCGGCCGCTCTGGCGCACGATGGGCCCGGCGCAGCTTGAGCGGGAATACTCCCCGAGCTCGGCGATCGGCGGAGATTACGCGCCCTACATCCGGGACTATCGCACCGGGAGCGACAGGGCGCGCGCCGCCTGCAGGCGCGTCGAGACTCTTGCCTACGGCGACAGGCCTTCGAACTCGATCGATATCGCCTTGCCCGATAACGGCGAAGCGTGTCCGCTCCTCGTGTACATTCACGGCGGCTATTGGCAGGAGCTTTCGAAAATCGAGTCCTTTTGCGGCGCCGACAGGTTTTGCGAACGGGGCATCGCCTACGCGGCGGTCGACTACACGCTCGCGCCGCAGGCCCGCCTGTCGCAGATCGTCCAGGAGTGCCGTTCGGCGCTGGCAACCCTGTTCGGCCGGGCCGGCGCCCTGGGGGTCGACCCGGCACGCATCTTCGTTGCGGGCAGCTCGGCCGGCGGGCATCTTGCCGCCATGTGCTGCTGCGCGCCGCCCGGGGTTTCCCAGGAAACCCGCCGGCGCATTGCCGGCGCGGTTCTCCTGTCCGGCGTCTACGAACTGGAGCCGCTTGTGCAAACGAGCATTAACGACGCCGTCGGCATGACCGTGGAGGAAGCGCGCCTCAACTCGCCGCTTCTTCTCGATCCGGCTGCCTTCCCGGACGCGGTCGTGACCTGGGGCGAGCGGGAAACCGCGGAGTTCAAACGGCAAAGCCGCGCGTTGGGCCGGCGCCTTCAGGGCCCGGCCCGCTCGGTCCGCACCTTCGAAAGCCCGGCCAGAAATCACTTCGACCTGATTCACGATATGTACGACCCGGGCACGGAGCTCGGAAACAGCATTCTGGAACTTATCGGGGAAGCGCGCTGAACATGCCGGATTTCAAACCCATTATCCCAAGGGTCGTGGAGCCCGACGGCGTGGTCTGTTCGATCGAACCGCGGCCGATGGGGACGTCGAGCGACGAAGACAGGGCCAGGGCGGTCGAAGAAACCGGCGGCGCGCCGCGGGTCGAACATGAGGGTAAGTCGAACCCTTATATCGACTACCAGTCGCTCGACCTCTTGCACTCGCTTCAGCATTTGCGCAGCGAGGGCTACGACGAGATGTGCTTCTACATCATGGGGCAGTGCAAGGAATTGCTGTTCCGCGGACTGCACATGGAGCTCGTCAACGCGCGCGAACAGTTGCGGCAGGACAATGTCGCCAACGCGCTCCAGATCCTGTCGCGCTGCAAGGCCTATGTCGACTATATCGCGAACTCCTGGAACGTGCTCGGAACCATCGCCTCCGAGGGCTTCAACCAGTTCCGCGACTATCTGTCGACGGCTTCGGGGCAGCTCTCCTACATGTACCGCCATGTCGAGTTCATTCTCGGCAACAAGGACGCACGGCTGGCCGCCGCGCACAGGAACGTCCCCCATGTCTGGCCGGCGATCGAAGAGGCGTTCGAAAGCCCGAGTCTTTACGACGAGGTGCTGAGGTTCCTGCACCGGCGGGGCTACGGGATCGACCGGTCGATGCTTGACCGGGACTGGACCGGGCCATACGCATCCGACGAGTCGGTGCGGCAGGCATGGCTCGAGGTCTACCGAACGCCAACCGCCGACAACCCGGAATACCGGCTGGCCGAGGCGCTGGTGAGCCTGGACGAGGCTTTTTCCATCTATCGCTGGCGCCACTTCGTCACCGTCCACAAGATCATCGGTTTCAAACCCGGAACGGGCGGGTCCGCCGGCGTCGGCTGGCTGCAGAATGTCACGAATCGCAAATTCTTCCCGGAACTGTGGGAGATTCGCGACGCGCTCTAACGTCGACCGGACGCCTGCTCTGCCGGCCCGATCGCTCCGTTTCCGCCGCCGGCGGGTTCCAGATCCGGCCGAACAGGGAGGCGGCGACCAGGGCGCCGAAGCAGAACAGGCCGGCGGCGGCGCAGGCGAACAGGGCCGCCGGGCCGCCGCCGAACCACAGCACGGCGATGGCGCCGCCGCCGCCCGCCACGGCCAGCCGGATCGCCCCGGCGGTCACCGGCAGCACCATGTTGCCCGTGCCCTGGGCGGCGAAGTAGAGCGCCATGCCGAGGCCGAAGAAGCCGTAGAGCGGCCCGGCGATGCGCAGATACTGCGCGCCGAAGGCGTAGGCCGCCGCGTCCGACGTGAACCGGTCGAGCCACAGCGACGGCCACAGCGCCGCGGCGACGCCGATCGCGCCGGTCGCCGCGCCGGCGATCAGGCCGCCGGTCCAGGCGATGCGCCGCGCCCGGCCGAACCGCCCCGCGCCGAAATTCGCGCCGACCGCGGCGGTGAGGGTGCCGCCGATGCCGAAGGACAGCGGGACGATCAGCAATTCGAGCCGGCTGCCCAAGCCGTAGCCGGCGAGCGCTTCGACGCCGAGTTCCGCAATCAGGCGGGTGACGATGAGCACCGTGCCGATGTTCACGATGGAGTTGCCGCAGCCGAGCAGGCCGACCTTCAGGATGTCGCGGAACATCTCGCCCGTCAGCTTTCCCCGGGCGCGAAGCCGCACACCGCTGGCGCCGCGCAGGAGGTTCAGGCCGAGCATCAGCGCGATCAGGCCGTGGACTGCGGTGACGGAAACCGCCGGCCCGATCAATCCGAGCCGCGGCAGCGGCCCCCAGCCGAGCGTAAGCCCGCCGCACAGCCCGGCATGGAGCAGCGCCCCGGCGCAGAACCACAGGGCCGGCGTCGTCATGTCGCCGGTCGCCCGGATCGCCGCGGCGAAGATGTTGGCGAGCCACATGGTAATGCCGCCGGCGAAGACGATGACGGCGTAGTCGACCGCGCCGTCCAGCACGGCGCCGGCGCCGCCGAGCGCGGCGAAGACCGGCCGGGCGAACAGGCCGAAAACCAGCAGATAGAGCAGCGCCATGACCGCGGCGACGACCGCGCTGTGGCGCACCAGGGCGTCGGCCCGGTCCCGGTCGCCGGCGCCGAGCGCCCTGGCGATCGCCGAAGATACCGCGCCGCCCATGGCGCCGGCCGACATCATCTGCATCATGGTGTGGACCGGGAGGACCAGGGCGACCGACGCCAGAGGCAGGGTCCCGAGCCGGCCGATGAACCAGGCGTCGGTCACCCACATGGCGACAAACGCGAAGGCGGTCGCGACGTTCGGCGCCGCCAGCCGCGCGAGCATCGGCAGGACCGGACCGTCGAGCATGGCCCCAAAACGATCGGGGAAGCGATCGGGGAAACGGTCGGTAGGACGGTCGTTGGGCGTCGTCATGGAGAAGGGTGTGCTCGCCGTCCGGTCAGCCGAACATCGTGTTGGGCAGGAACAGTGCGATGTCCGGCGCCGGGAGCGGGATGGCGGCCGCCGGTATCGCGCCGAACCGGATCGTGCCGAAGGCATAGTCCTTTGCACCCGGCCGGACCAGCGGCAGCGCAAGGACCGGGATCGCAAAGCCCTCGGGAAAGGCGCCGGCCGGGAGGACGAGGCCCGTTCCGCCGGCTGCGCCATGGGCATATCGGTCTGCCGGCATATCGCTGGGGATCTGCCCGATGCGGTCTTGAGTCTCACGCTGTCCGGCCCCATTCTGAAGCCGGTGCCGGCAACGATGGCCGAGGCGTTGAAAAACCGTATGCCAGAAGCGGATCCCGAAATTCTGCCCGGTGAAAGTCTGCCCGGTACGGGAACTTTCGCCGCCGCGGCCCTGCCCATTCGTCCGGAACTCGGGCCGGCGCTCGACCGCGGCTGGGCGCAGCTCGGCGGGCCCGGCGCCTGGCTGAGCGGCGCCGAGCGCGTGGCGGCGGTCCGCGAGGCCCGGGCGGCCTGGGATTGCGCCGTGTGTCGCGAGCGCAAGGCGGCGCTCTCTCCATACGCGATCGACGGCCCGCACGATTCGGCGACCGGCCTGCCGGAATCGTGGGTCGATATCGTTCATCGCGTTGTCACGGACCCCGGCCGCCTGACCGAACGATGGTGCCGCTCGATCCGGAACGCCGGCGTCGAAGAAGACGAATATGTCGAACTCGTCACCGTGGCGACAACCGCGACGACGATCGACACATTCGCTCTCGCGGCCGGATTGCCGCTGCCCGGTTTGCCGGCGGTGCGGGACGGCGCCCCGCCGCGGCGCCGCGAACCGACCGCAACGCCGGGGCCCGGATGGGTCGCCACCATCGCGCCGGAGAACGCCGGCCCCGGATTCGCGGACTTCTACGCCAACGACTCCCATTTCTACATCCGACGCTCGCTCACCCTGCTGCCGGACGAGGCGCGCAAATTCTGGGATGTGATGAATCCGCTCTATCTGGCCGACCCGCGCATCCGCGAACTCGACGGCCACGACCGCGCGATCGGCCGGGCCCAGATGGAATTCCTGGCGGCGCGCGCTTCCATGCTGCTCGGCTGCTATTACTGAACGACCAGCCATGCGGCGCGGCTCAGGATGAGCGGCAGGGATACGGGAAACGAATACGATCTCGCGGCGGTTACCGGCGGCGGCGACGCTGCCCTGCCGAACGGCGGCCTTCTGAATGCGTTCGTCGAGGCCGTCGTCGCGCGCGACATGCCGTCGGTGGCGTCCGCCCGCGCCGCCCTGGCGGATGCGATGGGCGAAGCCGCCATGGTCGATGCGGCGGCCACCGTCGCCGCCTTCAACGCCTATCCCCGCGCCGCCGACGCCACCGGCATCCCGCTGGAAGAGGCCAAGCGGGACCTGACGGCCGACCTGCGCCGCGAGCTCGGACTCGACATCCTGGAAACGGCTGCCCGGCCGTGAAGGGCTGAGGCCGAAAGAAATTCTTATAGGATAGAAGTCCTTGTTTTTCGCCGCATTCTTTAATGTTCGTTCAAATTCATAAAGCCGCATAAATCCCGGAATTGCGCCTTTTTCCGGCCTGTGGCGGAATAAGACAGACCGGTCTGTATATAGCTTTTTTTTGCAATTATATACGAAAGCGCCGAACCCCCCGTTCGGGCCGTAGCACGGCCTTCGCGATTTGCTCCGGCGTCATGCGCGATCCGTCCTGGTTGAACGTCGGCAGGATCGTTTCTTCCATGTCCGCCTTCGTCGGCCGGTAGGACGAACGGACCAGAGTCGCGTCGCGCTTCTCGTTAGGCTTCCGATTCGCAGTCATGGCTCTCCCTACCTAAATCACCCGAACGGCATGGTGGAAGACCTCATTCGTGAAGTCATCCCATTCGTCTCCGTCTTGGGCAAGATCGTCCAGCATGTAGACTTTGACGTTGCCCAATGCGTCGAGTCTGGACTTCATCTCTGGCGTAGCGACGCCTGCAACAAGGAAATTCACGCAGCCCGGCGGTGTCTCGGCGAAGCTCTTTGACATAGCCCCGAGACGCTCAAGGGCGGCCGCGGGATCGCGACCGCCCTTGATCTCGACTGTAGCAATCAACCGGTCGCCGCGCGTAAAATCTATGTCCGGTTCCGATCCGTAACGCATGATCGTGTCTTTGGGCAGGCTGTATCGTCCGGTTTCCGGCGCGTCCGGGGCGATGACTCCGCGCTTCTTCAACCAAGAAACCAACCTGTCCTTGACCAGCGCTTCGGCCATGTCGCCAATCCGGTTTCGGAACATCCCATCAAGCGTTATGCCCATCGTCGCGACGATATTCCGGTAGCCGTTTTCGAGCGCCCAATCGACTTTGCCTTCAATAATCGAGGAAGTGGCGAGATTGTAGAAGCACGCTGCCCGGTTGGCCCAGTCGAACGGTATCTTCGTTCTCTCCCCGATCTCCCACGGCTTGACGTCGACCTTCGCTTCCTGATTCACCCGCTTGCGCGGCAACAGGGCAATCCCCCGATAATAGATAGATGTTCGCGGGTGGGTTTGCAGCATGTCCGGGTGCGCAAACACCATCTTCGGCGCAATCCCTAACCCTGACACATGATTCCATGCGCCAGCGCTTATCATGCGATCCTCGATAGGCTCAAAGGTCAGAGGAGCGGCATAGTCCTCGATGACCTTGCGCTGCATGTCATCGTCCCGCCTTGCGATAATCTCGGCAAACAGTTGCGACCGATGCCGGGTTGCATCCGACATTTTAGGCACGGGACCGCCGCCACCTGTAGACGCACTTGCGCAATTCCTTCCGGCCGAACCGGGCCATCTGCTGACTCGAATTGCCCTTGCCGCGTGGGAGCGCCCAAATCGTTTCGCACTCGAAACCGGATTGCTCGGCGAAATCGGACAGGATGAAATCGACCGGCAATTCCTCACCGTGATACTGCACGTTGTCGTTCACCATTATGACGGTTCCGCCGGGGCGCACGATCCGGCCCAACTCGGCGACGACAACGGCCATTTCGAGGAAATAGGAATCGACCAGGCGAATGACGTGGCGGTTGCTCAACTCGCCTTCATGGTCCCGGAGAATCGCCAACGCTTCATGCAGCGCGCCCTGGGAGGCGTGCATTTCGACGGCATGGGCCAAGGTGTCCGGCGCGTCGGCGTACTGCCCTTCCAGCCATTCCGTCTTTGCCCTGTTTTCGACAGTCGCCGAAAGCATACTCTGGCGCAAATCGAAAAACCCGTCCCGGTCGTAGCCCATCCATGCGAGTTCGAGGGCATAGGTCCGGGTGTAGTCGTAGCGGTTGGCGTAGGGCGGCGACGTTATCACCATGTCGAAAGACGACGCTGGCAACTGCCGCAAAAGTTCGAGGCAGGAACCCACCCGCAAATCCGGCCGGCCCTTGCCGTATTCGGCCTTGAGCGGGTCTATGTCCGCCACGATCTCGGCAATCCGGCTTTCCAGCGCATCGCTGAACCGGGCCACGTCGCCCTTGTGCACACCGGATCGAAGCGGGCGCCCCGAACGGCTATCCCATCGGAGATACTGGCCATCCTTCCGGGTGTAGCTCGCATCTTCAAGGATTGAAACGCAGGCCAGATCCAGCAAGGCCCTGTGCGCTTCGTTATCGACGCCCGCCAGAAAGGCGCGCGCCATCGCAATTTCTTCTTCGGTCTCCGCCGGGAAGGCGCGTTCGGTGATCCGTACATGCGGAAACTCGAAACCGTCGCGGTCGCAGTAACGCCCCCTGACGCACTGCACCATTTTGCGGCCCGCCGCGGCAAAGCCTTCTGGGCAGAGCCCGTTAGATGCTTCGGCGATCGCGTTGCCCGCCAAGACGCCGACAGGCATTATCTCGATCCCCGTCCCGGCCTTGCCGCTCCCGGCCGCAACCAGCGGGGTCGTCCCGACCCCGGCGAAGGGGTCAAGTACGTCCTCCGGGTCATGCGCCGCCAGAAAATCGGCGACCAACTGCCGAGAAAAGCCTTCCTTGTATTTCAACCACCGGAAGCCCGGAACGTCGCGGTTCCCTTGGTACGAGACCAGCCGTCGGTTGAGACTGTCGTTGACGGACAAGCGCTCCGAAAATCGATCGGATAGCCGCCTGCGCTCCCCTGTCGGGCCACCATTGGGCGACAGGGCGGCAATCACGCGATCAAGTCCTTGTACATCGGCCGCTTGCCGACGATGCCCTGCGTCATGTGCGCCATCATGTCGATTGTGTCGGCTTCCCGATCCTCGACGCCCGCGACCGCTGCTTTCCCAACTGCGCCGCGCCCTGTCAAGGTCTTCCGCTTCGCCCTGGCCATATTCCTGCGCTTCCCGCCGATGCAGGTCTCATCCGCTTCGACCGGCCCGGCGGCGGGCGCCGCGGTTGCATTCGTTCATATAATGTTCCTGTATCGCCGGGTCAAGCCCACGCTGCGCAGACCCCGGACCCCACCCTGCCGCGGTTCCGTCCGGCGGCGCGGATACGCCTCAATAGGCGCACGCGCTCCAGATGCGGTCGATGTCGCCGGCCCAGGCGCCGGCGAAGTCTTCGAGCAGCGTGTCGGCCGGGCTTTTGCCCGCCGCGGCGCGGTCGTGCAGCACCTGGAGGAAGCCGGTCTCGTCGTTGCCGGCCTTGTCGAGCGCCCGGCGCGCCGACAGGCCGGCCTGGGCGATATCCAGCGCGCGCAGGGCGAGATCCTGCACCGTGCCGTTCCGGAACCGCGCCTGGAAGCCGTGCTTCGCCACGTCGGTGCACAGGGACTGGCGCTCCTCGGCCGACCAGTCCTTCGCCATGTCCCAGGCCGCGTCGAGCGCGGTTCCGTCATAGAGCAGGCCGACCCAGAAGGCCGGCAGGCCGCACAGGCTCTTCCACGGCCCGCCGTCGGCGCCGCGCATCTCCAGGAAGGTCTTGGCGCGCACTTCGGGGAAGGCGGTCGTCATATGGTCGGCCCAGTCGGAGAGCGTCGGCGTCTCGCCCGGCAGCGCCGGCAGCCGGCCGGCCATGAAATCGCGGAAGGACTGGCCGCTGGCGTCCAGATAGCGGCCGCCGCGATAGACGAAATACATCGGCACGTCGAGAATGTAGTCGACCCAGCGCTCGAAGCCGAAGCCGTCCTCGAACGCGAAGGGCAGCATGCCGGTGCGGTCCGGGTCGGTATCGGTCCAGATATGGGCGCGCCAGCTTTTGAAGCCGTTCGGCTTGCCCTCGGTGAAGGGCGAGTTGGCGAACAGCGCCGTCGCGACCGGCTGGAGCGCCAGGCCGACGCGGAACTTCTTCGCCATGTCGGCTTCGGAGGCATAGTCGAGATTGACCTGCACCGTGCAGGTCCGGGCCATCATGTCGAGGCCGAGATTGCCCTTCTTCGGCATGTAATCGCGCATGATGCGGTAGCGGCCCTTGGGCATCCAGGGCATGTCCTCGCGCCGCCATTTCGGATCGAAGCCGAGGCCGATCAGGCCGGCGCCCAACTCCCCGGTCACCTCTTCGGCTTCGGCAAGGTGGGTGTGGACCTCGTCGCAGGTCCGGTGAATGGTTTCCAGCGGCGCGCCGGACAGTTCGAGCTGCCCGCCCGGCTCCAGGCTGACGGACGCGCCGCCGCGCTTCAGGCCGATGACGGTCTCGCCTTCGCGCACCGGGTCCCAGCCGAAGCGCTCCAGCCCTTCGAGCAGCGCCCGGATGCCGCAATCGCCGTCATAGGGCAGGCGGCGGTAGTCGTCCCAGCGGAAGGCGAACTTCTCGTGCTCGGTGCCGATGCGCCAGTCCGCCGCCGGTTTGCACCCCTGTTCGACGCTCTCGACGAGCTGCGTTCTCGATTGCACCGGCTCGGCATTGGCGGCGGCTGGAATCGACATGCGCTGGTTTCCGGAAATCGGCGGCAGAGAGCGGCGAACCGCCTAGCGGCCCGCCGGGGCGGTCCAGTCGCCCAGCACGGCCTGCCAGCACGCCAGCGCCGCAACCGCGGCGGTATCGGCGCGGAGCAGGCGCCCGCCGAGCCCGACCGGCGTGACATTGGGGAAACCGCGCAGAAGGTCAAGCTCCGCCGGCGCATAGCCGCCCTCCGGCCCGACGAAGACGGCCCAGGGCCGGCCGCGCGCATCGCCGCGGCGGCGCAGCGTATCGACGATCGGGATGCCGGTCTGCGTCTCGTCGAGCAGCAGGATGCGGCGATCGGCCGGCCAGTCGCCGATCAGGTCTTCCAGCCTGCGGGGCGGGAACACCGCCGGAACCGAGAGGCGCGCGCATTGCTCGGCGGCTTCGACGGCGTTGGCGCGCAGCCGCTCCAGGTTGACCCGCGCCACCTGCGTATAGCGGGTCATAACCGGCTGGAGGGCGGAAACGCCGAGTTCCGACGCCTTCTGGGCGACGAAATCGATCCGCGCCTTCTTGACCGGGGCGAAGCACAGCCAGAGGTCCGGCTCGGCGCGTTGGCGGCGAACCTGTGCGGTGACCGCCAGCGCGGCGCCTTTCCTGCCGAGCGCTTCGACGGTCGCCAGCCATTCGCCGTCGCGGCCGTTGAACAGCCTGACCGGGGCGCCTGCCGGCGTGCGCATGACGTTTCTCAGATAGTGGTGCTGCTCTGCGCTCGGCGCGACGGTTGCGCCGGCCGCCAGCGGCGCCTCGACGTAAAGCCGGACGCCGGGACCGCGCGGCGCGTCGGGCTCCGGCGGCGCGGCCGTCATGCCGCCCGTTCCGCGCGCGATTCGCGCCGCCCTTGGGCGGCCGCCAGATGGCCGGCGAACCCGGCCGGGTCGATATTGGCGCCGCACACGATCAGGCCGACCGCCTTGCCGCGCAGCCGCTCGCGCAGCGGTCCGGCGAGCGCCGCGAGGGCCGCCGCGCCGGCCGGCTCGACCGCCAGCTTGAGCCGGCTGAAGCCGGTCAGCATGGCGTCCTGCAAGGCATCGTCGGACACCGTGACGACCTCTTCGACCAGTTGCTGGACGATGCCGAAAGAGTAGGGCAGGTGGAGCGGCGCGCCGAGGCTGTCGGCGACGGTCGAGACGGCGACGCTATCGAGCGGCGCGCCCTGGGCAAGGCTGTCGCGCATGCCGCAGGCCCCGTCCGGCTCGACGCCGTAGATCGCCGCCTTCGAGCCGGCGAGGCGGAAGCCGGTCGCCACGCCGGCGATCAGCCCGCCGCCGCCGACCGGCGCGACGACCGCGTCCAGGTCCGGCGCCTGCCGGGCGAATTCCAGGCCCAGCGTCGCCGTCCCGGAGATCGTGTCCGGCCCTTCGAAGGGATGGATGACGGCGCGGCCCTCCTCGTCGCGAATCCGCGCCATCTCGGCGAAAGCGGCGTGGATGTCCTGCGCCAGCACGACTTCGGCGCCGAGTTCCCGGCACTGGGCGACGCGGAACGGGTTGGCAGCCCGGTGCATCACCGCCTTGGCGTGGCTGCCGAGCGCCCGGGCGGCGTAGGCAACGGCGATGGCGTGGTTGCCGGCGCTGACCGCGGTGACGCCGGCCGCCCGCTGCGCCGCGTCGAGCGCCAGGATATTGGCGAGTGCGCCGCGCGGCTTGAAGCTGCCGGTCCTTTGCAGCAGTTCCAGTTTCAGCACGACGCGCGTACCGGCGCCGAGCAGGGCGTCCTTGGCGACGCCCGACCAGTCCAGCACCGGCGTTTCGACGACCCATGGCGCAATGGCGGCGCGCGTCGCCTCGATCCGGTCGAGGGTCGGCATCCGGCCGGACAACGCATCGTTCGGCGCGTCATTCATCGGTCCCGGGCCTCGATCTTGCGGCCCCATTCGCGGGCGGTCTCCCCGGGCCACTTGTTCGTGGCGTCGAGGCCGGCCTTCGAGCCGAGGCCGCTTACCGGGCTGGCGAAATCGAGATAGTCGATCGGCGTGTTCTCGATCGTCACGGTGTCGCGCGCCGGGTCCATGCGGGTCGAAATCGCCCACATGACGTCCTTCCAGTCGCGGCAGTCGATGTCGTCGTCCACCACGATGACCCACTTCGTGTACATGAACTGGCGCAAGTAGCTCCACACGCCCATCATGATGCGCTTCGCATGGCCGGCGTAGGCCTTGCGGATCGAAACGACGGCGATGCGGTAGGAGCAGCCCTCCGGCGGCAGCCAGAAATCGACGATCTCCGGGAACTGCTGTTGCAGCAGCGGAATGAACACCTCGTTCAGCGCCTCGCCGAGAACCGACGGCTCGTCGGGCGGCCGGCCGGTGAAGGTCGAGAGGTAGATCGGCTCCCGGCGCATGGTGACGGCGCTGACCCGGAACACCGGGAAGCGCTCGACGCTGTTGTAATAGCCCGTGTGGTCGCCGAACGGGCCTTCGTCGCCCTCCTCGTCGGCCATGACCCGGCCTTCGATGACGATCTCGGCCTGGGCCGGCACCTTGAGCGGGACGGTGCGGCAGTCGGCGAGCTCGACCTTGCGTTCGCGCAGCAGGCCGGCGAACTGGTATTCCGAGAGCGTATCCGGCACCGGCGTCACCGCGGCGATCATGGTCGCCGGGTCGGCGCCGATCACGGCGGCGGCCGGAAAGCCCTCCCGCAACTCTTCCGGCGCGGCCTGCGCCTTCCAGCGCGCGAACTGCTGGGCGCCGCCGCGATGGTGCAGCCAGCGCATCAGCGTCGTGTCCCGGCCGGTCACCTGCATCCGGTAGATGCCGAGGTTGAAGCCGTCGGTGCGTTCGGTCTCCGGCGCCGGGCCGCGGGTGACGACGAGCGGCCAGGTGATAAGCGGAGCCGGCTCGCCGGGCCAGCAGGTCTGGACCGGCAGGCGGCCGAGGTCGATGGCGCCGCCTTCGAGCACGGCCTCCTGGCAGGGCGCGCTGCGCACCGTCTTCGGCTTCATCGCCAGCACCTTGCGCGCCAGCGGGATCAACTCCAGCGCCTCGCGGAAGCCGCCGGGCGGCTCCGGCTGGCGCAGGAAGGCGAGCATTTCGCCGACCTCGCGCAACTGCTCCGGCGTCCGGCCGATCGCCTGCGCAACCCGTTCGACCGTGCCGAACAGGTTGACCAGCACCGGCATGTCCCACGCGCGGTCGCCGTCCTGCGGCCGTTCGAACAGGATCGCCGGCCCGCCCTCCAGAATGGCCGCGCGGTGGATGCGCGTCATCTCCAGCACGGGCGAGACCGGGCCGGTCTCCCGGCGCAACGCGCCGTCCCGCTCCAGCCGGGCGATGAAATCGCGCAGGGAGGCGTAGGGCGGCGCTGCGCTCATGACCGGGGCATACGGGACGGCAGGGGCACGGATCGGCCTTCCGGCTGAACGGGTTCGGCCCACACATGCGCCAAACGCCGGCCGGCGGCAAGCGGCCGGAAGCCCCATACCGCTTGCCCCATACCGCTTGCAAGGGCCGCCCGCCGCCGCCACTCTGCCGCGCCGATCCGCCGAGCGACCGCGCATGACAGATGCTGGCACGATGTATGTCCCGCCTTCGGACCTCGACCCGGTCGAGCGGGCGATGCGTTATCCCTACGCCATTCCGGATTGCAGCTTCGTCTTCGACAGGGCGGGCGGGGACAAGACGGGCGGGCACAAGACGGGCGGGCACAAGACGGGCTGGCGGCCGGCGGAGATCGGCGGCGCGCTGACCGCCGGGCGGCATCCGGTGATCGCCTGCGGCTCGAACCGGTCGCCGGACCAGTTGGCGCGGAAATATTTCGATTTCGACGCGGTGACGATTCCCGTGCAGCGCGCCTGGCTCCGGGACTTCGATGTCGTCTACGCCGCCCACATCACCGGCTACGGCTCGGTTTCCGCCTGCCCGATGCCGGCGCCGGGCGTGCGCGTCGAAGTCTCGGTCGCCTGGCTGTCGGACGGCCTGATGGACCGCATGCACGCCACCGAAGGGCGCGGCCATGCCTACGACTATGCGGCGCTGTCCGGCCTCGATCTCGCGCTCGAAGGCGGCGGGGCGCTGGACGAGGCCTTCGCCTACATCCACCGCGGCGGTGCGCTGAATGTCGGCGGCGGGACGGTCGGCCTCGCGGAAGTCGCTGCAACGGGGCGGGCCTGCCCGTCCTGGCCGCAGCCCCGGGCGATCGCCGAGGTCCAGCGCCGTTTGAACCATGCGCGGACGGTCGAGGACTTCATCCGCGAAAACGCCGCCGACCGGTTCCTCCGCCTGGCCCGCGAGGCGGTCCTGCAACGGGATGCACACCTGTTCGCCTATGGAGGCTGCCGCGTCGTTCCGCCGGAGACGGGGTGAACCGGCCGCCGCCGATTTCGCCGCGGCGCAAAAGCCTCTATATCACCGGCGCCTGCCTTGCCCGTTCTCCGGTTGCCGGACCGTCCGCCTTCCATGCCTTCCGCCGCCAAACATGCCTTCGTCACCGGCGCCACGGGATTTCTCGGGCGCAACCTGGTCGAACAGCTGTCGGAACGGGGCTGGAAGATCACAGCGGCCTATCGCGACCCGGCGCGTTTCGAGGCGCTCGGGCAGTGGGACGTTGCCGGCGTCCGATGCGACCTGCTCGACCTTGAGGGCCTGACCGAGGCGATGCCCGAAGGGGCGGACGCCGTGTTTCACATGGCCGCCGACCTGACCATGTGGACGCGCCACGGCTCGCGCCAGCTTCGCACCAATGTCGATGGCACGCGCAATGCGGTGGCCGCCGCCGAGCGCAGGGGCGCCCGGAAATTCGTCTTCACGTCGAGCTGGACTTCCTGGGGCTGCCGGGCAGGCGATCCGCCGCTCAGCGAGGACATGCCGCAGCGGGGCAACGAATCGCCGGTGCTCTACGACCGGACGAAGCTGGCAGCCGAGACGATCGTCAAGCAGGCCGCCGCCGAAGGGCTGCCGGCGGTCGTTCTCAATCCCTGCCGCATCGTCGGCCGCTACGACAGCCGCAACTGGGCGCGCATGTTCCGCATGGTCCACGAGCGCCGGCTGCCCGGCATACCGCCCGGCTCCAGCGTGTTTTGCCACGCCGGGGCGGTCGCGGCGGCCCATATCGCGGCGGCCGAGACCGAAGGCGCCGCCGGCAACTATCTGCTGCCCGGCCCGGCGGCGAGCTATGCCGAGGTCATCGGCCTTATCGGGCGCATGACCGGGCGAAGCGTGCCGAAACGGGCAATCCCCGCCTGGCTGTTCCGGGCGGCTGCCCACGTCCGGAACGCCGCGGGCAACCTGCGCGGCAGGGAACCGGACCTGACCCCGCAGGCCGCGCATATCGTGCTGGCGAATGCGCGGGTGTCGTCGGACCGCGCGGAGAAGGAACTGGGCTACCGCTCGCCCGGTCTCGAATTCATGGTGCAGGATTGCTACGACTGGATGAAGCGGTCCGGCATCCTGAAGGACTGAACGAAACGCACCCGGCCCCTTTGCGCCGGCCGATTTTCCGCAACCGGAGACCGAAAGGGCTTTCCATACCGATGACCGACCTCCTGAACCGGCTGGAAGACCTGCTGAAGGCCGCCCGGGCCGCGGGCGCCGATGCGGCCGACGCCGTCTATATCGAGGGCGACAGCCTTTCGCACAGCCAGCGGCTCGGCAATGTCGAGATGATCGAGCGCGCCGAAGGGCGCGACCTGGGCCTGCGTGTCTTCGTCGGCCGGCGCCAGGCCAGCGTGTCGGCAACCGAGATCGCGCCGGAAACCTTCGCCGCGCTGGCCGGGCGGGCCGTCGCAATGGCCCGCGCCGTACCGGAAGACCCCTATTGCGGCATCGCCGGGGCCGGCGAGATCGCCGGCGCGCCGCCGGATTTCGAAATGGCGGATGCCGTGGAGCCGCCCGCCGACCTGCTGATCGCCCGGGCCAGCGAGGCGGAGGACGCCGCACGCGCCATCGATGGCGTGACCAATTCCGAGGGCGCGCAAGCCTCGTGGAGCCGGACCCGCGTATTTCTCGCCGCGACAAACGGCTTCGCCGGCAGCTATGCGCGCAGTTCCCACAGCGTCGGCGTTTCGGTGGTCGCCGGGGCGGGCAGCGATATGCAGACCGATTACGACTACCATACCGCCGTCTTTTCCGGAGATCTCATGGCGCCGGCGGAGATCGGGCGGAGCGCCGGCGAACGGGCGGTCGCCCGGCTCGGCGCCCGGCCGGTCAAGACCGTGAAGGCGCCCGTGGCGTTCGATCCGCGGGTCGCCGGCAGCCTTTTGCGCCACCTGCTCGGCGCGATCAACGGCGCGTCGGTCGCCCGCGGCACGAGCTTTCTCAAGGACAGGCTCGGCGAAACGGCGATGGCGCCGGGCCTGTCCGTGATCGAGGACCCGCACCGGCCGCGCGGCCTGCGCTCCAAACCCTTCGACGGCGAAGGACTCGCCAACCGGCGCGCCGCGCTGGTCGATAACGGCGTGCTGACGACCTGGCTGCTCGACCTGCGCTCGGCGCGTCAGCTTGAAATGGCGCCGACCGGCCACGCCGGCCGCGGCACGTCCGGCCCGCCCTCTCCGGCGGCGACCAACGTGTATCTCGAGGCCGGCTCCGTATCGCGGCAGGACCTCATCGCCGGGATCGACAGCGGCCTCTATGTCACCGAGACGATCGGCATGGGTGTCAACGGCGTGACCGGCGACTACAGCCGCGGCGCCGGCGGCTACTGGATCGAAAAGGGCGAATTGGCCTTTCCCGTCACCGAACTGACGATCGCCGGCAATCTCAAGGACATGTTCAAGGCGATAACCCCGGCCGACGACCTGGACCTGCGCTACGGCATCGACGCCCCGACGCTGCGTATCGACGGCATGACGATAGCGGGGGCGTGAGGTGGGCTCCCAATACCCTCCGGTTTTCTCTCCCGGTCATCCATTACCGCTTTCCTGCTTCCTCCATTCGTCGAAACGCAGCCGGATGTCGTATGTATAAGGCTTGACTCGCTGGATTTGCGTAATCGCTGCCGCGAAATTCCGGTCGTATTTCTGGCCCACGATTATGGCGCGAGCCTTGTGCTCGTCGCCTTCGGCCAACCGATTTACGACCCAACCAAGATAACGAAGAACCTGGCCCACAACGCGATCGCTAGTTCGGCTTCGTTTTAGTTCAATAACAACATAAAGACCGTCCTTGTCTTGCGCCAAAAGATCGATCGGCCCCACCGCTGTAGGATATTGTCGTCCGACAAGGTCGAGGCCCGGTTCCAATTGCTCTAGATTTTGTTCTAGAATATCTTCCAGAACACGTTCGACAATTTGGACCCTACGATATTCGTCAATGCTTCCTTTCGAAAGCTTGGAATCTTGTCTCTCCCAAGCTTCCACCGCAGCATCGATTTGACCAATTCTCTCATAATATTCTTTCGCGTCGCCGGCAGTCGGCCAAGGCATAGTCCAAGCAGACTTGGCAGGGACTGCCCCGTAACTTGCGAGCCAATCCTGTTCCGACTGGTACTCGATGAACTCTGCATCTTGAGCTGCATCAACCAACTCTCGAACCTTGCGCCGGTATGTTTTTTCAACCGACAGCCTGTCGTCAACTGCCTCAACGTAACTTGAGAGGTTTACAAAGTTTCGAATGTAACCAAAATTATTTCTTACCTTGTTGTATGTAGTGCCTCGCATGCTCTTTGTGTGGGACGTTGCAGGCAAGGTTTGAGCCACGGTCAGCAAATCACTTTTCTCTGAAGAAGTGCATGATCGCCACTCCTCAATCAAATTCGCAACTTCTGTAGCGTCTGAAAAACTTCGAATTCGAGATCCAAATAAAATGAACTCTTCGCGATCAAGATACCATTGTACATTTTGAAAAACCTTATACAGCGACAATATTGGAAAAGTACGAAATTCTTGGAAGTGCGGCGCATGTGTCGGATTGTAGAATTGATATCGATGAATTTGCATTGATAAAAGTTTTCTTCGATCAGCAGTATTCCCTAAAATAAACCTTCGTCCTACATCCGTTACCTCAGGCACCCCGGCTTCATTGACCCATGCCAGACCCAACAGACGCCATACGGGAAGTTGCATTCTACCGACCGCGCTAATTTGATCCTTATCGCCTCTATAGGGATCGATCAGCTTCTTTTTGCGGATTTCCTTAACAAATCGAGCTTGCGCCTTTGTCCAAGGCACAGCCCTAAACTTGTCCAAAGCCTTAAGGAGACTAGCAATTAAAGGCCAATTCTGTTCGGAAACAGATTTGCCCTTTGGAACATATAGAAACGCAGGTGAATCAGCGTCGGATTTAATACGCGACTGTAGAGCTCTACTTATTGCCATTTCTCAAGAGTCCTCGAAGCCTAATGGTAACTGATATTCGGGAGATTCAAGCCCCGGAAATCGGTTTTCCAATGCGGGAGACGGTCGACCGTAAGTTTCCCTCTTGTGTTTTCTTTCCGCCTTGTCACCGGCGTTTCCAGTAGCCAGCGCAATCTCAAAGTTAGCAAGTTCATCTTTACTTGGATATTTGCCACGACCGACAAACAGATTCGGCAAGTCGCCTTCGATAGATTGAGCTACGCGCCAGCGGGCCATATCAATATATTTTTTTGAAATATCAATACCGATAAATCGACGATTCATCCTTTTCGCGACTGAGCAAGCTGTTCCGGTGCCACAAAATGGATCTAGCACAACATCACCATTAAATCTACCATGAGCGCCATATGTGTACATCCGTATTAGGCGACCGGGTAGTTTTGTTGGGAAGGGTGCTGGATGTTGAGAGTCTCGTTTTACGTCTTCTGGATACATAAACCATACCTGTTGCGTAAGGTCTACCCATTCTGCTTGATATAGAGCGTTTGCTTCTTTTACTTCCTTGCTATATTTTGGCGGTTTTCCAGGCTTTACATAGACATTGATAAACTCAATAGTGTTGTTTTCCAAGATATTTCCCGGGTAAGGATAGCTTCCAAACATCATTTTCGATGTTTGCTTCTGCCAAACAAATAAACTAAAGCGCAAAAACAAAGTATTATGAAGAATCGAAAATTCTATGTCATTATTGATATTTTTTATATGCCTAGTGTGTTGGTTGCCAATGATTTTTTTTGGAATAGGTAATATTGGAGTATTGATCGCCAATTTCCCGTTCGGGCGCAATACTCGAAAACATTCCTGCCACACGTTAAGAAGCGATTCAATGTATTTGGCATAATCACCTGAGCTTTCTGATGTTGTCTTGTCATATTCAACAGCAGTCCAATATGGAGGCGAAGTAACAATGAAATCGACCGAATCGGTGGGAATATCACTCAGAATAAATTTAGCATCTCCCACGATTAGCTGATTAACAAACGGCTGTAGTTGGTCGGTCATATGCCTTGTTCGATGCGCTATAAGTTTTTCGATGACGGAGGGTGACGCCAATAGATAGATAGCCCTACCCGTCGCGCCGCGCCAGATGGTCGAAGCTGGCGCCGATGACGGCGTCCTGGCGCAGGAAGCGGCGGGCTTCCAGGCCGTGGGCCGGCTCGACGTTGCGCACGGTCCCGGCGGCCTCGGCGTCGAGCTGCATGCGCGCCGCCAGTTCGAAATAATAGGCGAGACAGGTCGCCTCCTCGACCGATTTGCCGACGGTCAGCAGACCGTGATGGGCGAGCAGGATGGCGCTCTTGCCGCCGAGCGCTTCGGAGATGATCCGGCCCTCTTCGTCGGCCACCGGCACGCCCGGCCATTCCGGCAGCCAGGCGCAATCGTCGTAGAGCGGCATCGCGTCCATATGCGCGCAGACCAGCGGCCGGCCGATCGTCGACAGGGCCGAGGCCGCCGGAGGATGGGTGTGCACGATGCAGTGTGCATCCGGGCGGGCGCGGTACACCCAGACATGGAAGCGCACGGCGGGATTCGGGATGCCCTCGCCCTCGACCGTCGAGACGGTCTCGTCGACGCGCAGCAGGATTTCTTCCGACGCTTCCTCGAAGCCGGAACCGAGCGGCAGGGTCCACCAGCCGTCCGGTTCGGCGCGGACGGTGATCTGGCCCGCAAGGCCCGTGGCGTGGCCGTTCGCCGCCAGGATGCGCGCAGCGAGCGCGAGTTTCGCCTTGTCCGGGCGCACGGCGGGCTGCAGCCCTGCGCCGATGGCGCTGTCGACCTGCAAGCGGATATCGTCGGGCATATCGGCCTCCCGTGGCGCCCATGGCGCCCATGGCGAAGGATCCGGATTCCGGCAAGCGGAATCCGCGCGCACTCGTGAGTTTACCCGGCCCGGAAAGATTTGTAAGCTCCGCCTTCCACAGGGCGGATCGCCGGGTCGATGCGCCGCCTTCAAACAAAGGTTCAAGGGAGGAACCCGCCATGAAACCTGTGCTCGCCGCGGCCGGCGTGGCCGTTGCGCTGACGGCTTTCGCGCCGGCGTCGCAGGCCGCCACCGAATTCGCCTTTTCCAACTGGATTCCGTGGACCCACAAACTGTCGACGCGCCTCTTCATCCCGTTGATGGAAGTCATCGAAAAGAGGACCGAAGGGCGGGTGAAATTCCGCAAACTGCCCAAGCCGCTCGGCCATCCGCGCGCGCATATGGATATCGTCCGCACCGGACAGGCCGGGGCCGCTTTCGGCGTCCACGGCTATTCGCCGAAGCGCCTGCGCGCCTATGCGTTCAGCGAATTTCCGCTGACCGGGGAAGACGCGGTGGCGACGTCGGTCGCGTTCCAGCGCACCCACGACAGGTTCTTCAAGGGCAAGGGCTTCTACAAGGGCGTTCACCTGATCGGCCTGAACACCCACGGCCCGGGCGTGATCCACCATTCCAGGAAGCTCATCAAGTTGATCGCCGACATGAAGGGCCAGAAGATCCGCACCGGCGGCCCCGCGCCGCTCGCCATCGTCACGGCCTGGGGCGGCCGGTCGATCCGGCTGCCGGCGCCGAAATCCTACGAGGTTTTGTCGACCGGCGTGGTCGACGGCGTCACCTTCCCCTACGAGGCGCTGACCGGCTTCAAGATCGTCAACCTGGTGAAGTTCCACACGGAGCTGCCGGGCGGGCTCTACAATTCCGGCTTCTACACCTTTATCGGCAAGAAGAAGTACGACGGCCTGTCGGCCGCCGACAAGGAGGTCATCGCCAGCGTGTCCGGCGAAAACTTCGCCTTCGTCGCGGGCAGGGTGTGGAACCAGAACGACGCCGACGGCCTCGCGGCGGCCAAGAAGCGCGGCCACAAGTTCGGCAAGGCGTCGGCCGAAATGCTGGCGTCGGTCAAGAAGATCAAGGCCAACATGGAAGCGCGTTACATCGCCGATATGAAGAAGCGGGGCGTCGACGGCGCGGCGGTGCTCAAATACTACTACGGCGAGGTGGCGAAACTTCAGAAGCAGTAGCCGGCACAGCGCCGGCCGGCCGGGAGCGGCGCCCCGCGGCTGCATCGGGTCGCCGGCGCGATCCACTGCACTCGCGGTCAATCCCCGCTCGGTCGAAGCCCGGATCGAGGGCGCCGTCCCGATGGCGATCGGCACGACGCTCGACGGCGCGGTCGAGCAGAGCGATTTCGACGGCTACGCCATGCCGAGAATGCCCGGCATGGCGCCGGTCGGCGTGCATATCGCGCCGTCGGACGATCCGCCGGCCGGCGTCGGCGAGCCGGCTCTGAGGCCGGGTCCGGGGCAGGCGTCCGGGGTGACAGGAGAGAGATGCCGGGCGTTGCGGCGCGACGGATAATTTCGAACCGGCGCACGACCGGCAGAGGGCCGGGCGCTTTACGGCTGCGTTGCGTTCCCCTACTCTCCCGGCCGATGCGCCGTCGAGGCGCGCCGCGTTTTCTTCTGGGAGGGATACCGATGAAGAGAAGTCTGCTTGCCGCCGGCGCGATGTCGGCGATCGCCTTGGCCGCTGCGCCTGCCACGGCCGCCTCGACCCTGACCTATGCATCGTGGATTCCGTGGACCCATCCGGTCAACGTCAACCTCTACGTTCCGTGGATGAACGCGATCGAGAAGGCGTCGAAGGGCGACGTGAAGTTCCGCCGCCTGCCCAAGGGAATCGGGCATCCGCGCGCCTATCTGGACGCCGTGCGCACCGGCCAGATCGACGCCGGCTTCAGCGTCCACGGCTATTCGCCGAAACGCTTCGCCGCCTATCTGTTCGCCGAAATGCCGTTTCTCGGCGACCGCGCCGTCGCGTCGTCGGTTGCGCTGCAGCGCACGCACGGGAAATTCTTCGCCGCCGGGAACTATTATCCGGGTACGAAGCTGATCGGCATGAACACCCACGGACCGGGCCTGATCTTCCATTCCAAGAAGCATATCCGCACCCCGGCCGACATGAAGGGCCAGAAGATGCGGACCGGCGGCCCGATCCCGAAACATATCGTCGAAGCCTGGGGCGGCGTGCCGATCCGGCAGCCGGCGCCGAAGTCCTACGAAATCCTGTCCACCGGCATCGCCGACGGCATCACCTTTCCCTGGGAATCGCTGGTGAGCTTCAAGATCCTGAAGCTGGTGCCCTATGCCACCTACATTCCCGGCGGCCTCTACAGTTCGTCCCACTACCTGGTCATGAACGGCAAGAAATACGATGCGCTGTCGCCGGCCGGGAAGAAGGCGGTCGACGGCTATTCGGGCGAGAATTTCGCCAGGATGGCCGGCGGCGCCTGGGACAAGATAAACGACGAGGGGCTGGCGGCGGCGAAGAAGGCCGGAAACAAGATCATCACGGCGCCCAAGGCCGTGGTGGACGCGGTGAAGAAACTCAACGGGAAGTTCGAGGCCGACTATTTCAAGGCCGCGTCGTCCAAGGGCGTCGACGGCAAGGCGGTGCTGAAATTCTACCGGGCCGAAGTCGCCAAACTCCAGGGTAAGTAAGGCGTGACCGAAGGGCCCGACGCCCCGTTGCGAACGGCGGAATTGCCGCCGGCGGTCCGGCTCGGCGCGCTGCCGCTCCGGGCGCTGGCGGTGATTTCGTGCGCCATCCTGTTCCTGATGATGACGTTGACCTTCATCGACGTCTCCGGGCGCTATCTGTTCAACAGCCCGCTGCCGGCGCTCGCCGAGATCATCTCCTTCATGATGGCCGGGCTGGTGTTCTGCGTCCTGCCGATGGTGTGTTTCCGCGAGGGCCATGTCACCATCGACCTGCTGGACGGCGTCGTGCCGCAGCGGCTGAAGCGGGCGCAGGGCGTGTTCATCAACGTCGTCGCCGCCGGCGCCGTGCTGTTCATCGCCTGGCGGCTGTGGGTCAAGGCGATGACCCATCTCGAGTTCGAGGAAGCGACCGACGAACTCTACATGGACATCTGGCCGTTCAGCACCGGCATGGCGATTCTGTGCGTGCTTGCCGCCGTCGCCCAGTTGGCCGCGGCTGCGGCCTACCTCATCGGCGCGCGCGACGATCCCGCCCGGGCCTCGGGGCGCGCCACATGACCGTTGCGCTGCTCGGTTTCGCGGCGCTGCTGACGCTGTCCTTCCTGCGCGTCCCCATCGCCTTCTCGATGATCATCGTCGGCTTCATCGGCATGAGCTGGTCGATGAATCTGGAGGGCGCGCTGGCCAATGTCGGCCAGACGGCGTTCGACGCGGCGATCAACTACGAGCTTTCCGTGGTGCCGCTGTTCGTCCTGATGGGCAATTTCGTGACCCGGGCGCGCCTGTCGGAGGAACTCTACACCGCCTCGAACGCCTTTCTGGGCCACCGCAAGGGCGGCCTCGCGATGGCGACCATCGTCGCCTGCGGCGGTTTCAGCGCGGTCTGCGGCTCCAGCCTCGCCACGGCGGCGACCATGTCCAAGGTCGCCATGCCCTCGATGCGCCGCTACGGTTACGACGACGGGCTGGCGGCCGGCGCGATCGCCGCCGGCGGCACCCTCGGCATCCTGATTCCGCCCAGCGTGCTGCTGGTGATCTACGGCATCCTGACCCAGACCAATATCGGCAAGCTGTTCGCCGCCGGCGTCATACCGGGCATCGTCGGGATCGTGTTCTACCTGATGGCGGTGCGCGCCGTGATTACCATCTGGCCGGCGCTCGGCCCGCGCGGCGACCGCACGGACTGGCGCGGCCGGCTGCTCGCGCTGCGCGACGTCTGGGGCGTGCTCACCCTCTTCGTCTTCGTCATGGGCGGCATCTACGGCGGCGTGTTCAGCCCGACCGAAGCGGCCGGCATCGGCGCCTTCGGCGCCTTCGTCTTCGCCGTCGCCCGGCGCACCATGGACTGGCGCGGCTTCTACGCCGTGCTGCTGGAGAGCGCGGCGACGACGGCCATGCTGTTCACCGTGCTGATCGGCGCGCTGGTGTTCGCCAATTTCATTAACTTCACGACCTTCCCGCAGACGCTGCTCGATATCGCCGCCAATTTCGAGGACAACCCCTGGCTCGTCCTGGCCGCCATCCTGCTGATCTATGTGCTGCTCGGCTGCGTCTTCGAGAGCCTGTCGATGATCCTGCTGACGGTGCCGATCTTCTTCCCGCTGATCAAGGAACTGGGGCCCGGCTTCGTGCCGCCCTTCTGGCACATGATCACCGGCCAGGCGCCGCCGATGTGGGATCTCATCGCCGATGTCGGCCTCGGCCTCAACGCGACCGAGGTCGCCGTGTGGTTCGGCATCGTCGTCGTGGTCATTACCGAGATCAGCCTGATCACGCCGCCGGTCGGCCTCAACGTCTTCGTGCTGCGCGGCGTGCTGCCGGATGTGCGCACCACGACGATCTTCCGCGGCGTCACCGCCTACTGGATCGCCGACCTGTTCCGGCTGACGCTGATCGTCGCCGTGCCGACCCTGTCGCTCCTGCTCGCCAGCTACGTCCGGTAGCACAGGCGAAGTGCGTCCGGATTCCGGCCTGGACCCCTGGCCCCTTGAACCCTTGCCCCGGGCGCGCGTAACCGACCCGCCCGGCAATCCGCTCCCCGATCCGAGGCAAGCGTGCCCGTTTCCTTTTCTCTCCGCGGCGGGCTGTTCCTGGACCGCGACGGCGTCGTGAACGTCGACCGCGGCTACGTCCACCGGCCGGACCGGATCGAATTCGTCCCCGGCGTGTTCGACCTGGGGCGCACGGCCATGCGGCTCAATCTGCCGATCGTGATTATCACCAACCAGGCCGGCATCGCCCGCGCGCTCTATTCCCCGGCCCAGTTTCACGACCTGATGGACTGGATGACGGCACGGTTCGCCGGCGAGGGGGTGGCGATCGCCCGCGTCGAGCACAGCCCGTGGTTCCCGCCCGGCCCGACGCCGCCGGAGGGGAGCAACCTGCTGGCCGAATGGGTGCGCGATTCCTGGTGGCGCAAGCCGGGCGCCGGCATGGTGCGCCGGGCCGCCCTGGCCGTCGGGGTGGATCCGGCGCAGAGCGTGCTGGTCGGCGACCGGGCAGGCGATATTGCGGCAGGCCGGGAGGCCGGCGTGCGCGCGACGATCCAGTTCGTGCCGGAGACGCCGAGCCCGGCTCTGGACCTGGTCCCGGACACGCCGCCCGGTTCTGCCCCGGACTTCGGCGCGGACTACCGGTGCCGCCGCCACGAAGAGATCGTCGAAATCCTCGAACGGCTCTACGGTTAAAGCGCGCCGGCCCTATATCCCGCGCATGATCGGTGTCACGCCCCTGTTCCGCCTGTGGGCCCGGCGGCGCCTGCGCCGCCTGTCGGCGATGAACCCGGCCGACGTCCAGCAGGCCGAACTGCTGAGGCTGGTGCGCACGGCGCAGGACACGCGCTTCGGCCGCGCCCACGGCTTCGGCCGCATCCGCACGGTCGCCGATTTCCAGGCCGCCGTGCCGATCCGCGATTACGACGCCTTCCGCGACGATATCTGGGGCGACGCCTTTCCGCACCTCGCCGACATCGGCTGGCCGGGCCCGGTCGCCCGGTTCGCGCTCACCAGCGGCACGACGCGGGACGTCACCAAATACATCCCGGTCACCGGGGCGATGATCCGGTCCAACAAGCGGGCCGCCCTCGATACCCTGGTCCACCATCTTGCGGCCCGGCCGGACAGCCGGGCGCCCGGCGGCCGGAGCTTCATTCTCGGCGGCAGCACCGATCTGAAACCGCTGGCGCCCGGCATCCTGGCCGGCGACCTTTCCGGCATCGCAGCGGCGGCGGCGCCGGCCTGGGCGCAGCCGCTCGTCTGGCCGCCGCAGGCGCTGGCGCTGGAGGCCGACTGGGAGCGCAAGATCGAACTGCTGGCGCGGGGCAGTCTCGATCTGGACATACGCTCGATTTCCGGCACCCCGAGCTGGCTGCTCCTGCTGTTCGAGCGGCTCGCCGGACTGCGGCCGGACGCCGGGCGCGACCTGACCCGCATATGGCCGAATCTGGAGTTGCTGGTCCACGGCGGCGTACGCTTCGATCCCTACAAGCCGCAGTTCGACAGCTGGCTGCGCGGCCGGCCGGTCGACTACCGCGAGGCCTACGCCGCCAGCGAGGGCTTTATCGCGAGCAGCGACCGGGGGTTCGGCGAGGGACTGCGGCTCAATCTGGACACCGGCCTGTTCTACGAGTTCATCCCCGTGGAGGACCTGGAGGCGGCGCAGCCGGTCCGCCACTGGATCGGCACGGTCGAGACCGGCGTCGACTACGCCATCCTGCTTTCGACCTGCGCCGGCCTGTGGAGCTGGCTGCTCGGCGATACCGTGCGCTTTGTGGCGCACGATCCGCCGCGCCTGCTGGTCACCGGACGGACGGGCTACACCATGTCGGCCTTCGGCGAGCACCTGACCGGCGAAGAGGTCGACCGGGCGGTGAGCCGGGCCGCGGCCGAAGCCGGCCTTGCGGTTTCCGATTACGCGATGGGCGCGGTCTTCCCGACGGCAGGGCAGCCGCTCGGCGGCCACCGCTATGTCGTGGAGTTTGCCGGCGGCCTGCCCGAAGCGCCGGCGCTCGACCGGTTCGCCGCCGCGCTGGACGGCGACTTGGCGGCGGGCAACGAGGATTACGCCGCCCACCGCGCCGGCGGCTTCGGCCTGCGGGCGCCCGAAATACTGGCTGTGCCGCCGGGCTTTTTCGCCGGCTGGATGAAACGGCGCGGCAAGCTGGGCGGCCAGCACAAGGTGCCGCGCATAATCGGGGATTCCGCCCTGTTCGACGGCCTGCTGCGCGCCGGCGCCGGCGCGGCCGGGGGCGAAGGATCTTGACCGTCATGCGCGAGGCGTGTTTATACATGATTTGTTCATTTTTAGTCGATTGAACGCATGGCGGCGAAATCCCTTTGGGTTCAGGTGATGGAGGCGGGCTTCGGCGCGACGCTGGAGGCGCGCGGCTTCCGCCGAGTATCGCCCCGGCTCTACCGGCTGGAAGGCGACGGGATCGTCTGGGAGCAGTTCACTTTCCGGGGGTTCAAGGGACACCCGAACTGCCTGCGCGAGGGCCATGGCGCCGTCATCCCCGGCTCGGACGAGCTCTACCGCAAGGCCTTTGGCGACAATCCGGGGGAATTCGGCCTGCGGCCGCTCCGCCACCACTGGGGGGGACGCTACTACGATCGGGTCGGCACGATCGAATGGTTGTACGACTGGAAGGAAGGGGAAGCCGACACGGCGCGGCGGCCGAAAACATGGCTGGGAAAGATCTGGCGGACGTTTCGCCCGCTTCCCCACTATCAACTCTACAGCAAGGAACCGCACTATTCCCAGCACTTCAATGCCGAAATCGGCGGTTGGTATCTGCGGGAACTGTCGGTAGAGGAGCTGGCCGCCCTGATGAGCCGCTATTGGGTCGAATATGTCTGGGAATGGCATCTTTCAAGACGGCTTACGTTCCAGAATCTCGTCGATCTTGATTTCAGCTACGAGCCTAAGAGATTGAACGGTAGCATCCTATGCGCCCTGTACAATCATCTGGCAGGGCGTCGCGAAATGTCCTTGGGCCACATCATGGAGATGATTCGGCTTGGCGAAATGACGATGGCCGACCTCAGGGAGAAATTCGAAGCGTCGCCGCCCTCCGCTCTGCTGAAATATTCGGAGGACGATCCCGAACGCGAAGCGAGGCTGCTCAAAATTTGCAAGTCGCATAAGCGGAGCAACGAACGGGCCGCAATGCAGGCGCGCCGCCTGGCCACCGCCCTCGACCTTGAGGTATAGCCGGAGCAGGCTGACAGAGGTCCGGGCGACCGGTTCGGGATGGCAGCGACGAAGCACAGACGGGGATCGAGCAATAAAATGGTCGCGCGGCGGTCGGAATACCGTTCGATTTTGGGAGCCGGCCGCCGCGCGATCCGCGACGCCCGCCGTGGCCGGCATTCGCCCCCGGATCACTCGTTTCCGTCTTCAAGGGCCTTCATCATGGCCACGGACATGATCGTGAAGGCGACGACCTCGCCGGCGGTCACGGGGACTCCGGATTTGCTGAGCCTGTGGTAGGCGGCCAGATTCTGCATGACCTGCTCGATCTGCGCAACAGTCAGCAGGTTCTGGTCCAGCAGGCTCTCCCGGAACCCTTCCTGAAGCGCTGGCAGATGCAGTTCGCGAAAATCCTGCCTGAGGAATGCCGCTTGGTCCACTTGGACTCCATCTGGATCCGTCACCGCCTTGGCGACTTCCCCATTTTCTATGTCCGCGTGAGCCTTTCTCTGGTTCTTCGAAGGGCCCGATTCGGGTCCGAGCTTCGAATCGAGACCGGTCTTCATTCCGGAGGCTTTCCTGACCGGCGCGGCCCGTTTTCCGAGCGGGCCCCTGCGAACCTGCAAGGCGGAGTCCGTCAGGACGTCGAACGCGAAGGTCGTGTCGTTTACCTTGAAGCGCCGGCTTGTTCGCTCGACTTCCCTCGCTCCGGATTTCGTCAGGAGAAAAACGAGATTCTTTTCGCCTGCTGCGCCGAGATAGTTGGAGAAAGAAGCGCGCATCTTGTCTTGAACGTCGTCCGGAAGGTCCCGGACCACTTCCTTGAAGATGTCGTCGAATTTCGGATTTTTCCCGACGGTCCTCTTCGCCTCCATCATCCGCGCGACGACCCGCTGGCTGACCGCCTTGTCGAGCCCCGGAATCCGGTAGCCCCAACGTTCCAGCTTCAGGATCGTGTCTTTGGGAACGTCGCCGGGTTTCGGAGAGGCGCTGCCGCCCTTCCGGTTTGCGGCTGCGGCGGCCCTGGCGTCGATGGCGTCTATGACGGGCTCGGCGCGCAGCAGGATTGCGCGGTCCCGCCCGTCCGTCTTGCCGTCGCTCATGCCGGCTTGCGCCGCGCCGATGGCCGCCGCCTTGCGCCGGTCGGGGTCGAGCGTCGCTTTGAGCGCGCGTTCGGTCGGGCCGCCGGGCCGGGCGACGCCGTCCGGGTCCAGCCCGGCGAGGATCTGGAAGCCGCGCACGGCGCCGCCGAAGCCGGGCATGTAGCCGTCGGACGTGCGGGCTTCCGGGAACGCCGCCATCGGCCAGGCATGGGGCAGCCAGGGATCGAGGCCGCCCGGCCGTTGCGCTCGCCGGGGCCGCCGCAACGGCCTTGCCGCCGGGCCGGCGGCTGTGGTAGTTGCCTGAATGTTCACAGAGAAAGACGGTGCATATGGCGGCGGCGAACAAGCCGGTCTGGGTGCAGGTGGCGGAGGCCGGGTTCGGGGCGCGGCTTGAGGAACTGGGCTGGAAGCCGGTCAGCCCGGCGCACTGGCGGCTCGACGGCGACGGCGTGATCTGGCGCACCCTGCTCGGCCCGGCGCGGAAAGACGTTCTGAAAGACATGCTGTATGAGACCGCCCGTCCGAACCGGCCGGAGGAAGGCGCACTGGACCGGCTGATGGCCACCTGTTTCGAGGACGAGACCGGTTTCGAGATGGTCGGGCTGGACGAGCTGATCCGGAAGGTCAAGCCCGGCGAAAAATTCCGGTGGATGTATCCGATGATCCGCCGGAACGTGAAGGTCCACCTGCCCTTCTCGATCTGGAGCCTGTACCGCGACGCTTCGATCCGCGAGGCTGCGGAATGGGAACAAGCGAACCGGACCTTGTGGAGCAGGTTCGTGGAATGGCTCGGGTTTTACGATTGGCCGCGTTCGGCGGAACTTCAGGATGCCGAGCCGGCGGCCCGCAGTTGGGATAGCTATAACGGCGGATGGTGGGACACGGCGCAACTCGGCGTCGAGCAAGTCTCCGCGCGGCTGACCCGGCATTGGGAAACATGGATCCAACCGAAAGTCGCATCGTGGATGACAGCGCAGGATGTCCTGTCCTGGCACATGTTCACGCGCGAAAATCCCGACAAGACCTATAATGACGATCTGGACATCTACGCCCACTATATCGTCGGCGATCTCGACTATTGCCGGCGCCGCCTCCGGGCCGCGGTGAACCAAAAGGTGCCGACCCTGGAAGAAGAACTGGCGTGGCTCGAAGAGGTCGGATTTTTCGATGATCCTATTGCTAGAGGGCATAGCGACAAGGAAAGAAAAGAAACAGCACAACAACTTATCGAAAATACCGCACGACGGGTCCGACTGGCGAGGAACATGGCCCGGGCTTTCGATCTGGACCTGGATTGAGATCCCGGGCGTTTCGCCCATTCGCAGGGGGGTTCAGGCCTCCGGTTTCGCCAATCGCAGGCGCGACGCGAGATAGAGCATGACGATGCCGAACGGCTTCGCCTCCCCGTCCCTGCTGCGGCGGTGGAATGCCTCGATGTCCTTCACGAGGTCGTCGATCGTCTGCTTGTCGAACCGGCGGGCAAGCATATTCTGGACGCTCTCGACCAGGTCCTTCTTGTCGATCTGGTGGATCGGAACCCGGAACAACCGCAGGTCGGCGACGACCTGTTGGCCGTCCGTCGTAAGGATTTCAGGAAAGTCTCCCCTTCCAATCGCCGTCTTGACCGCTTCGTCCTTCGCCCTTTGTTTGGCAGTCCCCTGCGCGAGGTCGCTCCGGACTTCGACCACGGTGATCTTGCCGCCCTTGGCGGTTCCCTTGTAGTCCCTCGGCGCGAGAAACAGGCCGGCGACCGATTTGACGGCCTGCGGCGATCCGATATCGTAGATCCGGGTTCCGAGTTCATCGGGGTTGACCGCCCGGCCGGATCGCTCGGTGCTTGTCTCGAAGCCGGCCCGCTGCATGGTCCTGTTCACCGTTTTCTCGGCCGCGCTTCCTTTCGCGAATCGAATCAGGCGGATCGCTTCGTCCAGTTCATTCTCGTCCATCTTTCCCAGAGAATCGCCGAACACTTCTTTGGGATCGAATTTCCGGATGGAGGGATCCTCCCAGTTGCCCTCGAAGATGGCGAGTCTGCGCTGCGCGACGATCCGGCCGAAAACGGTTTCTTCGACCTTCCGGGCGAATTCCCGTCCCGCCTTCGCGTTCAGTTTCCCGACCGGCGCGGCGAGCCTCTTCAGAAGGGCCCGGCCCTTTCTGGTGTAGGACAGGCCGGGGATGGCCCCGAAAATGCCCCACGCGGCTTCCTCGCCGTAGCGGGCGGCGGCCTTGCTGTCGCCGCGTTCGCGCGCCGCGATGGCGTTGCGCAGTGCGATCAGAGCTTCGCCGCCGCTCTTGATCTCGCCGATGACCGGCAGCCAGTCGGCGGCGAGGCCGAGGTTCTTGAGAACGTCCGGCCTGTGAAGGTCGTCGACGGCGCCCTGGACCAACGCCGCGCGGCGCCGGCGCGCTTCGGGGCCGCCCTGAGGCCCGCCGTTTGCGCCGGTCCCGCCGTATTTGGTTTCGATGTGCCGGTGGACGGCCACCGCAGTCTGCAGGCGCGCCGACAGGGTGTCGAACACGGCGCGGCGCCGGTCGCGCAACGCGGTCAGCCGGTCGAGGGCGGCGAGATACGCTTCGGGGCTGCCGGACGAAGCCCGCGGGCCGAACGTCCGCTCCAGCCAAGGCCGGTAGATGCGCGGCAGGGCGCCGTGTTCGATTGCGATATCGAGGCCGCGCTGGACCGTGCGGACGGCGCCGGAACCCCGGCCGCGCCCCGTCCGGAACGCCCGGTCGGCGGCGCGCTGGCGTCTTTGCCGCTCGCGCCGTTCGGCCTCGTGCTCGATGTCGCCGGGACCTGCGTGCTTGTGCGCTTCCGCCCTGTCGCGGTCCTCGGCGCCCGATACGGCGCTAAGCGTCGTGGCGGGCGGGATCGATGCCGCCGCAGCATTCTGGGGCGGTTTCCGTTCGGTGCCGGCTTCTGCGCCTCCTCCTCCTGCCGCCCCCGCCCGTTTCATGCGGTCGAGGGCTTCGGCGTAGGCTTGGCGCTGCTGGGCCTCGACCTTCGCGCCGGTCATCCGCGCGCCGAGGGTGCGGGCGGCGACGGCTTTGGGGTTCGGGGCTTCGCCGTGGCCGGCGGCCAGTTTCTCCGCCGCCTCGCCGGCGTCGGCGGCCATCTGCGTCTTCAGCCGGTCCTGCTGGGTGCGAATCTGCGCATGCAGCGCCCGCTCGGTCGCGCCGCCGGGGTTCATCAGCCCGTCGATCTTCAGGCCCTTCGCTTGCTGATAGGCGCGCAGGCCGTTCTGCACCGCGGCAAGGCCGCCGTCGGGTTCGCCGATGCCGGTAATCCGCGGCGCGTAGCCGACGCGCGCCAGGTTGCGCCGGGCCTGGAGCAGGTCGCCGTGGGCATTCGCCCCGCCCGCCCCGACCGAACGCCGGACGCCCGGCGGCGGAACGGTGGAGACCGGCGGGCGGCGATTGGCGCCGGAGCCGCCTTTTCCCGCCCCGGTTGCACCCGGATCGGCCGTGCGCTGCGCCAGTTTCCGGAGCCGGGCGGCCGCTTTCGCCCCGCCGTCCGCCGGGCGCTCGGAGCTGACGCTGCCGGTTCCCGGCGGCGCGCCGCGGTAGACCTCGTCGGCGGTAACGGTTCGGCCGCGCCGGTCGGGGTCGAGCGTCGCTTTGAGCGCGCGTTCGGTCGGGCCGCCGGGCCGGGCGACGCCGTCCGGGTCCAGCCCGGCGAGGATCTGGAAGCCGCGCAGCGCGCCGCCGAAGCCGGGCATGTAGCCGTCGGACGTGCGGGCTTCCGGGAACGCCGCCATCGGCCAGGCATGGGGCAGCCAGGGATCGAGGCCGCCCGCCCGTTCGAGCGCCTTGCCGAAACCGGCGAGGTCGTCCCGGCCGTTGCGCTCGCCGGGGCCGCCGCAACGGCCTTGCCGCCGGGCCGGCGGCTGTGGTAGTTGCCCGAATGTTCACAGAGAAAGACGGTGCATATGGCGGCGGCGAACAAACCGGTCTGGGTGCAGGTGGCGGAGGCCGGGTTCGGGGCGCGGCTGGAGGAGTTGGGCTGGAAACCGGTCAGCCCGGCGCACTGGCGGCTCGACGGCGACGGCGTGATCTGGCGCACCATGCTCGACCGGCCATGGGGGGAGGACTGGGATCCGGAAGCCGACGGGATCGATCTGACCGGCTGCTTCGCCGATGAGACCGGCTTCGAGCTCGCCGGGCTGGACGACTTGGTCAAGCGGTTGCATCCGGGCAGGCATCACCGCTGGCTGAACCGGACGATCCGGCGCAGCGTGAGGGTCCATCTGTCTTTTACGGTCGGCGGCGAGTTTTACGATTTGTCGTGCCGCAGGCATGCCGAATGGATGGGGGCGAACTGGACGTGGAAGGAAGCGCTCCGTCGGCAACTTCGCGGCAGGAGGCGCTCTCCTCCCATAGAGCGGCTCTACGACGTCGAACCGGTATACCGCACGAAAGAAAAGTATGGCAGGGGGATAGGTTATGTTGGCGGCTGGTGGGATACGAACGACTTCGGCGTGGAGGAGGTGTCCGCCCGGCTGATGCGGCATTGGGAAGCGTATATGAAGCCGCGGATCGACGCTTGGGCGACCGGGAAGGACACCCTCGAATTTTCCATGTTCACTGAGCCGGAGCCGGACAAGACCGCCAGCAGTATTGTGGACGTGTACGCCCACTATGTCGTCGGCGATCTAGATTACTGCCAGCGCCGGCTCCGCGCCGAAGTAAGCCGGAAGGTGCCGACCCTGGAAGAAGAATTGGCCTGGTTGAAGAAAGTCAGGTTTTTCAAGGATTATCCGACCTACGGGCCAAAAGAAAAGAAAGCGACTGCCCTGCGCTTTATTGAGTCCGCCGAGGAGGAGGTCCGTCTCGCGCGGAGGGTGGCTCGGACCCTCGATCTGAAGCTCGATTGAGGGTCCGGGCATTCGATCCGGCCGAGCTGGCTATTCTTCGCTGCCCATCCGGTGCAGCCGTCCGGCGAGATACAGTATGACGACGCCGAAGGGGATCGGGCTGGCGTCGGCGCTCGCCCGGTAAAATTCGTCGAGGTCCCTGAGGAAATCGTCGGCCTTCTTTTTTCCGAAATGTTTGGTCAGCGGCCTCCGAAGGCTTTCGGCGAAACGGTTCTTGTCGACCATATGGGTCGGCACCCGAAACTCCCTGACATCGACGATCATCAGGTCGTTTCTGCCAGCAACCGTTTTAGCATCTCCTTGCTGTGCGGCCTTTTTGATTTCTTCGTCGATGTCCTTCTGACGGCGGCTTCGCCCGCCGCCACCGCTCTTGACCTCGATCTGGACTGTATTTCTGTTCTTGACTGTCGCTTTGTAAGTTCCCGGGAAAACGAACAAACCGAGCACAGATATGAACTTGTCGGTCGTCGCGATGTCGTATTGCCGGAGGCGGCCGGCGTTGTTTCGAAACGCGCGTCCCGATTTCTCGACCGCGGTAGAGAATTCTCCGTCCTGCAACCATTTGGCGACCGTATCTTCGCCGGCTCTTCCCTTGGCGTCTTGGACCAGCATATTCGCGACCTTGCGTTGTTCTTTCGTCAGTTCCGCCATGCCGGTCGGGAAAAGATCGTCGAGCTTGAGATTCTCTCTCTTCGATTTTCTCCCGTAACGATCGACGGTCGCCACCTTGAACCGGGCGATTAGCTTTCCGATCGGCTTCGGATTTCCTGATCGGTCGAAGTTTTTGGGGAGCCTTTCTTCCCCTTTGCCCGCCTCTTTCTTGCCTTCCTCCCCCGCCCGATTCCGCCCGGCCAAAGATTCGTCGATCCTGCGGGCGAGCGTGACGCCGGCCTTCTTGCTCAGTCTCGTAACCGGGACGTCGATCCGCCGAAGCAGGTGCCGGCCTTTCCGGGTGTAGGCTAGGCCGGGGATGGCTCCGACGATCGCCCAGGCGGCCTCCTCTCGGTAGCGGGCGGTGTCCTCGCGGTCGTTGCGTTTGCGCGCCTCGGCATAGTTGTGCAGCGCGATTAGGGCCTCGACGCCGCTCTTGACCTCGCCGATGACTGGAAGCCAGTCGGCGGCGAAGCCGAGGATCCGGAACGTTTCGGAGCCTTCTAGTTCGTTGGCGACGCTGCGGATGAGGCTACTACGCGCCCGGAGGGCGGTGCGTTCGCTGTCAGTCTGGCCAGTCGTGTCGAGCCGCCCCATCTTGGCTTCCAGATGTCGGTGCACGGCGACAGCCGTGCGCAGACGCGGCGGCAGGGTTTCGAAGACAGCCGGGCGCTTCTCGCGCAACAGCGCCAGCCGGTCGAGGACCGCCAGATAGCGGCCGGGGTCGGGGCGGTGGCCGGTGCCGGATATATGGCCGACCAGCGGGCGGAAGCGGCGCGGCAGCGCGCCGTGTTCGATGGCGATGTCGATGCTGCGGATCGCCTTGCCGGCGGCATCGAGGCCGGGCCGGCGTGCCGTCCGGTACGCCTTTTCCGCCGCAGCCCGGCGCTGCCGCCGTTCGACCCGCTCGGCCTCGTGCTCGATGTCGCCAAGGCCGGCGTGCATCCGCTTTGCGGCCAGCGCTCCGGCCCGCTGTTCTTCCGCCGCAAGCGACCGTTCGAACAGGGTGGGCCGGCGCGGTGCGTCCGCCTTCGCGGAGGCCGGCGCAGTTTCGATTCCACCTACCGGTCCGGCGGCGGTCTTGCCGGTTTCCGCACTGCCGCTGCCGCTCGCACCGCCCGCCGCCGCCCCTGCCCGCTTCATGCGGTCGAGGGCTTCGGCGTAGGCTTCGCTGCGCTGTTTGTCGAAGGCGGCGCCGGTGTAGCGGGCGCCGAGGGTCTCGGCGTCGGCAGTGCGCACCGTGCCGGAGACGGTGGAGAGGTCCCGCCGCGCTTTCGCGGTGTCTTCGCCGTGCCGGTCCTTGAGGCGCTGCTGCTGGACCGCGATCTGGCGGTGCAGCGCCCGCTCGGTCGCGCCGCCGGGGTTCATCAGCCCGTCGATCTTCAGGCCCTTGGCCTGCTGATAGGCGCGCAGGCCGTTCTGCACCGCGGCGAGGCCGCCGTCGGGTTCGCCGATGCCGGCGATCCGCGGCGCATAGCCGACACGCGCCAGGTTGCGCCGGGCCTGGAGCAGGTCGCCATGGTCGTTGACGCCGCCGGCCCCGACCGAACGCCGGACGCCCGGCGGCGGGACGGTGGGGACCGGCGGGCGGCGATTGGCGCCGGAGCCGTTTTTTCCCGCCCCGGTTGCGCCCGGACCGGCGGTTTGCTGCGACAGCTTCCGGATTTTCGCGGCCGCCTTCGCGCCGCCGTCCGCCGGGCGGTCCGCCGGCACGGCCGCTGCGCCGGCGGTCCCCGGCGGCGCGCCGCGGTAGACCTCGTCGGCGGTAACGGGCCGGCCGCGCCGGGCGGGGTCGAGCGTCGCTTTGAGCGCGCGTTCGGTCGGGCCGCCGGGCCGGGCGACGCCGTCGGGGTCCAGCCCGGCCCGGATCTGGAAGCTGCGCAGCGCGCCGCCGAAGCCGGGCATGTAACCGTCGGACGTATGCGCTTCCGGGAAGGCCGCCATCGGCCAGGCATGGGGCAGCCAGGGATCGAGGCCGCCCGCCCGTTCGAGCGCCTTGCCGAAACCGGCGAGGTCGTCCCGGCCGTTGCGCTCGCCGGGGCCGCCGCAACCGCCTTGCCGCCGGGCCGGCGGCTGTGGTAGTTGCCTGAATGTTCACAGAGAAAGACGGTGCATATGGCGGCGGCGAACAAGCCGGTCTGGGTGCAGGTGGCGGAGGCCGGATTCGGGGCGCGGCTTGAGGAACTGGGCTGGAAGCCGGTCAGCCCGGCGCACTGGCGGCTCGACGGCGACGGCGTGATCTGGCGCACCCTGCTCGGCCCGGCGCCGAAAGATATTCTGGAGGAAAAGGTGCGTGACGACGCCCGTCCGAACCGGCCGGAGGAGGGCGCACTGGACCGGCTGATGGCCACCTGCTTCGCTGACGAGACCGGCTTCGAACTCGCCGGGCTGGACAACCTGATCAAGCGGCTCGACCCGAACGACAGGCACAGATGGCTCAACCCGATGATCCGGAAAAGTGTCAGGGTGCATCTGACCTTTTCGATCGGAGGAGGATTCTACGACCTGTCATGGCAACGGCGCAGGGAGTGGCGGGATTGGCATCGGGAATGGATGGAAGAAAATTGGACATGGAAAGATTCGGTTCGGAAATGGTTTCGCGGCATCGACCGGTCGCCGCCGCCGCCGCCGATCGAACGCCTGTACGATGTCGAGCCGGCATACCGCACGACAAAGGAGCATCTCGAATCGACCGGCTTCGTCCAGGGCTGGTGGGACACGGCGGAACTGGGCGTCGAGGAGGTCTCGGCCCGGCTGGCTCGGCACTGGGAAGCCTGCATGAAACCCACGATCGATGCATGGATGACGGCGCGGGACTCCCTGTCCTGGCGCATGTTCACGCGCGAGGACCCGGACGAGACGGACAACGATCTCCTCGACGTCTACGCCCACTACATCGCCGGGGACCTCGACTACTGCCGGCGCCGGCTCCGCGCCGAAGTGAACCGGAAGGTGCCGACGCTGGAAGAAGAGTTGAAATGGTTGAAAAAGGTCAGGTTCTTCAAGGACTATCCGAGATACGGAGAAAAGGAGAAGAGAGAGACTGCCATGCGCTTCATAGAAAACGACAGGCGAGACGTTCGTGACGCCGAAGAAGTGGCCCGGACCCTCGGCATCGAACTGGACTAAAGGGTCCGGGCGCACAAGTTCCGTCTACATGCGGTTCCGTTCGTCCTCGCCGTCCAGCCGGTGCAGGCTCCCGGCGAGGTACAGGAGGACGACGCCGATGGGGATCGGGTTCTCGTCCGTACTGTTGCGGTAGAACTCGTCGAGGTCTTTCAGGAAGGCGTCGGTCCTCTTCCGGCCGAACCCTCCGATCAGCGATTTTTCCAGTTCGGCGGCGAAGTCGTCCTTGTCGATCCAGTGGGTCGGCACCTGCATATCCTCGACGCCGACGATGACCAAGTGGTCTTTTCGGTTGGCGACTTCCTTGGGTTTTCCCTGTCGCGCGGCCTGTACTACTTCTTTGTCGATCTTCTTCTGGCGGGGTGTTTTCCCGCCGTCGCCGCTCTTGATCTCGATCTGGACGGTTCCGTTGTTCCGGATCGTCCCCTTGTGGGTTCCGGGAAAGACGAACAGGCCCAGGAACGATCTGACTTTGTCTGTCGTTGCGATGTCGTACCGGCGCTGGCCGATTTCCTTGAGGGTCACCGCGCGCCCCGGGCCCCTCGTTGCCGTGACGAAGCCGGCGTCCTGCAACACACTGTTCGCCTTGCTTTGTCCGGCCCCGCCCTTGGCGCGCGCGACCGCGATATTTGCCGCCGCGCGCTGCACTTTGGTCAGCCCGGCCATGCCGTTCGGGAACAGGTCGTCGAGTTTGAGGTTTTCCCGCTTCGGATTTTTCCCGTAGCGCCGCATGATCGCGACCTTGCGCCGGGCCGCCCATCTTTCGCTGAATTCCCGCCTCGGTCCCGGCTTGAAGTTTTCCGGCAACTTTCCCCGCTTGCGCGTGTACCGGGCGACGGTTTCCTCGATCTTCCGGGCGAATTCCCGGCCGGCCTTGGCGTTCAGTCGCGTAACCGGCGTGGCGAGCGCCTTGAGGAGGCGTCTGCCCTTTTTCGTGTAGGACAAGCCGGGAATGGCCCCGACCATCCCCCAGGCGGCTTCCTCGCGGTATTTCTCCGCCGCCTCGCTGTCGCCGCGCTCGCGCGCTTCGGCATAGTTGTGCAGCGCGATCAGAGCCTCGATGCCGCTCTTGAACTCGCTGATGACCGGCAGCCAGTCGGCGGCGAGACCGAGGGTCTTGAGGCCGTCCGGGTTGTGCAGGTCGGCGACCGTGCGCTCGATCAGGGCGCTGCGGCGCTTCAGGGCCTCGAGGTTGGCCGCCGAGCGGTCGGCTGAATCGACGCCGCCCAGCCGGTCGCCGATATGCCGGTGCACGGCAACGGCGGTGCGCAGCCGCGGCGGCAGCGTCTCGAAAACGTCCGGGCGCCGCTCGCGCAGCCGCGCCAGCCGGTCGAGCACCGCCAGGTGCCGGTGCGCAAGGCGCGGGTCGGCCACGGGGCGCGTCCCGTAGCCGAACAGCCGCACCAGTTCGAGCCGGAGACGCCGCGGCAGGGCGCCGTGCTCGGAGGCGATGTCGATGCCGCGAAGCATTCTCCCGGTGCGGTCCGGGTCCGGGCGGTCCCCGGCCTGGAACGCCGCGTCGGCGGCCTGCTGCCGCTCCTTCCAGTCGGCGTCGTGCTCGATGTCGCCGAGGCCGGCATGCTTGTCGATTTCCGCCCGCTCCCGCGCCTCGGCGCGTCGCGCAACTTGCGCCGGTTGCTTGCGCATCAGCGGATGCCCGCCGCCGGGCCGGTCTGTTGCCGCGCTGCCGTCCGGATGCTCGGGTTGCGCGCCGGCGGTTGCGCCGGCCGGCTTTTCCGGTTCGGAAGATGCCGCCCCCGCCCGCTTCATGCGGTCGAGGGCTTCGGCGTAGGCTTGGCGCTGCTGGGCTTCGACCTTGGCGCCGGTCATGCGCGCGCCGAGGGTGCGGGCGGCGGCGCTTTTGGGGTTCGGGGCCTCGCCGTGGCCGGCGGCCAGCTTCTCCGCCGCCTCGGCCGCGTCCTTCGCGGCCTGTTCGATCAGGCGCTGCTGCTGGACCGCGATCTGGCGGTGCAGCGCCCGTTCGGTCGGGCCGCCGGGGCGCATGAGGCCATCGATCTTCAGGCCCCTGGCCTGCTGATAGGCGCGCAGGCCGTTCTGCACCGCGGCGAGGCCGCCGTCGGGTTCGCCGATGCCGGTTATCCGCGGCGCGTAGCCGACGCGCGCCAGGTTGCGCCGGGCCTGGAGCAGGTCGCCATGGTCGTTGGCGCCGCCCGCCCCGACCGATCGCCGGACGCCCGGCGGCGGGACGGTCGGGACCGGCGGGCGAAGCGGGGCCGTATGTATTGTGGAGATGTTGCTTCAATCGGGCGGGATCAGTATGCTGGTTCCCGTATTGTTCCAGACTGGCGCGAAAGAATGGCGGCGCGGGAGAAATCCCTCTGGGTCCAGGTGATGGAGGCGGGCTTCGGCGCGACGCTGGAGGCGCACGGCTTCCGCAAAATATCGCCCCGGCTCTACCGGCTGGAAGGCGACGGTGTCACTTGGGAACAGTTCACCTATAAGGGGCTGCCGGACATCGCCGGCTCGTTTCGGGAAGGCTACGGCGGAATCGTTCCTGGCGCGGACGAAATTCACAGGGCGGCTTTCGGCAGATCCATGTCGATGTACCACGGCGGCCGAAGATACCTGTATGGTTTCATCGGGAGCCTACGTTACGCGACCGATTTTATCGAATATTTCGAAACGAACCAATCCAGGCTACGGCGAATTTACGAGTCAATCAAGCAGTATTTTTGGTGGGACGATAGACATTTCCTGGAAAAAAAGACACCGTATTTCGGTATCCTTTTCAAAAAAGACTACTGGCATACGAATGGCGATTCTCTGGAAGATGTTGCAGCCGATTTGAGCAAACTATGGTTAGAATATGTATGGACCGATCATCTGGAGCGACAACAATCCTTGCGCGATATAGTTCAGCTTGAGCACGGCGAAGACCGTTTGGAAGAAAGTTTTTTCGACGACCGGGCTACGATACTGAATTATCTCGCCGGAAATCGAGACTTGGCGCGCCGCTTTCTGCTCCATGCCATCGACTGCGCGAATTTGAGCGAGCGGGAAATGACGCAAATGGTCGTGGAGTACGACGAACACCTCCCCCATGCATATGAACTCCCTGATCAGGACATATTCCCTACGATCGAAAGCCGGACCAAGAGATGGCTGGAAGGTGCGGTCCGGGAAGGGGACCGGGCGCGCAAGCTGGCTAGCGTCTTGGATATCGCCGTCTAATCCCGAGAATCGGGACGGCTTCGTATGCGCTGTGTTTCCCCTGCTCCGTGACCCGCCATCAGGGCGACCGACATGATCGTGAACGCGACGACTTGGGCGGTCGATACCGGGCGGACCGCGTTGCTCAACCGGTGAAATGCCGCAAGATTCCGCATGACCTGATCGACATTCTTTTCGGGCAGATGGCCCTGTCTTTCGAGACTGTCCCGGAAGCCCCGCTGAAAAGTCTTCAGATTCGCTTCGTGAAACCCTTGCTTCAGGAACTGGGCGTGGTGAGCCTTGATAACGACCGGTCTTTTGGTCACGGTCGTTGCCGGAGTTGTCGGGTCTGTTGCCGCATGACCGATGCGCTGGTTTCTCGACATGTCCGCTCCCGGCCCGGTCTTCAGTTCCAGACCGGTGTTTTGCCCAGCTCGATTCTCCACCAATGCGATTTTCGTCCGATTCCCTACTCTTACTTTCTCGAACCGAAATTGCGTGATTGCATCGAAGCCGAATCGGGCGCCTCCAGCTTCAAAAAGACGATGCTCAATCCGTGTGCCTTTTGCTCCGGCGACCTGGAGCAACCATTGCAGGCTCCTTTCGCCGCCTTCGCCCAGGTAATTGGTATACGAGCTCTTGATCCTCTTTTGCTCTGCGAGCGGAATTCCTTTGAGCGCGCCGCGACCGAACGCTATTTCGAAGGACGGGCTGGGGCCAACGAGCCGCTTCCTGTCCAGCATTCGTTCGGCCATCCGCAGGCTCACGGATCGTCTGATTCCGGGAATCCTGAGGCCGTAGCGCTCGAGTCGCAAAGCCGATGCGGACGGCATGTCGGTGCTGCGCGGGTTCCGTGTTCTGGCCGAAGCGCTCCGATTTCGTCCGGGCTTCGGGCGGCCCGCCAGCAATGTTCCAGCCGCAAGAGCGGACGATGCTTCCCGAAGGCGCTCGATCCTGCGTTCGGATTCGGTCAGATAGGGCAGATACCGTTTTGCGCGTTTTTTGGGCAGCGGCCGGTCCGGGCGCTGTAGCCGCTCGCCCAGCAATAGATAGAGTCTCGACTTCTGAAACTTGCCGAGCGGCGCCCGGCGGATGTCCTCCCGGATTCCATGGCTGCTCTTAGCGGTTGCCTTAAGAATCCGGAAATAGAGATCGGCCGTGGATTTGGGCAGTCTGAAGCCGTCTACGACATTGAACCGGTCTTCGCGTGCCGCCTCGTGCTCGATGCCGCCGAGGCCGGCGTGCTTTTCCGCCTCTGCCCGTTCCCGCGCCTCGGCGCGTTGTGCGGCGTGCGCCGGCTGTTTGCGCGTCAGCGGATGGCCGCCGCCGCGCGGAGGCTTCGCGGCGCTTCTGTCCGGGTGCGTCCGTTCGGCGCCGGCGGTTGCGCCGGCCGGCTTTTCCGGTTCGGAAGATGCCGCCGCCGCCCGCTTCATGCGGCCGAGGGCTTCGGCGTAGGCTTCGCGCTGCTGGGCTTCGACCTTCGCGCCGGTCATGCGCGCGCCGAGGGTGCGGGCGGCGGCGCTTTTGGGGTTCGGGGCCTCGCCGTGGCCGGCGGCCAGCTTCTCCGCCGCCTCGGCCGCGTCCTTCGCGGCCTGTTCGATCAGGCGCTGCTGCTGGACCCCGATCTGGCGGTGGAGCGCCCGTTCGGTCGGGCCGCCGGGGCGCATGAGGCCGTCGATCTTCAGGCCCTTGGCCTGCTGATAGGCGCGCAGGCCGTTGCGCACCGCCGCGCCGTGCGCGCCGTCGGGTTCCCCGAGGCCGGTTATCCGCGGCGCGTAGCCGACGCGCGCCAGGTTGCGCCGGGCCTGGAGCAGGTCGCCATGGTCGTTGACGCCGCCGGCCCCGACCGAACGCCGGACGCCCGGCGGCGGGACGGTGGGGACCGGCGGGCGGCGATTGGCGCCGGAGCCGTTTTTTCCCGCCCCGGTTGCGCCCGGACCGGCGGTTTGCTGCGACAGCTTCCGGATTTTCGCGGCCGCCTTCGCGCCGCCGTCCGCCGGGCGGTCCGCCGGCACGGCCGCTGCGCCGGCGGTCCCCGGCGGCGCGCCGCGGTAGACCTCGTCGGCGGTAACGGGCCGGCCGCGCCGGGCGGGGTCGAGCGTCGCTTTGAGCGCGCGTTCGGTCGGGCCGCCGGGCCGGGCGACGCCGTCGGGGTCCAGCCCGGCCCGGATCTGGAAGCTGCGCAGCGCGCCGCCGAAGCCGGGCATGTAACCGTCGGACGTATGCGCTTCCGGGAAGGCCGCCATCGGCCAGGCATGGGGCGGCCACGGATCGAGGCCGCCCGCCCGTTCCAGCCTGCGGCCGAAGCCGGCGAGGTCGTGCCGGCCGTTGCGTTCGCCGGGGCCGATGCCGTGGGTGAGGGAGAAATCGTACATTGTTTGTTCTTTCAGAATGCGGTCGGGAAACGGAAATGCGGTTGGAGGCGCAGCGGCGGGCTATGCCTTCTCCTTCCGGCTTGCCTTCAGCCCGTCGACGACGGCGCCGCCGAGGCCGAACGTCGCCTTCAGGCCGGCCCGCTCGCCGGCGAAGGCGGCGTCCTGGAGCGCGCGGCGGTTGCTGTTCTCGACGCTCAGCAGGTTGGACTGCAGGCCGAGCCGCTTCTCCTCCGCCGCTTCGGCGCCCGCTTTCGCGCTCTTGCGCCGGAGGCCGGCCAGCAGCGCCGCCGCGGAGCCCGCGCCCGCGGAGACCCCCGCGCCGCCGTAGCGCGCCCGCCGGGCGGCGAGCGCCTCTTTCAGGTCCTGCTTGCGCCGGCGCTCCTCGATCTCGTGCCGGAGTTTCGCCTGGCGCGCGCGCATTTCGTATTCGCGGTTCTGCGCCTCGATCTGCTGTTGCGCGGCGCGGTCCGCCTGGGAGGCGGAGACGGCGGCGCCGGCGATGGAGCCGACTGCGGACAGCGCCGTCGACAGGGAAGAGAGGGAAGCCATGGCAAATCCTTTCGGTCCGGTCTTTGCGGGCAGGCGCGCCGCGGCGCGCCCGCGGTTCAGTCGCCGACCTTCAGTTCGGTCGAGACGGCGAGGATGGTGAAGGGCAGGGGATCGCTCTGCTCCAGCGACCAGGGCGGCGCGGCGCCCTTGAGCCAGCCCAGGGCGCGGATTGCGACATCGCCGGTGAAGGCGGGCGGCGCGGCGTCGAGCAGGCCGGCGCTGCCGAGGGTGCGGAAGGGCACGGTGCGCGGGCCGGCGCCGGTGTCGATGCGCAGCATGCGGGTGTCGAGCAGGCGGAACACGGCCTCGACCAGCCGCACCGGCGAGCCGTGGCCGGACCCGCGCGGCGTCTGGGCGACCGGCGGCAGGGCGCGGATCCGGCTGGCGAAGGGCAGGCCGGCCTCGATCGCCGCGGCCGGCCGGTCGAGCGCGATGGCGCCGCCGGCGACCGGCAGGGGCTGCCGCACGGCATTGTCGGCAAGCACGGCGACCGTCCGGCCTTCCAGATGGCCGAGGCCGCTCCAGACCGCCTTGCCCGCCGCGTCCGACCCGGTGAGCGCCGAATCGGTCGCCAGCGCGGCGTCGAAGCGCTCGATATACCGGCCGCCGGCCCGCTCGACGATCGTATAGACCGTCCTGTCCACTACGGCGGCCGCGCGGAATTTGCCGTCGGTTTCCTGCCGGCTCCAGCCGGTGACCTTTTCCGCCCTGTAGACCGTGACCGTCGCCAGGCTGCCGTCGGCCATGACGATGTGGAGCAGGCGGTTGAGCGGGTCGTAGTCCTGGTCGACCGGCGCATCGACCAGATGGCGCGCCAGCAGGGCGAGGTCGTCGGCCCGGTAGGCCTGCTCGACATCGGCGAACAGGAACTCGCGCAATTCCCGCCCGTTGCGCGCGGCGAACAGGGTGGCGCCGTCGACGTCGCGCGGCGGCACCTGGCGGTCGACCGGCGAGCCGATCCGGGTCTGGCGCTTGAGCTGGATGTTGCCGGGCGTCAGCGGATCGCCCGTGACCATCCATTCCGCGCCCGAAGTCAGCACCTGGAGATGCCGGCCGGAGAAGACGGCGCGCACGGCGTTCACCTGGTCGCTCAGGATGGCGAATTCGATGCCGTCGTCGTCCAGCCCCTCGCCCAGGTCGAAGTTGAACAAGTCGCCGGATTTCGACAGCCAGATCCGGTTCGGCAGATCGCGCGAACCGCCGATGACCAGCCGGTCCTGGTGGAAGGCCACAGTGGCCGGCCAGCCCCGGCGCGCCGAAAAAGCCGGCTCTTCCCAATCCCTGGTCGCGTCCCTGGAGAGCAGCGTCTGTTTCACCGTCGCGGACGCCACGGTCGGCGACTGGACCTGCGTCACCTCGACCTGCCGCCCGCCGAGCCGCAGGCGCTGGCCGACATGGCCGGAGTCGAACACGGCCTCGGATGCGGTGAGCGAGACGGTCGCGTTGCGCTCGGTCCCGGACGGATCGAGGGTCACTTCCGGGTCGGCGAACTTGCGGTAGGGCTGGCGCAGCGCCGTGCCGGTCGGCTTGTCGTCTTCGTCCTTGCTGTCTTCCTCGAGGAAGCGCCACGGGCCGACGCGCCAGTCCTCGGCCGCCGAAGCGCCGCTGCCGGCGAGAGTGCGCGTGACCGTTACCGGCGGCGCGTCCGGGTGGGTCATCAGCAGCGTGTCGGCGCTCTGGGCCCACACGACCTGGCCGATCCGCTCCGCCGCCCAGGGCGTCGGCAGGTCGGCGATCCGCGCGTCGCCGGCATAGACGGCGAGGTTCCGGCCGGTCAGCGCCAGCAGGTAGGTCTGTTCGGTGTTGAAAGCGAAGGCGATCAGCCGGCCGGCAGAAGCGCGGCCGCTGTCGGTCCACAGATGGAAGCCGGAGAGCGAGACCGTGGCGGCGGCAAGATCGGTCGCGCCGATCCGGGCGATCCGCCAATAGCGGGCGGCGACCGGACGATGCGAAGGATCGCTGCGGCGCACCGATTCCGTGCGCCCCGTCACGCCGAAGGCCGGACCGAAACCGGACCAGGCGTCGTCGTCGGCCGAGTACTGGATGCGGAATTCGCCGGAGGCCGCGCCGCGGCTCAACGCAATGTCCGCGGCGTCGGCGAACCGGATCGGCTGCGGCCGGCCGAGGTCGAACCGCACGACGACATAGGGGTCGGCCGCGCCGATCGGCGTGCCTGTCTCCAGCCGGGTCGCGGCGTCCCCGTCATGGGCGCGGGCGGCCGCGCCGCCGTTCGGCGCCGTTGCGGTTATGCCGTCCGCCACCGGCTCGATGGCGGTCTGCAGCCGTCCGACGAAGCGCAGGCCCGGCCGCCGCGTCACGCCGCCGGTCGGCAGGATGAACACGTTGCGCAGCAGGGCGGCGCCGTTCCCGTAGGCCGTCAGGTCGCCGCGGCCGAGCAGCTCCGGGGCGATCTCGCCGGCGGTGAAGTTGGTCTTGCTCAGGCGCTGCCGGGTCATGGCAGGGCCCGGATGGCGGCGGGCAGGGCGCGCGGAAACGGCCGCCGCCCGCAGGAGATGCGAGACATGCAGTTCTTCCTTTCTTTCGAAATCGGTTAGATCGGCGCCGGTAGGAGCGACCGGGCTCGGCGCCGGGGAAGCCGGGCGGGCTGTCCTTCTCCCGCTTCAGGGGATTCCTCTGCGAAAGGGGGATAAGGCGGAAACGGGCGCCGGCGCGGCCTTCCCCTCGCCGTCATTTCGACCGGAGGTCCGGCCCACCGGGCCGGGGCGGAGCAGCCTGCCCCTTCGGCTTCGCTCAGGGCGGGCTCTGAGCGAAGTCGAAGGGGAGAAATCCGGTCGGCGTTCCATCGACGCCGCAGGCTCCAGCATCCGCCCGGCGCCCGTCGCCGGCCGGATTTCTCCACTCGCTCCGCTCGGTCGAAATGACGGTTGGGTATTGTGCTTCGCCCGAATCGGCGGGGCGCGGGCGGCGCTCCCCCTCTCCCGTCATTTCGACCGGAGGCCCGGCCCACGGGGCCGGGGCGGAGCGGAGAAACCCGGAGGGCGCTCCACCGACGCCCAAGGCTCCGGCATCCGCCCGGCGCCCGTCCCCGGCCGGATTTCTCCACTCGCTCCGCTCGGTCGAAATGACGGGTTGGGGGTTGCGCTTGGGTCGGAATGACGGGACGGGGGTGTGCTTCGGTCGAAATGGCGGGGCAGGCGGCGCGCCCGCCGCGGCCCCCCCTTTTCGCAGGGGAATCCAAGGGGAGGGGGATTCCGGCGGCGCCCCGGAGTTCGAGATCGGGGTCGATAGGATCGAAGTCGAAAACCGCTTGGCAGGCCGTTCAGGCGGCCGGGCCCGCGCCGCCGCCGTGGGCGCGGATGAGGGCGAAGTCCTCGATCGCGCGCGGCGTGTCCTCCTGGGCGTCGATCAGGCGGGCGCGGCGCCAGCTTTCGTCGGCGATCTTCTCGAGCAGCTCGGCCCGGCTCGTGCTCTCGGTGAGCGGCAGGCAGAAATCCGCCGCCAGCCGGTGGATCAGCGCCTGGTCGAAGAAGGGCGGGAAGGTGCTCTCGTCGGGCCGGAAGATGTAGGTGAGGGTGACCGCTTCGGCGTTGGCGTGCAGCCGGCGCTCGTGAATGCGGTAGCGCAGGCCGCGGCCTCTTCCGCCGCCGCCGGCCGACAGCACGCGCAGGAAATCGCCCGGCAGTTGGAAGGCGTGGCTGAAATCGGCGACCGGCGCCGCGCTGAGCCGCGCCAGCCGGGCCTGGCCGGTGGCGAAGTTCCAGGGATGGGCGCTCAGCAGCGCATCGCGCGCGACCGGATACAGGTTGGCGCAGACCTCGGCCTCGGCCGTGCCTTCGTCGAACGAGGCGATCGAGCGGGCGCCGAGCCGGAGCAGGGCGCGCGAACACAGGGCAATGGCGGACAGGGCCATCGGCGGGACTCCTTTAGCGGTGGCGGTTACGCGCGGTGGGTTGACCCGGATTTCTCACCGCAGTCACGGCCTGCGTCGCGTCCGGACGTTCGATCCGCCCCGTTCAGTACTGGGAGCGGGCCGAAAAGCGTAGCGGGGACTACGGTCGAGGCCCGCGACGCCGCGGGCGGACGTCCCCGGATTGCGAATTGGGGCGCGACCCGAAGGGCGGCGCTGTCGGGCCGGCATGGTGCGTCAAGCCGCTTGCCCGATGTCCCCGCATCGCGCGGCGCGGCTTTCCTGCCCTGCCGGCCCGACAGCGCCGCGCAGGTCATGACTGCGGTGAGAAATCCGGGTTAAGGGGTGTGGCAGCGCGGCCGGTTGTGCGCCGGCCTGGGCGGCCGATATTCGCGGCACACGGTAAAGAGACCGGAGCACCGCCGATGCGCGCCCTGCGCCTGATCGAGGAAGAAAAGCTGTCCTTCGACGAGATCGCCGATCCGCCGCCGCCCGGCGACGGCGAGGCGCTGTTGCGCATGCAGGCCCTGTCGCTCAACCATATCGACCTGTTCGGCGTGCGCGGCATGGCCTTCGCCAAGCGGGCGCTGCCGCTGATCGTCGGCGTGGAAGGCTCAGGGATTGTCGAGGCGGTCGGGCCGGGCGTCGATCATGTGCAGCCCGGCGACCTCGCCATCGTCTATCCGGGCCTGTTCTGCGGCGTCTGCCGGCGCTGCAAGGCCGGGCAGGAGAACCTGTGCGAGGATATCGGCGGCATCATGGGCTTCCATGTCGACGGGCTGGCGCGCGAGCGGCTCGTCGCCCCGGCGGCGCGGGTCCTCAAGGTGCCGGACGGTGTCAGCGCGGTGCAGGCGGCCTGCACCACCGTCACCTTCGCCACGGTGCAGCACATGCTGTTCGACAACGCGAAGCTGGAGCCGGGCGAAACGATCCTGGTCCATGCCGGCGGCAGCGGCATCGGCTCGACGGCGATCCGCATGGCCAAGGCGACCGGCTGCACGGTGATCACGACCGTGGGCAGCGCGGACAAGGCGGAGAAGGCCGCCGCGCTCGGCGCCGACCATGTCATCGACTATCGCGCGGAGCGCTTCGAGGGCCGGGTCCGGCGGCTGACCGGGCGGCAGGGCGTCGACGTCGTGTTCGAGCATGTCGGGCCGGACACCTGGCCCGGCAGCCTGCTCTCGCTGAAGCGCGGCGGCCGGCTGGTGACCTGCGGCTCGACCAGCGGCGTCAGCGCGCCGACCAACCTCTATTCATTGTTCCAGCAGCAGCTCAGGATCATCGGCTCGTTCGGCTCGTCGGTGCGCAACTGCCGGGAGAGCCTGGACAAGATGGCGGCCGGCCTCCTGCCCGTCATCGACAGCGAGATCGCCCTGGCCGATTTCCCGGCCGCCATCGAGCGCCTGCGCAACCGCGACGTGTTCGGCAAGATCGTGGCGCGCTTCTGAGGGGGGGCTGCAGGGCCTGTGCCGCGGGACAGCAGCCGATTTGCCATGGGCTTCCCTTCGCTCAAATTGCCGTCCCGGACTTGATCCGGGACCCAGGAGAGACCCGAAAGGCCTTAGCCCGTGGCCCTTCGACAAGCTCAGGGCAGGCCCCTGGGCCCCGGATCGTCGCTCCGCTCCGTCCGGGGCGGCACTCTGGTTGTTCCGGAGAGGATTCCGGGTTTTCCCCGGACAAGCCTTGCCCAACAAACTTATTTTTTGTTGGGCAAGAAACGGACCGCGAGATCGTCCGGCGATCGGCGCCTTGCCTTGACGCGGACCGGGGCGGCTTGGCGGTACCGTCACGATCTTCCAAGGGGGGACCCATGCCGAAGGACCACACCTACACCGCCACGATCGCCTGGACCGGCAACCGGGGCGATGGCGCGCGCCGCTACCGGGGCTACGGCCGGGAGCGCGGCATCGCCTGCCCCGGCAAGCCGGTGCTCCGCGGCCCGGCCGACCCGGCCTGCCGTGGCAATGCAAACCGGCACAATCCGGAGGACCTGCCGGTCGCCGCGCTCCCGGCCTGCCACATGCTCTGGCGCCTGCATCTGTGCGCCGGCGCCGGGGTCGTCGTCACGGCTTACGAGGACCGCGCCGAGGGGACGATGCGGACCCACGCCGACGGCGCCGGCGAGTTCACCGGCGTCACGCTCCGGCCGCGGGTGACGATAACCGGCGACAGCGACCCGGCGGCGGCGGAACGCCTGCACGAAAAGGCCGGCGCCATGTGCTTCGTCGCCCGCTCGGTCGCCTTCCCGGTCGGGCACGCGCCGGAGATCGTGCAGGCCTGACTTCGGATTAGCCCCGCCGCGGCCGCTCCGGGCAGTCGCCTTCGCAAAGGCAGACCCATTTGCTGTTGTGGGCCTTGACCTGGCGGACGGTTTCCGGCGTGTCGCCGCGCGCCGAGAAGGCGATCGGCCGGAAGGCGCGGCAGCTCGCGTCAGTCCCGGTCGAAGCGGCCGTGCAGGCGGCGGTCGCGAGCAGAGCCGGAATTAGCGTCGCTTTCAGCGCGGTTCGCATCGTCTATCCTCCTCAGGGTTTCGCGGTCGATTTCGGCCTGGCGCTCCTGCGCGCCGCGCCGCTCGGCCGAATCCAGGGCGCGCCACACGGCGAACAGGATGGCGGCGCCGGCGGCCAGAACGGCCAGCGCCCGGCGGACGGCCCCGCTGCCCGACAGGGTGCGCAAGAGGGCGCCGGCCAGGCTGGCGGCGCCGGTAACGAGGGGGGCGATCACGGTCCGTCCGTCCGTTTGACGCCCTGCCAGACATAGAGGCCGGCGGCGGCGCAGGCGGCGCTGCCCAGCGGCCACATGACGGCCGCCGCGTTCGGATCGACCGGCCTGCCTGCGAGCATGTTGGCGATGGCCGCGGCTCCGACGCCGGCGAAAGCCGCAAGGCTGGCGCCGAACAGGAGGGCCGTCCTGCGCCGCCGGCGCACCCATTGCGGATGGTCCGGGTCGCGCAGCGGGTCCGGCGCGGCGGCCGGGCCTTCGGACGGTTGCGGAAGGGTCATGGCGTTTCTCCGTTTCCGGCCGTTCCGGGGGCGGCGGCCGGCGCCGGGCCTGCGGGCCGGTCCGGCCGCCAGGCTTCGACATCGGCGATCCATTCGTCCTTGCCGATCAGGTTGCCGGGGCAGGATTTCCACCGTTCGCCGAGTTCGCGGTGGAACTTCACGGCGTCGCCGGGCGCGAGATCGAAGCGCCGGCAGACCAGGGCGCACAGGCCGGTGGCGGCGGCGCGCTGGGCGGCGGTGAGCCGGTCGTGGTCTTCGTCCTCGACGGTCTCGAAATCGCCGATCATTTCGAACATGAAGGGATGGCGCTGCGCCGTGCCGTTATGGCCGCGCGAGCTGGCCGGCGGCCGGCGCCAGCCGCGCCCGGACCAGACCGAGCCGTCCGGCCCGACCGTTTCGTGCTGGGCGATGTCCGACCAGCCGAGGGCGCCGGTGTGGTAGCGGTGCATCCCCTGGACGCAGCGCCGGCCGCCGAGCCGCCGGAAGGCATCGTGGTCGGGCCGGTAGGTGTGATGGACATGGACGCCGGTGAGGCGGGTTTCGCCGAAGTCGAAGGCGTCCAGTTCGGCGGCGAAACCTTCGAGGGTGCGGGAACGGAAGGGCGGGGGCATGGAAGTCCTCCAAAATAGACTGACCGGTCTGTCTGCAAAACGCCGGATTGGGATATTTGTCATAGAACCGCCTTGCCCTGGAGCGCGACGGCCAGCACGGCGGCGACCGCCGCGACGACGACCGTCCAGCGGACCTTGCGGACGTCGCCGAGCGCGTCGCTCGCCTCGGCGCGGGTGACGAAGCGTTTCTCCGCCCGCTCGTCGCGCGCCCTGAGTTCGTCGGCGAGCCCGCCGGCCAGCGCGTCGATCTTGCCTTCGATGGCCTCGACCCGCGCTTCGACGGTGCGGTGGCGCTCCTCGATGCGGATCAGCCGTTCGCGGTCGCCGTTGCCGAGCAGGCCGAGCGCCCTGGCCTCGTCGCGCACCGCGGCGCGGACGGCTTCCGCCACCCCGCCGGCCATCCGTTCGCGGCCGGTCATGCCGGCCTCCGCTCGAAGGCGGGCGCGGCATGGGCGGCGGGCGCGTGCAGCGGAGCCGGGCGGGGCGGAACGAGGGCGCGCACCGGCGCATCGGCGCCGCAGCGGGCCAGGCCGGCGGCCAGAAAGGCGGCGAGGGCGGCAGGCGCGAGGGCAAGCGCGGCCCGGCGGCGGAGCCGGCCTTGCGGCGGCGGAAGGGATAGGGCGGTCAAGAGCGGTCTCCTGTCGGCCGCCGGCCGGGGCCCTCCTTCCGGACTTGGGGCCGGACAGGGCGCCGGCCGGCGGCGGTTGCGGGATGGCGGACGGATCAGTCGCTGTCGGTGGCGCCGACCCGGAGCATGTCGCTGACATCGACGCTGCCGCCGGAGACGCTGCCGACCAGGAACAGGCCGGCCTTCGCGGTCCCGCCGGTCTCCGTATTGGCGAGCACCATGTCGCCGGCGTGCACCATGCCGGCCGCGTCGTCGAAATAGCCGGCGGTGTCGACGTCGCCCGCGGCGTCCGGCGTCGTGTAGTGCCAGAGGGTGAAGCCGTTGGCGTAGGCGAGCACGCTCAGGTTTTCCTTGGCATAGGCCATTTCTTTCAGTCCTTTCTGGTAGTTCGAAAAAAAACCCGGACCGGAGTCCGGGGCGGGGAAACGGGCCGGAAGGGCGCGTTACGCTATCGTCGGCCGACGCGCATCGCCTTCCGGCCCGGCGCGGCCACCGCCCTCAGGGAGGCAGCGGACGGCGGCGCGAGCGCGCGGATGTGCGGGGGAAGCCGGGCGGAAGGGCGGGCTGTCCTTCCCCCCGCTTCAGCGGATTTCTGTGCGAAAAAAGTGCTGATCGAACCCCGCTCCCTGTAGATTCCCCTGCGAAAGGGGCCAGGCCGCCGCAACCTTGTCCTTCCCCCTCTTCAGAGGGGGAAGTGGCGGTGCAAACCGGATACATGGTTAACAGTCTAGACCGGAGACATGGGTAACAGGTCTGATGATCGGCGAGGAGGAACTTGCCGATGGCGTGGAAGGAGACCTGTGCTGTGGAAGAACGGCTGCGTTTTGTGATGGCGGTTGAGGCCGGTGAGGAGTCGCTTGCGGCGATCTGCCGTCGGTTCGGTGTGAGCCGTGTCGCTGGGTACAAGTGGCTTGAGCGCTACCGGCGGGACGGCGTTTCGGGTCTTTCGGACCGCTCGCGCGCGCCGCACCGGCGTCCGCGGTCGCTGTGTGCGGATCTTGCGGCGGCGTGCCTGGCGGTTCGGCGGACGCATCCGAGCTGGGGCCCGGTGAAGGTGCGGGCGTGGCTGCAGCGTAACGACCCGGATGTCGTCTGGCCGGCGGCGAGCACGATCGGGGCCTTGTTCGACCGCGAGGGTCTGACGGTGAAGCGCCGCTTGCGCCGGCGCGCGCCGCCGCGTTCGGCGCCGTTTGCGGCCTGCGCGGCGGCCAACGACGTGTGGTGCATCGACTTCAAGGGCTGGTTCCGGACCGGCGACGGGGCGCGGTGCGAGCCGTTGACCCTGTCGGATGCGCACAGCCGCTACCTTCTGCGCTGCCAGGCGGTGGCGCGGGCCGATACCGCGCATGTCTGGCCGATCCTGGACGCTGCGCTACGCGAGTACGGCCTGCCGGTGGCGCTGCGCTCGGACAACGGGCCGCCGTTCGCCTCGACCGGCGCCGGCGGCCTGTCGCGGCTTGCGGTCCTGGCGATCAAGGCCGGGGTGCGGCCCGAGCGCATTGCGCCGGCCAAGCCGCAGCAGAACGGCCGCCACGAGCGGCTGCATCTGACGCTCAAACAGGAGACGGCGAGCCCGCCGGCAGCGAACCTGCGCCGCCAGATCGAGCGGTTTCGCGCCTTCCAGCGGCTCTACAATTTCGAGCGCCCCCATGCGGCGCTCGACCACGACACCCCGGCCGACCGCTACCGTCCCGCCGGGCGCGCCTGGGACGGCGTGCTGCGCGAACCGCCCTGTCCGGACGACGCCGAGCGCCGCCGCGTGCGCCGCAGCGGCGAGATCAAGTGGAAGGGCAACGCCATCTACATCAACCAGGCGCTCGCCGGCGAAGCCGTCGCGCTGATCGAGCAGGACGACGGTCTCTGGCAGGTCCGCTACGGACTCATCGAACTCGGCTGCATCGATCGTCGCGCCGAGCGCCTGCAACGGCCGAAACGCAAGCCCCGTGGACTTGTGGATAACCCGGACGGGTTACCCACAAGCCCACCGGCCCAGCAACCAAAACAACCTCTCAATACAACATGAACAAAAATGGAAACCTGTAACCCATGTAACCGGTCAGAACTGTTACCCATGTCCCCGGTTGCACAGTGGCCGAGCGCAGCGAGGTCGATGGGGGTGTCCCCGCGCCTGCAGGGCCGTGCCGGGGCCACGGCACCCCCACCCCGATTCTTGTCCGGGCCTCCCCCTCTGAAGAGGGGGAGGGATAACGCTGCGGACGCTTGCGGCCTTTCGCAGAAGAATCCCTCGGGAGGGGTGCATCGGGGCCGGCCGGCATGTCGGCCTCGCCGGGCGCCTCGAAGGCCGCCGGGACCCTGACCCCGGTCAGCCCACCGGCGGCGTCGCCGGTTTCAGGTTTGGCGCGCTGAAGATTTCGGTCGGCGGAGGCGGTTCTGGGCGGAAATTATTGCCGGGTGAAAAATGCCGCCCTGGCAGGATACATGCGTGCGAAGGGGAACGGCCCTTCAGCGCCCGCTCTCGTCCGGCAGGATGATCGGCTTGTAGGCGAGCGCGCGGTCGGCGATCTGCTCGGGCGTCAGTGAGGGTATCTCCCAGTAAATGTAACTAGGTATACTTGGGTCGAGCACTCCCTTCATGAGAGTATCGTATAGTTCGTTAGATCTTTTTTCGAACTCTTTCCCTTCTAGTTCGCTTCTGTCCAAAAGCCTTATTTCTTCGATCAGGGCAATGATTTCATCTCTGGTCAGCAAATTGTTCATCGCTTCCGGCCGGGTCCATAGTGGGCTTCCCGTGGAAGAATATAATCATGCATGCGTGGAATCAAGATCGTCATGTTGCTCATGTCATTTACCCGTCCACCGTCCTTGATGGGAATCGCGCGATGAATTTTGTACGACTTCTTTCCGTTACTCCACCGTTCGTCCGTGCCGGCATAGTCGGCGTCGGCGAATTCGTGGATGCCGAGCAGGTCCGACCACTGCTTCCAGCCGACGACCGACCATGCCAGGGCGAGGCGCCCGCCGTCGTGCGGCGCGTCGGTCGCGCCCAGCGTCTCGAAGGCGGCCTCGGCAGGATGCATTCGTCCGGAACGTAACGGCCCCTCAGCGCTGGCTCTCGTCCGGCAGGATGATCGGCTTGTAGGAGAGCGCGCGGTCGGCGATCTGCTCGGGCGTGAGTTCCGGCATTTCCCACCAATACATATAACTATGAATTTCCGGGTCGAGAACACCGGCCATCAGCGCATCGACAAGATCGTTCCTTTTCCTTTCTATTTCTCCTGTTTCATCGCTCGTTCCATCCAAGCGGTAAATTTCTTCGATCAGGGTAATAATTTCATCTCTGGTGAGCAGATTGTTCATCGCTTCCGGCCGGGCCCATAGTGAACTTCCCGTGGGAGAATATAGTCATGCATGCGTGGAGTCAAGACCATCATGTTGCGCATGTCATACACCCTCCCGCCGTCCTTGATGGGCTTCGCGTGATGAATTTCATACGATTTCCTTTCCTTAATCCACTGCGTTTCGTCAGCTTCGGGCGCTTTACCGTCACGCATTCTCTGCATGTCTTTGGAACGAAACCTGCGGCTCGTTACCGGGTCTGATGCGATGGCCTTCCAGAACTCCGATCTGAAGTGATCAAAATTCCTGAATTTTTTCCCCCGCAACTGGGCCGCGATATGCTCCGGTATCAATCCGCCATTCCGGTGCGATCCCTTAAGCCAGTCCTGTCTTCCTTCGACTGTCGGAAGTTTTCTCGACGACCAGCCGGTTCCCGGTCTCTTTCGAATCTTGTGCAAGGCTTTGGAACGGTATTCCCGGAGCATGTTTTCGAAGAACCGGAGGTCTTCCCCGGTGTATCGCGACGACTGGCCTGGCGCGCGCAGCTGGTATCGCCAGAAACCCGGATCGTACTTGCGAATCTGCTTGAGAAGTTTTTCGGCCCGGAGGTCTATTCCCCGCTGGGCGATTTCCCGCCCGATGCTGCGCGGCCGCTGCGGCCTTGACCGCCCTCCGCCCCTGCCGCCCGCCAGAACGATGCCGGGCCGGCCGGTGTCGGTGTCCGGGGCTTTCCCCAGATGCGCCGCTACTTCCTGCCGTTCGGCAGCGATCGATTTTCTGACGAACCCGGCGACATCGGTTTTGCCGTCCAGTTCGGCAAAGATTTCGACAAGCGTTGCCCGATTCTCCCAGTAGTCTTTTTGCTGCAGTAACTCGATGTGGTTGTCGTCGAACTTCTCCAGGACGGGAGGAATGTCGGAGAAGTCGAAGGAAAGATCTTTTGTGTTTTTTTCTTCGCTATCGTTTTTCCGCTCCGAACCGCCCGGCATTTCCGAACCGTCGGGGTTTTTCTTTTGCCGGTCGATTTTTTGAAGGCCGTCTTTTGCAGGCGCGCTTTCCGGTTTTTCCTCCAAACGCGCCTGACGCTGGTCCTGCACCTCGTTTGCGACGACGAGGCCGGCGAGGGCGTCGGCGGCGGGCCGGTCGCGAACCGGGGCGTATTCCGGCGCGTCGCTGTCCATGATCTCGCGGCTCACGGTCTCCAGCCGGTCGAGCCGGGCGGCGCGGGCGCGTTCGTTGCGGGCGTCCAGCGCACGCTCGGTCGGGCCGCCGGGCAGGACCGTACCGTCCGCCTTCAGACCTTCGCGCTCCTGGAACCGGCGCACGCCGTCGAGCAGGGCTTGCAGTCCGTCGGCGGCTTGCCATTCCGTCCCGCCGTTCGGCGGGTAGAAGGGCGGTGTCGATGGCTGCGTGCCGGCGCCGTGCGGGAACAGCGGCTTTTCCGTGACCCGCGGTGCATAGCCGAGGCTCGCCAGCTTGCCCTGGAGGGTGCGGCGGTCCTGCGGGCGGTTGGGCGCCCGATTCGCCAGAGGCGGACCGACCGGTGAGGTCGAGGTCCGGGTCGATGGGGTCGGGGTCGAAAAACGGCATGGAATATCCCTGGCGCGGCCGGCGGCGGCGCGGGGTTCGGGTTGCTTCGGCGAAAAGGAGGGAGGAGCGCCCGCCTCTTCCCGGAAGAGGAGGCGGGCGCCCCGGGGCGCCCCGGCCCGGCGGGCCGGTCCTCCGGTCGAAATGACGGGGGTGGGGGCGGCGGCCGCGCGCGCGCCGCCGATTCGGGCGAAGCGCAACCCCCAACCGTCATTTCGACCGAAGCGCATACCCCCTCGCCGTCATTTCGACCGAGCGGAGCGAGCGGAGAAATCCGGCCGGCGACGGGCGCCGGCCAGGCGCCGGAACCTCGGGCGTCGACGGAACGCCGACCGGATTTCTCCCCTTCGGCTTCGCTCAGGGCAGGCTACTCCGCCCCGGCCCCGGTCAGTCCGCCGGTCTTGCCGCCGGTTTCGGGTTTGGCGTGTTGAAGATTTCGGCCGGCAAAGGCAGTTCAGGGCGGAAAATATTGCCGGGTGAAAAATGCCGCCCTGGCAGGATACATGCGTCGGAAGGGGGCCGGCCCTTCAGCGCCCGCTCTCGTCCGGCAGGGGGATCGGCTTGTAGGCCAGCGCGCGGTCGGCGACCTGCCCGGCGGTCAACGACGGCGTCTCGAAATACATGTAGTCGACGACGCCAGGATCCAACACGCCCTTTTCAAGCTCGGAGATAAGTTCCGACTGCTGTCTTTCCGTTTCCTTTGAATATTCGCCGCTGTCGAGACGCCGGATTTCTTCGACCAGTGCGACGATCCGTTCCCGGGAGTGCAGGTATTCCATATTCAGCGGCCCGGCCCGTAATGAATGTCGAAAGGCAGGATGTGCCGATGCATCCACGGGGTCAAGATGATCATGTTGCCCATGTCGTACTGTTCCCCGCGGTCCCGGATCGGTCTTATATGGTGAATTTCGTATACAACTTTCCCTCCGTCCCTTTGCGTCTCGTCCGCTCGGGGCGCTTTGCCGCCCTGCATTCTCTGAATATCCTCGGCGCGGAATCCGCGCCTTGCCATGGGGTCCGCGGCAATCGTCTTCCAGAACTCGGTGCGGAAATGGTCCCAGTTCCGGAATTTCCGGCCGCGCAATCTGGCGGCGATATGTTCGGGAATAAGTCCGCCGTTACGGTGCGATCCCTTAAGCCAGTCCTGTCTTCCTTCGACTGTCGGAAGTTTTCCCGAAAACCAACCGGTTCCCGGTCTCTTTCGAATCTCGCGCGAGGCTTTGGAAGCATATTCCCGGAGCTTGTTTTCGAAGAACCGGAGGTCTTTCCTGGTGTATCGCGACGACTGGCCGGGCGCGCGCAGCTGGTATTGCCAGAAGCCCGGATCGTATTTGCGTATCTGCTTGAGAAGTTTTTCGGCCCGGAGGTCTATTCCCCGCTGGGTGATTTCCCGCCCGATGCTGCGCGGCCGCTGCGGCCTTGACCGCCCTCCGCCCCTGCCGCCCGCCAGAACGATGCCGGGCCGGCCGGTGTCGGTGTCCGGGGCTTTCCCCAGATGCGCCGCTACTTCCTGCCGTTCGGCAGCGATCGATTTTCTGACGAACCCGGCGACATCGGTTTTGCCGTCCAGTTCGGCAAAGATTTCGACAAGCGTTGCCCGATTCTCCCAGTAGTCTTTTTGCTGCAGTAACTCGATGTGGTTGTCGTCGAACTTCTCCAGGACGGGAGGAATGTCGGAGAAGTCGAAGGAAAGATCTTTTGTGTTTTTTTCTTCGCTATCGTTTTTCCGCTCCGAACCGCCCGGCATTTCCGAACCGTCGGGGTTTTTCTTTTGCCGGTCGATTTTTTGAAGGCCGTCTTTTGCAGGCGCGCTTTCCGGTTTTTCCTCCAAACGCGCCTGACGCTGGTCCTGCACCTCGTTTGCGACGACGAGGCCGGCGAGGGCGTCGGCGGCGGGCCGGTCGCGAACCGGGGCGTATTCCGGCGCGTCGCTGTCCATGATTTCGCGGCTGACGGTCTCCAGCCGGTCGAGCCGGGCGGCGCGGGCGCGCTCGTTGCGGGCGTCGATGGCGCGTTCGGTCGGGCCGCCGGGCAAGACCGTACCGTCCACCTTCAGTCCTTCGCGCTGCTGGAACCGGCGGATGCCGTCGAGCAGGGTGTGCAGGCCGCCGGCAACGTCCGGGGTTTTCCTGCTACGCGACGGGTAGAAGGGCGGTGTCGATAGCCGGCTGGCTGCGTTATTGGGAAATAGCGGCTTCTCCGTGACCCTCGGCGCATAGCCGAGGCTGGCGAGTTTGCCCTGCAAGGCGCGGACATCTTGCGGGCGGTTGGGCGCCCGATTTGACAGGGGCGGGCCAACGGGTTTCCTGAGCGTCGGAAGGGGCGCGAAGGTCCCGCCCAGGTCTGGATCGCCGGTCCTGCCCGAGCCCCGCAGGGCGTTGCGGGTCGGGCCGTCTTTCAGCACGGTGGCGTCCGGGTCGGTCCCGCGCTTTATCTGGGCTGCGCCGATGGCGCCGAGGAAGGCGGGCGAGAGGGCGTCGCCTGTGCGGCTGCCGGACCGGCCGGTGAAGCGTTGCGCCAGCGCCGCGCCGAAGCGGCCGAGCTCGGCATGGGGCGCGGCGCCGGTCTTCTTCTCGATGGCGCTGGCGAGCTTCGCCCGGTCGTCGAGGCGGTTGGCGCGGCCGGGGCCGACATGGCCGGTGAGGTCGAGGTCCGGGTCGATGGGGTCGGGGTCGAAGAAAGGCATGGCAATTCCTTGGCGCGGCCGGCGGCGGCGCGGGCTTCGGGTTGCTTCGGCGAAAAGGAGGGAGGAGCGCCCGCCTCTTCCCGGAGGAGGAGGCGGGCGCTCCGGGGGCGCCCCGGGGCGCCCCGGCCGGGGGCCTAGCCCTCCTTGCAGCGCAGGGTGACGACGCCCGAAGCGTCGATCAGGGCCGCGCCCTGGCTCATGCAGTTGGAGACGAACCAGGCGGCGCGGTCGCCGTGCCAGGAAATGTCGGACTTGACGTTCTGCCCGCTGGCGTGGCCGACCGCGGTGCGGTGGTACCAGTGGCAGAGGCGCACGTTGCCGGCGTCCCTGGTCAGCCCGGAATGGGGCATCCACAGCGCGCCGAGCCACTTCTTGGCCTGCGCCCCGCGCCACGGCAGCTCGTCCGCGCCGGCATAGTCGGCGTCGGCGAACTCCTGGATGCCGAGCAGGTCCGACCACTGCTTCCAGCCGACGATGGCGAAGCGCTCGCCGTCGTCCGGCACGTCGGCCTCGCCCAGCGCCTCGAACGCCGCCAGCACCTTGGCCTTCGTGAGGCCGTCGGCCTTGCCGCCGGCGAAGTTGGCCGAGCCGTCGAGGGCGCCGATGATCAGCTCGTCGGTCTTGCGGCCGAGCGCGTAGGCGCCGGCGTTGACCACGACCTGGCGCTCGCCGTGGGCCGTCTTGAGCTCGTCGAACCGGTCGACCCAGTCGCCGGCGTAATAATCGGCCAGCGCCGCCTCGACCGGCGTGTGGTCGATATTCATCACCGGCACCTGGCCGTGGCGCGCCTTGGTCGAGGCGGCGCCCTTGCCGACCTTCTGGAACACCACGGAGGCGCCTTTCACGCCGTCGCGGGTGCGCACGGTCTTGCGCAGCTTCGAGCCCATCCGCTGGTAGGCGGCGTGGACCTCGGCCTCGTATTGCTTGGAGAAGGACTGGTTGACGTCTGTCGCCATGACAGGAGTCTCCTTTGTTCCGGTTTACAGGGGAGGTGAAGGCGTCCCTGCAAGGCCGGTTGTCAGCCCCCCCCAGGAACGCAGGGCGGCGCCGCGTGCGCGCCTCCCGGTGAAAGGGGCGGCGCACGGGCGGCGGGGCAGGCCGGAAAAGGGGACGGGCCGGGCGGGCGCAGGAATGCGATGCCGGCCCCCGGAGACGGATTCGGGCCGGGCCCCGTCGGCGGACGGACCCCGTCGGCGGATCGGCCGCGGCGCTGCCGCGCCGTCGCAGGGCGTGCGGACCAGGATGTGACGGGTGTCGAAAGCGGATCCCGTTGCCCGGAGGCGGCGGAAGGCCGTGGCGCAATCCGTCGGGGGTTGTCCGTCGGGGGGTTGCCCGGCCCGGTCGAAGTTTCGGCAGGGGCCGGCATCGCAGAATGGCCGGATACGGGCGCGCCCCGGAAATCCGGGGCGGCCGTCCGGCCGTCAACGCCGTTCGCTCACCCGGCTCCGGCGCGCGCGCCGCAGGCCCCGTCGGGGAGCGGCAGACGCACCGGTGGCGTTGACAAGGGGAACATAGGGCGGCGAAAACCGCCTGTCAAGGAAAAAAATAAAAAATAATACTTTTTTTCTCGAACCGGCCCGCCGCACCCGCAAATCCTTTTCGCCGCCCCCGCCGCCGCCCCGGCGGCCGTTCCGGCCGAAGCGCACCCTCTCCCGTCATTTCGACCGGAGCGCCGTAGGCGCGGAGTGGAGAAACCCGGAGGGCGCTCTACCGACGCCACAGGCTCCGGCGTGCGCCCGTCGCCCGTCGCCAGCCGGATTTCTCCACTCGCTTCGCTTCGGTCGAAATGACGGGAGGGGTTGCGTTCGGCCGAAATGACGGTTGGGGTCATTGAAGCGCCTTCGCCCCTTCTCTCCCCCTCACGCCATCGTCACCCTGTGCACGCCGCTGGCGGCGGGCCAGCGGCGGGGCGGGCGGGGGAGCGGGGCGGTCTTGCGCACCTGCGCGGGCGAAACCTCCAGGCAGCCGGCGACGGCGTCGAGGGCGTCGTCCCGCGCCCCGCCCACGGCCCGGCCGCCCCCGCCGCCCCGGCCTCCGCCGCCGCGCCCGCTGCCGCCCCCGCCCGCCGGCCGCCACGACCGCATTTCGTCGCCGAACGGGCCGGACAGCACGTCCCGGTGGGCGTGCAGCGCGCCGGCGGCGAGCCGGGCGTCGAACGCCTTGAGGATGCGCGCCGCCTTCTGGCCGTGGGTGTGGCGCTGGGCGACGGCGATCCCCGACCCGGCCAGCACGCCCTGCAACAGGCCGGGCAGGAACGCGCCGACGCCGTTGGTCTCGACCGTCACCGCCGGCAGCAGGTTGCGCTCGGCGAACGCGCGCACCCGGCGGCATTGCGCCGTCGCCGCGTCGAGGCCGTCCGGCCCCGGATCGTTGCGCAGATACTCCACGTCGTGGATGAAATAACCGCCGTCGTCGTCGGTGAAGACGCAGGCGACCGCGCTGGCGGCGCGCCGCCGCTCGCCGCCGTAGGCCGGGTCCCACCAGCACGACGCGCGGAACATCCGCCGGCCGTCCAGGAACAGGGTCTGCTCGCCGTTGGCGGTGCGCAGGTCGAGGTCCGCCTCGTAGGGCCGGATCAGGCGGATATCGAGCCGGGTCTCCTCCGGGTCGGCCGGCCGCAGCATCATCTGGCTGGCGAAACGCGCCGGCCCGGAGCGCTTGCGCAGCCGCCGGATATGCCGCCCGCCGTAGCGCTCCGGCCACGCCGGCGCGCCGGATTCGTCCATGACCGGCAGTTCGAAACGCTCGTAGCCGGCCAGGAAGCCGCCGCCCTCCGCCCCGCCGCCGCCCCCGGGCCCGCCTCCCGCCCCGCCGCCGCCCCCGGGCCCGCTTTCCGCTTTGCCGCCGCCCGCTCCTTCGGGGCGTCCGGGGCCGTAGATCGAATCCCAGGCGTGGGGCGTGCCGGCGTAAAGCTGCATCCCGTCCGGCGTCAGCACGAACTCCAGCTCGCCCAGCCGCTCGCGCAGCTTGTCGCGCAGGGCCGGCGTGGCGCAGGTCTTCGGCACCTCGACATCGTCGCAGACGACGACGTCGGCGCGCGCGCCGGTGACGTTGCCGTCCAGCCCGGCGGCCAGCATGGAGGCGTCGCGGCCGTGGGGCGAGCCGGCGACGGTGAAGCGCTCCGCCGACCACTGGTCGGGCCGCGCAGGCAAAAGGCGCGCGGATTCCGGATGCCGCTCGATCGCCTTGCGCGCGCTGCGCAGCATCCGCCGCGCCAGCGCCTCGTCGGCCGAGAGCGCCAGGATCCGCAGATCGGGGCGGATCGTGAGCAGCCAGGCGCAGAACAGGCCGAGGACCGTCGATTTGCCCGCGCCGCGGAACGCCATGAGCAGGAGGCGGCGGCGTTGCCCTCGCCACATCCGGTCCAGCCAGTCGGCGATGTCCAGATGGTGGGTGGGCGTAGACTGGCCGCGCCTGTAGTTCCAGCCGAGCAGGTAATTGTAGAAGCACAGCTCCCCGGCTTCTTCGTCCCGCGTTGTCATGCGCGCCGCCGGGCGGCGATCGCCAGCCGGCGGACCCGCTCGCGATGCGCCTCGAGGTCGACGGCCGCGCGGTCGTCCCGGTCCTCTTCCGGTTCTCCGGAAAATAGAAAGAACGGTCTGTTTTTTCGATTTCTATTCGGCGTCGCCGGGTGCGAAATGGCGGAAACCGGCGCTTTTTCGGCCGCCAGCAGTCGCGTTTCCTGCACAAGAAGGAATGCATTCCTTGTCGCGATGCGCAGGGCGACGCCTGCTGCCGCATCCTCCGGCAGCGGCTCCTCGCGCAGCCGGTCGAGCAGCCGCGCGGCGGCGGCGGCGACCCCCCGGATCGTTGTGGGGCGGGCGACGCGCCGGTTCCGGCCGGTTTGTCCTTTTCCGGTCATGGGGTCTCCCCGGGGTTCGCGCGCCCGCCGTTCGGCCAGCGTGCGCGTCTGTTTCAGAATGACGAAGGCGGCCTGGGTCGCCCGGCGCAGGGCGGCGGCGTTCCGCGGCTCCTCCGGGATGGGCTCCTCGCGCAGCCGGTCGAGCAGAAGAGCGGCTTCTTCGGCCAGCGGAAAGGCTTCGCCGCCGGCGCCGCCGGTCGCGCGCGCCGTCAAACCGGCGGCCGTTCGTCGATCGCCACCAGCAGCGCGTCTTCCACGGCGGCGACGCGGTAGGGCGCGTCCCGCCCCGTCAGGTCGATCAGCGTTTCGGCGGGCAGCGGGCCGCTGCCGTCGCGCGCCGTCCCGTCGGCGACCAGCAGCCAGCCGCGGTCCGACAGGTCGGCGCTGCGTTCGCCGGCCGCCAGAACGATGGCGGTCTTTGCCCAGGCCGCGCCGTCGCGCGGGTGGGTGCAGACATAGCGGCACCCGTCCGGCCCGGCGGTAAAGCGCCAGCGGCCGGTCGGAATGGCGGGCGGGCTGACGAAGCCGCGGCGGCGCGTTTCCGCAACGCCGTCCGGCCGTTCGACCGTCAGGCTGCCGCCGAGCACGACCATGCCGTAGGGATGGTCGATCTCGGCATTGCCGGCGTCGTCCGAAACCGCCGCTTCGCAGGCGTAGCCCGGCGCGTCGCGGTTGAACGCGAACACGAAGCGTTCGGCCCTGAAAGTTTCGGTCGAGGTCTCGGCCGGGGTTTCGGCCGGGGTTCCGGCCGGGGTTTCGGCGAAGGTTCCGGCGCCGCTCATGCGCTCGCCCTCCCGACGCCGTTCACCGTGCGCATCTTGAAATGGCGCGCGTCGCGGTCCGGGCGGGCGTTCATGGTCTCGCAATAGGCGGCATAGTCCGCCGACACGTCGAATTCGCCCGCGAGCACGGCGAGTTCCGCCGCCGCCGTCTCGCAGACGCCGGGCCGGCGGCGCGCCGCCTCGGCCCGCGCGGCGTGGTGGCAGGCGATCGCCTGGTCGATCGCCGCGTCGCGCAGCGCAACGCCGCGCAGGGGTTCGTAGTTGCCGTCCAGCGGCAGCGGAAAGGCGTGGGCCGTTCCGTTGACGGTGACGTTGACGGTTCCGGTTTCGCGGTCCAGGCCGGCGAGCCGGATGAGCACCTGTTCAGCCATAGCGGCAATCCTCGCAGCGGTAGTGGCGTTCGATGTGGCGGGCGATGCCGATTTTCCGGCCCTCCAGCGGCTTGAGCCGGCTGAAGTCCGGCGGCCCGGCGCCGGCCAGTTCCCGGCGCACGGTCGGCAGGGCCTCGGCGGCCATCGCCTCGATCAGCAGGCCGGGGCCGGCCGGGCGGCCGTCCCAGTCCAGCGGGATCGGCAGGCCCAGGCGGTAGCCCTCGTCCTCCCGGCCGTTGAGCCGGAAGGTCGCCGTGCCGCTGCCGGCGTCGATATGCTCGACGACCAGGAACCAGCGGCTGAAATCCGGCGCCGCGCGCCCCCCGTCCGGGATGCCGTCCGGTGCGCCGTCGGGGACGGCTTCCGGGATGCCGCCGGGGGCGGCTTTCCGGAAGCCGAACCGCCGCCGGGCCGCGTCCAGCGCCGCGCCGAGGGCGGCCCTGCGCCGGCGGCAGCCCTTGCAGCCGGCGAGGCGTTTTCGCAAGTCAGGTAACAGCGCCATTGCGCACTCCTTCGTTCGTCCATGAGATGTTGGCGTTGCCGGTCACGGCGGCCCCGGCCGCGCCGCCGGCGCCGCCGCCGCGCTGCCCCTTGCCGCCGCCGGCCGAGCCGCTCCGGCCCTGGCAGCTGCCGCAGCCGGAGCAGGAGCGCGACTGGCCCCACGATCCGCCGGTGGCGGCGTCCGGCCCGTAGCCGGCGCCCCCGGCGCCGCCGGCGCAGGTCGTAATGGACCCCCCGCACCCGGCGTTTTTGCCGTGGGTTTCCCGGTTCTGGCAGTATCTGCTCGAGCCCCGCGCGCCGCCGCCCCCGCCGCCGTTGATCTCGCCCCGGTTGTCGATGGCGAGGGCCGCGCCGTTACCGGCCGAGACCTCCAGCGCCGTGCCGCCGGCCGCGGCGGACGCGCCGCCCCGGCCGCAGATTTCGCCCAGGACGGTCAGCGCGATCCGGCAGTTGCGCGGAAAATCGGCGAGATCGACCGTCAGGCCCGCTTTCGCCGTCGTCGCGCCGTAGACCTGGACGCCCGCGGCGACGGTCACGGCGACCTCCGGTTCGTTGCGGTAGCCGCGGGCCGCAAGATAGCCGTGCAGGTCGATATCGGCCGTCTTCGCGCCGATCGTCAGGTCGAAATCCGTCGGGCGGCGCAGTGCGCCGAAGCCGGAAAGCTGCGTGAGTTTCAGCATCGGCCGGCCTCAACCGTCGTTCGCCGCGGCGAGGCCGAAGCGGAGGCGCACGCCGATCAGCTGCGCCGCGGCGGTCAGCGTATCGCCCGCGTGCGCCGCATCGCGGAAGACGCGGAGCTGGACCAGCCCCGCCGTTGCCCGGTCGCCGGCCGGCGCTGCCGCCGCGCTTTCCGGCGTCTCGTGCAGGTCGTCGGCGGCGGTGAGCGTATCCTCCACGGCGACCGCGGCGGAGAAGGCGGCGTCGAGCGCGCCGTCGTCGCCGATCGCCGCCGCCTGGACGCCCCAGCGCACCGCGCCGGCGCCGCTGGCCGCGGTCCACAGCAGGCTCGCGGTCAGGTCGCCGGCGTCCCAGCCCTTCGGCATGGCCAGCGCGAACTGGGCGTGCTGCGCCGCCGCGGCGTCGAACTCCTGCGCCGACAGCATCAGCCCGCCGGCCAGCTTGCGCGCAACGATGGCCGGTTCGCTGCCGGTTTCGCCGGTCATCGCCCCGGCCGGGATCCACACGGTATGCTTGCCCAGCGGGTTGACGGCCGCGGCCAGGCCGGACGCGCCGACCGAAGACAGGGTGGCGAGCGCGCCCAGGCCCAGCGTCTTCCGCATCGCCGCGGCGTCGGCGTCGTCGAGCAGGCCGGCGGCGAAGGGCGTGACCGGCGCGCCCGCCGGCCCGCTTCCGCCGGACGGGGCGGGGGGCAGGGCGGCGACCGGCCGCCCCCCGGCGTCGAAGGCCAGGTAGCGGCCGGCGCGCGCCGCCTTCGGCGGCAGGGACAGCGCAACGGCCGGGTCGGTCGGCGCCGCGGTCAGCGCCCGGCCCGCCTCGTCGGCGACCTGCTGGATCATCGCGGTCTGGCGGTCCAGCTCGTCGTTGATCGCAGCGGCCCGGAAGGCGCCGCCCTCCTGGAAATCGGTGGTCCGCTGCACGGCGAGGACGCGCTGGAGCGTGACGCGCACGCCGTCCGGCGGCGCGGCGTCGAAATCGACCGAGCCGCCGTGCGACCGCCCCGCGCCGGTCACGGTGTAGCCGGCGCGCTGCGCGGCCTCGTCGAGGAAGACCGCGAGGTCCGCGGCGTCGAAGACGGGGAAGGGAAAGCCGAAGGATGTCAGCGCGCCGTCCGCAACATACTGCACGCGCGGGCGGACATCGCCGATCCGGATATGGTCGGGCATCGGATGCTCCTGGGTTTTCTGGTTATGGATGGCGGGGCAGGGACGCCCGAAAGGCGCCCCGCCTCCGCAGGACTCCCCCCTCCCCTTGGAGGAGGGGGTTAGGGTTAGGGGTGTCGCGGGGAAGGCTCCGCCGCCCCCACCCCCGTCATTTCGACCGACGCCCCGGCCCGCCGGGCCGGGGCGGAGTAGCCTGCCCTGAGCGAAGTCGAAGGGGAGAAACCTGGCGGGCGCTCCATCGACGCCACAGGCTCCGGCGCCTGGCCGGCGCCCGTCCCCGGCCGGATTTCTCCACTCGCTCCGCTCGGTCGAAATGACGTGTGGGTGTTGCGCTTCGCTCGAAGCGGCGGGGCGCGGCCGCCGCCGCCACCCCCGTCATTTCGACCGACGCGCCGGCCCACCGGGCCGGGGCGGAGCGGAGAAACCCGGCGGGCGCTCCATCGACGCCGCAGGCTCCGGCCCCTGGCCGGCGCCCGTCGCCAGCCGGATTTCTCCACTCGCTCCGCTCGGTCGAAATGACGTGTGAGGGTTGCGCTTCGCTCGAAATGACGTGTGGGTGTTGCGCTTCGCTCGAAGCGGCGGGGCGCGACCGCCGCCCCCACCCCCGTCATTTCGACCGGAGCGCCGTCAGGCGCGTAGCGGAGAAACCTGGCGGGCGCTCTACCGACGCCGCAGGCTCCGACCCTTGGCCGGCCCCCGTCGCCGGCCGGATTTCTCCGCTCGCTCCGCTTCGGTCGAAATGACGTGTGGATGTTGCGCTTCGCTCGAATCGACAGCGCACGACCGCCGCCCCCACCCCCGTCATTTCGACCGACGCGCCGGCCCACCGGGCCGGGGCGGAGCGGAGAAACCCGGAGGGCGCTCTACCGACGCCGCAGGCTCCGGCCCCTGGCCGGCCTCCGTCGCCGGCCGGATTTCTCCGCTCCCTTCGACTTCGCTCAGGGCAGGCTACTCCGCTTCGGTCGAAATGACGTGTGGGTGTTACGCTTCGGGCGAAATGACGGGCGGGGGTGCGCTTCGCTCGAAATGACGTGTGGGTGTTGCGCTCCGGGCGAAATGACGGGGAGGGCAGGCCGCCCCGCCTCAGAGGCTGGCGTAGACCGCTTCTTCGTAGGCGGCGTAGGTTGCCATGAAGCGCGCTTCGACGAAGGGCAGCGACTGGGTCATGATGACCGCCGCGACGCCTTTCGCCGGATCGAGCCAGTAGTGGGTGTTGCACACGCCGGCCCAGCCGAGCGAGCCGGCGCTGCGCCGGCCGGGGATCGCCTCCTCGTTGCGCATGAAGGCGAAGCCGTGCGTCACCCTCGTGCCGGGGAACGGGTCGAAATCCGCCGTCACCGGCGGCGCGATCGTCACCATCTTCTCGAAGGCGAGGCCCTGCATCCGGTCCGCCGTCATGTCGGCGACGGCCTGCTCGGACAGGATGCGGGCGCCGTCCAGCTCGCCGCCGCGCAGCACCATGCGCAGGAAGCGCAGATAGTCCGGCGCCGTCGAATAGAGGTTGTGGCCCATGCCGTACATTTCCGGCTGCGACGGCGGCGCCAGCTCGAACGGGGCGAAGGCGCCGTCCTCGCCGCGCGCCATCAGTTCGCACAGGTTGGCGGCCATGGCGCCGTCCAGCTCGAAGGCCGTGTCGGCCATGCCGAGCGGCTCGAAAATCTCCTCGCGGCAGAAGGCGTCGATGCGCCGGCCGTCCACCGCCTCGACCGCCTGGCCGAGCCAGTCGATGCCGATGCCGTAGCCCCAGCGCGTGCCCGGATCCGTCATCATCGGATAGAACAGCGACGCCTTGAGGCCGGACAGGATGGTCGGATGGCCGGTCGCCTCCATGTAGCGGGCGACGCCGGCGTTCCAGAACTCGTATTCGAGGCCGCTGGTGTGGGTCGCCAGGTGGCTCAGGGTCGCCTGCGTCTTCGGCGCGCGCAGCACCGGCGTGTCGCCGTCGAAGCCGTCGAGCACCTGCACGTTCGCAAACTCCGGCAGGATATCGGCGACCGGGGTGTCGAACGCCATTTTCCCGCGGTCGATCAGGATGGCGGCGGCGACCGCGCCGATGGCCTTGGTCATCGAGAAGATGCGGAACACCGTATCCTCGCCGGCCGCCCGGCCGGGCGCCGCCTCGCCGGCCGCGCCGCTGTAGCGCACCCCGTCCGCGTCCGCGACCATGCCCACGGCGAACGGCGCATCGTCCTGCGCCACCGCCCGTTCCAGAACCCCGTCCATGCCCGTCATGCCGTCTCCTCCGCTTTGCCCGTTCCGCCGCTGCGGCGGCGACCTCCCGCCACCGTACGACGAAAGCGCCGCCCAAGGCGAGGGGGAAGGGGCGGCGGCCGCGGCGGGGGCGGCGGTCCTAACCCTGGGCCGTACCTTACGGAGCGCACGCCTATGCCGGCGCGGTCAGTCCGGGTTGCGCGCGTCGTAGTCTTCGGCGCGTTCGAGAAGGTCGAGGAAACCGGTGAAGCTGTCGGCGAGCCACGACAGACAGGGACGATCCGGATCGGCGTTCGACGTATCGAAGAAATCGGCGTTATAGACCGCCGGCGCAGGCCGAGACTTGCGGAAATCCAGAACCGCAAAGGTGTTGATTATTGTGTCGGCGAACGGCACCAGAAGCGGCTGGTCCCAGTGGTCCGTGCATCGCAGCCGGTATTCGTCGTCGACCGATCCCTGCCACACATCCGGGTCGAAATGGAGGAATCCCTTGATACGGGCGAAATCCCTCAGTCCGTCGTTTTCGTAGGCGAACTCATAGCCCACTTCGTCTTCCGGAATCGCACCGCCGAACTCGGCAAAGAAATCGATGAAGTCCTCCGGGAAATGGAAGCCGTGTTCGAACCCCCAACGTTCGATAATCGACGCCGGCGTGCGCTTCGAGTTTTTTCGGCGGCGGGAAATCCTTAGAGACTTTAGATCCATTTGTTCCGCCTCCTTTCTTCACTTTCGTGGCCGGATGTCACCATGTGCTCCTACCTCCCCGATGCGCGAGTCGATGAATATACTCATCGACAACAAGCATTCGACCGACCCGGTAGTCGTGGTGAATTTGAATACCGAGCTCTTCGAAATCGATCTTGGTCTTCATCCTTTCGATCTGCTCGGGGGTGAAGCCCATGTCTTCAAGCTCCCGTTTCCTTGACTCCGTTCGCGCCATCTCCCGCAACTGCGACCGCACATATGCGGTGCGTTGGTCGGGCTTCTTCTTGACTGTCTCGGCCGGCAGGATGAAGGCGCCGCGGGCCGGGAACTCCGGCAGGCCATGGGGATTGTAGTAAACCTTGATTTCGGTTCCGTCCGGCGCGCGCACGACCGCTTCCCAGCCGCCGTCGCCGGTGCGCGTCGCGTTCCGGGGAAGCCGGTCGATGTTCACCCGTTCGCCGTCCGGCCGGATAGCATAGGAACCGGTTTCGTCCCGGTAAAGCCGCGCCTCGCCGACCGCGGCGTCCGGCCCGGTGGCCGGCGTCCAGGGCCCTTCCGGCCTAGCCGAGCCGCATGGCGCCTTCGCGGAGCAGGGTGTCCGCGGCGGCCCGGCGGCGCCCGGTGCGGCCGGCGGTCCTACTCTGGGCCGTACCTTACGGGGCGCACGCCTATGCCGGCGCGGTCAGTCCGGGTTGCGCGCGAGGTAATCTTCCTCCGGTTCGAGAATGTCGAGAAAATCCGTGAAACTGCCGGCCAGCCAAGTCATTCTCGGACGTTCGGGATCGGCCTCGGAGGCACAAAAAAAGTCGGCATTGTACACGGCCGGTGCGTCGCGGGACGCGCGGAAATCCAAAACTGCGTGGGTGTTGATCTCGGTCGAAGCGAACGGAACCAGATCGGGCTGATTCCAGTGTTCTCTGCATCTCAGTTTATATTCATCCGGAACCGATTTTCTCCACACATCGGGATCGAAATGAAAAAAAGTCCCAATAGTACCGAAATCCAGGAGGTCGTCGTCTTCGTCGATAAACTGGTAGCCCCAGTCCTCGGATAAATGGATGCCTCCGAATTCTTGAACAAAGCTAACGAACTCCTTCGGAAACACGAACCCGTGTTCGGCGCCCCATTTCTCGACAACCGGACCGGAAGTGCGTTTGACGTCCTTCATACGGGAAGAATTCCGAAACATCTCTGGTCTCACGATGCGAATTCCTTCCAAAATCCGAGATGCGGTATTACCATGTGCTGCCGCCGCCCTGGTGTGCAAACCGATGAAAGTCTTCGTCGACGATCAACATTCTGCCCAACCGATAGTCATGGTGTATCTGGATGCCCAGCTCGTCCAGCTTCACTCCCCGACTCATTTGTTCTATCTGTTCCTCAGAGAACTTCATGCTGCGAAGTTTCTTTCGGCCGGCTTCGCTTTCCGTCATTGTCTTGATCTGTCCCATCACATGTCTCCTGTGAGCGCCCTTGCTCTTTCCGATGACCTCCGGCGGCAGCCAGAAAGCTCCTCGCGCCGGGAACTCCGGTAGGTTGTACGGATTGTAGTAGACCGTCAGTTTTTTCCCGTTGTCCAGACGCCGCGTCACCCAGTGGCCGCCGTCGCCAGCCGGCTTCCAGACCGTATTCGGGTCCGAACGGCTGGGCACGCGGTCGATATACTGGCGTTTGCCGTTCCGCTTGAGCGCGTAGGCCCGCTCGCCGTCCTTGTAAAGCCGCACTTCGCCGACCGACACGTCCGGCCGGCCGCCGCCAGTCGCGATCGGTTTTCCCTTGTAGTCCTCCGCGCCGACGGTCGGCGTTTTCTTTCTGAAGCGCGTGCGCCAGACTCCGCCGCGGTGGACCTCCCGGAAATAGCGCTCCGTCGATTCGTGCCCGCTCCAGTCGATGCCGGATATGTCGCCGTCGGGGTCCCGCATCCCCGTCTGCGGGTGCGCGGCCGTTGGCTTTTTCCCGGCCCGTCCGGCCGCCTTGCCCGCAGCCCGCCCGGCGGGAAGCCCAACGCCCAGCGCGGCCTGGACCAGGGATTCGAGGGCCCCGCCCGCATCGCCGTCGCGGGCGCGCCGGAAGACGTTGCCGATATCCTCGGCGGTCTGCGGCGCCGCCAGCAGGCCGCCGACGACCGGCAGGGCGTGCAGCCCCTGCTCGTGCTTGCGGAACGAGCGCTTCTCGGCGTCGAGGTAGACGCGCTTGAGAATCTCCGCCCGCGCCGCCGGGTCGCGTTCCGCCGGGTTCCAGCCGAGGCGGCCTTGCGCGACGCTTTCGGCGGCGAAGCCGTGGATGCCGGGGAACAGCGCCCTGGCCATCTCCGGCGCGTGGCGGTGGAGGCGGCCGAGGGCGGCGGAGACGGCCCAGGCCGCGTTCGGGTCGGCGACGGTCATCTCGCCGTGGCGGTCGCGCTGGACGCCGAGCTTGTCCTTGAAGCGCCGGAGCACGGTCGTCCTGAGCGCGTCCGGCGCGGCGCCGTAGGCCAGCGCAAGATCGACGGCCTTCTCCAGCCGTTCGGCTTCGGAGGAGTCCGGGTTCGCCCGCCGCCACGCTTCGAAGGCGGCGGTCAGCTATTGCCGATCGCATTGCTCACTCGCATCAAGTCCGGAAGCGGTCAAAACGGCGGGAAGGGTCTCCGCTACTCCCCGGTTCGCGCGTCGTAATCTGCTGCCGGCTCAAGCAGATCGAGGAACTCCGTAAAGGAACCGGCCAACCAGGTCATGTTCGGGCGGTTACGATCCGCCTCCGAATAGTCGAAAAAATCGGCATTACAGATCGCCGGATCGTGCCGCGAGTTGCGGAAATCCAGCACCGCGAAGGTGTTGGCCTCGGTTTCGGCGAACGGGACAAGCAGCGGCTGTTCCCAGTGATCGGTGCAGCGGAGCGTGTATTGGTCTTCGACCGAATCTCTCACCACATCCGGATCGAAATGCAAAAATACCATGATAGCGGCGAAATCCCTCCCCCTGTTGTTTTCGTAGAAAAATTCATAGCCATATTCTTCTTTCATGATCGTGCCGCCGAATTCGACGAAAAAATCAACGAAATCCTTCGGGAAGTGGAAACCGTGGTCAGAGCCCCATTTCTCAATTATATGCGCCGGTACCCGATTTACTCCCGGCGCCAAGTAGGAATTCCGGAACATTTTTCTGTTCATTTCCCGCACCCTTTCCAGAAATCTTGGCAAGACTCTACCACAGGCTGGCGCCGCCCTGATGGGCGAGGCGATGGATGTGTTCATCGACGATCAGCATTCTGCCGACCCGGTAGTCATGGTGAATTCGAACTCCGAGGTCTCTTGGGCTGGCCCCGCCCTTTATTTTCCTGATTTGTTCCAGAGTAAACCCCATTTTTTCAAGCTCCTCCGAATTGGTCCGCGCTATCTGCCGCAGTCGGGTTCGCACATACGCCCTGCGGCTGCGGGGGTCCTTCTTCACAATCTCCGGCGGCAGCAAGAAGGCGCCGCGGGCCGGGAATTCGGGCAGGCCGTAAGGGTTGTAATAAACGGTCACTTCCGTTCCGTCCGGCGCACGCGCCGTTGCTTCCCAGCCACCCTCTTTGGCGGGCGTCGCATTCCTCGGCAGCCGGCCGGTATCGACCCGCGTGCCGTCCGGCTTGATGGCGTAGGATTTCCCGTCCTCGCGGTAGAGCCGAACCTCGCCTACCCAAGCGCTCGACCGGCCGTCGTCATAGCGGATGGGTGCGCCGAAGTTTCCCTTCCCGCCCTTGTGCGACCCGGCGCCGAAAGTCGCAATGTTCATATTCCTGGCTTGCTCCTTGGACCACTGCGTGTTGCGGGCAACTTCGCGGAAAAAGCGGCTTGTGGATTTAAGCCGGCTCCATTCGATGCCCGCTTTGCTACCGTCCGGTTTTCTCGCAAGGCCGTGTCCTGCGTCCCGCGCCGCCCTCTTGTTGCGCAGCCATTGCTGCGCCGCCCTGACGGCGCCCGCGCCGCCGCCGAGCAACGGGGCGAAGACGGTGGCGAATTCGGCTGCGTCGATGCGGTCCCATTCGCCGCGGCGCATGTGGCCGGCCAATTCGGCGCCGGCGCCGAAGGCTTCGGGCGCGGCCAGCACGGGGCCGACCCATGGCAGGACGTAGAGTCCTTGCTTGTGAGCTTCGAAGGACTTCTTCTCGGCGTCGAGGTAGACGCGCTTGAGAATCTCCGCCCGCGCCGCCGGATCGCTTTCCGCCGGGTTCCAGCCGAGGCGGCCTTGCGCGACGCTTTCGGCGGCGAAGCCGTGGATGCCGGGCAGTATGTCCTTCGCCAGGTTCGGCGCGTGGCGGTGGAGGCGGCCGAGGGCGGCGGAGACGGCCCAGGCCGCGTCCGGGTCGGCGACGGTCATCTCGCCGTGGCGGTCGCGCTGGACGCCGAGCCGGTCCTTGAAGCGCCGGAGCACGGTCGTCCTGAGCGCCTCCGGCGCGGCGCCGTAGGCCAGCGCAAGATCGACGGCCTTCTCCAGCCGTTCGGTTTCCGAGGAGTCCGGATTCGCCCGCCGCCACGCAGCGAAGGCGGCGCCGGATTCTATCGCAACTGGCGGAGTCCCTTGGGGTTAAGTGCGCCGATTGGAAGGTCAGAAGCGATGTGTTTCGCCTTTGCGCTCAAGATAAGATTCGTAGGGTTCGAGAGTGTTGAGGAAATCAGTGAACGAATCGGCCAACCAAGTCATGTTCGGACGGTTAGGGTCGTCTTTCGACGTATCGAAGAAATCGACGTTGTAGATGGCCGGATCGCGCCGCGACTTGCGGAAATCGAGCACCGCAAAGGTATTGATTTCGGTATCGGCGAACGGGACAAGAAACGGCTGGTCCCAGTGATCGGTGCAGCGAAGCGTGTATTGGTCTTCGACCGAATTTCTGACCACGTCCGGATCGAAATGAAGGAAGCGCGTGATTTCAGCGAAAGTCGGATTATTGTCTTTTTCGAAGACGAACTCGTAACCGAAATCGTCGTCGAGGACAGCTCCGCCGAAGTCGACGAAGAAGTCGACAAAATCTTTCGGAAACGTAAATCCGTGTTCGAAGCCCCAATCTTCGATTACCGACGCTGATACCTGCTTCACGCCATCTGAGTAGTGTATGTTCTTAAAAAATTCTGTTTTCATGGCCGTCTCCAATTTCCGAATTGACGCGCGGTGTCTACCAGAGGCTTCTGCCCCCAATGTGGGCAAGGCGATGCAGGCTCCCATCGACGATCAGCATTCTGCCGACCCGGTAGTCGTGGTGAATTTCAAAGCCGAGGTCTTTAAGGCTTGCACCTTGCTTTATTTTCCGGATTTGTTCCGTTGTAAATCCCATCTCTAGCAGCGAATCCCGATCCTTGTGCGCCATTTCTCGCAACCGTGACTTTACATAAGCGGTCCGGCGGTCCGGGGCGAACTTCACAACCTCCGGCGGCAGCCAGAATGCGCCGCGTGCGGGGAACTCCGGCAGGCCGTGGGGGTTGTAGTAAACGGAAATCTCCGTTCCGTCCGGCGCGCGCCCCGTCGCCACCCAGCCGCCGTCCTCCGTGGGTGTCGCATTCCTTGGCAATCGGTCGATATCGACCCGTTCGCCGTCCGGTCTGACAGCGTAGGATTTGCCGTCTTCCCGGTAAAGTCGCACCTCGCCGACCGCGGCCCCCGGCCCGGTGGCCGGCGTCCAGGGCCCTTCCCGGCCTTGCCGAGCGCATGGCGCCTTCGCGGAGCAGGGTGTCCGCGGCGGCCCGGCGGCGCCCGGTGCGGCCGGCGGTCCTACCCTGGGCCGTACCTTACGGGGCGCACGCCTATGCCGGCGCGGTCAGTCCGGGTTGCGCGCGTCGTAGTCTTCGGCGCGTTCGAGAAGGTCGAGGAAACCGGTGAAGCTGTCGGCGAGCCAAGCCATACTTGGCAGGTTGGGGTCGGCGTTCGAATAATCGAAAAAGTCGACATTGTACACAGCCGGCACACGGCGCGACTTGCGGAAATCGAGCACCGCGAAAGAGTTGATCTCGGTATCGGCGAACGGGACCAGAAGAGGCTGGTCCCAATGATCGGTACACCGGAGCGTGTATTCGTCATCGACCGAGCTTTCGACAACGTCGGGATCGAAATGAAAAAAGCCGATGATATCGGCAAAGTCCCGTCCCCTGTCGTCTTGGTGGTCGAATTCGTAGCCTACTTGCTTTTCCAGAACGGCGCCGCCGAACTCGCTGAAGAAATCGACGAAGTCCTTCGGAAACTCGAATCCGTGTTCCGATCCCCACTTCTCGATCACCCATGCCGGGGTGCGTTTCGCCCCCTTCCTGCGATAGTCGATCTTGAATATTTCCTTGTTCATCCGTTCACGCCTTTCCCAAGAGTCCGGCCATCGCCTACCAGATGCAGCCGCCGCCCAAATGGGCAAGACGGTGCAAATGCTCGTCGACGATCAACATTCTGCCCACCCGGTAGTCGTGGTGCACTCTAATGCCCAGATCTTCGAGATCTACACCCCGCTTCATCTTCTCGATTTGTTGGGAGGTAAAGTTCATCTCGTGAAGCATTTCCGGTTTATCGTGTGCCATTGCTCGCAGTTGATTTTTCACATAGTCTTTATGGCGGCGCAAATACCTTCTACGGCTCAGGTTTCCTCTCTTTACCAGTTCCGGCGGTAGCCAGAAGGCGCCGCGGGCGGGGAATTCCGGTAAGCCGTAGGGGTTGAAATAGACCTCCTCCGCCTTGCCGTCCGGCGCGTAAGCTGTCGCCGTGAAGCTGCCGTCTTCGTTCGCCTTCCCTCCGGTGGGCTTCCGGCCGATATATTTGCGCTCGCCGTTGAGCCTCAAAGCGTAGGACCGGTCGCCGTCCTTGTGAAGGCGGACCTCGCCGATGAGCGTTTCGGGCTCGTCGCCGTCGCGCGGAATGGGACGGCCCTTGTACCGGTCTGCGCCGAAGGTCGGAATGGCTTGGTTTTCGGCGCTTCTGGCGGCCCAGGTTTCGTTCCTGGCGACTTCGTCGAAATGCCGGATTGTCGAGTCGCGCCCGCTCCAGTCGAGGCCGCCGTCATGGCCGTCGGGGTCCGGGGCACGGTCGCCGTCTTTTTCCCGGCGGCGGGCATTCTTTTCCGACTCTCCGCCATCCTTTGGAACGCGGCCAGTGCCCCGCGCCGCCCTCTTGTTGCGCAGCCATTGCTGCGCCGCCCTGACGGCGCCCGCGCCGCCGCCGAGCAACGGGGCGAAGACGGTGGCGAATTCGGCTGCGTCGATGCGGTCCCATTCGCCGCGGCGCATGTGGCCGGCCAATTCGGCGCCGGCGCCGAAGGCTTCGGGCGCGGCCAGCACGGGGCCGACCCATGGCAGGACGTAGAGTCCTTGCTTGTGAGCTTCGAAGGACTTCTTCTCGGCGTCGAGGTAGACGCGCTTGAGAATCTCCGCCCGCGCCGCCGGATCGCTTTCCGCCGGGTTCCAGCCGAGGCGGCCTTGCGCGACGCTTTCGGCGGCGAAGCCGTGGATGCCGGGCAGTATGTCCTTCGCCAGGTTCGGCGCGTGGCGGTGGAGGCGGCCGAGGGCGGCGGAGACGGCCCAGGCCGCGTCCGGGTCGGCGACGGTCATCTCGCCGTGGCGGTCGCGCTGGACGCCGAGCCGGTCCTTGAAGCGCCGGAGCACGGTCGTCCTGAGCGCCTCCGGCGCGGCGCCGTAGGCCAGCGCAAGATCGACGGCCTTCTCCAGCCGTTCGGTTTCGGAGGAGTCCGGATTCGCCCGCCGCCACGCTTCGAAGGCGGCGCCGGCGCGGCCGGCGTTGATCCGGCGCACGCGCCCGGCCTCGGCCTTGGCGAGTTCGTCCAGCGTGCGCTTGACGGTCGTTCCGGCGGCGGCTTCGAGGAACAGCCGCCTGCGCTCGGCCGCGGTCTTCCCGGCGGCGGCGGCGCGCGCCGCTTCGATCAGCTTGTCCTGTTTGGCGGGATTGCGGCGCCAGGCCCGGCGGACCGCGTCGCGGACGGCCTTCTCGCGGGCTTCGGCGCTGGCATAGGCGGCGGTCGCGGCGGCCAGAATGCGCCGGTTCACGGTCGCGCCCAACGCGCCGGGGCCGTGAACGAATTGCCGTTCCAGGCGGGCGAGCGCCTCCTCGCGGCCGATCTTCTTCGGCGCTTCCCGGTCGGCGGCGGCGCGCGGCGGCTGCGAACCTGCGCTGTCCCGTTCGGCCGGCGCCGGACCTGTCGCGGGCGCGCCCTCCGGGGGCGGCGCAACCGCGGAGTCCGTGCCGCCGACGGTACGTTCGGACGCCTCCCGCGCGTCGTCCGCATCGGCATCGGGGGCCGGCGATTCCGCAAGCGCGTTTCCGGCCTTCAGCGCGTCGTCCTGCGCCGCTTTCGCGTTCGTAAGGATAAGCCAGGCGTCGCGCCTGTGCCCTTCGGCGGCGGCCCGGTCGCCGGCGTCCAGGGCTTTTTCGGCTTTGCCGAGCGCATGGCGGCCTTCGCGGAGCAGGGTGTCGGCGGTCGCCCGGCCGGGGTCGGCGCCGTTGCGCTCGCCGGCCGGAGCCGGGCGGCGCTCCATGTTCTTCCGGTACTTTTCGCCGGCGCGCTGTGCGCTGAGAACGGTCGCGTGCTCGGTAAAGCCGGGGAGCCTGGCGTCTTCCCGCCGGGCGGCGGCCGCGACCTCGGCGTCGTGCGCCGGCCGGTTGCCGCCGTGCTTCCGTTCGGCCCCGATGCTGGCCTGCTTGATGGCCTCGCGCGCGTGCAGATACCCGCCGGCCAGCGCGCGCCAGTGGGCCGGAAGCAGGCCGGCCGCCGGGCCTGTCAGCGGCGGGCGGCTGCGTCGTTCCGGTTGCCGCTGCGGGGCAGCCGCGGCTCCGGGCTTCGCTTTCGGCAGGCGTCCGGGCCGGCCGGCGCCGAACGCGCCTTCGGGGCCGGCCGCCGAACGCCCGCTCCGGAGCGGAGCGCGGGTATTGCGCTTCCCGGCGGCGGGTTTGCCGCCGGCCTGCGGGGAGCCGGCGGCCCGGCGCAGCCGCTCGGCGGCGCGCACCTGCGTTGCAGGGTCCGGGGCGGCGTCCGGGATGGGGGCCGGGTTCTCCCCGGCGCGCCGGGCGTTGTCCAGCGCCTCCAGCCCCAGCGCCTTGAGATCGGCGTCGAGCGGGACGCGCCAGCCGGGAATCGCCTCGTAGCCGCCGGCGAACGCCCCGGACGCCGTTTCGGCCGGCGGCCGGGGCGGCATTTCCGCGCCGCGCCGCGGCTTGCGGTCGGGCAGGCCGAGAATCCGCCGGCCGAGATTCGTTCCGAGGATTTTCCCGCTGGCGAGACGCCAGCGGTCCTCGAACGGCATCGCGCCGAACGGATCGGCGGGCGCGGCCCGCTTCGCGGGCGGGCCGAAGGGACTTTCGAACGGGTCGATCATGGGCGGAGCGTGTGTCCCTGGCGCGCGCGGGCCGGCGCCGTCCCCGCCGCTCGACGAAGCGGGGGAAGCGCCGGCCCGGACGGCCGGTTGCTTGAATTGCGCGGTAAGGAGGCGAGCGGCTGCCGCCGCGGCCATCGGGCGTTCCGATGGGTATTCCGGGTTCGGGCCGGGATTGCGTTATCGCGGGCCGGGGCGCCCTTCCCCAAGGGATTCCCCTGCGAAAGGGGGGAGACCGCGCCGGGCGTCCGCCCCCTCCCCCCGACCCCCTCCCCCGGAGGGGAGGGGGGGATTCGGCCGGAAAACCGCCCCGATTTCAGACTCTTACCCCCTCCCCTTGGGGGAGGGGGCAGGGGGAGGGGTGTCGCGGGGAAAGCTCCGCCGCCCGTCTCTCCCGTCATTCCGCTCCCTCACTCGTCATTTCGACCGGAGGCCCGGCCCTTGGGCCGGGGCGGAGTGGAGAAACCCGGAGGGCGCTCCGTCGACGCCGCAGGCTCTTGCGCCCGCCCGGCGCCCGTCGCCAGCCGGATTTCTCCACTCGCTTCGCTTCGGTCGAAATGACGGGCCGGGGTTGCGCTTCGGTCGAAATGACGGGCGGGGCAAGCGGCGCGGACGGGCGCGGCCTTCGGCAGCGGGCTCTTAGCCCGGATACAGCCGGTCGAAGCCGTCGCGGACTTTGGCGATGGTGGCGGGATCGTGGTCGCGCCAGTAGCGCGGGTCGTCCATCAGGCGGCGCAGTTCGGCCTCGTCCGCCGCCGGGCCGGCCGGCGCGGCGCGCGACAGGAAATCCGGCTCGCCGTGCTGCATCATGCGGTGCATGGCGGCGACGCCGGCCGGGGTCGCGGCGAGGGTCGCGTACAGGTCTTCGGGCAGGGCGGACGCGCCCCACTGCCGGGTCTGCTCGGCCCGCGCCTCCCAGTCGTCGCCGGGAAAGACCGCGCGCAGCTGGCGCTCGCCGCGCAGGCCGGCGATCTCTCCGGCCATCCTGTCGAGCAGCGGCAGGACGTATTCGTGCGCGATGTCGTAGACCAGCTGCGCCTGGCCCTGGGTGAAACCGTTTTCGTGCAGGACGCCGTTCAGTTCGGCGTCGTTGCCGAGCCAGGGATGGCCGGCCTCGATGCGGTAGCCGTCCGGGCTTTCGGGCACGGCATCGCCGGGCACCGCATCGTCCGGCGGCGCGCCCGCGTCCGACGCCTCGTCCGCATCCGCCGCCTCTTCGGGGTCCGGGCCGGCGGAGTCTGCGCCGTCCGGGTCGCCGCGACCGCCGTCTTCGCCGCCGCCGCGCTTCAGATGCTCGCCGGCGCCCATGCGCTTTTCGAGCGCCATGTAGGATTTCATCAGCGCATCGACGCGCAACTCGCCGGTCTCCGGGTCGAGGAACTTGGCCGGCGCCGCCCCCAGAGATCCAGGGGCAGCGGCGCTCCTTGCACCGTCGACGCTTGCAGAGTCGCCGGTATCATCGTTTTCAGCAGGATGTTCGGAAATTTCGGTCATAGCTGTCTCCATTCAGGGAATGTTTGGGTCTGTTCGTACCGGACCGCGCCGGCGGCGCCCCTCGATACGGCGCGCTGGCGCGCGCCTACTCGGGATGAGGGGGTGTAATGAGTTCACCTTCCTTCACCCTCACCCTGAGTAGCCCCGGCCCCCGGCCGGGGCGTATCGAAGGGCCCGTCGAGGGGAGTCAGTCGCCGCGGCGGCCGCGGTCGATCAGGGCGGTGAGGCGGTGGACCAGGCGGCGCTGGCCTTCGAGGTCGCGCAGGGCCGCGTCGGAGGTCTGCGGCCCGCAGGCCCGTTCCACGGTGACCGCGCGCAGATGCGCCAGCAGTGTCCGGCCGTCGTCGGTGCCGAAGCAGCGCGCCGCGGCGCGGGCGATGGCGCGCATGTCGTCGGGCGGGTCTTCGGGCGGCCGTTCCGGAGCGGCGTCGCGTTGCGCCGGGCCGGGCGCCGCCGCCGCCGTCATGCGCCGCCTCCGCCCGCGGCTGCGCCCAGCGCGGACAGCGATTGCAGCAAGGCGGCGCCGGCATCGGCGTTCGCCTGGGGGCCGGGGGCTTGCGGGCCGGGGGCAGGCCCGGAGGCGGCTGCTGAGGCGGCTCCTGCGGCGGGGCCGGCAGCGGGGGCGGGCGCCGCAAGCGCCGCCTCCGGCTCCGGCGTCATCAGCGCCGAGGGCACGCCGAGGGCCCGGCCGGCCCAGCGCGCGGCCCTGGGGGCGTCGACCGCCGCCATGCCCGCCGGGCCGAGCCGGGCGGCCAGTTCGGCCCAGCCGGCGACCGTCTCGATGTCCCGGTGCATCTGCTCCCGGGCGAGCGGCGAGGCGTAGGACAGCGCGACCGTCCGCCCGTCGATGCGGACCGGCGGGATCTCGCGCCGCCGGCGCAGGATGGCGAGGCCGCGGTCGATCAGCGGCGCCAGCAGTTCCGATTGCAGCCGGCCGAAGGTCGCGCCGAGCAGGCGGGCCATTTCCGCCTTGCGCTCCAGCACTTCGGTGGCGGTCATCTTCGGGCTGTCGGCCTGGCCGAGCTTGTCGACCAGCAGGGCGCGGCGGATGCGCCGGCGCAGGTCGTTGAGCACAAGCTCCGAGACGTCGAACCGGCCCGGCGCGCCGAGCGGCTTCAGCCCTTCCGAGCCGACCGCCTTGGGGATCACGACCCCCGGCGACAGCTTGATGTTGGCCGGGTTGATGACGCCGTCGTCGTCGGCCTGCCACATGCCGGTAACGGCGATCGAGGCGTTCTTCAGCACCAGTTCGACGACCTTGTTGGCGGTGCGGATATCGGGCAGCGCCTTCATCACCGGCGAGCGGCCCCAGGCCTCGCCCGGCGCCTTCATCCAGCGGAAGGCGATCGCCGGATGGTCGGCGAAGGCGCCGGCCGCCAGCGGCTTCTCCGCCGCGCCGCGCCCGGCGGTTCCGGCGGCGGTTCCGGTTGCGGTTCCGGCGGCGGCCCCGGCATCTGCGGCCCCGGCATCTGCGGCCCCGGCATCTGCGGCCCCGGCATCTGCGGCCTTGGCGTCTGCGGAGCGGGCTTCGGCCGGCTCCTCGCGGAAGGCGGTGTAGCGGACCTTGCCGTCCTCCCGCCGCGTCGCCTCGACCACGGCGATCCGGCGGTCGTCGCCCTTGCTCCGGGCCTGCGCCTCGTCCGGCGTCAGCGGCGCGTCGGGGAAGCGCCGGACGAATGCGTCGAGCGGCAGTTCCGTGCGCCGGAACACGGTCTCCAGCCGGCCGGTCCCGCCCTCGTCGAGCCAGACCTCGGGCAGCGGCAGGGCGCGGAAGCGGAAGGCGCTGGCGCCGCCGGGCGCGCTTTCCTCGAACAGCAGCGCGGCGGTGCCGCCGGTCACCAGGTCGAGGTAGCACTGGTGCATCTCGACCAGGAAGTTCGAGCGGTCGAAATGGCCTTGCAGCGCCGCGCCGATATCCTCCAGCACCGGCCCCGCCGCGGCGGCCTCGTCGGGCGGCAGGTCGGCGCCGGCGGTCAGGTTGAACCAGCGCGACCAGGGCGGCGTCAATTCGGCCAGCAGGCTGGCGGCGAGCTGGTCGACCGCGTCCGGCGCGGTGCCGTCGAACAGCGGGTCGGCGGTGCGCGCGGCGGGCGCGGCGAAGCCGCTGCGCAGCGGCAGGGCGTGGGCGTAGCAGTCGCGCCACACCGGCTCCCACGCGCGCCGCGCCTCCTTGAGCCGCCCGAACTGCTTGCGCAGCCGGGGGATCGATTCGATATTCCGTTTTCGTTCTTTCACGGGCTATTCTCCGAGCAGGGTTTTGCCGCCGGCCGGACGCCGGCTTACGCCGCGGGCGCCCGTGCGGATCGTGCCCAGCCGGCCGCGCCGGCGCCGGCGCAGGGCTTCGAGCCGCGCCTTGCGCGTCTCCGCATCGGGGTCGGGCGCTTCCAGGACGGGCGGCGGGGGCGGCGGAGGCGGCGGGGAAGGGGAACCGAACAGGCCGGACATGGCAGTCTCCACAGGCAGCGGCGCGCGCCGGCCGGACGGCCGGGGGCGGCGGGATGCAGGGATATGAAAGGGGAAAGCGCCCGCGCCGTGCGGCACGCGCACTTCGGGCGTTGACGGGACGGCATATAGGCCGCGGGATTCGGCGCGTCAAGGAATTATTTTCAAAAAATACGATTTTTTTATCAAACCGTTGTAAATACCTAGTTTCGGCCTTGCGCTACGCCGGAAAACCGGCGCTTCCCTCGCACCGGCCGGCCCCGGCGCGCCTCGTCCGGCGCCCCTCGTCCGCCGCCCGCCGGGTCAGGCGCCGGTAGAGCTGGCGCGGCGTCCAGACCAGGGGGGCGCGCAGGCCGAGCGCCCGCTTGACCGCCTCGACGCAGGTGAACGGGCCGGGCGGCGCGCAGCGCAGCGGGGTCGGCGCCAGCGCGGCGGTCACGCATCGCAGGCCCCGCGCCTCGTAGAAGGCGCGCAGGTCGAAATCGGCCGGCACGTCCTGCACCGCGACCTCGGTGCGGTGGGAAAGCGGGTCCAGGGTGATCCAGTGCCGCCCGTCGTTGAAGGCGATGAAGCAGTGGCGGAAGCCCTTGTCGAGCCATCGCAGCCACCGGATATCCGAATTGCCGGAGAAGACGACCAGGGCCTCCCGGTAGAGCGGCGGCGCGGCCCCGGCACTGGCTCCGGCGCCGGACCGGGCGGCGCGCGCCGCCGGCCCGCGGCGGCGAGGGCGGCGGGCCCGCCTCATGCGACGATGCCCTTGCGCCGCCACACGGTGGTCAGCAGGTCGAGCGCCTCGTCCCACAGGCGCGCCGCCTTGCGCTCGCCGCGCGCCCGGCGGTCGGGCGCGAGCAGGCGCCGCCCGTAGCCGGCGAGCACCCGCAGGTGCAGCGGCTTCAGCCGGCCGGACGCGCCCATCCGCTCGGCCGAGACGATCAGGTCGTCCGGCAAGCAGGGCCGCTCGTGCAGCCCCAGCCCGGCGACGAAGCGGGCGCCGTCCTCCCGGGCGACCAGGCAGCTCATGGCCCAGAACCAGGCCTCTTCGGCGGTATCGAACGGTTCGGCGGCTTCGGCGCCGGCCGCCCTGCGGCCGGACCTGTGGGCGAATTTCGGTTTTTTCATCGGTCTCCTCCAGCGACCGCCGCCATATATTCGTTGTTTGTTCGATTATCAAGGGTATTTTTCTTAAAATTTTATGTCCGGGCGCGGAAACGCCGGTTTTCGTTCCGAATTTGCTTGATTTTCTGGATTTACGGCAGATATTATATAATATTTCCTACACACTATCCCCCACACGGGGCGGTCCGGCGGAAGGCCGCCCGGCGGCGCCGCGCGCAGGCGCGGGCCGGCCGGGCCCGCCGGCTTCCGCACAGTCCTTCGGGAGGCAGGAGCATGTTGACCCACAGCGGCGTCTGGGACGCGATCGACCGGCTGGCGAAGAAATACGACATGTCGGCGTCCGGGCTGGCGCGGCGCGCCGGACTCGATCCGACGACCTTCAACAAGAGCAAGCGGATCATGCCGAACGGCCGGCAGCGCTGGCCCTCGACCGAGAGCGTCTCGAAGGTCCTCAAGGCGACCGGCGCGTCGGTCGAGGAATTCACGGTGCTGCTCTACGGCGATGACGGCGCCATCCCGGTGCGGCGGATCCCGCTGATCGGCCACGCCCAGGCCGGCGACGAGGGCTATTTCGACGATGCCGGCTACCCGACCGGCGCCGGCTGGGACGAGGTGGATTTCCCCGACCTCGGCGACGCGCACGCCTACGCGCTCGAGATTTCCGGCGACAGCATGGAGCCGGTCTACCGCGACGGCGACCGCATCGTGGTTTCTCCCCGCGCCAGCGTGCGCCGCGGCGACCGGGTCGTCGTCCGCACCGACGGCGGCGAGGTCATGGCCAAGGAGGTCCAGCGCATGACGGCGAGCCGGATCGAACTGCTGTCGATCAACCGCGCGCACGACGACCGCAGCCTGGAGCGCGGGGAGATCGAGTTCATCCACCGGATCGTCTGGGGAAGCCAGTAGCGGCGGGCGGCGTCCCGACAGGTTTGGGCGGATCGTATGCGCATCGGACAGTGAGCCGTATGCACTACGGATATTGAAGTGCTTCCAAAATACGCTTACTCTTACTGCATGAAGACGACCGTCGATATTCCCGATCGCGAGCTTGAGGATGCCGTCCGGTTCACCAAGGCACGGACCAAGCGCGAAGCCGTGGTCGGCGCCATCGCAGACTTCAACCGCCGCATGCGCATGGCCGAACTCGCCGACTATGCCGGAACCTGCGAAAATTTGATGACGCCGGAAGAACTTCAGGCCCAACGCCGCGGCGCCTGATTCTTGATCCTGATCGACACGTCGAGTTGGATTCACATGCTTCGGCCGAATGGCGACCCGGTCGTACGGGATCGCGTTGTAGCGGCGCTCGCCAGCGGTCAGGCCTGTTGGTGTCCCCCGGTGCAACTCGAACTTTGGAACGGCGCCCGCGGCCAGCAGGAGCGGAAGGTGCTCCGACATTTCGCAAACGCGCTTCCGGAGCTTGCCGCGAACGAAGGCGTCTGGCTGGAAGCTTACAATCTGGCCCGGCGGGCGCGGGCGCGGGGCGTGACGGCGCCCGCCGCCGACGTACTCATTGCCGCTTGCGCACGGTATCATGGCGCCGCTCTTGAGACGGCCGATAGCGACTTCATGCTTCTGGAATCGATCGATAGCTGACCGGTGCAACAATGGCGCCGGCGATCGGACTCGCAATGGGCCGAAGCCGGGTGCTAGGTTGCCGCGCTTCGATACACCCCGTCCTTCGATACGCCCCGCCCTTCGATACGCCCCGGCCGGGGGCCGGGGCTACTCAGGGTGAGGGTGAAGGGGAATGAACGCATTACACATCCTCATCCCGAGTAGGCGCGCTAGCGCCGTATCGGGGGACGGCCACAGACAGCGGACGCGATATGGCCCATTATGTTGACAAGGATACCGGCGCGACGGCCTGGACCTGGTACGACGGCGCGTGGCACGACAAGCCGGTCAAGATCATGGACGCCATCGGCCCCGGCTCGTGGCTGGCCTCCAGCGTCTTCGACGGCGCGCGCTATTTCGATGGCGTCGCGCCGGATCTCGACCTGCACTGCCAGCGCGTCGTCGATTCCGCGGCCCAGTTCGGCCTGAAGGCGGTCAAGTCGGCCGAGGAAATCGCCGCCCTGGCATGGGAAGGGATCGAACGGTACGCCCGGGACCGCTCGCTCTATATCCGGCCGATGTTCTTTGCCGGCAGCGGCTTCCTTATCCCGGACCCGGACGGCACCGAATTCGCCCTGGTCCTGGAGGTCATGGAAATCCCCGAACCGACCGGGTTTTCCGCCTGCCTCACCCGGTTCCGCCGGCCGACGCCCGAAACGGCGCCGACCGAGGCCAAGGCCGGCGCGCTCTATCCCAACGTCGCGCGCTGCCTCGCCGAGGCGCTGGACAAGGGCTTCGACAACGCCGTGGTGCTGGACGGCAACGGCAATGTCGCCGAGTTCGCCACCGCCAACCTGTTCCTGGTGCGCGACCGGGTGGCGGTCACGCCGATCGCCAACGGCGCCTTCCTCGCCGGCATCACCCGGTCGCGGGTCATCGCGCTGTTGCGCGAGGCCGGCATCGCCGTGGAGGAACGGCGGGTGACCTTCGAGGAAGTGAAGGCCGCCGACGAGGTCTTCTCCACCGGCAACTACGGCAAGGTGCTGCCCTGCACCCGGGTGGAAGACCGGGACATGCAGCCCGGCCCGGTCTACCGCCGGGCGCGCCGGCTCTATTTCGACTGGGCGCGCAGCCAGCCCTCGCCCCTGCGCCCGGCGGGCTGAGGCGGGGAGGCCCGGACGCTCAGGCGAGCCTCTTTTCCACTCCGGCCAGCAGCCCGCTCGCCAGTTCCGGGGCCGATCCGAGCGGGTTACTCAAAACACCCTTTCTTCCAGCAGGTTCAAATCGTCGGCGCCGGAAGGCGGGTAATCGCGGCTCGCGGAGTCCGGACGCCCCGGATAGCCGGGATAGCCCGGATCGGCCATATAGCCCGGATAGCCGCGGTATTCACGGTCGCGGTAGCGGTACAGGCGAGAACCGTCGCTATCCACGATCGTGCCGAGATATTCGCCGTGCGCGTCGACGATCTCGCCGTCGCCCCACGGCAGCCAGCCGATCCAGTCGCCGGCCCGGTCGAAGACATTTTCGCCAAGCCGGAAGGCGATCCACTCGCCCTGCGAATCGAAAAGATGCTGGACGTCCATGGCCGGAAAGGTACGCGGGCCGGCGACTGTGTCAAGCAATCGCACGTCCTCCGGCGCCATCGGAAACGGCAGAGGCCCGGAGCGGCGCTCCGGGCCTCTTTTGCGCGTCCGGGGAGGGGGGGACGGCCGCGCGGAGGGGTCGGGAAAATTCAGGCGGCGGGGCGGAACGCCTCGTTCACCTTGGCCCAGCGGGCCTGCAGCGGCTCGGAGACCTCGTTCGCCAGGCTGGCGGACATTTCCGAGATTTTGGTCGATTCGGCGACCATCCTGTCGAACGCGCTGCGCACCGATTCGGTCTGCTTCTGCACCAGCTCCGGATAGGACTTGACGGCGAGCATGTCCTTCGCGGTGGCGGCGGCGTCGGCGAGCGCGGCCTGGTTGAACGCGGCCAGTTCCTCGGCCATCGATTCGGCGCCCTTCTTGGCGATCTCGCTGGCGGCGAACAGGGCGTCCAGATTGCCCTTGTTCCAGTCGGCGACCTCGTCGATCTTCGGGGCCATGGTCGGCCACGCCCTGGCGTACTGCTCCCTGGCGGCGGCGTAGAACTTGTCGACATTCTCGCTCAGCGCGTCGGCGCCGGCCTTGTAGGCCTTGTCGACATTCTCCTTGCCGGCCTTGAAGGCCTTCTCGGCGTTTTCCTGGCCGGACTTGACGGCGGCTTCGATCTGCTCGACGCCGGCTTTGGCGAAGTCCTTGGCTTCGGCTTTCCTGGCTGTTCTGGCGGTCATGGTCTTGTCTTCCTGTTCGGGTTTCCGGGCGCGGCGCACCGGTCCGTTTCGGGTCCGTTTCGGGTCTGTTACGGGCCTGCTGCGGTGCAGCAGGATCGTTGTGCGCTGCATCATGCAGGCGACATATATGCCGCGCCGCAGCAATGTCAAGGAATTTTTTGTGCAGCGCACAATTTCCGGTTCCGGCCGGCGCCGGCCGGATTTTCTCCGGGCCAGGTTTCTCCGGGCCAGGTTTCTTCGGGCCGTCAGTTTCCGGTGTAGAAGTCCGGGAACAGCGATTCGACGACCGGCCCGTCGCTCGCCAGGGCGTGGCAGGTGTCGATCGCCAACGGCTTGCGCTTCGGCTTGCCGGGACCGGGCGCCGGTTTGCCTTTGACCCGCCGCTTCGCGACATGGGTCTGGTAGGCCACGGTGCCGAGCTGGGCGAGCATCTCGACGAGATGGGTGCAGCCCTTGCGCCCGCCGACCCGCCGGCGGACCTCGCGCATCCAGCCGACGCCGATGCGGATGCCGGCCAGCGCGCCGAAGGCCGGGGTTATGCCCGGGCAAATCTCGTAGGGGTGGTGGTCGGTCGAGGCCTCGCAGGCGCGAATGACCAGATCGTCGTCGACCGTCAGCCGGATCCACATGTCGTGGACCGGCGTCTCCGGCCCGACCCAGCCGCGGAAGCCGCCGTCGAAGCCGTAGCTCTTGTTGTCCGTCAGGCGGCCTTCGATATCCCACAGCCCGTCGTCGCGGATGTAGCCGCGCATCTCGATGACGCGGGTGTGGAGGGGCTCGCGGGCGGCGGGTTCGGAAAGCGGCATGGCGGGATCGGTCGGTTGCGGCAGGCGGCCTGTTGTGCGCCCGTTGTGCGCCAGCGCCGCGCCCGCCGCCATCGTAGAGTTTGTCGCGACGGAGATTAGCCCGGATTTCTCACCGCAGTCATGACCTGCGCGGCGCTGTCGGGCCGGCATGGCGCGTCAAGCCGCTTGCCCGATGTCCCGCATCGCGCGGCGCGGCTTTCCTGCCCTGCCGGCCCGACAGCGCCGCCCTCCGGGTCGCGACCGGACGTCCGCCCGCGGCGTCGCGGGCCTCGACCGTAGTCCCCGCTACGCTTTTCGGCCCGCTCCCAGTACTGAACGGGGCGGATCGAACGTCCGGACGCGACGCAGGCCGTGACTGTGGTGAGAAATCCGGGTTAGCGGCCGGCGCTCAGCCGCCGCCGGCCTCCGCCCCGGCGTCGTCGAGCCGGGCGACCCGGATGGAGGTGACGCGGTGGCCGCGGCGGCGCAGGATCTCGAAGCGGAAGCCGTGGAAGGCGAAGACCTGGCGCACCTCCGGAATCCGCCGGGCCTCGTGCATGACCAGGCCGGCGACGGTCGCGGCGTGCTCGTCGGGCAGGTCCCAGCCGTATTCCCGGTTGAGGTCGCGGATGGTGACGTCGCCGTTGACGACCAGCGAGCCGTCGCGCCCGGCGCGCACCCCGGCGACCGTGCGGTCGTGCTCGTCGGCGATGTCGCCGACGATCTCCTCCAGGATGTCCTCCAGCGTGACGATGCCCATGAAGGCGCCGTATTCGTCGACCACGGTGGCGAAATGCTCGCGCCGTTCGCGGAAGGCGTGGAGCTGGTCGAGCAGCGCCGTCGATTCGGGGATGAACCAGGGCGCGGCGGCGATCTTTCGGATTTTCAGTTTCCCGACGTCGCCGCCGGCGCGGTGGACGGCGCGCAGCAGGTCCTTGGCGTGCAGGACGCCGACGATATTGTCCGGATCGCCCTTGAACACCGGCAGGCGGGTATGGGGGCTCGCCAGCACCTGTTTCACGATCTCCGGCGCCGGCTTTTCCGCGTCGATCATCGCGACGCCGGAGCGGTGGGTCATGATCTCCTCGACCTCGACATCGCCGAGATCCAGGATACTGGACAGCATTTCGCGCTCGGCGTCGACCTCCGGGTCCGGTTCGGGCGCGGCGTGCATCCGGATCGCGCCGCGCAGTTCCTCCTCGCTGGCCGCCGGCGAGAGCGTGCTCTCGAACCGGACGCCGAACAGCCGGAACGTGCCCTCGACGACAAGCTGGATCGCCTGCGCCGCCGGCGCCAGCACGGACACCACGGCGCGCAGGACCGGCGCGATGCGCAGGGCCGTGCTGTCGGCATGGTTGATGGCGTAGGCCTTGGGCATCACCTCGGCGAAGATCAGCACCAGCAGGGTCATCGCGGCGGTCGCGTAGAACACGCCGCTCTGGCCGAACCGGTCGATGAACAGGCTCGTCGCCAGCGCCGACGCCAGGATGTTCACCAGATTGTTGCCGAACAGGATCGCGCCGATCAGCCGGTCGGTCCGGGCGCGCAGCCGGTTGACGATGCCGGCGGCGGCGACCTCCTGGCGCTCGAGTTCCAGCATCCGGGGCTGCGAGGCCGCCGTCATTGCGGTCTCGGACCCGGAGAAGAAGGCCGAGAGCATCAACAGCAGGACGATGGGAAGGATTTCGAGAAAGAGTTCCATGGTTGCTACGGGGGCTGCTACAGGCAGGGGTCGGCAGGGCGCCGCAGGCAGGGGCCGGCCGGTCAGCCCAGGACCCTGGAGAGATAGGCTTCCAGGTCGCCCTCTTCGACCGCGGCCGTGACGAAGGCGTCGCCGATGCCGCGGACCATGACGAAGGCGATCCGGCCGTCGGTCACCTTCTTGTCCCGGCGCATCAGGCCGATCGCTGCGGCGGGCGTGAGGCCGAGGCCTTCGACGGCGGCCGGCGCGGTCGGCAGGCCGACGGAATCGAGATGGGCGCGGACGCGCGCCGCCTCCTGTCCGCCGGTCCAGCCCAGGGCGGCCGACAGGTCGAACGCCATGCACATGCCGATGGCGACGGCCTCGCCGTGCAGCAGCCGGTCGCTGTAGCCGGTCGCCGTCTCCAGGGCATGGGCGAAGGTGTGGCCGAGATTCAGCAGCGCGCGTTCGCCGGCCTCGCGCTCGTCGCGGGCGACGATCCCCGCTTTTGCCGCACAGGCGGTCTCGATGGCCCGCACCCGCGCCCCGTTCCCGCCATCCCCGCCGCCGTCGACCACGGCGCGGCCGTTCGCCTCCAGCCATTCGAAAAAGGCGCGGTCGCGGATCAGCCCGTATTTGACGGTCTCGGCATAGCCGGCCAGGCGCTGGCGCCGGTCGAGCGTATCCAGCGTCCCCGGGTCGATCAGCACGAGGCTGGGCTGGTGGAACGCGCCGACCAGGTTCTTGCCGCCGGGCATGTCGATGGCGGTCTTGCCGCCGACCGAGGAATCGACCTGGGCGAGCAGCGTCGTCGGCGCCTGGATGCAGGCGACGCCGCGCAGCAGGACCGCCGCGGCGAATCCGGCCAGGTCGCCGATCGTGCCGCCGCCGAGCGCGATCAGCGTATCGCGCCGCTCCAGGCCGAGCTCGAGGCACCGTGCGGTCAGCCGCTCCAGATGGGCGAAGGACTTGGTCTCCTCGCCCGGCGGCAGCACGACCGAATCGGCCCGCACGCCGGCCGCGGCAAGGTCCGCCATCAGCGGCGCGAGATAGTGTGCGGCCACATTCCGGTCCGTGACGACGATCGCCCGGGGCCGGGCCAGGACCGGCGCGATTTCCGCCGCGAACCGCCGGCGCAGCCCGTCGCCGATCAGAATGTCGTAGCTGCGCCCGGCCAGCGGCACCCGGACGCGCGCCGCCGCTCCCTCCGCCACTCCTTCCGAGGGGGCGCCGGCGCCGGTCATGGCAGCGGCGCCGGGCGCCGGGCCCGGTCCGGATGGGCGGCCATCCAGTCCCACAGCGCGTCGGCCACCCGGTCCGTCATCTCGCCCAGCGGCCGGTCGGCGCTGGTCACGGCGATGTCGGCCTCGGCATAGAACGGATTGCGCACCGCCATCAGGTCCGAGAGGATCCGGCGCGCGTCGCCGTTCTTGAGCAACGGCCGGTTGTTGCGGCGGCTTACCCGCTCGACCAGGATGTCCAGATCGGCGTTCAGCCAGATCGAGATGCCCCGCGATTTGACCAGGCTGCGCGTTTCCGCATCCATGAAGGCGCCGCCGCCGGTTGCAAGGACATGGGGCTCGCCTTCGAGCAGGCGGGCGATCACCCGGCGCTCGCCGGCGCGGAACGCGTCCTCGCCGTGCAGCGCGAACAATTCCTCGATGGTGGTGCCCGCGGCCGCCTCGATCTCGGCGTCGGCGTCGACGAACGGCAGGTCGAGGCGCCGGGCCAGCCGCCGGCCGACGGCCGACTTGCCGGCGCCCATCGGGCCGACGAGAACGATGGCCCTGCCGGGGCGCAACCGGGTTGTTTCGCTACGGGCCGTCATCTTCGTGCGATACTGCACCTTTCCTTGCGCCGGCGTTCCGGCAACGCCGGCTCCCCCGGTACGGTTCGGGGGCTACGGTTCGGGGCTACGGTTCGGGGGCTGCGGTTCGGCCGCCCGGCCGGAACCGGGGCGCGGCCGCAGCCGTCCGCGCCGCAATGTCGCCGTAATATGTCGTTCGGATAGTCCTGCGGCGCCAGTATTTTCTTTGCGCGGCTTTCTTTGCCGGGGCGCCGCAGGCGTGCCGGCAGCGGCACGGCCCGGCATGGCGGCAGCGGGACGACGGTCAATTCCATGGCGCGAACGAAACCCCGACCCGTTTTCCTCCGGACCCGGCGCGGCGGGCCGCTTCCGGCGCTGCTCGCACGGGTCGCGGCGGTCGTGCTGGCGGCGGGCCCGCTCGGCGCCGCCGGTTGGCCCGGCGGGCCGGCGCTGGCGCAGGACGCCAATGCCCCGACCCGCATCGACCGGCCCGGGGCCGGAGCCGGGGCCGATACGCCGGAGCGGCGGCCGACGGTCCGCGTCGAGGAGCTCGGGGCGCCGGGCAGCGGATCGACCGGCACCCTCGGCGACGGGAGCGGCGGCCTCGGCGCCGGACTGTGGCGCGGCGCCGCCGCGGACGAGGTCGCGGCCCTGATCGACCGGCTGCCGGCGGCGAACCGGTCGCCGGTGCTGCACGGCCTCCAGCGCCGCCTGCTGCTGTCGGTCGCCCTGGCCCCGTCCGGCGAAGCCCAGGCCGGCGAAGCGCAGGCCGGCTTCGTCCGGGCGCGCCTCAACGCCCTGCTCCGCATGGGCGCGGTCCGCGATACCGCGGCGCTGGCGGCGCGCACCCGCGCGAAACCGGAAGCGCCGTTCCCGGCGATCCGCGCGCGCTTCCTTGCCGGCGACGGCAAGAAGGCGTGCGCCGCGGTCGCGACCGTTCCCGGTTCCACGGCGCCCTTTATCGAGCAGGCGCGGATTGCCTGCCACGTCCTGAACGACCGCGGCGAGCGGGCGGAAATCGCGTTGCGCCTGCTCCACGATCAGGGCGCGCCGCCGCCGGCGCCCTTCGAGAATGCGGTTCTGGCGGTCGCGGGCGGGCAGGCGCCCGGGCGCCTTGCAAAACCCTACCCGCTCACCCTGGCGCTGCTCGGCCGCCACCGGATGGGCGTCAAGCCGGCCGAACTGAAGCGCCTGTCCACCGGCACGCTGATTGCCCTGGGGGCCAATGCGGAGGCGCTGCGCCGGGTGCGGATCGGCGCGCTGGAGCGGGCGGCGGCGCGCGGTGCGCCGGTCGGGCGCGAACTGGCGGCCCTCTACGCCGGCGTGCGCCTGCCGGCGAAGGACATCGCAGACGCGGCGTCGGTCCGGCTGCGCGACTTCGACGCCCGGGCGAGGCTGCGCCTGTATCTGGCGGCTGCCGCGGCGAAGGACGCGCCCCGGCGCCTGCGCATCCTGGCGGCGTGGTGGCGCCTCGCAGCGGCCGCGGCGGCGCGGGGCGATGACGGCGCCGAAATCCTCGCGGCCCAGCAGACCGTCCCGCTGCTCGGCGGCATCGAGCCGTCGCCGGCCCACCAGGACCACGCGGCGCATATCGCGCGGGCCTGCTTCGCGACCGGCCGGACCGGGCAGGCGCTGGCCTGGTACCGGTTTCTGAAAGAGGCGCCGTTCCGCAATCCGGCCGATCTGCACCGCCTCACCGCGCTGGCCGCCCTGGCGACGCCGACGAGCGACGACTCCATCGATTCGGTCGCGACCTGGATCCGGTACAAGCGCTGGCGGACGGCGAAAACGGCGACCGCCCCGATCGCCGATCTCAAGGCGCTGCTGGAAGGGCTCGGCCGGATCGACGATTTTCCGCTTCTGTCGGACGGCGGCGACGTCCGGGAAACGACCGCCGGGGACTCCGCCATCGGGGAAACGGCGGCTTCGAGATCGGCCGCCGTGCGCCGCGATCCCGCCCTGCTGGCGGTCGCGGCGGCCGGACAGCGCGGGCTGACGGTGCTGCGCGTCCTGACGCTGGTGAACGGCCGCTCGCTGCGGCGCCTGCCGCGCCGGCTGTTGCGCGACGCCGTGTTCGGCCTGCGCGCCGTCGGCCTGGACGAGGAGGCCCGCCGGCTCGCGGTCGAGGCCGCCCTGGTCCGGCAGCTCTGAGCGCGGTGGCCGCCGCCCTGCCGCCGTCGGTCGAGCCGTTCGAGGAGATGCTGCGCGCCGAGCGCGGCGCCTCGGACAACACCGTCGACGCCTATCGCCGGGATCTTGCCCATCTCGCGGCCTTCCTGGGCGACAACGGCAGCGCCCTCGACAGCGCCGGCCCGGCCGACCTGCACGCCTATCTGGCGGCGCTCGACCGCGCCGGCATGGCGCCGCGCACGGCGGCGCGCCGCCTGTCCGCCATGCGCCAGTTCTATCGCTTCCTGTTTGCCGAAGGCCGCCGCGGCGACGACCCGACGGCGACCCTCGACGCGCCGAAGCGCGGCCTGGCCCTGCCCAAATTCCTGTCCGAAGACGAGGTCGACGGCCTGTTGCGGACCGCCGCCGGCCGCGCGGGGCCGGGCGGCGCGCGGCTCGACGCCCTGGTGCAGCTGCTCTACGCGACGGGGATGCGGGTCAGCGAGCTGGTCGGCCTGCCGCTCGCGGCGCTGGTGCGCGATCCGAACCTGATCCAGGTGCGCGGCAAGGGCGGCAGGGAGCGGGTGGTTCCGCTGAACGACGCGGCGCGCGAGGCGGTGCAGGCGTGGATCGAGGTGCGGGCGCAAAATCCGCGCCTCGCCGCCTCGCCGTTCCTGTTTCCGTCGCGCTCGGGGACCGGCCATCTGACCCGCCACCGCTTCGGCCAGATGTTGAAGGATCTGGCGGCCGAAGCGGGGATCGACCGGGCGAAGGTGTCGCCCCACGTCCTGCGCCACGCCTTCGCCACCCACCTGCTGAACCGCGGCGCCGATCTGCGCAGCGTGCAGCAGATGCTGGGCCACGCCGATATCTCGACGACCCAGATCTACACCCATGTGCTGGACGAGCGGCTGCGCCGGCTGGTCGAAGACCACCATCCGCTCGCCGGCCGGCCGGCGGAATAGGCGCCCGAGGTCAGGCCCCCGAAGTCAGGCCCCCCCGAAGTCGGGTTCCGGGGCGGCCGGCGCGACACTTTCCATGCTCCGATGCCGGTCCGCCGCCGCCTATGGTGCGCGCCGTTTCGCCTTTCCGGACCGGATGCCGCCATGTCCCATACCCAGATCGTCTCCGCGCCCGCGCGCCTGAACCGCAGCGAACTGGCCGTGCCCGGCTCCAGCCCGCGCTTTTTCGACAAGGCGGCGGCCGGCGACGCCGATATCGTGTTTCTCGATCTCGAAGACGCGGTGGCGCCGGACCGCAAGGCCGAGGCCCGCGCGAACGCGATCGAGGCGGTCGGCGATTGCGACTGGGGCGGGAAGGCGCTGTCGGTGCGGATCAACGGGCTCGATACGCCCTGGATGTACCGCGATGTTATCGACCTGCTGGAGACCTGTTCGGAACGGCTCGATCTCATCATGATCCCGAAGGTCGGCACGGCGGCGGATGTCTACGCCGTCGATGCGCTGGTCAGCCAGGTCGAGACGGCGGCGGGGCGGAAGAAGCGGATCGGCTTCGAACTGATTATCGAGACGGCGCTCGGGATGCAGAATATCGCCGAAATCGCCGCCGCCAGCCCACGCAACGAGAGCCTGCATTTCGGCGCGGCGGACTATGCCGCCTCGACCCGGATGCGCACGGTGCAGATCGGCGGCGCCAACCCGGACTACGGCGTGCTGACCGATCCGGACGGCGGCGGCGCGCGCGATTTCCACTGGGGCGACATGTGGCATTACGCGATCGCGCGCATGGTCGTCGCCGCGCGGGCGAACGGCCTCAGGCCGTGCGACGGGCCGTTCGGCGATTTCTCCGACGCCGAAGCCTTCGCCGCCCACGCCCGGCGCGCGGCCGTGCTGGGCTGCGAGGGCAAATGGGCGATCCATCCGAGCCAGATCGCCCCGGCCAACGATATTTTCACGCCGCCGGCCGGCGAGGTCGAGAAGGCGCGGGCGATCGTCGCGGCCATGCGGGAGAGCGAGGCCGCCGGCGCCGGCGCCGCCGCGCTCGACGGCAGGCTGATCGACTACGCCTCGATCCGCCAGGCAGAGCACCTCGTGGCGATGGCCGATGCGATCGCGGTGAAAGGGTAGGACGCGCCACCGGCCGAACCGCGCATTTCGCGCGATAATATCCTTCCCCCTCTTCAGAGGGGGAAGTGGCCGGGCGCAGCGAGGTCGATGGGGGTGTCCCGCCGCCTGTAGGGCGTGCGGGCGCTGCCACACCCCCTCCTGGCCTCCCCCTCTGAAGAGGGGGAGGAATAACTCTGCGGACGCTTGCGGTCTTTCGCAGAGGAATCTTCTGAAGACGGGGAGGTATTGGGGAGAGACGTGTCATGGATGGCGACACCGGGGCGAAGCATTCGGGCCGAACCGGCCCAAAGCCGGCACTGCCTATTCCTCCGGCTCGGTCGTGAAGGTCAGGGGGTGGCCGGCTTTGCGGCCTTCTTCGGTGCCCTCGCTCGCCTTGCTCTCCGCGACATCCTTCGTATAGACGGCGACGACGCAGGCATCGCGCCGGTGGGCGGTCATCATTACCCGGTAGGCCCGGTCCCCGCTCATGCGGAACACGGCCTTGAGGACCTGCACGACGAATTCGCGCGGCGTGTAGTCGTCGTTGAGCAGGATGACCTTGTGCAGCCGCGGGCGCTGCGTCTTCTTCCGCGTCTTCGGGCGCGTGTCGGTACGGGGTTTGGTATCGATGTCGGACATGGAGTATCCGCTCGGCAGGCGCGCGCTGCCGATTGTAACACAGGCGCCTCGCCGTTCGAATTGCCCTGCCGCCGATATCGGCGGGCCGCGGACGCGGCACATATCGGGTCTGTGCAACGCGCTGTCGTGAACCGGCCGTAACCCCGCCCATGTTCGTCAACTATCTCATGCTGCTGACGCTCGGCACGGTCTGGGGCTCGTCCTTCCTGTTCATCAAGCTGGCGCTGCCGGCCTTCGACCCGGCGACCCTCGCCCTGTGGCGCACGGCGCTGGGCGGCGGCTTCCTGATCGCCGTCGGCCTGCTCCTGGGCAAACGGCCGCCGCGCGAACGCCGGCTCTGGCTCATGCTGCTGGCGCTCGGCCTGGTCGGCAACGCCCTGCCGTTCGTCATGATCAACAGCGGCCAGCAGCACATCGACAGCAGCCTGGGCGCGATCCTGATAACGACCGTGCCGCTGTTCACGCTCGGCGTCGCGCATTTCTTTTCCGACGACAGGTTCACCCGGCGCAAGGCGGCCGGCGTGGCGCTGGGCTTCGCCGGCGTGCTCGTCCTGCTCGGCCCGGCGGCGCTTGAGGGGATCGGCGGGGGAATCGGCGGGGGCGGCGGCCGCGCGCTGGCCGGCCAGCTCCTGGTGATCGGCGGCGCGGCCTGTTTCGCCGTGGCGCTGACGGTCACGCGCCGGACGATGGCGGGCGTCGACCCGGCGGTGAGCGCCGGCTGGTCGCTGGCGCTGGCGGCGGTCCTGCTCCTGCCGGCGTCGTTCGCGATCGGCGATCCGCTGGCGACGGAGCCGGCGCCGGTCCCGGTCCTCGCGCTGCTCGCCCTGGCGGTGCTCAGCACGGGTATGAACATCCTGCTCATGTTCACGCTGATCCAGCGGACCGGGCCGAACTTCGTCGCCATGAACAACTATATCGCGCCGCTGGTCGGCGTCGCCTGGGGCGCCCTGTTCCTCGCCGAGCCGGTGACATGGACGAAAACCGCCGCGACGCTGACGATCCTCGCCGGCGTCGCCGTCGCCACCTGGCGCACCCCGCGCGCCTGGCGGCGGGGGGCCGGCTGCGATGCGTCATGAAATGTCATGATGTGTCACTAGTGTCCGGTTAAGGTGCATGACTTTTGGGAAAACGTGTTTGGTATCAGACTGTTATCGGTGATTTTGGGCGGTGTCGATTTTGGCGGGCCGCCGGCTGTGTCGAGACGCCGTCGGACGCTGCGGGCCGTGCGCTGGTTTATGGCGGTCGTTTCTTGTGGAGGAGCGGCCATGTCGGGACGGACCCTTTTTGCTCAAACCATGGATTTCCTGCCGTGGACGACCTTCGAGCGGATTGTGCGCCGGTATCGGGGGAACCGCCGCGTCCGGACGTTGCGGTGTGCCGAACAGTATCGCGCCATGGCGTTCGCGCAACTCACCTACCGGGAGAGCCTGCGCGACATCGAGACCTGTCTCGGCGCGCAAGCGGGGAGACTTTACCATAGCGGGTTCCGGGCCCCGGTTCGGCGCTCGACCCTGGCGGACGCCAACGAGCGCAGGGACTGGCGGATCTATGCCGACTTCGGGCAGCGGCTGATCCATCGGGCGCGCCTCCTGTACGCCGGAGACCGCAGTCTTGCCCCGGTGCTGGACGAGACCGTGTATGCGCTGGACGCAACAACCATCGACCTGTGCCTCTCGGTGTTCCCCTGGGCGCGGTTCCGGTCGACCAAGGCGGCGGTGAAGTTGCATGCGTTGCTCGACCTCCAGGGGGCGATACCGGCTTTTGTCCACCTCTCCGACGGCAAGTTCCACGACGTCAACGTGCTCGACCTTCTGGTCCCCGAACCCGGCGCCATCTACGTCATGGACCGCGCCTACGGAGACTTCCTCCGGTTCCATCGCCTGCACCGGGCCGGCGCCTTCTTCGTCACACGGGCAAAGAACAATCTGGATGCGCGCCGGGTGTACTCCCGGCCGCGCGACCCGGCCAACGGCATCCTCTCCGATCACCTCATCCGGCTCGGCGGCGCACACAGCAGGGCGCGCTATCCCGAACTCCTGCGCCGGGTCCGCTTTCGCGACCCGCAGACCGGCCGACCGCTGGTCTTCCTGACCAACCGCATGGATTTCGACGCGCTCACCGTCTGCAAGCTCTACAAGTCGCGCTGGCACGTCGAACTGTTCTTCAAATGGATCAAGCAACATCTGCGCATCAAGCGCTTCTTCGGCACATCGGAAAATGCCGTCAAAACCCAACTCTGGATCGCCGTGTCCGTCTATGTCCTGGTGGCGATCGTCCGCAAGCGGCTCGAACTCGATACCCAACTCTACAGAATGTTACAGGTCCTCTCCGTCATGCCCTTCGAAAAAATCCCCCTAAAACAAGCACTTGGCTCAATCGAACCCCAAAACCAAACCCCCATACACGCTAACCAATTGAATCTATTCGAAAATTTAACCGGACACTAGTGATGATGTGTCATGATCCGTCATGATTTGTCATGGGCGCTTCGGGTTCGCACCGAACGCAACACCGCGCCGCCCCGGATCCCGGATCTCCGCTTCGCGCCGTCCGGGGCGACAAGGGAGGGGATGGCAGGGGAGGGGATGGCAGGGCGTCATGAAATGTCATGTTTCGTCATGTTCCGCCGCGATGCGCCGTCCGGGTCCGCCTGCGGGCCGCCGGCTTTCCGCCGCCGTTGCGCGGCCGGGCCGGCCGTTATATGCGTTGCCGGCGTTGACGGCCGGAATATTGTTCATATAATGTTCCTTTAGCGGCAAATCAAGGCGGAACCGCGGGCCCGGCGCCCCCCAAGGGGCGCCCGGCGGGGCGTCCGCAGGGGAAGGAGCGGCCATGTCCGCCAACTGGAAAAACCGCACCCTGTGGACGGGGGACAATCTCGACATCATGCGCGGCATGAACGGCGCGTCGGTGGACCTGATTTACCTCGACCCGCCGTTCAACTCGAACCGCGACTACGCCGCGCCCATCGGCTCCGAAGCCGCCGGCGCGGCGTTCAAGGACACCTGGACCCTGAGCGACGTGGACGAGGCGTGGCACGGCGAGATCGCCGAGCGCGACCCGGCGCTCTACGCCATCGTCGACGCCGCCGGCATGGCCCACGGCAAGGGCATGAAATCCTACCTCATCATGATGGCCGTGCGGCTGATGGAGATGAAGCGGCTGCTGAAGGACACGGGCAGCATCTACCTGCACTGCGACCCGACGGCGGGCCATTATCTCAAATCGCTGATGGACGCCGTTTTCGGAAAAGACGGCTTTTGTAGCGAAATCGTGTGGAAGCGAACCAGCGCCCACAGCGCAACCAAGGGCTGGGGGCCGGTGCACGATACGATCCTGATGTACAGCGCGGGGCCGGATTTCACCTGGAACCGCACGTTCGAGCCATACGACCCCGAATATGTCGATAATTTCTACAGGCACAAAGACGAAAAGGGGCGCTACAGGATCGGCGACCTGACGGCTTCCGGCCCGCGCACCGGCGAATCCGGCCAGCCGTGGCGCGGCATAGACCCCGGAGGGCGACACTGGGCGCCGTCCCGGTCGTTTCCCGGCGGCGAAGACCTGCCCGCTTCGACGCACGCCGCTTTGGACGCCCTCGATCGGATGGAGCGGCTTCACTGGCCGGAGCGGGGCGGCAAGCCCGGCTTCAAGCGTTATCTCCATGAAATGCCGGGTAGCGTCATTCAGGATGTCGTCACTGACATTCGCCCGCTTTCGCACGCCGCTAAGGAGCGCACCGGCTACCCGACGCAGAAGCCCCTTGCGTTGCTCGACCGGATTATCCGCGCGAGCTCGAACGAAGGCGACGTTTTGATGGACCCCTTCTGCGGCTGCGCAACGGCCCTGGTTGCGGCGGAGAAGCTTCAACGCCAATGGCTTGGCATCGACCTGTCGCCGCTGGCCGCGAAGCTGGTCAAGATGCGCATGGAGAAAGAGCTCGGCCTTTTCAGCCGGCACACCCACCGCACCGACATTCCGCGCCGGACCGATCTCGGCGAATTGCCGAACTACCGGACGCACAAGCACACGCTCTACGGCCGGCAGGAGGGCGTGTGCGCCGGCTGCCGCGTCATGTTCCCCTTCCGCAACATGACGGTGGACCATATCGTCCCCCGCGCCCGCGGCGGCGCCGACCACCCGGAAAACCTCCAACTGCTCTGCGGCGCCTGCAACTCGAAAAAGGGCGCCCGCTCCCAGGAAGCCTTCATCGCCGCCCTGAAAGCCGAGGGGTTAAGGGGATGAGGGCGTCACGCTAACATGTCGGGGAGCCGGCGCCAGATTTCGGCCCGGTTGTCCTGCCATCCGGCTTGGCCGTCATAGGACGCGGCGATTTCGTCCAGCACGCCCCCGACATAGGGAAACTCGTGGCGCAATGCGCCGGCCCAGCGGCGGTAGCGCGCCGCCAGGTCGCGCTCCTGCCCACCGCCCTCGCCGAGCGCTCTGGAGTGTACCCCCCGCCTGTTCCGTGCGCCGATGCGGAAACCGTGGCCGATGTCTTCGGACGCCATCCGCTCCAGCACTTCGCAAACCGGCCGGGAGGGCCATGTTTCGCCTTCCTTTCCGCCGGCGCGCGCGAGAAATTCGCCGATTTGGCCGTCACCGACATCGGCCCGGCCGCGCCGGCCGCACAAGTCGCGGACCCGCTCAATCCACTCGCTCAGCGCCTTCGTATCGACCGCTCCGTCTTCGGCGGTTCCCGGTAAGCGACTGAAAAAACGCAACATCTCGTAGAGATTCTTTGTGGTTTCCTTGCTGCCTGCCGGACCGAATATGTTCGGCTCTTCCCGGTCCTCGTTGCCGTCCGCGCGCTTGTACAGGTAGCAGATCGCATCGGCGTACATTTCGGGAGATTTGCAGATTTCCCGCTCCAGATTAGGAACTCCGTACTCGTTTTGCACCAGAACCGGAAGATAGGCATATTCCAGACGGACCTTTTCCTCCGAGGAAACGCCGGGCCGCCGGTCGAGATTCGCAAATCCTTCGGAAAGGTCGTATCCGAAATGTCCCTCTCCCAAATTATCGTCGGGTTCCGCCTTTATCAGGGCGTTGAGAATTTTCCGGATTCTGGACGTCTCCACCCCTTCCCACCGTAAACGAGCCGAGCGAAAGGCGACGCCGGGACGGCCTGCCTCAAGCAGCCGGTCGATCGCCTCGTTCAGTTCGCCGTCCCGTCCGTCCCCGAAAGATACCGGTCGCACGGCGCGCCAATACTCCGTTTTGAGCGAATCCGGATAACCGTCCAGCATCCGCCATGTCGCCTTTCGGATCGGGAGTGCCAGAAACAGCGTCAGCAGATCCTTCGAATCCTCGGTGCGTCCGGTGTCTTCGGCAAGCGCGGCCACGAAACCGGGGTCGGCGTTCCAAATGAAAGCCGATAGGCAGGATCGGAACGGGCATTCGGACCCACTTGAAGCGGCGCGAACGCAGAAATGCGCGAACTCCAACTCCCTTTCGCGGAACCCCTTAAGAATCCGGGCCATCTGTTCGCCGACAAGGTATCCCAATCCGCCTTCCTGCAACAGGCGGTCGATGCCTGCGGACCCGTGACTGTCCCAAATTTCCTGAACGGCCGAGCGTTGCAACTCCCGCAACCGGGCTTCGTTTCGCTCGCGGTCAAACGCTTCTTCGTTGCCGTCCTCTGGCGGTAAGTCGGTCCAATGCGACGCGAAAAGCCACACATGGCGAAGGACCAAGTCTTGTGAAACAAGCTTTTCCAGAATTTTCCTATCGCGTTCGGGAAAAACCGGCTTCTCCTTCCTCAAGTGCCGTAGGTAGGCACACCGCCGTATTGTCTTTCGCAATGATTCCTTTTCGTTTTCCGTAGGCTCTGTGTCGATCCACCGCTCGATCAATTCAAAAATCCTAATCTGATTCTCGTCTGCAAGCCCTTCCATTCGTTCGAAAAGGTCTGACAGAGTTTTTTCGCTGTGATTCGGCCAGGTCAAGGCAAGGTCTACGGCTTTTCGAACAAATGAAAAAAACTCCTCATTGGTAATCCTTCGATCATTAGGAGAAGCATCCTTACGCCAACGCCAGGCATAACCCGGAAATGCCGTGTCCAGTCCCAACTCCATGTGGCGGATACAAATCGGCCATCCGAGTTCCGGGTAATCGCGGCATAGCTTTTCGAAAGTCCGAATGCGGCCTTCGAGAGAGTCGGCCGTATTCGGCATCCACGCCCGGAAAAGCGAATACAGCGTAGCTTCCGGCTTGTTCTCCCAATTGTCTTCGCTCTCGTTCTGCGTCCGCCTGCACAACTGCGCAAGAATTTCCACGACACGCGGAAAATATTGCGGGTCCCACGCCACACCCTCCAGCGCCCACAACAGATCTGTGCACAGGGGGCCGCCGGAGAGGAAGCCGCCGGCGGGCCGCAGGAGCGCCTGCGCCGCGGGATCGTCTTTCCGGAGATCGGCTTCGATCAGCGACAGAAACTCCGCCGGGGCAGCTTCCCCATAGTCGGGCAGGTTGTCGTTCTGGGACAGCAGCTTTTCCGGGTCGAGCGGCGTCAGCAGCTTGCGCACAAGCCCGGCGACGCGGGCTTCGGCGTCGAGGCCGAGGCGTTCCTGGAAGAGACCGTTGCCGAAGACGGCGAGCAGGATCAGGGTTTCGCGGACGCCCCGGCGCAGGGCGTCGGAGTGATTGCGCACTTTGCCGTGAAGATTCGCCAGCCACTGTTCGTCCTCTGGCAGGTCGATGGCCGGGTCCCGTTCGGAAAGCACATATTCGGCGACGAGGAGAAAATCCTTGAGGTCAGCTTCGGCTACGAACGGAGCAACGCCGAGCAAGGCGTCGATCCGGGACACGGCCCCCCGGTATTCCCCGGCCGACCAGACCGGCGGGTCTTCCAGGGCGCACAATTCGGCGACGCCGGTCTCGACCTCGGTGTCGTCATCGGCCCCGGCGAGCCGCCGCACTACCTCCCGGTCTGCCGCAGAAGCGTTGTGCCACGCCCCGGCGAAGGCCGCGGGCAGCAGTTTCCGCGCCGTTTCCCGGTCTTCCGCCCAGGCGGGCGCGCGGTCGGCCGGGTTCGCCGAGAGCCGACGCCGCAGGATCGTCGGCGAGCGCGCCGATTCGCGGGCAAGGCGGTCGATCTCGCCGCCGGACAGCTTCATCGCGTCCAGGGCGGCCGAAAAATCCTCCCATCCAAGCAGGCCGAGCCGGACATCGGCTTCGGCGTGCACGTCATTGTGCGGCCGGACGACCGCGCAATGGCAGCGTTTGCGAAGACCGCCGATTGCCCCTTGCGCCTCCGGGCCGGGAAAGACGGCAAGTTGTTCCGTTCCGCCGGCAGCATCGAACCGTTTCACCGCTTCTGCCGTATCGAACACGACCGCTCCGGCCTTCGCCGGCTCGCCGCCAGGATCGGCTTCGCCGACAAGGCAATGCAGGAAGGCGAGCCCCTCCCCGCGCGAATCGGCGGCGACGATGAACGGGCGCTCCGGCGGCCGGTCCAGCCATTGCGCGAATTTTTCCTTCGCTTCCGCGACTGCTGGCGCGAACAGCTTTTCCGAAAGCAGCGGGTCGCAGGCGTCCGCCCAATCGGACCAGCATTTTTCGAGGGACCTGTAGCCACTGGTCCGCTGGCCGATGCGCTCGGCGAACCAGATTTGGGTCGAGGGCGACTGTTCGATCCATTGTTCCAAGTCGCTCGCGTCCAGAGCGCGGACATCTTTCCACTCGTCGAGGCCAGCCCTCTCTTCCTCCCATACCTTCTTGCCCGGCCAGTTCCGCGGCGTCGCGAACACGAAGACCGTTTCGCGCCGCTCCGCCGCCGGAACGGCTTTCGTGCGCTTCGCGTAGTCACTGTCCGCTTTGCTCTTGGGCCGCGCAGCGCAACCGAACTCCCAACGGGATTTCCCGTCCGGTATCCAGGGCGTCGGCGTTCCGGCTTCGACTTCGCCGTCCCATCCGTGCCGCTCGGCATTGCCGAACGCCGGAAAATCGACGTGGGTCACGTCGCGCCCGGTCGAATGCACGAGCCGCCGCAACAAGGCGGCGAGTTCGTCCCTCGCGTCTTTCTCGCCTGCCCAGCGGGCAATATCTTTGGCCTCGATCTGAACAAGCGTCGGCGCATGGGCGCCGGTCACGACCGCACGTCGCGCAGCTTGTTTCGGCCGGGAAATCTGTGCCTGCATATCCAGCAGCGCATTCCCGTCCGCCCCGAACGCGCGTTCCAACCGCAGCGCCATTTCCGGCGACAGGGCGGCCTTGCCGTTGAGGAAATTCGACAGCGCCGGCCGCCCGACGCCGAGCAATTCGGCAGCCTTCGTCACCGTCATACCCTTCGGGATCACGTTGTGCCGGACATGCGGCCCCGGATGCGCCGCGGCTTCCCTATTTTTCTTTTCGGCCATGCCATCCTTCTCCCACACAATGAGGAGAAAGATATCGTATCTTGTAGCGCAACGCAATACAATAATACAGTACAGACGCGTCAGCGACCTCGGGTGGCGAAATGCCGCCCGTATCAGCCGGTAACTACGGCAGATGGATGCAGGGCGGCCCGCCGCCGCGCGCAAGCCTCGCCCGCCCCGAAGGGCTATTCCTCCACCGCGTCCTCGATCGTGCGCAGGCCGGGGCGTTTGGCGCTTACCAGCACGGCCATGTTGCCGGGCTTGTGCTCGTTGCGGCGCATTTTCATGTGGGCTTCGGGGATGTCCTCCCAGGCGAAGACTTCGGACATGCACGGGTCGATGCGCCGCTCGATTACCAGCTTGTTGGCCTGCGCCGCCTGCTGGAGATGGGCGAAATGGCTGCCCTGGATGCGCTTCTGGTGCATCCAGACATAGCGCGCATCGAAGGTGATGTTGTAGCCCGTGGTGCCGGCGCAAAAGACGACCATGCCGCCGCGCTTGACCACGAAGGTCGAGACCGGGAAGGTCGCCTCGCCCGGATGTTCGAAGACGAAATCGACGTTGTTGCCCTTGCCGGTGATGTCCCAGATCGCCTTGCCGAACTTGCGCACCTCGCCGAACCAGGCGCGGTATTCGTCGGAGCCGACCTCCGGAAGCTGGCCCCAGCAGTCGAACTCCCGGCGGTTTATGACGCCGCGCGCGCCGAGCGACATGACGAATTCGCGCTTGTCCTCGTCGGAGATCACGCCGATCGCGTTGGCCCCGGTCGCCGCGCACAGCTGCACCGCGAAGGAGCCGAGGCCGCCCGAGGCGCCCCAGACCAGCACGTTGTGGCCGGGCCGCAATATGTGCGGCCGGTGGCCGAACAGCATCCGCCAGGTCGTCGCGAGCGTGAGCGTGTAGCAGGCGCTCTCCTCCCAGGTCAGGTGCTTCGGCCGGTGCATGAGCTGCTGGGCCTGGACGCAGGTGAACTGGGCGAAGGAGCCGTCCGGCGTCTCGTAGCCCCAGATGCGCTGGGAGGTCGAGAACATCGGGTCGCCGCCGTTGCATTCCTCGTCGTCGCCGTCGTCCTGGTTGCAGTGGATGACGACCTCGTCGCCGACCTTCCAGTTGCGCACCTTCTCGCCGACCGCCCAGACGACGCCGCTGGCGTCGGACCCGGCGATGTGGAACGGCGCCTTGTGGATGTCGAAGGGCGAAACCGGCGTGCCGAGCGAGGCCCAGATGCCGTTGTAGTTGACGCCGGCGGCCATCACGAAGACCAGCACCTCGCGGCTGTCCGGCTCCGGGATGTCGACGACCTCGACCTGCATCGCCGTCTCCGGCTCGCCGTGCCGTTCGCGCCGGATCGCCCAGGCGTACATCCGCTTCGGCACATGGCCGAGCGGCGGGATCTCGCCGACCTCGTAAAGGTCCTTCTTCCCGCCGCGCAGCAGCGGGTCGGCCGGTTCGCGGCGCCCGGCCAGTTCGACCGCGGGGGAAGCTCCGCTCATGGCTCTGTCTCCTGCAAACGGGCGCCCGGGAGCCGTCTCCCGGCCGCCGGGGCGGAAGTCATACGCCCCCCGGCTTCATGTTGCAATGCAAAAAGACATAATGTTGCGCAGGAGGCCCGTTAATTTGGCCGATGTTTCGTGGCCGGGCCTGCCAAGTAATAAATGTGCGGAAACGGCGTTTCGCCGCTTGCGTCCGCCGGCCGCGGGAACGCATTCTCGGTGCAGTGCGGCAAAGGCCGCAGCCCTTATCTTTACCGGGGTATCTTTACCGGGGCCGGATGCAGACCATGAACGACCGCCCGCCGCCCGCCCGCTCCCGGCAGGCCCGGCCCCGAAAGGACCGGCCCCAAAGGGACCGTCCGTGGATCATGCGGACCTATTCGGGCCATTCCTCGGCCGCGGCGTCGAACGAATTGTACCGGACCAACCTGGCCAAGGGGCAGACCGGGCTGTCGGTCGCCTTCGACCTGCCGACCCAGACCGGCTACGACGCCGACGATGCGCTGGCGCGCGGCGAGGTCGGCAAGGTCGGCGTGCCGGTGTCCCATCTCGGCGACATGGAGACGCTGTTCCGCGGCATCCCGCTCGCCCGGATGAACACGTCGATGACGATCAATGCGACGGCGCCCTGGCTGCTCGCCCTCTATATCGCGGCGGCGGAGCGGCAGGGGGCGCAGCGGGCCGAACTCACCGGCACGACCCAGAACGACATCGTCAAGGAATACCTCTCCCGCGGCACCTACATCTTCCCGCCCGAACCCTCGATGCGGCTGACCGCGGACGTCATCGCCTTCGCCTGCCGCGAAATGCCGAAATGGAACCCGGTCAACGTGTGCAGCTACCATTTGCAGGAGGCCGGGGCGACGCCGGTGCAGGAGCTGGCCTACGCGCTCGCCACCGCCGTCGCCGTGCTGGACCGGGTGCGCGGCGCGGCCCCGGCGGCCGATTTTCCCGCCGCGGTCGGCCGGATCAGCTTCTTCGTCAACGCCGGGCTGCGCTTCGTCACCGAAATCTGCAAGATGCGCGCCTTCACCGAACTGTGGGACGAAATCTGCGAGGCGCGCTACGGCGTCGAGGATCCGAAGCTGCGCCGCTTCCGCTACGGCGTGCAGGTCAATTCCCTCGGCCTCACCGAGCAGCAGCCGGAGAACAACGTCTACCGCATCCTGCTCGAGGCGCTGGCCGTCACCCTGTCGAAAGGCGCGCGGGCGCGGGCGGTGCAATTGCCGGCCTGGAACGAGGCGCTCGGCCTGCCCCGGCCGTGGGACCAGCAATGGTCGCTGCGCCTGCAGCAGATCCTCGCCTATGAGACCGACCTGCTGGAATACGGCGACATTTTCGACGGTTCGGCCGAGATCGCCGGCAAGGTCGCGGAACTGAAGCGCGACGCGCAGGCGGAACTGGCGCGGATCGAGGCGCTGGGCGGCGCCGTCGCCGCGGTCGAATCCGGCTACATGAAGCAGCGCCTGGTGGCGTCGAACGCGGCGCGGGTGGCGGCGATCGAGGCCGGCGAGCAGGTCGTGGTCGGCGTCAACCGCTGGACCGAGAGCGCGCCCTCGCCGCTCACCGAAAGCCCCGGAGGCGGGGACGGCGGCAGCGGGGACGGCGGCTTCCTCGCCGTCGATCCGGCCGCCGAGGCGGCGCAGATCGAAAGTCTGGCGGAATGGCGCGCGGCGCGCGACGAGGCCGCGGCGCAGGCCGCGATCGCCGACCTGGAGCGCGCCGCGCGCGGCGGCGGCAACGTCATGGAGCCGTCCATCGCCTGCGCCCATGCCGGCGTCACGACCGGCGAATGGGGCGGGGCGCTGCGCGGCGTCTTCGGCCTCTACCGGGCGCCCACCGGCGTCGGCGCGGCCCCGGCGATCCGGCCCGCGACCGACGACGGCATCGCCGCGCTGGAGGCGGTGCGCGGGCGGGTCGAGGCCCTGTCCCGGCGGCTCGGCCGGCGGCCCCGGATGCTGGTCGGCAAGCCGGGGCTGGACGGCCATTCCAACGGCGCCGAGCAGATTGCCGTCAAGGCGCGGGACTGCGGCATCGAGGTGGTCTACGAAGGCATCCGCCTGACCCCGGCGCAGATCGCCAACGCCGCGTCGCAGGAGGATGTGCACATCGTCGGCCTGTCCATCCTGTCGGGCAGCCACGCCGCGCTGGTCGGCGACGTGGTGGCGCGGCTGGCGGACCGGGGCCTGGGCGACGTGCCGGTCGTCGTCGGCGGCATCGTCCCGCCGGCCGACGCCGAAGCCCTCAAGGCCGCCGGCGTCGCCGCCGTCTACACCCCGAAGGACTTCGACCTGACGGCCATCGTCGGCGAGATCGTGGACATCGTGGAGCGGGGCGCGCGGGAGGCGGCGTAGGCTGCCAGGTTCGGCCGGCTTTCCCCAGGTCGCATTCTTCCCGATAAATTGAGATGCCACCCCGGCCGACCGCAGGAAGAGCCGGGGTCCAGAGATGCCCGCGAAGGCGGTGCTTGTTGCTCCGGGGCGCAACGGGGCAGGGGGCGGCGGCCTGTAGCTTTCCTCGCAATATCCTGTAAAGGTGTGGTAAGGATCGTATCGTCGCCTTACGCCTTGCTTACCGGAACACGTCATGCGCGCCAGACTGACCGCCGGAAACCGTTTGACCCTGCCAAGGGCCGCGCTCTTGGCCGTGGGTCGGGCCGACCGGTTCGACGTGACCGTGGAAAACGGCCGCATCGTGCTGACGCCTGCGCGCGCAAACCGCGCCGACGCCGTGCGCGCGAAGGTGGACGGGCTTGGCCTGTCCGAGGCCGATGTCGGCGATGCCGTTCGATGGGCGCGGTCAAAGGCGTAGGCGGGTTGACCGGGTATGGACGAGTGTCAGGCAAATCTGCAGGTTCGCCAATTCCAGACCTTAGAGAGCAGGATCATGGATGAGAGACTGAAGGCCCTGATAGAAGCGGCGAAGTCGGTGACGATGACACATGGAGATATCGAAAGGCAGACGGAAAGTTTCGCTTTCGGCAATACAAATATCGCAAACAACCGAATCACTCGCGAAATCGTCGCAGAGGCTGCCGACAAACTCAGGAAAACCGGCGAATGTTAGCAATATTTTACCACATGTTGATCTCATCTTAGGCTTACATAGATTAAGCAGGTCCAAGGTATGCGGCACACCCTGGCAGCGTTGTTTCTTGCTGTTTTTCTACCGAATGCAGCGTCTAGCCAGACGCTGGCCGAAAGAATGAAACTTGTTTCTCCGAAATCGTTTGTCCAAGCCTTTCTTGGAATGTGCGTACAAAATCCGGGAAAATATGATCGTGTAATCGAGATAGCGAAAACACTAAGATATAGCAATATCCCAAAAAATATGGTGGCTGGCTTTGCGCCGCAAAATTCAAAAGCAGAATGGACAGGTCTTATCGTGCTTGAAGGGGAGGGCTCTCCATATTTTTTTGGTGTATCTAAAGGAAAACTGGCTCATAAACTTATGGTTACATGTACAATTTCAAACTACTATTTGGAACCTCAAAATGTCGTCGATGTGCTTAGGCGATATGCTGGCTTAGCTGCACCGCTGCAAGATCAAAGAGCGGCCGGCCAGCGGTATAGAATTTGGTCTTATGATAAATGGATAGACGGATCGTTTATATCTGTGACAGACTCAAAACAAATGGGGTTGACCGGCGTGACCATTGCATTTGCTTCCCCACTGGAGGAATGATGCTTTCGATGGCGGCGTTTTATGGCTGCATTGCATCCTGTGAATACTGATGTCCGAAAACCGTCCGATACACAATGCTGGAAAGGACCGCGGCCCAACGACAATGCCGGTCGATGCCTCAGGCGGAAATTCTGACTCTTCCGAGCCTGTTCTTGTTGCGCTTCGCCACCATTCCGCCATATGGTTGGTCCCTGCCGTTGTTCTGGTGCTTGCCGTTCTACCGTTGCCGTATGGCTTCTATATCTTTCTACGTCTTGGAATATTCTTGGTTGCTGTGTATCTTGGGTACACGCAGTGGAAGCGCGATGACTCTTTCAGCGTATGGGTTATAACTCTGGGAGCGATTGCTTTGTTGTATAATCCCATATTTCCGGTTCATTTTGCAAGAGAGATATGGGTTATCTTTAATCTTCTGACGGCAGGAATATTCATTGCTCACTTGCGTTACATTAAGCGATTAGTTTAAGCTTCATCTCACGATTGTCCCAGAAGAAAGACCAAGATACCGATTGCGGAATTTAATCGCAGTGGTTCTATATTGGATGACGAGCGCAGACACAAAGAAATTTCACCGCGAGTGGATGAATAGTAGCTTTTGGGCAATACAATAGCTGAACACAGCGCAAACTGGAGGTTTTGTGACATGAGTTTATTTGCGCGCAAACCAAATCGCAACCTTGCCGCCGAGTTGACCAGACAAGCAACTAGCGCGCTTGCTATCTTTGCGTATGCATTGAAACACAAGAAATCCATGCCACGGGACAGGTGGCCGGATGAAGGACTTGACTTGACGGTTCGTGAGAACCGAAATGCAATACGAGATGAGCTAATTCGAGTTATAGTGGATTACGGTTTGGAAGGATGTCCAGACAAGGAAATTGGCGGCGCTCGTTTGGTTCCCCTAGCAAGCGATCAGTCCTTACCGACGATTACCGATGTCGCCGTATCTTGTGCTCTCGCTATCAACACATTCAACTACATTACCAGACTCTACTATGAAGAATTTCCAAAATTCCAGCCACTATATGAAATGGTCGATAACTTCGCAAAGATCGGTTGCAGCGGCGGCGCTCAAGCATTCGGTGTCGATCTTCCTCCTGAAGTGGTTCGTACATGGCCATACTATGCCCGGATATTTGGGCAAGCAAAGAATGCTAATTTGCCATCTTGGCCGCAGTTCGAAGCCGACTGCGGATAAAGCTGTCGATTGTAGTGCTGTGGAAACGATTCCCGGCCAATCATTCGAAAAGGCGCCGGAGGGTGGGCGGTTTGCAATCTCGCTCTCTGGCGGAGGCATCGGCGCCGATGTCCGCCGCACTTACGATTTCATCTACCGCCACAGGCCCATTCCGGGCTCGCCCGCGCCGCTTTCGCCCCGGCGGCCGGCGGCGATATCAGCGCCGGTTTCCGCCGCGTCTGCGACTTCATCCACGGCCTCGCGCCTCCTCGGCCTAAGCGCCCTCCATCGCCTCCAGGCGCAGGCGGGCGATGCGGTGGACCTGCCGGAGGGCCGTGGCGAATTCGGTCTCCCGGGCGTTGCCGGCCCGGCTGCGGAACGCCTCGAGAATGTCCTGCCGGGTCAGCCCGCGCACGGCGACGATGAAGGGGAAGCCGAAGCGGGCGGTGTAGCGCGCGTTGAGGGCGTGGAACTCGGCGAACTCTTCCGGCGTGCAGCGGTCGAGGCCGGCCGCGGCCTGCTCGGCCGTCGAGTCCGCCGTCAGGTTGCCGGCCACGGCGAGCCGGCCGGCCAGTTCCGGATGGGCGCGCAGCAGCGCCAGCTTCGCCGCCTCGTCCGCGGCGTCGACGACCTGCGCCATCCGGCCGGCCAGCGCCGCCGCCGCGTCGTCGCCGGTCCCGATGCCGGCGTCGTACACGGCCTCCGCCACCCAGGGCGAATGCTCGTAGACGCCGCCATAGGCCGCAACGAAGGCGGCGCGGCCGAGGGTCGAAGGGCGGGGGGACAGCATGGCGCGGCGGACGTTCTCCTGTGGCGTTTCCCCGAGGCGTTTCCCCGAGGCGTTTCCCCGAGGCGTTTCCCGTGACGCTTTCCCGAGGCGTCCCGCTGACAGTAGCGCCCACAGTAGTGCATTGTCTTGCAAGGGCAAATCGGCTCTAGTAACGGGCTTGCCGACACGGAGTCCGCTCCCGATGGGCCGTCTGACCACCCATGTTCTGGACACCGCCGCCGGCCGCCCGGCCGCCGGCCTCGCGGTCGCGCTCGACCGGCTGGAGCCGGAAGGGCCGGTGCGGCTCGCCGAAACCGTCACCAACGGCGACGGCCGCTGCGATGCGCCGTTGCTCGAAGGCGACGCCTTCGCGGCCGGCCGTTACGAACTGACCTTCGCCGCCGGCGCCTATTTCCGGGCGTGCGGCGCGGAGCTGCCCGATCCGCCCTTCCTGGACGCGGTGACGATCCGCTTCGGCATCGCCGCGCCGGACGAGCACTACCATGTGCCGCTGCTGATCTCGCCCTACGGCTATTCCACCTACCGCGGCAGTTGACGGCCATGGCGCGCGAGATCGCCTTCCTGCTGAACGGCGCAGTGGAGACGGTTTCGGACGTCCCGCCGACAACGACGCTGCTGCAGTATCTGCGCCGCCGCAAGCGGCTCACCGGCACCAAGGAAGGCTGCGCCGAGGGCGATTGCGGCGCCTGCACCGTGGTGCTGGGCGATCCGGCGGATAACGGCGCGCCGCGCCGCACGTTGCGCCACCGGGCGGCGAACGCCTGCATCCTGTTCCTGCCGATGGTGCACGGCCGGGCGGTCACGACCGTCGAGGGGCTCGGCGGCGGCGCAACGGGCGCTGCGCTCCACCCGGTCCAGCGCGCCTTCGTCGATTTTCACGCCTCCCAGTGCGGCTTCTGCACCCCCGGTTTCGTCATGTCGGCCTATGCGGCGTGGCTGGAAGGCGAACCGCTGGACAAGCGCAGCGTGGACGACCTGATGGCCGGCAATCTGTGCCGCTGCACCGGCTACGGGCCGATTATCGACGCCACCCTGTCGCTGAACGGGGCCGCCCCGCCAGGCGAAGAACGCGCCGTTGCGGAGGAGGCCGCCCGGCGGTTGCAGGATGCGGCGGATGCCGGCCCGCTGGCCTACGAGCATGGCGGCCAGCGCTGGTACGGGCCGACGGCGGCGGACGAACTGGCGGCATTGTGCGAGGCGCATCCCGACGCCGTCCTCGTGGCCGGCGCAACCGACGTCGGCCTGTGGGTGACCAAGCAGCACCGGCGGCTCGATACGGTCATCGACATCGGCCGGGTCCGCGCGCTCAACGACCTCGGCGTGTCGGGCGACAGCCTGCGCATCGGCGCCGGCGTCACCTGTACCGGCGCCTTCGACGCGATTGCGGAACGCTGGCCGGATTTCGGCGAACTGCTGCGCCGCTTCGGCGGGCGCCAGGTGCGCAACGCCGGGACCATCGGCGGCAACATCGCCAACGGCTCGCCGGTCGGCGACAGCCCGCCGGCCCTGATCGCCCTCGGCGCGACGCTGGTCCTGCGCAAGGGCGCGGCGCGCCGCCGCCTGCCGCTGGAGGCCTTTTTCCTCGACTACGGCAGGCAGGACCGGCAGCCCGGCGAGTTCGTCGAAGCCGTGGAAATTCCGCTCGATACCGGCGCCGAAGAGCTGAAGTGCTACAAGGTCTCGAAGCGCTTCGACCAGGATATCTCGGCGCTCTGCGGCTGCTTCAACCTGCGCATCGAAGGCGGCGCGGTCGCCCGTGCGCGCATCGCCTTCGGCGGCATGGCGGCGACGCCGAAGCGGGCCGCCGCGGTCGAGGCGGCGCTGCTCGGCAGGCCCTGGACGGAAGCGACGGTGGCGGCGGCGCTGCCCGCCTTCGCGCAGGATTTCACGCCGATCGGCGACATGCGCGCTTCGGCCCGCTACCGCCTGCTGGCGGCGCAGAACCTGCTGCGGCGCTATTTCCACGAGAGCGGGCGCCCCCTGCGGGAAACCCGGCTGGCCGGCCGGGAGGCGGCCTTCGCATGACCGGACTCCCCGCCCCGGAAGCAGTCCCGGAAGCAGTTCCGGAAGCTGTCGGGGATGCGGCCGGGGCCGCGCCGGGCATCGAGGGCGGCGTGCGGGCGGCGCAGGTCCATGACAGCGCCGCCAAGCATGTCTCCGGCACGGCGGTCTATACCGACGACATTCCGGAGCCGCCCGGCACGTTGCAGGTCTATCTCGCGCGCAGCGAACGGGCCCATGCCCGGATCGCGTCTCTCGACCTCGGCGGGGTCCGGCGCAGCGAGGGCGTCGCGGCGGTGATGACCGCCGGCGACATTCCGGGCGCCAACGATGTCAGCCCGATGGCCGGCGACGACCCCCTGTTCCCGGCCGCCGCGGTCGAATATTTCGGCCAGTCCCTGTTCGGCGTGGCGGCGGAAAGCATCGAACAGGCGCGGGCCGCCGCGGCGCAGGCCGGAATCGTCTACGAAGACCTGCCGGCCCTGCTCACCATCGAAGACGCGATGGCGGCGGATAGCCTGCTCGAACCGCCCTACACGATGGCCAAGGGCGACGCCGCGGCGGCGATCGCCAGGGCGCCGCACGTCGTCGAGGGCAGGATCGAAATCGGCGGCCAGGAGCATTTCTATCTCGAAGGGCAGGCGGCGCTGGCCGTGCCCGGCGAGGACGAGGACATGACCGTCCACTGTTCGAGCCAGCATCCGAGCGAGATCCAGCACACCGTCGCCAGGGTGCTGGGCGTGCCGAACCATTCGGTGACGGTCGAGGTGCGCCGGATGGGCGGCGGCTTCGGCGGCAAGGAGAGCCAGGGCAACCTGCCCGCGGCGGCGGCGGCGCTGGCCGCGCGGCTGACCGGCCGGCCGGCGAAATGCGTCTACGACCGCGACGACGACATGCTGCTCACCGGCAAGCGGCACGATTTCCGGATCGACTACCGCGCCGGTTTCGACGGCGAGGGCCGGATTCTCGGCATCGAGTTCGATCAGGCGCTGCGCTGCGGCATGTCGTGGGACCTGTCCGGGCCGATCGCCGACCGGGCGATGTTCCATGCCGACAACTGCTACAGCCTGCCGAACGCGCGGATCACGTCGTACCGGTGCAAGACGCACACCCAGTCCAACACGGCCTTCCGCGGCTTCGGCGGGCCGCAGGGCATGATCGGTATGGAACGGGTCATCGACCGGATCGCCGCGACCCTGGGCATGGACCCGGCCGGGGTCCGGGCCGTCAACTTTTATCCCCACAAGGACATAGCGGGCGACGAGGGAAAGATTGCGCCCTACGGCATGGCGGTCGAGGACTGCATCATTTCCGACATCTGGTCCGAACTCTCCGGCGCCTCGGACTATGCGGCGCGGCGGACGAAGATCCGCGAGTGGAACGCCGCAAGCCCCGTCCTGAAGCGCGGCATCGCGATGACGCCGGTGAAATTCGGCATCTCCTTCACCAATACGATGCTGAACCAGGCCGGCGCGCTGGTCCATGTCTACAACGACGGCTCGATCCACCTGAACCACGGCGGCACGGAGATGGGCCAGGGCCTGTTCGTCAAGGTGGCGCAGGTCGTGGCTTCGGAGTTCCAGGTCGATCTCGGCCGGGTCAAGATCACCGCGACGACGACCGGCAAGGTGCCGAACACCTCGGCGACCGCCGCCTCCTCCGGCTCGGACCTCAACGGCATGGCCGCGAAGGAGGCGGTCGGCAAGATCAAGCGCCGGCTCGCGGATTTTCTGGCGGAGCAATATCAGGCGAAGCCCGCCGATGTTCGCTTCGAGGCCGGCCGCGTGCATGTCGGCGCGGAATCGCTGTCGTTCGACGAGGCGATCGGCAGGGCCTATGCCGCCCGGGTGCCGCTCTCGGCGACCGGCTTCTACGCCACCCCGAAAATCCGCTGGGACAAGGCGACGGCGAGCGGCCGGCCGTTTTTCTACTTCTCCTACGGCGCCGCCGTTACCGAAGTCGCGATCGACACGCTCACCGGCGAGAACCGGCTGCTGCGCGTCGATATCCTGCACGACGTCGGCCAGTCCCTGAACCCGGCGGTCGACCTCGGCCAGATCGAAGGGGGGTTCGTACAGGGCGCCGGCTGGCTGACCACCGAGGAACTGGTGTGGGACGACAAGGGCCGGCTGACGACCCATGCGCCCTCGACCTACAAGATCCCGGCCTGTTCCGACCGGGCGCCGGTCATGAATATCCGCCTGTTCGACCGCGGCGAAAATGTCGAGGACACGATCTACCGCTCCAAGGCGGTCGGCGAACCGCCGCTCATGCTCGGCATTTCGGCGCTCATGGCCCTGTCCGATGCGGTGGCGAGCGTCGGCGGCTACCGCGCCTATCCCTTCCTCGACGCGCCGGCGACGCCGGAGCGCGTGCTCTTCGCCGTCGAGCAGGTGCGTGCGAACGCGGAGGCGGCGGCGTGACTGCGGCTTGGCTCGATACCGTCCGCGAGCGGATCGGGGCCGGCGGCGGCCTGGTCTCCGTGATCGTCGCCGCCGCCGACGGTTCTGCGCCCCGCGAGCCCGGCGCCTGGATGCTGGTGGACGGCACGGGCCAGACCGGCACCGTCGGCGGCGGCCGGCTGGAATGGGAGGCGACGCGGACCGCGCGCGACATGCTGGCCGCGCCGGCCGGCCCGTGGCTGCGCGACCTGCGCGACTATCCCCTCGGCCCGGACCTCGAACAGTGCTGCGGCGGTTTCGTGCGCCTGTTTTACGAGCGGATCGGCCCGGAGGAACTGGCGCAGATTCCGGGTCCGGTGCCGGCCGGCGGCCTCGTTTTGCATCCGGTGGCGAGCGGACCGCCGGTGGAGATCGCGGGCGGCCGGCAGGCGGCGAAGGCGCTGCCCTTCGCGGCGGCGAAACCCGCCGTGGAAATCCTGTCGGGCCGGGCGCCGCGCGCGACCGTCCTGACGCCGCCCGAAGCGGAGCGCTGGCTGCTCCGGCCGGTCGATCCGCCCGGCAGGCCGCTTTACCTGTACGGCGCCGGCCATGTCGGCCGGGCCATCGTGCGGGCGCTGGACGGGCTGCCCTTCGCCGTGACCTGGATCGACACCGACGAAGCGCGCTTTCCGCCGGACGTTCCCGGCGGTGTGCGGCGGCTGGCGACGCGCGATCCGGCCGGCATCGCCGCCGCGGCGCCGGACGGCGCGTTCCATCTGGTGCTGACCTATTCTCACGCGATGGATTACGACATCTGCCGCGCGCTGCTCGCCGGCAACCGGTTCGGCTTCGCAGGGCTGATCGGCTCCGGGACCAAGCGGGCGCGCTTCTTCAAGCGGTTCCGCGACGAGGGTCTCGGCGAGGCCGCGCTGGCGCGGCTGGCCTGCCCCATCGGCCTTCCGGGCATTCCCGGCAAGGAACCTGCGACGATCGCCGTCACGGTCGCCGCGCAGCTTCTGCATCGACTCGCCGCGGCCGAAGCCGTAAGCGGGGCGGATGAGCGGCATGCCTGAACCCCTGCTCGAACTCGACGGCATCGCCAGGGGATTTCCCGGCGTGCTGGCGAACGACGACATATCGTTCAGTGTCGGCCAAGGCGAAATCCACGCCCTGCTCGGCGAGAACGGCGCCGGCAAGTCCACCCTGGTGAAGATCATCTACGGCGTGTTGCGGCCCGACGCCGGCGCCATGACCCTGCGCGGCAAGCCCTTTGCGCCGCACCGGCCGTCGGAGGCGCGCGCCGAAGGCATCGGCATGATCTTCCAGCATTTCTCGCTGTTCGAGGCGTTGACGGTGGCGGAAAACATCGCGCTCGGCATGGCGCCGGAGCTGGCGAAGGGCGACCTGCGCAGCCGGATCGTCGAGGTCTCGACCCGCTACGGCCTGCGGCTGGACCCGGACCTCATGGTCGGCGACCTTTCGGTCGGCCAGCGCCAGCGCGTCGAGATCGTGCGCTGCCTGCTGCAGGATCCGCAACTCATCATCATGGACGAGCCGACCTCGGTCCTGACGCCGCAGGAAGTCGAGACCCTGTTCGAGACCCTGCGCCGGCTCGCCGGCGAGGGCTGCTCCATCCTCTATATCTCGCACAAGCTGGAGGAAATCCGCGCCCTGTGCGACCACGCGACGATCCTGCGCGGCGGCAAGGTCGTCGCGACCTGCACACCGGGCGAGGAAACCGCCCGCAGCCTGGCGGAAATGATGCTGGGGGAATCGCTCTCCCCGCCGGCAACGGACCGGCGCACACCGGGCGAGGTCCGTTTGCGCCTCGACGGGCTTTCCATGGCGTCGGACACGCAGTTCGGCACCGACCTGGAAGATATCGGGCTGGAGGTGCGGTCCGGCGAGATCGTCGGCATCGCCGGGGTGGCGGGCAACGGACAGACCCTGCTGATGTCGGCGCTGATCGGCGAGGCCCGGGCCGGACGCCCGGATGCAATCCGGCTGGACGGCCGGCCGATCGGCCACCTGCCGCCGCAAGGCCGCCGCAAGGCCGGCATCTGTTTCGTGCCCGAGGAACGGCTGGGCCACGCCGCCGTGCCCGACATGTCGCTCACCGAGAACGTCATCCTGTCGGCCCGGATGCGCAAGAACCTGTCGCGCAGCAGCTTTCTCAACCTGCCGCGCGCCGCCCGCTATGCCGGCGACGTCGTCGCGCGCTTCGGCGTCAAGACGGCGGGAGTCGACCGTACCGCGCGCAGCCTGTCCGGCGGCAACCTGCAAAAATTCGTCGTCGGCCGCGAGATCATGCAGGAGCCGAGCGTACTCGTCGCCTCCCAGCCGACCTGGGGGGTCGATGCCGGCGCCGCCGCCTTCATCCAGGAGGCGTTGATCCAGCTCGCGAAGGACGGTGCGGCCGTTCTGGTCATTTCCCAGGATCTCGACGAACTGTTCGCGATCGGCGACCGCATCGCGGTGATCGCCAACGGGCGCCTGTCGGCCGCAGACCCGGTCGACAGCCTCACGATCGAGCAGATCGGCCTGCGCATGGGCGGACGGGTGCGCGGCCGGGCGGATGCGCCGGCAGCGGCGGAGCCTGCCCATGCTTAGGCTGGAGCCGCGGCGCGAGCCGTCGAAGGCGATGCAGGTCCTGACGCCGGTCTTTGCCGTCGCCCTCACCATCCTCGCCGGTCTCGTCCTGTTCACGATCCTGGGGAAAGATCCGTTCCGGGCGATCTGGCTGATTTTCTTCGAGCCGCTGACCCAGACCTATGCGCTGGCCGAACTGACGGTGAAGGGCACGCCGCTGATCCTGATCGGCGCCGGCCTGGCGATGGGTTTCCGGGCCGGCGTGTGGAACATCGGCGCCGAGGGCCAGTTCGTCGCCGGCGCGCTGGCTGGCGGCAGCGTGGCCCTGGCGCTGCACGAGACGGCCGGCCTCTGGATCATGCCGCTCATGTGCATCGCCGGCATAGCGGGCGGCATGGCCTGGGCGGCCGTTCCGGCCTTCCTGCGCACCCGCTTCAACGCCAACGAAATCCTGACCAGCCTGATGCTGGTCTATGTTGCGATCCTGCTGCTCAGCGCGCTGGTGCACGGCCCGCTGCGCGATCCCGAAGGGCTGAACTTTCCGGAGAGCCGCCTGTTCAGCGAGTCGATGACCCTGCCCATCCTGATCGAAGGCACGCGGGCCCATGCCGGATTCGTCCTGGCCCTGCTCGCAATCGCTGTCGCCTGGCTGTTCATGGAGCGGCACCTGCTGGGATTCCAGATCAAGGTGCAGGGCCAGGCGCCGCCGGCGGCCCGCTTCGCCGGCTATTCGGAAAAGCGCATCGTCTGGCTGTGCCTGCTCACCTCGGGCGGGCTTGCCGGACTGGCAGGCACGTTCGAGGCCGCCGGGCCGGTCGGCCAGCTCGTCCCGGCCCTGCCGATCGGCTACGGCTTCACCGCGATCATCGTGGCGTTCCTCGGCCGGCTGCATCCCTTCGGCATCCTGCTCGGCGGGCTGCTGATGGCGCTCACCTACATCGGCGGCGAGGCGGCCCAGATCGCCATGAGCCTGCCGAGCGCGACGACCCGGGTGTTCCAGGGCATGCTGCTGTTCTTCCTGCTGGCGATGGACGTGCTGGTCGGTTCGCGGATCCGCTGGGTTCCGCGGCAGGCGGCCGGGTAGGGGCGTCATGGAACTGGCCGTCAACATCCTGCTCGGAATCGTCATAGCCGCGACGCCGCTGGTCTTTGCCGCGATCGGCGAGCTGGCGGTCGAGAAATCCGGCGTCCTGAACCTCGGCGTCGAGGGCATGATGATCGTCGGCGCCATTGCCGGATTTTCAGTGACGATTCAGACCGGCAACTACCTGGCCGGGGTCGCCGCCGCCCTTGTCGCCGGCGCGCTGATGGCGTTGCTGTTCGGAGTCCTGACCCAGACCCTGCTCGCCAACCAGGTCGCGACCGGGCTGGCGCTCACCATGTTCGGCCTCGGCCTCGCCGCCCTGTGGGGGCAGGACTATTCCGGCAAGGCGGCCGGCAACTTTCCGAAACTGGACATTCCCGTGTTGAGCGACCTGCCGCTGGTCGGCAAGCTGCTGTTCGGCCAGGATTATCTCGTCTACCTCTCGATCCTGCTTGTCGTCGGCGTCTCCTGGTTCTTCCGCAAGACGCGCGGCGGGCTGATTATCCGGGCGATCGGCGAGAACCACGACGCCGCCCACGCCATCGGCTATCCGGTCGTCTTCTACCGCTATCTCGCGCTGCTGTTCGGCGGCGCCTGCGCCGGGCTGGGCGGGGCCTATCTTTCCGTCGTACAGACGCCGTTCTGGGCGGAGGGCATGACCGCCGGGCGCGGCTGGATCGCGCTGGCGCTGGTCGTGTTCGCCGCGTGGCGGCCGGGCCGGGCGCTGCTCGGCGCCTATCTCTTCGGCGGAATCACGATTCTGCAACTGCACAGCCAGGGTTTCGGTGTTAATGTGGAGGCCCAGTATCTCTCGATGCTGCCCTATCTGGCGACCGTCGCGGTGCTGGTCATCATTGCGAGCGACCGGCTGAAAGTGAAGCTGAACGCGCCGGCCTGCCTCGCCCAACACTTCCGCGCGGCGACCTGAGCCGCCGGAGCGCAACCCCGATCGAATCAACCGGATACAAGGAGGCGCCCGATGAGGCATCGAACATTCACCAGGCTCGCCGCGGCTGCGCTGGCCGCCGCCGCAATCGCGGCGGCCCCGGCCGCCGTCCAGGCCAAGAAGCTGAAGGTCGGCTTCGTCTATGTCGGCCCGATCGGCGACCACGGCTGGAGCTACCAGCACCACCAGGGCCTGCTGGCCGTCAGGAAAGCCTACGGCGACAAGGTCGAAACCACCCATGTCGAGAATGTCGCCGAGGGCCCGGACGCCGAGCGCGTGATCCAGCAGCTCGCCCAGCAGGGCCACGACCTCATCTTCACGACCTCCTTCGGCTTCATGAACCCGACGATCAAGGTCGCCAAGCGGTTCCCGAAGGTCAAATTCGAGCATTCGACCGGTTTCAAGCGGGCGAAGAACGTCGCGACCTACAATATCCGCTTTTACGAAGCCCGGTACGTCAACGGCGTAATCGCCGGCAAGATGACCAAATCCAACACCATCGGCTACATCGCGTCCTTCCCGATCCCGGAAGTGGTCATGGGCATCAACGCGGCTTATCTGGGCGCGAAATCGGTCAACCCGAAGGTCAGGTTCAAGATCGTCTGGGTCAGCACCTGGTTCGATCCCGGCAAGGAGGCCGACGCCGCCAAGGCGCTGGCCGACCAGGGCGCCGACGTGATCTTCCAGCACACGGATTCGCCGGCCGCGATAAAGCTTGCCGAGCAGCGCGGCATCAGCGCCATCGGCCAGGCCTCCGACATGAAGGCGTTCGGACCCCGGGCCCAGCTGGCCGCGTCGGTCAACAACTGGGCGACCTACTATATCGCGCGGGTCAAGGCCGTGATGGACGGCACCTGGAAGTCGACCGACACCTGGGGCGGCATCGGGACCGGCATGCTGAAAGTCGCCAGTGTGCACGACCGCATCCCGGCCGACGTGAGGAAGCAGGCCGCAAAGGTCCAGGCCGACATCGCCAGCGGCAAGTTCCATCCCTTCACCGGGCCGCTGAACAAGCAGGACGGCACGCAATTCCTGAAAGCCGGCGAGAAGATCGGCGACGGCGCGCTCAACGGCATGAACTTCTACGTCCAGGGTATCGAAGGGTCGCTGCCGAAATAAGCGCCCCGCTCCCGAGCGGCGCGAAGGGGCCCGGCTCGCCGCCGGGTCCTTTTTCTCGGGAGAGAAGGCGTTTCTCGTCGTCGATGAGCAACAGCCGGTCTCTTTCTCCGGTATTGCATCGCCAGAGGACCAGATTGAGATCCCCCGGCGCTACGCCCGGCGTGAAACTGCGAACGAGCAAGCCGGCATAGCCCTCTTCGGCAAGCTGCGCCGCGAAATCCTGAGTCGGCGCTTTTTCGCCGTCCGTCATCCTTCGCCGCCAGTCCGGATCTGCCAGGGTATCGGATGTCGTCGACCGCGCCGCCCTACGGCCCGACAGCGGCTCGCGGGCGAAAACGGGGTTGAGGGCGCGATACAGGATGCCGCGGCGGCGGTATTCCGTCAGGCGTAGACGCCGGCGTCGACGGCGTCGATATAGTCGAGAACCCGGTTCGCCTGCCAGGCGCGGACAAGCTGCATGGCCGTTTGACCGCTAAAACCGGGCAGAGGCGCAGGGCAGAATCAGGCGTAAGCAACCAGCGCCGAGTCGAAGCGCGGTTCGACTCTGTTGACGATCTCGACCATTTCGCGCAAACGCCGCCGGTCCCCGGGCGACGGGATACGGTTCCTGCGCTGCACGTCGTTCCCGGTCACCATTTCAGAACAGCCTGCGCCGCCGGCCGCTTCCGGTAGCGGGCGTCCCAGGCGCGCAGGTTCGGGCGGTCGCCGAGCAGGTCGGCGTCGATGAACCGGAGGAACTGGAGCGCCGCCTGCATCGTGCAGTCGGCGATGGCGGCGCGCTCGCCCGTCAGCAACGGGCGCCCGTCCTCCAGCGACGTTTCGAGATAGTCGAGAGGCGCTTGAAGGCCGTTTTCGATCGCCGCCGCCCTCTCCGTATCGGGCGGCAGCCCGAGCGGCGACTTGGCGGCGTGGACGTAATTCGATATCGGCCCGGCGATGCGCAGATCGACGACGCGCTCCAGGTCCCGCGACCGCGCGCGGCGCTCGATGTCCGGCTCGCGCAGCGCGCCCTCGGGAAACCGGTCTTCCAGATATTCGATTATGGCGAGCGATTCGACCAGGTGCGAGCCGTCTCCGCGCTCCAGCACCGGCAAGGTGCCGAACGGATTGCGCGCCAGATGCTCGGGCGCCTTGTGCCGGCCCTTGAGCGTGTTCACCACGATCTGCTCGATCGGCAGTTCCGTCCCCGCCGCGGCGCGCTCGGCGATGTAGAGCATGACCTTGGTCGGGTTCGGCGCCAGCGGCACCATATACAGCTTCATGGAGGAGCCGCTCATCAATGGTTCCACCAGGGCAGCGCCGAGAACGGCCGGAGGTCGATTTCGTGCGTCCAGGCGGAGCGGTGCTGCTGCGACAGGTGGTAGTAGGTCTCGGCCACCTCGGCCGGAAGCAGCAGGCCGTCGTGCTCCATGCCGCGGGTTTCGCGCAGCTTCCGGAACGCTTCGGGGCCGAGCATCCGGCCCAGCGTATCGGGCGCATCGACCGCGCCGTCGATCACGATATGCGCGACGTGAATGCCCCTGGGGCCGAACTCGGCGTTCAGCGACTGGCAGAGCATGCGCCGGCCGCCCATCGCCGCCGCATGGCTGTGCTGGCCCTCGTTGCCGCGCACGGCCGCCGTGGCCGAGGTCGCGAGAAGCGTGCCGGAGCCCCGTTCCGCCATCGGCGGGCAAACCGCGCGCGCCGTGCGGAACAGGCCGAAAGTGGCGAGGCGCCAGCCCATCTCGAACGCCTTCTCGCCGGTGTCGGCAAGCGAACGGTCGCCGATCTGGGCGCCCAGATTGTAGATCGCGACATCGATCGGGCCGATCTCGGCCTCGACGGCGGCGATACGCTCCTCGATGCTGCCGGGTTCGACGGCGTTGAGCAGGAAGCCCGAGGCGCTGCCGCCCTCGCCCTCGATGGTTTCGACCAGTTTTTCGAGACCCTCGGCGTCGCTGCGGCGGCACAGCACGGAATGGTATCCGGCCCGGGCAAAGCGGATGCCGACGTTGCCGCCGATGCCCGCGCCGGCGCCGATCACGAGACAAACCGGTTTCTTATCCATTTCAAACCCTCAAGTCGTTCAAGTCCGCCGTCCTGTCGGCGCGGGGCCGGCCGACTGCCGACACCGTTCAATCTTCACTATCGAACACGATGCGCTCCCGGCCGGAAAGCGCCACAAAACGTTTGCCGCGGGCCCGGCCGATCAGGGTGAGGCCGGCCTCGCGGGCGAGGTCGACGCCCCAGGCCGAGAAACCGGAGCGCGAGACCAGGATGGGGATGCGCATCTGCACGCATTTGATGACCATTTCGCTGGTCAGCCGGCCGGTCGTGTAGAAAATCTTGTCGCCGGGTTCGATGCCGTGCAGCGCCATGTAGCCGGCGATCTTGTCGACCGCGTTGTGGCGCCCGACATCCTCCATGTAGAGCAGCACCCGGTCCTCCCGGCACAGCACGCAGCCGTGGATCGCGCCGGCGGCGAGATACAGGCTCGGCGTCGTGGCGATCGCCTTCATCAGGGCGTAAAGCCAGGACGTCCGGATGCGCGCGCTCTGCGACAGCGCGATGCCCTCGAAATTCTCCATCAGGTCGCCGAACACGGTGCCCTGGGCGCAGCCCGACGTGCGGACCTTTTTCTGCAGCTTTTCCTCGTAGTCGGTTTCCCGTTCGGTCCGGACGACGACGGCGCCGATATCCGCGTCATGCTCGATGGCGACGATCCGGTCGTCGTCGCGCAGCATGTGCTGGTTCTTCAGGTAGCCGACGGCCAGCCAGTCCGGCCGGTCGCCGATCGTCATCACGGTGACGATTTCCTGCCGGTTCAGGAACAGGGTGAGCGGGCGCTCGACCGCGACCCGCGTCTCGACCGGCGCGCCGGTCTCGTCGATGCCGGCGACGGCTTCCGACAGCGCGGGATCGTCCGGGTCCGGCATGACGATGGGGTCCGGGTCTCCGGCCGCTTCGGCCGGCCTCGCCAGTGCGGGGCGGTTCATGGCTGCGCGCGGTGTTCGGGCGTCATGGCGGAAACATGCGTATCCGCCGCGCGGCAGGCAAGCCGGGCGGGCAGTCTGATGGGGCGGTGACAGAGCGGTTGCGCGCATCCGCCATCAGACAATTATACAGGCTATCCCCTGAGGTTCATGGGTGGCATTGTCACCAGGGATGCCCGCGTGCGCCGTTGACTGGTTATCATCTCAGGAATTGGATACCGTGACCCGTTACTAGCTCCGTACCGAGACCGTATCCTTCAAGTTGCGAACTACAGCGAGCAAGCGAAATGCCAGACAGTAACGACAAAATAGAAACACCGGACCAACTCACAGAACGTAATGTCGTATCGCTTCAACATCGTGCATTGCGACGAGTCAACTTCGCTTCGGCACAAAATGATGTTGCGATCATTGAAGAAATCAGGGTCGACAATCCGACCGGGGACGCACTCACTGACATAAGAATTACACTTCGGGCGGCCCCTCCCATCATCCGCGAAAAGATCTGGACCATAGATCGTGTCGCCCCGGCGTCCAATTTCTCGGTACGCGACCTCAGTACTCCACTTGAGATCGAACGGTTGAAAGGGCTGGACGAAGCGGAAATCGGCGAACTGGAAATCCGTATGGAGGCGCAAGGACTTCAGACAATTGTCGAGAAGCGCCGGATTGAGCTCCTTGCACACGATCAATGGGGCGGCGTGGGAGACATGGCGCAGATCCTCGCCGCCTTCGTCTCCCCAAACGATCCTGCGGTCGCACACATCCTGAAGGATGCTGCACGTTTGTTGGAAGGCGCAGGCCACGACGGTTCGATGAATGGCTACCAATCGGCTGATCCGCGCCGCGCCTACATGCTCGCCGGTGCAATCTGGTCCGCCGCCACCGGCCTAGGACTCGTCTATGCCGAGCCGCCCGCGTCCTTCGAAAGAGAAGGCCAGAAGATCCGGCGCCCAAGTCGGATCACCGGCGAAGGGCTTGCTACTTGCCTTGATTCTACTCTCCTTCTCGCTGCTGCTTTCGAGGCCGCGGGCCTCAATCCCGCGGTCCTTTTCTCACAGGATCATTCATGGGTCGGAGTGTGGATATTCAAGAAGGATTTCGGCCATTTGACGGAACCGGATGTCGTTGCCATCCGCAAGGCAGTGCAGGCCCGCGAGTTCGTACCAATCGAGACCACGCTACTAACCAAACGTCCTGCCATAGGATTCGAACAGGCGGTTGATGAAGGCCGCCGCCGTCTCGCCGAAAACCGCGACCCCGAGTTTGTGATGGCTGTCGATATCGCGCGGTCTCGTGCCGCTCGGATCCGGCCCTTGGCAAGTGACGGAATCGCGGCTTCCTCCGAATCCGACGCAATCGATGAGGCAGCACCCGCGGCATTGCCACCGCTACCAGACTTCGGATTGCTTCCTAGTGAAATCAGCGAAGAAGGTCCTCAAACGCCACAAGATCGCATTGAGCGGTGGCAACGCAAGCTTCTTGACCTATCGCTGCGAAATCGCCTTCTCAACTTTCGGGACAGCAAGCAAACGCTTCCGTTGCGCTGCCCGAGCGTCGCAACTCTCGAAGACGAGCTTGCCGCCGGAAAGAAATTCAGGGGGTTCTCATTAATCGACAACGATCCGTTCGGCAATCGGACCGTCTCTCCTCCGGACACGCAGCGGATCGAGGAAGAAGTCATCCAGGATGCATTCAACCATGGGCAAGTCGTTGTACCACTCACCGGCCAAGAGATGAACAACCGCTTTCTGACGCTGTACCGACGAGCAAAAAGCGACATGCAAGAGGGCGGCACGAACACGCTCTTTCTCGCGGCGGGTTTCCTCCGATGGAAGAAAACCGAAAGGGACACCCGAACCTATCGCGCGCCACTAGTTCTTATTCCAGTCAGGCTGGAGCGCCGGTCGGCGCAGTCTCCGTTTCGGATCACGCATCATGAAGATGATGTGCGGATCAACTCGACCTTGCTCGAGTTTTTGAAACGTGACTTCGACCTCCGAATTTCGGAGCCGGAAGGCGAGTTGCCCCGCGATCACAGCGGAATCGATGTCCCGCTCATATTCCAGATCATGCGTCAGAAGGTGCGCGACGTCGCCGGCTTCGAAGTTGTCGAGGAGCTCGCGCTCTCAACCTTCTCGTTCGCGAAGTACCTCATGTGGAAAGACCTAGTCGACCGCACCGATCAGCTTCGGCGTAACCGCTTGGTGAGACATCTCATCGACGGGGCCAAGGAAACATATGAAAGTAAAGAATTCAGCGCTCCCATCGCCCCGGAAGAGATCGACCTTCGCCGCTTGCCGCGGGAAATTTTGACCCCAATGCCTGCGGATAGCTCGCAGCTCGCAGCAGTCTTAGCAGCATCAGAAGGTCGCGACTTTATCCTTGTCGGGCCTCCGGGTACTGGAAAAAGTCAAACCATCACGAATATCATCGCACAGTGCTTGGGTGAGGGAAAAACCGTGCTTTTTGTGGCCGAAAAAGCGGCTGCGCTTGATGTGGTTCACCGTCGACTCGTGGCGACGGGGCTGGGTGATGCGGCACTCGAGCTCCACTCGAACAAAACCGACCGAAAGTCGGTTCTCGCGCAACTAGGGCGGGGATGGGACCGGGTTTCGGGTGGCAGTGAAGAGAAATGGATCGAGGTGACAGAAGAACTGAAATTCTCTCGGGACAAGTTAAACGCCTATGTCGAGGCTATTCATGCCAAGGGGTCACAAGGCTTCAGCGTGTTCGATGCGGTCGCTCTGGTCGCCCATGGAGAGCCACCCTTCGATATCTCGTTCGCGTCGAAGGATGCGCACGACGAGGAGAGCTACAAGCGACTTGCGAAGCTTGCCGCTGACCTTGGACGGACGCACGAGGTGGTTGGGACGGGGTCCCCTCTCTTGCTAGTCGGTCGTGAGGAGTTTTCTTTCCGATGGCAAGGGGAATTCCTCGAAACCATCGAGTCTCTCCGAGCGGCGCTCGACGAATTGAAGCACGCCGAACATACGCTGGCTCGTGAACTCGGACTTCGTGCGGACCCCAAACTGGAAGCTGCACGCCGCGCGCAACTCAAGGCGCTCGCTCCTCGCGTAGATAGTGGAGCATTTGATCTCTTGTCCGTACCGGACATGCCGGCGGATCGCCTGTCCGCCTTGGCGCAGTCACTGGCATCGGATGTTGAGGAGCTTGCTGCGGCAAGTTCCCAAACAGTCGCCACGTATCCACTTCACGCAGTGCGTCGCATGCCGCTGGAGCAACTAGATTCTGGCTGGCGTGAAGCCCAAACGAAGATCTGGCCAGCCTCCGCTTTCGCGAGGAAGAAGGTCCGGAGACTTTTGCAGACCTACGTCAAGAACGGGGTGGCTGATCCTGCTGTGGACCTGAGTGTGCTCTTCAGAATGCGCGAGCGCGACACTGCAATCCGCGAGAACCCCTTGACGCCAGTTGCGGAAATTAGCGGGGAAACAGACACGGACCGTTCGACCGAGGCCGTACGTCAAGCAATCGGGTTCAGGACTGCTTTGGTGGATCTGGATTCGCATGTCGAAGATTCGGTTCGTTTCGAGGCTGCTACCTCAATCCTTGCCTCCGCATCAGGCAATGCGGTTCTGAAAGCACTCCAAGCCTACCTTGCTGCGGAGGAGACGACCGACAACAGAATTCGAGAGTTTGTGTATGAGGACGGCTTATGCCCTGACGAGTCAAGCGTCGCGGACTTGGCCGCTGGTCTTGCGATGGTAGTAGCAGAACAAGCGCGTCTCCAAGACTGGGTCAAATGGGTAAAGATGAGAAAGGAGGGCACGGCAGCAGGCCTCGACTCCTTCGTCAAAGCACTCGAAGACGGGCAAATCGAGGAGGAGGCTGAGCAGGCGTTCAAACGAGCCTACGCAGCTTGGTGGCTCCCCCTTGCGATGGATGCGCGAGATGAGCTTCGAAGTTTCGCGCGTTGGGAACACGAACACGTCATATCGACCTTCTGCACGCTCGACGCCGCCGCAATGGGTCTCGCCTCGGTCGAGGTGATGCGACGCATTGCGCATGGGTTGCCCGCGAAGGAGGGTGTCTCGAAAAAATCCGAACTCGGAACACTCCGCCATCAATTGGGCCTCGAACGCCCGTCTATGCCAATTCGTCAGCTTCTGGCGGGCCTACCTGAATCCTTCGGGAAACTGGCGCCCTGCGTCCTGATGTCCCCGCTCTCGGTAGCCCAATACCTGCCGACGGACCAAGACACCTTCGACGTGGTGATCTTCGACGAAGCTTCGCAGATCACGACCTGGGATGCGATTGGCGCGATAGCGCGAGGGCGTCAGACGATTGTCGTGGGTGATCCCAAGCAGCTGCCTCCTACCAACTTCTTTGGACGAGCCAATGAAGGTGACGAAGAACTACCGGAAATCGAGCGCGACATGCCCTCGATTCTCGATGAAGTTTCGGCCGCTGGCGTACCCCACCGCAATCTCAATTGGCACTATCGAAGCCGGGACGAGGCCCTTATCGCCTTTTCGAACAACCGCTATTACGGCGATCGTCTCGTAACGTTCCCGGCCCCGTCCGCCGGCTCCGACGCGATCAAGTTCCACGAGGTGAACGGGATTTATGCGCGAGGACAGGGCCGCGTGAACCAAGACGAAGCCAGAGCCGTCGCCGAGATGGTGAAGCGGCGCCTCACGACTTGGCTCTCAGTCCCGGAGGATGAGCGCCAAACTCTCGGGGTCATCACATTTAATGGCGAGCAGCAATCGCTGATCCTAGACATGCTCGACGATATGCGGCGGGAAAACAGCGAACTTGAATGGTTTTTCGCCGACGAGCGCGAGGAACCGGTCATTGTTAAGAATCTTGAGAGTATCCAAGGGGACGAACGCGACGTGATGCTGTTCTCGGTGACGTTCGGACCCGACGTCGCCGGCAAGCTCACAATGAACTTCGGGCCGATCAATGGCACGGGCGGAGAGAAACGCCTCAATGTCGCGATCACCCGCGCCCGTCGAGAGCTTCATGTGTTCTCTTCGATCCGTGCTGAGCAGATCGATCTCGGGCGTACCCGCGCCGCCGGTGTACGAGACCTGAAGTCATTTCTTGATTATGCCGAGCGCGGCTCCGTTGCGCTTCCTGCACGCGACGAGGGTTCGCTCGGCCCTGCGGAGAATCCTTTCGAGGAAGCCGTGGCGGATGCACTCCGCGCCAAGGGCTGGGAGGTTCGGACTCAAATCGGGGTATCTGGTTTTCGCGTGGATCTCGGCGTCGTACACCCAGACTACGCCGGCAGCTTCCTTGCTGGTATCGAGTGCGACGGCGCAAGATATCATTCATCCGCGACTGCTCGCGACCGGGACAAGGTGCGCCAAGCCGTGCTGGAAGGCCTTGGTTGGACGATTCTTCGAGTCTGGTCGACCGACTGGTTTCGAAACCCGCCGAATGTCACCGGTCGTATCCACCTTGAACTCGCGCGTCTTCTTGAGGAAGACCAAAATGTACGAGCGACGGTCGGGGACGAACCAGATGAGAAATCGACGGAAGCCGAATTGTCCGACGAGCGTAGCGATGAGGCAGAAGCAGTACAGCCTGCGCCTGCAGAACGCGAGCACGATCAAATAGCGGAGGAGATAAGCTCGTCGCCAGACATACAACAGGCTCTCCCGCTTTCTGATGAGGTCTTTGAAGGAATCTCCAGCCCGGCACTATTGTCCGACCCAAAACTTGGAAATGGAGACGGCGCTTTGCCCATTGCCGCGTTGCCTATCCCTCAGACGGTACTTCGTGCAGACGTGATCTCCACTCTCCCGCGAGAATCTGTGGGCACGCATCAAGAGAATGTCACACCCGATCCCGCTCGGTTCTTCAAAGCGGAGTACACGCCGGTTCTCCGTCAACTCATCCATCGTATAGTTGACAACGAGGGACCGCTCACATTGCACGGACTTGCTCGCAGAATAGCGCAGGAACACGGATGGCAACGAACGGGGCGGCGCATTCTGGCGGAAGTCCAGAAGAATCTAAATTCAGTGGAGAGTCACCTAGAGCTTGACACTGTTTTTGTCTGGGCACCCGGAAGCCACTCCGACCGGGTGCCGTTCCGGGGGCTCAATGGCCGTTCAATTCGAGACATCTCCCGGACGGAGATCGGTTCAGTCATCGATGTCCACGCGCGCAGCTTGGAGAAGGAGGGAGATCCAATCCTCGCTCTTTCGCGACTACTCGGCATTTCACGGCTTAGCAAGGACGCGCGGGCCTACCTTATCGATTGCACGCGGTGGAGAGAGGAGAACCCCGTCGACGCTCAATGTTGAGTCTCAGAGCCGATGTCAGCGAGTAATTTCGCCTAAGACTGAAGGATTGATCGTCTGGACCGTCAGATGCATCAACGGACGAAAGATTACTTCGGGTGACATCGAGATAATCGACGAATCTCGCTCTCGGCCATTGCAAAACCCTGCGCAGCATCCGTCCCGCGGTTGCCGCGCGCGGCCGGACGGTCTACATCGCAATCGGGTATCCCGACCGCTGCCCCATACCGCTGCCCCCGACCGCTGCCAAGACCGATGCCGGACGACGTTCGCACTCTTCCCCAGTCCGCGCCGCTGATCGACCCGTTCGCCCGGACGATCGCCTATCTGCGCGTCTCGGTCACCGACCGGTGCGATTTCCGCTGCGTCTACTGCATGGCCGAAGACATGACCTTCCTGCCGAAATCGGAGGTCCTGTCGATCGAGGAGCTGGAGCGGCTGTGCCGGGCCTTCGTGCGCCTCGGCGTGCGCAAATTGCGCCTGACCGGCGGCGAGCCGCTGGTCCGCCGCGGGGTGATGACGCTGATCGAGCGGCTCGGCGCGCTGCTGGGCCCGGACGGTTGCAACGGGGGCGCGCTCGACGAACTGACGCTCACGACCAACGGCAGCCAGCTCGCCAAACGCAGCGAGGCGCTGGTGCGGGCCGGGGTGCGCCGGGTCAATGTCTCGCTCGATACGCTGGATCCGGAGAAATTCACCGCCATCACGCGCTGGGGCAGGCTGGAGAAGGTGCTGGAAGGGCTGGCCGCAGCCAAGGCTGCCGGCCTCGCCGTCAAGATCAACACGGTGGCGCTCAAGGGCGTCAACGAGGACGAACTGCACCGGCTCGTCGAGTGGGCCGGCGACGAAGGCTTCGACCTGACCTTCATCGAGGTCATGCCGCTGGGCGAAATCGGCGCCGATGTCGGCACCGCCAACCGGGTCGACCAGTTCTTTCCGCTGTCGATGGTGCGTGCGCGGCTGAAGGAACGCTGGACGCTGGACGAGAGCGACTACGCCACCGGCGGCCCGGCGCGCTACTGGACGGTGCGGGAGACCGGCCGGCGCCTCGGCTTCATCACGCCGCTGACCCACAATTTCTGCGAATCCTGCAACCGCGTCCGGCTGACCTGCACCGGCACGCTCTATATGTGCCTGGGCCAGGAGGACGCCGCCGACCTGCGCGCGCCGCTGCGCGCCAGCGGCGAAGACGACCTGCTGGACGCAGCGATCCGCGAGGCGATCGCCCGCAAGCCCAAGGGCCACGATTTCGTCATCGACCGCCGCCGCACCGCGCCTGCGGTCAGCCGCCATATGAGCGTGACCGGCGGTTAGTCCGATGACCGCGGTCGACGCGATGCGGGACGGCGACTGGCCCGAGGTCCGGGCCATCTATCGCGCGGGCCTGAAGACCGGCATCGCCGCCTTCATGAAGAATCCGCCGAGCTGGAAGGCCTGGAACAAGGGCCATCTACCCGTCGGCCGGCTTGTCGCCCGCGACGGCGGCGGGCGTGCGGTCGGCTGGGCGGCGCTCATGCCGGCGCCGGATACATGAGGCGCCGCCGGGGTCGCTGAGGTCAGCGTCTACGTCAGCGAAAACGCGCAAGGGGCGGGGGCCGGAACCGCCCTGCTTGAGGGCCTGATCGAGGCGTCCGAAGCCGACGGCTACTGGACCCTGCAGGCGCAGATCATGGCCGAGAACCTGCCCAGCATCGCGCTGCACCGGAAATGCGGCTTCCGGGAAGTCGGCTACCGGGAGCGCTACGGCCATCTCGACGGCGTGTGGCACGACGTCGTGCTGTTCGAGCGCCGCAGCCCGCGCGCCGGCGGGCCGGGCCTGCCGACGAAAACCTGCGATGCCGCCGGGTGAGGGCCGCATGGCCGACCGCGCCGCCGCGCTCAACTTCGATCTCAACGCCATCGGCCAGGATTTCCTGGACGATCCGTTTCCGACGTACCGGGCGCTGCGCGCGCACGATCCGGTCCACCGCAACCCGGACGGCACCTGGCTGCTGACCCGCTACGAAGACGTGGTGCAGTCTTTCAAGCACCCGGCGATGAGTTCGGACAAGAAGGTCGATTTCAAGCCGCGGTTCGGCGACGGGCCGCTCTATACCCACCACACCGCCAGCCTGGTCTTCAACGATCCGCCGATCCACACGCGGGTCCGGCGCCTGCTGGCGGCGGCCTTCACGCCGCGCAAGATCGGCGAACTGGAGCCGCTGATCCACGAGGTGATCGACGACCTGCTGGACCGTATGGCTGCGCGGGGCCGCTTCGACGCGGTCGGGGATTACGCGCTCGCCCTGCCGACCGCGATCATCTCCTTCATGCTCGGCATTCCGGAAGAGCACCGCCACCGGCTGCACGATTTTTCCACGCTCATTCTCGGCGCGCTCGACCCGGTGGTGTCGCCGGAGAAGATGCAGGCCGGCCACGACGCGGTCGGGGAATTCGGCGCCATGCTCGAGGAACTGATCGCCGACCGGCGGCTCGAACCGGCCTCGGGCGCCCAGGGCGAAGTATTGGCGGCGCTGATCTTCGGCGAGGTCGACGGCGAGAAACTGTCGCCGGTCGAGCTGGTGCAGAACTGCATCTTCCTGCTCAACGCCGGACACGAGACGACCGCCAACCTGGTCGGCAACTGCATCGACATGCTGCTCGACAATCCCGGCGAGATGCAGCGGCTGCGCGACGATCCGGACTTGATCTCGACGGCGGTCGAGGAGGCGCTGCGCTACCAGAGCCCGCTGCAGATCGGCAACCGCAAGGCGATGGAGGATATCGAATTCGGGCCGCCGGACCGAAGGATCGCGCTGCCGGCCGGCGCCTTCATCCATTGCGGCGTCGCCGCGGCCAACCGCGATCCCGAGGTCTTCGACGATCCGGAGACTGTCGATATCGGCCGCAATCCCAACCCGCAGATCGCCTTCGGCACCGGCAAGCATGTCTGCATGGGCAACACGCTGGGCCGGATCGAGGGCCGGGTGGCGATCGGCAAGCTGGTCGCGCGCTTCCCGGACCTGCGCCGCGACGGGCCGAGCCGCTTCCACGGCCGCGCCCGCTTCCGGGGTCTCAGCACGCTGCCGGTCGCGGTGTAGCCCGAGCGGGCCGGCGCACCCTGCGCCGCGCGTTCCGCCGTAGCCGGCCTGAAATCCGCATCGATGCCGGCCCGACAGCGCCGCCCTCCGGGTCGCGCCCCAATTCGCAATCCGGGGACGCCCGCCCGCGGCGTCGCGGGCCTCGACCGTAGTCCCCGCTACGCTTTTCGGCCCGCTCCCAGTACTGAACGGGGCGGATCGAACGTCCGGACGCGACGCAGGCCGTGACTGCGGTGAGAAATCCGGGCTAGCCGGTTGCGGTTCCGGTTGCGCAGCTTCAGCCGGTGCATCTGGAACCGCAGGAAGCCGGCGATTTTCTCCATCGCATCCTTGCGGCCGGCCGGGCCTCGCACAGCAGGCATGGCGAATCGCCCGGTACGATCCGTCCGCCCAGAGCGGGAATGCCGGAATCGCCTGTCCCGGCGCCAGGAAACTGCGGCGGCGGTGCGTCAGCGGATCAGCCAGATCAGCCCCAGGCCGACCGCAGCGGCGCCCAGCCCGGTCAGGCGGATCGTCCCTTCCGAGGCTTCGAGGAACGCTTGCAGCAACCGGCGCATTCCGTTGGGAAACAGCGCATAGATCATGCCTTCGAGCACGATGGCGAGGCAGAGCGCCAGCAGCAGTTCCTTCACGCGATTTTCATCCGTCTTTCCGGCAGCACGCGCCCGCCGCCGGCGCTCCTGCCGGCGCCGGGCACGGGCAGGCCGCGGCGGCTATTTCTTTTCCCCGCCGGCCTTCTCGCCCGTCATGTTGCCGAAAAATTTGAAGAAATCGCCGGCGGCAGGGCCGACATAGCGCGTGTTTTCGGCGCCCAGCGAATCGCGCAGCGCGTTCATCGAGATCCAGAACTCGAAAAAGCCGCCGTCGCGGCCGTAGGCCTTGTTGTAGATCTCCTGCGCCTTGCCCTCGCCCTCGCCGCGCAGCTCCTGGGACCGGCGCTCCGCCTTGGCGACGGTGATCCGCGAATCCCGGTCGGCGTCGGCCCGGATGCGGGCCGATTCGCGCTCGCCGTTGGCGCGGATGCCCGTCGCTTCCTGGCGCCGCTGGGATTCCATGCGCTGGAGGATCCGCTCGCTGTTCTGCGGCGGCAGGTCGAGCCGCTTGACCCGCACGTCGATCAGGTCGACGCCATAGCGGTTTTCCACCGCCGCGCTCACGCGGCTGGCGATGTCGCGCATGATGTTGGCGCGTTTCGCGGTCAGCAACTCCGACAGCGGAACCCGGGCGAATACCGCCCGCGTCGTCGAGCTCACGATGTCGCCGAGTTGCTGTTCGAACACCGCTACGGCCCGCGCCGCCTGGAAGAATTTCAGCGGATTCTCGATCCGGTAGCGGGCGATCGTGTCGACCACCGTCTGCTTCTGGTCGCTGGTCGGCATTTCCGCCGGCGCCACGTCCAGGTCGAGTACGCGCCGGTCGAAATAGCGGATGTTCTGGATGAACGGCAGCTTGAAGTGCAGGCCGGGATCGCTGTCCTGGCGCACGACCTTGCCGAACTGGAGGACGAGAACCTGGTCGCGCTCGTGAACCGTGTAGACGGCCGAGTAGCCGAGGACGCCGACGATGACCAGGAACGCGATCAGGGCGATACGGGTGCGGGTCATGTTACTGGCTCCTGCTGGCGTCGGCTTCCGGCCGGCCGACCGTCGCGCCCGTTCCCGGCGTCGCCTCGCCGTCTTCGTTCCTGGGCGTGCCGCGCTGCTTGATCAATTCGTCGAGCGGCAGGTAGGGCACGACGCCCTGGTCGCCGTTCTGGTCCACGATAATCTTCTCCATGCTCTTCAGGATATTCTGCATCGTGGAGATGTAGATGCGCTTGCGGGTGATATCCTTGGACGCCTCGTACTCCCGCAACAGCGCGAGGAAGCGGCTGGTCTCGCCCTGGGCGATCTGGATGCGCTCCTGCTTGAAGGCTTCGGCCGCCCGGGTGATCTGGTCGGCCCGGCCGTTGGCGCGTTCCAGGATTCGCTTCTGATAGGCGGTCGCCTCGTTGATCATCTTGTCCCGGTCGGCGCGGGCCGCCTGCACGTCGCGGAAGGCATCCAGCACCTTGTCCGGCGGGTCGGCGCCCAGAAGCTGGACGCGGGCCACCTCGATACCGGCGCCGTAGTCGCTGAGAATGCGCTGGATCAGCAGCTTGGCGTCGCCTTCGATCTTCAGGCGTCCTGCGGTGCGGATTTCCTCGAAGGGCGTCTTGCCGACGATCTCGCGGATCGCACTTTCGGTCGCGTCCTTGATTGTCTTTTCCGGATTGCGGATGTTGAACAGGTAGTTCCGGATGCCGGGCTGGGAGGTCACCTCCTGGCCGTCGACCGTCCTTGTCACCGGACGGGCGTCGATGCGCCAGTGCACGACGACCTTGATATCGACGATGTTCTCGTCGCCGGTCAGCATCAGGCTTTCCTGCTCTTCCGTCCGGCGCGAGTCGCCGAGCTGGACAAAGCCGACATTGGTCTTGGAGATTTCGGTGATCTTCGGCTTCTCGGTCTCGCCGATCGGCGACGGCCAGTTCCAGTGCAGGCCCTGGGCGGTGACGTTGACCACCTCGCCGAACACCAGCTCGACGCCGGCCTCCTTCGGATCGACGCGGTAGAAGCCGGTCGCCATCCAGATCGCGACCACCAGCAGGGCGATCAGCGCAAGGCCCTTGGGCGTGCCGACGCCGCCGGGCATCACCCGGCGCACGCCGTCCTGGCCGCGCCGCAGCATGTCCTCGAAATTCGGCGGCTGGCCGCCCCGGCCGCCTCCGAAACCGCCGGGGCGGCGACCGCCCCCGCCGTTACCGCCGCCGCCGGCGCCCCACGGGCCCCTGCCGCCGCCGTTGCCGCCCCACGGCCCGCCGCCGCCCGAGCCGCCGCTCTGGTTTTTCCAAGGCATCTCTTCGCCGTCCCTGAAATGGCCCTTTTCGGGTCTATCGCGCCCTGCGATGGTGCATTGCGTTACGCTTCCCCGCCGGATTGCGGGACTATGCGGAATACCGGTACATAGCGACGCCGGTCTCCGGCGGCAATGTGCGCCGGCTACCCGCACCGCGGCTGCTGCGAAGGGGCGCAGCCCGTTACGCCGCGCTGGATCGCCTCCCGCGTCGGGTCTAGTTCTTCGCCAAACCCCGATGCGGTCGATCCACCATTCGGGATATCGGGCGCAACCCGGAGAATTCAAGCATGGCGAAGATCACCGAAGAACGGGTTCTGGAAGCGCTGCGCCGGGTGCGCGACCCCGAACGGGGCAAGGATCTGGTGTCCCTCGGCATGATCGGCGGCCTGGCGGTCAAGGACGGCAATGTCGGCTTCTCCGTCGAGGTCGATGCGGCGCGCGGCGCCGGCGCCGAACCGCTGCGCAAGGCGGCCGAGCAGGCGGTCTTCGCGCTGGACGGCGTGACCTCCGTTACCGCGGTCCTGACCGCGCACCGGGGGGCCGGGCCCGCTCCGGGCGGCGCCGGTCCGAATGGAGGCGGCCCCGACAGGGACGGCCCCGACAGGGACGGCCCCGGCAGGGACGGCCCCGACAGGGACGGCCCCGGCAGGGACGGCCCCGATAGAGACAGACAGGGCGGAAGCGGGCCGGGTGCAACCGCCCCCGCCGCCGGTCAGGGCCAGGCGCCGAGGGGGGCGGGCGCGGACCGGATCGGCTCGATCGTCGCCGTCGCGTCGGGCAAGGGCGGCGTCGGCAAGTCGACGACGGCGGCCAACCTGGCCCTTGCCCTGATGGCCGAAGGCGCCCGGACCGGCCTGCTCGACGCCGATATCTACGGCCCCTCGATGCCGCGCATGATGGGCGTCCGCGGCAAGCCGACCACCGCAGACGGCAAGGTGCTGGACCCGATGACGGGCCATGGCGTCAAGCTGATGAGCATGGGCTTCCTGGTCGATGAGGAAACGCCGATGATCTGGCGCGGCCCCATGGTCATGAGCGCGCTCCAGCAGCTCCTGCACGACGTCGCCTGGGGGCCGCTCGACGTTCTCGTCGTCGACATGCCGCCCGGCACCGGCGACGCGCAGCTCACGCTGGCCCAGACCGCGCGGCTTTCCGGCGCGATCATCGTCTCGACGCCCCAGGACATCGCGCTGCTCGACGCGCGCAAGGGGCTGAACATGTTCCGCAAGGTCGATGTCCCGGTCCTCGGCATCGTCGAGAATATGAGCTATTTCCAGTGCCCGCATTGCGGCGAGCGCAGCGATGTCTTCTCGCACGGCGGCGCCCGGCGCGAGGCCGGGCGGCTCGGCGTCCCCTTCCTGGGCGAGATTCCCCTGGATATCGCGATCCGGGAAACGTCGGACGGCGGCCGGCCGATCGTCGCTGCGGAACCGGACGGCGCCCACGCCGCGGCCTACCGCGAAATCGCCATGCAGGTGCTGGACCGGCTCGACGCCGGCACGGCCGCGGCGAAGCCGGCGCCGAAGATCGTTATCCGATGAGGCAGGGCCGCCCGGCCGGCCGACGCCCGAAAGCGGCCGCAGCCGGCGTTCTGGCGATTGCGGCGGCCGCGGCCGCCCCGTCTGCGCTGTCCGTTTTGCCTGCCCTGTCCGGCGCGGACACCGCAAGTGCTGCCGAACCTGCGCTGAAGGAAGGCAAGAGGGCGGCGCACCGGAACGGGTTCGTCCGGGCGAAGCCGCGGCCGCGCAGCGAAGCGCCGCGCCCGAAAGCATCGCTCAGGGATGCGCCGGACCGGCTGGCCTGCAAGGCTTGGAAATATCACGGCGCCGACCGAATTCCGCGGCCTTACGATCCGGACCGGTTTGTCTATACCGAGGAATACAAGCGCAAACCGAACCGGCCGGGCCGGGAGGAAGCGGCGCGGCTCGCCGACGAAGCGTTCCCGCAACTGGTCGACGCCAAGGTCCTGCGTATGCTCCGGCTGATCAACCGGGTGCGCGAGCGCCGCGGCCACACCGCCATGAAGCTGGAACCCCGCCTGATGGTGGCGGCGAAACGGCACAATCTCGATATCGCCCGCCACGCCCTGATGCAGCATACCGGCACGGACTGTTCGCAACTCGGCGACCGGGTCTGGGACGAGGGCTACACCTGGAGGAGGATCGCCGAGAACCTGGCCGGCGGCCGCGCGACGGCGGAAGCCACGATGCAGCAGTGGACGGGCAGCGCCGTCCACCTGATGCAGATGACGCTGACCGGGATGACCGAGGCCGGAATCGCCTATGACTACAACCCGAACCCGCCGCGCCGCGGCATCCCGATCAAGCATTTCTGGACGCTGATCATGGCGGCGCCCGACCCGTGGCGCGACCGGCTCTGGCCGAAAAAGCCGCCGCCATGCACCGGCAGGGACTGCCCGGAAACGCCTTCGGGTCCGCCCGCGGCGGCAAAGCCCGGAGCTCCCGCGGAAAAAGTCGGGAACGAGGATGGACCGGCCGGCCTCCGGGGCGGCGCGACTCGGACGCCATGACGCGCCTCCGGCAGATACGCGGCAGAATCGGGCGCGGCGGAATCGGGGGCTTGCGGAGGCAGCCCGTCCGGCTACTTTAGGCGCGCCATGAGATATGCCGCTCCGCTTGCTGCCGCCGTCCTCCTCTGCGCTCTGGCTCTGGGCGGATGCACGGGCACCAAGACTGCCGAATTGACCCGCGGCCCGGCCCGGGTCGCCGACCCTTCGCCGGAACAGATGCGCCATGCCCAGATGGTCATCCGGGTCATCAACGAATTCCGCACGGCAAACGGCCTGCCGCCGGTAGTTCTGGAAGCCCATGTGATGAAGGCCGCGCAAGACAAGGCGCAGGATTTCCGCAAGAACTGGCGCTTCTACCATGCCGGCAGCGACGGCTCGTCGCCCAGTCAGCGCGTGGCGCGGACCGGTTATGACTGGGTCGAGGTCGGCGAGACCCTGTCGGCCGGGCAGATCACGGCGCGCGGCGCCGTCGGCAATCTGAAGGCCAGCCCCTGTCATCGCTTCGCGCTGTTGCGGGACGTCTATCTCCACGCCGGCGCCGCCTATCTCTACGCGCCGGATTCGCCGCCGGGGCGCTACAAACACTGGTGGGTCGTCAAGTTCGCGCGGCCGAGTTCTGAGATGACCTGGGAGCGGACCTACCCCACCGCCGGGGCCGAGCTGACCGAAAGCAGCAAGCGGACCCGGATGCGCCAGCCGCGGGGATGCGTGATCCGCGAGGTTGTTTCCTGAGTTGGGGAGCGGGTCCCCATGCAGGCCGGATGAAAGGGCGTTACAGAAAAGTCGGTCGCCGGACGGGGCCGGCGGACAGGCTGCCAAGCCATTCGCCGAATTCCAATGCATCGTCCCGATCGCGCGGAAAGCGTGACGGAAATGCTCGACGCGGTTTACCCCGGATTTCTCACCGCAGTCACGGCCTGCGTCGCGTCCGGACGTTCGATTCGCCCCGTTCAGTACTGGGAGCGGGCCGAAAAGCGTAGCGGGGACTACGGTTGAGGCCCGCGACGCCGCGGGCGGACGTCCCCGGATTGCGAATTGGGGCGCGACCCGGAGGGCGGCGCTGTCGGGCCGGCATGGTGCGTCAAGCCGCTTGCCCGATGTCCCGCATCGCGCGGCGCGGCTTTCCTGCCCTGCCGGCCCGGCAGCGCCGCGCAGGCCGTGACTGCGGTGAGAAATCCGGGTTACGGGGAAGACGAATCCGCGTCGGCGCTCGACGGGGTCCTGGAGCGGCTTCAGTTTCTGTCCCTGCCGCCTGACGAAGAGTGGTGAGACACTGCCTCAGCCGGTAGCCGGCACTCCGGTTTCGGCTTCCCCGATCGCCCGCTGGATCGCCGCGGGATCGGCCTGGCCCTTGAGGCCGATGCAGACCAGGCCGGGCAGCGCGCCGGCGGGCGCGTCCGAGACCGTCCAGCGGCTGCCGACGACCTGGAGGGCGGCCAAGGCGCCGTCCGGCCGCCGGACGAAGCCTTTTGCCCGCAACAGACGGTGCGCCGGATCGGCCAGCAGGCGGGCGAGCGCCTCCGGGTCGGCGCCGGCCGGCGGATCGAGCTCCGCGGCGACATACCCGGCGGTGTGATCCCGGAACCGGCCGTCGGCCCTGAGCGTGCTCCCGTCGGTCCGCGTCCCCAGCACCGCGTCGATCGGCACGTCGGCCTGCTCCGCCCGGACGATCCGGGCGCCGGGCGCCGCGTCGCCGAGCCAGGCTTCGACGGCGTCCGGGTCGGCCGCCAAGTCGCACTTGTTGAGCAGGATCAGGTCGGCCTCGGCGATCTGCTGCCGGACCGTGCTGCCGACATAGCGGTCCCCGGCGCGGCGCTGGACGGTTTCGGCGTCGGCCAGCACCACCGTGCCGTCCAGTGCGAAGTCGCTGAGCAACCCGACCGTCCCGGCGATGGCGCCGGGCAGGGCGACGCCGCTCGCCTCGAGCAGCACATGATCGGGCCGGGGGTCGAGCGCGGCCAGCATGGCGAGCGAGGACACCATATCCTCACCGTAGCTGCAGCAGACGCAGCCGCCGGTCAGGCTGACGATCCGGTCGTCCGCCGCCTCGACCAGACTGCTGTCGATCGGCAACGCGCCGAACTCGTTGACCATGATGGCGAGCCGCCGCCCGCCGGCCTGGCGCAGCATGTTGTTGAGCAGGGTCGTCTTGCCGGCGCCGAGATAGCCGCCGACGACGGTGACGGGCAGCGGGCCGGACTGTGTGCCGCCGGCCGTCATATCTAGATTTCGGCCGCCGGGAAGATACGGCCGCCCTGCACGGTGCCCCAGACCCGGACATCCTTCAGCGCCTCGCCGCCGACGGTCTCGGGGTCGTCCTCCAGCACGGCGAAATCCGCGCGCTTGCCGGTTTCGATGGACCCGATCTCGCCATCGAGCTTGAAGGTATAGGCCGCGCCCAGGGTAATCGTGCGCAGGGCGTCGGCGACGCCGATCCGCTCGTGCCCGCCGAGGGTGCGCCCGGTTGCGGTGCGCCGGTTGACCGCGCACCAGGCGGTGAACAGCGGGCCGAGCGGCGTGACCGGCGCGTCGGAATGGATGGCGAGCGGCACGCCGGCGGCGAGCGCGGTCGCGCAGGCGTTCATCCGTTCGGCGCGCTCCGGTCCGACCGTGATGCCGTAGTGCTGGTCGCCCCAGTAGAAATGGTGGTTGGGGAACAGGTTCACGCCCACGCCGAGCCGGGCCATGCGGCGGAACTGGGCGGCGTCGGCAAGCTGGCAATGCTGCAGCGTGAAGCGATGGTCGGGCGAGGGATGCTTGCGCAGGGCCGCCTCGACGCAATCGAGCGCCAGCGCCGTCGCCTCGTCGCCGTTGGTGTGGGTGTGGACCTGCACGCCGGCCGCCATGGCGCGCTCGTAGATTTCGAGCAGATGCTCCGGCGGGATGTACCACAGCCCTTCCGGCGCGCCGTTGAAATAGCCGGGCCAGCGCAGCCGCGCCGAGAAGCCCTGGATCGAGCCGTCGGCAACCACCTTGATAATGCCGAGGCGCAGGCTGTCCTGACTGCGGTCGCGCAGGCCGAGCACCCGGTCGATCAGCTCTTCGGGCGTTACGCCATAGAAGCGGCGCAGCGCGACGATGCGCGCCGGAAAGTCCGGCTCGGCGGTCACCCGCAGCATCATGTCCACCGCATCGTCGGGCAGCGTGTTGGCGAGGTCGGCCGCCGTCGTTACGCCGGTGCGCACGCACAGCCTGGCGAAACGGCGCAACCCGGGCTCGTCGCAGGCCAGCAGGTCGCGGTCGAACCCGGTAAAGGGGCCGAGCGGCGCCATGGCGTCCGGACCCTTCATCTCGCCGGTCGGCAGGCCGTCCTCGCCCAGCGGGATGCCGGGATGGTCGATGCCCGGCTTCAGCAGGCCGGCCAGTTCCAGCGCCCGGCTGTTGACGTTGAGGATATGCCCGGAGGCATTCAGCACGCCGATAGCGCGCTCGGTCGAAACCCGGTCCAGGTCGTGCCGGTCGACGCGCCGGTCGCCGTAATAGATCGCGTCGAGCGACCAGCCGGCGAGGGGCGCGGCCGGGTCTTCGAGCCGGTCGGCGGCCGCCCGCAGCCGCTCCACGATCTCGTCGATCGACCTGAGGCCCGGCCAGACCGCGCCTTCCGGGTCCATCCGGTCGAAGAAGCCGCAATAGACATAGGCCCAGAGGGTGCCCTCCATGGTGTGGCTGTGGCCTTCAACAAGGCCGGGCATCAGCACCTTGTCGGCGAAGCGGTCGTCCAGCGTGTAGTCGCCCCACCCGGCCAACTCGTCCAGCGTGCCGGCGCCGACGATCCGGCCGTCGCGCACTGCGACATGGCTGGCGTGCGGCCGCGCGGGGTTCATGGTGATGATCTTGCGCGCGGGATAGACGGTATTCGTCACGCCTCTGGACCTCCGGGGTTGCTGTAGTTTCGACCGGAAGCGCCGACACTACGCACCGCTTGTAGCGCGGGCGCGCAAGACCGAACAGGCGGTTTCGCGGCGCCGTTCCACCGCACCGCGTCGTTCCACTGCACCGGGCCGGTTCCGCCGCTGCGGTCGAAGGCCGTTCAACGGCGCGCGGCAACGGCGCGCAGGATATTGGACCGGGGCGCGCTCGAAGCCCCGGCGGCCGGGGGCGCGGCAGAGCCCGGAAAGCCGGGCGGCCTCAGTCGTCGCCAAAGAAGCTGCCGGTTTTCGACGGCACGGCGGCGGGCAGGGCGCGGTCCTTCTTCGCGATCCGGCGCACGACCTGGCGCGGCGGCGGGGACGGCCTGACCGGGCCGTCGAAGAAGGCGCCCGGCCGTACGGCGTCTCCGGCATCCTTGTCCGGCTGGCCGTCCGACCGCTTTTTCCGGGCCGCCGGTTTGCGTTCGGCCCGCTTGCTTTCCCCCTGTTTGCTTTTTCCTTGTTTGCTTTCGGGGGCCGCCGGTATTTTCGACCCATTGCCGGCCTTGCCGCGGGCCGTCCCCTTCCCCGCTGCCTTTTTCTTCTTTCCCGACTTCGCCGCGCGCCGCGCCGATTTGCCGGCTGCCGCCGGCTTCGCCTCTTCCGCGCGAACCGGACCGAGGTCGACAGGCGCCGGGCGGGCGATCCGGGCGTCCGCATCGGCCGGTTCCTCCGCCGGTTCCTCCGCCATCGGCGTTTCGCGCGCCGCGGCGGCGCCGGAGGCGCCGGCCGGCGTCAGGTCGGCGGGCGCGGGCCGGGCGATCCATGCATCGGCGTCCTCCGCCGCGACCGTTCGGCGGCTCGATTCGGACGCACGGCGCGGCCCGAGGTCGACAGGCGCCGGCCTTGCAATCCATGCATCCGGGTCTTCCGCCGCCGCCGACGCCTGCCGGCCTGCTGTCCCGCCTGCTGTATGGCCCGGTCCGAGGTCGATGGCCGGCGGCCGGACGATCCAGCCGTCGGGATCGGCGGTTGCGGCCTTGCCGGCGCCTGCGGCGTCCGAAGCGCGCACCGGCGTCAGATCGACGGGCGCCGGACGGGCGATCCACGCATCCGGGTCGCCTGACGCGGTCGCCGCACCGGCGGCGCTGCCCGCCCGCACCGGCGTCAGGTCGATCGGCTGCGGCCGGGCGAGGGAGGCTTCGAAGGCTTCGGCCTCGGCGCGCGACGCGCCGGCCTGCTGCGCTTCCCGCTCGGGCCGGACGGCCCGGCGAACGATATCCGGTTGCACCATTTCCACGGCCTCCAGAGACATGGGTTTGTAGGTCGCCCGCTCATAGGCCCAGGTGGGCGGATAGGGCTTGGTGGCGTCGAAGCCGACCTTGGGGCCGAGATAGTCCGGGAAGGACGGGTTCAGCCCGTGGCCGAAGGATTCGTCGATCGTGACGATGCCCTTCGTCGGGTCCAGCCGTGTCGCCATCGCCCATTCGACGTCCTGGGCGCTGCGCAGGTTCACGTCGTCGTCGACGATCGTCACCATCTTGAGCGGCGGGAAGGCGGAGAAGGCGGCGAGGATCGCCTGTTTCGACCAGCCCTGGCGCTTCTGCGCGAGCTGGACGACGCAGTGATAGAAGCCGCCGCCGCCGTGGCTCATATAGACGTCGGTAACGCCGGGCACCTGCTTCTGCAGCAGTTGCAGGATGTTGGCCTCGCCGAGCAGGCCGACGGAATTCCACACCTCGACGCCGGACAGGATCGTCTGAAACACCGGCTGGGCGCGCCGGTGGATCTTGCGGACATGAACCACGGGCCGCGGCGCCACGGTGGCGTAGTAGCCGGTGACCTCGGCGAACGGCCCCTCGTCGGCGACCTCGCCGGGCGCCATCTCGCACTCCAGCGCCCACATGGCGTGGGCGACCATGTCGTCATGGCCGTTCGACGCCTTGACCAGTTCGAGCGGCGCGCCGTGGAACGCGCTGGCGATGCCGAGTTCGTCGGCATCCGCCGGCGCGGCCTCGGCCGGCGCGGCGGCGGCGAAATGCAGGCCGGGTCCGACGCCGCAATTGAGCGTGAAGGTCAGTGTCTCGCCGCGCGCCTCCGCCTTCTCCAGGTAGAGTTCCAGATGGCGGCCGGCGTCGATATTGACGTGCATCCGGTCTTTGGCGACGACCTGGAAGCGTTGGATCGAGGCGTTGCGCACGCCGGTTTCGGGGTCCTTCGCGATCACTACGGCGGCGTCGAAATAGGGGCCGCCGTCCTTCTCGGCATGGATCGGGATCGGCATCTTCGCGAGGTCGACATCCGGCTCCGTCACGTCGAGGACCGGGCCGGTCGGCGCGATAACGGGATCGACCGGCGCCTGCTGCCACTGCCGGATGCAGTCGGAGACGTATTGCGGCAGCGTCCGCTCCTCGCGCCGCAGCAGGTCGGCCAGCAACTCGCGCGACCAGTAGAGGCCGGTCAGCACCGGCCATTCGTGGCCGGCGATCTTCTCGAACAGGACGGCGCGCGGCCCGCTCTCCAGTTCGGCGGCGAGGCCGGCCAGATCGTGCTGAAGATCGACGCTGCTGGAAACGCGGGCGAGCCGCCCGCTGCGCTCCAGATCCTCGACGATCGACGCGAGGTCGTGAATATGGGTTGCCGCCATCGCCTCGTCGTTTCGCTCGCCGCCCGCTCTTCTTCAGGCCGGTTTCCGGGCGGCTCTGTCAGACGCCGTGCCGCGCATCCCTCGATCAGCGGTCCCTCTTCCGACGAAATGCCGCACCGGTCAAGGCGGGAAAGGGCGCAGCGGCCGGACTGCCGGTCAGGATCCGGCTGGTTTCCGGGCCGGTTTGCCGACGCCGCCGTCCGCCGCCGGTTCCCCCCAGCGCCGGACCATGCCGAGATCGAAGCCGAACAGGTCGAGCGCCCGGCCGGCCGTCTGGTTGACGATATCGTCGACGGTTTCCGGCCGCTGGTAGAAGGCCGGCACCGGCGGCGCGACGATCGCGCCCATCTCCGACAGCCGCGTCATGGTGCGCAGATGGCCGGTGTGGAGCGGCGTCTCGCGCACCAGCAGAACGAGCCGGCGGCGCTCCTTCAGGACGACGTCGGCGGCCCGGGTCATCAGGCTGGCCGTCGTGCCGGCGGCGATCTCCGACATGGTGCGCACCGAGCAGGGCGCGATGATCATGCCCTCGGTGCGGAACGAGCCCGACGAAATCGCCGCGCCGATATCGTGGACCGGATGGACGACATCGGCCAGCGCATGGATATCCGCCACCTTGGCCGTCATCTCGTAGGCCAGCGTGACCTCGGCGGACTTCGTCATCACCAGATGCGTTTCCACCCCGGCGCCGCGCAACGCCTCCAGCACCCGCACGCCGTAGACGATGCCCGACGCGCCGCTCAGGCCGACGATCAGCCGCTTGCCGGCGTTCTGCCCCGGGCTTTTTCCCGTGCCGCTCATGGCCGCGACCATAGCGACGGCCCGCCTTGGCGGCAACGCAATCGGAAAACTGCGCCGCCGCCGGCCCATGCCGCGCTTCCCCTGCGCAGGTTCGCCCGCTATATCTTCGGCGATTCCCAGCTTCCCCATTTCCGGACCCCGCCCCATGACCGACGCCTATATCTTCGACGCCGTCCGCACGCCGCGGGGCCGCGGCAAGGCCGATGGCGCCCTGCACGAGATCACGCCGGTCGATCTGGCTGCACAGACGCTCGGCGCGCTGCGCGACCGCAGCGAACTGGACACGTCGAAGATCGACGACATCGTGCTCGGCTGCGTCATGCCGGTCGGCGAGCAGGGCGCGGATATCGCGCGGCTCGCCGCCCTCAAGGCGGGCTACGACGAAAAGGCGACCGGCATCCAGATCAACCGGTTTTGCTCCTCGGGCCTCGACGCCTGCAACCTGGCCGCGGCGCAGGTCATGTCCGGCCAGGCCGATCTCACGGTTGGCGGCGGCGTCGAGAGCATGAGCCGGGTGCCGATGGGCTCCGACGGCGGCGCCTACGCCATGGACCCGGCGGTCGCCATGCCGATCTATTTCGTGCCCCAGGGCATCGGCGCCGACCTGATCGCGACCCGCGAGGGCTTCTCGCGCGACGATGTCGACGCCTATGCGGTCGAGTCCCAGCAGCGCGCCTCGGCGGCTTGGGAGAACGGGTATTTCGAGAAGACGGTCGTGCCGGTGAAGGACGTCAACGACCGGGTCGTGCTGGCGAAGGACGAGCATATGCGCCCGGAGACCGGCATGCAGTCGCTCGGCGCGCTCAACGCCTCCTTCGAGGGCATCGGCGCGCAGTTCGGCTTCGACGCCGTCGCCATCCAGCGCTATCCCGACGTCGAGCGGATCGTGCATGTCCACACGCCGGGCAACTCCTCCGGCATCGTGGACGGCGCCGCCGCCATGCTGATCGGCACGAAGGAGACGGGCGAGGAACTGGGCCTCAAGCCGCGGGCGCGCATCCGCGCCTTCGCCTCCAACGGATCGGAGCCGACCATCATGCTGACCGGCCCGGTCGACGTAACCCGCAAGGCGCTGAAGCGCGCGGGCATGGAGACCGGCGACATCGACCTGTACGAGCTTAACGAGGCCTTCGCCTCGGTCGTGCTCTACTACATGAAGCAACTCGGCATCGACCGCGACCGGATCAACGTCAACGGCGGCGCGATCGCCATGGGCCACCCGTTGGGCGCGACCGGCGCGATGATCCTCGGCACGCTGCTCGACGAGATGGAGCGGCGCGGCGCGGAAACCGGCCTCGCCACGCTCTGCGTCGGCGCCGGCATGGGCGCGGCGACGATCGTCGAACGGGTCCACTAGATCCCGCCTGTCCGCCGGCCCGCGCCGGCGGGCGAACCCAGCGAGGAACCCTTCCATGAGCCTTGCCGCCGTCACGTCCGCGATGCAGGAGCGCATCGGCGACGCCGCCGGCCTCGACGCCACGGTCAAATTCGATTTCGGCGACGACGGCTGCCTCTATCTCGACGGCACGACCGAACCCTACGCCGTCTCCAACGAGGATGCCGACGCCGACTGCATCGTCGCCATGTCGCTGGACGACTTCAAGGAGATGGCGGCCGGCGACCTCGACCCGACCACCGCGTTCATGATGGGCAAGCTCAAGGTGACCGGCGACATGGGCGTCGCCATGAAGCTGGCGGCGGTGCTGGGCTGAGGCCGGACGGGAGCCGGCGGGAGGCGGCAGTGGCCCACATCGCCCTTATGGTTCCGAGCCTGACAGGCGGAGGGGCGGAGCGTTGCGTCCTGCATGTGGCGCGCGGTCTGCTGGAACGGGGACACGGGGTCGATATCCTGCTGTTCGATCCGATCGTCGCCTTTCCGCACGAAGTTCCGGAAGACGCCCGGTTGTTCCTGTTGAAGAGAGAGAGAGAGAGAGAGAGAGAGAGAGAGAGAGAGAGAGAGAGAGCGTGTACTAACCGGGAACAAAATGCGGTGGCAACGGCCGTGCAGCCGCGGTCCGGCGTTGCGTGGACGGAGATTCCCGCGCCCCGACGCACCCACTGGCTGGCACTGGTCGCGGCCTATCTCCGCCTTGTGCGGCGCTTTCCGAAGGCGAGGCCTTGGGTGGCCATCCGGACCCTGGCGCGCAGCAGGCATGTAAGCCCCTGTTTTCGCACCTTGGAGTATCTTGAACGGGAACGGCCCGATATCGTGTTCCTGAATCTGGGCCGCGCCGAAACGGCCGGTCTCATGGCCGCCCTGCTTTTGGAGACGCCCGCCCCCCCGATGGTGCCGGTCGTACATGGCGGGCTTGCGAGCGTGGAGCGCGGGATTGCGAGAACGCACGCCCAGGCCACGCGCAAGGCCCTGTTTCCCGGCGCGGCCGCCGTCGCCGCCGTTTCGCGCGGGGTGGCGCAGGATGTGGCGGCGTTGGGCCTCGCGCGCCCCGACCGGGTTGCGGTCGTGTACAATCCCTTCTGCACCGCCGGAATCGTCGAAGGCGCGCGCGAGACGCCGGATCACCCCTGGTTTTCGGACGGCGGCCTGCCGGTGCTGCTTGGAGCCGGGAGACTTGTGGACCAGAAGGACTTTGCGACGCTGATCGCGGCCTTCGGGCGGGTTGCGGCCCGCCGGCCCTGCCGCCTCGTTATCCTCGGCGACGGCCGGTTGCGCGGAAAGCTGGAGGCGCTTGTGCGCCGGCTGGGCCTCGGCGAATGCGTTTCCATGCCCGGCTGGACGGACAACCCGTTCGCCTTCATGGCCCGCGCGGCCCTCTTCGTCCTGTCCTCCAGGTACGAGGGTCTCGGAAGAGTGCTGGTCGAGGCCTTGGCCTGCGGCTGCCCCTGCGTTTCTACCGATTGCCCGTGGGGTCCGGCGGAGATTCTGGAAGACCCGGAGCTGTTGGCCCCGGTCGGCGATCCGGAGCGGCTGTCGGAGGCGATGCTGCGGGCGCTGGCCCGGCCGCCGGACAAGACCGCGCTCCGCGCCAAGGCGGCAAAATTCTCCCTCGAAAACAGCATCGACGCCTATGAGCGCATCGTCGCCGGGACGGCCGACGCGCCGTGAGACGCCGAACGCGCGAGGCAGGGTCGCGCGTCCGCTCGACACGCAGCGGACAAATCTTCGGGAACTGCGCCTTTGACTACGCCCCGGATTCGATCCGGGGCTATTCAGGGTGAGGGGACGGTGCAGGAACGCCGGCGCGCTTACATTTTCTCCTCATCCCGAGTAGGCCCGAAGGGCCGTATCGAGGGACGAGACCTGAAAGGAACCCTTCCATGAGCCTTGCCGCCGTCACGTCAGCGATGCGGGAGCGCATCGGCGACGCCGCCGGCCTCGACGCCACGGTCAAATTCGATTTCGGCGACGACGGCTGCCTCTACCTCGACGGCACGAGCGAACCCTATGCCGTCTCCAACGAGGACGCGGACGCCGACTGCATCGTCGCCATGTCGCTGGACGACTTCAAGGAGATGGCGGCCGGCGACCTCGACCCGACCGCCGCGTTCATGATGGGCAAGCTCAAGGTGACCGGCGATATGGGCGTCGCCATGAAGCTGGCGGCGGTGCTGGGATAGGTGCAGGGCATCGGGCCGCGAATTGCGGCCGGCAGACTTGTTGCAATCCGTCGACCGTCTTGACGCATTCCGATTCAAACAGTATTCGAATTATTTGACCAGTTAATATAACCGGTGAAAATAAGACATGCAAACTATCAGCGCCACCGAAGCGAAGGCGCGGCTGGCGGAAGTGCTCCGTACGGTCGAGCGCGGCGAGACCGTAGCCATAACCAGGCATGGCGCGGCCATCGCTCATGTGATCCCCGTCCAGGCGAGCGAAAGCGCCGAACGGGCGCAGGCGATGGCCGACTTTGTGCGGATTCGGGACAAATGGAAACCTGCCGGCATGTCGGTCGAGGAAATTCTCCGTGCGCGTCATGACGGCCATCGCCTGTGAATCTCTTCGTTCTCGATGCTTCGATTGCGCTGGCATGGCTCCTGAACGAGGAAACCGGACCGCAGGCGGACCGGGCGTGGCTGCGCCTGAAAGACGGAGACGCGCTGGTTCCCCGGCTTTGGCATTTCGAGGTCCGCAACGGTCTGCTCGTTGCGATGCGCCGCGGCCGGATTGCGCGCGATGCATCGGCGCAACTGCTTCGCGCTCTCGAACGCTTCCCGATCCGGACCGACGCCGAGCCCGATCTGGAAACGGCCTTCGATTTGGCCGAAAGGCACCGGCTTACCATCTACGATGCCGCGTATCTGGAAGCGGCCTTGCGGAATTCTGCGCCGCTGGCCACGCTGGACAAGGCTCTTGCGCAAGCCGCGGCCGAGTGCGGCCTGTCCCTGGTCGGCGGCCCTATCGGGACGTAGGCGAAGTGCGGCGGCTCGTCAGCGGTTGTCGCCACCCGACTTGCCGAGACCGATCCTGGCGTTCACCCGCTGGGCGCCCGGTGCAGCGGCGAACCAGGCGCTTGCATCGCGAAATCCATCGCGCAGCTTGCCTTTGACCGAGTCCAGGTAGGGCGGCATTTCGGACGCCCGATACAGCCCGCCCAGGGACGGCGGCGGCATTTGCCGCTTTTGCAGCGCCTGCCGGGTCACCTTCAGCCGTGCAGCGACTTCGGCGAGGCTGACCAGGTCCGGCTTTACCTCCCGAAGCACCGCCCCTTCCGGAAGGGCGGACAGGACCTGTTTCGCCGCGTCGGAGATCACCGTCTCGGCATCGTGGCCGGCGCGCGTGAACCCCAGCCCGATCGAACCCGGCGCACCGAGGCCGACCGCCGCGTCGTCGCATCCGGCTTCGTAGAGGGCGTCGAGGATGGCATCCTCATCCGCGGTCCTTTCCGGAAGCGCGAAGACCAGATCGAACTCGAACTTCGTTTCAGGCATGGACGCCGTTATCCCAACATGACGCAGCCGTTGGCTTTTCTAAGCAGCTCGTCCGCGTGCGCTTGCGGACTGCGCGGCGTGCTCCACACGGACATCCGGCAGAACGTCCCGGAACGGCAGACATTCCCAGCATTCGCCGGGCAAAGAACATAGCCCCACGAATGGGCGCCGCGCCCCTTGGCTTCCTCAACCGTCCAGCCTGCCGACTCGAGATCCTTCAACGCAGATTCGATCTCTTTGTTCGGATGCCGCTTCCGTGGCACAGATAGCCCCGCCAACTCTAGTTGTCAATTGACAACCAGAGTCTTTTCCCGCTTTTCCTGCGTGAGGCGATTTCGAAGCGGGTCGCGGTCGCCCCTACGGCGCAGCCGGAGTCACCCACGGCCGGTCTTGGGCGTGGCGGGTCTCGAAGCTGTCGATGCTGGCCGCCTTCTGCAGGGTGAGGCCGATATCGTCGAGGCCGTTGAGCAGGCAGTGCTTGCGGAAGGGCTCGACCTCGAAGGCGACGGTCTCGCCGTTCGGCCGCGTGATCGTCTGGGCCTCCAGATCGACGGTCACGGTCGCGTTGGCGCCCATCTGCGCGTCCGCCATCAGGGCGTCGACATCCGCCTGCGGCAGGGTGACCGGCAGGATGCCGTTCTTGAAGCAGTTGTTGAAGAAGATGTCGGCGAAGCTGGTCGAGATCACGCAGCGGATGCCGGCGTCGAGCAGGGCCCAGGGCGCGTGCTCGCGCGACGAGCCGCAGCCGAAATTGTCGCCGGCGACCAGGATTTTCGCATCTTTGTAGGCCGGCTTGTCGAGCACGAAATCGCCGGTAACGACGCCGTTCCTGTCCGTCCGCATTTCGTGGAACAGGCCGGCCGACAGGCCGGTCCGCTTGATCGTCTTCAGATACTGCTTCGGGATGATCGCATCGGTATCGACGTTGACCATCGGCAGCGGCGCGGCGACGCCGGTGAGCGTGGTGAATTTTTCCATCCATCTTCTCCCGCTTCAGCTGGCCTGGAGCGCCCGCACGTCGGCCAGGCGCCCGCTGACCGCAGCCGCAGCCGCCATCGCCGGGCTCACCAGATGGGTCCGCGCCCCGCGGCCCTGCCTCCCCTCGAAATTGCGGTTCGAGGTCGAGGCGCAGCGCGCGCCCATCGGCACCTTGTCGGCATTCATCGCCAGGCACATCGAGCAGCCCGGCTCGCGCCATTCGAAGCCGGCCTCGGACAGCACCCGGTCCAGCCCTTCCTGCTCCGCCTGCTCCTTGACGAGGCCGGAGCCGGGCACGACCAGGGCGCGCACGCCTTCGGCCACCCTGCGGCCCTTCGCGACCTCGGCGACCGCGCGCATGTCCTCGATCCGCCCGTTGGTGCAGGAGCCGATGAAGACGTAATCGACCGCGAGATCGGTCATCCGCTCGCCGCCTTCCAGGCCCATATAGTCGTACATCCGGGTCCAGGCGGCGCGCTGGGCGTCGTTCTCCGCCTGGTCGAGGGTCGGGACGCTGCCGGTGATCGGCGAAACCTCCTGCGGGCTGGTGCCCCAGGTGACGATGGGCGGAATCTCCGACGCGTCGAGGGAAACCTCGGTCTCGTAGCGCGCGCCCTCGTCCGACGGCAGGGTCTTCCAGTATTGGAGCGCGGCTTCCCACTGCGCGCCCTTGGGCGCCTTGGGCCGGCCCCTGAGATAGTCGAAGGTCGTCTCGTCCGGCGCGACCAGACCGGCGCGCGCGCCCGCCTCGATCGACATGTTGCAGACCGTCATGCGGCCTTCCATCGTGAGGTCGCGGACCGCCTCGCCGGCATATTCGATGACATGGCCTGTGCCGCCGGCGGTGCCGATCCTGCCGATGATGGCGAGGATCAGGTCCTTCGCCGTCACGCCGAGCGGCAGGGCGCCGTCCACGGCGATGCGCATGTTCTTGAGCGGGCGCTGGATCAGGGTCTGGGTCGCCAGCACATGCTCGACCTCCGACGTGCCGATGCCGAAGGCGAGCGCGCCGAACGCGCCGTGGGTCGCCGTATGGCTGTCGCCGCACACGATGGTCGATCCCGGCAGGGTGAGCCCCTGCTCCGGCCCGATGATATGCACGATGCCCTGGCGGATATCGTCCATATCGAAGAATTCGATGCCGAATTCCTCGGCGTTCGAGCGCAGCAGGTCGATCTGGATCTGCGCTTCCTCGTCGTCGACCTTCATGCCCCGGCCCGGCGTGGTCGGGACGTTGTGATCGGCGACCGTGAGCGTCAGGTCCGGCCGGCGCACCGTCCGGCCGTTTTCGCGCAGCCCTTCGAAGGCCTGGGCGCTGGTGATCTCATGCACCAGATGCCGGTCGATATAGATCAGGCAGGTGCCGTCGTCCTGCTCATGCACCAGATGGCTCCGCCAGATCTTGTCGAAGAGGGTTCTGGGTTGGGTCATCGCTTGCCCTCCGTGCCCGGTTTCCGTCCCGCGGTCCGCTGCGGCGCTGCGTGTATCGCGCCGGCCGGGACGATTCGGGGATGGATCAGTCTTCCTTTTCCGCCGTATCGGCTGCGGTTCCGGTCTCGGCCGCCTCGGACTCGGCCGGCGCCGATTCTGTTTCCGCAGCAACCGTCTCCGCCTCGGCCGGCATCGCTCCGACCTCAGCGGCAGCCGCTTCGGCAGCGGCGTCCGGTTCGGCGGCAGTCTCTGCGGGAACTTCCGCCGCCGCGGCCGCCGCGGTTTCATCGACCGCCTCGACCGCCTCGGCCTTCTTCATGCCGCGGCCGGTCGTCCGCTCGACGATACGGGCCCGCTTGCCGGTCCGGCCGCGCAGATAATAGAGCTTGGCCCTGCGGACCCTGCCGCGGCGGATAATCTCGATCGATTCGACGCGCGGGCTGTAGAGCGGAAAGACGCGCTCGACCCCTTCGCCGTAGGACAGCTTGCGCACGGTGAAGGACGAATTGAGGCCGGCGTTGCGGCGCGCGATGCACACGCCCTCGAAGGCTTGGACCCGCTCGCGGTTGCCCTCGACAACCCGAACGTTGACCCGCACGGTGTCGCCGGGGCTGAAGTCCGGGATCGCCTTGTCGCCGGCAATCCCGGCGAGATGTTCCTGCTCGATTTCCTGAATGATGTTCATGGGCCTAGACGCCTTTCCCCGGTTGCTGCCCGGCGGCATATCGGGCCCACAGGTCGGGCCGGCGCATCCGGGTGATTTCCTCCGCCTGCGCCAGCCGCCATTCGGCGACCCGCGCGTGATGACCCGACAGCAGCACCTCCGGGACGGTCATGCCGTTCCAGGTCTGCGGCCGGGTATAATGGGGATGCTCCAGCAGCCCCCGCTCGAAACTTTCTTCCGCCAGCGATCGCGCGTCGCCGACCACGCCGGGCAGCAGCCGCACGCAGGCGTCGATCAGCACCGCCGCCGCCGGCTCGCCGCCGGACAGGACATAGTCGCCGATGCTCACTTCCTCCAGGCCGTGCGCCTCGATCGCGCGCTGGTCGATCCCCTCGTAGCGGCCGCACAGGATGACCGCGCCCGGCCCCGCCGCCAGTTCGCGCGCTCGTTGCTGGGTCAGCGGCGCGCCGCGCGGCGACAGGAAGATACGCGTCCGTCCGTCCGCCGGTCCGGCATCCGGCGAACGCAGCGCCGCATCGACGATGTCGGCCCGCATCACCATGCCCGGCCCGCCGCCGAAGGGCGTATCGTCGACCGTGGCATGCCTGTCGCGCGCGAAGCCCCGGATGTCGACGGTCTTCAGCGACCACAGGCCGTCGTCCAGCGCCTTGCCCGCCAGCGAATGGCCCAGGCAGCCCGGAAACATCTCCGGAAACAGGGTCAGCACCGTGGCCGACCAGGCGGTTGCGCCGGCGCTCACCGGTCGCCCTCCGCAGCCGACGGCGCTTCCGCTTCCGCCAGGTGCGCGGCATCGACGGTCACTTCGCCGGCGGCCAGGTCGATGTGGGGAACGGCGGTCCGCGTAAAGGGCAGCAGAACCAGCCGGCGCGACGGCCGGCGGATCTCGATCAGGTCGCCGGCGCCGAAATCGTGCAGCGCGTGGACGGTCCCGGCGGTACGGCCGTCCGAATCGACGACGCGAAGGCCGATCACGTCGGCGTGGTAGAATTCGCCCTCCCCGGGCGCCGGCAGGCGTTCGCGCGGGACATGAAGCCTCAGGCCCTTGAGCGCTTCGGCCGCGTCGCGGTCCGCGATTCCGCTCATGCGCGCAACGACCGTGCCGCCGGATTCGCCGACCAGCGTCAGCTCGAAGGCGCGCGCGCCCTCGGCATCGCTCACCGGCCCGTAGGCGGCGACGTCCTCCGGCGCGTCCGTAAACGGCTTGATCCTGACGTTGCCGCGCACCCCGTGCGCCCCGGCAACCGCCCCGATGCAGACCATCTTGCGCTCCGACATGACCGGCCGGGCCGGCGGCAACGCCGCCGTTTCAGCCTTCGGCCCCCGTTTCGGCCCCGGCCTCGGCCCCGGTTTCGGCTTCAGCCTTGACTTCGACTTCAGTCTCGGCCTCGGCCTTCGCCTCGGCGGCGGCCGCCGCACCCGCCTTCCGTTTCTCTTCGCGCTCGCGGCGGCGCTCCAGCGTCTTCTCGCCCGGCAGGTGTTTTTTCGTCTGGACCGGCGCCGCGCGCTGGGCCGCGAGGCCGGCGGCGCCCAGGAACCGCGACACGCGGTCCGACGGCAGCGCGCCGACGCCGAGCCAGTGCCGCACCCGCTCCTCCTTCAGGACGACCCGGTCCGGATGGTCTTTCGGCAGCATCGGGTTGTAGGAGCCGATGCGCTCGATGAAGCGGCCGTCGCGCGGCATGCGCGAATCGGCCACGACGATCCGGTAGAAGGGGCGTTTTTTCGCCCCGCCCCGGGCCAGTCTGATGCGTAGGGACATGTGGGTGTTCTCTCGGGTTCCGTTATGAGGTTCTTGAGGTTATCCGGCTATTTCACGCGGCGCTTGCCGAAGCCCGGCGGCAGGTTGGCGAGGCCGCCCGGCAGGCCGGCGCCGCCGCCGGGCAGGCCGCCGCCCAGCGGACCGCCCCCGAGCCCGGGAAGCTGCATGTCGCCGGGCAGGGCGCCCTCCTGAAGCTGGGAGAGATCGGGCAGCCGGCCCTTCTTCCCCATCTTCTTCATGCGCTTCATGACCTTGTTCATCTCCTGCCACTGCTTTAGCAGTTTGTTGACGTCCTGCACGGTGACGCCGGAGCCGGCGGCGATGCGCTTCTTGCGCGAGGCGTGGATGATCTGCGGGCTGCGCCGCTCCCTGACTGTCATCGACAGGATAATCGCCTCCTGCCGGCCGATCGTCTTTTCGTCGACATTGGCGGCGGCCATCTGCTTCTTCGCCCGGGCGACGCCGGGCAGCAGGCTCATCAGCGAGCCGAGCCCGCCCATGTTCTTGAGCTGGCGGAGTTGGCCGAGCATGTCTTCCAGGTCCAGGCTGCCCTTCTGGATTTTCCGGGCGAGCCGTTCGGCCTCCTCCTGCTCGATGGTCTCCGCCGCTTTCTCGACCAGGCTGACGACGTCGCCCATGCCGAGGATACGGCTCGCGATACGGTCCGGATGGAAGGGTTCGAGCCCGTCCAGCTTCTCGCCGGTCCCCATCAGCTTGATCGGCTTGCCGGTGACCGCGCGCATGGAGAGCGCCGCGCCGCCGCGGGCGTCGCCGTCGATGCGGGTCAGCACGATGCCGGTGATGCCGACCCGCTCGTCGAAGGCTTTCGCAATGGTCACGGCGTCCTGGCCGGTCATCGCGTCGGCGACCAGCAGGGTCTCGACCGGGGCGGTCGCCTTGCCGACCCCGGCGACCTCGCTCATCGGTTCGTCGTCGATATGCAGCCGGCCGGCGGTGTCGAGGATGACGACGTCCCAGGCCTCCAGCTTGCCGGTCTGGACCGCGCGCCGGGCGATCGCTTCCGGCGGCTCGCCCATGACGACCGGCAGGGTCGCAACCTGCGCCTGCTCGCCGAGCACGCGCAACTGCTCCTGCGCCGCCGGCCGCCGCGTATCGAGCGAGGCCATCAGCACGCGCTTGCGCTCTTTCTCGGTGAGGTATTTGCCGATCTTGGCGGCCGTCGTCGTTTTGCCCGAACCCTGCAGACCGACCAGCAGCAGCACGGCCGGCGGCTGCGCCCGCAGGTCGATCTCCTCGACCTCGCGGCCCAGGGTTTCGACCAGTTCGTCGTTGACGATCTTGACGACCTGCTGGCCCGGCGTGACGCTCTTGAGGACCTCGGCGCCGACCGCGCGTTCCTTCACCCGGTCGATGAAATCCCGGACGACCGGCAGCGCGACATCGGCCTCCAGCAGCGCGACGCGAACCTCGCGCAGCGCCGCGGTGACATCCGACTCGCTCAGCGAACCGCGGCGGGTCAGCGTGTCGAAAACGTCGCCCAGTCTGCTCGTCAGGCTGTCGAACATGCGCGCGTCCGATGTCCCCTCTCAGCCAGCCCGCCCAATGCAAAAAGCGCCCGTGTGCGAACCTTCGCAGACGGGCGGGCCCCCTCGGGAGCGCCACGGGCATTCCGGCGCTGAATTCGGGACGCGATGTAGGAGGGCGAAACCGGCCGGTCAAGCCGGCAAACGCCGCAGCGGAGCGCCGATCCTCCGGCTCCCCGCGCCAACCACTCTGCCGCGTGGACAGGCGCGGCGGAAACACCATATCTCCCCGGCCATGAACCAGACCGGCCATAACAACCCGGCTTTCGATCCCGCCGGCTTCCCCTTCGTCAAGATGCACGGCGCGGGCAACGACTTCGTGATGCTCGACTTGCGGGACGGCGCGGCGGCGCCCGGCGCCGGGACCGCGGCGGAAATCGCCGACCGCCGCCGGGGCGTCGGCTGCGACCAGCTTGTGCTGATTACGCCTCCGCCGACCGGCCTGGCGGATTACGGACTGCTCTTCCTGAACAGCGACGGATCGGCATCCGGCGCCTGCGGCAACGGCACCCGCTGCGCCGCCGCGCTGCTGATGGACGAGACCGGCAGCATCGAAATCTCCTTCGAAAGCGAAGCCGGCGTGCTCGACTGCCTGCGCAACGGCGACGGCAGCGTGGCGGTGGATATGGGCCGGCCGGCGCTCGACTGGCGCGGAATCCCGCTCTCCGAAGACCGGGACACGCTGCATCTCGGCATTGCGGAAGGCCCGCTCAGCGACCCGGTCGGCGTCGGCATGGGCAATCCGCACGCCGTCTTCTTCGTCGAGGACGCCGAGAGCGTGCCGATCGAACGGATCGGCCCGGTCCTCGAACGTCACCGGCTGTTTCCCGAACGGGCCAATATCGGCGTCGCCCAGGCGAAGGCCCGCAACCGCATCCGCCTGCGGGTGTGGGAGCGCGGCGCGGGGCTCACCCAGGCCTGCGGCTCCGGGGCCTGCGCCGCCGCGGTCGCCGCGGTTCGCCGCGGCCTGACGGATCGCAGGGTGACGGTCGAGGTCGACGGCGGAGAACTACAGATCGAATGGGCCGAAGACGGCCATGTCCTGATGTCCGGTCCGACCGCCACAAGCTTCCGCGGCGTCCTGGCATGACATCGTTCCAAACGCGGTTTCCGACTGGAGTGTTCCCCCTCCCCTTGGGGGAGACTTGCCTTGCGAAAGTCCGCGCCCGTCCGCAATGCTATACCTCCCCCTTTTCAGAGGGGGAGGCCAGGTGGGGCCGGCGCGTCCGCAGACGCGCTTCTCCGCAAGGCGAATCCTCCGGCGGTCCGAAACACCCCCATCCCCTCCGCTTCGCTCCGGGACTTCCCCCTCTGAATAGGGGGAAGGATATGTTTTGTGGCTTGAAACCGTTTTGGAGAGGAATCGCCGTAGTGGGGCGGGAAAATAAGGCTGGCGGGGCATGACGGCGCAGCCCGAACCGCAAATCGTGACCTTCGGCTGCCGGCTGAATGCGGCGGAATCGAGCGCGATCGCGGCGCACGCCGCCGGGCTGGGCGATGCGGTGATCGTGAATACCTGCGCCGTGACCGCCGAAGCCGAGCGGCAGGCGCGCCAAGCCGTGCGGCGGGCGCGGCGGCAGCGGCCGGAGGCCCGCATCGTCGTGACCGGCTGCGCGGCGCAGATCGATCCCGGCGCCTGGGCGGCGATGCCGGAGGTCGACCGCGTCGTCGGCAACGTCGAGAAGATGGACCCGGCGACTTTTCTGCCGGCGAACGACGCGCCGGTGCAGGTGAACGGCATCATGGCGGTGCGCGAGACCGCAAGCCACCTGGCCGGCGGCTTCGACGGCCGGGCCCGGGCCTACGTCCAGGTCCAGAACGGCTGCGACCACCGCTGCACCTTCTGCATCATCCCCTACGGCCGCGGCAACAGCCGCTCGGCCGCGCTCGGCCCGATCGTCGAACAGGTCCGCTCGCTGGTCGACGGCGGCTATCGCGAGATCGTCCTGACCGGCGTCGACATCACCGCGTACGGCGCCGACCTGCCGGGAGCGCCGTCGCTCGGGCAGATGGTCCAGCGGCTGCTCGCCGCCGTGCCGGACCTGCCGCGCCTGCGCCTGACCTCGCTCGATTGCGCCGAGGTGGACGAGACGCTGCTGCGCCTGATCGCCGAGGAACCGCGGCTGATGCCGCATCTGCATCTCAGCCTGCAGGCCGGCGACGATCTGGTCCTCAAGCGCATGAAGCGGCGGCACAGCCGGCGGCAGTCCATCGATTTCTGCCGGCGGGTCCGCGATCTGCGCCCCGATATCGCGCTCGGCGCCGACCTGATCGCCGGATTCCCGACCGAGACGGAGGACATGTTCGGCCGCACGCTCGACCTGGTCGAAGATTGCGGTCTCGTCTTCCTGCACGTCTTTCCCTATTCGGAGCGGCCCGGCACGCCGGCGGCGAAAATGCCGGGTGTGGCCAAGCCGGTACGCAAGGAACGCGCCGCCCGGCTGCGCGCGCGGGGCGCGGCGGCCCTGCGGCGCTGGCTCGCCGGCCAGACCGGACGCGACATTGCGGTGCTGATCGAGGGCGAAGGCCGGGGCCGGAGCGAGCATTACGCCGCCGTGCGCTTCGACAGTGCCGCATTCGCCGAAGATGCAGTTGGGAGCGGTTGCCCGGCCGGCGGCATTGTCCCGATGCGCGTTACCGGTGCAGCCGGAGACGCGTTGCTCGCCGGTCCGGCGCAACGGTTGTCCGCGTAATGGCTTTGTTCCGCCGAAGGAAAGACGCGCCGGCGCCGCCGGCCGGCGAATCCGGACCGGCGCAGAAACGCGGCTGGCTCGGCCGCCTGCGCGCCGGGCTGGGCAAATCGTCGTCGCGGCTGACCGAAGGGATCGGCGGCCTGTTCGGCGGCGGCAGGCGGCGGCTCGACGACGATACGCTCGAAGCGCTCGAAGACGTCCTGATTACCGCCGACCTCGGCCCGTCCACGGCGGCCCGGCTGGTCGCCGGACTGGGCAAGCGCCGGTTCGACCAGGAGTTGTCGGAAGCGGACATCCGCGCCGAGTTCGCCGCCGACATCGGCGCGATTCTCGAACCGGTCGCCCGGCCGCTGGCGGTCGACCCGGCCAACCGGCCCCATGTCGTTCTGGTGGTCGGCGTCAACGGCAGCGGCAAGACGACGACCATCGGCAAGCTCGCGAAGAACCATCGCGACGCCGGCCTGAACGTGATGATGGCGGCCGGCGACACCTTCCGGGCGGCGGCGATCGACCAGCTGAAAATCTGGGCCGAACGCACCGATAGCGCGATCGTGGCGCGCGATCCCGGCGCCGACGCCGCGGGCCTCGCCTTCGACGCGCTGAAACGGGCGCAGGAGGGCGACCGCGACCTGCTGCTGATCGACACCGCCGGGCGCCTGCAGAACAAGAAGGAACTGATGGCGGAACTGGCGAAGATTGTGCGCGTGCTGCGCAAGATCGACGATAGCGCGCCCCACGACGTGCTGCTCGTCCTCGACGCCACGGTGGGCCAGAACGCCCACAGCCAGGTCGAGGCGTTCCGCGACATGGCCGAAGTGACCGGCCTGGTCGTCACCAAGCTGGACGGCACGGCGCGCGGCGGCGTGGTCGTTTCGCTGGCCGAGAAATTCGGCCTGCCGGTCCACGCCGTCGGCGTCGGCGAGAGCGCCGGGGACATGCGCCCCTTCGCAGCGCAGGACTATGCCCGCAGCCTGATGGGCCTCGGTCCGGCGGGGGGGCCGGGTACGCACGAAAACCGGGAAGCGACCGCATGAAACTGAAATTCGCCGCCGATCCGTCGGAAAAATCGACGGTCAACCCGCTGACCCGGACGCTCATCGAGTTCGGGCCGCTCGGCGCCTTCTTCGTCTGCTATTTCGTCTGGGACCTGATGGTCGCGACCGCCGCCTTCATCCCGGCGATGCTGGTTTCGCTGGCATTCTCGATCAAGCTCGAGCGGCGGGTGCCGCTGATGCCGCTGGTCACCACGGTGGTCGTGGTGATCTTCGGCGGACTGACGCTGATCCTGCAGGACGACACCTTCATCAAGATGAAGCCGACCATCGTGAACGGCCTGTTCGCCTTCACCCTGTTCGCCGGCCTGCTGTTCGGCCGCGCCTTCCTGAAATACCTGTTCGGCCCGGTCTTTCAGCTGACCGACGAGGGCTGGTTCAAGCTGTCCTTCCGCTGGGCCTGCTTCTTCGTCTTCATGGCCGTGCTGAACGAAATCGTCTGGCGCACCCAGACCGAGAGCTTCTGGGTCTCCTTCAAGGTGTTCGGCAACATGCCGATCACCATTGTCTTCGCGCTCTCGCAACTGCCGCTGATCCAGCGCCACGCCACCGACGGCGGCCCGTTCGGCGACCTCAAGCGGGAGAAGGCGGAGGGGGAGTAGGGGCAGGCGCCCCGGCTTATTCCGCCGCGATCGCCGGGGCCGGCTCGAGCACCCGGACTTCGCCGGCGACATTGTCGGTGACGCAGAAGACGGAGAAGAACTCGATCTCCGGCTCCATGCCGTAGCGTTCGACGATGCCGTCGCGCCACGGGCCGGAATAGAAGGCCTCGGCGGCCTCGCGGCTCTCCCACTGGTAGACGCCGCCGGCGATCCCGTTGTCGGCGCAGATGAAATGCTTGCTGAACAGGCCCGGCACCTCCCGGAAACCGGGCGCGATCTTCTCGTGATGGTCGCGGCAGGCCGCCCGGTCGATGGACGGCGGCAGCCGGTAGCGGACGACGGCGCAGATCATGGCGTGTACCCTCCCTCTGTCCGGTGCAGCGCGCAAGCGATCCGCGTTGACCGGAACCGGCAGTCGCTGTAGGTTCGGGATAGCATATTCTGCAAACCTCGTGTGGGGAGAAGTCCCATGCCCGTTATCAAGAAAACCGCCCTCGGCCTTTGTGTCGCCGGATTCGTGCTCGGCGCGGCCGGCGCGGCCTTCGCCTGCCCGATGGCCGGCATGGCCCAGAGCGACAAACAGAAGGTCGAGCAGACGGTCGTGACCAACACGACGACCGCCGAACAGGAATAGGCCCGGTCCGCGCCCGACCCGCGGACAAGGCGCCGCGGGAGGAGCGCCCAGGTTCGACAGACGGCTTCCCGCGATGCGGATCGCGGGAAGCCGTCTTGCGTTTTGGCCGGCAGGAAGGCGGAAGGCGGCCGGGCGGGCTATTGCGGGATGCCGAAGCGCTCGTAATCGCCGGCGAGGCGGCCGGTCGCCCAGCGCCACAACATCCGGAAATCGCTGAACAGCGACCAGACCGGGTAGGTGAAGGTCGCCGGCCGGTTTTTCTCGACGAAGAAATGGCCGATCCAGGCGAAGAAGTAACCGCAGAACGCCGCGGCGGCGAGCAGCCACCAGGTCTGCGTGACCAGCGCGACGATCGCGGCGGCAATGCCGAGCGAGGTGCCGAAATAGTGCAGATGGCGGGTCTGCGGCTTGCGGTGCTCGCCCAGATAGAAGGGCCAGAAGTCCCGGTAGGTGGCGATCTTTTCGCCGGCAGCGGGTTTCTCGGGCATCGAACGCGCCTCCCGGAGCGCCGCTCCTGTAAATGGGGCGGCAATCCATCCCGCCGCGTGCGGAACGGTATAGCTTGAAGTGCGGCGGGCGGCGCGCCAATTCAAGCGCCGTCCCCGCCCCGAAGGGATCCAAGGGAACGGAGCAGGAAGAATGGGCTATCGCGTAGCCGTGGTCGGCGCGACCGGCAATGTCGGCCGGGAAATGCTGGATCTGCTGGCGGAGCGGAAGTTTCCGGCCGACGAGGTGATCCCGCTCGCCTCGCCGCGCTCGGAAGGCGATCCGATCGATTTCAACGGCCGGACGCTGGAGGTAAAGAACCTCGCGGCCTTCGATTTCGACGGCGTCGACATCGCCTTTTCCTCGCCCGGCGCGAAGATTTCGAAGGAATACGCGCCCCGGGCCGGGGCCGCCGGCTGCCTGGTGATCGACAACACCAGCCAGTTCCGCATGGACGCGGACGTGCCGCTGGTCGTGCCGGAGGTGAACGGCGAGGCGCTCGCCGGCTACATGGCGCGCAACGACCGGCGCAACATTATCGCCAACCCGAACTGTTCGACGATCCAGCTCGTCGTCGCGCTCAAGCCCCTGCACGATGCGGCGCGCATCCGGCGGGTTTCGGTCGCGACCTACCAGTCGGTCTCCGGCGCCGGCAAGGCGGGCATGGACGAGCTGTTCGAGCAGACGCGCAACATCTACGCCGGCGGCGGCGCGGACAAGGAGACGTTCACCAAGCAGATCGCCTTCAACGTCATTCCCCATATCGACGCCTTCATGGAGGACGGCTCGACAAAGGAGGAATGGAAGATGGTCAACGAGACGAAGAAGATCCTCGACCCGGCCATCGACATGATCGCGACCTGCGTGCGCGTGCCCGTATTCATCGGCCATGCCGAAGCGGTGCATCTCGAGTTCGAGAGCGCGCTCGGCGAAGACGAGGCCCGCGAAGCGCTGGCGGCGGCGCCCGGCGTTTCGGCGATCGATTACCGGGCCGACGAGGGCTATGTCACGCCCGTCGAATGCGCGGGCGAGGACAAGGTCTATGTCAGCCGCATCCGCAAGGACCCGACCGTGCCGCACGGCCTCGCGATGTGGGTGGTCTCCGACAACCTGCGCAAGGGCGCCGCGCTCAACACCATCCAGATCGCCGAAGCGATGATCGAGCGGGGCGCGTTGCAGGCGGCGGCGTAGGGCGGCGTTACGCGCCCAGCCGGCCGTCGAGCAACGCCTGGCGCAACTCGAACCTGCGGACCTTGCCGAGCGGCGTCCGGGGCAGGGGGCCTTGGGTCAGCACGACCGCGCGCGGGTGCTTGTAACGGGCCAGCCGGCCGTCGAACAACGCCAGGACCGCTTCTTCGGTGATTGCCGAACCCGGCTTGGGCACGGCGACGCAGACCGGGGTTTCGCCCCATTTTTCGTCCGGCCGGCCGACCACGGCGAACTCGGCCAGATCGTCCGCTTCGGCGAGGATCCGCTCGAGTTCCGCCGGGTAGATGTTCTCGCCGCCGGATACGATCATGTCCGTCTTGCGGTCCTCGACGAAGAAATAGCCGTCCCGGTCGACCCGGCCGAGATCGCCGGTCCCGAACCAGCCGGGCAGCGTGAAGGCCCGTGAGGTCGCTTCCGGGTCGCCCCAGTATTCCGTCATCAGGTTGGGGCCGCGCAGCCAGATCTCGCCGATCTCGCCGGGCGCCGCTTCCCGGCCGCTGTCGTCGGCGACGACTTTCGCCGCGCAATGCAGGACCGGCTTGCCGGCCGAGGCGCTGCGCGCGAAGCCGTCGGCGATCGGCAGCGCCACCGCGGTCGGGCCGCTCTCGGTCAGGCCGTAGACCTGGTTCACCGGCAGGCCCTTCGCGTGCCACGGGCCGAACAGGGCGGGCGGCACCGGGGACGAGCCCATGCACACGCAGCGCAGGCCCGAAAGGTCGGCATCGGCAAAATCCGGCAGCGCGAACAGGGCGCGCGCCATGGCCGGGACGACGGCGACCAGGGTCGTCCGCTCCTCGACCAGCGTCGTCAGAACCGCGGCCGGATCGAACCGGCGGTGGAGCAGGACCGTCGCGCCGGCGCGCAGGCCGGGCAGGGTCTGGATGTTCATGCCGCCGACATGGAACAGCGGGATCGCGGTCAGGATGCGGTCGGCCCGGGTGAACTCGAAAACCGACTGGCCGTTCAGCGCCGTATAGAACAGGGCTTCCTGGGACAGCACCGCCCCCTTCGGCCGGCCGGTCGTGCCCGAGGTGTAGACGATCTTGGCCGGGCGGCGCAGGTCGGCGCACAACGACGGCGGACAGCGTTTCGCCGCCTTGCGCAGCCGCTCCAGGCCGGGCCAGCGCGGGTCGGCGCCGGCGTAGGTTGCCAGCCGCAGTTCCGGCAGCGCCGCAACAAGTTCGGCGGCGTGGTCGAAATAGTCCGGCTCGACGAACAGCAGGCCGGCGCCGCAATCCTGCAACTGCCACAGATGCTCCTCGACCGTCAGCCGGCCGTTCAGCGGCACGAAGATCGCGCCGATGCGGGCGCAGGCGAACAGCAGCTCGATGGTCTCCGGCGCGTTGACGCCGAGATGCGCCACCCGGTCGCCTTCGCCGATATCGAGTTCGCCGGCGAGCGCTCCGGCGGTCCGGCCGATCCGGTCTTCCAGCGCGGCATAGGAAATATCCGTCCCCTCGAACCGGATCGCGGTGTCGTCCGGCGCCCAGCCGGCGCGCTGCGCGATCCAGCCGGAAATGTCGGTCTGGCTGCGTCCCGCCATTCGTCCGGCCGTCATTGTTCGCCGCGTTCGAACAGGCTCTCCCGGCCCAGCCGCTCCAGGCAGATTTCCGCGGTCCAGGGCAGCATCAGCGATCCGCAGCGGCTGTCGCGATACCAGCGCTCGATATCGAAAATCCGGAAGATCGCCCGGCCGCCGCAGGTGCGCAGGCCGAGGCGCGCAATGTCGTTGGCGTATTCCATGACGGTGAACTGGGCGGCGTAGGCGCGCAGCCGGTCTTCCTTGGCCGGGCGCAGCCGGGCCTCGCTTATCGCACGCCGGAACAGGGCCGTCGCCTGCTCCAGCTTGATGCGCATCTCCGCCACCGCGAGCTGTTTGGCCGGGCTGTGCCGGGCGGAACCGGCCGGCGGGGCGCCGGCCGCCTCGCCGCGCAGATAGTCCACGGTGAACTGGAAGGCGGCGTGGGCGAGGCCGAGATAGGTCGGCGTCAATGTCATGAACATGTGCGGCCAGTTGAGCGCGGCCTGGTAGTAGAGGCCGTGGGGCAGCACGGTCAGCGCGTCCGGCACGAAGACGCTCTCGAACCGGATCGAGCGGCTGTCGGTCGGCCGCATGCCCATGACGTCCCATTCGCCGAAGATCGTCACGCCCTCGGCATCGGCCGGCACGGCGAGGAACATGGTGTTCTGCGGGACCGGCTCGACGCCTTCCTGTTGCAGCGTGCAGACCAGGCCGTAATGGCTCGCAGCGCCGGAGAGCGACGCGAAATGCTTGATGCCGTCGACCCGGTAGCCGCCCTCGACCGGCCGGGCCGTGGTGCCGAAAGCCGCCTTGCCGGCGGCGGCCGCGCTGTCCGGCTCGGAAAAGGGCTGAGCGAACAGCATGCCGTCCTCGACCACGCGGCGGAAAATTTCCGCGCGGCGAATGTTGTGCTGCGCGCGCACGTCGTCCGGCATGTCCAGCTCGTCCGCCATCTGCGACGCCCACAACAGGGTGCAGGCATGCATGTTGAAGGTGAGCGCGGTCGCCGGGCACCAGCGGCCCAGTTCGGCCGAGACCAGGGCATAGGTTTGGTAGTCGGCGCCCATGCCGCCGTGGGTTTCGGGGATCGTCAGGGCATAGAAGCCGGCCGCGCGCAGGTCGGCGTAATTTTCGAACGGAAAGGCGTTGCGCGCGTCGAAACCGGCGGCGCGCGGGTGGAACCGGTCGCGGCCCAGTTCGCGGGTCCGGCCGATCAGTTCCTTCTGCCGGGCGGTCGCATCCGCCCCGTGGATGTCCATGAGCGCGCGCGTCATGCAGCCTCTCTAGGTCCGGTCCGGGTCCTGCCGGGGAATCTCCCGCAGGAAGCCGCCGATTTCGGCGTTGAATGCCGCCGGGTCTTCCATGTTCGCCAGATGGCCCGCCCCGGCGATGCAACGGTAGCGCGCGCCCGGAACCGCCTGCGCCATCCGCTCCATGGTGCGCGGCGGGGCGAGCCTGTCGTGCTCGGCGGCGAGCGCCAGGGTCGGACACGCGATGCGCGCCAGATCGTCCTTGCGGTCGAAATGGACGATACAGTTGAGCGCCTGCCGGTAGGCGGACGAAGACAGCGCCGCCATGCTTGCGGCGGCGCGCTCCAGCGCCCCGGGCGGCGGCTCGGGGCCGAACAGGCTCGGAACCAGCGGGCGGGCGATATCCCCCGGCGTCAGCCCCCGGTCGAGCGGCGCGAGACGGTCGGCGAGGAATTTCATGCGGAAGAGCGCGTCGCGCCCGCCGAAAGCGTCGCTGGTGGCGAACAGGACCAGCCCCCGGACGCGCTCCGGATAGCGGGCGGCGATCTCCTGGGCGATCATGCCGCCCATGGAATGGCCGACGATGACGGCGCGCCGGACCCGCTGCGCATCGAGCAGGCGGACCGCCGCCGCGGCGAGGGTTTCGAAGGTCATCTCGGCCAGCGGCGCCGAAGCGCCATAGCCCGGCGCGTCCCAGGCGACGCCGCGCCAGCCTTCGGGCAATGCGGGCAGAGTGTCGGCGAAGCTGCCGGAGTCGCCGCCGATGCCGTGCAGGAAGAGCGCGGTGTCCGGCCCCGTCCCGGCCTCGATGCAGGACGGGACGTCCGTCGGCGGCGGTGCGTTCATGCGGCGAGGTCGCCCTGCAACACGCCCCGGTCTACGACCGTCCGGCCGTCCAGCGATACCGTGCAGTGGCGCAGCGGCAGGTCGAAATGGCCGAGCGTGTGCCGGCCGGCGACCTCGTTCGCGCCGGTCGAATAGAGGAAGTTGCCGGCGAAGGCGCGCAGCTCCGTGCCGTTGAAATCCGTCTTGTCGTAGAGCGCCATCGATTCCCAGCGCGCCGCCGGGTTCATGCCCCAGCCGACATGGCTGACGGCGTAGGCGTCGCGGTCGCCCCAGGCTTCGATATAGGCGCGGAACAGGTCGGCATCGAGATTGTCGCCCGCGATGTCGGTGACGTAATCCTCCTCGATCGTCAGCGTCACCGGCGCCTCCATGTAGCGCTTCAGGGTGAGGTTGACGTCGCCCCGGTCGAGGACCAGCCGCCCGTTGACGCTGCCCGCCGCCGGGAAGCACAGGCACAGGCCGCCGGGCCAGTGGGTCATGGTGCCGGGCCGCTTCGTGAAGCCCCAGCCGCCGCCCGCCGCCGCGCCCGCCACCCGGATCGTGAGGTCGGTCCCGGCGTCCGAAGCGACGCGCATTTCCGAAGCCCCGCGCAGCATCTTGATCCCCGTCTTCACCCGGCCTTCCAGTTCGGCGTCCGGCGCCAGCCGCTCCAGCGCTTCGGGATGTTCGTTGGAGATCATCAGGCCGCGCGCGCCCTTGCCGAGGATTTCCGGCAGTTCCGGCGCGTGCAACATGCCCTCGACGGTGCAATCGACGAACAGGGCCGACGCGCCGAGCGCCGCGATCGCCGGCCCGAGCCCCTGCACCGCGTCGCTCGCCCCGGTCGAGCGCACCGGCACCGGCGCCGTGAGCGGCGGCGTCGGCAGCACGATATGGAACGGCCGGGCGCCCATGGCGCTCAGCGCCAGTTCCGCCAGTTCGACGTTGATCCGGCGCGACTGGGTCTCCGACAGGATGGCGACCGCATCGCCGGCTTCGACCGCGCACAGGCCGAACACCCGCTCGAACGTCCGGATCCACTTCGCCTCGATCCGCTCCTGCATCATGGCGCTTCCTCCCCGCCGCTACGCTCCCGCGACAGGAATACGCCAACCGGCGGGCGGAGCCAACGGGGGAAGGGGCGGCGGCGCTACGCCGTAATGCGAAGCTGCATCCCCAGCGCGCGCGTAATCTTAATCGCCGTGGCGCAGGTGGGGTTGCCGTCTGCCGGCAGGGCCTTGTAAAGCCCTTCGCGGCTCAGGTCTCCGGGTAGCGCCGCACATCCTCCCGCGTGTGCAACTGCTCCGCAGCGTCCCATTTTGCGAAGGTTCCGGTCATGTCCGTCTCCGGTCTTTCGCCAGCCGCGCGGCGCAGTTCCGGCTTTCCGATTTGGCGTTAGGTCTGTATCAGTTCACGGGATCGGATCGAGATACAGATGACATGACCGCGCCCGACTTCGATACCTACCTCCGCGCGCTTCGTGAGACGCCGCTGGAAGAGCATACCGAGTATACTGGCCGCACAGCGCTGGAGAATCTAATACGGGCTGTCGCTTCCGGGCAAGCCGGCGGTCAGATTGGGATTCAACAGGAGCCGAAGCGGGAAGCCGGCAAAGGCGCACCGGATTTCAAGGTTTCGAGGCAGGGCATGATCCTCGGCTATGTCGAGACGAAGCCGGTCGGCGAAAATCTGGACCGGGTCCTGAAATCCGATCAGTTGAAGAAGTACCGGAGCCTGTCGGAAAACATTCTCCTGACCGACTACCTGCATTTCATTTGGATCAACAAAGACGGCATACAGCGCGAAACGCTTTGCCATCCAACGGATCTCGAATTCCGGAAGTTCACGGTGCGGAAAGATTGCGCTACGGCAGTCGCAGGCCTCCTGCAAGGTTTTTTCTCTTGTGCACCGGAGGGTATCGGCCGGTCACAGCAACTGGCGCTGGCCCTCGCGGTGCGTAGCAGGCTGCTCCGCGACTATCTGGGCGAAGAGCTTGTTCGCCAGAACAAGGAGCACCGGGAAGGGCGCCTGTACGGCCTGTACCAGATTTTCCGGGACCAGGTATTCCAGGAATTGACCCTGAAGGAATTTGCCGACGCCTTCGCGCAGATGCTGGCCTACGGGCTGTTTTTGGCGAAAATAAATTCTAGCGCCGAATCCGTCACTTTGCACAACGCCCGGCAATTCGTGCCGGGTTCCTTCCGCCTGATCCGTGAACTGGTCGATTTTCTGACGGAACTTGAGAGAGTCGAATATCGCGATGTCCGTTGGGTGGTCGAGGAAATTCTTTCCATTGTCAATGGCCTCGACATGGTGGCAATTCACGAAGACCTGTCATTCCGGCAGCGCCGGGCGATCAGCCGGAAGGTGCGCGCCGGGGACGAGGAAGAACACCGATTGTTCGAGCGCGATCCGTTCATCTACTTCTACGAAGACTATCTCAAGGCATACGATGCGAAAATGCGCAAAGGCCGCGGCGTCTACTACACACCGCCGCCGGTCGTGAATTTCATCGTCCGCGCCATCGACGACATCCTTGAGGACAGCTTCGGCATCGATGACGGCCTCGCCAATTACAAACGGGTGACCGTACTCGATTTCGCCTGCGGCACCGGCACCTTCCTGCTCGAAGTCTTCGAACGCATTTTCGAGCAAATCGGCGGTGCCGAAGCCGGCCACGCTGACCTGATTGTGCGCGAGCATTTGCTCAAAAATATCTACGGATTTGAATACCTGATCGCGCCATACACAATCGCGCATCTGAAGCTTTCGCAATATCTCGCCGACAAGGGGCATGCGCTTGAAGACGAGGATCGGCTCAAGATTTTCCTGACGAACACTCTGGAGCCAATTGAACCGCAGAAAAACTGGCTGCTCCCAGCTGTCACGGCCGAGGTCGAATCGGCTCAAAGAATCAAGGAAAAGCCGGTTCTGGTGATTACCGGTAATCCGCCATATGCCGGACATTCCAAGAACAAGGGAAAGTCGATAAGCGACGCGATTGGCGGATATAAGTACACCATCGAACAGGACAAATCCGGGATTAAGATAAAAAAGCCTCTGGACGAACGCAACCCGAAGTGGCTTAACGACGATTATGTGAAGTTTATCCGCTTTGCTCAATTGAAAATGGAAGAAGTCGAGGAAGGCATCGTTGGTGTCATTACAAATCACTCTTGGCTAGATAATCCGACTTTTCGCGGAATGCGGCAGTCTCTACTTCGAACTTTCGATCAAATTTATGTATTCGATTTACATGGAAGCACGAAACCTCGAGAAGCTACACCGGAAAATGTAGCGAACGAAAATGTCTTTGATATTACAAAAGGTGTAGGAATCGCGTTACTTGTTAAGAATAAGAATGCGCCTAAGCAAATTAAATTTACAGAAATTTGGGGCACGAGGCTTGAAAAATATAGGCAAGTTTCGGGTGCTAATTTCAGAGATGTATCTTGGCAGGATATTCAATGCGGTTCACCGTATTATTTTTTGCGCCCAAAGAACTGGCATAACTGGGATGAGTACTCGGGTGGATGGTCAATTTCCGATACTCTGAATCCAAAAAATAAAAAGCTTCAGCTATTTTCAAAGAGTGTTTTAGGATTTCAAACGCACCGCGATCAATTTTCTATAGCATTCGAACGTGAAGTTCTTGAAAAACGCGCGGGAGATATGAAAAATCATACTCTCAATGATGCTGAATACTTGAAAAAATATAATATAAAAAACAACCGCGACTGGAAGATTGAGGATGCCAGATCTTCAATTCGAGAAAATTCGCAATGGAAAGAGAAAATTATTCGTTGTTCTTATCGACCATTTGATAATCCTTATTGCTTTTTCGGATATGAATTTATGGATTACCCGAGGCGTGAATTGCTTGACAATGTTGCTGGCAGAGTTAATCTTTCTTTAGTTGTTCCTCGGCAAATTGGCACTTCGCACTGGCGTCATGCCTTCGTTTCTGAATGGCCGGCAGAAAGCTGCTTGATTTCCGATCAAACCAGAGAGGGATGTTATGTATTTCCAATTTGGACGTACGAATCAGAGGACGGTAAGCGAGGAAATATCACGCCGGAGTTTTTATCCGCTCTTGAAGATCTGTATGGTGAATTATTTTCTTCTGAGGAAATTTTAGGTTATGTTTATTCGATATTGTATTCATCGACGTATCGCTCTAGGTTTGCCGAATATTTAAGATTTGATTTCCCGCGTATACCGCTCCCTCGCAAGGGCGAAAATTTCGGATGTCTTTCCCGCCTTGGCTGGGCGCTCGTACAGGCGCACCTCCTGCGCGGTCTATCGCATAGCGGGTTGGCTGACTATCATGGCAAAGGCGATCATCGGATCGAGGCCGTGCGCTATTCGGCTGTTGAGAACGCGATCTACATCAACAAGACGCAGCATTTCAAACCTGTGCCGCAGGCGGTATGGGATTTTCACATCGGCGGCTACCAAGTGCTCGACAAATATCTCAAATCGCGCAGGGGCCGGGCGCTGTCGCTCGACGAAATTGAGCATGTCGGAAAGGTCGCGGACAGCCTTGCCTTCACCATCGACCAGATGGCTGCCATCGACGAAGCCTACAAGGCCGCGTTCGAAATCCGGGGATAAGTCGGAATAGCCTCTGGCGCTCGCCAACGACCAGATGTATGGTTCGTCTCGGTATCCAACACCACATATGGGTTGTCGGGTGATAGTGGACCGAAGCGACGTGTCGGGAAGCCAAGGACAGGGCGATCTGTTCGGTGAGGCGCCGGCGCCGGCCTACCGGCCCGATCCGGAGCGGGTGCGCCGGCGGATCGACAGCATTCTGGCGGAGCTTCGCGGCGAACAATCCGTGAAGGACTGGCCCTACGGGCAGGTCTCGTTCTTCCGGATGGTGATGCCGAACCTGACCTGCTGGCTGCCCGAAGACGAAGCCGCGCAGTTCACCTCGGAATTCGAGACGGAGATGGCGCGGCTCGAAGCCGTTTGAAGGTTCGCCGCCAACCGCCGCCGCCCGCCCCTCAGGTATCCAGGAAACTCCGCAGCTTGCGCGACCGGCTCGGGTGCTTGAGCTTGCGCAGGGCCTTGGCCTCGATCTGGCGGATGCGCTCGCGGGTGACGGAGAATTGCTGGCCGACCTCTTCGAGCGTGTGGTCGGTGTTCATGCCGATGCCGAAGCGCATCCGCAGCACGCGCTCCTCGCGCGCCGTCAGCGTCGCCAGCACGCGGGTCGTCGTCTCGCGCAGGTTGGACTGGATCGCCGCGTCGAGGGGCACGATGGCGTTCTTGTCCTCGATGAAATCGCCGAGATGGCTGTCTTCCTCGTCGCCGATCGGGGTTTCGAGCGAAATCGGCTCCTTGGCGATCTTGAGGACCTTGCGCACCTTCTCCAGCGGGACGTGCAGCCGCTCGGCCAGCTCCTCCGGCGTCGGCTCGCGGCCGATCTCGTGCAGCATCTGGCGCGAGGTGCGCACCAGCTTGTTGATCGTCTCGATCATGTGCACCGGAATCCGGATGGTGCGCGCCTGGTCGGCGATCGAGCGGGTGATGGCCTGGCGGATCCACCAGGTCGCGTAGGTCGAGAATTTGTAGCCGCGGCGGTATTCGAATTTATCGACCGCCTTCATCAGGCCGATATTGCCTTCCTGGATCAGGTCGAGGAATTGCAGGCCGCGGTTGGTGTATTTCTTGGCGATGGAGATGACGAGGCGGAGATTGGCCTCGACCATCTCCTTCTTGGCCTGGCCGGCCTCCCGCTCGCCCTCCCGGACGGTCTTGGAGATGCGGCGGAATTCGTTGACCGGCAGTTCGGCGGCGCGCGAAACCTCGGCGATGCCGGCGCGCAGGTCGTCGATTTCGGCGCGGTGCTTTTCCGAAAACTCCCGCCAGCCCGGCGTGTTGCGCTGCGCCATCCGGTCGACCCAGCCGGGGTCCAGTTCCGAGCCGCGATACTGTTCCAGATACTCCTTCCGCTCGACGCCGCAATCGAGCGCCAGGCGCATGAGCTTGCCTTCCAGGCCGAGCAGCAGCTTGTTCAGCTCCTTGAACTGCTCCACCAGCTCCTCGATGCGCTGGTTGTTCATGTGGATGCGCTCGACGAGGCCGACCAGCTCGCCGCGCACCGACCGGTAGCGCCGCTCGGCGCGGGCGTTCGGATCGTTGCCCTCGCGCATCGACTCCAGCCGGGTTCCCTGGATCTTGTGCAGCTTTTCGTAGGTTTTGGCGATGGCGTCGAAATTCGCCAGCACCTCCGGCATCAGGGAGGCTTCCTTGGCGGCCAGCGACATGTTCGCGGCGGTATCTTCGTCGTCCTCGTCGTCCTCGGGCGCGCCGCCGGCCGTCCCGCCGCCCTCTTCGCTCCCCTCTTCTCCGCCCTCTTCTCCGGTCTCTTCTCCGCCGTCTTCTCCGCTCTCTTCTCGGGGCGCCGCAGCGCGGGTCCCGTCTTCGTCCTCCGGGCCTTCGGCGCCGTCCGCGCCCTCCGCGCCCTCCGCTTCGCCTGCTTCGTCCGGGCCGTTTGCGGACAGAACGGCGTCCGCCCCGGCGACGACCTCTCCGACCGCCGTCCCGTTCGCGCGCGCGACCGGCTCCGCGCCCGGCGCCTTGTCCGGCTCGTTGTCGTTGCCGGGCGCGGGGCCCGCGCCGGCGTCGCCGCCGCCTGTATCCGCACCGGCCTGCGCCGCCGCCGCCGGCGCGTTCTGCGGACCGGCCGCGGCCCCGGCGGCGTCCGCGCTGCCGTTGGCCGCGGCGCCGTCGTTCCGGGCCCCGTCGTTCACGGCGCCATCGTTTCCGGCCCCGTCGTTCCGGGCCCCGTTGCCCTGCTCCGCGGCGCCGTTCGCTTCATCGTCGCCGGCGCGGTTTTCCGACGGGCCGCTGAACGTCGCCTCGAGGTCGATGATATCGCGCAGCAGAACCGCGCCGTCCTGCAGCGCGTCGCGCCAGGCGACGACGGCGCGCATGGTGAGCGGGCTTTCGCACAGGCCGCCGATCATCTTCTCCCGGCCGGCCTCGATCCGTTTGGCGATCTCGATTTCGCCTTCGCGGGACAGCAGCTCCACCGTCCCCATCTCGCGCAGATACATGCGCACCGGATCGTCGGTCCGGCCGACATCGTCGGCGACGTTGCCCTTGCGCTCGGCCGGCTCTCCGGCGCTCTCCGGCTCCTTCTCGTCCGGGCTTTCGGAATCGACCACGTTGACGCCCATAACCGACAGGCGGGCCAGGATGTCTTCGCGTTGTTCGTGGGTGACCCGGTCGGGCGGAATGGCGGCGTCGATCTCCTCCTCGGAGAGATAGCCCTGCTGCTTGCCTTTCGCGACGAGCTTCTTTTCCGCCGCCGCCAGCGCATCGATCAGCGCATCGTCGGTATCGTTCTGCGTTTCGGTGGAAACCGCCTGTGCCGCCGTGGCTTTGCTTGCCATGTAGCTCCGTCCCCAGCTTCGCGCGGCGCGGGCGCTCCGGCGCGCGCGAATCGATTGTCCGTTGCGGTTTCCGCAGGACCGGCCCCGCACCGCCGGGCCGTCCCGCGCGCCTCCCGCGAACGTCGCCTTTTTCCCGAAGCGTCCCGGCCTGAAACCCGAGCCGGCAGTCCCGGACGCGTCCATGCGACTCGCCGAGATATAGCCCCCTTCCCGCGGACAACAAGCCCGCGGCTCGGCAAGGGCAGCGGCGCTACCCCGGCTCGGCCTCGTCCGCGGCTGCTGCCCGGCCCGCAATGTCGGCGGCGAACCCGGTCAGCCGGGCAAACTCCGCATCGTCCTCGCGATACAGGCCGCGCTTCAGCCGCTGCTGCAACTCCGCCGCGGCGAGAGTCCGCTCCAACTGCCGCAATGCGTCTGCAAAGCCCGGTTCGACGGACGCCGGGTCGAAGGCCGGATCGGCGAAACGCGCGACCTCGTAGATTTTGCGGCTGCAGATTTTCCCGACCAGGCCGCCGTGCCCCTTCGCCCGCAGCCGCTCTTTCAGATCGTCGGCGACCATGCCCTCCGAGTCGCCGTACAGCGCGACGGCGTCCATCAGCACCCCGGCCAGTTCGGGCGAAACGTATTCCGCCTCGACCAGACGCTCCCCGTGGCTCCGGATGAGATGCGGATGGTTGATCAGCGCGGCGACAAGGGCCTTCTGTTTGTTTGCGATATTCTCTTCCGGAACGATGTCGGATTTTATTTCGACAAGGCTCGCCTTGCGCTTCCTGCCCCGGTTCTCCCAGATCGCCGAGGACAGCCGCTTGTTGAGGAACGCCCGGTAGTAGAACTGCGTATCCCGCTCGGCCATCTGCGCGACGGCGGCTTCGATATTTTTCCGCACGGTCAGCGCAAATTCGGGCGAATCGACCGTCTGCGTTCCGGCGACGCGCCGCCACAGGGCTTCGGAAACGGGGATCGCGCGTTCGACGAGGCGGCCGAAGGCGTCCGGCCCGGACAGGCTGACGAAGGAATCCGGGTCCTCGCCCTCCGGCAGGAAAACGAAGCGCGCCGTCCTGCCGGGCACGAGGCGGGGCAGTAGCCGGTCGAGCGCCCGGCCGGCGGCGCGGCGGCCGGCCTCGTCGCCGTCGAAGCACAGCACCGGCTCCGGCGCGAGGCGCCACAGCTCCTCGATCTGGCTCTCGGTGAGCGCCGTGCCGAGCGGCGCGACGGCGCCGCCGAAGCCGGCCTGGTGGAGCGCGATTACGTCCGTGTAGCCCTCGGTGACGATGACATCGGCCCCCTTGCCGCCGGGACCGCCGCGCACCGCCTGGCGCGCCTTGTCCAGCGCGTAGAGCAGGCTGCCCTTGTTGAACAGCGGCGTTTCCGGGGAATTGAGGTATTTCGGCTGGATGTCGCCCAGCGCCCGGCCGCCGAAGGCGATCGTCCGGCCGCGCCGGTCGGCGATCGGGAAGATCGCCCGGCCGCGGAAGCGGTCATAGCTCTCGCCGCCGTCCTCCGGTTTTATCAGCAGGCCGGCCTCGACCAGCATGGCTTCCGGAAAGCCTTCGCCGACGAGCGCCTGTTTCAGCGCGTTGCGCCCCTCCGGCGCCCAGCCGAGCCGGAACGCCTCGATGGTTTCCGGCTTCAGGCCGCGCCGTTGCAGATAGGCCCGCGCCGCCGCCCCGTCCGGCCCCTCGAGCCGCCGGCGGAAGAAGCGCAGCGCGGCCTCGCAGGCGTCCTGAAGGCTCTTCGCCCGTTCGGCGCGCCGGCGTTCCTCCGGCGTCGCCTTCGGCACGTCCATGCCGGCCATGCCGGCCAGCTTCCCGACGGCTTCCGGAAAGGTCAGCCCCTCGGTTTCGGTGACGAAGCGGATGACGTCGCCGTGCGCCCCGCAGCCGAAGCAATGGTAAAACGCCTTGTCGTCGTTGACGGTGAAGGACGGCGTCTTCTCGCTGTGGAACGGGCACAGGCCGCTGAATTCGCGCCCCTTCTTCGCCAGCTTCACCCGCTTCCCGACGACGTCCGACACCGGCACCCGGCTGCGCAGTTCGTCGAGGAATTGGGGAGTAATCGCCATCCCGCGAGAGTAGCACGATGCAGCGGCAGCCGTCTTGCCGCGATTCGGAATTCCGGCGCCGGCCGGAGTTCGATGTCGTCCGGGCCGGCGGCGGCTACAGCGCCAGGCGCGATTTCACCAGCGCGCTCGCCTTGCCGAAATCCATCTGGCCGGCGTAGCGCTCGCGCAGCGCCGCCATGGTGCGGCCCATGTCCTTGACCGATTCCGCGCCGAGTTCGGCCATGACCGAGCCGACGGCGGCCTCCATCGCGGCCTCGTCGAGGCGCGGCGGCAGGAAGCCGGTGATGATCGCGATCTCCTCGCGTTCCTGCTCGGCCAGTTCCAGCCGGCCGCCCTGCTCGTAGTGGCCGATGCTTTCCTCGCGCTGCTTGACCATGGTCTGCAGCATGCCGAGAATCTGGGTCTCGTCGATGCCGTCGTGCACGCCCTTGCCGCGGGCGGCGATGTCCCGGTCCTTCAGCGCGGCCGAAATCAGGCGCAGGGTCGCGGTTTTCCGCTGTTCCCTCGCCTTCATCGCTGCTTTGAGTTCGGCCTTGATGCGGTCGCGCAGCATGGCGTCGGCCATCTGTCCGTCTCCAGTCCCGGCCCGTACCCCAGGGCCCGTCCCAAACCCGATGCCGGGCGCGCCGGCACTCTCCGGCGGCGCGTCAAGAAGGCGTAGAAATGCCACCGGCCGGCCGCCGGAGTCAATGGAGCGGTTGCCGGCGGTGGATACTCCGCCGGCGCCCGATCCCGGATTCCATCCCCGTTCCGGCGGGCCGCTGTGACGAAATGCGGCCCGGCCCGAATGCGGGTATGTAGGCGCCTGCGCTTGACCGGCAAGCCGGTCCCTTCCTACCTAACGCCCGCCGTCCGGAACGCACCGGCCCGGCGCATTCCGACCGCATTTCAACCGCAGCAGCGCCAGACAACGGCCAGAAACAACGGACAGTCGATGCAGGCGTCCCCATCGTTCGACGCGGCTGCGGGCCCCGGCGGCGGGCCTTCGGCGCAGATTTCTGCGGCCCGGCCGGGCCCGGACCAACCCGCCCCGAAACGGCCGGAGTGGGCGACCGCCGGCCTGTTCCTCGACGACGGCAGCGTGTTCTGGGGCCGCGGCGCCGGCGCGGCGAAGACGGTGCTGGGCGAACTGTGTTTCAACACCTCGATCACCGGCTACCAGGAAATCCTCACCGACCCGTCCTACGCCGCCCAGATCATCGCCTTCACCTTCCCGCATATCGGCAACGTCGGCGCCAACGCCGAGGATATCGAGACGGCGACCCCGGCGGCGCTGGGCGGCGTGTTCCGCGCCGATATCACCGAGCCGTCGAACTACCGCAGCGCGCAGCATCTGGACGGTTGGCTAAAGAGCCACGACCTGCCGGCGATCGCCGGCGTCGACACCCGCCGCCTGACCCGGCGGCTGCGCGACGGCGGTGCGGCCAACGCCGTGCTGCGCCACGATCCCGGCGGAGATTTCCCGGTCGGCGACCTGGTCGCCAACGCGCAGGCCTGGCCCGGTCTGGAAGGCATGGACCTGGCGAAGGACGTCTCCTGCACCCAGACCTACAACTGGGACGAGACCGGCTGGGCGTGGGGCGAGGGCTACGGCCGGCAGTCCGAACCGCGCTTCCACGTCGTCGCCATGGATTTCGGCGCCAAGCGCAACATCCTGCGCAGCCTGGCCGCGCTCGGCTGCCGGGTCACCGTCGTGCCCGCGACGGCGAGCGCCGAGGAAATCCTGCGCCACGCGCCGGACGGCGTGTTCCTGTCCAACGGGCCGGGCGATCCGGCGGCGACCGGCGCCTATGCCGTGCCGGTGATCCGGCAAGTGCTGAAGTTCGATCTGCCGGTCTTCGGCATCTGCCTCGGCCACCAGATGCTGGCGCTGGCGCTCGGCGCGCAGACCCGCAAGATGCATCACGGCCACCGCGGCGCCAACCATCCGGTCAAGGACCTGGAGACCGGCAAGGTCGAGATCACCAGCCAGAACCACGGCTTCGAGGTCGATGCCGACAGCCTGCCCGCCGGCGTGACCATGACCCACCGGTCGCTGTTCGACGGCTCCTGCGAGGGCCTGAAGGTCGAGGGCAAACCGGTCTTCAGCGTGCAGTACCACCCGGAAGCCAGCCCCGGCCCCCAGGACAGCGCCTACCTGTTCGAGCGCTTCGCGGCGGACATGGAAAAGAAATGAGGGAGAGCGAAAATGCCTCGATTGACGATTAATCAAATTAGGGAATTTGGACACCGAGTAGTCCATGCAAACAGTGGCGGCATAAGGTTTACAGATATTGTTCAAAAGATCATAGAACACTCACCGGAAACAAATGCAAATACTATTCGCGCTCAAGTTGGAAAATTGGAGAGAGTTTTTCCGGATTCGATCGAAAAACCCTCTCGGGGTTTGTATAGACCTATAGATAATACGGATGAGACGCCGGATGCTCTAGCGGAGGACCGGGAAGATTCAATCATCGTTAGGGAAGAAGATTTCTATGAACCGTTTGCAAATTTCTTGACTAACGATCTCGACGAATGCTCGACGGCGGTTGCTATTGGCTCGATGCGGGGAAACGGAAAGTGGGGAAATCCTGACGTTGTAGGTATCAATAAATCTCTACCTCACCATGTAATAAAATTTGAGCCCGAAATAATTTCGGCTGAAATAAAGACAAACCCCAGTGACACGGTGACAGCATTTGGCCAAGCGGTAGCCTACAGGTTGTTTTCTCACAAAACATATCTGGTTCTTCCTAACACAGTGACAGGTGTCGAGTCAGAAAAAATGTTTCTTCTATGTAGCCTATTTGGGATTGGGTTGGTATATTTTGATTTGGACCCAGAAAATCCAGAATTTTCAATTGAACTTTATGCACAAAGGTTTGTGCCAGATATGTTTTCCCTTAACGATTTTGTAGAGAATATTCGAAAATGGAAGCCCGACGAATACGGCAATTTATTTTGATAGGCCGTAGATGCCCAAACGCACCGACATATCCTCGATCCTCGTCATCGGCGCCGGCCCGATTATCATCGGGCAGGCCTGCGAGTTCGACTATTCCGGCACCCAGGCCGTCAAGGCGCTGAAAGACGAGGGCTACCGGGTCGTCCTGGTCAATTCCAACCCGGCGACCATCATGACCGATCCGGGCCTGGCCGACGCGACCTATGTCGAGCCGATCACGCCGGAGATCGTCGAACGGATTCTCGAAAAGGAGAAGCCGGATGCGCTGCTGCCGACCATGGGCGGCCAGACCGCGCTCAACACCGCGCTGGCGCTCGCCGAAAGCGGCGCGCTGGAGCGCCACGGCGTCGAGACGATCGGCGCCAACCGGGAGGCGATCGCCAAAGCGGAGGACCGGCTCCAGTTCCGCGAGGCGATGGCGCGCATCGGCCTGGAGAGCCCGAAAAGCGCCCTGGTCGGCAGCCTGAAGGAAGCGCAGGCCGCGCTCGACGCCATCGGCCTGCCGGCCATCGTCCGGCCGTCCTACACGCTGGGCGGCACCGGCGGCGGCGTCGCCTACAACCGCAGCGAGTTCCGCGACATCGTCGGCCGCGGCCTGCGCGCCTCGCCGGTCAGCCAGGTGCTGATCGAGGAATCGGTGCTCGGCTGGAAGGAGTTCGAGATGGAGGTGGTCCGCGACCGGGCGGACAACTGCATTATCGTCTGCTCGATCGAGAATCTCGACCCGATGGGCATCCACACCGGCGACAGCATCACCATCGCCCCGGCGCTCACCCTCACCGACAAGGAATACCAGATCATGCGCAACGCCTCGATTGCGGTGTTGCGCGAGATCGGCGTCGATACCGGCGGCTCGAACGTGCAGTTCGCCGTCGATCCGGCGACCGGCCGCCAGGTCATCATCGAGATGAACCCGCGGGTCAGCCGCTCCTCGGCGCTCGCCTCCAAGGCGACCGGCTTCCCGATCGCCAAGGTCGCCGCGAAGCTCGCCGTCGGCTACACGCTGGACGAGATCCGCAACGACATCACCGGCGTCACCCCGGCCTCCTTCGAGCCGACCATCGACTATGTCGTCACCAAGATGCCGCGCTTCACCTTCGAGAAGTTCGCGGGCGCCGAGCCGGTCCTGACCACGGCGATGAAATCGGTCGGCGAGGCCATGGCGATCGGCCGGACCTTCGCCGAATCCCTGCAGAAGGCCTGCCGCTCGATGGAAACGGGTCTCACCGGCCTCGATCCCGTCGAGATTCCAGGCGGCCGGGACGCCATGACCGCCCGGCTGGCCGAGCCGACGCCCGACCGGCTGCTCGTCGTCGCCCAGGCGATGCGCGACGGCTTCGGCGACGACGCGATCCACGCCGCCTGCCGGATCGATCCCTGGTTCCTCGCCCGCATCCGCGAGATCGTCGAGGCGGAGCGGCAGGTCGAGAGCGGCGGCCTGCCCGGCGGCCCCGACGCGCTCGGCCGGCTCAAGGGCCTCGGCTTCTCCGACGCGAGGCTGGCGGCGCTGACCGGCGCCCGCGAGGCCGAGGTCGCCGGGGCGCGCCGGGCCGCCGGCGTACGGCCGGTCTACAAGCGCATCGACACCTGCGCCGCCGAGTTCGCCTCGGTCACGCCCTACATGTATTCCTGCTACGAGAGCGGCCCCGATCCGGAATGCGAGGCCGAGCCGTCCGAGCGCGAGAAGGTGGTCATCCTGGGCGGCGGGCCGAACCGGATCGGCCAGGGCATCGAGTTCGACTATTGCTGCGTCCACGCGGTCTACGCCCTCGCCGAGGCGGGCTACGAGACCATCATGGTCAACTGCAACCCGGAGACCGTTTCGACCGACTACGACACCTCGGACCGGCTGTATTTCGAGCCGCTGACCGCCGAGGACGCGATCGAGATCTGCCGCAAGGAGCAATCCGCCGGCCGGCTCAAGGGCGTAATCGTGCAATATGGCGGCCAGACGCCGCTCAAGCTCGCCCACGCGCTGGCCGATGCCGGCGTGCCGATCCTCGGCACCTCGCCCGACGCCATCGACCTGGCCGAGGACCGCGACCGCTTCCAGCGCCTGCTGCACGAGATCGGCCTGCGCCAGCCGAACAACGGCACGGCGACCTCGGTGGAGCAGGCCGTCGCCGTCGCCGGGAAGATCGGCTATCCGGTGCTGCTGCGTCCGTCCTACGTCCTGGGCGGCCGGGCCATGGAGATCGTCCACGACGAGGCCGGCCTGCGCCGCTATGTCAGCGAGGCGGTGCGCGTTTCCGGCGACAACCCGGTGCTGATCGACGGCTATCTCCAGGACGCCATCGAGGTCGATATCGACGCGGTCTCGGACGGCGAGGGCGTGCGCATCGCCGGCATCATGGAGCATATCGAGGAGGCCGGCATCCATTCCGGCGATTCGGCCTGCGCCCTGCCGCCCCATTCGCTCTCCGCCGCGACCCTCGCCGAAATCGAGCGCCAGACCGGGAAGCTGGCCGCCGCGCTCGGCGTGGTCGGCCTGATGAACGTCCAGGTCGCGGTCAAGGACGAGACGGTCTACATCTTGGAGGTCAACCCGCGGGCGAGCCGGACGGTGCCCTTCGTCGCCAAGGCGACGGGCGCGCCGGTCGCCAAGATCGCGGCGCGGGTCATGGCGGGCGAGCCGCTGGCGGGCTTCGAGATCGGCATGGCGCCGGCAAACGGTCCGGGGGACGGTTCGGGGAACGGTCATGTCGCGGTCAAGGAGGCGGTGTTCCCCTTCAACCGTTTCCCCGGCGTCGACGTGATCCTGGGCCCGGAGATGAAATCGACCGGCGAGGTTATGGGCCTGGACCGGGATTTCGGCCGCGCCTTCGCCAAGTCCCAGGTGGCGAGCGGCATCCGCCTGCCCCGGAGCGGCGCCGTGTTCGTCTCGGTGCGCGACCGGGACAAGGACGCGCTGGCGCCGATCGCCGAACGGCTGGCCGCGCTCGGCTTCGACCTGCTGGCGACCCGCGGCACGGCCGCCCATCTCAACGCAAGGGGCATCCCGGCCCGGCAGGTCAACAAGGTGCTGGAGGGCCGGCCGCATATCGTCGACGCGATGACCGACGGCGGCGTGCAACTGGTGTTCAACACGACCGAGGGGGCGCAGGCGATCCGCGACAGCTTCTCGCTCCGCCAGACCGCGCTGCTCCGGGAAATTCCCTACTACACGACGATCGCAGGCGCCCGGGCCGCGGTGCAGGCGATTGCGGCACTTCGCACCGGCGCTCTTGAAGTCGCCCCGCTGCAATCGTATTTCCGGTCGTCTTTCTGAGAACCCGAAGGCGCGCGCGCGCTACATCCCCGGCGTCCCCCATCGAGACGCCGCCGAAGCAGCCTGTTGCCGCAAACGCCCGGAAAGCCTTTTGACTACGGACGGTCCGCCCGATGGATAAGGTTCCGATGACAGAGCGTGGCTACGGCATGCTCCAGGACGAAATGCGACGGCTGAAGTCGGTGGAGCGCCCGGCCGTCATCAACGCGCTGGAAGAGGCGCGCACCCATGGCGATCTTTCCGAGAATGCCGAATATCACGCCGCCAAGGAGCGCCAGGCTTTCATCGAAGGCCGGCTGATCGAGTTGGAGGACAAGGTCCGGCGCGCCCAGGTGATCGACCCGCGGAGCCTGTCCGGCGACGTCGTGCGCTTCGGCGCCACCGTCACGCTGGCCGACGAGGATACCGACGAGGAAAGCACCTACCAGATCGTCGGCGAGGACGAGGGCGACATCGGCCGGGGCCTGCTCTCGCTCACCTCGCCGCTCGCCCGCGCCATGATCGGCAGGGAAACCGGCGATTCCATCGAGGTCACCGCGCCGGGCGGCTCGCGGGCCTACGAGATCATGAAAGTGCGCTACGCCTAACCCGCCTGCGCCGCGGCGCCTTGCCGGCGGCGGCCGGCCTGCGCCGGATGCCGGCAACTGCGCTCCTTTCTCACCCCCCTCCCGTCATTTCGACCGAAGCGAAGCGAGCGGAGAAATCCGGCTGGCGACGGGCGCCGGCCAGATGCCGGAGCCTGCGGCGTCGATAGAGCGCCAGCCGGATTTCTCCACTCCGCGCCTGACGGCGCTCCGGTCGAAATGACGGGGGTGGGGGACGGCGGAGCCTTCCCAGCGGCACCCCTCCCCCTGCCCCCCAAGGGGAGGGGGTAAGAGTCTGAAATCGGGGCGGTTTTCCGGCTCCGGCGCGGCGTTTGCGGATCGAAGCTCCCCCTCCCCTCCGGGGGAGGGGGCCGGCCGCTCGCCGCAACCCCCTCCCGTCATTTCGACCGAAGCGAAGCGAGCGGAGAAATCCGGCCGGCGACGGAGGCCGGCCAGGGGCCGGAGCCTGCGGCGTCGGTAGAGCGCCCTCCGGGTTTCTCCCCTTCGGCTTCGCTCAGGGCAGGCTACTCCGCCCCGGCCCAAGGGCCGTGGCTCCGGTCGAAATGACGGGTTGGGGGTCGAAATGACGGGATGGGTTCGAGGGCCGGACCGGGCGCACGTCCGGCAGGGGAGGCCGCGCCGGCGCCCGTTTCCGCCTTATCCGCGTTTCGCAGAGGAATCCTGAAGCGGGGGAGGCCGGGTGGGGGTGCGGTGGGGATCGACGGCCGTTGCCGCGCAGGCGCGCTTCGGGCGTCAGTAAAAGCACATATAGGGAATACGATATTGCCTTTCAAGGAAAATTTTATGATTAAAGGAATAATTAAATCATAATTGGCGGGCCGGGCCGCCTGTGCCGGAAGGGCCGGCCCGGTCCGCCCGCGGGACGATCAGCGCATCCGCCGCCGCGCCGCCTTCGGGCAGGGCGATGAACGGGTTGATATCGACGCTCTCGATCCGCCCGGCGTTGGCGGCGGCGAACACGGACAGGCGGGCGAGCGCGCCGGCGAGCGCGTCGAGATCGGCAGGCGGCGCGCCGCGCACGCCGTCGAGCACCGCACGGCCGCGGATTTCGCCGATCATGCGGTGCGCTTCGTCGACGCCGAACGGCGCGAGGCGGAAGCTGACATCCTCCAGCGCTTCGACGAACACGCCGCCCAGGCCGAACATGACCGCCGGCCCGAACACCGGGTCGCAGACCGCGCCGAGCACGGTCTCGACGCCGCCGGCCACCATCCCGCTCACCAGCACGCCGTCGATCCGGGCCTCCGGCGCCCGCTCGGCGGCGCGGCGCAGCAGGGTGCGGGCGCCGTCGGCCACCGCCGCGCCGCCCTCGACATTCAGCAGAACCCCGCCGATCTCCGTCTTGTGCAGGATATCGGGCGAGGCGATCTTGAGCGCGCACGGCCCGCCGAGCGCCGCGGCGGCGGCCACCGCCTCGTCCGGCGTCGCCGCCAGGCTGGCGCGCACGACCGGAATCCCGGCGCTCGCCAGGACCGCCAGGGCCTCGCGCTCGCCGGCCGGCGCGGCGGGCGCCGGCAGCATCCCGGCCGGGGGCGCCGGCGGCGCACGGCCGGCGCCGCGGCCGAACGCTTCGCCGAACCGGGTCAGCGCCGCCAGGGCCCGGACTGCGAGCGACGGGTCCTCGAAGACCGGGTAGCCGAGCTTCTCGTACGCCTCGACGACGTCGCGGCCGCCGACCAGGCTCATGATCATCGGCTCGCCGGGCCAGCGCTCGCGCACCGTGCGGAACAGGTCGGCGCACGGTTCCTTCATGAAGGGCGTCGCCGGCACCGTGGTCATGAAGACGATATGGCTGTCGTAGTCCGCCTCCTCGATCGTCAGGCCGATATTCTTCAGCATCAGGTCCGGCTCGTTCAGGGCCTGGGCGGTGAAATCGACCGGGTTATGGGTCCCGGCGAAGGGGATCAGCGTCTTCAGCTTTTTCCGGACCGGCTGCGGCAGGGGCGCGACCTCCAGGCCGTAGCGCACCGCATCGTCGGCCATCTGGACGCCGACGCCCCCGGAGATGGTCTGCAGGGCGACCCGCCGGCCTGCGGGGTAGCTGCCGTACTGGCAGGCGTAGGCGATGTCGACCAGCTCCTCCGTGGTGCCGGCCCGGTAGACGCCGTATTGCCGGAACAGCGCCTCGTAGACGGCGTCGCTGCCGGCCAGGCTGGCGGTGTGGCTCGCCGCCGCCCGGGCGCCCTCGCCGGTCCGGCCGACCTTCATGAAGACGACCGGCTTTCGGGCGTCGCGCGCCTTGCCCAGCGCCTGCCTTAGCCGCGCGGCGTCGCGGATGCCCTCGGCATAGGCGACGACGATGCCGACCTCCGGCGAGTCGACGAAGAAATCGATCACCTCGCCGATTTCGACATCGCATTCGTTGCCGGTCGTCACCCAGTAGTTCGCGCCGACGCCGCGCCTCTGCGCCACGATCAGGACGTGGGAGCCGTAGGCGCCGCTCTGGCTGACGATGCCGACCGGGCCGGGCGGCCGTTCGATCATGGCCGGCGCGTTGGTGAAGGTGCCGTACCAGCCGCTGTCCATCGCGAAGACGCCGAGGCAGTTCGGCCCGACGATGCGCATGCCGCTGTCCTGCGCGATCCGGGCGATCTCCGCTTGCGCCCGCGCGCCGTCCTCGCCCTGCTCGGCGAAGCCGGAGGTGAAGACGACGGCGGATTTCACGCCGCACTCGGCGCAGTCCCGGATCGCCCCGACCGCGATGGCGGCCGGAACGGCGACGAGCGCGCAATCGACCGGCTCCGGCACGTCGCGGATCGAGGCGAAGGCCGGCAGCCCCTGCACGGTTTCGCGCCGCGGGTTCACCGGATGGATCCGGCCGGTGTAGCCCATCGTCTTCATGGAATGGATCGGCCGGCCGCCGATGCGCGACGGCGTGTCCGACGCCCCGATCACCGCGACGGACTCCGGGCGCAGGATCGGCAGCAGGGACCGGGCGGCGGATGTCGACATGGCGCCCCTGATGGCGGCAAACGGCGGCGCGAGAAAGGGAAATCCTGCCGCGCGGGCGGCGCCCGCGGCCGGCTCCGATCGACTCCTTGTCCCCTCCCCCAAGGATTCCTCTGCAAAAAGGCCCGGGCCGCCGCAACCCGGTCCTTCCCCGCCGGACTTGCGCCCGATCCGGTCCTCGGACCCCTCCCGCCATTCCGACCCCCATCCGTCATTTCGACCGGAGCCCCGGCCCACCGGGCCGGGGCGGAGTAGCCTGCCCTGAGCGAAGTCGGAGGGGAGAAATCCGGTCGGCGCTCCATCGACGCCGCAGGCTCCGGCGCCTGGCCGGCGCCCGTCGCCGGCCGGATTTCTCCGCTCCCTTCGACTTCGCTCAGGGCAGGCTACTCCGCTCGGTCGAAATGACGGATGAGGGAGCCGGGCCGGAATGACGGTTGGGGGTGCGCCGGTCGAAACTACGGGCAGGGCAAGCGGCGCGGCCGGCGCGGTCTCTTCCTTTCGAAGAGGAATCCTCCGAAGAGGGGGAGGAAGCGGCTGTATCGCGCCTGCACGCATGGCGGCGCGGTCGCCGAACGCCGTACCGCCATCTGGCCCCGGCCCGCCGGACGGGGTTATGGTGCCGGCCACGCAATCCCGAACCCGCGCCCCGAAAGGTCCGCCGCCATGACCGTCCTGCTTTCCGACGCCGATTTCCGCGATACCCACGTCTTCATCGCCGGCGGATCGAGCGGCATCAATCTGGGCATCGCCCACCGTTTCGCCGGGCTCGGCGCGAAACTGTCGATCTGCAGCCGGTCGGCGGAGCGTGTGGAAGGCGCGGTCGGCGCGCTGAAGGCCCATGGCGGCGACGTGTTCGGCGCCTCGGCCGATGTCCGCGACTATGCGCAGATCGACGGCGCGCTGAAGGACGCCGCCGCCCGGCACGGCCCGATCCACACGCTGATCGCCGGCCAGGCCGGCAATTTCGTCGCCCCGGCGCTCGGCATGTCGGCCAACGGCTTCAAGACCGTGGTCGATATCGATCTCAACGGCAGCTACAACGTGTTCCGCGCCGGCTTCGACCGTCTGGCGAGGCCCGGCGCGTCGTGCATCGCCATCTCGGCGCCCCAGGCGATCCACGCCTATACCTTCCAGACCCATGTCTGCGCCGCCAAGGCGGGGCTGGACATGCTGTGCCGCGGCCTCGCCCTGGAGTGGGCGCCGCTGGGCGTGCGGGTCAACACCATCGTCCCCGGCCCGATCGAGGGCACCGAGGGCATGGAGCGCCTCGCGCCGACCGACGAGGCCAAGCGGGCGGCCGCCGAGATGACGCCGATGAAGCGCTTCGGCCGGACATCCGAAGTCGGCGATGCGGCCCTGTTCCTCGCCTCGCCGATGGCGGCCTACATCACCGGCGGCAACATTCCGGTCGACGGCGGCACGGTGCTCACCGGCTCCAGCGGCATGAGCCGGGGCATGGAAATGGCCTTCGAGGGCGCGGCGCAGGCGGCCCGCAGCCGGGCCTGAGTGTGCGGGAGACCGGGCGAAAAGGGGGCGCGAAGGGGCGGTTCTAGAGCATATCCGCTTTGAACAGAACCATGGCGGCCTGGCGTCCCTCGATACGCCCCGGATAAAATCCGGGGCTACTCGGGATGAGGAGCTTTGGATCTTCGTTCACTGTTCAAACACTCACCCTCACCCTGAGTAGCCGCGAAGCGGCGTATCGAAGGGCGGCCCCGGTTGCATCGCCGGTTCCGACAGAAACGGACACGCTTTAGAACAGCCCCTGCACCTGGCCGTTTTCGTCGAGATGGATCGCTTCGGCGGCGGGGACGCGGGGCAGGCCGGGCATGGTCATGATGTCGCCGGCGATCGCCACGATGAAGCCGGCGCCCGCCGACAGGCGGACCTCGCGGACGTTGACCGTATGGCCCTCCGGCGCGCCCTTGAGCGCCGGGTCGGTCGAGAAGCTGTATTGCGTCTTGGCCATGCAGACCGGGAAACCGCCGTAGCCGCTTTCCTCCCAGTCCTTGAGCTGGTTAAGCACCCGGGCGTCCGCCGTGACCTCGGCGGCGCGGTAGATTTCCTTCGCCACCGTCTCGATCTTGCCGAACAGGGAAACGTCGTCGCCGTAGAGCGGCCGGAAATCCGAGGCGCCGCTGTCGCAGATATCGACGACGGCCCGCGCCAGCTCTTCCGTTCCCGCGCCGCCGTCCGACCAGTGGGAGGCGACGATAGCCTGCGCGCCGAAGCCGGCCGCCGTCTCCCGCACGGCGTCCAGCTCGGCTTCGGTATCGGCGACGAACCGGTTGACGGCGACCACCGGCCGGACGCCGAATTTCCCGATATTCTCGATATGCCGGGCGAGGTTCGAGCAGCCGGCGCGCACCGCCGCGACGTTTTCCGCGCCGAGATCCTCCCGCGCCACGCCGCCGTGCATCTTCAAGGCCCGCACGGTGGCGACCAGGACCACGGCGTCCGGCGCCAGCCCGGCCTTGCGGCACTTGATGTTGAAGAATTTTTCCGCGCCCAGGTCGGCCCCGAAGCCGGCCTCGGTCACGACATAGTCGGCCAGCTTGAGCGCCGTCGTCGTCGCCGTCACCGAGTTGCAGCCGTGGGCGATGTTGGCGAACGGCCCGCCGTGAATGAAGGCCGGATTGTTCTCCAGCGTCTGGACGATGTTCGGCATCAGCGCGTCCTTGAGCAGCACCGCCATCGCCGGCGCGGCCTTGATGTCCGCCGCGCGCACCGGCTCGCGGCTGCGCGTATAGCCGACGACGATGTTGCCGATGCGCGCCGCCAGGTCGTCCAGGTCGGTCGCCAGGCAGAAGATCGCCATGATCTCCGACGCCACGGTGATGTCGAACCCGTCCTCGCGGGCGAAGCCGTTGGCGACGCCGCCGAGCGACGAGGTAATCCGGCGCAATGCCCGGTCGTTCATGTCCACGACGCGCCGGAAGGCGATCCGGCGGGTGTCGAGCCCGGCCTTGTTGCCCCAGTAGATGTGGTTGTCGACCATCGCGGCGAGCAGGTTGTGGGCGATGCCGATGGCGTGGAAATCGCCGGTGAAGTGGAGGTTGATATCCTCCATCGGCACGACCTGGGCATAGCCGCCGCCGGCCGCGCCGCCCTTCATGCCGAAGCAGGGGCCGAGCGAGGGCTCGCGCAGGCACACGGCGGCGCGCTTGCCGATCCGGTTCAGCCCGTCGCCGAGGCCGACCGTCGTCGTCGTCTTGCCCTCGCCCGCCGGGGTCGGCGTGATCGCGGTGACCAGGATCAGCTTGCCGTCCGGCCGGTCCTTCAGGGAGCGGATGAAATCGTAGGACAGCTTCGCCTTGTGCGGCCCGTACTGGAGCAGGCTGTCCGCCGGGATATCCAGCCTAGCGCCGATGCCGGCGATCGGCTGCAGGGAGGCTTCGCGGGCAATCTCGATGTCGGATTTTACGGCCATGACGGGACTCTTCGGATCGGGGGCACATTGAATGGAAACCGCCGCCGGCCGTCAGTCCGGACAGGCCGGCCGGCGCCGGGCGGCGGCGGAGGAACGGCGGAAGCGTCAGAACTTCCGGTAGGCCTTGTACAGGTCCACCAGCGGATGGTCGGGCGACATCTGGAACTTGATCAGCATTTCCCGGGCGATCATGTCCCGGTCCTGCTGGTTGTCGGGTAATTCCATGTCCTCGGGGATCGCGACCCAGCCGTTGATATTCCTGTCGAACACCGCAGCCTGGCCGTCGTCATAGCCCATATGGACGTCTTCGAGCCAGTTCAGGTCGTCCCAGCCCATGAATTCGAGATAGTCCTTCAGGAACGGCGTCAGCCGTTCGTAGTCCGGCAGCAGGTTGACATCGTAGCGGTAGCCGATGTGCTGGCCGATGGTCTGCTCGCGCTCCGAATCGAGGCCGCCGCCTTTCAGGAAATGGTCGACATCGTCGATCCGGGAGCCCTTGTATCCGGTTCCGGCCATCGCCGCGCCCTCTCCTCTAGATATGGTGATAGTCGTCGACGCCGACCGTGAAGTCGGTGCCGGCCAGCGGAACCTGCGCGATCGCGGAGGCTTCCATGGTCAACGCGGCCAGGTCTTCCGGCTCGAGGCTGTGGATATTGGTCTTGCCGCAGGCGCGCGCCATCATCTGCGCTTCCATGGTCAGCGTGTGCAGGAAATTGTAGACCCGCTCCGCGGCCTCGTCCGGGTTCAGCCGCTTGCGCAGCAGCGGGTCCTGGGTCGCGACGCCGACCGGGCACCGGCCGGTGTGGCAGTGATAGCAGGCGCCGGCCGGAACCCCGATTTCCGACGGGAAATCCGCCTCCGGGATGTCCTTGTTGCAGTTCAGCGCCATCATCGCCGAATGGCCGATCGCGATGGCGTCCGCGCCCAGCGCCAGCGCCTTGGCGACGTCGCCGCCGTTGCGGATGCCGCCGGCATAGACCAGCGAAATCTCGCCCCGCTTGCCGAGGTCGTCGATCGCGCGGCGGGCCTGGCGGATGGCGGCCATGCCGGGCACGCCGGTCTCTTCGGTCGCCAGATGCGGGCCGGCGCCGGTGCCGCCCTCCATGCCGTCGATATAGATCGAATCCGGATCGCACTTCACCGCCATGCGCACGTCGTCGTAGACCCGCGCGGCGCCGAGCTTGAGCTGGATCGGGATCTGTCCGTCGGTCGCCTCGCGGATTTCGAGGATCTTCAGGGCCAGATCGTCCGGCCCCAGCCAGTCGGGATGGCGCGCCGGCGAGCGCTGGTCGATGCCGGCCGGCAGCGAGCGCATCTCGGCGACCTGGTCGGTCACTTTCTGGCCCATCAGGTGGCCGCCCAGGCCGACCTTGCAGCCCTGGCCGATGAAGAATTCGCAGCCGTCGGCCAGCAGCAGGTGGTGCGGGTTGAAGCCGTAGCGCGACTGGATGCACTGGTAGAACCATTTGGACGAATAGCGCCGCTCGTCCGGGATCATGCCGCCTTCGCCGGAGCAGGTCGCCGTGCCGGCCATGGTCGCGCCGCGGGCCAGCGCCGTCTTGGCCTCGAACGACAGGGCGCCGAAGCTCATGCCCGTGATGTAGACCGGGATGTCGAGTTCCAGCGGCCGCTTGGCGCGCGGCCCGATCACCGTCCTGGTATCGCATTTCTCGCGATAACCCTCGATCACGAAACGGGTCAGCGTGCCGGGCAGGAAGGTCAGGTCGTCCCAGTGCGGGATCTTCTTGAAGATGGAGAATCCCCGCATCCGGTAGCGGCCGAGCTCCGATTTCACATGGATGTCGTTGATGACTTCCGGCGTGAAGATCTGGCTCTTGCCGAGGATGTACTTCTCCTCGGCTTCCAGCTTTGAGTGGCCTTCGCCACCCGGGATCGGATCGTCCAGCATGTCGGTGTCTTTCTTCGGTGCGACGGCGGCGCAGAAGCCGAAGCGGCCCTAGAGGACCAGCTTCTTCTCCGTCGGTTCGAGATTGTCGTAGCTCCACAGTTGCTTGCCGGCGACGATCTTGGTGAAACGGTCGACGCCCTGCTCCGGCAGCAGTTCGTACATGCCCAGCTTGCGGGTCAGCCAGGCGCGGTCGAGATCGGTCAGGTCCGCCGGGACCGCATCGACGCCGAGATCCTGGATCTTGCCGCCGATATAGATGGTCCCGTCATACATGGAATCGCCGAGATTCTTGCCGGCGTTGCCGCACACGACCATGCGGCCGCGCTGCATCATGAAGCCGGAAAAGGCGCCGGTGTCGCCGCCGACGATGATGGTGCCGCCCTTCTGGTCGATCCCGGTGCGCGAGCCGACCGAGCCCTTGCACACCAGGTCGCCGCCGCGCAGCGCGGCGCCGAAGGTGGAGCCGGCATTCTTTTCGACCACGCAGACGCCGGCCATCATGTTCTCGCCGAACGACCAGCCGACGCGGCCGGAAATCCGCACCGTCGGGCCGTCGAGCAGGCCGCAGCCGAAATAGCCCAGACTGCCGTCGACGATGATGTTCATCCGGTTGAGGATGCCGACGACCAGCGAGTGCCTGGCGCCCGGATTCCGGATCACGATGGAGCCGTGGCCGGAATCCATCAGGTCGCGGATTTTATCGTTGATCTCCGTCGGGCTCAGGTCGGCGCAATCGATCTCGGCGCGGCGGTTGAAATCGACATCCCGCGCGAAGTGGTAGCCGAAGCCGCCTTCGTTCTCGAGCGTGAACTTGGTCTTGATGTCCCGGCCCGTCAGGGGCTCGGTATGCATCCCCATCTGGGTCGAGACGGACTCGCCTACGCCTGCCATACCCGGACCTCCTCGTCGTAGGGATCGGTCGTGTCGATCTCGTGGGGGACGATCGCCCGGATGGCGACCTCTTCCGACGCCAGCGCCACCAGGTCGTCCGCCTCGTAGAGCACCATCGGCTTGGCGGCCATGGTGTCCTTGGCCATGCCGAGCTCGTTGCCGGTCGCGAGCAGGTAGGTGAACACGCCGTCGATCTCGTCGATCGACCGGCGCAGGGACTCTTCCAGCGTTACGCCCTTTTCGAGATTGACCGCCGTATACACCGCCAGCAACTCCGAATCGCAGTCGCTGACGAAGCGCTGGCCCTCGCGCTCCAGCTGCCGGCGCATCAGCCAGTAGTTGGTGATCTGGCCGTTATGGACGACGGCGATGTCGTTGTAGGGATAGGCCCAGTAGGGGTGGGCCGAGCGGATATCGACATCGGATTCCGTGGCCATCCGCGTATGGCCGATGCCGTGGGTGCCGGTGAAGCCGCCCAGGCTGTAGGCGCCGGACACGTCGGCGGCGTCGCCCAGATCCTTGACCAGCTCCAGGGCGTTGCCGATCGACAGGATTTCCGCGCCCTCGACCTCCTCGATCCGGTCGGCAAGGGCTTTCAGGCCGCCGTCGTAGGAAATCCGGCAGCGCAGGGAATATTCCGTCGGCTCGTCCAGTTCCAGGACGTCGACGCCCAGTTCCTCGAGCACCGCATCGACCGCCGCCTTGCGTTCCGCGATCGCCCGGTGAATCTTCGTCCCGCCGCCGCCCAGGTCCTCCTTCTCGGCGACCTTGAAGCGCAGGATGTATTCGTTCGGCCCGGGCGCGCCGTACATGGCGAAGCCGGTCGAATCGGGGCCGCGATGTTTCAGCGCCTGCAACATGGCGGTCATCTCGGCGCCGATGTTGCGGGCGCCGTCGCGGTAGATCAGTCCGGCAATGCCGCACATGGCGTGTCTCTCCTGTCAGATACCGGGTTGTCGAACGCGAAAAGCCCCGGCTTTCCGCCACCCGCCGCCTAGGGCAGGCAATCCAGATAGGTCTCCATGTCCCACTCGGTCGTGGTGTGCAGGAAACGCTCCCACTCGTCCCGCTTGTACTCCTCGTACAGGCGGTACATCTCGCCCGGCATCGCCGCCTTGATGACTTCGTCGCCGGCCAGCGCGTCGAGCGCCGCGCCGAGGGTCATCGGCAGCTTCTTGACCAGCTTGCCCGCTTCCATCGCCTCGTAGATGTTGCGGTCTTCCGGCGGGCCCGGATCGATATCGTTGCGGATGCCGTCGTCGACCGCCTTGAGGATGGCGGCGGCCATCAGGTGCGGGTTCACCATCGAATCCACCGAGCGGTATTCGAAGCGCCCCGGCGCGGAAATCCGCAGGCCGGTCGTCCGGTTCTGGTAGCCCCAGTCGGCGAAGACCGGCGCCCAGAAGCCGGTGTCCCACAGCCGGCGGTAGGAGTTCACCGTCGACGCGCCGATGGCGGTGAGCGCGCCGAGATGTTTCACGATGCCGCCGACCGCCTGCAGGCCGGTCTTGCCGGGCAGCTGGGGATCGTCGGTATCCGGCATGAAGGTGTTCTCGCCGCCCTTCAGATACATGTAGTTGCCTTCCATGCCGGGCAGCGGATCGTTGCCGAGCGCGTTGATCTCCTCCTGGCCGCCGCGCCACAGCGAGATGTTGTGGTGGCAGCCCGAAGCCGAGACGCCCATGAACGGCTTGGACATGAAGCAGGCGATCAGGTTGTTCTCCCGGGCGACCTGGGCGCAGATTTGGCGGTAGGTCGTCAGCCGGTCGGCGGTCCTGAGCGCATCGTCGAAGGTGAAATTCAGTTCGAGCTGGCCCGGCGCGTCCTCATGGTCGCCCTGGATCATGTCCAGGCCCATGGCGCGGGAATATTCGATCACCCGCAGGAAGACCGGGCGCAGGCTCTCGAACTGGTCGATGTGGTAGCAATAGGGGTTGGAGAAGCCGCCGTCGGGCTTGCCGTCCTCGCCCCGCTTCAGCCACATCATCTCCGGCTCGGTGCCGTGGCGCAGGTGCAGGCCGTCATGATCCTTGCGGAACTGCTCGTGAATCCGGCGCAGGTTGCCGCGGCAGTCGGCGGTCAGGAAGGCGCCGGGCTGCTCGCGCTCCTCGCGGTTGCGGAACAGGGTGCACCAGACCCGGGCGACGCGCTTGTCCCAGGGCAGCTGGCAGAAGGTTTCCGGCTCCGGGATGCCGACCAGCTCCTTCTCGTGCGGCCCGTAGCCGAGATATTCGCCGTGCCGGTTCAGGAACAGGTTGACGGTCGCGCCGTAGACCAGCTGGAAACCGCGTTCGGCGACCGTTTCCCAATGGTCGGCCGGGATGCCCTTGCCGCAGATCCGGCCGGTGATCGAAACGAACTGCATATAGAGATACTGGATCCCCAGCTCGTCGATCTTGCTGCGCACCTGCCTGACCAGCTCGTCCCGGCCGTCCTCTTGCACAAAGGCTTCGATATCCATCATGTCGCCGTCCCCCTCAGCTGCGCTGTCCTTGCGCGCGCGCCACGCCTTCCCGGCAATTGACGTGACCAATACGAACCATTACACTGAATCCGGCCGGCCGATACCGCGCCCGACATCCGGCATTGAAAAATAAGGATATCTGCGCCAATTCGGTTCCGCAAGCGGCTTGCACCCGCGATCCGGCTTGACTGAACGGCCTCTACTTTGCACTGTTGCAGGACCAATTGCAAACCAATTTTTGCCAATATCGACCAATCGGGTTGAGACGGCAGGGCGCGTGGATTTTCGGAGGGTGCCGCTGTGGATTCCACGGGCGCGGATGCAAAGGAGACAAGGCCGGCCGCGGTTGCGCGCCTCGGCGAGGGCGGGCGCCATGTCGGGCAGATTACGGCCCGGTTGCGCGAAGCGATTCGCAGCGGAATCTACGTCAACGGCGACCGGCTGCCGGCCGAGCGGGACCTGGCGGAGCGCTTCGACACCGCGCGCAGCACCATCCGCAAGGTCCTGTTCGATCTGGAAAGCGAAGGCCTGATCGAGCGGCGGGTCGGCAGCGGCACCTTCGTCAAATACGACGACCTTTCGGCCGGCGCGGCGCACGACATCGTCAGCCGGGTCAGCCCGCTCGAACTGATCGAGGCGCGCCTGGCGGTCGAGCCGCACATGACCCGCCTGGCGGTGCTTCACGCCACGGCCAACGAAATCGAGATGCTGGAATCGATTCTGGACGATCTCGAACGGTGCCGGAACGACAAGGACGCCTTTTCCCGGCACGACAGCATGTTCCACGAGTGGCTCGCCAGGAGTTCCCGGAATCCGCTGCTGCTGCACCTGTACCGGCAGATCGACGCCGTGCGCGGCCACGACCAGTGGGACGCGATGAAGATCGAGATCCTGTCGCCGGAAGAGATCGACGAATACAACCGGCAGCACCGCGCGCTCTTCGAGGCGATCCGGCGCCGCGACATCGCCGCCGCGGTCGAACAGATCGTCGACCATCTGGAAAAGGCGCGCCGGGACCTGATGGGCGCCGCGGCGGTTTAGCCCGCGCCCGGGCCGCCGCGACGGCGGTGAAAGATTCGGGCATTGGAAGAGCGTTTCGCCAGTCGACGGGGCCCTATCGGTCCTGCGCCGGGAGCGGATACAGCTTCATTTCCGAATCTGCGAATATTTCGAGTACATGATTGACCATCGCATCCATCGGATCGCCGCGTTCGGAAAGGAAGTCGATGGCGGCGCGAAGCAAAGCCTCCGAGCGGAACCGGTCGAAGCATGGCAGGACGATGAGGCCGGGGTGAACGTCTTGCGCGGCGACCAGCGCGCGAAAATCCCGCGCGTTCTCCGTTACGATAACAAGGTCCCGTTCAATGCATCGGGCAAGGACCGCACGGTCGGGCGCGCCCAGGCCGCCGAAGTCCCGCGGATGCATGGCGAGGTGTGCGCCTTCGGAATTGAGAGCCTGTGCAATACCCGGCGACAGGCACTCATCGAGAAAAAGGCGCATGGCCGGACCGTGGCCGGCAATCAGGCGGTATTGCGCCAGGGCCGGCCGGAAGGGCGTCCCCGAAGCGGGTGGGCGCCGGCGTAAAGCCGGGCCGCCGCGAACGCCTCGCGGGGCGCCTCCGGATAGTCGGATGCAAGGTCATCGACGGTATCGCCGCCTTGCAACCGCCCCAGGATCGAATAGACGGTCAACCGCGTTCCCGCGATGACCGGCGTCCCGCCCAGGATGTCCGGATCGGAAGCGATGTAGCGGTCGCGCGCTGCCCGGTATCGCTCGGCGTTATGCAGCGAATCCGCCGCAAGACGCTCCAGATCGAGCATGGCGCCGGGCGAAAACTCGACGGTGCCGAGCCGCATGGGTTCGAGCCGGGCCAGATGTGTCCAGATCGTCCGCTTGTGGCGGACCGGGAGGTCCGTGAGGTTCGCGGCCTTGAGAGCGTGGAAGAAAGCCACCGACCGGATCGGGAGATAGCGCCTGGCCCCGCCGCGCAGCCGGGGCGGCGCGGCGACGGTTCGCAGGATGCCGGTTTCCAGCGATTTCTCGATCGTCGTTATCGGCACTTCGGACAGGGCCGCGGTTTCGCGAACGGTCAGGTCGGCAGTAATCGGCATAATTCATTCCGTTTCGGGAACGAATATAAGCTGCGCCGTTCCGGACTGCAAGCCTTGCCCGCCCCGCCGGCCATTGTTCAGCCGGCCGGGCCGCCCCTATCCCGTCCGGTTCTGGCGGTTGTCGATCAGGTCGCCGACCACGGCGGGCTCGGCCAGCGTCGAGGTGTCGCCCAGGTTGCCGAAATCGTCCTCGGCGATCTTGCGCAGGATGCGGCGCATGATCTTGCCGGAGCGCGTCTTGGGCAGGCCGGGCGCCCATTGCAGCCAGTCCGGCGAGGCGATCGGGCCGATCTCCTTGCGCACCCACTGGACCAGCTCCTTGCGCAGCCCGTCGCTCGGCTCGGCGCCGGCGATCAGCGTGACATAGGCGTAGATGCCCTGGCCCTTGACGTCGTGCGGCGCGCCGACCACGGCGGCCTCCGCCACCTTCTCGTGCGCCACCAGCGCGCTCTCGACCTCGGCGGTGCCCATCCGGTGGCCCGAGACGTTGATCACGTCGTCGACCCGGCCGGTGATCCAGTAATAGCCGTCGGCGTCGCGCCGGCAGCCGTCGCCGGTGAAATACTTGCCCTTGTAGGTGCTGAAATAGGTCTGCACGAAGCGGTCGTGGTCGCGGTAGACCGTGCGCATCTGGCCGGGCCAGCTGTCGGCGATGCACAGGTTGCCCTCGCAGGCGCCGTCGAGCACCTTGCCGTCGGCGTCGACGACCTCCGGCCGCACGCCGAAGAAGGGCCGGGTCGCCGAGCCGGGCTTGAGCCGGGTCGCGCCGGGCAGCGGCGTAATCAGGATGCCGCCGGTCTCGGTCTGCCACCAGGTGTCGACGATCGGGCAGCGGCCGTCGCCGACGACCTTGTAATACCATTCCCAGGCCTCCGGGTTGATCGGCTCGCCGACCGAGCCGAGCAGGCGCAGGGAAGCCCGGCTGCACGCCTTCACCGGCCCCTCGCCCTCGCGCATCAGGGCGCGCAGCGCGGTCGGCGCGGTATAGAAGATGTTGACGCCGTGCTTGTCGCACACCTGCCAGAAGCGCGAACTGTCCGGATAGTTGGGCACGCCCTCGAACATCAGCGTGATCGCGCCGTTCTGCAGCGGGCCGTAGACGATGTAGCTGTGGCCGGTGACCCAGCCGACATCGGCGGTGCACCAGTAGACGTCGCCGTCGTGGTAGTCGAAGATCAGCTCGTGCGTCATGGCGGTGTAGACCGCATAGCCGCCGGTGGTGTGCAGCACGCCCTTCGGTTTGCCGGTCGAGCCCGAGGTGTAGAGGATGAACAGCGGGTCCTCCGCGTTCATCGGCTCGGCCGGGCAGTCCTCCGGCGCCCCCTCCATGAGATCGTGGTACCAGTGGTCGCGGCCGTCGCGCCAGGCGATGTCCGCGCCGGTGCGCCGGACGACGACGGTCTTGCGGATCTTGCCGGCGATGTCGATGGCGGCGTCGGTGTTGACCTTGAGCGGCACCGTGCGGCCGCCGCGCAGGCCCTCGTCGGCGGTGACGATATATTCCGAATCGCAATCGTCGATCCGGCCGGCCAGCGCGTCGGGCGAGAAGCCGCCGAAGACGATGGAATGGACCGCGCCGATGCGCGCGCAGGCCAGCATGGCGACGGCGGCTTCCGGGATCATCGGCAGGTAGAGGGTGACCCGGTCGCCCTTCTGCACGCCCAGGCCCTTGAGCGCGTTGGCGAACTTGCACACGTCGCGGTGCAGCTCGCGGTAGGTGATCGTCTTGTCCTCGGCCGGATCGTCGCCTTCCCAGATAATGGCCGTCCGGTCGCCGCGGGTCGCCAGATGCCGGTCCAGGCAGTTGTGGGCGATGTTGAGGACGCCGTCCCCGTACCATTCGATCGACACGTCGGGATAGCCGTAGTCGACATTCCGGATGACCGTCGGCTCCCGGAACCAGTCGACCCGCTTGGCCTGTTCGGCCCAGAAGCCGTCCGGATCCCGGATCGAGCGTTCGTACATCTCGAGATAGCGTTCGTTGTCGATATGCGCCCGCTTCGCCCATTCCGCCGTGACGGGATATTCCGCTGCGTCCACCATTGTGATGCCCCAAATCTGCCGGCCGGGCCGAAGCCGCCTGCGCGCCGCTACAGACGATCCGGCCGAAGCCGTTTCCCCTCCGCGGCCTGTTCTATCGCGCCGACACCGATTTGCACAGGGGGAAGCAAGGCCGCGGGTTGCGCTGTCGACGCTCAAAAAGTATGTACCATGGCGCTTTACGACGCCTCTATGATGTTAATCTGTTTGGCGCATTGTCGTGCGCGAGAATCGATATGAAGTCATCGCGAGACGAGGAATACGAGAATGACCGGCCCTTCGTTCGAGGCCGGTTCGACCGCCTTCGTCTGTCGCTGCTTCGCTCCCCGGCACCAGCTTCCGCTGCAACGCCTGAGGCGTGGGAAGATGAAGATTTCTTGGATGGCGACGCTGACGAGGAATTGGATTGGGATCCTTGGCGCGACGACTCACCAGAACTGGAGTCTGTCTCTCAGCAAATCGACAAGCCGCAAATGTCTGAAACACGGCTGCCGAATGATGCTTCGGCTGGCTGGTCGACACCGATATCGGATGACACGGCTGCCCCATCCGGCCCCGGAGACAATACAAGACCACGGTCAGACATAGCGTCGGCACTGCCGCTTCCGCTTGATCCTGATATCTCCAAACAGTCGGAAGCCTGGAAGGGTGACGGTGCGTTTGAGGAACAGGCCTCCGCGGAGGAAAGCGAGAACCCGCCGATTTCGGGCGACGTCGACGGGACTGGAGACTTCGACTTCGACCCTGAGGATTTCGAGGAGGCATTTCCGCACTTCGATGACCCTGACGCGGAAGCTTGGGCGGAGCATTTCGACGATGCACTCGATTTTGAAGCCGAGCTCTTCGACTACGATGCAGAAGCGCGCCAGAGAGTCTGGGACGATGAACCGGAAGATATAGCCGACTCGTCATTGCGTGCGCGGCAGAAGGCAGCCGAAATTGTATCCCTGCTACCGTTCACGTCACAACGGGAACGGGATGCGCTCTTGCCTTGGCTGACTGGCCTGTTTCAGCATCGCGATAAACCCGCTACCTACCGCGCCATTCTCGCCGTTGCGGAGCGCGGCGTCAGTAGCGAGATTCTGCGCAACATGGCAGCACTGCGCGACATTTGGGAGAGTCGTCCAGAATGGTGGCTCGGCCGCTACGGATGGGCGCGCAGCATCGCCCCTTTAAGCAACGGCGCTACCGCCCTGACCTGGAAGCTGGCCCGGTCGATCTGTGAAGCGCGATCGGATTTTCCGCCAGAATATATGATCGACGATGCTTGGATGCACGAATGGCTGTGTTTGACTTCCTATGATGGCGGGTACTGGAGTTTTCCGCAATTTATTGGAATGAAGATGGCGGTCATCGATGAGACCTTTCAGGACACGACGAGTTGGAGCGACTTTCGGCAACGCGAGCGCGACGAATTCGGAGACCGCAGGAACCAGGTAAATGACACGTTTCGTGATACGGGAGCCACACAATAGACTAAGAGCGCCCGTCGTCGTCCAGCGAACGGCAGGCCGTGAGGCGGTTGCACCTCCCAAAAAAGAATATTCGAGAGGAAGATGATGACAGCTGAAGGACTCATTCCGGTCGTGGGTTGCTGGGTGATGCAAAGGGAGGCCAAGGGGCGCAAGCGTGGCCATGTCGAAGATCACAGAAAGGAGAACGGTGGGGACCGAATAAAGGTTAGGTGGGGCGACGGGAGTGTTAAATGGCACGAACCGCGGCACCTCGAATCCGGGTTTTCCCGTGGCTGGGTAGTCCAAGACGTACCTGTGTCGAACACGCGGACGACGCTCGGCTCCGGTGTCGTCGTCGATTGCCGGACTCTGGGCGGGCGCCAACAAATCCTAGTACAACTCGACCAAGACGGTCGTTCGGTCTGGCTACCCTACGAAAACCTCCGCCGAATCAAGGATGTTCGCCTGCTTTACGAACGAGCCGAAACGAGTGTCATTGACCATGCAGAGCGCCTGCGTCTGCGACTTCTGGCGCACGCGCTCGAAAACTGGAACCATCTGACTGGGGCGCTCGACCGGCTCGATGTCGATCCTCTTCCGCACCAGATTCAGCTTGTCCATCGCATCCTTAGTTCCGGAAACTACAACTGGCTGATCGCAGACGATGTCGGTCTCGGCAAAACCATCGAGGTCGGTCTGCTGCTCGCCGCCATGAAACGGAAAGGCCAAGCGCGCAGAGTACTTGTCGTTGCGCCTGCCGGTCTGACCCGCCAGTGGCAGGATGAGATGCAGTACAAGTTCGATCAGCATTACATGATTTACGGCCGCGATATCCGGATTCAAAAACGCGAACACTGGAAGCTTTACGAGCAGGTCATTGTGTCGATCGATATGGCAAAACGGGACGACCATCGCGATCTGTTTCGCCAGGCACCCAGTTGGGACATCGTTATCTTCGACGAAGGCCACAAGCTGACGCGGTATGCCAGTGGTGAACGAACCGAGCGTTATAGGCTGGCGGAAGCGCTGCGCGGCATGTCGGATGCTTTCATTCTACTCAGCGGCACGCCACACCAAGGTTACGCCGACAGGTTCATCGCGCTGCTAGACCTGATCCGGCCAGATCTACGCGAACAGATCCATACGTTGGAGGCAAACCCCGAAATCGTAAGCGAGTTGATCTTGCGCAACCGTAAGAGTGAGGTCACGGACGCGGATGGTAACTTTATCTTTCACGGACAACAGATTCACCGGGTCGCCGTCGCGCCGTCGAAGGAAACCATACGGTTCCAGCGCTTGTTACAAGACTATCTGCGGCGCGGCTACCGGGCGGGCGCGAGCCGCGGAATGGTCGGGCGAGCTATTGGTTTCGTGATGACAACCTACCGTAAGCTCTCCTCCTCAAGCATCGCGGCGATCGAGCATGCGTTATATCGGCGGTTGGGGCGGCTTGCCGGTGAAACCGAACGCGACAGCTCAGTGCATGTTGATGATAGGTTGACGCTGGATGATCTGGCGGAAGGTGGTGACGACCAAGACGATTTAGCCAATGTTTCCACAGACAGTAGAATCGGGCAGTTTTTCGAATTTGAACGAGACCTAATAGAAAAGCTATTGGATGCCGCCAAACAGGTTAAGGCAGATGACGAAAAACTCCACATGTTCCTAGAAGATGTGGTGTTGCCGCTGGTTGCTGAGAAAAGGAAATTGGTAGTCTTTACTGAGTACCGAGCGACGCAAACCTATCTAAAAGAGGCGCTTGAGCGCTGTGTCCCTCAAGCCGGGAGGGTTGAGCTTATCAACGGCTCGATGACGTTGGATGAGAAACTTGATGCGATCAACGCCTTCAACGAGTCCTCGCAGTTCTTGATTTCAACCGAAGCTGGCGGCGAAGGCATAAACCTTCATCGATCATGCCATGTAATGGTCAATTATGATCTCCCTTGGAATCCGGCACGGCTTGTTCAGCGCATAGGTCGCCTTTACCGTTACGGCCAAACCGAAACGGTTGTCGTATTTAATCTCCATACACAGGACAGCTTCGACAACAGTGTGATCGATCTGATGCTGCAGCGTGTCTCTCGAATTGTTCAGGATATGACTCCGGTCGGGGCCGAGTACAATGAGCGCTTATATGCAGAAATTTTGGGAGAAATGTTAGATAATGTGGATTTATCGGCGATCCTTCAATCCGCCATAGATATGCAGCTGGAACGAACGCGAGAACAGATTGATGAGGCCTTAGAGCGGGCGAAAACGGCGAAACAATTGCAGGACGAATTATTCACGCACATCGCCGGCTATGATCCGAATGCGCTCAGCGGAACACTCGGTTTCACGATGCAGCACGTCGATTTGTTTGTTCGCGGTATGTTGCTAATGATTGGAATAAAAGTCGAATCTGAGCTCTACGACGGCGACATTATGGAGATCCGTTTACCGGATGATATGCGCGGGCAATTTATTGAGTTTGGACAGCGGACGGTTGTTCGAGTCACAACTGATCGGCGTAGGGCGCAAAGCACCAAGGATGTTATTCTACTCGACTTCGAAACGCCGTTCTTTCAATATCTGATTGAATGTGCAAAATCTCAACAATTCGGTGGGTTTTACGCAGCGACTGGTTCCTCGTCTGGTGGACCGGGTGTATTGGCCGCAGTCAAACTGCGATGGCAGAACGATCAAGGGGACCCGCTTACCGAAAATTTCGTTACATTCTTCGCCGGCTCGAGCGGCGCTGTCCAGACGAACCCGCTGTTCGTTTCCCATTGGCTTGTTTCGCCGGTCATGACTGCACCTCCGCCAAATACGGATAGATATGAAAGAGGCAAAACCTTTAGCAGCATTCTGGCTGCCGCCAATCGACGACTGTTGGCTGAAAGCACGCGGTTCAAGCACCCCAACGGGTTGGTACCGCTCGCTGCTGCTGACTGTGTTGAAAGTTCCTTGCTGCCCGACTAGGGCCTGTTCACACTAACGCACGGCATCGTAGATGAGTGCGAAGTGGACGAAGCCCAGGAAGAGGGCATCGAGTTTCTCGAAGCGCGAGAAGATGCGCCGGAAGCCCTTGAGCCTCCTGAACAGGCGCTCGATCTCGTTGCGCCGCTTGTACATGTCCCGGTCGTAGGTCCAGGGATTGCGCCGGGTTCTGAGCGGGGGAACGACGGGCGCGAAGCCGAGGTCGAGCGCGAGTTGGCGTGTCTCGTCGCCCTCGTAGGCCCGGTCCATCGCCAGCGCCGGTCTGCCGGTCTGCCGGCCGAGGCGGCGCAGCAGCTTGCGCCCTTCCGGCGCGTCGTGTGCCTGTCCGGGGGAGAGCGAAAAGGTCACGGCCGTCCGGGCATCCGCGGCAACCATATGAAGCTTGGTGGTCCAGCCGCCGCGGGATCGGCCGATCGATTGAGGTCCGTTTTTTTTAGCGCCCCCGTCCCGTCGGGATGCACCTTGACGATGGTGCTGTCCATCGAAACGGCCTCGACCTTGAGGCGCACGATCCGCTGCCGCTGCAACTGCTCGAACACCCGGTCGAGCACCCCGCTCTTCGACCAGCGGTTCATGCGCGTGTAGATAGTGTGCCAGTTGCCGAAGCGCTCCGGCAGACCCCGCCACTTGCAGCCGTGCTCGGCGACGTACAGAATGGCGTTGAGCACCTGCAGGTTCGACAGGCTGACGTTGCCGCGCTGCACCGGAAGGTACGGGGCAATGCGGGCATATTGAGCTTCCGTGATCTCCATACCGGAAAACTAACATGAGCAAGCCGCCAAAATCAACAAATAGTGTTAACAGGCCCTAGCAGGCTGCTGAAGAGCCTGCCGGTGCGATTTTCGGTGCCGCGATCTTGTTTTCTGGCGATGGTTTGTGCTAGAGGATAAGATGCTGGACCGAAGGCGCTTGCGCGCCACCTTGGATGGCCCGCCCGAAGCCGCTTTTCCTCCATCCCCATATCTATTGTGCCCGCGCCGCTTTGCAAAGGGCCCGCGATTCGACGGCGGCCGGGTCTTGAAATGGACCGTTCTATGGTCTAAAACGGCGATGCAATCCGATGGGAGCGGACCGATGCAGATTTCCGTGACTCAGGCAAAGGGACAGTTGACCGAACTCGTGCGCCGCGCCGAGGCGGGCGAGGAGGTCGTGCTGACCCGGCACGGGCGCGCCACGGTCAGGCTGGCTCCCGTCGAGCGGCGGCCCACCGCCGCCGAGCGGCGCGCGGTCATCGCCGCCGTGCAGGCCGCCGCCGCAAACAAAATTACCGAGGGTCCAAGCGCGGCCCGCAGCCAGGACTTTCTCTACGACGATAACGGCCTGCCGGCATGATCGCGGTGGATACGTCGGCCCTGATGGCGATCCTGGGGGACGAACCGGAAGCGGACGCCTGCGCCGAAGCCCTGGACACGAACGACCGGGTGGCGATTTCGGCCGCAACGGTGGCCGAGGCGCTGATCGTTGCCGGACGGCGCGGCGTCGGCGCGGAAATGTCGGCCCTGATCGACGGACTCGGCCTAGAGATCGCGAGCGTCTCGCCGGCGGCGGCGCGGCGGGTTGCCGGGGCCTACGCAAAGTGGGGCAAGGGCGTCCATCCGGCGGCGCTGAATTTCGGCGATTGCTTCGCCTACGAAACGGCGAAGACGCACGATTGCCCGCTGCTCTATATCGGCGCCGATTTTGCGCAGACGGATGTTGCGAGCGTGCTGTGAATGCGAGCTCGGGTAAAGCCGGGACGCCGCCCGGACTGGCGCATCCGGCTGAAGAGTGCTATATGTTCTGACCAGATTCATGACCATGTGAAACTCCATGGATAAAACCGGCCCGATCGACGGCAATCCGACCGAGGTCAATCTGACCCACGCGAAAGCCCGGCTCAGCGAATTGCTGGACAGGGTGGAGGAGGGCGGCGAATTCGTAATCACCCGCCGGGGCAGGGCGGTCGCGCGCATCGCGCCGGCCCGCCGCCCCCGAATGCCGCTCCCCCTGCAGGAACTCGCCGAATTCCGAGCGACGATGCCTAGCCTGCGCCGGCCGTCCGCCGACCTGCTCCGGGAGGTTCGGGACGAAGGGCTTTGAACGGGGCGCCCGGAATTGCGCTATTTCGACACCAGTTTCCTCGCGCCCCTCATCCTGCCTGAAGCGGCCAGCGAGTCGGTCGCCGCCTTCTTGGAAACCCTGCCGAAGGATGAACTGGCGGTCAGCCACTGGACCCGTGTCGAATTCTCCTCGCTGCTCGCCCGCCAGATGCGCATGGGTCAGTTGAGCGAGGATAGCGCGCGCGCCGCCGATAGCCGGTTTGAGGCCATGATCGACGGATCGTTTTCCGTCCTGTTGCCCGGCAAGGCCGACTTCGACGTTGCCAAAGCGTATCTCGGCCGTTTCGAGACCGGCTTGCGGGCCGGCGATGCGCTGCATCTCGCCATCGCCGCGAACCGGGGCGCGGAAGCTCTGTACAGTCTGGACAGGAAACTGATCGAAGCGGGACGGCAGCTCGGCGTGCCGGCCGCCGCCGGAATATCGCTGCCGCCCTCCAGCCCGTAGCCGGGCGTACGGTCAACACGCCGAACGCCGGTGCGCGTCGGAGAACGGCCTAACGGGGCGGCAGGCAGGTGCAGCGACCGGTGTTCAAGGGGGGCGGAACCATGAAGCGATCGGGAACGGTTCTTGCGGCGGCGCTCTTTGCCCTGTCCGCTCTGGCTGCCGCGGCCGGACCGGCGCACGGCGAGCGGCGCATCCGGGTTGCCGACGACCTGATCGGCATCCCGATCGGCATCCTCCACGCCTATGTCGATGGCGTGCTGGCCGGGCACCGGGCCTCGGCCGGGCTGTACGGCCGGCTGCCGCTCGTCTGCCCGCGGCCCGGCGCCAGCATTGCGGAGCTTTCCATCGCCGTGCTGCTGCACCTGCGCCGCGCGCCCGCAGACCGGGCCCGGCCGGCCGGGCGCGTCGTCCTCCGCGCGCTGGGCGAGGCCCACCGTTGTCGGCGTGTTTGAAATTTCGCCGCATCGACCGGCACGCGATCGCCGGAGCAGTGGCCGATTTGCGGACGGTGCTCGATCCGGTTCGTCCGTCCGGCATAGACACATGGATGGCAGCCGTCGCGCTCGCCCGGCAGCACCGCTTCGGTTTCTACGATGCGCTGATCGTCGCCTCGGCCCTCGAAGCCGGCTGCGACACCCTGCTGACCGAAGATCTCCGGACCGGCCGCCGCATCGACGGTCTCGCCATCGTCAATCCGTTCGCGGCGGGGAATTAGCCCGGATTTCTCACCACAGTCATGACCTGCGCGGCGCTGTCGGGCCGGCAGGGCAGGAAAGCCGCGCCGCGCGATGCGGGACATCGGGCAAGCGGCTTGACGCACCCTGCCGGCCCGACAGCGCCGCCCTCCGGGTCGCGACCGGACGTCCGCCCGCGGCGTCGCGGGCCTCAACCGTAGTCCCCGCTACGCTTTTCGGCCCGCTCCTGGCGGATCGAACGTCCGGACGCGACGCAGGCCGTGACTGTGGTGAGAAATCCGGGTTAGCGGCGACTGGGAGGGCGTAGGTCAGGCGTGCATCGCCGCCCCCCTCACCCCTCCGTCTCCGCCATCCGGCACAGAATCCGCCAGTGTTCGTCGCTCACCGGCATGACCGACAGGCGCGAGTGGCGGACCAGGGCGAGGCCCGCGAGCGCCGGTTCGGCCTTGATCTCGGCCAGCGTCACCGGGCGGCTGACCGGAGCCAGCGCCTTGAAATCCATCATGTCGAGGCAGACGCACGGTTCGCAGATGCGAGATTATGGATCGCGCCTGACCAGCACAAGCCGGCGGCGGCCGAATAATTCGAGCAAACGGCGACGGACGATGGCGAAGAGGCCGGGCGGCATCGGCCCGTAAGCCCAGCGTTCGGGCGAAACCGGCCGTAAATCCGGCCCGGGCCAGACAAACCTGTTTACCTCGGAGACGATGACCCAAGATCGGTCGGTATCGAGCCCGAGCCGCCGTTTGGTCTCCGCGGGAATTTCCACTGCCGCTGCCAGATCGCTGGGCAGACTATGCGTAATCGGAGCAACCAGAACCGTCTTGCCGCCCGCCGGGCCGGTTTCCGCCGCCAACACGACGACGGCAGGCCGGTCCTTGCTCCCCTCCACCCGGCCTGCCGTTGCTTCATGCTGCCAAAGATAGGCAAAGCTAACGACAAGGCCGGGCGCGGGTTCAGGGATCGACGTCATACATCCCGGTCAATTCATGGTCGAATTGCGCAGTCTCTGCCGGCGGCTCGGCCCGGCGGATAGCCTCGATGTCGGCCTCGGACAGATCCTCGACGGCGATCGCCTGACGGTCGCGGCGCTTCAGCCGCTCATATTCGTCGACCGACAGGAGCACCAGCCTGTCTCTGCCGTTGCGGGTGATCGACAGTGGCGACCTGAGCGCCTCGTCCTGAAACCGGCCGAAATTCCGCTGAAATTCCCGCGAGGTGACTTTCTGCATCGCCGCCTCCTTCAATGCGTAAAGTTCCTCTTATACGCATTGTCTGACGTACCTTCAAGATCGAGATGCGCCGCCCCCCTCACGCCTCCGTCTCCGCCATCCGGCACAGAATCCGCCAGTGTTCGTCGCTCACCGGCACGACGGAGAGGCGAGATTGGCGCACCAGGGCGAGGTCGGCGAGCGCCGGTTCGGCCTTGATCTCGGCCAGCGTCACCGGGCGCCCGACCGGGAACAGGGCCTTGAAATCCACCATGTCGAAGCGGCCGGACGGGTCGGTATGGTCGGGATAGAATTCCCGCACCACCTCGAGCACGCCGACGATCCGCTTCTCGTTCACCGAATGGTAGAAGAAGGCGCGGTCGCCGAGCTTCATGGCGCGCATGTTGTTCGACGCCTGATGGTTGCGCACGCCGTCCCACTCGGCGACGCCGTCGCGCACATGGTCGTCCCACGACCATTCGCCCGGTTCGGATTTCACCAGCCAGTAGGCCATCGTCCGCGCTCCCCGTAGTTCCCTCAGCCGGTTCCGCCAGTCAGTCAGTCAGTCGGTCTCAGTCGGTCTCGGTCCGCCGCGCCCCGGCCCCGTTGTCATGTCGCGCTTCGGCCCGCCGCGCAAGCCATTCCCGCCAGCCCGCGGCGATCGCCCGGCGGAACACCAGGGTGAAGACCGCCGTCGAGAGCAGCAGGGCGGCGCCGATGCCGGCGAACACGACGCGGTAGGCCTCGGCCGGCGGATGGCCGTCGACCGGCGGCCACAGGCCGAGCACGACGCCGGGGATCGCCTGCATCAGCCCGGCGCCCATGAAGGAGGCGAAGTTGACCGAGGTGATCGCCCGGCCGGTCAGCCGGTCCGGGAACATGTCGCGCGCGATCGCCAGCAGCAGGATCGAGCCGAAGTTGAACGCGCCGATCAGGAAGAAGACCAGCGCCGCATCGAAGGACGACGCCGGCGGCGCCAGCGCGAGAACCCAGAAGCCCAGGCTGCCCGTGACGGCCGCCAGATAGATGAAGGGCATGCGCAGCGTCGTGCGCCGTTCGAACAGGGCGTAGAGGCCCGCGCCGATCATGGTGGCGACGCTCATGACGAGCAGGATGTCGCCGCGCTCGATGGTGTCGGCGCCGTACACGTCCGCCAGATAGGGCCCGCCCCAGAAGCCGCGCAGGGCGATGATCGAGGGATAGGCCACCATGGCGAGCGCGATCACGCCCCAGACCGGCCCGTGGCGGAAGATGCGGCCGAGGTCGAGGACCGAGCGCAGGAGGGATTCGGCCGGCTGCTCCGGCTGCCGTTCGCCCCGCCGCGGCACCGCCCGGAAGATGACGATGGCCAGCGCCAGAGAGACCGCCGCGGCGATCAGGAAGCCGGTGCGCCAGCCGACGGCCTCGGCGAGCGCGGCGAAGGGCGTGCCGGAGACGATCATGCCGACGCCGCTCACCGCGGTCAGCAGGGCGGCGAGGCCGCCGAAGCGGGCCGGCGGGAAGCGCTGGGAAACCACGACCAGCCCGCCGACGAACATCGCCGAGCAGCCGGCGCCGATCAGCAGTTGCGCCGCGACCAGGCCCGCCGCGCCGCCGGCCTGGGAAAACAGGGCTGCGCCCGCGCTCGCGACCGCCAGCATCGCCGCCATGACCCGGCGCGGGCCGTAGCGGTCGAGCAGAACGCCGATCGGCACATGCATCAGCGAGAAGGCGATGAAGAAGGCGCCGGCGGCGAGGCCGAGCTGGGCCGGGCTGAGCGCCAGCCCGCTGCGCAGCTCCGGCCCGATCACCGCCGGCGCGGTGCGGTAGAACTGGCTGACCGTGAACGCCGCGGCGAGCACGGTCAGCAGCCCCGCGGCGCCGGTGCGGGCTTCGCCGCCCTGTCCCGGAGGTTCGGGCGGGACCGGCGCGCTCGCCGACTCGTTCACCGGCGCGTTTCCGTGCCTTCGGCGCTCATGTCCGGCCTGCCGCCGTTCCTGCCGCCGGCCCTGCCGCCGATCCTGCCGCCGTCGGGCCTGTCGGGAAGGGCGCTTCGAGCCGGCCTTCCCCTTTTCCCCCGGAAGGGCCCGCCAAACCGGACATCCGCCTCAATAGCCGAGCGCGCAGCCGTCGCGCCGCGGGTCCGAGCCGGCGGAGAGCACGCCGCGCTCCCGGTCGATCACGATGCCCTGGCCGCCGCCATGGGGGCTCGCGGCGGGCACGACCATGTGGCCGAGGGCGCGCAGGCCGGCGACGGCGGCTTCCGGCACGCCGCGCTCGGCGACGATCGCGCCGCCGTCGTGGAACACGCGCGGACAGTCGATGGCCTGCTGGATATCCATGCCGAAATCCCACAGGTTGGTCGCGACATGGGTCTGGCCGACCGGTTGGAAGGGGCCGCCCATCACGCCGAAGGCCAGTTCGCACCTGCCGTCGTTCAGCACCATGCCGGGGATGATCGTGTGCAGCGGCCGCTTGCGCGGGCCGGCGCAGTTGGGATGGCCCGGCTCGACCACGAAGCCGGCGCCCCGGTTCTGGAACACCACGCCGGTCTCCTCCGAGGCGATGCAGCTGCCGAAGCTCCAGTAGACCGAGTTGATCAGGCTGACGCAGTTGAGGTCGCGGTCCACGACGGTCAGGTAGACCGTGTCCCTGTGCTGCGGCATGTCAACGGGCGGCGGCGCGTCCATCGCCCGGCCGCGCCGGATGCCGTTGCGCAGCCCGGCGGCGAAGTCGTCGGACAGCAGGCGCTCGACCGGCACGTTGCTGTGGCGCGGATCGCCGACGAAGGCGTCGCGCTGGGCGTAGGCGAGGCGCTGGGCCTCCATCTCCAGATGCAGCCGCTCCGCGCCGACCGGGTCGAGGGAGGCAAGGTCGAAGCCTTCCAGGATGTTGAGCATGATCTGCGCCGTGACGCCGCCGCCGTTGGGCGGGATTTCCAGCACTGTCCGCCCGCGATAGCCGGATTCGAGCGGCGTGACCGGCTCGTGGCGCTGTCCGGCGAAATCCTCCTCCGTGTGGCAGCCGCCGGCGGCCTTGAGCGCGGCCAGCATCGCGTCGAGCGCCGGCCCGGCGTAGAAGCCGTCGCGCCCGCGCTCGGCGATCGCGCGCAGCGTCCGGCCGAGCGCCGGCGAGCGCCAGATGTCGCCGGCCTCCGGCAGCGCGCCGTCTTTCAGGTAGAGCGCCGCGGCGGCTTCGTTGCCGCGCAGCCCGTCGAGCCGGCCGGCCCACAGCCGCCGGGTTACCTCGCCGACGGTAAAGCCCTCTTCGGCGCACGCGATTGCCGGCTGGAGCACCCGGTCGATCCCCATCGTGCCGTGGGCGTCGAGGATGGCGCACCAGGCGTCGACCGCACCCGGCACCGTCACCGATTCGACGCTGTCCGGATCGATCTGCCCGATGCCGCGCTCGATCAGCGAGTCGACGGAGAGGCCGGCCGGCGCCCGGCCGGAGCCGTTGATGCCGACGACCGGCCCGTCGCCGCCTTTCTGGTAGAGCATGAAACAGTCGCCGCCGATGCCGGTGCTCATCGGCTCGGCGACGCACTGCACGGCGCAGGCCGCGATCGCCGCGTCGACCGCGTTGCCGCCGGCGCGCAGCATGTCGATGGCGGTCAGCGTGGCGAGGGGCGTGGAGGTCGCCGCGGCGCCGCTGACGCCGTGGACGACGGAACGGCCGGGAAGCTGGATATCGCGCATGGCGGGACCCCGTTTGCAGATGTCCGGTTCGGAAATGTTGTGTGCAACGCCGCCTCCGTGTAGCACGGGAGGCGCATACGGCAAGCGCGGCCGGTTCGCCGCGCCGGGCTTCTGCCGTTCACGATTCGGGGAGGAAGGGTCATGGATGTAAAGGCTGCGGTGGCGCACAAGGCGGGCGAGGCGCTGACCATAGAAACGGTGCAGCTCGACGGCCCGAAGGCCGGCGAGGTCATGGTGGAGGTCAAGGCCACCGGCATCTGCCATACCGACGAGTTCACCCTGTCCGGCGCCGATCCGGAAGGGCTGTTTCCGGCGGTCCTCGGCCATGAGGGCGCCGGCGTGGTGGTCGAGACCGGGCCCGAGGTCACCGGGCTGAAGAAGGGCGATCACGTCATCCCGCTCTACACGCCCGAATGCCGGCAGTGCAAAAGCTGCCTGTCGCAGAAGACCAACCTGTGCACCGCGATCCGCGCCACCCAGGGCCAGGGCCTGATGCCCGACGGCACCAGCCGGTTCAGCATGAACGGCGAGCGGGTGTTCCACTATATGGGCACCTCGACCTTCGCCAACTACACGGTGCTGCCGGAGATCGCGCTGGCGAAGGTCCGGGAGGACGCGCCGTTCGAGAAGATCTGCTACATCGGCTGCGGCGTCACTACAGGCATCGGCGCCGTGATCAACACGGCCGGAGTCGAGCCGGGCTCGAACGTGGCGGTGTTCGGCCTGGGCGGCATCGGCCTGAACGTCATCCAGGGCGCGCGCATGGCCGGCGCCGACCGGATCGTCGGGATCGACATCAACCCGGCCAAGCGGCCGCTCGCCGAGCGGTTCGGCATGACCGATTTCGTCAATCCGAAGGAGATCGGCAACGACAGGGTGGTCGAGGCGGTCGTCGACATCACCGGCGGCGGCGCGGACTACAGCTTCGAGTGCATCGGCAACGTCGAGGTCATGCGCCAGGCGCTGGAATGCTGCCACCGCGGCTGGGGCGAGAGCATCATCATCGGCGTCGCCGGGGCAGGCCAGGAGATCGCCACGAGGCCGTTCCAGCTCGTCACCGGGCGGGTCTGGCGCGGCACGGCCTTCGGCGGCGCGCGCGGCCGGACCGACGTGCCGAGGATCGTCGACTGGTACATGGACGGGAAGATCGACATAGACAGCCTGATCACCCACACCATGCCGCTCGAGGACATCAACTCGGCCTTCGACCTGATGCACGCCGGCGAGAGCATCCGCAGCGTGGTGATCTACTAGGAAATCAAAATGACTGAAACCACTTTGGCTCGCGCGATGACTAAAGCGCGAGCCAGTCTTTTCCCGCAAGCAGCTAAGTTAGTTCCAGTTCTGCAAGTAACTGGAACTCTTAATTCGCAAGGTATAGACGTCGATCTTTCAAACGGACGTAAAGAAGCTCTAAAGTGGATTCAGAAAAGATCGCAAAAGCTCCCTAGTCACGCTTGGAGCTTCGAAACCTTCGAGCTCGAATACGGTGGGACCGGAGCAGTTTCACTAAAGGAAGGAAATACTGACTACTGGGTGGCTCGCCTCGTTGATCCAGATAAGAATGTTGCGGGTCGAATATGGACTACAGAAATTAGTATCGTTAAATCTGATAGAATAGCCCATTTTGGACTTAAACAAATTGTCCAAACACGAGAAGATGAACCTGAATTCATACCTGCAATACCTGGAGTTTTGCGGCAGATTATCAACACTTGTAGATTAGAAGTGGATAGCCGAATATTAAATGAAACGGCTTGGGTTTTAGGACAAGAAAGAGAAATTGATGAATTGCTTTCGCAAATCTATAATTCAAACCGACACTTGCCGATATATGTTGTAACTCTCGACGAGAATGAGAATGATTCAAGAAATGCAGTCCTAGATGTACAAGATTTGGCAAAACGGTGTATCGGCCTTGCGCACGTTGTCGTAGTGCCAGGTCCGCTCACTTTTTTACTCACAGATCAACTTGATAGGCAATTCTCGGTATTCCGCGGCGCGGTTCGGACATATCTTCCCAATTTCGACCAATATTCTGATAGCCCTTATGATCACCCGTTGGCTATGCCTGACAGAATTGCAAATTGGGGAAATAGAGGTGCCGATGATTTTGTCGATTTTCTGGTAAGGCGAGCGGCAACAAATAGTTCGAGATATCAGAATAGAAGAAATCTTATTCCATCATTTACTTGGGTTAAGGAAGCAGTGGGGCGTCAGCGGAGAGAAATTTCAGCCAGCGAGGGCGCAGAATTTGAAGAACAATTGGAGTTAGCAAACTTGGCAATAAAGGAAATTGAAAATCAACGAAATGATTGGGAAGATCTGGCGTTATTGGCAGAACAAGAAAAGCAAAAAGAGGAAGAAAGAAGCTCAAGGCTTGAATCTGAAATGTTTAGAATCAGGCATAGAATAGTAGAGCTTGAAGAGCAGTTGGTCTCTCGTTCTGGAAAGTCTGTAGAGATTGAAATTCCCAAGTCTTATGGCGAAGTAAAGGAATGGTCGGAACGCTATTTGGGGAATCGACTAATTTTGACTGGAAAAGCCTTCCGAGCAGTCAAGGCTGCCAAGTTTGAAAACATATCGCTTTCATACAAAGCCTTGTTGATGATGGCAAATGAGTATTGGAAAATGAAAAGTTATGGCGGTGAGGAAAGGATTGAAGCGTTTGAAAAGAAGCTTAAGGAGCTTGGGTTAGAGAACTCTAGAACTGGCGACAAGACGAAACTGCTGGAGCAGGAGGATGAATTCTTAGTGAGCTGGCGAGGTTCAAAAAGACTTTTGGACTGGCATTTGAAGAATAATGTATCGAGAAATCCAAAAAAGGTATTTCGACTCTACTATTTTTGGGATGACGAAACGCAACAAACTGTGGTGGGTTCTCTTCCCTCTCATCTCCGTACAAGGCTAACTTAGGTTCGTGGTCATCGACCTCATAGGCGCGTATTTGATCGGTCGGTCTAGCAGCGCTTGGCGAGCGCAGGGCAGCGGCGTTTTGAGGCCGTGTATTTTTTGTACGGTTATCCGTGGCCGTTGATCCTTCGATCAGCCGTCCTCCGGCTTGGCTCGCCCGCGCCGCGCCCTATATCGCGCTGACCGCAGCCGCCGCCTGCTGGGGCGGCACCTGGACCGCGGCGCGCGGCTCCTACCAGGACGTGTCGCCGGCCGTCATGGCGTTTTTCCGCTGGGCGGCGGCCGCCGCCGTCCTGCTGCCGGTCTTTGGCGCTTCCATATGGCGCTACCGGGCGGCGCTGCGCCGGGAGTGGCGCACCGTTGCGCTGCTCGCCCTCGCCGGGGCGATCGTCTTCAACTACATGATCTTCCGCGGCACGCAGACGACGACCGCAATCAACGGCGCGCTGCTCAACGCCTCGGTGCCGATCTATATCGTGCTGCTGTCCTTCGCCGGCATCGGCGAACGCAACACGGCCGGGCGGATCGCCGGCATCGGCATTGCGCTTGCCGGACTCGCGGTGGTTGTGACCCACGGCAGCTGGCAGCGCCTGGCCGGCCTGGAGTTCGTCGAGGGCGACCTGTGGATCGCCGGCGCTATGTTCCTCTGGGGCCTCTACACGATCGGAATCCGCGGCTGGAACAGCGCAATGCCGCCGCTCACCGGGCTTGCGGCCATGGCGGGAGTCTCGGTCCTCGGCCTGGCGCCGATGGCGGCTGCCGAGCTGCAGTTCGGCGGGAGGCTGGTCCCGACCGCCGAAGCGGTCCTCGGCATCCTCTATGTCGGCGTCGTCGGGACGGCCGGCGCCTATGTCCTGTGGAACTTCGGCATCCGCCGGGTCGGCGCCGCCGGCGGCAGCCTGTTCCTCTATCTCATCCCGGTCTTCGGCGCCGTCTTCGCCGTGACAATCCTGTCGGAGGAAATCGCCCTCTACCATCTGGCCGGCACGGCGCTGATCGTCGGCGGCATCCTGATCGCCAACCGGCAAGGCGCGCCGCCGGGGCCGTAGGCCGCCCTTCGAGACGGGGCTTCGAGACGCGGTTCTGCGAACCGCTCCTCAGCCCCTCCTCAGGATGAAGCTACTTTAGTTGAGGCAAACAAAGTTCTTCATCCTGAGGAGGGCGTTGAGGAGGCCCGAAGGGCCGTCTCGAAACGCCCGTCTCGAAGGACGAAACCTCGTCTCGAAGGCCGCCCTGCGGCCGGGAGCCTCTGGCGTCGCGGCTGCGCCCTGTGCCATGACAGAACCACCCTGCGTTTCCAACGGAAATCCCGCCCATGACCCTCGAAACCGTCAGCGCCAGCAAGTGCTTCGGCGGCATGCAGTATGTCTACGCCCACGAGGCGCGGACGACGCGGTGCCGGATGCAGTTCTCCGCCTATGTGCCGCCCCAGGCCGCGGACGGGCCGGTCCCGGTCCTGACCTGGCTGTCCGGGCTGACCTGCACCGAAGAGAATTTCACGGTGAAGGCGGCGGTCCAGCGCCATGCGGCCGAACACGGCCTGCTGGTCGTTGCGCCGGACACCAGCCCGCGCGGCGAGGGCGTGCCCGACGACGAGGCCTGGGACCTCGGCGCCGGCGCCGGCTTCTACGTCAACGCCACGCAGGATCCCTGGGCCGGCCACTACCGGATGTACGATTATGTCGTCGAGGAGCTGCCCGAAGTCGTCGGCGCCAACCTGCCGGCGGACATGAGCCGGCGCGGCCTGTTCGGCCATTCGATGGGCGGCCACGGCGCGCTGGTCGTCGCCCTGCGCAACCCGGACCATTACCTGTCGGTCTCGGTGCTTGCACCGATCTGCGCGCCGGCCCAGACCGGCCTGGGCGAGAAGATTTTCGGAGCCTATCTGGGCCCGGACCGCGAGACGTGGCGCGAATACGACGCGACCGAACTTGTCAAGGAGGGGCGCACCTGCGCCCCGGTTCTGATCGACCAGGGCGACGAGGACGAGTTCTTCAGGATGGGCGCGATGAAGATCGACGCGTTCCGGGCCGCCTGCGGAGCGGCGGGCCAGCCGGTGACGCTGCGGATGCAGCCGGGCTACGACCACGGCTATTTCTTCGTCCAGACCTTCATGGGCGCCCATGTCGCCCACCACGCCGGTGTGCTGAACGGCTGAGGCCCCCTTCATCCCGAGGAGGATTGCCCGGCGAAAAGGGGCGCCGGGCGGGCCGGAAGCCGGAAGGCGGCCGGATTTTGAATGAGCGTTTAATATCAGCTTGCCTAAGTCTTTGAAATCGCTTGGTTTTGGAATTAGACAGACCGGTCTTTCTTACAATGCCTTTTGCACGCCGCCAACCCCAACCCTTTGAAATTGTTGGAAACACGCCCTTCGAGCGTGCACAAAATGAATCACGATAGGAAATTTTCCAACCTTTCGGCCGGGCGGGAGCGCCGCTCGACACCGGGGACGTCCTTCGAGACGGCTCAGGCATTCGCCTTCGCCTCCTCAGGATGAAGCTGAAATTGCGAAGCCAACATGACCCTTCATCCTGAGGAGGGGCTGAGGAGCAGTGCGCAGCACTGCGTCTCGAAGCCCCGTCTCGAAGGGCGGAATAGTGGGTGGAATGATGGGCGGGAAGCGGGCCGGCCGCGGCAGGCGCATTGCGGGCGTTGACGGGGCCGATATAGGGCGCGGGGTCTACCGTGTCAAGGAATATTATCGAAAAAGAGGAAATATTGTTGAAAGATCGGCCCGATTTACGGCTTTTCGCAAGGGAAATCCTGGGGAGGGCGTTGAGGAGCCCCCTTCGAAGTCGCTCGGGACAGGCTCTGCGCCGTCTTGAAACGCCCGTCCCGAAGGACGAATTGAACCGCCCTATGGCCGGCGGTAGCTTCCGGGCCCATCTCCGCGGCATCGAACCCGAAACCGAAACGGGCGCCTTCCATGCGCATCAACGGCAACGCCATCCGCCCCGGCAACATCATCGAGCATAACGGCCGCCTGTGGCGGGTCGCCAAGACCCAGCACACCCAGCCCGGCAAGGGCGGCGCCTACCTCCAGGCCGAGATGAAGGACATCCGCGACGGCACCAAGCTGAACGAGCGGTTCCGCGCCTCGGAGAGCGTCGAGAAGGTCCGGCTGGACGAGGCGCAGTTCCAGTTTCTCTTCGCCGACGGCGACGAGGTCACCTTCATGGAGACCGAAACCTACGAGCAGATCACCCTGAACCGGGACCTGCTGGGCGAACCGGCGGTCTTCCTGCAAGACGGCATGACGGTCACCGTCCAGTCCTACGAAGGATCGCCGATCGGCGTCGAACTGCCCGACAGCGTCGTGATGGAGGTCGTCGAGGCCGACGCGGTCGTAAAGGGGCAGACCGCCTCCTCGTCCTACAAGCCGGCGGTGCTGGAGAATGGCGAGCGCATCATGGTGCCGCCGCATATCGAGGCCGGCGCGAAAATCGTCGTCGCGACGGCCGACGGCAGCTATATGGAGCGCGCCAAGTAGCCCGGACCTGCCGTCCCGCGGCGCTCCGGAACGCAAGGCCGTCGGCCATGGCCCTGAAACCCGCCATCGTCAACGTCATGGAAGGCGCGGCGCGCAAGGCCGCGCGCGGCCTGGTGCGCGATTTCGGCGAGGTCGAGCAGCTTCAGGTTTCGCGCAAGGGGCCGTCGGATTTCGTCAGCGCCGCCGACCTGCGGGCCGAACGAACCCTGTTGCGCGAACTGCGCAAGGCCCGCCCCGATTTCGGTTTGACGATGGAGGAGGGCGGCAGCATTCCCGGCGCGGATACCCCCGGCGCGGACACCCCCGGCACGGACACCCCCGGCGCCCTTGGGGACCCGGCGCCCGGCCGCTGGATCGTCGACCCTCTGGACGGCACGACGAATTTCCTCCACGGCGTCCCGCATTTCGCCGTGTCGATCGCTCACGAGGCGCAGGGCCGGGTCGTCGCCGGGGTGGTCTATCAGCCGCTCACCGACGAACTGTTCTGGGCCGTGCGCGGCGGCGGCGCCTTTCTGAACCGCCGCCGGCTCCGGGTCTCGTCGCGCGGCGCCATGGCCGACGCCCTGCTGGCGACCGGACTGCCCTATCGCGGCAAGCCGAAGCATCCGGCTTACGGGGCGACGCTGGAGGCGGTCCTGCCGGCGGTTGCCGGCGTGCGCCGGTTCGGCGCGGCTTCGCTCGATCTCGCCTGGGTCGCGGCCGGCCGCTACGACGCCTTCTGGGAATTCGACCTGGAGACCTGGGACGTTGCGGCGGGCCTGCTGCTGGTGGGCGAAGCGGGCGGCACGGTCTCCGACATTGCCGGGCGGGACCGGGCCTGGACCGGGTCCGAGGTGCTGGCCAGCAATTCGGTGCTGCACGCAGACCTGCGCACACTGGTCGGCGGCGCCGCGAACCGGGCAGGCAGCCGGAAATAGCCGTTTCGGCGGCAGGCCGGGCCGCCGCGGGCGTTGGCTAGGACCGGCCGTTATGCGAACATCGCCGGCGCCCGCTCCGGCTGCGGAGGGGCAACGGCCCTGGACCGGACGGAGCGTCATGCTGTCCCAAATCAGAAATATGGCGGCCGGCGCGATGGCCGGCTGGGAGCGGCTGGAATCCGGAGTCGGATACAATCCGGTTTCGGCCGCGGTCCGCGACAATCCCTATGCGCTTTACGATGCGCTGCGTACGAAAGATCCGGTCCATCGGATGCGGACGCTCAGGAATGCCTGGCTGCTTACCCGCTACCGCGATATCGATGCGGTGCTGCGCGACCACAAGCGGTTTTCCAACGGACGGCGCGGCTTCGCCTATACCGAGCTGCGCACCCTGCTGCACAGCGATCCGCCGGACCATACGCGGTTGCGCGGCCTGATCCTGAAGGCGTTCACGCCGCGCGCCGTCGACGCGCTCGAAGCCCGGATCCGGGGCATCGTCGACGACTTGCTGGACAAGGCGGCGGACGATGGCGCGTTCGAACTGATGAACGGGCTGGCCTTTCCGCTTCCGGTCACGGTTATTGCCGAAATGCTGGGCATCCCGCCCGGGGACAGGGACCGCTTCGACGACTGGTCGAACAGACTGGCGCTGTCCGTCGAACCGATCCTTTCGGCGCGCCAGATCGCCGAAATCCGCACGGCCTGGGACGAGATTTTCGAGTATTTCGACTCGATCATCGGCCAGCGGCTGGCCGATCCGCAGGACGACCTGGTCAGCGCCCTCCTGGCCGCCGAAGAGAACGACGCAAAGCTGACGCGCGAGGAAGTCCAACTGACCCTCCTGCTGCTTCTCGTTGCCGGCAACGAGACCACGCGGAACCTGATCGGCAACGGAATGCTCGCCCTGCTGCGCAACCCGGACCAGCTTGCCAGGCTGCGGGCCCATCCCGAATTGATGGACCCGGCGATAGCGGAGCTGCTGCGCTACGATAGCCCGGTCCAGCTCAACGGGCGGGTTGTCGAAGAGGATACCGAAATCGGCGGCAAGACGCTGAGGGCCGGAGACCAGGTTCTGTGCGCCCTCGGCGCGGCGAACCGCGATCCCGAAATCTTTACCGACCCGCACCGCCTCGATATCGCGCGCCGGGAAGCGAGCCACCTGTCGTTCGGCCGCGGCATTCACTACTGCCTCGGGGCGGCGCTTGCGGTCAGGGAAGCCGGCGCGGCATTCGACGGCATGCTCAAACGGTTCGGGGAGATTCGCCTGGCTGCCGAGCCGGCGCACCGCAACCGGATCGTCCTGCGCGGCCTGAAGGAGCTGAACCTGTCCGTCGAGGCCGCGTGACGCCCATCGTGCGGGCCGCAGCCTGAGGCGGGGGGAAGGGGCCGGGGGGCCGCGCATTCCGTTTTCGGCCCGGCCTCCCGCCGAAGCGCCCCCGCCGAAGCGCCCCCGAAGCGCATTGTCGGGCCGCCGCGCCGCCGGTACAGTGGCAGGTCCGGGCCCCGACCGGATGCGTTGCAACATACCTTGCCGTATGGAACGACCGGAACCGGCGTCCCGGCCGCAAACTCTCCAGCGGCGGAGCCAAAGCCCTTGACCATCCCCGCGCGCTACCTGTTGCGCATGACCGCCTTTCTGGCGGTCGTCGGTGTCGGGCTGTTCATCCTCAGGGAACGGCTGCTGTCCGCCTTCGCGGCCAACGCCTTCCTCAACGGCCTGATCCTCGCCGTTCTGCTGGTCGGCATCGTGTTCTGCCTGTGGCTGGTCGCCCGGCTGTGGCGCGACGTCGGCTGGATCCGGCGCTACCAGCACGGCCACGACCCGGCGGAGGCGGGCAGCCCGCGCATGCTCGCGCCGATGGCGACCATGATCGGCGAGCGCGGCAACCGCCCGCTGCGCCTGACGGCCAGCACCATGCGCTCGATCCTGGACAGCGTCGGCGCCCGGCTCGACGAGGGCCGGGAGATTTCGCGCTACCTGATCGCGCTGCTGGTGTTCCTGGGCCTGCTCGGCACCTTCTGGGGCCTGATCGAAACCATTGAGGCGGTAGCCGGCGCGATCCAGAATTTGACGGTCGAAGGCGGCGAGAATTTCAAGACGGTCTTCCAGAAGTTCAAGGACGATCTGCTGACCTCCATCGGCGGCGCCGGGACGGCCTTCAGCACCTCCCTGTTCGGCCTGGGCGGTTCGCTGATCGTCGGCTTTCTCGACCTGCAGGCCGGCCAGGCGCAGAACCGGTTCTACACGGGGCTGGAAGACTGGCTGTCCGGCGTCACCCGCCTGTCGTCGCTGCCGACCGAATTCGGCGAAGACGAGCCCGAGTCGGCGGAGGCCTATCTTCAGGCATTGCTTGAGCATACCGCCGAGATTATGGAGAATATCCAGCAGTCGCTCACGGAATCCGAAAGGGAGCGGGCGGATACCGGCCGGAACCTCGGCGCCTTGACGCAGGAACTCGCCGTTATCGCCGAAAACATGCGCGGGGAGCAGGCCCTGCTGCGCAACCTGGCGGAAGCGCAGGTCGCCCTGAAGCCGGTGCTCGACCGTCTGGCCGCCGAGCAGGCTTTCGGCCGGCAGGAGATGGTGCAGGCGCTGAACGCCGAATTCCGCACCGTCGGCAACCGCCTGTTGGAACTCAACCGGGAGCAGCGTCAGATCCTCCAGCAAACGGTTCAGGACTCCGCCGCCGCCCGCGAGCAGACGATGCAGGAATTGCGTAACGAGTTCAGAATCCTGGCGCGCACGCTGGCCACGGTTTCGTCCCGCGGCGGCGAAAGGGCGCGCCAGGCGTCGTTCGAACTGGAAGAAACGGAGCGTTAGATGGCGGGACGCAAACGGCCGCAGCGGCGTTTCGATATCTGGCCCGGCTTTGTCGATGCCCTGTCCGGCCTGCTGATCGTTTTCGTGATCGTGTCGATGATCTTCATGACCGCACAGTTCTTCCTGGGCGAGGAACTGGTCGGCCGCGACCGGACCATCGACCGGCTGATGACGCAGATCGCGAGCCTCTCCGAAGAGCTGGAGGACGGCAAGTCCAGGATCGAAAAGGCCGAAGGCCGGATGGCCGAGGCCGAGAAGACGATCGCCGACCTGACCGCGGAGTTGCGGACGGCGGCAAGCGAACGCGACCGGCTGGCCGGCGAAAAGGCCGGACTGGAAAACGACTTGTCCGGCCTGCGCGGGCAACTCAACGCGCTGGAGTCGGACCGCGGGGCCCTGCGTGGGCGGATCGACACCCTGGAGTCGGACCGCGAGGCCCTGCGTGGCGAGATCGGCGAGCTGCGGACCGACCGGCAGGGCCTGCTCGTCAAGCTGGATACCCTGGAGAAGGACAGGCGGAGCCTGCTGCTGCGTATTGCAAGCCTGGAGGAGGAGGCCGACCGGATCGCCCTGCAGCTTGCCGAGGCGCTCAAGGCAGGCAAGGCGTCGGACGCCCGGGTCGCCGGCCTGGGCGAACGGGTCGAGTCGCTCACGGGAGACAAGGCGAGCCTCGAAGCCCTGCTGGCGGAACGGGAGGCCGAAAACCGGCGCCTCGCCATGCGGCTGGCCGACGAAATCGTGGCGCGCCGGCAAAGCGAAACCGCGGCGTCGTCGGACGCGGCGAAAGCGGCATTGCGCCGGGAAGACCTGACCGCACGGATCGCCCGTCTCGAGGCCGACAACGCCGGGCTGCGCCGGCGGCTCGCCGATACCCTCGCGGCGCACAAGTCGGAGACGGCGCGCGGGGCGGCGCTGACCGCCGGCATCGAGAAGCTGCGCGCCCGGCTGGCGGCCCGGCAACAGGGCGACGAGGCCGCGTCCCGCGCTGCCGCGCAAACGGCCGACCGGTTGAAGGCGCTGGCCGCCCGGATTGCGCAGCTCGACGCGGCGAATGCCGAATTGCGCCGGCAACTGGCCGGCGTCGTGGCGTCGCGCGAGGATGTCGAGAAACGCGCAGAGGAACTGGCGAGAATAGGCAAGGAAGCCAGGGCGCGGGCGCAGGCGCTCGAAAGCGCCGGAAAGCAGGCTGCAGAAGCCGCCGCTGCGAAGGCCGCGGCCCGGGCGGCCGAAAGCCAGGAACTGCGTTTCCGGCTGGCGGCGATAACCCGCCGGCTGGCTGCGATCGTAGAAGAAAACGAGCGGCTGGCGGCGCAGCTTGCCGATGCCCTTGCCGCCCGGGAGGCGCTGGGCAGAGAGGCCGACGAACTGGGCCGGGTGCGCGCCGGTCTGGACGGGCGGATCGCGGCGCTGGTCAAGCAGATTGCGCAGCTCGACGAAGAGAACAAGCGGCTGGTCCGGCAACTCGATCGAGAACGCCGGGGCGGCGCCGAAGCCGAGGCGCGGGTCGCCGGCCTGACGGAACGGCAGGCGGCGCTGGAGCGGACGCGGGCGGAACTTTCCCGCGAGCTGTCGCAGCTCAGGGACCGGAATGCGCAACTGCGCGCCAATCTCGCAGCGGCGCTGCGCGACCGCGGTTCCCTGGGCAGGACGGCCAGGACGCTGCAGGAACAGCAAGCCGACCTCATCGCGCGCCTGGATGCGGTCGAGAAAGAGCGCGAACGGCTGCGCAAGCGGCTGGCCGCGGCACGGAAGGAAGGCCGGGGACTGGGCGCGCAACTCGGCGCCGCCGACCGGCAGATCGCGCAGATGCGCTCGGCGTCTGCGGCGCAGGCGCGCCAGGTGCTGCTGCTCAGCCAGCAGCTGATTGCCCTGCGCCGGCAGCTGCTGTCGATCCAGGAGGCGCTGGAAACGTCGGAGGCCCAGGGCAAGGAGCAGCAGCTCAAGATTTCCGATCTCGACAAGCGGCTCAAGGCGGCGCTGGTCCGGGAGGTCAACGAACTCAAGCAGTACAAGTCCGAATTCTTCGGCGAACTGCGCAAGACGATCGGCGCGCGCGAGGATATCGAGATCGTCGGCGACCGCTTCGTCTTTCCGTCGTCCGTGCTGTTCGCCACCAACCGGTGGAACCTGCAGGAGGGCGGCAGGGTCGAGCTGCGCAAGCTGGCGGAGACCCTGAAGGAACTGGCGAAGGGGATTCCGGACGATATCGACTGGATCCTGCGGGTCGACGGCCACACCGACGCCCGGCCCGTCAGGGGCGGTTCGAACCTCGAACTCTCCGCCAGGCGGGCGATCGCCGTGGTGACCTTCCTGATCGGGGAGGGCATCCCTGCCGGGCGCCTGCTTGCCGCCGGCTTCGGCCCGCACCACCCGATCGATCCCGGCCAGACCGCGGAAGCCTACCGGAAAAACCGCCGGATCGAGATAAGGCTGACCCAGCGGTAGGGGCTCGGACAGCGGGTGCGGCGCGTCCCTGCGCGGGTCTGCCGCTTGCTTCCGGCCGGGTCCGCAATCATATTCGCCGCTTCCGAACGCGGCCCCCTCCCCTCAAGGGGGCGCCGGCCCGTCCCTCCGGTTCCGGCAGCCGATGCGCCGCCGCCGAACCTTCGCCGAGACCGAACGATGAAGCAGGACATCCATCCCGACTATCACGAGATCACCGTCGCGATGACGGACGGGACCGAATTCAAGACCCGGTCGACCTGGGGTGCGGCAGGCGACCGCCTGAAGCTGGATATCGATCCGACCTCCCACCCGGCCTGGACCGGTGTGCACCGGCTGGTCGATACCGGCGGCCAGCTCGCCAAGTTCAACAAGAAGTTCGAGGATTTCGGGCTCTAACCCGGATTTCTCGCCGCAGCTACGGCCTGCGTCGCGTCCGGACGGAACCGCGCCGGGGCGGGGTCTGCGGTTGGCGCAAGGCAAGGCTTGACCCGGCGCAAAAGAACATTATATGAATAATCGGAATTGCCGCTTCGGCCGCCAAGGCGCAAAAAAATGCAAAAAAACACTATATACAGACCGGTCTGTCTTATTTTGCCTTCGGCCGGAAAATGGCGCAATTCCGGGATTATGCCGCCTTGGGAACTTGAACGGCCGCTCAAAAATCCGGTACGAATAAAGAATTATATCCTATAACGGCTCCGTCACGCCATGCCGGCCGGAACGGCGGCGCCCGGCGGCAAACAGGATCCTGCGCCGAACCCTATCCGCCGGCCCGGCGGCGGTTTTCGCGGTGCATCCGGCGCAGAGACCATGCCACGACCCTGTTGAGGACTCCGCCGATCGCCGTATCGAATCCGGCGACGATGGCGTCGTTGCTTTCGCTTGCCAGAGGCGCCGACGCTTCGAAGGTCCTGGATGCGACGATATCCCGGTCGGTCCAGCGCACGAGGCGGACGTGGATGCGGATACGGATGCGCGCCGGCGCGCCCTCGTATATTTCGGCGTGGAACTCGCGCAGGTCGGACTTGAGCAGGTAATCCGTTCTCAGGCCGCTGCCCTGGCGCGCGACGCCGGCGATCCGGCTGGAATTGTCGAAGGATTCGACCAGCAGGGTCTGCAGCAGGTTGGTGGCAAGGTCCGTCCACTCCGACTCGGCGAGATAGTCCAGCTTGGTCGGCTGCATCTTGACCGCGATCCGGCTGCTGCGCAGGCTCGCCGAGGCGGTCGGTGTCTCGACCAGCAGTTGCGCGCCAATCCGCGGCAGGTTTGCGGCGAAACCGCGGGCCGGCCGCAGCTCGTACAGTTGCGGCGGATTGCGGTCGGCGCCGGGTATTATCGAGGCGCAGCCGCCCAGGAGCAGGCCGGCCATGCCGGCGGCGCCCAGCAGCGGCAGCAGGCGGAACGGGCGGGAGCGCCGGGCGGATCCGGTGACGGTCATCGGGCTCTCGGGTCCAGGCCGCCCTGGCGGCCGAAAAAGAAGCCGGACGGATCGCTCTCGATCCGCCGGACCAGGCGGTTGAGATCGCCCATCAGGCGGCGGCCCTCGGCGACGAACTGCGAGACGTCGTACAGGCCGGCGTTGAGGAACCGGGCGACCGGCCGGCGGTTTTCCTCCACGAGCCGGGAGATATCGCGGCTCATCCTGGAGAACGCCTCCGCGCCTTCGTCGATCTTCGCCACGGTGTCGGCCATCTGCGACAGCGAGGCGCCCAGTTTTTCGATCGACGGGCGGACCTTTTCGGTCACTTCCCTGGTTTCGCGGGCAATTCTCTTGACGTCGTCGGCGGCCTTTTCCGCCGAACCGAGAATCCGGTCGACCCTTTGCCGGTTCCCGTCGTCGAGTATCTGCGACGCGCGGTCCGTCAGCTCGGTGGCGCTTCGGGAAAGGCCGGCGAGGTTGTCCAGGGTGTTCGGCAGTTCCCTGAACGTCGGCTCCAGTTCCTTCGCGCGTTTCTCGGCTTCGCGGACGAAGCGGCTGGCGTCTTCCGAGGCCCTTTCGACATTGTCGAGGATATTCTCCAGCCGCTTCCGGTTGCGGTCGCTCAGCACGGTCTCCGCCCGGTCGGTCAGTCCGGCCGCCTTGTCGGCCAGCCTGCGCACCGAACCGATGGCGCCCGACAACTCCCTTGCCGCCGGGCGCAGGTCTCCGGTCACGGCGCGGGCCTCTTTCGCGAAGGCGCGGGCTTCGGCCGAAAATGCAGCGAACTCGCCGGCCGCCTTGTCGAGCGACCGGACGATGGCGCCGATCCCCTGTCCCTGCGGCCCGCCGAAGGCGGTCTCCAGCCGGCCGACCGCGACGGTCGCGCGCTCGGCGAGCGTACGGAAGGCCACGACGGCTTTCGGCACTTCCTCGATCAGCCGTTGCAGGTTGGTCGGCGTACCGGGGATGCGCCGCGCGCGCTGCGCCGCAGACATCGCGCCGGCGGCGACGGGCCGGGAACCGGACCGGCGCGCGGACGGAACCGGCCGCTTGAGCTGGATAAAGGGGATGCCGGTCAGGCCCTGCTGCTCCAGCGCCGCTTCGAAATCCGGATAGATCTGGGCCTCCGGCATCACGACGATACCGACCAGCACACGTTCCGGATTGTCCGGATCGAGCCGGATATTCTGCACCGTGCCGACGGGAATGCCGCGGTAGCGTACGACCGCGCCGTTGTTCAGGCCGGTGACGTCCTGGCGGAATTCGACGGTCAGCGGAATCCCGCCCGCGCGGCCGCCGCTGCCGCTCACCCACAACAGGAAGACGACTCCGGCGGCGATCAGGCCGAGCACGAAAGCGCCCAGAAGCACATAACTCGCTCTGGTTTCCACCGTTCCCGCCCTCCCTGTGCGGTCAGTGTCCGGAGCCGGCGGCGCCGTGCGCCGCCTGCGCGCGCGGCCCCCGGAAGTAGGCCTGGACCCAAGGATGCGGATCCTTGAGCAGCTCTTCCAGCGGCGCGAGGCGGATTTTCCGGTCCACCAATACCGCGATTCGGTCGGTAACCGCGACCAGTGAATTAATATCGTGTGTCACCATGAACACCGTAAGGCCGAGGCTCCGCTGCAATTCCCGGATCAGACGGTCGAAATCGGCAGCGCCGATCGGGTCCAGCCCGGCGGTCGGTTCGTCGAGGAAGACGATCTCGGGATCGAGCGCGAGCGCCCGCGCGAGGCCGGCGCGCGTACGCATGCCGCCGGACAGCTGCGCCGGCATCCTGTCCGCCGCATCCTGGGGCAGGCCGGCCATGTCGATCTTCTGGCGCGCCAGCCGGTCGATCTGCGCCGGCGCCAGACCGGTGTGCAGTTTCAGCACCAGGGCGATATTCTCCGCCACCGTCAGGCCGCTGAACAGGGCGCCGTTCTGGAACAGCACGCCGATCCGGGAGAGCAGCGCCCTGCGCGGGCGGCCGTGCAGCGCCGCCAGGGGCTGCCCGAGAACGCGGACTTCCCCGGCGCTCGGCCGGTTGAGGCCGATAATGCTGCGCATCAGCACCGTCTTGCCGCTGCCCGAACTGCCGACGAGGCCCAGCACCTCGCCGGGCCGGACGTCGAGATCCAGGCCGTCGTGCAGCAGAATGCCGCCGAACCGGTTTTCCAGCCCGCGTACGCTGACGGCCGGTTGCGGTTTTTCCGCCGCGGTCGCCCGCCCGGTCATATGTTCAGCCAGGACAGGGCCATGGCGAAGGCGGCGTCGATGAGGATGACCGTAAAGATCGCCTCGACGACGGATGTCGTGGTCCGCCGGCCGACGCTGGCCGCGCTGCCGGTCACCTTGAAGCCCTCGAAACAGCCGACGATCGCAATGGCGGCTGCAAAGAAGGGGGCCTTGGCGAGGCCGATCAGGAAGGCCGTCTCGTCGACCGCATTGGACAGCCGCTCCAGGAACAGCGGGATGCCGATATCGAGCAGCGCGAGGCAGATGACGGCGCCGCCGGCCAGGGCGACCAGGTCGGCGTAGACGGTCAGCAGCGGCAGCGCAATGACGAGGGCCACGATCCGCGGCACCGCCAGCATCCCGACCGGATCGAGGCCGATCACGCGCATGGCGTCGATCTCCTCGTTGAGCGACATGGCGCCGATCTGGGCTGTGAAGGCGCTGCCGCTGCGCCCGGCGACCATAATGGCGGCGAACAGCACGCCCAGTTCGCGCAACACCGCGACGCCGACCATGTCGACCGTATAGATGCCGGCGCTGAACTTCTGCAGCTGCAGGGCGCCCATGAAGGCGACGACGACGCCGATCAGGAAAGCGAGCAGGCCGACGATCGGCAGGGCGTTGATCCCCGTGGCCTGGAGATGGTGGAAGGTCGCCCGGACGTCGAGCGTCCAGGGCCGGACAGCCACCTTCGCGACCGCGCCGGTGCATTGGCCGATAAAGCCGAGCAGCTCCCATACCCGAAGGCCGACGCCGACGGTCCGCCAGCCGATCAGCGCAAGCTGGGCGCCCGCTCCGCCGGGCCGGCGGGTCCGGGACAGGTCGGCAGTCGCGGCTTCGGCGTCGGCGACGCGGCGCAGCAGGCCGCGAAAGCGCCTGTCGACGCCGGCGATGGCGTCCGGCGAGGCCGCGGTGCGGATCAGCAGCTGGGCGCCGGCGCTGTCCAGTTCCGTCAGGCCGCTGGCGTCGACCTCCCGGACCGTCCGTCCGGCAAGGCCGGCCCGCTCGAGCCGCCGCGACAGGCGGTCGACCTGGGCCAGCCGCCATACGCCGCCGACGCGCAGGCGGTTGTCGTCCTCCAGATCGAACCAGGCGGGCGGCCGGTCGCGGGACGAGGAAGCGGAAGTATCGGTCACGCTGCGCATCCGGCTCGCTGCACGTCAGGCGACAATATCGCGGACGCCGCCGCGCCCGAAAGGGTCATTTCGGGCCGGCCCGGAAGCGCACATGCAATTTTTGCATCGCAGCAATGCTCATTCGTCCGCAGGAAAGATTATTACTAATATATTGAATTTTAATGCCTAAAATTTTTTGCATTGCAAAATTTGGCTTGAAATTGCGCAATGCGGTTGGCATATTGGGATAGCGGCTCACGCCCGTGCCGGCGATCGATTCGCCGGCGACTGTCGCGATGTTTGTCTTGGGCGTTTCCTCCCTGAACTTGGGCCGTGCCACCGCACGGCCCAATTTTCCTGGCCCGATTTTCCTGCACCTCCGGCGCTGTTGCCGCGGGGTCAGGAATCGCCGGGCAGGCGGGTGTCGCCGGGGCCGAGCGGGCGCTGCATCAGAACCGCATCGACCCACCGGCCGAGCTTGAAGCCGACCGACGGCAGCGTGCCGGCCCGGCGGAAGCCGGCCTTCTCGTGCAGGCGGATCGACGCCAGGTTGGCCGTATCGCCGATCACCGCCAACATCTGCCGGTAGCCGAGCGCCGTGCAGCGCGCGACCACGGCGTCGAGCAGGGCGAGACCGATGCCCCGCCGTCCGTAACCGGGCGACACATAGATCGAATCCTCGACGGTATAACGATAGCCGACCCGGGTCCGGTAGAGCGCGGCGTAGGCATAGCCTGCTACTGCGCCGTCCAGTTCGGCGACATAATAGGGCAGGCCGGCGTCCCGGACGGTGCGGCGCCGGACGTCCATTTCGCCCGGCGAGGGCGGTTCGACCTCGAATGAGGCCAGCCCGTGCAGCACATGGCCGCGATAGATGCCGGCGATCGCCGCCATGTCCGCCGCGGCCGCGTCGCGGATGGTCAGGCCGGGTACGGTCGGCGCCTTCAAGGGCCTGCCGCTTCCGCCCGACTTCGCGATCAGGCGGCCGCGGCCATCGGCGACCGTGTCAGTTCGCCGATCAGCGCGGCGAGATCGCCCGCCAGGCCGGCGAATCCCGGTGTCTTCCGGAGGCTCGCCTCGTCCATGTAGAGCGCGCGGTTGATCTCGATCTGCAGGGCGTGGGCGCCGCGCCGCGGGGCGCCGTAGTGACGCGTCGTGTAGGCGCCGGCGTAGGGCACGTTGCGCCGGACGACATAGCCGCACCGGCCGAGCGTGCGCCGGACCAGCTCGGTCAGGCGCCGGTCGCACGACGTGCCGTGACAGTCGCCGAGCACGATGTCGACCCGGCGCCGCCCCGAATCCGCGTCCGCCGGCCCTCCGACCGAGGGCATGGAATGGCAGTCGATCAGCAGGCAGTGACCGAATTGCGCCCGCGTGCGCTCGACCAACGCGGCGAGCGCGGCGTGATAGGGCCGGTAACAGGCGTTGACCCGGCGCAGCGCCTCGTCGAATTGCAGCTTGCGGCGGTAGATGTCGGCGCCCGACGACACGACCCTCGCAATGGTGCCCAGCCCGGCGGCGACCCTTGGCGAGCGCGTGTTGACGTAGGACGGCAGCGGATCGGCGAACATGCGCGGATCGAGTTCGAAAGGCTCGCGGTTGGCGTCGAGGAAGGCGCGCGGGAAACGGGCGCGCAGCAACGGCGCCCCCATCGCCGGCGCGGCGGCGAACAACTCGTCGACGAAACTGTCTTCGGACCTGCGCAGGGCCAGGGCATCGAGCCGCGACGCCTCGACGAATTCCGGCGGATAGTCCGCGCCGCTGTGCGGCGAGGCGAAAACGACCGGCGCAATCTGGCGCGCCGGCTCCAGCACGTCGAAGGCAGGCGAACGCGGCCACGCGCCGCCGTGGCCGGCGCCGGACACGGCCGGATCGGCCTGCGGAGGCGGGAAGGACATATCCATGGCGGCTCCGGGTTTACCCGATGCCGCCCGGCCTGTCACCGCCCGACCTGTAGCCGACCTGTGGATGCCCCACCTTTAGACACCCGGGAGCGCCCCGCCGCAACGCCGCCTGCGGTCCGGCGGCATCCGGGCGGCTGCGCAACATCCCCGGCTGCGGCGTAACCGGCCAAAGCCTTGCATGGCTTCGCCAAGTGCGCGATATACCCGCCTTCATCCGAAACCGCCGCCGCATCCGCCGCGACGCGGCGCCGTTTCCCGGCCCCGGACCGGGACGGGCGGCAACGGCCGGCAAGCGGGCGCGTAGCTCAGCGGGAGAGCACTACGTTGACATCGTAGGGGTCGCTGGTTCAATCCCAGCCGCGCCCACCATGCCGCCTATTCCGGCGGCGCCTTCAGACGGCCCTTGACGATCTTGCGGGTCGGCGTCATCGGGAATTCGTCGACGATAACCAGCTTTTCCGGCAGCTTGTTGCGGGCGATCCGGCGTTCCATCAGGAACGCGCACAGCGTCTCCAGGTCCGGCGCCTCCGCGCCGGGATTGAGCTGGATCCAGGCGCACGCCTGCTCGCCCAGCACCTCGTGGGGCACGGGGGCGACGGCGGCCATCTGGACCGCCGGGTGGGCGCTTAGCAGGTTCTCGATGTCCTGCGGATTGAACTTCACCCCGCCGCGGTTGACGATGTCCTTGATCCGGCCGGTGATGGCGACGAAGCCGTCCTCGTCCATGTAGCCGAGGTCGCCGGACCTGAAGAAGCCGTCGGCGGTGAAGGCCGTCTCGTTGGCCTCCTTGTTGCGCAGGTAGCCGGGGAACACCATCGGGCCGCGGATCTGGATTTCGCCTTCCTCGCCGCGCGGCCGCTCCGCGCCGGTTTCGGGGTCGGCGACGCGCACGGTGCTGCCGGGCGAGGCGCGGCCGGCGAAGACGGCGGATTTCCCGATGCCGTCTTCCGGCCGGGTGAACATGCCGGCCTGCAACTCGGTCATGCCCCAGAGCTGGCAGACCCGGCAGCCGGGCCACGCCTCCTGCAAGGCGTGCAGCATGGCCGGCGGCGCGGCGCTGCCGGCGAACAGGCACATCTTCATGCTGCTGAAATCGTGCTTCCCGATCAGGCCGGCCGCCGTCATGGCCGCGCCGTGCGCCGGGGCGAACCAGACCGCCGTGGGCTTCATCTCCTCGATCGCCTCGGCGAGGGCCTGGGGCGAGAAGGCGGGCAGCAGCAGGTTCGCCATGCCGGTGACGAGGCCGAGATGGAACGCGTAGAGCCCGTAGAGATGGGTGAACGGAGCGGCCGAAAGGATGCGGTCGCCGGCGGTCAGGCCCTTCTCCGGCGCGCTCATCCGGGCGTTCGACAGCATGTTGTGGGAATTGAGCGGCACGCCCTTGGGCGACGACGTGGTGCCGGATGTGTAAAGCAACAGATGCGGGTCCGCCGCCGATGGCTCGTGGCCGATCTCGATATCCGGATCGGCCGCAATCAGATCGTCCAGGGAGCGCGCGCCGTCCGGCGCGTCGCCGACGGCGATGACATGCTTGAGCGTCGGCAGCTGCGGCTGGAGGTCGAGCGCCGCCTGCGCCGCCGCCCAGTCCTTGCCCGCGCCCATGCACACGATCGCCCGCGAGCGGCCGTGGTTGACCAGCGTCTGGAGCTCGGCGTCGCGGTAGGGCATGTGGATCGTCTGGACGACGCCGCCGAACCAGGTCACGGCCAGGTTGGCGATGGCGAATTCCGGAATGTTCGGCAGCTGCACCGCGACCGCGTCGCCGGGCCGCAGGCCGAGCTGCCACAGGCCTTTCGCCACCCGCTCGGCGGTGTCGCGCGCCTCCTTCCACGTCAGCGTCCGTCCGGGCAGGACGTAGGCCGGCGCGTCCGGCCGTTCGGCGGCATTGCGCTCCAGATACCGGCGCTGGGTTTCGTTGCGCCACCAGCCCTTCTCGACATAGTCGCGGGCCCGGTCCGGCGGGTAGTTCATGGCGGCGCGCAACTCCAGCGCGTCCTCGCTGTAGCGGAAATGGTCGAGATGGGGGGTGAAGCGCTCGGTCCGGAAGCGCTTGCCGCCGCCCAGGTCGAGCAGCCGGGCATAATGGCCGGTGCGGAAGCGCCGGCGCTCCATCAGGGTGCGGATATACAGCACCTGGTTGCGGCTCAGGCCGATCCGCCCGGCGATCTCGGCGTCCGACAGGCCCATCGGCTCCCGGTGGCGCTCGATGGCGTCCCAGTCCTTCTCCCGGTAAGGGTCGCCTTCGCGGATCTGGTGGTTGTGCGACATCCGGAGGACGATCTCCCCGAAGGTCGCCATCATCTCCTCGGTGACGCCGATCTGGCGGCGGTTCAGCCCGCGGGCCATTATTCCGCCGCCTCCGCGTCGAGCCGGTATTCGCGGCGCAGGATCGGGTCGGCCTGGGGCGCCTGGGTGGCGACCGGGCAGACCCGCATACACTCGAAGCATTGCGCCAGCAGCCCGCCCGAGCCGACGCTCATCTTGTACCACAGCATCTTGTTGTCCGGATCGAACAGGGCGTCCTCCCGGTCGTCCTCGTCGGTCGCCCGGATGGCGTCCATGATCGCAGCCGGCACCGTCTCGTATTGCTGGGTCATCTCGGCGCAGGCGGCCATGTCGTAGCGCATGACCTTCTGCTTGCCGGTTTCCTCGTCGACCTCGCCGTCGAGGCACTGGACCGGGCAGAATTTCATGCACGGCGTGCGCTGGATCGTGCGGTACATGTTCACGCAGGACGGCGCCGGGCAGGGGTTCTCGGCGAGCGGCGCGTCCGGCTCCAGCTCCAGTTCGGTGAACACGCTGGCGAAATACATGTAGCCGTAATCCGGATGGAGCAGGATATCGCCGGCCAGCGAACGGGCGCCGATGCCGGCCAGTTCGGCGTGGACCTTCAGGCTTTGCAGCGGCACGCGCGGGCCGGCGTCCGGGTCCATGTCCGGCGGGCAGTAGATCGAGCGGGCGCCGTACTTGTTTTCGATATAGAAGGCGAGGCCGTAGGAAATCGAGTAGGCGCGCGTCTCGGTCGAGCCGAAATAGCCCAGCGCCTTGGCCGGCACGGTCCAGGCGCCCTGGGTCTGGCCGCCGACGCCGAGCGCGATCACGGATTTCACCCGCGGCATGATATCCGCCGGCCGGTAGCCCGGCGGGCAGATGCGGTTGACGGCTTCGAGGTCCGCAACCCCGGCGGCGAGTGCGCCCTTTTTCAGGCAGCAGGCGAGCACCGCCTCCTTGGCGGCGGCCTTGTCGATCTCGGCTTTTCGTTTCGGCATCGCAACGGCCTTTCCGGGTCAGGGCGTCCGCCAGTCCGGCGCGCCGCTATTCTGGGCCTGCGCCGCCGCATCGCGCAACAGGCGGCGCAGCATATTGCCGTTGCCCGGATTGCGCGGGATCTCGTTGCAGAAGAAATAGCCTTTCGGGCGCATGAAACCGGGCAGGTCCGAGGCCCGGACATGGGCGTCGAGCGCGGCGGCTTCGGCGTCGCCGACGATGCAGCCGACGACGATCTGGCCCCAGCGCTCGTCGGGCAGGCCGATGGCGCAGCAGTCTTCGACGCCGGGCGCGGTCTGCAACGCGGCTTCGACCTCGCCGGGATGGATGCTCTCGCCGCCCGAGCGGATCATGTCGTCGACCCGGCCGCGCAGGGTGAAATAGCCGCGTTCGTCCAGGGTCGCGACATCGCCGATGCGCACCCAGCCGTCCTGCACTTTCTCCGCCGTGGCGTCGGGCCGGTTGAGATATTCGCTGAAGATCGTGTCCGCGTCGGCCGCGACGAGCAGTTCGCCCTCCTCGCCGGGGCCGACAAGGTCGTCCGGCCCGCCGCCCAGGGCGACGACGCGCAGCCGGGTATAGTAGCCCGGCCGCAGCGCCAGATGGTCGCCGACCGGCTTCGGGTTGTAGGCCGAGCACATGGTCTCCGTGGTGCCGTAGATGTGGCGGATCTCGGCATTCTCCCAGCACCGGTCCATGTGGGCGATCAGGTCTTCGGGAATGTTCGAGCCGCCGTAGAGCACGAGGCGCAGGGAGCGCAGCTTCTCCGGCGCATAGTTCGGCGCTTTCGTCAGCGCGTAGTAGAGCGTCGGCGCGGCGAAGGTGTAGGTGAGCCGTTGCCGCTCGATCAGGTCGACCGCGGCGGCCGGGTCGAAGGCGCTCATCACCTGATAGCTGCCGCCGAAGGCCAGCGTCACCAGGAACACGCCGTAGAAGCCGATGGCGTGGGCGAGCGGCATGAAGCCGAGCGCGCGCGTGTGCGGTCCGTGCAGCACGCCGCCCTGGGTCGCCAGCCACAGGATTCGCGGCTCGGTCGTGCGCTGGGCCAGCACCACGCCCTTGGGCAGGCCGGTCGTGCCGGAAGTGTAGAAGACGATCGCCGGGTCCTCGCGGCCGAGCGCCGGACGCGGCGGCAGGTGCGCGGCGTCGGCGCGGCAGGCGGCAAAGTCTTCCGCATTGCCGACCGCTCCGCCGGGCGCGAACAGCGGCGCGCCTTCGGGCAGGGCCGCCGCGACGGCCTGCGCCGCCTCCGGGTCCGGCAGCAGGAAAGCGCCCTTCATGTTGCCGGCTTCGACCAGCCGGCCGATATCGGCAGGCTTGAGGCGCGGATTGATCAGCGCCGGGACTGCGCCCAGCCGGGTGAGCGCGAGCAGGGCCAGACCGTGCTCCAGGATGTTGGGCAGGCAGGTCGCCACCCGGTCGCCCGGCCCGATGCCGCGCGCGGCGAAGCCCGCGGCGATCGCGTCGAGTTCGGCGATCAATTCCCGGTAGGTGAATTGCCGGTCCGTCCGGTCGTCGCGGATCGCGGGCGCGTCGGGCGACCGGTCCGCCTGGTTCCAGACGAGGTCGTAGGCCGTCGGGGGGGCGGTCGGCGCGGTCATCCGTTTACCAGCCCGGCCGGTTCTTCCACCACCAGTCCGGCTTGTAGCGCTTGCCGTAGCCGAGCGCGTTGTCGAGCCACAGGGCGGCGCGCCGGAACGGCCCGCCGGCGAGCTTCTTCCAGAGCCGGAAATAGATCCGGCCCAGCGCGGTCTCCGGCAGCTTGTTGTAGGGGCAGACCCGGATGCAGATGCCGCATTCGGTGCCCTGGTTGGCCCAGAAGCGGAAGCATTTCTCGCCGTCGACATTCCACTTCCTGATGCCGACGAAGTTGGAGGCGTTGTGGTAGGCCCCGTCGGGTTCGCCGGCCGGGATCGCCTTGGGCGGGCAGGCGTCCGAGCATTTGCGGCACAGGTCGCAGAATTCCTTGACGCCGAATGTTTTCGGCCGGTCGTGGACCAGCGGCAGGTCGGTGAAAATCTTGCCGAAGCGCAGGCGGGGGCCGAACTCCGGCGTGATGACCAGCCCGTGCCGGCCGTATTCGCCGAGCCCGGCCTGGATCGCATAGGGAATGCACTGGGCCGTGTCGTTGAGCGAGGCGACGGCGTTGTAGCCCAGGTTGCGGATGAACTGGGCGAGCGACATGAGCGTCAGCCCGTCCTTGGAATAGCCGTAGCCCGCCGCCGTGCCGCCGAGCGCCGAAGGCATGGTCTGGATCACCTTGCCGGGCATTTCCGTGCCGACGACGATGCAGTGGGGCAGGCCGGCGCAGTCGGCATTCTCCTTTTCGGCGCGCGTCTTTGCGTTGAAGCGTTTGGTGTAGTGCCAGCGCAGGTCGGTCGGCGCGATGCCGATCAGGTCGGCGCCGAAGATGCGCGCGGCCTGCTTCAGCTCCAGCGTCATTTCCGCCGGGTCGTCGACCGGCTCGCGGGTCGGCGCCGGCGGGGCGTAGGGGGCGAGGTCGTCGAGGAAGCCGTCGTGCCGCTCGTCCTTCAGCTTGCGCTCGATCAGAAGGTTCGCGCCCACCCAGGCGGCGTTGCGCATGGCGAAGTCCTTGGTGCGGTAGCCTTCCGTCTTTCGCACCCCCAACCCGTGGGTGAACATCGACCTGAACCAGTCGAGCGCCTTTTCGGAGCGGACGGTCTCGTCCCACTGCGCGCGGGCGAAGGTGTCGTTGCACGCGTTGAAGCGCTGGAACGCCGGCTCGATCTCGAAGCCGCATTCCGCGTCGTCCGGCCGGTGCAGCGGGCCGTCGAACCGCGCCTCCAGCGTCGGCGGATTGGCGGCCGACAGCGGCTCGGGCAGGTTGCGGCGGGCGGGTTCGGGCATGGCGCCATTTTCACCAGTCTTTGCCGCCCGCTGTCAAATGCCCCTTGGGTGGGACGGGCCTACGGCCAGAGCGCATCCAGCGGGAAGGCGATCGCCTCGAAGGGCGGGATCGAGACCGGATCGTCGTTGCGCGCTGTGGCGATCAGGACCCATTCGCCGTCGCGGAGTTCGAAGGCTTCGAGATCGCGCGCCTCGGGATCGATGAACCAGAGGTGGGCGACGCCTTCGCGGGCATAGACCGGGCGCTTGCCGTGGCGGTCGAGATCGCGGGTCGAGGGCGAAAGCACCTCGCAGACCCAATCGGGCGCCAGGGTGACGAATGCCGCATCGGGAAACTCCGGCATCCGCTCGCGCCGCCAGCCGGCGAGGTCGGGCACCGGGATGTCCTCGCCGAGATGCAACTCCGGCTCGTCGACGATCCACCAGCCGCCGGGGCCGCCTTTCCCGAAGTTGAAGGGATCGCCGATTTTGGCTCCCAATGCCGAGGACGCCAGCGCATGTGGCATAGCCGGCCGCGGATGGGTAGAGAGCGCCCCTTGGACGACTTCGGCCACCATATGCGCCGGCGCGTCCAGCACGTCCCGGTAGGTCGCGCGGCGCCGGGGTCGTTCGAGGGCGGCTCGGGATGGGGCCATGTCGGAACTCTCCCGATGGCGGGGCGCCGACTATATCACGGCGCGGTCCGACGCTGTAGAGCGGGACGGCGGCGGCGCCGCGCACCGGTCAGGCGGAGAATGCCGGCCGGCCGTTCAGGACGCCGCTCCTCTCGATGACCTCGGCCATGGCGGCTTCCTGGCGCGGCGCCATCAGGTGGACGCCGCGGACGCCGGGAACCTCCCGCAGTTGCTGGATCAGTTCGGCGCAGATCTTCTTGCCTTCCTCCCGCTCGTCGTCCGCGCTTTCGAGCCGTTTCAGGATCGGCTCGGGGATGGAGACGCCGAACAGGTTTTCGTCCATCCATTTCGCCTGGCGCAGCGAGGCGAGCGGCCCGATGCCGACCAGGAAAGCCAGCTTTTCGGTAATACCGAAATCGGCCAGCCGGCCGAAATAGGCTTTGGCCGTCTCCAGGTCGAAACAGTATTGGGTTTGGGCGAAATCGGCGCCGGCCTCGATCTTCGACCGCAGGCTGTTCGGCTCCCAATCCTTCTTCGGCGCCATCGGCGCGTCGGCGCAGCCGATGAAAAGCCGGGGCGGTTCCTTGATCTCGCGGCCGGCGTTCAGCAGCCCGTCGTCGCGCATCCTGCGGGCAAGCCGCATCAGGCCGGCCGAATCGAGATCGAACACCGGGCTTGCCTCCGGCTCCTCGCCCTTCTTCGGGTCGTCGCCGGTCAGGCACAGGATGTTCGGGATGCCGAGCGCGCCGGCGCCCAGGATATCGCCCTGCAGGGCGATCAGGTTGCGGTCGCGCACGGTGAATTGCAGCACCGGCTGGATGCCCTGCTGCATCATCGCGCCGGCCAGCACCAGGCTGGAGACATGCGCCTTCGCCGTCGCGCCGTCGGTGACGTTGACGGCGTCGGCGACGCCGCGCAACGGCGCCGCCCGCTCGAGCAGGGGCGCCAGGTCGGTCGTCGCGGTCGGCGAAGTCTCGCAGGTCACGGCGAAGCCGCCGGCCGCCAGCACCCGTTCCAGATTGCCGCCGGATTTCAACCCGTCCGCCGTTGCCGCCTCGTTCATCGCCGTTTCCGTCATGCTTGCATCCCGCCGCCTGCGTCCCGGCCGCCCTTGCCGCCGCCCGCGGTTATCGGCCATACAGCAGGTTGCCCTGCGGCGGCAATCCGGCAGGGTCGACAGCAGACGGCGAGGCGGATATGGCGCAGGCGGCAAAAGTGGCGGTAGCGGCCGAATCCTCGGCGGAATCCGGCGCAGAACCCGGAGGCGCGAAACATGCCTTCCGTTTCTTCGACAACCGCGAAAAATACCTGATGTTCGTCACGACCTGCTCGGAGAAGTGGGAAGTGGCGCAGCGCGTCGGCCGGGAAATCCCGTTCCTGAAGCCGACGCCGCCGGCGCTAAACCTGTTCGATGCCGGCGTCGGCGACGGCACCGTGCTGACCCGGGTGATGCGCAACCTGCACCGGCAGTTCCCGGCCGTGCCCTTCTGCGTCGTCGGCAAGGAAATCAGCCTCGAAGACGTGCGCCTGACGCTGGAAAAGCTGCCCGACCGCTTTCAGGAGCATCCGCAACTCGTGGTCGTCGTCACCAATCTCTACTATGCCGAATCGCCCTGGCTGCGCGTCAACCGGCCGGAGACCAAACCGGCGGTCAAGCGCTGGAACGTCGCGCTGGAGGGCAGCACGGCGCACGAATTCGACGAGCAGGTGCGCAGCCTGGGGCCGGTCCTGGCCGAAGGCTGGCAGACCAGGACCAGCGAGAAGACCGGCAACCCGCTCTACGTCCAGCCGTCGATCCTGGTGCTCTACCGCAAGGACCGGGCCTTCCCCCTCGAAAGCGTGATCCCGCCCGAGGGCGGCGCGCCGTCCGGTTACGACCTCATCATCGCCTCGCAGCCCTACCGCGCCCGGCTCAGCGCCGAAATCAAGGTGCGCAACGTCCTCGGCCCCCTGGCCCGCGCCCTGTCTCCGGGCGGGCGGATGATCGTCATCCAGTCGACCGGCAACGATCCGGGCATGGAGCTGATTAACGCGGTGTGGGAGGACGAATTCCCCTTCGCCACGCCGCGCCGCGACCTGATCGCGGGAATGAAAGCCGCGCTGGACAGCCGCCACAACGATCTGAACTACGACGCGCTGGCCGACGACGATTCGCTGTTCCGCTACGAGCTGCACGCCCTGCCCGACGAGATCGGCGAGAGCATCGGCACCTCGACCCTGCTGGCGGCCTGGAACGCCGCCACCTATGTCGCTCAGATCGAGGACGACCGCATGGTCGACGTGCTGCGCGACGGCGACTATCTGGAGATCGCCCGCGACGTGCTGAAGCGGCATGGCGGCCTGTGGTTCGAGGACGAAAGCTTCCTCGTGACGCGCGGTTTCGCCTGAGGCCGGACGCCTCGAGCGCGGTATGCCGCCATGAGCCTCGACCGCCTGCCCTTCGTCGGCGAAGCCGAGATTGCGGCGGCCCTGCGCTGGCCGGATCTGATCGACGCCATCGAGGCGGCAATGATCGCCTTCTCGGCGGGGCAGGTCGTGCAACCGGTGCGCCAGATGAATCCGGTGCCGGGAAAGGACGCGGTCATGGCGGCGATGCCGGCGATCGGCGCCGGAAGCGACGGGGCCATGGGCGTGAAGGTCGTCACCTTGTTCCACGGCAACGCCGGCGCCGGCGTCCCGACGCACCAGGCCGTCATCCTGCTGTTCGACAGGACGAACGGGTCGCCGCTCGCGGTGCTCGACGGCCGCCTGATCACCGAAATGCGCACGGCGGCCGGCACGGCGGCCATCGTGCGCAAGCTGACGTCCGAAGAGCCGAAGACCGTCGCCATCCTGGGCAACGGCGTGCAGGCGCGCGCCCATGCCGCGGCGCTCCGCGCCGTCCGGGAAATCGCCGAATTACGCCTCTGGGCGCGCAACCCGGCGCACGGCCGGCCGGTGGCGGGCGACCTGGGCGCCGTCTTCCATGCCGACGCGGCGGAGGCCGCGCGCGATGCCGACATCGTCGTTTGCGCGACCTCGGCGACGGAACCGGTCCTCAGGGGCGCCTGGGTCCGGGACGGCGCCCTGGTCGCCTCGGTCGGCTGGAACGGCGCCGACGGCCGGGAGCTGGACGACGCGGCGATGGCCCATACGGTGCTGGTCGAATCGCGCGACGCAGCGCGGGACCAGGCCGGCGACGTCCGCGGCTCGAACTGCAAAATCTTCGCCGAAGTCGGCGAGGTGTACGCCGGGAATGCGGCGGTGCCCGCAGGGGCGACGGTCGTTTACGATTCGGTCGGCATCGCGATCCAGGACGTGGCGGCGGCCGGACTGGCCTACGACCGGATCGCCGGCGGCGCGCCGGCGCAACGCCCATGAGCACCGCGCCGCCGAGCTTCGGCCGGGTCCTGAGTGCGCAGGCGCGTCTGCGGCCGGACAGTCCGGGCGCCCGCGATCCGGAACGGGCGATGACGTTCCGGCAGTGGAACGCGCGCGCGCGCCGGCTGGCGAGGCGTCGCCGTGGCGATTCGCTGTCCCGGTAAATCCGCAGCCCGGGCCCAACGGCCGCGACCGCAGCGAGAGAGGCGGGTTGAAGCTCCACCCCGGCGGAGCTTCCGGCAACTCATTGCAGTTCGGCCCGGTCCTTGAGGAAGAAGCGGCTGCGGTCGGTATCCGGCAGAGCCTCCAGAAGCCTGTGCGTCTCCCGATAGCCGGTCTCGATCAGCGGCAGACCCGCCCGGAAATCCGTCATCCCGATAGAACCCAGGTCGGGCCGGATCAGGAAATCGGCCTCGACCCGGTTCTTCTCGATCCGTTCGATCGCCCCGACCATAAGCGCCTTCAGAAAGGTATCGCGAAAGCTCGGAAACAGATACCGGCGTCCCTTCAGCCTGAAGAACATGAGCAGACTATCCACGAATCCGAGGCTCGAGGGAAAATCGTAGCTGGTCTCGTCGATGCTCGTGTCGGTGACGTCCACCGCGACTATGGCGCTCCCCGGAGGCAGGAGCCGGCGCATCGCGTCAACCGGGAGGTTGTTCACCAAGCCCCCGTCGAAGTGCAACTCCCCTTCTTCGATAACGGGCGAAAGGATGCCGGGAATGGCCGCGCTGGCGCGAACGCTTCTCCACAGATTCCCCTGCCGCCAGATGGTTTCCTCATTCTGGTTCAGGTTGCAGCTCACGCAGAAGAAGGGGATTTGAAGATCCTCGATGCGCCGGTCGCCGAAGCTGGCCAACAGGGTTTCCGTCGGGCGCCTGTCGTTGAAGACCGACACCTTGGGCATGGTGAAGTTGCGCAGCGCCATGTGGTTTGCGTTCGCCATGGCGGCGTCGTGCACCATACGGCGGTACTCGTCATAGACCGGATTCTCGGCATAGCAGGCGGCGACGAACGCCCCGCTACTGGCCCCCCCGATGGCGTCTATGGGAATTCGAGCCTCCTGCAGCGCACATAGCGCGCCGAGATGAAACCAGCCTCGGGCTCCGCCGCCCGACAGCACCACGCCCACGGCTTCGCCGCGGAAAAACCGGATCACCCGGTTGTAATCCGACAGGTTGTCGAGCTCCACATGATGGACGAGGTCGAATGTGTCGTCCTCCAACCAGGGCCGGGCGCGCCTGGGGACACCGGGCCGGCGGACGAGCAGCAATTCCCGCCGCACATTGTAGGAGAAGACGTGCGGAAACTGCTCCTCCAATTGCCGGCGGCAGACTTCCGGGGAGGACTCTGCATCCACCAGCCACACGACCGCATCGAAGAAGCTCTCGTAGAAGAGCTCCAGACGGGGATCCGACAATTCCGCCTCGAAGACGATGCAGGTCAGGTCCAGGCTCAAATACTCGATGAGATCGAGGAAGAACGTCGCATCGTTGCCGAACTGCGTCACGACGTCGTCCGAGGACACCAGCCAGGCTCCCGTCGCCGAAGAGATCCCCTTCCCGAACCGGTCCAGGAACGCCTCGATCGTCGGAGTGTTCTCGGTTCGGATCAGCGCGATCTTTTTCAGTTGTTCATTCTTGGCGACGAACTTCTGGATGTTCTGCGTGTGGCGCCGGACCAGAAGCCGGGCGAGATCGAGCAGGATGGAGGGATGTTCCCGATGGAGTACGGCGAAGTCGTCCCCGGACAGCCGGAACAGCTTGCTGTCGGTCAACGCCTTGACAGTCAGGTCTCTCGGGTCGCTGGAAATGAGCCCGTTCTCGCCGACCGTCTCCGCGGGGCCGATGACCGAGACGACAACCTCCTCGCACCGCTCGTTTCCGGCGACAGCGACGAGCCGTCCCTGCAACATGACATACAGAGCATCCGACGGGTCGCCTTCGCGAAAGAGCACATCCCCTTTCGCAAGGCTTCTCCAACTCATGCGGGCTTCCCAGAGGGCGCGGCCCTCCTCGTCCAGAGAGGGGAACAGGTGGCGCAGCCCCCTCCGGCCGACTTCCCGCAACGATTCTTCTTCCTGCGACATGCTTCACCCGTTGAGCTTCGAAGCCCGTACGGTCGACGCACGGCCGGCCTCGGCGCGTTGTACGGCTCCCCTGCGGCGGCGCTGCGCAAATCGACCTGCCATTGGTCCGCGGCTACTCGGGATGACGGTACTTCAGGACGAACGCAGGACTTAGCCCCGGACGATCCAATTTTGCCAAGCGCTTATATTCTCCAGGTTCCAACAAAAACTGCCGCCCCGGATGGAGCGGGCCTCGCCTCACACGCCCAGATAGCGGTGCTGCAGATCCTCGGCGGCGCGCAGTTCGGCGCTGTCGCCGGTCCAGACGACCTTGCCCTTCTCGATGATGTAGTGGCGGTCGGCCAGGCGGGTCAGCGCCTCGACATTCTTGTCGACCAGCAGGATCGATTCGCCGTGATCCTTCAGCATGTCGAGGGTGCGCCAGATATCCTGGCGGATCAGCGGCGCCAGCCCTTCGGTCGCCTCGTCCAGGATCAGCAGCTTGGGGTTGGTCATCAGCGCCCGGCTGATCGCCACCATCTGCTGCTCGCCGCCGGACAGCTGGTTGCCCATGTTGCGGCGGCGCTCGGCGACGGCCGGAAAGAGGTTGTAGACCTTTTCCAGCGTCCAGGGATCGTCGCTGCCGTGGCGGTTCTCGTGGGTCGAGATCAGGTTCTCCTCGACCGTGAGATTGGGGAAGACCTGGCGGCCCTCCGGCACCAGGCCGAGGCCGGCGCGCGCCACCTGGTAGGGCAGGCGGTTGCGGATGTCCTCGCCGTCGAACGCGATACTGCCGCGCCGCGCCGGGGTCAGGCCCATGATCGAGCGGATCGTGGTCGTCTTGCCCATGCCGTTTCGGCCGAGCAGGGTGACGACCTCGCCGTCGTTCACCGAGAGGTCCATGCCGAACAGGACCTGGCTCTGGCCGTAGAAGGTTTCGACGCTTTCGAGGGTCAACATCGCCCGGTCCTGCCAGTCCTCTCCGCCAGTCTTCCCTGTCAGTCTTCGCCGAGATAGGCGGCGCGGACTTCGTCGTTGCCGCGGATCTCGTCGGGCGCGCCGGTCGCGACGGCCTCGCCGTAGACCAGCACGGTGATCCGGTCGGCCAGCGCGAAGACGGCGTCCATATCGTGCTCGATCAACAGGATCGTGTGGTCTCCGGCAAAGCTGCGGAGCAACTCCACCATGCGCGCCGATTCCTCGGCGCCCATGCCGGCCATCGGCTCGTCGAGCAGCAGCATGGACGGCCCGGTGGCGAGCGCCATGGCGATTTCGAGCTGGCGCTGCTCGCCGTGGGACAGGTCGGCCGCCAGCGTGTCGGCCCGGCCGGCGAGGCCGACCGTCTCGAGCGCCCGGCGCGCCGGATCGCGCAGCGTCGGGTCGGTCTGCGCCGGTTTCCAGAATTTGAAGGAGTTGCCGGCATGGGCCTGGACGGCGAGCGCGACATTGTCCTCGGCGGTGAAGTCCAGAAAGATGCTGGTCACCTGGAACGACCGGGCGAGGCCGAGCATCGAGATTTTGTGCGCCGGCAGGCCGGCGATGTCGTGGCCGTTGAAGACGATCTCGCCGCTGTCCGGCCTGAGCGTGCCGCTCAGTTGCGCGATCAGGGTCGTTTTGCCGGCGCCGTTCGGGCCGATGATGGCGTGGACCTCGCCGCGCTCGACGCCCAGATTGACGTTCCGGGTCGCGTGGACCTGTCCGAAGCTCTTGGACAGGTTGCGGACTTCGAGATGCAGGTCGGGGAGATGCAGGTCGGGGAGATGCTGGTCGGGGAGATGAAGGTCAGCCATCCCGCCGTCCTCCGGCGAGCGCCGCCAGCCGCTTCAGCGGATTGGGCCAGCCGGCATAATCGACCCCCAGCTTGAACGCGAGCGCCAGCAGGATGAACGCCGCCACGATGGTGAACGGCGTCGCCAGGGTGATCAGGAACAGGAAGACCGCAGCGGCCGCGGCCACCAGAACGAAACCGGCGGCGAAGCGCGGCATCGCCGCCCAGTTGTCCGGGATCAGGCCGAACAGGCCGCGCTTGGCGAACAGCACGAGCAGGACCAGCATCGGGCCGAACACGATCATCCAGTAATCCTGGCCGACCAGCTCCTGCAGGAACTCCTCGATGCTCAGGAAGGCGAGCGCGCCGAAGACCGGGCCGAAGATCGTCCCCATGCCGCCCATGATGACCATGATCATGATCTCGCCGGAGCGGATCCACATCATGTATTCCGGCGTGAGGAATTCCTGGTGGTTGGCGAACAGGGCGCCGGCGACGCCGCAGATTGCGCCGGCGACGACGAAGGCGGTGAGGCGGTAGCGGTAGACCGGGTAGCCGAGCGCCGCCATGCGGACCGGGTTGGAATAGCCGCCGCGGATCACCATGCCGAAACGCGAATTCACGAACCGGCGCAGCAGCAGCAGCGACAGCAGCAGGGCGCCGAAACAGAGATAGTAGAGGGTCGCGCCGTCGCCGTCGTAGAACACGTCGTCCCCGATGGCGAAAACGGCGAAATCGCTGAATTCGTCGAGCGGCATCCCGTCGTCGCCGCCGAACGGCTCCAGGCTGATGCCGAGGAAGAACAGCATCTGCGTGAAGGCCAGCGTGATCATGATGAAATAGAGGCCGGTCGTCCGCAGCGAGATCGCGCCGATCACCAGGGCGACCAGTGCCGAACCGACGACGGCGACGGCGAACTGGAAATAGCCGCTGGCGAGAAAGCCGTAGGCGCAGGCCCGGCCTTCCTCGACATCGACGCACAGGTCGCTGAAATAGCGCGCCGATACGGCGACGGCATAGGAGCCGAGGCCGATATAGGCGGCGTGCCCGAAGCTGATCATGCCGCCATAGCCCAGAATCAGGTCCAGGCTGGCCGCCGCGATGGCGAAGATCATCATCTTGGCCATGAAGGAGATCATGAACACGTCGTCCGCCTCGGCCGCGATAATCGGCAGGACGGCAAGGCCGATCAGGCCGATGACCATGATGACGAAGCGGGGGTCGGCGAACGACAGGCGGATGCGCGGGTTCAGGTTGGAATTGCCGTGTCCGGCCATGGTCTCGCCCCTCCGTTCCCGCTAGCCGGTGCGGGCCGGGAACAGCCCCTCCGGCTTGAAGAACAGGATCGCCGCCATGAGGATGTAGATCGTCATCGAGGCCAGCGCCGGACCGGCCGTCTGGGCGAATTCCTCGTTCAGGAAGGCGCGCAGGATATCCGTCATGAAGACCCGGCCGCCGATCTCGACCAGCCCGACGAGGATCGAGGCGATGAAGGCGCCGCGGATCGAGCCGATGCCGCCGATCACGATCACCACGATAGCGAGGATCAGCTTTTCCTCGCCCATGCCGCTTTCGACCGATTCGATCGGGCCGATCATGATGCCGGCGAAACCGGCCAGCGCCGCGCCGATGCCGAATACGATCGTGTAGAGCGCGATCACGTTGACGCCGAGCGCCCCGACCATGGCGCGGTTGGACGCGCCGGCCCGGATGCGCATCCCGGTCCGGGTCCGGGTAATCGCGAGGAACAGGCCGATCGCCACCAGGATACCGGCGAGAATCACGATCAGGCGGTAGAAGGGATAGGTGAACCCGAACAGCGGGAACGGGAAGTTGATCGATTCCGGCAGCTTGAATTCCTGGCTTTCCGCACCGAAGACGACCAGCACCATCTGGTTGAAGAACAGGATGCAGCCGAAGGTGGCCAGCACCTGGTCCAGATGGTCCCGCGTGTAAAGCGTCCGGAAGGCGAGATATTCGAGCGCGATGCCGAGCAGCAGGATCGCCGGCAACCCGACGATGGCGGCGAGCAGGAAGCTGTCGGACTGCTGGAACACCCAGGCCGCAACATAGGCGCCCATCATGAACATGGACCCGTGGGCCAGGTTCACGAAGCTCATGATGCCCAGAACGAGCGTCAGGCCGCCGGCGACCAGGAACAGGAAGATGCCGAACTGCAGCCCGTTCAGGACAGTTTCGAAGATCAGCTGGCCCATGAGCCCGGCGATTCCTTCCCGGCTGGCGCGGCGGTCTCCGGCAGGCTGGGCCGGCCGGACAAAGACTCCGCCCGGCGTCCCTGCCGCCGGGCGGTTCCGTGCACTCGACTGGCGCGCATAGAAACGGCGCAGCCCGGCAGTGTCAAGCCGGGCTGGAAATATATCTTGACGGCGTCAGCGTTTCGAGATATTAAGACGTTGCACCCGCTAATAGCGGGTTAGCCGCGATTCTCCTATTTTCCTACTGTTATATCAATGCAAGCGGTCCCCGATTCGGGGCCGCGCTCCTTGCCGCCTGCGGTCGCGCAGGCGGCAAGGTTCCAGCGATTGTGGAGGCAAAACAGGAGGTACATTATGAATGAACGAGAAGCCTGTATAATCGGATTAGCTGCTGGTGCCGTATTAGCGAATAATGCTGCTGAAGAAGAAATTATAGATGAACTAGAAAAGATAAAAAGACGATTAGAGTATGAAAAAAGAAAACAAGCTACCAGTAAATCCAGCAGCAGTATTGGTGGTGGTGGCTATTATGGTAGCGATAAAACAACAACGAAATATTACCCTCCTAAAGAAAATATTTCTACTGAAGATGTTTTAGAGGCTGGTTTTAAGCTAGGGCCTGTTCACACTAACGCACGGCATCGTAGATGAGTGCGAAGTGGACGAAGCCCAGGAAGAGGGCATCGAGTTTCTCGAAGCGCGAGAAGATGCGCCGGAAGCCCTTGAGCCTCCTGAACAGGCGCTCGATCTCGTTGCGCCGCTTGTACATGTCCCGGTCGTAGGTCCAGGGATTGCGCCGGGTTCTGAGCGGGGGAACGACGGGCGCGAAGCCGAGGTCGAGCGCGAGTTGGCGTGTCTCGTCGCCCTCGTAGGCCCGGTCCATCGCCAGCGCCGGTCTGCCGGTCTGCCGGCCGAGGCGGCGCAGCAGCTTGCGCCCTTCCGGCGCGTCGTGTGCCTGTCCGGGGGAGAGCGAAAAGGTCACGGCCGTCCGGGCATCCGCGGCAACCATATGAAGCTTGGTGGTCCAGCCGCCGCGGGATCGGCCGATCGATTGAGGTCCGTTTTTTTTAGCGCCCCCGTCCCGTCGGGATGCACCTTGACGATGGTGCTGTCCATCGAAACGGCCTCGACCTTGAGGCGCACGATCCGCTGCCGCTGCAACTGCTCGAACACCCGGTCGAGCACCCCGCTCTTCGACCAGCGGTTCATGCGCGTGTAGATAGTGTGCCAGTTGCCGAAGCGCTCCGGCAGACCCCGCCACTTGCAGCCGTGCTCGGCGACGTACAGAATGGCGTTGAGCACCTGCAGGTTCGACAGGCTGACGTTGCCGCGCTGCACCGGAAGGTACGGGGCAATGCGGGCATATTGAGCTTCCGTGATCTCCATACCGGAAAACTAACATGAGCAAGCCGCCAAAATCAACAAATAGTGTTAACAGGCCCTAGTTTTAGGTCTTATAATACTCTGGGATTTGACTAAAATAAGTTCTAATAGATAGAAATTAGGGGAGGGGATTAATCCCCTCCCTTCAATTTACGGATTGGGATACTGCGAACCGGAATGAGGAGGGTGACGATGAAGGAGCATAACTATATGCGGATCGAGATCGATCAATACAATTTCGTCGTGCTCGCATTTGGGCGTGATACCGATTACCACGATAAATGTCCGCAAAAGACTTGGCTAGACCGGCGCAAGGGCCATGTTCTCTGGGTTTGCGAGAAAGACGAGGATGCGTCACATGAGCTTGGCATCTCTCCCGATGAGAATCGTGAAGCGCGCGAACGTGTGTCGGCAGAGTCAGACCGTTATCTCGAGATTCCGGGGCTTGAGCATGGCGAACATCACGAAATACTGAAAAGATTTCTTCAATCGGAGTGGACCGATGACAAGCGGCTGCGCGAAAGCGTAGAAGGCAAATTTTTCAAATCGATTGGGGGCTGGAAGAACGCTGTTCCATGCTATGTAGTAAATGCATTCGAAGCCTTTAAGGGAGAAGAAATATTGAATATGGCTGACGAGTGGCTACGGCAAAATGGAATCGATCCGATATGGAAGTAGTGTCCTGATTCCGAAGTTTTACTGATTTTCTTTAGCCGCGGGGCGATTTCGAGGGTGCTCAGGCAGAAGCGTCCGATCAACCCGAAGATCCCCCAAGGCGATCTTCGCCTTCATCTTCCCCGAAAGCCTGCGTCGTTTTCCGTTCATCTGCATTCCTCCGTCAGACGGTGGAATACACCTTAATGACCTATCCGATTTTCCGGGACTGCCTCACATGTATGAATTCAGGACAGGAATTCTTTCAAACTCTCGTATTGTTTTGGATTTTCGTCTTTGAATTTCGCCAACTCTTGTTGTTCATCATCACTTAGATCTTCGTTATTTTCGCCTTCGATTAGTTTACATATTCGCTGGAATTTTTCGCTATATTTTTGTCTTTCACTTTCCCAATATTCGTGAAACTCCCGTTCTCCGATCTGTTGGTCTTTAACTTCCTGCATCTCTGAATCTCGAATTTCGTTTTGAATTTGTCGGTCGAAAAAAAATTCCGCATCGTCAACCGGCATGGCGGTCATCCTCACCTCCCTGTCCGTTTCGTGATTGCAGCATACGCCGACGGTCCGCCCCGCGCAATAGGCGTGCGCCGGCCGGGCGCGTCAGGTCACGGTGCCGCGGGCGCGGAAGCGCGGCTCGTTCCACCGGCCGCTGTCCATGATCCCGGACAGCACGTCCACCGCGTCCCAGATATCGACATAGCGGGTATAAAGCGGCGTGAAGCCGAAACGCAGGATATCCGGCGCGCGGAAGTCGCCGATGACGCGGTCGTCGATCAGCGCCTGCATAATCGGGAAGCCGTCGGGATGGGCGAAGCTGACCTGGCTGCCCCGGGTGGCGTCGCGCGGCGAGGCCAGCCTGAAACCGTGGCCGGCGCAGCGGCTTTCCACAAGTTCGATGAACAGGTCGCCGAGCGCGAGCGACTTGGCGCGGACGGCGGCCATGTCGAGACCGGCCATGGTATCGAGGCCGGCTTCGAGCGCGGCGAGGCTGAGCACCGGCGGCGTGCCGCACAGGTTGCGCGCGATGCCCTCGGCCGGCGCGTAGGCCCGGTCGAAATCGAAGGGCGCGGCGTGGCCCATCCAGCCGGAGAGCGGCGGCCGGATGCGGTCCTGAAGCCGTTCGGCGATGAACAGGAAGGCCGGCGCGCCGGGGCCGCCGTTGAGATACTTGTAGCCGCATCCCACCGCGAGGTCGGCATCGGCGCCGTTGAGGTCGACCGGCACCGCGCCGGCGCTGTGCGCCAGGTCCCACAGCACCAGGGCGCCGGCGTCGTGCGCCTTTCGGGTTACCGCCGCCATATCGTGCATGCGCCCGCTGCGGTAGTCGATATGGGTCAGCATGACGGCGGCGACATCGTCCCGGATCGCGCCGTCCAGTTCCGCGTCGCGCTCGATCAGGCGCAATTCGTGGCCGCGGCCCAGCATCCCGGTCAGGCCCTGGGCGATGTAGAGGTCGGTCGGGAAGTTGCCCTTCTCCGAAACGATGACCCTGCGCTCCGGCCGTTCGGCCAGCGCGGCGGCGAGCAGCTTGAACAGGTTGACGGAGGTCGAATCCGCGCAGACGACCTCCTCAGGCTTCGCGCCGATGAACGGCGCGAGCTTGGCGCCGCAGCGCCGCGGCATGTGGTACCAGTCGTGGGCGTTCCAGCTCTTGATCAGGTCGAGGCCCCACTGGTCCTCGATGAGCTTTCGGATGCGGTCCCCGGTGATGCGGGGCAGGGCGCCCAGCGAGTTGCCGTCGAGATAGATCATGCCGTCGGGCAGGTCGAAACGCTCGCGCACCCGCGCCAGCGGGTCGTCGGCGTCGCGCTCCAGCAGTTTTTCTCGCGTCAGGGTCGTCATCGCACCGTCTGCCCTTCGGTCCCGCTCCCCGGTTTCGGCCGGGCCGGCAGCATAACGCGGCAGTGCAGCCGTCGGAACCGTATAAGGCCGCCCGGTTCGAAGGGCGCCCGCCGTGCTTCCGCCGTTGCCGGACATACCGTAGGAAGAGGCCCTGGAAGCGCTCTGGAGCGACAGCGACGAAATCCATGCAGCCCGGAAGCCCCGACCCTGCAACCGTCGGCGTGCTGCTCGCCGGCGGCCGGGCGCGCCGGATGGGCGGCGGCGACAAATGCCTGCGCCCGCTCGCCGGGCGGCCATTGCTCGCGCGCGCCATCGAACGGGTCGCGCCGCAGGTCGGCCGGCTGGTCCTGAACGCCAACGGCGATCCGGCCCGCTTCGCCGCCTTCGGCCTGCCGGTCGCCGCCGATCTGGTGCCCGGCCGGCCCGGCCCGCTTGCCGGCGTGCTGACCGGCATGGCCTGGGCCGCCGCCAACGCGCCGGAGGCGGGCTGGGTGCTGACGGTGGCGACCGATGCGCCGTTCCTGCCGGCGGATCTGGCCGGGCGGCTGCATGGCGCGGTGCGGCGGGACGGCGCCGACATGGCCTGCGCGGCCTCCGGCGGGCGGCATCACCCGGTCATCGGCCTGTGGCCGGTCGGCCTGCGCGATGCGCTCGAAACCGCCCTGCGCGACGAGGGGATCGCCAAGGTGGACCGCTGGACGGCGCGCTACAGGCTGGCCGTCGCCGATTTCGATCCCGGCCCGCCGGACCCCTTCTTCAACGCCAACCGCCCGGAAGACCTGGAAACGGCGGAGAAATTGCTGGCGGGCGGCTGAGACCGGGCCGCAGCGGAATTTCAGGCAAGCGGATTGACCCAGCGCAGGCCGGGAAAACGCGCCATATCGGCGTCGGTCGAGTGCAGTTCGGCCTGGTGCTCGATCGCCAGGGCGGCGAGGTGCGCATCCGTTGTAAGATTGCCGGCCGAGCCCGCGGCCTCAAGGAGATCGAACAGGATGTCCGCGTGACGGTCTCCGGGATGAATGAGAATCGTCTGCGGCCTGTCGAGCCAGGACCGGACGCGCCCGCAGGCGCCGTCCACGTCGAGCGGATAGTCGAGAATCTTCGGATGCGTCGCTATTCGGATGAAACCGAGGACTGCCGCCCAGGGAAGGCCGACACTGTCCGAACCGTTCAGGAGCGTTTCCCACCACTGCCGCGCCGCGATGTGCTTCCGGAACTGCGAATTGTGGGCATGCAGGAGCAGGTTGACGTCAGGTACGATCACCTGTCGAGCCGCCGGACGGTTTCCTCTGCCTCCAGCTCGTCGGCAAGCTGATTGAACCGGTCGACATCGACGCCCGGCTTGAAGCCGAATGCGTGCGGCTCGACCGTGTAACGCTGTGTTCGCGGCGGCTTGCCGCGAAGCCCCAATCCCGCGCGCAACGCATCGTTCACGACGGCTTTCATGCTCCGGTCCGTGCGCCGCATTTCCCGTTGAAGAAGCAACTCGACATCCGGGTCGATGGTTAGTGTGGTTCGCATCGAAACATCATGATGCCTAATAAGAATGCTGTCAAGATGTCTGACTTTGCATTGCGCATTGCCGCGGCCGTCCTTCGAGACGCCCGGGATCGAGTCCGGGGCTCCTCAACGCCCTCCTCAAGACGAAGGGTTGTATCAGCCCCAACTCGCACAGCTTTATCCTGAGGAGGGGCCGAGGAGCAGTGTGCAGCACTGCGTCTCGAAGCCCCGTCTCGAAGGACACCGGAGCCGCGAGGCCGATTCGGGCTACGGCAGCCGGACCCGCAGCAACTCCAGCGGCCCCGACGCCGCACTTATCCGGAAGGGGGTTTCCTTCGGCAGCGTGAAGCAGTCTCCTGCCGCCAGCGCCTGCGCTTCCGTTTCCGCGCCATCGACCGAGAGCGTCATGCCGCCGTCGAGCACGAAATGGAACAGGAACTCGCCGGCATGGCGGGTCGTAACGTCGATGTCTTCCGACGCCTGCCGGAGCACCGCGGCATCCGCCAGGCCGCCGGTCGCCGCCGCGATGCCGAGGTCGCGCGCCTCGAACCCGGCGAGGTCCGCCGGCGCCCGGCCGGCCTCCCCGGCCCGGTGCAGGACGAAGCGCTGGCCGCCGAAATCCCGCTCCGGCAGGCGCCGGCCGGTCGGCAGGGGCAGGTCGTGGTCGAGCAGGGTCATGTGCTCGGCCGGGCAGCCGATCTCGATAACTTCCAGCCCGTCCGAGCATTCCAGCACCCGGTGGCGGATCTCCGGCGGCTGGAGCACGCAATCGCCCGGCCCCATGACGAAGGGCTCGCCCTGGTCCTCGTAGACCAGCCGGACCCAGCCCTTGTAGTTGTAGATCATCTGGAAGCGGATCTTGTGGAAATGGACGTTGTCCGGCACCGGTCCGCCGTCCGGGATACGGATATGGGAGGCGATGAACCGGCCGCCCTCGCGCTCCGGGATCAGGTCGCGGTAAAGCATGCCGGCCCGGCCGACGCCCCAGCCGTCCCCGTCCCCGTCGTCCCCGTCCCCGTCGTCCCCGCCGTTCATCCGGCAGACGGTCAGCCTCTGGTCGAGCGGCGGCAGGTCGAGCGGAGGGTCGGCCTCGACCACCGTCACCGCCGCGCCGTTGGGCGCCGTGACCTGGCGGGCGCCGTCCAGCAGCGCCGCCGGATCGGCGCTGACGATGCGCAGGGCGGGCGGCGGCCCCCCGGCGTCGCGATCCAGTCGCAGCCGGAGGCCGTAGCCGGAAAGACTGGCGACCGCCGGATCGTCGGCCGGATGGATGGCGTCGAGCCGGAAGCCCAGGGTTTCCCGGAAAAAGGCGAGCGTGGCGTCGAAATCCGGGCTGGGCAGGATTACTTCCGCAGTCGGTTCTGTCATCGTTCGCTCATCCCGCAAGGCCGGCCGCGGCCTGCCGCACGACCCGGTCGGCCGTTTCCCAGACCGTTCGCTTCCATTCCGGCTCGTCGCCGTAGAACGCGTCCCGGATTTGCCGCTTGATCGCTTTGCCCTCGTCCGATTCCGGATCGCCGTACAGATGCAGCCAGTTGTCGGCGCGCAGGGCCTCAAGCACTTCCGGCAAGGTACGGGTGCCGTATTCCAGCGCGACGCTCGTCACCTCGGTTTCCCGGGCGATGCCGTCGAATGCGTTCTCCACCGAGCCGGTCACGACCGCGGACAGGCTGTCGTTCCGTTCCGGCGATTTCACCGCGTCGCCATACCATTGGCGTGCGCGCCCGGCGCCCGCGCCGCCGGCCCCTTCGACGCCGATGATTTCGCAGGCGCCATAGTCGCCGAGCCCGGTGTGGAAATCCAGATGGGCAACCCGTTCCGCACCGCGGCAATGATCCTCGACGATCGCCCGCCAGGTCTGCGCCGACCGGCAAAGCGCCCGGCCGCCGAAGAACAGGCCGTCGGGAAAATCGTACTGTCCGCCGCTCACCGCCTCCTGGAAGGCGAACATGCCATGCTCCTTGATATAGGCGGCGATGGCGGCATCGGCCCTTTCGCGCCCCGGCCCGGTCCAGTCGCGCGGCGTCAGCCAGGCGTGGATTTCGGCATAGGCCGGATTGGCCGGATGGCCGGCGCCATGATCGAGGTTGTTCCGGTTGAGGTCGATATTGTCTTCCGTCACCCGGCGCAGCCAGGCGAAGCCGTAGGGATTGAGGGCGTGGACGAGCACCAGGGCGCAGCCGTCCGGCAGCAGGTCGACCGCGCCGGTCTCCAGCATCCCGATCTGGCAGCCGGCGCCGCAAAAGCCTTCGACGCCGTGGGCGCCGGACGAAGCGATCAGCACCTTTGCAGCCCTGTCCGGCGCTGGGCCGAGCCGCGCGACATCGGTCGTGAGATCGCCGCCTTCCGGCTGCCGGGCGGCGGGGTTGCGGTGCGCGGCTAGCGCCGCGCCGGCCCGTTCCGCCGCTGCGCGGAATTTCGCGCGCGCTTCGGCGTAGTCGGCGGCAAACCAAGATTCGGGCTGCTCCATCTCGTCCCGGATGTGCTAGTCTGGTGCGTTCGAGGCGGCGCACTGTAGGGCCTGACCGGCCCGGCGCTCAATGGCCGCCGCGGCAACGGGCAGTGATCGATGGACGCAGACGGACCGGTGCGGCGGAAATCCGACCATCGCGATGTCGTCGGCCGGCTGGACAGGGCGCAGCGGCGCGCGCTTCTGCAGCGTTCCGACCGCAAGGGCCTCGCCCATCTTGCCGGCCACCTGGCGATGGTCGCCGTCACCGGCTCCCCGATCGCGCTCGAAGCGCCCGGATGGCCGGTCCTGTTGCCGCTCCACGGGATCCTGCTGGTCTTCCTGTTTTGCCTGCAGCACGAGGCGGTGCACAAGACGCCGTTCCGCAGCGCCTGGCTGAACGCGGCGGCGGGCTGGGGAACCGGCCTCGTCAACCTGCTGCCGCCGGTCTGGTTCCATCATTTCCACATGGACCATCACCGCTACACCCACGATCCCGGACGCGACCCGGAGCTGGCCCGGCCGCTGCCGGCGTCGAAGGCCGGCCTCGCCTGGCTCATCGCCGGTGGCCCGTACTGGACGAGCCAGATCCGCACGCTGCTGGTCAACGCCGCCGGCCGCAACCGCGACGGCTTCGTGCCGCCGGCAGCGCGCGCTGCGGTGGCCTGGGAGGCCCGGTCGTTCCTCGCCGTATATCTCGCCGCCGCCGGGTTATCGGTCCTGGCCGGCAGTGCGGCCCTGCTGTGGCTCTGGGCCTTGCCCGCGCTGCTCGGCCAGCCCTTCCTGCGCGTCTACCTGCTCGCCGAGCACACCGGCTGCCCGCATGTCGCGAACATGCTCGAGAACACCCGCACGACCTTCACGAACCGGCCGGTGCGTTTCATCGCCTGGAACATGCCCTACCATGTCGAGCACCATGCCTGGCCGGCCGTGCCGTTCCACAGGCTGCCGGCGTTCCACACGGTTCTGCGCGGGCATCTGAGCGTAACCGCGGACGGCTACCGGGCGGCAACTCGGGCCGCGACCGGCGCCATCCTGCGCGGCGAGGCGTAACAGCGGCAGGGGCGGCGCGGTTCGTTGACAGCTATGGGCGCCCCCCCTATCTGTCCTTAACCCGGAATTCATGCAGTTCCCGCGCCTCGATGGCCGCGCTTGCTCCCGTCCCGGAGCGGCCGGCGCGCGCCCGTCGTTTCAGGATCGTCGTCAATGTTCGGCAACCTCGCCAGAAAATTCCTCGGCACTGCGAATGAACGCTACATCGGCCGCGTCCAGCCGCTGATCGACCGGATCAACGGGCTGGAGCCGGAGATGCAGGCGCTGTCGGATGCGGACCTCGCGGCCCGCACCGGCTGGCTCAGGCAGCGCCATGCCGACGGCGAATCGCTCGACGACCTGCTGGCCGACGCTTTCGCCACCGTCCGCGAGGCGGCCTGGCGCACCCTGGGCGAGCGGCATTTCGACGTGCAGCTGATCGGCGGCGCCATCCTGCACCGCGGCATGATCGCCGAAATGAAAACCGGCGAGGGCAAGACGCTGGTCGCAACCCTGCCGGTCTATCTCAACGCGCTTGCCGGAAAGGGCGTTCACGTCGTTACGGTCAACGACTATCTGGCCCGGCGCGACGCCGAATGGATGGGGCAGGTCTACAAGTTTCTCGGCCTCACCGTCGGCTGCATCACCCACGAGCTGAACGACGACGAGCGCCGCGCGGCCTATGCCTGCGACGTGACCTACGGGACGAACAACGAGTACGGCTTCGACTATCTCCGGGACAATATGAAGTTCGACCTGGAGGAGATGGTCCAGCGCCCGTTCAGCTTCGCGATCGTCGACGAGGTCGATTCGATCCTGATCGACGAGGCGCGCACGCCGCTCATCATATCCGGCCCCACCGACGATATCTCCGAGTTGTATATCGCGGTCGACAAGGTCATCCCGAAGCTCTCGCCCGACGATTACGAGATCGACGAGAAACAGAAGACCGTCGCGCTGACCGACGCCGGCAACGAACATCTGGAGGCGTTGCTGGCCGAAGCCGGACTGCTCGGCGGCCACAGCCTGTACGAAATGCAGAATGTCAGCGTCGTCCACCACGCCAACCAGGCGTTGCGCGCCCATACCCTGTTCCGGCGCGATACCGATTACATCGTCAAGAACGACCAGGTCATCATCATCGACGAGTTCACCGGCCGCATGATGGAGGGCCGGCGCTATTCCGACGGTCTGCACCAGGCGCTCGAGGCCAAGGAAGGCGTGCAGATCCAGACGGAGAACCAGACCGTCGCGTCGATCACCTTCCAGAACTATTTCCGCATGTATCCGAAGCTGGCCGGCATGACCGGGACGGCGATGACGGAAGCGGCGGAATTTATCGACATCTACAAGCTGGAAGTCGTCGACGTGCCGACAAACCTGCCGGTCGAACGGGTCGACGAGGACGATGAGGTCTACCGCACCGGCGAGGAGCGCGACGCCGCCGTGCTCGACCTGATCGAGGATTGCTCGAAGCGCGGCCAGCCCATGCTGGTCGGCACGGTGAGCATCGAGAAGTCCGAACTGCTGTCCGGAAAGCTCCGGGAACGGAAGATTCCGCACCAGGTGCTGAACGCCCGGCACCATGAGCGCGAGGCCTTCATCATCGCCCAGGGCGGCGAGCCGTCGGCGGTCACCATCGCCACCAACATGGCCGGCCGCGGCACCGACATCCGGTTGGGCGGCAACGCCGACATGCGCATCGTGCAGGAGCTGGGCGACCTCCCGGAAGGCCCGGAGCGCGATGCGAAAGAGGCCGAGATCCGCGCCGAGGTCGATGAGCGCAAGAAACGGGTGATCGCGGCCGGCGGCCTGTTCGTCGTCGCCACGGAGCGCCACGAGAGCCGGCGCATCGACAACCAGCTGCGCGGCCGCTCCGGCCGCCAGGGCGATCCCGGCAATTCGCGCTTCTTCCTGTCCCTGCAGGACGACCTGATGCGCATCTTCGGTTCGGACCGCATGGACGGCTGGCTCCAGCGCCTCGGCCTGAAGGAGGGCGAGGCGGTCGTCCACGGCTGGATCAACAAGGCCATCGAGCGCGCCCAGCGGAAGGTCGAGGAACGCAACTACGAAATCCGCAAGAACCTGCTGAAATTCGACGACGTGATGAACGACCAGCGCAAGGTGATCTACGGCCAGCGCATCGGCATCATGAAGACCGACGACGTCTCCGGGACGATCCGCGAATACCGCGAAGAGGCGATCGAGGCGATCGTCGAGGACGCGATCCCCGAAGGCGCCTATGCGGAACAGTGGGATATCGAAGGGCTGCACACCCGTGTCCTGGGCGTGTTCGGCCTCGACCTGCCGATCCGGGAATGGGCGGCCGAGGAGGGGATCGCCGACCGGGAAATCTACGAGCGCATCCTCGAGGCCGTGAACCGGCGCATGGCGGAAAAGACGGCGTCCTACACGCCGGAATTGATGCGCCTCGCCGAAAAGAGCGTGCTGCTCCAGATTCTCGACCAGCAATGGAAGGAGCATCTGCTCCAGCTCGACCATCTGCGCCAGGCCGTGAACCTGCGCGCCTACGGCCAGAAGGACCCGCTGATCGAGTACAAGCGCGAAGCCTTCGACATGTTCCAGGTCATGCTCGCCGGCCTCAAGGAGACCGCGGCCGGCGCGCTTTCCCATCTTGAGATCGAACTGAACGCCGATCCGGAAAGCCTGCTGCCCCGGGACAGCAGCGCGGACTGGGAACAGTCCGGCCCCGGGTTGGGCGACGATCTTGCGCCCTTCGGCCTGCCGCCCCTCGGATCGCTGGAGGATATGGCGCGCATGGCGGGCATGGACCTCGACGCGCCGGAACTCGAGCCGGAATACACCAACGGCAACGGCGGCGCGATCGCGCCGGTGCGCACCCGAAAGGCCGCGGCAAAGGTCGATCCGGGCAATCCGGCGACCTGGGGCAAGGTCTCGCGCAACGCGCCGTGCCCCTGCGGCTCGGGCAAGAAGTACAAGCACTGCCACGGCCGGGTCTGACGGGGCGCCGCCCCTCTTCGATTCCTCTGCGAAACGGCTTCGAGCCACAAAGGATATCCTTCCCCCGCTTCAGCGGGGGAAGTGGCCGAGCGCAGCGAGGTCGAAGGGGTGTCCTGCGCTAACGCGGCCGTACCGGTCGCTGCCACACCCCCTCCCGGCATCTCCTTTCGCGCCTTATGCTAAATTAGACAGACCGGTCTTTATTTTGATTTCTCTTTGCGGTTCGAAGGTCGCCAAAACGCCCGAACCCCGCGGAAACGCTGGAAAACGCGATTCGGGAGAGCCGCAAAAATAATCCTATAAGGAATATTTACATAGTTTGTTCCGGCCAGCCGGTCGCCGCAATTCTGCCTTCCCGTCATTCCGGCCGGAGCCCCGGATTCAATCCGGGGCGTCTCGAAACGCCCGTCTCGAAGAACGGGGGCAGGGCCGACGCGGCGCCGGCCCGCAGCGGGCGCATTCCGGGCGTTGGCGGGGCCGATATGGGGCGCGGGGGCCGCCGTTTCAAGGAAAATTAGCTAAAAAGAGGAAATATTTTGAGACACTTCGCCGGACCCCGCCGCATGGAGGTTGCGCGGCGCCGCCCGCGCGGGCGGGAAGGGCGGCCTGCGGGCTTGCCATGCGGCGGGTCGGGGTGACAGGATTCGGGAGTCCCAGCGGGAAGGAGCCTCGCCATGATTTCGCGCCGCCGCTTTCTGGCAACCTCGGCCGCGGCGACGCTGCTGCCCCCGGCGGCCCGGGCCGTCGGCGCGCCGATGCCGATCTTCGACGCCCATATCCATTTCAGCCACGATGCGGCGGAGCGCCATTCCGTCGCGGACGCGGTCGCCTTTATGGAGAGGGCCGGGCTGAAACGGGCGCTGATTTCGAGTTCGGGCGACGCCGGCACCCGCGCGCTCTACGCCGCCGCGCCGGACCTGGTCCTGCCCAGCCTGCGCCCCTACCGCCGGCGCGGCGAGATCGGCCGCTGGGTCGACGATCCGTCGGTGACCGGCTTCCTCGAAGACCGGCTGAAACGGTTCCGCTGGGTCGCGGTCGGCGAATTCCATCTGTTCGCCGGGCAGACGGACAAGGCCGTGCCGCGGCGCATGATCGAACTGGCGCGCCGGCACAATCTCCTGCTGCACGCCCATTCCGACACCGGCGCCGTCGACGGGATATTCGACCAGTGGCCGGAGGCCAGGGTGCTGTGGGCGCATGCCGGCTTCGACGGTCCCGACATCGTTGGCCCGATGCTGGAGAAGCACCCGAACCTGTGGACCGACCTCGCCTTCCGCAGCGAACACGCCCACGGCGGCCGGGTCGACGACGACTGGCGCAGCCTGTTCGCCGCCTTCCCCGACCGGATCGTGGTGGGCACCGACACCTTCACCCCGGAACGCTGGCACTATGTCGTCGAGCACGCCGACTGGACCCGGGAATGGCTGCGCGACCTGCCGCCGGACCTTGCCGAAAAGATCGCCTGGCGCAACGGCGAGGCGATGATCCGGCCGCACCTGGCGCAGCTGCGCTAGCGCCATGATGCGGCGCCTGTGCGGCTCGGCGCTCGCGGCGGCTTTTGCGCTCGTCCTGGCGGCCGGCGGCGCGGCGGCCTGCGAGCGGCCGCCGGGCTGGACCGGCGCGCAGAGGATCGCCGGAAAGACCTGGTCCGTATGGTGGCAATCCGCCCCGGCCGCCATTCCGGTCGGCGCCCATTTTTCCGTCCGCTTCCGGCTCTGCGGGCCGCCGGCCCGGCAGGTCCGGCTGCGCGGCTGGATGCCGGACCACCGGCACGGCATGAACTACCGGCCCGGCGTCGCGCTCGCCGGCCGGAGGGGCGTCGCCGAAGGGCTGCTGTTCCACATGCCGGGCCGGTGGCGGCTCATCCTCGAGGTCGCCGGCCCGGCCGGGCGGGAGAAGCTGACGGCGGAAATGGTGCTGGAATGACCTGAACGATGACCCGGTTCCAGGATCGCCGCTTCGTCAATCCCTCCCCGTCATTTCTCCGCTTCGCGGTTCTGCGAACCGCTCCGGTCGAAATGACGGGAAGGAAGCGGCAGAACGAGGAACTTCAAATCGGCAGCCGCCAAATGACTGGAATTGTTAGATTTTTCTTGGTTGGATTCTGTATACAAATAGCGGCGGCCGCGCTTCCGGCCGGCGCCGTCGAGTTTACGGCCGCCGAAAGGCGCAAAATTCTGCGCCACGGCCCGTGGCCGCCGGCGTCGACGCCCGATCCGAGCAACCGGGCCTCCGGCAACCCCGCCGCGATCGCCTTCGGCCGGACGCTGTTCTTCGACGCGCGCCTCTCGGCTTCCGGCGCGGTGTCCTGCGCATCCTGCCACCGGCCGGACGCGGGCTGGACCGACGGCCGCGCGCGCAGCCGCGGCCAGCGGGCGGTCGACCGCAACGCGCTCAGCCTGTTCAATCTGCGCTTCAACCGCTGGTTCGGCTGGGACGGCGCGCAGGACAGCCTGTGGGCGCAGAATCTCCGGCCGCTGCTCGACCGGCGCGAGATGGGCGCCGGCGCGGCCGGCGCGGCCCGGCTCGTCCGCGCCGACCGCACTCTCTCCTGCCATTACCGGCGGGCTTTCGGCGCGGCGCCCGGCGCGGACGGCGAACGGGTCTTCGTCGATCTCGGCAAGGCGCTGGCCGCGTTCCTGGAAACCCTCGTCACCGGCCGCACGCCCTTCGACGATTTCCGCGACGCGCTCGCCCGCAACGACGCCGCCGGCCGGTCCCGCTACCCCGCCGCCGCCAAGCGCGGCCTGCGCCTGTTCGTCGGCCGGGGCAACTGCGCCTTCTGCCATTTCGGCCCGGCCTTCGCCAACGGCGAGTTCGCCGACGCCGGGGTGCCGCATTTCGCCGGACCCGGCCGGGCCGATCCCGGCCGCTTCGGCGGCATCCGCAAATTGCGCAAGAGCCCCTATACCCTGCTCGGCCGCTTCAACGACGATCCGGCGCGGTCCACCGCCGTCAAGACCCGCCATGTCCGCCTCGCCCACAGCAACTTCGGCGAATTCCGGGTGCCGGGCCTGCGCAACGCGGCGCTCACCGCGCCCTACATGCACGCCGGCAGCCTGAAAACGCTCGCCGACGTCGTCCGGCACTATTCGACCCTCGACGAGGAACGGCTGCACGCCGGCGGGGAGCGGATCCTGCGCCGGCTCGACCTGACGGACCGGGAACGGGCCGATCTGGTCGCGTTTCTGGACAGCCTGACGGAACGCGCGCCGGCCCGCAATGCCGTCGGGAAAGGCGGTGCCGCGCCCTGCCGCTGATTCGCCGGCTTTCGAGGCCGATTGAATTTCTGCCGCAAACCGCTATTCTTCCGCCCATGCCCTCCTTCCTCGAATTCGAAAAGCCGATCGCCGAACTCGAAGGCAAGATCGAAGAGTTGCGCCATCTGACGGACGGCGGCGCGCTCAACATCGCCGAAGAGGTCGGCCGGATGCAGGACAAGGTGGAGCGCATGTTGCGCACCGCCTACGCGAAGCTGACGCCGTGGCAGAAGGTTCTTGTCGCGCGCCATCCGGAGCGCCCGCACGCCCTGGAATATATCGAAAACCTGTTCGAGGATTACCTGCCGCTGGCCGGCGACCGCGCCTTCGCCGAGGACCGCGCCATCGTCGGCGGCCTCGCCCGTTTCGAGGGCCGCTCGGTCGTCGTCATCGGCAACGAAAAGGGCCACGACACCGAATCCCGGCTGACCCACAATTTCGGCATGGCCCGGCCGGAAGGCTACCGCAAGGCGATGCGCCTGATGCGGCTGGCGGAGCGGTTCGGCCTGCCGGTCGTCACCCTGGTCGATACGTCGGGCGCCTACCCCGGCAAGGGCGCCGAGGAGCGCGGCCAGGCCGAGGCCATCGCCCGGTTGATCGAAACCTGCCTCGACCTGGAGACGCCGCTCATCGGCGTCGTGATCGGCGAGGGCGGCTCCGGCGGCGCGATCGCGCTGGCCGCGGCCAACCGGGTGCTCATGCTGGAGCATGCGGTCTATTCGGTGATCTCGCCGGAGGGCTGCGCCTCCATCCTGTGGCGCGATTCGGACGTTGCGCAGGACGCCGCCGACGCCCTGAAGCTGACGGCGCAGGACCTGTTCGACCTGGAGGTTATCGACGCCGTCGTGCCGGAACCGGTCGGCGGCGCCCACCGCGACAAGGACCTCGTCTTCGCCAACGTGAAGGCCGCTATCGCCGCTGCGCTCGAAACGCTGCTCAAGTCCGACGGCCCGGTCCTGCGCAAGCAGCGGCGCGAGAAATTCCTCGCCATGGGCCGGAAGGGCCTGGGGTAGGGCCTGCGCGCCCGGTATTCCGTCCCGGCGGCCGGAACGGCAGCGAGCCGGAAATGCACATCTAGGATAAAAATCCTCAAGCTCCCTTTCCGCCTAACCCCTTGGAATCGCGCCGTTTCCGGCCATCCGCCGATCTAGACAGACCAGTCTGTATATAGTGTTTTTATGCACTTTATTCTCCCCGTCGCCCCGGCCGGGCGCGCCGGTAACCGCCCGCCCGCGCACCCGTCCGAAGGCGCATTTCGTTCATATAATGTTCCTGACGGGGCTGTCAAGCGGTTTTCCGCGCGGCCGGCGGACGCCTTGGGGTTCCGGCCGGCGGACAGGCGTTGACCCGGCGCGGCGCAGGCGGTATACGTTCGGTAAATGTTCTATAACCGGCTGTGAGGAGGTTTCCGGGCCGGCGCGGACGGCCGGTCCCTGCGGCGGCGGGTGCGTTGCGTCCGGCGCGCCGCGGCGGCATGAACGGCGCGCGGCCCGGCGGCAGGCGCCGGGCGCTTGGAGAGCGATTGCGGGAGGCTGCGATGGCGGACAATTCGGCGATCGAGTGGACCGACGCGACGTGGAACCCGGTCACGGGCTGCACGAAAATCACGCGCGGCTGCGACAACTGCTATGCGGCGCGCTTCGCCGAACGCTGGCGCGGCATTCCCGGCCATCCCTATGAGCAGGGCTTCGACCTGCGCACCTGGCCCGAAAGGCTGGACCGGCCGGCGCGCTGGAAAAAGCCGCGCATGATTTTCGTCAATTCGATGAGCGACCTGTTCCACAAGGACGTGCCGCGCGCGTTCATCGACAAGGTGTTCGACCGGATGGAGGAAACCGGCCGCCACACCTACCAGGTGTTGACCAAGCGCAGTTCGCTCATGCGCAATTATCTGCGCGGCAGATATGCCGGCGGCGAGGCGCCGGCGCATATCTGGTGCGGCGTCTCGGTCGAGGACAGCGCGGCGGCGGGCAGAATCCGCCATTTGCAGGCCGCGCCGGCGGCGGTGCGGTTCCTGTCGGCCGAACCGCTCATCGGCCCGATGGGCGAGATCGGCCTCGACGGCATTGCCTGGGTCATCGCCGGCGGCGAGAGCGGGCCGGGCGCACGGGAAATGCGCTTCGAATGGGTCCGCGACCTGCGCGACCGGTGCAAAGAGGCCGGCGTGCCCTTCTTCTTCAAGCAATGGGGCGGCGCGACGCCAAAAGCCGGCGGCCGGGAACTGGACGGCATGGAGCATAATGCGATGCCACACCAACAGCCGATGGCCCCCGCTCCCGGCTTGCTGGCGGCAGCCGGTTGACAGACCCCCCCGATGCGCCTATATGCAGCAGCCCTTATCCGCTACGCCCGTAGGCGGGCATGTATCCAGGACCCTCCGCGGCACAAGCCGCGGGGGGTTCTTTCATTGAAAACGGCGGTTTTCATTGATGGCGGGCATCTCCGGGCCCTGGCCCGGCAGGCCGCGCGCAGGGCTGACCATTGTCCGATCAACGCATCATTCTGTTGTCGGGTCGCCATTCAAAATATGAAATAATTTACTATCCGCTGATAAATTGAGGTAAAACTGAGGCGGTCGAAAATTCTCAATAGACTGCCGAATTTCATTCAGTCCCATCAAATTATCGCGCTCTTTAACCGACGCAATTTTTAGGGCAGATATAGAAATACTATTTGCCGTATACGATTCAAAAAACTCCCTATCGACACATATTTCGTTCCCGAAGCGATTCCATATTTCGGCTGGTAAATCATGAATGACAGACTCGACCACTACATTCGCTACAATTCCGCTAACTGGAGCTGTCGCGTACACCCAAACACTTGTACCGTCATTCAACCAAACCCGCCTGTTGCGAACTTCCACGGTTTTATCGCCAGAAATAATCGATTCCACAAATTTGGGCTTAATAGAAAAAATTGCTTGGTTCATCGTAGGTTTACCCGAATGCTTTATCGATAATCTTGCGAAACTGCTGATACGATAAAGGTTGCGCAGTAACCAAGTTTGCGCCACCGATGCATCCCATTTCTTCCAACTCGCGATAGGAAATAGGATTTTGAAAAGACAAAAGATTATCAAAAGTAAATGCAAAAACTCTACCATGAGAATCAGCCATATCGCCTATTTCTTCTTCAGACAAAACCCCCTGCCTTCTCAAATTGTACAATGCTTGTGTCTCGGTCAAATTATCGGCAAAAGTTACTCTTGCCATGCTGACAGCTTCCATTCTCGGGTCGCTGATGTAAAACACTACAACCGTTTCCCTCGAAATACTACGACTCCGGGACTTTGAAAAATACGCTCGTTCCAATCTGAGCGCCGCTTCACGATTAGGAAGAAATGAAAGCTGCGGCGTGCGCACCGTCGGAGCAAGAAGCGAGTCAGCATAACCCGCCCGGATGGGAATCATCACCGCCTGCCGTCCAGGCGCGATCAAGTAACCCGGTGAAATGAGTGTCTCAAATTGAAAAAGGGTCAAAAATAATCTTCGACTAACTTTCCTCGTTGCGACCACTCCGGTGTTCGAAGCAACGTCGTAACTCGGACATTCTTCGGAAAGCCTAAAATTCGTCAAAAAGCTAAACTGCCTAGAGAAGTCATCCCAGTTATCCTCGGATACTAAGCCTCTAAAGAGGATTTTTCTCAGTCTTCTATACCGAGATTCTCGCTCTTCTATCTGTTGAAACCCACGTTTAATTGCCGTCTCTGAAGATCTCATCTGCTTTGACAGTATCCGCAAATCCATTGAGATCAACTTACTATATTCCTGAGCGTTAATCGAAGCTTCCAAAAAGTGATCTATCACGCCACTAGAATCGGATCGATCTTCATCGACATACAGATGAACAAGGTTTTCGCGATTCGGTTCATAATTATTCGACCACGAACAAATGCCAGCCATTTGTCCATCTGACCGTGCAATCAGCCGTGTTCGGCGCGGCTGTACAGTTCCCGAATATAGACAAGCCAATGCTTGGTCTAATTCAACCCCTAGTCCATTGAGAAATTCTTCAGATTCCGCTCGCTCGTCTTCGCGCATTGTTGAGAAAACGAGATCATGTCCATCGACTTTGAATTCGATAGGCGCTTTATCGACTTGGACTTGCTCTTCATACGATTCAATAACGTCCGCGGGAGAATAAATGCGAAGAGAATACTTTTGATAAATTTCTTGCGCATTGCTTAGAATCATGCCGTCTCGAGTGATGAATCCATGCACTCCATGATGAATGCACGACGCCAGATGTATAAAATCGGATTGATCGTTTGCTAGACGCTTTCCGGTCTTTGGTGTACCCGACAAAAAAATTCGCCTTATCTCCCCGACAATTGGAGAAATTATTTCGTTGCCTAACCCGGGCAGTTGCGGAAATTGCTTGGCAAGTGCTAGAACGGGGTCGGCTCGTAGATCGAGTGACTTACTTTCCAGTTCATTTATGAACTCATGGGTGACGCAAAGTTTAATTTCACTATCCATAGAAAACGCAATTATGCGCGCAGCATCATCTGTGCTACGATTTTGTATTACATCGAACAATACATTCACATCTATCGCAAATGTAGGGTCTTCCAAGATGGGCCTTGGTGATTCGACTATTATTTTTGAATTTACATCAATTGACGGTAATTTGCTAAAAAAAGATGGAACATCGAGCTCAAGGCAATAGATGTTGTTGATCCTTCCTGCTGTTTTTCCGCGAATTTGATCGATAATTTCAAAGCCCATTGCTTGCCAAAATTTATTTGCGGGCAATTCGGATGCTACCTTTGCTTTAATGTTCATAAAATTATGTTTTTCCCCATAATCTTTTAGCTTTTCTATTAACGCCGGAGCTATACTCTGGCCCCTAAACTCCGGGCGTACATATACTTGAAATACCCTTAGGTTCGGGAATGTTCCACCAAAAAGCAGATAGCCTGAAATTTGCCGTTTCTCTTTATCGGCGGCAATCCAGAGATGTCCTTTGAGCGCCGCATCTGTGTAGGCGGATTGAGGCAGAAAGCCCAATGCCTCCGTATTTTTATCGGCCAGACTACGGACTTGGTCGACGTAGTGCCTAGCCTCCACGGGATCGTCGATAATTTCAATATCCATCTGGATTGGTCTCTTGGCGCCTCAAGCCCGTCGCCGCCATGGCGGGAAGGTGGAGGCGCGATCCTTGCGTACCCGAGGGATCGCTGTGTTCTTTCAGCCGTCGCTCACCGCACGGACCGTCGGCGGCGGCCCCTTCGCTTCCCCTTCATCCCGGCTTCCAGCGGCGCTTGCATCTTTTCGTACAGGGCGAACAGGTGTTCCACGCGCTCGCGTTCCGTGGCGAACGGCGTTCGGCGGTATAACTTATCCACAGCCCGGTCAAGCGCCTTGTGGGCCTTGCGCAGGTTCGGGGGCATCAGGTCGGGGTCGTAGAGGTCGGCGAGGGTGGCGGCCGGGTGGGCGGCGCGGGCGTCGAGCACCGCCTGGGCCAGCGGGTCCAGTCTCGACAGGTCCGCCTTGCCTTCCGCGAATCCCGGCGGGGTCGGGAAGGTGTTGTAGACGACGCCGACCGAATACTGGTAGTCGCTCTTCAGGCGTCCGCTGACATGGCGCAGCCAGGCCATGTGCATGGCGGAAGTCAGCAACGCGAAGTCGGCCAACGTCGCGTCGGGAAGGAGCCGGAGTTTGTTACTCGGTATTACCGGCGGCTCCATCCATCCGATAGGCATATACTCGCGGCGTTCCGAACTGACTTCGGGTAAGGCCAGGAACGCGGAATCCGGGATCGTCTCGACATTGTATTTCGTCGGATAATCGGCAATCGCCAAGGTGCTCTTGCGTTTGCTTTTCCGTCGATAATCGCGCACCGCCGCCATGCGCTCCCGCACCAGAGGCAGGTTTTTCAGGTCGGTCGGCGACGCATCCTGTAGCGCCAATATCCAGCGCATACCGCCCTGGAGATATTCCCGCGCTCCGATGAACGGCCGCAAGAAGCGTTCCGCATCCGGTTCCGCGCGCAGAAATTCCGCCCGCTCGTCCGCTTCGAATATGTAGTGGCCGTTGTCGATCGGTTGCGTTCCGGTAATCAGCTTGCCCATCCCGTTGACCGGCTTGCTCTCCTCCCGCACCGTCAAATGCGGATCGGCCAGTCCGGCGGCGTCGAACAGGTAGGGCGACAGGGCCGCGTGGCGGCTTTCCTCCGGCTCGCCGCCGAGGTCGGGATAGCCGAACAGCCGCTTTTCGGACCGCGCGGCCTTGCGCCGGTCGAGGCCGAGAATGACGACGTGGACATGGGCCTTGCCGCGCGCGTCCGACCCCCAGGCGAAGGTGCGGTGGGCGAAGGCGATCTCCAGCGTGCAGCGGCCGAACAGGACCGGCCAGAGCTGCGCCACCTGCTCGCCCTGCGTCACCGAATTGGTCGCGACGAAGCCGATCCGGGCCGTGCCGCGCTGCACATACTCCCCGGCCTTGATGAACCATGCGGCCACATAGTCCAATGTGCCGCCGCTCTTGCCCAGCGCGGCGATGCGCCGGACCTGCGCGCGCTGCGCCGCGGTCTGGAATTTCGCGCCGCCGAAGGGCGGGTTGCCGAACACGAAGGAGCACTCCTCCGGCGGCAGCAATTCGGCCCAATCGGTTTCCAGCGCGTCGCCGTGCAGGATATGCGGCGCCTTCTCCAGCGGGATGCGCGCGAAGGTCCGGCCGAACTCCAGGCTCAGGCGGTTGTTCATAATGTGGTCCATCATCCACAGCGCGGTCTCGGCGATGCGGGCCGGGAACTCGCCGATCTCGATGCCGTAGAAGCGGTCGACGTCGACGACCGAGAGCGTATCGGTCAGCGCGTCGGTCTGCTGCGCGCCCGTCCGGTGCCGCGGAAGGATTTCCCGCAGAACCTCGATTTCCAGCGCGCGCACCTCCCGGTAGGCGATAATCAGGAAATTGCCGCAGCCGCAGGCCGGATCGAAGAAGGTCAGCGCGCCGAGCCGTTCCTGGAAGCGCAGCAGGTCGCGCCGGCGGCGGGTGTCCCTGCGCGCCTTGAGGCGGGCGAACTCCGCGCGCAGATCGTCGAGGAACAGCGGCCCGATGACCTTCAGGATGTTCTTCTCGGTCGTGTAGTGCGCCCCCTGGGCCCGGCGCTCCGCCGGGTCCATGACCGACTGGAACAGCGCGCCGAAGATGGCGGGCGAAATCCCCGACCAGTCGAAGCGGCAGGCGTCGAGCAGCGCCGCGCGCATGGCCGAATCGAAGGACGGGATGGCGAGCGGCCCGTCGAACAGCGCGCCGTTGACATGGGGAATTATATACGATAGTGCCGAAAAACCGCTTGAAATTCACCGGCACTATCCTATATTCTCTTGTAGAAACAAGGGAATATAGCAATGGCACAGAACGCACCGGGCAAGCATCACAGGACGGGAATTTCGCTGATCGAGATCATGCGGATGTTCCCGGACGATGCAACGGCGGAAGCGTGGTTCGCGAAACAGCGCTGGCCGGATGAGCCGCATTGCCCGGAGTGCGGTTCGGTGAAGGTCCAGCATCCGACCAAGCACAACACCATGCCGTATCGCTGTCGCGAGAAAGAGTGCGGCAAACGCTTTTCCGTCAAGACCGGCACCGTCATGCAGGCCAGCAATCTCGGCTATCAGGTCTGGGCCATCGCGTTCTATCTGGTCGCGACGAACCTGAAAGGCGTATCCAGCATGAAGCTGCACCGGGATTTGAACGTGACGCAAAAGAGTGCCTGGCACCTTGCCCACCGTATCCGGGAAGGCTTGATCGGCGACGCCGCACCGTTCGCCGGGCCGGTCGAAATCGACGAGACCTACCTCGGCGGCAAGCGGAAGAACATGAGCCGCGCGAAGCGAAAAGACTTGACAGGCCGCGGCGCAGTTGGGAAGGCAGCGGTCGCGGGGGCCAAGGATCGGGCCACCAATCGTGTTTCGGCGCGGACGGTCGAGGGGACGGACACGAAAACGCTGCAAGGCTTTGTCCGGGCGACGGCGAAGCCCGGAGCGTCGGTCTACACCGACGATGCGGCGGCATATCGAGGCATGGGCGATTTCAATCACGAAGCGGTTAACCACTCCGTCGGCGAGTACGTCCGCCGGCAGGCGCATACCAATGGGATCGAGTCCTTCTGGGCAATGCTGAAGCGCGGCTACCAAGGCACGTTCCATCATTTCAGCGTCAAGCATTGCGACGGGTACGTTGCGGAGTTCGCCGGCCGTCACAAAGACCGCGAAGCCGACACAATCGACATGATGGCGCACATGGCGCAGGGCATCGTCGGCAAGCGCCTGCGGTATCAGGACTTGATCGGCTGACGCTATGGCGCGTCTCGTTCCCCCGCCGCGCGCCGGTCTGTACCGATGCCTCGTTGTCGACCCGCCTTGGGATCAGGGCAAGACCGGCAAGCGATCCGTCCGTCCGAATCAGAGCACGGACCTCGACTATCCAACGATGACTTTTGAGGAAATTGCGGAGGTGCCCGTCGAAGATTGGGCGGCGCCGGAAGCGTTCCTCTGGTTGTGGGCGACAAACAGCCGGTCACGGTCGAGCGGCCGCCCTATCCTTATGCAAGCGTTCGATCTGATGGAACATTGGGGGTTCCGCTACTACACCCTTCTGACATGGGACAAGGCGACTGGCCCCTGTCCGTTCGGCCCGTACCAGATTACGACCGAGCACTGTCTGTTCGGGTATCGCGGCAAGGCGGACTTTCCGAAGGAATCGCTGGGGAAGATGAAGACCGCATTTTCTGCGTCGGTCCGCAGGCACAGCGAAAAACCCGTAGAATTGTATGAGAGCGTTAAGCATCATTTCGATGCGCCGCGGCTAGACATATTCGCCCGGCGCCGACACCCCGGATTTGAACCTTGGGGCGATCAGGTTGAGATGGCATGACGGCTCCGCGCGCCAATGCCCTGACCGGGGCCGAATGGCTGAAAAACTCTTTCAGCATATGGCGCGGTTTGGGGAAGGACACCGACGCGGCGGAGCACCCGGCACCGTTCCCGGTCGCTCTCGCATCGCGCCTCATAGATTGCTTCGCGGCAGACCGCGAAGGGCTTGTTCTTGACCCATTCGCCGGGTCCGGTTCGAGCCTTCTGGCAGGGTTGAGGGCCGGCATGGGCGCGGTCGGCTTCGACATCAACCCGGATTTCCGGGACGTGTTCGAGCGCCGCTTGTCTCTGTTTGAGGTCCAGAGCCCACGTTGGCGCTATGAGGTCGAGGACGCGCGCAAGATGGGCAAAACCGTCGATCCGGGATCGGTGGAAATCTGCATCACGTCGCCGCCCTATTGGGACATCCTCAACCGAAAGCGGACAGCGGACCGCAAGGCGGCCAACCCGTATTCCTCCAATGGGCACGATTTGGGAAATCTGGAAGACTATGGCGAGTTCCTCGACGCATTGAGCGCCGTCGCGGGGCAGGTGGGGCAGGCGCTTCGCCCGCGCGGGTACTTCATCCTCAATGTAATGGATATTCGCAAAGGGCCGGTCTTCTATCCGTTGCATCAAGACGCCTCAATGGCGGTCTTGCGGTCTGGGCAATTCACTCTCGAAGACATCGTGATCTGGGACAGGCAATCCGATTACAACGCCATGCGTCCGCTCGGCTATCCCCGTAAGTTTATTGTCAACAAGGTTCACGAGTATTTGCTGATTTTCAGGATGGGAGACTGACATGGCTCGTAAACCGCGACTCAGTGACGACCACCTCTATGCGGTCGCCACCTACCTGGCCCGACCCGATGTGCGAACGGCAATCGACGCGGAATTACCAGCACGGCAACAATCTCGCTTCGAGGCTGAATACCGCCAGGCGACCGGCAACTACCCGCTCCCAAGCGATAGCAGCACACCGCCCTACTACGTTATGGGCGATGAGAAGGATAAGCAGGGGCGGGAACTTCGCATTTATTTTGAACGCGTGGTTCCTGAGCCACCGATCTTTCGAGGCCTCTATACAGATCGCAACAAATGGAAAAGCGGATATCGGATCAACCACTCAAATCTAGTGGAGCAGCTCTTTGAGTGCGGTTTTGTACTCGGACCCATCCAAGACCCGGAACGCATTGCGGAATTCATGCGTCGCCGATTCCCGGTTTCTTGTTGAAGGGCGGTTCGATGGCAAAGAAACCCGCGACACGAAAAAAGCCAGATCAGCCGCGCGATGTGACTCTGGTCCGTTCGTCCTACCAGCCGAGCAAAGCGGACATGGAAGATGCGATCCCGCCGCCGCTCAACCCAGACGGCTCGCGCATGACGGCGGAACAGATCGCTGCGGCCGTGCTGCGGCCCGTCAACATCAAGTGGAAGGACCGGCCCTAACGGGCGGTTCCGGCACTATCGTATATAATCCCCTTGACATGGGGGAATTGCGCCAGGTCTTCGTCCAGCGTCGCGGCGCGGGCGCCCTCCGGCGTGTCGAGCACCTGGAACAACTGCGCCAGCCACGGGCCGAGGTCCGCGCCGTCCGCGCCCGTGCGCTCCTCGATGAAGTCGAGGAAGATGTCGCGCCGGAAAATGCCGGTGTCGTCGGCGAACAGGCAGAAGACGATGCGCACGAGGAAGCGTTCGAGGTCGTGGCCGCGGTAGCCGGCGGCGTCGAGCGCGTCGTGCAGCCGGCCGACCAGTTCGGCGGCCTCGATATTGGCCGGGTCCTGGTCGCGGAAGGTCCGGCGCTGGACGCCGAGGACGAAGCCGAATTTCTCGACATGGCGCGGCAGGTCGGCAAGCGGGAAGGCGGCGGTTTCGCGCTCGTCGAGATCGTGCAGCTCGAAGGTGCGGAAATCGCTGACCAGGATGAAGCGCGGATGCTCGCGCGCCGGCAGGGCGTCGAAATATTCCGCAGCCTGTTCGTAGGCCGCCGTCAGGTCGCGCCCGGCGCTTTTCTGCTCGACGATCAGGACGCCGGGCCAGAACAGGTCGATGAAGCCGCGGCCTCCGCCGAGCTTCGCGACATGCTGTTCGAAGCGCGCAACGCTGCGCCGCCGGACGCCGAACACCTCGAAGAAATCGTTGTAGAAGCTCTGGCTTTCGCCCTTCTCGTAAGCCGCGTCTTTCCACTCCTCCGCAAAGGCGGCGGCGCGGACGCGCACCTCGTTCCACGACAGGCGCATCAGCCCGCGCCGCCCGGGATGCAGGCGGCCGGCGGCGGGTCCGGCGCCGCGGCTTCGGGCGGGCGGCCGCCTTCAGCCATCGCCGTCTCCGCCGTCGCCCGTCCGCTCCGCTTCCAGTTCGGCGCGCAGCACGTTCTTGGCGATCTTCTCGATGGTCGAGCGCGGGAAGCCGTCGACCAGGCGGACCTCCGCCGGCACCTTGAAACCGGCGAGCGATTCCCGGCAGGCGGCGATAATGCGCTCGCCGTAATCCGGCGGCGCGTTGGCCGCTCCGCCGTCGACCAGGATATAGGCGACCGGCACCTCGTCGAGCATCGGATGCTTCTTCGCGACGACGGCGACCTCGCGGGCCAGCGGCTGTCCGGCGATCACCCGTTCGACCTCCGACGCGGCGACATTCTCGCCGCCGACCTTGAGCATGTCCTTGGCCCGGTCGGCGAAGCTGCAGAAGCCGTCGCCATGGACGGTAATCCTGTCGCCGGTGGCGAAGAAACCCTCGTCGTCGAACGCTTCCGCGGTCGCCTTCTCGTCGCCGAGATATCCGGCGAACATGGACAGCCCGCGCACGCCGCGGATGAACAGGTCGCCGGTCTCGTCCGGGCCGACCGGCGCGCCGGCCCCGTCCAGCACCCGGATATCGTATTCGGCCGAGGGCTTGCCGACGGAGAGCGGCCGGTTGGGCAGGTGGACATCGCCGACGAAGCCGTGGGTGACGGTCTCGGTCATGCCCCACCAGCCGATCGTCTTGACCCTGAACGGCTCGTCGGTCGGCGGGCTGCAGACGCCGTTGCCCATCAGGCGGAACGGGTGGCGCTCCGGCACGTCACGGTCCATCAGCGCCTTGTTCATGAAGGGCACCATGCTGGTCCAGGTGCAGCCGTTGCGGACCGCCACGTCCCAGAAGCGGCGGGCCGAGAAGCGCGGCTGGACCACGCAGGTCGCAGCGGCCCACAGCGAGGCGAGCACGGAATAGGCCTGGGCGTTGGTGTGGAAGAGCGGCAGGTAGGTCAGGTGGCAGTCGGTCTCGCGCAGGTCCTCGTGCAGCGCGTTCATTTTGGCGCCCCACAGGCCGTTGCCGTGCAGCCACAGCACCGCCTTGGGCCGGGAGGTCGTGCCCGAGGTGAACTGGACGGAGAGCGGCGCCATCGGGTCGGCCGGGCGGGACGGCGCATCGGCCGGATCGCCCGCCAGCCGGGCGAAGCTGTCGCCGCCCAATACACTTCCGGGCCCGCTGCCCGGCGCGGGCGCTTCGCCGTTGTCGGTCCCGGTGACGGCGACCCAGCGCAGGTCCGTGCAGGCGCCGCCGATCATGGCGGCGAATTTCGGCTGGGTGATCGCCGCGACGGCGCCGGAGCGGTCGGCGAAATACGCCATCTCGTCGGCCGCCGAGCGCGCGTTGGTGGTCACGCAGACCGCGCCGATCTTCGCGCAGGCGAACCACGCGAACAGGATTTCCGGGCAGTTGTCGAGATGGACCAGGACGCTGTCGCCGGCCTTTATGTCCCGCGCCGCCAGGCCCGCCGCCACCCGGTCGACCTCATGGGCGAATTCGGCGAAGGTCCAGCGCGCGCCCGGCCCGGCGAACGGCTCCCAGATCAGGAACGGCTTGTCCGGATGGCTCGCCGCCCGCGCGGCGACCAGCGCCGGGATGTCGAAGCCGGCGAAGGGATGAACGAGAGGCGAGTCGATCCGGCGCATGGCGTCCTTCGAGACGGGGTTTCGTCCTTCGAGACGGCTCGGGCGCTCGCCTTCGCCTGCTCGGGACGAAGCTCCAGATAGCATATGGAACGCAACCCTTCATCCTGAGGATTCCTCCGCGAAACGCGGATAAGGCGGAAACGGCCGCCGGCGCGGCCTTCCCCTCCCGATTCTTGTCCGGGCCTCCTCCTCTGAAGAAGGGGAGGGATAACTCGGCGGACGCTGGCGGCCTTTCGCAGAGGAATCCCGAAGCCTCGTCCCGGAGGCACAGGTCACTCGGCCGCCTTGCGCTTCGGCGGGCGCTGCCGTCTATTGCGCCGGGCGCAATTCAGCGGACGGAACCATGAGCGGCTGGCAATTCTGGATCGACCGGGGCGGCACCTTCACCGATGTCGTGGCGAAGGCGCCGGACGGGCGGCTGGCGACCCACAAGCTGCTGTCCGAGAACCCCGAGCGCTATCCCGACGCCGCGATCCAGGGCATCCGCGACGTGCTCGGCCTCGCCGCCGGCGCGCCGATCCCGGCCGAAGCGGTCGACGCCGTGAAGATGGGCACGACGGTGGCCACCAACGCCCTGCTCGAGCGCAAGGGCGAGCGCACCCTGCTGGTCGTCACCAGGGGCTTCGCCGACGCGCTGCGCATCGCCTACCAGGTCCGCCCGCGCCTGTTCGCCCGCAACGTCGTGCTGCCGGAATTGCTCTACAGCCGGGTCGTCGAGGTCGACGAGCGGGTTATGGCCGACGGCGCGGTGGAAACGCCGCTCGACCTCGCCGGCGCCGAAAGGGACATCCGCGCCGCCTTCGACGCCGGCTACCGCTCGGTCGCGGTCCTGTTCATGCACGGCTACCGCTACACCGGCCACGAGAAGGCGGTGGCCGGCCTGTGCCGGGAGATCGGCTTTACCCAGGTCTCGGTCAGCCACGAAGTCAGCCCGCTGATGAAGCTGGTCGGCCGCGGCGACACCGCGGTGGTCGACGCCTACCTGTCGCCGATCCTGCGCCGCTACGTCGACAGCGTCGCCGCCGAGATCGGCGATACCGCGCTCATGTTCATGCAGTCGAACGGCGGGCTGACCGACGCGCGCCGCTTCCAGGGCAAGGATTCGATCCTGTCCGGCCCGGCCGGCGGCATCGTCGGCGCGGTGCGCACGGCGGAAATGGCCGGCTTCGACAAATTGATCGGCTTCGACATGGGCGGCACCTCGACCGACGTGTCCCACTATGCCGGCGAGTACGAGCGCGCCTTCGAGACCCTGGTCGCCGGCGTGCGGATGCGCGCGCCGATGATGCAGATCCACACCGTGGCGGCCGGCGGCGGCTCCATCCTCCATTTCGACGGCGCGAAATACCGCGTCGGGCCCGACAGCGCCGGGGCCGATCCGGGACCGGCCTGCTACCGCCGCGGCGGGCCGCTCACCGTGACCGACGCCAACGTCATGCTGGGCAAGATCCAGCCGGATCATTTCCCCGCCGTGTTCGGGCCGGGCGGCGACCTGCCGCTCGACCGGGACGTCGTCGTGCAGCGCTTTGCGGCGCTGGCCCGGGAAATCGGGCGGGCGACCGGCGATACGCGGACGCCCGAACAGGTCGCCGGGGGCTTCCTCACCATCGCGGTCGAGAACATGGCCAACGCAATCAAGGAAATCTCGATCCAGCGCGGCTACGACGTCACCGAATACACGCTGGCCTGTTTCGGCGGCGCGGCCGGCCAGCATGCCTGCCCGATCGCCGATACGCTCGGCGTCACCCGGGTCTTCATCCATCCCTTCGCCGGCGTGCTCTCCGCCTACGGCATGGGCCTCGCCGATGTCCGCGCGCTGCGCGAGACCGCCGTGGAGGCGGTGCTGGACGCCGGCCTGGCCGGCGCGTTGGACGCCACTCTCGACAGGCTCGCCGGTTCGGCAATATCGGAAATTTCCGATCAAAACGTTTCTGCCGAAAATATTGCCGTCCACCGCCGCGCCCATATCCGCTACGACGGCGCCGATGCGGCGATCGTCGTGGCCGCCGGGACGCTCGAGGAAACGGTCGCCGCCTTCGAGGACGCCCATCGCCGGCGCTACGGCTTCACGGCGCCGGAAAAGCCGATGGTCGTGGAGGCGGTCTCCGTCGAGGCGGTCGGCGCGACCGGCCGGGTCGAGGACGCCGTCGTTGCGCGCAGGAGCGACGCCGCGCCCGCCGCGATCGACCGGGCGCGCTTCTTTTCCGGCGGAGAATCGCACGAATCCGCTATTTTCGACCGCGACCGGCTGCAGCCCGGCGACCGCATCTCCGGCCCGGCCATCGTCCGGGAGGCGACCGCGACCACCGTCGTCGAGCCCGGCTGGGCCGCGACCGTGACCGACCGCAACCACCTGGTGCTCGAGCGGGTCGTGGCCCTCGACCGCGGCGTCGCCGTCGGCACCCGGGCCGATCCGGTGATGCTGGAGGTGTTCAACAACCTGTTCATGTCGGTCGCCGAACAGATGGGTTCGGTGCTGGAGAACACCAGCTACTCGGTCAACATCAAGGAGCGGCTGGATTTCTCCTGCGCGATCTTCGGCCCGGCCGGCGACCTGATCGCCAATGCGCCGCACATGCCGGTCCATCTCGGCAGCATGAGCGAGAGCGTGCGCGCGATCGTCCGCCGGCGCGCCGGCGCGATGCGGCCGGGTGAGGTCTACGTTCTCAACGCGCCCTATGCCGGCGGCACCCATCTGCCGGACGTCACCGTCATCACGCCGGTCTTCGCAGAAGATAGACAGACCGTTCTGTTTTTCGTCGGTTCGCGCGGCCATCACGCCGATATCGGCGGCATCACGCCCGGCTCCATGCCGCCGGATTCCCGCGTCGTCGAGGAAGAGGGCGTGCTGTTCGACAACGCCCTGCTGGTGAAGGACGGCCGCTTCCTGGAGGCCGAGACCCGCGCCCTGCTCACCGGCGCGCGCTATCCGGCGCGCAACCCGGACCAGAATATCGCCGACCTCAAGGCCCAGATCGCCGCCAACGAGAAGGGCGTGCAGGAGATCGGCCGCATGATCGGGCAATTCGGGCTCGACGTCGTCCACGCCTATATGGGCCATGTCCAGGACAACGCCGAGGAGCAGGTCCGCCGGGTGCTCGACCGGCTCTCCGACGGCGCGTTCGTCAGCCCGATCGACGCCGGCGGCGAGATCCGCGTCGCGATCCGGGTCGACCGGGAGAAGCGCACCGCGGATATCGATTTCACCGGAACGTCCGCCCAGCTGCCGAACAATTTCAACGCGCCCTCGGCGGTCTGCCGCGCCGCCGTGCTCTACGTCTTCCGGACCCTGGTCGACGAGGACATCCCGATGAACGAGGGCGTGCTCAAGCCGCTCAACATCGCGATTCCCGACGGCTCGATGCTCAAGCCGCAATATCCGGCCGCCGTCGTCGCCGGCAACGTCGAGACCTCGCAGATCGTCACCAACGCGCTCTACGGCGCCATGGGCGTGCTCGGCTCGGCGCAATCGACCATGAACAACGTCACCTTCGGCAACGACCGCCACCAGTATTACGAGACCGTCGCCGGCGGCATGGGGGCGGGCGAGGGCCATGACGGGGCGAGCGCGGTGCAGACCCACATGACCAACGCGCGCCTCACCGATCCGGAAGTGCTGGAATGGCGCTTCCCGGTGCTGCTGGAGGATTTCCGCCTGCGCCGCGGCTCGGGCGGGGCGGGGCGCTGGCGCGGCGGCGACGGCGCGGTGCGCCGGCTGCGCTTCCTGGAGGACATGACGGTCGCCATCCTGGCGTCGCGCCGCATCCACGCCCCCTTCGGCGCGGCGGGCGGCGAACCCGGCGCGAAGGGCCGCAACTGGGTCGAGCGCGCCGGCGGCAATACCGTCGCCATGACCGGCACGGACAAGTGCGAAGTCGGTCCCGGCGATGTCTTCGTGGTCGAAACGCCGGGCGGCGGCGGTTACGGCGCGCCCGAAGCGATGCGCGAAGCGGCGGAATAGGGCGATTGCCGGGGCGCGGTTGCGGCCATAGTTTCCGGCCATGACCGTCGCCGCACCCCTGAAGCCGGAAGACACGCGCGCCGAGGAAAAGCGCCGGGCGCGGCTGGACGCCGTCCGCGCCATCGTGCTGGATGCGCTCGGCGGCCGGGAGGCGCGGGTCTGGCTCTACGGCTCCTTCGCCGACCGGACGGAGCGGGTCTACAGCGACATCGACGTCGCGGTCGACCCGGCCGCGCCCCTGCCGGCGGGCTTCCTCCTGGACCTCCACGAGACGCTGGAACTCAGCACCGTGCCGCGCACCGTCCATGTCGTGGACCTGTCAGACGCGGATGCCGGATTTGCCGAAACCGTCCGGCGGAAGGGCATCCTGTGGAGCGGCTGACCCGGCGGCTGCGCGATGCCGAATCGGCCCTGGCGAGGTTCGGCGAAATTCTGGCGGTCGAAGCGCCGACGGACGTCGAGCGAGACGCGGCGGTCAAGCGCTTCGAATTCACTTTCGAAGCCGTCTGGAAGGCGGCGCAGCGCTATCTGGCGGTCATGGAACAGGTCGAGGCGGGATCGCCGGGCGCCGCGGTCCGGGCCTGCCGGGAAGTCGGCATCGGCGACGAAGACGCAGCCGAGGCGCGCTTGCAGGCCGCGAAGGACCGGAATTTGACAAGCCATATGTACAGGGAAGAGGTGGCAGCGGCAATTTTCGCGCGGCTTCCCGGACATCGCGACACGCTGGCCGCCTGGTTCGCGGACATCGCCGCCCGCGCGCGGCAACGGCCATAGCGCGCAGCGTTCCGCTCGTCCGCCATATCGACCTGAGCGGCGCCGGCTGCTCCCTCCCCGTCATTTCGGCCGGAGCGGCGCCGGACCCTTCCCACCCGTCATTTCGACCGGAGCGGCGCCGGACCCTTCCCACCCGTCATTTCGACCGGAGCGGCGCCGGCCGCTCCCTCCCCGTCATTTCGACCGGAGCCGTCCGGAGGACGGCGGAGTGGAGAAATCTTTCCGGCACGGCGCTCCGGTCCCGGCGCCGCGCGTGAAAGATATCTCCGCTCCACGGCCCTTCGGGCCGTTCCGGTCGATATGACGGAAGGGGGTTTCCCGGTCGAAATGACGGGTGGGGGGCGCTCGGTCGAAATGATCGGCCGGATCAGCGGTTGAGCAGGGGCCACAGGTCCCGGAAACCGGGATTGTCGCGTTCGATCGGGGCAATCTTCTTGGCGCGCCGCCAGCGCTCGATCTGCTTTTCCCGGGCGATGGCTTCCAGGATCCGCTCGTGCGGCTCGCACCACAACAGCTTCGAGATGTTGTATCTCGATGTAAACCCTTCGATCGAGCCGCCGCGGTGTTCGTGCATCCGCCGGGCGAGGTCGCTCGTCACGCCGACATAAAGCGTATGGCTCAGGCTGCCGAGGATATAGACGTGACCTCCGTTCATTCTTGGAATATATCACGAACAAAAGACCGGATCAATTGTTGCTTCGGCCTCTACAATTCATATCCCCACCCGTCATTTCGGCCGGAGCGGCGACGGCCCCACCGCCCCGTCATTTCGACCGGAGCCGTCCGGAGGACCGCCCCCTCCGTCATTTCGACCGGAGCCGTCCGGAGGACCGCCCCCTCCGTCATTTCGACCGGAGCCGTCCGGAGGACGGCGGAGTGGAGAAATCCTTCCGGCACGGCGCTCCGGACCCGGCATCGCGGGTGAAAGATTTCTCCGCTTCGCCCCGGACAAGTCCGGGGCTACGGTCGAAATGACGGTCGGGGGATTGCGCGGTCGAAATGACGGGTGGGGTTTCCCGGGCCGGGATGGGGCGTCCCCCGATACGCCGCCGCGGGCGCGCCTGCTCTGCCGCCGGCTTCATCCGCCGGGCCTGCATCCGTTTCCGGAAGACGGGCCGGCGCGGCGTCCGGCGTTGCAGCAAAGAGCCTCTCAATAGAGGCTTTTAAGCTCCAAACGGATAATTCGGAGGGGGTATAAAACAAAGGAAGAGGGGCTTAGTGAGTTATATGCCAAGCGTCCCTTCCTTCTTTTTCTCTCTTTGTAATCAAAGGTTGTATTTTATTCCAAAGCACTTTCTTATACTCAGAACACTGCTCAATATCCCTGGCGCAGGATTGGTTGTTTAAGAGATTGAGCCTTTCTTTTTCCAAGGGGATAAGCTCTTTGGCATAGTCCCTAATGATACGGCACCAGGTTGTAGTTCTTTTGTACTTGAGAGGTTTGAAATGCCGTTTTCTGGGAAGGTTGGCGCATATCTCTGCGTGTTCAATGGTTTTATCCAAACTGTCCAAAGTGTAAGGTTGATGTTTTGGGTGAAGCTTGAGGTTTCTCTCTCCTTTGTAAGTGGGGGATTGAAGTAAATGGGCATTGTGTGTTCCGCTTAAGCCGGCAAAAAATTTCATATAAGAAATTTTAACCATATAGAAATAAGCTTCCAGTTCGTGTTGTTCTTTAAGCTCTGTAAATAAAAAACCTTCGGGGTAATCCGGTTTAAGGTTGATTAAAAGAAGAACTTTTGCATAAGCTTGATAAGCTTCATTGTAGTTTCTTTCATCCAGTTTTCTTTTGTCCATAGTTCCACCAGTTCTAATATAAAGAGCTTTATCCCGTGCGGCGGAGACATGACCTTTTGCAATCTCTGAATCCAAGATGTTAAGCGCCCTAACATCCTCCCCCCCGCGGGCTAAAAGACAGCGGGCATAAGCCACAGCAGTTCCCCCCGATGGTTTAGATTGGTATTTCTTTTCCCATTTTTGAAAGTCCGGACACTCAAAATGTCCTCTCTTATAACTGTTGGCAAAAGCCGGAGGCAGGGCGAGGGCCGCGGCGAGGGCCAGGGCGAAACAGGCGGCGAGCAGGGCCGCCGGCAGGCGGGAGCGGAAGAACGGGCGCGGGCGCATGGCGGCCTCCCAAGGGTTCGCGGCTCCGGCGCAGCGGCCGGGAAGCGCCGCAGTATACCGCCTGCCGCCCCGCGGTTCCAGCCGGGCGGCCGCCGTCCCCGCTCCGGCCTCCCGCCTCTCCCGTTCCCAACCGGCAGCCGGGGCGATAGGGTCGCGCGTCTTCGATCTTCGGCCGGCCGCCCCGGCGCCCCGCAATGCCATCCCTCGACGCCGCTCTCGCCATCCTGAAAGACACTTTCGGCTACGACGGCTTCCGGCCGGGCCAGGCGGAGATCGTCGCGGCGCTGATGGCGGGAGAGAATGTGCTGGCGGTGATGCCGACCGGCTCCGGCAAATCGCTGTGCTACCAGCTGCCGGCGCTGGCGGACGAGAGCCTGACCGTCGTCGTTTCGCCGCTGATCGCCCTGATGCGCGACCAGGTGGCGGCATTGCGCCTGAACGGCGTGGCGGCGGGCGCGCTCAACTCGGCGGCGCCGCGGGCCGAGGCGGCGGAAACCCACCGGCAGATGCGCGAAGGCCGCCTGCGCCTGCTCTACGTCTCGCCGGAGCGGCTGATGCAGCCCGACATGCTGGACGGCCTCGCCCGCCTTGCGCCGGCGCGCTTCGCCATCGACGAGGCGCACTGCATCTCCCAATGGGGCCACGATTTCCGGCCCGACTACCGCCGCCTCGCCGAGCTGCCAGCGCATTTTCCGGACGCCCGGCTCAGCGCCTTCACGGCGACGGCGGACGCGGTCACCCGGCAGGACATCGTCGAGCGGCTGTTCGGCGGCCGGGCGAAGGTCTTCGTTTCCGGCTTCGACCGGCCGAACCTGCAGATCGGCATCGCGCCGCGCGCATCGGCGGGCCGCCAGCTCGACGGCCTGCTCGACCGCCACGCCGGCGCGTCCGGCATCGTCTACACCCTGTCGCGCAAGGCCGCGGACCGGACGGCAGAGCGCCTGTCGGCGGCGGGACGGACCGCGCTGCCCTACCACGCCGGCATGGACCGGGCCGACCGGGACCGGCACCAGGACCGCTTCCTGACCGAAAGCGGCGTCGTCATGGTCGCGACCATCGCCTTCGGCATGGGCATCGACAAGCCGGACGTCCGCTTCGTCGCCCACGCCAACATCCCGTCGACCGTCGAAGCGTATTACCAGGAGATCGGCCGCGCCGGGCGCGACGGGCTGCCGGCGGAAACCCTGATGCTCTACGGCATGGACGACATCCGGCTGCGCCGCCTGATGATCGACGATTCGGACCGGCCGGAGGAGGCGAAGCGCGTCGAGCACCAGCGGCTGAACGCGCTGCTCGCCCTGTGCGAAACCGCCGGCTGCCGGCGCCGGGCGCTGCTCGGCTATTTCGGCGAGGAATGCGAACCCTGCGGCAACTGCGACCGCTGCCGCCATCCGGTCGAAACCATCGACGGCGCGACGATCGCCCAGAAGGCGCTGTCGGCGGCGCTGCGCACCGGCCAGCGCTTCGGCGCCGAACACCTGATAGCCGTGCTGCGCGGCGAGGCGACGGACAAGGTGCGCCAGCACCGCCACGACGAATTGCCGACCTTCGGCGTCGGCGCGGACATCGGCACGCCGCTCTGGCGTTCCTACCTGCGCCAGCTCGTGGCCGCCGACGTGCTGAAGATCGACATCGGCGGCTACGGCGGCCTGCAACTGGGCGGTAGGGGACGCGCGGTGCTCAAGGGCGCCGAGAGCGTGGCGCTGCACGGCGAGGCCGCGCGCGAACCGCAGAGCCGCAAACGCGCCGCCGCCCCGTTGCCGGAAAATGTCGACGAACCGCTGTTCGCCCGGCTCAAGGAACTGCGGCTGGAAATCGCCGGCGAGCAGGGCGTGCCGGCCTATGTCGTGTTCCACGACCGCAGCCTGCAGGACATGGCCGCCCGCAAGCCGCAGAGTCTTCACGCGCTCGCCGCCTGCCACGGCGTCGGCGCCGCGAAACTGGAGCGCTACGGAGACCGGTTCCTGGCCGAGATCGCGGCTGCGGGCGGCGGCTGACGGGCCGGCCGTCAAGCGCGATTGCGCGCCGGCCGGTCCGCGGCCTAATAGATGCTGAACGGGAAGTAGCGGGCGTTGATCCGCTCGTAGGCGCCGTTCGCGAGGATGGCCTTGAGCGCAGCATTCAGGCGCGACAGAAGGGCGGCGTCCTCGTGGCGCACCGCGATTCCGATCCCTTCGTCCAGCCGATACGCTGCGCCGACGAACTCAAACCCACGGCCTTCCGGACGCTGAAGCCAGACGTACGATCCCAGGCCGTCGCCGAACATCGCATCCAGACGGCCGGCAACGAGGTCCCCGTACATTTCCTGCTGGCCGTCGTAGAGCCTGATCGTCGCGGCGCCCGCCAGCTTCGCCTCAAGCCAGTCGGAGGCGATCGTGGCGCGGGCCGCGCCGATGGTCTTGCCCGCCGCGTCGGCCGGGTCGAAACCGGCGCCCTTGCGCGCCACGAATCGGACCGCGTTGCTGTAGTACCGGTCGGTGAAGCTCACCAGTTTGCGCCGCTTCGCGGTGATCGACATGCTGGCGGCGATGGCATCGAAGCTGCCGGCGCGCAGTTGCGGGATCAGCTGCTCCCATTCCTCCCGCACCATCTTGCACTCGGCGCCGAGCTCCGCACAGAGCGCCAGCGCGACATCGACATCGAAGCCCGCCATCTTGCCGGCGTCGTCGACATAGTTGAACGGCGGATAGCCGCCGGTCGTGGCGATACGCAGCTTCTCCGCCGCGCCCGTCGGCGTCGCTGCGAGGAGGGCCAGAACCGAAGCTGCCGCAAGCAATCTCATGAGCCTTCCCGCTCCCGTCAGGCCGGGCCGATGGCCGGCAGTGGGTCAGTTTGAATTCCGGCGTCGGCCGAAGCCGATCCTCTGTCCGTCATTTCGACCGCAGCCCCGGATTTATCCGGGGCGGAGCGGAGAAATCCTTCCGGCGCGGAGCAAGGTCCAAAGCATTGTACCGGAAAGATTTCTCCACTCCGCGGCTGCGCCGCTCCGGTCGAAATGACGAACAGTGGCTGGAGAGGGGCGATGGGTGGAACGGTATTTTCGGGTTGCCGCCGCGTCCTCTCCAATTTCAAACTGACCCACCACCCGATGGCCGCCCAGAGTGCCGCGATATGGATCGCCAGGCTACCGCAAATTATGCACCCGGCCGAACGCCCGCTTCCGCCATCTGCCCCCACTTCCGAAGAAGGGGAGGAACAACAGTATTGCGGCGTGTCGAAGCGGCGCGCCATCGTTTGTTTTCCCGCGGCCGGACCTGCTACCATCCCCGCCATTCGAAATGGCAGGCCGAAGAACATGACCGAATTGCCCGATCCGGCCGCAATGAAGCGGCGGGCCGCAGCACTGGCGAAAATCCGCGACCTGGTCGGCGCGCGGGGCTGGATCGATTCGGCCGAGGGGATGGCGCCGCATCTCGAAGAACAGCGCGGCAATTTCACCGGCGCGGCGGCGGCGGTCGTCAAGCCGGGCTCTCCCGAAGAGGTCGCGGCGGTGCTGCGCCTGTGCTGCGAGGCCGGCCTGCCGGTGGTGCCCCAGGGCGGCAACACCAGCCTGGTCGGGGCCTCGATACCGTATGAGGACTTTACCGGGGTCGTGCTGTCGACCGGCCGGCTCAACCGGATCCGCGAACTCGATCCGGTCAACAACACCGTCACGGCGGACGCCGGCTGCATTCTCCAGACGATCCAGCAGGCGGCAAGCGACGCCGACCGGCTGTTCCCGCTCTCGCTGGGCGCCGAGGGCGCCTGCCAGATCGGCGGCAACATCTCGACCAACGCCGGCGGCGTCGGCGTGCTGCGCTACGGCAACATGCGCGAGCTGGTGCTCGGCCTCGAGGTCGCGCTGCCCGACGGGCGCCTCTGGGACGGGCTGCGCGGCCTGCGCAAGGACAATACCGGCTACGACCTGAAGCAGTGGTTCATCGGCGCGGAAGGCACGCTGGGCGTCATAACCGGCGCGGTCCTGAAACTGTTTCCGAAGCCGCGCGAGACGGTGACCGCGCTGGCCGCGATCCCCGGCCCGGACGCGTCGCTGCGCCTGCTCTCCGCCTTGCAGAGGGAGACCGGCGGCGGCGTTTCCGGCTACGAAATCATGACCCGGGTCGCGCTGCAAATGGCGCTCGACCACATCGCCGGCAACCGCGATCCGTTCGACCGCATCCACCCCTGCTACCAGCTGATCGAATTGACGGGCCCGCGGGCCGGCGGTTCCCTGCGGGCCGGGCTGGAGGCCGTACTGGCCTCGGCGATGGCGGACGGCGACGTCCGCGATGCCGCGATCGCCGAAAGCATGGCCCAGGGCCGGGCGCTGTGGCGCCTGCGCGAATCGATCAGCGAGGCGCAGAAGTTCGAGGGCGCCTCGATCAAGCACGATGTCGCCGTGCCGGTCAGCCGCGTCGCCGACTTCATGCGCGCCGCAACGGCGGCCTGCGAGGCCGAACTCGACGGCATCCGCGTCGTCGCCTTCGGCCATGTCGGCGACGGCAACATCCACTACAACGTGAACCAGCCGGCCGAGGGCTGGACGGGCGAAAGCTTCATGGCGGAACAGCCGCGCTTCAACCGGATCGTCCACGACATCGTGACGGAGATGCGCGGCTCGATCAGCGCCGAACACGGCATCGGCCGGATCAAGAAGGCCGAGCTGGCCCGTTACCGTGCGCCCCTGGAGCTGGAGTTGATGCGCGCGCTCAAGGCGCAGCTCGATCCCGGGGGCCTCATGAATCCGGGCAAGATATTCTGACCCTCCGGCGCGCCGGGAGGCCCGCTCCTGGCGGACCGAACGTCCGGACGCGACGCAGGCCGTGACATTGGGGAGAAATCCGGGCTAAAGCATCGCCTCCAGCGCTTCGATCCGGTCGGCCTCCTCCGCCGGCTTGTCCCAGCGGATGCGGCCGATGCGCGGGAAGCGCATGGCGAGGCCGGACTTGTGGCGCGGGCTGGCGTGGATGCTGTCGAAGGCGACCTCGAAGACCAGCCGCTTCTCGACCTCGCGCACCGGGCCGAAGCGGTTCACCGTATTGTTGCGCACCCACTTGTCGAGCTGCGCCAGCTCCGCGTCGGTGAAGCCGGAATAGGCCTTGCCGACCGGCGCCAGCTCGCCGCCGCGCCAGACGCCGAAGGTGTAGTCGGAATAGAAGGAGCTGCGCCGGCCGTGGCCGCGCTGGGCGTACATCAGCACGGCGTCGGCGCGCAGCGGATCGCGCTTCCACTTGAACCACAGGCCGGTCTTGCGCCCCGGCTCGTAAAGGCTGCCGCGCCGCTTGAGCATCAGGCCCTCGCGGCCCAGCCGGCGCGCCTCGGCCTGGAGCGCGGCGACGCTGCCCCAGTCCGGCGCATCGAGCAGGGCGGAGAGTTCGATATCCGGATGATCGTGCCGCGCCACGAAGTCTTCGAGCCGCCCGCGCCGCTGTTCGAGCGGCAGGCCGCGCAGGTCGGCCGCCCCGTCGAACAATATGTCGTAGGCGATGACGTAGGCCGGGTGTTCGGCCAGCATCTTCTTCGACACCGTCTTGCGGTTGAGCCGTTGCTGCAGCGCGTTGAAGGCCGCCGGATCGGCGGAACCGGGATCGGCCGTGTCGCGCACCAATAGTTCGCCGTCCAGCACCCCGTCGAAGCCCATCGCCGCCAGCACGTCCGGGAAGGCGGCGGAGATGTCGTCGCCGGTGCGCGAATAGAGCCGCCGTTCGCCGCCGCGCGCGGCAAGCTGGACCCGGATGCCGTCCCACTTCCATTCGACCAGCCAGGCCGCCGGGTCGAGGTCCGTCCGCTCTTCGAGCGGGTGGGCGAGCATGAAAGGCCGGAAGACCGGCCGGCCGGCCACGTCCGGCTTGCCGGCGCCGTCGGCCAGCCAGGCGAACAGCGCGCCATAGGGCGGATCGACCGCGTGCCAGATTTCCTCGATCTCTTCGACCGCCGCGTCGAACGCTTGAGCGAGCGCGACCCGGGCGAGGCGGGCCGAGACGCCGATGCGCAGGCCGCCGGTGATCAGCTTGAGCAGCGCCCAGCGGCCGGTCGCGTCCAGTCCGTCGAGCCAGCCGGACACCAGCCCGCGCACCTCCGTCCGTCCGGCCTGCCGCAAGGCTTCGACGACCTCGGCCAGCCCCGGCGGTTCGGCGCTGCCCTGCGTCCGCCAGAGCAGCGCCGTCGTCTCCGCCAGGTCGCCGACATAATCGTAGCTGAGGGCGAACAGCACCTCGTCGGTCTGCTCGCGGGCGAGCTCGCGGATCGCGCCGGCCTTGGCGTTGGGGAAATCGAGCCCGCCGGTGAGCGCCGCCAGCGCCCAGCCGCGGTCCGGATCCGGCGTGCGCCGGAAATAGTCCGCCAGCAGGCGCAGCTTGGCGTTGCGCGACGGCGTGTAGACCAGCCGGTCGAGCAGGGCGGCGAAGGCCCTCACGGCCCCGCCCCGGTCATCCCCGCCCCGGTCATCCCCGCCCCGGTCATCCCCGCCCCGGTCATCCCCGCCCCGGTCATCCCCGCCCTACTCATCCTCGTCCTCCCGCCCGATCAGCGAAAGGGCGCGGGCGCGGATGCCGCGGCCGGCGGCCCAGTGGACCAGCGCTTCCTCCCGGCCGTGGGTCACCCAGACTTCCGGCGCGCCGACCTCTTCCAGTGTCGCGGTGAGTTCGTCCCAGTCCGCGTGATCGGAGATAATCAGCGGCAGCTCGACGCCGCGCTGCTTCGCCCGCTGGCGCACGCGCATCCAGCCCGACGCCATCGCCGTCACCGGGTCGGGCAGGCGGCGCGACCAGCGGTCGGACAGCGAACCGGGCGGGGCGAGCACGATTTCCCCGGCGAAGCCGGCCCGGTCCCGGCCCGCCGCGGGTTCGAGCGGCCCGAGCTCGATGCCGTGCGCCCGGTACAGGTCGCACAGGGCCTGCAGGGCGCCGTGCAGGAACAGCGGCCGGTCCCAGCCGGCCTCGCGGATCAGCCGGATCAGGCGCTGCGCCTTGCCCAACCCGTAGGCGCCGACCAGGTGGGCGCGCTCCGGGAACAGCGCGACGGAGGCGAGCAGGGACGCGACCTCGCCGGCGTCGTCCGGGTGGCGGAACACCGGCAGGGCGAAGGTCGCCTCGGTCACGAAGACGTCGCAGGCGACCGGCTCGAAAGCCGGGCAGGTCGGGTCGCGCCGCCGCTTGTAGTCGCCGGAGACGACGATGCGCTGGCCGCCATGCTCCAGCACGACCTGGGCCGAGCCGAGGACATGGCCGGCCGGGACCAGCCGGACGGTCACATCGCCCAGATCGAGGCTTTCGCCGTAAGCGAGCGGCTGCGCCTGCCGGGCCGCGGCTTCGCCGTAGCGCGCCCGCACGATCGCCAGCGTCTCCGGCGTCGCGAGCACCCGGCCGTTGCCGGGCCGGGCATGGTCGGCATGGCCGTGGGTTACGACGGCCCGCTCGACCGCGCGGACCGGATCGATATAGAGATCGGCCGGCGCGCACCACAGGCCGCGTCCGGTCGCCTTCAGCCAGTCTTCCGGACGCAACCCGGCCATGCAGTCTCCGTTTCAGTTTGGTCCCGGCGTCGGATTAGACTAGAGCGTGTCCACTTCTGTCGAAACCGCTGACACGGTTGAGGGCCGCCCTTCGATACGCCCCGGATTAAATCCGGGGCTACTCAGGGTGAGGTGACTGTTTGCGCAATGGGCTACAATCCAACATTCCTCATCCCGAGTAGGCGCGCCAGCGCCGTATCGAGGGGGCGCACGCCGTGAAGCGGCCGGCGCCGACCTCCTGGATCGTCATCGCGATCCTCGGCGCGACGGCCGCGATCACCGCGCTGGCCGTCGACATGACCCTGCCGGCCCTGCCGGATATCGCGCGCTCCCTGCGGGTGAGCCCGACGGAGGCCCAGTTTACCGTCTCGGCCTTCCTGATCGCCTATGCCGGCGCCCAACTGGTCTACGGGCCGCTGTCGGACCGGTTCGGCCGGCGGCCGGTCCTCGTGTCGTCGCTGGCGATTTTCGTCGCCGCCTCGGCGCTGTGCGCCGCCGCCGACTCGATCCACATGCTGCTGCTCGGCCGGTTCTGCCAGGGCGCGGGCGCCGCCGCCTCCATGGCGATCGGCCGGGCCTGCATCCGCGACATCTACGGGACGAGAGCGACCGGGCCGATGTCGTGGGTGATGACGATCTTCGGTGTCGGGCCGATCGTGGCGCCCCTGCTCGGCGGCCTGATCGTCGGCGCCGGCGGCTGGCAGGGCGTGTTCGTCTGCTTGCTCGGCATCGGCGCCGCGGTTTGGCTGGTCGTTTTCCTGTTCCTCGGCGAGACCAACACGCGGCTCAACCCCGACGCCACGCGGGCGGGGCCGATCCTGCGGAACTTCGCCATGCTCGGCCGGCACCGGCTGTTCCTGGGCTATGCGCTGGTCACGATCGGGCTGTACGGCACGCTGTTCGCCATGCTGTCGGCGCTGCCCTTCGTTCTGGAGACGCGGCTGGCCGCATCGCCGGAGGACATCGGCTATTCCTTCGCCGCGCTGATGGTCGGCAACGGTATCGGAGCCATCCTTTCCGCCCGGCTTTCGGTTCGCCTCGGCGCCGTCGCCCTCATCCTGACCGGCGCGTCGATCATGATCGTTTCGGCGGCGGCGATGATCGCGGCGGTCTCCGCCGGTGCGGCCGGTTTCGCCGTCTATGTCGGCCCGTTGTTCGGCGTCACGCTCGGCATCGGCCTGTCTTCGCCCAGCCTCTATGCCGGCGTTCTCGCCCCTTTTCCGACCGTCGCCGGCTCGGTCTCGTCGCTCATCGGGATCGTCCAGTTCGTCTCCGGCGCGGCGCTGGGCGCTCTCGCCGTCGCCCTGATCGATCCGGCCGGGCTGAGCCTCGGTTTTCAGATGGCGCTGCAAGCCGCGATAGCGGCCTTCGCCATGGCGTTCATCGTCCGGCCGGCGCTGAAGCAGCTGGACCTGCCGGCCGAACGCTGATTCGGATGTGGCTGTTCGGCTACGGTTCGCTGATGTGGCGGCCCGGTTTCGACTTCGCCGAGCGGCGCCGGGCGACGCTGCACGGCCGGCAGCGCGCCTTGTGCGTGCGCACGGTCCATCACCGCGGCGCCGCGGCGCGGCCGGGCCTCGTCATGGGATTGAAACCGGGCGGGTCCTGCGCCGGCATTGCCTACCGGGTCGCCGCGGAGCGCGCCGAAGCGGTCGCCGCCTATCTGCGCGAGCGCGAACTCGACCGCTATCCGGTCTACCGGGAAGCCGACGTAACCGTCGCTCTCGACGACGGCCGCAGCGTTTCGGCGACGGCCTACCTGCCGCGCGGCGGCCATCCGGATTTTCTGCCGGACCTGAGCCTGGAGGAGCAAAACGCCATCGTCCGGCAGGCCGCCGGCGTCAGCGGCAGCAATGCCGACTATGTGCTGAGCGCCGCCCGCGCCCTGCGCGGCATGGGCATCGACGAACCGGCGATTTTCGCGCTGGAGGCGGCGCTGCAACGGCCGGCGGACGCGGCCGGCCCGTTGATAGGACCGCCGGAATCGGGCAGTCTGTAAGCCCGTGCAAAGGCCGCGATCCGGCGTCGCGGCCCGCCCCGGCCCGTTCCGACCGCCAACGGAGGCTCGCGTGACATCCCCGACAGAACCCAATTTCCACGCCAGCGTGCGCGGCATGTTCAACCGGGCCGCCGATGCGCTCGGCGTTCCGGACGACCTGGTGGAAACCATCCGCGAGTGCAATTCCGTCATCCAGCTGCGCTTTCCGGTGCGCCTCCGCGGGAGCTACCACACCTTTTGCGGCTGGCGCGCGGTGCACAGCGAACACCGCCTCCCCGTGAAGGGCGGCATCCGTTACGCGCCCCAGGTCGACCAGCAGGAGGTCGAGGCGCTGGCTTCGCTGATGACCTTCAAATGCGCGCTGGTCGACGTGCCGTTCGGCGGCGCCAAGGGCGGGCTGGCGATCCGCCCCGCAGACTATAATGAGGACGAACTCGAACGGATCACCCGCCGCTTCACGCAGGAGCTTGCCGACCGCGGCTATATCAGCCCGAGCCGCGACGTGCCGGCGCCGGACATGGGCACCGGCGCGCGCGAGATGGCCTGGATGGCGGACGAATACCGGCGCCTCTATCCCTCCGACATCGACGCCATCGCCTGCGTGACCGGCAAGCCGGTGACCCAGGGCGGCATTCCGGGCCGCACGGAAGCGACCGGCCGCGGCGTCCAGTATGTCGTCAACGAGTTCTTCCGCCACCCGGACGATGTCGCCATGGCCGGCCTGGACGGCGGCCTCGAAGGCAAGCGGATGATTATCCAGGGCTTCGGCAATGTCGGCTTCAACGCGGCCAAATTCTTCGTCGAGGAAGAGGGCGTGCGCCTCACCGGCGTCATCGAGCATGACGGCGCCCTGGTCTCCGAAGACGGCCTCGATCCCGAAGCGCTCGCCGAACACCGCGCCCGCGCCGGCGGGCTGAAGGGCTTTCCCGGCGCGCGTTTCGTAGAAGACGGCGCGGCGGCCCTGGAGGCGGAGTGCGATATTCTCGTGCCCGCCGCCCTGGAGAGCCAGATCACGGCCGCGAACGCCGGGCGCATCCGGGCGAAGCTGATCGTCGAAGCCGCCAACGGCCCGGTGACGCTCGAAGCCGAGCGCCTGCTTCTGGAGCGCGGCAGGGTCATCCTGCCGGACCTGCTGGTCAACGCCGGCGGCGTGACCGTCAGCTATTTCGAATGGGTCAAGAACGTCTCGCACATGCGCTTCGGCCGCCTGTCGCGCCAGCTCGAAATCCAGCGCGGCCTGCGCATCGTCGACATGATCGAGACGGCGGCCGGCCGGGCGGTGCCGGAGGAGCTCAAGGCGCCGCTGCTGCGCGGAACCGACGAGCTCGACCTGGTCGAATCCGGCCTCGAAGGCGTCATGCGCGACGGCTACGGCGCCGTCCGCGACCGGATGCGCGAAACCGAAACGATCGAAGACCTGCGCACCGCCGCCTTCGCCGTCGGCCTGGAAAAGGTCGCGCTCTCCTACCGGCAGATGGGCCTGGCCTGAGGACGGGGACGATGAAGGGGTAGCGCCGGACCCGCCCGGTCTTCCCGCCCGGATCGCTGCCCCTGTCGTTCCGCGCGGCTCCGGGGCGGCGGCGGGATTCGGCTATCGCCCGGCCGGGAACGGTGATACCACCCGGTATACACCCGCTTTCGGAGCCTCCCCCGACATGACTCCTTCGTTTTCCCCGCGCACGGCGCTGGCGGCGCTGGCCGTCGTCGCGACGTTTGCCCTGACCGGCGCCCTGGCCGGCGCGTTGCCGGCGCTGGCGCAGCAGTCCGGCGCCGGGACGGCCGGGGACCCCGTTGTCGCCACCGTCAACGGCGAAAAGGTGATGCTGTCCGATCTGCACGCGCTCCACGCCGACCTGCCGGAGCAGGTCCGCAACGTTCCGTTCGAGCGCATCTACCGTCCGCTGCTGGATCAGGTCATCCAGACGAAGCTGCTGGCGGCGAAGGCGCGGGCCGAAGGGCTGGACGAGACCCCGAAGATCGCCCGCCGGCTGCGCACCCTGACGGAACGGATGCTGCATCATTCCTATCTGGACGCCTATGTCGGCAAGAGCGTGACCGAAGAGCGGCTTGCCGAAGCCTACAAGGCCTTTGTCGCCAGCCATCGCGGCGAAGAAGAAATCAAGGCGCGGCATATCCTGGTCAAGACCCGGAAAGAAGCGATGGCGGCGATCGAGGCGCTGGAGAAGGGCGGCAGTTTCGCGACGCTCGCCTCGGAGAGATCGATCGGCCCGTCGAAGGCGGGCGGCGGCGACCTCGGCTGGTTCGCGCGCGGCCAGATGGTCAAGCCGTTCGCCGATGCCGCCTTCGCGCTCGAGAAAGGCGCTTTTACCGATACGCCGGTGAAGACCCAGTTCGGCTGGCACGTCATTCTGGTCGAGGACCGCCGCCGCGCGGCGCCGCCCCCGTTCGAGGAGAAGCGCGCCGAACTCAAGCGGGAACTGGGCGGCAAGCTGATGGCCGCGGAAGTCGAACGCCTGAGCAAGGCCGCAGAGATCGTGCGCTTCGGACCGGACGGAAAGCCGCTTGACGATGCGGCGCCGGCCCGGAAAGAAGACGGGCAGGAAAAGAAACAGTAGGACTGGATCGGCGTAGACCGTCTCCGCGCCGTCCGGCGCTGCCGCGTTCGCGTGCGGCCGGGCCAGGAAACGCAGCCGGAGACGGGCCGCAAATCGCATCATGGCTCTTGAAAAATCGCCGCTCGCGCCCGAGCGGTTTCCGGACCTGCCGGCGGTCGGCGGGGTGCAGATCGCCGGACGCGCCTGCGGGTTGAAACGCAGCGGCGCGAAGGATCTCATGCTTGCCGAGCTGGCGCCGGGCACAACCGTTGCCGGGGTCTTCACCCGCTCGCAATGCCAGTCGGCGCCGGTCGACTGGTGCCGCGCCGCGCTGCCCGGCGGCCGGGCGCGCGCGATCGTGTGCAATTCCGGCAACGCCAACGCCTTCACCGGCAAGGCCGGCGATACGACGGCGGAGCGGACCGCCAAAGCCGCCGCCGACCTGTTCGGCTGCGCCGAGCGCGAAGTGTTCCTGGCCTCGACCGGGGTGATCGGCGTGCCGGTCGGGCCGGACCGTATCGGCGATCGCCTGCCCGGACTGGCGCGCCATCTGAGCGCCGGCGCCTGGCGCGACGCCGCCGAAGCGATCATGACGACCGATACCTTCCCCAAGGGCGCCGGCGCGCAAACCGCGATCGGCGGCGCGCCGGTGCGCCTCGCCGGCTTCGCCAAGGGCAGCGGCATGATCGCGCCGGACATGGCGACCATGCTGGGCTTCGTCTTCACCGACGCCGACATCCCGGCGCCGCTGCTCCAGAAACTGCTGGCCCGGTCGAACGACCGCTCCTTCAACGCGATCACGGTGGACGGCGACACCTCGACCTCCGATACGGTGCTGCTGTGCGCCACCGGCGCCGCCGGCAACGCCCCGCCGACAGACCTCCGGGCCGTCCGCGATTTCGAGCGCGCGCTCGATTCGGTCATGATCGACCTTGCCCAGCAGATCGTGCGCGACGGCGAGGGGGCGAGCAAGTTCGTCACCGTGACCGTGAGCGGCGCGGCCTCCGCCCGGGCGGCGCGGCGCATCGGCCTTGCCATCGCCAACTCGCCGCTGGTCAAGACGGCGATCGCCGGCGAGGACGCCAACTGGGGCCGGATCGTCATGGCGGTCGGCAAGGCCGGCGAGAAAGCGGACCGGGACCGCCTGTCGATCGCCATCGGCGGCGTCGCCATCACGGAAAACGGCCAGCTCGCGCCCGGTTACGACGAAACCCCGGTCGCCCGGCATATGAAAGGGGCGGAGATCGATATCGACGTCGATATCGGCATCGGCCGGGGCAGGGCGACCGTCTGGACCTGCGACCTGACCCACGGCTACATCAGCATCAATGCCGACTATCGAAGCTAGGACGGCTTTTCCCGACGGGGCCACGGGTTGCGATCCGGGACCGGGACCGGCGCTGCCGGAAGGCCTGCCGGTCGTGCTGGTCGCGGCCGTCGCCCTGGTCGATATCGACAACCGGGTGCTGATCGCACAGCGGCCGGAGGGCAAGGCAATGGCCGGCCTGTGGGAATTTCCCGGCGGCAAGGTCGAGCCGGGCGAGACGCCGGAAACCGCCCTGATCCGCGAAATGCGCGAGGAGCTGGGCATCGACACGTCGGCGAGCTGCCTCGCGCCCTTTACCTTCGCGTCCCACGCCTATGCCGAATTTCACTTGCTGATGCCGCTCTACATCTGCCGGACCTGGCTGGGCCGGCCCGCCCCGCGCGAGCACCGGGCGATAAGATGGGTCCGGCCGATGCGCCTCGGCGACTATCCCATGCCGCCGGCCGATGCGCCGCTGGTCGCCATGCTGCGGGACTTTCTGTAGCGCGCGGACAACCTTTCCCGACGGAGGCGAAGATGCAGGTCAGCCTCTTGGGCGCCGGATTGCCGTTCCCCAATCCCCGGCGGCGCGGGCCGGGCTACGCGCTCCGGGCGGGCGCCGTCGACTTTGCGGTCGATTGCGGCTCGGGCGTCGTTCAACGGATGGCCGAACTGGGGCTGATGCCGAACGAGATCGACCACCTGTTCGTCACCCATCTGCATTCCGACCGCTATATCGATCTCGGCCATTTCATCGTCAGCCGCTGGATCATGGGCGACGGCCGGCCCTGGCACATCTACGGACCGGAAGGCGTCCGGACTATGGTCGGGCAGCCCCTGCGAGAACCTGATCCGCCATGCCCACCGGGCGGATATCCCGATCCACGAATGCGTCCAGTACGAAAAACGGACATCGCCCCGTATCGACCGGAGCCATACGCCGCACGCACACACCTCGCCCGAACGGCTTGCGCCGGTGGCGCGCGACGCCGAACCGGGCCTGCTCGTCACCACCCACATGCTGCCGGACTCCGAACCGCGCGCGCTCGGCGAGATCATTCGCCGCGACTATGCCGGCCGGCTGGCTATCGGCGAGGATTCGACGACCTTTTAGATTGATGCACGGGACCGCGGACTTGGCTAATCTGACCGCACGACGGTCGGCGGTTCCCTATCGAAGCGGCAGGACACTGCGCAGGACATGATCGAGGGCGATATCGGGCCGTTGCTGGCCTTCGGCGCGATTGCCGTGGCGTTGATCCTCTATGCCGCTCCCAGAGTGTCGATGGAGCTGGCGTCGCTGGCCGTCATCTGCCTGCTGCTGCTGGCGTTCCACATCTTTCCCGAAGCGGCGACCGAAGGCGGCAGCAGGCTGGACCCGGCCGAATTGCTGGCCGGTTTCGCGAACCCGGCCCTGATTGCCCTTCTGGGGCTCATCGTCATCGGGCAGGGCCTGGCGCAGACCGGGGCGCTCGACCACGGCGCACGGGCGCTGCTCGGCGCTGCCGGCGGGCGCTCGGAGGTTGCGCTGACCCTGTCGCTGTTCGCCGTGCTGCTGGTCAGCGGCGTGCTCAACAACGTGCCCGTCGTCGTCATCTTCATCCCGATCCTTCAGGCCTTCGCCAGCCGCGGCGGCACGGCGCCCAGCCGCTCCCTGATGATCCTGAGTTTCGCCTCGATCCTCGGCGGCATGACGACCCTGATCGGTTCGAGCACCAACCTGCTGGTCTCCGGCATCCTGACCGACCTGGGCCAGCCGGGTTTCGGCTTTTTCGACTTCACTGTGCCGGGCCTGGCCGTGGCCCTGCCGGGTTTGCTCTTTGCCATGCTGTTCGTCCGCCGCCTGCTGCCGGACCGCAGCGCCGGCGACGAGACGGGCCAGGCGACCGGCCGGCAGTTCCTCGCCCAGATCGACGTGGTCCGCGACCGGCCGCTGGACGGGCTCAGGCCGGCCGGCGGCTTTTTCCCGCAGATCGCCGACGTCACCGTTCATGCCATCCAGCGCGGCGAAGCGAGCCTGCTGCCGCCGTTCGAGGAGGATGCGGCGCTGCAGCCCGGCGATATCCTGATCGTGAGCGCGACGCGGGCGTCGTTGACCGCCGCCGTGCGCGGCCAGATGGACCTGCTGCACCCGTCCCTCGGCGACGCCTGGGCGGCCCGGGAAGACGAGACCCACGGCAAGCCGCCCTGGCTGCGCGGCCGGCAGTTGCTCGGCGAAGTCATGGTCACGCCGGGGTCGGAGCTGATCGGCCGGACGCTCGAGCAGATCGGCTTCCGCTATCGCTACAACTGCGTCGTCGTCGGCGTGCAGCGCCGCGCCGCCCGCATCCGCCGCCCGATTACCGATCTGCCGCTCGCCGCCGGCGACGTCCTGCTGGTCCAGGGCACGGCCGAAGCCAAGGCGGCATTGCGCGGCCGGCCGGGCATCCTGCCGATCGAGTGGTCGGCAAGCGAGATCCCCTCGGCGCCCGAGGCCTGGCGCGCGCTGACGATCTTCGCCGTCGCGGTCGGGCTTGCGGCGCTGGACATCCTGCCGATCGAAATCGGCGCGCTGGCCGGCGCCGCCGCCATGCTGGCGACGGGGGTCATGACCCTGCGGCAGGCGGCGCGCGCCATCGGCGCCGATCTGGTGCTGGTGATCGCCGCCGCCCTGGCCCTGGGCAAGGCGCTGCAGGCGACCGGCGGCGCCGCCATCCTGTCCGACCTGCTGGCCGGCGCCCTGGCGGGCGCGCCGGCGCCGGTCGTGCTGTCCGCCTTCTTCCTGCTGGTCGCCGTTCTGGCAAACCTCGTCGGGACCAAGGCGGTCGCCGTGCTGTTCACGCCGATCGCCGTCTCGCTGGCGCAGGGGCTGGGCGCGCCGGTGGAACCGTTCGCAGTCGCCGTGGTCTTCGGCGCGAACTGCGCCTTCGCGACGCCGATGGGCTACCAGACCAACCTGCTGGTGATGGGCCCGGCGGGCTACCGCTTCCAGGATTTCGTGCGCGCCGGTTTACCGATGCTGGTCTTCGTGTGGGCGACGGTCAGCCTCGTTCTGCCGCTTTACTACGGCCTGTAGCCGCGCTTCGGGCGGACCGAAGTCCCGGCACAATTCGGAATGCAGCGGCGGCCGCGGCGCGCCGCAAAGGCCGCATCGGCGCGCCCATCGCATTAAATTCGGCGGTCATGCCGCTGAAATAACGCCATAATCCGATTTTGGATTTTTCAAGAAATGGTGTAGAATAATAAAGTGAAAATGCTATCTCCGGTGTCGAAGGACAATCCGGATGGGAAATGCGTTGAGACGAGCCGGATCCGTTTTGGCGATCGCGACAGTATTCGCGGCAGCGAATGCTACCTCAACGCTTGCGGGTCAGCCGAAAACTCTGGCAAAGGCGATGGCCGAACGGCAGGACGCCCGGACGACGGCGCCCCGTTTCGCGCAGGCCGATTCCGCACCCTTCGAACACTGGATCGCCGCCCTCAGGGCCGAGGCCCGTACGGAGGGGATCGGCGACAGCACGCTGGCTCAGGCGTTGGACGGCCTGCGCCTGAACCGGCGGGCCCTTGAGCTGGAGGCGCGCCAGCCGGAATTCGTCACCCCCGTCGGCGCCTACGTCGCGGCGCTGACCGGCAAGCAGGCGCTTGCAACCGGCCGCGAAAAACGCAGGCAGCATGCCGTCCTGCTCGCCAGGATCGAAGCGGCTTACGGCGTACCGGCGCGTTATCTTCTGGCGATCTGGCGGCTCGAATCGGATTACGGCGCGAATTTCGGCTCGTTCCGGGTCGTCGAAACCCTGGCGACGCTGGCGTATGCCGGCACGCCGAAACGCCGGCCGTTCTGGCGCCGGCAACTGATCGGCGCTCTGAAAATCGTCGACCGCGGCCACGCGACGCTCGCCCGGCTGGTCGGCTCCTGGGCCGGCGCGATGGGCCATACCCAGTTCATCCCGACCACCTATCTCGACCACGCCGTGGATTTCGACGGCGACGGGCGGCGCGACCTGTGGCGGAGTCTGCCGGACGTATTCGCCTCGACCGCCAGCTATCTCAGGAAATCGGGCTGGCAGCCCGGGCTGCCGTTCGGCTGGGAGGCGGCGCTGCCGGAGGGGTTCGACTACAGCCGGGCGCATCTCGGCGAAAGCCGGACGGTCGCCGAATGGCGCGCCCTGGGCGTCCGGCGCGCCGACGGCAAGCCGCTTCCGGAGACCGGCCGGCCGGCGAGCCTGATCGTGCCGGCCGGATGGAACGGACCGGTCTTTCTCGTTACGCAGAATTACCGCGCCATCCTTCGCTACAACAACGCAGCCGCCTATGCGCTGACGGTGGGGCTGCTGGCCGAACGGCTGGAAGGGCAGGGCGGTCCGGTCGCCCGCTGGCCCGCAGCGGCCCGCTCGCTGTCGCGCTCCGAAAAGGCCGAGTTGCAACGAGGATTGATGGCGCTGGGCTACGATCCGGGACCGGTCGACGGCAAGGTCGGCCCGGAAACCAGGAAGGCGATACGGGCCTTCCAGAAAAGGGCCGGCAAACCGGCCGACGGTTACGCCGACCAGGCCTTGCTGGAAGCGGTCCGCAAGGCCGCTCACCGGTAGGCGGCGGGGTGAAGTGAGGGCAGACGCTCGATCCGCGGCGCCGCGCGCCGGCGGATCGCTGAAACGGGGTAGGTTGGAATGCTGTTCCTTCATCGCGCGCACCGGCCCGCCGGATGGCGGCGGCCGGCTCGAAATCTGGCGCTTCTGTCGGTCGCCGGCGGCGTTCTTGCCGCGTGCGGCGGCGGAAACTGGGGCTCCGGCAAGGATGCGTCGGCGCAGTACCGGGCCTGTCTGAACAAGGTTTCCGCGCTCTACCGCTATTCGGGCAGCTTCGACGGCTACCTGCGCAAGGCGAAGAAAATCGGGCGCCGTTGCGGCATCCGGAGTTCGACGCTCCACGCGGGCCTCGGCCGGTTGAACAAGCGCAACGTCGGGGTTTCGGACTATGCCGAAGCGGACGGCATCGAACTGCGGGAGCAGATCGCCGACGCAACCGGCGCCGACGGCGTCCTGCTGGCCCGGCGGCGCGGCGGCAACGCCGTGCGCGACTACCTGGATTACCGCGTGACTCCGGACCTCGTCCGCAGGGGCCGAAGCATGCGGAAACGCTACCGGCGCCTGCTCAGGCAGATCGAGCGGCGGTATCGCGTTCCGGCGCACTACCTGGTCGCCTTCTGGGGCATCGAATCCAGATACGGCGCCGTCACCGGGCGGCACCGCGTCGTGCCGACCCTCGCCAAACTCGGCTATCGCAGCAACCGCCGGCGCTTCTTCTCGAGCGAACTGCTCGGCGCGCTCATGATCGCCGACCGCGGCTTCGCGCGTCTCAGCCGGATGTACGGCAGCGCCGCCGGCGCCATGGGCCAGACGCAATTCATGCCGTCGGCCTACATCTACTATGCCGTCGACCACAATGGCGACGGCCGGCGCGACATCTGGCGGAGCAAGGCCGACGTGCTGGCCTCGATGGCGAACTACAACATCAAGCGCGGCGGATGGGACACGCGGATAAACAGCGCGATCTACGAAGTGCGCCTGCCGCGCCGCCTGCGCATTAGCCGGACGGGGTTCTACAACCAGCGCCCCCTGAACTACTGGCGTCGGGCCGGCGTCCGCAGGATCGACGGCGGCGCCCTGCCGCGGAGCCGGGAAACCGCCTCGGTCTTTTTGCCGGCCGGTTGCCGCGGACCGGCATTCCTGCTGACGAGAAACTTCCGCGCCATCATGCGTTACAACAACCTGATCGAATACGCCTTTGCCGTCGCCGTGCTGGCAGAGAAGATCGAGAACCGGTTCCGGGTACGCAAACCCTGGCCGCGGCACGATTACGCCCTGAGCAAGTCGGAGCGGGCCGACCTGCAACGCCGGTTGACCCGCATGGGCTACGGCCGCCTCAGGGCCGACGGCATCCTGGGCATGAACAGCCGCCGCGCCATCCAGCGTTACCAGGCGCGCAAGGGGCTGTGCCCCAGCGGACATGCGAACACGCGGCTCTACAACCACGTCAGGGGCCGGCGGAGCGGCGGCGGCTATGCCGACAGCGGCGGCGAGCCGCATGCGTTCGGGCCGGTTGTCGAGCGGGCCGAGGCGCAATAGCGGGTTCGGGGCGCGGCTATTCCATATCCACCGGCACGCCGGGCCGGTTCTTGCCGCTGCGGATCACCTGGATGGACTGGACGGTGGTAACGTGGCGGGCGGAGGTCAGCCGGGTCGTGATCTCGTTCTCGTGCGCGGTGTTGCGCGCGACGATCTTGAGCAGAAAATCGCCGGCGCCGCGCACCATGTGGCATTCGCGCACCTCGCGCCAGTTGGCCATTTCGTCCTCGAAGGCGCTCAGCACCTCCTGGGCCTGGCTGTCCAGGCCGACCAGCACGAAGAACAGGACTTCGAAACCCAGCGCCTCCGGATCGACCTGGGCGTGGTAGCCGCGGATATAGCCGGCTTCCTCCAGCGCGCGGACCCGGCGCAGGCAGGGCGGCGCGGAAATGCCGGCGCGCCGCGCCAGCTCGACATTGGTCATCCGGCCGTGCTCCTGCAGATCGCGCAGGATTTTCAGGTCGATGGCGTCGAGCCGGACCCGCTTGCCGCTTTCTGTCGTCGGGCGTGCTGGCATGGACGGTCGTCGTCCTCCCTGGGTTCCACCGCCCCGCATCCGGGGCCGTTCGGAAAATTTCCTGTGACAATCGGTTTTTCCGCCGGGATTGCCCGTCCAATGCCAGACACGCAATAAAGTTTCAATGATTTCCGAATCATTCGTGATTGCGAAGGCGTACCGGCGATGACGCAGCCGCTCACCGTCTGGGCGGTGACCGAAGGGCAGATCGGAACGGAAAACCAGGCGCGCGGCGTTGCCGAAGCGCTGATCGGCGGCGGCCCCGGCAGCGTTGTCGTCAAACGGATCGCGGTTCGCGCGCCCTGGCGCTGGCTGCCGCCGGCGCTGTGGCCGGCGCCGCTGATGGCCCTCGGGCGCGACGGCGACGCGCTCGAACCGCCCTGGCCGGATATCCTGATCAGCTGCGGGCGGCGGGCGGCGGCGCCCAACCTCGCCGCGCGCAAGCGCAGCGGCGGGGCGATCCTGTCGGTACATATCCAGCGGCCGTACCTGCCGAGCGACCGGTTCGATCTCGTCGTTGCGCCGCAACACGACGGCCTGCACGGCGCCAACGTCCATGTCACCCGCGCTGCCGTCCATCGGGTGAGCGCCGAACGCCTGGCGGCCAGCCGCCGCAAGGCCGGCGACGGCGCGGAGCCGGCCCGCCACGCCGTGACCGTGCTGATCGGCGGCTCGAACCGGCGGCACCGGCTGACCGAGGCGATCGCCGCCCGGTTCGCCGAGCGGCTGGCCGCCCTGTGCCGCGCCCGGCCGGTCGACCTGCGCCTCACGCCGTCGCGCCGGACCCACCCGGCGATCGTCCGCATTCTCGCCGAAAAGCTGGCCGGCGCCGGCGCCGAAATCTGGGACGGGTCCGGCGACAATCCGTATTTCGACTGGCTCGCGGTCGCAGACACGATCGTCGTGACCTGGGATTCGGTGTCGATGACGTCCGAAGCGCTGGCGACGGGCAAGCCCGTCTACGTCCTGCCGCTCGAAGGCGCATCCCGGCGCATCGACCGGTTCCATGCCGGCTTGCAGGCGGACGGCTACACCCGCGTGTTCGACGGGTCGCTGGACCGCTGGGACTATGCGCCGCCGGACGATACCGCCGCCGCCGCCGCCGCCATCCGCGCCCGGCTGCGCGCGCGCGGGCTGGCGGCCGGCGCCATGCGCTCAGGTTGACCCTGCCATTGCTTCCGGGCGGGGCCGGCCGTATTTCTCTACCGGCGCAGCGCCGTGTCAGCCGCCACTCCCGCCGCCGGCGGGTTCCCATCCCGGATAGCGATCCATGCCACAGACTTTCCACGACCGCGTCCTGATTATCGGCTCCGGCCCGGCGGGGTACACCGCCGCGATCTATGCAGCGCGCGCAAACCTCGCCCCCCGCATGGTGATGGGCCTCCAGCCGGGCGGGCAGCTCACGATTACCACCGATGTCGAGAACTATCCCGGTTTTGCCGACGCGATCCAGGGTCCGTGGCTCATGGAACAGATGCAGGCCCAGGCCGGGCATGTCGGGACCGAAATCACCCACGACCTGATCGTCGAGGTCGACTTTACCCGGCGGCCGTTCCGCTGCGTCGGCGACGGCGGCGACATCTATCTCGCCGATACCGCGATCGTCGCGACGGGCGCCCAGGCGCGCTGGCTGGGGCTGCCGAGCGAAGAAAAATTCATGGGCTTCGGCGTCTCCGCCTGCGCGACCTGCGACGGCTTCTTCTACCGCGGCAAAGAGGTGATCGTGGTCGGCGGCGGCAACACCGCGGTCGAGGAAGCGATCTACCTGACCAATCACGCGACGAAGGTTACGCTGGTGCACCGCCGGGACGAATTGCGGGCGGAGAAGATCCTGCAGGACCGCCTGTTCGCCAACCCGAAGATCGCGCCGCTCTGGAACACCGTGCTCGAAGAGGTGGTCGGCGACAGCGATCCGCCGGGCGTGACGGCGGCCCGGCTGCGCAATGTCGTTACCGGCGAGATTTCGGAGCAGCCGGTCGACGGCGTCTTCATCGCGATCGGGCACGACCCGGCGACGGCCGTTTTCCGGGACAAGCTGGCGATGGACGACGAAGGCTACATCCTGGTCGAGCCGAACACGACGGTAACGAGCGTTCCCGGCGTCTTTGCCGCCGGCGACGTGGTCGACAAGGTCTACCGGCAGGCGGTCACCGCCGCCGGACTGGGCTGCATGGCGGCGCTGGACGCCGAGAAATTCCTGGCGGAACGGGAAACGGCGACGCCGATGGCGGCGGAATAGGCCGCGGCGCCGGCGTCCGGTCGCCGGGCCACCGGGGCGGAAGCGTATGGTGGACTGGGATAAATTACGGGTGTTTCTGGCGGTCGCCGAAGCGGGGAGCTTCACCCATGCCGGCGATACGCTGCATTTGAGCCAGTCGGCCGTCAGCCGCCAGATCGGCGCCCTGGAGGAGTCGCTGAACGCGGCGCTGTTCAACCGCCATGCCCGCGGCCTTGTCCTGACGGAACAAGGAGAATTGCTCTACCGCAACGTCCGCGAGATGGCCGGGCGCCTCAACGAGACCGAAGCGCTGATCGCGGAGAGCAAGCAGAAGCCGGAAGGCCCCCTGGTCGTCACCGCGCCGACCGGCCTGGGATCGAGCTGGCTGACGCCGCGGATCGGCGAATTTCTGAAAAGATATCCCGATATCGATGTCAGCCTGCTGCTCGCGGACAGCGACCTCGACCTGGGTATGCGCGAGGCTGACGTCGCGATCCGCATCACCGAGCCCACCCAGCCGGACCTGATCCGCCGGTCCCTCATGACGATCCACAACCATGTCTACGGATCGACGGACTATGTGCGCCGGCACGGCATGCCGAAGACACCCGCCGACCTCGACGGCCACCGGCTGATTACCTTTACCGATCATCCGCCGGCGCCGGCCATCGTGAACGCCGACTGGATCCTGAAGGCCGGCGCAAACGGCGCGCGGCTGCGCGCGCCGGCGCTGCGCGTCAACAGTGTTTACGGCATCTACCGGGCCGTGCGCAGCGGGGTCGGCCTGGCCCTGCTGCCGGACTATCTTGTGGACGGCAACGCCAATCTGGTGCGGGTGCTCTCGGAGACCGACGGACCGGCGATAACGGCCTATTTCGTCTATCCCGAAACCTTGCGCAAATCGGCCCGCGTGGCGGTGTTCCGCGACTTTCTGATTCACAAGATCGCCGAAACCCGCTTCTGATCCCGCCGCCCTGTCCCCGGCGCCGGCACTTCATCAGCCATGCGCCTGCTGCATGGTCAATCTGTCGCATCGGCCCTACTGCCCCGCCGGCGCCGCCGCCATAATCGACAGAGTGGATGCGCGGCATGGTGCTGCGACGCTCGCCCGCCCCGCAAGGCGAAGGCCTCGCCGGCGGCGGAGAGCGGCTTCAGCCGCCATGCGTCCTCCCAGACGTGAAGCCTCCCTGTTCCTGGGCCCCGGAAACGCCGTTTCCGGGGCCCATTTTTGCCGGCTTCCGGCTACCCGGCGGCGTTGAGGCGGCCTTGGGGCGGAAAGGCGGGCGCCGTCAGCCCATCAGGTTGGGCAGCATCAGGGCGATTTCCGGCACGGCGATGATCAGGGCGAGCCCGATCAGGCTGGCGACGACGAACGGCCAGACGCCGGCGAAGATCGCCCAGATCCGCACATCGGTCAGCACCGTCTTGACGACGAAGACATTCATGCCGATCGGCGGCGTGATCAGGCCGATTTCGACGATGATGATGGCGACGATGCCGAACCAGATCAGGTCCACGCCCATCGGCTCGATGACGGCGACGAAGATCGGGATGGTCAGCAGCAGCATCGCCAGGCTGTCGAACACGCAGCCGAGCAGCAGGTAGATCGCGCACATCGCCAGCACGACGCCGACCGGCGAGAGTTCGAAATACTCGATCGCGCTGACGATGCCGTCGACCATGCCGGCGAGGTTGGTGAAGTTGGCGAAGATCAGCGCGCCGAACGCCACGACGAAGATCATCGACGTCGTGATGCCGGCCTCGATCAGCGGCTCGACGATGGCGCGCCAACTGAATTCCCTGCGGCTGTACAGGGCCATGAGCAGGAAGAGCAGGCCGGCGGCCGCGCCGATGCCCGCGGCTTCCGACGGCGTGAACACGCCGAGATAGATGCCGCCCAGGATGATCGCGAACAGGACGATCACGCCGCCGACGCTGACGAACAGTTCGGTGACATTGTCCGGCCGCTCGACCTCGGACCGCGGCGCCAGGGACGGCTTTACCCGGATCACGGCCACGATGGAAACGATGTACAGGACGGTCAGGAGAACGCCGGGAATGACGCCGGCGATGAACAGCTTGCCGATATCGCTTTCCGTCAGGATGCCGTAGATCACCATCGGGACGCTGGGCGGAATCAGGATGCCGAGCGTGCCGCCGGCGGCGATCGAGCCGGCCGCCAGGCTATCGGCATAGCCGTAGCGCTTCATCGACGGCATGGCGACTTTTGCCATCGTCGCCGCGGTGGCGAGGGAGGAGCCGGACACGGCGGCAAAGCCGGCGCAGGCGCCGACGGTCGCCATCGCGAGGCCGCCGGGCGCCCGGCCGAACACCATGTTGCCGGCGGCGTAGAGGCCGTCCGACAGGCCGGCGCGGTGGATGAACACGCCCATGAGCACGAACAGCGGCAGCACCGCGAGCCCGTCGTTCAGGCCCATGTCGATGATCTGCTGCCCCGCCATGGTCATGGCCGGCTCGGCGCCTTCGGCAATGGCCTCGAAGAAGCCCACGTCGTCGGCTTCGCCGCGGACATATGCGAAGCCGATCGTGCCGACGATGATCAGCGTATAGCCGAGCGGAACGCCGGAAAAGCAGATGGCGAACAGCACCAGGAAGCCGACGAGGGTTGTGTCCATCGTGCCGGCTCCCGCTCAATCGACCTGGGACATCGTGGACACGCCGGCCGGCCGGGCGGCGATGCCGCGCGCCAGGAAGGCGGCGAGCAGGAGCTGGATGACGAGCGTCGCCGCCGCAAAGCCGCACATGACGTAGGCGATGGGCGCAAACGGCCAGCCGAGATAATTGGTGATCTGCTTGGCTTCGGCGAGCAGCAGGCCCTGCTGGTACATCAGGTAGCAGATCAGCGCGAGCGCCGCCACGGAACACAGGGTGACGAAGAAGACCTGGATCTGCTTGGACCGGCCGCGGAAGAATTCCTCGAACAGCGATACGGTGATGTGGTTCCTGTTCCAGGTCACGATCGGCAGGCCGCCGAAAATGGTCAGCCCCATCAGGAACTTGATGACTTCTTCGGCCCCTGCGATCGGCTGGTTGAGCAGATAGCGGCTGAAGACGTTGGCGAAGACCAGCGCCATCATGGTGAAGACGGACAGGCTGACGACGGTCAGGAGCGGGATCGTCAACGCCTTCGGCAGGGCGACGGTCTTCGGCGGCGGTGCGGTGTCGTCGTTCATGCGGTGCTCCGGCGAGCGTCCATCCGGTTCGCAGCGGTTGAGACCGTCGCCGGCCCCGGCCGGCGGCCCGTTCGGTCCGGACCCGGAAGACGGGTATGGCGCCGGTGCGGGCGCGGCAACAAAGCACGGCTTGCGGGCCGCCGTCGAGTCGCGACCGCCGGCTCAGGCGTGCGTGCGGCGGGGCGCGGCCCGCAAATCGGGCGGGAGTCCGGCCGGATGCAGCCCGCTCCCGCCGCCCGCGCCGGAACGGCCGGAACGGCGTCCAACTCCCCCAGACGCTGCCGGCCCGGACCCGATCCGGGGGGCGCGGCCTGCGCCGCCCCGCCTTGTAAATCTTCCATTGTCACCCCGGCCGACCGAAGGGAGAGCCGGGGTCCAGTGCTGCGGAGAATGTCCGACGGACAGCACTGGTCCCCGGATCGTCGCTGCGCTCCGTCCGGGGTGACAAAGGAAGGTTTCAGGGGTGGGGCAGGCTGCCCCGGGCCCGGCCCAGTTTCAAAAACATTTCCTCTTTCTCGATAATATTCCTTGACAGGGCGTATCCCGCGCCCTATATCGGTCCCGTCAACGCCCGAAGTGCGCCTGCCGCGGCCGCCGACACCCCCCCTTATAAGAAGCAAGCGAAGAAACGGGCGGGGAACCGTGGGACCGTGCGGAGACCCTTCCGCCATTCCCGTTTTCAGGCCCGCCGCCGCCGGCCGGTCCTCCGGTCCGGAATCCGATGCGCCAACCACCGCGCCAAGGGGCTTGACGGCCGGACTCCCATGCGGACTCCGTCCGGTTCGACCCTCCGATTCCGCCGGGCCGTGCTGCCCGGCGATACCGACCCGGTGTCGACCGGCGCTTCCGCCCGTCCGGTGGTCTGTAAAAATTCCTATATAGATAACTTTTGCGCACTCCGGGATGGCGTCTTTCCAACGATTCCAACGGGTTAGGGCCGCCGGGCGCAAAAAAATGCAAAAAAACACTATATAAAGACCGGTCTGTCTAATTCCAAAAACCGAGCGATTTCAAAGACTTGGGCGATCCGATATTGAACGCTCGTTCAAAATCCGGCCGCTTTCCGGCATCCGGCCCGCCCGGCGCCCCTTTCCGCAGAGGACTCCGCCGAAGCGGGGACGTATCGGAAGGCGCCCCGCCGCCCGGTCGATTCGGGGGGAGGGGCCTGCTCCGAGCCCGCCGAAGGGGCCTCAGCGCAGGGTGGTGCCGCCGTCGATCGCGATCGACTGGCCGGTCATGAAGTCGCTGTCCGAAGAGGCGAGGAAGAGGAGCGCGCCGACGAGGTCTTCGGGCTGCTGGTCCCGTTTGATCAGCCGCGCCTGGGGCGCCATCTCCATGAACCGGCCCCACTTGTCCGGATTGGCGAGTATCCCGTCGCTCAGGACGAAGCCCGGACACAGGCTGTTGATCTGCACGTTGTGTTCGGCCAGTTCCCGGGCCAGCGACTTGGTCATGACCCAGACCGCGCCCTTCGACGCCGTGTAGTGCGGCATCATCGGCGGGCCGACATGGACGACGCCGGAGGCGATGTTGACGATCTTGCCGGCCTTCTTCTCCATCATGACCGGGGCGACCGTCTGGATGCACTGGAACTGGCCGCGGACGTTGACCTGCAGCATCCGGTCGAACTCGTCGGCTTCGATCTGGAGGAACGGTTTCGGCGTCAGGCTGGCGAAAATGGCGGCGTTGTTGACCAGGATGTCGACCGTGCCGAATTCCCGGACCGCGAAATCGGTCATCGCCCGGATCGCGCCGATATCGGAAATATCGGTCTCGATGAAGCGGGCGGCCTCGCCGATTTCCGCAGCCAGCGCAGCGCCGTCGAGAATGTCGGCGATGACCACCTTTGCGCCCTCGGCCGCCAGCGCCCTGGCGTAGACCGCGCCGATTCCCTGCGCCGCGCCGGTCACGATCGCCACCTTGCCGTCGATTCGTCCCATCGTTTTCCCCTTTCTTCGGGTCACGCCCCTCGGATCGAGCCCCTCGAATCAAGCCATGAACGGCGAGAGCATCGCCGTATCGGTCAGCCGCATGCGTTCGGCAAGCATGCGCTCGGTCATGTCCTGCAATCTGGTTCGGGCCGCCGGATCGGACCACAGATTGTTCATCTCGTGCGGATCGGTATTGCGGTCGAACAGTTCGCCGGTCTCTTCGCCGAGGAACCGGGTCAGCCGCCAGCCGTCGTGGATCAGCGTCCAGGTGCGCAGGCCGAAATCCATGTCGATATGGATGGCCGGGCAATCCTCCTCGATCGTCAGGCCGGCCCGTTCCGGCGGCCGGCCGGCCGCCGCCGCGCCGACGATATCGAACCCCTGCATGCCGGCGCAGGGATCGATCTCCGCCCGCTTCAGAACCGTCTGCGCAATGTCGATCGAGCCGCCCGTAATGCCGGTGCGGCGGCCGGCGCTTCCGGCCGGGTCGGCCCAGATGAAGGGCACGCGGATCACGCCCTGATAGTGCAGCCCCTGCTTCAGCATCAGGCCGTGATCGCCCATGAAGTCGCCATGGTCCGAGGTGAAGACGACCACCGTGTCGCCGTCGAGGCCCAAGTCCCGCAGCCGGGCGAGGATCCGGCCGACCTGGGCGTCCAGGCAGGAGATCAGGCCGTAGGTCAGCGCCAGGATTTCCCTCGTGTGCCGTTCTCCGGCCAGGAACCCCCACATGAAATCGTCGTGCTTCCGGCCTTCGGCGGCGTGGGCGCGCAGGGTCCGCAGATAGCGCGGCTCGTCCCGGTTGACATGGCCGTGGGAGGCCGGCAGCGCAATATCCGCCGGATCGTACATGCCCCAGTATTTGCCCGGCGGGCAGAAGGGGTTGTGCGGGTCCGGGAAGCTGCAGAACAGGAAGAAGGGATCGTCCGACCCGGCCCGTTTTTCCAGCCAGTCGATCGTCCGGTCGGCGATCCAGGTGCTGGACCACAGCTCCTCCGGCACGGCGGTGCGCCAGGCCTGCGGGGCGGTGACGCCGCCCCTGTCGAGGCCGTTCGGCGGGCCGACCTTGCGGGCGATGTCCGGGTCCTGCCGGGCGCGCCAGACGGCGTAGTCGCCGCCGACCCAGTCGCCGTGGCCGTTGGCGATCTCGACATGCCCGAAACCGTAATAGGGCGTCGGCACCCGGTAGTCCGGGTTTTTCTGCCACTGTCCGGTCCATTCCAGGTCGTAGCCGGGGCCGGTGCGCCATTCGCGCGTGGCGTTCCACAGGGAGTCGCTTCTTCCCGGCGCCTCGTCGCCGACGCCGTGCGTGGGGCGCGGCCGGTCGGGGTCCGGTTCCTGCGGAATCGGCGCCAGCGCTGCCGAGATGCCCGGCCTTGCCGGCGCTTCGAGCGAGGCGTCCAGTTTCGAGATATTCTGGAAATGCGCCTTGCCGATCAGCCCGGTGCTGTAGCCTGCGGCCCTCAACAGATCGACGAACGTGACCGCATCGAGCGAAAGGGGGATGCCGTTCTGGCGCGCGCCGTTGGCGCTCGGCGTGCGGCCGGTCAGGATGGTCGCCCGGTTCGGCATGCAGATCGGGCAGGAGACGTAAAACTCGTCGAATGTCAGCCCGCGTCCGGCCAGGGAATCGATATGGGGCGTCCGGACGACCGGATTGCCGTAGCAGCCCAGATGGTCCGCCCGGTGCTGGTCGGTGCTGAAGAACAGGAAGTTGGGCTTCTTCGCCATGCGGCGCGCTCCCTAAAGGTGCACGGAGCCGCCGTCGGCGGCGATGGTCTGGCCGGTGATGTAGGCGCTGGCGTCCGACGCGAGGAAGATGGCGAGCCCGGTAAGGTCGCCGGGCCGGCCCAGTTCCTTGAGGCATTGCACCTCGATCATTTTTTCGCGGATGGCGTCGGTCCGGCCGGCATTCTCGACCTCGGTCTCGATCAGGCCGGGCATGATGGCGTTGACCGTGATGCCGTCCGGCCCGAGTTCGCGCGCCATCACCCGGGTCATGCCGATCACGGCGCTCTTGGACGTGACGTAGTGCATGAAGCGGGGCAGCCCCATCGGCACCGTGCTCGACGAGACGTTGACGATGCGGCCCTTCTTTTTCGCCCGCATGTCGGGCAGGACGGCAGCGGCGCAGAGCATGCCGCCGGTGACGTTGACCCGCATCACCCGGTCCCATTCCTCCAGCGGAATGTCCTCGAAGCCGCAGCGGCCCAGCGTGGTGAAGACGGCGGCGTTGTTGAGCAGGATGTCCGTACCGCCGAAGGCTTCGCGCGCCGCTGCCGCCATCGCTTCGACGGACGCCGGTTCGCCGACATCCGCCCGGACGGCGATGGCCGATCCGCCGGCGTCCGCGATTTCGCCGGCGACCGCTTCGGCGTTGGCGCCGTTCAGGTCGGCGACGACGACCCTGGCGCCTTCCTGCGCGAAGGCCAGGGAATAGGCGCGGCCGATACCCTGGCCGCCGCCGGTGACGATGGCGGATTTACCGTCGAGCTGTGCCAAACCGGGCCTCCCTCTCCGTGCGGCGGCAATGTTCCAGCGTCGATGGAGAAAGGCAAGCCGCCGCGGAACAGGGCCGCAATGCGCGTTCCGCGAGCGGCGGCGGCGCTCCGGCCGCGTCTCCAGGATTGCCGCCGCCGGCCGGATACGGGCGGAAATGGGCGGAAATACGGGGCGGCGTTCTTCCCCGTGTACAAAACTCCCGGTGTGCAAAACCCTCTTCGGCGGACTATAGTCGCGGCGGATCCGATTTGGCCTTGCAGGCTCGCATTGTTCCGGCGCCGGGCCTGCTTGTCTTTTCGGGGCCTGTCTTTTCGGGGTATGGGCAGCCCCGGCGTTCGATCGGCAAGAGCGGTAGCCGGGAATGAGCCTGTCGTGAGGCAGCCGTGGGGAATTGGGGCGGTCGCGGTCGCCGGCCTCGTCGCGCTGACGGCCGGTGCTGCGCCGGCGGCCGGCGGCGCCCGGTCGGACGGCAGGACCGGCGTGTCCGCAACCGGCGGCGCGGCGGCGGCATCCCTCGGCCTGGAAGACCTGTTCGAGCGGTTCCGCATCGACGGGCGCAGCGTCGGCTACGTCGCCCTGGACGCCGCCACGGGCGCGGTCCTGACGGCGCGGAACCCCGACGGCGCCTTCGTGCCGGCCTCCGCCATCAAGGCGGCGACGGCGATCATGGCGCTCGAAGTCCTGGGACCGGAGCATCGCGCGGTCACGCGGCTCTACACGTCCGGGACGGTCGAGGGCGGCGCCCTGAACGGCGATCTGATCCTGGCCGGCGGCGGCGATCCCGAACTCTATACCGAGCATTATCTACCGATGATCCGGGCCCTGAAAGCGCAGGGCATCCGGCGGATCGGCGGCCGGTTCCTGTTCGACGACAGCCTTTTCCCGGAATCCCGGACGGTCGACGCCGCCCATGACCGCGACGTCAGCTACAATGCGGGCATCGGCGCCCTGTCGCTGAACTTCAACCGGCTGCGGCTGAGCTGGCGGAAGTCCGACAAGAGCCTGCAGGTGCGGATCGATTCCAGTACCGACAAACTGTCGGTGCCGGTCGATATCGTGACCGCCGGTGTCGCTCCGGCCGGGACGCAGGCGCCGCGCGGCGTGGTCCGGGTCGCCAATGGCGGAACGCCGCGCTGGACGGTCGTGCCGACGGCAAAGCGGAGCGGCGCGATGTGGGTGCCGGTCAAACGGGTCGGGCTCACGGCCGCCCATGTGTTTCAGCGGCTCGCCGCAAAGCGCGGCATCGTCCTGCCCGATCCGGAGCGCGGCGCCGTGCCGGCCGGCGCTGCGGTCGTTGCGGTCCACCGTTCGGAACCGCTGATCGAGGCGGTGCGCCATTTCCTGAAATACAGCAACAATGTCGCGACCGAAATCGTCGGCCTGGCGGCAACGCGCCGGATGGCCGGCAAACCGCTGGACCTGGCGCAGTCCGGCCGCGCAATGGCCGACTGGTGGCGCCGGCGGCTGCCGGACGGCGACTGGACCGGCCTGCGCATCGTCAACCATTCGGGGCTGAGCCGGGAGACGCGCATTTCGCCCCGGCAGATGGCCGTTTTCCTGCGATGGGCGCGCAACCGGGCCTATGCCGGCCGCCGGCTGTGGGATCTGCTGCAGCCCTATCGGGCCGGTACGGGTACGGGCCGGAAGCGAACGGCAAGGCGGCAACCGCAGGCCGGCGCGCGTCCGGCGCCCCCGTCCGCGCAAGGATCCGGGAGCCGGACCGGCGGGAAAGACCGCGGCGCCGCCGCCCGGCCCGGCACGGTCCGGGCGGCGGCGATGCAGGTGCGCGGCAAGACCGGCACGCTCAACCACGCCCGGTCCCTGGTCGGGTATATGGCGACCCGTTCGAAGCGCGAGGTTGTCTTCGCCGTGTTCCTCGACGACAACCGTGCCCGTCTTGCCGCCGGCGAAGCGGGCCAGCGCTACCGGCAGTTGAAACCCGCCCGCTGGGCATGGCGGTCCCGGGTGGCGCTCAACGCGATCGTCCGTAAGATAATGCTCGAATTCTGAGGCTACGGCCTCGCAAATCCGAAATCTCCAGGAGCCCTGCCCATGAAGTTCGGACTCGGTCAGCCTGCGCCCCGGCGCGAAGATCGCCGGTTTCTCACCGGCCGCGGCAGATATGTCGACGATATGAACCTGCCCGGCGCGCTGCACGGCGCGGTCGTGCGCTCGCCCCATGCCAGGGCGAAAATTCTCGCGGTCGATACGGAGGCGGCGCAGGCGGCGCCGGGCGTGAAGGCGGTCTGGACGATCGACGATCTGGACGCCGCGGGCATCGGCGACGTGCCGTGCCACACCTCGCCGGTCGTCATGGGCGAGCCGCCGCCGAAATTCTGGCCGTCCCGTCCCGCCCTGGCGCGCGGCGAGGTCCGGTATGTCGGCGAGCCGGTCGCTTTCGTCGTCGCCGGGAGCCGCGCGGCGGCTGAAGACGCCGCCGATCTCGTCCTGGTCGATTACGAAGACTCGGCGCCGGCGGCGACGCTCGCGCAAGCCGAGGCGCCCGGTGCGCCGAAAGTCTGGCAGGATGCCGAAGACAATATCTGCTTCGCCTTCGAACGGGGCGACGCAGCGGCGGCCGGTGCGGCCTTCGAGAGCGCCGCGACGACGGTTTCGCTGCAGATCTACAACAACCGGGTCTCGCCCAACAGCATGGAGCCGCGGGCGACGGTCGCCACCGTCGATCCGGCCGACGGCCGCCTGATCGTCTACACGGCATCGCAGAATCCGCACGGTATGCGGCCCGCCCTGGCGGCCGATGTCTTCGGCGTCCCGGAAACCGGGATCCGCGTCGTCAGCCCGGATGTCGGCGGCGGGTTCGGCATGAAGAACAACGCCTTTCACGAAGATGTCCTGGTCTGCCACGCCGCCCGGGTGTTCGGCCGGCCGGTGCGCTGGACGTCGAGCCGCTCCGAAGGGCTGCTCAACGACACCCACGGCCGCGATGTCCTGGCAGATGCCGAACTGGCGCTGGATGCGGACGGCAAATTCACCGGATTGCGCGTGCGCGCCCGCTACGCGATGGGCGCCTACCTGTCGTCGGCCGCGCCCGCGGCGGCGCTCGTGGGCTGCCTGATCTACAGCGGCGTGTACGATATTCCGGCCGCCCACCTGTCGATCGCCGGTTATTTCACCAATACGGCGATGGTCGGCCCCTATCGCGGCGCCGGCCGGCCCGAAGCGATTCACGTCATCGAGCGGCTGGTCGATCTGGCGGCCCGCACGACCGGCATCGACCCGGTCGAATTGCGCCGGCGCAACATGCTGGCGCCCGACCGCCTGCCCTATACCGGCCCCTTCGGGCCGACCTACGATACCGGCAATTTCCCCGCGCTGCTGGACAAGGCGCTGGCCGCCGCGGACTGGGACGGCTATGCGCAGCGCGCGGCCGAAAGCGCGAAGGCCGGGAAGAAGCGCGGCCGCGGGCTGGCCTATTTCATCGAGACCTGCGGCCTGTTCAACGACCGCATGGAAATCCGTTTCGACGAAGGCGCGGGCGTGACCGTTCTGGCCGGCACCCACAATCACGGCCAGGGCCACGAGACGGTGTTCGCCCAGCTGGTGTCGGACTGGCTGGGCGTTCCGCCCGAACGCATCCGTTTCGAGCAAGGCGACACCGACAAGGTCGGCTTCGGCCGGGGCACCTATGCGGCGCGCAGCATGACGGTCGGCGGCAACGCCCTGCGCGACGCCGCGGACAAGGCGATCGAGCGCGGCAAGCTGCTCGCCTCCGTGCTGTTCGAGGCGGCGCAGGAGGATATCGCGTTCGACAACGGCGAATTTTCCGTCGCCGGCACCGACAAGAAGGCGGGCTGGGCGCAGATCTGCCACGCCGCCTTCGTGCGCGGCGGCCCGACGGCCGCCTTCGGGCCGGGCATCGAGGCGACCGGCAGCTTCTCGCCGACGACGCCGAATTTCCCCAACGGCTGCCATATCGTCGAGGTCGAACTCGACCCGGAGACCGGCCATGTCGCCGTCGACCGCTATACCTCCGTCGACGATTCCGGGTTGGTGCTCAACCCGCTGCTCTACGCCGGGCAGATTCACGGCGGCATCGTCCAGGGCTGGGGCCAGGCGATGCTGGAACAGGCGCTCTACGACGAAGACAGCGGCCAGCTCCTGACCGGCAGCTTCATGGACTATGGCATGCCGCGCGCCGACGATCTGCCGGCCTTCGCGCTCGGCCACCTGAACACGCCGTGCGCGACCAATCCGCTGGGCATCAAGGGCGCGGGCGAGAGCGGCACGGTCGGCGCGCTGCCGGCGATCGTCAACGCGGTGGTCGATGCGCTGGCGGATGCCGGCGTGACGGACATCTCCATGCCGATGACGCCCGCCAAGGTGTGGGCGGCGCTGAATCCTCAGGCCGCGGCGCGGAGATAGCGGTTCATCCGCCGTTCGCCGAGCCTGAAGGTTCCGGTGACGGCCAGCGCCAGAGTCAGGTACATCGCGGCGGCGTAGAGATAGACCGTATCGTCGTAGCCGCGCGAGAAGACGGAACGGGTCTCGCCCATCAGGTCGTAGACGGTGATCGTGCTGACCAGCGCGCTGCCCTTGAGCAGCAGGATGACCTCGTTGCCGTAGGCCGGCCAGGCGATGCGGATCGCGCGCGGCAGGACGATCCGGCGATAGACCGTCGCCCTGGACATGCCGCAGGCTTCGGCCGCCTCGACCTCGCCTTTCGGCACGGCGGCGATCCCGCCGCGCAGGATTTCGGCGACATAGGCGGTCGTGTTCAGGGTCAGGCCGAGCAGGCCGCAATATTCGGCGTCGCCGAGCACGATCCAGAACGGGCTCTCGCGCACGGCCTCGAACTGGGCGAGGCCGTAGTAGAGCAGGGCGAGCTGCACGATCAGCGGCGTGCCGCGGAAGAAGTAAATGTAGAGATAGGCCGGAACGGCAATCCAGCGCCGGTCCGAGCGCCGCGCCAGCGCCAGCGGGATCGCAAGGACCAGCCCGATAAGGCAGGCCAGGGCGACCAGCTTGACCGTGACGAAGGCGCCGTCGATCAGCCGGTCGCCGTATTTGAGCCACAGGTCGAGCATCGGCGTCAGGCGCCCCGCCGCAGGAGCCGGCGCGGCGCGGCTTTGCCGGCGACGCCGCGGTTGGCGTGCCGTTCCAGCCGGGCGCGGAAGAAATCGGAGACGATGGTGAGCAACAGGTAGAGCACGGTCGCCGCCAGATAGAACACGAACGGGCGCTGGGTCGCCTCCGCCGCCACGCTGGTCTCGCGCATCAGTTCGTCCAGCGCGATGACGCTGACCAGCGACGTATCCTTGAGCAGCACCATCCACAGGTTGCCGAGGCCGGGCAGGGCGAAGCGCAGCATCTGGGGAAAGCGGACGCGCAGGAAGACCTGGCGGCGCGTCATGCCGACGGCGAGCGCGGCCTCGATCTGGCCTTTCGGCACGGCGATGAAAGCGCCGCGAAAGACTTCGGAGGCGAAGGCGCCGAAGATCAGGCCGAGGGCGAGCGACCCGGCGAGCCGTTTGTTGAAATCGAACCCGCCATCGTAGCCGAACGCCTTGAGCAGCGTCTCGATCGCCGCGCCGCCGCTGTAATAGACCAGCAGGATGATCAGCAGTTCCGGGATGCCCCGGATGAGCAGGCTGTAGGCTTCGGCGATGCCGCGCAACGCCGGCGAGCGCGAGAGCTTGGCGCCGGCCGCCGCCAGGCCGAGGGCGAGGCCGATCGCCAGGGAATAGACGGCGATTTCCACCGTAACGAGCGCGCCGGCGACAAGCTCGTCGCCGAAACCCGTGTCGCCGAACTGGAGGATTTCGGGGATCATCCGGCCGCCGTAATTCCGGAAGTGCGGCTGCGAAAGAAAAAGCCCCCGTCCGCTGAGCGAGGGCTTCTAGTGTGCGTCCTGAGAACCGGCATCTAGTAGATGTCGAACGGGAAGTATTTCGCGTTGATTTTCGCGTAGGCGCCGTTCTTGCGCAGGGCCAGGATGGCGGCGTTCACTTTCTCGAGCAGGGCGCCGTCTTCCTTCCGCGCCGCGATGCCGATCTTGTCCTCGATGCCGATCCGGCCGCCGGCCATCTCGAAACCCTCGTTCTTCTTGACCCAGTCGTAGGACGGCAGGAGGTCCGACAGGATGGCGTCGACGCGGCCGGCCTTCAGGTCGAGCCAGGCGGCGGTCTGCTTGTCGTAGACCTTGATCTTCGCAGCCTTGCGGTAATTGTCTTCGAGATATTGCGAACTGACCGTCGCGCGCTGGGCGCCGAGTGTCTTGCCCTTGATACCGTCGGCCGTCGGCTTGAATCCGCTGCCCCTTTTCGCGACGAATTGCAGGTAGTTCGAATAGTAGGGCGTGGAGAAGGCGATCTTCTTCTTGCGCTCCTCGGTAATCGACATGCTGGCGACGATCAGATCGTATTTCTTCGCCAGCAGGCCCGGAATGATGCCGTCCCAATCCTGCGCGACCAGCGTGCATTTCGCTTTCATATGCGCACAGATCGCCCTGGCGAGATCGACATCGAAGCCGACGAGTTCGCCTTTGGCGTTCTTGCTGTTGAAGGGCGGGTAGGCGCCTTCGGTGGCGATCCGGAGGTCGCGGGCGGCAGCCGGCGAAGAGAGGATGGCCGCGCCGACCAGGACGGCCGCGGCGAATTGAGCGATGTTACGGATCATTGCGGTAAGTCTCCCTGATCTTGTCGATGTTTCGTCGATCGGCCCTCGGCTCGTGGCAGGCGCCCCGGCCGAGGAGCTAAGGCTGGAGACCAGCTTACATCTGCGGTTACATCTGGCTAGACAGGAATTGCTGCAACCGTTCCGATTTGGGCGCGCCGAACAGGTCGGCCGGCGGCCCTTCCTCCTCGATCCTGCCGCGGTGCAGGAAGACGGTGCGGTCCGAAACTTCCCGGGCGAAGCCCATCTCGTGGGTCACGACGATCATGGTCCGGCCTTCTCCCGCCAGATCCTGCATTACGCGCAGCACCTCGCCGACCAGTTCGGGGTCGAGCGACGAGGTCGGCTCGTCGAACAGCAAGACCTTCGGCTGCATGGCCAGCGCCCGGGCGATCGCAACGCGCTGCTGCTGGCCGCCGGAAAGCTGTGCGGGATAGCTGTCGTGCTTGCTCTCCAGGCCGACCTTTTCCAGCAGCGCCATGGCTTCCTCGCGTGCGGCGGCCTTGCTGCGTTTCAACACCCGGACCGGCCCTTCGGCAATGTTCTGCACCACCGTCATATGAGCCCAAAGGTTGAAGCTCTGGAACACCATGCCGAGCTGCGAACGGAGCCGCACGATCTGCTTGCGGTCGACGCCGGTGAGCCGGCCGGCGCGGTCGGTGCGGACCCGGAGTTCTTCGCCGTCCAGCACGATGCGGCCGCGGTCCGGGATTTCCAGAAAATTGAGGCAGCGCAGGAAGGTGCTCTTGCCCGATCCGGAACTGCCGATGATCGCGATGACCTCGCCGGCCGCCGCGGACAGCGTCACACCCCTCAGGACCGCGAGGTCGCCGAAGCGTTTGTGAATGTCCTCGGCGATCAGGGCCCGGCCGGCTGTCGCTGCGGGATGTCCTGGCATCCATCCATCCTCTAAAAGAGGGGCGGGCCGTCAAGATCCGATTCCGTCGGGCGGGGAAACGAACGATGCGCGCTGTCGTCTGCGAACGCCTGAGCGAGGATTTTTCCGGCACGGCGATCCGCAACGTCGCCCGGCCCGAGCCCGGCCCGGGCGAGGTGCTCGTGCAGGTCCGGGCAGCCGGCATCGGTTTTCCGGACCTGCTGATGTGCCGCGGCGGCTATCAGCTCAAACCGCCGCTGCCGTTCACGCCGGGGATGGACGTGTCCGGAACGGTCGCGGCCGTAGGGCCCGGGGTCACGGCGTTCGGGCCCGGCGACGCGGTGGCCGGCGCGGCGCGTTTCGGCAGCTTCGCCGGTTTCGTGGCGGCGCCCGAAGGCCAGCTCCGCCCGAAGCCGCCCAACCTGTCCCATACCGGGGCGGCGGCCTGTCAGGTCGCCTGTCTGACGGCCTGGGTCGCGCTGGTGCGCCGCGCCGCGTTGCAGCCGGGAGAAACGCTGCTTGTGCACGGCGCGAGCGGCGGCGCCGGTATGGCGGCGGTCGGTCTGGGCAAGGCGCTCGGCGCGCGGATCGTCGCCACGACGGGCAGCCCCGCCAAGGCCGCCGCGCTCGAAGCGGCCGGCGCCGACCATGTGCTCGAAGTCGGCGAGGGCTTCAGGGAACCGGTCAGGGAATTGACGGGTGGGCGCGGCGCCGACGTGATCTTCGACCCGGTCGGCGGCGATCTGTTCGACGAATCGGTGCGCTGCATCGCCTTCGGCGGCCGGCTGCTCGTGATCGGCTTCGCCGCCGGCCGGATCGCCGAAATCGCGGCCAACATGCCGCTGATCAAGGGCTTCAGCGTCGTCGGCGTCCGCGCCGGCGAATACGGCCGCCGCTTTCCGGACCGGGGGCGCGAGAATCTCGACGCCGTCTGGAAGCTGGCGGCGGAAGGCAAGGTGACGGTGCCCGTTCATGCCGAACTGCCGCTGGAGGACTTCCGGGCGGGTTTCGCCATGCTCGAACGGCGCGAAGCGGTCGGCAAGATCGTTCTGAAGGTCAGCTAGCCGGGGCCACGTCAATCTGGCGATGCTGGTCCTGCTCCATGTTCCTGCGGCGCCGGAGCAGGGCGGGCGCCATGGCGATGTAGAGCAGCGTGCCGGCCACCGCCGCGATTCCCAGAACCGTCTGCAGGCCGAAACGCTCGGCCAGGAAGCCCATGACCAGGGCGCCGAGCGCCGGGCCGCCGACCGATACGGACGAACTCATGCTGATCGTGCGGCCGCGCATGTCCGGCCGGGCGATGGTTTGCAGGAGGCTGTTCGACCCCACCTGAACCGACAGCAGCGACAGGGAGACGATGAAGATCAGCCCGGCCGCCAGCCAGAACCGCTCCGTGAGCGTAAACAGGAACAGCGCGGAACCGGCCAGGAAGGCGCCGGTCAGCATGATCCGCGTGAGTCCTTCGGTGCGCCCGCGGACCAGCAGGAAGAGCGCGCCGACCAGGGCGCCGAGGCCGGCCGCGGCGTTGAGCGTCGCCAGCCCTTCGGCGCCGCGGCCGAAGACCGTATCGGCGAAGCCGGGCAGCAGGTCGTGGAAGGGCCGGATCAGCAGGCCGCCGGCAAACGACATGCCGAGCAGGAACAGGAGCGAGGGCGTCCGGCCGACATAGCGGAACCCTTCGAGCAGATCGGCGAAGATGCCCGGCCCGGCGGGGTCGCGCTGCCGGACGGGATCGCGCCGGATCAGCCAGATCATGGTCAGCATCCAGGCCGAGGTGCAGGCGGACATGAGGATCGAGGCGCCGCTGCCGATCCGGGTGATCAGGATGCCGGCGATCACCGGCCCGACGAAGGCGCCCAGGTGGAACGAACTGGCGTTGAACGCGACAGCGGCGGAAATGGACGCCCGGTCCACCAGTTGCGGGATCAGCGACTGGCGCGCCGGGAAGTCGATGCCGAAGAACAGGCCCTGGAGCAGGGTGAGCGCGACCAGCAGGGGCGTCGTCATATGGCCGGCGAGCGCGATCGCGCCGATAGCGAAGGTCGTCAGGAACAGGCCGGTTCCGGAGCGCAGCGCGACGCGCCGATGGCCGTAGCGGTCGGCCAGTGCGCCGGCGAACGGCCCGATGACCATCACCGGGATCAGCGAGGCGAAGGCGACGATGCCGAGGAAGGAGGGCGAACGGGTCAGTTCCCATGCGAGCCACCCCAGGCCGATCCGGTTGCCCCACCAGCCCATGACGTGGACGACATGCCCGCTGACATAGAAGCGGTATTCCCGGTGCGCGAGCGCGCGCGAAACGCCGCCGAGAGACTTGTAGCTGAAACGCAAGAGGAAAGGGTCCGGTCAGGGCCTTGAAACGGGACGCAGAGTGTGCCGCGCAGCCCGGTGGAAGCAAAGCGGCGGATTGGCAGGCGGCCCATGCAGGAATGCAGGGCGGCGGTCCCGGCCGCCCGTCCGCGGATCATCCTTCGATCAGGTCGAACCACGCGTCTTCGGTAAGGATTTCGATTCCCAGTTCCCCGGCCTTTTTGGCCTTGGATCCTGCGCCCGGCCCGGCGACCACCAGATCCGTTTTCTTCGAAACCGAGCCGGCCACCTTGGCGCCCAGCGCTTCGGCCCGCGCCTTGGCTTCGCTCCGGCCCATCCGCTCCAGCGTCCCCGTGAAGACGACGGTCTTGCCGGCGACCGGCGATTCTGCGGCAACGGCCTCCGCGTCCTCGACATCCAGTTCACCGGCGAGGTCGTCGAGCACGGCCAGATTGTGCGGTTCGCCGAAAAAGGCGGCCAGATCGTCCGCCATGCCGGGCCCGACCTGGTCGATGCTGCACAGGTCGGCGAAAGCCTCGCCGATTTCGGCCGGCTTGGTTGCCTCCGGGTTGCGCTCCCGTTCCGCCGCCGCATGGCGCATGGCCGCGCGCCACGCGCCGAACGATCCGTAGTGCCGGGCGAGCAGCCTGGCGCCCGCCTCGCCGACCTGTCGGATGCCGAGCGCGTAGATCAGCCGGTGCAGCGGGATCCGCCGCCGGTCCTCGATCGCGGCCAGCAGGTTGTCGACCGATTGCTCGCCCCAGCCTTCCCGTTCCTTCAGTTCGGACTCCCGGTCGCGCAGGCGGAAAATGCCGGCCGGCGTCTGGATCAGTCCGTCCTCGAGGAAGGCGATGACGTGCTTCGCGCCGAAGCCCTCGATATCGAAGGCGTTGCGCGAGACGAAATGCTTCAGCCGCTCGACATTCTGGGCCGGGCAGATCAGGCCGCCGGTGCAGCGGCGGACCGCTTCGCCCTCGGGCCGGACCGCGTGGCTGCCGCAGGCCGGGCAGGTTTCCGGGAAAACGAACGGCCTGGCGCCGTCCGGCCGCTTGTCGAGCAGCACTTCGACGACCTGGGGGATGACATCGCCGGCCCGCTGGATGACGACGGTATCGCCGTTCCGGACGTTCCGGCGCGCGATCTCGTCCTCGTTGTGCAGGGTTGCGCGCGAGACCGTGACGCCGCCGACGGTCACCGGCTCGAGATTGGCGACCGGCGTCAGCGCCCCGGTGCGGCCGACCTGGATGGCGATCTCGTTCAAGACCGTCTGCGCGCGCTCCGCCGGGAACTTGTGGGCGGTCGCCCAGCGGGGCGCGCGGCTGACCGTGCCCAGGCGCGCCTGCCAGTCCAGCCGGTTCACCTTGTAGACGATGCCGTCGATGTCGTAGGGCAGGCCGGCGCGTTCGGCCTGGACCCGGTCGTACAGCGCGATCATGTCGTCGACCGAGCGGCACACGCCGGCGAACGGGTTGACGCTGAAGCCCCAGCCCCTGAGCCGGTCCAGAAAGTCCGACTGCGTCCGGCCGATATCGGCAGCCGCGCCGCCGTCTTCGAGCACGCCCCAGGAATAGGCGAAGAAATGCAGCCGCCTCTCCGCGGTGGCGGCCGGGTCGATCTGGCGCAGCGATCCGGCCGCGGAATTGCGCGGGTTGGCGTAGAGCGGCAGGCCGGCCGCTTCGCGCCCGGCGTTCAGCGCCGCGAAATTGTCCTTGCGCATATACACTTCGCCGCGAATCTCGATATAGGGCGGCGCGGCGCCGTCTAGGGTATCGGGCAGGTCGGCAACGGTGCGCAGGTTGGCCGTCACGTCCTCGCCGACCGCGCCGTCGCCCCGGGTTGCCCCCAGGGCGAAGGCGCCGCCGCGATAGTGCGCGGCGGCCGACAGGCCGTCGATCTTCGGTTCGGCGACGACCTCGACCGGCTCGGCCCCGTCGAGAGAAAGAAACCGGCGGATCCGGTCGATGAAATCCTCGACATCCTCGCGCGAAAAGGCGTTGGAAAGGGACAGCATCGGCGCGCGGTGCTCGACCTGCGCGAAACCTTCGCGCGGCTTTGCGCCGACCCGGGTTTCGGGGCTGTCCGCGCGCTGCAACGCGGGGAAGCGCGCCTCGATCGCCCGGTTGCGCCGGCGCATGGCATCGTATCCGGCATCGTCGATCTGCGGCGCGTCATCGCGATGGTAGGCTTCGTCGTGCCGCTTCAGTTCGGCCGCAAGCCGCGCGAGTTCGGCCTGCGCCTCGGCCTTGGTCAGCGCCTCGACGGGGATTCCGGCAGTCACGATCCCGTCGCCATCAGGCCCGTCGCCATCAGGGCGGTGGCGGCGGCGCGCGCCGCGTCGGTGACGGCGGCGCCGGAGAGCATCCGGGCGATCTCCTCCTGCCGTTCGTCATTGTCGAGCAGGGAGACCGAGGCGACGGCGCTGTCGTCCCGGTCGGTCCGGGTGACGCGCCAGTGCTGCCGGGCCCTGGCGGCGACCTGGGGCGAATGGGTGACGACCAGAACCTGCGCCCGGGCGCCGAGGCGGGCCAGCCGCTCGCCGACCGCTGCGGCGGTTGCCCCGCCGACGCCGGAATCGACTTCGTCGAAAACCGCCGTGCCGGGGCCGTCGTCCTGGGCGAGGACAACCTTCAGCGCCAGCGCGATGCGCGCCAGCTCGCCGCCGGAGGCGATGCGGCCGATCGGCCCCGGTTCCGCGCCCGGCGTGGTCGCCACTTCGAAGGCGACCCGGTCCAGGCCGCCGGCGGAGGCGCGGTGCTCGTCCAGTTCGGAGATCCGGGTGACGAAGCGGGCGCGGTCCAGCCTGAGCGGCGGCAATTCGTGCGCGACGGCGGTATCGAGCGCCCCGGCTGCGGCGCGCCGGGATTTGCTCAGCGCCCTGGCGGCGCTGCGATAGGCTATGGTTGCTTCTTCGGCCTGCCTGCGAAGCCCGGCGAGCGCGCCGGAACCGTCCTCGATCGACGCCAGCCGCTGCGCGATCCTGTCGAGCAGCAGCGGCAGCTGGGCGACCTCGCACCGGTGTTTCCGCGCCGCGTCCCGCAAGGCTGCGAGCCGGTCGTCAACGGTCTCGAGCCTCGCCGGTTCGGCTTCGGCCTGGGCAGCGAGGTCGATCGCCGCGCCGTAGACTTCGTTCAGTTCGATCCTGGCGCGGTCGAGCGCGGCGACCGCCGGCTCGAGCAGGTCCGGCGCCAGGGCCGCGGCCTTTTCCAGCGCCCGCTCGGCGGCCACCAGCGCTTCGTCGGCGCGGCTGTCCGGTCCGATCGCCTCGACCGCCTCCTGGGCCGCTTCGATCAGTTTACCGCTGTTGGCGAGGCGGGCGCGCTCGGCCGCGAGGGTTTCTTCCTCGCCCGCCGCCGGCGCCAGATCGCTCAACTCCCGGTGGACATGGCGCAGATAGTCCTCGTCGCGGCGCGCCTCTTCCGCGTCGCGTTCGGCACGGTCGAGGGCTTCGCGCGCCGCCGTCAGCCTCGCCCACGCCCCTGCGACCGCCTCGAGGTCCGGACGATGGCCGCCGAAACTGTCCAGCACCTGCCGGTGGGTTGCGGAATCGAGCAGTCCGGTCTGATCGAACTGGCCGTGAATTTCGGCCAGCCGGGCGCCGATCGACCGGAGCAGCCCGACGCTGACGGGCTGGTCGTTGACGAAAGCCTTGCTGCGGCCGTCGGCGCCCAGGACGCGGCGCAGGATCACCTCGCCGTCATGGCCGTCCAGTCCGTGTTCCGCCAGCAGGCCGCCGGCCGGATGGCGGGCGCCGATCTCGAAACTGGCGGCAACGCTGGCGCGTCCGGAGCCGCGCCGGACGAAGCGGGCGTCGCTCCGGCCGCCCAGCGCGAGACCTAGGGAATCGAGCAGGATCGACTTGCCGGCCCCGGTCTCGCCGGTCAGCGCGGTCAGCCCGGCGCCGAACGACAGGTCGAGCGCTTCGATCAGAACGATGTTGCGGATCGAAAGACCGGTCAGCATCCCCTTGGGCCGGCGGTTGCAGGGCTGCCGCGCATTCGCCCGGCCGGATCAGAAAATCCGGTCGAACAGCCGGCCCAACCAGGATTTCTTGCCGCTCCCGGCCGTCGCCTCGGGTTGCTCGCCAGCCGCCGGCTTCGCAGCCGTCCCGTCGGTTTTCCCACTGGCCTTTCCGCTGGCTGGCGCTTTGGGTTCCGGCGGGCTGCCGAGCGGCGCAGTGCGCTTTCCCTCCAACAGGGCGGCGCTGTCGGCGCGCCACGGGCTGCCCGGAAAGTTCCGGCCCAGGATCGCATCGGTGCGCCCGGCTTCGTCGCGCAGACCCAGGGCGACGTAACTCTCGGTCATCCGGTGCAGGGCTTCGGCCACATGGCGCGACTGCTGGAATTCCTGCACGACGCGCTTGAAGCGGTTGATCGCCGCAAGATGCTGGTTCTTGGCCTGATAGAATCTCCCGACTTCCATTTCGTGGCCGGCGAGATGATCCCGGAGTACGGCGGCCTTGCGCCGCGAGTCCTCGGCGTATTTCGTCGTCGGGAAACGCTCGGCGATCAGTGTGAACTCGTTGTAGGCGGCAAAGGTCGGGCCCGGGTCCCTCTTCGTGTCGCGCACTTCCTCGAAGAAGCACAGCGCCTTGAGATAATGGGCATAGGGCACATCGCGGTGCGCCGGGTTCAATCTGAGGAACCGGTCCAGACTCAACCGGGCGGTCTCAAAGTCCCTGGCCAGGTAATTTGCGTAGGCCACCATCAGCTGGGACCGCGGGGCCCACGCAGAATAGGGATGCTGCCGGTCGACTTCGCCGAACAGCTTGGCGGCCTCCGCATACTGCTTTTCCTGCATGAGGTCGTAGGCGCGGCTGTAGAGCTGGTGGACCGTCCCTTCGGTATAGTCGTCGTCTTCCTGGCCGAGCGAACCGCATCCGCCGATCAGGAGCGCCGCGCTCATGGCCAGGGCGATGGCGGCCCCCGAGCGGGCCTGGACAGCGGCGCGGGTAATTCCGGCAGTCATGCTGGCGGTTCTCGAACAGTCCACGGTTCCGGTCGCGACGGGCCCGGCCCGGCCGACCCGATGGCGCCTTTCATACCATACGCCTTAACGGCGGCGCTATCCGTCTTTCGCCCGATATTCCGGCGTTCTGTCGAAACGGGTTCGGCAGGACGGGATGCCGGCCGCCAACGGGCGCGGCAATCCGGAACGGCGCCGCGTCAGGCGATCGCCCTGGCGGCGTGCATTCGCGCCTCGGCGCTCTCGCCGGCGGCGGACAGGCCGGACGTCCCGGTGAGGCGCCAGGCGCCGCCGTCGGCAAACAGGCGGCGGAGCAAACGGTTGTGCAGCGCATGGCCCGACCGGTAACCGTGAAAATGGCCGAGCAGCCGATGGCCTGCGAGCCGCATGTCGCCCACCGCATCGAGCAGCTTGTGACGGACGAACTCGTCCCGGTAGCGCAAGCCCTCCGGGTTCAGGACGCGGCTGCCGTCGACGACCACCGCGTTGGCCAGCGAACCGCCGCGCGCCAGCCCCGAGGCGTGCATGGCGGCGATCTCTTCCTTGAAGCCGAAGGTGCGCGCCGAGGCCAACTCGTCGCGGAAGGCGCCGTTCGACAGGTCGAAGGCGCGGACCTGCCGCCCGATCGCACCCGACGCGAATTCGATCTCGAAGCTGTAAGTGCTGCCGGCGCCCGGCATGAGGACGGCGGATTTCTCGTCGTTGCCGGCCGATACCGTCTTCAGGATTTCGATAACGCGGCGCGGGGCGTCGAGCGTCCGGATCCCGGCACATTCGATCAGGAAGGCGAAGGGTTCGCCGCTGCCGTCCATCGCCGGCACTTCCGGGCCGTTCAGTTCCACCGTGACATTGTCGACCTGAAGGCCCGCCAGCGCCGCCACAAGATGCTCGACCGTCCCGACGACGACGCCCTCGGCGTTGCCGATGGTCGTGCACATCCGCGTGTCGACGACCTTGTCCCACCGCGCGGCGATTTCCGCACCCCGGCCCGCAAAATCGGTCCGGCGGAATACGATGCCCGTATCGGCTTCTGCGGGGAGCAGGGCCATGCTGACCTTTGCGCCGGTATGCAATCCGCGCCCGGCGCAGGAAATCACATCTTTCAGGGTTGTCTGACAGACGCCTGCCCGGTCTGCGGGCGGCTGTACGACGCCGCGCGCGCGCAAGGCTTTCGGCGTGGAATTCGCATCCATGCGGTACTTCCCCGTTTTCCCCGTCGGCTCCGGGCGCCGCAGCCCCATGTTCGCGCCGGCTTCCCGGCCGGTGCGGTTTCGGGACGGGCGGCAGCCGGACAAAGAACCGGCGGCCCTGGAGGCCGCCGGCTCATTTTCTAGCAAGCCGGCGCATAAACGCTCAAATCACGCTTTGTTACGCCATGTTACACGGTCGTTTCAGCGCCCGTCTCAATTCGCCTGGCGGCGCAGGAAAGCCGGAATTTCGAGAAGATCGTCTTCGGCAGACCGATTTCCGTCCCGGTTGCCCGCCGGCGCCTGCGGATGGGGCCGTCCCGCCCGGTCGGCCGCGTCCCGGCGCGAGCGGTCGGAATCGGTAATCAGCCGGACCGTCGATTCGGATTGCGCGTCCCCGGCCGGATTCGCGCCGGAAGAATCCCTGCCGTCGTTCCCGCCGCCGCGTCCCGGCGCTTCCTTCCGCCGGCCGCGAAAGAACGAGAACACGGAGTCGCGTTTCCCGCCGCCGGCCTCCGGCCCCGATTCGGCGGCCGGTCGGCCCTCCGGCCGCAGCACCGCGCGCAAATCCGGCCGCGGATCGGACGGTTCTTCGGCCGCGGCAGGGCGGACGGGCGTCAACATTTCCTCCACCTTCTGCACGAGATCGGAAGGCCGCTCGACAGGGTCCGGTGCGGCCGGGGCGGCATCGCCATGCACAGCTTCGACCGGGACCGTTTCCATCGGGACCGTTTCCATCGGGGCCGCTTCCATCGCGACCGCTTCCATCGGGGCCGTTTCCGCTGGCGCGTATCCGCCGCGCCCGGTATCCGCGGGTTCGGCCCATGCGCCGTCGCCCGATTCCGCCGCCGCCGCCCCGAGCAGGGCATCGCCGGGCGCCTCCGCGGCCGGGCGGTCGCGGCCGGCGGAAGCGGAGAACATTTCCGATTGCGCTACGGCGGCCGTCTCCGGGTGCTGCGTTTCCGCAGGCGCCATTTCCCGGTCTGCGTACACAGGCGCCGGTTCGCTCGCCGGCGCCGCCGCGGCCGCTTCGCCGTCGTCCCGGTCGGGTAACGGAGCCGGTGCGGTCCCGTTCTGCGCCGGGCGCAGGACCCTGAGTTCGGCCGGACGCCGGGACGCGTCCAGCGGGCCGTCGATGCCGGTGGCGAAGACCGACACCCGGATCCTGCCTTCCAGCGTCGGATCGAAAGTCGAGCCGAAAATAATGCTTGCGCCGGGATCGACTTCGTCGCGCACCCGGTTGGCCGCCTCGTCGACTTCGTAAAGGGTCAGGTCGGGGCCGCCCGAGATATTGATCAGCAGCCCGCGCGCGCCTTTCATCGAAACGTCGTCGAGCAGGGGGTTCGAAATCGCCGATTCGGCCGCTTCGATCGACCTGCCTTCGCCCTCGGCCTCGCCCGCGCCCATCATGGCCTTGCCCATCTCCGACATGACCGAGCGGACATCGGCGAAATCCAGATTGATGAGGCCGGGCATTACCATCAGGTCGGTTATGCCGCGCACGCCCGAATGCAGCACTTCGTCGGCCATGCGGAACGCGTCGGCGAAGGTCGTCTTCTCGTTGGCGACCCGGAACAGGTTCTGATTGGGGATGACGATGAGCGTGTCGACGACATCCTGCAGTTCCTGAAGCCCGGCTTCCGCCAGCCGCATCCGCTGCGCGCCTTCGAAGTGGAAAGGCTTGGTGACCACGCCGACCGTAAGGATGCCGCTTTCCCGGGCCGCCCGCGCGATCACGGGCGCAGCCCCGGTTCCGGTGCCGCCGCCCATGCCGGCCGTGATGAACACCATGTGGCTGCCGTTCAGATGTTCGGCGATCCGGTCGATTTCCTCTTCGGCGGACGCCCGGCCGATTTCGGGACGCGAACCGGCGCCGAGACCCTGCGTAATGTTCAGGCCGAGCTGGATCTGGCGCTCGCAACTGGACTGGGCGAGGGATTGCGCATCGGTGTTCGCCACCACGCACACAACCCCTTCGATATCCGAATTGAGCATGTTGTTGACCGCGTTGCAGCCGGCGCCGCCGATGCCGAAGACGACGATGCGCGGTCTCAATTCGGGCGGTGAGTTGGGCATGGAGAGTTTGAGGGTCATCGTGGCCTCCTTGGTATGCCTTTCCGACGGGCCGCTGCTGTCGCGGCGCGCGGCGAGGGGCGGGTCGCTGGAATTCTGTCGAGGATGGGCGGAAGGGTCCGGTTCATCGGAAATGCTCCTTCATCCAGCCGCCGAACCGGCCGAACGGACCGGGATTGTGCGCTTGTGCAGCGACAAGGGCGCCGAGCGCGCTGTCGATCCCGTCGGCGTTCGCGCGGTCTTCCGCGGCGAAGCGGAGAAGGCCGGTGCACGTCGTGTAGGCCTGGCCCATCGCGGTCTCGGCGAGGCCGTCGAACGGGATCGGCCGGCCGATCCTGACCTTGCCGTCGAAGATCGTACTGGCCAGTTGCGGCAGGCCATTCAGCTGGCAGCCGCCGCCGCTCAGAACGATGCGACGGCCGGCGCGCTCCAGATAGGGCGTTTCCTGCAGCCGGCTGCGCACCAGTTCCAATGTTTCCTCGATGCGCGGCCTGATGATGCCGGTCAGCAGGCTCTTGGGCGCCGGATGGGACGGCGCATGTTCGTCCGCCCCGATGGCGGGAATTTCGATAATCGACCGGTCGTCGTTCGGCTGGGCGAGTGCGCTGCCGTAGCGGATCTTCAGCAGTTCGGCCTGCTCGATCGGGGTCGACAGGCCATGCGCCAGGTCCCTGGTGACCTGTTCGCCGCCGATCGGGACCGTATCGGCAAAGACGATTTCGCCGTCCGCGAAAACGGCGGCGCCGGTAACGCCGGCGCCCATATCGATCGCCGTTGCGCCGAGCGTCCATTCGTCCTCGACCAGGGTCGCCAGCCCGGCGGCGTAGGGCGCCATAACGAAGCGGTCGATCTCCAGATGGCAATCGCGGATGCAGGCCGCCAGGCTGCGCACCGGGCCGGCCTCGGCCGTAACGGTATGGACCTCGGCGCCCAGCGTTTCGCCGAACAGGCCGCGCGGATTCCGGATGCCGCGCGCTTCGTCGAGCCGGAAGCCGACCGGGATCGAATGGATCAGGGCGCGGTCCAGCTCGTTTTCGACGCGCCGGCCGCGCTGCAGCACACGGCGGATATCGGCGGGGCGGACCTCGCCGTTCGCGATAGGGGCCTCGAACGAAACGATTTCCGATTTCGGCCGGCCGCAATTCACCGAAACGATAACCGATTTCACGGTTTCGCCGGTCATATTCTCGGCGATATGCACGGTGTTGGCGATCGAATCGCGCGCGGCGTCCATATTCACGACCGATCCGCGCGCCATCCCCTTCATGTCGCGCCTGCCGATGCCGACGACCCGCAATTGTCCGCCCGGCACAGGCTGCGCAATGATGCAGGTGACCTTGCTGGTGCCGATGTCCAGCGCGGCGATCAGCTTGTTGCGGGTTGCGGCGGCGGCGCCGTTCCGTTTCGACATAGGATTGCCGGCCTCCTATCCCCGGTTGCCGTTGCGCTTCGCGGCGCTGCGCGTCTCGCCGGCGCCGGCTTCGGTTTCGCCCTGCGGCGTGCGGATCACGAATTCGAAACGGGAGCGCATGTCGAAGCCCGGGGCGCCCATGGCGAGCAGACCGTGCAGGCGGTCGAGGTCCGCGAACCGGCGCCAGGCGGCATCCGGCCGGCGCTCCGGCAATTTCAGGAAAACGCCGTTGTCGAAGGCGAGGTCCCAGCGGCGGCGCCCCCGGCGGGTTGCCTGCACGACCCGTTTGGCCAGAACCGGCCTGGTTCGCAGCATGGCGACAAGGTCGGCGGCTCGCTCCGGCGCTCCCGCGCCCTTGATCAGGAGCTTGTCCGAATGATTTCCGCCGCCGGCCAGTTCGACGACGGCGCCGTTCCGCGAAATCAGTTTCGTCCGCCCGCCGTCTTCGAAACGGGCGATAGCCGTGTGTTCGCGCAACCGGATGTAGAGGGCGTTCGGCCAGCGCCGTTGTACGGTTGCGTCGCCGACCCAGGGCAGCGCGAGCAGCCGGCTGCGCAGCGCAGCCATGTCGATGTCCGTCAGGGCGGCGCCGCGGTCGAGCCCCAGGGCCGAGGACAGCGCCCCGCGCGACGTGCGGTGACGCCCTTCGACAAAGATATGCTTGAGATGCAGGCCGAGCGCGTTACGCAGGATTTCGCCCGTCTGCGCCGCGCTGCGGTGGATCGGGGCAAGGGCGGATTCGGTCCGGCCGGTCTGCCACAGCCAGACGGGAAAGCCGAACAGCCCGATCAGCACGACGAAACGCGCGATCGTGGCGGAAAGCGTCGGAAAGCCGGCGCCGAGCGCGCGCAGCGGCCGCTGCCGGGCGCGGCGGTTCCGGCGGATCGGCGGATCGGCCGGCGCAGCCGGGGCCGGCTGGGGCCGGAGGCTCGGCGCGACGCGGGTCTCTTCCGCCGGCGCGCCGCCGGGCACGGTCGCCGCGGCGCGGGCGACGATCGCGCCGGCGCTCAGAGCGGCGCGGTCTTCGAGTTCCCGCGCGCGGCGGCTCGTGACGGCGGTGTTCAGGCGTCGCATGCCGCGTTCTCCACCAGCCAGGTCAGCAGCCGCTCGAAGGGCCAGCCGGCATGGGCGGCGATCTCGGGCGCGAGAGACGTCGGGGTCATGCCGGGCTGCGTATTGACCTCCAGAACGACCAGATCGCCCGGTTCGCCTTCGGTGTCGTCGTAACGCAGGTCGACCCGGCTGATGCCCCGGCAGCCGAGGGCGCCGTGCGACCGGACGGCGAGGTCGAGCGCCTGCCCGTAGGCGTCGGGATGAATCGGCGCCGGCATGAGATGAACCGATTCGCCCGGGGAATATTTGGCGCGATAATCGTAGAAACGCCGGCCGGTCCGGATCTCTATTGCGCCGAGCGCCTCGCCGCCCTTGACCAGGACCTGGATTTCCCGGCCGGGAATGTAGCGCTCGATCAGCGTATCCCGGTATTGCGCATAGGTCTGCCTGAGGTCGTCCCAGGACTTGTTGTCGGTCTCGAAAACCAGCTCGACGCCGACCGAACTGCCCTCGCACAGCGGCTTCATCACATAGGGCCGGTCCGGCTCCGGGAAGCCGTCGAGCCGGCGCTGCGGCACGACCCAGCCTTCGGCGAGCGGAATTTCCTTGAGCGCAAACATCGCCCGGCTGACGGACTTGTCCATCGCCATGGCCGAGGCCGTGGCCCCGGAATGGGTGTAGGGAATGCCGAGAATGTCGAGCAGGCCCTGAATCCGGCCGTCTTCGCCGAACGGGCCGTGCAGGGCGTTGAACACGGCGTCGGGCGCCGGGTCGAGCGCTTTCAGGAGCGCGCCCAGATCGCGCGTCACGTCAATGGCCGTGACCTCGAACCCGGCATTGCGCAGGCCCTCGACGCAGCCCTTGCCGGACGACAGGGAGACCTCGCGTTCGGAGGAGAACCCGCCCATGAGGACCGCGACCCGGGTCATCGCCGGCCTCCCCGGACGGGATTTTCGGCCGGCCCGCCGTCGGCAAGGCGCTCGCCGATCCTGCGGATCTCCCAGTGCAGGTCGATGCCGCTGCCCGATTTTACCCGGGCGCGGATTTCCTCGCCCAGGCTCTCCAGGTCGCCGGCGGTGGCGTCGCCGGTGTTGATCAGGAAATTGGTGTGCAGGTCCGAAACCCTGGCGCCGCCCCGCGCCAGGCCGCGGCAGCCGGCTTCGTCGACCAGTTGCCAGGCCGTGTGCCCGTTCGGGTTTCGGAAGGTGCTTCCCCCGGTGCGGGTGCGCATCGGCTGGCTGGCCTCGCGCTTCTGCCGGATTTCGGCCATGCGCGCCGCGATCGCCGACAGGTCATCCGGTGTGCCGCGCAACGCGGCGCCGATGAAAATCCAATCTTCGGGAATGCTGCAATGGCGATAGCCGAAGCCCATATCGTCGTGGCCGAGCCAGTGGACCTCGCCTTCGGTGTCTACGGCTTCGCAAGAGATCAGAATGTCGGCGATTTCGCCGCCATAGGCGCCGGCGTTCATGCGCAGGGCGCCGCCGATCGTGCCCGGAATGCCGGAAAGGAATTCCAGACCGGCGAGGCCGGCGTCCCGCGCCGCGGCGGCGACGGCCGGGTCGGGCGCGCCGGCGCCGACAACGACCGCATCGGCATCCACGTCGATGCCTGCCATTTCGCGGCCCATGCGGATGACGACGCCGCGGACGCCGCCGTCGCGCACCAGCAGGTTCGAGCCGAGGCCGATCACCGAAACCGGCGTGCCTTCCGGCATCTCGCGCAGCAACAGGACCAGGTCGTCCCTGTCCGCCGGCCGGAACAGGACCTCGGCCGCGCCGCCGACGCGGAACCAGGTTTCCCGGTCCAGCGGCGCATTGGCGGCAAGATCGCCGCGGACCGGCGGAAGGCGGTCGATCAGATCGTTGCCGGAGGTGCGCAGGCCGCTCATCGGGCGTCCCCGTTCAGGGCCTCCAGCCGGCCGGGCAGGGCGTGCGCCCAGGCGGTGATGTTGCCGGCGCCCAGGCAGATGACGAAATCGCCCTCGCCGGCGATATCGGCGATGACGGCCGGCAGGTCCTCCGCGCGATCGAGGCTTCGGACATTGCGGTGGCCGCGATTGCGCAGGCCGTGCACCAGGCTGTCCCTGTCGGCGCCGGGGATCGGTTCTTCGCCGGCCGGATACACGTCGGCGACGACAACCTCGTCGGCGTCGTCGAAGCAGGTGCAGAACTCCTCGAAGAGATCGCTCAGGCGCGAATAGCGGTGCGGCTGCGCGACGGCGATCACCTTGCCGCGGCAGGCCGTCCGGGCCGCTTTGAGGACATGGGCGATCTCGACCGGATGATGGCCGTAATCGTCGATCACGGTGATGCCGTTCGCCACGCCGGTCCGGGTGAAGCGGCGGTTGACGCCTTCGAAGCCGGCGAAGGCGCCGCAAATGGCCGCCTCTTCCAGGCCGAGTTCCCAGCCCACGGCCAGGGCCGCCAGCGCATTGCGGACATTGTGCTCGCCGAGCATCGGCAGGGCGATATCCGCCAGGCGCGCCGGCCGGCCCCGGAGCCGCTCTGCGATTTCGACGTCGAAAACCGTCCCGTCGGCCCGGTGGCGGAGATCGACGCCGCGAATATCGGCCTGGCGCGACAGGCCGTAGGTGATGAGCCGCCGGTCCGACAGGCGCGGGATCATTGCCTGAACTTCGGGATCGTCCAGGCACAGCACGGCGCAGCCGTAGAAGGGGATGTTGCCGACGAAATTCTCGAAAGCGAGGCGCAGCGCGTCGAAATCCCCGTAATGGTCCAGATGTTCGGGATCGATATTCGTGACGACAGCGACGGTCGCCGGCAGTTTCAGGAAAGAGCCGTCGGATTCGTCGGCCTCCACGACGATCCAGTCGCCCTCGCCCAGGCGGGCGTTGGTGCCGTAGGCATTGATGATCCCGCCGTTTATCACGGTCGGGTCCATGCCTGCGGCGTCCATCAGGGCGGCGACAAGGGATGTCGTCGTCGTCTTGCCGTGGGTGCCGCCGACGGCGATGCCCCATTTCAGCCGCATCAGCTCGCCCAGCATTTCGGCCCGCCGCACGACCGGCGTCCGGCGCGCGCGCGCCGCCGCGATTTCCGGGTTGTCGCCCTCGATCGCGGTCGAAACGACGACGACGGCCGCATCGCCGATATTCTCCGCCGCGTGGCCGAGCGAGACATCGATGCCCAGGGCCTGCAGCCGTCTGACGTTTGCGTTGGCCGCGATGTCGCTGCCCCGCACCGGGTGGCCCAGATTGTGCAGGATCTCGGCAATACCGCTCATGCCGATGCCGCCGATGCCGGTGAAATGGACGGCGCCGAGGTCGAAGGGCAGCCTGGCCATCATGCGGCCGGCCTGCCCTCGGCGACGCCGGCCACCAGATCGGCCAGCCGTTCTGCGGCATCCGGGCGGGCGATCGCGGTCGCCGCCCGCGCCGCCGCGGCCAGCGGCTCCGGATCCTTCAGGAAGCGGGATATCCGTTCGGCGAGCGCCGCCGGCGTGAACGCGGTTTGCGGCATCAGCCAGCCGGCGCCGGCCCGGTCGATATGGCGGGCGTTGTGGGTCTGGTGGTCGTCGGCGGCGGCCGGGTAGGGCACATAGATGGCGGGCACGCCCGCAACCAGCGCCTCGGCGCAGGTCGAGGCGCCGGCGCGGCAGATCATCAGATGGGCCGCCGAGAGACGCTCCGGGATGTTCTCGAAGAAGCTCGCCAGGTCGGCCGCCACGCCGGCGTCCCGGTAGACGACCCTCACAGGTTCGATATCTTCGGGCCGGCATTGCTGGGTGACGCGCAACCGGGCGCGTTCGGCCGGCTCCAGCGCAGCGATGGCGCCCGGCAGCACCTCGCTGAACACGGTGGCGCCTTGGCTGCCGCCCATCACGAACAGGCGGAACGGGCCGTCCGGCGCCGGCGCGGCATAGGGCCGTCCGTGCAGGGCATTGATCTCCGGCCGGACCGGATTGCCGGTTTCGACCGTGCGGGCGCGGGTTTGCGGAATCGCCCCGACGGACGGGAACGAGACGGCGATGGCGCTCGCCGCCTTCGCGACCTTGCGGTTGGCGAGGCCGAGATAGCCGTTCTGCTCGTGCAGGACCACGGGCCGCCGTTGCCGCGCGGCCATGAAGGTGGCGGGAAACGCGGCATAGCCGCCGAACCCGACCACGGCGGCCGGATTGTGCCGGCGCAGCAGCCGGCTGACCGCCAGCGCGCCGCGGGCCATGACGAAAAGGAAGGCGATCTTGCCGGCCGCGCCGCCGCGGAACGGCGAGGCTGCCGGGACGACATGGGCCTCCAGGCCCGGCGTTCGCCGCGCATAGTCGGCGCCGCGCCTGTCGGTGTAGAGGCACACGGCGTAGCCGCGCTGCAGCAGCACGGCGCCCAGCGCGACGGCCGGGAACAGATGGCCGCCGGTGCCGCCGGCGGTCAGGACGACGGTCCGGCCCGCAGGACGGCTCCCAGAACGGTTCACAGGGCGCCTCCCGCCCGGTCGCGGGTCAGCGCCAGAATCATGCCGGTGCCCAGCGCCAGCGCCATGATCGACGAGCCGCCATAGGAGATGAAGGGCAGCGTCATGCCCTTGGTCGGCATCAGGTGCAGCGTGGAGGCCAGGTTGACGATCGCCTGGAGGCCGAAGGCGGCGAGCAGGCCGACCGTGGCGAACAGCACGAACAGATTGTTGCTCTCCATCGCCCGGAAAAAGCCGCGTATCACGATGAAGGCGTAGGTTGCGACGATCAGCAGGCAGGCGATCAGGCCGAATTCCTCGCCGGCGACGGCGAAGATGAAATCGCTGTGGGCATCCGGCAGCATCGCCTTCACGGTGCCCTCGCCGGGCCCCTTGCCGAAGATTCCGCCGTTGATGAAAGCGTCGAGGGAGCGGTCGACCTGGTAGTTGTCGCCGCTGCCGGGATTGAGGAACACGTCCACCCGCTTGGCGACATGGGCGAAGCTGAAATAGGCCGCCGCCGCGGCGCCCGCGACGACGAGGATGCCGGCGCCGATCAGCCACAGCGACAGGCCGGCCAGGAACATCAGGCAGAACCAGATGGAAAACACGACCGACGCCATGCCGATATCCGGCTGGATGGCGAGCGCACCGAGCGTCCCGAGGCACAGGACCGTGGCGAGAACCCGGCCCGGAAACCCGTTGTCCGAATGCGCCGCCGCGCAGAGCCAGGCGCAGACGACGGCGAAGCCCGGCTTGATGAATTCCGACGGCTGGAAGGCGAAGCCGGCAACCGACAGCCAGCGCCGCGCGCCCCTGATTTCCGCGCCGGCGAACGCGACGAACACGGAAAAAATGAGTGCGCCGGCCAGCACGATAAGCGCCGACCGACGCACCCAGGGCGGGGTAAGCAGGGACGTCAGCAGCATCAGCGCGATCGCGCACGGGATGAACAGGAGTTGCTGACGGACGAAGTGGAAACTTTCGATGTTGGCCCGCGCCGCGGCCGAGGGGCTCGCGGCAAGGGTGAGCACGATGCCGTAGACGATGAGCAGGCCGACGGCGACGAGCAGCCAGCGGTCGACCGTCCACCACCAGCGGCCGATGACGCTCGTATCGAGGCGGGTCGGCGCGTAGCTCATGCCGCGCCTCCCAACCCCGCAGGCAGGTTCCCGGCCAAGGCCCGGAAAGCGTCGCCCCGGGCGCCGAAATTCGCAAACTGGTCGAAAGACGCGCAGGCCGGCGACAAAAGGATGACGGAAGCGGCCGGCGCGCCGCCTGCCGTGGCGGCTGCCCAGGCGTCGGCGACGGCATTTTCCAAGCTGCCGGACACGGTCACGGGAAGGGCCGGCGCGGCGCCGGCCAGGAAGCGCGCCAGCGCCGGCGCATCCTCGCCGATCAGGAAGGCGCCGCGCAGGGAGGACAGCGCCGGCGCCAGCGCCGCGTATCCGCCCTGCTTGCCGCGTCCGCCGGCGATCCAGAAAATATCGCCATAGGCCGACAGCGCGCGCGCGGCGGCGACCGCGTTGGTCGCCTTACTGTCGTTGACAAAGGCAACCGTCCTGCCGCCGGCGGAAATTTCGCCGACCGTTTCCTGGCGGTGGGGCAGGCCGGGGAACGATTCGAAGGCGGCGGCAACGGCCTCCGGGGCGACGGCGAGGCTGCGGCACGCGGCCCAGGCGGCAGCCGCGTTCTGGCGATTGTGCGCGCCGTGCAGGGCCGGCGCCCGGGCAAGGCCGACGGATCGGCCGCCGCCGTCCGGCGTATCGTCGCGCAGAATTCCGTCCGACACGCCGACTCCGCCGTCGATGTGCGCCCGGCCGGAAACGCGGATGACCGTCTGCCCGGCTTCTTCCGCACGGTCTGCCAGGGCGCCCGCCATCGGGTCGTCGATGCCGACGACGACGGTTGCGTCCGGCGCGGTAAGGTCGAAGGACCGGCGTTTTGCGGCGATATAGCCGTCCAGGCCGCCGTGCCGCTCCAGATGGTCCTCGGCGATATTCAGCAGGACGGTCGCCTGCGCCCGCAGACTGTAGGTCCGGTCCAGCTGATAGGACGACAGCTCCAGGACATAGGTTCCGCCTGCGCCCAGCGGCTCCAGGCCGAGCGCCGGCGGCCCGAAATTGCCGCCGACCTCGACCCTGCGGCCGGCCGCGCGCAGGATATGGCCGATCAGCGCGGTCGTCGTCGATTTGCCGTTCGTGCCGGTGACGGTCACGCAGGTTGCGGCCGGAACCGACCGGGCGAGCAGTTCGATATCGCACAGGATTTCGGCATTGGCGGCGCGCGCCGCGGCGGCGACCGGGTGGGGCGCCGGAAACCTGTCCGGAATGCCGGGGCTCAGGACGAGCGGCAGGTCGGCGGTCCAGTCGAGAGCGCCCAGGTCGGTCGCGGCGATGCCGGCGGCGGCGGCGGCGTCGCGGCCCGCCGCCGCATCGTCCCACGCCAGGACGTCCGCCCCGCTCTCCGCCAGGGCGCGCGCCGCCGCCAGCCCGGCAACGCCGAGGCCCATCACGGCAACCCGCCTGTTGGCGAAGGAGGGCACGGGGATCATGGCGCCTACCGCAGTTTCAGGGTCGAGAGGCCGACGATCGCCAGCACGGCCGCGATGATCCAGAACCGCACGACGATCGTCGGTTCCTGCCAGCCCTTCTGCTCGAAGTGATGGTGGATCGGCGCCATGCGGAAGACGCGCTTCCCGGTCAGCTTGAACGAGGCGACCTGGACGATCACCGAAAGGGTCTCGAGCACGAACAGGCCGCCGACGATCGCCAGGACGAGTTCGTGCTTGACGGCGACCGCGATGGCGCCGAGCGCGCCGCCCATCGAAAGCGAGCCGGTATCGCCCATGAACACCATCGCCGGGGGCGCGTTGAACCACAGGAAGCCCAGCGCGGCGCCGACCAGGGAACCGCAGAAGACCGCCAGTTCTCCGGTGCCGGGGACGAAGGTGATCTGCAAATAGTTGGAAAACACGGCGTTGCCGGCCAGATAGGCGATCAGGCCGAAAACCCCGGCCGCGATCATGACCGGCACGATCGCCAGGCCGTCCAGGCCGTCGGTCAGGTTCACCGCATTCGAGGCGCCAACCATGACGAAGCAGGCGAACAGGATGAACAGGAAGCTGCCGAGGTCGAGCAGGTAGTTCTTCAGGAACGGGATCGACAGGCCGGTGGCGAGCGGCACGTCGGCGTCGATCTGGTATTTGAACTGGGCATCCCAGCCGAGACGCATGATCCAGTAGGTCGCCGCGACCGAAATCACGATCTGCCCGGCGAATTTGAGGCCGCTCGGCATGCCCTTCGACGACTGTTTCGTGAGCTTCCGGTAATCGTCGTAGAAGCCGAGCAGGCCGAAGCCGAGGGTGACGATCAGCACGCTCCAGACATAGCCGTTGCCCAGGTCCATCCACAGCAAGGTGGAGATCGCGACCGACAGCAGGATCAGAACGCCGCCCATCGTCGGCGTGCCCCGTTTCCTGAAATGCGATTCCGGGCCGTCGTCGCGGATCGGCTGCCCTTCGGCCTGCCGCTGCTTCAGCCAGCGGATCGTCGCCGGCCCGAGGATCAGGCCGACCGCCAGCGCGGTCATCAGCGCGCCGCCCGACCGGAAGGTCAGATACTGGAACAGCCTGAGCGGGCTGAACTCAGAGGACAGGGGCAGCAGGAATTCAAACAGCATCGCCGCCTGCCTCCCCGATACGATTTTCTCCGGGACTTTCCAGCGCGGCCAGCGCATCGACCACGGGTTTCATCCGGCTGCCGAGCGAGCCCTTGACGCAAACGACGTCGCCGGCCTGCACGGCTGCCGTCACCGACGGAATCAACGCTTCCGAATCGGCCGCATGGCGGCCGCGCCGCGCCGCGGGAACGGCGTCGTACAGGTGGCGCATAAGCGGCCCCGCGGCGAACAGCAGGTCGACATTGGCATCGACCAGATCGTCGGCGAGCCCGGCATGGAGCGCCGGCCCGCCGTCGCCCAGTTCGCGCATGTCGCCCAGCACGGCGATGCGCCGTCCGCGACCGCGCGGATTGGCGAGCATCAGCGTCTCCAGCGCTGCGCGCACGGCGGCCGGGCTTGCGTTGTAGCTCTCGTCCAGCAGATCGAAGCTGCCGTCGTCCAGGCGGATCGTCCGCCGCGCGCCGCGTCCGGCCGGCGCCTCGAGACCGGTCATGGCTTCGGCTGCGGCATCGGCGTCGGCGCCGATCTCGCGGACCGCGGCCAGCATGGCGAGCGCGTTCATTGCCCAGTGATGTCCGGGCACGCCGACCCGGAAGCCGATCCGCCGCCCGAACGCCGACGCCGTCACGTCGCTGCCGTCGGCGTCCATGACCGACGCCAGCAGCCGGACATCCGCTTGCGGATGTACGCCGAAGGAAATCCGGCGTGCGATGCCGGCTTCGGCGGCGCGCGCGTCGAGCAGGTCGAAATGGTCGTTGTCGCGCGGCAGGACCGCGGCGCCGCCCTCGACGACACCCTGGAATATTTCCGCTTTGGCCTCGGCCACCGCCTCGACGCTGTCGAAGAATTCGACATGCACCGGCGCGACCGTCGTAATCAGGGCGATATGGGGCCGGACCATCCGCGAGAGCGGCGCGAGTTCGCCGGGGCCGCTCATGCCCAGCTCGAAGACGCCGTATGCCGCCGAGCGGGGCAGACGGGCGAGCGACAGCGGCGCCCCCCAGTGGTTGTTCAGGTTGCCGGCGGTTGCATAGGTTTTGCCCTGCCGGGACAGCAGGGCGCGCAGGCTTTCCTTTACGCCGGTCTTGCCGACGCTGCCCGTGACGGCGACGATCCGGCCGGCGCAGCGCGCGCGGGCGGCCCGGCCCAGATCCTCCAGGCCCGTTCGGGTGTCGCGGACGAGGAGGCCGGGGCCGGCGGATTCGACCGGACGATGCACAAGCGCCGCGGCGGCCCCGGCGGCAAAAGCCTTGCCGGCAAAGTCGTGGCCGTCGAACGCCGGGCCTTTCAGCGCGACGAACAGGTCGCCGGCCGCGACCGTCCGGCTGTCGATCGACACGCCGGTCGCGGACCAGCTTCCGCCGGCCGATGCCAGCGCCCGGCCGCGGGTTGCGGTCGCCGCTTCCGCGGCGGTCCAGAGCGCCGCGCTCATGCCGCCCCCTCCCCGGATGCGTCCGCCGCGGCGATCGCCTCGCGGGCGACGGCCGCGTCATCGAAGGGCAGGATTGCGTCGCCGACGATCTGGCCCTGCTCGTGGCCCTTGCCGGCGATGACGAGAATGTCGGCGGGGCCCAGGCCGGAGACGGCGGCGAATACGGCCTCGCGCCGGTCGCCGATCTCGAGGGCGCCGGGGCAGGCCGGCAGGATCGCGGCGCGGATGGCCGAAGGCGCTTCGCTGCGCGGATTGTCGTCCGTGACGATCGCTCGGTCGGCGAGCCGGTGCGCCGCGGCGCCCATCGCGGCCCGCTTTCCGGCGTCGCGGTCGCCGCCGCAGCCGAAAACGACGCTCAGCGCGCCCGCCGTGTGCGGCCGGAGGGCGTTCAACACCGCGCCCAGAGCGTCCGGCGTGTGGGCATAGTCGACATAGACTGCCGCGCCGTTGCGCCGGGCGCCGACCCGTTCGAGCCGGCCCGGCACGCCGCGCAGCCCGTCAAGGGCGTTCAGCGCGTCGCCGGCATCGACGCCGGTCGCTGTCGCGAGCCCCAGCGCGCACAGGGCGTTCCAGGCCTGGAAGTCGCCGGCGAGCGGCAGGTCGACGGCGGCGGGTTCTCCGTGCAGCGTCAGCGCGATTCGCTGGCCGCCGGCCGACGGCGTCAGATCGCGCAGGACGATGTCCGTCGCTGCACGGCCGTAGCCGACGACCTTGAGGTCCGCCTCCCTGCAGGCTTCGCGAACCGCATCGAAGACGGGGCTGTCGGCGTTGATCACGGCTGTTCCGCCGGCCGGCACGAGTTCTGCGAACAGCCGCAGCTTGCACGCCAGATAGGCGTTCGTGCTGCCGTGGTAATCGATATGGTCGCGTCCGAGGCCGGTGAAGGCGGCGGCGCGAAGGCGCAGTCCGTCGAGCCGGAACTGGTCCAGTCCGTGGCTCGAGGCTTCGATGGCCAGGCATTCGATACCGGCGCGGCTCAGCGCGGCGAGGTCGCGGTGCAGCGAGACGGGATCGGGCGTCGTCAGCGCACCCGGGCGTTCTAGGCCGAGACGGCGGAGGCCGGGGCCGCGGATGCCGAGGGTTCCCATCGTTGCGGCCTCGCGGCCGGCTGCCGACCAGATCTGCCGGAGGAAGGCGGCGACCGAGGTCTTGCCGTTGGTCCCGGTTACGGCAGCCTGGACCGCCGGTTGTGCATCGAAGAAGCGGTCCGCCATCCAGGCAAGCTGCCGGCGGGGCTGGGGGTCCGTGATCAGTGCCGCCGCCGCGCCGCCCAGCCTCTCCCGGGCGATGTCCATCGTCGACAGAATGGCCGCGGCGCCTGCGCCCAGGGCGTCGGGAATGAAACGCCGGCCGTCGCGTTGCGTGCCCGGCAGCGCGGCGAACAGGTAGCCCTGCGCAACCTGGCGCGAATCGGCGCTCAGGCCCGCAATGTCGATATCGCCGGCCGCCGGATCCCAGTGCGCCGTGGCGGGGCGGCCCGGCCTCTCGGCCATCAGCGCGGCGAGCTTCATCGGTCGCTCCCGGCCGCGGCCGCGCTGCGGCGGTTCCGTTTCCGGGGCGCCGGCGCGGCGCTGGCCAGGACCTGCTTGCGGGATTCCCGCGGCTCCTCGGCCTGGGGCGCGATTCGCAAAATCGGCGCGATCCGTTCGACGATCTCCTTTGCCGCCGGCGCGGCGACCCAGCCTGCGGTCGCATAGCCGTAGCTCTTCTTGTTGCCTTTCGGCTCGTCGAGCGAAACGAGCAGCACATAGCGCGGCCGGTTCATCGGGAAGGCCGCGACGAAAGACGAGAGCAGCGCCTTGCGCCTATAGCCGCCGCGCCCGACCTTCTCCGCCGTGCCCGTTTTGCCGCCGACCCGATATCCCCTGGCGTTCGCCCGTTTGCCCGTGCCCTCGAGGACGACGCGGCGCATCAGCCCCCGGAGAATGCGGCTGGTCTTCGGCGATACGATGCGCCGCCGCCACTTGGGCCGGCCGTTCGGGCGCTTGAGCAGCGTCGGGGCCACCATCACGCCGTCGTTGACGATTCCGGCAACCGCCGCCGCCAGATGGACGGGTGTGACGGCGATGCCGTGGCCGAAAGAGACAGTCAGCGTGTTGACCGGCCGCCAGCGCCGCGGATACAGCGGCTGGCCGGCTTCGGGCAGTTCCAGCGGAAGCTTCGCGAGCATTCCGGCCCGGCGCAGGAAGGCCTTCTGGCGCTTGGCGCCGATCTGCCGCCCGATGAGCGCAGAGCCGATGTTGGACGATTTGACCAGGATGGCGCCGGTATCGATCGGCTTCGCGATCGGGTGCAAATCCCGAATGAGGCGCCGCCCGGCCGGAACCGGTTTGTCGACCCGGTACATTTTGCGCAGATGTGTGACGCCGTAGTCGAGCGCCATCGCCGTATTCAGAATCTTGAAGACCGAGCCGAGCTCGTACACCCCCAGCGTGTTGCGGTTGAATCGGGCTTTTTTGGGGACGCCCTGCAGATTGTAGGGGTTGTAGTCCGGCAGCGAGACCATGGCCGGGATCTCGCCGGTCCGCACATCCATGACCAGCGCCGCGCCGCCGATGGCCCGCCAGTAGGCGATCGACCGGGCCAGGATCTCGCGGACGGCGCCTTGGACGCGCAGGTCTATGGACAGCCCGACCGGCCGGCCGCCGGCGCGGATCCGTTTGTCCATGCCGGCCTCGACGCCGGCGGTTCCCCGGTTGTCGACATCGCTGGCGCCGACAATGTGCGCGACCAGCGCGCGCTGGGGGTAGGCCCGGCGCAAGTCCGGGCGCGCGTGGATGCCGGCCAGCCCGAAGCGCAGGATCTTCTGGTAGGCTGCGGGCGATGCCTGTCTTTGAATCCAGACAAAGCGCGATTTGCGCCGCAGCTTCTCTGCGAGGGTGCGAACGGATTGATTCGGAAAGATATGGGCCAGGATGCGGGCCGTGCGGCCGGGATCGCCGACATGGGCGGGATCGGCATAGATCGACCAGGCGCGGATGCTGGTCGCCAGCACGATTCCGTTGCGGTCGACGATATCGGCCCGATAGCCGGGCGGCAGGGTTTTGCCGGCTGCGCGCTGGGCCTTTTCGGCCTCGACGCCGGCCCGGATCACGCTCAGATCGAACAGCCGGTAGCCGATGGCGCCGAACGCGAGCAGGAAGACCGCGCCGGTGACGAACAGCCGGCGGCGCGCCAGGGAAATCGCCTTGCCGGCCGCGCCCTCCAAATGCATTTCGCCCGGACGGCACCGGGCGGTTTCGGCGTGCGGACGGCACAGGTCGCGCAGGCGGCGGCTCATCGCGGCCTCCCCGCTTTTGCGGCGCCGCGTCCGGTCTTGCCGTCCGGCGCCCGGCCTTCGTCCGTTGCCGCGTACTGCGCCAGGAACGTGTCGGGCAGGTCCGCAAAGCGCTTGAACTGGTCGCCGGAAAGCGGGGCGAGGCCGCCCGGCGGCGGCATTCGCCCGAGGCGCTGCGGCGAGGTCAGCAGGGTCCATTCGGCCTGCAGGATCCGGATATTGTTGCGATAGGACCGCACGTCCGCTTCTACCGCCGCAACCTGCCTTTCGAGCGTTTGAACCTGGTGCTTCACCAGGAACAGCGCGCCGGTCAGCCCGCTCAGCAGGACGAGCAGGACGATCGTGGTCCGGCGGATCATGCCGCGCCCCCGGCCTGAATACCGGCGGCATTGCCGGGCCATGCCGGATTGTCCGTCCTCTCCGCCGCGCGCAGCCGGGAGGACCGGGCGCGCGGATTGGCGGCCAGTTCGCCGGCCGAGGGCGCGATCGCCCGGCGATGCAACGGCCGGAACGTCGGCAACCGCCGTCCGGCGGGGTCCGGCCGGTGACGCGAGCCGCGCGGCGCCTCGACGCTGCGGTCGCGCAGAAACCGCTTTACGCGCCGGTCTTCGAGCGAGTGGAAGCAGACCACGGCGAGCCGCCCGCCCGGCCGCAGCAGGCGCTCGGCGCCGCGCAGGCCGCGGTCGAGCTCTTCGAGTTCGCCGTTGACGTACAGACGCAGGGCCTGAAAGGTGCGGGTCGCCGGATCGATGCCGCTGGCCGGGCGGGGTGCGGCCGACCGGACGATTTCCGCCAGTTGGAGCGTCCGTTCGACCGGTTCCGTACGGCGCGCGCGGACGATGGCCCGCGCGATGCGGCGGGCGGCGCGTTCCTCGCCCAGGGTGAAGATGATCTTGGACAGGTCCGCCTCGGCGGCGCGGTTCACGACATCGGCCGCGGTCGGGCCGCAGCGGCCCATACGCATGTCGAGCGGGCCGTCGTGGCGGAAGGAAAATCCGCGCTCGGGCGTATCGAGTTGGGGCGAGGACACGCCGATATCGAGGGCGACCCCGTCGACCGGCGCGTCGGTGACAGCGCGGACCAGGCGTTCCATGTCGCCGAAGCGGCCTTCGATCAGGGTCAGCCGGCCGCGATACCGGTCGCGAAGCGCGCGGCCCCGTTCGATGGCGTCCGGATCGCGGTCGATGGCGGTCACCCGGCAGTCGGCGGCGTCCAGGATTGCCGCGGCGTAACCGCCGGCGCCGAAGGTTCCGTCGACGTAGGCGCCGCCCGGACGCGGCGCGAGCGCGCGGACCGCCTCGTTCAGCAGGACGGGGATGTGGGCGGCGGTCATGCGCCGCCTCCGGCCCCGAGCGACCACAGATCCTTCAGGCCGATCCGGCCGAGCGGGCCTTTGCCGGCGTCGGCGCGCCAGGCTTCGCGGCGTTCCGGCGCCCAGATCTGGAACGTCCTGCCGACGCCCACGAAGACGGCCTTGTCTTCGACGCCGGCCACGGCGACCAGCGCTTCGGGCAGGATGATCCGGCCTTCTCCGTCGAAGGGCAGTTCTTCGGACTCCGACAGGATGCGCTCGATCGCCTGCTGTTCTTCCGGGCTCAGCCCGTCGCGGGCGTCGAGCCGGTCGATCGTGTCCTCGATCCGGCGATGGTCGCAGGCGTCGATCGCGCCGATCCCTTCGTTCGGGAAAACGACGACGCCGTTGAACGCGCCCGAGCCGGATTGGGCGGACAATGCCGCGCGAAACCGCGCCGGCACGGAGACCCGCCCTTTCCTGTCGATCCTGTTCGTAAACGTCCCGATAAACGACGCCATACGAACCCATGCCCCGCTCTCGGCAGCGCCGCCGGTCAGCGGCGCGCCGGTTTATTCTCTCCATGGAACAGGCCCGGCCGCACTACGCCGATCATCCATGGTCGTTTATGGGATATCATGGGATATTATGGAAGTCAACGCTTGGAAAGCTGAAATTCGTGGCAAATCAAGTGGTTGAGATAGCCAAAACAACTATATATCGGCATCGGGGCATTGCGCCGGAGCCGGCGGCGACTCCGCGGCGTCCGAAATCTCTGCGGCGGGGCGGTCTCGCCCCCTTCGGCGGAGGGCCGGCGCCAGACGGCCTGTAAGCCGGGTTCTGTCCCCCGGAAGCCGGGGGGATGGCCATTCATCTGGGACAGCCGTCGCCGGCTGCCTCGCGCGACCCACCCGGACGGCGGCCCGGAAACCCGCCTGCGTGCGCCCGCCATGGGCGAGAGCGCCCGCGCCGTCCCTATTCGGTCTTGCTCCCGGTGAGGCTTGCCGTGCCGCGCCCGTTACCGGCCGCGCGGTGCGCTCTTACCGCACCCTTTCACCCTTGCCCGGCCCGATGCCGGGCGGTTTGCTTTCTGTGGCGCTGTCTCGGGGGTCGCCCCCGCCGGGCGTTACCCGGCACCGTGTTTCCGTGGAGCCCGGACTTTCCTCACCCGGCCGGGTTTCCCCATTGGCCGGGCGCGGCCATCCGGCCGTCTGGCCCGGTCTAGATTGGCGTCCGGCCGATCCGGGTCAAGCCGCAACGCAGATATCCCGGCTCCGGCTCTATCCCGCTGTCGCCGCGACCACCGCGGCTAGCGCCGCCGTTTCGCGATCGACGGCGCCGGTAATCGCACCCGGCCGGAAATGGCGCTGGAAGGCTGCAAGGACCGCGGCCTGCCCATGCGCGTCCGCCGCCCCTGCGCTGCCGGGCTCTTCCGGCCAGCGATACCCGATGCGCTCCAGGTTCCGGCCGACCGGCCTTCGGTCCGCTTCCCGTTCGGACTCGACCCTGGCCCGGACGGTCCCGGCGTCGGGCCAATAACCGACTCCGGCCGCCGCGAGCATCGGCCAGTCGAACAGCTCGCCGGGATCGGCCTTGCGCTCCGGCGCGACGTCGCTGTGGCCGACGACGCGCAGCGGACGGATGCGGTAGCGCTCCACGATCGCTTGCGACAGGGCCAGCACCGCCTGCATCTGCGCTTCCGGAAACGGCCGGTAGCCGAACTCGTGACCGGGGTTGACGATCTCGATGCCGATGGAGGCCCCGTTCACGTCCGTCTCGCCCTGCCACCAGGCGACACCCGCGTGCCACGCCCGCCGGTCCTCCGGCACATGGGCGAATACGGCGCCGTCCTCGTCGACCGTGTAGTGGGCGCTGACCTGCGCGGCCGGATCGCACAGCCGGTCCAGCGCCTCGGCGGCGGTCCGCATCCCCGTATAGTGCAGCACCAGCATGTCCGGCGGACGGCCGCCGGGCCGCTCGTTATGGTTCGGGGACGGTCGCTCGACGATTCGCATTCCGCCATTCCGGGCGCGTCAGGACTTGAGCGGCGCTTCGGCCGTGGCCGGGCGGCGCAATACGATAACCGCCACGCCGGCGACCGTCAGCACCGATCCCAGAATCGTCTGCCAGGTCGTCTGCTCGCCCAGGATCCAGACGCCGCCCAGGACGCCGAACACCGGCACGACGAGCGTGAAGGGCATGACCTGGTTCACCGTGTAGCGCCGGAGGAACGAATACCAGATGCCGTAGCCGATCAGGCCGACGCAGACGGTCATATAAGCCACCGCGCCCCAGCCGTAAGCGCCGGCCGCCTGGAAGTCGCGCCATTGGTTGTTCTCGAAGATCAGGGAGATCGCGAACAGTTGCGGCGCGGCGAACAGGCTGCTCCAGCCGAGTACGCCGAGCGGCGGCGCATCGCCCATCGCTTTCACCTGGATGTTCGAGGTCGCGAAGACCAGCGAGGCGGTGACGACCAGGCCGAGATGGAACAGGTTCGATTCCATGCGCGGTTCGCCGGCGATCAGCACAATGCCGGCGAAGGCGCCGGCCATGCCGAGCATACGCCGCCAGCCGAGATAGTCCTTGAACAGGATCGCCGCGAGGATCGAGGCAAACGGCACCTGAAGCTGGATGGCGACGGCCGCGACGGCGGCGTCCACGCCCGCGACCCCGGTGAACATCAGGCCGAAATGCAGCGAGCCCATGGTGAAGGACAGGCCGATCACATGGCCCATCTTCGCCCGCGGCATCTCGACGAAGGGGACCAGCACCAGCCCCACGATCAGGAAGCGGAGGCTGAGCAGGAATATCGGTTCGAAATCCCGGAAGCCGAATTTCGCGGCGACGAAATTCAGGCCCCAGAGCACCATGACGCCGAACAGGAGGGCGGCGTGGCTCAGCCGCATCGGACCGGCCTCACGCCGCCGTGGCTCCCGCCGCGCCGCCCCGGTTTTCTTGCGCCTTTCCTTGCGCCGCTTCGGCTTCCTCCCGCCGCGTTTCCAGGATCAGCCAGCGATCCTCGGCCGCCGACAGTTCGGCCCGCGCCGCTTCGAGCCGGGCCGCGGCCCGGGCGAAGCGGGCCGGGTCGGCGCCGTACAGGCCGCGGTCCGACAGTTCCGCCTCCAGCGCAGCGATTTCCCGCTCGAGGGCGGCCATCCGGTCCGGCAGCAGGTCGAGCGCGCGCCGGTCCTTGTAGCTGAGCCGCGTTGCCGGGCGGGCCCTCGGCGGCGCTTCGGTCGCCGCCCGGTCGCCGCCCTTCCTCGCCGGCCTGACGGCGGCCCCTGCCGGGCCGTCCGGGCGCTGGATCAGGTAGTCGGCATAGCCGCCGGCATATTCCTTCACCCGGCCGCCGCCCTCCAGGACGATGGTGCTGGAGACGGTCTTGTCGAGGAAATCCCGGTCGTGGCTCACCACGATGAGCGTGCCGGCATAGTCGGCGAGCAGGCCCTGCAACAGGTCGAGCGTGTCCATGTCCAGATCGTTGGTCGGCTCGTCCAGGATCAGCAGGTCGCTCGGCGTCGCCAGCACCTTGGCGAGCATCAGCCGGTTGCCCTGGCCGCCGGAGAGCGTCGCCACCCGCGCCTCGGCCTCGCGCGGATCGAACAGCCAGTCCTTCAGATAGCCGCGGACATGGCGCATCGATCGGCCGACGCGGACGAGGTCGCCGCCGGATTCGCACAGCGTGCTCTTGAGCGTGGCTTTCGGGTCGAGCAGGCTGCGCTGCTGGTCGAAATAGGCCAGGGTCAGCGCCTTGCCGATCCGGACATGGCCGCTGTCGGGTTTCAGTTCGCCGATCAGCATCTTGAGCAATGTCGTCTTGCCCGCCCCGTTCGGGCCGATGATGCCGATGCGGTCGCCGCGCAGGATGCGCGTCGTGAAACCCTCCACGACGGTGCGGGTATTCGTCCCGTCCGAATCCGCCCCGTCGGCGCCGCTTGGGCCGAAGCGCTTGGCGATGTCCCGCGCCTCGACGACCAGCTTGCTGCGCACCTCGCCGTCGTCGATCTTCGCGCGGATGCGGCCGGTATCGGCAAGCAGGGCGGCGCGTGCGGCGCGCATTTCCTCCAGCTTGCGCAGGCGGCCCTGGTTGCGCCGCCGGCGCGCCGTCACGCCGCGCAGCAGCCAGCGCGCTTCGTCCCTCAGCCGGCTGTCGAGGCGATGCGCTTCGCGCGCCTCTTCCTCCAGCACCCGCTCGCACCAGCCGTCGAAGGCGCCGAAGCCCTGGCCGGTCCGGCGCAGCCGCCCCTTTTCGAGCCACAGGATGCTGTTGGTGACGTTGGCGAGGAAGGTGCGGTCGTGGCTGACGGCCAGCGCGGCGCCGCGGAAGCGCCGCACGGCCCCTTCGAGCCACTGGATGGTGGCGATGTCCAGATGGTTGGTCGGTTCGTCGAGCAACAGCAGGTCGGGCGGATCGACGAAGACCTGGGCAAGCGCCGCCCGGCGCTGCTCGCCGCCGGAAAGGCCGGCGACGTCGCGCTTGCCGTCCAGTTCGAAGAGCGAAAGTGCGGCCTCCACGGCGTGGCGCGGGTGGGTCGCCTGCGGCCGGCCCGATGCGATATCGGCCGACACCCAGTCGAACACGCTCGCGCCCGCTGTCATGGCGGGCTCCTGGGCCAGGTAGGCGACGGTGAGGCCCGGCTCGGCGTAGCGTTCGCCGGCGTCGAGGTCGAGTTCGCCGGCGATCGACTTCAGGAGGGTGGATTTCCCGCAGCCGTTGCGGCCGACCAGGCAGGCGATGTCGCCCCTGGCGATGTGCAGGGTCAGCCCCTCGAACAGCGGCGGGCCGCCGAAACCGATCGCGGCGTCGCGCAGGGAAAGCAGGGGCGGCGGCGCCATAAGCTAGGCGATCCCCCGTTCCTTCCTGATCGCGTCCCAGGCCGCATTGATCTTGGCGATGTGCTCGTTGGCGGCGTCGACGAATTCCTGCGGCAGGCCCTCGGCGATCAGCTTGTCGGGATGATGCTCGCGGATCTGGGCGCGCCAGGCGGCCCGGGCCTCGTCGTCGCCGGCGGACGGGTCGATACCGAGAATGCGGTACGGGTCGTCCTGCGGCTGGACGGTATGCTTCGCCTCGATCCGCCGGAAATCGGCCTCCGAAAACCCGAACAGCGCGGCGACCTCTTCCAGCCACGCCTTCTCGCCGGGATGGTACTGGCCGTCGGCCTTGGCGATGTGGAACAGGGCGTCGAGCAGCGCCTCCAGGATCGCCGGCTCGTCGCGGAACATGTCGCGGAGCTGGCGGGCGTAGGGTTCGAAGCCGGCGGCGTCCTGCTTGGCGATATCGAACAGGCGGGCGACCTGTTTGGCGTCGCCGGGCGGCACCTGGAACACTTCCCGGAACGCCGCGATCTCGTCGCGGGTCACGACGCCGTCGGCCTTGGCCATCTTGGCGCCGAGCACGATGACGGCGGTGGTGAACGCGATCTGGCGCGCCATGCGGCCGCCGGGCGCCCGGCCCGACAGGGTCTGGATCGTCCGGTCGGCGACATGGCCGGCGCCGACGCCGATAATCGCGCCGATCGGCCCGCCGATCGCAAGGCCGGCGGCGCCGCCCAGGATTTTGCCCCAGATGCTCATGGCGCCGGTGTAGGGGCCGGGCCCGCCGCGCGCAAGGCGGTGCGCCGCCGCAAGCGCGGGGCGGCGGCGGGCAGCCGGACCGCGACCGCACGCCGGCGGGTGTGGGGACCTGTCATGAAATGTCATGTTTTGTCATGCCGGCCGGTCCCCTCCCCGTGGAGGATTCCTCTGCGAAAGGGTGCGCCGGACGGGCCGGACGCCGGCCGGACGCCGGAAAGCGGCCGGATTTTGAATGAATGTTCAATATCGGGCCTCCCAAGTCTTTGAAATCGCCCGGTTTTTGGAATTGGGCAGAGCGTTCGATAAAATATATTTTTTCGCACCCGCCGGCCCTAACCCGTTGGAATCGTTGGAAAGACGCCCTTCGGACGTGCGCAAAAGCTATTTTCGTAGGAATTTTTCCGGACAGCCGGCCAAACGGAAGCAGCGCTCGACACCGGGGCGGCTCCCCCGGGCGCGCCGCCTGCCCCGTCCGTCATTCCGGCCGGAGCGCACCCCCTTCCCGTCATTTCGACCGAAGCCCACCCCCTCTCGTCATTTCGACCGAGCGGAGTAGCCTGCCCTGAGCGAAGTCGAAGGGAGTGGAGAAATCCGGCCGGCGACGGGCGCCGGGCGGATGCAAGAGCCTGCGGCGTCGATGGAGCGCCCGCCGGGTTTCTCCACTCCGCCCCGGATTAAATCCGGGCCTCCGGTCGAAATGACGGGTGAGGGTCGGAATGACGGGAGGGGAAGGCCGCGCCGGCGCCCGTTTCCGCCTTATCCCCCTTTCGCAGAGGACTCTTATAAGGGGCGCGCCGGGCGGCCGCGGCAGGCGCACTTCGGGCGTTGACGGGGCCGATATGGGGTGTGGGACCTGCGATGTCAAGGAATATTATCGAGAAAGAGGAAATATTTTTGAGCCATCGGCGCGGCGGGCCGGGGCAGAGTAGCCTGCCCCTTCGGCTTCGCTCAGCGCAGGCTGCTCCGCTCGGTCGAAATGACGGAAGGGAGTTGCGCTTCGCTCGAATCGACAGCGCCCGAACCGCCGTCCCCCCCTCCCGTCATTTCGACCGGAGCCCCGGCCCTTGGGCCGGGGCGGAGTGGAGAAACCCGGAGGGCGCTCCACCGACGCCACAGGCTCCGGCGTGCGCCCGGCGCCCGTCGCCGGCCGGATTTCTCCACTCGCTCCGCTTCGGTCGAAATGACGGGAGGGTGTTGCGCTTCGCCCGAATCGGCGGCGCGCGACCGCCGCCCCCTCTCCCGTCTTTCCGCCCCCCCCACCCGTCATTTCGACCGGAGCCCCGGCTCCGGGCGGGGCGTAGCGGAGAAATCCGAAGGGCGCTCCGTCGACGCCTCAGGTTTCGGCGTGCGCCCGGCGCCCGTCGCCAGCCGGATTTCTCCACTCGCTTCGCTTCGGTCGAAATGACGGTTGGAGTTACGCTTCGGTCGAAATCACGGCGAGGGGGTGCGCCGGTCGAAATGACGGGCGGAAAGCGCCGCGCCGGGCGTTGCCGGGATATGTCGGGATTCGGCGTTCGCCGCGGCGGAAGCCACCGCCTGCCACCGGCCTTCCGGATGCCGGCGGACATGGCGCCGTGCAGCATCCGGGCCGGTCTCAGTAGGGTGTCCCGTCCTTGCGGGCGAAGCGCCATGCGCCGTCCGGTCCCATGACGGCCCGGATATCGTCTTGCGGATAGCGTCCCTCGTCGCCTTCCGGACGGTCGCCGATTTCGAGAATCACCGCGTCCTTCCCGCTGCGGTTGACGATATGGTGCGCCGAGCCCCCGGCCGGGAAGCCGGCGCACATGCCGGGCGCGAGCGGCGTTTCGCCCGATTCGGTGACCAGAACCGGTTCTCCTTCCAGAACGTAGACGAGTTCGTCCTGCCGGCTGTGGCTGTGCATCAGCGCGGTCTCGCCGCCCGGCGCGATCCGGGTCAGGTTCACGCCGAAATTCTTCAAGCCGAAGAAATCGCCGAGCGCGCGCTTTTCCCGGCGCGCCATGCGGCTGAAGAACGGTTCGGGATAGTTCGACGGCTTCGTGCGCGGCGGAACGTCGAGAGCCATGACGGCCGCCGCCGGCTTTTCAGTACTCATGCTCCATTCCCCAACGACAGTCGTGTCAATGCGAGCGCCCTCGGGCTTCCAGGGTCCGTTCGAACAGTTCCCAGACCCGCTCCGGCGCCTCGACGTGGCAGTTGTGGCCGAGGCCGGGCAGCAGTTCCGCCTGCGGATCGAGCGCCTGCATCTCGTCCGGGTCCGCCATCGGATCGGCCTCCCCCGCGGCGAGCCGAACCGGCGCCTCGGCGGCGCGGTGGAATTCGGCGACCGCCGGCCCGACGGCGGCGTAGACGCGCTGGTCGGCGGCGAGGCGGAATCCGCCGTCCGCTTCGGCGACGCCGGCCCGGGCCTCCGGCGATTCGGGATCGGCCAGCCCGACCAGGCCGGAGACCTTGAGATAGCGCCCGGCGGCCTCGGCGTAGCTGCCGAAGACCCGCGCCGGCCTGGCGGCCAGCGCGTGCATCTGCGCGACCTCGTCCGCCGTCCAGCCGATCTTGACGCCGAAGGCGAAGACACGGCGCACGGCAAGGCCGAACCGGCCGGTCGCCAGCGCCATCGCCACGACGCCGCCCATCGAGTGGCCGAGCAGGACAACGTCTTCGTCCTGCCCGCCCAGGGCGTCCGCCACGTCGGCGGCGAAGCCGGCATAGCCGTAGGGCGGCGCGTGGGCCGAGCGCCCGTGGCCGCGCAGGTCGGCGGCGACCCAGCGCCCCGGCCAGCGCCGCTCGATGATCGGCAGCATCCGGCGCCACACCGCCGCGTTGGCGCCGATGCCGTGCAGCATGACCAGCACCGGCCCCCCGCTGCCGCCGGATTCGGTGTGGATTCGGATAGAACTCACAGCATCGTCGCAGGCGGCGGCGGACAATACAGGTCGGCCCGGCCCGGGCAGCGTGCGAATACGGAAACCGGGTACTTTACTGGCGGCAGGCGGAGCGTGGCGGAGGGAGGGGGACTCGAACCCCCGGTACCCCTTCGGGTACACGGATTAGCAATCCGCCGCATTACCGCTCTGCCATCCCTCCGGAACTTTCCCGTGCCGGGTCGCCGCCGGGTGTGCATCCCACGAGGCGCCGCATTCTGGAATGTGGCGATTCGGCCTGTCAATGCGAAGGGGCGCTTTGCTCCTCGCCTTCGGGCGTTCGCCGTCGCCCGGCCCGCACGTCCGCCCGCCTGCGCCCGCCTATTGCGGCGGCGGCGGGACCCGGATGCCGCGCTGGACCGCCGGGCGGCTGCCGACGGCGTCGAACCAGCGCTTGACGTTCGGATAGTCCGCCAGGTCGATCTCCTGCCACTCGTGCCGGAGCACCCAGGGCCAGGTCGCGATGTCGGCGATGGAATAGCCGTCGCCCGCCAGATGGTCGCGGCCGTCGAGCCGCCGGTCGAGCACGCCGTAGAGCCGGCGCGCCTCCGTGCCGTAGCGCTCGATGCCGTAGGGCACCTTCTCCTTCGCCGCGCGCAGGAAATGGTGCACCTGGCCGAAGATCGGGCCGATGCCGCCCATCTGGAACATCAGCCACTGGATGACCTCCATGCGCGCAACCGGCTCCGTGGGCAGGAACCGGCCGAATTTCTCCGCCAGATAGATCAGGATGGCGCCGGATTCGAAGACCGTAATCGGCGCGCCGCCGGGCCCGTCGGAATCGACGATGGCGGGAATCTTGCCGTTCGGGTTGATCGCCAGGAATTCCGGCGCGAACTGGTCGCCCTTGCCGATGTGGATCGGGTGGACGGTGTAGTCCGCGCCCAGCTCCTCCAGCACGATCGAGGCCTTGCGGCCGTTCGAGGTGGACCAGGTGTACAAGTCGATCATGGCGGGGTTCCGTCGCGGCCGGTGGAGATGCGGCGCTATCGATAGCGCGCCGGGCGCCGGAAACCAACCGGAATGAAACCGGCCGGAATGCAACCGACCGGATTGCGGCGTAGCATTGCGGGGGCGCCATTGCGGGGGCGGCGCGGAAGCCGCTATCGTCGCCGGGCATCGTCAACCGGCGGGACTGCGCCATGTCCGGGAATTTCTGCGCCTTCACCTTCGACAACGCCCGCGAGTTCGTCGGCCGGGAAATCGGCGTCACCGCCTGGCATCGGGTCACGCAGGACCAGGTCGACCGGTTCGCCGACGTGACGCGCGACCGTGACTGGATGCATGTCGACCCGGAGCGCGCCCGGCGCGAGTTGCCGTATGGCGGCGCCATCTCCTTCGGCTTCTACACCCTGTCCCTGCTCACCGCCTTCTCCCACGAAGCCGGCCTGTGGCCGGACGGCGCGGACTACGGCCTGAATTACGGGCTGAACCGGGTGCGCTGGATGGCGCCGGTGCCGGTCGGCAGCCGGATCCGCGGGCGCTTCGTCCTCGAAGCCTTCGATCCGCACCCGAGCGGCGGCTGCCTGAGCACGACCCGCGCGACGGTCGAGATCGAAGGCGGGGAAAAGCCCGCCATGGTCGCCGAATGGCTCGGCCTGTTCATGCGCGGGGCGGACGCGGCCCGATCCGCCGAGTCCTTGCGCCCGACGGCAACTTCGGCTTGAGTCCGGGCGGCGGCCGGCCCTATGCCTTGCCGGGCCGGACGGAGTCCGGCGCCTCCAACACCCGGGAAACACCCCATGACCGTCCTGCAAGGAAAAACCCTGTTCATCACCGGCGCGACGCGCGGCATCGGCCACGCCATCGGCCTGCGGGCGGCGCAGGACGGCGCCAACATCGTCGTCGCCGCCAAGACGACCGAGCCGCATCCGAAGCTGCCCGGTACGATCTACACGGCGGCCGAGGACATGGAAAAGGCCGGCGGCAAGGCGCTCGCCCTGCCGGTCGACGTGCGCGACGACGCCGGCCTGCGCGACGCCATGGAAGCGGCGGCGGCGGCCTTCGGCGGCATCGACATCCTGGTCAACAACGCCAGCGCGCTCAGCCTGACCGATACGCCGTCCACGCCGATGAAGCGCTACGACCTGATCATGGGCATCAACGTGCGCGGCGCCTTCGCGGCGACCCAGGCGGCGCTGCCGTACCTGAAGGAGGCGGCGAACCCGCACATCCTGACGCTCAGCCCGCCGCTCGACATGAACCCGCGCTGGTTCCGCGATTCGACGGCCTACACGATCTCGAAAATGGGCATGTCGATGTGCGTGATCGGCCATGCGGCGGAGTTCGCGCGCTACGGCATCGCCGTGAACGGCCTGTGGCCGCGGACCTTCATCTCGACCGCCGCGCTCAAGCTGGTGCCGGGCATGGATTGGGAAACCGCGCGCAAGCCGGAGATCCTCGCCGACTGCGCCCACATCGTCCTGACCCGCGACGCTAGGAGCTGCACCGGCAACCTGTTCCTCGACGAGGAGGTGCTGGCGGCCGAAGGCATTACCGACCTGGACAAGTACCGCAACCATCCGGACAAGCCGCTCGCCATCGACTTTTTCGTCGACGGCTTCGGCGAATAGGGCCGGGCGCCGGGCAAAAGATACGGGGAGAAACGGCCATGCTGACGACACTCGGCGAAGCCATCGAGAAGGCCGCGGCGGCGTTCGGCGGCAAGCCGGCGGTCATCTTCCGCGACGAACCGTGCAGCTTCGACGCGCTGAACCGGCGCGCCAACAAGGTGGCCAACGCCCTGGTGGCGCAGGGCATCCAACCCGGCGACCGGGTGACCCTGTGCGGCCAGAATTCGACCGACTGGATGGCGGCCTATTACGGCGTCGCCAAGGCCGGCGCGGTGCTCAACCCGGTCACCGCCATGCTGACGGCCGGCGAGATCGGCTACATCGCCGGCAATTGCGGCGCGAAAATGCTGATGGTCGGCGCCGGCAAGGGCGACGGGCTTTCGGAAGCGCTTGCCGATACCGCTGTCGAGCGGGTCGTCCTGTTCGACGACGACGGGCCGGCGGACGCGACGCCCTTCGCGGACTTCATCGCCGACGCTCCGGAAGACTTCGAGCTCCGGCCGCGCGGCCTCGATGAGCCGGGCGCCATCGGCTACACCTCGGGCACCACCGGCCATCCCAAGGGCGCGATGATGTCCAACCGCGCGATCGCGGTCAGCACGGCGGGCACTGCCATGATGCACGGAAGGACGGCGGACGACATCGTCGTCACCGCGCTGCCCTGCTCCCACGTCTACGGCAAGGCGGTGATGAACTGCTCCGTCCGGTACGGCGCGACGCTGGTGCTGCACGAGCGGTTCGAGGCGGAGCCGATGCTGCGTTCGGTCGAGCAATACCGCGCGACCATGCTGGAGGCCGTGCCGACCGGCTTCATGTACATGCTGGCCGATCCGGCCATCGGCAAATACGATTTTTCGAGCCTGGAGCGCATGACCTGCGGCGGCCAGACCTTCCCCGCCGCGACCTGCGCCGAGGTCGAGGCGAAGTTCGGCGCCACGCTGATGGAACTGTGGGGCATGACCGAACTGGCCGGCCCCGGCACCACCCACGCCTGGTCCTGCGAGCGCCGGCTCGGCTCCATCGGCGTCGCGCTGCCCTATGTCGAGGCGCGGATCGGCGGCCTGGAGGACAGCGCCGAGACCATGCCGCCGGACGAGCCGGGCGAACTGCTGATCCGCGGCCCGATCGTCACGATGGGCTACTACGGCAACGATGCCGCGACGCGGGATTCCATGGCCGCCGGCGGCTGGTTCCGCACCGGCGACGTCTGCACCCGCGACGCGGACGGCTTCCTCTGGGTCGTCGACCGCAAGAAGGACATGATCAACACCGCCGGCTTCAACGTCTACCCGGCGGAGCTGGAGCGGGTGCTGGCGGCGCACCCGGATGTCTCGATGGTCGCGGTCGGCGGCGTGCCCGACGCCCAGAAGGGCGAGCTCGCCAAGGCCTATATCGTGCCGCGGCCCGGCAGCGACCCGGACGCCGGCGACATCGTCGCCCACTGCCGCAAGACGCTCGCGCCCTACAAGGCGCCGCGCAAAATCCAGTTCGTCGCCGACCTGCCGACCAACCCGACCGGCAAGATCCTGCGCCGCGAACTGCACACCATCGACGACGGCGCCTGAACCGTTGTCTTGCAGGAACCGATGGCGCCGCCCCGGATGGAGCGAAGCGGAAATCCGGGGACCGGAGTCGCCCGGCACAGCCGCGCCTCGTGGCCCTGGACCCCGGATTAAATCCGGGATGGCGTAGTCAACGCTTCGATTCCCGAACGAAAGGACCGGCATGACAGCGCCCTACAAAATCTTCGGCAGCGAGATGTCGCCCTATTCGGTCAAGGTGCGCGCCTGGTTCCGCTACAAGGCGCTGCCGCATCTCTGGCTCCAGCGGGCCTGGCGCAGCGACGAGTTCAAGGCCCGGGCGCGGCTGCCGCTGATCCCGCTGGTCATTACGCCGGACGACCGGGCGCTCCAGGATTCGACGCCGCTGATCGAAACGCTGGAGGCCGAGCATCCCGCGCCGTCGATCCATCCCGAAGACCCTGCGCTGCGCTTCCTGTCGGCGCTGATCGAGGAATACGGCGACGAGTGGGGCAACAAGCTGCTGTTCCACCACCGCTGGCACGCGGAAGTGGACCGGCGCGGCGCGGCGCTGGGGCTGGCCCGCGCCTTCGACCCCGGCGGCGCGCCGGAAGCGGTCGGGGCGGCGGCGGAAAAAATCTGCGAACGCATGGTCGGGCGGCTGCATTTCACCGGGTCCAGCCCGGAGACCGCGCCGCTGATCGCCCGCTATTTCGACGATCTGCTCGCCATTCTCGAACCGCATCTGGCGGCGCGGACATACCTGTTCGGCGGCCGGCCCGCCTTCGCCGATTTCGGTCTCGCGCCCCAGGTCTATACGATGTCGCAGGACCCGACTCCGGCTTCCGCGCTCCGGGCGCGCGCGCCGAACGTGCTGGCCTGGTGCTTCCGGATGCTGGAGCCGCGCAACGACGGGCCGTTCGAAAGCTGGGACGGCCTGAAGGAAACCCTCACGCCGCTGCTGGCGAACGCCGGCGCCTTCTTCCTGCCCTGGTCGCGGGCCAATTCGGACGCCCTGGAGGCCGGCGAGGACAGTTTCAGCGTCGGCCTGCCCGGCGGGGCCTACGTCCAGGGACCGCAGAAATACCACGCGCGCTCGCTGGTCGCGCTCCGGCAGAAATACGCCGCGGCGGAGGATGCGCCGGGCCTCGCCGCCATCCTCGCCGGAACCGGCTGCCTGCCCTGGCTGGAATAGCGGTTCCGGCCGCGCAGCCGCCCGGCGCGGCGCGGCGTTAGCCCTCCAGCACGCCGGGGTTCATCCGTCCGTCCGGGTCCAGGGCGGCGCGGAGCCGGCGGTGGATGTCCGCCTGCGCCGGCGTCAGGCGCGACAGGAGCGGATAGTAGCGCCCGATCTGCATATGCGCGGCGCCGTGCGCTTGCAGGATTTCGGCGGCCGCGTTCCGAAGGTCGAAGACCAGCGCGCGCGCGGGGGGATTTTCCGGCGCCGCGCGATAGAGCTTCACCTGTTCGGGCGTCGCGTGGGCGAGGTGAAACGGGCTCAGCCGGTCGGGCCAGAAGAATTGCGGCTCCACCAGCACGCAGCGCGGCGCGAGGACGGTGAGGACGGTGCAGGTTACGCCGGCCTCCGCCATGTCGCCGGCGCCTGCCTGCAAACGGTCGCGCAGCGCCGCCATGCAGCCGGCGGCGCGGGCGAGGCCGAGCGCGCCGTGCACCGGCAGCCAGTTTTCGCCGCGCGGGCCGAGCAGGGCGGTAACCGGCCCGAACGGCCGGGCGCGGGTCACGCGCGGAATGGTGTCCGGGAGGTCCGCGCCGCCGCGCTGCGCCAGTTCGGCCCGCAGCGCCTCGGCGCGGGCGGCGGCGTGGCGCGCATCGTCGCCTTCGACGGACAGGTGCAGCGAATGATCGGCCCGTTCCAGGAAGCCGAGGCCCTCGGCCGGCAGGCGGGCGGCGCGCGCCAGGCCGCCGGTTCCGCGCGCCACGCCGGAGACGGCGCCGAGCTTCTCCCGGAAGCCGATCCGCCGGTCGAGAATGTTGCGGTGCGCCTGGCGGTCGAAGGTGAAGCATTCGCCGAGGCCGGGCCGGCCGGCGAGCGCGGTCTGGGCGTCCAGCATCGCCAGCGGATCGTCGAACGCCATCGACAGGAAGGCTTCGCCGCCGGCAACCGGGTCCAGCCGCAGGGCGATCCGCGCCTTCACGCCGAAGGCGCCGCAATCGCCGATAAAGAGGCCGGTCGGGTCGGGGCCGTGGGGCAGGGCGTCGACCGAATCCGGGCGCAGCACGCCGGTGCGCAGCAGGCGGCCGTCGGCGAGGACGGCCTCCAGCCCGAGCACGCTGCCGGCGATGCTGCCGGCCGAGCCCGAACCGAAAAACATGGCGTTGTGGGATACCGCGCCGCCGACCGTGGAAACCCCGCCGGAGAGCGGACCGAAGGACGGCGGGCGGAAGCCGGTTCCGCGCAGGGCGTCGTGCAGGGCTGCCCAGGTGCAGCCGGCCTCGACGATGATATGCCGGTTTGCGGTATCGATCTCCGCGACCGCCGAGAGCCGGGACATATCGAAGAGGACGCCGCCTTCCGCGGACGGCCCGTAGCCCCCGGTGTAGGACATGCCGCCGCCGCGCGGCACGATCGCGAGGCCGCTTTCCGCTGCGGCGGCGACGGCCCTTTGCAGGGCCGGAATCGTTTCGGGGACGACGATACACAGCGGCAAGGCCCCGGCCGGGCCGGCGATATCGTGGGACAGGCCGGCCAGCCGTTCCGGATCGGTGACGATGCCGTCCGCGCCGACCGCCGCCCTGAGGCGGTCCGGAACCGGCATTCCGGCGGCCGCCGCCGTCATCCGTCGCCGTGCAGCGGGCACAGGGCCAGCGGGTCGTCGCAGCGCCCGATGCCGGCGCCGCGGCGGGCCGCCCGGTCCAGCAGCGCCGTCATGTCCCCCTCCTGCGCCGCGCGGCACAGCGCGTCGTTGCCGGCGGCGCCGAGCACCGCCCCGGTAAAGCGGGCGTGGAGCAGTTCCACCGGCGGATCGTCCGGCAGGCGCCAGGCGCCGGCGGCGGTCCGTTCGTCCCAGCGCCGGTAGAGCAGGCTGTCGCGCGCCCAGTACCAGGCGGCCGCCAGATGCGCCCCGTCCCAGCGCGGCCGGAGATCGGGGCAGGCCGGCGCGCCGGGGGGTTCGGGGCCGCCGTCCGCGCCGGCCGGGGCCTGGGCCAGCGTCAGGCGCCGCACCGCGGCCGGCCCGTCCGCCGCCAAGGCGGCGGCGAACGCGGCGCCGGCGCCTTCGCCGGCCAGGTCGCACTCGCGGATGCCCAGAGCGTCGAGGCAGCCGCCGAGCCAGTCGACGACCGCCGGCAGTCCGGGAACCGGCGCGGGATCCGATTCGCCGTTGCCGGGCAGGTCGATGGCGATGGCCGGACCGGAGCGGCCCAGCCGCACGAGCCGGTCGTCCAGTTCCGCCGACCAGCCCGGCGTGCGGTGCAGAAGCACGGCCGGGCGGCCGTCCTGCGGCCCGGCGAGGCGGACATGGGCCGCGCCCGCCGGTGTCTCCACGAAGCGCCGGCGCACCGGGCGCGCGCCGAGCGGATCGGCCGCCGGCTGCGGCGCGGCCGCCTGGCCCGGATGCGCCGCCATGATGTCGCCGACGGCCGCGCCCCAGGCTTCGCGGTCGGCGCCCAGCCGATGGACGGCGATACGGTCCGGGAGCGTATCCGGCAGCCGGTCGAGATGGGGGAACAGCAGGTCGTCTTCCCGCGCCACGATGGCGACCGGCGCCTGTACGCGCGCCAGCGGCCCGGCCCCGTCGAACCGGAAGGCGGCGGCATAGGCCGGCCGGTAACGGTCTCCGGCGCGCAGGAAATCGTTAACGACGAGCTGGTGGAAATCGAGCGGCGGCGGATCGCGCGGCAGCCGGCCGATGTTGCCGGCGGCATACCAGGGAAAGAAGGTGAACTGGTCGCGCACCCGCGCCCACAGCCAGGCGACGTGGGCGCCGTCCCACGACGGGCGGAACGGCGGCAGATATTCGCGCAGCAGTTCCTCCTTTTCGGCGGGCGTGAAGACCGGATAGCCGTCCATCACGGCGACCGAAACCCGGCCGGGATGCCCGAGCGCCAGATCCATCGCGATGCAGGCGCCGGTGTGGGTGCCGTAGACCGGCGCCCGCGCGATGCCCAGCGCGGTCATGGCTTCGGCCAGCGCGTCGGCATAGTCGGCGCTCGACGGCCGGTCCATCGCCAGCGGATCGGAGCCGCCGAAACCCGGCGTGTCGAAGCCGAAAACGGTGAAGCGGCCGGCCAGCCGCTCCATCAGCGGCAGCAGCGCGGCCGACGAGCGCGGCGATTCGTGGAGCAGCACGGCCGGCGGGCCGCTCCCGGCGTAGCGGAAACCGACTTCGCGCCCGCCGAGATCGACAGTCTGGCGCTTTGCCCGGAAGGCCATCGCCTCTGCCTCAGTGCGCGGGTTGCGGGGCCGGCCCCGCCGTACCCTCGCGCCGCCGCGAGACGTGCCAGGGCACGAAGGCGCGCTCGGCGAGCTCGACCGTGTAGAACAATACGGTGCCAACCACGGCGAGCAGCAGGATTGCCGCGAAGATCCGCGTCGTATCGAAGGTCGGCTGCGCCGAATCGATGACGAATCCGAGCCCGGCCTGCGAGGCGACGAACTCGCCGACGATGGCGCCGATGAAGGCGAAGGAGATGCCGACCTTCATGCCGGCGAACATGCTCGGCAGCGCCGTGGGGAAGCGGATCTTCCACAGGGTCTGCATCGCCGATCCCCGCATCGACCGGGCGAGATCGAGCATGTCGGGCTCCACGGAGCGCAGCCCGAGCACGGTGTCGATGACGATCGGGAAGACCGCGATCAGGAAGGCGATGGCGACCTTGGGCTCGATCCCGGCGCCGAACCAGACGATGAAGAGCGGGGCGACGGCGACCTTCGGGATCGAGTTTATCGCCACGAGAAAGGTGTAGAGCGTCTGTTCGACGAAGCGCGAAAAGACGATTCCGATCGCCATGGCCAGGCCGACGAGGACCGCCAGCAGGAAGCCCAGCGCCGTCTCTTTCAGGGTCTCCAGCGTATGCATGCCGTACCACAGCGGCTCCGCGGCGATATCGGCCAGCACGCGCGACGGCGCCGGCAGGAGGAACGGCTTGATGCCGAAAACGATCACCGCCCCTTCCCAGATCAGGCCGAAGCCGATCAGCACCAGGACGACATTGAGGATCCGCCCGTTCCTGGTCGACCAGAAATCCATCGCTATTGCCCCCGTTTCATAACGCCCAGCCCCTCGAAAATCTCCCGGATGTGCCGGACATAGCCCGAGAAGGCCGGCGTCTCCCTGATGTCGAGCGCGCGCGGCCGGTCGAGATCGATATCCAGGATTTCGACGATGCGCCCCGGATTGCGCGACATCACGACGACCCGGCTGGACAGGAACACCGCTTCGGGAATGCTGTGGGTGATGAAGACGATCGTCTTGTGCGTCGCTTCCCAGATGCGTTCCAGTTCGAGATTCAGCTCGTCGCGCGTGATGGCGTCGAGCGCGCCGAACGGCTCGTCCATCAGCAGCAGCGACGGATCGCGGATCAGGCCGCGGCAGATCGCGACGCGCTGGCGCATCCCGCCCGACAGTTCCCAGGGATAGCGGTCGGCGAAATCCTCAAGCTCGAACAGGTGGAGGAGTTCGAGCGCCTTGCCGCGCCAGTCCGCCGTCCTGAGCCGCGCGAATTCGATCGGCAGCAGAATGTTGTCGAGCACCGAGCGCCAGTCGAGCAGCACGTCGCGCTGGAAGACGATGCCGGTATCCCGGGGCGGCTCGACGACGGGCTGGCCGCGGATTGCGACGTCGCCGGACGTCAGATCCTCCAGGCCGGCGATGCATTTGAGCAGGGTGCTCTTGCCGCAGCCGCTCGGCCCCAGGACGCTGATGAACTCGCCGTTGCGGATATCGAGGTCGATAGCCTTGAGCGCTTCGACGTCGCCGCGTTCCGAATGATAGGTCTTGTCCAGGCCGGCGATCCGGACATAGGGCTCGCCGATGCCGTCGCCGAAGGCTCCGGCCGCGCCGGCCGGCGCAGCCGGAGCCCCGTCCCCGGGCAGTGCCGCCATGGCGTCAGCGGGGCATGAAGGAGGCGTTGTAGAAGTCCGTCACCTTCATGCTTGCCTTGACCCGTCCCAGGCTCTTGAGCGTCTTGACCGTATCGTCCCAGTCCTTCGCGCTCATATAGCCCATCGGTTTGCCCTCGGTCGTCGGCGAGAAGAAATAGGGCCGGTAGGCGTTGAAGATCAGCTTGCCGACCGCCATCGACACCCGCGCCTTCGGGCGCAGGTCGATCATCGCCTGCACGGCCTCGTCGAGGCCGCCGTCGAGGATGTGTTTCCAGCTGCGCGCCAGGGCGGACATGAACCCCTTCAGCGCCTTCGGCTTTTTCGCGATCGTCTCGTCGTTCGCGACGATGCCCCAGGACAGCATGGGCAGGCCGTTTTCCGCGAAACCGACGGAAGCCGACGGCCGCTTCTTCGCCGCGATCGCCAGGAAGAACGGGATCGGCCCGATCACGCCGTCGCCGCGGCCCGACAGGTAGGTCGCGATCTTCGCCGACGCGGCCACGGCCAGCAGGTTGACATCGCTGCGCTTGAGGCCGCCCTGGGCGAGGAAGGTATCGATGAAGGGCGCCTCGATCGACCCCGAGGTGTAGACCAGCGTCGTGCCCTTGAAGTCCTTCGGACCCTTGTAGGGCTTGCCCTTGGAGAAGATGACGCCGACTTCGTTCTTCCTCAGGATGCTGCCGATCGCCGTGACGGGCAGCCCCTTGTTGCGGGCCAGCGCCATCACCGAAAGCGAGGCATGGCCGATATCCGCCTGGCCGGCGCCGACGAGGCCGACCGTCGAGGCCGAGCCCTTGCCGTCGACGATCTTCACGGTAACGCCGGCTTCCTTGAACCAGCCCTTGGCCTGCGCCAAGTAGAAGGGCGCGTGCATGCCGTGGGGCGACCAGTCCTTCATCAGGGTCAGGCTCATGCTGTCGTCGGCTTTTGCCGGCGCCAGTGCGATGCCCGCGGCAAGCGCCATGGCCAGTGCGGCCCCCGCCGCGCCGGTCGTTACCGTGCCGGTCGTTATCGTGCTTGTCCTGCGCATGTCTTCCCTCCGTTGTTTCGGACCCCGGATGCGCGTCCGGGGCCGGGTTGGCCGGCGGCTGCCGCCGGCTGTGCATCGGGTCCGGCTCAGGCCTCGCGCAGTTTGCGCTTCAGCACCTTGCCCGCCGCGTTGCGCGGCAGGGCGCCGGTGAATTCGAACGTCTTGGGCACCTTATAGGGCGAGAGATGCTCGCGACAGAAGGTTTCGAGCGCCTGCGCCTCCGGCGCCGCACCGGGCTGCGGCACCACGAAGCCCTTCAGTTCCTCGCCCCACTTCTCGTTCGGCACGCCGATCACGGCGACGTCGGCGACGCCGGGATGGCGGAACAGGATTTCCTCGATTTCCCGCGGATAGATGTTGACGCCGCCGGAGATCACCATGTCCTTCTTGCGGTCGACCAGATAGACGAAGCCCTCCTCGTCCCGGGTCGCCATGTCGCCGGCGCTGAACCAGTCGCCGCGGAAGCACGCCGCGGTTTCCTCCGGCTTGCCCCAGTAGCCGTTGAAGATGTAGGGCGAATTGCTGAACAGCTCGCCGACCTCGCCGGGCGCGGCCTCCCGGCCTTCGTCGTCCAGCAGGCGGACGTGGCTGGCGACGAACGGCAGGCCGACGCAGCGCTGTTTCACCAGCTGGTCCGCCGGGCGCAGGTTGGTGACGATCCCGGCCTCGGTCGAGCCGTAGGTCTCGTGCAGCACGCCTTCGCCGAAATAGTCGACGATCCGCTCCTTGGTCGCCTGGGCGAGCGGCGCGGCGTTCGACACGATCGCCTTCAGCCGGTCGAAGGCGCGGTGCCGCTCCAGGACGGGGCGCTCCAGCGCGAAAACGGCGTGGAAATGGGTCGGCACGAAAAACGTCCCGCCCAGCTTTTCCGTCGCCAGCCGCTCGATCACCCGTTCGGGATCGAAGCCCGGCAGGATTTCGCAATAGCCGCCGAAATAGACCACCGCCACGGCGAAGGCGAAGCCGGCGCCGTGGAACAGCGGCGCCGTCGCCAGATAGCGGTCGTCCGGGCCGTAGCAGCCGTACTCCGCGGCCATGCCGTAGAAGGTGAGGACGCGGGAGCGGTGCGGCAGCACCACGCCCTTGGGCTCGCCGGTCGTCCCGGAGGTGTAGGAAATCGAGAAGGGCGACCATTCGGGCAGCGGCGCCGGCCGCAGCGGCCGGGCCCCGGCGAGCAGGGCGTCGTAGTCCCCGCCCAGAACGACGATCCGCTCGACGCTGTCCAGCGTCAGGCCGCGGACGGTTTCGGCCAGGCTGGCGTGGACGAACAGGACGCGCGGGCCGCAATCGTCGCAGATGTAGCGGATCTCGCGGCCGACCAGCCGGGGGTTCAGCGTCGCGACCGCCACGCCGGCGCAGGAGGCGCCCGCCACGATCTCGATATATTCGAGGCAGTTGGGCGACAGGATCGCGGCGTTGTCGCCCGGCCCGAGGCCGAACCCGTCCGTCACCATCGCGCTCACCCGGTCGATCCGGTCGACCAGGGCGGCGTAGGTGAGGGTCCGCCCGCCTTCCCGGAGAGCGACCTTCTCGGGCGTGCGCCCGGCCGCGGCGCGCATCCCGGTCGCGATGGTGAGCGGCCGGTAGGTGGCGGGCGGAGTTTGCGCCGGTGCCGGGGTCATGACGCTGCGCCGGGCGCCGCTATCCGGCCGCCCGCGCGTCCGTTGCCCGCGCGTCTGCCGATTCCGGCAGCCGGAAGACGCGCAGCGCATTCTCCCGCATCAGCGCGCGGCGGCTTTCCGGGCGCAGGTCCAGCGCGGCGATTTCGGCCACCGCGCGCTCCGGGTCGATAACCGGCCAGTCGGTGCCGAACAGGACCTTGCCGCGGCCGTAAGTGTCCAGATAGTGGACGATTTCCGGCGGCCAGTGTTTCGGCGCATAGGCGTCGACGCCGATGAAGACATTCTCGTGCTTCCAGGCCATGGAGATCATCTCCTGGGTCCAGGGCACGCCGATATGGATGCCGAGCAGCCTGAGTTCCGGGAAATCGATCGCCACCCGGTCGAGGCAGATCGGCCGGCCGACGCTCGGCAGGCGCCGGTTGCGCGAATAGATCAGGCTGTGCCCGACCTGCATCATGATCGGGATGTCGAGTTCGCAGCACTTGGCGTAGTAGGGGTAGTATTTGGCGTCGTCCGGCGCCAGGCCGAACCAGTGCGGATACAGGTGCGCGCCGACGAAACCGTAATCGCGGACGGCTTCTTCCAGGTCGCGCAGGCCCTGCATCCCGCGGAACGGGTCGACTCCGGCAAGGCCGGAGAAGCGGCCGGGATGCGCGGCGCAGACCTCCGCGACCCGGCTGTAGGGAATTTCGAAGGATTCCCGGACGTTCAGGTCGCCGGCCCTGACCGCGATCAGCAGGGAGCGCGCGATTCCGGCCCGGTCCATCTTGGCGAGATAGTCCTCGACCGAGACGCCGCCGCGGTATTCCGGCGGCATGCGGATCTGCGTCTTGAACGTGTCGTCCAGCCCGGTCTGGCCGAGCCGCACTTCCCGTTCGGTAAAGAGGTTGCAGACGATGTCTATGGCATCCATCGGGGGGCCGCCTTTTCCCGTCTTCTTTCCGGTCTTCGCCGGTCCGCAGCGCCCGGCGGAGCGCGACTGTAGAGCCGCGCCCGGCCGGTGTCACCCGGTAAGCCCGGTTCCGCCGCAAGGACAGGCCCGCCATGCGCCAGGCACAGGCCGGAGGCCGGAGCCGCCGCCCCTCGATCGATTCCTCTGCGGAATGCGCATAAGGCGGAAACGGGCGCCGACGGGGTTTTCCCCGCCGGACTTGCGCCCGGTCCGGTCCTCGAACCCACCCCCGTCATTTCGACCGACGCCCCGGCCCGCCGGGCCGGGGCGGAGCGGCCTGCCCTGAGCGAAGTCGAAGGGGAGAAACCCGGCGGGCGCTCATCGACGCCCAAGGCTCCGGCGTCCGCCCGGCGCCCGTCGCCGGCCGGATTTCTCCACTCGCTTCGCTTCGGTCGAAATGACGGGAGGGGGTACGCTCCGGCCGGAATGACGGGGGGGTACGCTCCGGCTGGAATGACGGGCGGCGGCGGGGTTTTTCCGCGACACCCCTCCCCCTGCCCCCTCCCCCAAGGGGAGGGGGTAAGAGTCTGAAATCATGGCGGTTTTCCGGCTCCGGTGCGGCGTTTGCAAACCCGAAGCTTCCCCTCCCCTCCGGGGGCGGGGGCGGCGGGAGGGGGCGTACGCGCGCGGCCGATTCCCCGCTTCGGGACTCCCCTGCGAAACGCTGCGCGGCGGGCAGCGCCCCATTCTTGCCGCCCCGGATGGCCCGCAGCGGCGATCCGGGGCCCGGAGTCGCAAGCAAAGGCCGTGCCGGGCAGCGATTATACCTTTTCCATGATTCTTGAGACTGTTTCGTGCGTTATTCCATTAAAAAAATATAAAAATGGAGTATATATCGGAAAATCGAAATATTTTATGTATAAATAAAGTAATTTATAAATTTTAATCGATGAAAATACGGTTTTTCTTCGGGGTTTTCCCGGATTTCTTCGAGCCTGTCCGGCGTTTTCTGTTGTAATGGGGCTGCGTTATTGCAATACCTCCCGGTTATCGAGCCGTTGCGCAGGGTTAGCCGACCGTGATTCCCGCTTTGTCTTTCACCCCCCCCCCCCCCGCGAATTTCAGGCAGGCGCTCCGGCGAATGACCGGGCCGGGTTCCGGAAAAAAATGAGAAAGGCGATGGCGCCGGTCGCACGGGCCGCAACCGTTGCGGCTGTCCTGTTCGCCGGCCTGTTCGCCGGCCTGTTCGCCGGCCTGTTCGCCGGCCTGTTCGCCGGCGCGCCCGCTGCCGCGAAGGACGGCGGCGGCATCGAACCCGTTTTCGAGGTCAAGGGCGCGGCGGGAACGCAGGAACGCGGCTAGGTCGCCTGGCTGGAGGTCGACGGCGCCATCCCCCTTTACACGGGCGGCGGCGGCAAAAGCCTCCTGTTCGTTCAGCCCGGCGCCGTGTTCTCGCAGCGCTTCGGCGGCGAGAGCCTGTACGGCGCGTCCGCCGGCATCGTCTACCGCTTCGAGACGGCCGGCGGCATCGCCGGGCTGAACGCCTTCTACGACCGGAACTGGATTCTGGAGTCGGAGCGCAACCGGCAGCACGCGCAGGGCAGCATCGGGGCGGACTTCCAGACCGGCCGGAGCCGCCTCGGCGCCAACTGGTATTTCCCTCTGTCGGAAACGGCGGTGTGGAACGACGGCCTGCGCCGCCTCGCCGAATACGCCGTGGGCGGCGCGGAACTGCGCTACCGCTTCGCGCTCGACGACAACTGGGCGGTGAAGGGACGGGCGTTTTTCGAACTCGACCCGAGCCGCGGGCTGCGCGGGACCGCCGGGGCTCCGGACGCGGCGGAGAAGGCCGCAACCGTCCTGTCGGCCGGCGCCAGCTACCGGATCGACTGCACGAAAGTCGGCCTCGATCTCGAATACGACAGCGCGAGCCGGAATACGGCGTTCACGGTCAACTTCTCGATCCGGCTCGGCGGCAGCGGCGTACGGTCCTGCGCCGAAACGGCGGGCCCCAGCCTCGCCGCCCCGGTCGAGCGCTCCAAGATCGTCAGGGTCAAACGGAGCGTCGTCGGCTTCGTTCCGTTCACCCGGCTTCCGGCCGACGTAACGGCGCTGTTCCAGACGGTCGCCGGCGGGAGCGCGGATGCGGACGAGGTCTGGCTCTACTCTCAGGGCGGGCCGGTCGAGACTCTGGGCGACGGCCTGGATTTGCAGGAATTCCCCGGCTACGCGAACAAGATTCTCGTCAACGTGCACCAGGCCCAGACCTTCAACACCGGCCTCTATTCGGACACGCGGCTGAACAGCTTCGAGCGGGTCCAGGCCGAGATGGACGTGAGCGTCGAAATCCTCCACCGGACGATCCGGCACTTCAAGGCGCAGGGCAAGAAGGTCGTGGTGTTCGGCCATTCCTTCGGCGCGCTCGTCCTGACCCGCTATCTGGCCCTCAGGGGGCCGGCCGCGGCCGACCGCTACGTCATCATGGCCGGCCGGCTCGATATGGAACGGACGCTGGTCGATAACCGGCTGGGCTATCTCAACGGCAAGCCGAATGGCATCTACACGTTCGAATACGATTCCAACAAGGCGAAGTCGGTCAAGCACGAACCGGACAAGCAGCCCGAGGACAGGGCGTCCGAGATGGGCCTGGTGTTCCAGGGCATCCTGGCGCGGCATCGCTACACCCAACTCCTGAAGAACGCGGACCTGCGCAAGGTGCTCTTCGCCTACGGAGACCGGGACCGGCGCACGGGAAGCCTGGATACGGCCGAGGTGAACCTTCTCACCGCAAGGGGCGCGCGGGCGATCGCGGTTTCGACGGGCGTTGCGGACTACATCGGCCGGGATGGAACGACCAAGCAATGCACGACTGACCCCGACCGGTTCCCCGGATGTCCGGGACGGCACGGATCGATGTTCGAAGGGACCGTGCCGCAAGACATCGTGAACTGGATCGACCGGCCGTAGGGTAGGGGCGGGGCCGGCCGGCCGCCTCCGGCTACGGCCGGCCGACGGCCGCCGTCTTCATCGGGTAGTGGCGGTTGCCGCCCTCGAAGGGCGGCAGGGTATGGAAATCGGCGCGCATGTCCTGCATCGTCGGCGACGTCATCGCCGCCTTGAGCGCGTCGCCGTCGTCGAACGCCACCTTGTTGCGCTGCATGTAATCGACCCGCGGCCAGGGCAGGGCGCCGCACCAGTCGATGCGCGAACAGACCTCGATCTCGCGGATCGCCGGGAAGGTCGCCATGATCCGGGTGTGGTTCGCCAGGTAATGCGCCAGCCAGGCGCCCACATCCTCCGCCTCGCCGGGATAGTGGACCAGATAGGTGCAGTACGGCGCGCCCGGCGGCGTGCGGAAGGCGGGGTCGGGCGCGGGGAAGGCGCGGGCCAGCATCGCCTGCTGCTCGCGCCCGGCGCCGGCGAGCGAGGGCAGGGCGCCGGGCGCCGCCAGCGGCCGGAGATGGCCGTCCGGCGCCAGCGCCGCCTCGAGATCGCTGATTTCGTCGAAATAGAGTTGCAGCGCCAGTTGCGGCGCCACGCCGTCGTCGAAATAGAGGCCGCGCACGTCCCAGGGCGTGAAGACGAGGCCCTTCGACAGGCCGGGAGTCGACCGGACGAGATCGCAGACGAAGCGGAAATCCGCGTCCGACACCCGCAAGGCGTCGTCGTCCGGGTCTTGGATGAAGGCGAACCAGGCAAAGCGCATCCCGCGCGTTTAGCCGAAGCCCGCACGCCGGGCAAGCGCGCCGCGCCACCTCCATCCCTTGGGGGAGGGGTCTCGCGGGAAACCCCGCCGCCGCCCCGGCGGTTATTCCGGCCGAAGCGCATCCCCACCCGTCATTTCGATCCCCACCCGTCATTTCGACCGGAGCCCCGGCCCGCCGGGCCGGGGCGGAGTAGCCTGCCCTGAGCGAAGTCGAAGGGGAGAAACCCGGTGGGTGCTCCATCGACGCCACAGGCTCCGGCGCCTGGCCGGCCTCCGTCGCCGGCCGGATTTCTCCACTCCCTTCGACTTCGCTCAGAGTCTGCCCTGAGCGAAGCCGAAGGGGCAGGCTGCTTCGCTTCGGTCGAAATAACGGGCGGGAGTTGCGCTTCGCTCGAAGCGGCGGGGCGCGGGCGGCGCCCCTCTCACGTCATTTCGACCGACGCTCCGGCCCACCGGGCCGGGGCGGAGTAGCCTGCCCTGAGCGAAGTCGAAGGGGAGAAACCCGGAGGGCGCTCCGTCGGCGCCGCAGGCTCCTGCATCCGCCCGGCGCCCGTCGCCGGCCGGATTTCTCCACTCGCTCCGCTCGGTCGAAATGACGGTTGGGGGTGGCGCTCCGGCCGGAATGACGGGGAGGGGCAAGCGGCGCGCGTACGCCCCCTCCCCCCGACCCCCTCCCCCGGAGGGGAGGGGGAGCTTCGGTCCGGAAACGCTGCGCCAAAGCCGGAAAACCGGCGTGATTTCAGAACCTTACCCCCTCCCCTTGGGGGAGGGGGCCGGGGGGGGTGCAAACCGGATACATGGTTAACAGTCTAGACCGGAGACATGGGTAACAGGTCTGATGATCGGCGAGGAGGAACTTGCCGATGGCGTGGAAGGAGACCTGTGCTGTGGAAGAACGGCTGCGTTTTGTGATGGCGGTTGAGGCCGGTGAGGAGTCGCTTGCGGCGATCTGCCGTCGGTTCGGTGTGAGCCGTGTCGCTGGGTACAAGTGGCTTGAGCGCTACCGGCGGGACGGCGTTTCGGGTCTTTCGGACCGCTCGCGCGCGCCGCACCGGCGTCCGCGGTCGCTGTGTGCGGATCTTGCGGCGGCGTGCCTGGCGGTTCGGCGGACGCATCCGAGCTGGGGCCCGGTGAAGGTGCGGGCGTGGCTGCAGCGTAACGACCCGGATGTCGTCTGGCCGGCGGCGAGCACGATCGGGGCCTTGTTCGACCGCGAGGGTCTGACGGTGAAGCGCCGCTTGCGCCGGCGCGCGCCGCCGCGTTCGGCGCCGTTTGCGGCCTGCGCGGCGGCCAACGACGTGTGGTGCATCGACTTCAAGGGCTGGTTCCGGACCGGCGACGGGGCGCGGTGCGAGCCGTTGACCCTGTCGGATGCGCACAGCCGCTACCTTCTGCGCTGCCAGGCGGTGGCGCGGGCCGATACCGCGCATGTCTGGCCGATCCTGGACGCTGCGCTACGCGAGTACGGCCTGCCGGTGGCGCTGCGCTCGGACAACGGGCCGCCGTTCGCCTCGACCGGCGCCGGCGGCCTGTCGCGGCTTGCGGTCCTGGCGATCAAGGCCGGGGTGCGGCCCGAGCGCATTGCGCCGGCCAAGCCGCAGCAGAACGGCCGCCACGAGCGGCTGCATCTGACGCTCAAACAGGAGACGGCGAGCCCGCCGGCAGCGAACCTGCGCCGCCAGATCGAGCGGTTTCGCGCCTTCCAGCGGCTCTACAATTTCGAGCGCCCCCATGCGGCGCTCGACCACGACACCCCGGCCGACCGCTACCGTCCCGCCGGGCGCGCCTGGGACGGCGTGCTGCGCGAACCGCCCTGTCCGGACGACGCCGAGCGCCGCCGCGTGCGCCGCAGCGGCGAGATCAAGTGGAAGGGCAACGCCATCTACATCAACCAGGCGCTCGCCGGCGAAGCCGTCGCGCTGATCGAGCAGGACGACGGTCTCTGGCAGGTCCGCTACGGACTCATCGAACTCGGCTGCATCGATCGTCGCGCCGAGCGCCTGCAACGGCCGAAACGCAAGCCCCGTGGACTTGTGGATAACCCGGACGGGTTACCCACAAGCCCACCGGCCCAGCAACCAAAACAACCTCTCAATACAACATGAACAAAAATGGAAACCTGTAACCCATGTAACCGGTCAGAACTGTTACCCATGTCCCCGGTTGCACAGGGGAGGGGTGTCGTGGGGAAGGTGGCGCCGCCCCGGCGGCCGTTCCGGCCGGAGCGCCACCCCCACCCGTCATTTCGACCGGAGCCCCGGCCCGCCGGGCCGGGGCGGAGTAGCCTGCCCTGAGCGAAGTCGAAGGGGAGAAACCCGGAGGGCGTTCCATCGACGCCACAAGTTCCGGCATCCGCCCGGCGCCCGTCCCCGGCCGGATTTCTCCGCTCCCTTCGACTTCGCTCAGAGCCTGCCCTGAGCGAAGCCGAAGGGGCAGGCTACTTCGCTTCGGTCGAAATGACGGTTGGGGGTTGCGGAGGCGGCGTCCACCCGGTCAATAAGGACGGCGAGGGCGTCTGCGCTTCGCTCGAATCGGCGGCGTGCGACCGCCGCCCCCTCTCCCGTCATTTCGATCCCTACCCGAAGGCGTGTTTTCAACGATTCCAAAGGGTTAGGGCTGCCGGAGGCAGAAGGCAAACGCAAAATAAAGACCGGTCTGTCTAATTCGAAAAGAGCGATTTCAAAGACCTGGCGGACCCGATATAGAACATTCGTTCAAAATCCGGCCGCTTTCCGGCCTCCGGCCCGCCGCCTCTCCGCCAGGCTCGGGGCAGGTTCCGGCCCCCGGATCGCCCCCTGCGGGAAGTCCGGGCCGGCCGGGGCGGCATTGCGGAGGGTTCGGAGCGGGCCGCCGTTTTCCGCGGGGCTGCCGCCGATGGGCGCGCGGCGGCGGCCTTACCTGCGGATCGCCCCGCAGGCGATGCGCGGGCCGGCGGCGCCGGCCGGGTCGGTTTTGTAATCGTCCGGCCCGGCGTGAATCACGATCGACGCGCCGTCGCCGTCGAACAGGGCCGGGCCGAGCTTGAGCAGCGAGTTCAGGATCTCGATCTCCAGGCTGCCGGACGCCGGGACATGGATGTTGGGCATGTCGCCGGCGTGCATGCCTTCGGGATTGTCGATGCCGTGTTTTTTGCCGCCGGGATTGAAATGGCCGCCCGCCGACTTGAAGGGCGGCGTGCATTTCCCGACCGCGTGGACATGGAAAGCGTGGGCGCCGGGCGGCAGGTTCGAGAGCCTGGCGTGCAGGAGCGTGCCCTGCGGCGTCGCGCGCAGCGAGACCTCGCCGACCGGCTGGCCCTGCGCGTTCATCATCTTGGCGTGCGCCCGGTTGCCTGCGTTCGCCGGCTGGAAGGCCGCAGCGGCCAGCGAAACAGCGGCGGCGGCGATAACGGTTGCGGTCGGTCTCATCGGTGCGCTCCTTCCGATTTCCGTGGGTGCCCGCACTTGAGTCTATAGAGGAATCCGGGACCGGAACGAAGATAATTCGCGGCGCCGGTTTCCGCGCCCGGTTTCGCGCCCGATTTCGCGCCCGGAGGGGCCGCGCTCTGGCCAGCCTGGCGGGTTTCGTGCCAGAATCCGCGTTTCGCAACGCCGATCCGCGGGGGACGAAGAGGGTGCCGAATCCGCTATTGCGCAGGGTCGGGCCGGAGGCCATGGACGACTGGCTTCGGGCCGCCTACCGCGAGAGCCGCGCCTTGCAGGAAAGCAAGGGCGGCGACGCGACCTTTTACGAGATCGGGGCCAACGCGCCCGAACTGCTCGAATGGTACATCCGGGGCTTCTACGGCTCGGTCTTCTACGGCGGCCGGGCCGACGTCCGGATGAAGGAGCTGCTGCGCTACCGGCTGTCGATGACCCACGGCTGCGCCTTCTGCAACAAGGGCAATATCGAGGCGGCGCGCCGGGCCGGGCTCGGCGACGACAAGCTCGCCGCCGTCATGGACGCGGACAGCGATGTCTTTTCCGGACCCGAGCGGGCGGTCCTGCGCCTCGCGGCGGAAATGGCGCTGACCAACATGGACGGCCGGCTGACGCCCGCCCTGTACGACAGCCTGTCGGCGCATTTCGACGACGGCGAGATTTTCGAGCTCGGCATGGTGGCGGCCGTGCTGACCGGCATGGCCAAGTTCCTCTTCGTCTTCGACCTCGTGGAGCGCGAGGCCCACTGCCCGGTCGGCCCGCCGCCGGGGGCGGAAGAAGCGGCGGCGGAGTAGGCGGCGGGGTCCGCAGTGGGGTCCGCAGTGGGGTCCGGCGCCCGCAGGGCTGCTATTTGCCCAGGCTCTCCAGATAGTCGATCACGTCCCGGCGGAATTTCTTTTTCTTGAACTTGTTGACCATCTTGTTGCTGACCCGCTTCTTGCCGAGATATTTCTGCAGGAACTTCTTGGGATGCTTGAGATAGGCCATCAGGGTCTCCCGCTCCCACACCAGGCCCTTCTCCGCCGCCTGCTTCAGCCCCTTGGAATAGCGGAATTTCGCGGCCGACGCGGCCTTGCGCCCGTAGATCCCGTGCAGCGACGGGCCGTTCAGGTTCTTGCCTTCCTTCAGGGAATGGCAGGCCTTGCAGCGCTTGAAGTTCTTCTCGCCCTTGGCGATGTCGGCCGAGGCCGGTCCCGCCAGGCCGGCCCAGGCAAGGGCGATCGCAACGGTCAGCTTCAAGACGCAATTCATGACGGCAGGCTCCTTCGACGGACGTTCCCCAAGGGACATACCGGCGGGAATATCAGGACATCGCCCCCGGCCGCAACCGCCGCCCGCAACCGCCGCCCGCCGCGCCGGCCCCTCAAGCCGGCCCCCGAATCGGTCCCCGAGCCGACGCCCGAACCGACGCCCGCGCCGGTTGACGGCAGGGGTCTCCGGGGCTACCTGCTGAATATACGCACGGAGTTCGCGATGAGAGTCATCCTCGCCCAGCCGCGCGGCTTCTGCGCCGGCGTCGAACGCGCGATCGAGATCGTCGAGAAGGCGCTCGGCCGCTACGGGCCGCCGGTCTATGTGCGCCACGAGATCGTGCACAACAAGCGGGTCGTGCAGGAACTCACCGCCAAGGGCGCCCGGTTCGTCGAGGAGCTGGACGAAATCCCCGACGGCGCGATCACCGTCTTCAGCGCCCACGGCGTCGCCCAGTCGGTCGAGGATACCGCGGCCGACCGCTCCCTGCCGGTGCTCGACGCGACCTGCCCGCTGGTCGCCAAGGTGCACAAGGAAGGCCAGCGTTATGCCGAAAAGGGCTTCGAGGTCGTCCTGATCGGCCATGAGGGCCATCCGGAAGTCGTCGGCACGATGGGCCGGATTCCGGGCGTCGTGCATCTGGTGCAGGACGCCGGCGATGTCGCCACGCTGGCGCCGGCCAATCCCGACAAGCTCGCCTACGTCACCCAGACCACGCTCTCGGTCGACGATACCCGCGAGGTGATCGAGGCGCTCAAGGCGCGCTTCCCGGGCATCGCCGGGCCGGACGTGAAGGACATCTGCTACGCCACCCAGAACCGCCAGGCGGCGGTGCGCAAGCTCTCGGAAACCGTCGATCTCATCCTGGTCGTCGGCGCGCGCAACAGTTCCAACTCGAACCGCCTGCGCGAGATCGGCGGCGAGGACGGCACGCCCAGCTATCTGGTCGAGGAGGTCGCCGCCGTCGATCCGGGCTGGTTCGACGGGGTCGGCGCGGTCGGCGTCACCGCCGGCGCCTCGACGCCCGAGCATCTGGTCGACGAGGTGATCGACCGGCTGCGGACGGTCGCCCCGGTCGAGCTGTCCATCATGGACGGCATCGAGGAGCATATCCGCTTCAAGCTGCCGGAGCAGTTGCGCGCGGCGTGAAGCCGGCGCGCCGGAGTTCTACAGGAACGGCAGTTCGTCCCGCGTGTAGAAGAAGGCGCGGAAGACCATGTTGACGTCGAAGCCCATCACGGTTTCGCCGAAGACCGGGTTGATGAATTCCCACACGGTCTCGCCGTCCGGCGTTACCTGGAATATCCGGCCGCGCGCGCCCTCGCAGATCAGCGTGTTGCCGCCGGGCAGCCGGACCGCGCCGGAAATCTGCTGGCTGTAGAAATTGAACGGCGGCGTATCGACGTATTCCCAAACGATCTCGTCGGTCCGGGGGTCGATCTCGAACACCCGGCTGTGCGGCAGCGTGCCCATCCAGCGCCGCTGGGTGCCGTTGTCGTAGACCAGCAGGTTGCCGTTGGGCAGGGGCCGCGGGTCGTGCTGGCCGCCCATCTGGGGCACCCGGTAGCGCCAGACCACCTTGCCGCTGGCCTTGTCGATAATGCCGATGGTCGAGGTCGCGCGCATCGAGAACACCGCGCGGTCGTCGCCCAGCGGGGCCACGGTGTTGCCGTGGGTCCATTCCCAGCGCGGCTCGCTGTCCGACAGGCGCTCCAGTTCCGGGTCGAGATGCTCGATCGCGCGCCAGCGCCAGATTTCCTTACCGGCGGCGTCGACCTCGATAATCATGTCGGCATACATGCCCTTGCCGTCGGGCGGCGGGTGGCCGCCGTGGATGCGCTTCTCCAGTTCGTCCGGCATCTTTTCCAGCGACAGGTAAAGCGTCGTGCCGGCTTCGGTGCGGCGCTGGTCGTGGTGGTGCATCGGGTCGGCGTGGCGCCACAGGACCGTGCCGTCCGGCGCGACCTCGCGGATTTCGCCGCCCTTGAACGCCTTCCACAAGGCGAAAATGTCCCAGGTCGCGTCCTCGATCTTGGCGCCGTAGAGCAGGTTGCCGTTCGGCAGGAGATCGCCGTAAAGGCCGGGCCGGCGGTCGTGGGTCCATTCGTGGACGGTCTCGCCGTCCATGTCGATCAGCAGGGTGCGGCCCGGCCCGCCGAGCGGCGTGTAGAGCACATAGCCCCGTTCGGCTTTCTCCCGGTTGTGGCCGGTGACGCCGGTGCGCATGGTGCGGCGGAGGACCTGCTGGTCGAAGGAAGGCGGCATGGGCGGGTGCTCCGTTGCGGGCGTGCCGGGGGCGGCTCGTGCCGGGATTCTAGCGTTTCCATGCCGGACGGCAAAGCCCGCCCGGCTGCGGCGCGCGGCCATGCGCCAGGCGGCGGCCCGGCGGACAACGCGCTTGCCAGCGGCGGGCCGGCGCTTTACCCGGAGGCATCGTTCGTTCGGGACGCGGGAAAGAGGAAACGATGGCGGCTGGCGGATTGCTCGAAGGGAAGGTGGCGCTGGTCACGGGCGGCGGGCGCGGCGTCGGCCGGGATATCGCCTTGCAGATGGCGGCGCAGGGCGCTGCGGTGCTGGTCAACGACCTGGGCGGGTCGGAAACCGGAGAAGGCGCCTCGGTGTCGCCGGCGGTGGAGGTCGTCCGGGAGATCGGGGCGGCGGGCGGCACGGCTTCCGCCAACACGGACAGCGTCGCCGGTTTTGCCGCGGCGCAGGGCATGGTCGACCAGGCCTGGGAGGAACTCGGCGGGCTCGACATCGTCGTCAACAACGCCGGCATCCTGCGCGACGCCATCTTCCACAAGATGACGGAGGACGACTGGGACAGCGTCATCGCCGTGCATCTGAAGGGCAGCTTCAACATCGCGCGCGCCGCCGCGACCGTGTTCCGCGGCCAGGAAAGCGGCGCGATGATCCACATGACCTCGACCTCCGGGCTGGTCGGCAATTTCGGCCAGGCCAACTATGCGGCGGCCAAGCTCGGCATCGTCGGCCTGTCCAAGTCGGTCGCGCTCGACATGGGGCGGTTCAACGTGCGCTCCAACTGCATCTCGCCCTTCGCCTGGAGCCGCATGATCGGCACCATCCCGACCGACACGCCCGAACAGCAGGCGCGGGTGGAGAAGATCAAGCAGATGGTCCCGGCCCGGATCGCGCCGGTGGCGGTGGCGCTGGCGTCCGACCGGGCGAAGCACGTCACCGGCCAGATATTCGCGGTGCGCAACAACGAGGTCTTCCTGATGAGCCAGTCGCGGCCCCTGCGCTCGGTCCAGCGCAGCGACGGCTGGACCGCCGAAACGGTGCTGGAGCACGCCTTTCCGGCGATGCAGGCGCATTTCTATGCGCTGGACCGCTCGGCCGACGTGTTCAGCTGGGATCCGGTCTGATCCGGTATAGGGGGGCGCGCGGCGATGGTCCTCGATCCGCAGAAAATCCTGAACTGGCCGTTCGAGCCGGTCGAGCAGGCCTATACGGAGCGCGACACCATCCTCTACGCCCTCGGCTGCGGGCTGGGGTTCGACCCGCTGGACGAGGCGCAGCTGCGCTTCGTGTTCGAGGAGCCGGAACTGCTGGCCCTGCCCTCGATGGCGGCCGTGCTGTCGCCGCCGGGCTTCTGGGCGCGCCATCCGGACGCCGGGATCGACTGGGTGCGCATCCTGCACGGCGAGCAGGCGATGGAGATTCACAGGCCCCTGCCGGCGGCGGCGCGGGTCGTGGCGACGACGAAGGTCACGGATATCGTCGACAAGGGACCGGGCAAGGGCGCGCTGCTGTTTGCCGAGCGGACGGTGCGGGACGCGGACAGCGGCGAAAATCTGGCGACGCTGCGCTCCACGACCTTCGCGCGCGGCGACGGCGGCTGCGGCGGCACGGCGGAGACGGCGCCGCCGCCCCATCCGGTCCCGGACCGCGCGCCGGACCTCGTCTGCGATCTGCCGACCGCGCCCAACAGCGCCCTGATCTACCGCCTGTCCGGCGATCCCAACCCGCTGCACGCCAGCCCGCCGGTCGCGCGCGCCGCCGGCTTCGAACGGCCGATCCTGCACGGCCTGTGCAGCTGGGGCGTCGCCGGCCACGCCATCCTCAAATCCTGTTGCGACTACGACCCGACGCGCCTGTGCGCGATGGCGCTGCGCTTCTCGGCGCCGGTCTATCCGGGCGAGACGATCCGCACCGAGATATGGCGCGACGGCGCCATGGTCTCCTTCCGCGCCCGGGTCGCGGAACGGGACGCGGTGGTGCTCAACAACGGCCACGCCGAAATCGCGCCCTGACGCGCGCTTCCTTCGATACGTCCCGGCCTTCGATAGGAAATTATGTTCGAAAGTAACAATTCACGCGCCTGCATCCACACACGAAAGACACAGGCCTCGTACCTGTCGTCCCGGTGCGTCACCGGACAGTCCGTCAACCGCGCCGTCCCGAATCCGCGCTTCACGGTCAACCACAAGCACCTTCAGCGCTGCGTCGCCGGGTTTTCCGAGCGGTACAACGTGCGGCCGACCGACACCGTGGCCATGACGGGTTCGCCGGCGTCGGGGATGGCGGGGAAGCGGCTGCGGTACGCCGACCTTGTGGCGGGGGCGCCATGCAGACCTGGCTAAAATGCGAGTGAACCGCTCGGCCGGACCAAATGTGTCCGGAAGGGTTGCCGCGGGTCTGGAACCCGCAGCCGAGAATTGCCGTCCGTTGGCCCAAAAAACGAAAGGGATGGCAGAGCCATCCCTTCGCATCTAGTTCCCGCCGGGGCGGGCAGCGGACACGGGACAGACCCGCACCGTATGTAGCGCACATCTAATAACATGCGACCAGGATGTCAATAGTCCGGTCGCGGCAATACCTGGAGGGCCAGCGCTACGATCCGGTTGAAGTCCGCCTGTTCGACTCTCGGCGCCGCCCGGCCCGGCATGTGCAGGCGGCTGACAGCTACCGTAGTCAGGTGATCGCAGATGACCCACGCGCGCTGCCCATCCAGCGGCGATATAATCGGGTAGGCAGACGGATTGTCCGGTTGCGATTTTGTGGTGAAGGGAAGAACCGTGACCTTTCCGTGCAATGTCGAATTTTTGGAGAGGATCAGCACCGGGCGACGCTTCCAAAACTCGGGAAGCTGCGCGTCTTCGGCAAAGTCGCACCAATAGACCTGCCGAATTCGCGGGGCCGATCTGATCCCCGGTCGAACACGAGGTGGCGGCGTCTCCTCAACCATTTTACTTCCAAAGCGCTTGCAACGGGATGAATGACGGATCGCCCGGACGCTTGACTTCCCAGGCAACCCACCCGTTCACGGAAGTTCCGGTAACGGATCGCGCCGCAGTCGACGGGGATTTTTCACGATCGGACCCAACAGCCCATTTCCCATCCCGGATGGAGCCTTCATGCATAACGCCCCGATACGCCATTCTGACCGGTGTTTCATGTGGGAGAATAACACCTTTTCCAGCCCATGCAGGGCTGTCGTTTCGGATGACAAAGAGGCGATATCCCCAAAACCTCCTCATCCCGACCGGCGCACCTGCGCGCCGTGTCGAAGGGGCGCTACTGCCCCATGAAGCGCTCGCGGCGGGAGAGCCACCAGCCGTATTGCTCGGGCCAGGCGTCCCAGCGGCCGCCGGCGCCGAGCGCCTTGGCCGCGTGGTGCGGCCAGAACGGGTTGTAGAGCGCCTCCCTTGCGATCGCGATCAGGTCGGCGTCGCCGGCCTGCAATATCTCTTCGGCATGGTCCGGCTCGACGATCAGGCCGACGGCCATGGTCGACACGCCGGCCTCCTTGCGGATCCGGGCCGAGAACGGCACCTGGAAGCCGTATTGCCGCGGCAGGCGGGTCGCCGTCGCCGGGCCGCCGATGCCGCCTGAGGAGCAGTCGACGATATCGATGCCGATCTCCTCGAGCGCCCCGGCGAACGCGACCGAGTCCTCGATCTCCCAGCCGCCCTCGACCGAATCGATGCTGGAGATGCGGTAGAACAGCGGCTTGGTCTCCGGCCAGGCGGCGCGCACCGCCTGCGCGACCGAGAGGGGAAAGCGCATCCGGCCGGCCCGGTCGCCGCCCCAGGCGTCGCTGCGATGGTTGGAGATCGGCGACAGGAAGCTGTGCAGCAAATAGCCGTGGGCACCGTGGATTTCGAGCACGTCCGCGCCCGCCGCACCGGCCCGCCCGGCCGCGGCGACGAAGGCGTTGCGGATCTGCGCGAGACCGGCCTCGTCCAGCTCCGCCGGCATCAGCCAGCCCTCCTGCATCGGCAGCGGGCTGGGCGCGACCGGGTCCCATGGCGCCTCGCCGCGCGCGGCGTCGCGCTCGTCCATCGGGCCGTTGCCGTGCCACGGCCGCTGCATGCTCGCCTTGCGCCCGGCATGGGCGATCTGGATGCCGGCCGCCGCGCCCTGGCCCTGCAGGAAGCGGATCGCCGGCTTGAGCGCCCCGGCGTGGGCGTCGCTCCAGATGCCGAGGTCGCCGTGGGTGATCCGGCCGCGCTCCTCGACCGAGGCGGCTTCGGTGAAGACCAGCCCGGCGCCGCCCATGGCGAAGCCGGAGAGATGGGCGAAATGCCAGTCCTGCGCCAGCCCTTCGACCGCCGAATACTGGCACATCGGCGCGATGACGATGCGGTTGCGCAGGGTGAGGCCGCGCAGGGAGACCGGCTGGAACAGCAGCGGCGCTTCGGTTGCAGCTTCCTTTGTGACGTCTACGGATTCGGGCATCTACAGCTTCTTCTTCAGGATTTCGTTCACGACCGCCGGGTTGGCCCGGCCGCGCGTCGCCTTCATGACCTGGCCGACGAACCAGCCGGCGACCTTGGGCTGTTCCTTCGCCTGGGCGACCTGTTTCGGGTTCTCCGCGATCAGCCGGTCGACGATCTCCTCGATGGCGCCGCTGTCGCTGATCTGCTTCAGGCCCTTCGCCTCGACGATGGCCACGGCGTCCCCGCCGGTCTCGAACATGGCGTCGAACACGTCCTTGGCGATGCGGCCGGAAATCGCGCCGCTCTCGATCAGCGCCAGCAGGCCGGACAGTTTCTCCGCCGTCACCGGCGAGTCCGCCCGGCGCTGCCCCGCCCTGTTCAGCCGGCCGTAGAACTCGTTGATTACCCAGTTGCCGGCGAGCTTCGGGTCCCTGCGGCCGCGGGCGACGGCCTCGAAGAAATCCGCGTCCTCCCGGTCGGCGGCGAGGGTGGCGGCGTCGGCCGGCGCCAGCCCGTATTCCCCGACGAACCGGGCCTTCTTGGCGTCCGGCAATTCCGGCAGGGACGCTCCGATCTCCTCGACCCAGTCCGGGTCCAGCTCCAGCGGCAGCAGGTCCGGGTCCGGGAAATAGCGGTAGTCGTGGGCCTCCTCCTTGGAGCGCATCGCCCTGGTCTCGCCGCGGCCGGGATCGAAAAGGCGGGTCTCCTGCTCGATCTCCCCGCCATCTTCAAGAATTTCGATCTGGCGGCGCGCCTCGTGCTCGATGGCCTGCTTGATGAAGCGGATCGAGTTGAGATTCTTGATCTCGCAGCGCGTGCCGAGCGGCGCGCCCGGCCGGCGCACGGAGACGTTGACGTCGGCGCGCAGCGAGCCCTGCTCCATATTGCCGTCGCAGGCGCCGAGATAGCGCAGGATCGAGCGCAGCTTGGCGACATACGCGCCGGCCTCGTCGGCCGAGCGCATATCGGGCTTCGAGACGATTTCCATGAGCGCGACGCCGGCCCGGTTGAGGTCGACGAAGGTGCGCTTCGGGTCCATGTCGTGGACCGACTTGCCGGCGTCCTGCTCCAGGTGCAGCCGCTCGATGCGCACCGTGCGGCTCGTGCCGTCCTCCAGGTCTACGGTGACTTCGCCCTCGCCGACGATCGGGTCCTTGTACTGGCTGATCTGGTAGCCGGCCGGCAGGTCGGGATAGAAATAGTTCTTGCGGTCGAACACGCTGCGCAGGTTGATCTTCGCGTTGAGGCCGAGGCCGGTGCGCACCGCCTGCTCGACGCAGCGCCGGTTGATGACCGGCAGCATACCGGGGAAGGCGGCGTCGACCAGCGAGACCTGCGTGTTCGGTTCGGCGCCGAAGGCCGTAGCCGCGCCGGAGAACAGCTTGGCGTCCGACATCACCTGGGCGTGGACCTCCAGCCCGATGACGGTTTCCCAGTCTCCCGTCCGGCCTTCGATCGGCGTCATGGGAAACTCCGGCGCTTCTTGGAAAACCCGACATTGCCGCCCCGGCCGGCCGCAGGGAGAGCCGGGGTCCGGACTCGGCCCTGAGCCTGTCGAAGGGGCCGGCCCGAAAGGCTTGTGTTTGTCGCCCTGGTCCCCGGACCGTCGCTGCGCTCCGTCCGGGGCGACAAGAAGGAGGGGTATCCGGAAAACCGAGCCGCCATATCGACCCTCGCCCCGGCCGCCTGCCGTCAGTCGGCCTCGCGCATCACCTGCTCGCGCGCTTCGGCCATGCATTCGTCGAGCTGGCGGCGGATCTGGCGGTCGCTCTTTTCGATGCCGTTGGCTTCGAAATCCGCCTTGACCTTGCGGATCACGTCTTCCGGACCCGGCTCTTCGAGATCGGCCTGGACGACCTGGCCGGCATAGGCTTCGGCGTCGGCCCCGGCCATGCCCAGCAGGCCGGCCGCCCACAGGCCGAGCAGCTTGTCGCGCCGCATTTCGGCGCGGAACCGGAGTTGCTCGTCGTGTTCGAATTTCTTTTCGAAGGCTTTCTCGCGGTCGTCGAAGGTTGCCATCGTCCGGTCGTCGTCCCTGTCTCGCGGCCGGGCTGCGTTGCCGCGGTCCGTGTTTTCCCAAGATGCCGGGCCGTTATATAAGGGCGCGTCCCCGGCAGGTAGCGGATTCTATGTGCACAGTTGTCATCCTGCGACGGTCCGGCCACCGCTGGCCCCTGCTGCTCGCCGCAAACCGGGACGAGATGAAGGACCGGCCCTGGCGGCCGCCGGACCGGCACTGGCCCGACCGGCCGTGGGTCGTCGCCGGCATCGATCTCGAAGCCGGCGGCGCCTGGCTCGGCATGAACGACGACGGCGTGGTGGCGGCGGTGATGAACCGCACGGCGAGCCTGGGGCCCGCGGCGGACAAGCGTTCGCGCGGCGAACTGGTGCTGGACGCGCTCGATTCGGCCGATGCGGCCGACGCGGCGGAGCGGCTGCGCCATCTCGACGGCAACGCCTGGCGCCCCTTCAACCTCGCCGTCGCCGACAACCGCAACGCCTTCTGGCTGCGCAGCCGGGGCGGCGATGCGGGCGGGCGGGTCGAGAGTTTTCCGCTGCCCGAGGGCCTGTCCATGCTGACCGCGCGCGAACGCAACGACCGCGCCTCCAGCCGGATCGGCCGCTATCTCGACCGGTTCGCCGACGCGCTGCCGCCCGACCCGGACGCGTCCGGCGGCGGCTGGGAGGAATGGCGCGACCTGATGGCCGATACGGAGCGCGACGCCGACGGCGCGCCGGACTCCGCCATGTGCATCGATACGGACTTCGGATTCGCGACGACATCCAGTTCGCTGATCGCGCTGCCCGCGGCCGGCCGGACGGCTTCGCCGGTCTGGGAATTTTCGGCCGGTCCGCCCGCAACCTGCCCCTACGAGCCGGTCGCGGCGCCCGGCCGGCTGCCGTCGCCCGCCCGGGCTGGGGTCTGAAATTCCGGGGTCTGAAATTCCGGGGTCTGAAATCCGGTTTGCCGCGGTGCGTGCATTTGTTTCGATCCCGGCGGGTTGCTATACGCGCTTACCGGCCAACATTTCTGTGGACCGTGCCTGTGGACCGGGGATGCCGGCCGCCGGACAGGCTGCGTAATCCGACAGTCCGGTTTCCAGTATCGTCGGGGATTTGAGGAGCGCCATGGCCAGACGCAGACGGATTTACGAAGGCAAGGCCAAGGTCCTGTACGAAGGGCCGGAACCGGGCACGATCGTCCAGTATTTCAAGGACGACGCCAGCGCCTTCAACGCCCAGAAGAAGGGCGTGATCAGCGGCAAGGGCGTCCTCAACAACCGCATCTCCGAATACATCATGCTGCGGCTGAGCGAGATCGGCGTGCCGACCCATTTCGTGCGCCGGCTGAACATGCGCGAGCAGCTCGTCCACGAGGTCGAGATCATCCCCCTCGAGGTGGTGGTGCGCAACGTGGCGGCCGGAACCATGTCCCAGCGCCTCGGCATCGAGGAAGGCACGCCCCTGCCGCGCTCCATCGTCGAGTTCTACTACAAGAACGACGATCTGAGCGATCCGCTGGTCAGCGAGGAGCATATCACCGCCTTCGGCTGGGCGGCCCCGCAGGACCTGGACGACATGATGGCGCTCGCCCTGCGCATCAACGATTTCATGGTCGGCCTGTTCCTCGGCGTCGATATCCGGCTGGTCGATTTCAAGCTGGAATTCGGCCGCTGGTACGACGAGAACGACTATATGCGCATCATCCTGGCCGACGAGATCACGCCGGACAGCTGCCGCCTGTGGGACATCAAGACCAACGAGAAGCTGGACAAGGACCGCTTCCGCCGGGACATGGGCAACGTCGAGGAAGCCTATCAGGAGGTGGCGCGCCGCCTCGGCATCCTGCCCGACGCCGGCCCGCAGGACCTGAAGGGCACCAAGAGCATCAACTGACGGTGGCGGCCCCCCCAAAGAGAGCGTCCCGATGAGAGCGTCCCGGTGAGCGCGCGCCCATGAAGGCGCCCCGATGAGAGCAAGGGTCCATGTCACGCTCAAGCCCGGCGTGCTCGATCCCCAGGGCAAGGCGATCGCCCACGCGCTCGAAGCGCTGGGTTTCGACGGCGTGGCCGGCGTCCGCCAGGGCAAGTATATCGAGATCGACCTGGAGGGCGTTCACGGGGGCGCCGGGGCCGCCGAAGCCAGGGTCGGCGAGATGTGCGAAAAGCTGCTCGCCAATACGGTAATCGAGAATTACCGCGTCGAGATCGAGTCCTGAGCGTGCGGCGCGACCGGCCGGCGGCGGAACCGGACGCAGGGCGCGGCCCGCGATGAAATCCGCCATCGTCGTCTTTCCCGGCACCAACCGGGAGCGGGACATGGCCGAGGCGCTGGAGCTGGCGTCGGGCCGGCCGCCGGCGATGGTCTGGCACCGGGATGCCGATCTGCCGGAGGCCGACCTGATCGTCGTTCCCGGCGGCTTCTCCTATGGCGACTATCTGCGCGCCGGCGCGATGGCGGCCCATTCGCCGGTGCTGCGCAGCGTCGCCGGGGCGGCGCGCCGGGGCGTGGCGGTGCTCGGCGTGTGCAACGGCTTCCAGATCCTGGTCGAGGCCGGCCTGCTGCCCGGCGCCCTGCTGCGCAACGCCTCGCTCAAATTCGTCTGCCGCGATATCGGCGTGCGCATCGCGACCGGCGGGACGATATTCGCGGGCGGCTACAACGCGGGACAGACTCTGCGTATGCCGGTCGCCCATCACGACGGCAACTATTTCGCCGACGCGGAAACGCTGGACCGGCTGGAAGGCGAAGGCCGGATCGCCTTCCGCTATGCGCCGCTCGCCGGCGAGGCGGCGGACCGCTTCAACCCGAACGGCTCGGTGCGGGATATCGCCGGCATCTACAACGGGGCCGGCAACGTCCTCGGCATGATGCCCCATCCGGAAAACGCCGTGCGTCCGGACCAGGGCAGCACCGACGGGCGCGGCCTGTTCGCCGGCCTGGCCGCGGCGCTGGGATAGGCCGGGTTTGCAATCCGCCGGCCTGCCGTGAACCGGACCCTGCCCCTGACGCTGGCGCTGCTCGCCGCCTGCGTCGCCGTCTTCGTCTACCAGACGCCGGACTACACGCGGTTTCTCGTGCGCCATGCGCTGATCCCGCGCCTGCTGCTCGGCGATCCGATATCGACCGCCGCTACGATCTCCTGCCGGCCCCGGTCACGCTCGTCACCTCCCTGTTCGTCCATGGCGATACGGCGCATCTGGTGCTGAACATGATCGTGCTGATCTCGTTCGGGGCCATCGTCGAGCGCGCGCTCGGCGCGTGGCGCATGGCGGCGATCTATTTCGCCGCCGGGATCGCCGGCGGCTTGCTCCATGCCGCCATCGAGCCGAACAGCCTGGCGCCCGTCGCCGGCGCCAGCGGCGCGCTGTCCGGCGTGTTTGCGACCGCCTTCCTGCTCGATCCCAGGGGCCGCATCGTCCTTGTCTTCATTCCGATGCCCTACTGGCTGGGCATGATCGCGTTCGCGGTCGCCCACGCGGTCTTCATCGCGACCGGCTGGGGGGCGGGGATCGCCTGGGTCGCCCATGTCGGCGGCCTGCTCGGCGGCTTCGTTGCGACGGCGGCGCTCGCGCCGGGACTTCTGCGTGCGACATAGCCCGCGGGCCGGCGCGGCATGATCTCGACGGCCGTCCTGCTGGCGGTGCTCGGCTCCGCCCTGCTGCACGCGGCCTGGAACGCGGTGGTCAAGTCGCGCGCCGATCCGACGATCGGCATCGCCTGGCTGTCGGTCGGCTCGGGCGTCGCCGCCGGCCTCGCGCTGCCCTTCGTAGCCATTCCGCCGGCAGCGGCCTGGCCGTTCCTCCTCGTCTCGGCGGCAATCCACACGGCCTACAACCTGCTGCTGGCGGCTGCCTACCGCCACGGCGACTTCAGCCGGGTCTATCCGATCGCCCGCGGCGGCGCGCCGCTGATCGTCACGCTGGTCTCGCTGGCCTTCCTGGCAGAGGAGCTCAGCGACCGGTCGCTCGTCGCCATCGGCCTGATCCTCCTGGCTATTCTCGGCGTAGCGTGGCGCCGGGCCGGCGAACGGCGGGCCGTTCATCGCGGTCAAGTCGGCGACCGCTCGCTGTTCTTTGCGGGCCTGACGGCGGTCTCGATCGCCGGCTACACGATCGCCGACGGGCTCGGCGCCCGGGCCGCGGGCGATGCCGTCCCCTACATCCTGTGGCTGTTTTTCGTCGACGCCTGGCCGACCGTCCTGATCGTCATGTGGATGCGCCGCGGCCGCTTCCTGGCGACGCCGCGCGGCGACATCGTGCGCCCGGCAGTCGGCGGCCTGCTGTCCATGCTGGCCTATGGGATCGTCGTCTGGGCGATGGTGTCGGCGCCGGTCGCCGTGGTCGCCGCGCTGCGCGAGAGCAGCATCCTGTTCGCCGCCCTGATCGGCGTGTTCGTGCTCAAGGAAAGGCCTGGCCCGGTGCGCATCGCCGCCATCGTCCTGCTCGTCGCGGCGGTCGCCCTGCTGCGGCTTTCGTAATCCGGGCTAACCCTGGATCAGCAGGCCGATGCCGGCGAAGAGCAGGAACCACAGCACGACCAGCCGGAAGGTCCCGGCGCTGATCCGGCGGAACAGCTTAACCCCCAGGAAGGTGCCGGCGAGCGTGACCGGCGCGCAGTAGACGACCAGCCACACGACCTCCTCGGTGAAAAAACCGGCGGCGATCTGGGCGCCGCAGGCGATCGACAGGATCAGCGTGTTGAAGGGCTGGTAGATGCTGCGCGCCACCGCCGGCGACCAGCCGCGGAACTGGGACCAGATGACCGGCAGGGCGCCGGACAGGCCGATCATGCCGCCGAGCACGCCGCCGATAAAGCCGACCGCGCCGTCGGCGGCCGGACGCTTGCCGGGGAACGGCGGCTTGATGCGCACCAGCAGGCCGAAGGCCGCATAGACGACGATCACGACGCCGACCGCCAGTTTCACCGTATCGGCCGGCAGACGGTCGAGCAGCCAGACGCCGACGGGGATGCCGAGCGTGCCGGCCGCCGCCATCGGCAGGGTGCGTTTCCAGTCCAGTTCATCCTTGAAGGCCGGCAGGCCGGCGACCTGGGCGATCACCGAGGCGGCGAGGATGAGCGGCACGGCGACCGTGGGCGCGAGCACATAGAGCCAGAAGGCCGAGGAGGCGAGCGCCGTGCCGAAGCCGGTCAGCCCGCTGACCAGCCCCGCCGCCAGCGCGCCCAGCAGGACGAAGAGGAGTTCGAGGGTCATGCGATCAGCGCATAGTCGGGCGGGCTTCGGGCCGCAAGCGGCGTTGAGCGCACGGCCACGCCCGGCGCACGGATTCTCCATGCATCGGCAATATTCTCGCCGCGGCGCACCGGCGCTATACTGGCGGCCACCGCGGTCAACGGCACCTTGCGCGAATCATGAGCGAGCAAAGCAAACCGACCCTCGAAGACTGGCGCGACGTCGCGTCGAAGGAAATGCGCGGCGGGTCGCCCGACGACCTGGTCTGGCAGACGCCCGAAGGCATCGCCGTCAAGCCGCTCTACACGGCCGAAGACCTGGAAGGGCTGGAGGCCGCGGACAGCCTGCCCGGCCTGTTCCCCTTCCTGCGCGGGCCAAAGGCGACCATGTATGCCGGCCGGCCCTGGACGATCCGGCAGTATGCCGGCTTCTCGACCGCCGAGGATTCCAACGCCTTCTACCGGCGCAACCTGGCGGCCGGGCAGATGGGCCTGTCGGTCGCCTTCGACCTCGCCACCCACCGCGGCTACGACAGCGACCATCCGCGGGTCGTCGGCGACGTCGGCAAGGCCGGCGTGGCGATCGACAGCGTCGAGGACATGAAGATCCTGTTCGACGGCATCCCGCTGGACCGCATGTCGGTCTCCATGACCATGAACGGCGCCGTCCTGCCGGTGCTCGCCGGCTTCATCGTCGCCGGCGAGGAACAGGGCGTCGCGGCGAAGGACCTGTCCGGGACCATCCAGAACGACATCCTCAAGGAGTTCATGGTCCGCAACACCTATATCTATCCGCCCGAACCCTCGATGCGGATCGTGTCGGACATCATCGGCTACACGGCCGAAAAGATGCCGCGCTTCAACTCGATCTCGATCAGCGGCTACCACATGCAGGAAGCCGGCGCGACCTGCGCCCAGGAGCTCGCCTACACCATCGCCGACGGGCTGGAATACGTCCGCGCCGCCAGGGCGAGCGGGCTGGACGTCGACCGGTTCGCGCCGCGGCTCAGCTTCTTCTTCTGCCTCGGCATGAACTTCTTCATGGAGGTCGCCAAGCTGCGCGCCGCCCGGTTGCTGTGGGCCGAACTGCTGGCGGCGGAATTCGCGCCGCAGGACCCGCGCTCCACGATGCTGCGCACCCATTGCCAGACCAGCGGCTGGTCGCTCACCGAGCAGGACCCGTACAACAACATCGTGCGCACCGCCTACGAGGCGCTGGCCGGCGCGCTCGGCGGCACCCAGAGCCTGCACACCAACAGCTTCGACGAGGCGATCGGCCTGCCGACGGAGTTCTCCGCCCGCATCGCGCGCAACACCCAGCTCATCCTGCAGAACGAGACCGGGGTGACGAAGGTCGTCGACCCGCTCGCCGGCTCCTACTATGTCGAGCGGCTGACCGCCTCGCTGGCCGACGTCGCGCGCGGCCTGATCGCCGAGGTCGAGGCGGCCGGCGGCATGACCCGCGCGGTCGCCGACGGCCTGCCCAAGCGGCGGATCGAGGAAAGCGCGGCGCGGCGTCAGGCCCGCATCGACCGGGGCGAGGAGGTCATCGTCGGCGTCAACAGGTTCCAGCCGGCCGAGGAAACCCGGGTCGACGTGCTGGAGGTCGACAACACGAAGGTCCGCGAGCAGCAGGTCGCGCGGCTGAACGCGATCCGCGGGAGCCGCGACGGCGCGGCCTGCGACGCGGCGCTGGCGGCGCTCACGACGGTCGCGCAGACCGGCGGCGGCAACCTGCTCGACGCCTGCGTGGCGGCGGCGCGGGCGCGGGCCACGGTCGGCGAAATTTCCGACGCCCTGGAGCGGGCCTGGGGCCGCCACCGCGCCGACGCCCATGTCATCGGCGGCGTCTACGGCGCGGCCTACGAGGACGATGCGGATTTTCTCCGGATTCGCGAGGCGGTCGCGGATTTCGCCGATTACGAGGGCCGCCGGCCGCGCCTGCTGGTCGCCAAGCTCGGCCAGGACGGCCACGACCGCGGCTCCAAGGTGATCGCCACGGCCTTCGCCGATCTCGGCTTCGAGGTCGATATCGGGCCGCTGTTCGCCACGCCGGAGGAGGCGGCGCGCCAGGCGGTCGAGAACGACGTCCACGTCGTCGGCGTCAGCAGCCAGGCCGCGGGCCACAAGACGCTGGTGCCGCAGCTCATCGACGCCCTGCGCGCCCAGGGCGCCGGCGACATCCTGGTGATCTGCGGCGGCGTGGTCCCGCAGCAGGACTACGATTTCCTCAAGGCCAGGGGCGTCGCCGCGGTCTACGGCCCCGGCACCAACATCCCGAAAGCCGCCGGCGAAGTGCTCGGCATGATCGAGGCCGGCCGGGAAATGGCGGCGGAGTGAAGTAGGTGTGGAAATTGTGTGTATCGAGTTGGTAGATACCTGACAGGTAGCCAACACCTACGCACATATCGAACAAATTGGATGATGTGATGACAAAACAAGAAACTATCCGTGACAAATTTGTAGAGACGCTCGATCACATTATAAAGATTGAAAATACCGTGTCGGCCAATCGAGGCCGTGGAGGAATTTTCACGTTTCCTGATCAGCACAAGATCTATGAAGGGCTTTTCCTAAGCGCTTGGACTCATTGGGAGGAGTTTATCCGCAAACTCTTGATATACGATCTGGCCGAAGATTCTAAAGGTTTTGTACTCAAAGATATCAAAAAATTCCGCTTAAAGGGGGCACCTTATCGTTTGGCGGAGCGGGTCCTACTTCACCCAGACCATCCGCAAAAATTTGTAGAGTGGGATTATGATTTAGTCAAATCAAGGGCAACAGAACTTTTATCAGCTGGGCATAGATTCACAAATCGAATTCCTCGGAAAAATGATCTCGACAAACTTAAAAGAATTCGCAATGCTATAGCCCACAAAAGTGATCGAGCTAGAGATAGTTTTCTGAAACTGGTAATTGAGCCGCCATTCAATCTACAGGCCAGACAAAGGAGCGGAATCACCGTCGGTCGCTTTCTCGCTGCACATGAATGGAACGGCAAGCGTATTATGATCGAAAGCGTAGAGTGTCTTCGTCAAAGTGCGCTACACTTGGTTCCTTAAACGATTCGTTCGTAGCCTAGAACAGGTTCCGAATGCTGGAATAAGTCAATTTGCTTGGAAACGATACACTGCACGATCCGACAGAAGTCGTTACCCCTCCCGCACCACGCCGACGAAATTCTCGTACAGCACCCGCGCGTCGCGGTTGAAGCCGGGCATGTTGCGGGCGGTCTCGGCGGCGAAGGGAGCGAGGCTGCCGGGGCCGAGGGTGTCTTCGAGCGCCGCCGCGTAGGCCGGCACGGCGCCCCATTCGCCGACCGTCGCCGGCGTCTGCTCGACATGGTACTGGATGCCCCAGGCGGCGCGCCCGACCCGGAAGGCCTGGACGGCGCAGACCGGCGACGAGGCCAGGGCGACGCCGCCCCCGGGCAGTTCCGTCACCGCGCAGCCGTGCCATTGCAGGCAGGTCACCCGGTCGTCCAGGCCGGCGAACAGCGGATCGGCCCGGCCGGCCTCGGTGACGTCGACGGTGAGCACGCCGACCTCGGCCTCCGCCATGCGCTCGACACGGCCGCCGAGCGCGTCGGCGAGCATCTGGTGGCCGAGGCAGACGCCGAGGAAGGGCATCTCCCGCTCGCGGACTGCCTCGCGGATCGCCGCCTTCTCGTCGGCCAGCCACGGGTATGCGTCCTCCTCGAACACGTCCATCGGCCCGCCCATGGAAATCATGGCGTCGTAGCCGCCGAGCGGCGGGATCGCCTCGCCCTCGTCGAGCTCGACGGCGTCCCATTCGATCCCGTCTTCGCGCATGAAGTCGCGGAACACGCCGGGATGCTCGATCGCGATATGCTGAAGGACGAGGAATTTCATCGCCGATAGCTCCGGGATTTCAGGCGCCGCCCGCGGCAATACGGCCCAGGCAGGGACGCAACCCGTTAGAGCACAGCGGCGCGCCGGAGTGAAGCCGGCCGGCCGGCCGGCAGAATTTTGCGCTGCCGGCTTGACAACGGCATGAACGTATCGTGTACACGCGGTATTGCTTCGCGACTGTTCCCACGGACAGGCGGCACGCGGGGCCTTGGGCAGACGCCCAACCGTCCTCGAACCACCGGAGCCGCCCGATGGCCGGCCGCTCTCCCGCAGGGACTCCGCAAACGGCGCAGCGCGCCCAGGCGCTGATCGCCGGATATCTGAAACGGCACAGCCGCGCGGTCGCCGCTTTCGGCCCTGTTCCGGAACCGGGCCGCGAAGCTGTCCGGGACCGGGCGCCGGCCCCGCCCGGCGACTATCCGGTCTATGCGGTGCATTTCGCAAACCATGCGAGCCGGTTGTGCGCGGCCCTGCTGCCGGAGCCGATGGACGACGACGCCCTGTTCGCTTTCGCTTGCGGGCCGCTCGGCGAGGGGCTGGGGATCGGGCCGCAGGACGCCGCCGAGCGGATGGTCAGGGTCCTGCTGGAGACGCCGCACAACACGGACGGCAGCGATCTCGACGAAGCGCAGATCCGGGCGCTGCCGAAGGACGCGCTGCGCCGGATCCTCATCGCGGAGATCGCCCAGCGGGACGGGGAATTCGTGCTGGAGGCCTTCCGGAGGGGCGACGCAACCGCCGATCCGTCGACCCGCGATATCGAGCGGCTCGCCGCCCTGCTGGACCTACCCAGGCGGGCGGAAAGCGAGCGGGCGGCAAACGACTCGCCGGGCCCGTGAAAGCCGTGCAACACTGGGCCCGCCGCGCCCTTCCCGCCTGCCGCGAGAACACGCCATGCCGGAGCCCGTGATTTTCTACACCAACCCGATGTCGCGCGGGCAGATCGTGCGCTGGGCGCTGGAAGAGTCCGGCGCCGCCTACGAGACCGTCATCGTCGAATACGGCGCCGGCATGAAGGCGCCGGACTATCTGGCGGTCAACCCGATGGGCAAGGTGCCGGCGATCCGGCACGAAGGCCGGACCGTGACCGAGTGCGCCGCCATCTGCGCCTGGCTGGCCGACGTCTTTCCCGAAGCCGGGCTGGCGCCGCAGCCGGACGAGCGCGCCGCCTATTACCGCTGGATGTTCTTCGCCGCCGGGCCGCTGGAACAGGCGACGACGGCGCAGGCGCTGGGCTGGACGACGGAGGAAGACAGGAGCGCCATGCTCGGCTTCGGCAGCTACGAGGATACGGTCGGCGCCGCCGAAGCCCTGCTCCGCGATAACGACTATGTCTGCGGCGGGCGCTTCACCATGGCGGATGTCTATTTCGGCAGCCATATAGAGTGGGGCCTGTTCTACGGCACGCTGCCGAAGCGCCCGGCCTTCGAGGCGTATGCCGGCCGGCTCGTGGAACGCGAGGCCCACAAGAAGGCCCGGGCGATCGACGCGGCGCCGGTCGCCGAGCGGGAGGCCGCCGACTCCTGAAAACCAAGCCGGCGGATGCAATCGTCCATATGCTGTCGGAACGAACCCGGAAACCTGCTACATCTTGAGAAACAGCCGCGAGGGCGCTATGTTTTGCCGGGGAGTAACCGGGCGAAAGCCGATCCATGTCCGCAATGCCTGACCTGTTCGCCGATCCGCCGAAACCGCCGGCGCCCAAAGCGCGGTCCGGCGCCCGATCCAACGGGCGATCCGGGCGCAAGCCGGCCCGGAACCCTGTGGGCGACCCTGCGGACAAGCCGGCGCGCAAGCGGGCCTACACCGCGCGCGATATCGAGGTCCTGGAAGGGCTGGAGCCGGTCCGCAAGCGGCCGGGCATGTATGTCGGCGGCACGGACGAGCGCGCCCTGCACCATCTGGCCGCCGAGGTCATCGACAACGCGATGGACGAGGCGGTCGCCGGCCACGCGACCCGGGTCGAGGTCGCGCTGGGCGCCGGCAACTATGTCACGATCCGCGACAATGGCCGCGGCATCCCGACCGATCCGCATCCGAAATACCGGGACAGGTCGGCGCTGGAGGTTATCCTCACGACCCTGCATTCCGGCGGTAAGTTCGGCGGCGAGGCTTATACCACCTCCGGCGGGCTGCACGGCGTCGGCCTCTCGGTGGTGAACGCGCTGGCCGACGACCTGGAGGTCGAGGTGGCGCGCGACGGCCGGCTATGGACCCAGCGCTACAGCCGGGGCGCGCCGCGCGGCAAGCTGCAAGAGGCCGGGCCGTGCCATAACCGGCGCGGCACGACGGTGCGCTTCCGGCCCGACCCGGAGATCTTCGGCGAGGCCGCGGCGTTCCGGGCGGCGACGCTCTACCGGATGGCGCGGTCCAAGGCCTACCTGATCGGCGGCGTCGAAATCCGCTGGAGCTGCGCGCCGGAAGCGCTGCCGGCCGAAGGCGGCCTGCCGGAGAAGGAGACGATCCGCTTCCCCGGCGGCATCCGCGACTATCTCCGGGAGGCGCTGGGCGGGCGGGACGGCTATACCGGCGCGGCCTTTGCCGGCGCGGCGCCGCTCAACGGCGAGGGCCGGGTCGAATGGGCCGCCGCCTGGCCGGCGGACGAGAAAGGCTTCGTCCACTCCTACGTCAATACCGTGCCGACCTCCCAGGGCGGCAGCCACGAGCAGGGCTTCCGCACCGCCCTGGTCAAGGGCCTGCGCAGCCATGCCGAACTCGCCGGCATCCGCAAGGCGGAGCGGATCGCCGGCGAGGACGCGATGGACGGCGCCTGCGTCATGCTCTCCGTCTTCATCGCCGATCCCCAGTTCCAGGGCCAGACCAAGGAGCGGCTCGGCATGCCGGAGGCCGCCCGTATGGTCGAACAGGCGGTGCGCGACCATTTCGACCATTTCCTGTCCGGCGACCCGCCGGGCGCGCGCCGGCTGATCGACCATATGGTCGAGAAGGCCGAGGACCGGGCGCGCCGCAAGGCCGAGCGCGACCGCAAGCGCGCCAACGCCGCGGCCCGCCTGCGGCTGCCCGGCAAGCTGGCCGACTGTTCGACGCGCTCGGCCGAAAATACCGAGATCTTCCTGGTCGAGGGCGATTCGGCCGGCGGCTCGGCCAAGCAGGCGCGCAACCGGGCGACCCAGGCGGTGCTGCCCCTGCGCGGCAAGATCCTCAACGTCGCCAGCGCCTCGGCCGACAAGATGCGCGCCAACCAGGAGCTGAACGACCTCATCCTCGCCCTCGGCTGCGGCGCCGGCGGCAACTACGACGGCGACAAGCTGCGCTACGGGCGGGTGATCGTCATGACGGACGCCGACGTCGACGGCGCCCACATCGCCTCGCTGCTGCTGACCTTCTTCTACCGCGAGATGCCGGAACTGGTGCGCGGCGGCCACCTCTATCTCGCCCTGCCGCCGCTCTACCGGCTCGCCCAGGGCGGCACGGTCGCCTTCGCGCGCGACGACGCGCACAAGGATGCGCTGCTGAAAGAGACGTTCGACGGCCGGGGCGACGGCCGGGGCGACGGCCGCGGCAAGGTCGAGATCAGCCGCTTCAAGGGGCTGGGCGAAATGCCGCCCGCCCAACTCAAGGAAACCACGATGGACCCGGCGACCCGCACCCTGCTGCGCGTGACGGTGCCGGCCGACGGCGATCCCCACGAAGCCGCCGCGGCCGCCGAGACCCGCGCCCTGGTCGAAAACCTGATGGGCCGCAAGCCGGAGCCGCGCTTCGCCTTCATCCAGGACCGGGCGAAATTCGTCGGGGACATCGACCTGTAGTCCGGAATCGCCGTTCCGCTATCGCCAGTGGAGCATCGCCAGTGGAGCATCGCCAGTGGGGCATCGCCAGTGGGGCATCGCCGGCGGGCCTTCCGGCGGCCCGGACACCGGCTTCGGAGACAGGACTATCGAGGGCGGTTCCGGTCCTTTGTCTTGCTGCGCATGAGACAAGGGGCGGCCCGGTTTCCGGCCGCCTCTACCGGTTCGTGAGTAAGCCGACAAAATTTTCTCTTTACTTTAAGGACTTTTGACTACACTTTCACCGAAATCCGTAAGTACTCATCCGTATCTGGAGCATCCGGTCATGTCTCTTAAAAGAATGCTTCATGTGGTCTTGGCCCTGTTGTTCCTTGGCTCCGCCGGCGGCGGATTGGCGGCCTGCAACACGATCGAAGGCGTCGGCGAGGACATCTCGTCGACCGGCCGGTACGTCAAAGACAAGATATTCCAGGACGAATAGAACCGGATCCGGGAAAACCCGATTCGGGGAAACCGTATCCGGGGAGACGGATCCGGCCGGTTTCGAGCGCCTTCGCCCAGCGTCCGACGCGGGCCCTGTCGACGCCGAAATCCCAAATTCCCAACAGTGCGCGGCTGTAAATCGCCGGCGCCGGGCCGTCGGCGCACGGCGCTATGGCGATACCGACCCGGCCGGGGAACCGGAAAAGCCTGCTGCGCTGGATCGGCTGCAGCCGCAGGCCGGCGCGGTCTATCGGATGAGGGCGGAGACCGCGCGGAATTCCGGATGGCCGGCCGTGCGGAGCCATTCGAACAGGACCATTTCCGCGCTGACGATGCCGATGCCGGCCGCGCGCATCCGCTCGACCGCAAGATCGCGGTCCTGCGCGGTGCGGGAGGCAACGGCATCCGCCACGACATGGACCCGGTAGCCGGCTTCGGCCATCTCCAGCGCGGTCTGCAACACGCAGACATGGGCTTCCATGCCGCACAGGACCGCCTCCGGCCGTCCGGCGCCGGCCAGAGCGGCGGCGAGCCGGTCGTCGGCCTGGCACGAGAAGTGCGCCTTGTCGAAGACCCGCGCCGGGTCGGCCTTCTCCAGGACGGCGGCGACGGTCGGGCCGAGGCCGCGCGGATACTGCTCCGAGACCGTGTGCGGCACGCCGAGCAGGGCGGCCGCGTCGAGCAGGAGTCCGGCGCGTTCGGCCGTCCGGCCGCCGTCCAGCACGGCAGGCGCCAGCCGTTCCTGGATGTCGATCAGCAGCAGCTGGCTCGATGCGGCGTTCATCATGGCGTCATCGTCCATCGGCTATGCCGGCCCGGCAATCTCGCCACAGCCGCGGCCTGCGTCCCCGTGCAGCGTTGAAATGCGCCGGAAAAGGACGAAGTAGACGCTGCGTGGCGCGCACCCAAGTGTAACCGTATCTGCCGGACCGCACGACTAGATGACATTCGACGCCCTCGGACTGAGCGACCCCGTTCTGCGCGCGGTCGCCGAGACCGGCTACACCCAGCCGACCCCGATCCAGGAAAAAGCCATCCCCACCGTCCTGATGGGGCGCGACATGGTCGGGCTGGCCCAGACCGGCACCGGCAAGACCGCCGGCTTTACCCTGCCGATGATCGACATTCTCGCCGCCGGCCGCGCCAAGGCGCGGATGCCCCGGTCGCTGATCCTGGAGCCGACCCGCGAACTCGCCGCCCAGGTCGCGGAGAGTTTCGAGAAATACGGCAAATACAACCGGCTGACCCATGCCCTGCTGATCGGCGGCGAGAGCTTCGACGGCCAGGACAGGCTGCTCGACCGGGGCGTCGACGTGCTGATCGCCACGCCGGGCCGGCTGCTCGACCAGGTCGAGCGCGGCAAGGTGCTGCTGCGCGACGTCAAGGTCTTCGTTATCGACGAGGCCGACCGGATGCTCGACATGGGCTTCATCCCGGACATCGAGCGCGTCGTCAAACTGCTGACGCCGCTGCGCCAGACCCTGCTGTTCAGCGCCACCATGCCGCCCGAAATCCGCCGGCTGGCCGACGCCTACATGATCAACCCGAAAGAGGTCGCCGTCGACCGGTCCGCGACGACGGCGGTGACGGTTTCGGATGTCGTCGCCATCGTGCCGGCGCGCGACAAGCGCGCCGCCCTGCGCCGGATCGTCCGGGCCGAAAAGGTCGCCAGCGCCCTGGTGTTCTGCAACCGCAAGCGCGACGTCGACATCCTGAAACAGTCGCTGGTGCGCCACGGTTTCGACGCCGCCGCCCTGCACGGCGATCTCGCCCAGGAGACCCGCACCGCGACGCTCGATTCGTTCCGGGAGGGCGCGCTGACCATCCTGGTGGCGAGCGATGTCGCCGCCCGCGGCCTCGATATTCCGGACGTGTCCCACGTCTTCAACTTCGATGTGCCCTACAATCCCGAGGACTATGTCCACCGGATCGGCCGGACGGGCCGGGCCGGCAAGGCGGGCCGCGCCATCACCATCGCAACCCCCGACGACGGCAAGTCGCTCGACGCGATCCAGAGGCTGATCGGCCGCAGGATCGAACGCCTGGACCTCGAAGGCTCGCTGGACGACAGCGCCCTGGAGGAGGCGGACCGGCCGCGCGGCCGGAGCCGGGGCCGGACCCGCAGCCGCGGCAACGGCCGCAGCCGCGCCGACTCCGCACCCGAGGCGCAAAAGACGGCGGAGAAGCCCCGTCTGGACAAAGCCCGTCCGGAGAAAACCCGGCCCGACAAGACGCAACGCAGCAGCCGGCCGGCGCCGAAGCCGCGCCCGGCCGCGGAATTGCCGGACGAACCGCCCGACAAGCCGGTCGTCGGCCTGGGCGACCACGTTCCGGCTTTCCTGCAACGGCCGGCGCGCAAGGCCGGCTGATCCGCCACCCGGCCGTTCTGCACGGCGACCCCGCATAATGATGCGCCGGCCGGCGGGCCGCGCAGGGGCCTGCACCGTCTCGCCTTCGTCCGCGACGAGTGGAACGACGTGCTCAAGGCTGCGGACACGATGGGCCGCGAGGGCGTGAAGATCGACGTGACGCCCTGGCGCCACGGCATCACCCGCGGTACGACGACCTGTTTCTTCGACCCGTCGGGCAACCGCAACGAGACCTTCGCCGGCCTCGGCTATCTCGCCCAGCCCGAGGGCAGCCGCTTGCCGGCTATCTACACAAATGCTATATACTGAAACCGAGGCAACCCCCCGCACCTTGCGCGGGAAGGAGGTCGCCATGCCCCAGGTGAACTTCCGCACGTCCAGCGAGCGCCTGGCCGTCATCGACCGCGCGGCGGCGATCCGGGGCGTCAGCCGCACCGAGTTCGTGCTGCGCTCCAGCGAGGCGGCAGCGATCGAGATCCTCAACGAGCGCCCGGTCATCGCCCTCGACGACGAGGCCTGGGATGATTTCGTCGCCGCGCTCGACGCGCCGGTGGTGATCGATCCCGCCGTAAAGGCGCGCTACGCGCGCAAGCCCCAGTGGGAACGTTAGGACGGGGACCGCTAGGCCCGCCCGAGCCGCTCGCGCCCCGCCACGACATCGCGCAGTTCTCCTCGGGCGTCCCGACCCTCGATGCCTGGCTCCGCGGCAAGGCAAGACTGAACGAGGCCAGAGGCGGCGCGCGCACCTATGTCGCCTGCGACGGCGACCGCGTGGCCGGGTTCTACAGTCTCGCCGCCAGTTCCGTGGAACGGCGCCGGGTGTCGTCCCGGGTCGGCCGCAACATGCCCGAGCCGATCCCGGTCATCCTGCTGGGACAACTCGCGGTAGACGAGGACTACCGGGGCCGGCGCCTTGGCTCGGACCTCCTGATCGACGCGGCGGGACGCGCGCACGCCGCCGCCGGCGTGGTCGGCGCCCGCGCCGTCGTCGTGCAGGCCGTCGACGCCCGCGCCCGGGCCTTCTACGAGAGGTTCGGCTTCCGTCCCTTCTCGGACCGCGAGCCGCTCATGCTGGTGCTGCGCATGTCCGAGATCGCCGGGCTGCTGGCGCCCTGAGCCTGTCGAAGGGGCACAGGACAAGGCCTTCGGGTCCCTCCCTTCGACAAGCTCAGGGCAAGCTCTGGGTCCCGGATCGAGTCCGGGGCAACGCAACCGGTTTTGCTGCTGTCGGCGAACGGACGCCTGGGCGCCGCCGGTCAACTCTCGGACGGGAACAGGAGCACATTCCCGGGCTCGAACGACAGATAAACCGTCTCGCCCGACCGGAGGCCGCCGCCGCCCTCCGTGGAGACCGCCGGCTGACGGGCGAGAAAGTCGATCCCCGCCGCCGTCCCGACATAGACTTCGACATGCGCGCCCTTGTAGACCGTCGTCTCGATCCGGCCCGGGACGATGTTGACGGCGTCTTCGGGCGGCTCGGCGGAAATCCGGATATGCTCGGGCCGGATGCCGACCTGGGCCGCGGCGCCCGCGGACAGGCGCGTCCCGGCGGCAACGCGGACGCGGATGTCTCCGCTCGACAATTGCAGATACGGCCCGTCGGCGGCTTCGACCGTCGCCTGCCAGATGTTCGACGTGCCGAGAAACGACATCACGCCCCGCTGCTGCGGCGCGTGATAAAGCCGCTCGGGCGAACCCGTCTCGACGATGCGGCCGTCGAACATCACGGCAATCCGGTCGGACAGGGACAGGGCCTCCTCCTGATCGTGCGTGACGAAGACCGTCGTGATCCCGAGATCCCGCTGGATGCGTTTGAGTTCGACCTGCATCTCCTCGCGAAGCAGCCTGTCCAGGGCGCCGAGGGGCTCGTCGAGCAGCAGGACATCCGGCTCGATCACGAGCGCCCTGGCAAGCGCGACCCGCTGCCGCTGGCCGCCGGAGAGTTGGTCCGGCCGGCGCTCTTCGAGTCCGTCGAGATGGGTGATCGCCACCATCTCGCCGACGCGCTTGGCCAGCTCGGCCTTGCCGACCTTCCGGCGCTCCAGGCCGTAGGCGATATTCTGGCGGACCGACATGTGCGGAAACAGGGCGTAGTCCTGGAACACGAGGCCGACATTGCGCTGGTTCGGCCGCAGATCGACCACCGATTCGCCGCCGATGCGCACGTTGCCGTGCGTCGGCGCGACGAAGCCGGCGATGCAGCGCAGCGTCGTCGTCTTGCCGCAGCCCGACGGGCCGAGCAGGGCGAGGCACTCGCCTTCCCCGATCGTCAGGCTGACGTTACGGAGGATTTCCGTCGCACCGAGCGCATAGCTGACGTTTTCGAGATCGACCTGCGCCACGACTCACCCCCGGACCGACAGCGAGATCACGCCGAACCGGCGCTCGACCAGGACGATAATCGCGCTGACGATGACGATATAGATCGTCGAGAACGCCGCCGGCGTCGGATCGAGCTGCTGGCTGATATAGTTGAAAACCTCGATCGGCATGGTTGTTACGCCGCTGCGCACCAGGAAGATGCTGATCGGATAGTTGTCGAAGCTGATCAGGAAGGCGAACAGGAAGCCGCTGATCAGGCCCGGCGTCAACTGCGGCAGCGTCACGGTGCGGAAAACCGTCCAGCGACTGGCGCCGAGCGACGCAGCGGCTTCCTCGAGCGACGGGTTGGACAGGGTCAGCGAGGCGACGATCGTCCGTACCGGGTAGGCGCTGGTCAGCACGACATGGCCGACGAGCAGGGTGATCCAGTTGAACGGCAGCCCGGTCCAGACAAAGAATTGCAGGATCGCGATGCCGATGGCGATCATCGGCACCGCAACCGGCGACAGCAGGAACGCCACGATCATCGGCTTGGCCGGAAACCCGTGACGCGCAATGGCGAGCGCGGCCGGGATCGCCATCGCCACGGTGAACAGTCCGGTGAGGGACGCGACCAGCAGACTGAGCAGGGTCGCTTCGCCGATCTTGTTGATCTTGGCGATGTTGGCATACCAGTCCATCGAAAAGGACTTCGGCGGGAATTCGATGAACTGGGAACCGTTGAAGGATACGAGGATCGTCAGAATGACGGGAAACACGAGGACGGCCATCGCCGTCCAGCCGAGAACGGCGACAACGCGCTGAAAGCTGCGGTCTTCAAACATCGGCCTTCATCGCCCGCCGGATCACCCACCCGTAGGCGAACACGACGGCGAAGGTGGCGAGGGTCAGGATTGTCACGATCGCCGAGCCCCAGGGGAAATTCTGCTGCACCAGCAGTTGTTCGGCGGCGACCTGGGACATCATCGCGGTCGCCGGCGAGCCGAGCATCAACGGCGTGACGAAGGCGCTCATGCAGATCGCGAAGCTCAGGATCGTGCCGCCGAACACGCCGGGCATCGACAGGGGAAAGACCACCTTGCGCAAGGTGGTCCACGGGCCGGCGCCGAGCGAGACCGACGCCTCGCTGTAGCTGTCGGGTATGCGCAGCAGCGCGCCGTAGATCGGCAGGATCATGAACGGCATGACATAGTGCACGAGGGCGACGACGGTCGCGCCCTCGGAATACACCATGCGAAGCCCCCGGCTTGTGAACCCCAGCCCGACCAGCAAGGCGTTCAGCGGCCCCTGATCGGCCAGCACTACGAGCCAGCCGTAGTTCCGCACGATCAGGCTGGCGGCCAGGGAGATGAAAATGACCAGCAGCATCCCGCTGCGCAGGCGCGGGCCGGCCCGGATCAGCAGCAGGGCGACGGGGTAGCAGATGACCAGCGCGATCAGCGTCGAGACCAGCGATATCCGGAAGGTGCGCGTCAGCGCGCGGCTCGTGCGCGAGGATTGAAAGGTCTTCTTGTAATAGTCGAAGGTCGGCTCGGCCTTCGGTTCGTCCTCGCCGTCCCAGGACTGGAAGCTCTCCTGCGCGAGATAGGCGAAGGGCACGGCATAGAAGACGACCATGAAGCCGAGCAGCGGGCCCAGCATGCAGGCGATAAGCAGCCACCGGCGGGACCGTCCGCCGGAACGGCGCCGCACGGGGAGCGTCACCCCCGATGCGGCGCCTGCGTCCGTCATCCAGTCGGTCCTAACCGAAGACTTCGTTCCATTTCTCGGTGATCTTCGGCCGGTTCTTCGACAGGAACGCCCAGTCGGCATAGCCGATATTGTCGGCCGGGCCGTTCAGTTCGAGCGTCCGTTTCGACGCCGAAACGTCCTTGTGGGCCGCCGGCGAGCGCAGGATGCTGTCGATCTTGCTCTGAAACTCCTTGGACAGGCTCAGATTGACATACACCTCGGCCAGTTCGCGGTTCTTGGCGTTGACCGGCATGTTCATGCCGACGATCTCGCCGTGTTTCATCTCGGCGAGATCGGTCGACGGCGCGATCGCCGCGCCCTTGTCGATCAGCGGGTTGATGAAGATGCCGTAGAACGGCACGACCGGAACCTGGCCGCTCTGCAGCGACTGGATCGCCTGCGGCGCCCCGGTGTAGGCGATCGCCCCGTTGGCTTTCAGCTTCTTCATATGCTCGATGCCGGCCTGCCACTCGTACTGCGCTTCCTTGAGCGGCTTGCCGGTCGCGACCTGGGCCGACGAGGTCACCATGCGCACGCCGCTGTTCCAGGTGACCGGCGGGATCATGACCTGGTCCTTCAACTCCGGTTTCCAGAGGTCGGCCCAGGCGCCGGGCGTCTTCTTGATGCGGTTGGTGTTGTAGAAGATCGTGTGCGTCGCATCGACGACCCCGGCCGAGTAGTAGTCGGCGAGGTTGAACGCCGGGCGCACGAACGCGAAGTTCGGGATATTCTTCGCATTGTGCTGGCGGATCAGGCCGCGCTCCTTGGCCAGGAACACGCCCGCTTCGGAAAACTGCATCAGGTCCGGCGGGCTGGCCTTCTGGGTCCGCAGCATCACGAGCATCCGGCTCGTCACCGACTGCTGGAGGTTGATCTTGGCGCCGGTCATCTTCTCGAACTGCGGATGCAGATGATCGATCCACAGTTTCGCGAGAAGGCCCTGGTTAAGGACGACGTTGATCTCGCCGGCGGCGCGCGCCGCGGTGGTCACCCAGGGGGCGGCGAAGGCTACGGCGCCGGCGGCGGCCGCTTTGCCCATGAAAGTGCGGCGCGTTTGCGGCTGCAAACTTGCCGCGCCATGTTTCGTGTCGGTCAACTTCATTCCTCCCTCTGTAATGCGGCATTGCACCCGATCGACGGCCGCCGCGGAAAAACTCCGGTCCAACCGTAACCGATCCGGTTCGGGATGTCAGCCGGGTTGGCAAGGGCAGCAACCATATTCCCGATGCATGGCTCGCCCGTCGCCCGTCGCCGGCCGGATTTCTCCGCTCCCTTCGACTTCGCTCAGGGCAGGCTGCTCCGCTCGGTCGAAATGACGGGAAGGGGCTTGCGCTTCGGTCGAATCGGCGGAACGGCCGCCGCTCTCCCAACCGTCATTTCGACCGGAGCGCCGTCAGGCGCGGAGTGGAGAAACCCGGCGGGCGCTCCGTCGACGCCACAGGCTCCGTCGCCTGGCCGGCCTCCGTCGGTCGAAATGACGGGAAGGGGGCACGCTCCGGTCGGAGTGACGGCGAGGGGGTGCGCCGGCCGGAATGACGGGCGGGGCAGGCGGCGCGCCCGGCGCGGTCTCCCCCCTTTCGCAGAAGAATCCTCCGAAGAGGGGGGAAGGATTTATCCAGGAGGCGCTGCCGGGCAAGGGCGCCCGCACGCCGCCCTAATACGCCAGCGGCTCGATCCCGGCGCCGGTGGCGATCTGGGGGGCGGACTTGTTGTTGACGATCACGAGATCGTACTTGAACTTCCTGCCCTTGACCCACTGGCCGCCGACCAGCGGCGTCCGGCAGATATTTTTCACCGGGTTGCGCCGGTCGCCGAACTTCCACGACACCGGCCCGACGATCGAATTGTAGTTGGTCTCCTCGATCGCCTTGAGGATCGCGTTGGGATCGCCCGGATCGCCGCAGCGCTTGAGCACGTCGATCGCGACCTCGATATTGGCGTGCTTGAAGCCCATCGGCTGGGTCCACTGCTTGCCCGTGGCCGCGATATAGGCGGCGGCGAACTCGGCCGACGACTTGCCGTTCAGGCCGGAGCGGAACGGGTGCGACGGCGACCACCAGACCTCGGTGGTGAGCCCGACGCCGCGGTCGCCGAGCGCCTCGACGGCGGCCGGGAACAGCAGCGCCTTGGCGATCGTGGCGGCCTTGAGCTGGCCGGCCAGCCCCTGCTGGGCGGCCTGGCCCCAGAAGGTCGAGAAATCCGGCGGCGTGGCGAGGCCGGTCAGGATTTCCACGCCTTCCTTCCTCATGTCGCCGATCTGCCCGCTGAAGTTGAACGCACCGGGATTGAACAGGCCGCGCTGGAAATACTCGAAGCCGCCGGCCTCCATCGGCGGCTTGAAGCCGCGCTTGGGATCGCCGGCGACCACGCCGTCGGAATCGTTGGCGATCAGCGCCCCGATCTTCCTGTTGGTGTCCAGATCGTTCCACATGTTCATGAACACGCCGATCATGTCGTCGATGCCCCAGAAGAAGTGGTAGGTCCATTTGAACCCCTTCTGCGGCGTGCCGCCCCGGCCGAAATAGACGACCTGCCACGGCGTATCGGACGTGACGCAGGGCACTTCGTTGGCCTCGCACTGGTCGGAGACCGGGTTGACGGTATCGCCGGACGACGAGCCCATCATCAGGTTGACGTTCTCCTTCAGGATCAGTTCCGCGGCGACCTCCGCGGCCCGGTTCGGGTTCGACTGCGAATCCTTGGCGACGATTTCGACCGGGTAGGTCTTCGAGCCGATCCCGATGCCGTTCTTCAGCGTCGCCCGGGCGTCGGCCAGCACGAAGCGGTCGGCCTCGCCGAACGGCGCCAGCGGGCCGGTCTGCGGGCTGACGAAGCCGATCTTCACCGTCTTCGCGGCATGCACCGCGGGCGCGCCGAGCGTCGAGGCCGCCGCCGCCGCGGCCGCGCCGCCGCCGGTCGCCAGAAAATCGCGCCGTCCGACCCGTTTCGGCCCCATCCGTTTCAACGCCGTCCGTTTCGGGGCTGCATCGGTTTGCCGCTTTGCCATGATCTCTTCCCCTCCCTCGAGCGCCCGGCATCCCATGTCATGGAGGCCGCCGGCACGCGGTTGTTCGACAGGCCCGGCTTGCCGGAGTCGCTCCGGGCCGGCGCCGCGCAAACAGTAGCGTGCGCACCGGCGCAATACCACCTTCGGGAAGGATCGCACCGGCGGGCCGCCTGCCGTCCGCCGGATCCCCCGAAATCCGGCCCGGTCGCCGGACGGCCTATTCGAAGCCGACGCTCACCGCGCCGAGTTCGCCGAAATCGGCGCGCAGCGTATCGCCCGGCTCGGCCCAGACCGGGCGCACGAACGATCCGGACAGCACGATATGGCCCGGCTCCAGCCCGACGCCGTGGGCGCCCAGCTTGTTCGCCAGCCAGGCGATGCCCATGGCGGGATGGCCGAGCACGCCGATGGCGACGCCGGTCTCCTCGATATCCGTGTTGCGGTACATCGCGCCGCCGACCCAGCGCAGGTCGATATCGTGGGGACCGACCGGATGGCCGCCCAGCACCAGCCCGGCGGCGGCGCCGTTGTCGGCGATGGTGTCGAAGATCTTGCGCGGGTTCTGCACCCTGGCGTCGATGATCTCGATCGACGGCACGACATATTCGGTCGCGCGCAGGACGTCGAGCAGGCCGACGCCCGGCCCTTCGAGCGCGGCGCCGAGCACGAAGGCCAGTTCCAGCTCGACCCGCGGGATGCAGTAATCGGCGTGGCGCACGGTCGCGCCGTCGGCGATCGTCATGTCGTCCAGAAGGTGCCCGTAGTCCGGTTCGTCGATCTGCGACGAGCGCTGCATCGCCTTGGAGGTCAGGCCGACCTTGTGGCCGATAACCCGCGCGCCGGCGGCGACCTTGCGCGCCGTCACCTCGGCCTGGATGGCATAGGCGTCCTCGAACGTAATCTCCGGCCAGGTCTTCGACAGCTGGAGCACCGGCGTGCGCGTCTCCTCCGCCTGCAAGAGCAGGCCGGCCGCCTTGTTGCGATCGGCATCCGACAGCATTGTCATCCCCTCGATGGTCCCGTTCCGGTATCGGGGTATAGGAGGATGCAATGCCGGCGTCCAACGGCGTGTTGCCCCGACAACCGACCGCCCCGACAGCAAATTGCAGGGGCGGGTTTGAAACCGGTTACAGGGCGGGCGGCGTTTCCGGTTCGTCTTGCTGCCGGGCGGCCCGGCCGGCCGCGTCCGGCATGAACCGCGCGAGCTGTCCGGCGTCGAAGCCGGCGAGGCGCCCGGCCAGCCGCGCCTCGTAGGCCCGGATGGCCGGCAGGCTGCTGCGATAGACCTCGAGGCCCAGATCCGACGCCAGGACGATGACGGCCCGCTGGTCGCGCTCGCTCTGCCGGCGCATGACGAGCGAGCGCACGACCATCCGGTCGACCAGTTTCGACAGGGCCGATATCTGGATCGCCGACCGCGCCGAGAGGCCGCTCATGGTGCGGCCCTTGCCGTCGCTCAGACTGTCCAGCACCCGCCACTGGACGAGGGACAGGTCCAGCGGACGGAGCAGGCCGTCCAGCTCCACGGCGACGGACTGGCCTGTCCGAAGCAGGGTATCGGCGAGGCTACCGGGAAAGGCCATACGCACCTCCCCTGGGCGGCCGCCCGGCGAACGGAATATGGGCGAACGGAATATGGGCGAACGGAATATGGGCGAACGGAATATGGGCAAGCGGCGCGCCGGCGAAACCGCGTGGCGCAAGGGCGCCGGATTGGAGTAGGATTCGCATCGGCGCACAAGCGGGTTCCGAATCGGCTCCGGACGAGACATGGCAAGAACGCACCGGATCGGCGTCTTCGTACCTACCAGCGGCCCGGCGGGTATCTGGGGCCCGTCCTGCCGCGCCAGCGCCGAACTGGCCTGCGCGGAAATCAACGCAGCGGCGGGCGGCGGCACCGTGTTCCGGCTCCGCTTCGTCGACGCCGGCTCGCAGCCCGCGGCCGTCGCCCGGCGCGCCGCGGACCTGATCGCCGCACGCCGCATCGATTCCATCGTCGGCATGCACACCAGCGATGTGCGCGACGCGCTGGCGGCCGCGGTCGGCCGGTGCGTGCCCTACATCTACACGCCGCTGCACGAGGGCAGCGCGCCGGACAATGTCTGCTGCCTCGGCGCGACGCCGGAACGCCAGCTTCTGCCGGCGCTTAACTGGCTGAGCGCGCGCTACCGGCTGCGCCGCTGGTATTTCGTCGGCAACGACTATGTCTGGCCGCGGGTCTCCCACGCCCTGGCGGCGCGGGCGATGGCCCGCCAGGGCGGCGAGGTAGTCGGCAGCGCTTATGTCGATTTCGACGAGACCGCCACCGACATCGACCGCTTCGACGCCATTCTGGAGCGGATCGAAAAACGCCGGCCCGACGCCGTGCTGTTGTCCCTGATCGGTCAGGATTCGGTGCTGTTCAACCGCGCCTTCCACGCCGCCGGCCTGGCGCGCTCCATCCTCCGCTTCTCCTGCGCTATCGAGGAGAACATGCTGCTCGCCATGGGCGCGGCGGCGACCGATGGCGTCTTCGTCAGCGCCGGCTATTTCGCGGCGCTCGATACGCCGCGCAACGGCGCCTTCCGGGAGCGCTACCATTCCATGTTCGCAGAGCGTGCGCCGGCGCTGAACGATCTCGGCCAGTCGATCTACGAGGGCATGGCGCGCCTCGCCGTCCAGGTCACCCGGAACCGCCGCATCGCCGCCGGCGTCCGAAGCGACGCCGGGTTCCGCGGTCTGCCGGTCTATCTCGCCGAAGCGCATGGGTTCGATTTCCGGATCGTCCGCCAACTGGCCCGCTGACCGGTGCAGTTCAGGCACACCGGACTCCCGACAATTTATTTGACATGGAAAATAACGCAAGGATAACTTGATCCGCGCTGCGAGGCTGTCAGAATTGCGGCCGGAATTGCGGCGGTCTTAAAGAGCGGGGCGACCCCCATGGCGACCTTCATCGCGATTGTCATCGTTGTCGTTGCGCTGGCGGTATTCATCGCCTTCCTGCAGCGCTTCTACCGCAAGGCGACCCGCGAAACCGCCCTGATCCGCACCGGTTTCGGCGGCCAGAGGGTGGCGATGGACGGCGGCTGCATCGCGCTGCCTTTCCTGCACCGGGTCGAGGAGATCAACATGCGCGCCATGCCGCTCGAGGTGGCGCGCACGGGCGCCGCCTCCCTGATGACCGAGGACCGGCTGCGCCTGGACGTCGAGATGGAGTTCAACCTGCGCGTCCTGCCGACGCCGCAGGGCGTGGCGACCGCGGCCCAGGCCATCGGCTCGCGCTCGCTCAGGACCGACGGCCTGCACGAGTTGCTGGACGGCCGGCTTGTCGGCGCCATGCAGGCGGTCGTGGCGACCCAGACCATGGACCGGCTGCACGAAAACCGCGGCGCCTTCGTCAAGGAAGTCGAAGCGCTGCTCGTGGAGAATCTCGAACAGAACGGCCTGCGCCTCGAATCGGCGTCGCTCACCCGGTTCGACCAGGCGTCGCTGGCCTCGCTCGACGAGAACAACGCCTTCAACGCCGTCGGGATGCGCCGGCTGGCCGAGATCGTCGCCGCCAACCGCAAGCAGCGGGCGGATATCGAGGCCGACGCCGACGTCTCGGTGCGCCAGACCCAGCTCGATTCGCTGAAACGCAAGCTGGAAATCGAGCGCGAGCAGCAGGAAGCGGAGATCGACCAGCACCGGACGGTCGAGGAAGCCCGCGCGGCCGGCGACGCCGCCGAGGAAGCCGCGCGCCAGCACGCCCGGCAGGAGGCCGAGCGCGCCCGGATCGACGCCGAACGACAGACCCGCCTCGCCGAAATCCAGCGCGACCTCGCCCTGCGCCAGGAGGAATCCCAGGCGCTGCTGGCCGCCGAATCGACCAAGATCGACAGCCAGATCGCGCTCAGCCGCAAGCGCGGCGAGGAGTTCGACGCCGAGGCCGAAACCGAGCTGCGCCGCATCGGCGTCGTCGCGGCCCAGGAGCAGTTGCAGCGCGAGAAGGAGAAGCTGGCGGCGGAACGCGACGCGGCGACCGCCCTGCTGCGCGCCAGGCGGGACGCCGACGTGTCGGAGGAAGTCACCAGGTCCGAGGTCAAGACGCTGCTCGACAAGGTGCAGGCCGAGGCCAAGGCGACTTCCGTCAAGGCCGAGGCCCGGCGCCACGAACTGAAGGCCGAGGCCGAAGGCAAGGCGGCGCTGGCCGAGGCCGAGAATGCGGTGAGCGAGCAGGTGTTGCACACCCGGCTGGAGCAGCACCGGATCGACCGGATGCCGGCGCTCGTCGAACAGATGGTCAAGCCGGCCGAGAAGATCGAGTCGATCCGCATCAACCAGGTGAGCGGCCTCGGAAACGGCGGTTCCGGGGGAGAAGGCGGCGGCGCGGCCTCGCCGTTCAACCAGGCCGTCGAGGGCGTCCTGAACATGGCGGTGCAGCTGCCGGCGATGCAGAAGCTGGGCCGGCAGCTCGGCGTCAATCTCGATGTCGGCGGCGACGGCGACGCGGCGCAAGGCGGACCGGCCGATGGCAAATCGGGCGGCGACGACGCATAACCGATCGATACTCAAAGAAGAGGGAGCACAAACATGACGATCAACCGCAGACAATTCGTGCAGGGGGCGACCGCGGCCGGCGCATTGGCGACGGCGCCGTCGGTCGCGATGGGCGCCGACACCATCAAATTCGGCAGCATCCTGGACACGTCCGGCATCTTCGAGGCCTACGGCAAGCCGATGGAAAAGGCGCACATCCTTGCGCTCGAAGAGATCAACGCCGCCGGGGGCCTGCTCGGACGCAAAGTCGAGATGATCCCCTACGACACCCAGTCGAACATGGCGCTCTACACCCAGTATGCCCGCCGCATGACCCGCCGGGACAAGGTGGACGTGGTGCACGGCGGCATCCTGTCGGCTTCGCGCGAAGCCATCCGGCCGAGCCTGCGCAAGGCCAAGACGCTGTATTTCTACAACACGACTTACGAAGGCGGCGTCTGCGACCGCAACGTCTTCTGCGTCGGCACGACGCCGGCCCAGCAGTCGGCGATCCTGGTGCCCGAGGCGATAAAGCGCTGGGGCAAGAAGATCTATGTGCTCGCGGCCGACTACAACTACGGCCAGATCACCACGAACTGGATCAAGTTCTACGCCCAGAAGGCCGGCGGGGAGGTCATCCAGGCCGATTACTTCCCGCTCAGCGTGTCGGACTTCGGCTCGACCATCGCCAAGATCCAGAAGGCCAAGCCGGACATGATCTGCGCGGTGCTGGTCGGCGCGGCGCACCTGTCCTTCTACCGCCAGTGGGCGGCCGCGGGCATGAAGAAGAAGATCCCGATCGCGACGACCACCATGTCGTCCGGCAACGAGCACAAGATCCTGACGCCGAGCGAAGGCGACGGCATCGTCGTGTGCCAGAGCTTCTCGCCCCAGGCCGATTTCCCGTCGAACAAGAAGTTCCTGGCGGCGTGGAAGAAGCGGTTCGGCCATACCGACGACATCCACGAGATCGCGGCGTCGAGCTATGACGGCGTCCGCCTGTGGGCAGAAGGCGTCAAGAAGGCCGGCACGCTCGACCGAATGAAGGTGATCGAGGCGCTGGAAAGCGGCATCGGCTATACCGGGCCGACCGGCAAGGTGACGATCGACGGCAAGACGCATCATGTGACCCACGACATGCATCTGATCGAGGTCAAGAACCAGACGCTGACGATCGCCAAGAGCTACAGCCAGATTCCGCCGTCGGACACGCAGCGGGTCTGCGACCTGGAGAAGAACCCGAACGATACCAAGCAGTACGAGATCAAGATCTGATCGCGGCTGCTCCGGCATCTCGTTCGACCGGCTGAAAAAGACGGCAGCGCTCGATGGATCTGGCGGCGGTTGTCGTCTACGAGATCCTGTACACGATCGCGTTTCTGGCGCTGATAAGCGCCGGACTCGCGGTCGTGTTCGGGATGATGCGCGTGGTGAACCTCGCCCACGGCGAGTTCGTCCTGCTCGGCGGCTACGCGGCGATCGTGTCCCACAACACGCTGGGCATAAACATTTTCGTCTCGATGCTGCTGGTCGCGCCCCTGACGGTCGCGGTCTTCGGCGTCGTCGCCGAACGGCTGATCATCCGCTTCCTCTACGGCCGGCTGATCAACACCATGCTGGCGACCTGGGGCCTGAGCCTCGCCATGATCGGCGCTTTCACGCTGATCTTCGGGCCGACCACGACCAGCATCAAGGCGCCGATCGGCGGCTTCGCCGTGGGCGACTATTCGCTCAGCGGCTACACGGTCTTCATCATCGCCAGCGCGGTCGGCGTCGTGCTGCTGATCTTCGGCGTGCTGAAATACACCCGCGCCGGCCTGATCGCCCGCGGCGCGATGCAGAGCGCCGACATGGCGAGCGCCTTCGGCTACGACACCTCGAAGGTCTACATGGCGACCTTCGCGGCGGGATCGGCCCTGTCCGGGCTCGCCGGCGGCGTGCTCGCGCCGCTGGTCGGCATCGGCCCGGCCGCCGGCCTGCTCTATATCGCCAAGGCGTTCATCACGGTGATTTCCGGCGGCGCCTCCGTCGTGTCCGGGCTGATCGCCAGTTCCGGCTTCTTCGGCATCGTCTCGCAGGCCGTCACCTTCGCGGCCAATTCGGTGATCGGCGAGATCGGCCTGCTGGTCGCCGCCGTCATCCTGCTGCGGCTGCTGCCGACCGGCATTTCCGGCCGCTTCTTCCGCGACCGGCTGTAGGGCGCGCAACCATGACAGTCCGGCCATGACCGCCCGGCAGGTGCTCTCCTCCGTCGCCGTCGCCGCGATCGTCATGTTCGTGCTGCCGGTCTTCTTCGACGTCCTGAACCTGACCACCTTCGCCGCCTACGCCCTGCTGGCGCTCAGCCTCGGTTTCGTCTGGGGCTACGGCGGCATCCTGTGCTTCGGCCAGACCGCCTTCTACGGCCTCGGCGCCTATGTCTACGCCCTGACGGCGATCAACACCGGCGAAGCCTGGAGCGGCTTTTTCCTCGCCATCCTGCTGCCCGCCCTGTTCGCCGCGATCCTCGGCGCCATGATGTTCTACGGCCGGCTGAGCGACGTCTACCTCGCTGTCGTGACCCTGGTGGTGAGCCTGATCCTGTTCCGCTTCATGAACCACACGGCCGGCGAGCAATGGGCGATCGGCGAGGCCCGGCTCGGCGGCTTCAACGGCATTCCCGGCTTTCCGACGCTGCACGTTCCCGGCGATCCGGAAGCCTATATCTACGACGAGAACCTGTACTACTTCACCTTCGCCGTCCTGGTGCTGTGCTACCTGCTGACGCGCTGGCTGCTCGGCAGCCCGTTCGGCCGCATCCTGGTCGGCCTGCGCGAGAACGAGCAGCGCATCGAACTGCTGGGCTACGACGTGCGCGCGCGCAAGACCGCGGCCTTCGCCTTCGGCGGCGCGCTCGCCGGCCTCGCCGGCTGCCTCTACGCCAACGCGGCGGAGATCATCACGCCGGAACTGTTCGGCCTCGGCCTCGCCGCCGAGATCATCATCTGGGTCATCGTCGGCGGCGCCGGCACCCTGATCGGGCCGATGATCGGCGCGGCCGTGCTCGGCTATCTCAAATTCGTCCTCGGCCTGCGCGCGGTGAAGGAGGTTTTCGGCAGGGAGAACCCGCTGGAAGCCACGCTGGTTTTCGGCATCATCCTGATCCTGTTCATCCTGTTCCTGCCGCGCGGCGTCGTGCCGTCGATCCAGGGCTGGCTCGGCAAGGCGCGGCCCGGCCGGGGCGGGGCGGCCGGCGCCGGCCGGCGCCGGCGCACCAGGGCGGAAAGGGCGCGCGCCGATGCGTAGGGCCGCGCGCGACGGCGTCGTGGAGGCGCGGGGGGTCAGCGTCCGCTTCGGCGGCGTGACGGCGCTCGACTCGGTCGATTTCACCCTCGCCGACAAGGAACTGCGCTGCCTGATCGGCCCGAACGGCGCGGGCAAGAGCACCTTCTTCAAATGCCTGACCGGCGTGCTGCGGCCGAGCGAGGGCGACATCCGCATCCGCGGCATCGATTGCGTCGGCGCGCATCCGCACCGGATCGCCGGCCTCGGCGTCGGCATCAAGACCCAGGTGCCGAGCGTGATGAACGGCCTGAGCGTGCGCGAGAATGTCTGGATCGCCGCGCGCAAGCGCGCCTCGACCCGCGAGGCCGACCGCATCGTCGCCGAGACCCTGGAGCGCATCGGCATCGCCGACAGCGCCGGCGAGCCGGTCGGCAACCTGGCCCACGGCCGGCGCCAGCTCGTCGAGTTCGGCACCGTGCTGGCCGGCGACCCCTGGCTGATCCTGCTCGACGAGCCGGCCGCCGGCCTGACCGCGGAAGAGGCGGAACGCGCCGTCGAGATCATCGTCGAGATGAACGACCGCGCGGCGATCGTCGTCGTCGAGCACGACATGCATTTCATCCGCCAGCTGGCGAAGACCGTCACGGTCCTGCACCAGGGGCGCATCCTCACCGAAGGCCATGTCGATACGGTGCTGGGCGACCCGCTGGTGCGCGACGTCTATCTGGGCAAGCCGCAATGAACGCCCCGGCCCCAGCGAATAGGAATCCGGCGAACGGCAGCCCGGCAAGCGGCCCGGATGGAAGGGGCGACGCGATCCTGTCGGTCCAGGGGCTGCGCGCCGGCTACGGCGATATCCCCGTGCTGCGCGGCGTGTCGATGGACCTGGCCGAGAACGAGGTGCTCGGCCTGCTCGGCCATAACGGCATGGGCAAATCGACCCTGCTCAAGACGCTGATGGGCCTGCTGCCGGCGACCGGCGGCCAGATTTTCTTCGAGGGCGCGCCGATCGCGCGGCTGCCGACCTGGCGGCGCAGCCGGCTCGGCTTCGGCTACGTTCCCCAGGGCCGGGGCATCTTTCCGAGCCTCACGGTGCGCGAGAACCTGCATTTCGCCTGGAGCGAGGAAACCGGCGACAGCGGCCCGGAAGCCGGGATCGACCGGATCGTCGCCGATTTCCCGCGCCTCGCCCCGCTGCTCGACCGCCAGGGCGGCGTGCTGAGCGGCGGCGAGCAGCAGATCCTCGCGGTCGCGCGCTGCCTGATCGCCGATCCGGTGCTGTTCCTGCTCGACGAGCCGACCGAGGGCATCCAGCCCTCGATCATCGAGGAGATGGCCGAGACGCTGGCCTCGATCCGGACCGGCCGCGGCCTGACGCTGCTTCTGGTCGAGCAGAACCTGGAATTCCTGACCCGGCTGTCGGACCGTATCCTGGTCCTCGAACGCGGCGCGGTGAAAGCGGAGATCGCCCGCGAACGGTTCGGCGCGACCGGCCTGATCGAGGAATTCGCCGGCCTGGGCGGCGGCGGCGCGCGGACACCGGCTGCGCCCGCCGCGGGGCCCGCCGCGATCCCGTCCCGCGAGGCCGCCGCCCCGCCGCCCCGGCCGCAGCCGCAAGCGCCTTCCCCGGCCCCGGCGGCGAAACCGCCGCCGTCCCGGCCCGAACCGACCCCGCCGCCCCCGGCCCAGCCGATCGGAAACGCCATGACCGTCAGACGCCCCACCCTGGACCGGATGCGCGAGATCGTCCGCTCCTTCGGCATGAGCATGAGCGACGGCGAGATCCAGTCCTTCCTCGACCTGATGGAGCCGACGCTGGCGGCCTACGACCGGGTCGACGCGCTGCTCGACGCGCCGCCGGCGGTGAAATACCCGCGCACGCCCGGCCGCCGGCCCGGCGCCGGCGAAAACCCGATGAACGCCTGGTACATCAAGTGCGAGATCCGCGGCGCGCCGGGCGGCCGGCTCAGCGGCAAGACGGTCGCGCTCAAGGACAATGTCTGCCTCGCCGGCGTGCCGATGATGAACGGCGCCTCGACCCTGGAAGGCTATACGCCGGACCTCGACGCCACCGTCGTCACCCGGATGCTGGACGAAGGCGCGACCATCGCCGGCAAGGCCCATTGCGAATATTTCTGCCTGTCCGGCGGCAGCCACACGAACGCCTCCGGCCCGGTGCACAATCCCTGGAAGACCGGCCATACGGCGGGCGGCTCGTCGTCGGGCTCCGGCGCGCTGGTCGGCGCCGGCGAGGTCGACATGGCGATCGGCGGCGACCAGGGCGGCTCGATCCGGATTCCGGCCTCGTTCAGCGGCTGCTACGGCATGAAGCCGACCCACGGCCTGGTGCCCTATACCGGCGTCATGCCGATCGAGCCGACCATCGACCATACCGGCCCGATGACCGGCACCGTTTCGGACAACGCCCTGCTGCTCGAGGTCATCGCCGGGGAAGACGGGCTGGACCCGCGCCAGTACAAGCCGCGGGTGGACGAGTATACAAAGGCGCTCGGCCGCGGCGCCGGCGGGATGCGCATCGGCGTCGTGCAGGAGGGCTTCGGCCTGGACAACAGCGAACCCGGCGTGGACGCCAGGGTGCGCGCGGCGGCCGAACGGTTCCGCGCCATGGGCGCGACGGTCGAGGACATCTCGATCCCGATGCACAGCGACGGCCCGGCGATCTGGACGCCGGTGGCGCTGGAGGGCGCGACCGACACGATGATGAAGGGCAACGGCTTCGGCACGGGCTGGAAGGGCCTCTACGTCACCAGCCTGCTCGACGCCCACGCCAACTGGCGCGCGCGGGCCGACGAACTGTCCCACAGCCTCAAGATCACCATGATGATCGGCGAATACATGCTCAGGCACCATCGCGGGCATTATTTCGCCAAATCGCAGAACCTGGCGCGCCAGCTGACCGCCGCCTACGACGATGCGCTCGGCCGCTACGACCTGCTGCTGATGCCGACCCTGCCGATGGTCGCGCCGCCGATTCCCGGCCCCGACGCGCCCCTGGGCTTGTATATTCAGCGCGCGTTCGAGATGATCCCGAACACCGCGCCGTTCGACATCACCGGGCATCCGTCGATGAGCATTCCCTGCGGCCTGAGCGACGGCCTTCCCGTCGGCCTGATGCTGACCGGGAAGCATTACGACGAATCGACGATCTACCGGGCGGCGCACGCCTTCGAACAGGACGAAGACTGGCGGAGCCTGTAGCCCGGCCCCGCCGCCGCCGGACCGTATAGCCATGAGCACCGACTGGACCGTAGATCTCGCCAAGCCGATCGACTCGCTAGACAAGGCCCCGGCGGGCGCTCCCGCGGATGCGGCCCACGACCAGGGGCCGCGCGACGGCCTGTCCCACGTCGTCGGCGCGCCTTCGCCGCCGCTGCTCGAGAAGACCATCGGCGCGCTGCTCGCCGATACGGCCGCCGCCTGGCCCGACGCGACCGCCGCCGTGTTCTGCGGCAGCGGCCTGCGCTGGACCTGGCGCGAACTCAAGGAGGAGGCGCGCCGCTTCGCCGCCGGCCTCGTGGCGCTCGGCTTCGGCAAGGGCGACCGCATCGGCATCTGGGCGCCGAACCGGCCGGAATGGCTGCTGACCCAGTTCGCCACCGCGGAGATCGGCGCGGTGATGGTCAACATCAACCCGGCCTACCGGCTGGCGGAACTGGAATACGCGCTCAACAAGGTCGGCTGCAAAGGGGTGATCCTGGCCGAGTCCTTCAAGACCAGCCATTACCTGGAGATGCTGCAATCGCTGGCGCCCGAGCTGGCGGACGCCGAGCCCGGCAGGCTGCAATCGGCAACGCTGCCCCATCTGCGCACCGTCATCCGCATGGGCGACGCCAAGTCCCCCGGCATGGTCAATTTCGGCGACGTCGCCGGCATGGCCGGGCCGGCCGCGCTGAAGATGGCGGACGATATCGGCGCGGCCCTGGAGCCCGGCGACCCGATCAACATCCAGTTCACCAGCGGCACGACCGGCGCGCCCAAGGGCGCGACGCTCACCCACCGCAACATCGTCAACAACGCCCGCTTCACCACCGACGCGATGCGCTTCACCGCGGCCGACCGGCTGTGCATCCCGGTGCCGCTCTACCACTGTTTCGGCATGGTCATGGGCACGCTGGGCTGCGTCGCCAAGGGCGCGGCCATGGTGTTCCCCGGCGAGGGCTTCGACCCGGCCGATACGCTGAAGGCGCTGAACGACGAGAAATGCACCGGCCTCTACGGCGTGCCGACCATGTTCATCGCCATGCTGTCCCATCCCGACTTCGCGCAGGCGGACCTGTCGGCCCTGCGCACCGGGATCATGGCCGGCGCGCCCTGCCCGATCGGGACCATGAAGCAGGTGATCGGCGACATGAACATGGCGGACGTCACCATCGCCTACGGCATGACCGAGACCAGCCCGGTCTCGTTCCAGAGCGCGGCCGGCGACCCGATCGAAAAGCGGGTCTCGACGGTCGGGCGGATTCAGCCGCACGCCGAATGCAAGATTATCGGACCCGACGGCCGGACGCTGCCGGTCGGCGAACGGGGCGAATTATGCACCCGCGGCTACCTGGTGATGCGCGGCTACTGGGGCGACCTGGAGCGGACGCGCGAGGCGGTCGACGCCGACGGCTGGATGCACACCGGCGACCTGGCCACCATCGACGCCGGGGGCTATTGCGAGATCGTCGGCCGGGTCAAGGACATGCTGATCCGCGGCGGCGAGAACGTCTATCCGCGCGAGGTCGAGGAATTCCTGCTGCGCAACGGCAATGTCCAGGACGTCCAGGTCTTCGGCGTGCCGGACGAGCGCTATGGCGAGGAGGTCTGCGCGTGGATCGTCCTGCAACCCGGCGCGGCGGAAACCGAAGACTCGATCCGCGGCTTCTGCCGCGGCCGGATCGCCCATTACAAGATTCCGCGCTACGTCCGCTTCGTCGACGAACTGCCGATGACCGTGACGGGCAAGCCGCAGAAATTCGTCATGCGCGACCGGATGATCGAGATGCTCGCGGCCGGCGCCTGAACCCTTCGAGCCGGGAGACCGTCATGGACAGCTTTTCCGCCCACCGGCACAGCGACGACAGCATGACCCTGTCGCCGCCGCACACCGCGGTTCTGGTCGTGGACATGATGAACGATTTCTGCGCCGAGGGCGGCGCGATGGTCCTGCCGGGCTCGGAGCGGCTGGTGCCGCCCCAGAACGCGGTGATCCGGGCGGTGCGCGACACCGGCGGGACCGTCGCCTTCATCAGGGATGCGCACCGGCCGCAGGCAAGGCGCGAGCGCGAATTCCTCAAGCGGACGCCCCATTGCATCGAGGGCAGCTGGGGCGCCGAAACGATCGGCGCGCTGGACCGGCAGTCCGGCGATATCGAGATCGTCAAGCGGCGCTATTCCGGCTTCTTCAACACCGACCTCGACCTCAGCCTGAAGGACATGGAGGCCGATACGCTGATCGTCGTCGGCGTCGTCACCAACATCTGCGTCCGCTCGACGGTCCACGACGCCTTCTTCCACGGCTACCGGGCGATCGTGCCGGAAGACTGCGTCGCCGCCACCGGCCCGCGCGAGCAGGAGTCGAGCCTGTACGATATCGGCACCCATTTCGGCCTGGTCTCGACCTCGGAAGCCGTGGTCCGCGCCCTGCGCGACGGCGCGGCGGTGGAGAACCGGGTCACGGCGTAGGACGGCGGCGCGAACGCTTCGGCGCCTCTGTTCCTCCCCCTATTCGGAAGAGTCCTCTGCAAAGGATCGAAGCCGCCGCCCCGCACCCTCCATGCGGCGGGGTCCGCTTGGCCGGTCTCAAAAATATTTCCTCTTTGTCGATAATATTCCTTGACAGGGCGTATCCCACGCCCCATATCGGCCCGGTCAACGCCCGAAGTGCGCCTGCCGCGACCGCCCGGCGCCCCCCCTTGTAAGAATCCGCTGCGAAAGGGGGATAAGGCGGAAACGGACGCCGGCGCAGCCTTCCCCGCCGGACGTGCGCCAAATCCGGTCCTCGAACCCAACCCGTCATTTCGACCCCCAATCCGTCATTTCGACCGGAGCGCCGTCAGGCGCGGAGCGGAGAAACCCGGTCGGCGCGCCGCCGACGCCACAGGCTCCGGCCTCCGCCCGGCGCCCGTCGCCGGCCGGATTTCTCCACTCCCTTCGACTTCGCTCAGGGCAGGCTACTCCGCTCGGTCGAAATGACGGGGGAGGGAAGCGCACCCCCCCCTCCCGCCACGCCGGCACGGCCTTCCCCTCCCGTCATTTCGACCGGAGCGCCGTCAGGCGCGGAGCGGAGAAACCCGGCGGGCGCTCCGTCGACGCCACAGGCTCCGGCATCCGCCCGGCGCCCGTCGTGGGCCGGATTTCTCCACTCGCTTCGCTTCGGTCGAAATGACGAGGGGGGGTGGGCTTCGGTCGAAATGACGGGAAGGGGTATGCGCCCGGTCGAAATGACGGGAAGGGGGTGCGCTCCGGCCGGAATGACGGGCGGGGCAGGCGGCGCGCCCGGGGGAGCCGCCCCGGTGTCGAAGAGCGCTGCCGGCCGGCCGTCTATCTGGAAAAATTCCTAAGAAAATAACTTTTGCGCACGTCCGAAGGGCGTCTTTCCAACGATTCCAATGGGTTAGGGCCGCCGGACGCGAAAAAACATATTTTATCGAACGCTCTGCCCAATTCCAAAAACCGGGCGATTTCAAAGACTTGGCAGACCGGTATTGAACATCCATTCAAAATCCGGCCGCTTTCCGGCGCCCGGCTGCAATGCCTAAGGGCGCGCCTCAGCCCTCGCAAGTCCCGGTATCGAGAAATACCGTATCCGTTCGATGACCCGCGCCGCATTCGTCTCTCGGGCGCCCGTAGGACAGGGCGCTGGCCGGGGTCGTTCCGCAGTCGCCCGGCCCGGCGAACGCGATCCGCGCTTCGGCCCGGCCCTTCGCCGGCTCCCTTCGTGCCGGCCCTGCCGTTGACATACTATGTGTTTTGCAGGCAATCTTTGTACCCACACGGGAAATCACCGGTCATTCGGCCCATGTTGCGGGCTATGGGAATCAGCATCTCTGGAGATCTGGTTTTGCCGACCTGTATGCAGATCGACGACGGAACGGTCCGGCCCTTCGGCAGCGGATCGTACAGGATGCCGGCGTCGCCAGACGCCCATCGTGCCGAACGCCTTGTCTCATGCGAGATTGCCGGGGGAAAGTCCGACCGAGCCGGCCCGTGGCTCGGACCGACGGCAGGGGCGTACTGCGAATCGGCCGAATTCAGGACGAGTTTAACGATGGACGTACAGTAACCGATTCCAGGCGAATTCGATCGCCACGACAGTGAAGAGGGAGAGCAGTAATGAACATTCGTAAATTTAACCGATCGCTCCTCGGCGCGATGCTCGGAACCGCCGTCTGCCTGGGTACGGTGACGGCCGCGGATGCCGCCGATCGGGTGCGCTGGAAAATGGGAAGCTTCTTTCCCAGCAAACTGATCCAGCTCGGCTCGCTCGGGAAAAGCCTCGTCGGCAAGGTCGACGGCGCGTCCGGCGGGAAGTTCAAAATCCAGTTCACGGAGCCCGGCGCGTTGATTCCGCCCAAGGAATGTTTCGACGCCGTGAGCGCCGGTTCGGTCGACGCCTGCTGGTCGACTCCCGGATACTGGTATGGGCGCGACCCGGCGTTTGCCCTGTTCGCTGCGGTTCCCTTCGGTCCGCGCGCCGGCGAGTACATGGCCTGGTACTACTATGGCGGCGGCAAGAAGATGTTCGAGGAGCTGTACGCCCCGCATGGCATCCATACCGTCCTGTGCGGCGTCATTGCGCCTGAAGGTTCGGGCTGGTTCCGCAAGGAAATGAAGACGCTCGATGACCTGAAGGGTCTCAAGATGCGCTTCTTCGGTCTCGGCGCCAAGGTCATGCAGAAGATCGGCGTGTCCACGCAGCTGATCGCCGGCGCCGACATCTATCCCGCACTGGAGCGGGGCACCATCGATGCGGCGGAATTCTCCATGCCGGCCATCGATCTGGACTGGGGATTCTATCAGGTTGCCAAACACGCCTATTTCCCCGGCTGGCATCAGCAGTCGACCCTGTTCGACATCATGATCAACAAGAAGAAATGGGATGCGCTGTCGAAGCAGCACAAGATCATCCTCGAGATGGCCTGCGGCGACAATATGCGTGAGGGCCTTGCCGAAGGTGAGGCGATTCAGGGCAAGGCGCTGAAGGAGCTGATCAAGAAGGGCGTGAAAATCCACAAATGGTCGCCTGAAATCCTGAATGCGCTCAGGAAGGCATGGCTCGAAGTCGTCGAAGACGACAGGGCCAGGAGCGCGAACTTCAAGAAGGTCTGGAAATCCTATTCCGATTTCCGCGCCGAGTACAAAGTCTGGTCCGACCTGGGATATCTGAAATAGACCCCAGCCGGTTTACAGCGGTAAAGTCATGCTCCGTGCGCTATCGCGTTTAGCGCACGGAGCAACCTTTTTCGCCAGCGTAAACTCCTTGAACGCATGTTGATCCTGTATCGCATCAGCGATCGTCTCGGCCGCTTTGTCAGTTTTGTCGGCTCGCTGGTGGCGTGGCTGAGCGTGCTGCTCATCGTGGTCATCGCCTTCGACGTGGTCACGCGCCGGTTTCTTGTGCTCGGCTCGACCAAGCTGCAGGAGCTCGAATGGCACCTGCATGCCGTGCTGTTCCTGTTGTGCATCGGGTGGGGGTATATGAAGGACGCCCATGTACGCATCGAAATCGTGCATGAACGGCTGCCGCGCAAGGCGCAACTGTGGATCGAGATGCTGGGCTGTCTTTTGTTTCTCATCCCGTATTGCGTGATTGTTTTCTATCACGGCACCGACTGGTGGGAGAAATCCTGGAACCTGGGAGAAAATTCGGATTCGGCAACCGGACTGCCGCACCGCTGGATCATCAAGGCCTTTCTGCCGATTGGAATTGTGTTCATCTTCCTGGCGGCGGTCAGCGTATTTTTGCGCAAGTTCGTCGAACTGTTCGGTCCATCGGTCATTCCGAAGACGGCCGGCGATGAGCCGGCAACGAGCCCGACGAGGGAGCTGCTATGATCGATTTTTTTATCGACTATATGCCGCTTTTCATGTTCCTGGCTCTCGGTTTTCTTCTGTTCACCGGTTACCCGGTCGGCGCCATTCTGGGCGGCGTCGGGCTCGGATTCGGATTTATCGGAATTGCATTCGGCGTATTTGCCCAGATCGAATTCTTCAATATCGTCTCGCGCATCTGGGGCGGAATTGCCGACAATCAGGTCCTCATCGCCATCCCCATGTTCATTTTCATGGGGACGATGTTCGAAAAGAGCGGCGTCGCCAGAGACCTTCTGCATTGCCTGCAGGTTCTGTTGTACAGGGTTCCCGGGGGCCTGGCGCTGTCGGTGACCGCGATGGGCGTCATCATGGCGGCAATGACGGGAATCATCGGGGCCTCGGTCGTCATGATGACCATCATGGCCCTGCCAGTGATGCTGGAGCGCAACTACAACACGCCCCTGGCCACCGGCACGATCGCGGCATCCGGCACGCTCGGCGTACTGATTCCGCCGAGCATCATGCTGGTCATCATGGGCGAACTCCTCGGCCGGTCCGTCGGCAATCTGTTCGTGGCGGCCTTCTTTCCGGGCCTGTTGCTGGCCGGCCTCTATCTGATCTACATCACGACGCTATGCAGTCTGCGGCCGAAGCTGGCGCCGCCTTTGCCCCGCGAACTGGGGCCGGAAAGCTACCGGGAACTGATCCGCCTTCTCCTGCGCGGATTTCTTCCGGCGATCTTCCTGATCTTCATGGTTCTCGGTTCGATTATCCTCGGCTGGGCCACGCCGACCGAGGCCGCCGGAATGGGGGCTCTGGGAGCCATCTTGCTTGCGGCGCTGAACCGGCGGCTGACGTTCACTTTGGTGCGCGAGGTCGTTGAGCGGTCGATGCTCACCAACGCCATGATATTTTTCATCTTTATCGGTGCGACCGCGTTTTCCTATACGTTTCGCTCTCTCGGCGGCGACGAAATCGTTATCGGCCTTGTGGACAGCGCCGGTCTCGGGTCGTGGGGAATACTTTTTATCCTGATGGCGATCGTTTTCTTTCTGGGCTTTTTCTTCGACTGGATCGAGATTACGTTGATCGTCATTCCGGTCTTTGCGCCGATCGTCGAGTTGCTCGACTTCTCCGGCCATGTGTCCAAGCTGGACGTCGTTTACTGGTTCGCCATCTTACTTGCGGTGAACCTGCAAACGTCTTTCCTCACGCCGCCGTTCGGATTTGCGCTGTTTTATATGAAGGGCGTAGCCCCGCCCCAGGTGAAGATCCAGCAGATTTACGCCGGCATCATTCCGTTCGTGCTCCTGCAGCTGACCGGATTGGCGCTTATCATGGCATTTCCCGAAATCGCCATGTGGCTGCCGAGACAGCTGCTCAACTGACGAATTTCGCGAATACGGCTGGCCTGACGCGCAGGCCTTGACAGTGGGAAGAATCCGGTTCAGGCGGCCAGATCGGGCTTCCGGTCGGCCCAGGGCCGGGCGGCCTCGAACGCCGCAGCGGCGCGGAAAATGTCTTCCTCGTGCAAAATCTTCGAAACCATCTGCATGCCCACGGGCAGGCCGTCCCGCGTCCAGCCTGCCGGCACCGAGGCGGCGGGCTGGCCCGTCAGGTTGAACGGATAGGTGTAGTAGACCCAGGATACGATATTGCGGTCGGGCAACTCCGGAGGCGCGTCGCACCCCACGTCGAAAGCGGGGACGGGAAGCGTCGGCGTCAGGAGCAGATCGTAATCCTCGAAAAAGGTCCGCATCTTTTCGCGGAAGTCGTAACGCGCAAAAACCTTGGCGTAGTAATCGCCCATCTCCTGGTCGAGCGCACCGGCCAGGACCTCGGCCACCGCCGGGTCGAGCAGTTCGGGCTTGTTGGCGAGCACGTCCTTCAGCCGGGTGCCGACGCCGGCATAAAACTCCGCCATCCAGATCGGCAGCGGGTCTTCGTCCATGACCTGTTCGACGAGATCGACCGTGCAACCCAGGTCCTCGAACGTCCGGACGGCGTCCTCGACGATGGCGACGACTTCGTCGGAGGGCTGCGCATAGCCGAGCGTCGGACTCCAGGCCAACCGCATGCCTTCGACCGGCCGGTCGCAGGCGGCGAGGAAATCGGGCACGGGCTGCGCGACGCCGAAGGGGTCGCGGCGGTCGTGTCCGGCGACCGCGTTCAGCAAGAGCGCGCCGTCGCGCACGGTTCGCGCGAGCGGGCCGACATGGGCCAGAGTCGGCGTGGCGCTCGCCGGATAGACCGCGACGCGCGCGAACTGCGCCTTGATGCCGAACAGGCCGCTGAGCGAACTCGGGATGCGCACGGACCCACCGCCGTCGGTGCCGAGCGCGAACGGCGTGATGCCGGCGGCAACGCTGGTGGCGGCGCCGCAGCTCGACCCGCCCGGCGTCTTGGCGAGGTTCCAGGCATTGGGCGTCACCCCGGTGAGCGGACTGTCGCCCACCGCCTTGCAGCCGAATTCGCTGGTCGTGGACTTGCCGATAATGCAGCCGCCCTGCCGGCGCGCCCGGTCCACCGAGGGCGCGTCGACCGCCGCCACATTGTCCGCCATGGCGCGGGAGCCGAAAGTCAGCTTCAGGCCGTCCACGGCGATCAGGTCCTTCACCGAGATCGGCAGGCCGTGCAGCAGGCCGAGGTCTTCGCCCGCCATCGCGGCCTTCTCGGCCTTCCGCGCCGCCTCGAGCGCCAGGTCCGGCGAAGTCTGGACGAAACAGTTGAGCGTGGGCTCCAGCGCTTCCATCCGCTCCAGGGACGCTTCGACGAGTTCGACCGGCGAGATTTCCCCGCGCGCAATCAGACCCTTCAACTCGATCGCCGTCGTAAAAGCGAAATCGCTCATCGTTTCTGCTCCCGCACGCGGCTCGCCTGTCAGATCGAGCCCCTGCCCCGTTCGAACACCGGCGTGTCCGATGCCGACCGGCACGCCGCGAGGCGTCGTTCGATATCGTCGCCCTTCAAACCCCGGCCGATCAGCACGAGGCGCGTCTGCGCCCTGCCGCCGGGCCAGGTCTCGGCATAGGTCGGCGGGCTGAAGACCTTCTGCACGCCCTGGAGGATCACAGGCCGGTCGTTGCCGACGAAGCGGCACAGCCCCTTCACCCGGTAGAGCTCGTCGCCATACTCCTGGGTGAGTTCGACCATCAGTTCCATCAGCCGGTGATAGTCGAGCGGATGCTCTTCCTCGATGCATACCGCCGATACGTCGCCATGGTCGTGGTGATCGTGTCCGTCATGGTGTTCGTGCGTCTCGCACCCGTCGTCGCCGGACCCGTGGCCCGATCCGCCGGCGGCCTCGACCATGCCGATCCACTCCCCGAGCGAACTCTCCCTGATCTTGGGCTCGAACAGGTCGAGATCGAGCAGCCGGTCGAGAGCGACCGCCGAGTTGGTCGTGACTTCCTTCACCGAATACGGACTGAGCCCGTTCACCGCCTCGACAGACGCGCGAAACTCCGTTTCCCCGACCAGGTCCCGTTTGTTGAGGATCAGCTTGTCGGCGATCGCAACCTGTTTTCTGGCTTCGTCGTTGGCTTCGAGCTGGTTGCCGACATGCTTCAGATCGACCAGGGTGATAATGGCGTCCAGCCGGTAGGACAGGTTGAGCTGCATGTCGGTATACAGCAGCTGCGCCAGCGGCGACGGGTCGGCGATGCCCGTCGTCTCGACCAGCACCCGGTCGAACTCGATCTGCGGTTCGAGCGCGCCGACCCGGCGCATGAACGCCGTGTACAGGGTTTCGATTAGGTCGTCCTTGCTGGCGCAACAGATGCAGCCGTTGGTCAGCTCGAGCATATCGTCCGAGGCGCGGGCGATCAGGTCCGAATCGATGCCGATCTCGCCGAACTCGTTGACGATCACCAGACACTTGCCGCTGCCGGGATCGGCGAGGACGTGGTTGACCAGCGTCGTCTTGCCCGCGCCGAGGAATCCGGTCACGAAGGTGATCGGCACCCGCGGATCGTCACCCACTGCGGATGGGCGGACTGACATACCGTTTCAGCCTTTCACGCCCCACCCCCGCGCCGGCCGAAGCCGGCGCCAGGGCGGGCGCGCTCCCTCCCTCAATCGAGCACGGCCCAGGCCCGCACCGGCGAGCCGCTGCCGTTGTTGATCTTGAGCGGCGGGCCGTAGAACATGAACTCTCCCTTGCCGACCAACTCCTCGAGATTGATCAGCCACTCGTAGTGGGAGATGCCCCGGTCCCGGCACACGCGATGGTTCGGGAACTCGTCCCACGAGGGCTTGTCGGTCGACGGTCCCTCGACACCGTGGAAGGTCGAGTTTCGGTCGGCGAGCCAATGGGTCGCTTCCGCCGTCAGCCCGGCGTTGCTCCAGACCACCTTGACGTCCGGATAGTGCCGGTTGTGCAGGCCCGTGTTGAGCAGGACGATATGGCCGTCGACCTTCACGCCGGCCTTCGCCTCCGCCTCTTCCATCTCCGCCACGTCGATATCGCCGAGATCGGGAATGTGGGTCATATCGAAACACACCGCTTTCCCCATGAAGATTTCGAGCGGCATCTTGTCGACCGACGCGCCGTTCGGATTGACGTGGTAGAAGGCGTCGACGTGGGTGGCGATATGGTCGATGGTGCCGATATAGGTGGTGGCGAAGGTCAGCCGGTCTTCGGGCACGCCCAGATTGAACGCCTTGGTCTGCTCGTGGGTCAGATGCGGAACGACCACCGGGCGCTGAAACAGCTTGTGCGCCGGCATGTTGTCTTCCAGCGTCAGGGTCAGATCGACAATTTGAGACATGGTTCTTCCTCCTTGCTTGACTCGTCTCGGCGCCGCCCTTGACCTGCGCCGCCGCGACCGGTCGAGACCTGGCTTCCATCCGTTGCCGCGCTGGCGCGCAGCCGATGCAGCCCGGCCGACATCCCTTTTCAGCCTGCCTTCCGGCGTCCCAGATAGGCCTCGATGACACGCTCATCGCTGGCCAGCTTCGCCGACGCGCCGCTGAGAAGAATTCTCGAATCCTCCATAACGTAACTTCTGTGGGCATAGCGCAGGGCGACCGTGGCCAACTGTTCGACCAGCAGGATCGCCAGGCCTTCCCGGTTCAGCATCTCGATCACCGGAAACAGCGTTTCCAAAACCCGGGGCGCGAGCCCCAAGGACATTTCGTCGATCATGAGCAGGCGGGGCCGCGAGAGCAGGCCGCGCGACAGGGCCAGCATCTGCTGCTCGCCGCCCGAAAGGCTGCCGGCAAGCTGCTGGCGCCGGTCCTTCAGGATCGGGAACAGCGCGAACATGCGCTCGAGGTCTTCTGACACGTCCTTCGACCGGGCGCCGCCGCGCCGCGCGTAGGCGCCGAGGTACAGATTGTCCTCGACGGTCTGGTCGGCGAAAATCAGGCGGCCTTCGGGAACCATCGACAGGCCCCGGCGCACGACGTCGTAGGACGCCATGCCGGCGATCGGCTTGCCGTCGAGGACGATCTCGCCGCCCGCCGGTTTGACGACGCCGGCGATGGCCTTCAGGGTCGAGCTCTTTCCCGCGCCGTTGTTGCCGATGATCGAGACATACTCGCCTTCCTCGACCAGCAGCGAGACATCGCGCACTGCCTCGACATGCCCGTAGGTCACGGACAGGTTCTTCACTTCGAGCAGGACGGCCACGGCTACGCCTCCCCGTCTGCGGTTTCGGGGCCTGCAGTTTCGGACGCCAACCCCTCGCCGAAGCTCTGGCTGCCGAAATAGGCCTCGATCACCTTGGGATCGGTCTGCACCTCCTCGGCAGTGCCGGAGGCGATCAGTTCGCCGTAGTCGAGCACCGTCACATGATCGGAGATCTCCATGATGAGCTCGACATGGTGCTCGACGATCAGGATCGTGATGCCGTTGGCGGCGAGATCGCGGACGACCTCGATGAGCTGTTCGATTTCCGTATGGGTCAGGCCCGCCGCCGGTTCGTCGAGCAGCAGGAGCCGCGGCGAGAGCGCGAGTGCGCGGGCGATTTCCAGCTGCCGTTGATGGCCGAACGCCAGGTTTTCGGCTTTCTCATGGGCGTAGGCGGAAAGGCCGACATAGCTGAGCAGGTCCATCGCCGCCTGCCGGAAATGCCGCTCGTCCCGCCCGAAAGACGGCAGCCGGCAGATCGTCGAGAAAATGTCGGACCGGTATTCCTTGTGGAAGGCGACGAGCACATTCTCCAGCACGGTCATGTTCGAGAACAACTCGGTGTTCTGGAACGTGCGCGCCAGCCCGAGCCGGGCGAGTCGATAGCTGTTGAGCTGCGTCGTATCCCGGCCGAGGAAGGTGATGCTGCCGGAATCGGCCCGGTAAACCCCGGAAATCGCGTTGAGGAAGGTCGATTTGCCCGCGCCGTTCGGCCCGATCAGCGCGTGGATCTTGCCCGAATCGACGGTTTCGTCGACCTTGTCGACCGCGACGAGGCCGCCAAAGGCGACCGAGACGCCTCTGGCGTCGAGGCAGGCCGATCCGTCGGTCTGCTCGACCGCGATGATATCGGCGAGGCGGGGGCGCTCCGCGGGCGCAGTGTCCGGTCTCGCTTCCGCCATGCGGCCCGACAGGAAGAATTCGATCGATCCGACGATCCCGCGCGGCAGGAAGAACATCACCGCGGCCAGCAGCAGGCCGTAGGCGAAAGCCTGCCAGGGGCCGAAAGCCTGCAGATATTCCGGGAGGTAGGTCATGATCGACGCGCCGACCACGGGGCCGAGCGCGGTCCCCGACCCGCCGAGGATAACCATGAGCAGGAAACGGATCGAATCGGTGAAGGAGAAAATGTCCGGGCTGATGTACTTGTTGAGATAGACATAGAAGACGCCCGCCGCGCCCGCCGCCATGGCCGAGACGACGAAGGCCAGAGTGCGGATCATCACGACGTTGATGCCGAGGGACCGGGCCGCGATTTCGCTCTGGGCGGTGGCCCGCATGGCCCGGCCGAAACGCGAGTTCATCAGGTTCAGGTTGACGAGAAAGGCGATCAGCGCGCTCGCGCCGACGACGACGAAATAGGCATTGGTGTCGAGCGGCAGGCCGAGCAGCGTCGGCGCCGGCACGTTCGAGATGCCGACCCAGCTCCCCGTCAGGCTGTCCCATTCGATGGCGACATTCTCTACGATGATGCCGAAGGCGATGGTGACGACGGCCAGATAGACGCCCCGCACCCGCACCGTCGGGTATGCGAGCAGGACGCCGAACGCGCCCGCCAGCGCCATGCCGAGAATCAGGCCGGGCACCAGCCCGACGCCCAGCCGCGTCGCGAGGATCGCGGCGGTGTAGGCGCCGATGGCGTAGAGCCCGGCCTGCCCCAGGGAGACCAGCCCGGTCAGGCCGACCAGCACGTTCAGGCCGAGCGCGATGATCGCGTAGATCAGCAGAAGCGTGATCAGCCGCAGTTCGTATTCGTTGGCGGCGATGTGCGGAAGCGCGAGAATGAGGATCGCCGCCGCAACGACGAAGGCCGGATTGAAGTGGCGCGCGAGCCGGCTCATACCTTGACGAGTTCCCTGCGTCCGAACAGGCCCTGCGGGAACAGCATGAGCACGACGATTACGAGGCTGAATCCCACGGCCTCCCGCGCCGCGGTGCTGATGTAGCCGTCGACGAATTTTTCGATGATTCCATATAGGAGCCCGGCGATCACGACGCCGGGGGCGCTGGTGATTCCGCCGATGATGGCGACCGCGAATCCCTTGATCCCGAGCAGCAGCCCCATGGTCGCCGACGCCTGGATGACCGGCGCGACCAGAATCCCCGCGAGGCCGCCGAGGGCGCTGGCCAGCGCGAAGGAGAACATGGCGACATGCAGCACGTTGATGCCGACGATGCCCGCCGCCACCCGGTTGAAGGCGACGGCCCGCATGGCGCGCCCGAGTTGCGTCCGGCGCTGGAAGACCCCGAGCAGCACGACGATCAGAACCGCGACGAACGGGATCAGCAGTTCCTGGATGAAGACGCCGGCGCCGAAAATGATGATCGGTTTGTCGACGCCGGGCGACGGCAGCGGCCGGGCGAACGCGCCGAACTCGATGGTCGCGTAGCTCTCGAGCATGATGCCGATGGCGATCGTCGTCAGCATCCAGCCGATCGAGGCGGCTTGATCGGCGAAGGGCCGGATGGCGACCCGCTCCAGCACGACCCCGAAGACGATGGCGACCCCGATCGACAACAGGATCGCCACCGGCATCGCGATCCCGTGGTCGAGAAAAACGATCGTCAGCACGGCGCCCAGCATCAGCGTGTCGCCGTGGGCGAAGTTCACGGCCTTGGCCGACGACCACATGATGTGGAAGCCGATGGCAACCAGCGCATAGATGCCGCCGATCCCGAGCCCGGCCAGAAAATACTGGAGGGCGGCGCTCATGGAATCCGGCCTGTCAAGGGCGAGGTTTCAAAGGAAATAACATTGAGGAAGCCCCGGGGCGCGTCCGCGACGCGCCCCGGAGGCAGTCCGCCTACTTGCAGGGCGTCTGCTCGAGCGGCAGCAGCTCGCCGTTGTACCAGGCCGTCAGCTTGTAGGCGTCCGGCAGGATCGCATCGTGGCGTTCCTCCGTCTGCTCGAAAGCCGGGTTGTAGTTCATCACCAGCCCGTTGTGCTTCACCTTGAACATGGCCTCGTAGACCTTCTGCCGGTCGAAGCTGCCGGCGGTCTTGATGGCCTTGGCGATGATGTGGATCGCGTCATAGGCGTTGGCCACGCCGCTGCCCATGCGGATCTCCTTCTGGCTCTTGATACCGTAGCGCTTCTTCATGGTGTCGTAGAGCTTCTGGGCCCGCGGCTCCAGTTTGCCCATCCACGAATAGGTCTGCATGATGAGCGAACAGTTGGCGAGCTTGCCCGCCAGTTCGCCGAGGTTGCCGGCGAAGCCCCAGGCGCCGATCTTGACCGGGTTCCAGCCGATCTTCTGCAGGCTGCGCATAATCTGGTTGCCTTCGCGGTCCAGGCCCCACATGACTAGGGATTCCGCGCCCGCCTTGCGCAGCCGGATCAGCTGCGGGGTCATGTCCGTATCCTTCCAGTTGAAGGTTTCGGCGCCGACCTCCTTGGTGCCCTGCTCGCGCAGGGCGGCCTGGATGTTGGGATAGGCGCCTTTGCCCCATCCCGTATTCTCGTACATGATGCCGACCTTGTTGTTCGGCGAGCGCTTGAGCGCTTCCGCGACCAGGAACTTGGACACCCAGCGGTCCTTGGCCGATACGCGGAACATGAAGTTGGGATTTCGACCGTTCTCGATCACATTGGTGTTGGCCGCGATCACGCCGACATAGACCATCTTGATCTCGTGGATCGGATCGCGCATCGCGAGCGCGACGGTCGAATGGTAGCCGCCCAGCATCGCGACGCAGTTGTCCCGCAGGCCGATGCGCCGGACATTGTCGACGCCGCGCGGCGGCGCGCCGCGGTCGTCGTACTGGATGAACTTGAGCTTCTTGCCGAGGACGCCGCCAGCGGCATTGATCTCGTCGACCGCCATCTCGGCGCCCATCCTGATGGATTTGCCGCCGAAGGCCGCCGGCCCCGTCACCGGGCCTGAATTTCCGATACAGGGGTTCGCCTCAGCAGCGCTCGCCGGGCCGGTTCCCAGAGCAATCGCGGTGGCGAAGACCGCCGCTCCGCCGATCGCCGTACGCAGTGCAAATTTCGACATATCGCTTCCTCCCTCAAAATCTCCGCACCGGGCGGGACTTCCGTGCCCGGCGTTGCGGGGCGCAACACGGCAACTGCACGGGAGGCGCCGTTTATCGCCGAAGCTGACCAGGCGAACCGGCTGTTCCCGACAGGAAATCCGCATGTCCGACGCCTTGGCCGCCCCGGACCGCGCCGGACGGCAAAGTGTATTCGCCGGCAGCGCCATCGAACAATAATATAAAGGCAATATCTAATATCATTTAATTTAATATTATTATGTTATAACATAACATTAAAATCCAGCGATTTTTCAAATTTCTTATATCATTTGAAATGATATATAATTGTATCGATATCATGGTTCTTGCGACCGGCGGAGTGCGAACAGGCGTCGTGCCCGTTTCCGGCTCGTTCGTAAACCGCAGGGTGCGTATCCGGCGGGCACCCCCGCGCCGCGTTTCGAAACGCTATCGGGAGGCGAGGCGATATGGTCGATTTCAAGCAGCTGAAGTATTTCGTGCAGATCGCCGAGGCCGGCAGCCTGTCGCGCGCCGCCGAACAGCTCAACGTCGTCCAGCCGTCGCTGAGCCAGCAATTGCGCAAGCTGGAGGAGCAGTTGGGCGTGGAACTGGTGACGCGCCATTCCCGAGGCGTGACGCCCAACGAGGTCGGCCGCCTGCTCCTCGACCATGCGCGCTCGCTCCTGCTTCAGCTTCAGCGGACGGAGGAACTGGTCCAGTATCACGCGTCGAATCCATCCGGCGAAGTCCGGCTCGGCCTGCCGACGTCGGCTGCGCGCGGCCTGACCATTCCGCTCGTCAACGCAGTCGAGGACCGCTTCCCCGGCATCTCGCTTCACGTCGTCGAGGGCATGAGCGGGCACCTGACCGAGTGGCTCCATGTCGGCCGGCTCGATATGGCGCTGCTCTACGACGCCAAGTCCCACGAGGGGATTCACGTCCGGCCCCTGATGGCAGAGGACCTGCATCTCATTTGTCCGCCGACCCGAGAATTCCGGCGCATGAAAGCCATCCGGTTTGCCGAGGCGGCGAAGCAGGCCCTGGTCCTGCCGGCGCTGCCGCACACCATCCGGCTGGTGCTCGAGGAGACCGCGGCGCGGACGGGCTACGCGCTCTCGGTCAGGATCGATCTGGATTCCCTGCCCAGCATGATCGAGCTGGTCCTGGAGGGTTACTGCACGATCCTTCCCCTGTTCGCCGTGTCGAAAGAGGTGGCGGCCGGCCAGATGATCGCGGTGCCGCTGATCGATCCGCAGATCTCCTGGCAGCTTTCCATCGCTTCGGTCGTACGCGGCGTCCAGTCCCGCGCGACCAGGGCCGTGTCCGCTCTCATGCTCGAAGTGATGGAAGACATGGTGCGGACCGGACGATGGCCGGGACGATTGCTCTAGCCCGGATTTCTCACCACAGTCACGGCCTGCGTCGCGTCCGGACGTTCGATCCGCCAGAAGCGGGCCGAAAAGCGTAGCGGGGACTACGGTCGAGGCCCGCGACGCCGCGGGCGGACGTCCGGTCGCGACCCGGAGGGCGGCGCTGTCGGGCCGGCAGGGTGCGTCAAGCCGCTTGCCCGATGTCCCGCATCGCGCGGCGCGGCTTTCCTGCCCTGCCGGCCCGACAGCGCCGCGCAGGTCATGACTGCGGTGAGAAATCCGGGCTAGAGCGTATCCGTTTTAGGTTGGACCGTGTCCGGCGCTGTGGCGTTACCGGCGCGCTGTGGGCATCAGGTTTGCGCGGCTTCGCCGGCAGCGCCACGCCAATGCCGGCGCAGGCGCTCGGTGGCCGGCCGGTCCAGGGTTCCGTCCGCGCCGACAGAGACGCCGTAGACCGTTTCGGCGTCGGCGCGTCCGATCAACCCGTTGGCGACATCCTCCGCCACGGCGGCCGGATCGCGCTCCCGCGGGTCGCCCATCCCGGCGCCGCAGATGCCGACGATCTCCAGCGTATCGCCGTCGGCCAGCCGATAGCCGCTGACCTTGGCCGGCAGGTCGGATTCGCCGGCCCGGCCCGGGTTGTGAATCATGGCGCCGGCCCGCCCGTTCGCACCGCCGAACAGGCCGCAGGGCGGGTCGCCGGACCGGTGGTCGCCGGTCGAACCGATCGAGGTTTCCGCCAGGAAGCGCCAGCGCTTCACCGAGCCGAGGCCGCCGCGCCATCTGCCGGCCGCGGGCGCTTCGTCCCGCAGCTCGTAGCGTTCGCAGACCACCGGCGCGCTCAGTTCCATTTCCTCGATCGGGTTGTTGCGCGTGTTGGCCATCAGATTGTCGATAGCGTCGATGCCGTCCTTTCCCCAGCGCGCGCCGTAGGACCCCTCGTTAACCTCGATCAGCACCCAGTATTGCGACGGGTCGTCGGGCCGGCTGCCGGCATAGGCGATGGCGCTGACGCTTGCCGAGTTGCCCGCCGTCACCCGGGTCGGCATGGCGGCGGCGAAGGCTTGGAGAATCTGGTCGGGGATGCGGTTGATCTGGGCGAAGCGGGCCTCGCAACCGCGCGGAAACTGCGGATTGAAGATGCTGCCCTCCGGCGCGTAGACCTTGACGGGCCGAAAGATGCCGTCGTTCTGCGGAACGTCCGCCCCGTCGCCCGCCTCGTCGAGCAGCAGCGTCCGGATGGCGAAATTGACCGTCGGGAGCACACTCCCTTCGAAGGGGCAGTTGAAGCCCGTTTCGACCTCCGGCGACGAGCCGGAAAGATCGACGTAGATGTCCTCGCCGTCGACGATGACCCGGGTCGCGATCGGCAGCGGCACGCCGAAATTCTTGCCGTCGTCCTCCAGCCAGCCGCCCGGCGCGTCGTATATCCCGTCGGGAATCTCGCGGATCCGCCGCCGCATCCGTGTCTCGGCATAGTCGAGCCAGGATTCGGAGGCGCTCATCACGGTATCCGGACCGTAGCGTTCGAGCAATTCCGTAAAGCGCCGGACGCCGAGGCGGCAGCAGGCGATCATCGCCTCGATATCGCCGGCATTGGCCTCCGGCGTACGGACATTCTCGATGATATGGTCCCAGAGCGTGTCGTTGCGCTTGCCGGCCTCGAAAATCTTGGCGGCGTTGATCAGCTTGCCTTCGGCATAGACATCCGGCACGTCGACCGAAAACCCCGGATGGGCCCCGCCGATGTCGACCATGTGGCCGGTGCAGCCGGCGAATCCGACATGGATATCCCGGAAGAAGATCGGGATCAGGACGCCGTAGTCCGGCGCGTGGGACGCGCCGAAATAGGGATGGTTGTGCAGGATGATGTCGTCCGGCCGGTAGCGGCCGGCATGTTTCTTCTCGATGCCCCTGACATAGGCCGGCAGCGAGCCGCAATGCATCGGCGTCGAATCGCTTTCGCAGAGCTGGCGGCCGAAGCGGTCGAGAATGCCGGCCCCGATATCCTGCGATTCGCGCATGATCGACGAATAGGCCATGCGGAACAGCAATTCCGCCATTTCCGACGCTGTCGTCTTCAGCGCACCGCCAATCACCTGGAGCAGGACCGGATCGACCGCGACCGGCTTCCAATAGCGCCCGGCCGGCGGCGCGGCCGCCGTGCTCGCCGCCTCGCGGCGCAGCGTTTCGATATCGGGCAGTTCGGCCGGCGACTTGGCGTCCACGGTCAGCGCCCTTCCTCTAATGTCAGGTGGCCGTGCGCATCCGGAATTGCGCGGTAGTTAGGCGGTACGACGATTGTGGTGTCCTCCTGCTCGACGATGGCCGGGCCCTCCAGCACGGCGCCGGGCGCCAGCCGGGCGCGCCGGTAGACGGCGGCCTCTGCCCGGACCCAGCCGTCGCCGGCGGGGAAGACCGCCGCCCGGGTCCCGATCCGGGCGGCTTCGGCGATTGTCCCGGCGTTTGAGGGCGCGCTGCTGCGGGAGTTGCCGTTTCCGGCCGCCGGAACCCGGCCGATCCCGGTCGCCCGCAGGTTGACCAGTTGTACCGGTGCGTCTGTGAAGCGGCGCAGATAGTGGCGCTCATGCGCGCGGTGAAAGGCTTCGGCAACCGCGTCCTTCCAGCCGTTCCCGAAGTCGGCCGGCGTCTCGACGCCGAGCTCGTAGCCCTGGCCCCGGTAGCGGCAATCGGCCTGGAACGATACGGTCACCGCCTCGTCGGCGAAACCGTCCGCGGCCAGTTCCCGGCGCGCCTGGGCGGCCATCGTGCGGTATTTGTCCGCAACGGCCGGCAGGCCGGCGTCCGCAAGGTCCGCCCAGTGGCTCGCCATATAGTCGTAGCGGATATCGGTGCTGAGCAGGCCGGCGGCGGCGCCGACGCCGGGATGAGGCGGGACGATGGTCTTGGGAATGCCGAGTTCGCGGGCGATCTCCGCGGCGAAGGCGGCGCCGGCCCCGCCGAAGGCGACCAGCAGGAAGTCTCGCGGATCGTAACCTTTGGAAACGCTGCCCAGCCGGATCGCGTCGATCATGTGCCGGCAGGCGATCCGGTAGATGCCCAGCGCCGCATCTTCGAGGGTAAGGCCGAGGGGTTCGGCGATCGCGCCCCGGATCGCGCGTTCGGCAAGCGCCGGATCGATGGCGATGCCCGAGCTTCTGAGGGTTTCCGGCCGGAACCAGCCGAGGCAGACCAAGGCGTCCGTCACCGTCGGCTCCGCGCCGCCGTGGCCGTAGCAGGCCGGCCCCGGCAGCGCACCGGCGCTGCGCGGGCCGACCTGGAACATGCCGGCCTCGTCGACGAAGGCGATCGAACCGCCGCCCGCGCCGATGCTGTTGACATCGACCATCGGCACCATGGCGTCGTAATCGCCGATCCGGGTATCGAGTACATGCTTCAGATGCATCGCCCCGTCGCGCGCGACGCCGACATCGGCCGAGGTGCCGCCGACATCGAGCGTAATGACGCCGGGACGGCCGATCGACCGGCCGATCGCGATGCCCTCGATCAGCGCGCCGACCGGCCCCGAGGCGAGCAGCGCGACCGGCCGTTGCGTTGCGACGCGCGAGCCGATGACGCCGCCCGCCGACGTCATCAGGCGAAGATCGGCGCGAACGCCCAGGTCGTTCAGCGCTTCGCTGAAGCGGGCGGTATAGGTCGCCGTCGCCGGCCCGACATAGGCGTTCAGCGCCGTGGTCGAAAACCGCTCGTATTCGCGATGGAGCGGCGAGACCTCGTGGCTGCAGGTGACGAATACGTCCGGACACTCCTTCGCCGCCAGGTCGCGGACGCGGTTCTCGTGATCGGGATTGAGGAAGGCGAACAGGAAGGCGACCGCGATTGCATCGACTCCCTCCCCGGCGAGCCAGCGCAGGGCGCGCCGCGCCGCGTCGTCATCGAGCGGGATTTCGACCGCGCCGTCGGGCGCGCGCACCCGCTCGGGAACGGTAAGCCGGAGCCGGCGCGGCACCAGCGGCGCGGTCTGGCGCGGCACGTCCTGGTAGTTCGAGAAGTTGAGCGGGCGCTTCTTGCGCCCGATATGCAGAATGTCCCGGAATCCCTCGGTCGTGATCAGTCCCACCCGGGCGCCGGTGCGCTGCAGGATGATGTTGGTCGCAATGGTCGTGCCGTGGACCACACGGTTCAGGTGCGCCGGATCGAACCCCTCCCGCGCGCTCAGGGCCTCGATGCCGGCGACTGCGGCGCGGGACGGGTCGTCGGGCGTCGACGGCAGTTTGTGGATCGACGTTTCGCCGGTCTCGTCGTTGTGCAGGACGAAATCGGTGAAGGTGCCGCCGACATCGATGCCGATCTGGTACACGCCGCCTCCGGTCGGTCTTGCGCCGCAGCGGAACGCGCCGCCGCGGCCGGATGGTATACCAGAATAGGGGCTTCGCCTTTCAGGTCAAAGCATTCGCGCGCGCCGCGCCGGCCGCGTCCTGACACTGCGGGTCTCAGTCTTCGGCCGTTCCGTCCTGTTTCACGACGGCGTTCCGTCCGGTCAGGATGTGGTTGCGCATGGCGACCTCCGCCCAGGCTTCGTCGCCCGACCGGATGGCTTCGAGAATTTCGCCATGCTGGCGGACGCTGCGCCGGAAATCCTCCGGCCCGTACTGGCGGAACGCAGAGGACAATACGGGCAGGCTGACGACATGCTCGACCAGCGCCTGGAGCTTCCGGTTGCCCGTGGCGGCCACAATGGTCGAATGGAAGCGCTTGTCCAGCTTGACGTAGTCGGACCCTGGATTGCGCTCCGACCGGGCGGCCAGCTTCGTCATGCCGTCGAGGCAGTCCTGGAGCACACCGAGCGCTTCGCCGCCGATCTTGCGCGCCGCCAGCCTGGCGCAGCGGCTTTCCAGCGCCGCGCCGATATCGAAAATTTCCAGCAGCTCGCCACGGTCGATTTCCTCTACATAGACCCCGCGGTTGGGTTCGAAGCGGACGGCGCCTTCGGAGCTGAGGCGCCGCAAAGCCTCGCGCACCGGCGTGCGGCTGAGGCCCAGCAGGGCGCCGAGATTGCGTTCGCGCAGGCGCTCTCCCGGCGCGATCCTGCCGGTCAGGATCAGTTCGTGGATCCGCTCATACGCCTTCTGATGCGCTGTCGAGGTGTCTTCGGTCGCTGTCATTCGATGTTCAGGCGCCGGTTTTCCGGCTATCGTCGCCAAATGGTATACAACATGGTTTCGCGAATAAAGGAGGCGAGGTGGGCGCGCTAACCGAGAGTCTGGTCGCATTCATCGCCGATGCGGACGCCCACACCCTGCCGGACGGCGCCGAGGACGTGGTGCGCACCGGCTTCTGCGACACGGTCGGGGTGACGATCGCCGGCCTGTCGGAGCCGGTCTGGACGACCCTGTCGGCCGCCGTGGCGGCGCGCGGCGGCCCTCCGGAAGCGCGGGTTGCGCTGGGCGCGCAACGGGCGAGCGCGCCCGACTCCGCGCTGGTCGGCGCGGCGACCGCCCACGCGCTCGACTACGACGACTACGCCTATTCGAACCATGTCAGCGCCGTCCTGGTGCCGGCGGTCCTGGCGGAGGGCGAGCATGTCGGCGCGACCGGAGCGGACATGGTCCGCGCCTACGTCGTCGGCTACGAGGTCTGGCGCGAGATCATGAAGCGCGAGCCGGGGCATCTCTACGACCGCGGCTGGCACCCGACGGCGGTGTTCGGCGCTTTCGGCGCTGCCGCGGCGGCGGCCAGCCTGCACGGTCTGGACGGCGGCACGGTGCGCAACGCGATCGGCCTGTGCGTCGCCCACGGCGGCGGCGTGATGGCCAATTTCGGCACCATGGCCAAACCCTATCAGGGCGGCCGCGCGGCCCAGGCCGGCCTGTCGGCCGTGCGGCTGGCGATGGCCGGGGTCGAGGCCGGCCCCCACGCGCTCGACGGCGAAGACGGCTATCTGCTCGGCCTTTCCCCGCAGCGGAACGCCGACGTAACCCGCCCGGCTGACCGGCTCGGCCGGGACTGGGGCATCGTCGCAGAACGGCTGAACGTCAAGCGCTACCCGATCGTCGGCGCCGCCCAGCGCGGTGCGGATTGCGCAATCCAGTTGCACGGCGCGGGAATCGATATCGGGGAGATCGAGCGGGTCCGCTACTGCCTCAGCGAACGTCATGCCCGGGTGATGCCCTTCCGCAAACCGCAAACCGGTCTGGAGGCGAAATTCAGCGCAGAGTTCACGGCCGCCGCCGGTCTGATCGCCGGGGCCCTCGGCTTCGACCAGCTGGACGATTCCTTCTTACAGCGGCCGGATGTCCAGGCATTGATGGATCGGGTTGAACGCACGGTCGGGCCGGACGACGATCCGGTCTACGCCTCCGGCGCCAGGGCGGACATCGTCCATCTCGACCTCAAGGACGGGAGCGCCGTATCGAGCCGGGAAGTGACGCGCTGGCGGGGCCATGCCGAGAACCCGATGACTACGGCCGAACTGAAGGCCAAATTCATGGACTGCGCCTCGCGGCAACTGGAACCCGCGGCGGCGGAGGCCCTGTTCGGCCTGCTGCACGATATTGCGGATTTGCCGTCCTGCGATGCCTTGCCGGTGGTGACGCCGCGCGGTTGAACGCAGCTATCGATCCGTCAGGATGAGCGAGACCGCTTCGGCGACCGCGAGCAGGCGGGCGTCGCCGAGCCGCGGCGAGACGATTTGCACGCCGACCGGCAGGCCGTTCGGGCCGCGATGGGCCGGAATCGTGATGCAGGGGCCGTGCAGCGCGGTCCACATCCGGTTGAACAGGGCATCGCCGGTCGATTCGAGCCCGGCCGGCGCCTCGCCGACGACCGCCGGCGTCAGCCAGGCGTCGTAACCCTCGAACGCCGCGGCGAACGCGATGCGCGCAACGGCCATAAGGTCGTAGGCTTCGTTGATCTGCGGGATCGTCCGGCCCTTGGCGTTTTCCACCTCGTCGCGGAAGGCCGGGTGCAGGATCGCCGGCTGCGCGAGATATTCCGCGCGATAGGCGCCGCGGCCCTCCCAGTGCATGATCCGGTCTTGGGCCTCGGTCAGCCCGTCGAAGGCAGGCGGATCGGCGACGGCCTCGACCGACGCACCGGTATCGGCCAGCCGCCGGGCTGCGCGCTCGATGGCGTCATGGGTCTCCGATGCGGCCTCGGCCCAGTGCGGCGTCCGGCAGACGCCGATGCGCAGGGCCGGCAGCGCGGCCGGCTCCGGCATTTCCTCCACGACCCCGAGCACGAGCGACAGCCGCGTCAGGTCTTCCGCCGACCGGGCCGTGTAGCCGATGGTGTCGAGCGACTGGGCGTAGACCTTGATGCCCTCGGTGCCGATGAGGCCGTAGCTCGGCTTCATCCCGAACACGCCGCAGAACGAGGCCGGCCGGATCACCGAGCCGCCGGTCTGGGTGCCGAGCGCCAGGGGCGCCATGCCGGCGCCCACCGCCGCGCCGGACCCGCTCGACGAGCCGCCGGGGGTGTGCTCGGGATTGCGCGGATTGCGCGTCCGCGCGTTGCGGCCGAGCGAGGCGAATTCCACGGTTGCCGCTTTGCCGAGCACGACCAGTCCCGCGCTGCGCAGGATGGAGACGCAGGCGGCGTCCCGCGCCGGCCGGTGGCCCGGATAGAGCGGCGAGTTGTACTCCGTCGGCATGTCGCCGGTATCGATTATGTCCTTGATGCCGACGGGCACGCCGTGCAACGGGCCGCGCGGCGCTTCGGCGTCGCGCCGGCGCGCCTCTGCGATGGCGGCCTGCGGATCCAGCCAGGCCCAGGCCTTTACGGTTTCCTCCCGTTCGGCGATCCGGTCGAGGCAGGCGCGCACCAGCGCCTCGCTGGTCAGGCTTCCGGCGGCGATCGCGTCCGCCGCGGCGCCGGCGGTCAGTTGCCAGGGCTGCATCATGCCGGCGGGGCGAAGGCGACGATGGCGCCGCAGGCATGGTCCGGTGCGAGCCACAGCCGGTCGCCGCCGCCGCGCCAGAGCAAGTCCGAGTCGCGGAAGAAGCGCCGCGTCGCCGGGAAATCCGGGCAGCTTGCCGTGAAGCCGGCGGCCCAGGGCAAGGCCGGCGGCGCAACGCCGGGAAACGCCCGCTGCAGCGCTTCGATGTCGAGGAAGCGCGCCCGGCCGACAGCCAGGTCGACGCCCGGCCCGTCCGCCGTCGCGGCGACGGCCGCGCCGGAAGCCCTGGCGAAGCGGGCGGCGGCCGCGGCCGGATCGTCCGCGCAAATCAGGATGTCCTGCAACTCCCGCGCGCCGTTGGGGTGGTCGTTCAGCGCCGCGTCGAACACCAGGTCCGGGGTCAGCTGTTCGACATAGCAGACGAAGGCGTCGGGCAGGTCGGCATCCGGCACCCGGAACCAGCGGAAGCCGGCCATGCCGTCCCCGCCCGGATACCGGATCTCGCGGCCGGCCAGCGCCGTCGGCGGCGCGTCGATCCCGCTGCGGATCAGCCGGCTGCGCGCAGCCTCCGCATCGTCCGCGGTCAGCACGACGATATGGAAACCGTAGTAGCGCGCGATGGCGTCGCGCAGATGATGGGTCTCGAGATCGCCTTCGACCGCGGTCAGTTCGACATAGGTCCTGCCGAACACCAGATGGCTGTTGACCTGGCCGAGCGGCGTCGCGCTGCCGTCTCCGGCGAGCGCCACCAGTTCGCAACGCGGCGCCACCGTGAAACCGAGCCGGGCATAGGCCGCCTCCATGGCCGAAAGGTCGGCGCCGACGATGCCGATATGGTCGAGTCCGGGGATCATTGCGGGCGGATTCTCAATTCTGTTTGCAGGGTGGACCGGCGCGAATGGTATACGAAATGCCGGTTCGCCAACAGCGGGCGCCGTTGCCGGACTGGCTTATGCGGTCCGCAGAGGCCGAATTCCCGCGATTTTTGCGGAATCGCGCGCCGGCGCATGGAAAAGGCGCATTGCGCAGCATCGCCCGAATTGCATACCATACGGCCCATGGCCATCGAACGCGGTGCGCCGGCAACGCGCGGTCAGACGACGTAGAGGAGAGAACAGGAATGACTCGGTTCGGAAAATGGCTGCTCGTCGCGGCCGCGGTAACGGTCGCCAGCGCCGGTACGGCCGGCGCCGCCGACTTCAAATGGAAAATGGCGACCATTGCGCCGAAGAACAGCTATGTCTTCAAACTGTTCGTCGAAGGGTTCACGGAACGGGTCAAGCTCTACACCGGCGGCAAGGTCGAAATAACACCCTACGGCGCCGGCGTGCTCGCCCATCCGTTCAAGATCTACGACGCCGTCCAGAACGGCACCGTCGACATGGGCTGGAGCTATGCCGGCTTCCTGGTCAACAAGGACCCGACCAACGCCCTGTTTTCCGGGTTCCCCGGCGGCATGGGTCCCGAGCCCTTCATGCACTGGTTCTTCAACGGCGGCGGCCAGAAAATGTACGAGGATTTCCGCCGCAAGCAGATGGGCCTGGCGGGCTTCTATTCAGGCCAGGGCACCACGGAGATCTTCGCCCATTCGCACAAGCCCGTGCGCACGCGCGCGGACCTCGCCGGCTACAAGCACCGCACGACCGGCGCCTGGGCGGCCATCCTGAAGGAAACCTTCAACGGCGCCCCGACGGTCACGCCGTTCGGGGAAATCTTCGGCATGCTCCAGCGCAAGGCGATCGACGGCGTCGAATATGCCGGGCCGGGCGGCAACCTCGCGCTCGGCTATCACAAGGTCGCCAAATACATCATCCTGCCCGGCGTCCACCAGCCCGGCACGATGACCGAGATGTTCCTGAAGGCCGACCGCTTCGACAAGGTGCCGAAAGACCTCCAGATGGCGATCAAGGAAGCGGCCAAGATGACGGTGCTCAACACCTATCTCGGCCTGGGCGACACCGACCAGAAAGCCATGAAGGAATACCGATCCGGCAAGAACGAGATCGTCCAGATGGAAGCGGCGCTGGTCAGGGAAATCCAGTCAGCCGGGCGCGCCTGGATCGAAAAGAAGGTTGCCGAGACGAAAGCGGCCGGCAAGCCGTGGATGGCGGACATCTGGGCGTCCTACAAGGCCTACCAGGACACCTGGGCGAAGAACGCCTTCACGCGGATCTGGGAAGTCAAGTAACCTTCGCCGACTTCGGGTAATCGCTTATTGCGGAAAGCGGCGCCTGTCCGGGGCGCCGCTTTCTGTATTTCGGGCCGTCATGCTGAACCGGCTGTTGCAAACGATCGACGGTTTTTCGCGGCTGGTCGGCGGTCTGGCGATGGCGATGATCGCCCTGCTTGTCGCGGCGATGTTCTACGAAGTGGTCGCGCGCTACGCCTTCCGGGCGCCGACCGTCTGGTCCTACGACATCTCTTACATGCTGAACGGCACGATCTTCCTGCTCGGCGCCGGCTTGGCGATGTCCAAGAATCTTCATGTCCGGATCGATTTCCTGTCCTCGCGGCTGCCGGTACGGGTCCAGCACGGGCTGAACCTGATATTCCATGTCGCCTTCATCCTGCCGATCTTCGGCGTTCTCGCGTTTATCGCGACGAAAAGGGCCGTTATCGCCTTCCTGACCGGCGAGTTGGAGCCGGTGAGTCCCTGGGCGCCGGTCATCTGGCCGTTCTACGCGGGGATCGCGCTGGGGCTGGTCTGCTTCTGCCTGCAGGCCGCGGCCGAAGCGGTTCGCCACGGCATCGGCATCCGGGCTCCCGGCCGGGTGCGCCGGCCGGACCGGTCCGAGGCCCATTGAAGCCATGACGGCGCCGGACCCGGCGAGGGACGGATGAGCGGAAGCCTGATCGCAGCGCTGATGTTCCCTGCGCTGTTCCTCTTCATCTTCCTGGGCATGCCGGTCTCGTTCAGCCTGGCGGCGGTCGCGCTTCTGTTCGGCATCGGCACCTTCGGTGAGGCGATCGGCTCGATCTTCTTCGACCGGCTGCTCGGCATTTCCACGGCGTCGATGCTGGCGGCCGTCCCCCTGTTCATCTTCATGGGCGCGATGCTGGAACGCTCGGCGATCGCCGAGCGGCTGTTCCGGGTCATGCAGGTGTGGGTCGGCTTCCTGCCCGGCGGGCTCGCCATCGCCACCATCGCGATGAGCGCCGTTTTCGCCGCCGCCACCGGGATCATCGGCGCGGTCGAGGCCGTGATCGGCATGATGGCGATCCCGGCGATGATGAAGCTGGGTTATGACAAGGGCCTGATCTCCGGCACCATCTGCGCCGGCGGCTCGCTCGGCACGATCATCCCGCCGTCGATCGTCGTCATCATCTACGCCTCGCTTGCCGAGCTTTCGATCGGCGAGCTGTTCGCCGGGATCATCGTTCCCGGCGGGCTGATGGTGGTGCTGTTCATCCTGTACATTTTCGTCCGCGCGGCCTTGCGCCCGCAGGACGCGCCGCGGGCGCCGCCCGAGAGCTATGCGCTGCCGCTGCGGGAGAAACTGGCGATCACCGTGTCGGGCCTGGCTCCTGCCGTCGTGCTGGTCGCCGCCGTGCTGGGCGCGATTCTCGCCGGCATCGCCTCGCCGACCGAGGCGGCGGCGGTCGGCTCGGTCGGCGCGATTCTGCTGACCCTGGCCTATCGGGAATTCAGCTTCGTCCTGCTGCGGGCGAGCCTGCGCAAGACGCTCACCGTCACCGCCATGGTGATGATGATCGTCGTCGGCGGCAACATGTTCTCCAGCGTCTTCATCGTCATCGGCGGCTCGACGCTGGTCGGCGGGCTGGTCGACGACCTGCAGCTCAGCCCTGCCCAGATGGTGGCGCTGTTCCTGTTCATCGTCTTTCTGCTGGGCTTCGTGCTCGACTGGATCACCGTCGTGCTGATCTGCCTGCCCATCTTCCTGCCCCAACTGAAGGCCGCCGGGGTGGACGGCATCTGGTTTGCGGTGATGGTGGTGATCGTGATCCAGACGGCCTATCTGACGCCGCCGATGGCGCCGGCGGTATTCTACCTGCGCACCATCGCGCCGCCGGAAATGACCTACCGCGACATGTATCGCGGCGTCGCCCCCTTCGTGGTGCTGGAAGCGGTCGTCCTGCTGATCGTGGCATTGGTGCCCGAAGCGGCGACCTACCTGCCAAAAGTTCTCGTCGGATTTTGATGCGGCCAAGGGGAAAATCCGGCCGCCCCGGACGGCCCCGTACGCCAGCGCGTTCCTATGCCGTTCGGCGCAGATCACCGGCGCGCGCTACAAGGCGTCGGGCTGGACCCGCATCGGAATCGCCGGGGGTCGCGGCCGATACGACCGCCGCACCGGACGCGATCGGCCGAAGAAGGACATCTGGATCCGACCCCTCCGGAAAGACCGGCGGCGAACCCTGAACCGGTGGCATCATCCCCCGCCGCCTCCCCGGCATTCCTAAAGTCGTCTATGCAGCGCCGGAAGCCGCATTGCTTTCGCGCAGCGCCGCTTTCAGCCACTCCGGCGGAGCCGGGTGCAGGCGCGTTTCGCCGGACCGCAGGCCGGGTTCCGCTTCGTCGATGGCGTCGGTCCGGGCGAGGACCATGACGAGGTCGCCGGCCGAGGAGCGGCAATCGCCCACCGGTTTGCCGTCCCGCTCGACCGTTGCGCCGCGCGCCGGCGCCGGACCGTCGACGCGCATCGGCGTGAGGCGCCGCTTGGCGAGTCCGCGATAGTGCATCCGGGCGGTGACCTCCTGGCCCATCCAGCAGCCCTTCTCCCAGTCGATTCCGCCCAGCAGGTCGGCGTTGGCTTCGGCCAGCGTGGAGCGTTCGACCTCAAGGTCGCGGGAACCGTCCGGCAGGCCGAGCGCCAGACGGCGCCGGTCCCACTCCAGCGGATCGGCAGCGGCCATCGCCCGCTCCACCGCGCCGCGCCGGCCGATCATCCGGTAGCCGGCATCCCGGTGCCGGGGATCCGGAAAACAGGCCGCGGCGCTGGGCGCCGGGGCGGGCTCCGCCGCTGTCAGGGTGACAACCAGATTGTCGGCCTCCTCGACCCGCGCGTCCGAGCGCAGCGTGTAGCGCCGCAGGCGCTTGCGCAGGTCGTCCGCCCGCGCGCGCTCGCAGTCCAGCAGGATCGATTCGCCGTCGGCGGCCAGGAAGAAATCGTGCAGATACTTGCCCTGGGGCGTGAGGAAGGCCGCCCAGACGCCGCAATCCCGGTCGGCCTTCGCGACATCGTTCGAGACGATGCCCTGGAGAAACTCGATCCGGTCGGCGCCGGAAACGCGCAGCACCGCCCGGTCCTCGGCGATATGGTATCCGGTCATTTGCGGCGGGCTCTCTCCGGTATCGGGCGCCGGTTATCTAGCCCGGATTTCTCCTCAATGTCATGGCCTGCGTCGCGTCCGGACGTTCGATCCGCCCCGTTCAGTACTGGGAAGCGGGCCGAAAAGCGTAGCGGGGACTGCGGTCGAGGCCCGCGACGCCGCGGGCGGACGTCCCCGGATTGCGAATTGGGGCGCGACCCGGAGGGCGGCGCTGTCGGGCCGGCAGGGTGCGTCAAGCCGCTTGCCCGATGTCCCGCATCGCGCGGCGCGGCTTTCCTGCCCTGCCGGCCCGACAGCGCCGCGAAGACCGTGACATCGGGGAGAAATCCGGGCTGGACGCGCCGGGAAATCCTTCAACGCCGCCGCCGCCCGGTATATGAAACGGAACGGGGCGGCAGCGGCGGCGGGCGGCGGCATGAACGATATTCCTTTCGATCTGGCGATTTCCGGCGGCGCGGTCATGACGCCGATGGGGCGCGTCGCGGCCGATATCGGTGTGCGCGACGGCCGGATTGCGGCGCTCGGCGACTTGGGCCGGGCCGCTGCCGCACAGCGCTTCGACGCCGGCGGCCTGCACGTCCTGCCCGGCGTCATCGACACCCAGGTGCATTTCCGCGAGCCGGGGCTTGAGCACAAGGAAGACCTCGAGACCGGCACCCGCGGCGCCGCGAAAGGCGGCGTCACGGCGATCTTCGAAATGCCGAACACCTCGCCGAACACCGATTCGGCCGACGCTCTCGCCGCGAAGCTCCGCCGCGCCGAGGGGCGGGCCTGGTGCGACCATGCCTTTTTCCTCGGCGCGACGGACGCCAACGCCGAAGCGCTCGGCGCGCTGGAGCGGCTGCCGGGCTGCGCCGGCGTCAAGATTTTCATGGGCAGTTCCACCGGCTCGCTGCTGGTCGCCGACGACGCGACCCTGCGCCGGGTGCTCGCAAGCGGCCGCCGCCGCGCCGCCATCCACGCCGAGGACGAAGACCGGCTGAACGCGCGCAAGGCGCTGCTCGACCCGGCGGCAGGGGCCGCGCAGCATCCCCATCTGCGCGATGTCGAGACGGCGGTTCTGGCGACAAAGCGCATCCTGGCGCTGGCGCGCGAGACCGGCCGGCGCATCCATGTGCTGCATATCTCGACGGCCGAGGAACTCCCGCTGCTCGCCGCAGCGACGGACGTCGCGACGGTCGAGACGACGCCGCAGCATCTCACGCTCGCGGCCCCGGAATGCTACGAGCGCCTGGGCGGCTATGCCCAGATGAACCCGCCGGTCCGCGACGCCCGGCACCGCGAGGCGCTGTGGCAGGCCGTGGCCGATGGCATTGTCGACGTAATCGGCTCGGACCATGCGCCCCATACGCGGGAAGAGAAGGAGCGGCCCTATCCCGCCAGCCCGTCCGGAATGCCCGGCGTGCAGACGCTGGTTCCGCTCATGCTCGACCATGTCGCCGCCGGCCGGTTGAGCCTCGAACGCTTCGTCGACCTGACGAGCGCCGGGCCGAACCGGATTTACGGCATCGCCGGCAAGGGCCGGATCGCGCTCGGCTACGACGCGGATTTCACCGTCGTCGATCTCAAGGCGCGGCGCACGATTACGAACGGCTGGATGGAGACCCGCTGCGGCTGGACGCCGTTCGACGGCATGACGGTGACCGGATGGCCGAAGGCCACGGTGGTCCGGGGGAATATCGTCATGCGCGAAGACGAACTGCTCGGCCAGCCCGCGGGCAAGCCGGTCGCCTTTCAGGAGTGCCTGCCGGCGGCGTAGCGGCCGGCCCGCGCCGCCTGAAGCGTGTCCGTTTCCATCGGAACCGCCGGTGCAGCCGGGAAAGCCTCCCGCCGCCGCCGTTCCGGCCGGCATGGCGGGACCGTTATAGGATATAATTCTTCATTCGTATCGAATTTTTAACGATCGTTCAAATTTCCAGGGCCGCATAATCCCGGAATTGCGCCATTTTCCGGCCGGAGGCAAAATAAGACAGACCGGTCTGTATATAGCGTTTTTTTGCATGTTCTTTCACCCGGGCGACCGAAGCGGCAATTCCAATTGTTCATATATTGTTCCTTCTCGCCGAGTCAAGCCCTGCCTTGCGCAAACCGCAGAACCCGCCCAGACGTGGTTCCGTCCGGGGCGGACAGGCTCTAGCCGCACATCCGGCGCACGGCCCGCTATTCTTCGTCGGACATGGCCCATGGGCACCTTCCAAGACAGAACCGCCATGGACCGAATCCTCTTCGGCATCTTCGCACACGAAAACAAACGTCAGGAAAGCGCCACCCCTTTTCCCCGACACATAACAATTGACGTTACGACGCCGGTCCCTGCAACATCGTCCAGGCTCGCTCTGTCGGGTCGCCCGCTGAATACAGGAGCCTGACAAGGTGCGGGGCCGCTCCCCGCAATGGAAAAATAAGCTGGAACCACGTTTTTCAGCTTCGATTGTTTGGTGACCGGCCCGGCGCGCGCCGGGCCGCGATCTCTGGACATGGAGCATCCGATGTTCAATTCGACAAGATCGTCCGCAATGCCATTGGTCGCTGCGGCGGTCGTAGTTGCGCTGGCTTGGCCCGCTCGGGCAGAGTTCAACCCTGCCGTAAGGTGGCTCATGAATCAGCCCGTTTCCCTTTGGGACCGTGGCATGGACCGGATGGAAGAAGGAGTTGACCGGGCCGCAAACGACTTGAGACGCCTCTATTATCAAGAACTATTCGCGCGTATTGGCATCAAAAACGGTGACAAAATATCCTTTGCTGGATCGAGGAGTTTGGACTGGGAAAACAATGAAATATTGATCGGTCTTAGTGTAATAGGTATCCCCTTTGCTGCATCGCGACCACCAAGGCCACCGGACCACAAAATCTGTAACACCGTTCGCCAGTTTTTTCTGAGCATATTGATGTTCGGCCAATGGCATTTTCCTTCTCGCAGGCCAGCCCCGTCAACCAAGAAATTGGCGGTTAAGGCGCATGGCATTATCGCCCTCTGGTTTTCCCATATTGGGTACAAGAATAATTTTCGGGATAAAAAACTGGAGGCAAAGCTGGCACGAATGGTGTTTGTCCAAGCAAATATATACGGAAGAAACGGGGAAGGCCGTTTTCGGAGCTTCACATGCAAGGCGCGAATCACAGAATGGGACGCCCCGTCAAAACCGCTGTGGCAAGACAAAAGCCGATGAATCGTCCTTTCGGTCTCGATCACACGCCGATTCTCTGCGCTTTCGCCATGGCATACCGCGCCCAAGCCGAGGTCGAGACGGGCAGGGCAGAAATATGCGCGCTGATGCGACTCGCTAAGAAGACTGATCGCAACGCCAAGGAACTGGAAAATGCTTGATTTTGCTTTAGGCATCGTAGATAATTGTACAAACCGAATATCGGAATGACAGGCTAATAGGGGATTAAATCAATGTCGAAAAATTCAGCTTGGAACGCTGCCACGCAGATCAAAGGCCATTGTCCCACGGAAATGAGGAAGGACAACCACGGAATGCCGATGCTTTGGGATTGCTATAATGTTCAGGGCCTTGGCGGATGGGCGGTGGACGCTGAAGGCCGGGCGATAGCCTATCAATTGACCGGTTTTCCCGTCATGGGCGATAAACCATTAAGTGCGGCAGAAACAAAATGGTATTTGCCCTCCACGCTCTGACTGATCGCCGCTCGGCGTCTAGAATAAAAAACTCAAACTGCTAACACCTAGTCCTGTTCTCCGCACATCGTTCGGACGGCTTGCCATTCGGAGTCGGACATGGCGGGGCGCGTTCCCGTCGCGTGCGTCCTGACGAATTGCGCCCGCCCGCGGGTCGCGGGATGCGACGCAAAATAGCGGCCGATGGTCGATTCCCCCGATCCATCTTTCCGCGCCACCATCTGGAAAAACGCCTGTAAGCCCCGGCCGGAAATATTCGCCCGGTTCAGCATCTCGACGGCGATCCGGTCGGCCTCGCGTTCGGCGTCGCGGCTGAATTGGGACGTCGCAAGGCGCTGCGCCATATCGCCGGCGATGCCGGCGAAGCCCGAGGTGTCGCCGATCAGGGCGCTCAAGACGAAGCTGAGGCCGAGCGCCTTGACGAGGTTTTCCATGCCGTGGCGCTCGATGACATGGCCCATCTCGTGGGCCATGACCCCGGCCAGCCCTTCGGCGCCGGCCGAACGGTCGATCAGGCCGCGGAACACGACGATATAGCCGCCCGGCGCGGCGAAGGCGTTGACCGTCCCGTTGTCCACCACGGTGACGCGAAACCGGTATCGGGACGGCCCGGCCGCGGAGAGCCGCCGGACCAGTTTTTGCATCGCCCGCCCGCCCGCCCGGCCGTCGCAGACGCGGGCGCCGGGGGCCATCAGGGCGAGCGCCTGGCGCTGCACGGTGCGGCCCAGCCCCTCTTCCCAGGACAGCGGAACGAGCGAGGCGACCGGTCCGGCGGCGAGCGGCAGCAGGAACCAGAAGCCGGCCAGAATGGCGACCGTCGCGCCGATCCAGCCGGCCGCCCGAAGCCTCATGTTCGCGCCGCGCAGGTCCTTCCGGCGCAGATGGCCGGCATGGGCGCGCAGCCGGTCGAGAAATCCGCTGTCGGCGATCGTCAGCCGCGCGTCGCCGGCATCGCGTTTCAGGCGGAAGGGCCGGCCGGGATAGGCGTCGTCGACCAGGCGCAGATCGGCGAACGGCCAGGTCTCCGCAACGGCGCCGTCGTCCGATGCGATGCGCAAACCGTCGGCCTCGACCGTCGCCCGGACGCTGTGCCGCCGTGCCGTCCGGCCGTCCGTGTAAGTCCCCTCGGCGGAGGCGCGCCGGGCAGGCATCGCTCAGATCGTCCCGATGCCGAAGAATTCCATCAGGCCCTCGCCGTAGCGCGGCGCCGCGACCCCGGTCTGGCCGATCGCGGCGGTCCGGATATCGCCGCGGAACTCCACATGCCGCGCGATGAAGCGCGCGGTGCGCAGGACGACATAGGGGTAGGCGAAGCCCAGGGTGAAGGCCATCAGCAGGATATTGGGAATGCGCAGCCGGAAGACATCCCCGAACGTCACCTCCGCCCGGAAGCGGATTTCCCCGTAGCTCAACGTCCGCGCGATCTTGCGGACCAGCGCCGCCTTGTAGCCGCAGATCAGCAGTTGATAGACGACCAGCGGGACCAGTTCGAGCGCGACGGCGGCCGCCTGCAGCTGCCACGGGGCGAGCGCGTCCTGCGGCGTGTCGGCCAGGCCGTCCGCCATAATCAGGCTCAGCCCGCCGACCGCCGCCGGGACCGAAAGCGCCGTCCCGATCCAGGCCAGCGCGTAACGGCCGTAGAGCCCCCCTGCGTCGAGGCGCGACCCGAACCGCCCGTTGCCGAACCATGTGCGGCCGAGCCGGTACCTGAACACGACGGAATCGGCCCAGGGCTTGGTCCAGCCCAGCGTAAGGACGTTCAGGAACCCCAGTCCGAGACCGAGAAACCCGTAGCGCCACGCCGACCCTTCCATGCCGCCGCGGACGCCGAGCCAGGAGGTCCGCGCGATGCGGTAGCGATAGGCCGCGAACAGGGCGACATAATAGAACAGCATCAGGACGGGAGTCGCCGCCAAGAGGATTCCGATGAAGAGGACCAGCCGGTTGAGCTTCGCCCCGCCCATATCCCCGCCGGGGTCCGGCAGTTCGACGTCCAGCCCGAAAAACAGGCCCAGGACCGGCCCGTAGATCAGGACCAGGGCGAACAGGAAGCCGAGGAACAACTCGACGCCGCGCCCGGAATATTCCAGCGGCTCGCCGAGCAGGCCGGTCTGGCTCCAGATATAGCGGCGGATCCGGGTCCGGCCCCAGAAGCGGTAGATGCCCAGCGTGAGGATCGACAGCGCCAGGTTGACGAGAAAGATGGCGAACAGTTCGCCGCTGCGCCCGCCGTGCCGCAGCCGGTGTACCGGCGCTTCGGCAACCGCTGCTGCAGGACTTTCGCCGGCTCCGTCCGTCATCGCCCCTCGGCCAATTTCGCCGCGCCCGCCTTGCATCGGCGGGCGAGACCTGATTTGAAACCCGACGGGGATGCGCGCCGCGCCCGCCCGGCGCCAGGCCCCGGAATATCATAACCCCGCGAGACCGCTATGACTTTCCGCGCCATCCTGCTCGAAGAAAACGACGGCGCCGTTACCGGCTCGGTGACGGACCTCGACGAAGACCGGCTGCCCGAGGGCGACGTCACCGTCCGCGTCGACTATTCCGACCTCAACTACAAGGACGGATTGATCCTGAAAGGACTGGCGCGGCTGGTGCGCACCTATCCCCATGTTCCCGGCATCGACTTTTCCGGCACGGTCGAGGACTCGGCGTCGCCGGATTTCGCGCCCGGCGACCGGGTCGTGCTGACCGGCTGGGGCCTTGGCGAGCGCCATTGGGGCGGCTTCGCCCAGAAGGCGCGGGTCAAGGCCGGCTGGCTGGTCAAGGTGCCGGACGCGCTCAGTAATTTGCAGGCGATGGCGATCGGCACGGCCGGCTTCACGGCCATGATCTCGGCGATGGCGCTGGAGGATGCCGGTCTTCGGCCCGGCGCCGGCCCGGTGCTGGTGACCGGCGCGTCCGGCGGCGTCGGCAGCGTCGCCGTCGCCATTCTGGCGGCGCTCGGCCACGAGGTGACGGCCTCGACCGGCAAGTCCGGCGAGGAGGACTATCTGCGCGGCCTCGGCGCCGCCAGCGTGATCGGCCGGCTGGAGGCGACCGGCCGGCCGCTCGAAAAAGCGCAATGGGCGGGTTGCGTCGATACGGTGGGCGGCGCGACCCTGGCGACCGCCGCCGCCCAGATGGGCCTGCACAGCGCGGTGGCGGTCTGCGGCAACGCCGGCGGCAACGATCTCGCCACCACCGTCCTGCCCTTCATCCTGCGCGGCGTCAGCCTGCTCGGCATCGATTCGGTGATGTATCCGGCCGCGCCGCGCAAGACGGCCTGGCAGCGCCTCGCCACCGACCTGCCGATCGGGAAGCTCGAAGCCATGACCGAAGCGATCCCGCTCGGCGAGACCTTCGCCGCCGGCGAGAGAATCCTGAAAGGCGGCGTGCGCGGCCGCACGGTGATCGACGTCAACGCCTGAGGCGGGCTGCAAGCGCGGTTCCCGTTCGGCCTTCGGTTACGATTTCGTAGCTCGTACTGCGCCCGCCGGCCGGGCCGCGCACGAGGATGCCGCGGTCGATCAGGTCGCGGATGTCCCGGTTTGCCGTGTCTTGGGAGCAGCCGTTCATTTTCGCCCATTTCGACGATGTGAGCTTGCCCTCGAAGCCATCGAGCAGCCGATTGAGGGACTTTGCCTGACGCATGTTGAAGGCTTCGGCGGTATGGACCTCCCAGAACCGGGCCTTGAGCAGAACGGCGGCGAGCGTAGCGTCCGCATTTCCGATGGCGCGGGCGAGACATTCGAGGAACCAGACCTGCCAGGCCGTGATGTCGAGAGTGCCTCGCTGCGTCGATTCGAGGAGGTCGTAATACACGCTGCGCTCCGCCCTTATCCGGGCGGACATGCTGTAGCAACGCTCCGGGCTGTCGTCCGAGCGGGCCAGCGCCATGTCGGCGATGGCCCGCGCAATGCGCCCGTTCCCGTCGTCGAACGGATGCAGCGAGACAAACCAGAGATGGGCCATGCCGGCGGCGAGCACGGGGTCCATTGTTCGCGCGCCTTCGAACCAGTCGAGGAATGCCGCGGTTTCGTCCGCGAGGCGTTCGGCCGGTGGCGCGGCATAGTGAACGTGTTGTCGCCCGAGCGGACCGGAAACGACCTCCATCGGTCCGTCGGCGTCGTCGCGCCACGCGCCGATCCCGATCCGCCGCATGCTGCTCCGCCCGGTCGGGAACAGGGCGGCATGCCACGAAAACAGGCGCTCTTCGGTCAGCGGCGCCCCGTAATTCCGGGTCGCGTCGAGAGTCATATCCACGATGCCGTCGACATCGCGGTCTGAGGGCGGCAGGCCGCCGGCATCCAGTCCGAGGCGGCCCGCAATCGACGAGCGGACCCGGTCGGGGGCGAGGACTTCGCCTTCGATCTCGCTCGTCTTCACGACGTTTTCGGTCAGCGTGCTCAAGGTCGCTTCGCTCCGCAGGTCGAAGCCCAATGCCTCCATCCGGCCGAGCAGCCGCCCCTGGGCATGGCGCGCCGCGGCCAGCGGCCCGATGAGCCGGGCCGGGTCCTGCCGGAAGCGCGGCCAGTCGGCGCGTTGCCAGATGTACATGGTTATTCTCCGCAAATTATGCAGAGAATATAGCGGATAATCTCCGTATGGAAAGGTATTCACCGCAAAATATGCGGAGAATACGTCCGTTAATCGCCGCATTGCAGGATGCAGGACTCCGAAAACGGAACTGCGGCTTCACGCGATGGCGGTCGGGAAGGGGCTGCGGTCGACGGTCTCGATCTCGGCCTTGGCCAGGCGCTCCAGCATCTCGGTCTTGACCGAAGCGTGGGCCGGGTCGTCGTAAAGATCGGTCAGCTCGTGCGGGTCGTTCTCCAGGTCGTACAGTTCGCAATGCCCGGCGCCGCTGTAGACCGACAGCCGCCAGCGCCGCGTAATCAGGGAGTGGACGCGGAAGTCGCGCTCGAAGCCCATGATTGCGCGCTGCTGGTCGTCCTCGATCAGGACGGCGCCGACGCCCCGGTCTGCCAGGGTGGCGATTTCCGGCTCCAGGCTGCGGCCCTGGATACCGTTGTAGGGCACGATGCCGGCGCGGCTCAGCACGGTGCGTGCGATATCGACGGTGCCGGCAAGGGCGGAGCAGGCCGCGCCGGCGTTCCGGCCGTCCGGCTCGGCCCAGATGAACGGCACCTTCACCAGCGCCTGAAAGTGCATCGGACCCTTGAGCACGATCCGGTGGTCGCCGAGGAAATCGCCGTGGTCCGCGGTGAAGACGACGACGGTGTCGTCGGCGAGGCCGAGGGCGTCGAGCTTGGACAGGATCCGCCCGACGGCATCGTCGATCATCGAGATCATGCCACAGGTCAGCGCCATCGATTCGCGCGCCTCCCGCTCGGTGACGGTGTAGGCGACCTGGCCGACATTGCGGCTGCCGTCGCCCGGCGGCCGGTTTTCCCACATCCACCGCAGCGTCGGCGGCGCCTGGTTGCTCAGCCGGTGGAAGCTTTCCGGCAGGTCGAAATCGGCCGGGTCGTACATGTCCCAGTATCTGCCCGGCGGCGTGAAGGGATGGTGCGGATCGGGGAAAGAGGCGGTGAGAAAAAATGGCCGGCCGCCGCCTTCCTTCGCATAGGCGTCGAGCCAGCCGATACTCTCATCGGCGACGTAGCTGGTGGGATAAAGCTCCTCCGGCACCGCCGTGCGCCAGCCCTGCGGCGCGACATAGTCGTGGGGCAGGGCGTTTTCCGGCCCGACCATTGTTTCCGGGTCGCCGCCCCGCGCCTTCATCCAGGCGATATAGGCGGCGCCGACCTTGTCGCTGTGCATGGTGGCGAGCGACACATCCTCGAAGCCGTAGAAGGGCGTCGCCATGCCGTGGTCCGGATCCTCCTTCCAGGTCCAGGGCCGCTCTTCCTCATAGGCGCCTTCGGCCAGAGCTTCCGGCTTGCGCGCCTCGGCGAAGGCGTCGTCGCGCGGCTCGATCCGGCGCTGCATCGACGGCGGCTCCCCGGTCATGTTCTGGAGATGGCTCTTGCCGATGAGCGCCGTGCGGTAGCCCTCGTGCCGCATCAGGTCGACGAAGGTGTTCTCCGACAGGGCGAGCGGGATGCCGTTGTGCCGGACGCCGTGCAGCGACGGCATCCGGCCGGTCACCAGGGTCGCCCGGTTGGGCATGCAGACCGGGTTGGCGACATAGAAGCGGTCGAACCGGACGCCGCGGGCGGCGACGCCGTCGATATGCGGCGTCTTCAGGACCGGGTGGCCGGCGCAGCCCAGATAGTCCGCCCGGTGCTGGTCGGTGACGATCATCAGGAAGTTCGGGCGTTTCCGGTCGGGTGCGGTATCGGCCATCCTATTCTCCGGCTGTGGCGGGGACGGGGCGTTCGGCCTGCGGCTGCGCCCGGCGCCTGACGACGTCGGCGGCGATCAGCGCCGCGCCGAGGCCGCCGCCGGCCAAGTTGAGCCACGGCGCCTCGGCAAAGGCGTAGACCGGCACGATCAGCGCAAGCCCGGCTGCGGCGTAAACGATGCGGAACGCGGGCGCGATGGGCGTGAACAGGAAGCCCGTGACCGCGACCGAGACCAGCAGCACGCCGAACAGGGCGGTCGTGAAGCTGAGCGCCACTTCGAGCGCGCCGCCCTGCATGATCAGCGCGGGCGACATGATGAAGACGAAGGGGATCAGATAGGCCGACCAGCCGTATTTCACCGCCTGCCAGCCGGTCTTCATCATGGGCGCGCCGGCCAGCGTGGCCGCGGCGAAGGCGGCGATAGCGACCGGCGGCGTGATCATCGACATCATGCCGAAATACATGACGAACAGGTGGGCCGAAAGGTCCGGCACGCCGAGTTCGACGATCGCCGGCGCGACCAGGGTGGCGAGCAGGATGTAGACGCCCAGCGTCGGCATGCCCATGCCCAGGACGATGCAGACGATGGCGGCCAGGATCAGCAGGACGAGCAGGCTGCCGCCGGCGATGCCGACCAGTTCGCTCGTCAGCGCGAAGCCGAGCGCGGAGATGTTGAGCACGCCGATGATCGCGCCGGCCGCGCCGCCGATCATCAGCAGCTCCAGGCCGGCCTTGCCGGTCTTGACGAAACTGGCGGCCAGCGAGCGGAGGGTCAGCCGGTCGCCGCCGTAGCCGAGCAGGAAGCCGATCGGCAGCAGCGTGAGCGCCGCATAGAGCGCCGCAGTCTCCGGCTGGAGCGACCAGCGGAACAGGCACAGCACGATGACGACGAAGGGAGTCATGAAGATGCCGCCGCGGCCCGCCACCGGCAGCAGGCGCGGGATCAGCGATTTCTCGATCGGCAGGATGCCGTCGCGCGCCGCCTGCAAATCCACCTGGATGAACAGGGCGGCGTAGTAGAGGATCGCCGGGATCAGCGCGGCGAGCACGACCTCGGCGTAGCCGATCTGCAACAGTTCCGCCATGACGAAGGCGGCGACGCCCATCATCGGCGGCATGAGCTGCCCGCCGGTCGAGGCCACCGCCTCGATGGCCGCCGCCGAATGGGTCGGATAGCCGCCGCGCTTCATCAGCGGAATGGTGATGACGCCCGTCGAGACGACGTTGGAGACCGCGCTGCCCGAGATCGAGCCGAACAGGCTGGAGCCGACGATGGCGATCTTGGACGAGCCGCCGCGGAACCGGCCCATCAGCCCGGCGGAGATGTCGGTGAAGAATCTGGCGCCGCCGGCCGGCTCGAGCAGGAAGCCGAAGAACATGAAGGCGAGCACGATGGTCGTCGACACCTTCATCGGGAAGCCGAACATGCCGTTGGCGTCGAGCACGACATAGATCGCCAGCCGGTCGATCGGCACATTCTCGCCCTGCAAACGGCCGGGAATGAGATGGCCGACCAGCGCGAAGACCAGGAAGAACATCAGGAAGGCGAACAGCACGTTGCCCGCAGTCCGGCGCAGCCCTTCGACGATGGCGGCCAGAAGGATTGCCGCCGCCGCCACGGCGTCCGGCGGATTGTCGGCGAAATTATCGAGGATGACCGGGTATTCGACCGTCACATAGAGCGCCGCGGCGGCGGAAACGGCGGCGATGACCAGGTCGTACCAGGGCACATGCGTGCGCGGTTCGCCCTTGCGCGCCGGCACGCAGAGATAGAGCGCCGCCAGCCCGATCGCGAGCATGGCGGCGTAGAACTGCTCGTTCATGAAGATGAGGCCGACGGCGCGGTAGAGGTCCGCCGCCCAGAGCAGGGCGCCGGCGGTCAGCAGCGCGCACAGGCCGCCGCCCACCCACTTGACCGCGACGTTGCCGGTGGGGGCGGCGGCCTCCGCTTCAACCTCGGCCTGCGTGGGGACTCCGCGTCCGGTGCGGGGTCCGTCACGGCGGCTCTCCGGATGGGCCGGGATTACTTCGCCTGGCCGGTCTCGCGATAGTATTTCATCGCGCCCGGGTGATAGGGTACGCCGATATCGACATACATCTTCTTCGGGTTGAACCCGGCCATGCCCTTGAAGGCGGCGACCATCGTCTTCTTGTTCGCCGCCATCGCCTTGACCAGCTTGTAGACGATATCGTCCGAGACCTTGGCGTTCGCGGTAATGATGAACGGTGCGGCCATGATGTTGGTCGGGCCGGTGACGCCCGCATAGGCCGGCGACGGGCCGATCTTCTCGACTACCGAACCCGGCGCGATCGCCTGCATCTTCTTCACCGACGCCGGGTCGTCCGGCAGCGAGACGTATTTGAAGCCGCGCGAGGCATAGGCCTGGCGCATCTTGCCGGAGGTGATGGAGAACATGGCGGCGTCGACCTTGCCGCCCATGTAATCGTCGACCCCGCGCACGCCGTTCGGCGCCGGCACGCCCTTGACGTCCTTGAAGGTCAGGTCCGCCATGTTCAGCAGGGCGCGCCAGAACAGGCCCTGGATCTTCTGCTTGGCGAAACCCGAGGACAGGCGCACGCCCTTCAGGTCGGCGACGGAATCGATCTTCGAATCCTTCGGGGCGAAGATTCCGAGGCGCAGGGTGCGCAGAACGGCGACCACGCGGACATTCGGCTGCGGCTTGCCCTTGAACATCGCCTTGCCCTGGTTGGCGAAGGCGGCGACGACGCTGACCGCGATCGAGAAATTGAGCCGGCCCTTGTCGACCAGCGGCAGGGTGACGACCGGGCCGCCCTGCGGCACGACGCGGGCGCGCAGGCCGAGCACGTCCTTGGCGACTTTCGCCACGGCGGCGCCGGTCGCGTAGGCCGAGGAGCCCTGCGGGTTGGTCCCGATGCTGTAGGTCTGCGCGAACGCCGGTGCGGCGGCGGGAAGTGCGGCGAGGGTGAGGGCGGCCGCGCCTGCGGCGGCGAGGGCAATGACTTTCATGGTTTCCTCCCGGATTTCGGTTCGGATTGGCGAACCCGGCGCTTTCTTAACGCACCGAAGCGGATGTCGCTACCGGGCAAACTCTGCCGCACCCGCCGGAGGCGGGCGGGGTCATTCCGCTGCGGCAGCGAATTCGGTTTCCCGCATCTTCCCGATCGCCCGGCGGCTGTAGGCCACCGCCTTGTCGTGGCCGCGCAAGAGGAGCTTGCGCGCCGGGTCCTTGCCGACCGCTTCCTGCTGCGCCTCGATGAATATCTTGTCCTCGAGAAACGCTTCGAGGATGTCGGAATGGAACGCGGTGTTGGCCGGCGAATCGAGCGCCTGGCCGCGGACGGCGGTGGAAAAGAAATAGTGGAAGTTCTCCGCGTCCGCCGGGGTCGCGTGATGGAACAGCCTGACGGCCATGCCGCCGGGCTTTTCCCGGTTTTCGCGCCCGCCGGTTCCGGAGTCGTGGCCGCCGCCCCACTGGAGGACCGAGGCCGGGGCGACATATTCGAAGTCCTGCCAGCGGTCGACCTTGCCCTCGAAGCCGGCGACCTTGACGAAGGACGGCGGCGGGGTCGATTCCATCATCCAGCGGACATAGCGGGCGCCGCGCTCGGTGCGCGTCACGGTCAGTTCGGCGTCGTCGTGCTCGCCGGGGTGGCCGCCGATGGTCGAGGTGTGGACATAGCCCAGATGGGTGAGGTCCATCAGGTTGTCGATCATGAACATGAAGTTGGCGGCGATGTCGTAGCGCGCGTAGTGGAAATTCCACTCGCCGGTCCTGTCGTGCCAGGCGAAATCGACGATCGGGCCGGTATCGGCCAGCGCGGGATCGCCCATCCAGATCCACACGAAATGCTGGCGCTCGACGACCGGAAAGGCGCGCACGCAGAAGGCCGGGCCGGGCCGCTCGCCCGGATTGACGACGCAGGCGCCGCTGCCGTCGAAGACCAGGCCGCGATAGCCGCATTGCAGGCCCTGTTCGACCGCAGCGCCCAGCGACAGCTTCACGCCGCGATGGCTGCAACGGTCTTCCAGGGCGGCGGCCGTGCCGTCGCCGCTGCGGAACAGCACGACATCCTCGCCCAGTATCCTGCGGGCGATCGGCCCGCCGTCCAGTTCGTGGGACCAGGCGCCGATGTACCAGGCGTCGTGGACCGGGGGTTCCATGGCGAAATCGGACATCTGTCTTTTCCTCGTTCAGCCCGGCTCGGTTTGCGGCGCGTAAGCCGGCCGGAAAGCATCGCGCCGGTTCACGGCGACCAGCCTTCCGCGATCATCGCGTCGGCTTCGGCGACCAGTGCGCTGAGGTGCCGCCGCAGCCGCGCGCTGTCGGCCGGCGAGAAATCCCGCAGGAGGCGTTGTTCGCGGGCAAGCGCGAAACGGGCGATCTCGTCGTGCACCGCCCAACCCGGTTCCGTGAGCGCGACATAGGAACGGCGCCGGTCCGCCGGATCGCCCTCCCGCCGCACCAGCCCGCGTTTCTCCAGCCGGGCGACCGACCGGCTGGTGCCCCCGCGGTCCATGGCGATCCGGTCTGCAATCGCAAAGATCGTCGAACGCCCGTCGCTGCCCAGGACCTGGACGATGCGCCACTCGCGCAGGTCGAAACCGAGGCCGCGCGCATGGTGGCGCATCGCGTGCAGCCCGATCTTGCCGCCGAGGATTACGAACAGCGCCGGAATGTGGCTGTCCATGTCGACCCGCGGTTTCGTGCCGGGCGATTGCCGGGCGCCGGAAATGGCTGTTGTCTCTGTCAGTTTGCGCCCTCCAAACCGGAAGGCATCGTAAGCAATTTTATTGATAAGTCAATTATTGATTTCTCTTTTAACAATAGCGAGACGGCAGCCAGCCTTCACGACCGGCCGTCCCGGTCAGGCGAACGTCGGTTACGACCACAAGGCTGAGACCGGCACAGCGGCCATCCGCTCGCCGAACGGCACGGTGCGGTCGCCATCGTACAGGACGAGGCCCGACGCAAACCTGTTGCCGGCGCCGTCTGCCAGGCGGCGCAGCCCGGAAAAATCGCCCGCGGTCACGGTTGCGGCGGCCTTCACCTCGATGCCGACGATCCGTCCCCGTTCGTCCTCGGTCGCGATGTCGACCTCGTTGCGTTGCTTGTCGCGGAAGTGGGAGAGCGCATGCCGCGTCCCGCCCCAGCCCGCCAGTTTCAGGATTTCGCCGAATACGAAGGTTTCCAGCAGCGGTCCGAATAGCTGGCGGTCCCGGTGGATGCGCTCCGGCGTTATGCCTCTCAGGGCGGCCAGCAGCCCGGAATCGAGGAAATGCAGCTTGGGGGACTTCGTCAGGCGCTTGAGAGTGTTGGTGTACCAGGGCGGCAGCATGCAAATCAGGAACAGGCTCTCAAGGATCCCGACATATTTTTGTACCGTCACATGATTCATGCCGAGCGGCGCGCCGAAGCCGGAATAGTTCGCCAGTTGCCCGGAATGCTCGGCGAGCACGCGCATCAGACGCGGCATCAGGTTCAACTGGTCGATCCGGGCGATGTCGCGGACGTCGCGCTGAACGATCGCCTCGATATAGTCCAGATACCAGTTCTGCCTCCGCCGCCATGCGGACCGGGTCAGCGCCTCGGGATAGCCGCCGGCAAGAACTGTTTCTACGAGGTCATCGCCGACCGCCGGGGCTTTGGCGGTTGGAATTTCCCCGGCGAACGCCTTGTCGAGAAAAGACGGTTTTGTTCCGCGCAATTCGGCCTGGGCCAAGGGTAGCAAACGGATAGTCGCCATGCGGCCGGCGAGCGAGTCTGCAACCCGCGGCAGCGTCATCAGGTTGGCCGAGCCGGTCAGCAGGAACCGTCCGGGGCGCGGGTCGGCGTCCACGGCGGTCTTGATCGCCAGGATGAGGTCGGGCGCCCGCTGGATTTCGTCGATAACCGCCCGGTCGAGGCCGCGCAGGAATCCGGCCGGATCGGACAGGGCGGCTTCCAGAGTCGTGGCGTCGTCAAGGGTGAAAAAGGGAATGGCATCGCCGGCAATGTGCTGCGCCAGTGTGGTTTTTCCCGATTGGCGGGGACCGCACAGCAGGACGACCCTCGTATCCTTCAGGGCCTCCCGAACCTGCCTTTCCATGAAGCGGGGATACATGCCGTTTTTTCCGGCCGATTGAAAGTCATTGCCCGACCGATTGAAAATTTATCCATGACCAATTGAAAGTCAATGCGTGACCGATTGAAAATTTATCCATGACCGATTGAAAGTATCGACCGGCGAATCCAAACCGTGCGCTCGCATCGGCGCACCGCCGCCGGGGCTATTCATACTGCACCGGGCCGGTGCGGATCGGCCAGAGTTCGTCGAGATAATCGCCGCTGTCGCGCTCCTTCACCGCCTGCTTGAAGCCGGCCTCCTCGGCGCGCCGGCCATGCGCTGCGCCAGTTCCTCGACCCGCGCGTTGACCTCGTGCGTCGTCATGTGTTGACAGGGGTTGCCTTCGCCGCCAGCCTGTGCGGCGCGCTCGGCCGAAGAGGCAGGCGGAGAATACACGGGAATTGACGGCTAAGACGGCATGGCGGCTGATACCGGATCGACTGTCCGCAACCCCGGCGACCTTGAAGACGAACCGAACGCTGACTGGTACGCGGCCAATCTTGCCGCGCTGGAAGCTAAGCCGAATCCGACCGAAGCGGATGTAAGCGACACTCTGGTGCGGCCGGTCCTGGAGCGGGTTCTGGGGTTCGGCGTCGCGGAGATCGACGCGCAGCCGTCCGGCCAGACCGGTGGAAACCAGGGTCAGCGTCCCGATTTCGTCTGCCGCCGGGGCGCTTCCCCGGCCGCCGCGGCGATCGTCGAAGTCAAACGGCTCGGCACGGATTTGACGCGGCGGGCGTCTCCGTCCGCTCCTTGGACCACATCGCCTTTGGGGCAGTTGCAGAACTACCTTAACCGGTGGCGGCAGGCGGGAGACGGCACATGGGGCGTCGTGACCAACGGCGCGCAATGGATCGCAATCCGGCGCACGGGCGACCGGGTGTCCGCCTACGCCGAGGTCGAGATTGTAGAGGCGCGCACCCTGGCGGAGGTGCGCAGTCTGCTCGCCCCGATTATGGAAGAACCCCGGGCGGATCGGCGCGCCGAAGAACGGCTGCTGGAAATCGACTGGTTGTCGGCGATCGCCGACTGCGAATCTCCGCAACGGCTTATGGAGCGCGTTGCCCCTGCCGGCCAGCCGGTCGTGTATTCCGAAAACGGCACGGTTACCGTGCGGATCGGGGAATACGAGAGCGACGGCGAACTGTTCTTGAAGCAATCACTGCTGGTTTGTATGCGCCGGGACTTTATCGACGGCAACCTAACGCCGCCGGACATCGCCGAAGCGTTATTGCCCCTCCGCCGTCTCCCCGCCGGTCTCGGGCGCGCGGTCGGCGTCGCCTATACCGGCGACGGGGCGGAGAGGAAATGCCGGGGCTTCGTCTTCGATAACGAAAAACTGTACGCCACGGCGCTCATCGCGCCGTCCCTGCCGGGCTCGAGGGCCGAACGCCAGTTCGGGGTGCTGTCCGGACACTATAGCGACCCGTCGCCGAAGGCCGTTCTCGATGCGCTGTCGAGCACGGCGCTCCACCGGAATTTCCACGAGGAGATCGGCGCATGGTTCGCCCGCACGCAGCAGGGCGCGAACGAATTGCGGCATCTGGTCCGCGTCATGTTCGCATGGATTTTGCAGGTGCGCGGCGTGCTGCCGGACAATGCGTTGTGGAATCAGGGCCGAATCCCGGAGGCCGAGCACGACATCCATCGGCATATCGAATGGCTGTTCGCAGAAATCCTGGCGCGCCCGAAAGAGCGCCGCATCGATGCGGAAGACGAATGGGAACAGGCGCTTGTAAGGGACGCGCCGTTTCTTAACGGTTCGTTGTTTACGGCGGTGTCCGATAGCGAGAGGCCGCAGTTTATCGATAACGGATTGTATGTGTCCGAAGACGGGCTGCTGTCGATTCTGAACCGCTACGACTGGACGCTGTGCGACCGCACCGGCTACGAATCGGAGTCCGCGCTGGACCCCACCATGCTCGGCGAAATGTTCGAGCAGCTGATTTTGCGGATCGAAGGCGTGCGGCTGGAAACGGACCCCGAAAGGAAGGGGTATGTCCATCGGAAAATGCCGGGCGGCACCTATTATACGCCCCAGGACGTTGCCGATGAAATGGCCGCCGACGCCCTGGCCGGCTGGCTGGCTGCGAGGACGCCCGGCGCGGAATGGGCGGATATAAGGGCGCTGGTTCACCCGATGCCCGCCGACGAGACCTGGCGGGATTGGAGCGCGGAAACGAGACGCGCCGCGTTGGGGTCGATCGGCAGGGTCGCGGTGTTCGATCCGTGCTGCGGCAGCGGCGTGTTCACGCTGGCCATGCTTCACGCCCTGTGGCGCGCCCGGCGCCGGCTGTCGCCCGAAGAGACGCGCGCCGGCGATCTGGAAGACATTATCGAACACCAGTTGCACGCCGCCGACATCCATCCGCTGGCCGTGCTGATCGCCCGCCTTCGATTGTTCATCGCATTGATCGACGCCCGCATCCGGTCGCACGCCGCCGGGGACGATCCGGGCCGCCCGCTGCCGAATCTGGAAACCCGGTGCATGGTCGCCAATACCCTTTGCATCGAGAAGGCCGCCCAATCGAGCCTGAACGGCGACAACTGGGACGGCGGCATGGACGACTTGCGGGCGGCGCGGCAACTGTGGACGGAAGCGCATTATCCGGAAGAAAAACAGAATGCCCTCCTTGCCGAACGCGAAGCCCGGAAGCGGCTCAGGGAGATCGCCGGAAAATGGAAAGCCGAAAGCGAACTGGCGTGGCTCGATGTGGATTTCCTGTCGTCGTCCGGGTCGCCGGCAGAGTTCGACGCGCGCAAGCTGTTTCCCGCGCCGGAAGGCGGCTGGGACATCGTAATCGGCAATCCGCCGTACCAGGTTCCCGACCGGCGCGACAGGGAACGCGGTAAAAGCCTCGAATATATCGGGGCGTCCGCCAACCTTTATCTCATGTTTATCGAAGCGGCGCTGGAGGCGACCCGTGCGGACGGCAACGTTACCCTGATTGTCCCTCACTCTATTGTATTCCGCAGGCAGAAGACTTACGCGAAAATTCGCCAAGCGGTGGAATGTGCCGCGGAGCGAATCGATATTCGGACGTATGATAATATACCGTCACCGCTATTTCCATCATTGCCTTGGTTGAAAGAAGCAGAACACGGCATTCAGAATACCCAGAGAGCAACCATTCTTACCGTACAAAAACAGAGATCATCCGAATCGGACGCTGCTGAGTCCGTTTCAAGACGTATTATTCACAGCCGTGGATTGATACGGTTGACTGCGTCGACCAGAAATTCCGTCCTGAAGACCGAGAAACGCGCTCAGATTCAACCCTATTTTTGCAAACAATGGACTCAAGCCCCCACTCCGGAGTTAGCTCGTTTGCTCGATAAAATTCGACTCGATATATCGGTTAAGAGCGAGCAGAAACTCCAATCTTTCGAGATCGTCACCTTCCCGCCAACGGCCAGATACTTTATCAGCTGTCTGCCTAAAAAAGTATTAGATAATCCTAGACGCAGAGAATATTTCCTTTCCGACGATTCGTTTTTCTGGCCGTGGATCGCCCTCTACAATTCCCATCTGTTCCACGCCTACTGGCTGATGGTCGGCGACGCCTTCGACGTCACCTTGCAGGAAATTGGAACGATCCGCCGCCCGGCCGGATGGGACAACGAAGAGCTAAGGGAAAGAACCGGGAGTCTGGCGAAGCGGCTCCTCGACGAACGGACTGTAGCGGCCTGCCGCGTGATGAAGCGGAATCTCGGCGAGCAGCACAATATCAATTTCCACAAGTCGGGCACGCCGGGTCCGGCCCTCATCGAACAAATCGACCGCGCGCTGCTGGACGCCTACGGCCTGCCACACGATCCGCTCATTCGGCAGATGCGCACCATCCGCGAGCACAGCGCCCACATGCTTTGAGCGCCCGCCCGGCCGCCTATTCATACTGCACCGGGCCGGTGCGGATCGGCCAGAGTTCGTCGAGATAATCGCCGCTGTCGCGCTCCTTCACCGCCTGCTTGAAGCCGGCCTCCTCGGCGCGGTGTTTGAAGGCCATGCCTTCCGGCGAATGGCGGGCGATGCCGTCGAAGATCGTGGCGATCGTCTGGGTCGTCTCCAGGCCCATGTTGGCGATCGCCTGATTGATCGTCAGCTTCTGCATCATGAGCTGGTTCTTCGGCACGCCGGCCATGCGCTGCGCCAGTTCCTCCACCCGCGCGTCCAGCCGGCCGGCAGGCACGGCGTCGGCCACCAGCCCCATCGCCTTCGCCTCGGTCCCGGTCACCAGGTCGCCGGTCAGCAGCATGCGCTTGGCGCCCTCCGCGCCCAGGCGGTAGACCCACATGGCGGTCGTCGGGCAGCCCCAGACCCGGGCCGGCGGATAGCCGATCCTCGCATCCTCCGCCATGACGACGAGATCGCAGCACAGCGCGATGTCCGAGCCGCCGGCGACGGCATAGCCGTGGACCTTGCAGATCGCCGGCTTGCAGGAGCGCCACAGGCTCATGAACTTCTCGGTGTAGCCCTTCATCAGGGCGTAGTCCTTCATCGGGTCCCAGGGCATGCGCTCCTGGACCCCCGCGCTGGCGCCCTCGGCGAAATCCTTCAGGTCGTAGCCGGCGCAGAAGGCCGCGCCCCGGCCGGCGAGGACGATGACATGGACCCGGTCGTCGGCATTGGCCTCGGCGACCGCCGCTTCGATATCGCCCGGCGTCGCGGCGGCGATCGCGTTCAGCCGCTCCGGCCGGTCGAAGGTTATTCTGGCAACCCGGCCGTCGCGCTCGTAGGTCAGGGTCGTGTAGGCCATGATGCCGGTATCCTTCTGCTTCGTTCGGTCCCTTCCGCAATGGGCCGCAAAAGCTTGCGGCGCACCTGCATCCGGTGTTTAGGACATTGCCTGCCCGTCCCGCAGCAGATTTCCGCGCGCGACCGCTAAAGCGAAAGGCCACCCCTTGGACGTCGCCGAACTGATCCGCGAGTATGAGAACCTCTTCTACGCCATCACCTTCGGCTGGGCCTTCATCGAGGGCGAGAGCTTCCTGATCTTCGCCGGGGCCGCCGCGTTCAAGGGCGATCTCAACATCTACATCCTGATCCTCGCCGCCTGGTGGGGCAGCTTCCTGGGCGACCAGTGCTGGTTCGCGCTCGGCCGCTTCTTCGGCGCAAAGCTTCTGGTGCGCCTGCCCAAGCTGAAGGCCGGCGTCTCGGTGGCCATGGATATGGTCCAGAAATACGACGTGCTGTTCATCCTCAGCTTCCGCTTCATCTACGGCGTGCGCAACGTGGCCTCGCCGGCGCTCGGCATGAACGGCTATCCGTGGGGACGCTTCGCCCTGTTCAACTTCATCGCCGCCTTCATCTGGGCCAACAGCTTCGCTTGGGGCGGCTACCTCCTCGCCCGGGCGTTCGAGGAGGTGCTGGGCGATATCAGCAAGAATTTCGGCTACGTCATGCTCGCCGTGTTCGCGATCGTCTGCTGCATCCTGTTCTTCGTCCACCGCAGCGGCCAGAAGCGCTACAGGAAAATGCTCGCGCAGAGCGAGGCCGATCCGCCCGGCGGCGGCGGCGCGGAACCGGGTTCCGATGCGTCCGGCGCTTCCGCTGCGGGCGGCAGCGACCGATGACTTCGGCCGGCTCTCGAAGGAGGAGATGAAGGGGCTGGTGCCGCGGGGGAGATTTGAACTCCCGGCCCCACCCTTACCAAGGGTGTGCTCTACCCCTGAGCTACCGCGGCGCGCCATGTGTCGGCGTCGATCGGGCAGCCGCCGGAACGGTCCGGACAGGCCGCGCGAAAGGCGGGCGGAATATGCAAACGGCCCCGGCGGGCGTCAATGCCGGGCAGGGCGGCGCGCGCCGGGCGAAGTGAAGCGGGGCGGCTGCCGCCGAGGCGGGTTCAGCCGGCGGACCGCGCCGAACACCGGCTCACATGCGGCCGGCGTCGCCGGAGACCGACAGAATCGGGTCGGCCGAAAGTTCCCGAACCAGAAAGTCGATGACCGCCTGCATCTTCGCCGCTCCGTGGGTGTGAGGATGAACAAGCAGCCACACGTCGAGCACCGTTTCGAAAATGCCGGACGGCAAACGCCGCAGTTTCCGTTCGAGCGAAGCCATGTAATGGGGTAAAATGCCGATGCCCAGGCCGGCCTCGACGGCCGCTGCGACACCGAGCATGCTGTTGCAGGCGAGGGCCTCGGAATTCGCCGCGTCTCCGAGCCACTCGGCGATCCGGGTATCGACCAGCCGGCCGGCCGGCCCGATCACGGCGTGTCGGTTCAAATCCTCCAACGCGAGCGGCGTCCCGTGGCGCTGCAGATACTGGGCCGCGGCATACAGGCCGAACCTTGCCCGGCCGACCTTGCGCGCCAGAAGAACATCGTCGTCGCCCGGCCGGTCGAAACGCAGAGCCAGATCGGCCTCGCCCCTGGCGATATCGGCGATTGCCGCCGCCGAGTGGACTTCAATTCGTATCCCGGGGTGCAGGCGCCTCAATCGGGACAGCCTCGGAATGAGCCAAAAGATGGCCATGCTTTCCGGGGTGGAAATAGACACGGTGCCGACGAACCCGGTGTCCTGCCCCTTGATCCGCAGGCCGATGTCGCGGACGTTCGAGTCGAGGCGACGGGCGAGATCGAGGATCGCCTCGCCCGCCAGCGTAAGTGAGTAGCCCCGCGGATGACGCTCGAACAGCCGCACATCCAGCCGTTCCTCCAGGGATGCGATGCGCCTGCCGACCGTCGGCTGGCTGGCGCGCAAGCGCTTTGCCGCCGCCGACAGGCTGCCGGCGTCGGCGACAGCGAGGAAGTACCGGTAATCGTCCCAGTCGGTCATCCCAAGGACACCAAGATTATTCATACATGAATAACACTTAAACAAAATTATGCAATTTTTTGCAGCCTGACTACAGATTATCCTTTCCCGAGCACCGTTCCTGCACCGCGATCTCGCCATGGCCGGTCTTGGAGCAAGGGCCCGAGCGAACGGCAATTCGAAGGCCGCTCAGGAGACGATCGAGCCGCCTCGATGCCCGGATGACGGGTCGGGGATTGAGCCCGATAGCCGGCGCCGACGAGAGTGCCGGTTCAGAGAACGCTTGAGAGAAATGCCGCCGATCGGCGCGTCAACGTTATCCGCACGAGCAAACCGGGAGGAAATCATGAAAATCGCCAAACTGACTTGTGTCGCTCTTGCCGCGATTGGGAGCGTGGCGGCGGCGTCCGGCTCAATGGCCGCAGAGCGCGTGCTGAGCGGCGCCAGCTCTTTCCCGACCGGGCATATTTTCTCGGTCAAGTTCGAACGGTTCGTCAAAGCCCTCAACGAAAAGGGCAAGGGCGTGCTGAAGATCGATTACAAGGGCGGCGCGCCGGCCATCGGCAGCCCGTTCACGCTCGGCGCGAAGGTCCAGCAGGGCGCGTTCGACATCATCACGATCACCGGGCCGTACTACGCCAGCGTGGTGCCCGAGGCGCAGGCCCTCCAGTTGGCCGAGATCCCGATCCAGGAACAGCGCAAGAACGGCGCATTCGACTATGTGAACAAGGTGCATATGGCCAAGGGCATCTACTATCTCGGCCGGACGTTCAACACGGTCTTTCACGTCTACCTGAAAAACCCGATCAAGAGTCCGCAACTGAAAGGCCTGCACCTGCGGATCGCGCCCCACCACCGCGATTTCATCACCGCGCTCGGGGCCACGGCCCAGCGATCGAACCTGGCGGAGATCTATACCTACATGGAGAACGGGACCATCGACGGCTTCGCCTGGCCGGCCCAGGGGTTCCTGCCCGACTGGTACAAGGTCACGAAATACCGGGTCGATCCCAGCTTCTACACCCCGGCCATGCACGTCCTGGTCAACCTCAAAACCTGGAAATCGCTCTCCGGGAAGCAGAAGAAGCTGCTGAACGATCTCATCGTCGAATTCGAAACCACGAACGCCCAGGAGCAGCGCGCGGGCGACGCCGCGGCCTGGAAAAAGATGGCCGACAAGGGCGTAAAAGTGATCGAATTCAAGGGCGCAGACCGCGAGAAATGGCTCACCACGGCCAAGAAAACCGCGTGGGCCGGTATCGCCAAGCGCAGCCCGGAACACGGGCCCGCCCTGAGGAAACTGCTGGCCAAATGATCGTCCGGGCCAGGCCGTGACCGCCGCATGGCGGTCGCGGCTGCCGGCCCGATCGCATCGGCTTTCGCCGCTATTGTCCGGAGGAGACGGCCGGGCCCGGCGCGCGTCGCGCGCTTCGGCCGGACGATTCGTTCGGCCATCGATCGGCAAGACACGCCGCCTTGAATCGAGCGAAAAATCAAGCGGCGCATACCGTAGCAGGATGACAGCGTAACATGGCGGGACCCCTGGAAAACGTGCGCGTCCTCGATCTGACGACCATGGTCGCGGGCCCGGTCGCGACCATGATGCTCGCCGACCAGGGCGCAGAGGTCATCAAGATCGAGTCTCCGCGCGGCGACCTCATGCGCAACTTCGGCAGCATCAACAACGGGATGGCGGCCACCTTCCTGTCGTGCAACCGGAACAAGCGCGGCCTGGCCCTCGACATCAAGACGCCCGAGGGGATCGCCATCCTCAAGAAGCTGGTCGCAACCGCCGACGTCTTCGTCCAGAACTTCCGCCCCGGCGCGATCGCGCGGATGGGCCTCGGCGAGGATGTCGTCCGCGCCATCCGGCCCGACGTGATCTACGTCTCGATCAGCGGATTCGGCGAAAGCGGGCCCTACGCCCATCAGCGGGTCTACGACCCGGTCATCCAGGCGTTGTGCGGCCTGGCGGACATCCAGACGGATTATGCGACCGGCCAGCCCCGCATGGTGCGGACGATCGTGCCGGACAAGACGACGGCGGTCACCGCGGCCCAGGCGGTAACGGCCGCACTGTTCGCCCGGGAACGCACCGGCGTGGGGCAGCATATCCGCATCGCCATGCTGGATACGATGATCGCCTATCTCTGGCCCGAGGGCATCTCCAGCCTGTCCTTCGTCGGCAAGGAGCTCGACCCGGCGAGAGGCCAGATGGGCCTCGACCTCGTTTTCAGGACCGAGGACGGATACATCACCGCGGGCGCCTTGTCGGATGCGGAATGGTCCGGCATGTGCGCGGCGCTCGACCGCGCGGACCTGCTCGAAGACGAACGGTTCGGGACCGCGGCATCGCGCGCCGTGCACGGGGCCGAGCGGCGGGAAATCGTGAGCGCCGAAATCCGGAAATGGCCGACGCGGGAAATCCTCGATCGGCTCGACCGCGCGGAGGTGCCCAGCGCGCCGGTCCTGACCCGGTGGCAACTGCTGGAAGACGAACAGGTCAAGGCGAACGAAGTCATCGAGATCCACAGGGACACAACGCTCGGAGAGGTGCGGCAGCCCCGGCCGGCGGCGCGCTTCGACCGCACGCCCGCGGAGATACGCGCGCTTGCGCCCTATCTCGGCGGCGATAACGCCGCGATCCTCGAGGAAATCGGATATTCCGAAACGGAAATCGCGCGTTTGGGCGAAAGCGGCGTCCTGGCCGGCGGCCGGGAGCCGGACCGGCAGTGATCGGCGCCACGCCAGACCTGCGCCCGGTCGGACCGCCGCACGACGCGCCATCGGACAGGGCCTCCGCCCCGGTTCGCGGGTCCGGGCGGTTTTCTTGCGCCGATACGCGGCCTTAGGCTAGCGTCCGCCCACCATGACTGTACCGATTCGGCAGGCGAAGGCGGTTGTCGGCAAGGGTTACGGCCGTTTGCTCACCGGCATCGGCTATCTGGTTGCGGCGTCGATCTGCGCCATGGCGATCCTGATTACCCTCGACGTCGGCCTCCGGGCATTCCGCATCGGCAACCTGCCGTGGCTCAACGAGGTGGCCGAATACGCGCTCTACGCCGGAACGTTTCTTGCCGCGCCCTGGGCGCTGCGCCTGGGGGCGCATGTCCGGATCGACATCGTCGTCGATGGCCTGCCCGATCGGGCGTCGCGGAGTCTGGAGCAGTTCGTCGACCTTCTGGGCGGCGGGGTCTGCGCGGTGCTCCTGTATTTCGGATGCGTCGGCACGCTCGAAGCCTACGAATTCGGCCATATGCAGTTCAAGACGATCACCATTCCCAACTGGCCGCTCCTGAGCGTTTTCGCCTTCTCGATGCTGCTTCTCACCGTCGAGTTCGGGTTCAGGTTCGCCCGCGCTTCCCGGCCCGGCGCAGCGCGCGGCGAAGACCGCGGCCAGACAAGCGGGATGTAAACGATGGCGTGGCCCGAGGCGCTGGCCTTGATGCTGGGCCTTGTGTGCGGGGGCATGGCCCTCGGATTGCCCGTCGCCTTTGCCTTCCTGCTCGCGAATATCGTCGGCGGCTTCGCTTTTCTCGGAGGCTCGATGAGCCTCTCCACCTTCGCGGCCGAGTGCATGCAGGCGATCGGGCGGTTCTCCCTGACTCCCATTCCCCTGTTCATCCTGATGGGCGAGATCCTGTTTCAGAGCGGGGTCGCGCTCAAGGCGATCTCAGCCGTCGACCGCCTGATCGCGCGGGTGCCCGGACGGCTGTCGATCGTCACGATTTTCGGCGGCACCCTGTTTTCGACGCTGTCCGGATCGACGATCGCCAACACGGCGCTGCTCGGAAACGTCCTGCTCCCGCAGATGGTGGAGCGGGGTTACGCGCCGAAATTCGCGATGGGGCCGATCATGGCGACCGGCGGCATCGCCATGCTGATACCGCCGTCGGCGCTGGCCGTCCTGCTGGCGAGCCTGGCCGAGCAGCCGATCGCGGCGCTGCTCATCGCCGGAATCGTTCCCGGCATCATGATGGCCATGCTGTTCTTCGGCTATGTGATCGTCCGCAGCGCGATCAGCCCGCACCTGGCGCCGCCCTACGATCCTTCGGAGCAGATATCGGGCTCCCGGTGGCGGCCCTTCCTCGTGCAGGTCGTGCCGCTGCTGTCGATCTTCGCGGTGGTTGTCGGCAGCATCTTCACCGGAATCGCGTCTCCGACGGAATCGGCCGCCCTCGGCTGCGTGGCGTCGACCGTCGCCTGCGCCGCCTATCGCTCGCTGTCCTGGCAGAAGCTGGTCAAGGCGGCGCTGGAGACCGCCAAAATCACCACCATGATCCTGTTCATCATCGCCGGTTCGCTCACCTTTTCGCAGGTGCTTGCCGTTTCGGGCGCGACGACGGGGTTGATCGCGACGATGCAGGCCCTCGACCTCGGCGTGCTGATGATCGTGATCGTGATGCTCCTGATCCTGCTGTTTCTCGGCGCCTTCATGGACCAGGTGAGCATGCTGCTGCTCACCCTGCCGTTCTTCATTCCCCTGGCGTTGCAGCAGGGCGTCGAGATGCTCTGGTTCATGGTGCTGATACTGCTGGTCATGGAGATTTCTCTCCTGACCCCGCCGTTCGGCCTCCTGCTGTTCGTGATGAAGGGGGTGGCGCCCATGCGCGTCACCCTCACACAGGTGTATGCCGCGGCCGTTCCGTTCGTCGCGCTGGAACTGGCCGTCCTGGCTTTGATCGTGCTGGCGCCGGGCGTTGCGACCTGGTTGCCGAAACTGATCGAATGACGCGCATTTCCTGACGGAAGCGCGTGAAGCGAAACGACAACAGGATGACCGACCGGAAAGACCGGCAGACGCCGCGCAAGGAAGGCCCGGCACAGCCGAAGGCGAAGTCCGGCGCCCGGGAAGAACGGGAGGCCCGGCTTGCCGCGGCCCTGCGGGCGAATCTGCGCCGCCGCAAAAAAGGCAAGCCGGCCGGTAAAGCGGACTGACCGGCCGCGTTCCCGCGCCCCGCGGCGGGCCGATCCGTCAGGTTGAGGCGCCGAGCCAGGTTCGCTAGAACCGTTGGCGAAGAGCGCAGAAGTACCCAAATAAAGTTTCTCCGGCGCCGCAGCGCCACCAAAAGCGGATAATTCAGCGCCGATGGACAGAATCCGAGTCAGCGGCGGCGCCGCGTTGGACGGCGAAATTCCGATCGGCGGGGCCAAGAACGCCGCCCTGCCGCTGATGGCGGCCTCTTTGCTGACCGCCGAACCCCTCGAGTTGACCAACGTCCCCCGGCTGCGCGACATCGCCACCCTCATCCGGGTGCTGGAACAGCACGGCGTCGAGGTCGAGGCCGGGCCGGGCGCCCTCCGGCTGACCGCGGCGGATATTCCGAACACCATGGCGCCCTACGATCTGGTGCGCCGGATGCGGGCCTCGGTGCTGGTGCTCGGGCCGCTGGTGGCGCGCTTCGGCAATGCGGCGGTTTCCCTGCCCGGCGGCTGCGCCATCGGCTCGCGCCCGATCGACCTGCATCTCATGGCGCTCGAACAGCTCGGTGCGGAGATCAGCCTGGGCCGCGGCTACATTCACGCCGAAGCGCCGCCGGGCGGCCTCGTCGGCAACAGGATCATCTTTCCGAAGGTCTCGGTCGGCGCCAGCGAGAACGCGATCATGGCGGCGACGCTCGCCCGCGGCACGACGACGATCGAGAACGCCGCCCTGGAGCCGGAAGTGGCCGACCTCGCCCATTGCCTGAACGCGATGGGCGCGCGGATCGAGGGCATCGGCAGCGAGCGGCTGGTCATCGAGGGAGTCGGCGAACTGCACGGCGCGCAGCACAGGGTCGTCGCCGACCGGATCGAGGCCGGCACCTACGCCATGGCCGCCGCCATCACCGGCGGCGCGGTTACGCTGCAAAACGTCGGCGAAGACCTGTTCGGCGCCGCCGCCGCCGCGTTGCGCGAAGCCGGCGTCCGGATGGAGCCGAACGGCGCGGGCATTCGCGTGTCCTGCGCCGCCGGCGACCTGACCGGGGTCGATGTCATCACCGATCCGTTCCCCGGTTTCCCGACCGATTTGCAGGCCCAGTTCATGGCGCTGATGTCGAAGGCCGGCGGCGCGTCCATGATCACGGAGACGATTTTCGAGAACCGCTACATGCATGTGCCGGAACTCAAGCGCATGGGGGCCAACGTGAACCTCCACGGCGCGTCGGCCATGGTGCGCGGGGTCGAGAGGCTTTACGGCGCCGAAGTCATGGCTACCGACCTGCGGGCATCCTCCAGCCTGGTTATCGCCGCGCTGGCCGCCGAGGGCGAAACGACCATCAACCGGGTCTATCACCTCGACCGCGGCTACGAGAGGCTGGTCGAGAAACTGACCGGCTGCGGCGCCCGGGTCGAGCGTATCGCCGGTTCCTGACCAGGGTGCGCAAGCGGTCGATGGCCTTCCGGAAATTGCGGCTGCGGGCGGAAAGCCCGGACGATCTCGACGTTATCGGCGCGGTGCTGCAGGACGCGCTGATCCCGGCCGCCGACATGGCCTACCTGCCGGAGGAGGACCGTTTCGCGCTGGTGGCGAACCGGTTCTGCTGGGAAAGCGAGGCCGGCGGCGCGCCTTCCGGACGGGGCGGGCGCCACCGGGTCAACGCCGGCGTGCTGTTCGGCAATGTGCAGGGCGTGCAGACGCGCGGGTTCGACCGCGAGGACGCGGCACGCATTTTGTCGCTGCTGTCGATCCGCGCCGAAGCCGGCCTTGATGCAACGGAAATCACCTTAATTTGTGCAGGCGCCGCTTCCATCCGCCTGCGCGTAGCGCGAATCGATTGCCGGCTGGACGACCTTGGCGAACCCTGGCCGACCGCCTGGCGGCCGTCCCACGGGGATGCCGAAGCGGACTGATCCATCCGGCGAAGGACCGCTTCTGGCATGGACGCCGCAAACCTGCCATACGCCGCCAACGAACCGTTGGTGCTCGCTCTGCCGAACGGACGCATCCTCGGCGAGGCGATGCCGCTGGTCGAGGCTGCCGGAATCGGGCCGGAGCCGGCGTTTTCCGACCCTGAATCGCGCAAGCTGCGCTTCGCCACCGATCTGCCGAACCTCGAGATCGTCCGGGTCAGGAGTTTCGACGTCGCGACCTTCGTCGCCTTCGGCGCGGCCCATCTCGGCATCGCCGGCAACGATGTGGTGAACGAATTCGGCTATGCCGAACTGTATGCGCCCCTGGATTTGAAGATCGGCCGGTGCCGCCTGTCGGTCGCGGCAACCCGGGATCTGGTCGACGCCGAAGACCCGTCGCGGTGGAGCCATGTCCGCGTGGCGACCAAATATCCGGCGACGACGCGCCGGCATTTCGCCGCCCAGGGCGTGCAGGCCGAATGCATCAAGCTGAACGGCGCGATGGAGCTGGCGCCGGCGCTCGGCCTGTGCCGCCGGATCGTCGATCTGGTGTCGACCGGCGCGACCCTGAAGGCGAACGGACTGGTCGAGGTCGAAAGAATCGCCGAGGTTTCTTCGCGGCTGATCGTCAACCGTCCGGCGATGAAGACCCGGCCGGCGGAAATCCGCCGTTGGGTCGATGCCTTTGCCGAAGCGGTGGAGAAGCAGGATGCCGGCGCGGCGGCTTGACCGCTCCGCCCCCGGCTTCGAGGCGGAATTTGCCGGGCTGATCGGCGCCAAGCGCGCTGCCGAAGCCGATGTGGACGCGGCGGCCGCCGAAATCCTGGCGGCGGTGCGCGAAGGCGGCGATGCGGCGCTCCTGCGCTACACGCTGCAATTCGACCGGTTCGAGACGGATGCCGCCGGCTTGCGGATTCCGGCGGCGCGGATCGCGCAGGCGCGCGGCGCGGTCCCGGCGCAGCAGATCTCCGCCCTGGAACACGCCGCCCGGCGCATCCGCGCCTATCACGAGCGGCAGTTGCCCGAAGACTGGGTCTATAGCGACGAAGCCGGCTACGAGCTCGGTTCGCGCTGGACCGCGGTCGAGGCGGTCGGACTCTATGTTCCCGGCGGGACCGCGGCCTATCCCAGCACCGTGCTCATGAACGCGGTTCCGGCAAAGGTCGCCGGCGTCGGGCGGCTGGTCATGGTTACGCCGACGCCGGACGGCGCGGTCAACGATCTGGTGCTGGCTGCGGCGGACATCGCCGGCGTGGACGAAATCTACCGGATCGGCGGCGCCCAGGCGATCGCGGCGCTGGCGTTCGGCACGCAGACCGTCCGGCCGGTCGACAAGATCGTCGGGCCGGGCAACGCATATGTCGCCTCGGCCAAGAAGCAGGTGTTCGGCGTCGTCGGCATCGACACGATCGCCGGACCGTCCGAAATCCTGGTGGTCTCGGACCGGCGCAGCGATCCGGAGTGGATCGCCGCGGACCTGCTGTCCCAGGCCGAGCACGATACCTCGGCGCAGGCCATCCTGATCGCCGACAGCCCCGCCTTCGCCGACCGGGTTTCGGCCGCCGTCGAGCGGCATCTGGAACATTTGCCACGGGCGGCGATCGCGCGGGAGAGCTGGGAAAAGCTGGGCGCGATCGTCGTGGTCGATTCGCTGGCGGCGGCCGCGCCGCTGATCGACCGCATCGCGCCGGAGCATCTCGAACTGGCGATGGACGGCGCCGATGCGCTGGCCGCCTCGGTGCGCCACGCCGGCGCCATCTTCATCGGCCGCCACGTTCCCGAAGCCATCGGCGACTATATCGGCGGCCCGAACCATGTCCTGCCGACATCCCGGACGGCGCGCTTCGCCTCCGGCCTCGGCGTGCCTGACTTCATGAAGCGGACCTCGACCATCAAGGGAGACGCCGACGCCCTGCGCGCGGTCGGGCCCGATGCGGTCACGCTCGCGAAGGCCGAAGGACTGGAGGCGCACGCCCTGTCGGTCGGCATCCGGCTCGGCGCCGGCGCGGCGCCCGGCGGCGGTTGAGGGCGATGGCCGGGCACGCCCGACTGGCCGATATCCGCCTGGACGAAAAAACCGTCGTCCGGCGCAACGCGGATATAGAACACGAACGCGCCGTCGCCATCTACGACCTGCTGGAGGACAACAGCTTCGCGCCGGCCGTGGAAGCCGACGGCCCCTACAATCTCGTCCTGTCGGTCAGCGAAAACCGGCTGCTGTTCGACATCCGCGACGGCAACGACGCCGAATTGACCGTCGTTCCCCTGGCGCTCCAGCCGTTCAAGCGGACGGTGAAGGACTATTTCACCGTCTGCGAGAGCTATTTCGCGGCGATCAAGACCGCCAGCCCCACCAAGATCGAAGCCATCGACATGGGCCGCCGCGGCCTGCACAACGAAGGCTCGGAACTTCTGCTGAGCCAGCTCAAGGGCCGGATCGAGATGGACTTCGATACCGCCCGGCGGCTGTTCACCCTGTTGTGCGTGCTGCACATCAAGGCGTAGCGGGCCGGCCGGCGCGCGCCGGGCCGGGCCGGACAAGACCGGCCGGGACAGGACCGGCCGGGACAGGGCGCGCCTCCGCATGAGCGACCTGCCGGGCAGCGTCCTGTTCGCCTGCGCCATGAATTCCATCCGCTCGCCGATGGCCGAGGGCTTCCTGAAATTCCTCCACGGCACCCGGATTTATGTCGATTCGGCCGGTATGCGGGCGCGGGAGGTGGACGCCTTCGCCGTCGCGGTTATGGAGGAAATGGGCATCGATATTTCCCGCCACGCCGCCAAGACGTTCGACGACCTGGAGGACGACCTGTTCGATATCGTCGTCACCCTGTCGCCCGAAGCGCACCACCGGGCCCTGGAATTGACCCGGACCGGCGCGGTCGAGGTCGAATTCTGGAACACCTTCGATCCCAGCCTCGTCGAAGGGAGCCGCGAGCAGCGGCTCGACGCCTACCGGCAGGTGCGCGACCGGATTTTCGCGCGCATCCGCGCCCGCTTCGCGCCGCCTATGAAGCCTTGAATCCGGGTCTCTGGCGCCGGCTTTTTCTTGCCGTTTGCAGGCAATTCATTCAACGAATTTTGCGAACGGGCAGGATTTGCACAAAGTCATTTCAAGCTGAATATTTTTCTCGACTTCTATATTCAATATGATTAACTGGTTACTTAAACCTTCCATTCCGCAGGCCGATTGCCGGCCGGGCCGCAGATTCCGGTACACGCCATGACGCTCGACGCCTTCCGCCGCCCGCTCCTTTGGCTGTGCCCGGCCCTGGCCGTCGCCGCAGCCGCCGTCGCGACGGCGCATATGGACTACGCCACCGACCCGGTCCGCCGCAACGGCGGAAAATGGATCGCCGAACATGGCGGCATGGCCTTGAACGTCGCCATCGTCCCGGACCGGAGCGCGCCCTGCATCCCGGCGCGCCCCTTCCTGCTCGCCAGCCTCCGGCCGGGCGTCCGGTAGGGCCGCGCGGTTCGGCGGCGCTTGCGGCCGGCGCGCAGCGCGGCATTTCTGACAATTTCAGAACTCCGGCGCCGCCGGCGCCGCGGCAAGCCGCTTGACCCGGCCTGCCCGTCCGGCCATGTTCGGCCGCAACGGATTGACGATTCCAAGGAAATCGGCCGCATGGCGAAAGAGGATCTGCTGGAATTTTCGGGGACGGTCACCGAAATTCTGCCGGACGCGATGTTCCGCGTGAAGCTGGAAAACGATCACGAAATCCTGGCGCACACGTCGGGCAAGATGCGCAAGAACCGGATCCGGGTCTTGACGGGCGACAAGGTCAGCGTGGAGATGACCCCCTACGACCTGACCAAGGGCCGGATTACTTTCCGTTTCAAGTAGGGCCGTTTCAAGCAGGGCCCTTTCAAGCAGGGCCGCTTCAGATAGGGCCGCTTCAGATAGGGCCGCCCCGGGGCCAGCCTCCTTTCGCCGGCGCCGTTTCGGGCGGGCGTCCGGAGCGGGCCGGTCGGCCGGGCGGTTGTGGACCGTGACGTTCGTTCTCGCCTCCGCTTCGCCGCGCCGCCTCGAACTGCTCGCCCAGATCGGCCTGACGCCGGACCGGGTCGTTCCCGCCGATATCGACGAAGCGCCGCGCCGCGCCGAACTGCCGGCGGCGTATGCCGAAAGGATGGCGCGGGAAAAATGTGCGCAGGTCGGCCGGCAGTGCAGCGCAGAGCGGGTGCTGGCCGCCGATACGGCGGTCGCCGCCGGGCGGCGCATTCTCGGCAAGCCGGCCGATGCGGCGGCTGCGCGCCGGTGCCTCGGCCTGCTGTCCGGCCGCCGGCATCGCGTGATCGGCGCGGTCGCGCTGGCGACTCCCGGTCCGGCCGGTTCGGGCCGCGCTGCCGGCCCGGCGGCGGAGCCGGCGCGCATTGCGGTCCGGGTCGTCCAGTCGGCGGTTACTTTCAAGCGGCTGCATCCGGACGAAATCGACCGCTACATCGAGAGCGGCGAATGGCGGGACAAGGCCGGCGGCTATGCCATCCAGGGCCGGGCGGCGATTTTCGTGCGCCGCCTGTCCGGCTCCTATTCGAACGTCGTCGGCCTGCCGCTGTTCGAAACCTGGACCCTGCTGGAGGGCGCCGGATGACCGGACAGGCGGCCACGCCCGGCGGCCCGGCGCGGCCCGGATTCATGCGGCGGGCGCTGCCGTGAGTTGCCCGGTCTGCGGCAAGCCGGCCGAAGCGGCGTACCGGCCCTTCTGTTCGCGCCGCTGCGCCGATGTCGATCTCGGGCGCTGGTTCAACGAAGACTACCGCATTCCGGCCGGGGAAACGGACGACGAGACGGATACGGAAGCGGGAGAAGACGACGGCGGCGACGGCGCTGCGGAGAGCCCGCGCAGCGCGGCGGCGCATCGGGACGCAGGCGGCGGCGCAGCGGGCGGACTTGCCCGTGGACTTGCGGGGGCGATAAACCTATAAGTCGCATTCTTCGCGCGGGGCCGCCGATCCGGTTCCAGGCCGCCGCCGCAGCGCATCGGGGCCCAGGTAGCTCAGTTGGTAGAGCACGTGACTGAAAATCACGGTGTCGGTGGTTCGATTCCGCCCCTGGGCACCATTCCCGCCGCCCGTCTTCAGCCTGCGTACCTTTCGGGGAGGCTCTGAGTCATGGGGCGCCGGAGGGCTGCCGCGCGGGCGGCCCGGTTCCTGCCGCTGGTCCGGGCGCTCGAAGCCGCGCCGGTTTTCCTGTTCCTGGGCCTGATGCGGCTCGTTCCGCCGCCGGCCGCCTCGGCGATCGGCGGCTTCACCGGACGCACCCTCGGCCCCCTGCTGCCCTTTTCGCGGCGCGCCAGGGTGAACCTCAAGCGGATTTTTCCGGATATGCCCGCGCCCCGGCGGCGGCAGGTCGTGCGCCGGATGTGGGACAATCTGGGCCGGACCGCCGCCGAATCGGTGCGCCCCGAGGCGCTGTGGGACCCCGCCTTGCACGAGGCCCTGTCCGAAACCGGCATCGAGCGCCTGATGGCGGCGGCGCGGGCCGGGGAAGCCGTCACCCTGCGCGGCGGGCGGATCGAGATCCGCGGCGCCGAAAACTTCGTCCGCCTGCTCACCCACCGCGGGCCTGCGCTGATTTTCGTGCCCCATATGGGCAACTGGGAATTCCTGGCGGTCGGGGCGGCGAATTTCGGCGCCTTCACCTCCGTCGTGTTCCGCCGCCCGAACAACCCCTATGTCGCTTGGCTCGTGGACCGGAACCGCGCCGGCCTGTTCGAACTGCTGCCCAAGGGCTACCAGGGCGGCGTCGCGGCGGGCCGGGTCATGGCCGGAGGCGGCCGGCTCGCGCTGCTGGTCGACCAGAAGAACAAACGCGGCGTCGCGCTGGATTTTCTCGGCCGGCCGGCCATGACCGGGGTGACGCTGGCGCGCCTCGCCTTGCGCTTCGATGCGCCGGTGTTCGGCGCGTGCTGCCGGCGCCTCGGCGGCCGGCGGTTCGCCATCCGGATCGACGATCCGCTAACGGCCGAACGGACCGGCGACGACCGGGCCGACGAAGCGCGCTTCATGCAGCGGGTCAACGACCGGATCGCCGAATGGGTGCGCGAGACGCCGGACCAGTGGCTCTGGCTGCACCGGCGCTGGAGCCGGTAGCCCGGATTCCCCGTTATGCGCCCTGCGGGCTTGCCGGCGGGGCGCCGTCCGGGCGGCCTTACCCGGCAGGCCCGCCCGATCCGCACCCGGTTGCGGCGTTCCGGGCGGCCGCTGCGGGGGCGGGCATGAACGAACGGCTCAAGCCGGCCCGGTACGCCGGCGACCTGCCGGACGGTTGAGCGGGGAGGGGGGGGGGCCAACGTTCATCGGGAACGGCCGGTATGTCGCGGCGACGGCGAAGAAGGTCGGCCGGTCGCTGCCGGCGCGCCGGATTATCGACGCGAGGGTCCGGGCCGAGGCGCCGTGACGCGCCGGCCGGAGGCCGGTTCGGCCGGGCGGGGCGCCGGAGAGCGGCCGGATTTTGAATGAGTGTTCAATATCGGGGCCGCCAGGCCTTTGAAATCGATTTTTTTCAACTAGACAGACCGGTCTTTATTTTGCGTTTATATTCTGCGCCCGGCATCCCTAACCCTTTGGAATCGTTGAAAACACGCCTCTCGGAAATGCGGAAAAACAACTCGGTAGGAAATTTTCCAGCCTCCCGGCCGGCCGGAACCGCCGCTCGACACCCGGGGCGGCGGCGGGCAGGATCGGGGGCAGTATGGCCCGGCGGAATCGGAGAGTCGAACCGGACGGAATCCACAGAGGGTCCGGCCGTCAAGCTCCGGCAGCGCGTTGGGGCGGCGCAGTGGATGGCGGCCGGAGGGCCGGTCGGCGGCGGTGGGCCGGAAACCGGGCAGGTCTCCCGCCTGTTTCTACGTTCGCTTCTTTCGGGGGCGTCGGCCGGCCGCGGCAGGCGCACTACGGGCCTTGACGGGGCCGATATAGGGCGCAGGACCTGCCATGTAAAGGAATATTATCGAGAAAGAGGAAATATTTTAGGAGGCCGGCCTCTCTCACGGTCCTTCGCAGGGAAATCCGCTGAAGCGGGGTAGGAATCGGCTTGCTGCCGCGCGCTGCGTTTTCGAGCTACACCGCCACCACGTCCGCGCCGCCGCCCTCGTACAGCCGCTCCACCAGCGCCGCCCGCGCGTCGAGGATGGCGCGCTGGTTGAGGTAGCCCTTGTCGGTGATCTCGCCGGCGTCGATATCCGGCGGCGCGGTCATCAGGAGGACGCGGGCGATGCGCTGGCTGGAGCCGGGATGCCCGCGGTTGTAGGCGGCGATCTTCCCGCGCAGCGCCGCGTGCACCGCCGGATGGGCGACGGTCTCCGCCGGCGACAGGCCCCCGGCCTCCGGTCCGATCTCCGCCTTGCAGGCGTCGATATTGGCGAAGCCGAGCAGGCCGACCTCGTCGCGGTCCTCGCCGGTCACCGCGGCGTCCGAGACCAGCGGGCCGAGGAAGGAGAGGGCGTCCAGCCGCAGCACGCCGGTCGCGACCCAGGTGCCGGTCAACAGCTTGAAATTCTCCGCCACCCGGCCGTCGAAGCTGAGGCCCTGCATCGGGTCCGCCTCGTCGACCCATTTCACGGCGTCGCCGATCCGGTAGAAGCCCTCGTCGTCGAAGGCTTCGGCGGTCTTTTCCGGGTTGCGGTAGTAGCCCGGCGCGATGTTCGGGCCGCGGAAGCGGATCTCCGTCTTGCCGCCGGCCGGCGCCAGCTTGGCCTCCAGCCCCGGCATCGGCAGGCCGACGGTGCCCGACCGGTCGGACGGCCAATAGCCCTTGACCGCCGGCGGCCCGGTCTCGGTCGAGCCCAGCGAGGTCATCATCGGAATGCGCGCGCCGCGCACCCGGATCGACAGCGCCTCGATCCGGTCCCACAGCGCCTGGGGCAGGCCGGCGCCGGCGTAGAACAGATACCGGCAGTCGCCCAGAACGTGCGCGGCGAAGGCGGGATCGGCCTCGAGCGCCGGCACCAGCAGGTCGTAGGCGCGGGCGACGTTCATATACTGGTTGATCTTGACGTCGCGCAGGTTGCGCAAGGTCGCCTCGAACCGGCCGGGCGCCGGCTTGCCCTCGTCCATCCAGTAGGTGCCGCCGAAGCGCAGGATCGTGTTGAAGTTGAAGTTCGCCGCGAAGGTGTGGTTCCAGGGCAGCCAGTCGCAGATCACCGGCGGCTCGTCGCGGAGGAAGGGCCAGACCTGGCCCGTCTGGGTGGCCGACGAACACATCAGGCGCTGGGTGTTGACGACGCCCTTGGGCAGGCCGGTGCTGCCCGACGTCAGCAGGATCTTGCCGATGCTGTCGCCCGTCACCGCGGCGTAGGCGCGCTCGACCGCCGCGCCGGCCTCGGCCGCCAGCAGGTCGTCGAACGGGATGGCGCCGGCGATGGCCTCGACGTTGCGCGCCGCCACGATCGCCGCCGGCGGATTCACCGCCTCCAGCGCCGGTTTGAACGGCGCCGCATCCTCGACGTAGATCAGGCTCGGGGTGAAGCTGTCGCAGGCGTGGCGGACCTTGGCGAAATCCTTCGACATCAGCGAATAGGCCGGCGAAACCGGCATCGCCGGAATGCCGACCTGCATCGCGCCGAGCTGCAGGACCGCAAAGTTCAGGCTGTTGTCGCTCAGGATGGCGACCGGGTTGTCGCCGTTGTGGCCGTTATCGAGCAGCCATTGCGAGACCCGGTCCGCCTTGTCCCGCGCGGCGGCGTAGGAGAGATGCACCCAGTCGCCGGCCTCGTTGCGCTGGGCGAGAAAGGTCCGGTCCGGAATCCGCGCGGCCTGCCGGCGCAGGTCGTCCGACACCTGAACCGGATAGGGCTCCAGCGGCGTCGGGTTGCGCAGGACGGTCTCGCCGTTGGCGCGCCGCTCGATCTCCAGCGCGCGCTCGGGGAGCCGGAGCGGCGTGAAGGGCCAGTCCTTGGTCCAGCCGGTCGACGGGTCGGCGTCCGGGATCGGTCGGGCGTCGCTCATCGCGCCTGCGATACCTCCACGACCACCGCCATCGCGCTGTCGCCGGCGGCGCAGCCGGTGAACAGGCCCCGGCCGCCGCCGCGCTGCACCAGTTCCTCGACCAGCTCGATCACCAGGCGCATGCCGGTCGGGCCGTTCGGGTGGCCGAAGATCAGCGAGCAGCCGTAATTGTTCATCGCGTCGATATCGTAGCCGGTCTCCCGGGCGAACACGACGTCGTTGACGGCGAACGGGTTATGGGTCTTGACGGCGTCGATGCCGTCGAGCGTCAGGCCGGCCATGTCGAGCGCCTTCTGCGCCGCCGGCACCGGGGCGTGCGGCATGTAGTGCGGTTTCGTCCGGGCGAGGCCGAAGCCGAGCACGGCGATCTCGACCGCCGGGTCCTTCGACAGTTCGCGCGCCCGTTCCGGCGTCGCCAGGACGATCGCGGCGTTGCCGTCGGCCGGATGGGTCTGGCCGCCGAAGGTGACCGTGCCGTCTTCCTGGACGGGCTTCAGCCGCGCCAGCCCGTCGCGGGTCGAGGGCCGCACGCCCTCGTCGCCGTCGATGGCGCCCACCGTCTTGCGGAAACGCTTGTCCGGCACCTCGAAGGGCAGCTTCATGTAGCCTTTCTGGAAGGCGCGGCCGTTTTCCAGCGCCATTTCGTATTGCTCCCAGCGCCGGAAAACCACGTCGTGCTGTTCCTCGGTCGAGACCTGCCAGTCGCGCGCGCAGTTTTCCGCGGTGCCGATCATCGCCGGGCCGCCCAGCGGGTCGCTGGCGAAGCCGTCGAGCGGCCAGCGCTCGATATCCGGCGCGCCGCCGGGGTTGGACGGGCTCGGATAGCTGAGCACGGGGCCGTTGGACGTCCGGTCCATCGCGATGCAGAGCGAGGCGCTGCCCAGGCCGCGCTCGATCTCGAGGGACGCGGTCTGCAGCGCCCGCGCGCCGGTCGCGCAGGCCTGGGAGACCTGGGCGCCGGGCACGGCCTCGTTGCCGATCATCTTCATCAGCCAGGGCAGGCCGTAAAAGCTCGCTTCCTGGGGCGTCGTGATGCCCATGACGGCATGGTCGAAGCCCTGCGGGTCGATGTCCCGCTCGGCCAGCGCCTCCTTTGCGACATGGGCGGCGAATTCGATCGAATGGAGATCGGCAAAGCTGTTCTGCCATTTGGAGAACGGCGTGCTCCAATAGCCCCCGTAGGGGATGCGGACAGTCTCGATCGCGGCCATGAGGCGGCTCCCATTGTCGGATATTCGGGACGATGGCGCGAGTGTACACACGGCCGGGAAACGGTCCAGAGGGGATGGCGCAATGCGGTCAGGGCAGCGGGCAGGTCGGGTCCGTCACCGCAGTAAACCTGGCCAGCCGGGTCAAGATGCCGTTGAAGGCGCGCGCCGGGCCCGCTGCGCCGTACAGTTCGGGCATGGTCCTGGGCGTGTCGTTGCCGAACCAGACGCCGATGACCAGGTCGGCGGTATAGCCGATGAACCACGCATCGGTGAACTCGTCGCCGGTGCCGGTTTTGCCCGCGACATGGACCTTTGCCGGCGGCCCGCATCCGGCCGCTTCGCCCGGATTGCGCCCGCGCCGTTGCCGGACGGCCTGCGGCACGCCCTGCGCGGCGGGCCGGCCGGTGCCGCGCCGCACGACGTCGAGCAGCATGGCGTTCAGGTCGCTGACATGGCGCGGATCGAACATCCGGGGCGGCGTCCGGTTCTCGCGCTGCCACACGACATCGCCCGATTCCCGCAGGATTGCGAGCATGGCGTAGGGCGCCGCGCGCCGCCCGCCGTTGGCGAGCACCCCGTAGGCGCCCATCATCTCGATCAGCGGCACGCCGCTCTGCCCCAGCGCGAGTCCCCATTTCCTCTTGAGGTAGCGCGTCTCGAGGCCGAGCCGCCGCAACACGTCGATCAAACGGTCGAACCCGACTTCCTTCCTTAGCAGATGCACCGCGGCCGTGTTGATCGACTTCACGAGGCCGTCCCGCATCGGGACCTTGCGCCGGTACACCGCACCGTCATGATTGGCCGGCTCGTAGCGCGTCCCGCCGGGGATCGGAATGCTGACCGGACGCGCGTCGATCGGCCGGTCCGGGCGCAGGCCGCGCTCGAGCGCCGCCAGATACAGAAACGGCTTGAACGCGGAAGCGGGCGGCCGCGGAAAGAGACTTTCCGTGCGCTTTGCCCGGTTGGTGCCGCGCGATTTCGGATCGTCGCCGGCGCCGCCCACCATGGCGAGAACCCTGCCGTCGGGGCGCATGACGACGACCGCGCCTTGCCCGACCGGGATCCCCTTGTTCCGCCAGCGCCGGATTTCCTTCCTGAGTTCGGCCCTGGCGTAAATGTGCGCCTCGGCGTTCAGGGCGGTGACGACCTTGTACTTTCCGTCGGGCCGGCCCCGAAGGGCTTTCCTCGCCTCGGGCGCGATCCACATCCACAGATGCCCGAGATAGGGTTTGTTGGGACGGACCCCGCCGCGCCGCGGGCGGAACCTGGCGCCAAGGGCTGCGCCGGCCGGCGCGTAGCCCTGCTGCTTCATGAGTTCCAGAATCAGCCGGGCGCGCCGCCCGGTCCCCGCGGGATCGTCGATCCAGTTCCATCTGGACGGTTTCTTGATCGCCGCCGCCAATAAGACGGCCTCGCCGAGCGACAGATCCTTTGCATGTTTGCCGAAGTAGTGACGCGAGGCCATTTCCGCGCCGTAATTGTTGTTCCCGAGGTAAACGCGGTTGGCGTAGAACTCCAGAATCTCTTCGTTTTCCAGAAAGAATTCCATCTTGAGCGCCCAGACGAACTCGACGATCTTGCGCCAGATGCTGCGGTATTCGCTGGACAGCAGGTTCCGGGCCAGTTGCTGCGGCACCGTGCTGTTGCCGGCGCAATCCCGTGTCCGCAAGCCGGTCGTTCTTGCCAGATAGCAGAGCGTTGCCTCGCCGAATTTGAAAGCGATGTAGGGCAGTCGATAGGCCGTCGGCCGGTCGAACTTGTTGTCCTCGCTGGCGATCACCGCGTTGAAAAAATCTTCCGAAATATTCTCGCGGCTGTAGTTCAGGCTGTAGTCGTAGCGGTTGCCGATCAGCCTCAGGCGGGTGCGGGGCCCGCCGCCTCCTTGCGCCGGAACCGTCGTCTTCTCGACATGATAGTGGACCGAGCGCGCGATCTGCCGGGTCTGCCCGGCGTCGGGGAGGAGAAACCAGATATAGAGGACCGGAACGGCCGGCGCCGCTACCGCGGCGGCGATCGACGCGGCGACAGGGCGGAGCCGGGTTTTCCGCCGCCCGGCCCGGCCCGCGGGGCGGCGGCCCTTGCCTTTCTCCGCGGCGTCCGGCGCGGGCCGGCGCCGTTTGCGGACCTGCTTGCCGCCGGACTCGCCGGCGGAAAGGAACGCGGCCGTCGCCTCGCGGAAGGCCAGTTCGGCCGGCTTGCCGCGGCCCTTCCGCGCCAGTTCGTCGAGCCGGCTCAATCGCCGGTTCCGGCCCGTTTCGGCCGACAGGGTCGCGATCTGGCCGAGAAGGGCGGCCATCGCCAGCGCGAACAGCGACGACGGCACGACAAGCGCGTGCAGCGGGTTCGGAAACAGGGCGCCGGCCAGTATCGAGGCCGGCAGGTGCGCCAGCCAGACCGCCAGAAACAACTTGGCGGCCGGCTGCATGCGCCAGTGGTAACGGTGGAAAGGACCGCGGTTCCTGGCCAGATGGGCCGCCAGCGCAATCGCGGCCAGGGCCGGCGCGCCCATCGCCGTGTGCACGATTGCAGCTTCGAGCCAGCCCTCCAGCGCCCGGCCCGAGCCCGGCCACAGGGCCCATTCCGGCAGGGCTGGCGCCGGCGCCGCGGAAGACAGGAGATCGGGCCGGTCGTGGAAGGCCCGCGCCGCCAGCATCGGCCAGGCCGCGGTACAGGCGATCGCGAAGGCCAGCCGGCCGGGCCGCCGGAAATGCCCGCCGGGCGGCGCGAGGACGAAGGGATGGCGAAGCGGCCCCCGGGTCCGGTCGAGCGGCACGCGAAGCACCCAGAACCGGAAGACGGCAAGCGCGGTCAGGTGCCAGAGGCAGGCGGAAACCGGGATCGATACCCAGACCGCAAAGGGGGCGTCGGGAAGCGAAAATCCCTCCGGCGCCGGAAGCAGGGCCCCGAGGTCCCGCGCCGTGGGGAGCCCGGGCAACGCCGGCGCCTGTCCCGCCAGGAACGCGAACGCCTGCCAGTACAGTTCCGCCGCGGCATCCAGCCGGTCCACCGCGACATAGACGATGGAAACGACAAGCGCCGTTCCGCAAACGAATCCGGCAAGGCCGCCCAGTTCGGCGCCGGCGCGCCGCCGGCCGGGGGTATTGTCGACGGGGGCATTGTCCATGATCGATTGCCGCCGCGGCAGAATGGAATCCGGTCCAAGGGTCTACGGACTCTTAATGACGAAGGCCCGATCCGTCCGATCCGCCCGATCGGGATACCGCGCGTCCGGCCGGGGCGCCGGCGCCGGCGGCAAATTACGTCGAACGCCGGTTGCCGGTTCGGAAAAGGGGCGTGTTTCCAACGGGACGCGGCGATTCCCTGTTTCGACCATGAACCGGCTCCAATTACGGGTATCCCGGATGCCGGCGCGATTGTACACACGGCTCCGGAGGGTCCGGAGGGGGTGACGTGACGCAGCCCGGGTGCAGGATTGCCGGGACGGGCAGCGGGCGGGGGCGATGACGGCCCTCGCCGGACGGACCGGGCGCATCCTGGCCGGCGCCGTGCTGCTCAACCTGATGACGGGCTCGCTCTATGCCTGGAGCCTGTTCATCGCGCCGGTCCAGGCGGCGCTGGATGTCGGGCGGGCGGCGGTCAGCAGCATCTTCGCCGTCGCGACCGTCGCCTTCGCCGCCGCCATGTTCCTTGCGCCGGTGCTGGTGCGGCCGGGCACGGCGCTCAAGCCGGCCCTCGCGGCGACGGCGCTGGCGGCCGGGGGGCTGCTGCTTTCGGGCATGGCAGAAAGCCTGTGGGGCGTCATCCTGGGCTATGGCGCGCTGTTCGGCTTCTCCAGCGGCATCGCCTACAGCGCCGCCCTGCAATCGGCGGTCGGGGCGCTGGAGAGCCGGCGCGGCCTGGCGACCGGCATCGCGGTATCGTCCTACGCGCTGGGCGCCGTCGTTTTCGCGCCGCTGTTCCGCATCGGTCCCGAACGCTGGGGCGTGTGGGACACCTTCCTGGCCGCGGCGGCGGTCTTCGCGGCGATGGGCGTCGCCGGCGCGCTCCTGATCGCCCCGGCGCAGATCCCGCGCCCCGGCGGCCGGAAGGGCGGCAAGAAGGTATCCGGCCCGTTCTGGCGCCTGTGGTTCTGTTTCTTCTGCGGCTGCACGGCCGGGCTGATGGCGCTCGGCCACGCGGCCGCCATCGTCAACGCCTACGATCCGGTCGCGCCGGCCGCCGCGCTCGGCGCCGGCCTGATCGCGGCGGCGAACGGCGCCGGCCGGCTCGCCTCCGGCTTCGCCACCGACTACTTGCGGCCGCGCACCGTGCTGCTCGGCGGGAAAGCGCTCGCCGCGGCCGTGCTGGCCGCGCTGGCGGTTTTCGGCGCGGCGCCGCTGGTCTATATCGTCCTCGCGCTGATCGGCTTCGCCTATGGCAGCATGGCGAGCGGCTATCCGGCGGCGACGGTGCAATATTACGGCCCGTCCGAGCTGGGCCGGGTCTACGGCCGGCTGTTCAGCGCCTGGGGCGCGGCCGGGCTGACCGCGCCGCCGCTGGCCGGCTACCTCTTCGACATGACCGGCGCCTACACCCTCGCGCTCGCCGTCGCGTCCGGGGCGGCGGTCCTGGGGATCGTCTTCCTGTGGACGATCCCGCCGCCGCCGGAGGCGCGGGGGGACCCAACGTAAAATGCCGCTCGAACGCACACACCCTGCCGGGAAAACGATTGAATTTTGCCGGCGTTATCGACAAATCCGGCGCATGACCCCCGAGTTCGTTGCAATCCTCATTCTTGCCGGCATTCTCGGACCGCTCCAGATCGCGATCCTCGGCTTCCTTTGGAGTCTCGCAGGCCGCGTCGGCAAGGTCGAAGGATTGCTCGAGGCCATGGCCGCCGGGCAAAAACGCGAATAAGCCGCGCCGGCGGCTTTCGGCGGCGCGCCGCCGGTCTATATCGTTATCACGCCGATCGGCTGAACCGGCGCCTGTACCCTGGCGCTCGCCGTTGCGGCCGGGACGGCAGTCCCGGGGCCGGCCGCCCTGTGGAAGATCCCGCCGCCGCCCGGAACAGCCGGGACGACCGGGTAGACGAAGGGCAAGGAAACCGGGAAGGATGTAGGCGGACGATGGCGGGCGGATAGAAGGGACAGAAAGATGATAGAGCGCAAGTTTCTGCTGGCTGCGGTTTGCGCCGGGCTGGTGCTGCTCGGCGCCGGGGCGGCGCGGGCGGACTACGAGGCGGGCCAGCGCGCCTGGGACGCCGGGCGCCATGCCGAAGCCGTGGCGCAGTGGCGGGCCGCGGCGCGGGCAAACGACAGCCGCGCGATGCTGGGGCTGGGCCGGGCCCATATCTGGGGGCTGGGCGCGCGGCAGGACTATGTCGAGGCGTACAAGTGGCTCGATCTCGCCGCCGGCCGGGGCAACGCCACGGCGGCGGCCAGGCGCGACGCGCTGGCGATGGAGTTGACGGCGCGGGAACGGGCGGAGGCCCGCAGGCTGGCCGGTGCGTGGCGGCCCGCCGGAAAGCCGGCGGCGGCGCCCGAATCGGCGAAACGGAAACCGGCGAAACGGAAACCGGCGTCGGCAGGGAAAGCTGCCAAACGAAAACCCGCGGCGGCGCAGAAAGCAGCGAAACCGAAGCCCGCAGCCGGCAAGCAGGCCCGGCAAACGGCCGCGCAGAAGCGTCTCAACCTGCTGTGGCCGGCAGGCAAGGAGTTTCAGGATTGCGATTTCTGCCCGCAGATGGTCGTCGTCCCGGCCGGCAGCTTTACGATGGGCGGCGAATCCGCGGCGCCGCGCCATCGCGTCGCCATCCCGCGGCGCTTCGCGGTGAGCAAGTATGAGATCGCTTTCGCGGAATGGGACGCCTGCGTGAACGCAGGCGGCTGCCGCGGCCACCGGGCGGGCGACCGCAACTGGGGCCGCGGCCGGCGCCCGGCGATCTATGTGAGCTGGCGCGACGCGCGCGCTTATGTCCAGTGGCTGAGCGGGTTTCTCGGCCAGCCCTACCGGCTGCTCTCGGAGGCGGAATGGGAATATGCGGCGCGCGCCGGCGCGCGGACGGCCTACCCCTGGGGCGCCGCTGCGGGCCGCAACAACGCGAACTGCAAGGGATGCGGGAGCCGCTGGGACGGGCGGAAAACCGCGAGGGTCGGCGCTTTCGCGCCCAACGCCTTCGGCCTGCACGATATGCACGGCAACGTCCGCGAATGGGTGCAGGATTGCTGGCATCCCGGCTATCGCGGCGCGCCGGCGGACGGCAGCGCCCGGACGGCAGGCGCCGACTGCCGCAAGCGCGTGCAGCGCGGCGGTTCGTGGAGGGAAATACCGTGGGATATCCGCAGCGCCAGCCGCCGGGCCGCCAAATGGAAGGCCCGCAACAGCAAGACAGGCTTCCGGATCGCCCTGACTCTCGAACCCTGACCCTCGAACCCTGAGGCGCGTTCCTGCGGCCCGGCCCGGCCGGCCCGGCCCGAACGGTCAAAACGCAAACGCGCAGGAGTCCGACGGGATGCGGACGGTCTGGAAATAGACCGGCGTTTCGTCGTGGGCGACGGCGCGGGCGCGCAGCTCCAGGACCGGCGCGGCCGGCGCGCTGCCCGAGGCAGGGCCCGGCGTATCGCTTGCGCAGAGGCCGCGGACTTCCGTGCTCGCCCGGGCGGTCGCGACGCCGAACTCGTCCTGGAGGAAGCTGCGGATGTTGACCGCGTGCAGCTCTTCCGGCGCCATCTCCAGCAGCCGCGGCGCGGTCCGCGCGCGCAGCACCATGCGCCCGGCGACCGCCGCGCCGTTGGACATGGCGAGCGCGCGGCGGATCCGGACATAGCTGTCGTCCGGGCCGAGAAAGGCGGACCACACGGGCGCCAGCGGATCGTCCGCTTCGCCGTTGGCCGCCTCGCCGCCGGCGATCCCGTCGATCCGGATGCGCTCCGCCTCGACGGTCAGGCGCCGGCCGCTGTCGCGGTCGACGATGCGGAAATGCCAGATGGCGCTCGAAAAACTGTCGCCGAGCGCGACCCGGCTGCCGTAGCCGCTGCGCCGGACGATCTCGCCGCGCTGCTGGAGCTGCTGGAGCGCCGCCTGCACGGTGCCGACGCTGACGCCGAAGATTTCGGCCAGCCGCTTTTCCGGCGGCAGCAGGTCGCCGTCCTTGAGCACGCCGTCGCGCATCGCCTGGGCGACCGCGAGACGGACGGCGCTGCGCTTGGTGCGCGCCGCCGGATCCGCCGGGCCGCCGAGATAGTCGGCCAGGGCGCGCTCGACCGGATCGGCGGGGGGCGGCCCGTCAGGCACGGCGCAGCGCCCGGAGCAGGACGAACAGGGTGAGCGCCAGAAAGACCAGGGCGATCGGGCTGCCGAGGAAGGCGGTCAGGTCCGACTGGTGCAGGCGCAGGGACTGGCGCACCGAATTTTCCAGCATGCCGCCGAGCAGGAAGCCGATCACCATGCAGACGATCGGGAAGCCGAGGCGCTGGAACGCCAGGCCGAGGCAGGCGAAGGCGAGCATCGTCCCGACCCCGAAGATCGACTGGTTGGGCAGGTAGACGCCGACGATGCACATGACCAGGACGGGCGGCAGGATGATCGCGCGCGGCGTCCGGGCGATCCGCGCCCAGAGCGGGATGCCGATGCGGCCGATCGCGAGATGGACGCCGTTGGCCATCAGCATCGAGGCGAACAGGGCGTAGACCAGCTCGCCGTGATTGGTCAGCATGAAGGGGCCGGGCACGATGCCGTGGATGATGAAGGCGCCGATCAGCAAAGCCGCCGCGATATTGCCGGGAATGCCGAGCGCGATGGTCGGCACGAGGTTCGCCCCGACGACGGCGCTGTTCGCCGCCTCGGTCGCGATGATGCCCTGCGGGTTGCCCCGGCCGAAGCTCTGTGGCTCCTTCGAGGCCCGCCGCGCCGCGCCGTAGCTCAGGAAGGCGGCGAGGGTGACGCCGAGGCCGGGCAACATGCCGACGCCGGAGCCGATCAGCGCCGAGCGCCCGATGGTCTTCCAGTGGCCGAAAAATTCCCGCGCCGGCAGGCGGGTCTCGATCCGGGCGTATTCCTCGACGCTGAGGCGCTTCTCGCCCCTGGCCCGCCACAACTCGAACAGCTGGCCGAGCACCGAAGCCATGGCGAGCGAGCCGACGGCGAGGGAGAACAGGGGGAAGCCGTCGTAGAGCTCGACCTCGTCGAACACCATGCGCTGGGAGCCGTCGACCGGGTCGAGGCCGACGGTCGAGAGGAACACGCCGAAGGCGATGGCGATCAGGCCCTTGATCGGCGAATCGCCGGATATCCCGGAGAGCAGGGCGAAGGCGAACAGCAGCACGGCGGTGTATTCGAGCGGGCCGAATTCCAGCGCGATCGCGGCGAAGGGGACGACGAGCACGATCAGCAGGAGATCGGAAATCGTGTCCCCCGTGACCGAGGAGAACAGCGCGAACTTGAGCGCGCGCTGGGACTCGCCGCGCTTGGCCATCGGATGGCCGTCGAGCGCCGTCGCCGCCGCCTCCGGCGTTCCGGGCGAATTGAGCAGGATGGCGGGAATCGCGCCGCCGGACGTGCCCCCCTTGTTGACGCCGACCAGGAAGGCGATGGCGGCGAGCGGCGACATGTAGAAGGTGATCGGGATCAGGACGGCGAGCGCCGTCACGCTGCCCAGCCCCGGAATCACGCCGATGACGATGCCGAGCGTGATGCCGGCGGCGATAAACAGCAGGTTGGTCACCGTCAGCGCATTGCCGAAGCCGGCGATCAGCTGCTCGATCATGCCGCCGCTCCGCCGCTACCGCCGGCGCCGGGTCACGGGAGCACGACGCCGAACAGCCGGTCGGCGCCGAACCAGGTCGCGGCGGTCACGCCGGCGATGACGAGCCCGATCGCCCACCAGCGCCGCTCGCCGCCGGCGAGCAGGCCGGCCAGCATAACCGCCGGCGCCACGACGAGATAGCCGGCCGCGCCGAGCGCCCAAGCGACGAGCAGGCCGCCCGCGGCCAGAATCGCGATTTCGGCAAGGACCGCAACGCCGCCGGTTTCCGGGCGGATGCTGCGCAGCTTCGGAAAGCGGATCAGCCGGTGGCCGACCAGCAGGACCGACAGGACGAGCAGCGCGCCCGCCGCGATCTGCGGGAAGAAGCCCGGCGCGACCTCAAGATCGCCGGTGGATTCCCCGGTGTGATTCGGGATCAGCCAGAGCAGCGCGAACAGCGACGCGGCAATCAGCACCGCACCCGCGGCGAGTTCCTGCCGCGGGCCGGGGCCGGCCGACGGGTCTGCCGACGGCGCGGCGCCGTCCGGCGCCGGGCCGGCGCCGGGTTCGGGCTCGCTTGGCCGGTTCGTCACTTTTTGGTTGCGGCGATGACCCGTTTCATGCCGGCGACAACATCCTGAATCTGCGCGGTCAGCGCCTTGTGCCCTGCGAATTTGGCCGGAAAGCGCAACTTGTTGGCAAGCAGGTCGAGGAACGCCTTATCGGCGACAGCTTTCTCAATGGCGCCTTCGATCTTCGCCACGACCGCAGCGTCCATTCCCTTGGGTCCGACGATGACGGCCTGGCTCGGCATAGACACACCGTACAATTCCTGGATCGACGGTACGTCAGGCGAGGCTGCGAGCCGGCCGCTGTTGAACGACAGGAGCACTTTCATCTTGTCGCCGAATCGCTGGTGAATGCCGCCGCTCCAGGCGAAATCGACCTTGCCGCCGAGCAGGAAGGGAACCATTTCGCCGCCGCCCTTGGTGGGGATGCCGGTCCATTTCACGCCTTCCTTTGCGCCGATGAAATCCACGAACGCGCGCTGCATCGGCCCCTGGTCGGCGTAGTTCAGCCGCTTCGTCTTGGCGTGGGCGATCAGCTCTTTCATATTGTTGAACGGCGCGTCCTGCCGGGCGATCAGCGCCTGCTGATAGTTCGTGATCTGGCCGATATAGGTGAAGCTGTCGAGGCCGAAGCCGACGCTGCGCGTCAGCGGGTGCCAAAGCAGGGACACGGCGGCTGCGAACAGCAGGTTGTAGCCATCGGGTTTTTTCTTGGAGACTTCGAGCGCGCCGACCGCACCGCCGGCGCCCGGCCGGGTGCGCACGATCACGCGCGTGCCGAGTTCCTTGCCCAGCGCCTTGGAGAAGACCCGGCCCATGGTCTCGGTGCTGCCGCCGGCCCGGTAGGGAATGACCAGCGTGACCGGCTTGCTCGGATAGTCCGCCGCGACGGCCGGAACGGCCAAGCCGGAAGCCATAATGGCCGGCACGACCGCGCCGCCGACTGCCACGATCGCCAGACGGGATTTCGGATGATGCGGCATGATTTTCCTCCCACGAAAACTGTTCTGCACAACCCCCGAAAAACTATATAGCTTTCCGCCAGGTGTCGAGTCGGTTCGGCGCGGCGGGAGAACCGCACCGTCCTGCGCGGAACGCCGTAATTTGCCGCGCGGCCGGCCGGACGAAGGAAGGGTGAAACCATGCGCACCAATACGCTCGACGGGCCGGTGCCCGAACATCTGGTGGGCGAGGCGTGGCCCGCGGTCCAGCCCGGCGCGGACCCGGTGCTGCTCGGCCATGCGAAGCTGGATCCCTCCGACCCGGTGGCGGTGCGCTCGGCGCAGACCTTCACGTTGACCTATACGGTCGGCCGTTACGGCCTGGACGATACCGGCGCGATCCGGGTGGCGTTCCGGGCGATGACCGATTTCGGCCGCCTCCAGATCGACGATCCGGCCGCCCCCGGCTACGTCTCGGCGCGGACCGGCGGCAACGCGCGCATCGAGCTCGACTATGCCGGCTTCGGCGTCGCCTCCCGGCCGCGCTGGCGGGCGCTCACCGCCCGGGTCCGCGGCGGCTATCTGAGCGAGGGCGACACGATCGAGATCGTTTTCGGCGACACCTCGGGCGGGTCGCCGGGCATGAAGATGCAGACCTTCGCGGAGGGCGGCTTCGAGTTCAAGGTGCTGGCGGATGTCTGCGCTTCCGGCCATTTCACGCCGATCGTTGATACGCCGAGCGTCGCCATCGTGCCGGGACCGCCCGCGGTCTGGCGCGCCGTCCTCTCCTCCCTGCGCCGGCCGGGCGAGCCCTTCCGCTTCGGCCTCAAGGCCGAGGACGCCTGGGGCAACCCGACGCCGCTGGCCGAGGGCGATTTCGTCTTCGAGACGACGCTGCCGGTCAACGGCCTGCCGGAACGCTTCCGCTACGCGAAGGGCAACCGCTCGGTCGTGTTCGATAATCTGACGGTCGATACGCCCGGCGTGCTGCGCATTGCGGTGCGCGATGCGGCCGGCGCGGTCGTCGCGGAAAGCCATCCGATGGTGGTGCGCGACGGCGCCTACGGCGGCTACTGGGGCGACCTGCACGGCCAGAGCGGCGAGAGCATCGGCGTCACCACCGCCGAGCAGTATTTCGATTTCGCGCGTAACAAGGCGGTGCTCGACGTCACCAGCCACCAGGCCAACGATTTCCAGGTCAACAACGCCTTCTGGGCCCATATCAACGGCCTGACCGCGCGCCACGACGAGCCGGGCGTGTTCGTGACCTTTCCGGGCTACGAATGGTCCGGCAACACGGCGGTCGGCGGCGACCGCAACGTCTATTTCCGGCAGGAAGGGCGGCAGATCCGCCGCTCCTCCCACGCCCTGCTGACCGACCGTTCGGACCTCGATACCGACGCGCCGGACGCCCGCCTGCTGTTCGAGGCGCTGCAAGACGAGGATTGCTTCGTCTACGCCCATGTCGGCGGCCGTTACGCCGATACCGCCTTCGCCCACGATCCGCGGGTCGAAAAGGCGATGGAGATCCACTCCGCCTGGGGCACGTTCGAATGGCTGCTCACCGACGGCTTCGCGCTCGGCCACCGCTGCGGCGTGGTGTGCAACAGCGACGGCCACAAGGGCCGGCCGGGGGCGAGCTATCCCGGCGCCTCGATGTTCGGCGCCTATGGCGGGCTGACCTGCTTCCTGGCCGAAGAGTTGACCCGCGACGGCATCATGGACGCGGTGCGCCGGCGCCACACCTACGGCACGACCGGGACCCGGATGCACATGGACGTGCAGGTCGCCTTCGCCGGCGGCGGCGCCCTGTTCGACCGGGATCCCAACGTCTACCCGGACACGGAAACCCGCCGCGTCGACTCCGCGATGATGGGCGATATCGTGCAGACGGCGGACCGCGAGGCGGCGCTCAGCCTGCATGTCATCTGCCAGACGCCGATCGAGCGCATCGAGGTGCGCAACGGCAAGGAGGCGGTGCAGACCCTGCGCCCCTATACCGAGCGCGACCTGGGCAACCGGCTGCGCGTGCTGTGGAGCGGCGCCGAATACCGCGGCCGGGGCCGGGACAGCGCGTGGAGCGGCGAGGCCCGGTTCGGCGACGCGAAAATCCGCCGGATCGCAAAGATCAACGTCTGGAACCACGAGCGCCGGCTGGAAACCGAGGGCGACGGCAAGGTCGTCTTCGAGGCTATCACCACCGGCAACTACGGCGGCTTCGACGTCTGGCTGGACGGCGACGCCGGCGGCGTGGAGATCGAGACCAACCGCGGAACCCTGGCGGCGGCGCTGAGCGGGATCGGGCTGGAGGATAACGTGCTGGAGGCCGGCGGGCTGGAGCGGCGGGTCAGGGTCTTCCGGCTGCCGGAAACCCTGAGCGTGCGCGAAATGCGCGAGACGGTAACGGTCCCGCTGTCGGACGGCGGCGACAACCCGCTGTGGATCGGCGTCTATACCGAAGACGGCTTCCAGGCTTGGAGCAGCCCGGTGTTCGTTTTCCGATAAAGATTTGTTCTTGATACGATCTTTTTGTTTGACGCCGAACGGCAACTGCGGTAACGAAAATCTCGTAGCGGGAAAGGGAGGATCGGGGGAAGGCATGTTACAGGCAGAGATGGCCCCCGAGGTCAACGAGACGGGAACGGGCCGCCGAATCGCCTCCCGCCGCTCAAAGCGCCGCATCGCCTTCGGCTGGTATGGCGGAAAATTCTCCCATCTGGATTTTCTGATGCCGCTCATTCCGCGCGATGCGACGCATTTCTGCGATGTCTACGGCGGGTCGGCGGCGGTGCTCATCAATCTCGAACCGTATCCCGTCGAAACCTACAACGACCTCGATTCGGAACTGGTCAATTTCTTCGCGATTCTCCGGGACCGGGGGTCGGAACTGATAGAAGCTATCGGTTTGACCCCCTTCTCGCGCGAGGAACTGGCGACGGCATGCCGGCCGGAAAAAAACCTGACGCGGTTGGAGCGCGCCCGCCGATTCTTCGTTCGCGCCAGACAGACGAGAACGGGACTGGCCCAGACGAGCAGTGAGGGGCGGTGGGCCCACTGCGTTTTGACATCGCGGGCGGGCATGGCGGGCGCCGTATCGCGCTGGCTCGGTTCCGTGGAAGGCTTGTCCGAAATCGCTCAGCGTCTCCTGCGTGTCCAGATCGAGAATGCGCCTGCGATCGAAGTCATTCAGCGGTACGATACTGCCGAGACGGTCTTCTACCTCGATCCACCCTATGTTCACGCAGCGCGGGGCGACGCCGCCGCCTACGGCTATGAAATGAGCGACCGGGAGCATGAGGAACTGGCAGCGATTCTGCACCGCATCCGCGGTCGCGCCGTCCTCTCCGGCTACCGCAACGACCTGTACGACCGCCTGTTTGCCGATTGGCGCCGGGTCGACGGCGAGGAAAGGTTATGCAACTCGGTTAGAACGCCGCGTCGGGAATCCGTCTGGCTCAATTTCTGAAATGGTCGGCCCTTTGACTCCTGAAACCGCCCGGCGGTGGTTGGACGACGAATGGGCGAGTGTACTGAGTTCGGTCGATAAGGCTCCGGATCCCGATATCGACCGGTTTGTGGATTCCAACTCAGTTTCGATTCGGTATGCATTCGTAACCCAGCTACTTGGTAAAGTGGCCGATCATCGGCGAAGCCTGTTATGTCTCCAGAAAGGCGAAGCTCAGGACGGTAGTTGGGACGCGCGCAGTTTTTCGACGGCAGTCGTCGTTCCCTGGGTGGCCGACAATCACGATGTGCTCGGAACGAGCGCCGAACCGTACGCCAGCAAGCCGTTGCGCCGCGTGCGCCTGACCTCCGAAATGCCGGATGTCAGGGCCAAGACAGAGTGGCGGAATCTCGTCGCCTTTCTCGATCCTCTCGATCGGGAACCGCCCGAGGAAATCAGGCGCGTCTTCAAGCGATGCCTTCACAGTCTTGCCCGGCGGTTATCCCGACAGAGTTTCAGGTATCGCATCCCGAAGCGGATCGGTCTGCACGATCTGGACGCTCTACTTGAGCGATTCCTTGGGGAACCCAGCGCGGGCCTCCGGCCTCTTGCGGTTGCAGCAGCCCTGTTCAATGTCCTGGGCGATGGCTTTTCCCTGTTCGAGGAAGTCAGGTCGCAGGGATTGAACGAAGCGGATACGGCTTCGGGTATGCCCGGCGATATCGTGTGTTACGATGGAGAAGGCAGCGTCGCGCTTGTCGTGGAAGTCAAGGAAATCGATTTGACCTTGGCCGATTTCCGCGCCTCGGTGCGTAAGGCGACCGATGCGGAAAGCCTGCTGTCCAACTTGCTCTTTGCGGTGCCGGGAACCCGGAAATCCGACCGGGCCGAGATCGATACCCTGACGCGGAGCCGATGGGCGGCCGGTCTCAATGTGTATCGCATCGATATCGGCACACTCGTTCGCGCCGGCTTTGCCTTACTGGACGAGTCGTGGAGGACGAATTTCTTGAGGGCGGTTGGCGAAGAGCTCGATGCACGCGGCGACCACGCCCACCGCGAGGCATGGCATTCTCTGTTGTCGGCTCTCGCCGACTCGTAGAAGCGAAAGCCGGATTGCTGCCGGGCGCGGACAAATTTTCCTCTGGATTTCGGTCTCGGTATCGCCAGACTCCGGACGATCGCCCAGCCTAGCCGGAGCCGGAAATATGGACGACGCCACCCGCACCGAACTGGAAGCCGCCGCCTTCCGCCGCCTGGTCGGCCATCTGCGCGAACGCACCGACGTGCAGAATATCGACCTGATGAACCTCGCCGGCTTCTGCCGCAACTGCCTGAGCAACTGGTACAAGGACGCCGCCGACGAGAAAGGGCTCGACCTCGACAAGATGGCGGCCCGGGAGATCGTCTACGGCATGCCGTTCGCCGAATGGAAGGCGAAGTATCAGAAGGAGGCGACCGCGGAACAGCAGGCCGCTTTCGAGGTGGCGCAAGCCGGCGCGGATCACTGACCGGCGATTCCGAAGACCCTCCGGGGTCGCTCTGAACGGAAGGGATCGGGCAGCGGCTATTCCGCCGGATCGGTGTGCGTCCGCCCCGTAAAACCTTCGAACAGCCCTTCCAGCCGCGCCATCCGCTCGCGCAAATCCGTCACATCGCGCCGCAGCGAATGAAGCGAGGGCAGGATCGTGGCGGCGAGCGCAACGCCTGTGCCGACGATGGCGACGATTTCGGGGCTCATTTCTCGCTCCGTTGGGGTTCCCTACAATATACGAACAACGAACGCAGCGTAAACAAAAATTGCGGCAACGCCGGCCCGCCGGCTGGCGTCCAGCTATGACCGCCGCCACCCCACCAAAAAGCCCGCCGCCGCGCGCGGCGCTCGCGGGCCTCATGCCCGACGGCCGGATGCGGGCGCTGCCGGTGCTTGCCGGTCCGCGCCGGCCGCCGCCTGCCGTCAGACGGCGGGAACCGTGTAGGCCCCGACGCCGACGATATAGGGGCCGACGCGGATGACGTAGGTCATCTTGGGCTGCATCGAGCGCGTACAGGGGCTGTACCAGTTGTAACGGACCCAGCCGCGCCCCGGCGGGGATGCGGCGACGCGGCGGATGCGGGCATAGGGGCCGCCGGCGCCGTACGGGCCGACGACATTGGCTCCGACATGTTCCGGCCAGCCGCCGCTGGCCAGCATCGTGCCGTGGAAATCGAAGACGAAGACATAGAGGTCGCCGGCGCCGAAGCCGTGGGTCCGCCCGGTAAAGGCCGGCAGCGCCACGGCGGCGCCGCTCGATTTCAGGAAAGCCGCCGCCCGCTCCGCCAGTCCCCGGGCCCGTTCTTCGGTCGCCACCGGGCAGCGGGGATCGAAGGCCCGGGCGCCCGGCGCCGGCAGTGCAACCGCGATCAGGGCCGGCAGGAGAAGCAGCGCGGCCCGGATCGTTCGGCGGGACATGGAGGTCTCCGGCGCTTCAGTGCAGCCTGGGCCGCTTGAGCATGCTGTTGCGGTCGATGCTCCTGACCGAGACCTGCGAAACCTCGCCCTCGCGTACGACGGTCAGCGGCACCCTGGTCCCGGCGCTGCCGGTTTCCCAGACCGTGCGGAAGAAATCCGGCAGGTCGCCGACCGGCGAGCCCATGACCTGGAGCACGATATCGCCCGGCAGCAGCCCGGCCTTGTGGGCCGGCCCGTCTTCCACCAGGCCGATGATGACGAGCTGGTCCGATACCTCGGCGGCGTAGAGGCCGAGCCACGGGCGTGCGTTGCGGGCGGCTGCGCCATGGGCCCTGAGGTCGTCGAGCACCGGCGGCAACAGGTCGATCGGCACGATCATGTTGCCGTCGGACCGCTGCTCGCCGCCGCGCGCATTCTGCACGAACAGGGAGCCGACGCCGTGGAGCCTGCCGTCCGGGCCGATCAGCGCGGCGCCGCCCCAGTTGGGATGGGCCGGCGCGGTGAATATCGCCTCGTCCAGGACGTATTCCCAATAGCCGGCGAATTCGCGTTTGCCGACCACCCGGGCCGCCAGGGCATGTTCGTATCCGCCGTGCCCGGCGACCACGACTTTCGAGCCTGCGCCGAGGTCCCTCGAACTGCCGAATTCGAGCGCCGGGCAATTCAGCCGCCCGAGCGCCTGCACCAGGCCGAAGCCGCTCTCGAAATCGTAGGCCACCGCATGGCCCGGCACGGCCGCGCCGCTGTGGGTGTTGAGCCAGATCGTCTCGGCTTCGGTCGTCAGGTAGCCGATGGTGAGGACGAGGCCGGATTCGTCGATGACGATGCCGTTGCCGGCCCGCTCCGTGCCCAGAATGCCGGCGGTAAAGGCGTCTTCGGGGATTTCGGCGCGCAGGGCCACCATCGACCGGAGCGTCCGGTCGAGATCGTAGCCGACTTCGTCCGGATTCGCCCGGTCGACTTCCGCGAACGCCCAGTCTGCGGCGGTATCTTCGCCTTCGCTATCGTCGTCGCTCATACCGGGATGATAGCGCGCCGCGCCGCGGAAGCAATCGGCCAGCAATCGGCCAGCAATTCGGCCAAGCCGGGGCGGAAGAGCGGTCGCCGGTTCAGGCGGCCTGCTCTTCCTCGATCGTGATCACCGGTTCCATCGCCGCGAGCTCCTCCGGCTCCAGATGGCAGGCGATGTTGTGGCGCGGCGCAAACTCGCGCACCGGCGGCGGATCGACATCGCACACGCCCGGCATGGCATAGGGGCACCGTGTGCAGAACACGCAGCCGGAGGGCGGATTGGCCGGCGACGGCAGCTCGCCGGTCAGCACGACCTTGCGCTTGTTGACCGACGTATCGGCGATCGGCACCGCCGACAGCAGCGCTTCGGTATAGGGATGGTAGGGCGGCGCGAAAATCTCGTCCGTCGTGCCCTTCTCCATGATCCGGCCGAGATACATCACGACGATGCGGTCGGCGAGATAGCGCACGACCGAGAGATCGTGGCTGATGAACAGCAGGGTCGTGCGGTTCTCGCGCTGAATATCCATCAACAGGCCGGTGACCGCCGCCTGCACCGACACGTCGAGCGCCGAGACCGGCTCGTCGGCAATCACGACCTTCGGATCGCCGGCGAAGGCGCGGGCGATGCCGACGCGCTGCTTCTGCCCGCCGGAGAGCTGGCGCGGCCGGCGCTTGGCGAAATCCCGCGGCAGCTTGACGATATCGAGCAGTTCGTGGACCCGCTGCTCGATCTTCTCCTTGTCGGTCTCGACGCCGAATTTCCGGATCACACGGCCGATCTGGCCGCCCACGCTGTGGCTCGGATTGAGCGTATCGAACGGATTCTGGAACACCATCTGGAGGCGCGAGATCGTTTCCTCGTCGCGTTTCTGAACGGCGAGTTGGCCCAGTTCGACATTGTCCAGCGTGACCTCGCCGTTCGTCGCCGATTCCAGGCCCATCAGCACCTTGGCGAAGGTGGACTTGCCGCAGCCGGATTCGCCGACGATGGCGACCGTCTCGGCCTCGCGCGCCCGGAAATCGAGCGCTTCGTTGGCCTTGACCGTTTTCTTCTCGCCGGAGAGGAAAAGCCCGCCGGTCTCGATCTCGTAGTGCTTCTGCAACTGCTGCACGTTGAGGACGATATCGCCCGCCTCGACCGGGGGGCCGGCGTCCGGGCGCGGCAGCGGCACGGACCAGTCGATTTCCTTGAAACGGACGCAGCGCACGGCGTGGCGCTCGCCGGCGCCGGTATCCTCCATCGGGATCAGCCCCCGGTCGCAGCGGCCGGCCTCGAAATAATCGCAGCGCGGTCCGAAATAGCAGCCGACCGGCCGGTCGTGGGGCAGCGGCAGCTGGCCGCGGATCGGCAGCAGCGGACGCGCATTCTTGTCGGCGCTGGGCAGCGGAATCGAGGAGAAGAGGCCCCGCGTATAGGGGTGGCGCATGTTGTTGAACACGTCGGAGATGCTGCCGTTTTCGACGGCTTCGCCCGAATACATCACGGTCAGGCGGTCGCAGGTCTCCAGGATCAGTCCCAGATTGTGCGAGATGTAGATCATGGAGGTGCCGAACTCGGAGGAAATGTCCTTGATGAGTTCGACGATGCCGGCCTCCACCGTCACGTCGAGCGCCGTCGTCGGCTCGTCCAGCAGCAGCAGTCGAGGATTGGCGAGCAGCGCCATGGCGATCACGACGCGCTGCTGCTGACCGCCGGATATCTGGTGCGGATAGGCGTTCATAATGCGCAGCGGATCGGGCAGGCGCACCTTGGCGAGCATCTGCTCCGCCCGGTCGAAGGCCGCCTCCTTCGAGGTTTCCTCCTCGTGGTACAGCGGCACCTCGGCGAGTTGTTCGCCGATCCGCATGGCCGGATTGAGCGAAGCCATCGGCTCCTGGTACACCATCGAGATTTTGGAGCCGCGGATCTGGCGCAACTCTTCCGCGCTCATCGTGCGCATGTCGCGCCCTTCGAACAGGATCTCGCCGCCGGTGATGCCGCCGTTCTTGCCCATATAGTTCATTATGGCGAGCGCCACGGTGGACTTGCCGCAGCCGGATTCGCCGACGATGCCGTGGGCTTCGCCGGGCATCAGCCTCAGGTTGAAATCGACGACCGCGGGGATTTCGCCGGCGCGGACGTAATAGGAAATGCTGAGGTTGCGGCACTCCAGAACAGGAGTCGCGTCGTTCATGTCACCCTCCCGTCTCTAGTCGCGCAGGCTCATTTCGCGCAGGCCGTCGGCCATCAGGTTGAAGCCCAGGATCAGGCTGGACACCGCCAGAGCCGGGATCAACAGCATGTAGGAGAACTTCCAGACCATGAGGTTGGAAGCCTCCTTGATCATCAGGCCCCAATCGGGATCCGGCGGCTGCAGGCCGAGGCCGAGGAAGGTCAGCGTGGTGATCGCCACCGTGGTGTAGCCGAGGCGCAGGCAGGCATCGACGATGATCGGTCCGCGCACGTTGGGCAACAGTTCCCACACCATGATGCGGAACGGATGCTCGCCGCGGGTCTGCGCCGCGAAGACGTAGTCGCGCGTCTTGTTGTCGAGCGCGAGGCCGCGCACGATACGCATGATCGCCGGCGCCGACGCGAAGGTGACCGCAATGACGATGTTGAAGCCGCTGGGGCCCAGATAGTTCAGGATCAGGATGAACAGCACCATCACCGGGAAGGACAGCAGCACGTTGGAAATGAACGAGATGATCTCGTCCCAGATGCCGCTGATATAGCCGGCGATCAGGCCGAAGATGCAGCCGACGACATAGGCCACAGCCGTTGCCGTCACGCCCCAGACCAGGACGCGCTGGCAGCCCCACAGCATGCGGGAGAGCATGTCGCGGCCCTTGAGATCGGTGCCGAGCCAGAAGGTGATGTCGCCCATTTCCGTGCCCGGCGGCGCGAACGGACGGATCGGCTTGTTCGGATCGAGCAGCGGCAGGAAAGGCACCGAAACCGCGACGAAGACCCAGAAAAACACCAGGGTGCCGCCGAGGACGGCGACCCAGGATTCCCGCCAGCTCGCCATGGCGAGCGCGTACAGGATCAGCGTCGCGGGGACCGCCGGGGCCAGCACGATTTCCCGGATGCCCGCCTTCGCCAGCGGCTCGCCGAACATGACGTAGGCGACCAGCGGAACGATCATCAGCAGGCTGAGGACGATCAGCGCCCTCGGCCGTTTCAGGCGCTGCATCGGCGACAGGCGCGGCGCCGGCATGGCGGTGTCCGTCATCGCCGTCTCCTAGCTGAACCGGATGCGCGGGTTGAGGAAGGTGTACCCGACGTCCGAAATGATCTGGGAAAGCACGGCGACGAAGACCGCGACCAGGGTCGCCGCCTGAATGACGTAGACATCGCCGAACAGGGCGGCCTCCAGCAGCATCTTGCCGAAGCCGTTGAACTGGAAGAACACCTCCACCACCACGACGCCGGAGAGCAGCCAGTTGAGCTGCAGCACGATCACGGTAAACGGCGCGATCAGCGCGTTGCGCAGCGCGTGCCGCATGATCACCCGGGCATAGGGAATGCCCTTCAGAACCGCGGTGCGGATATATTGCGAGGTCATCACCTCGGCCATCGAAGCCCGCGTCATGCGCGCCACATAGCCGAAGTCGTAGAGCACCAGCGTGAGGACCGGCAGGATCAATTCCGCCGAATTCCAGCCGCCGGTCATCGCCGATTTCGCGGGCAGCCAGCCGAGGCCCAGCGCCACGATGACCGTGAGCAGGATCGCCGTCGCGATTTCGGGGATCGAGGTCGTGAAGACGGCGATGAAGGACACCGATCTGTCCTGGAAGGAGCCCTCCTTCATGCCCGCAACGATCCCGAAGACCAGCGACAGCGGGATCATCAGGAAAAAGACCCAGAAGGCGAGGATGCCGGTATTGACCAGCCGTTCGCCCATCACCTGCGAGACCGGCGCGTTCTTTTCGAACGACTTGCCGAAATCGCCCTGCAGCAGGCCGCCGACCCATTGGGCGTAGCGTTCGTGCACGGGCACGTCGAGGCCCTTGCTCTTCAGCCACTTCTGGTAATCGTGGTCGGACATCGCCGCGACGGAGAAACCGCCGAGTTCGGCGGTGGCGATCTGCTTCTTGAACTTGTCGCTGTCGAAAATGACGAACAGCACCAGCGACACCACCACCATGATGAGCACCATCTGGAGGAGGCGCCGGGCAATCAGCTTGAACATGGGATGCCTGCCGGTCCGGAGTCGGGAAAACGCCCCGGCCCGATCCGGCCGGGGCGTCTCGATTTCCTGAGGCTACGCCATCCAGACCTTGTTGAACTGGTGGAAGCCCGTCGGGTGCATCGTATAGCCGTGCACGTTCTTCAACGCAGCGGTATAGACCGGCTGGTAGATCGGCAGGACCATCACGGCCGCATCCTGGAGGAGCTTCTCGACCTTCTCCATCTTCTTCTTGCGGGCCGCGACGTCGAACGTCGCCTCTGCGTCGCTCAGCGCGTCGTCGAACTCCTTGCTGGCGAAGTGGGTCTCGTTCCAGGGCACGCCGGTCCGGTAGCCCAGGCCCATAACCATGGTGCCGAGCGCGCGGTGCGTCCAGGCCGTGGCGCCGAACGGGGTCGTGTCCCAGACCTCCCAGTATTTCGAGGACGGCATCACGTTGATTTTCAGCTTGATGCCCGCTTCCTTCACCTGGTCGCGCAGCGCCTCGCACACGGTCTGCTGCCACGGACCGTTGGTGTTGCCGACATCGATGGTCAATTCGATGCCGTTCGGGTAGCCGGCCTCGGCCAGCAGCTTCTTCGCTTTCGCCACGTCGCGCTTGAGCGTCGGCAACGGGAAATATTCCGGATGCACCGGCGCCACATGATGGTTCTGCCCGACATCGCCGCCCTTGGGATAGACCAGGTTCTTGATTTTCGCGTTGTCGGCCGCCGTCACCACCGCCTGGCGCAGCTTGTGGTTGTCGAACGGCTTCTTCGAGATCTGCATCCGGCAGCACAGGGTGCGCGCCGTCCGCGCCGGAAAGATGTTCACCGGCAGGGACGTGGCGAGCGCCATCTGCTCGATGGTGAACTCGAGGATCGCGTCGACCTGGTTCGAAGCGAGCGCCGAAAGCTGGTTCTCGTTCGAGAAATTGTAATACTGGATTTCCTCCAGATAGACCGCGCCGCCCCAGTATTCGAACGGCTTGCCGTTCGTCGTCTTGGAGACGCGCTTCAGGATGCATTCCTTGCCGACCTCGAGCTTCGCCAGGGTGAACGGGCCCGTGCCGATCGGGTTCTTCGACAGCGGCTTCTTGAAGGACGGATGCAGGATGGCCGCCGGATAGTGGTAGCAGTCCTCCGGCACGGACAGGACCGGCTTCGACAGGTTGAAGCGCACGGTGTATTTGTCGAGCGCCTCGACGGCGTTCTCGATCCCCACCATGATCGCCTTGCCCTTGGCGTCCTTCTTGCCGCTGTCCTTGCGCATGGCGCCGAACGTGGCGAGGCCGACGTTGGAGGTGCCGAGGCCCGGGGTCAGCCAGCGCTTGACGTTCCAGACGATGTGGTCGGCGACGAGTTCATCGCCGTTGTGCCACATGACGCCCTTGCGCAGCTTGAAGGTCCAGGTCTTCAGGTCCTTCGACGGCGTCCAGCTCTCCGCCAGCATCGGCCGGGTGATGTTGTCCGGGCCCGTCATGGACAGGTATTCGAAGATATGGCGCGCCTGGTTCGACATCTCGATCCAGGAGAAGGTCGCCGAATCCTCCATCTTCTGAATCGCCATGCCGACGCGGAGCTTGCCGCCCTTCTTGGCCTTCGGATCGTCGGCCGGGAACGGCGAATTCTCCAGCGCCCATGCCGGCGACGGAATGCCGGCCATGGCGTAGGCGGCGCCGGCCGACACGCCCACAAGGGCGGCGACGCGGACGAATTCGCGACGGTCCATCCGGCCGTCTTGCATCACCTCGTAAGCTTCGTGGACTTTCGGGTGATCGTCTTTGCGGGGTTTGAGAAACGACATGATGCCTCCCTGGGGTCGAATATTTGCGGCGCCGCAACCTCCTGCGGATCCCTCCATCCCCGCAGGATCGGCACCTTGCGCCGAGAATCGGCACAATATCATTTTCATATTCCGGGAAAACCCCGGAAACAAAAAAATGTGACGCGCTCCGGCGGGCGCCGGAACGGGCGGATTCCGGGATGTTGCCGCCCCGGAATCCGGCGGCCGGAGGCGCGCGTCGCCGGTGTGCGCCGCGGGCGCCGCGGTTCGTTCCGGGGCCCGCTGCCGGCCCCGCTGTCGGCCCCGCTGCCGGCCCCGGCGCCGGCCCCGGCGCCGAAAGGGCGCCGGGCGCGGATTTTTGCGTTGACACGCACAGACCGCCCCGCTATTGTTCGATAAATGAACATATGTTCGTTAGACGAACATTCTGGACCCTAAAAACAGGGAGGAAAGACCGTGTCGGAGTACAAGACCGTGTTCGGCGGGCTGAACGACTTTACGCCCGGCGGCGTCGACGCCATCGACGACAACCCGAAAAACTATGTCTTCTCCAACGTGTTCGACGTTGCGAGCCGGAGCGCGCCCTATGAGCGCGTCGCCGTCGGCAAGAATCTCGAATATGTCATGGAGGCGCTGCGCGCGGAGGGGCAGTCGCCCTGGTATGTCTGCGCCCACGACGAGTTCGCCCTGTGCATGGACGGCGAAGTGGAGATCCATCTGGTCAAGCCGGACGACGCCGACGCCCTGGTCGACCCGGACAGCGAGGGCGCGGTGGTGCTCGACGAGGCGCCCGACGGCCGGAAGATGGGCCGCATCGTGCTGCGCCGCGGCCACCAGGCCCTGCTCCCCGGCGGCGGCGCCTACCGTTTCGAGGCCGGCGCTCCCTCCGTGATCCTGACCCAGACCATCCAGGGCCCGGCCACCGTCGAGCGCTGGGCCGAGATCTGCCAGTCCGAGAGCCGCCCGGCCGCCTGAGGGCCGCCCGGTACGATTTCCCCGGTAAGATTTCCCCGGTAAGATTGCCCCGATACGATTTCGACGAGGACAGACCGATGACCGAAGCCTTGCAGACCCACTACAAGATCGCCCCCGCTTCGAACGAAACCGGCTACAAATCCTACGAGGCCGGCTCCTTCAGATTCACGCGCGACGAGTATTTCGTCTCCATCGTCTGGCCCAAGGGCGCCCACACCATGGCGGCCGACGGCTTCATGCGCGCCATGATGCGCACCGTCGCCTGGGGCTTCTTCTACGGCACGCTGAGCTACGACCCGGTGTTCGGCACGACGAACCACTACGGCATCGTCGACATGTTCGCCGGCACCTATCACCCGGTGTTCAAGGAAAACGGCCGCGACCATCTCGAGAAGTTCAAGGCCGAGGACCTGCTGGAGCTGTTCCGCGATCTGGTCGACGACTGGACCAACGAGGGCTACGACCCGTTCGCCGCGCCGGGCGAGGACGACGCCGGCCAGCCCTGGGGCCGCAAGAACGGCAACAACGCCGACGCCGTCACCCGGATCCGCGTCACCGCCAACCGCATGGTCGGCCTGCCGGGCGATGCCGAAGTCCGCACCGATGCCAACGGCTTTCCGCAGAACCGCATGTTCGCCGACGTGTCGTCGGACCGGCCGCTGGTCGAGGCCGAGCCCGGCTTCGAGGGCGAGGTCGCCGCGTTCAACCTGTACGATTATCTGTCCCGCTCCGACGTGACCTGGAACCCGTCGGTCTGCTCGGTGGTCAAGGAAAGCCTGTTCTGCCCGACCTCGGAGGAGTTCATCCTGCCGGTCGAGCACGGCAACGACCGCTGCGAATGGTTCGTCCAGCTGTCCGACGAGATCACCTGGGAGGTCAAGGACAAGAATACCGGCAAACCGCGCAGCCGCATCGTCATGCGGGCGGGCGACGTCGCCTGCATGCCGGCGGACATCCGGCACCAGGGCTACAGCCCGAAACGCTCGATGCTGCTGGTCTGGGAGAACGCCAGCCCGCGCATCCCGGACATGATCCAGAGCGGCGAGGCGCCGGTCGTCGCGGTGCAGTTCTAGCGCCGTCCTTCGCCCTTCGTCCTTCGAGACGGGGCTTCGGGACGCGATCCCTTCGACAAGCTCAGGGCAGGCTCTGCCGGATCGCTCCTCAGCCCCTCCTCGGGATGAAGTTGAAGTTAGGAGAGCCGCCCCAACGATCTCTTCATCCTGAGGAGGCCGTTGAGGAGCCCCGGACTTGGTCCGGAGCGTCTCGAAATGGCCGTCTCGAAGGACGAAGGGCGGAGAGCGCGGCTTTGAAGACCAAAGGCCCCGGGGGCGGCCCGGGCGCCGCAGGGAGGAACAAGCATGGACGGCATGAGCGCTTCGAACGACCCGACGGCCTGGAAGCCGGCGTCGCTGCGGAACAAGCTGTTCATCGGCGGCCGGTGGGTCGATGGCGTCGAGGGCGGCGCGATCGACGCGATCAACCCGCATGACGGGTCGGTCATCGCCGCGATCGCCGAAGCGACGGCCGCCGATGTCGACCGGGCGGTCGCGGCGGCGCAGAAAGCCTTTCCGGCGTGGTCGTCCATGGCGGCGATGGACCGGGGCCGGCTGCTCCTGAAACTGGCAGACCGGATCGAGGAAGAGCAGGCGGAACTCGGCCGTCTGGAAGCGCTCGACACCGGCCACCCGTTCCGCGATACGCAGATCCTGGACGTGCCGCGCACCGCCGTGACCTACCGCTATTTCGGCGGCATGGCGGACAAGTTCGAGGGCTCGGTCATTCCGGTCGAGGCCGGCTTCCTGAACTACCTCGAGCGCGAGCCGGTCGGCGTGGTCGGCCAGATCGTGCCGTGGAACTTCCCGCTCATGTTCACGAGCTGGAAGATGGCGCCGGCGCTCGCCGCCGGAAACTGCATCGTCATCAAGCCGTCGGAGATCACGCCGCTCTCGACCCTGCGCATCGCCGAAATGATGCAGGAGGTCGGCATCCCGGACGGCGTGGTGAACGTGGTCCCCGGCTACGGCCATACCGCCGGCGCGCGCATCGCCGAACATCCGGAGATCGCCAAGGTCGCCTTCACCGGCTCGACCGCGACCGGCCGGACCGTCGTGAAGGCGTCGGCCGGCAACCTCAAGAAGCTGCAACTCGAACTGGGCGGCAAGGGCGCCAACATCGTCTTCGAGGACGCCTTTATCCCGGCCGCGGTCGGCGGCAGCGCCTTCGCCATCTGGCACAACCAGGGCCAGGCCTGCATCGCCGGTTCGCGCCTGATGCTGCACGAAAGCATCGCCGATGCTTTCATGGAGAAATTCCTCGGCCTCACCGAATCGATTCGGCTGGGCAACCCGCTCGATCCGGCGACCGAGATGGGGCCGCTGACCTCCAGGATGCACCGGCAGCGGGTGCTGGACTATTGCGCCGTCGCCAGGGAGGAGGGCGGCGAGATCGTGACCGGCGGCGCGGCCCCGGACGATCCGGCGCTCGCCGCCGGCTGCTACGTCCGCCCGACCGTCGTCCGCGCGAAGCCGTCGGACCGGGTGTGCCGGGAGGAGGTTTTCGGCCCGTTCGTTTCGGTCATGACCTTCAAGGACGACGCCGAGGCGCTGGAGATCGCCAACGGCACCGAATACGGGCTGGGCAGCGGGCTGTGGACCGCCGATCTCAAGCGGGCGCACAAATTCGCCGGGGCGCTCCGCGCCGGCATGGTCTGGATCAACAGCTACAAGCGGGTCAATCCCGGCTCGCCCTTCGGCGGCGTCGGCCAGTCCGGCTACGGCCGCGAAATGGGCTTCGAGGCGATGCGCGAATACACCCATCCGAAATCGGTCTGGGTCAATGTCGACGCGCAGATCCCGCCCTATTATCCGCGCTGACGCCCGGATGCCGGTTCGATAGCAGGCCCGATAGCAGGAGCCCCGCGGCGTGATCGACCCCTTCACCTATACCGGCCTGCCGGCCCGGGTGATCTTCGGGCCGGGCAAGCGGCGCGAACTGCCGGCCGAGGTGGCGCGGCTGGGGGCGGAGCGGGCGCTCGTGATTTCGACTCCGGAACAGCGCGGCGACGCCGAAATGGCCGCCGGGCTGCTCGACGGCCGCGCCGCCGGGATTCACGACAGGGCGGTCATGCACACGCCGATGGAAACGGTGCACGAAGCCCGGCGCGCCGCCGCCGAAGCCGGCGCCGATTGCTACGTCACCGTCGGCGGCGGCACCGCCATCGGTCTGGGCAAGGCCATTGCGCTCGAATCCGAAAAGCCGGTGCTCGCCGTGCCGACCACCTATGCCGGCTCGGAAATGACGACCATCCAGGGCTTCACCGAAGGCGGCGTCAAGACGACGAAGCTCGACGCGCGGATGCTGCCGAAGACGGTGATCTACGACCCGGAGCTCACGCTCTCCCTGCCGCCGGCCTACAGCGGGCCGAGCGGCATGAACGCCATCGCCCACGCCGTCGAGGCGCTTTACGCCGAAAACGCCAATCCCATAACGTCGATGATCGCCGAGGAAGGCATCCGGGCGCTCGGCGCCGGCCTGCCCAGGGTGTGCGCCGAGCCCGGCGACCTGGAAGGCCGTTGCGCTGCGCTTTACGGCTCCTGGCTGTGCGGCATCGCCTTGGGCGCCGGCGGCATGGCCCTGCACCACAAGCTGTGCCATGTCGTCGGCGGCAGCTTCGATCTCGCCCACGCGCCGACCCACACCGTGATCCTGCCCCACGCCATGGCCTATAACGCGCCCGGCGCCGAAGCGGCGATGGCGCGGGTCTGCCGGGCGCTGGGCGGGGAGAATGCGCCGCAGGCCGTCTACGACCTGATCGCCGCCATCGGCGCGCCGCTGGCGCTGAAAGACATCGGCATGCCGGAGGACGGCCTGGACCGCGCGGCGGACCTGGCGGTGCAAAACCCCTACTATAATCCGCGCGCGGTCACCCGCGGCGGTATCCGGCGCCTGCTGGACGACGCCTTCCACGGGCGCCGGCCGGCGGCCTGAGCATTCCCACCCCGCATGACACTATGAAGACAGGAGGAAACCCGGGATGAGTAAAGCAACCGAGACGACGCTGACACGGCGTCACGCCCTGCAGATCGGCGCCGGCGCGGCGGCGGCATCGGCCATCGGCGCCCCGGCGGCGCTGGCGGCGTCGAAGACCGTCAAGATCGGCTTCGTGAGCCCGAAGACCGGGCCGCTGGCGCCGTTCGGCGAGGCCGACCGCTTCGTGATCGACAAGGTCCGCGAGGCGCTCAAGGGCGGCGTCAAGTCCGGCGGCAAGACCTACAATATCGAGATCATCGAGAAGGACAGCCAGTCCAACCCGAACCGCGCCGCCGCCGTCGCCGCCGACCTGATCCTGAAGGACGAGGTCCATCTGATGCTGGTCGGCTCGACGCCGGAGACCACCAACCCGGTCGGCGACCAGTGCGAAGCCAACGACGTGCCCTGCATCTCGTCGCTGGCGCCGTGGCAGCCCTGGTACTTCACCCGGGGCGGCAAGCCGGGCCAGGGCTTCAAGTGGACCTACCACTTCTTCTGGGGCCTGGAAGACGTGATCGCCGTGTTCACCAACATGTGGTCCAAGGTCTCGACCAACAAATCGGTCGGCGCCCTGTTCCCGAACGACGGCGACGGCAACGCCTGGGGCGACAAGAAGCTCGGCTTCCCGCCGGTCCTCGCCAAGCAGGGCTACACGCTCACCGATCCCGGCCGCTACCAGAACCTGAACGACAATTTCTCGAACTACATCGATGCGTTCAAGAAGGCGAAGGCCGAGATCGTCACCGGCGTGATGATCCCGCCGGACTTCATCACCTTCTGGAACCAGGCCCGGCAGCAGGGCTTCGCGCCGAAGGCCGTCTCGGTCGGCAAGGCGCTGCTCTACCCGGTCGTGATCGAAAGCATGGGCAAGAACGCGCACAACCTCTCCTCCGAGGTGTGGTGGACGCCGACCCATCCGTTCAAGTCGTCGATCACCGGCGAGTCGGCCGGCGCCTTCGCCCAGTCCTATACGGTCGGCACCGGGAAGCAGTGGACCCAGGTCATCGGCTTCGTCCACGCGCTGTTCGAGGTCGCCGTCGACGTGATCGAGCGGTCCGCGGACCCGACCGACAACGAGGCCAACCTGAAGGCGCTGACGGCCACGAAGGCCAACACCATCGTCGGCCCGGTCGACTGGACCAAGGGCGGCCCGTTCGCGAACGTCTCCAAGACCCTCCTGGTCGGCGGCCAGTGGCGCTATGTGAACCAGAAGTTCAAATACGACCTGGTCATCACCGCCAACGAGACCGCCCCGATCATCCCGGCCGGCGGCAAGATGGAGCCGATTTCGTAGCCCTTCGAGACGGGGTTTCGAGACGCAGTCCCGCGGACTGCTCCTCAACCTCTCCCAGGATGAAGGGACGATTGAGGCAAGCCGCCTTACGCATCTCTTCATCCTGAGGAGGCCGTTGAGGAGGCGCCCCTCGACTTCGCCCGGGACAGGCTCCGCGCCGTCTCGAAATGGCCGTCTCGAAGGACGACCGGCCAGGACCGCAAGGCAATCCTTACGAATCCATGCCGCAGATCGAACTGCATAACGCGCGCAAGTCGTTCGGGTCGCTGGTCGTCACCGACGATTTCAGCATGCATCTGGACGAGGGCGAGGCGCTGGGCGTGATCGGGCCGAACGGCGCCGGCAAGACGACCCTGTTCAACCTGATTACCGGCGGCCTGGCGCCGGATTCGGGCCGGATCGTCTTCGACGGGGCGGACATCACGGCGCTGCCGGCCCACGAACGCTGCCGCCGGGGCATCGGCCGGTCCTACCAGATTCCGCATCCCTTCATCGGCATGACGGTGTTCGAGAACCTGCTGGTCGGCGCCGCCTTCGGCACCGGCAAGCCGGAATCCCAGTGCTACGGGCCGTGCGCCGAAATCCTCGAAAAGACCGGGCTGATCGGCAAAGCGAACACGCTCGCCGGCAGCCTGTCCCTGCTCGAGCGCAAGCGGCTCGAACTGGCGCGCGCGCTGGCCTCGGACCCCAAGGTGCTGCTGCTCGACGAAATCGCCGGCGGCCTGACCGAGGAGGAATGCCTGGCGCTGGTCGACACGATCCGGGACATCCGCGCCGGCGGCGTCTCGATCGTCTGGATCGAGCATATCGTGCACGCGCTGCTCTCGGTCGTCGACCGGCTGATCGTCATCAACTTCGGCGTGAAGATCGACGACGGCGATCCCCACACGGTGATGAACAGCACCCAGGTGCAGGAAATCTACATGGGGATCGGCGCGGAATGAGCCTGCTCGAAACAAGCGGCCTCACGGCCTTCTACGGCGATTTCCAGGCCCTGTTCGGCATCGACTTCGCCATCGCGGAAGGCGAGACGGTCGCCATCATCGGCTCCAACGGCGCCGGCAAGTCGACCTTCCTGCGCAGCCTGACCGGGCTGCTCCCCAACGACGCCGACGCCATCCGTTTCAGGGGGCGGCCGATCGGCGACCTGCCGGCCAACCGGATCGTCGGCCTCGGCATCGCCATGGTGCCGGAAGGCCGCAAGCTGTTCCCCTCGCTCACCGTCGAGGAAAACCTGAAGATCGGCGCCTACAGCGGCCGGGAAGGCGCCTGGTCGGCCGACCGGATCTTCCAGCTGTTTCCGTTCATGAGCGAGCGCCGCCAGACCCCGGCCACGGCGCTTTCCGGCGGGCAGCAGCAGATGGTCGCCATCGGCCGGGCGCTCATGGGCAACCCGGACCTGCTGCTCTGCGACGAGATCAGCCTCGGCCTCGCGCCGACCGTCATCAAGGACATCTACGACGCCCTGCCCGCGATCCGGCAGGCCGGCACCACGGTCGTCGTGGTGGAGCAGGACATCCAGCAGGCGATGGCGGTGTCCGACCGGGTCTACTGCTTCATGGAGGGGCGCGTCACGCTGGAGGGCGCGCCCGACGAGTTGAGCCACGACGACATCAAGGAAGCCTATTTCGGGCTCAAGGGCGCCGCCTGATGGGCCGGCCGCCCGATGGAACGGGTTGACCGATGGACTGGGTAAACGCCGTCATCCAGGGCGTTCTCGTCGGCGGGCTGTATGCGCTGTTCGCGACCGGCCTGTCGCTCATCTTCGGCGTGATGCGGCTGGTCAACATCGCCCACGGCGACCTGATCGTGCTGTCCAGCTTCCTGTGCCTCGCCATCGTCAGCGGCCTCGGCCTGCATCCGCTGATCGTCCTGCCGATCGTCGTGCCGCTCATGTTCGCCATCGGCTACGCGCTCCAGCGCGGCCTGCTCAATTTCACGCTGGGGCCGGATATCCTGCCGCCTCTGCTCGTCACCTTCGGCCTGTCGATCGTCATCCAGAACGCGCTGCTCGAGATTTTCTCGGCGGACAGCCAGAAATTGCCGGCCGGCGCGTTGCAGACGGCGAGCCTCCGGATCGTCGAGGGGCTGGCGGTCGGCGTGTTTCCGCTGATCGTCTTCGCCTGCGCCATCGCCGTTATCGCGGGCCTGCAGTTCCTGTTCTACCGCACGGCGCTGGGCAGCGCCTTCCGGGCGACCTCCGACGATCCCGACACGGCCCGCCTCATGGGCATCGACAACCGGCACATTTTCGCGCTGGCCATGGCGATCTCGCTGGCGGTCGTGGCGCTCGCCGGCGTGTTCCTCGGCATGCGCACCTCCTTCGATCCGAGCATCGGGCCCGGCCGGCTGATCTATGCCTTCGAGGCCGTCATCATCGGCGGGCTGGGCAGCCTGTGGGGCACGCTCGCCGGCGGCATCATCCTCGGCGTCTCGCAGATCGTCGGCGGCAAGCTGTTCCCCGGCGCGGACCAGCTCGCCGGCCATGTCGTCTTCCTGATCCTCCTGGTGGTCCGGCCGCGCGGCCTGTTCCCCCGGGCGGTCGACTGAGGCCGCCGCGCCATGGCCGAAACCGCGCAATACCGCGTCGCGACGGCGACCCGCACCAGCCGGGCCGGCCTGTTCGTCCTGCTCGCCGGGGTCGTCTTCCTGGCGGCGACGCCCCTCTGGGGCGGCCGGGCGGAAATGCGCCTGGTGGTCGAGTTCTGCTATTTCCTGGCGCTGGCGCAGATGTGGAACCTGCTGGCCGGCTATGCCGGGCTGGTCTCGGTCGGCCAGCAGGCCTTCGTCGGCCTCGGCGGCTATGCGCTGTTCGTCTTCTCGATCTGGCTGGGCGTCCATCCGCTGCTCGCCCTGCCGCTCGCCGCCGTCGCCGCGGCCCTGTTCGCCATTCCGACCGCGCTCATCGTGTTCCGGCTGCGCGGCGCCTATTTCGCCATCGGCACCTGGGTGACGGCGGAAGTCTACCGCCTCAGCTTTGCGCAGGTCTCGGACCTCGGCGGCGGCTCCGGCATGAGCCTGCCGATCGGCGTCATCAAGTCCGTGGCCGGCAGCCGGGCAGAGCGGGAACTGGTCGTCTTCGCCATCGGAGTCGCCGTGGCCGTGGCCGCGACGGGCATCGTCTACTGGCTGTTGCGCTCGCGCTACGGGCTGGCGCTGACCGCGATCCGCGACAGCGAGCCGGCCTCGGAAAGCCTCGGCGTCAACAATTTCCGCACCAAGCTCTACGTCTATGTGCTGGCCGCCTCGATCACCGGCTTCGTCGGCGCGCTGATCTACCTGCAGAAATTCCGCATCGCGCCCGACGCCGCCTTCAGCCTGATCGACTGGACCGCATATGTCATCTTCATCGTGGTGATCGGCGGCATCGGGCGGATCGAGGGGCCGATCGTCGGCACCGTCGTCTTCTTCATCCTGCGCGAGTTCCTCGCCGACCTGGGCAGCTGGTACCTGATGATCCTGGGACTGGTCGCCGTGGTCGTGATGCTGCGCGCGCCGCAGGGCATCTGGGGGCTGCTGGCCGCGCGCTTCGACCTGCATTTCTTCCCGGTCCAGCGCCGGCTCTACCGGCGCGACGGCAGCCCGCCATGACCGTACGCTTCGACCGGCCCTGGCACAGCCGCCCCTTCGCGCCATCGCCCGGCGAACGGCTGTGCGACGCGGCGGCCGTCGGCGCGGGCGAGGCGCGCGCGTTCGCCTGGGGCGAGGGCAAGACGGCCTTCGAGCTGATCCTGGTCGGCACCGAAGACGGGCCGCGCGCCTATATCAACCAGTGCCCGCATTTCAAGATCCGGATGAACGCCCGGCCGGACGAACTGCTCAATTCCGACGGCTTGATCCAGTGCGCCTGGCACTATGCCTGCTTCCGGCCGGAGGACGGCCATTGCGTTTCCGGCCCGGTCGAGGGCTACGCGCTCAACGCAGTGCCGGTCGAGGTGCGCGGCGGAGCCGTCGCGATCGGCAGGCCCGAACCGGCGGCCGCGGCCGAAGGCGCGGCGAAGGCGGCGCGCGCCGCGACGGCGGAGAGCGCGGCATGAACCGGCCGGAGACTGCGCAAGCCGCCCGGTCGCCGGCAGGAGACAGGGAGCGGGTGCGCTCGCTCGCCCGCGGCCTGGCGGTGATCCAGGCTTTCGGGCCGGAACGGCCGGCCATGACGCTCACCGAAGTCGCCGCCGCCACGGGCATGACGCGGGCCGCGGCGCGCCGCTTCCTGCTGACCCTGGAGGACCTCGGCTTCGTCGCCTCCGACGGCAAGCATTTCTCGCTCACGCCCCACATCCTGCGCCTCGGCTACGCCTATCTGTCGTCGACCAGCTGGTGGAACATCGCCCAGCCCTTCATGGAACGGGTTGCGCAGACGGTGCAGGAAAGCTGCTCGGCCGCCGCGCTCGACGGCGACGAGATCGTCTATCTCGCGCGCATCCCGGCGAGCCGGATCATGTCGGTCAATCTCAGCATCGGCACGCGCCTGCCGGCCTATTGCACGTCGCTCGGCCGGGTGCTGCTGGCTCATCGGCCGCCGGCCTGGCTCGACGGCTACCTGGCGCGGACGGCGCTGGAGAAGCGGGCGCCGCGCACGATCGTCGACCCGGACCGGCTGCGCGCCGAGGTCGACAAGGTGCGCGCCCAGGGCTTCGGCCTCGTCGACGAGGAACTGGAGCCCGGCGTGCGCTCCATCGCCGTGCCGCTCTACGACCGCGGCGGCGCCTGCATCGCGGCGCTCAACATCGGCGGCGCCGCCGCGCGGACGCCGATCCAGCGTATGCTCGATGTCTACCTCCCCGCCCTCCGCGACGCCGCCCGCAGGACGACGGAGGCGCTGCCGTAGGGTGGGTGGCCCTGCTGTACCGGACTTTCAGATTCAATCCTTCGCCATATCTGGAAAATTCCTGAAACTCCCTCAATTCCCCTTGATTTCAGGGGTCGCAAAGGGCATATGGGTATCGTCGGGTGCCCCTGGTGGGCTGAATATGGTTCGCCCAGCCCGACATTTCTCTGTCGCCGTTATATTGCAGTTGCCGGTTTTTGCGCATTCCAGTAATCCCGGGCAAGCTGAATAAGCGGCGATCCTTCCGGCCAGACTTTTAGTCCATCTAGCACTTCGCCGGCCCTACGGCGATAGATATGCGGTACAAGCAATTCAAAATACGGGTAACTGAGATTTTCTGACACGAAAGCACGATAAACATTGTAGGCTAGAAGGTCCGCGAGCTGCACACCGTTTGACAGTTCACTCGCAGTAAAAAACGGATATTCGACAATTTGTCGAAACTCTAGATTTTGGTTTCCGGCCCTCTGAAAGAATGCATGCTTCATCGCAACGTCGCGATTCAGTTGTTTGCTGGTGTCATCCATCACAATCAGCGCTCGCTGTTTTGGATGGTACTCGCGCATATAATGCTGGATTCGTTCGAGTACAAATTCATAAGCCTTCTTGTGCAAGGTCGCGTGAGTAATGTGATCCCGCAGATATCTCTTGTCGATTACGGCCGCAATAACAACCGCATCGCGTGCCGATAATTGACTGAAATAGGTTTTGACGAGGCGTTCGCGGTCGATTGTGTAGAGCCCATTGAGGAAAGGACTCTTCTTTGCGCGTTCTCCCGGGTTGCGCAGCCAGTTCGACTTGACCTCGCAGTCGGCAAGCTCGAAGACGCCGATACGCCGCCTACGCAGATCGTCGGCCAGTTCCAGCTTCAGATATGCGATATCGCGGTCGAAAGGCTGCCACTGTCGCTCGAACATGCCTACGGCCAGCAGGACATAGAGATGGTTCTTGGGTTTTTCGGGTGTGCCTACAGACGGATCGCGCGAGCCCGATTCATCGAAGTAGAAGAAATACATACTCTGCGGCTCTCTCTGCCGATGCGGTCGAGTCCGCAGATATTAGAGTCGATACGGCGAGGCATCAAACTGGATACGCGCTTCGGGATGGAACCGGCCGTTCATACGGCTCCGCCCGACGGCGACGGGGTCGTTTATGTGGCGCGCGTCCTAGGAACGCTAATCATGGCGGCCAACCTCGACGTCGCCCCCGCCGCCCCGCCCCGCTCCATGACGGGAGCGCATCCGGCGCATGACCGCCGGCGCCGCGGCGCGGTTGGCTTTCGGGCCGGATTTGCGGCATACTGGGCGCAGAAAAGCAGGAGAATCTTGCCATGACCACAGCCCCTACAGGTTCGGCGACCGGCAACATGCCGGAGATGCCGCCGATCGAGCGGCTGCACCACTGGGCCTACAAATGCCGCGACGGCGAGGAGACCCGCCGGTTCTACGAGGACGTGCTCGGCCTGCCGCTGATCCACGTCATCCGTGCGGACAGCGTGCCCTCGACCGGGCAGTGCGATCCCTATGTCCATCTCTTCTTCGGCATGCCGGACGGCTCGGCCGTCGCCTTCTTCGACCTGGGCGACAACCAGGCGGCCGACCTGTCGCCCAACTCGCCGTCCTGGTGCAACCATATGGCGCTGCACATGAATTCGGTCGACGAGGTGCTCCAGGCCAAGAGCCGGCTGGAAGCCCACGGCGTCCATGTGATCGGCCCGACGGACCATAAATTCGTCAAGTCGATCTACTTCTTCGACCCGAACGGCTACCGCCTCGAGCTGACCCACGAGCTGGCGGAAGAGGAAGCCGGCTATATTGCCGATGCAAGGGCCGGCGCGCGCAGCAAGCTCGACGCCTGGACCGCGGAGAAACGGGCCGTGGCGGCCCGATGCCGCCAGTAATGCCAAACGGGGCAGCGCCAGACAGGAACGCGCCGGGCGGTTAAGGCAGGCCCGGCGGCAAGGGAGTACCGCCATGCTTCTTCATCCCCGCTCCAGGGACCGCGACTTCGCGCTCGGCAGCTATCCGCTCGAAACCTTGCCGCGGGACGACGCGATCCTGGCCGCCGAGCGGGAGAGGCCGCGCCGCGCCGCGCCGGAGGACGCCGCCGGGGCGGCGCCGCTTGCCGTGGCGGCGGTCAAATACCGGAACATTTTCGCCGCCTCGGCCGACCAGGAGGCCGCCGCCGCCCGCGCTCCGGTGCCGGACGATCTCCACGCCCGCGCCCGCGACGTGAAGGGCATGGCCTATTTCATGGACGCCGCCATGGTCGGCATCTGCGAGATGGCGCCGAACGCCTGGCTGGAGGGCGCGGAGCCGTTGCCCCACAGCCACGCCGTCGTGCTGCTGATCGAGGACGGCAGGGCGCCGGAGCCGCACAATGCGGCGCATGGCTGGGTCGCGCCGGCGGTGCGCGAGATGTCGGACATGCGCGCCGCCGAGATCGCGGTCTGCGTGGCGCGCCACATCCGGGCGATGGGCTTCGCCGCCGTGGCCGACGTCGCCGGGCGCCGGCGGACCGATGCGGAGCGGCTGGCGGTCATGGCCGGGCTCGCCGTCCGGGAGAACGGGGCGGCGGTCAATCCCTATCTCGACGCCGGCTGGTCCCTCGCCGTCGTTACGACGGAATACGCGCTGGAGACCGACCGGCCGCTCGCCGCCGCGGCGCGGGACGGGCGCGGCTTGCGCTACTGGTGGGGCCGGAACGGCGCGACCTCGGGCCGGGAGCGCAACCGGCGCGCGCGCCGGCCGTCCCACGAGAGCTACTATCCGATGGAGCAGGTCAAACGGGTCGACCGGCCGACCACCCTGATCCTGGACGACGAAGTTCCCCGGGTGCCGAAGCGGGCGGCCTTTTTCGAACGCGCGCTGCAGGGCGATTTGGGCGAAAAATCCCAGAAGGAGCGCTCGCGCTTTTCCTTCAAGCACCCGACGTCCAAGGGCCTGCTCGGCATCATCCGCTCGCTGGTGCCGCACCAGGGCGGCGAAACGGCGCCGATTGACGAGGGCGCGCCGGACGATCCGGAAGCCAACACCCCGGAAGCGAACTCGAGGGCGATCAAGGCGCTGTCCTACCATCTCGGCTCGGACCTCACCGGCATCTGCGAAATCCCGCGCTACGCCTGGTTCTCCCACAAGGAGGACGGCCGGCCGATCGAGCCCTATCACAAATACGCCGTCGTCATGCTGATCGACCAGGGTTTCGACACCATGGAGGGCGCGAGCGGCGACGACTGGATCTCGGGCACGCAATCCATGCGCGCCTATCTGCGCGGCGCGGCGATCGCCGGGGCGATGGCGGAATTCCTGCGCGACCTCGGCTTCCCGGCCCGCTCCCAGACCAATGCGGACAGCGACGTGCTGCACATTCCGGTGGTCCTGTGGGCCGGGCTCGGCGAATTGAGCCGGATCGGCGAACTGGTGCTCAACCCCTTCGTCGGCCCGCGCTTCAAGTCGGTCGTGCTGACCACGGACATGCCGCTCAAGCCCGACAGGCCGATCGATTTCGGCCTCCAGTATTTCTGCAACAACTGCCTGAAATGCGCCCGGGAATGCCCGTGCGACGCCATCCCCTTCGGCGACAAGGTGATGTTCAACGGCTACGAGATGTGGAAGCCGGACGCCGAGCGCTGCACCCGCTACCGCCTGACCAACATGAAGGGCGCGGCCTGCGGGCGCTGCATGAAAACCTGCCCGATCAACAAGGTGATCGACGCCGACGGCCCGCTCCTGACCCGCGCGGCGAGCTGGATGGGCGTCAACGCCATGTTCCTCAAGCCGCTGATGGTGCCGATCGCCACCTGGGCCGACGACTGGCTGGGCAACGGCACGCGCAACCCGGTCAAGAAATGGTGGTTCGACCACGAGATCGTCGACGACATCGCCGTCGAACCGCGGGTCGGCACCAACCGGCGGGATATCGACCCGTCCCGCGTCGTCGATCCGGCCAAGCAGAAGATGGCCTACTACCACGCCAACATGATGCCGGCGCCGGACGCCGCCGGGACTCCCCATACGGTCGACCGCAAGGCGGCGCTGGCGGCGGCGGCCCTGCTGGAGACGCCCGCGGAAGCATGGGAGCGCAAGCAGCGCGGCGAACCGGCCCCGGCCCATTACACCGCGACTCCGCCGGCCGGCGGAAAAAGCGGAGAAACCACCGCCAGCCCCTATGTCGCGCCGGCGGTCAATCCCGTCGCCGACGTCTCCAAGGCGGCTGCGGAGTAACGGAAACCTGCCGCGCCGCCCGGCCCGCAAAGCGGCCGGATTCCGAGCGATTGCTCGATACCGGTTCGGCCGGGTCTTTGAAATCGCTCTTTTCGAATTAGACAGACCGGTCTTTATTTTGCGTTGTGTTTTGCGCCCGGCGGCTCTAACCCGTTGGAATCGTTGTAAAGGCGCCCTCCGGAATGCGCATGAATTAACCATCTAGGAAATATTTCTATTGCCCTTCCCCCCTCTTCGGAGGATTCCGCTGCGAAAGGGAGAGACCGCGCCGGGCGCGCCGCTTGGCCCGCCCGTCATTCCGGCCGAAGCGCAACACCTACCCGTCATTTCGACCGAGCGCCGCCCCCCTCCCGTCATTTCGACCGGAGCGCCGTCAGGCGCGGAGTGGAGAAATCCGGCCGGCGACGGAGGCCGGCCAGGCGCCGGAACCTGCGGCGTCGATGGAGCGCGGACCGGGTTTCTCCACTCCGCCCCGGCCCGGCGGGCCGGGGCTCCGGTCGAAATGACGGGAGAGGGGTCGGAATGACGGGAGAGGGGGCGGCGGCCGCGCGCCGCCGTTTCGGGCGAAGCGCAAGCCCCGTCGCCGTCCTTGATTGACCGGGCGCCTGCCCCCTTGCCGTCATTCCGGCCGGGCGCACCCCCTTCCGTCATTTCGACCGAAGCGAAGCGAGTGGAGAAATCCGGCCGGCGACGGAGGCCGGCCAGGCGCTGGAGCCTGTAGCGTCGGTGAAGCGCGGACCGGGTTTCTCCACTCCGCCCCGGCCCGCCGGGCCGGGGCTTCAGTCGAAATGACGGGTGAGGGTCGGAATGACGGGAGAGGGGGCGGCGGTCGCGCGCCGCCATTCCGGCCGATCGGCCTTCCCTTCCGTCATTTCGACCGAAGCGAAGCGAGCGGAGAAATCCGGCCGGCGACGGAGGCCGGCCAGGCGCCGGAGCCTGCGGCGCCGGTGGAGCGCCCGCCGGATTTCTCCGCTCCGCCCCGGCCCAAGGGCCGGGCCTCCGGTCGAAATGACGGGTGAGGGCCGGAATGACGGGCGGGGCAAGCGGCGAGCGCGGCGCGGTCTCTCCCCCTTTCGCAGGGGAATCCTCCGAAGAAAGAGGGGGAAGCAACGGGTTCCGGGCGCAGCCCCCTCAATCCCGCGGGACGGTGGGCGGGCGTTCGGGGAGCAGGCCGCCGGGGAATTTCTGCAGCACGACCTGGAGCAGCAGGCCGATCAGGAAGATGCGCAGATAGCCGACGCGCAGGGCCCATTCGTCGGGCAGGCGGCCGGTCAGCAGTTCGGTCAGGGTCCACAGGCCCCAGACCAGGATCGCGCCGAGAACCGCGCCCTTGTTGTTGCCCGCGCCGCCGACGATCAGCATCACCCAGGGCAGGAAGGTGACGAGCAGCGGCTCCGTTCCCTCCGGGCTGACGATCTTGACGTAATGGGCCATCAGGGCGCCGAACAGGCCCATCAGCGCGGAGCCGAGGATGAAGGCCTGGAGGCGGAATTTCTCGACATCCTTGCCGGCGGCCTCCGCCGCGTCCTCGTTCTCGCGGATGGCGCGCAGCACCCGGCCCCAGGGCGCCGCCCAGGCGCGCTGCACCAGGAACAGGATGACGCCGACGATGGCGACGACCAGCAGCAGGAAGGCGATCTGGTCCCACGGTCCGGGCAGGCTTTCGAACGGCCGCGGGATGTTGTTGACGCCGAACGGGCCGCCGCCGAGCGGCTGGTAGTTGCGGAAGCTGAGGCGCAGGATTTCGGCGATGCCGATGGTGGCGATCGCCAGATAGTCGGAACGCAGGCGCAGGCAGATCCTGCCGACCGGCCAGGCGACCAGGGCCGCCAGCGCCATGGCGGCGAGGATGCCGACCGGCACCGGCAGGCCGAAGCCGCCGATATGGTTGACGCTTTCCGGCGCCGTCAGCACCGCGGAAGAATAGGCCCCGACGGCGAAGAAGCCGGCCACGCCGACGTTGAACAGGCCGGTGAAGCCCCAGTTGACGTTCACCCCCAGGCTGGCGACCGCATAGATCATCGCCATGGTCAGGAAACCGACGGCGAACAGGAAAAGGCCGTACAGTTCCATCTACAGCACCCTTCCCCTGAAAATGCCGCGCGGCCGGAAGATCAGCATCAGCACCATGACGGCGAAGGCGACGGCCGTCTTGTAGTCCGGCGGCACGAGGGGACCGTCGCCGATCCACGGATAGGTCGAAAGCTCCTCCATCGCGCCGATGATGAGGCCGCCGGCGATCGCGCCATAGGGCTGGCCGAGGCCGCCCAGGATCGCCGCGGCAAAGACCGGCAACAGCAGGTCCCACCCCATGGTCGGCACCAGCCGCGTGTCCATGCCGAGGAACACGCCCGCCACCGCGACCAGCCCGGCGCCGAGGATCCAGGTCCAGACCGCAACCCGTTCGGTGTCGATGCCGGAGACGCGGGCCAGGTCGGCGTCGTCGCTCATCGCGCGCATCGCCTTGCCCGTCCGGGTGCGGGTCAGGAACCGGTGCAGGGCCAGCATCAGGGCGATCGTGACGACGACGATATAGATATGGCGCTCTAGGATGCGCAAAGGCTGGAACGCCTTGAGCGGGAACTGGATGCCGTCGGCGTAGTTGATGACGTCGACGCCGAAGAAAAGCTGGACCAGCGAGCGCAGCATCAGCGCCACGCCGAAGGACGCGATCACCACGACGATCGTCGAGCGGGCGCGCCGGAACGGCTTGTAGAACAGGCGGTCGATCAGGATGGCGACCGCCGCGGTGCCGGCGAAGGCCGCGGGCAGCCCGATCAGCAGCCGCACGTTGACCGAGAGTTCGGCGAGCGGCGTCGCATCGAGCACCCAGACGACGAGCAGGCCGATATAGGCGCCCGTCGCCATCAGGTCGCCGTGGGCGAAATGGGCGAAGCGCAGGATGGCGTAGATCATCGAGACGCCGATCGCGCCCAGGGCGTAGATGCCGCCGAGCACCAGCGCCGGGATCAGATACTGGTTGACGAAGTCTATCAAGCGCGCGCCCCGCCGCGACCGGCCCCGTCCCGACCGGCCCCGTCCCCACCGGCCCCGTCCCCACCGGCCCCGTCCCCACCGGCCCCGCCGCGATGGGCCCGGCCGCCGTGTCCGCCGAGAAAGCTCTCGGCCACCTCCGGGTTGGCGAGCAGCGCGTCGCCGCTGCCGGTAAAGATGTTCTCGCCGGTTGCCAGCACATAGCCGCGATGGGCGATCTTCAGCGCCTGGCGGGCGTTCTGCTCGACCATCAGGATGCCGACTCCGGTTTCGTTGACGGCGACCGCCCGCTCGAAAATCTCGCGCATGTAGACCGGCGACAGGCCGGCGGTCGGCTCGTCGAGCAGGAGCAGCGCCGGCTCGGTCATCAGCGCCCGGCCGAACGCCACCATCTGGCGCTGGCCGCCGGAAAGTTCGCCGGCCTGCTGGCGGCGCTTGTCCTTCAGCGGCGGGAACAGGGTGTAGACCCGGTCGATGACGTGGCTGAAATCGTCGCGCCGGATGAAGGCGCCCATTTCGAGGTTTTCCTGCACCGTGAGCGACGGGAAGATGCTGCGCTCCTGGGGCACATAGGCCATGCCCTTGCGGACCAGTTCGTCGGGCTGGCAGGCGCCGATGTCCTCGCCCCGGAAGCGGATCTCGCCCTCGCGCAGCCGGACCAAGCCGAAAACCGCCTTCATGGCGGTGGATTTTCCCGCGCCGTTCGGCCCGATAATGGCGACGATCTCGCCCTCGTTCACCGCGATGTCGACGCCTTTGAGGATATCGCCGCCGCCGTAGCCGCCGGTCATGCCCTTCGCCAGTAGCATTTCGCCGGGCATCTCAGGCGGCTTCCCCGTCGCTCACGCCGAGATAGGCCTCGATCACCCGCCGGTCGGCGCGGATCTCCGCCATGCTGCCCCGGGTCAGCACGCTGCCCTGGGCCATGACGATCACCGGGTCGCACAGCCGGCCGATCAGGTCCATGTCGTGCTCGATCACGAAGAAGGTATAGCCGCGCTCGCGGTTCAGGCGCTCGATGTCGCCGGCGAGCGAGGCCAGCAGCGCCCGGTTGATGCCGGCGGCGACCTCGTCGAGCAGGACGACGCGGGCGTCCGTCATCATCGTGCGGCCCAGCTCCAGCAGCTTCTTCTGCCCGCCGGAAAGGTTGCCCGCCAGTTCGTATTTGAGCGGCGTCAGGCGCAGGAAATCCAGCACGTCCTCCGCGCGGCGGCGCACCTCGGCGTCCTGGGCGCGGATCCGGCCGGGCCGGAACAGGGCGGTCGCCAGCTTCTCGCCGGCCTGGCCGGGCGGGACGACCATCAGGTTTTCGATCGCCGGCAGCCGGGGATATTCGTGGGCGATCTGGAAGGTGCGCACCAGGCCGCGCTCGAAGAGGCGGTGCGGCTTCATCCCGGTGACGTTCTCGCCGTCGAGAAAGACCCGGCCGCCGGTCGGCGGGAACACGCCGGCGATGATGTTGAACAGGGTCGATTTGCCGGCGCCGTTCGGCCCGATCAGGCCGGTGATCGTCCCGGCCGCGACGTCGAGCGAACAGTCGTCGACCGCCGTCAGGCCGCCGAACCGCTTCGTCACGCCCCGGACCGAGATCGCCGCCCCGGAATTTTCCGCCTGCGCCATGCGCCCTCCCTGTACGCCCTTCCCCATACGCCCATCCCCATACGCCCTTTCGGGGCCGGCGCAGCATAGCCGGGATTGCGCCGGTGTAAATCGGCGGCGGGCGCGGGCGGTGAGCCGGTTCGGTATTACCGGGCGCGCCGCTTGCCCCGCCCGCCATTCCGGCCGGCGCACCCCCTCGCCGCCAATCCGGCCGGGCGGCGCCCCCTCCCCGTCATTTCGACCGAGCGGCGCCCCCTCGCCGCCGTTCCGACCGAGCGCGCCCTCCCCGTCATTTCGACCGAAGCGCACCCCCAACCCGTCATTTCGACCGAAGCGAAGCGAGTGGAGAAATCCGGCCGGCGCCGGGCGCCGGGCGGATGCGGGAGCCTGTGGCGTCGGTAGAGCGCCCTCCGGGTTTCTCCGCTCCGCCCCGGCCCGGTGGGCCGGGGCGTCGGTCGAAATGACGGTTGGGGGTCGAAATGACGGTTGGGGGTCGGAATGACGGGAGAGGGGTCGGAATGACGGGTGAGGGAGCGGCGGTCGCGCCCCGCCGATTCGGGCGAAGCGCAGACCCCCTCGCCGCCATTCCGGCCGGGCGGCGCCCCCTCCCGTCATTTCGACCGAAGCGCACCCCCAACCCGTCATTTCGACCGAAGCGAAGCGAGTGGAGAAATCCGGCCGGCGACGGGCGCCGGGCGGATGCGGGAGTCTGTGGCGTCGATGGAGCGCCCTCCGGGTTTCTCCGCTCCGCCCCGGCCCGGTGGGCCGGGGCGTCGGTCGAAATGACGGTTGGGGGTCGGAATGACGGGAGAGGGGTCGGAATGACGGACGGGGCAGGCGGCGCGCCCGGCGCGGTCTCCCCCCTTTTGCAGAGGAATCCCCTTGGGGGAGGGGGTTAGGGGGAGGGGTCCGCTGACGCCGCTGCGGACCTTGAACCCGGCATCGGCGCGGCTTCCTGCATGTTCGTTCATATATTGTTCTTAAAGCGAATGTCAAGGCCCACGGCGAGCGCCGCCCCTACCCCGTGAACTGCCGCTTCAGCCCTTGCCAGTCGGCCGGGTAGCCGGTCTGGAGGGCGCCGCCGGTCATGGCGTGGCCGGTGACGCGGTAGGGGTGGCGGCTCTCGAACATGAAGCTGATGCCGCTGTCGATATGCTGGGGCGACAGGTCGTGGGCGCTCGCCGCCTCGAAGCTCTCCGGCGACGGGCCGTGCGGGATCATGCAGTTGTGCAGGCTGGCGCCGCCGGGCAGGAAGCTCTTCGGCCTGGCGTCGTAGACGCCGTAGAGCAGCCCCATGAACTCGCTCATCGCGTTGAGATGGTACCAGGGCGGCCGGAAGGTGTCCTGGCCGACCAGCCAGCGCGGCGCGAAGACGACGAGATCGGCGTTGGCGACGCCCGGCGTATCGGAGCGCGAGGTCAGCACGGTGAAGATCGACGGGTCCGGATGGTCGAAGCTGATCGAGCCGAGGACGTTGAAATCGCGTAAATCGTATTTATAGGGCGCGTGGGCGCCGTGCCAGGCGACGACGTCGAGCGGCGAATGGGAAAGCGCGCAGGCGTGGAAGGCGCCGCCGGCCTTCTGCACCAGTTCGAACTCGCCCGCGATGTCCTCGTAGGCGGCCTGCGGATAGTGAAAATCGCGCGGGTTGGCGAGGCCGTTGGACCCGATCGGGCCGAGGTCCGGCAGGTCGAAGGGCGCGCCGTAATTCTCGCACAGATAGCCGCGCGACGGGCCGTCCGGCAGGTCGACGGCGATCTTGATGCCGCGCGGGATCACCGCGAAGTCGCCGGGCGTGAGATCGAGCGCGCCGCATTCGGTGCGCAGGCGGACGTTTCCCGTCTCCGGCAGCAGCACCATCTCGGCGTCGGCGTTGCGGAAATAGCGCCGCTCCATCGAGGCGTTGGCGCGGTACAGGTGGATAGCCAGGCCGGCCCCGGCGCCCATGTCGCCGTTCCAGACAAAGCTCGCCGTGCCGTCGAGGAAGTCGGTGCGGGCTTCGGGTATCGGCTGCGGCGACCAGCGGCACTGGGCGTGGGGAAAGGTTCCGTCCGCCGACGGCGCGGTCAGCCAGAGCGGCAGGTCGATGCGGCGCCAGTCGCCCTGGGCCAGGACCGAGGGCGCGATGCGGTAGAACCAGGTGCGCCGGTTCTGCGCCCGCGGCGCCGTGAAGGCGGTGCCGCTGATCTGCTCGGCATAGAGGCCGTAAGCCGGCCGCTGGGGCGAGTTGCGGCCCTCCGGCAGCGCGCCGGGCAGCGCCTCCGTGGCGTGTTCGTTGCCGAAGCCGGACATGAGGCCGGCCGCCGAGGGGGCAGGGCTGCCGGTCCGGGACGCCGCGGCGCGGGCGGGTGCGATCTCGTTCATGGCGCGAATCCGAAACCTTTGGGGGTCGCCCGAACCTAACCGATTCCGCGCCGGTGTGGGAGTCGGGTGTGGGAGCCGGGCGTGGGAGCCGGGCGCCGGTCCGGCACGGGCGAGGCGGCAAAGCCGGTTCCGCGATCCCGGCCGGGCGGTTATGCTCAGGGCGGAACGACCATCGGCGAACGGACGGCAGGGCGGCGCGCAATGGATTTGAAGGACCATATCCGCGGCATCCCGGATTTTCCGAAACCGGGCATCCTGTTCTACGACATCTCGACCCTGCTGGCCCATCCGGCGGCGTGGCGGGAGGCGGTCGGCCGGCTGGCCGATGCGGTCGCGCCCCACCGGCCGGAGGTGCTGGCCGGCATCGAAGCCCGCGGCTTCCTGGTCGCCGCGCCGCTCGCGCTGGAGTTGGGCTGCGGCCTCGTCATGGTGCGCAAGCGGGGCAAGCTGCCGGGCGGGACCGTCGGCCACAGCTACGAGCTCGAATACGGCTCGGACCGGGTGGAAATCCAGGCCGATGCGGTCGCGCCGGGCCGGCGGGTCGTCCTGCTCGACGACCTCGTCGCCACCGGCGGCACGCTGCGCGCGTCGGTCGAGCTGATCCGCAAGGTCGGCGGCACGGCCGCGGCGGCGGCCTGCCTGATCGAACTGACCTTCCTCGACGCCCGCGCCGGCCTCGACATCCCCCTCGAATCCCTGATCCGGTACGACGAGTAGGGCATTCCGGATTTCCCCGCGAAAGGAGGAGACCGCGCCAGGCGCTCCGCTTGCCCGGCCCGTCATTCCGGCCGGAGCGTATCCCCAACCGTCATTTCGACCGAGCGCACCCCCTCCCGTCATTTCGACCGAAGCGGAGCGAGTGGAGAAATCCGGCCGGCGACGGGCGCCGGGCGGATGCGGGAGCCTGCGGCGTCGGTAGAGCTCCCTCCGGGTTTCTCCACTCCGCCCCGGCCCAAGGGCCGGGCCTCCGGTCGAAATGACGGGTGAGGGAGCGGAATGACGGGAGAGGGAGCGCCGCCCGCGCCCCGCCATTTCGGGCGAAGCGCAAGCCCCCTCGCTGTCCTTATTGACCGGGCGCACGCCTCCTCCGCCACCCCCACCCGTCATTTCGACCGAAGCGGAGCGAGCGGAGAAATCCGGCCGGCGACGGGCGCCGGGCGAACTCAAGAGCCTGCGGCGTCGATGGAGCGCCCTCCGGGTTTCTCCGCTCCGCCCCGGCCCAAGGGCCGGGGCTCCGGTCGAAATGACGGGTAGGGATCGAAATGACGGGTGAGGGAGCGGAATGACGGGAGAGGGGGCGGTGGTCGCGCGCCGCCGATTCGAGCGAAGCGCAGACGCCCTCGCCGCCCTTCCGGCCGGGCGCACCCCCTCCCGTCATTTCGACCGAAGCGGAGCGAGTGGAGAAATCCGGCTGGCGACGGGCGCCGGGCGGACGCCGGAGCCTGCGGCGTCGGTAGAGCGCCCTCCGGGTTTCTCCACTCCGCCCCGGCCCAAGGGCCGGGGCGTCGGTCGAAATGACGGGTGGAGTCGGAATGACGGATGGGGGTCGAATTGACGGGACGGGTTCGAGGACCGGATCGGGCGCACGTCCGGCGGGGAAGGCCGCGCCGGCGCCCGTTTCCGCCCTATCCGCGTTTCGCAGAGGAATCCCAAGGGCAGGGGGATCCTGTGCGGGCCCTTTGCAACGGGGAGGCCATCCGAGTCCGCCGCCGTCCGAACGCCCGCCTCCAGAGCCTCACACCGCGCCCAGGGCTTCGGCGATGGCGTCGATCTGGGCGTCTACGTCGGCCGGGCAGAGCGCCGTGACCTCCAGGTCGCGGTCGTCGTAGACATCGCGGCCGAGGCGGCGGGCGCGGTCCGCGACGACCCGGTCGCGCGCCTCGATCAGCGCCTCGATCTGCGGCCGGAACAGGTCGATCATGGCGGTGATCCAGCGGTTGACGGGCCAGGACGGCCGCGCGAGATCGACGACGAAGCGGTCGAGCATGGCGATCGTGTCGGGCGCGGCGAACCAGGTCTCGTCGGTCACCCAGCGGTTGACCGTAAACAGGCTGACCGGCGCGCCGAACTCGTCCATGCCGATCGCGACCAGATGGGCGACGGCGTCCTTGCGGTCGGCCGGCGGCGCGCCGTCCGGCCCGGCGAGCGGCCGGCAGGATTCCGGCATTCCGGGGCCGCGCAGGAAGGTGTGGAAATGGCCGTGCTCGCCATCGGCGGTCGGGCCCGGATGGGCGTGGTAGAAATACTGCGCCAGGGTCTCCGGGTCGCACACGTCGCCGGGCGGCTGATGGTCCCACTCGTAGAAATCGCGCGCGCCGAGCAGTTCGCTGATCGGGTTCTCGCCGCTGCGCGCCAGAACGCGCCGGCAGCGCACGACCTCCTCGCCGGCGTCGAGCATGGCCTCCAGCCGGTCTGCGCCGAGGGCGGCGAAATCGGGCGGGCCGATCTGCGCGATGCCGGGTTTCACCGAGGATTTCTCCAGGGACTTTCGGGGAGACTTTCCGGAGGATTTTCCGGGAGCTCTCCGCGGCGACTGCCGGGCGGGCTTGCGGGCGGCCATGGCGGCGGAATCGGTCCCGGTTTCGCGCGGCGGCGCGGCCGTCAGGCCCGGCGCTTCATGTGCCGGTCGGCGCCGGCGCGCGCCAGGAAGGCCGAATGCCATTTGCCGGCCAGCCGGTCGATGACCTCGAAGGGCACGCCCATGTCGCGCAGCGGCGCCACGGCGTTGCAGCGGTCCTCGTAGCGCGCGATCAGGCCGCCGCGCAGATGGAACACGCCGACGCCCTCGAACCCGCAGCGCTTGCCCGCATTGTGCTTCGTCGCGCCGGTATAGCTGAACAGCCACGACGCATAGCCGACCTCCGCCGTCGCCGCCGGGTCGCGGAACTCCCAGAGGAAGTCCGTGCCGTCGCGCCAGAAAATCCGCTCCAGCATGTCGCCGATCGCGGCGCGGCCGTGGAACGCGCCGTAGAAAATGTCGTCGTAGACGCCGTCTTCGGTGAACAGCGCGGCCAGCGCGGCGCCGTCGCCCGCCTCGACGGCGGCGGCGAAATCCTCGAGGAGTCGGCTGAAACTTGCGGGAGCGGTCATGCGGGCGGCCGGGAAGCGGGAACCGGGGGAGGGGCGGCCGTCCGGCGCGCACCGGCGCCTGGCCGCGCGGCGCCGGCCGGCGGGGAAATTCTGCACCATCGCCCGGCCCGCCGCAACGCCGGTAAGCCCGTCCCGGCAAGCCTCTCCCGGCCAATATCCGGGGGCGGCGCGCCTCCGTTGCGGCGCCTGCGGCTATCGCGCCGGGGGGCGCGCCTTCACCGCAAACGCCCCAGACCGAAATTCCGAATACCGATTTTCCGCACAGGCCGGCGCGGCGCCTTCGAGGCCCGCCGCCGGCCGGCCGGCGGCCGGGAAACCAGCCGCGGTGGGAACCGGGCCCTTGCGGCGCCTGCCGATCCGGCCGAAGACAGGGCCGAAGACGGAGGCGAAGACAGGGCCGCGGGACGCGGCCGCCTCCCGGACTCCCCGGCGGAGTCCGTTTCCGACACTCGAACTGAAGGAGACATCATGGACCGGGACCTGTTCGAAACCGGCCTGGCGCAGCGCCGGGCGACCCTCGGCGCGGACTATGTCCAGCGCGCGCTGGACAATGCCGACGACTTCACCCGCCCGTTCCAGGAGGCGATGACCGCCTGGTGCTGGGGCTTCGGCTGGGGCGACGACGCCATCGACCCGAAGACCCGCTCGCTGATGAACCTCGCCATGATCGGCGCGCTCGGCAAGATGACCGAGTGGGAGACCCACTGCCGCGGCGCGCTCGGCAACGGAGTGACTGCCGAGCAGATCCGCGCGGCCTGCCACGTCGTCGGCATCTACTGCGGCGTGCCCCAGGCGCTGGAATGCTTCCGCGTCGCCCGCAAGGTGCTGGAGGAAGAGGGCGCGCTGTAGCGATACGCGCGGCCTCCGGGCGGCCTGCGGGCGGCCTGTGGGCGGCGCCGGCGTGGACGGGAACCGCGCGCGCCTGTATCGTCCGGGACCGTCAACGACCGCAGGCCCGGCAATGCCCGACATCTCGATTTCCTATCTCAACGGCAGGGACGTCGACGCGCTCGCCATGACCGAGGACGAAATCGTCGCCGCGGTCGAATCCGGCCTGCGCGCCCAGGGCAACGGCGAGACGGTCCTCGAACCGCGCGTCCACCTGGTGCCCGAATCGTCGGAAAAGGGCCATTTCAACCTGCTGCGCGGCTACATCGAGCCGCTGGGCTTCGCCGGCTTCAAGATGGTCGGCGACTTCGTCGACAACTACAAGCGGGGCCTGCCGTCGGAGATGGCGATCCTGTGCCTTTTCGATCCGGAGACCGGCATGCCGCGGGCGATCGTCGACGCCACGGCGATCACCGAGATGCGCACCGGCGCGATGACCGCGATCGGCGCGAAATACCTGGCGCGCAGGGAGTCGCGCGTCCTCGGGCATATCGGGGCGCGCGGCACCGCTTACTGGAACGTCCGGCTGCTCGACCGGCTGTTCGGTTTCGACGAGATCCGCGTCCATTCCCGCCGCCCGGAGAGCCGGGAGGCTTTCGGCGCCCGGCTGAGCGAAGACCTGGGCAAGACGGTCATCGTCACCGACACCTGGAAGGACTGCCTCGACGGCGCCGACATCCTGGTCGAGGCGTCGCGCCTGCCGGCGCCCGAGCCGCTGTTCCTGACCGAATGGGTGAAGCCGGGCGCCTTCGTCGTCCCCTACGGCACGATGAGCAGCGTCGAGCTTTCGCTCACCGATATCATGGACAAGATCGTGGTCGACGACTGGGGCCAGTGCAAGCCGGGCAAGCCCTTCGGGTCGCTGCGCCGCCATGTCGACGAAGGCAGGCTGACCGAAGAGACATTGCACGCCGAAATGGGCGAGATCGTCGCCGGCCTGAAACCCGGCCGCGAAGGCGACGGCGAGACCAACCTGTTCTGGCACCGCGGCCTGAGCCTGAGCGACATCGCCCTCGGCGCCGCCATGCTGGAAAAGGCGGAACGCAACGGCATCGGCGCGACGCTGCCCTTCGCTTGAGGCATCGCCGCAGCCGGCACGGCGCCGCTATCGGGCCGGTACTGCAATACCGGTCGGGCCGGCCGGCCTCACGCCGCCAGCGCGTCCAGAAATCCGCAAATCCGCCCGGCGGCCAGCGCAAGGTTGCCGTCTTCGGTATGGCCGGACGCCTTGCGCGGCTTGAAGCTGTGGTCGCCGTCGGGCAGCCAGGCGAGCGAAATGGTTTCGGAGAGACTATAGCAGGGCACCTCCTCGGCGCGGCCGAACGGGTCGCGTTCGCCCTGCAAAATCAAGGCCGGCGTTTCCAGCGTCTCCAGGTGCGCGGTGCGCAGCCTGTCCGGCCGGCCGGGCGGGTGGAAGGGATAGCCGAGGCAGACCAGCCCGCGCACCCGTGCTTCGTCGGCGACCAGACTGGCCATCCGGCCGCCCAGGCTCTTGCCGCCGATGACGAGCGTATCCGCCCCGAGACCGGCGATGACGCTGCGCCAGGCGTCGAGCAGAACCGGCGCCCGGTCCGGCGGCCTCTTTGCGCCGGTGGCCCGCCGGGCGGCCATGTAGGGAAACTCGAACCGGACGACGCGCCAGCCGGCGGCGGCCACGCCTTCGGCGATCCGGTCCATGAAGGGGCTGTCCATGGGCGCGCCGGCGCCGTGGGCGAGCGCCAGGGTGAGCGGCGCGCCGGCCGGCCCGTTCGCGAGGCCCGGAACGCTCACCGCTTCTTGCGGAACGAATCCAGGTTGACGACCTCGCCGGTCGGCGCTGCCTCGTCCGCTGCCTCGCCCGCTTCGGGGCCGCCCCCGGCGTCTTCGTTGCTCGCAGCCGGCGGGGCGTCGCCCGGCCCGGCGCCGGCCTCGTCCTCCTCCGCCGCTTCGGCGGCGGCGGTCAGCTCGAATTTCAGGCCGAACGGGACCGAGGGATCGGCGAAAGACGTGATGCAGTCGAACGGCACTTCCAGCCGCTCCTGGCGCCGGTTGAAGCTGAGTTCGACGGAAAACTGCGCCTCGCCGACCTTGAGGTTCCAGAACTGGTGCTCCAGGACGATGGTCATTTCTTCGGGGTAGGTGCGGGCCAGCCGCGCCGGAATGGCGACGCCCGGGCCTGCGGTCAGGAAGGTGATGTAGAGCCCGTGGCCTTCCGGCAGGCCGAAGGCCGCGACCTGCTCCAGCGCCGTGCGCACGACTCCGCGCAGCGCGTCCTCGACGATCTTCTCGTAATGCAGGAGTTCCGGCTCCATCGCCCCGGCCGTTCCGTTTCCCTGTCCCTGCCGGGACCCGTTCCATTATGGAGCGCCCATTATGGAGTGCAGGGTGGATGCCGCAAGCGCGGAATGGCGCCGCTCGGGCGGAGCGTTCGGGCGGAGTGGGGGGCTTCTGTTGCCCGGCGCCCCCCGGGCCGCGCTTTCCTAGAAGCTAGGCAGCGAGTGCCAAACGATCGTTGTCGTTAGCATTTGTGAAGACAGCCCGATAACGGTGGTACAATGCCGGGCGAAAAGCGAACCTTTTACTGCACGTCGATCCTGTTTCGCCCCCATGAGAAGCCGGGCCGCCCGCGGCGCGAGACCGCCTGCGGCCCGGCGAAACTGGTGGAGGCGCCGGGTACTGCCCCCGGGTCCGCAACAGCTATTGCGCACGCCGTTTATCGCCATAGCCGCCCGAAGGCGGCATTGCGAAGATAGGGCCTCGCTGGCGGAATGGAAGAGGATCGGGGCGGCGGCTGCGCCAACCGTATACGGTGACGCCAGACGTGCCGGACGCTAGTTTCGCCATCCGATGCGAACGCAACGAGCGCCGGATATGCCCAACCAGCCCGATACCCCGCCACCGCTCGCCGCCGCCGCGACTGCGGACCGGACCGCCGAGATCGAAGAGGCCCGCGCCCGCACGGCCCAAACGAGGCGCGTCACGGTTCCGGCGCTGGAGGAAATTCTTTACACCGCCTTCCCGGTGCTCGACCGCGGCTTCGTCCGGGTCGTCGACTATATGGGCGACGACGCCGCGGTCGTGCAGGCGGCGCGGGTATCCTACGGCCGGGGCACCAAATCGGTGCGCAACGACACCGGCCTGATCCGCTACCTGCTGCGCCACCGGCACACCACGCCCTTCGAGATGTGCGAGATCAAGCTGCATGTGAAGCTGCCGGTCTTCGTCGCGCGCCAGTGGATCCGCCACCGCACCGCCAACGTGAACGAATATTCGGCGCGCTATTCCGTGCTCGACCGGGAATTCTACATCCCGGCGCCGGAGCATCTGGCGGCCCAGTCCGCCGCCAACCGGCAGGGCAGGGGCGACGTGCTGGAAGGCGAGGAGGCGGCGCGCGTCCTGCAACTGCTGCGCGACGACGCCGCGGCCTGTTACGACCATTACGAGGAAATGCTGAACGAGGGGCCGGACGGGGCGCCGGCCGATCCCGCCCGCCGGGGGCTGGCGCGCGAACTGGCGCGCATGAACCTGCCGCTCAACGTCTATACCCAGTGGTACTGGAAGACCGACCTGCACAACCTGCTGCATTTCCTCAGCCTGCGCGCCGACGCCCACGCCCAGTACGAAATCCGGGCCTATGCGGATGTCATGCTGGCGCTGACCGAGCGGTGGGCGCCGATTACGGCGCAGGCGTTCCGCGACTACAGCCTGGGCGCGGTCAGCCTGTCGGCGCCGGCGCTCGCCGCGGTCCGGCGCATGGTTGCCGGCGAGGAAGTGACGCAGGAGGACAGCGGCCTCGGCGCCCGCGAATGGCGCGAATTGATGGCGGCGCTGGAGCGGTAGGCCGGCGCCCGTCTACCGGCATTCGTTTACCGGCGCCTGTGCTATCTCCGTCGGCGGTCCGTCCTCTACTCCTCCCACGCCCACTCCACGCCGCCGGAATGGGTGACGGCGCCTTTGTTGGCCTGGCCGACCAGCCGTGCGTATTTCTCCAGCGCGCCGCCGAGCTTGCGCGGGTCCGGGGCCCGCCAGGCTGCGCGGCGGACGGCCAGCTCCTCGTCGGACAGCAGGACGTCGATCGAGCGCTTTGCGGCGTCGATCTCGATGACGTCGCCGTCGCGGATCAGGGCGAGCGGGCCGCCGACCGCGGCTTCCGGCGCGGCGTAGCCGATGCACATGCCGCGGGTCGCGCCGGAGAAGCGGCCGTCGGTCAGCAGCGCCACCTTCTCGCCCCGGCCCTGGCCGTAGATCAGCGCCGTCGTGCCGAGCATCTCGCGCATACCCGGCCCGCCGACCGGGCCCTCGTTGCGGATGACGATGACCTCGCCATCCCCGTAGGCCTGGGCCTGGACGGCGTCGTTGCAGCTTTCCTCCTCGTCGAACACCCGGGCCGGACCCTTGAAATACGTCGAGTTCAGCCCGGCGACTTTCAGCAGCGCGCCGTCCGGGCACAAATTGCCCTTGAGCACGACCACGCCGCCGTCGGGCGAGCGCTCGTCGCCTTTGCGGCGGATAATCTCGCCGTCGGGCTCGGGAACATCCTTGAGCGCGTCGGCCATCGTTTCGCCGGTGTAAGTCAGGGCGCCGCCGTCGAACAGGCCGCTTTCCATGAGCAGGCGGAAAACGACCGGCGCGCCGCCGATGCCGTGCACGTCCCTGGCGAGGAAGCGGCCGCCGGGCTGGAGGTCGGCAACCAGCGGCGTGCGGTCGAACACCCTGGCGACGTCGTCCATGTCGAACGCGATCCCGGCCTCGTTGGCGATGGCGGGCAGGTGGAGCGCCGCGTTGGTCGAACCGCCGGTCGCCGCGACCACCGCCGCGGCGTTTTCCAGGCCGGTGCGGGTAATCAGGTCCCGCGGCAGCGGCCCGCCGTTTTCCAGCGCCGCCATGACGGCGCGGCCGGCGCGCCGGGCGACGCCCTGCCGCTCGGCGAAGACCGCCGGGATCATCGACGAGCCGAGCGGCGCCAGGCCGAGCGCCTCGGAGACCATGCCCATCGTGTTCGCCGTGAACTGGCCGGGGCAGGCCCCGACGGTCGGCGCGCAGACCAGCTCCAGCTCGTCGATCTCTTCTTCCGGTACGGTGCCGACCAGCACGCCGCCGACGCCCTCGTAGGCGGTCAGCACCGTCACGTCCTCGCCGCCGCGCGTGCCGGGCAGCATCGAGCCGCCGTAGATGAAGACCGAGGGCGCGTTGAGCCGCGCCATCGCCATCATCATGCCGGGCAGGGTCTTGTCGCAGCCGGCGAAGCAGACCAGCGCGTCGTAGGCGTGGCCGCGCACCACGGCCTCGACGCTGTCGGCGATGATCTCGCGCGACAGCAGCGAGAATTTCATGCCCTGGTGCTGCATCGAAATGCCGTCGGAGACCGAAATGGTCCGGAATTCCCGCGGCGTGCCGCCGGCCTCGACGACGCCGCGCTTCGCGTAGTCCGCCTGGCTGGCGAGGCCCATGTTGCAGGGCGTCATCTCGCCTTCGGTGGTGACGACGCCGACCATCGGCCGGGCGATCGCCGCGCTGTCCAGCCCCATCGCGCGCATGAAGGCGCGGTGGGCGACCCGGTCGAGGCCGTCGGTCGTGATGCGCGAGCGCAGCCTGCGGTTGGAGGGCCGGCCGGATTCGGGCGGCGCAGAGGCGTTCGGGCCGTCGGGCATGGCGGGGCTCCGGGTTCGATCCGCCCCAGCCTAACCCGGATTTCTCACCGCAGTCACGGCCTGCGTCGCGTCCGGACGTTCGATCCGCCCCGTTCAGTACTGGGAGCGGGCCGAAAAGCGTAGCGGGGACTACGGTCGAGGCCCGCGACGCCGCGGGCGGACGTCCCCGGATTGCGAATTGGGGCGCGACCCGGAGGGCGGCGCTGCCGGGCGGCTACCGTTCGTAGAGCACCGCGCCGGTCTCTTCGATGCCGCCCTCCCGGGTGAAGCGCCAGATGCTGACATGGCCGCGGCGCAGGTCGCCGTTTTCGTCCCAGTCGAGCGACGAGGCCGCGCCCTCGTAATCGACCTCCCCGCCGGCGGCGAGAATGCGCAGCGCCTTCGCGACGCCGGCCGGGCCGGCCTCCGCCTTCGCGCCCGGCGCGCCGCCGACCGCGCGCAGCCGGTCCCGGATCGCGGCGCCCCGCAGGCTGCCGGCCGCCTGCGCCGCCAGCGCCAGCGCAACCGCGGCGTCGTAGGTTTCCCGGACGTAGGTGGAGGCGGGCAGGGCGCCGTATGCGGCGGTCCAGGCGGCGTCCCAGGCGGGCGACCCCCGGCCGCCGGGGGCCGGCCCGGCGCCGCCGCCGACGCCGTACATGCCGCCGATGCGGGCCCAGCCCCTGGACCGGGCCAGGGACCGGACCAGGCCGGTCCGCCTGGCGGCGTCGCCGAAGAAGAAGGTCCGGTAAAGTCCCAGATCGGCCGCCTGGCGCACGATGGCGTCCGCCTCGGCCTCGAAGGCGATGACCGCCAGCGCCTGCGCGCCGCGCGCCGCCGACCGGCGCAGGGCGGCGGCGAAGCCGGTCTGGCCCCGGCGGATGGGAACCGCCGTCACCGTTCCGTCCCAGGCCGCGGCGAAGGTCTCCGCCAGCCCCCGGCCCCAGGGGTCGTCGACATGGATCAGGCCGACATTGCCGAAGCCCCGCCCGCGGACGAGGCGGGCCAGCACGGGGCCTTTCGCAACGTCGGACAGGGTTGTGCGGAACAGGAAATCGCCGTCCGCCGCCGCCGTCAGCCGGGGCGAGGTTGCGGAAAAACTCACCGCCGGAATCCCGGCCGGGCCGAGGACGCGCTCCGCCACCGGCAGGGCGGCGGCGCTGCTGTTCGGGCCGACCAGGGCGTGGACGCCTTCGGCGCCGATCAGCCGCCGCGCTTCCGCGACCGCCTTTTCCGGGTCCGGAGTCGTATCGCCCACCGCGAAGGTCACCGGCGCGCCGAGCACGCCGCCGGCCGCGTTGATATGCCTGAGCGCGAGTTCGAAGCCCCGTTGCCGGTCGCGGGAAACCTCCGCCGACCGGCCGCTGTAATCCATGAGCAGGCCGAGTTTCAGCCCGGACGCCTGCGCACCGGCGGATCCGTCGGGCGAGAGGGCGGGCAGGAAAGCGGACAGGAAAACGGACAGGAGGACGGACAGAAAAACGGACAGGGCGGGCGCCGCGGCGCGCGCCCGGACGGCGGCGGCGGGCGCGGACCGGCGCGCAAGGCCGGTCGGGGAGAGGATGCGGCGCATGGCGGCGGCCCCGGAATTGCGGCGGACGGGCGGGACACCGCCGCCCCGCCCGCGCGGCGGCCGGAACCGGGCGGCCCGCCCCGAAGGTTAGCCCGGATTTCTCACCGCAGTCACGGCCTGCGTCGCGTCCGGACGTTCGATCCGCCAGAAGCGGGCCGAAAAGCGTAGCGGGGACTACGGTTGAGGCCCGCGACGCCGCGGGCGGACGTCCGGTCGCGACCCGGAGGGCGGCGCTGTCGGGCCGGCAGGGGGCGTCAAGCCGCTTGCCCGATGTCCCCGCATCGCGCGGCGCGGCTTTCCTGCCCTGCCGGCCCGACAGCGCCGCGCAGGTCATGACTGCGGTGAGAAATCCGGGTTAGCAAACGCCGCCCCCCGGTTCCAGCCGGGAGGGCCTTTCGCACAGAAAAGGCTTGATTCCGGATTATCGGAACATTATATGAACAAATCCGCGAGGGACGGCGGCCGTTAAAAAGTGCAAAAAAACACTATATAAAGACCGGTCTGTCTATTTTGCGCGAAACCGGAAAATGGCTCAAATCCGGGGAAAAAGCGGCATTTGAAATTTGAACGCTCATATAAAAATATGAGGGAACGATGCCTGAATATCCCAGTCGCGCGCCGGACGGGGAGCGCGCCCGCCGCCGCTCAGCGGGACGCGGGCGGCGCTCCGGCCGTCTCATCGGCGATCCAGTGCAGGAAGTCCGGGTTGCCGCCTTCGACCGGCAGGGCGACGACGCAGGGGCAATCGTAGCTGTGGATGTCCCGGACATGGCCGGTCAGGGCGTCGACCGCGTCGCTGCGCGTCTTGGCGATCAGAACGACCTCCTCGTCGGTTTGGATACTGCCCTCCCAGCGGTACTGGGACAGCATGCCCGGCAGGATGTTGACGCAGGCGGCCAGCCGCCGCTCGACCAGGCTGGCGCCGATGGCCCGCGCCTCCTCGACCGATCCGGCCGTCATGTAGACCAGCGTTGCCGACATCTTTATCCCGCCCCCGTTTTCCGGACCCGCCCCCGGATCCGCCCCCGGACCCGCCCCCGGATCCGCCGCTGTGCATCCGGCGCATTGAGGGTCCGCGGCCGGCGGGTTGTCAACGGCAATGGGCGGCGGCATCCTTACGGTCCCGCCGCTCCATCCCGCAAGGGCCGGCCCGCATGTTTGCGAACCGCAGCCATTTCCTTTTCCTGAACGTCGGCCATTTCGCCGACCACCTGTTCATGCTGATCTTCGCCAAGGCGGCGTTCAGCGCGGGGCTGGCGTTCGGCCTGGCGGAGAACGGCGCCTATGCGGAAATGCTGCCCTACGGCATCCCGGCGATGGTGCTGTTCGCGGCCTGCGCGCCGCTGGCGGCGCACCTGGCCGACAAGTGGCGGCGCAACGCCATGATGGCGGTCTTCTTCATCGGCATCGGGCTGGCGTCCGTCGCCACCGGTTTCGCGCAATCGCCGCTCCAGGTCGGCATCGGGCTGGCGGCGATCGGCGTGTTCGCCGCGATCTACCATCCGGTCGGCATTTCCATGGTGATCCAGGGCGGCGGCAATGTCGGCTGGCGCCTCGGCGTCAACGGCGTCTGGGGCAATATGGGCGTGGCCGGCGCGCCGCTGCTCACCGGCCTGATCCTCTCCTTCATCGACTGGCGCGCCGCCTTCTACGTTCCGGGCGCCATGTCGGTCGCCCTCGGCCTCGCCTATGTCGGCATGATCCGCAGCGGCCGGGCCGAACCCGCGCCCGGCACGGCCCGGGAACGCGCCCACGTCTCCTTTGCCGCGGGCTGGCAGCGCGCGCTGGTCGCGCTCGCCCTGGTCACCGCCGCCGGGGGGTTCGTGTTCGGCGCCATGACCTTCCTGGTGCCGCGCCTGTTCGACGTGCGCATGACCGGCATTACCGACGACATCGCGGTCACGGGCGCGCTCGCCGCGATCGTCTACGCCGCCGCCGCCTTTTCCCAGCTCGCCGTCGGCCGGCTCATCGACCGGCACCCCGTCAGGCGGGTGCTGGTGCCCGTCGCCCTCGCGCAGCCGGTGTTCCTCGCCGCGATGGCGCTGGAGACCGATTACGCGCTGTTCGCCGCCGCGCTGCTCGCGATGGCGTTCGTGTTCGGCCAGATCCCGATCGCTGACGCCGTGCTCGCGCGCTACGTCCCGGACCGGTGGCGCACCAAGGCGCTGTCGGTCAAATTCCTGCTCAATCTCGGCGTCGGCGCCCTGGCGATTATGTCCGCCCGCTGGGTGCTGGCCAACGACGGCACCTTCGAGACGGTGATGCTGATCGTCGCCGGCGCCGCCGCGGCGGTGGTCGCCGCCGCCTTCCTGCTGCCGGCGCGCTCCGGCGCGGAACCGGGCGCCGCTGTGGCGCCGGCGGAGTAGCCGGCCGGGCAGTTCGCGCAACGCCTCAGGCCGGACCGCCGATAACGGTAATGCCGTTGTCGGCGGCGGCGCCGCCCAACCTGCGGTCGAGCGTCGCCAGCGGCAGGCCGCGCCGGAAAGCGACCTCGAGATAGGCCGCGTCATATACCGTCAGGCTGTGTTGGCGCGCGAAACCGAGGATCGTCGCCTCGTCGTGGTCCGGGTCGATCTCGATGCCCAATGCGGCGCCATCCGCCAGCGTATCCGAAACCTGCTGCGGGGTTATCCGGCCGCGCCGCTCGTTGACCAGAAGGGCATTGCGCAATTCGTACCACCAGATGCCCGGCGCGACGCCGCCCGCTTCGGCGACGCGCCGCATCGTTTCGGCAGCGGCGGGGTCGTCCTCGTCCGCCATGCACCAGGCCAGGAACACCGAACAATCGACAACGACGGACATCAATAGCGATGCCCTTCGTGGATCGATTGCAGCAGTTCGGCCAGAGGCGCTCGCTTGAGCTGACTCCGGCGTTCGACGATGCGCGCCATCGCTTCCTGCGCCCGCTCCCGGTCTCTCGCCACCGGAACCAGCCGGGCAACCGGCCTGCCATGTCGGGTAATCGTCAGGCTCTCGCCGCGCACAACCCTGTCGAGCAGCCGGGGAAGATGGGTCTTTGCCTCGTAGGCTCCAACCGAGTTCATTTCCGCCTCCGAAATTCAGACTGGTTTATACAACCGGTCTGAAATCGATACAAGCTGGACCTCCGGGACCTGCCGAGTCACGTTCGCCGGCGCGGACGGGGTCCCGGCGGCGGATTGCGCCGGAATCCTCCAGCGGGCGGCGGCAGCCGTCCGTTTCATCCGATTTTGGACTCGCGGTTTGTGCAATTGCGCCTCATCTTCGGCGAGTCCGCCCCTCCTTGGCCGGGAACGAAATGACCATGTTCGAAGGTTTCGCGAAGACCCGGATCGAGGCCTCGTCCATCGGCATCGATCTGGTGCATGGCGGCGCGGGGCCGCCGCTCTTGCTGCTGCACGGCTACCCGCAGACCCGTGCGATGTGGCACAAGGTGGCGCCGCAGTTCGCCGGACGCTACACGGTGGTGGCGCCCGATCTGCGCGGCTACGGCGACAGCGGCAAGCCGGCCTCCGACGATCTGGAAGACTTCTGCAAGCGCACGTCGGCGCAGGACCAGGTCGAGGTCATGGCCGCGCTGGGCTTCGAGCGCTTCCACGTCGTCGGCCACGACCGCGGCGCCCGGGTCGGCCATCGCATGGCCCTCGACCATCCGGAGCGGGTCCGCAGCTTCACCTCGCTCGACGTCGTGGCGTCCCAGGCGGCCTTCGACAACATGAACCGCGATCTCGCCTACTCCTGGTTCCACTGGCACCTGATGCGCCAGCCCTCGCCGTTCCCCGAGACGCTGATCGGCAACAGCGCCAAATTCTACCTGGATTTCCTGCTCGGCCAGTGGACGGCGGTGGACGGCGCGATTACCGGCGAGGCCTACGCCGAGTATCTGCGCTGCTTCAGCGATCCCGAGACGATCCGCGCCACCTGCATGGACTATCGCGCGATTGCGGTCGACCTGGTCCACGACGAGGCCGACCGGGGCCGGAAAATCGCCTGCCCGATGCTGGTGCTGTGGGCCGGCAACATGGCCCGGCGTCCCGGCTGGCAGACCGGCGGCACGCTGGACACGATCGCGAGCTGGCGCGAGCGGGCGGGCGACGTCCGGGGCCGCGCCCTGGACTGCGGCCATTTCCTGGCCGAGGAGGCGCCGGACGAGACCGCGGCGGAGATTCTGGCGTTCCTGTCCGGCTGTTGATCCGGCCGGAGCGCCGGCCCCCGACGGCCGAAACACACCCGACGATCGAAACGCAAAGATGACCGGATTGCAGAAATCGACAGAAACCGTCCGCGATTGCACCGTCAGCCTGCTGCGCGGCGGCAGCGGCCCGCCGCTCCTGTTCCTGCACGGCGCCGGCGGCGGCGGCATCGAACTGCCGTTCATGACGCGGCTTGCCGAACGCTACGACCTGATCGCGCCGGAGCATCCCGGCTTCGGCGGATCGGACGAGCCGGACTGGTTCGACAACATTCACGACGTCGCCTACTTCTACCTCGATTTCCTCGATCGACTGGACCTTGCCGGGGTGCATCTGGCCGGCATGTCGCTCGGCGGCTGGATCGCGATGGAAGTGGCCGTCCGCAGCACCGCCCGGCTGGCCGGCCTGACCCTGGTCTGCCCGGCCGGCGTCCATGTGCCGGGGCTGGCGACCGGCGACCCCTTCGCCTGGTCGCCGGAGGAGACCTTCCGGCAGGGCTTCCACGATCGAAAATTTGCCGAGGCTGCGATCGCCGGGTTGCCCGAAGCGGTCGAGGCCGACGACATCTGGCTCAAGAACCGGTCGTCCTTCGCCCGCCTCGCCTGGGAACCGCGGCTGCACGATCCCCATCTGCCGAAATGGCTGCACCGGATCGACGTGCCGACGCATATCGTCTGGGGCGCCCACGACAAAATCCTGTCCGCCGATCACGCCGAGGCCATCGCCGGAATGATTCCCGGCGCCGGCGTCACGATCGTGCCCGAGGCCGGCCATTTCCTGCATATCGAGAAGGCCGATGCGCTGGTTGCCGCCATCGCGGGCCATGCACAAGGAGACTGAGCCATGAAGGTCTTCTTCTTCCACCTGATGCCCTATGCCGAAGTCGACCTCGACGAGGTCCGGAAGGTCGGCACGTCCTGGGTCAAGCTGTCGAACCGGCACTACGATCCTGAGAAGGGCGCGATGCTCTACGAGCGCTATCTGAACCAGCTCGAACGGGCCGAGGAACTGGGTTTCGACGGCATCGGCGTGAACGAGCACCACCAGACCGCCTACGGCATGATGCCGTCGCCCATCGTCATGGCGTCGTCGCTCGCCCGGCGCACCCACCGGGTCAAGATCTGCATCCTCGGCAGCGCGTTGCCGCTGCGCCAGCATCCGCTGACGCTCGCCGAGGAGCACGCGATGATCGATACGTTGACCCGCGGCCGGCTGATTACCGGCTTCGTGCGCGGCATCGGGGCGGAGTACCACGTCTTCGGCGTCGACCCGACGTCGAGCCACGAGCGCTTCCACGAAGCCCACGACCTCATCGTCCGCGCCTGGACCGAGACGGGGCCGTTCGAGTTCTCCGGCAAGCACTACAAGCACCGCTACGTCAACACCTGGCCGCGGCCCTACCAGCAGCCGCATCCGCCGGTCTGGATCCCGTCCCAGGGCAGCCAGGAGACGATCGACTTCGCCAGCCACCCGGACCGCCGCTACACCTATCTGCAAACCTTCAGCCCGGCCGCCGCGGTGAAGAAATATCTCGATCTCTACCGGGTCCGGGCGCAGGAATACGGCTACATCGCCAACGACAGCCAGCTCGGCTGGGCGGTCCCGATCTATGTCGGCGAGACCGACGAAAGCGCGGTCGCCGAGGCGAAGCCCCATTTCGAGAATTTCCGCAACTGCTTCGCCCGCATGCCGATCGAGTTCCTGCTGCCGCCCGGCTACACCTCGCGCGCGTCGATGAAGCGGATCGCCGTCGCCAAGAAGGCCATGTTCGGCGACCTGGCCATCGAGCCGGCGATGGAGATGGGCATGATGGTCTGCGGCAGCGCGGCGACCGTGCGCGACCGGCTGATCGACTATTTCGGCGACATGGGCTTCGGCAACCTGATCGCGCTCCTGCAGTTCGGCACCCTGCCGGCCGAACTGACCGACGCCAACATGGACCGCTTCGCCTCGGGCGTGATGCCGGCCCTCCAGGCGCTCGGCGAACGGCCGGCCGAGCAGCGCCGGGTCGCGTAACGGCCCCGCGCCGGCGGCATTTTCCGGCGCCGCGAAGCCGGGCGAGCGGCGGATTGCGGCTTGTCCGGCGCGCCGATTTATGTGATAATACATCTAAATTTCAAATGTTTTCGCCCGGCCCGGCGATGAAGGCCGGGCGCCGGAGACGGCAATGAAGTTCAGCTACTTTTCGAACGCCGACAACACATACAGGAACAACAGCCGGACGGTCGAAGAGCTGCTGCTCCAGATCGTCGACCAGGCGGTCTACGCCGAAGAACTGGGCATGCATTCCGCCTGGATCGGCGAGCATCATTTCAACGAATTCGGCGCCAACGCCTCGCCGGAAATCATGCTCGGCGTCGTCGCCGCCCGGACCGAACGGATCCGGCTGATGCCGGCGGTGACCGTGCTGCCGCTGCACCATCCGCTGCGCGTCGCCGAGAACTGGGCGACCGTGGACGCGATCAGCGGCGGGCGGGTCGACTTCGCCTGCGGCCGCGGCTTCGACAAGCACGAGTACGACCGCTTCGGTATCGATTTCGAGCGCAATGCAGAATTGCTGGCCGAAGGGCTCGATATCGTCCACCGGGCCTGGACCGAAGAAGGGCGCTGGTCCCATGACGGCGCGTTCTTCAGCTTCGAGGATGTCGAGATCGTCCCCAAGCCGGTCCAGAAGCCGCTGCCGGTCTATGTCGCCTGCTTCTCCCGGCCGACCGTGGACATGACCTGCCGGCGCGGCTTCAACATGTCGATCGCGCCGTTCGCCGCCGGCATGTCGTTCGGCGGCGTCGACAAGATGATCGACTATTACCGGGAGAACTGCGCGGCCAACGGGCACGAACCGGGTATCGTCAACTCGTCGATCTTCCTGCATTTCGGCGACACGCCGGAGGAGGAACGGGCGGCGCGGGAGCGGCAGATCCGCTTCTTCCTGGAAAACGCCCTGCCGACGATGCGGACCGCTTCCAAGGCCAGGACCAAGTCCTACGACTACTGGCACGACATGGCCGACCGGGTCAGCCGGATGAAGCCGGAGGACCTCGTTTCGGGCATGGTCCTGCTCGGCAGCACCCAGGCGATCGCCGACTCGGTCGGCCGTTTCGCCGAGATGGGGATCGACGAGCTCGGCCTCTACGTCAACATCGGCCTCAAGGATCCGCAGCAGACCCGGGAGGAGATGCAGCGCTTCATGGAAGAGGTCGCGCCGCTGTTCCCGGAGGCCGGCGCGGACGGGCTGATCGCCGCCGAATAGCCGTAGCGCGACGGAGCCGGGGCCTCTTTCCATGACAACGGCGCGCCGCGCTAATCCGATGTTCGGGCCCAACCCCTTCAAGCTGGGCGTGTTCCGGATGAATACCGAAGGCGGCCTGGCGATCACGCGAAAGGAAGGCCGCTGGCCGGCGATTTGGGCCGATATCGCCGAGGTGAGCCGCATCGCCGACCGGGCAGGCCTCGAATTCAACCTTCCGCTGGCGCGCTGGAAGGGTTACGGCGGGACCCACGACAACGCCGCCCGGTCCTACGAAACGCTGACCCAGGCGGCGGCGCTTGCGGCGGTCACCGAACACGCCTGCATCTTTTCTACCGTCCATGTCGCCCTGGTCCATCCGGTCTTTGCGGCCAAGGCGGTCTCCACCATCGACCATGTCAGCGGCGGCCGCGCCGGCCTCAACATCGTCTGCGGCTGGAACCGGGACGAGTTCGACATGTTCGGCGTGCCCCTGCCGGAGCACGGTGCGCGCTACGAGCAGGGGCTGGAATGGTTCGAGGTCTTCGGGCGGCTGGTCCGCGGCGACCGCTTCGACCATGCCGGCGCCCATTACCGGTTGCAGGACGCCTATTCCGATCCGCCGGCCGTGCAGCAGCCGGGCCCTGTCATCATGTCGGCCGGCGGGTCGCCGGCAGGCCGGGCGTTTGCCGCCCATGCCGCGGATCTCCTGTTCGCGGTCGTGCGCGACGCCGATCACGCCGCCGCGGTCGTGGAGGAAATCGCCGCCGACGCCACGACCCGCGGCCGGTTCGCGGGCATCTGCGCCATAACCCATGTCGTGTGCCGGGAAACCGAGGCCGAGGCCCGCGATTTCTACGACGACTACGCGCTCCGCCAGGCCGACGACGAGGCGGTCGACCGCTGGACCGGCGCCAAGGCGGCGACCTCCCAGTCCGCCCCGGCGGACGTCATGGCCGCGCGGCAGCGGGTTGCCGGCGGTCACGGCTCCTTCCCGCTGGTCGGGACGCCGGAGCAGGTCGCCGAGGGGCTGATCGCACTGCACGGCGCCGGCGTCTCGGGCGCCTCGCTGAGCTTCTTCGATTTCCGGAAGGAACTGCCGTTCTTTATCGAGCGGGTGCTGCCCCTGCTGGAGCGGGCCGGCCTGCGCGAGCCGTTCCGGCCGGGCTAACCGTCCGGCGGCTCGACCAGGATCATGTTGAAATCGGCGATGTCCCGGCGGTGGCGCCGGGCCTCCCGGTATTCCGGCGAATCGTAGAAGCGCCGCGCCGCCTCAGCCGACTCGAACTCGACGATCGCCATGCGTTTGGGCAGCCAGTCGCCCTCGATCGGTTCGGGTTTGCCGCCCTCGACCAGGAACCGGCCGCCATATTGCGCGACTGCGGCGGCGCCGCGCGAACTGTATTCCGCCTTGAAGGTCGGCAGGTCGAAGACTTCGACGCTGGTCACGAGATAGGCCGGCATGCACTGTCCCTCCGCTGGCGAGCCGTATCGGAACTTTCTGGCCGAACCGCCGGCCGAGGTCCATCGGCGCAACGGAAGGGAGAGCGCCATGACGGTGAACCGGGTTGCCTTCGTCGCCGGCGCGGCCGGCGGGCTCGGAACCGCCATTACGGCCGGGCTGGCAAAGGCCGGGTTCCGGCTGGCCCTATTCGACCAGCGCCTTCTCGGCCCTCAGCTTGTCGATCAGCGACTTGTAGACGGCCTCCGGGTCGAAGCCGCGCTTGGCGACATCCTTCTTCCATGCGTCCAGCGCCGGCGCGGAGAATTTGCGCCAGTCGGCCTTGTCGGCGTCCGAGATCGGCACGAAGGTCTTGCCCATCGCGCGGAGCTTCTTCTCGCCGGCCCAGTCGGACTGCGCCACCGGGTCGGCGATCCGGACCGCCCACTCGGGCGAGCAGTGGGCGTCGACGACCGCTTTCTGCTTCGCGTCCAGCCTGGTGTAGGCCGCCTTGTTCAGCACGATATTCCAGACCGCGCCGAACAGCGGCACGTCCATGATGTACTTGGTCGCCTTGTGGCCGCCGAACGCGATCAGCGCCCCGTGGACGCCGGTCGAGGCCGTGGCGATGCCGCGCTCGAAAGTGTCGCGGATCTTCGGGAACGGCGAGAACACCGTGACCGCGCCGGCCTGCTTGAAGATGCGCGCCTGGGTGGCGTTCGACGGCCGCATCTTGACGCCCTTCAGGTCCGCCGGCGTCTTGATCGCCTTGCGGGTCGAGAAAATCGTCAGCGGCACCATGGTGTGCATCAGGCAGTTCTTGGCGTCGGTCATTTCCCGGTCGGCGAATTCGGCATACCAGGCCGTCAGCGCGCGCGAGGCGCCGAGCGGCTCCTTCAGCATCAGCGGCTGTTCCGGCAGCGACGTGACCGGCCAGCGGCCCGGATTGAAACCGGGATTGATCCAGACCGCATCGGCGATGCCCGTCTTCGCCATGTCGTAATGATCGCTCGCCTTGCCGAGCTGGCTCGCGGGAAAATACTGGAACTTGATCGTGCCGCCGGATTCCTTCGTGACCGACGCGCCCCAGGCCATGAACGCCTTGTGCAGCGGATGCACCGGCGGCACCCAGTGGGCGAATTTCAGGGTGACCGTTTTCGACTGGACCGGGCCGGCCAGCAGGCCCAGGCCCAGCGCCGCGGCGGCCGCGGTGCGGATCGTGCGAATAACCATCTGTCTTCCTCCCTCGATGCCCGCAAAGGTGCGTCTGCACCCAGCCGGAAACCGGACCGGGGACCGTCCGTTGCAGGCGGTTCTCACCATACCGAAAAACATGTAAAATACAATAATATTCTCATATGCCGGGGATGCGCGAGCGCGCCCGAAGTGCGAAAAAGGGCGAGCGGCGCCGGCGCCGCGCCGACCGATACCGGGCCAGGAATGGAATCGAAACTTCTCGACAGCGCAGTCCGGACCCTGACCGTCCTTGCCGCCTTGCTCCTGCTCGGCGTGACCCTGCTGGTCTTCGTCTCGGTGCTGTTGCGCTTTTTCTTCAATGCGCCGATTCCCGACACCAACGATCTCGGCCGGCTCGTCATGGGTATCGCCCTGATGAACGGCATCGCGCTGGCGTCCTACTACGGCCAGCAGATCACCATGGACACGGTGTGGCTTGCGGTTGGCGCGCAGGCGAAGAGGGCGATCGACATCGTCGCATCGGCGGTGACTTTCTCGGTCGTCCTGGCGATCGCCTGGATCATGTTCGGCCGGGTCGAGTCCGTCATCGCATCGGAGGAGGTGACCTTCGATCTCGCCCTCCCGCTGTGGGTCTTCTACGGGCTCGTGGCTCTCTCGGCTTGCGCCGCGACCTTCCTGAGCGCCGTGCGCCTCTGGGCGGTCCTGCGCGGCAGGGAGATCGCCGCGCCGGCGACCGGGCCGGCGGTCGAATAGCGGGCGGGCCGCCGCAGGATGGACGGACTGAGCCTCGCGGTCGGCGCTTTCGCCGTCCTGTTCACGCTCATGCTGCTGCGCGTGCCGGTCGGCATCGCGATGGTGCTGGTCGGCGTCGGCGGCTTCGCCGTGCTGACGGATATCGGCCCGGCCCTGTCGCTGCTGGAGCTGACGCCGATCCGCACGCTCACGGACTTCACCTTCGGGCTGGTGCCCCTGTTCGTCCTGATGGGCGCGCTGGCCAACGCTTCCGGCATGAGCCGCGACCTGTTCCGCGCCTCCAACGCCTGGCTCGGCCACCGGCGCGGCGGCCTGGCGCTGTCCACCGTCGCGGCGTGCGGCGGGTTCGCCGCCATCTGCGGTTCGTCGGTTGCGACCGCGGCGACCATGTCGAAGGTCGCGCTGCCGGAAATGCGCCGCTACGGCTATGCCGACAGCCTGGCGACCGGCACCATCGCAGCCGGCGGCACGCTGGGCATCCTGATCCCGCCCTCCATCGTGCTCGCCGTCTACGGCATCATCACGGAAACCGATATCGGCCGGCTCTTCGTCGCCGGCCTGATCCCCGGCCTGCTCGCCGTGCTGATGTATATGGCGGCGGTGCAGGGCGTCGCCGCGGTGCGGCCGGAATGGGTGCCCGCGGGCGAACGGTCGGACTGGCGCACCCGCTTCGCCTCGCTCAGGACGGTCTGGCCGATCCTGGCCGTGTTCGCCTTCGTCATCGGCGGCATCTACGGCGGCGTCTTCACCCCGACCGAGGCCGCCGCCATGGGCGCCGCCGCCGTCGGCATCCTGGCCTTCGCCATCGGCCGCATGTCGGTCGGCCGGCTGCTCGACTGCCTGCGCGAAGCGCTGATCACGACCGGCGCGCTGTTCATCGTCCTGATCGGGGCGATCCTGTTCGCCCGGTTCCTGACGATCACGCAGTTTCCCCAGCAGGTCGCCGAAGCGCTGCTCTCCCTCGATCTCGGGCGCTACGGCACGTTGGCGCTCATAATCCTGTTCTATGTCGTCCTCGGCTGTTTCATGGAGGCAATGGCGATCATCCTGCTGACGGTGCCGGTGTTCTTCACCGCCATCGTCGGCCTGGGCTTCGATCCGATCTGGTTCGGGGTGATCGTGGTGATGGTGACCGAGCTCGGTCTGATCACGCCGCCGTTCGGCCTCAACGTCTTCGTCATCAAGGGCGAGGCGCCGAACGTGCCGCTCAAGTCGATCTATGCCGGCGTGACGCCCTATATCGCTTCCGACCTGGTGCGCCTGGTCGTGCTGATCGCCTTCCCGATAATCGTGCTTTGGCTGCCCAACCAGATGTAGCGCCGGCCGGCTACAGGTCGATGCGCATGCCGTCGTGGGCCAGGCGGAGTTCGCCGCTGTAGTTCCGGCGGATGTCGGCGACGACATCCTCCATGAAGGCGGGGCCGATCAGTTCGCGCGGCATGTGGACCGACATCATGTCGCGCAGCACCGGGTACGTGGTGTCGAAGCTGCCGAAATGGGTCGCGACCAGGCTCTTGCAGCGCGACGCCGTGGCGATCTTGCCGAGCTCGACCGGGCTGGTATGGGCCCAGGTGCCGACATTGGCCTTGCGGCGGAATTCCAGCGCCTTTTCCGGGAAGGTGCATTCGTGGATCAGCAGGTCGCAGCCCTGCGCCAGTTCGACCAGCCGCCCGCACGGCGCCGTGTCGCCGGAAAAGACGACGGACTTGCCGTCGACCGAATCGAGCCGCAGGCCGAAGCAGGGCGAGATTTCCCGGGGAATATGCTCGACATAGCAGGCCGAGACCTTCACCAGGTCGTCCTCGAACACCACGCCGGGCTCGCACTCCCGCACGTCGGGTTTGAGCACATGCATGTTGCCCTGCCGGTTCTTGTAGGCCGCCCGCGCCTCGATATCCTTGGCGAAGGCGCCGTCGGCGAACTGGTGCTCGACGAAGCCGCGCGTGCCGGGCGGGCCGACCACGACGGGCGCGTTCTCCCGGTTGGTGATCCAGCTGGTCAGCACGAAGAAGGCGAAGTCGGCGACATGGTCGTAGTGCAGGTGCGACAGGAACACCGTATCGACATGGCCGGGGTTGACGTTGCTGCGGATCAGCTGGTGCGTCGCGCCATGGCCGCAGTCGAACATGTAGTGCCGGCCGCGGACGGTGATCAGGATGGCCGAGTGGTTGCGGTCCGGATCGGGCGCGGCGGCGGCCGTGCCGAGCATGACGATGCGCATGAAGCCTCCGGGAAGCCGGTTGATTTAAGTGAAATTACATCCATATTTCACATATCGGTGTATCAAGCCGCCGGGCCGGATGTCACCTGCAAAATACATATGGACGATGCGGAAAACAGGGAGCCGGCCGACCCTTGCCCGATGACCTGACTCGCGTGGGTTTCTCCGTCACCGATTTCCCGACCTATTACATTTACACCATCCAGTCGGGGAATTTTGCGGCGCTCAACCATGCCCTGCGCCCGTTCGGCATCTCGGTGATGTTCTGGCGGGTCCTGGCGGTGCTCCAGGAGAGCGACGGCCACAATATCGGCTATCTTTCGGGCAAGCTGGCGATCGACCGGTCCAATCTCAGCCGGATCGTCGACCAGATGGCGCGCGACGGGCTGATCGAACGCAAGACGCCGCCGCACGACCGGCGCAACGTGCTGGTCTGCCTCACGGAAGCCGGCCGCCGGAAAGTCGACGAGGCCTACCCCAGCGTCCTGCGCATCATCGAATCGACCATGGACGGCTTTTCCGCGGAGGAGCGGCGGACCCTCCTGGCGCTGCTCAAGCGGATGCGCAACAACGTGCTGCAGCAGGGCGGCCGGTAGGGCGCAGGGCCGGCTGCATCCTTCAGTCCTCAAGCGCCGGTGCGATCCCCAGCAACTCCAGGACGCGGTCGGCAAGCGACAGCGCCGCAGTGACGCCGGGCGTTTCGATGCCGAGCAGGTTGACCAGCCCCGGCACGCCGTGATCGGCCGGGCCGGAGACCGTCCAGTCGCCGCTGCCCGCCTCCGGCCCCCAGGTGCGCGGCCGGATGCCGGCATAGTCGGGCGATAGGCGGCTTTCGTCGACCTCGGGCCAGTAGCTGCGGATCGCACCGGCGAATTTGGCCGCAAGATCGCCGGGCACCCGGTAGTCGACTTCATCGACCCACACGAGGTCGCCGCCGAACTTGCCCCGCCCGGCGGCATCCAGGGTGAACGCGCCCCCGTTGGCGAGGCGTTCGCCAAGCGGCACGACGATGCGCCCGAACGGCGGCCGGCCGTTCCACGCCAGGAACCGGCCCAGGGCATAATGCACCTTCGGCGCAAAGCGCGGCGCCAGGCCGGTCAGGGACAGCGCAATCCGGCGGGCGCCCAGCCCGGCGGCGTTGACGAAGACGCGGCAGGCGACCGCCGTTTCGCCGCCGTCTGCGCCGGCGACGCGCAGCCGGATGCCGTCGCGCACGTCGCCGCCCGTCACCGCGCTCGAAAAGGCGATTGTCGCGCCGCGGTCCTCTGCATCGCCGCGATAGGCGAGCATCAGCGCGTGCGTATCGACGACGCCGGTAAACGGCGAATGGAGCGCGCCCGCGCAGCGCAGGGCCGGCTCCAGCCGCGCCGCGCCGCGCGCGTCCAGCAGTTCCAGTTCGGGAACACCGACTTTCCGGCCGCCCTCGACCAGTCCGGCGAGAATCCCAAGCTCGGTTTCGTCCGCCGCCGGCATCAGCTTGCCGGGCCGGCGGCAGGGAATGCTCCGGCTGTCGCAATAGCGCCAGATGCGTTCGGCGCCCGGGCGGCACAGGCGGGCGCGCAGCGAACCCGGCGCGTAGAGGAAACCGGCGTGGACCACCTCGTTGTTGCGCGAACTGGTCTCGTTGCCGATCCAGGCGTTGCGTTCGACGACGACGACCTCGCGCCCGGCCCGCGCCAGCGCCCTCGCGATCGCAAGACCGACGATGCCGGCGCCGGCAACGATGCACTCGACGGTTTCGGTCATGGCGGTTTGCCGGGTCGTTCGGGGAGAGTCCGGAACATGCCGGGCGCCCGGCCCGCATGCCGCGCCATCATAGGCAAACCGGGCTGAAGTTGACATAATCGCCGCTGGCCGTGCCGCGGCCGCGCCGGCCGCCTGCGCTACAGCGAGAAACCGCGCCATGACCAGCGGCGAAATCCGGAAGGTTCCGGTCTACTGCAACCAGTGCGCGGCAGGTCCGGACCTGATGAAGGTCGAAGTGCGCGACGGCGTGGCGCTGCGGGTCGAGCCCAATTTCGACCTCGCCGAGCATCCGGCCGGCGGGCGGGTCTGCGTCAAGGCCTACGGGCTGATCCAGAAAACCTACAACCCGCACCGCATCGCCCGGCCGATGAAACGAACTAACCCGCGCAAGGGCCGGAGCGAAGATCCCGGCTTCGTGCCGATTTCGTGGGACGAGGCGTTCGATATCGTCGCCGAAAGGCTGAACGCCATCCGGGCGGCCGGCCTGCGCGACGAGTCGGGCTATCCGCGCCTCGCCTTCACCCTCGGCGGCGACGACTCGCCGCCGAAATATATCGGCACGCTGCCCGCCTTCTTCGCCGCTTGGGGTCCGGTCGATATGGGCTACGGCGCGGGCTCGGGCGCCAAATGCTACCATTCGGAGCATTTCTACGGCGAACTTTGGCACCGGGCCTTCGTCTGCGCGCCCGACACGCCGCGCTGCGACTACATCGTCAACTGCGGCAAGAATATCGAGAATTCGTCCGGCGTTACCGGCGCCTGGCGTCAGGCCGACGCGCGCGCCGCCGGCCTCAAGCGGGTCCAGGTCGAGCCGCATCTGTCGGTTACGGCGGCCTGTTCGTCGGAATGGCTGCCGGTCAAACCGAAGACCGACGCCGCCTTCCTCTACGCCCTGATCCACCGGATCCTGCACGAGCGCGACTGGCGCGCGGTCTGCGACCTGCCGTTCCTCGGCCGGGATACCGCCGCGCCCTATCTGGTCGGGCCGAACGGCTATTACCTGCGCGATCCGGAAACCGACAAGCCGCTGATCCGGGATCTGGCGGACGGCGCCGACAAGCCGTTCGACGCCGGGATCGGCGAACCGGCGCTCGCCGGCAGCTATCGCGCGGCGGGCGTCGAGCGCGGCGCGGACGGCGCGCTCTGGCGGCACGAGGACGCCGAGGCGAAGCCTGCGTTCCAGCTTCTGCTCGACCACATGGCGCCCTGTTCGCCCGACTGGGCGGAAGGCGAATGCGATATCCCGGCCGAGCGCATCCGGCGCGTTGCCGACGAATTCCTCGCCCATGCCCGGGTCGGCGAGACGGTCGAGATCGACGGCGAGACGCTGCCGCTGCGGCCGGTGTCCATCCTGCTCGGCAAGAGCGTCAACAACGGCTGGGGCGGCTACCAGGCCTGCTGGGCGCGCGTCGTGCTGGCGACGCTGGTCGGAGCGCTGGAGGTGCCGGGCGGCACGGTCGGGCCTGCGGTGCTCAAGCTCAACGAGCCGCCCGACGACCGCTTCGCCAGCATTACGCCGACCAACGACGGCTTCATGGACTTCCCGTTCAACGACACGTCGCGCCAGGGCTGGCAGGCGCAGCCGAAGATCCGCAACGCCTACAACACGCTGGTGCCGCTGGCCGGGGATTCGCCGCGCTCCCAGGCCCTCGGCCCGACGACCCTGCCGTGGATCTTCCACAACGCGAAACCGAAGGGAATGCCGCGCCAGACCCTGCCGGACGTCTGGATCACTTTCCGCACCAACCCGGCGATCTCGATGTGGGACGGGCCGCGCGTGGCCGACAAGATCGCGGACTTTCCCTATCTCATCAGCTTCGCCTACACCCTCGACGAAACCAACTGGATGGCCGACCTGCTGCTGCCCGAGGCGACCGATCTCGAAAGCCTGCAGCTGATCAAGATCGGCGGCAGCCAGTTCATGGAACAATTCTGGCATCACCGCGGCTGGGCGATCCGCCAGCCGGCGGTCGAACCCGCCGTCGACTGCCGCGACATGACCGACATCGCGACCGAGCTGGCGGCGCGGACCGGAATTCTGCACACCTATCACGGCGTCATCGACGAAGGCCGGCTCGGCGTGCCGCTGGCGTCGGAGGCCTACGATTACGGCCTCGCCCCCGACCGGCGCCATACCGCCGACGAAATCTGGGACCGGGTGGCGCGCGCCGGCAGCCATGCGCTGACCGGCGGCGCGGAGGTCCGCGGCCTGGACTGGTTCCGGGAGCACGGCTACCTGCTGCGCGAGGCGGCGGAGCGCGACTGGTATCTCTATCCGTTCTTCAAGCAGCACGGGCTGCGCTTCGAGATGCCCTACCAGGAGCGGCTCAAGCGCCACGGCGAGCAGCTCGCCAACCGGCTGCGCGAGGCCGGGATCGACTGGTGGGAGAGGCAGCTCGAGGAGTACGAACCGCTGCCGTCCTACCGCAGCTTCCCCGACTACTGGACCGGCCATGTCCGCGAGGTCGGCGCCGATCCGGACGATTATCCGCTGTGGGCGCTGACCGCGCGCAGCATGCAATATTCCTGGGGCGCCAACGTCACGATCCCGATGATCCGCGAGGTGGCGGACAACGTCGCCGGCCATCGCGGCGTCGTGATGAACCGCACGGCGGCGCAGGCGCTCGGCATCGGGGACGGCGATCCCGTACGGATCGAGTCGGCGACCGGCGCGACCGCGGGGATCGCCGAACTGCGCGAGGGCATCCGGCCGGACACGATCCTGATGATCGGCCAGTTCGACCACTGGGCAACGCCCTACGCGAAGGACAGAAACCTGCCCAACCTCAACGCGGTCGCGGCCATGTCGGTCTCGCTCACCGACAACACCGGCAGCGGCGCCGACCTGGTGCGCGTCCGGGTCGTGCCGGAGCGGCGACCGGCGAACGGAACCGGAGACAGGGCGAACCGCTAGAGAGGGACGGCGAGCGGGCGCTCGATGTTGAAGGTGTCCGGCACGACGATCTTTTCCCGGAACCTGGCCTCTCCGTTTGCGAGAACGACCCTGTCGCGGTATTCGCCGGCGCTGAACACCTCGCTGCGGCCCTCGACGTCGGTCTGGATGACGCAGTAACTGGTCCGCACGTCGTAGACGCCGTCCTCGACGCCGACGACCTGGCCGCCGCCGACGATGTGCCGGTCGTAGTGGATATTGTAGATGTTCGCCTTGCGCAGCGCCATGATCCGGTCCCGCATCATCGGCTTGTTCCGGCAGTACATCCAGTAGCCTTCCAGCCCGGCGTCGGCATTCTCGCGCGGGTGGATCAGGTAGCGCGCGTCTTCGCCCTCGAAGAAATCGACCCAGCTCTCCAGCCGGTCCTCGTCGATGCAGCGGGCGTATTCCCGGTTCAGGCGTCCGATCCGCAGTTCCGCTTCCAGAAAGTCCATTGCCGCCATCCTCACGCCGCCGCCGGTCCGTCGGACACCGGTATGTCCATGATATCGCAATAGCCCTTCCAGAATGCCCGGAGGGCGCCCTCGCTCAGCATGTGGTCGATCCGGTCCTCGGTGCCGCGCCCGCCGAATTCGAGGACCGACCGGCCTTCCAGGGCGGCGTCCGAAATGCGCTGCTGGATCAGCTCCATCGCCTCGGCATCCTCCATCGCGACATAGCCGGCCGGGCCGAACATGTTGTTCTGCATACGCCGCCGCTCGATCATCTCGTCGTCGTCGTCCTCGAAGGCGTACCAAGTGTACACGGTCTCGACCTCGTCCACACTCTTGGGCCGGATCTGCCGCACGCTGAAGGTGTTGCCCGGCAAGGTGAACAGGCAGCTTGGGAAGATCGAGATGATCGAGAGGGCCAGCCCGTCCGGGAATTCCGGAACTCCGATCGCGACATCCGGTTCCTCGAGCGGAATGCGCTTGCCCTGGCGCGGCGGCGGCCGGCCGCCGCCGGCGTCCGTCGGCTTGTAGCCGGAGAGTATCGAATTCAGGCCGCCCCGGTGGCTCATCTCCATGGTCGCCTGCATCGCGGCGTCGGCGATTTCGAACACCGAGACGAACGGGTGCAGCATCGGCGCGTGGTACATGTCGCGCGTGTTCTCGACGAACAGCTTCCAGTTCGCGCGCATCGTGTGGCGGTGATAGCCGGTGACCTTGATCGGCTGGCCGCAGACCAACTTGAGCCGGGCGCAGATCGCCGGGCCGAGATAGTCCTCGAGCGGCGGCGTCGCGTCGCTGAACGTGCCGAAAACGACACCCGAGAAAGTCTCGACCCTGAGCTTCCGGAGCCCGTGCCCGTCGAGGGAAAAATCGTCGGGATAGCCGCCGACGCCGCGCATGCCCTTCATCATCGGCACGCCGATCAGGTCGCCGTTCAGCGCGTAGCACCACTGGTGATAGATGCAGGTGAAGTTGCGGGCGTTGCCGCGCAGGTCCCGGACCACGGCGACGCCGCGATGGGCGCAGCGGTTGACGAAGGCGTGGAGCGCGCCGTCCTTGTCCCGGGTCAGGACGTAGGGCGTCGTCCCGACATAGCCGGTGGTGTAGTCGCCCGGTTCCCTGACTTCGGTCTCGAAGCCGAGATAGCTCCAGGTCGGCCCCCGGAAAATCCGCTCCTGCTCGAGGTCGAACACCGACCGGTCGGTGTACAGACGATAGGGAATTCGCGAAAAATCGCTGCTTGGCCCGGCAATCCGCGAGGCAGCGTTCGCACTCTCCAGCCCGTCCATAGCCCGTCCTCCCGGAATTGAACGCCGAATATATCTGCATGTGCAGATATATTCGGCGGCGCGGGGACCGCAAGGAAAATTTCGGGCGGCGGCGCATGGCGCCGGCGCGCAGGCGGCATGGCCGGCGGGTTGCCCGCCGCGCCCGGCTCTGCCAAAACGCCGCCTGCGGGTTTGCCGGCAAACCCGCCGATGGCCCGCTCCGCCTGACCTCACCCGACCTGCACCTTGAACTCTCCCACCCGCTCCAGCCGGCCCCGGCTCGGCATCCTGCTGATGATCGGCGCCATATTCTGCCTGAGCGTGATGGAGGCGGCGGCGAAATACCTGACAGCGACACAGCCCTACGAAACGGTCGTCTGGGGCCGCTACCTTTTCCATTTCCTGCTCACGGCGCCGATCTTTCTGGCCCCGACAACGATCCGGCTGGTCAGGACCGGGCGGCCGGCGATGCACATCCTGCGCTCGCTGTTCCTTGCCGGCGGCACCCTGGCCGGCATCGGGGCGATCAGCCTGATGCCGCTTGCCGAAGCGACGGCGCTGGTCTTTTCGGCGCCCCTGCTCGTGACCCTGATGTCGCCCTGGGCGCTCGGCGAGCCGGTCGGCTGGCGGCGGCGCTCGGCGATCGCGGTCGGCTTCCTCGGCGTGCTGATAATCCTGCGGCCGGGCACGGATTTCCTGCAATGGGCGGCGCTGCTGCCGCTGCTCGCCAGCCTGTGCTACGCCTGCTACCAGGTCTCGACCCGCCTGCTCAGCTTCTCCGAGCACCCGCTCACCCTGTTCTTCTACACCAGCCTCGTCGGACTGGCGGTCACGACCCCGATGGCGTTCGCCGTGTGGAGCCCGCCGACCCCCGGCGAATGGCTGCTCCTGCTGTTCACGGGATTTTTCGGCTTTGCCGGCCAGTTTTTGCTGATCAAGGCGTTCCAGTTTGCCGAGGCCTCGACCGTGGCGCCCTTCATCTATGTCCAGCTCCCGTTCGCCGGCGCTTTCGGCTGGTGGCTCTTCGGCGACCTGCCCGATCTGTGGGTGTTGCTCGGCGCGGCGGTGATTATCGGCAGCGGCCTCTATATCTGGCGGCGCGAAACCCGCCGCGCCGCCGGCCCGGACTGAGCGGCCGGCCGCGACCGTGCCTTCCGCCGCCCCCGGTGCAAGCGATGGCCGGCGCGCAGACCGCAGCGGCATCCTGCTGATGCTCGGCGCCACCTTGTTCTTCATGAGCACCAATGTGTTCGTGAAGTTCCTCGCCGAAGAATTGAGTGTGTTCCAGGTCACCTGGGGGCGTATGCTGTTCCACTGGCTGTGCTTCCTGCCGCTGTTCCTGCTGCCGCGCTACCGCGGACGGGTCCGGCCGAACCGGCCGCGGTTGCAACTGGTGCGCTCCGCCATCCTGTACTGCACCAACACCCTGTTTTTCGGCAGCCTGTTATACCTGACCCTCGCGACCGGCGCGTCGATCATGTATGCCGGGCCGCTGATCCTGGTCGTCCTGAGCGTCCTTTTCCTGGGCGAAAAGGTCGGGCCGCGGCGCTGGGCGGCGGTCGCGTTCGGCTTCGCCGGCGTGCTGGTCATCATGCAGCCGGGCAGCGCCTTCCACTGGGCCATGCTGCTGCCGCTCGGCGCCTCGGTCGGGTTCGCCCTGTACCAGCTCGTCACCCGGGCCATCGCGGCCGACGACCATCCCTTCACGACCATGTTCTGGACGCCGGTCGTCGGCATCGCCGCCGCCTCGGCCGTCATGCCGTTCGTCTGGCAGAATCCGTCGCCGCTGGGCTGGTTGTGGCTGGCCTGCTGCGGCTTTACGGCGGGCGCCGGGCAGTTCCTGCTGATCGCGGCTTTCGCCCGTTCCGAAGCGTCGCTGCTCGCGCCCTTCGGCTATTCCACACTGGTCTGGGCCGCCCTGTTCGGCATCGCGATTTTCGGCAACTATCCGGATACCATGACGCTTCTCGGCGCGGGCGTCGTCGTGCTGGCGGGCCTGTATATCTGGCTCCGGGAACGCCAGCTCGGCAGCGCCGGCGGCAGCGGCGGCCCTTCGCCGTCCTGAAGCCGTCTTGCCCTTTGCTGCGGAGCGTGCCTATATCGCGGCTTTAATGGCCGTACCGCTGAAAAAACCGAAATTCGAATTCCGGCATCGCAACCTGCTGGGTATCGAAGACCTTTCGGCCGACGAAATCAGCCTGCTGCTCGACCGGTCGGATCACCATGCCGAGCGCAACCGGCGCGCGCGCAAGCCCGGCAAGGCCTTGCGCGGCCGGACCGTCATCAATCTGTTTTTCGAAAATTCGACGCGCACCCGCACGTCCTTCCAGCTGGCGGCGCTGCGCCTCGGCGCCGACGTCGTCAACATGTCGATCGAGCACAGTTCGATCAAAAAGGGCGAAACGCTGCTCGATACGGCGCTTACGCTGAACGCCATGCATCCGGACGTGCTGGTCTGCCGGCATCCCGAGAGCGGCGCGGTCAGCCTCCTGTCGCAAAAGGTCGAATGCGTGGTTGTCAACGGCGGCGACGGCGCCCACGAGCATCCGACCCAGGCCCTGCTCGATGCCGTGACGATCCGGCGGCGCAAGGGCCGGCTGCAGGGCCTGACCGTGGCGATCTGCGGCGATGTCGTTCACAGCAGGGTCGCGCGCTCCAACATCTTCCTGCTGCACACCATGGGCGCGCGGGTCAGGGTCATCGGCCCCCCGACTCTCGTGCCCGGCACGATGGAGCGTTTCGGTGTCGAGGTATTCCACGACATGGCGAGCGGCCTGAAGGACGCCGATATCGTGATGATGCTGCGGCTCCAGCTCGAGCGGATGCAGGGCAGCTATGTGCCGTCGATCCGGGAATATTTCCGCTTTTTCGGGCTGGACCGGCAGAAGCTGTCGAACGCGAAACCCGACGCGCTGATCCTGCATCCCGGCCCGATGAACCGGGGCGTCGAGATCGACAGCGAGGTCGCCGACGATATCGGCCGCAGCGCCATCCAGGAGCAGGTCGAGATGGGCGTCGCCGTGCGCATGGCCTGTCTGGAAGTGCTGACCCGCAATCTGCCGGAACCGGACGACGGTTGATGGCGGGCGCGAACGCACGCTACGGGGGCGCGCGCCACGGGGATGCACGCCACGGGGATGCACGCCACGGGGACGCACGCCACGGGGACGAACGCTCCGGCGCCGTCGCCTACGTCAACGCCCGGCTGGTCGACCCGGCGAGCGGCCTGGATACGCCCGGCGCGCTGGTGACGAGCAACGGGGCGATCGCCGATTTCGGACCCAGGCTCTTCAGCGACGCACCGCCGCCCTCGGTCGAGGTCGTGGACTGCCGCGGCATGATCCTGGCGCCCGGCCTGGTCGACATGCGGACGCAGTTGCGCGAACCCGGCGAGGAGCACAAGGAGACCATCGAGACGGCGAGCGCGGCCGCCGCCGCCGCCGGCGTCTCGACCATGGTCTGCCTGCCCAACACCGACCCGGTGATCGACGATGTCGCCGGGGTCGAGTTCATCGCCCGGCGCGCCCGCGAGGTCAAGGCGACCAAAGTTTTCTGCTACGCCGCCGCGACGAAGGGACTGCAAGGCCGCGAACTGACCGAAATGGGCCTGCTGGCAGAGACCGGCGCGCTGGCCTTTACCGACGGTATCCGGGCAATCGCGAATTCGCGGGTCATGCAGCGGGCGCTGAACTACGCCCGGACCTTCGGGCTCCTCATCGTCCAGCATCCCGAAGATCCCGCTCTGGCCGAGAACGGCGTCATGAACGGCGGCGAGATGGCGTTGCGCCTCGGACTGCGCGGCATTCCGGCGGTCGCGGAAGTCATGACGATCGAGCGCGACCTGCGCCTGGTCGAAGCGACCGGCGGGCGCTACCACGCCGCCCATATTTCGACCGCGGATGCGGTCGAGGCCATCCGGCGCGCCAAGGCCCGCGAACTGCCGGTCACCTGCGATACCGCGCCGCCCTACTTCACCCTTAACGAGACCGCCATCGGCGACTACCGGACCTTTGCGAAGCTGTCGCCGCCCCTGCGTACGGAAGAGGACCGGGAGGCCATCGTCGAGGGACTGGCCGACGGCACGATCGACGCCATCGCCAGCGACCATGCGCCCCACGACCAGGACAGCAAACGGGTGCCGTTCGCCCAGGCGGAGAACGGCATCGCCGGTCTGGAGACGCTGCTGCCGCTCAGCCTGACCCTGGTGCACAAGGGCCGGCTCGGCATGACGGACCTGCTCGGCAAGCTGACCGGCGGCCCGGCCGGCATTCTCGGGCTCGCCGAAGGCCGGCTGCGCAAGGGCGGGCCGGCGGACCTGGTGCTGATCGACCCGGACCGGCCCTGGCGCATCGACCCGGACTCTTTCCTCAGCAAGTCTAAGAACGCGCCCTGGGATAACCTTCCGGTCCAGGGCATGGCGATGCGCACCGTCGTCGAGGGGCGCGTGCTGCACGACCGGCTGGCGTAAGGACGCCGGGCGGTGCCGGACCCGATCAGCTGGGCCTTCGCCTGGCCCTATCTGCTCTCGGCGCTGCTGGCCGGCTATTTGCTAGGTGCAATTCCGTTCGGCCTGCTGCTCACCCGGCTCGCCGGCAAGGGCGATCTTCGCCGCATGGGCTCGGGGAATATCGGCGCAACCAACGTCCTGCGCACCGGCAGCAAGGCCCTGGCGCTGGCCACCCTGTTGCTGGACGGCGGCAAGGGCGCGGCGGCCTTGTCGATCGGCTATAGCTTGTATGGGCCCGATATCGCCGTCGCCGCCGGCGCCGGCGCATTTCTCGGCCATTTATTTCCGGTCTGGCTGAAGTTTCGGGGCGGCAAGGGCGTGGCGACGGCGCTCGGCGTCCTGCTCGCCGGCTGCTGGCCGGTCGGCGCGCTGGCCTGCCTGACCTGGTTGCTCATCGCTGCGGCGTTCCGCTTTTCCAGTCTGGCGGCGCTCGTCGCCTTCCTGGTGGCGCCCATCGGCGCCAAGGCGCTGGGCTGGCTGGCGGCGCCGGACCCCGGCAGCCCGGTCCTCTACGATCAGATGGCGGAGGTCGCCGGCCTGCTCGCCGTCATGATCTGGATCCGCCATGCCGCCAACATCCGCCGCCTGCTGCGCGGCGAGGAGCCAAGGATCGGCCGGAGCTGAAGGACGGGCGGCGGCCTCGCCGGGCCGGCGCCTTTCCCCGCCGGCGCGCTGCGCGTTGCGCGCCGCGCGCGGGCCGGACTGTCCCGGCTCAGGCGCTCTCGTAAAGCCTTGTCAGCACGAACTCGCGATGGCCGAGGGCTTCCGCCGCGGTCAGCCTTCCGTTGGCGGTGCGGATCATCATGTCGAGCAGCGCGTCTCCCGCCTCGTCCGGGTTCATTTCCCTGCGCAGCAGCCCCGAGACGTCGACGTCGACATGCTCGCCCATGGTGCGCACGGTACGCGGGTTTGCGCAGATCTTGATGTTCGGCAGGATCGGGTTGCCGATGATGTTGCCTTGGCCGGTGGGAAAGAAATGCACCACGAAGCCCGCCGCGGCGCACAGGGTCACCATCTCGGCGGCGGCCGAAGACGAATCCATGAACCACAACCCGGGGCCGTCCGGCGTTTCCGCCTTGTCGAGCACGCCGTCGATCAGGCAATCGCGGCCGATTTTCTGGATGTTGCCGAGGGCCTTTTCCTCGATGGTGGTAAGTCCGCCCGCGATATTTCCCTTGGTGGGCTGGGACTCGGAGAGATCGCTCGTCTTGTGGCGCTCGACAACCTCCTGGTAGCGGTTGAACATATACATGAACCGCTCGCGGATTTCGGGGGTGCGGCAGCGCTCGGCGACCAGATGCTCGCCGCCGGTGATCTCCGTGGTCTCGCCGAAGACCATCGTGGCGCCGAGCGGGTAGAGCTTGTCGAAGGCGTTGCCGACGGTGGGATTGGACCCGCAGCCCGAGGTCGTGTCCGATTCGCCGCATTTGGTGGACACCCAAAGATCCGCAAGCGGCGCTTCCTCGCGCCCGGCTTCCGACGCCCACTGAACGTATTCGCGCGCGGTCTTCGACGCCCGCATGATGGTCTCGTGGTCGCCGTGCATCTCGATGCCGTAGCCGGTGACCGGTTTGCCGGTCCCGGCGATGCCGTCGACCACGCGTTGCGTCCAGCCCTCCTCGATACCGATCACCACCACTGCGGCGACGTTCGGATTCGCACCGGTGCCGATCAGGGTGCGGAAGTGCAACTCCAGGTCGGCCCCGAACTGAAGCCGGCCGTAGGGGTGCGGGATTGCCATGGCGCCCTTGATATTGTTGGCAACCGCCTCGCACGCCGCATTCGAGAGATCGTCGACGGGAAGGACGATCACATGATTGCGCACGCCGACCCGGCCGTTCTCACGGCGGTAGCCCCGGAACGTCGCGTTCGCCAGATCCATTGCCATCGGGTCTCCTCCTACCAGCGTTTGGTCTTGATGTTCTGTACATGGGCGTGCTCGCCCACCGCGATGTCCGCCACCGCGCGGCCGATGTCGATGCCGTATTTGATCACGGTGTCGCCGGTCCTCATCGGCTTGATCGCAAGTTTGTGGCCGATCGGGATATCGCTCGCCGCCCGGAACGCGATCTCCTCGTCCTGATCCATGATCCAGCCGGTGAGTTCCGCTCCCGCCTGCACACCCTCGACAACGACCACCCCGACGCTATCGCCTTCGTCATGCACTACGAAATCGATCATTTGGTTTCTCCGTTCTTCACATCCGTGCTTTGCCACCGGCGCGTTCCATACCGGCGTTTGTCCAGAAAGGGCGCGCCGTATCCCGTTTGTCGACTGCCATCGACAGAAGTTCGTTGCTGTCGTTTCCGGGCTTCATGTCCCCAGCGAGGCCAAGGAGCCGCGTTCCACCAGTGCCGTCTCGAAGACAACGCTGGCGGTGTCGTCCTCCCGGGCGCGCAGGCGCAGCAGCAATCTCGCAGCCGCCTCGCCCATCCGGCGATGGGGAACGTGAACGGTGGTGAGCGGCGGATCGAGGACCAGCGCCAGGTCGATATCGTCGAAGCCGGTCACGGAAACATCGTCGGGAGCGTTCAGACCGAGGGAGCGGATGGCCATGAGCGCTCCGGCGGCGAGCACATCGTTTCCGCATACGATCGCGGTAGGTCGCGGCGTCGCGGACAGAAGCCGCCGCGCTGCATCTGCGCCAGCCTCGAGCTGGTAGGGCGTTTCCATCAGGTTCGATTCGTCGAGGCGGAGGCTGCGCGCGGTAAGCGCGTCGCGCACGCCCTTGACTCTCGCGGTAGCCCGGTCGTTGCCGCGGGTGACGCCCGCGATCATGGCGACGCGCCGGTGACCGAGATCGAGCACTCTTTGCGCCATCGCGCGCGCCGCCGCCCGGTTGTCGAAGCCGACACAGGGCCAGGGGCAATCCGGCCGCCATGACCAGACCAGAACAAACGGCACGCCGCGGCGCTCAAGCGTTTCGTAAAGCGCAAGATCCCGCGCCTCGCCAATCAGTACGAGCCCGTCCACACCGCGACCGAGAAGCGCACGGATCTGCTGCGCCTCGCGCTCCGGATCGTAGTTCGACGTGGCGACGACGAGAGTGACGCCCGTCTCCGCCAGCGCTTCCTGCAGCGCCTGAAGGCCGCGGGCGAAGATGGCGTTTTCCATGGTGGGGATGACCGCACCCACGGTGTTGGTCCGGTTTGAGGCGAGCGCCCGGCCTCCGAAATGCGGCGTGTAGTCGAAATGGGCGACTGCGGCCTCGACCCGGCTGCGGGTTTCCGCGCTCACGCGTTCGGGTTCGTTGAGGACGCGCGAGACCGTTGCGGTCGAGACGCCTGCCAGGCCGGCGACATCCTCAAGCGTGGGCCGTGCTCTCATCTTCCGATCGCTCCTTTCTTCGAAATCTAGAAATCGTCAGATGAAAGCGCTTCAAACGCGAATTTAAGCGCTTGCATTTTGAAAAACAACCCGTATGCTGATTTCTACGAGAGCTTTAGACGCTGGCCCGCAGCCGGGCAGGGAGGCGCATCGGTGATCCGTAACGGCCGTTTCGTGCTTTTCGGCGCATTGATCTGCTTTCTCCTCTTCTTCGGCAACGTTGCAAGCGGCGCCGCCGGTCTCGGCGCAATCCTCGGCGACGTGGCTGAAATGCTCGCCCTGTTAGCCGCTTCGCTTCTGTTCGTGACCGGCGTCCTGATTCTGGAAGTAGCCGAGAATCGCAACACCGATCCCCGATAACCGAACGATCCAAGGGAGGATTCACTATGACTGACGAGAAAACCAAGGCTGAGATCGCCTCGGTAGAACGGCGAAATTTCGTCAAGCTGGTTGGAACAGGCGGTTTCACGGCCGCTGCGGTCGCCGCGGCCTCGGGAACGCTGTGGTCGAGCGAGGCTTCGGCCCAGACGGCGAAGGAGGAGGCCCAGCGCCGGCGGGCCGCCAAGCACATCATGACGGTTGCGACCGCCTATGTCCTGACCGCGGACCGCAGCTATCCGATCATGCAACTCGACTTCAAGGAGAATATCCAGAACGCGACCAACGGCAAGGTCTACGTCAAGCTTGCGGCGGGCGGCCAGCTCGGCGCCGGCGGCGCCCTTGCGCAGAAGGTGCAGGGCGGCACGATCCAGGCAGCCCAGCATTCGCTGTCCAACTTCGCGCCCTTCGCGCCGGTCGTCGACCTGATCAACCTGCCCTATCTGTGCGGCGCAAACCAGCGCTTCGTCAATCTTGTGACGTCGGATCACTGGAAAAAGACGGTCCATCCCAAGGTCGAGGCCAGGGGCTTCAAACCGCTCTATTATGTCGTGATCGATCCGCGGGTTGTCGCGGTTCGCAAAGGCGGCGCGGGAGCGGTTATCTCGCCGGCGGATCTGAAAGGCGTCAAATTCCGCGTCCCGGGCTCGAAGATGCTGCAGCAATACTACCGGATGGTCGGCGCCAATCCGACTCCGGTGGCCTGGGGCGAGACTCCGTCGGCGATCAAGCAGGGCGTTGCGGACGCGCTCGATCCGGCGGTGGGAGCGCTTTACGTTTTCGGCTTCAAGGACATCCTCAGCCACATCACCTTCACCCAGGCGGTGCCGGACAGCCAGGTCTATTCCTGCAATCTCGCATGGTTCAACGCCCTTCCCGCCGACGTAAAGGAAGGGATCGAATTCGCTTCGGAGATCACGTCTCAGCAGAATCTCGCCAAGGTGCCGGCGGCGCGCAACTTCGCAATGGCGGAACTGCGCAAATCGGGTGTGAAGTTTCATTCGCTCAGCCCGGCCCAACTCAAGGCTTGGCAGGATGCGGGCGGATATCAGCGCTCCGAGTGGGACAGCTTCAAGACCGGCCTCGCCGGCTCGATGGACGCTTTCCAGAAGCTGGTCGAGGCAGCCGGAACGATGGGCCGGTACTACGTTCACGACGCCTGACCGGGGCACGGCGCCGGGCGCGCCAGCGCGCCCGGCGCGACGAGTGCGTATGAGTGCCGGTGAAACCGCGCGAGCGGCCGGTTCCGATGCAAAAAGGTAGGCGCATGCTCGATCTGTTGAACCGCAACGCCGAACGCTGGGCGCTGCTGGTGTTCTACACGATGCTCGTCGCCACCATGGCGGTCGAGGTCGTACGTCGCGAGATGTTCGCCTACTCCTCGATCTGGGGCGAGGAGATCGTCCGCTACGCGTTCATCTACCTGGCCTGGATCGGCGCGGCCGCGGCGGTGCGCGACCGGGCCCACATTCGCATCGATGTTCTGTTCAACTATATCGGGCCGCGGGTGAAGGCCTGCCTCTACATCTTCGGCGACATCGTCATGCTGATCATCGCGCTGCTGGCGGTCTGGTGGTCCTTCGAGACGGTGACGGTCTCCTGGAAGTTCGGCTCGGTCAGCCACGGCCTGCGCATGTCGATGGTCTGGTTCCTGGCTGCCGTGCCGCTCGGCTTCTCGCTAATGGTCTTCCGCCTGATCCAGTCGCTCTTGCGCGACATAGCCGACCTCGCTGCGGGCCGATCCGCATACGAGGGCGAGCGGCTGTTCGACTGAGGCGGCGCGATGCTCTGGAACCAGATGAAGCAGGAAGGCGCGGCGATCGGCTGGGATTTCTACGGCCCGGTCATCCTGTTCGTCATCCTGATTGCACTGGGCGTCCCGGTCTGGGCCGTGATCGGCGCGGGCGCCGTAACGATGCTGGTCGTTTCCGGCGTGTTGCCGCTTTCGCTGCTGGGCGAGAGCCTGTTCGACGGGATCGACCATTTCGCATTGACCGCGGTGCCGCTCTTCATCCTGACCGGCGACGTGCTGGTGCGCACGGGCCTCAGCCGCAAGTTCCTCGATGTGGCGGAGGCGTTGACCTGTTGGGCCAAAGGCGGCTTCGGCTCCGCCACCGTTCTGGTCTGCGGCATGTTCTCCGCAATTTCCGGCTCGGATGCAGCCGGCGCCGCCGCCGTCGGACGCATGACGATCGCGCGGCTGGTCGAGGCAGGCTATCCGCGCTCCCATGCCTGTGCGCTGGTCGCCGCGGGGGCCTGTACCGGCATTCTGATTCCGCCCTCGATCGCTTATATCGTGATCGGGCTGGTCCTCGGGATTTCAGCTTCGACCCTGTTCCAGGCTGCGCTGATTCCGGGTCTTCTTATTCTGGGATCGATTCTCGTCACCAACATTGTGGTCAATCGCCGTCACGCCTACGAGGGCGGCAACCTCATTACGGCTGCCGAATGGGCCGCCAACCTCTGGCGGGCGCTGAAGAGCGGCTGGTACGCCTTCCTGGTGCCCGGAATCATCTTTTGGGGCATCTTTTCGGGACGGCTGACTCCGACAGAAGCCGGGGCAACGGCGGTCGTTGTTACGATATTCCTGGGCTTTATCCTCGGCACCCTGAAGCTCTCGGACTTTCCCGCGATGCTGGTGAGTTCGGCCAAGGTCAACGGCGTAATCCTGCCGATCATCGCGATGTCGCTGCCGCTCGCACAAGCCATGGCCGCGCTCGGGGTCCCGCAAGGGTTCGTCTTTGCGGTCACCTCGCTGACCGAAAACCCCTACATGCTGATCCTGCTGATGATCGCCATTCTGATCGCGGCCGGCTGCGTGATGGAGACAACGCCGAACATCGTCATTCTGGCGCCGCTTCTGATGCCGCTCGCCCAAGAGATCGGCATGAACGAAATCCAGTTCTGCGTGATGATGATTACGGCGCTCGGGGTAGGTTTCATCACGCCTCCCCTGGGGCTCAACCTGTTCGTCGTTTCGGGACTGACGGGCGAATCGATCCTCAAGATCGCGGGGCGCGCGGTTCCATTCGTTTTCTTCATGCTTCTTGTAGTATTGCTGATCGCGTACTTGCCCGAAATTTCCACTGCATTGCTACCCGAAAGCTACAAATAACGGCTCGATGACGGTCGTTTACCTCAAAAAAGCGGCGAAGCGGTCTACCGACGACGCCGGCGATGTGGCCGCGGCCGTGGCGGCGATCCTGGAAGAGATCGAAGCAGGCGGCGAAGCGGCGGCGCTGCGCTATGCCGCCGAGTTCGACCGCTACGACGGAAACGTGGTGCTTTCCCGCGACGAGATCGAGGCCGCTGCGGCCGAGGTGCCGCAGAAGCTCAAGGACGATATCCGTTTCGCCTGGGACAATATCCGCCGCTTTGCGGAGGCCCAGAAGGCAACGATACAGGATATGGAGGTCGAGGTAACGCCGGGGACGTTCGCCGGTCAGAAGGCGATTCCCTGCCGGGCGGCCGGCTGCTACACCCCGGGCGGCCGCTACAGCCACGTCGCTTCGGCGCTCATGACCGTCACCACGGCGAAGGTGGCGGGGTGCGGTCACATCACCGCCTGTTCGCCGCCCAGGCCGGATACCGGAGTTGCGCCGGCGATCGTCTACAGCGCCGACCTGTGCGGCGCCGACACCATTCTTGCGCTGGGCGGCGTCCAGGGTATTGCGGCGATGGCGTTCGGCCTGTTCGGACTGCCCCGGGCCGATATCCTGGTCGGCCCCGGCAACCAGTTCGTTGCCGAAGCCAAACGCATCCTGTTCGGCCGGGTCGGCATCGACATGTTCGCCGGCCCGACCAACAGCCTGATCCTCGCCGACGAAACGGCCGACCCGCACATCGTCGCCTGGGACCTCATCGGCCAGGCGGAGCACGGCTACAATTCGCCCGTCTGGCTCGCCTCGACGCATCGTCCTTTGGCCGAAAGCGTGCTGGAACTTGTGCCGCGCTATATCGGGACGCTGCCCGAACTCAACCGGAAGAGCGCCGCCGACGCCTGGCGGGACATGGCAGAGGTGATGGTCGTGCCGGACCGCGAGGCCCTGGCCCGGGTCGCCGACGACTATGCGCCGGAGCATCTCCATGTCCAGGCTGCCGACCTCGGCTGGTTTCTGGACCGTCTGCAATGTTACGGCTCGCTGTTTCTCGGCGAAGAGACGACTGTGGCCTACGGCGACAAGTCCGCCGGTCCCAATCATGTGCTGCCGACGTCCGGCGCGGCGCGCTATACCGGCGGCCTTTCGGTACACAAATACATGAAGCTGGTGACCTGGCAGCGGGCGACGCGGGACGGTGCGAAGCCGATAGCCGAGGCGACCGCCCGCATTTCCCGGCTCGAAGGGATGGAAGGTCATGCCCGCACGGCCGACATCCGGCTGGAAAAATACTTTCCGGACGAGGCGTTCGATCTGTCCGCGGCCGGTTGAATCGGTGGCCTCGCTCTACCGCCCGGATCTGTTCAGCGTGGCGGGCCGCGTCGCCTGCGTGACCGGAGCGAGTTCGGGCATCGGCCGGGCGATCGCCACGGCGCTGGCTCAGGCCGGGGCGCAAGTTGTCGGTGTGGCCCGGCGCAGCGCAGCACTGGAGGATTGGCGCGCTCAGGCAGGTGCGGATACGGCCGTTGTTTCGGCGGACGTTGCAGACGAAATCGGTTCCGCTGAAGTCGTGGAGCGCATAGCGCGGCCGTTCGGCTCCCCGGATATCCTGGTCAACGCCGCCGGCCTCAATGCCCGCCAGCCTGCGGATCGGGTAACGGTCGAGGCCTGGCGCGCAACCATCGATCTCAACCTGGCGGCGCCGTTTTTCCTCGCCCAGGCGTTGATGCCCGCGATGCGGAGGCAGGGCTGGGGCCGGATCGTCAATATCGCGTCGCTGCAGAGCGCCCGCGCCTTTTCCGGCGGGCTGGCCTACGGCGCCTCCAAGGGCGGAGTCGTCCAGCTGACGCGGGCGATGGCCGAGGCCTGGTCGCGCGACGGGATTACGGCGAACGCGCTGGCGCCCGGCTTCTTCCCGACCGAACTGACCGCTCCGGTATTCGGCGATCCGGCTGTCGCGGCACGGCACGCCGCCCGGACCTGCATCGGACGCAACGGGGAAATGGCCGATCTGGTCGGCCCCGCCGTGTTTCTCTGTTCGGACGCGGCCGGCTATGTCACAGGCCAGGTCCTGTATGTCGACGGGGGATACACCGCGAAATGAAAGCGCTCGTCTACACCGGTCCCGAAGCCCTCGACTATCGGGAAGCGCCGGATCCCGAACCCGGCGGGGACGCACTGATCCGGGTTGCGCATGTCGGCATCTGCGGTTCGGACATGCACGCCTGGGCCGGCCATGACGAGCGTCGCCCGGCGCCGCTGATTCTCGGGCACGAGGTATCGGGCACCGTGATCGATGGGCCTGGCGCGGGGAGCCGTGTTGCAGTCAATCCGCTGGTGACCTGCGGCGCCTGCGCGGCCTGCCGTTCGGGGCGGGACAATCTGTGCGGGACGCGCCAGATAATCTCCATGCCGCCGCGCGAAGGGGCATTCGCCGAACTGCTCGCCATGCCGTCCGGCAACCTCATCGCGATCCCCGATGGCGTTCCGACCGAAAAGGCCGTCCTCGCCGAGCCGCTGGCCTGCGGCTGGCATGCGGTGCGCCTGGCGCAGCAGATCCTCGACGGGCCGGTCGAGGAGATGCGCTGCCTGGCGATCGGCGGCGGCGCCGTCGGCCTCGGCGCCGCTTTGGTCCTCAGCGCACAGGGCGCGCCGGAAATCCACATCGCCGAGACCAATCCCGCGCGCCGGGCGATCGTGGCGCGCGCCGGCGATTTCTGCGTCTACGACCCGGCGGCGGAGGATAGCCCGGAAGCGGTCGACCTGGTCATCGACGCAGCCGGTTTCGAGTCCACACGCGCGCTGGCGTCTGCCGCTGTACGGCCCGGCGGCGCCATTCTGCATATCGGCCTCGGCTCGGCGGCGGGCGGACTGGACATCCGCCGAATGACCCTTCAGGAGATTACCTTCATCGGAACCTACACCTACAGCGCCGCCGATTTCCGGGATACGGCAGCGGCGATCTTTGCCGGGCGCCTCGGTTCGCTCGACTGGGCCGAAGTCCGGCCGCTCTCCGAGGGCGCCCGCGCCTTCGCCGACATCGGCGCCGGCCGCGCCGCCGCACCGAAGATTGTGCTTGTGCCCTGAAGACCGACCGGGTCCGCAAGAACCCGACGCTTGACCTGTTTCCCGATTTCGTCGAACATATATTGAACAAAGAATTTTTCGGGAATCCCCATGGAATACGGTCATCGGCAGGCGCTGACGGATCGGGAAAGGACCGACTGGCTCCGGCTGATCCGGAGCGAGAATGTCGGCCCCGTCACCTTCTGGCACCTTCTGCGCCATTTCGGCTCGGCCGCGGACGCGCTCGATGCGCTGCCCGAATTGTCCCGCCGCGGCGGCCGGTCGAAGCCGGTCCGTATCGCTTCGCTTGCCGCGGCGGAGGCCGAGATCGCCGCAACCCGGAAAGCCGGCGCCCGGCTGGTTGCGGCACAGGAACCGGACTACCCCTGGCGCCTGGCGACGACGGAGGATGCGCCGCCGCTGATTTCGCTCGCCGGCGCGGCGGCGTTGGGCAACGCACCGGTCGTCTCGATCGTCGGCGCGCGCAATGCGTCGTCGAACGGCAAGCGCATCGCGCGCACCATCGCACAAGGGCTCGGCAAGGCCGGCGTCGCTGTTGCGTCCGGCCTGGCGCGCGGGATCGACGCTGCCGCCCATGCCGGCTCGCTTGAAACGGGCACGATCGCCGTTGTCGCCGGCGGGATCGATGTCTGCTATCCGCCCGAGCACGAAGAATTGATGCAGGACATCGCCGGCCGCGGCGCCATCCTGGCCGAACAGCCCGTCGGCACGAAACCGCAAGGCCGCCATTTCCCGCGCCGCAACCGCATCGTTTCCGGCATAGCCAGCGGTGTTCTTGTGGTGGAAGCCGCCGCGCGGTCCGGCTCGCTGATCACGGCGCGCTGCGCCGGCGAACAGGGCCGCGACGTGTTCGCCGTTCCCGGATCGCCTCTCGATCCGCGCAGCACCGGCGCCAACGGCCTGTTACGCGACGGTGCGATCCTGACCGAGAGCGCCGATGATATCCTGCAGGTGCTGCAACCCGGATTGCGGGAGGCGCCGGGCGGGGCGAAGCCGGCAGATTCGCCGCCGGATTCGCTTGCCGAAGCGCCGCGCATCGCCACCGATGCCGTCGTCGCCGACGCCCGCCGTTCGCTGGCCGACTGCCTGTCGCCGGCGCCGACGCCGGTCGACGATCTGGTGCGCGAATTCGGCGACGATCCGGCGACCGTCGCCGCCGCCCTGCTCGAGCTGGAACTGGCCGGCAGGGTCGAACGCCATCCCGGCAACCGTGTCGCGCTGGTGGCGGCATAGTCCGTAAATTGCTTGACGCCGCGGCGCCGGGGTCCCATGTGCGGGGCCGGCCGGTGCGGCGCCCGCATCGCCCGAAACCGGATGATCGGACTGCCATGAACGTCGTCGTCGTCGAATCCCCGGCCAAGGCGAAAACCATCAACAAATACCTCGGCGCGGACTGGCAGGTCCTCGCCAGCTACGGCCATGTCCGCGATCTGGCGGAGAAGGAGGGCTCGGTCGATCCGGACAACGGTTTCGCCATGACCTGGCAAGTGGACTCGCGCGCAAGAAAGCGGATCGACGAGATCGCGCGCGTCGCCCGGCAGGCCGGCAGCCTTTTCCTGGCAACGGACCCGGACCGCGAGGGCGAGGCGATTTCCTGGCATGTCCTGGAACTGCTCCGGCAGAAATACAGGCTCGAGAATCTCGACATCCGCCGTGTCGTCTTTCATGAAATCACGCGGGACGCCGTCCGCGAGGCCATGGAAAATCCACGCAAGATCGACCGGCCTCTGGTCGACGCGTACCTCGCCCGTCGGGCGCTGGACTATCTTGTCGGGTTCCATCTTTCGCCCGTGCTCTGGAGAAAATTGCCGGGCGCCCGCTCGGCCGGCCGGGTCCAGTCCGTCGCCCTGCGCCTGGTGTGCGAGCGCGAAGACGAGATCGAGCGCTTCCGGAGTCGGGAATACTGGACGGTCGACGCCGATTTCCTGACGCCGCGCCGCGACCGCTTTACCGCCCGCCTCACCCATCTCGACGGCAAAAAGCTCGACAGGCTCGCCATCGCCAGCGAAGCCCAGGCCGGGGCGGCCGTCGCGGCGATCGAGGCGGCTTCCTTCGCCTGTGCCGGCGTGGACCGCAAACAGGCGCGGCGGCATCCGGCGCCGCCCTTCACGACGTCCACCCTTCAGCAGGAAGCTTCCCGCAAGCTGCGTATGGGCGCCGACCGCACCATGCGCATCGCCCAGCAACTTTACGAAGGCGTCGATATCGGAGGGGAGACCGTCGGCCTCATCAGCTACATGCGCACGGATTCGACGGCGCTTTCGGGCGAAGCGATCGGTGGGTGCCGGCGCCTGATCGAGCGCGACTATGGCAGTTCCTACCTGCCCGCGAGCCCGCGGCGCTACCGGACGAAGGCGAAGAATGCCCAGGAAGCCCATGAAGCGATTCGGCCGACCGACCTGTTCCGGCGGCCGGGCGATGTGGAGGGCCGCCTCACCGCCGAACAGGCGAAACTCTACGAGTTGATCTGGAAGCGCACCGTAGCCTCCCAGATGGAAAGTGCGATTCTCGATCAGGTCGCCGCCGACATCGCGAGCGCGAACCGGATGACCCGGCTGCGCGCTACCGGATCGACCATTCGGTTCGACGGCTTTCTGAAACTGTATCGCGAGGGCCGGGACGATCCGTCCGACCGGGATCCCGACCGGCCCGGCGGCATGGCGGATGACGAAAACCGTCTCCTGCCGGAAATTCGCGAAGCCGAAACCGTGGACCGGACGGCGGTGCGCCCGGTGCAGCATTTCACCCAGCCGCCGCCGCGCTATACCGAAGCCAGCCTGGTCAAACGGCTTGAGGAACTCGGCATCGGGCGGCCTTCGACCTATGCCTCGATCCTCAAGGTGCTGCAGGAACGCAACTATGTCCGGCTCGAGAAGCGCCGCTTCCATCCGGAAGACCGCGGCCGGGTGGTTACCAGCTTCCTCACCAATTTTTTCGGCCGCTATGTCGAATACGGGTTTACCGCCAGCCTGGAGGAACAACTCGATATCGTGTCGGACGGCCGGACCGACTGGAAGAAGCTGCTTCGCGACTTCTGGACCGCGTTCAGCGCCGCCATCGCCGACGCGATGGAGCTGGACCGGGCACGGGTGATCGAAGCGCTGGACGAGGCGCTCGGCCCGCACTTCTTCCCGGTCCGCGAAGACGGCGCCGAGCCGCGCGCCTGCCCTTCCTGCGACGGCGGCCGGCTCGGTCTGAAGATCGGCCGTAACGGCGGTTTCATCGGCTGCTCGAATTATCCGCAATGCCGCTTTACCCGTCCGCTCGCCGTCGTCGACGGTAGCGTGCGCGATGCCGCCGCCAACGGCGACCGGCGACTGGGCGCGGACCCGGCGACCGGTGCGGCGATCGAACTGAAAACCGGCCCGTACGGTCCCTATGTCCAGCGGGCCGGTTCCGCCGAGACGGAAAAACCGGAACGCAGTTCTCTGCCGCGCGGCCTCGATCCGGACTCTGTCGACTTGAAAGTCGCCCTAAAGCTGCTTTCGCTGCCGCGCGCCATCGCAACCCATCCGGACAACGGCAAGCCGATTACCGCCGCGCTCGGCCGCTACGGGCCCTATGTCCAGAACGACGGCGTCTTTGCGAATCTGGACTCCTGGGAGGAGCTGTTCGAGATCGGCGCGAACAGAGCCGTATCGTTGCTCGCGGAAGCCCGGCAGAAACGGAAAGGCGGCGAACAGCGCTCGCTCGGCGAGCACCCGCAGAAAAAGCAGCCGGTCACGGCCGGCGCGGGACGATACGGCCCTTATGTCAAAGTCGGACGCACTTTTGCCAGCCTGCCCAAGGGCGCGACTGTCGAGACGGTCACGCTGGAGGAAGCGGTAGCCTTGCTGGCGCCGAAGCTGGCGAAGACGGGCGCCCGGAAACCGGCTGGCGGAAAGAAAGCGACCGCAAAGAAGGCGCCGGCAAGGAAAGCTTCTTCGGCAAGCGGGTCGAGCGCCGCGAAATCTGCGAACCCGCCCACGGAATAAATCCGGCGCCCGGCGGCGCGTGCGTGCAGGGATGGCATCCCGGAGGCGAACGGAGAGCGGTGTGACGGGCAAGCGATCCGCGAGGCCGGGGGGCCGCGCCCCCTTTCCGACCCGCGAACGGGTTCTCGAGTTCATTCAGGATAGCGGCCGCCCGGTCGGTAAACGCGAAATCGCCCGCGCCTTCAACCTGAGCGGGGCCGACCGCCTCCGGCTGCGCGACCTGCTCAAGGAGATGAAAAAGGAAGGGCTGCTGCCCAGGCGCCGCCGTCATCGCCCGGCGGGGCATTTGCCCGAGGTTACGGTGATCGAGGTGACCTCGGTCACCGCTGACGGAGATGTGCTGGCGGCGCCGGTTCGTTGGGACGCTGAGGACGCGCCGCCGCCGATCCGGCTGCTGCCCGAGCGAGGACGCCCGCCCGGCGTCGGCGACCGGGTATTGGCGCGCCTCTCCGGCCCGCGCAGCGGCATCTGGACTGCCCGCACCATGAAACGGCTGGACCGCGCCCCGGACCGGGTGTTGGGAATCTTCCGCGCGGACAACACCGGCGGGCCATACGGCGGAAAGCTGATCGCGACCGACCGGCGGGTCCGCCACGACATCGCCATTCCGCCCGGCATGGAAGGCGGCGCCCGGAACGACGATCTGGTCGAGGCCGAGATCGTTCCCGGCAAACCGCTCGGCCCGCGGCTGGCCCGGGTGGTCGGAAATTTCGGATCGGCGGCCGGCCGGCACGCGGTCAGCCTGATCTGTATCCACAGCCACGACATCCCGCATGAGTTCCCGAAAGAGGCGCTCGACGAAGCCGCCGGCCTCCAGCCGGCCTCCGGCAGCGGCCGGCAGGATCTGCGCGCGCTTCCGCTGGTCACCATCGATGGAGAGGATGCCCGGGACTTCGACGACGCTGTCTGGGCCGAAGCAGACACCGCGCCCGACAATCCCGGCGGCTGGAAGCTGATCGTCGCGATCGCAGATGTCGCCTGGTATGTCCGGTCCGGCCGGCCGCTGGATCGGGAAGCGCTGAAACGCGGCAACTCGGTCTACTTCCCCGACCGGGTCGTGCCGATGCTGCCGGAGCGCCTGTCCAACGATCTCTGTTCCCTGCGTCCGAACGAGGACCGGGCCTGTATCGCGGCGCATCTCACGATTGACGCGGACGGACGCACCATTCGCCGCCGGTTCGAGCGCGCCGTCATGCGCTCCGTCGCCCGCCTTAACTACGAGCAGGTGCAGCGGGCTCGAGACGGCGCCCCGGATACGGCGACCGCACCTTTGCTCGGATCGGTCATCCAACCGCTCTACGGCGCCTGGACGGCGCTCGCTGCGGCACGCGCCGCGCGCGAGACCCTGGAACTGGACCTTCCCGAACGGCAAATCCTGCTCGACGAGGCCGGCCGGGTTTCCGGCATCCGGCCGGCACCGCGCTACGACAGCCACCGCCTGATCGAGGAATTCATGATCGCCGCCAATGTCGCTGCGGCCGGGCATCTGGAGCAGCGCAACCGGCCGTGCATGTACCGGATTCACGAGCCGCCGGCAGCCGACGGACTGGAAGCCCTGAGGTCGGCGCTTCACGATTTGGGCGTCCCGCTGCCTGCAACCGGCCTCCGCCCGGCAGACCTCAACCGCATCCTGAAGCATACCGCCGGCCTGCCCCAGGGCCGGACAATCCACGAACTGGTCCTGCGCGCCCAGAGCCAGGCGGCCTACAGCCCCGCGAATTGCGGGCATTTCGGCCTTGCCTTGCCGTGCTATGCCCATTTTACCTCGCCGATCCGCCGCTATGCCGACCTGCTCGTCCACCGCGCAATCGTCGGCGGCATGGCCCGTAGCGCCGCAGACGGCCTGCCTGCCGGCGCAGAGGGCGCGATGCGGGACTGGGGCGCGCGCATCTCCGCCGCGGAGCGTCGCGCGATGGCGGCGGAGCGCGATGCCGTCGACCGGTACATGGCCGCGTTCCTGCAGGACAAAATCGGCGCCTCGTTCGGGGCGACGGTCTCCGGCATCGCGCGGGCCGGCCTGTTCGTCACCCTGGCCGGCACCGGCGCCAGCGGACTGGTTCCGATGAGCTTGTTACCCGAAAGCAGCTTTCGTCGCGCCGGCAGGAAGCGGCGGCCGGGCGGCGTATTGGAGGGTCTGGCCGTGCAAATCGGCGATAAGGTTCAGGTGAGATTGCGCGATGCCGTGCCCGTTACCGGGGGGCTGCTCTTCGATCTGCTGGACGACGGGAGGGGGCGGCAACGAAGGGCAAAGGGCAGCCGGGCGGCAGGCAGAATGAGCTCAACAATTAAAGACAAAAATTAACCGTATCTTTCAAATATTTGAAATATTGAAGGAAAAATCCAAATACAAATTGACAAGCCCGTATTGCTCGACAATTCTTTTCGCGGGCAGGCAGGAATGGCGATTTGGTGACCACTGTGCCCGGGCGGGACGACATACGGAGAACCGCATGGAACGACGCGATCCGCCCGGCAATGCCATCGGACGATCGATCGGACCATTCATGACCCGTTGGAGCTTGCGCTACGCAATCGCCTTTGTGCTGGTCGCGGCAACGGCCTGTGCGAGCCGGGGCGACCTGACTTCGGCGACCCTGTCGGAAGGCGGGGAGTCGGTTATCGGCGCGGGGTACCGTTTCGTGGCGACGCGCTACATCCGCCCCGTTCCGATACGGGACGTCGCGCTGTCGGGCCTCGAGGGCATGTCGAAAGTCGACCCCAAGGCGCGCGCGATCCCGACCGGCGACGGAATCGCCGTCCGGTACGACGAGTCGACCGTTGCCGATCTGAAACAGCCGCCGGACGACGATATCCGCGGCTGGGCGGGAGTCACCGTCCGCGCTTTCGAGGCCGCCGGCGAACGGTCGGTGAAAATCCGCGACGCCCGTCCGGAAGAAATCTATCGCGCCGTTTTCCGTGCGGCTCTGAGATCGCTCGACCGCTACTCCCGCTACGCCACGCCGGCCGAGGCGCGCCAGAACCGGGCGTTGCGCGAAGGCTATGGCGGTATCGGCGTGACGATCCGGGCCGAAAACGGGATCACGCGAATCGTTTCGGTCATGCCCGGCACGCCCGGCGACGAGGCCGGCCTGAAGGACGACGACATCATCGCCGCAATCGCCGGAGTATCGATTAGGGGAATGAGCCTGAACGATGTCGTCCGGCGCCTGCGCGGACGCCGCGGCACCGAAATCCGGCTGACCGTGCGGCGCGCCGGCAGAAAACATCCGCTGACGGTGAACGTCAGGCGCGCTTTCATTATGCCGCAGACGGCGACGGCGCGCCGCATGGGCGAAGCGGTCTATCTCCGCATCGTGCGGTTCGGCGACGACACGGCCCGGAAAGCAGCGGACAGGGTGGCGCGGTTGCGCACAAATATCGGCACGCGCGAGATGAGCGGCGCCATTCTCGACCTGCGCGACAATCCGGGCGGACTGCTGGAGCAGGCAATTCGCATTTCGGACCTGTTTCTGGACGACGGTGAGATCATGCAGTCCCGCGGCCGCCATCCCGGAAGCCAGCGTCGCTATAGCGCGCGATACGGCGACATCCTGCGCGGCAAGCCGATCGTGGTGCTGGTTAACGGCCGCACCGCGTCTTCGTCGGAGATTGTCGCGGCGGCATTGCAGGACAACGGCCGAGCCGTCGTCGTCGGCAGCAATTCCTTCGGCAAGGGCACGGTGCAGAGCGTCGCTTCCCTGCCTAACGGCGGCGAGATCGTCCTTACCTGGTCGCGCTTCCACGCCCCTTCCGGCTATGCGTTGCAGGGTTTGGGCATACGGCCGAACATCTGCACCGGCAGCGAACGCAGGGATGCCCGCGCCGGGCGCCGGGCCATCGCCCGGCTGAGCGCCGGCGAGACCGCTTCGGCCGAGACCTTCCACGCCTGGCGACAGTACAGCGAGCCGGAAACCGGGAACGTCCAGGCGTTGCGCGCCGCGTGCCCGGCGCGTCCCTTGAGGGGGGCGCCGGATGTCGAGATGGAAGTCGCTCGGCGCCTGCTGGCAGAACCGCACCTGTACAGGATGGCGTTGACGGCATCGGCCCCGGAACCCGCTCAAGCGTCGGACGGGCGGGAAAGCGCGGAAGACCATTCGAACGACGCGACAAACCAGCGTTAGCGGAAACGCGGCTTCCGGTTGACAGGCGTTCGGGCTTGCCTATGTTCTGCGCGCTCACCCTGATCGATCGGTCCGGCTTGGAAACGGCCGGAAGGCAGAACGTTCCAACCATGCCCAAACGTCCCAACACCCAGCAAATCCGGCTCGTCAGCACGGCGGACACCGGCTACTTCTATGTTACGTTCAAGAATCCAAAGAATACGACGGAGAAGCTGGAGAAGAAGAAGTACGACCCGATCGCCCGCAAGCATGTGTTGTTCAAGGAAGCGAAGATCAAATAGGGCCTTTGCGGACCGCGCCGTCCGCCCGAATTCGATACCGAACAGAGCGCTGCCAGACCCGGCGGCGCTTTTTGCCGTTCGGATACCGCGCTGTCGGGGCCCGGCGGATTTTGTGATACGGTGGGCGCCGGGTAACGGTTGACGCTGCATCGCCGATGAGCGCTTTCTGCCGCGACTGCGACTCCGTGCTGGACGAATCCGGAGCGGACAGCGCCGGAGAGCGGCGCCGCTGTCCGGCCTGCGGCGGCCGGCGCATCCTGGGCCATGACGAGCTGTTCGCGCTTTCCATTGCGCATATCGATTGCGACGCTTTCTATGCCAGCGTCGAGAAACGGGACGATCCGGCGCTGCGCGACAAGCCGGTAATCGTCGGCGGCGGGCGGCGCGGCGTCGTGTCTGCGGCCTGCTATGTCGCGCGCATCCAGGGCGTCCGTTCGGCCATGCCGATGTTCAAGGCGCTCAAAGCCTGTCCCGAGGCCGTCGTCATCCGGCCCGACATGGCGAAATACCGTTCGGTCGGCCGGGATATCCGCCGGATGATGGAAGATCTGACGCCGGCGGTCGAACCGGTCTCTGTCGACGAAGCTTTTCTCGATCTGTCCGGCACGGCGCGGTTGCATGGCGCGCCGCCGGCAATGGTGCTGGCGAGGCTGATCCGGCGCATTGAGCGGGAGGCCGGTGTGTCCGCTTCCGTCGGCCTGAGCTACAACAAATTCCTGGCGAAAGTCGCATCCGATCTCGACAAGCCGCGCGGCTTTTCCGTTGTCGGCCGCGGCGAGGCCCGGGCATTTCTCGCCGCCCGGCCGGTCGGCATCGTCTGGGGAGTCGGCAAGGCGATGCGCCGGAAACTGGCGCGAGACGGCATACGGACCGTCGGCCAGCTTCAGACGATGGACGAAAGGGAATTGCTCGCCCGCTACGGCAGCCTGGGCAGCCGGCTTTACCATTTCTCGCGCGGGGAGGACATCCGGCCGGTCCATCGCGGCAGCGCGGCGAAGAGCGTTTCCTCGGAGACGACATTCGATCGGGACCTGTCCGATGCCACGACCCTCGAGGCCCGTCTGTGGCCGCTGTGCGAGGCGGTCTCGCGCCGCATGAAGGCCGCCGGTCTTGCCGGGCGGACGGTGACGCTGAAACTGAAGACGGCCGGGTTCCGGACCCGGACGCGCCGGCGCCAAACCGGCGCGCCGACACAGCTTGCCGAGGATATGTACCGGACTGCACTGCCGATGCTCGAAGGCGAATGCGACGGCACGGCCTTCCGGTTGATCGGCGTCGGGCTCAGCGACCTGTCGCCGACCGCGAATGCAGCGCCGGATCTGCTCGACCCGGAAGCCCGCAAGCGCGCCGCAGCGGAGCATGCAATCGACACCGTGCGCGAAAAACTCGGCCGGGAAGCGATAACGAAGGGGCGGAGCCTGCGTTCGGCCGGACGGCGTCCGGATTAACGTCCACACTTCAGCATTCGGGCCGTTCCAGCGGTTCGATCGTCATTAGGTTGCCGGTGAGGGTGAAAGCGCCGAAATCGAGCAGCATTTTGCGCGCCACACCATTGTCCGTCATATGCGCGCGAAACGAATAGGTCGGCTGCCCGTCCTCCGCCTTCGGGGAGAAATAGGTAACGCGCATCAGCCAGCCCGGCCGGCGCAGAATAGACAGCGGTTCGGCTTTGCCCGGCGACGGTTTGCGGCCCAGGATCACGACATTGATTCCGCTGTGCCGTCCGCCTTCTTCGGATCCGTCGAAGACCGTCGACCAGACCGACCGCCGGCCCAGTTCGGCGGCGCGGATCACCGTCAGGAAATGCCGGGTCGGGAATACGGTGCCGGCGGGCAAGGGTATGCGGTCCGGTTTCGGTTCCTTTAGCTCGACAACGCCCGGCCCGCCGATCCGGCTCAGCGTTGCAACGCCGGACAGCCGTTCCGTCACCGTGCCGTCGGCTGAAGTGACGACCGAGAAGGACAGCCGCCGGCCGTCCCGCGTCTCCACCAGCACCGAGTCCGTTTCGGTTTCTTCGGATTCGCGCCCGCTTCGGATAATGCGGAGCCGGAAACGCTGGCGGATCCGCCAGGCGTCGCAGGTTTCGCGGACTTCGTAATAGATGGCGCCGTCGACATGAGCGAGATCGGCCGTGGCTCCCATCCGCTCGGCCGCCAGCGCATATATCGCCTTGTGCGGCGCCTGCCGGGCAGCGAAGGTTTCCAGGCTGTCGGCCATCGCGGCGCCCGGGACCGGAAGCAAGCCTGCCGCACCCAGGCAGATCGCGCCCAGGCCGGCCGCTGCGCATCCCTTCAGGCAGTCCCGCTGCATCGCGCGCCCCGTCGGAGTTTCCGGCGCCGTTTCGAGCCACGGCTTCGCTGCCGGATTCCGTTTGCGCAGGATAAGCCGCGCAATGGATCGGGCAAGTCCGATATCGCCGGAAACGGCCGGGATGGGGCGCCTTATTCCGGTTTCGCCTTCGCCGGCGCCTGCAGCCGGACGTGCAATTCGCGCAGCCGTTCCGCCGGCACTTCGGCGGGCGCGCTCATCATCAGGTCTTCGGCCTGCTGGTTCATCGGGAAGGCGATGACCTCGCGGATGTTGGGCTCGTCGGCGAGCAGCATGACGATCCGGTCGATACCGGGCGCCGAGCCGCCATGGGGCGGCGCGCCGAATTTCAGCGCATTCAGCATACCGGAGAAATGTTCTTCCAGATCTTCGGCGGAATAGCCGGCGATCTCGAACGCCTTGACCATGATCTCCGGCCGGTGGTTCCGGATCGCGCCGGAGGACAATTCCACCCCGTTGCAGACGATGTCGTACTGGAACGCCTTGATCTCCAGGGGGTCGTCCCGCTCCAGCGCCTCCAGGCCGCCCTGGGGCATGGAGAAAGGGTTGTGGCTGAAGTCGAGCCGGCCGGTCGCCTCGTCGATCTCGTACATCGGGAAATCGACGATCCAGCAGAAATCGAACCGGTCGTCCGCGATCAGGCCGCGCTCCTCGCCGATCTTCGTGCGCACGGCGCCGGCAAATTCGGCCGCCGCCTTCGGCTTGTCGCAGACGAAGAAAACGGCGTCGCCGTCCGCCGCGCCGGCGGCTTCCGCGATCTGCGCGACGCGCTCCGGCCCGAGATTGTTGGCGATCGGCCCGGCGCCCGCGCCGTCGCGCCAGAAGATATAGCCCAGTCCGGGCTTGCCCCGGTCCTGCGCCCAGCCGTTCATGCGGTCGCAGAAAGCGCGGCTGCCGGCGCCCGGCCCGGGCACGGCGCGCACGACTGCGCCCCGGTCGATCGGCCGGGCGAAGATCTTGAAGCCGGAGCCGCGGAAGGCCTCGGTGACGTCGACGATCTCGAGCGGGTTACGCAGGTCCGGCTTGTCGGCGCCGTATTTCAGCATCGCCTCGTCGAAAGGGATGCGCGGGAAGGGCGGTTCGGTCACCGCCCGGCCGCCGCCGAATTCTCCGAACACGCCGTGCAGCACCGGCTCCAGCGCGGCGAACACGTCCTCCTGGGTCACGAAACTCATCTCGAAATCGAGCTGGTAGAACTCGCCGGGCGAGCGGTCGGCGCGGGCGTCCTCGTCGCGGAAGCAGGGCGCGATCTGGAAATACCTGTCGAAGCCCGCGATCATCAGCAGCTGCTTGAACATCTGCGGCGCCTGGGGCAGGGCGTAGAAGCGGCCGGGATGGAGGCGCGACGGCACCAGGTAGTCGCGCGCGCCCTCGGGCGAGCCGGCGGTCAGGATCGGCGTCTGGAACTCGCGAAAGCCCTGGTCGATCATGCGCCGGCGGATCGAGGCGATGACGTCCGAGCGCAGCGCGATGTTGCGCTGCATCTTCTCGCGCCGCAGGTCGAGATAGCGGTGGCGCAGGCGGACCTCCTCGCCATAGTCGGCGTCGCTGTTGACCTGGAGCGGCAGCGGCGCGGCGGCGGATTCGACATGCGCTTCGGCGACCTTGACCTCGACATGGCCGGTCGGCAGGTTCGGGTTGACCGTATCGTCGGAGCGCTCGACGACCGGGCCGGTCACGGTCAGCACGCTCTCCAGCCTGACCTCGTCCATGACGGCGAAGGCCGGGTCGCCGGTCTCGGCGACGCACTGGGTCACGCCGTAGCTGTCGCGCAGGTCGAGGAACAGCAGGTTGCCGTGGTCGCGTTTGCGGTGGACCCAGCCGGAGAGGCGGACCGTCTGCCCGGTATCGCCGGCGCGCAGCGCGCTGCAGGTATGCGTGCGGAAGGGATGCATCGAAAGCGCCCGGCCTGCTCGACTCTGTCTGGAAAATCCGGCGGCCCCCGGCGGCAGGGCCCGCAGCGGACAAGTAGCGACCGGCCGGGGCCTGTCAAGCGGCGGGATGCCCGCGCTATGGTAGGCTGAGGCACGGGCGGGCGCCGAAGGGGAGCGATGTCGATGGCCGGCAGGGACGCATTGACCGCCGATCTGGTGACGGCCAACCGGATTCTGGCGCACGAAGGCGTGGTCGACGGCTTCGGCCATGTCAGCCTGCGCGATCCCGAAGATCCCGGCCGCTATCTCATCTCGGTCTCGCGCAGCCCGGAACTGGTGGACGAGGCGGACATCGTGACGCTCGGCCTGGACGGCGCGCCGGCCGGCCCGTCTGCGGGCGAAACCCGCGCGCTCTATCTCGAACGGCCGATTCACGGCGCGATCTACGCCGCGCGCCCCGATGTCGGCTGCATCGTCCACAATCACAGCCTGTCGGTGATTCCCTTCGGCGTGACCGGCGCGCCGCTGAAGCCGGTCTTCCACATGGCGTCCGGCATCGGCGATACGGTCCCTGTCTGGGATATCCGCGACCGCTTCGGCGACACGAACATGCTGGTCACGACCCTGGAGCAGGGCGAAGACCTGGCGCGGACGCTCGCCGGCCACAGCGTCGCCCTGATGCGCGGCCACGGCTGCGTCGTCGCCGGCGCCGGCCTGCGCGACACGGTGACGAAGGCGATCTACCTGGAGGTCAACGCCGCGCTGCTCCTCGCGTCCCGGCCGCTCGGCGATATCCGCTTCCTGTCCGGCGGCGAGACGGCCCTGTCCTGGGCGACCAACACCGGCGCCAATCCGCTCAAGCGCGCCTGGGACTACTGGGCGGCCCGCGCCGGCCGGGCGGGCCGGGGCCGTTTATAGGATATAATTCTTCATGCGTATCGGGTTTTGAACGACCGTTCAAATTCCCAGGGCCGCATAATCCCGGAATTGCGCCATTTTCCGGCCGGAGGCAAAATAAGACAGACCGGTCTGTATATAGTGTTTTTTTTGCATGTTTTTTTCGCCTTGGCGGCCGAAGCGGCAATTCCGATTGTTCATATAATGTTCCTTTCCCGCCGGGTCAAGCCCTGCCTTGCGCCAACCGCAGAACCCGCCCCGCCGCGCGGTTCCGTCCGGGCCGGAAACCTTCCATCGACGTCCCGACCTCGAAAGTTCCGCTGACGGGAGCATTGTCGCCGACGGTCTGGGCCGATGTCTGGGCGGCGTATTCCGAGATCGACGATTCCTGCGCGGACCGGCGCACCTGCGGCTACAACGTCGATATCGCCAACGGCTTAGCGACCCCGGTCCCGACGCTGCTTCTCTATGCCGCCTGCACCTTCGATTTCCTGTCGGCCGCCGCCGCAGGCATCGTCGGAGCGATGCTCTTCCGGCAGTTGGCCTACGCGGCGTCGGTCTACCGGGTCGGTTTCTTCGGAGCCGGCCGGCAGACCCGGATCGGCCGGAGGCATCTGCGACGCTGGCGGCGCTTTCGGGGTGGCCGGAAGCGGCAAAGCGCCTCCATCTCGGGCGAACGGTTGCTTTTCAGCCGGCGCCGGCTCCCCGGCAGAGCCGCTCTTCGCCGCGCCGGACGGCCCCCGATCCTACGCCTTCCTGAAGCGCCAGCCGTACATCAGGCCACCGTAAAAGTTGAACCACCTGCGCGCTTCGGCATCCTCGAACGGGTAGTCCGCCCCGAGCTGCCGCGCCGTCGCGAGGCCGGTGACGAAGCAGGTCTCCTGGCTGTTGATCAGCGTGTGGGCGCCGCAGTGCCAGGTTCGCCGCTTGCCCTGGACGAAGCGGAACAGGGGAACCAGCATGACGACCTGACGCACGTCGTGCACGATGTGCTGGAACCACCATTTCCTGACAATTTTGCTTTCAGCGATGGGGCTGACCGGATTGTAGGTCACCAGGCACGGCTTGTCCGACCGCTTCGCCCAGGGCTGCTGGTTGTGCATGATGTAGGTGATTTCGTAGTTGTCCGGCCGCGCGCCGTACTGCTCGATATGGTTGCTCCGCGTGTCGAGCGGCCTGGCCTCGTTGTCCGGCAGCAGCGACGCATCCGAATGCACCACCGTATGGTTGTGCAGTTCGCTCTCGTAGCGGATCGAGGACAGGAGAAAGCCCTCCAGGAACCCCGGCTTGTCCAGCATCATCAGCGTCTGATTCGCGTTGCACGCAAAGACGACCTCGTCGAACGTCTCGGTGTTGCCTTCCTCGTCCTCCACGACGACCCCGGTCGGGCGCCGGTAAACCTTACGGACCGGCCGTTCGAAGTAGATCCTGTCCCGGAAATCCGCCGACATGGCTTCGTAGATGCGCTGCGAGCCCTGGCTCCAGGTTTGCATCGGCGTCGCGCGCTCGATGTCGAAAAACTCCAGATAGCGGGAAAACAGGGACGCCGGCATGTCGAAGACATTCGTGGCCATCAGGAAATTCACGAACATCGGCTTGAGAATCTTGTACCTGAAATCCCCGGAAAACCGCCCGAAATTGAGCACCGTGCCCATGCTCACATAATTGAACGGGTTGAGGCCGTTGAGCAGCCGGGAGCGCGACCGGTTGAGCCGGCCGAACCACCGCAAACGCTTCAGGAGCCGCTGAAACTTAACGATTTCCGGTTGCAGCTGCCGCCGGATGTCGGACTCGAAATCGTGGGCGTAGATGCCGCCGCGATACCGCACGCTGTAGCTGAACCGGGTATCGACCGGGTCGATGCCGTGCTGCTCCATGAACAGAAGAATGTGGTGATAGACCGAGGGAATGCAGGCGGTGACGGAAATATCGAACGGGATCGACGTGCCGTCGTCCTGGGGCATGTCCACGGTAATGGCGTTGCCGCCGAGTTGGGCCTGCGCTTCGAACAGCCGGAAATCGAAGCGGTCGGCGTGCCGATGCAGCGCCCATGCCACCCCGAGCCCCGAGACGCCTCCGCCGACGATGGCAACCTTTTTCGGCATGGTCCGGTTCCCCGCTTCGTTCCCCACGATCGCTCCGCTGTCCCGCGCCGGCAGGTTTCGCTCCCGTTTTCAGGGCGAACGGACCTTGCATCGGACCTGGCCCGCGAAGGCTCTTCAGGAATGCCGGTCCGGGTGCAAGAGACGTCCGTTCTGCGGGCAACCGCCATTGTCCTGCACCGCCCGATACCATAAATGGCTGCATTGCACTGCATTCCGGCTTTTATCGAGCGGACGAAGTTGCCGTCGCCCGGTCCTGACAAGTCCCTGGGTATGAATACGATTCCGAACGACAACAGCAGCGTCGACGCGCTTTTTCCGTTCCCGGAAGGGTGGTATTTCATTGCCAGCCGCAAGACGATCGGGAAAAGCGGGCTTATCGGAAAAACCTGGCTCGGCAAACGGATCGTTGTCTGGAGTAACGGCAACGGGGAGGTTTGCGTCGCCGAAGCGGTCTGCCCGCATCTGGGCTCCGACCTGGCGCCCGAAGCCGGCGGACGTGTGCGCGACGGGTGTCTCGTCTGCCCTTTTCACGGGTTCGAATACGACACCGCCGGCCAATGCGTTGCGACTCCCTATGCACCGGCGCCCAGGTCTGTCAGGCTGAATGTCTTCGAGACACATGAGATCGAGGGTCTGGTCTTCGCCTGGTGGAGCAGCGGCGGACGGCCGCCGCAATGGAGGCTTCCCGCGCTGCCGCAGGGCGGAAACGACTGGGGCGATTTGGAGTTCTGGCGCGTCCGGTTTGCAGGACATCCTCAGGAAACGACCGAAAACTCCGTGGACCTCGGACATCTGCGCTATGTGCACGGTTACGACAGCGTCGAAGCAGTCGGTTCGATATCGGTCGACGGCGCCTGGCTCAAAAGCTGCTTCGAGTTCAAGCGAACCCAGACCTTTGCCGGAATAAAATGCTTCGCCTACGATGTTTCCGCCATAACCCATGTGCACGGGCTTGGCTATTCGCTGGTCGAGGTGCGCGAACACGCCATCGGCATGGATACCCGCCTGTGGGTGCTCGCGACGCCGATCGACGGCGAACTCGTCGAATTGACGCTGATCAGCCAGATCCGGCTGCTGCGCAGGCCGAGGCGGCCGATCGTCGGGATGCGCTTTCTGCCGCCGCGCCTGCGCACCCGGATCATGAACAAGATCATCATTGCGGCCCAGAAGCACGACGTGTTGCAGGATGTCGTTATCTGGGGCCGGAAACGCTACCTGCCCCGCCCGATGCTCTGCCGTTCGGACGGCGAGATCGGCAAGTACAGGCGCTATTGCGAACAGTTCTATCCGGACGGCCAGATCTGCGACCGGGACGGGCGGCAACGCCAGTCCGCCCGCGCCCGGCGGTAGCCCGGCCGTCATGCCGGCGTTCCATGCGCGATGCAGCTGCGGACCGGGCTCTCCTCCGTCGCGCAATACGGTGCGTTACGGAACCGGGGCGTAACGGTCGAAGGCTCGGCCGAATCGGGCGGACAAGCCCGCACCGATGCGCGGCATCGCCTTCGGCAGCGAAGTCACCGGCCCGGCAAGGCCGGGGTTGGTGGACTTGACTGCCGTTTACCGGAACCTGACAATAACCGACTCAAGACCCCGATCGCAATTGCCGCCCCGCTTCGGATGCAAGGAGTCCACGGCCGATGCCCGATTCTGACGAGGGATTGACGACGCAAACGCTGAGCCTGCCGGAAGAACTTATCCTGATGCTCCTCAACGAGGAGACCGGATATTTTCACCAGGTCCATGGCTGGGAATTGAATTGCGCCGTCATCGGCGCAGTACTCGCGGAACTCTCCCTCCTGTCGCGCATCGATACGGACCTAGAATCGCTGATCCTAGTGGACCGGACAGAAACGGGCAACCCCGCCCTGGATCCCATACTCGAGGAAATCGCGAACGAACCGGCGCAACGGAACGCTCAGTACTGGATCGAACGGCTCGCCATCCAGGCGGAGGCGATTATCGATTTGACCCTGGACCGCCTGGTCGATCTGAATATCCTGAGCCACCACGACGGAGACTTCTGGACGCTGGCGCCGACCAACTGGTCTACGGATCTGCACGGCAATGACCGGAAAGACACCGCCGGTCAGTTCATCAAGACACGCATCAGCGAGTGCATCTTCACCGACACGATTCCCGATCCGAGAGACATCATCGTCGTTTGCCTCGTTAATACTTGCGACGTCTTTCGCTTCATTTTCGAACTCGATGACGAGGCGGAAGGGCGCATCGAGTTAATCTGCAAGATGGACCTGATCGGCCGTTCGATAGCCGACGCGGTCGAACACACCATCGCCAGCCCGATGCTTCGGCATTCGGCTCTGACCAAGCCAATTCAGCGGGTTTCGCTGCGCGATTTGCTGTTCAGTCCTCATCTGCGCAGCGGCAACATTCCCGCCGTCTTTGCGGATCTCGCAAAAAAATACGGCCCGGTGTTCGAGGTCCGTGTGCCGTTCGGCAAACCGATGATATTTCTCGCCGGGCCGGAGACAAACCGCTGGGTGCATCGGCACGGGCGGATGCACCTGAATGCCGGGAATTATTTTGCGGATTTCGAGAAAATCTACGGCGCGCATGGGGTCATGCCTTCGCTGGACGGCGCCGATCATTTCCGCCTTCGCAAGGCCATGGGGCCGGCTTATTCGCGCGGGCGGCTGTGCGGTCAGCTCGACCAGGTTTACGGCTACGTCCGCAGATACATGGCCGATTGGAAGGTCGGCGAAACCTACCAGGCGACGCGCCTGTGCCGGCGCATGGTGAACGCGCAACTCTCGCCTCTTTTCATCAGCGTCGATTCTCAGGACATCATCGACGATCTGATGGCTTTCAAGGAGCGTGCGCTCATCACCCACATCATGAAGGCCCTGCCCAGATTCATGCTGAATACCCCGGGCATGAAGCGCCGGGCGAAAACCGTCGACACGCTGCTCGAACGGGTCCAAAGCGTCCATACGCCGGCCCAGCGGATTGGCTGTCCGCGGAACCTTACGGACGACTGGCTCAGCCTGCACGCGAGCGATCCGCAACTGGTGCCGGAGGCGAACCTGCGTTTCGCCCTGTCCGCTGCGCTGGTTGCCAGCGTGTATCTCGGCGATGCGCTGAGCTTTGCCGTTTACGCCATGGCGTCGCAGCCCGAGCACTACGAAAAAATCCGGAGCGAAGCCGACGCCCTGTTCGAGAACGGCGATCCGGACGGTGAAGATTTCACCCCGTCCGCGATCGAGTTCACGCATCGCTTCCTCACCGAATGCCTGCGCATGTACCCGATCGTCCCGATGTCCATGCGGGATGTCATGAATACCTTCGTGGTCGAGGGATACGAAATACCGGTCGGGTCGCGGATCTATATCGCCCAAACGGCTTCGCACTACATGGAAGACGTTTTTCCCGACCCCTTCTCATTCGATGTCGACCGCTATCTGCCGGCGCGCAGCGAGCACCGCGATTCCGGCTACGCGCCCTATGGGCTGGGCACGCACACCTGCCTCGGCAACCGGTGGATGGATCTGCAGTTGGCCGTCAATCTGCTGATGATCGCGCACCACTTCACCCTCGAGGTGTTCCCCGCAAGGTATGTCGATTCGCTGAGCTTCAGTCCGCTCCCGTCGATGAAACCGAGCAAGAAACTGAAGTTCCGTATTGCAGAACAGAAGCGCGGACTGCCCGTCTGACACGACAGCGGAGCGCGGGTGCTAAAGCGGTTTGCGCGCCAGGAAACAATACAACGGCGAGAAGATTCCGGTTCTGCCACCCGCGATATAGGCGTCGGCGGTCCGATCCAGCAGCCGGACGACATGCGTTGAGCCTTTCGGGAAAACGCCCACCATCTCGGCCAGTCTGGAGGCTCCGAGGAATGCCTTGCGGCCCAGCGGAGTCCTGCGCAGGGCGTTGCCGACCGTTCCGCGCCGGGTCTCCATGGGTCGGTACCACGGCGTGACCGGACCGTTCTCCCCGGCGGCCAGGTCATTTCCCTCGATGACCTGGAACCCGGCAATTTCGAGCGCCCGGTCAACCTCGCCCGTCGTCGCGATTTCCTTGAGCGCGATGCCGTGCATCAGTTCCCGCTTGACGGCCCGGTGCCGACCGTCGTCGGGATCGAACCTGTCCGTCAGGCACATTTCCTGACCCCATAAAAGAGCGCCGGGTTTCAGCACGCGGTAAATTTCGGCGAAGGCGCCCGCCTTGTCCGGCGCATGGCACGTCGATTCGATCGCATAGCCCCGGTCGAAGGAATCGTCCCCGATGGCGCTCATGTCCATAAAGCTGCATGTGACGTAGTCGACCATGCGATCGACCCCAGCCTCAAGGTTAAGCGATTTCGCCTTTTCCAGTTGGAGTTCGCTGCTGTTGATCCCGGTGACCCTGACTCCCGCCTCACGGGCGACACGGCGCATCGGACCGCCTATCCCGCAGCCGACATCGACAACCGTCATGCCTTCCCGCAGTTCCAGCTTGGCGATCATCAGCCGCTGATGCCGGATCTTGGCGTCCTCCAGGCTCTCCCGGGGCGACAGCGGCGCGAAGTGCAGGGATTCGCCCCAACCGAAGGCCATGAACTCGCTGCAAAGGTCGTAATATTCCCTGACGGTTTCGGCGTGATCGTAGCCGGCCGCGCCGGAATCCTCCGCGAAAGCCCTGCCTGTCCATCCATTGAACCACTGCACCCGGCGCGCCACGTTCGACCCGCGGTACGCGGTCTTCAACCCTTCGGACAATCTGCGGAGTTGCATGTCGGATTTCCCCGAAAAGACCCAGGAAGGTCGTCAAGCCGCCGGCGTCAATCGGTCGGCCGCCCGAGCCGTTCCCTGATCTGCGCGGTCGTCTCCCTGGTCCCGTCGAGGGCCATGAGCAGCGGCGGGAGGAACAGGAAATCCGCCAGCAGCGCGATGACGACCGTCATGCCCACGAGCATGCCGAGCGCCTGATTGGTCGTCATCCCCGACGCGCCGAAAACCAGGAATCCGAGGCCGAACACGACGGTCGTCGTCACCAGCGCCTTGCCGACCGAGCCAAAGGCGGATTGTACGGATTCCGACGGCAACAGGCCGCGCTTCCTGGCGCCGACATACTTGGTCATGAAGTGGATCGTGTCGTCCACGATGATGCCGAACGCGATCGCCGTGACGACCGCCGCGGCGTTCCCGACCGCGCCGACCGCATATCCCCACAGGCCCAACGCCATGGCGGCCGGAACGAAATTGGGTATCAGGCTGATCAGGCCGAGCCGCACGCTCCTGAAGACGAAGAGCAGGAGCAGGGAGACGATCGCCATCGCCACGACGGTGCCGCGGATCATGCCTTCGATGTTCCGCTGGATCGAATTGGCGCCGACGACGGCGACGCCGGTGGCGCCGGTTTCCATACCGGGGGCATTGGTCCGGAGCCAGGACAGCGCGCGTTCGTCGAGTGCAACCTTTTCGTTGTTGGACAGGCTCTTGAGCGTGACCGTCATCCGCGTCGCTGCGCGTCCGACGTCGATGAGGTTGTTCAGGTCGCGGCCTTCCGGCAGGGAAAACTCGTACAGCAGCAGATATTGCGCAGCGAGATCGGAATTGTTCGGAATAGCGTAAAATTCCCGTTTGTCGCCATGCAGGTTCATGTTCAGCCGCTTCACGATGTCGGAAATGGCGAAGACGTGGGAAACTTCAGGCTGCGCCCGGTACCATTCCGCAAACGCATCGACGCGGCGCAGGTACTCGATATCGGTTACGCCGCCCTCGCGCCCGGAATCGAGTGAGTATTCGAAAGTCTCCACGCCGGCGAATTTCTCGCTCACGAAATCCGTGGAGCGCCGGAACTCGTAGCTTTCATCCAGCAGTTCGAGCCAGTTCTCCTTGAGTTCGATCCGCGAAGTGCCGGCGACGAGCACAACGGCGACGACGCCGAACGACCATAGCAGCGTTGTACGGTGGGAAACGACGAACCGCCCGAAACGATCGAAGAAATCCGAGTGTCCGGCGCGTACGGGCCGGGCGCGCAGGGGCACGACCGACAGGAATACGGGCAGAAGCGTTACCGAATAGACGAAGGCGGCCATGGCGCCGAACGCCACCATGTTGCCCATGACCCGAAACGGCGGCATCTCCGCAAAATTCAGGCTGAGGAAGCCGATTGCGGTCGTCAGGGACGTCAGGAAAACGGGCCATATATTGACCTGCAAGGCATTGCTAGCCGCCTGCTTGCGGTCCATGCCCTTGCGCAATCCCGCCATCGCGGCCTCGATGATGTGGACGCAGTGTGCGACGGTGACCGCCATCAGGACGAACAATGCCGCGCCGCTCTCGCCGTACAGCTTCATCCCGGCCCAACCGAGGAAGCCCAGCGCGGACAGGAAAACGGCGATCAGCATCGCGACGATCGCAACGGTGCCCCAGACAGAGCGGAGCAGGATTACGGCGACCAGCAGCATCGTCGCGAGCGCGAGGGGCGCGAGAATGCCCATGTCGTCGTTAATCGCGTCGCGCATCGCGCGATTGAGGACGATTTCGCCGGTCAGGTGGTAGTCGATGCCCGAATGTTTCGCCCGGGCCGCGGCGAGCGTTTCGTTGAGGAAATCGACGGTCTCCACGCGCGCCAGCTGCCGGTTCTCGGGAAGCGCAATGCTGACGACCAGTCCGGCGACCTCACCGTCCCGCGAAACCAGGCGCCCGGCGACTTCCTCGGTTTCGAGCGCGATTTTCCCGATACGTTTTATGGCGTCGTCGGTCAGGGAGCCGGCGCCGTCGATCAGCCGCTCGACGATCAGCTCGTCCTCCCGGCCCTCGCTGTGCGAATAGTTTGCTATCGAATCGATGCGGGTGGCGTAGGGCGTCTGCCAGAGCCGTTCGGTCAGATCTTCTATGGCAACAAGCGCTTCCCGAGTGAAAACAGTGCCGTTGCGCGGCGCTACGGTAACGAGTGCCACGTCCGAGAGAGCGTAGGTGTCTTCCAGCTTTTCGAGCGCAACGATATGGGGGTCGTTTTTGCCGAAATGATTTCGAACGTCGACGTCGACATTGACGAGGAAGAGGGAGCCGGCGGCAAGAACCAGCATAAGAAGCAAGGACAGAAGAAGGGTCAGCCATCGGCGGCGCATTATGAGCGCTATGGAGGCTTCCAAATTCATATCTGCGTACCGAATTGACGGAAGGGATTGAGTGCGGCGCTTTCTGCCCGGGCCCTGCGGCCGGTTTCCTGCCGCCCCTACCGCGCAACCTTGCAACGAATGCCCGCGATGGGCAAGCGCGGCGCGTGTGCCGAATCGAGCGTTGACGGCCGCCGCCGCCGTATGCGACGTGCCGCGTGGCTGCGGCGGGAAACCCCGGTCAGGGCGGAGTCCGGCCGGTCGATAGCCGTCATGGGCGCCGGAGTCCGAACGGGGACGGCGCCCCGCAACAGGGAGACCTTCATGAAATATGTACTGCTCGGCAAGCAGAGCGACGAGTGGCTCACCAGGCACGACGAACGGCTGAAGCGGGCGCGCGCCAAGGCCAGCGAGCTCGGCATCGAGTTCGATTCGATCAACTACACCCAGGGCCGGTACGATTTCGTCGATGTCGCGACCGCGCCGTCGCCGGAGGCCATGCTGAATTTCTCCGTGTGGTATGTGAAACAGGGCTTCGGGTCTTTCGAGAGCCTGCCGGCGTTCGACGACGCGGCCATGGCGGCGGCGTCGAAAGGGGACTAGCCCGGATTTCTCACCGCAGTCACGGCCTGCGTCGCGTCCGGACGTTCGATCCGCCCCGTTCAGTACTGGGAGCGGGCCGAAAAGCGTAGCGGGGACTACGGTCGAGGCCCGCGACGCCGCGGGCGGACGTCCGGTCGCGACCCGGAGGGCGGCGCTGTCGGGCCGGCAGGGTGCGTCAAGCCGCTTGCCCGATGTCCCGCATCGCGCGGCGCAGCTTTCCTGCCCTGCCGGCCCGACAGCGCCGCGCAGGTCATGACTGCGGTGAGAAATCCGGGCTAGCGAACGCACGCCGGCCCCTGCCGCACAAAAGCGGCGTGGGCCGGTTCGGGGCGGGACGCCGCCGAAAGCCCGACTCTCTCTCTCCCGGCGACGTTCCGGAATCCGCGCGGTTCCCGAAGGACGGGGCCGCCGCGTCTTTTGCCGCCCGGGCTCAGACTTTCCCGGCAGCGGCGGGGTAGTCGTCGATACCCAGCGCGGCGCGGAAATCGGCCGACATTTCGGCCTTCTGGTCCTCCAGCGGAATGCCGGTTGCGTCGGCGATGCGCACGACCGCGTTGAAGATGGCGAGCACCCCGGCGGCGTCGACCAGCGCTTCGCCGCCGATTTCCGCGTGCAGCCGGTCCCGGGCTGCGGCGAAGTCCCGGCCTTCGTCGAAGAAGGCGTCGGCATAAGCGGTCAGCGCCGCCGCCGCGGCGACCCCGCCCCCGGTTCCGCCATCGTCTACAATGGCCGTCAGGTCGTAGTCGTCGCCGGTATGCTCGCCGCTCCCACGGAGCAGCACCGCGTGGCTGGTGGTTCAGTAGACGCACTGGTTGATCGCCGATACCCGGGCGGCGAGAAACTCGATCTGGGCATGGGTGAGCGCGCGGTATTCGACGCCGAAATCGCGCAGCTGCGCATCGGGCAGGTAGTGCTCGGCGTCGAGATCGAAGAAGCCGGCGACTTCGGCGGGCGCGAGCGAAAGCGCCCGGTGGATGTTCACGCCGGCCAGCCCGTCATACATGCCGGCTTCGCCTTCCGTCACGTCCTCGGGCGCGACCGTTGCGATCCAGCCCGGCCCCGGCTTTGCGCCGGGAGGCCGCCGCCGGCGCGGTTCGCCGGCAACCGGTTCGGGCAGCGCGTGGCGCGGCAGCCCCATGGCGTCGCAGAAGGTATCGACGCCGACGACCGTGGCGACGACGGCGACCGTCTCGGCATATTCCCCGTCGCTCAGTCCGCCGGCCAGCGCCGCGTCGCAGAACCGGCGGGTCAGGCGCTCCGGGTCGGTGCGGATGCGGTGGACGGTGTCGACCAGAACGTCCGGCAGGCCGGTCGCTGCGGTGTGCCGGCCGCTGACGGCGTAGGGCGAGAGCGCCGCCTTGCGTTCGGCGCAGAAGGCGCAGGCCGCCGCCGCGCGGGTCTCCTCGGCGATGGCGATGCGGACGGCGCCCGGCCACCATTCGCCGGGTTCGGCCAGCCGCGCCCACGCGCGCCGCTGGGACGCCGCAAGGCCCTCGCGGACCGGCAACGGGCTGTGACGGTAATCGAAGGTCTCGGCCGGTGCGGAACCGGCGGGGGCGGAACTGGCGGGCATCGGCCGGCTCCCGTTGGCGGCGTCCGGGTATCCGCAGACGGCGAAGCCGGCGGCCCAGCCCGGAGACTGGCGGCAGGCGCCGTTTCGCTCAGCTCTCCAGCCAGAAGGCCAGCGCGGTCAGGACGGCGCTGAGGACGACGATGCGCAGGCCCCATTTCGTGAAATAGCCCCACGCCTTGCGGTGTTCTTCGTAGAATGCGGTGCCTTCGCCGAAATTGTCGGCCATGCCCGGTGCCTCCCTCTCGTTTCCCGGCGGCGTTTCCCGGCTTCCGGGAACGCCCCTTCGCACGCGCTCTATACACAAGCGGCGGCCGGGCTGCCAACCCCGGCGGAGCTTCGACCGGCGCGGCCGGCGCGCGTCGTTCGGCGCGACGCAGGCCGTGACTGTGGTGAGAAATCCGGGCTAGGGATGCGCCGCATCTGCGAAACCGGCATAATCCGGCAGGTGCGGGTAGCGGGCCGGGAACCGGCGGGGAGCGCAGCATGTCCGACATCCACTACAAGACGGCGACCGAACTGATGGCGCTGCTCGATGCGCGGGAGATCGGCGCGCGCGAGCTGCTCGAGCATTTTCTCGGCCGCGTCGAGCGGCACAATCCGGCGATCAACGCGATCGTCTGGCAGGACGCCGGGCGCGCGCGGGCCGAGGCCGACGCTGCGGACCGGCGCCGGGCGGCCGGGGAGGATACCGGCCCCCTGGACGGCCTGCCGGTCACCGTGAAGGAAAGCTACGACCTGGCGGGCTCGCCCACGACCTGGGGCGTCCCCGAATACCGCGACAACATCGCGGAGACGGACTCGGCCGCGGTCGAACGCTACCGGAGCGCCGGCGCCGTCGTCTTCGGCAAGACGAACGTGCCCTTCATGCTGGCCGACTGGCAGAGCTTCAACGAAATCTACGGCGCCTGCAACAATCCGTGGGACCTGGGCCGCACGCCCGGCGGCTCGTCCGGCGGCTCGGCGGCGGCGCTCGCCGCCGGGCTGACGGGGCTGGACGCCGGCTCGGACATCGGCGCCTCGATCCGCAACCCGGCGCACTATTGCGGCGTCTTCGGCCACAAGCCGACCTGGGAGATCGTCCCGGACCGCGGCCAGGCGCTGCCCGGAGACCGGGCGCCCACCGACATCGCCGTTGTCGGCCCGCTCGCCCGCTCGGCGGCGGACCTCAGGCTGGCCTTCGGCCTGCTGGCCGGCGCCGACGGCCCGGCGGCGCGGGGCTGGCGGCTGGAACTGCCGCCGCCGCGCAAGCAGCGCCTGAAGGATTACCGCGTCGGCGTCCTGCTGAGCGATCCGCAGGCGGAAGTCGAGCAATCCTACCGGGACGCCGTCGCCGCGCTCGCCCGCTGGCTCGAAGGCGAGGGCGCGGCCGTCGAGATTGGCGCGAAGCCCGCCTTCTCCACCGCGGAGGCGATGGAGGTCTACACGCTGCTGCTGCGGGCCGAGACCTCCAAGCACATGACTGACGAGACGATGGCCCAGGCGCATGAGGACCTGCGCAGCCTGCCGGCGGACGCGATCCCCTACCGCCGCCGGATGCTCGAAGCCCAGACGATGCTGCACCGCGACTGGCTGCGCTGGAACGAGCGCCGCTACGCCCTCATGGAAGGCTGGGAGGCGTGGTTCGAGACCTACGACCTGCTCCTGTGCCCGGCCGCCGCCTCGCCGGCCTTCCCGCACGACCGGGCGGGCGAGCGCCACGACCGGACGATAACCGTCAACGGCCGGGCCCAGCCGGTCGTCGACCAGCTCTTCTGGGCCGGCTATCCCGGCGGCTGCTACCTGCCCTCGACGGTCGCGCCGATCGGGCTGGCGGACGGCCTGCCCGTCGGCATCCAGATCGTCGGCCGGCGGTACGACGACCTGACCTGCCTGCACATGGCCGGGCTGATCGAGGAGGGCTACCGCCGCTTTACGCCGCCGCCGGGATACTGACGCCGTTCCTCCGGATCGGGGGCCGGATCGGGGGCCGGATCGGATCGGGCCGGCGCCGTCCGGCCGCTGTCCGCTACGCGGCGCCCCTTACGCCGGGTCCGGCGGCTTCTCCCCGCCGGCCCGCCTCCGCAACCGGCCGGGGCGCGCCGCGTGACATGCCCCGCGGGACATGCCGAAGTGTCATGAAATGTCACTAGTGTCCGGTTAAGGTGCATGACTTTTGGGAAAACGTGTTTGGTATCAGACTGTTATCGGTGATTTTGGGCGGTGTCGATTTTGGCGGGCCGCCGGCTGTGTCGAGACGCCGTCGGACGCTGCGGGCCGTGCGCTGGTTTATGGCGGTCGTTTCTTGTGGAGGAGCGGCCATGTCGGGACGGACCCTTTTTGCTCAAACCATGGATTTCCTGCCGTGGACGACCTTCGAGCGGATTGTGCGCCGGTATCGGGGGAACCGCCGCGTCCGGACGTTGCGGTGTGCCGAACAGTATCGCGCCATGGCGTTCGCGCAACTCACCTACCGGGAGAGCCTGCGCGACATCGAGACCTGTCTCGGCGCGCAAGCGGGGAGACTTTACCATAGCGGGTTCCGGGCCCCGGTTCGGCGCTCGACCCTGGCGGACGCCAACGAGCGCAGGGACTGGCGGATCTATGCCGACTTCGGGCAGCGGCTGATCCATCGGGCGCGCCTCCTGTACGCCGGAGACCGCAGTCTTGCCCCGGTGCTGGACGAGACCGTGTATGCGCTGGACGCAACAACCATCGACCTGTGCCTCTCGGTGTTCCCCTGGGCGCGGTTCCGGTCGACCAAGGCGGCGGTGAAGTTGCATGCGTTGCTCGACCTCCAGGGGGCGATACCGGCTTTTGTCCACCTCTCCGACGGCAAGTTCCACGACGTCAACGTGCTCGACCTTCTGGTCCCCGAACCCGGCGCCATCTACGTCATGGACCGCGCCTACGGAGACTTCCTCCGGTTCCATCGCCTGCACCGGGCCGGCGCCTTCTTCGTCACACGGGCAAAGAACAATCTGGATGCGCGCCGGGTGTACTCCCGGCCGCGCGACCCGGCCAACGGCATCCTCTCCGATCACCTCATCCGGCTCGGCGGCGCACACAGCAGGGCGCGCTATCCCGAACTCCTGCGCCGGGTCCGCTTTCGCGACCCGCAGACCGGCCGACCGCTGGTCTTCCTGACCAACCGCATGGATTTCGACGCGCTCACCGTCTGCAAGCTCTACAAGTCGCGCTGGCACGTCGAACTGTTCTTCAAATGGATCAAGCAACATCTGCGCATCAAGCGCTTCTTCGGCACATCGGAAAATGCCGTCAAAACCCAACTCTGGATCGCCGTGTCCGTCTATGTCCTGGTGGCGATCGTCCGCAAGCGGCTCGAACTCGATACCCAACTCTACAGAATGTTACAGGTCCTCTCCGTCATGCCCTTCGAAAAAATCCCCCTAAAACAAGCACTTGGCTCAATCGAACCCCAAAACCAAACCCCCATACACGCTAACCAATTGAATCTATTCGAAAATTTAACCGGACACTAGTGATGAAATGTCATGATTTGTCATGTTCGGCTGCCGAGCCGGTGCGGAAGGATTTATGTTCAAATAATGTTCTCTAAGGGGAAGTCAAGCGGTCTTCGACAGCCGCGCCATGCCGGTCGGAGCACGACCTCCTCCCGTCATTTCGACCGGAGCGTATTCTCCAACCGTCATTTCGACCGAAGCGCAGCGAGTGGAGAAATCCGGCCGGCGACGGACGCCGGCCAGGCGCCGGAACCTCGGGCGTCGACGGTGCGCGGACCGGATTTCTCTCCTTCGACTTCGCTCAGAGCAGGCTCCGGACCGGGGCTCCGGTCGAAATGACGGGAAGGGGAGGCCGGGACGGTGCGGAACGGAATCGATTTCATCTTTTCAGGACATACGGTGTATGAAAACGAAAGGCGAAAAGGCATTCCGCTGCGGCGGCGGGCCGCCATCGCTATCCCGCAGCGGGCAGGACGCACGGAAGCGGCCGGAGGTCGGGTAGGCATGAGCGCATCGCAGGCTAAACCGGTCATGCAGTTCATCGAGAGATTGCAGGAGATCGGCGGATTGAAGGGCGCCGATATCGCGAATTTCGCCGGCGTTTCGAATGCGACCGTCTCGCGATGGGCGCACGGCCGGAAGACGCCGCACCCCCGGACGCAACTCATCGTGTCGGACCTGTCCTATGTCGTGCTGCGGCTCAGCGAATATTACAGCCCGGAGGAAATCCGGGCCTGGCTGTACGCCCGGCATCCGCAGCTCGACGGCGAGCGGGCCGTCGATCTTATCCACGACGGGCGGACCGAGGACGCGATCGCCATTCTCGACCGTCTGGACGCCGACGCTTATCTCTGAAGATGGCGGCTGGCGACGGGCGCCGGCCAAACGCCCGCCCGCGCGCTGCGAAAGGAAAAACCCGCCGTCCGTAGACGGCGGGCCTTTCGCGTTCCGGGCGGGAAGGGCCGCCCCCTTACACGCTGTAATACATGTCGAACTCCACCGGGTGGGTGGTGTGTTCGAGATAGTAGACCTCCTCCCATTTGAGGCCGATGTAGCCGTCGATCAGGTCGTCGTTGAAGACCTCGCCCTTCTTGAGGAAGTCGCGGTCGGCGTCGAGCGCGTCCAGGGCCTCGCGCAGCGAGCCGCAGACCGTCGGGATGTCGGTCAGCTCCTCTGGCGGCAGGTCGTAGAGGTCCTTGTCCATCGGGTCGCCCGGATGGATCTTGTTCTGGATGCCGTCCAGCCCGGCCATCAGCATGGCGGCGAAGGTGTAATAGGGGTTGCCGGCCGCGTCCGGGAAGCGGACCTCGACGCGCTTGCCGTTGGGCGAGGCGACGTAGGGGATCCGGCACGACGCCGAGCGGTTGCGCGCCGAATAGGCGAGCAGCACCGGCGCCTCGAAGCCCGGGATCAGCCGCTTGTAGCTGTTGGTCGTGGCGTTCGAGAAGGCGTTGATCGCCTTGGCGTGCTTCATCACCCCGCCGATATAGTAGAGGCAGGTCTCCGACAGGTCGGCATACTGGTTGCCGGCGAACAGCGGGTCGCCGCCGCGCCACAGCGACTGGTGGACGTGCATCCCGGAGCCGTTGTCGCCGACCACGGGCTTGGGCATGAAGGTCGCCGTCTTGCCCCATTTGTTGGCGATCATGTGGACGCAGTATTTGTAGATCTGCATGGCGTCGGCCTGGGCGACCAGCGGGCCGAACTTTATGCCCAGCTCGTGCTGCGAGGGCGCCACCTCGTGATGGTGCTTCTCGGTCTCCACGCCCATCTGCTGGATCATGGTCAGCATCTCGGCGCGCATGTCGGCGCCCTGGTCGACCGGCTGGACCGGGAAATAGCCGCCCTTCAGGCGCGGCCGGTGGCCCAGGTTGCCGTCCTCGTATTCGGTGCCGGAATTGTAGGGGCCTTCCTCCGAATCGATCTGGAAGAAGGTGTGGTTCATCTCGGCGGCGAAGCGCACGTCGTCGAACACGAAGAACTCGGCCTCCGGGCCGAAATAGGCGGTGTCCGCGATGCCGGCCTCGCCCATGTAGCCGATCGCCTTCTTGGCGGTCGAGCGCGGGTCGCGGCCGTAGGGCTGGCCCGAGGTCGGCTCCAGCACGTCGCAGAACAGGATCAGGGTCGACTGCGCGGTGAACGGGTCCATCACCGCGGTCTCCGGATCGGGCAGCAGCGCCATGTCCGATTCGTTGATCGCCTTCCAGCCGGCGATCGACGAGCCGTCGAACATGATGCCGTCCTCGAAGGTGTCCTCGTCGATCGTCTGCGCGGCCTGGGCGGTGTGCTGCCACTTGCCCCGCGGATCGGTGAACCGCAGGTCGACGAACTGGACGTCTTCGTCTTTGATTCTCTTCAGTACGGAATTCACGTCTGACATGGCGGGTTCCACTCTGTCGGTTGGGTTGCTTTCGGGTGGGGGTTTCGGATGGGCCCGGGTCCGGCGGATGGTAGCGAGGCCGCTGCCGGGGGGCTACACGGCGTCGCGTCCGCGTTCGCCGGTGCGGATGCGGATGGCGTCCTGGATGTCGGTGACGAAAATCTTGCCGTCGCCGATCCGGCCGGTCTGGGCGTTCTGGACGATGGCTTCCAGGGCGCGTTCGAGCATGTCGTCGTTCAGCACGACCTCGATCTTCACCTTGGGCAGGAAATCGACGATGTATTCGGCGCCGCGGTAGAGTTCGGTATGGCCCTTCTGGCGGCCGAACCCCTTGGCCTCGACCACGGTCAGCCCCTCGACGCCCAGGTCGGTCAGGGCCTCCTTCACCTCGTCCAGCTTGAACGGCTTGATGATCGCCTCGATCTTTTTCATGGCTCTTCTTCGTCGCGGTCTTCGTCGGGGGTCTTCGCGGGTGTCTTTCGCGGCAGGGCAGGCGCGGGCCGGGACCGCCGCACGGCCGGCCGGGCCGCCGGCGCGCACGGCGCACGTTTACCCGGTTAGAGCAACATCCGTGCCAACCGCAATGCGGCAAGTGAACCGCAGAGAAAACCGCAGAGAAAACCGCAGAGAAAACCGCAGAGAAAACCGCAGAGAAAACCGGGGGGAAAACCGGGGGAAAACCGGATTTTGCGGATGTCCCCCGCCGCCGGCCCCGGCGGCCCCGGCCGGCGTGCCTGTTTTTCAGGCAGGATGCCGCGCTTTCAGGCAGCCAGCCACGCCACCGACCGGCCGGTTGTGCGGTCAATTCGCCTATGCTGTTGCGGCGCGTGGCGCGACACGCTACATTTTGCCATGAAGATCAGGCATAAAGGGCTGCGGGTGCTGCACGAACGGGATAGCGCCGCGCGGTTGCCGGCGGGGATGGCGCCGCGACTTCGGCGGATTCTGCTGCGGTTGCAGGAAACGACCCATCCGGGAAGCGTCGACGCGCCCGGCTTCCGCCTGCACCCGCTGAAAGGAGATCGTGCAGGCGTATGGAGTGTGCGCGTATCCGGCAACTGGCGCGTGGTGTTCCGCTTCGAGAATGGCGAAGCCGTGGATGTGGACCTGGTCGACTATCACTGATTTGCAGAGGAGCCTCGACCGATGAACGATGGCGACGACGAGCGGGTAGGCCCCATGCTGAACCCGCCGCACCTGGGCGAACTGATCCGCGAAGGCATGGAGGAAACGGGTTGGAACGTCACCGAGGCAGCGGCCCGCCTGAACTGCGACCGCGGAACCCTGTCGCGCGTGTTGAACGGCAGAGCGGGGGTGTCCGCGACGATGGCGTTGGCTCTGGAGGAGGTCGGCTGGGGAACCGCCGAGCACTGGATGCGCATGCAGGCGAGCTACGAACTGGCGCAGGTGCGCCGGAAGCGCGCGGCCTGATTCCGGACCGAAGATTCTATATTCGGCTGACTGCCGGCTAACCGGCAAGCCAGACGGCCATCCGGTCGATCGCCCGTTCGATGTTGGCCGCGCTGCTGGCGCAGGAGAAGCGCAGGAAGCCTTCGCCGAAGGCGCCGAAGCTGGTCCCGGCGATGGCGGCGACGCCGATCTCCTCGAGCATGCCGTCCTGCATGGCGCGGGCGTCGCGGCCCGTGCCTTCGATGTTCGGGAAGGCGTAGAAGGCGCCGGCCGGGGTCCGGCAGCGTACGCCGGGCAGGGCGTTGAGGCGGTCGGCGATCAGGGTGCGGCGGCGTTCGAAGGCGGCGCGCATGGTCTCGACCGCGTCCTGCGGGCCTTCGAGCGCGGCGATGCCGGCATATTGCGCGCTCGCGTTGACGCAGGAATGGCAGTTGATCGACAGGCGCTCCGCCGTATCGACCCAGGCCTGCGGCCAGACGCTGTAGCCGAGCCGCCAGCCGGTCATGGCGTAGGTCTTGGACCAGCCGTCGAGCAGGATGGTGCGGTCGCGCAGATGCCCGTAGGCGAGCAGGGTGGCGTGGGCTTCGCCGTCGAACAGCAGCCGGGAATAGATTTCGTCGCTCAGGATCGCGACATGGGGGAATTGCAACAGCCCGGCGGCGAGGGCGTCGATCTCGGCCTTCGGCGTGACGCCGCCGGTCGGGTTGGCCGGGCTGTTGAGGATAATCAGGCGGGTCCGCTCCGTGATCTTTTCGAGCACCGCCTCGGCGCTGAAGGCGAAATCCCGCGCCTCGGCCAGTTCGATCGGAACCGGGGTCGCGCCGGAAAAGCGGATCGCCGATTCGTAGATCGGGAAGCCGGGATTGGGATAGAGAATCTCGGCGCCCGGCTCGCCGAACATCATCATGGCGAAGAACATGGTCGGCTTGCCGCCGGGCATGATGAGCACGGTAGACGGATCGATCTCCACCCCGCGGTGGCGCAATATGTCCGCCGCCACGGCCTCGCGCAGGCCGGGCACGCCGGCCGCCGGGGTATAGCCGTGATGGCCGTCGGCGAGCGCCTTGCGCCCGGCCTCGACGATATGGTCCGGCGTCGCGAAATCCGGCTGGCCGATGCCGAGGTTGATAATGTCGCGCCCTCCGGCGGCCAGCGCGGTCGCGCGCGCCAGGACCTCGAAGGCGGATTCGGTGCCGAGCCGCCCGGCGCGGGCGGCAAGCTGCGGTGCGGTCATATCCTGTCCCCGATGCGCTGGCGCCGGACGGCGCCGGTGCGGTACACCGGATACGGATAGCCGACCGGGGCGGAGAGGGCAAAGGCCATGCTGGCGGTGAAGGCGCTGACCTTCGACGTGTTCGGCACGGTGGTGGACTGGCGGCGCAGCGTCGCGCGCGAGGCCGAGGCGGCGCTTGGGCCAAAAGGCTACTCGCTCGACTGGAACGGCTTTGCGCTCGCCTGGCGGGCGCGCTACCAGCCGGCGATGGAGCGGGTGCGCAGCGGCGGGCGCGGCTTCGTCAAGCTCGACGCGCTGCACCGCGAGAACCTGCTGGAGGTGCTGGAGGAGTTCGGCGTCGCCGGCCTTTCCGAGGCGGAAATCGACGATCTGAACCGGGCCTGGCGCCGGCTCGACCCGTGGCCGGATGTGCTGCCCGGCATGGCCCGCCTGCGCGCGAAATACCCGCTGGCGGCGCTCTCGAACGGCAACGTCGCGCTGATCCTGAACATGGCGCGCCGGGCCGGCATTCCGTGGGACGCCATCCTCGGCGCCGAGGTTGCGCGCGCTTACAAGCCGATGCCGGAAGCCTACCTCTCGGCCGCCGACATGCTCGGCCTGGCCCCGGCCGAGGTCGCGCTGGTCGCGGCCCACAACGACGATCTCCGGGCTGCGTCCGCCGCCGGCCTGCGTACGGTCTTCGTCCCCCGGCGCGCGGAGGCGGCGGACGAAGGCCAGACGAAGGACCTCGAAGCCTGGGACGGCGCCGACCTGGCGGCGGAGGATTTCGAAGACCTCGCCGACCGGCTCGGCTGTCCCTGAAAGGGTTTGTTCGGCGAACCGGCCGCCGCCCTTCGATACGCCCCGGCCGGGGACCGGGGCTACTCAGGGTGAGGGTGTAGGGGAGGAGGTTAATTCATCGCACACCCTCATCCCGAGTAGGCGCGAAGCGCCGTATCGAGGGGCCTGCGACGCGGCGGACCCATTGATTTGCGGGGGCGGTTGCGGGCAAACAGGGGCGCGATGAAACCCGCGAATTCCATCCTCAGCGGCTACGGCACGACCGTGTTCGAGGTCATGTCGGCGCTCGCCAACGAACACAAGGCGGTCAATCTCGGCCAGGGCTTCCCGGACGGCAACGGGCCGGACGACGTCCGCGCCATGGCCCATACGGCGCTCGACGACCGCCCGAACCAGTATCCGCCGATGTTCGGCGTGCCGGAGCTGCGCCAAGCGGTCGCGAAGCACAACCGGCGCTTCTACGGCCTCGACATCGACTGGCAGACCGAGACGCTGGTGACCAGCGGCGCGACCGAGGCCCTGGCGGCGGCGCATTTCGGCCTGATCGAGCCGGGCGACGAGGTCGTGCTGATCGAGCCGCTCTACGATTGCTACCTGCCGATCGTCCGCCGCGCCGGCGCCGTGCCCCGGCTGGTCCGCATCGAGCCGCCGGACTGGTCGCTGCCGGAGGCAGAGTTGCGCGCCGCCTTCTCCGGCCGCACCAAGCTGGTGCTGATCAACACGCCGATGAACCCGGCCGCCAAGGTCTTCACCCGCGAAGAGCTGGCGTTCATCGCCGGCCTGTGCGTGGAGAACGACGCCTATTGCGTCGCCGACGAGGTCTACGAGCATCTGGTGTTCGACGGCCGGCCCCACGTCACGATGATGGGCCTGCCGGGGATGCGCGGGCGCACGGTGCGCATCGGCAGCGCGGGCAAGACCTTCTCGCTCACCGGCTGGAAGGTCGGCTACATCACGGCGCCGCCGGACCTGATGACGCCGATCGCCAAGACGCACCAGTTCCTGACCTTCACGACGCCGCCGAACTTGCAGCGCGCCACGGCCTTCGGGCTGGAGAAGGACGCGGGCTATTTCACCGGCCTCGCCGCCGGGATGCAGCGCAGCCGCGACCGCTTCCGGGCCGGGCTGGAGGCGATCGGCTTCGAGACCGTCGACTGCCACGGCGCCTATTTCATTACGGTCGATATCCGCTCGGTCGGCTTCAACGGCGGCGATGTCGATTTCTGCCGGACGCTGACGGCCGAGGCCGGCGTCGCCGCCGTGCCGGTGAGCGCCTTTTACCAGAGCGATCCGCCCCGCCATTTCGCCCGCTTCTCCTTCTGCAAGGAGGACGCGACCCTCGACGAGGCGCTCAAACGGATGCGCGCCTGGCTGGGCCGGTAGGGCGGCGCCTCCCGGCCGTGCGCCGGAAGACCGTGCGCAGGGACGGCCTCAGAAGCTGTGGCGGTACCCGGCCAGCAGGGTGAGTTCGGCGGGGGCCGACGGATCGTGGCCGGGATCGAGGGTCCAGACCGCGCCGAGGCGCAGGTCGCCGCCGGCGTCGAGGCGCTTGCGCCACCCCGCGGCGAAGTCGATCTGCCGGCCGGACGGCGCGAGGCTGGCGTTGAGCGTCCGGCGCAGCACCCGGCCGCCCTTCGTGCGGCCGGCCGGGATCGAGAAGCGGGCCCGGCCGGACTCGACGCGCAGGGGTTGCGAGACCGAAAGCCTGAGCGAGCCGGTTGCGTCCAGCGGCCGTTCGGCCCGCAGGGCGAAGGCGCTGCTGAACAGGGGCGAGAGGCCGGTCAGCATTCCGCCGTCCGCCGCGGCGTGCGCGATGCCGGCCTCGGCGCTGGCGTCGAGCCGCCACGCGCCGGCCTGAATCCCGCCATCGACGCCGACGAAGGCGGAGCCGGCGGAAAGACGCCCGAACGCTCCGGCCGAACGGCTGCCGAGCATCGTTTCGCGCTCGCCGAGCAGGCCGGCGCGCAGCGCCAGCGGCCGTTCCCGAGACCGCCACGACAGCAGCGCGCCGGAGACTGGCGTCCGGCCCTGCATCCCCTCGGTCGAAAAGGCGGCGAAGCCGAGGCCGCCGGGGCCTTCGGCTTCGAAAGCAAGCGCCTTTGCGGCAAGAGAGAGATGGCCGCCGCCCGGCGCCGGAGCGGGCGCGTCCACAAAGCCCAGTCTCAGGCCCTCCCAACCGGCGATCCGGCCGCCCGGCGCGAATCCGCCGAGCAGGGGCGGGACGGCCCGGCCCGGGTTTCCCGCGACGGTAGAGGGAACGCCGGTGAGGCCCAGGCCGCCGGGAGCCGCCGCCGCGCGCGGCCGCCATGCCTCCGGCGCCATGAAGGCGTCGAGCCGGGCGAACGCCGAGACGCGCGGCGCGGCGGGGACGAAATCGCCGAGCCTGTACCAGAAGGGCGCGCCCAGCTCGTCGAAGGCGGCGACTTCCCGGCCGGCGAGCGACAGCGCCGGCCCGTTGCCGAAGGCGCTGCCGAGCGCCAGGCGGGTCTGCGCCGCCGGGCTGGCCGGGCCGCCCACGCGGTCGCCGAGGGCGAGGCTGGATGAGCCGACCGGCTTTGTGGCGGCGTCGAGGTCGAGCAGCCCGTGGCCGTAGACGGCGCTGTCGGCGTAGATGCCGGTGTTGTCCGCGGTCTCCAGCAGCCGCGTGACCAGCGCCGTATTCGAAAGCTGGTCGCGGAAATAGTGCTGCATAACGGCGAGCGCGCCCGTCACCATCGGCGCGGCGAACGAGGTGCCGCTCGGGCTGTAGGCGCCGCGGCAGGTTACATGTTCGAGCGGCAGCAGGCACGGCCGCTCGGTAAAGGCCGTGCGTATCCCCACGCCGGGCGCGGCGAGGCACCATTCGGCCGCGATGCCGCAGCGGTTGGAGAAAGAGGCGATCGCGCCGTCGCTCCCGACCGCCGCGACGGCGAGGGTGTGGCCGCGCAACTCGGATATCCGCGCCGGCAGGCCGGCCAGGACTTCCGGCGATTTGGCGACGACTTTCCATTTTTCGACGACTTTGTCATTTACGCACAGGGAAGGGTCTTTCGTAAAGTCGGAGGATTTGCATGGATCTCCGTGGGCGTTGCCGGCGGCCCAGACGAAGACGGTCTTTTCGCTCGCCCCCGCCTGCGCCATGGCGGCGATCGCGGTGCTGAAATTGGCGCGCAGCTCCGCTTCGCTGTAAAGATCGACGATTCCGTTGGAGCCGACGCTCGCATTCACGAAATCGAGAGTCCGCCCGCCGCTCGACCAGCCGGTCGCCGCGTCGACGAACCCTTTCCATGCCGATGCCGACGCGGCGAGATGCGTCAGCGTAACCGGAACGTAATCGGCGGTGCTCGCGCCGCCGCCGTCCGAAGCAATCGGAATCGCGAACATCGCGATATCGGCGCCCCAGGCCACGCCGAGCGCCGCTGCGTTGGCGCCGATGAAAGCGGCGTTGGGCCGGCCGGCGATGACGCCCGCGACCGCCGTGCCGTGCTGCCCGCCGCTGTCGCCGTCGTCCGTGGCGCCGCCCAGAAAGGTTTCCGTCACCGTCTTGCCGGCGAATGCCGGGTGGCCCTTATCGATTCCGCTGTCGATCAGGCCGACGGTCCGGCCGCTGCCGGGCGCCGCGCCCCGGCCTTCTTTCACTTCAAGCCGCGCCCAGGCCCATTCCGCGCCGACCTTGCCCAGCCCCCACTGGTTGACGAACCCGGCCTTTTTGCGGTGGCGGCTCGCCAGGCAGCCGAGCAATCCGGCCGGGACGCAGGCATCCCCGCTGCCGGGGTTGCCGGGATTTCCGGGACCGGGGGAACCGCCGCCCCTGCCGAGGCCGCCGCCCCCGCCCCCGCCGCCGCCGCAGGCCGCAAGCGACAGGGCGATCGCGACCGGCAGCAAAACCGCAAACCGGAACGGCGGCGTCCGGCGCCCGGCAGGTCCGAATCGATCCCGGTTTCGCATGTCGGCTTTGCAGGATGCTCCGGGGGCGCACAACTCGGCAGGCGAAAGCGAACGGACGGCGACCGCGCCCCAATCCGGACCTTTATGCACCGAAAGGCCGGCAGGGCCATATAAATTTTTTGTGTTCGGCCGGAACGGTCCGAAGCCGAAAGCCGGCAGCTTTCGGACGCCCCGGCGGGCCGGCGCCGGCGGATTATTCCTGTAGCGGCGCCGAACGGCGGGACAGGCGCATCCGGTTGTGCTACAGTCGCGACTCTGGACGCAGCGCGGCATCCTTCCGGCGCCGCGCGGCGGCCGGTTTTGCGAACCGGGGAGGCATGGCATGTCTACGCATCGAAATCTCGTCGCCGAATCCGGCATGTTCAAGGGATTGCACAGCGGCATGGGGCTGGCGGCGAAAGGCATGGTGGTCGCCTTCGTGGTCTTCACCGTCCTGAACGTCAAATTCGCCAACAGCATCTATGCCGCGGTCCGCGGCTGGATCGAGGCGGCGCTCAACTGGTACTACGTTGCGGCGCTGGTGGTCATGCTGTTCGTCTGCATCTACCTGATGATGAGCAAATTCGGGCGCATCCGCCTGGGCAGCGACGACAGCAGGCCGGAGTTTTCCAACTTCTCCTGGTTCGCGATGCTGTTTTCGGCCGGCGTCGGCATCGGCATCCTGTTCTTCGGCATCGCCGAGCCGATGTTCTATTTCGACAACAGCCAGCCCTGGAAATACCCCAACAACCCGTTCGCCGACCTCGCCGGCCATACGGCGATGAACGAGCAGCGCGCCGTCGCCGCGATGCGCGTCACCTATTTCCACTGGGGATTTCACGCCTGGGCGCTCTATGTGATCGTCGGCCTCTGCCTGGCCTATTTCGGCTTCCGCAAGAAGCTGCCGCTCACCCTGCGCTCGTCGCTCTACCCGATCATCGGCGACCGGATTTACGGCCCGATCGGCCATGCGGTCGATCTTCTGGCGGTGTTCGGCACCGTGTTCGGCGTCGCGACCTCCCTGGGCCTCGGCGTGACCCAGATGGCGGCCGGGCTCAACTACCTGTTCGGCATCGATCCCGGCATCGTGACCAAGCTGGTCCTGATCGCCGTGATTTCCGTCATCGCCACCTTTTCGGCGGTATCGGGCGTCGGCAACGGCATCCGGATCATTTCCGAATGGAATATCTGGCTCAGCATCGCGCTGCTCGCCTTCTTCCTGTTCGGCGGGCCGTTCAAGTGGCTGATGGGCTTCTTCGTCACCACCGCGGGCGATTACCTGTGGAACTTCATTCCCATGGGCTTCCAGATCTTCAATGACGGCGCGGCCTCGGCCTGGCAGGGCGGCTGGACCATCTTCTACTGGGGATGGTGGATTTCCTGGGCGCCCTTCGTCGGCATCTTCATCGCGCGCATCAGCCGCGGCCGGACCATCCGCGAGTTCATGCTCGGCGTGATGCTGGTGCCGACCACGATCGCCTTCTTCTGGCTGTGCATCTTCGGCGGCTCGGCGATCTATCTCGAGCTCAACGCCGCCGCCGGCGTCGGCAAGGCCGGAATCGCCGATATGGTGCGCAACTGGGATCTGCCCGGCGCGCTCTACGGCACGATCGACAAGGTAACCGCCGTCTCCTGGCTCAACTGGATCTTTGCGGCGCTCGCCACCTTCCTGCTGGCGACCTGGTTCATCACCTCGTCCGATTCGGGGACGCTGGTGATCACCACCATGCTCAGCATGGGCGACGACGACCCGCCGCAGCGTTTCCGCATCGTCTGGGGCCTGGGCGAAGGCGCGGTCGCCGCCGTCCTGCTGCTGGCGGGCGGCCTGGGGGCCCTGCAGACGGCCTCCATCGCCGCGGCGCTGCCGGTCAGCGTGATCCTGCTGTTGATGACCTACGGGGTCGTCAAGTCGCTCCACGAGGACCCGAGCTATGTCGAGGCGCCGCCCAGCGATACGGCGCCCGACGGGACGCGCATGACCCAGGAACTGCACGCCTGACCCGGCGGCGGCCGGACCGGAGCGCCGCCGGACATTCCGGCGCCGCTCCGCCGCCGCCCCGCTGCCGCCCCGCTACCGCCCCGCTACCGGAAGCGCGACATGCCGGGGCCGCGTAAATCCGGGCGCACATCCGGGCCGGCCTGAGCGGCCATGCGCCGGGCGGCGGCAACCGCTCTGCGGATCGCGTCGATCGCCGTGCTCGGCGTCGTGGCCGGCGGGCTGGCGTCCCTGGCGGCGATCGGGTTCGTCGAAACGGTCGCCCTGCTGAACGACCTGTTGCTCGTCTCGCCGCGCAGCCGCTTCATGGCGGGCGATCCGGTCCTGCTGGCGGCCGCCACGATCTGCGTGCCGGCAGCCGGCGGGCTGATCGTCGGCGTGCTGCACCGCTACATGCCGGACCGCCGGCCGCACGGGCCGCCGGACATTATCCGCGCCGCCCATCTGCACGGCGGCCGGATGCCGGCCCGCGCCGGCTTCCTCAGCGCGCTGACGAGCCTGGTTTCGCTCGGGTCCGGCGCATCGGTCGGGCAATACGGCCCGCTCGCGCATCTCGGGGCGACCCTCGGCTCCCTCGCCGCGCGGTTCGACCGGAACAACCGGTGGATGGGCACGGCGGGCGTGGGCTGCGGCGCCGCCGCCGCGATCGCGACCGCGTTCAACGCGCCGATCGCGGGAATCGTCTTCGCCCACGAAGTAATCCTGCGCCACTATTCCCTGCGCACCTTCGCGCCGGTCACCGTGGCGGCGACGATCGGCTACGTCGTCGCCAACATCGTCTTCGAGCGCCCGCCCCTGTTCCGGGTCGAGGCGGTGAGCGTCAAGACAGCGCCCGAGTTCCTCGGCTTCGTCCTGATCGGCGTCGTCGGCGCCTTCATCGCCGTGCTCTATATGCGCGCGATCCTCTATGCCGGCCGCCTCGCCCGGACCCTGCCGCTTGCGGACTGGTCCAGGCCGATGGTCGCGGGCGCAGCCCTCGGCCTCGCCGCGATCTGGCTGCCCGATATCCTGGGCATCGGCAAGGAGACGCTGCGCTTCGCCGTCATCGACGGCGCCTACGCCCCGGCGGAACTGGCTGCCCTGCTCGCCGCCAAGATCGCGGCGACGGCGCTGTGCATCGGATTCGGCTTCGCCGGCGGCGTGTTCAGCCCGGCCCTGCTCATCGGCATCCTGTTCGGCGCGCTCGCCGGCGTTTGCGCCGAACCGCTGCTCGGCGGCCTGCGCTCGGACATCGCCATCTATGCGATCTGCGGCATGGTCGCCGTGACCAGCGCGGTCATCGGCGCGCCGCTCACCGCGATCCTGATCGTGTTCGAACTGACCCGCAACTACGACCTGGCGACCGCGGCCATGGTCAGCGTCGTCTTCTCGAACCTGGTCTCCTACCGGATTTTCGGGCGGTCCCTGTTCGACGTGCAGCTCCGGGCCGGGGGCTTCGATCTCGCTTCCGGCCGGGACAGGGCGATCCTCGACCTGCGCCCGATCGACGGCTATCTCAGCCGGGACTACACGGCCCTGGCGCCGGACACGCCGCCTGCCGGGGCGAAAGCGCGGCTCGTGGAAGACCGCCGCCACGAGGGCTACGTCATCGACCCGGCGGGACGCTACCTGGGCACGGTGAAGCTCGAAGAACTGGTCGCGTGGGAGGATGGCGCCGGGGCCGCCGGGGCCGCCGGCGCCGCCGGCGTTACCGTTGCGCAGCTTGCGAAGCCCGAGGCGCTGATCTTCACGGCGGGGATGTCGATCTGGGCCGCGATGGAGGGGATGGGCGATTTCGTCGGCGAGAGCATTCCGGTGCTCGAAGACGGCGGGAGCGGGAAGATGCTGGGCGTGGTGTTCGAGGCGGCCATCGTCAAGGCCTGTATGGACACGATGAACGACATGCGCCGCGAGGAGAATGCGGGGGCCTGAGCGCCCGCCGCCGTTTCGCGGGGGAATCCGCGGGAGGAACCATGCCGCAACCTCCGATCCGTTCCGCCGCCCGCCGCCGGGCGGCGCTTGCCGCCATCCTCTGGCTTGCCGGCGCCGGAACCGGCGCTGCCGCCGAACGGACGCTCACGGTCGCGACCTGGGGCGGCGCCTACGAATACAGCCAGCAGAAAGCCTATTTCGAGCCGTTTACCGCAAAGACGGGCATCCGCATCCGGACCGCGCGCTACAATGGCGGGCTGGCCGAGCTCCGCCGGCAGCGCCGCGGCGGCCGCGTCGCCTGGGACGTCGTCGATATGACGAAGGCCGATAACCGGGCAGCCTGCAAACAGGGGCTGCTGGAGCCGATCGACCATTCGATTCTTCTCCCGGGCATCGACGGCACGCCCGCCCGGCGGGATTTCGTCGACGGCGCGCTGACCGGGTGCGGGGTGTCGCATATCGTCTATGCGACGGTCATCGCCTACAACCGCAACGCCTTTCCGGGCGAGCGCCCGAGCCGGATCCAGGACCTGTTCGATATCCGGCGTTTCCCCGGCAAACGGGCGCTGCAGAAGATTCCCGACGCGAACCTCGAATGGGCGCTCAGGTCCTACGGGGTGCCGCGCCAGGAAATCTACCCGTTGCTGAGCACTGAACGCGGCCTCCGGCTCGCCTTCGAGAAGCTCGACGGCATCCGCGACCACACGATCTGGTGGACCGATGTGGCGCGGCCGGTGGAATTGCTCGTCTCCGGAGAGGCGGTCATCGCCTCGCACTATAACGGGCGCCTGTTCGACGCCGCCGCGGTCCGGGGCCATCCCATCGAAATCGTCTGGGACGCGCAGGTCTACGAACTGGGCGCCCTCGCCATTCCGAAAGGAACTCCGCGGCTGCGCGACGCCCTGCGGTTCATCCGGTTCGCCACCGGCACGCGCCCGCTCGCCGACCAGGCGAAATACATCGCCTACGGCCCGGCCCGCCGATCGTCGATGAAGCTCGTCTCCCGCCATGCCGGGACCGGCGTGAACATGCGGCCCCACCTGCCGACCGACCCGTCGAACTTCAGCACCGCGATCCTCAAGGATACCGAGTGGTATGCCAGCCTCTACGACCGGATCGTGGCGCGCTTTCGTGCGTGGCTCGCCGGGTTGGGCACGGTCCCGGCGGGGGGCGGCGGTTGACGATGGCGCATCCCGCATTGCAAGGTCTTCCGTTGCAATAAGGGGCCGGCGCCGGCGGCGGCAATGGCGGGAAACCGGCGATGCTGGAACTCTATCACTTCTGGGATTCGCCCTGCTGCTTCAAGGTCCGGCTGGTCCTGGCCGAGAAAGGGCTGGACTGGACCGAACGCTATATCGCGACCCACCGCTTCGATCATTTCGATCCCGCCTACCGGAAGCTCAACCGGCACTGCAAAATTCCGACCCTGGTGCATGACGGCAGGCCGGTTATCCAGTCCTCCGGGATCGCCCGCTACCTGGACGAGCGGTTCCCCGAACCCCGAATGCAGCCCGCGGACCCGCAGGCGCGCGCGGTCATGCGCGAATGGATCGCCGAAGAGCAGGAATACCTGTTTCCCCTGATCGTGACGCTGAGTTTCAACCTGATGATGAAGCTGCGCAGCGCCGGCTTCGGCATGGAGCAGCTTGAGGAATGGTCGCAGCGCCATCCGGACCGGGCGCGGGCGCAGGACTATCTGCGCCGGGTTTCCGGGCCGCCGGACCGCGCCGCCGTCGAGGCCGCCGCGGCCAGGTTCCGCTGGCACCTGACGCATCTGGAAGAGGCGCTGGCGGCAAGCGGCGGCCCGTGGATCTGCGGACCGGACTATTCCCTGGCCGACATCTGCGTCGCGCCGATCCTCGACCGGGCGGAGTCTCTCGACCTCGCCCGCCTGTGGGCCGGTCTGCCGGCGGTCGGCGCCTGGTACGAACGGATGAAGGACCGGCCGGCCTTCCGTAAGGCCGCGCCGCCCTTCGACTACCGCATGTGGGGGCCGCTCAAGCCGGTTCCGGCCCGGCCGGTCGATCCGGCCGCTGCCGGCGATACCTTTCCGGCGGCCTGACGGTTTCGGCGGGCGCCGCGGCGGTCCGGCCCGCCATCCGGCGCGCCGGCTTGCGCGAATCGGTCTTTTCAAACGCCGGGCATCGGCGTATGAGCGCGCCCCGGCTTTCCGAACGGCCTTCTCCCGTGCAGGGTTGAGCGATGAACGCGCCTCCGTCCCCCGCTCCGGTTTCCTCCCCGGTTTCCTCGCCGGTTTCGTCTCCGGCCGCTCCGGCCTGGACCCCCGGGATTGCCGCGGCCGTCGCCGCGCTGGCGGACGATCCGCACCATCCGACCGGCCTGCCCGCGCCCTTCTATACCGACGAGGCCATGCTGGCCTTCGAGCGCGACACGGTGCTGGCGACCGGCTGGACGGCGCTCGCCTTCGGCGCCGACGCGCCGGAGGCCGGCGACCTGTTCCCGGTCGATCTGGCCGGCCTGCCGCTGCTGCTGGTGCGCGGCCGAGGCGGGGCATTGCGCGTCTTCCACAATGTCTGCCGCCATCGCGGCATGAAGCTGGTCGCGGCGCCGCGCAACGCCGGCCGGGCCGTCAAATGCCCCTATCACGCCTGGTGCTACGGGCTCGACGGGCGCCTGAGCGCCACGCCCCATGTCGGCGGCCCCGGCGTCCACGAATGCGCGGGCTTCGATCCCGGCGATTTCGGCCTCATGCCGGTGCGCAGCGGCGTCTGGCACGATACCGTCTTCGTCAATCTCGACGGCAAGGCGGCGCCGCTCGATGAGGCGCTGGCGCCGCTGAAAGCGCGCTGGGCGGCGTTCGAGGATGCGGCGCTGGTCACCGAGGACGGTTTCGGTTTCGGCTTCGACCTGGCGGCCAACTGGAAGCTGCCGATCGAGAACTATCTCGAATCCTGGCATCTGCCGACCGTCCATCCCGGCCTCAACCGCTTCTCGCGCCTGGAGGACCACTACAACATCGCCGGGCCGGGCGGCATCGCGGGCCAGGGCTCCACGGTCTGCCGGCCGCCGATGGACGCGCAGGGCCGCCGGCTGCCGACCCTAGAAGGGCTGCCGGACGAGTGGCTGGAACGGGCGGAATATGTCGCGGTCTTCCCCAACGTCATGTTCGGCATCCACCGCGACCATCTCTACAGCGCGATCGCGACGCCGGTTGCGCCGGGCCGCACGACGGAGCGGGCGCGCATCTACTGCTACAGCCCGGACGGCCTGTCCGAAGACCTGAAACAACTGCGCCGGCAGACCGTCGAGATCTGGCGCGGCATCTTCGCCGAGGACGTGATCCCGGTCGAAGGGATGCAGGCCGGCCGCCGTTCGGCGGCCTTCGACGGCGGCGCGCTCACCCCGGTCATGGACGCGCCGACCCGCCACTATCACGTCTGGCTGGCCCGGGCGCTGACCGGCCGCTAACCCGGATTTCTCACCGCAGTCACGGCCTGCGTCGCGTCCGGACGTTCGATCCGCCCCGTTCAGTACTGGGAGCGGGCCGAAAAGCGTAGCGGGGACTACGGTCGAGGCCCGCGACGCCGCGGGCGGACGTCCGGTCGCGACCCGAAGGGCGGCGCTGTCGGGCCGGCAGGGTGCGTCAAGCCGCTTGCCCGATGTCCCGCATCGCGCGGCGCGGCTTTCCTGCCCTGCCGGCCCGACAGCGCCGCGCAGGTCATGACTGCGGTGAGAAATCCGGGCTAGGGCGCTTTCCGGCGCGGCCTTTCCTGCCGGACTTGCGCCCGATGCGGTCCTCGAACCCCTCCCGTCATTTCGACCGGAGGCCCGGCCCGCCGGGCCGGGGCGGAGAAATCCGGCGGGCGCTCCATCGACGCCCAAGGCTCCGGCGTCCGCCCGGCGCCCGTCGCCGGCCGGATTTCTCCACTCGCTCCGCTCGGTCGAAATGACGGGAGGGGGTGCGCCGCTCGGCCGGAATTACGGGATGGAGTGCGCTCCGGTCGAAATGACGGGTGGGGGGCCGGAATGACGGGCGGGGCAAGCGGCGCGGTCTCCTTCCCTTTCGCAGGGCAACCCAAAGGGGGAGCCGCCTGCCGCCGCCGGCCTATCCCGAGCGCAGCATCCGCACGCCTTCTTCGCGTTCGAACAGGTAGAGCAGGGTGCGCAGGGCCTCGCTGCGCGGGCCCGTGAGGTCCGGGTCCCGCTCCAGGGCGGCGCGCGCGTCGGTGCGGGCGATTTCGAGCAGGCCGCCATGTTCGGGGAAGCGCGCCAGCCGGAAGGCCGGCATCCCGCTCTGGCGCGTGCCCAGGGCCTCGCCGCCGCCGCGCAGGCGCAGGTCTTCCTCGGCGATCGCGAAGCCGTCGTCGGTCTTGCGCAAAACGTCGATCCGCGCCCGCGCCGTCTCGCCCAGCGGCGGTTCGTAGAGCAGGATGCAGGACGATTTGCGCGCCCCCCGCCCGATCCGGCCGCGCAGCTGGTGAAGCTGGGCGAGGCCGAACCGCTCGGCGTGTTCGACGACCATGACGCCGGCGTTCGGGACGTCGACGCCGACCTCGACGACCGTGGTGGCGACCAGCACGGCCGCTTCGTTGTCGATGAAGCGCTGCATGGCGGCGTCTTTCTCCGCCGGCTTCATCCGGCCGTGGATCAATTCGACCCGATGGCTTCGGGAGGGGCCGAACCGCTCTTGCAGCCACGCATGGCGCGCGGTCGCCGCGGTGACGTCCAGGACATCGGATTCGTCGACCAGCGGGCACACCCAGAAGGCCTGCGCGCCGCTGTCGATCGTGCGGCGGATGCCGGCGGCGACCCGTTCGAGCCGGTCGAGCGGCATGGCGCGGGTATCCACCGGCCGGCGGCCGGCGGGCTTCCCGGTCAGCTTCGAGGTGTCGATGTCGCCGTAGGCCGCCAGCATCAGGGTGCGCGGAATCGGCGTGGCGGTCATGGTCAGCGTGTCGGCGCCGCTGCCCTTGCCGGCGAGCGCCAGGCGCTGCTGGACGCCGAAGCGGTGCTGCTCGTCGATGACGATCAGCGCCAGATCGCGGAAAGTCACATCCTCGGAGAACAGCGCGTGGGTGCCGACGACGATGTCGACGCTTCCCGACCCGACGTCCGCGGTCAGCGCCTTGCGCCCGGCGCCCTTGCGCCGGCCGGTCAGCAGCTCGATGCGCAGGCCGGCCGGGGCGGCCAGGCGCCGGAGCGTCTCCAGATGCTGCCGGGCGAGAATTTCGGTCGGCGCCATCAGGGCCGCCTGGCCGCCGGCCTCGACCGCCGCCGCCATCGCCAGCAGCGCCACCACCGTCTTGCCGCTGCCGACATCGCCCTGGAGCATCCGCGCCATGCGCGCCGGCGCCGCCATGTCGCGCTCGATCTCGGCCAGCGCGGTTTTCTGCGAGCCGGTGAGGGAGTAGGGCAGGGCGCCGGCGATTTTCGCGCGCAGGCCGCCGTCGCCGGCGCGCGCCCGGCCCTGGATGCGCCGCTGGCGCCGGCGCACCAGCAGCAGGGCGAGCTGGGTCGCCAGCAGTTCGTCGTAGGCGAGGCGCGACCGGGCCGCGGAGTCGGGGAGCAGGTCAGCGGCGCTTTCCGGCCGGTGCGCCCGTTGCAGGGCCTCGCGCCAGCCGGGCCATTGCCGCTGCGCCAGCAGAGTCGCGTCGGCCCATTCGGGCAGCGCGGCGGCGCGGTCCAGCGCGCCGTCGACGGCGCGTTTCATGACCGTCCGGGTGAGGCCCTGGGTGAGCGGATAGACCGGATGGACCGTCCGGATGCTGTCCGCCTCCGCGACGGGGACGGTGAAATCCGGGTGGGTCATCTGCCGGCCGCCGCCGAATTCGTCGACCCGGCCGCTGACCGCGCGGGTTTCGCCGACCGGATAGGTCTTCTCCAGCCAGTCCTGCCTGGCGTGGAAGAACACCAGGGACAGGAACCCGGTCTCGTCCGAGCAGATGACGCGGTAGGGGCGCCGCGGCGCGCCCGGCGGTTCGTGGGCGTCGATCCGCACCGCGATGGTGGCGATCCCGCCGATGGCGGCTTCGGCGACCTTCGGGGAATGGCGGCGGTCCACCAGGCCGGTCGGCAGGGTCCACAGCAGGTCGACGATGCGCGGCCCGGCAACCCGCGCCACCGGCCCCTTCAGCCGCGGGCCGATGCCCGGCAGGGCGCCGATATCGCCGAAGATCGCGAACAGGGATTGCGGACGCATGAGGCAGAGTGTCCGAAGCCTCGGCCCGCAGCGCAAGAGGGGAGAGGGGGCGGGCACGGGCCCCGGCCGGAGACATCGAAATCATTTCTTGATCAAGTCGCTACAAGTAGCTACGTTTTCAGGCATGAGATCGATCGGCATAAAAGCCCTGAATAGCCGCCTGAGCGAATATGTGCGGCTGGCCGCGTCGGGCGAAACCGTCCTGGTGACGGACCGCGACCGGGTCGTGGCCGAGATCGGTCCTCCGCGGGAGACCAGGAGTCCCCTGCTTGCCGACGCGCTGTTGGCGGAAGCTGTGCGCAAAGGCTGGTTGACGCCGCCGGCCCTGCCCGGTTCGGGACCGTTGCCCGACGCGAAACCGGTCGGCCGGCTAAAGGATATTCTGGACGCGCTGGACGCCGATCGAAGCGACCGGTGATCTATGTCGATACCTCGGTTGCGCTTGCCCGGATTCTGGCCGAAGACCGGCGCCCGCCAGCCGGGTTATGGGCCGAAACGCTTGTAAGCAGCCGGCTGCTGGAATACGAGGTCTGGACCCGGCTGAACGCTTACCGGTTGGCGGCCTCCCACGGCGAGGACGCGCGCGCCCTGATCGGGCGCCTCGCGCTTTTGGAACTTGCCCCGCCGATACTCGCCCGCGCCCTCGAGCCGTTCCCCGGAGCAGCGCCCTTACGGACGCTGGATGCTCTTCATCTGGCTTCTTGCAATCATATGCTCGGTCTCGGTCAATCGACAGCGCTCGCCAGTTACGACCGCCGCATGAACGAAGCCGCGCAGGCGATGGGAATTCCCGTTTACGACCTGGGAGATATCTGAGCCGGGCCGGTTCGGGCTGCCGGTCCCCGCCCTGCGCTCTCCCGCCCGTCTTGAATCGGAACGCCATTGGCCCGAAAGTGCGCCCACCGGCGCGCAGCCGGCCCGCTGCGGCTCTCCTTCATGCTGTGCTTGCTCCCGTGACCGAACATAACAAAAACATCGAAGCCGTGCGCCGCCGGCTGGCCTTCCGCTCCTGGCATCGGGGGACCAGGGAGCTGGACCTGCTGTTCGGGCCGTTCGCCGATGCGAAGCTGGCGGACTACGACGAAGCGTCGCTCGCCCGCTACGAGGACCTGCTGACGGCGCCCGATCCCGATGTCTACAGCTGGATCGTCGGCCTCGCGCCGCCGGACCCGGCCTACGATACGCCTGTGCTGCGCGACGTGATCGCCTTTCAGCGGACCCGCCATGCCTGAAGCGGAGGCGCAGGAACGGCCGCGGGAACGGCCTCGGGGCGGGGCCGGCGCGGGCATCGTTCACGGCGCGCCGGCCGGGGTCGATGCGCGGGTCCTGGCCGCGCTGGCCGCCGAAGGCGACGTCATCCACGTCGCGGCCGACGACCGGCGCCTGAGCCAGATTGTGTCGCTGGTCGGCTTCTTCCGGCCGGACGCCGCCGTCCTGCCCTTTCCGGCCTGGGACTGCCTGCCCTACGACCGGGCCTCCCCGAACGCCGGGATCCTGGCGACCCGCGCCTCGACGCTGGCGCGGCTGGCCGGGCGCAGCGGCGGCAAGCCCCGGCTGATCGTCACGACGGTGAGCGCGGCGTTGCAGCGCGTGCCGCCGGCCGAAGCCTTCCACAAGTCCCTCGTCGCGCTGCAAAAGGGCCGGCGCACGCCGATGGAAGCGGTCCTGCGCTATCTGCGCCGGCAGGGCTACCGCCGCGTCGGCACGGCGCGCGAACCCGGCGAATACGCCTTGCGCGGCGGCCTGCTGGACGTCTACCCGCCCGGACTGGACCACGCCGTGCGGCTGGATTTCTTCGGCGACGATCTCGAATCGATCCGGCGCTTCGACCCGCTGACCCAGCGCACGATCCGGGCGAGCGGCCGGGTCGTCCTGCGCCCGGTGTCGGAACTGGTGCTGACCGGCCCGCGGGTGAAGCGGTTCCGCGAATCCTACCGCGCCGCCTTTTCCGGCGATCCGACCCGCGATCCGCTTTACGAGGCGATCTCGGCCGGCCAGGCCTTTCCCGGCATGGAGCACTGGCTGCCGCTGTTCTACGACCGGATGGCGACGCTGTTCGACTACGCGCCCGAGGCGCGGGTCACGCTGGATTTCCAGACCGGCGAGGCCGTTGCCGCCCGGCTCGACACGATCGACGACTATTTCGACGCGCGCCGCAGCCATATGGACGAAGCGCCGAAATTCGCCGGCCGGTTCGTCTACAGGCCGGCGCCGCCGGACCGCTTCTTCCTCGCAGCGGGCGAGTGGGACGGGCTGCTCCGGCAGCGCGGCGCGCTGGCCTTCTCGCCGTTCGCGGCGCCGGACGGATCCGCATCCGGCGGGCCCGCGGCCCGGCTGCCCGGCGGCGTATCCGCCGGCCGGGCCGGCCGCAACTTCGCCGACGCCCGCGCGGCCGAGAGCGTTCCCGTCGCCGAGGCGGTGTGCCGCCATATCGAATCGGTCCGGCGGTCGCGCCGGCCGGTGCTCCTGGTCGCCGGCAGCGACGGGTCCGGCAGCAGGCTGGCCCGTCTGCTGAAGGAGGCCGGCGGCGTTTCGCCCGAACGGATCGACCGGTGGGACGGGCCGGCGGCGGGCGTTTTCCTGACGGTCGCCGAGCTGGACCGCGGCTTCGAGACCGCCGACCTGGTCGCGATCGCCGAGCAGGATATTTTCGGCGACCGGCTGCGCGGGTCCCGAATCGGGAAACCGGGGCGCGACCGCCGGGCCGAAGCCTTCCTGGGCGAACTCTCGGCGCTGAACGAAGGCGATCTCGTCGTCCACCGCGAGCACGGCATCGGCCGCTACGAGGGGCTGGAAACCGTCTCCGCCGCCGGCGCGGACCACGATTGCCTGCGCCTGACCTACCGGGACGGCGACACGCTCTTCGTGCCGGCGGAGAATATGGAGGTGCTGTCCCGCTTCGGCGGCGAATCGGAGGCCGCGGCCCTCGACCGGCTCGGCGCCGCGGCCTGGCAGGCGCGCAAATCCAGGGTCAAGGACCGGATTGCGGCAATGGCCGGGCAGCTGATCGCGATCGCCGCCCAGCGCGAGCTCCGCAAGGCGCCGGTCGTCGAGGGAACGGAGGGGCCGGCCGGCGAGTTCGCCGCGCGCTTCCCCTTCGCCGAGACCGGCGACCAGTCCCGCGCGATCGACGACACGCTGGCCGACCTCGCCTCCGGCAAGCCCATGGACCGCCTGGTGTGCGGCGATGTCGGCTTCGGCAAGACGGAGGTCGCCCTGCGCGCCGCTTTCGCGGCGGTCATGGCCGGGTTGCAGGTCGCCGTCGTGGCGCCGACGACCCTGCTCGCGCGCCAGCATTTCCAGACCTTCAGGGACCGGTTCGCGGGTTTCCCGGTGCGGGTCGGCCAGCTGTCCCGGCTGGTCGCGTCCGGCGACGCTGCGCGCATCCGCAAGGACCTGGAGGCGGGAACGCTCGATATCGTCGTCGGGACCCATGCGCTGCTCGGCAAATCGGTGCGCTTCCGCGCGCTCGGCCTTGTGGTCGTGGACGAGGAGCAGCATTTCGGCGTCGCCCAGAAGGAGCGCCTGAAGGAACTGCGCACCGGCGTCCACGTCCTGACGCTGACGGCGACGCCGATCCCGCGCACCCTGCAGCTGGCGCTCGCCGGCGTGCGCGACCTCAGCCTGATCGCGACGCCGCCGGTCGACCGGCTCGCCGTGCGCACCTTCGTCCTGCCCTACGATCCGGTGGTTATCGAGGAGGCGATCCGGCGCGAGCTGCTGCGCGGCGGCCAGGTCTTCTGGGTCTGCCCGCGCATCCGCGACCTGGACCTGCTCGCCGAGCGGGTGGCGCGCCTGGCGCCGGGCGCGCGCTATACCGTCGCCCACGGCCGGATGGCGCCGGCCGAACTGGAGCAGGCGATGGAGCGCTTCTACGACGGCGAGGCGCGCATCCTGCTGTCCACCAACATCGTCGAATCCGGCCTCGACATCCCGGCCGTCAACACGATCGTCCTGCACCGGGCGGACCGCTTCGGCCTCGCCCAGCTCTACCAGCTGCGCGGCCGGGTCGGGCGCTCCAAGACCCGGGCCTACGCCTACCTGACCCTGCCGGAGGACCGGAAGATCGCCGGCGCGGCGCTGAAGCGGCTGGAGGTCATGCAGACCCTCGACACGCTCGGCGCCGGGTTTTCGCTGGCCAGCCACGACATGGACATCCGCGGCGCCGGCAACCTGCTCGGCGAGGAGCAGTCCGGCCATGTCCGGGAGGTCGGCATCGAGCTGTACCAGCAGATGCTCGAAGAGGCGGTCGCCGAGGCGAAGGCGGGCGAAGGCGGCGCGGACGGGCCGGCGCGCGAACGCTGGGCGCCGCAGATTAACCTGGGCGCCCCGGTGCTGATCCCGGAGCGCTACGTCCCGGACCTGGCGGCGCGGCTCGGCCTGTACCGCCGGGTGTCGGACCTCGACGACCCCGCGGACCTCGACGCCTTCGCCGCCGAACTGGTCGACCGGTTCGGCCCCCTGCCGCCGGAGGCCGAAAACCTGATCGAGACGGTCGCGGTCAAGCAGCTGTGCCGCGCCGCCCGCGTCGCCCGGATCGACGCCGGCCCCAAGGGCGCCGTGCTGGCCTTCCGCGAGGACAGCTTCCCCGATCCGGAGGCGCTGGTCGGTTACATAGCCCGGGAAAGCGGGACGGTGACGCTGCGGCCGGACCACAAGCTGGTCTTCCGCCGCAACTGGGACGATGCCGCCGCCCGGATGCGCGGCGCGAAGACGGTCCTGAAAATCCTCGCCGGCCTGGCGGGCGGCGGGCCTTGACCGGGCCGCCAAGCGGGCCGCCAAGCGCCGGCGCGCGCCGCCGGGCCGGTTATTTTTAACGATCGTTCAAAAACGTTTTTCGTAAGTCATTGAAATCGCTTGATTTTGGAATTAGACAGACCGGTCTTTATTTTACGTTTATGTTTTGCGCCCGGCGCGCTAACCCTTTGGAATCGTTGGAAAGGCGTCCTTCGGACGTGCGCAAAAGTTATCCCGTCAGGAAATATTTCTATATCCTTCCTCGTCGGAGGATTCCTCTGCAAAAGGGAGAGACCGCGCCGGGCGCGCCGCCCGCCCCGCCCCTCGTTTCGACCGGAGCGTACCCCGCCGTCATTTCGACCGAAGCGTAACCCCCTCCCGTCATTTCGACCGAAGCGTACCCCCTCCCGTCATTTCGACCGAGCGGAGCGAGTGGAGAAATCCGGCCGGCGACGGGCGCCGGGCGGACGCCGGAGCCTGCGGCGTCGATGGAGCGCCCGCCGGGTTTCTCCACTCCGCGCCTAACGGCGCTCCGGTCGAAATGACGGGATGGGTTCGAGGACCGGACTGGGCGCAAGTCCGGCAGGGAAGGCCGCGGCAGGCGCACTTCGGGCGTTGACGGGGCCGATATGGGGTGCGGGACCTGCGATGTCAAGGAATATTATCTAGAAAGAGGAAATATTTTTGAAAGACCGGTCCGGGGGAGCCTTCCCCCGCCCCGTCGACTTCGCTCAGAGTAGGCGCCCGGATACCCGGCCCTGACGTTGGGGGGCGCCGGGCCTTGTCTATCGGGACGGTGCCGGTGTACGAAGCGTTTGGATTGCCGGGACCGTTTGTATCTGGTATGTTCGCTTCATGGTAGCTTACATCGAATCGTGCGGATCGGGCGCGCGGAGTTGCGAGTGTCGCACGGATGGAACGATGCCGTGCGCCCGCACGCGGGCTTGCCGCAATGCCCGGACCATGACGGGGATAGCGCGCCAAGCGTTGCAATTCGTTTTTGACCGACGGTGATCCCTCTGGACGCGACAAGAGGACAAAGTACGCTGCATCCGGGACCGGCCCAAACGGTCTACGGCGATTGGCCTGCGCCCGATCTGATCGTGTCCGACGGCGCCTACGGCGTCGGCGGATTTCCGGGCGACCCCAGAACTCCGGACGAACTCGAGGACTGGTACGCCGAGCATGTCGTCGCGTGGTCGGAGCGTGCGCACCCCGCGACGACGTTGTGGTTCTGGAACACGGAGATCGGCTGGGCGACCGTACACCCCCTTCTGGCGCGGGAAGGCTGGGAATATGTCCAAACGATTTTGTGGGACAAGGGCATCGGCCACATCGCGGGTAACGTAAACGGCGACACGATTCGCCGGCTGCCGACGGTGACCGAAGTCTGCGTCTTCTATCGGCGGCGGCTGACGTTCCCGACGCCAAACGGTTCGGTGTCCGCTTGCCAATGGTTGCGCGCAGAGTGGCAACGCACCGGAATGCCGTTGAATCGAGCCAACGAGGCGTGCGGTGTGAAGAACGCCGCGACGCGGAAGTACCTTACCCAGGATTGGCTCTGGTACTTCCCGCCCGCCGAGATGATGGACCGGCTGGTCGCCTATGCAAATTCGCACGGCAACCCGGCCGGCCGGCCGTATTTCTCGTTGGATGGAAAGCGATCCGTGACCGCTGCGGAATGGGCGCGGTTGCGCCATCCGTGGAATCACGAGCATGGACTTACGAACGTCTGGCCGCACCCGCCGCTGAACGGTGCGGAGCGCTATCGGAGCAACGGGCGTCGTGTGGCTCCTCGGGTGCACAACCCCGGGCGGAACGCCACGGCGCACCTGAATCAGAAGCCGCTTGAGTTCATGCGCCGCATCGTCGGGTTCGCGTCGAACGAAGGAGACACCGTCTGGGAGCCGTTCGGCGGACTGTGCACCGCGTCGGTTGCCGCCGTGGAGGCCGGCCGGGATGCCTATGCCGCCGAGCCCGACCCTTATTTCTCGTCGCTTGCCGAACGGCGGCTCGCCGGCCGTTTGGATTGCGAAACCGCCGTTGGAGACACGATACCTTGTCGATGAATGTGCCGGAGCCGCGCCGTCATGCGTTCCCCGAAGGCGACGACCTAGGGGCGCTCGTCGGCAATGTGAGGGATGCGCTTGGAGCGCTTCCGGTTTACTTCCGGACGGCGACCCGGATCGAAGGTCTCGACGGAGGGGAACTGTTCAATCTCAGCGCTGTTCTCGGCAGCGCGATCGAGGTCCAGGTCGTCGAGACCCTGAATCGAATCCGGGAGGTATGGGATCCCGACGACCGCTGGCCCCGGCACCGATTCGTACGCTCGGCCCAGACATTCCCGGATGTGAGGTTACAGGCCCAGGGCCGGGATGGGGTTGCGGACATCGCTCTCGGGATCGAACTCAAAGGGTGGTACCTGCTTTCCAAAGAGAGGGAGCCGAGTTTCAGGTATGCGGTGACGCCGGCGGCATGTGCTCCGCAGGACCTGTTGGTCGTCGTCCCGTGGCACCTCAAGAATGTTCTTTCCGGCGAACCGGTCGTCCATGAGCCGTACATCGAGCAGGCGCGGTACGTCGCAGAATTTCGAAACTGGTGGTGGACGAACGTCCGGGAGACGAGCGACACCGAGAACCAACGGCAGGTGAAAGCCCCGGATGAAGTAACGAACCCCTATCCGGCGCCCAAGACCCGAACAGCCGACCGGCCCGTTAAAGACGGCGGAAACAACTTCGGCCGGGTGGCGCGGCTCGCGGGTCTTATGGACGATTACACTGCGTCGCTGCGCTCGCGACCGATCGCAGGAATACCAGCTGACCACTGGATCGTATTTTTCAAACGCCATGCAGAATCGAAAGACCCTGAAGAAATTCTTACCCACCTTACGCGCGATCTGAGGCAGAGCGGACTCGAGCGCGAGGCTGCGGCCGATGTAGCCGATGCAATTTCCCGGATCGTCGATCAGCTCTCGTAGAGCACTAGTCCCAAGAATTGAGGAGTATATTTGTTGCTAGAGCTACGGGAATTGACACAAACCACTTATTACAAGCGTTAATGAAAGAATGAAGAAAGTTATAGGAAGGCTTGTTTCGACAAGGGTTAACCTCCAATAGTGGCTAGGTCTTTTCCCACTCTCAAGATACTTCCACTCTTTCTGCAAAAATGCGAAGGCTAATTCCTTCTCTAGTTCATGTAATACATGAAATTTTCCTGTGTTTAGTTGACGATAAGAACGAATTACGACATACCAAGAAATTGACAAAATGACTCCGATTATTCCAGCAAACAACAATATGAAATCTAGAGGAATTTTATTCGATCCAAATCGAGAAAATACGCCAATAAACAACATTAACCCAACAAGTAAGCTGATGAAAAGGCGATTAGCTCCTTCACGTCTTTGGCTCACTCTGTCGGCGAGCTCTGCGTGGAGCTTGTAAAGCTCCAAGAGTTCGTGTTTCCGTGGGTCGTTCAACTATACGAATCCCTAATTGCGTTTACGATGCTATCGCTGTTCCATCGTACAATCCTCGAAGCTGCCCGTTTGACAGGTACAGACGTTCTTTCACTTCCCCATGGTTCGATGGCAATGATGGGTTTTTGCGACTTGAATACAGATTGGGCCAAGCTGATTTCTTCGTTGATCCACTTGCTGTATGTAGCATATACGCCGGCCAATATGAGAACAACTCCGCAGGGTTGCATTTTTATTCGGATGGCTTCCCGAAGCTGAGAAGTCGTTCCTGCGTTGTGAATAGGATTGTCACGAGGAACAGAGTAATTCCGATATGAGAAATAGGCTCTTGAATCGAGGAGATTCACCAAACGGTCATAAGAATCGGAGTGGCTCCAAGAGTGACTGATGAATAGGTTATGTGTTCTCATAGTTCTCTCCAACCGACTTGGTTTCCGTTGCTGACCGACCGAGACGGGATTGTTAGGAAAAAGCGCCACTTTCGGGTTGGCTCAACCCCTCTATAATACCGCAAGTAACTGTCAGTCTTCGACCAGCGAGTCAAGCTTCCATCGCTTTGCGGCGACGTTTCCGACTGTTTCCGCTGCCTCGACAAGGTGTGCGTCGGCAGAGTGAGGGCAGCCGGCCGCGCTCCCCCCCCCCCCCCCGCCGCCCCGGACAGACCGCCGCTTGATCGGCGGGGCGGTCCCGCCTAGGGTGCGCCGCACCGATCCGGTTGCGCCCATCCGCAAGATCGTGCGGGGGCGCCTCCCCTCCCGAATCGCAGGACCTTCGATGACCGAGCAGATCCGTTTCACCGGCACCGACAGCTATGTCGCGACCGAAGACCTGATGGTGGCGGTGAACGCCGCCGTGACCCTCGAGCGGCCGCTGCTCATCAAGGGCGAGCCGGGCACGGGCAAGACCGTGCTGGCCCACGAGGTCGCCGCGGCGCTCGGCAAGACGCTGATCGAATGGCACATCAAATCGACGACCAAGGCGCAGCAGGGCCTGTACGAATACGACGCCGTCGACCGGCTGCGCGATTCCCAGCTCGGCGACGAGCGGGTGCACGACATCGCCAACTACATCAAGAAGGGCAAGCTGTGGGAGGCGTTCGAGGCCGAGGACGCGCCGGTCCTGCTGATCGACGAGATCGACAAGGCGGATATCGAATTCCCCAACGACCTGCTGCTCGAGCTCGACCGCATGGAATTCCACGTCTACGAGACGCGGGAGACGGTCCGGGCCCGGCGCCGGCCGATCGTCATCGTCACCTCGAACAACGAGAAGGAACTGCCGGACGCCTTCCTGCGCCGCTGCTTCTTCCACTATATCCGCTTCCCGGACCGCGAGACGATGGAGCGGATCGTCGACGTCCACCATCCCGGCCTGAAGAAGAACCTGCTGCGCGCCGCGCTCAAGGCGTTCTACGACATCCGCGAGGTCCCCGGCATCAAGAAGAAGCCGAGCACGTCGGAACTGCTGGACTGGATCAAGCTGCTGGTGGTCGAGGACATCCCGCCCGAGGCGCTGAAATCCGACGACATGAAGACGATTCTGCCGCCGCTCTACGGCGCGCTGGTCAAGAACGAGCAGGACGTCCACCAGTTCGAACGCCTGATCTTCATGGCCCGGCGCGGGCAGTAGGGCGGGGGTAACAGCGCGGGCAACAGCGGGGACGGCGCGGGGCGCCGCCGACTTCCATGACGGACCGCAACGCCGGCCCGGACGCCGGTTTCGACCGGACGGTCCGGGACCTCATCGACAACAAGACCAAGCCGCCCGGCGCGCTCGGGCGGGTCGAGGCGGTCGCGCTGCAACTGGCGCGCGCGACCGGGACGCCGGCGCCGCGCCTCGCCTCCTGCGAGCTGACGATCTTCGCGGCGGACCACGGCATCGCGGCGGAGGGGGTTTCCGCCTATCCCCAGGCCGTGACCCGCGAGATGGTGCTGAATTTCCTCAACCGCGGCGCGGCGGCCAACGTCTTCGCCGAAGCGGTCGGCGCCTCCGTCCGGGTGGTGGACGCCGGCGTGGCCGGCGACCCGATCGGCCATCCGGACCTCGTGCAGCGGCGCATCGGGCCGGGCACCCGCAACTGCCTGGCCGGGCCGGCCATGACCGGCGCCCAGCGCGACGACGCCTTGCGGGCCGGCCGCCGGCTTGCCGAAGGCAGCCCGGCCGACGTCCTGTGCTTCGGCGAAATGGGCATCGGCAACACGTCCGCGGCGACGCTCCTGGCCCACAAGCTGCTCGGCCTGCCGGTCGCGGACCTTGCCGGGCGCGGCACGGGGCTGGACGACGCCGGCCTGGCGCACAAGACGGCCGTGCTGGAAGCCGCGGCCGCGCGCACCGGGCCGGACCCGGACGCCGCGCAGGCGCTGGCGGAATACGGCGGCTTCGAGATTGCGATGATGGCGGGCGCCATGCTGGGCGCGGCGGATTCGAACCGGCCGGTGCTGGTCGACGGTTTCATTTCCACCGCCGCGGCCGTCGCCGCGCTCGGCATCGCGCCGGCGGCCGGGCGCTGCCTGGTCTACGCCCACCGCTCGGCGGAACACGGCCACCGCGCGATGCTCGACGCGCTGGGCGCGCAGCCGGTCCTCGATCTCGGGATGCGCCTCGGCGAAGGCACCGGCGCGCTGCTGGCGTGGCCGGTCGTCCGGGCGGCGTCGGCCATGCTGACGGACATGGCGAGTTTCGAGAGCGCCGGCGTCAGCGGCCCGGTTTAGGATCGGCCCGCACCATGCGGCCCGCGCTCGCCCGCCAATGGCTGCTGTTCCGGCTCGCCTGCCAGATGCTGACCCGGTTTCCCGCCGCGCGGGGGATCGACTATGCGCCGGCGCTCGACGCCGCCGCTGTGCGCTATTATCCGGCCGTCGGGATTCTGGTCGGGCTGGCCGGCGGCGCGGTCTTTGCCGCGGCGTACGGCCCGTTCGGCCCGCTTCCGGCCGCCGTGCTGGCCGTCGCCGCCACCGCGCTGCTGACCGGCGCGATGCACGAAGACGGCCTGGCCGACACCGCCGACGGCATCGGCGGCGGGCGCACCGCCGGGCGCGCGCTCGAAATCATGCGCGACAGCCGGATCGGCGTCTACGGCGTGCTGGCCCTCGTCCTCGTCCTCGCCGTCCGGGTCTTCGCCCTGGCGGGCCTGCCGCCTTGGATCGGCTTCGCCGCCCCGGTCGCGGCGCACGGGCTGAGCCGCTGGAGCATCGTCGTCGTCATCGCGACCGCGGATTATGTCCGGCCGTCCGGCGTTGCGGCCCCGGTTGCCGGCCCGGTCCCGCAGGAGGCCCACCTGATCGCCGGGGCGGCGGCGCTGGCCTGTCTCGCGCCGTTGGCGCTGGCCGCCTCGCCGCTCGCCGCGCTCGGCGCCCTGGCCGGCCTGGCCCTCGGCCATCTCGCCGTGCGCGGGTTCTTCCAGCCGAAGCTGAAGGGCTACACCGGCGATACCCTCGGCGCGACCCAGCAGATCGGCGAGGCCGGCGCCCTTCTCGGCCTGCTGGCCTGCCTCTGACCGGAACGGGCGTTCGGCGCATTCCGGCCGGGCAGGGAGCCGCACCGGCCCCGCGGCGCGTCCGACGGCTTCGGGCTGAGACACTGGCGCCCGGCGCGCGCGGTTGACGATGCCGCCCGCCGGCTGCATTGTCGGCGCCGCCGCACCGCCGGGCGGCCGTTTCTCCCGCGGTCCTCCCGCGGTCCTCCCGCCTCGGGCCCGGCCGCCCGTTGGCTTGCCCCTATCGGACAGCCCCTTCCCGGACAGCCCCTTGTCGGACAGCCCCTTCTCGGACAGCATGGCAGACAGCACGATTTCCCCGCTGCACGACCGCATGGCCAACGCGATCCGCGCGCTCGCGATGGATGCGGTCCAGGCCGCAAAGAGCGGCCATCCGGGAATGCCGATGGGCATGGCGGACGCGGCGACGGTCCTGTTTACGCAATTCCTGAAATTCGATCCGCAGCGGCCGGACTGGCCGGACCGCGACCGTTTCGTGCTCTCCGCCGGCCACGGCTCGATGCTGCTCTACGCCCTGCTGCATCTGACCGGCTATCCGGACATGACGATGGCGGAGTTGCGCAATTTCCGCCAGTTGCACAGCCGCACCGCCGGGCACCCCGAATACGGCGCGGCGCCCGGCATCGAGACGACGACCGGGCCGCTCGGGCAGGGGCTGGCCAACGCCGTCGGCATGGCGCTGGCCGAACGCATGATGAACGCGCGCTTCGGCGGCGGCCTGGTCGATCACCGGACCTGGGCGGTTGCCGGCGACGGCTGCCTGATGGAGGGCATTTCGCAGGAGGCGATTACGCTCGCCGGCCATCTCGGGCTCGGCAGGCTGATCGTCCTGTTCGACGACAACGGGATTTCCATCGACGGGCCGACCGCCCTGGCGACCTCCGAAGACCAGGCCGGGCGTTTCGAGTCCTGCGGCTGGCATGTCCAGACGGTCGACGGCCACGATCCCGCTGCGCTGGCCGCCGCCATGCAGGCGGCTTGCGACGACAGCCGGCCTTCGATGATCGCCTGCAAGACCGTCATCGGCTACGGCGCGCCGGCCAAGGCCGGCACGGCGGCGGCCCACGGCGCGCCCCTCGGCGAAGACGAGATCGCCGGCGCCCGGGAGCGGCTGGACTGGCCGTATCCGCCGTTCGAAATTCCGGCGGATGTGGAGACGGCCTGGCGCGCCGCCGGCGCCCGCGGCGCGGCCGGCGCCGACGCCTGGGAAGCGCGCCTGGCTGCGGCCGATGCCGGCGTCCGCGCGCAGTTCGAGCGGGTCGCGGGCGGCGTCTTGCCGGCCGGGCTCGGCGACGCCGTAACGGCGCTCAAACAGCAGTTCGCCGCCGAAGCGCCGAAGATGGCGACGCGCCAGGCGTCCGGCAAGGTCCTCGACCGGCTGACCGATGTCGTGCCCGAACTGGCCGGCGGCTCGGCCGATCTCACCGGGTCCAACAACACCCGCGCCGCCGGGCACAGCGACGTCGCCGCCGGCGATTTCTCGGGCGGCTACATCCGCTACGGCGTGCGCGAACACGGCATGGCGGCGGCGATGAACGGCATGGCGCTGCACGGCGGGCCGATCCCCTACGGCGGCACTTTCCTCGTTTTCACCGACTATGCCCGGCCGGCGATCCGCCTCTCGGCCCTGATGGAGCAGCGGGTGATCTATGCGATGACCCACGACAGCATCGGGCTCGGCGAGGACGGGCCGACCCACCAGCCGGTCGAGCATCTGGCCGCCCTGCGCGCCATGCCCAACCTCAACGTGTTCCGCCCGTGCGACGCCGTCGAGGTGGCGGAGTGCTGGGAACTGGCGCTCCGGGCGCGCAAGACGCCGTCGGTCCTCGCGCTGACCCGGCAGGGCCTGCCGACGCTGCGTACCGAACACCGGGCGGAAAACGCCTGCGCGCGCGGGGCGTATGTCATTGCCGGGTCCGGCGGAGAACGGCAGGCGACCCTGCTCGCCTCCGGTTCGGAGGTTTCCATCGCCGTCGAGGCCCGGGCGCTGCTGAAAGGGGAGGGCATCGAAGCCGCCGTGGTGTCCATGCCGTGCTGGGAACTGTTCGAGCGCCAGCCGGACGACTATCGCGCCGCGGTGCTGGGCGATGCGCCCCGGATCGCCTGCGAGGCGGCGGCCGGCTTCGGCTGGACGCGCTGGACCGGCGACGGCGGCGGTTTCGTCGGCATGAGAGGCTTCGGCGCCTCCGCCCCGGCGCCCCGGCTTTACGAGCATTTCGGCGTCACGGCCGCGGCGGTCGCCGACGCGGCCCGGAAGGCTATCGCCGAGCGGGGCTGAGCCGGCCGGCCGGACAAGGGAAACAGGAGAAACCATGGCTGTACGGGTTGCCATCAACGGGTTCGGCCGGATCGGCCGGCTGGTCTACCGGGCGGCGCTGGAGTCCGGGCGCGCCGATGTCGAGTTCGTCGCGATCAACGATCTCGGCCCGGTCGAAACCGGCGCCCATCTGCTGCAATACGATTCGGTGCACGGCGCGCTGCCCGGCCGGATCGAGACCGGCGAGGACTGGATGGACGCCGGGCGCGGCCGGGTGACGGTGCTGTCCGAGCGCGACCCGGCCCGGCTGCCCTGGGGCGATCTCGATATCGATGTCGTGATGGAATGCACCGGCCTGTTCGCCAGCCGCGACAAGGCAAGCGCCCATCTCGAAGCCGGCGCGAAGAAGGTCCTGGTCTCGGCCCCGGCCAGCGGCGCGGACCTCACGGTGGTCTACGGCGTCAACGACGACCGGCTGGAGGCCGGCCACACCGTCGTCTCGAACGCCTCCTGCACGACCAACTGCCTGGCGCCGGTCGCCCATGTGCTGCACGAGGCCGTCGGCATCGAGCGCGGCTTCATGACGACGATCCACGCCTTCACCGGCGACCAGCCCTCGGTCGATACCGTGCACAAGGACCTGCGCCGGGCCCGCGCCTCCGCCGTCTCGATGATCCCGACCTCGACCGGCGCGGCGCGCGCGGTCGGCCTCGTTCTGCCGGAGCTGAACGGCAAGCTGGACGGCACCTCGATCCGCGTGCCGACGCCGAACGTCTCGCTGATCGATTTCACCTTCACCGCGCCGCGCGACACCTCGGTGGAGGAGGTCAACGGCGCGGTCGCCGCCGCTGCGGAAGGCCCGCTCGCCGGCGTGCTGGCGACCAGCGACGCGCCGCTCGTTTCCGCCGACTTCAACCACAATCCGGCCAGTTCGACCTTCGACCTGACCCAGACCCAGGTGATCGAGGGCCGCTTCGTCCGCGTCCTCAGCTGGTACGACAACGAATGGGGCTTCTCCAACCGCATGAGCGACACGGCGGCGAAGATGGGCGCGCTGGGTTAGAGTTGCCGCATGGGACCGGGCGACGTGCGCAATCCGGAGGCTGGCCGGGCAGTCGCGCCGTCAGGAGCAGGGCCGCCGGGCCGGTATGCAGATCGGGAACCGGTCGTTCACGGCAAAGTTGCATCCCACGGCAGCGGGAAGCCCAGCGCCGCCGCGATGGCGCTTTGCCGGGCGTCCAGCGTGGCGAAGGCGAGGCTGCCGGATCGGGGCGAGACGTAGAGCGCCGCCGCGACATGCCAGAGGTCGGCGCTCCGCAGATAGCCCGTTTCGAGCACCGCCGCAAACTCCGGAGCGAGCGGCCTGTCCGGCATAATCCAGTCGATCCCTGCAACCGCGCTCTCCCGGAAAAGCAGATTTTCGCGTGCGAACGCCGCCCGCAGTTCCGCTTCGAGCAGGTTGGAAGAGATCAGACGGGTGAATTCGTCCAGCCGGCGCGCATACGCTGCGGCCTCCGGCTCGTCGAAGGCGATCGCCGTCAAAACCGAACTGTCGACATACGCGACGCTCATTCGCCGCGTTCGGCGAGAAAGCGCGCCAGCCCGCCGGGCCGGCGCCCGGCCGGGCGGAACGTCCGTTTCGGCAGCGCCGGGCGAACCAGGGCGGCGCTGCGTTCGAGATCGTCGAGCCGCTCTTCGAGCGTCGGCGCCTGCCGCCGTCCGATCGGGCGGATCTCCGCCACCGGTTCCCCCCGGTTGGAGACGGTGACGGCCCTGCCGTCGCGCACCCGACGGATGATCTCGGAAAACCGCGTTTTCGCTCCGTAGATCGAGTAGGTGAGCGTCATAGCCCGATCTTTACCGGTCGGACCGGTCATCGCAACTGCGGAGATTGAGACGGCGTTTCTATTCGGGGCAGGCCGGTCTCGCCGGTATCCGGAAGCATCGGGTTGTCCCGGCGGATGGCCGGGCGCCGCCGCCGCGCCCCTGACCGACCGAAAGATTTTTCCGGGCAGGGGGTGTACATCTGCGGCCGGGTGTGTATATACAGAGGGCTGCCCGATATTGCGGCGGGCGACACTTACGAAAGCTGTAGCGATGATGAATATGCCCCCGATCGCCAAACTCGGAAGGAGGTGCGAGAAGTGTGTATTGAGGACGAACTGCTATTCGAATACGACCCCATAAAACGTCAGAAAAATATAGACAAGCACGGAATCGATTTTACAAGCGCGATCAAGATATTTTCCGGTCCCATAGTGGAAAAACCTTCGGTTAGGTCAGAAGAACGTCGATGGAAAGCTACCGGTTACTGTGAAGGCATACTGCTCACAGTGATCTATACATGGAGGGCCGGCAAGCGCCGAATCGTTTCGGCCAGGCGGGCAGCGCGTAATGAAAGACGGGAATATCGAGAACGCATCCCTGAGTGAGGCTCTGCTCGGGAGGAAGCGGGACAAGACCGACTGGGTTCTTCTCCGGAAGCAGGAGGCGGCCGGCCTCGAACCCGAGATCGACCCCGATGAAGGCGAATTCGACGATTCCAAAATCAGGGTCGTCGAGCCTCGCCGGAAGCAGGCAATCTCGGTTCGGCTGGACCCGGATATCCTTGAGTTCTTCAAGGCCGGGGGAGCCGGCTACCAGACCCGCATCAACGCAGCCCTGCGGCTCTATATGGACAGTTGCCGGAAGCCGATGCACGCGGAGGATATTTCTTCCTGAAAGACGCCCGAATTCGGCCGCGCACCGTGTTGCCGGCAGGCCGGTCCGCCCGACCCGTCCCGCCGCAAGCCGCAAAGGTCCGGCGGCGGCCTTGCGCTTGACGCGCCGCCGGGCCGCGCCCAGTCTTTCCGGATGAACGCCGCCGCGAACCTCGAAACCGACCGCCTGACCGCCCGGCCGATATCGCCGGGCGATGTCGCGCAGTTGCAGGCGTTGCACCGGGCCGAGGCGGTCGCCGCGCATATCGGCGGCGCGTGGACGCCCGGCCGCAGCGAGCAGTTCGTGCGCGGCGCGGTCGAGCACTGGCAGCGCCTGGGCTACGGCCAATGGATGTTCAGCGAGAAGGCGACCGGCCGGACCGTCGGGCGCAGCGGCCTGCGCCACTACTATCTCGACAACCGCGACGAGATCGAACTGCTCTACGCCTTCGAGCCGGAATTCTGGGGCCGGGGCTACGGCGCCGAAGCGGCGGCCGCGGTGGTCGATTTCGCCTTCGGGACGCTGGGCGTCGAGAGCGTCGTCTCCTTCACCCTGCCGGACAATCCGGGCTCCCTGCGCGTCATGGAAAAGGCCGGCCTGACCTTCGAGAAGGAGATGATCCGCCTCGAGCCGCCGGCCTTCCTGGTCTACCGGCTGACCCGCGGGGACTGGGAAGCCGGCAGGTGAGCGAAGCCGCGCCGGCATCGTCGCCGGACCTCTGGCAGGTGCGGTTCGCCGGCCCCCGGCGCCTGGTCGAGGCGGCGGAGCCGCTGTTCGGCTCGGCGGTGTCCGTGGCCCGGATGCGCAGCGGCGACGGGCCCGATGCCTGGGCGCTCGAAGCGCTGTTCGACGGCGCGCCGGACGATGCGCCCCTGGCGGCGGGGTTGGCGGTTGCGGCCGAAGCGCTCGGCCTCGCGCGCCCGGCTGTCGAAGTCGCCCGCCTCGAAGCGCGCGACTGGCTGGCCGAGAACCGGGCGGCGCTGACGGAAATCGCGGTCGGGCGCTTCCGCATCGTGCCGGAACACCGGCGCCGCGCCGCGCCGCCGTCCCACCTGCTGGACCTTCATGTCGACGCCGGCCCCGCTTTCGGCTCTGGCCGGCACGAGACGACGCAAAGCTGCCTGCGGCTGATGGAGGAGATCGCGCGCACACGGCGGCCCCGGCGCATCCTCGATCTCGGCGCCGGCTCCGGCATTCTCGCGCTGGCGGCGGCGCAACTGTGGAAGCGGCGCGCGGTGGCGACGGACATCGACCCGGCCGCCGTGCGCACGGTCCGGGCCAACGCCGTGTGCAACGGCTGCCTGCCCCGGATCGACGCGCGCTGCGGAAGCGGCCTCGACCCGGTGCGGCGCGAGCGGCCGTTCGACCTGGTCGTCGCCAATATCCTCGCCGGGCCGCTGGCCGACCTTGCGCCGGAATTGCGCGGCGCGGTCGCGAGGCGCGGGCAGCTGATCCTGTCGGGTATCCTGTCGAGCCAGGAAAGCCGCGTGCTCTGCCGCTACCGGGCCGCCGGCTTCCGGCTCGAGCGCCGGCTCGTCAGGGGGCCGTGGTCCAGCTACCGGCTGAGGCTTCGCTGAACCATTGCCGGCGCGGGACCCGGACCTCCCGGACGTAAACTATGCCGCGCGGCGTCTGGCGGGAGAACAGCCGCCGCAGCGCGCTCCATGCGCCGAGGGCATACGAGCGCAGGAACCGGGCGCGCAGGGCGGCGGCGTCGCGGCGCACCGCCAGTTCGTCGAAACCCGTGACGCTCCGGGTCGATTTCGATAGAAACATTGTCCGGGCACCTTCGTTGGGTGGACCCTGTTGTCCTGCCCGTCACATGAGGCGCGCCGGAACCGGCACAATCGACCGAACCCCTCGTCTGCCATGCGCATGTTGCATATCTCCACCCCTTCAATTTGCCCGGCCGCGCCCTACCGCGCCGCCGGGTATCGCGCATGACATCCCCGGAACCGACCGGCCGGTCGGTGGACCGCGTCGCCGCCCTGCGCGCCTTGCTGGCGCAGGACGGGCTTCAGGGCTTCGTCGTCCCGCGCGCCGACGAGCACCAGGGCGAATATGTGCCGCCCGGCGCCGAGCGGCTGGCCTGGCTGACCGGCTTCACCGGCTCGGCGGGCCTGGCGATCGTGCTGGCGGAGAAGGCGGCGATCTTCGTCGACGGGCGCTACACATTGCAGGTCGGCGACCAGATCGATGCGGCGGCGTTCGAGGTCCGCCACATCGCCGACGAACCGGCCGCGGCCTGGGTGCGCGAGTCGCTGGGCGGCGGCGGGCGGCTGGGCTACGATCCGTGGCTGCACACCGCCGACGGCGCGGCGCGGCTCCGCGCGGCCTGCGAGGCGGTCGGGGCGGAACTCGCGCCGGTTGCGGAAAACCCGATCGACCGGCTCTGGGAAGACCGGCCGGCCCGGCCGGACACCCCCTTCGAAATCCATCCGCCGGAACTGGCCGGCGAGACTTCGGCCGGCAAGCGCGCGGCGCTGGCGCAGAAGCTGGCCGAACGCGGCGTCGAGGCCGCCGTGCTCACCCTGCCGGATTCGATCGCCTGGCTGCTCAACATCCGCGGCCGCGACGTGCCGCGGACGCCGTTTCCGCTCTCCTTCGCCATCCTGCGCAACGACGCCACGGTCGCCCTGTTCGCCCCGGCCGGCAAGGTCGATTCGGCGCTGGCCCGGCATCTGGGCGGCGATGTCGCCGTCGAGCCGCCGGACGCCTTCGAGGCGGCGCTGGCCGGCTTCGCCGGCCGCAAGGTACTGGTCGATCCGGCGAGCGCGGCCGACCGGATCTTCCGGGTGCTGGACGAAGCGGGCGCCCTTGTCGAGCGCGGCGCCGACCCGTGCCAGCTGCCCAAGGCGTGCAAGAACGCCGTCGAACTGGAGGGCGCGCGCAACGCCCACAGGCGCGACGGCGCGGCGCTGATCCGTTTTCTCGCCTGGCTGGCGCGGGAGGCGCCGGGCGGCGCGGTCGACGAAATCGCCGCCGCCGACCGGCTGGAGCGCTGCCGCCGCGAAACGAACCGGCTGCGCGACCTGAGTTTCGACACCATCTCCGGCGCCGGCCCGAACGGCGCCATCGTGCATTACCGGGTGACGCCGGAGACCAACCGCAGGCTGGAACCGGGCGCGCTCTATCTCGTCGATTCGGGCGGCCAGTATGCCGACGGCACGACCGACGTGACCCGGACGGTCGCCATCGGCGCGCCGACCGCCGCGATGCGCCGCCATTTCACCCTGGTGCTCAAGGGCCATATCGCGCTCGCCACCGCGCGGTTCCCGGAAGGGACGACCGGCAGCCAGATCGACGCCCTGGCGCGCCTGGCGCTGTGGGCCGACGGGCTGGACTACGACCACGGCACCGGCCACGGCGTCGGCAGCTACCTCTCGGTCCACGAAGGGCCGCAGCGCATTTCGAAGCTGCCCAACGCCATCGCCCTGAAGCCCGGCATGATCGTCTCCAACGAGCCCGGCTATTACCGGGCCGGCGCATACGGCATCCGCATCGAGAACCTGGTCGCGGTGCGGGAGGTCGAGGTCCCCGGCGCCGAGCGGCCGATGCTGGGCTTCGAGACCCTGACCCTGGCGCCGATCGACCGCGCCCCGATCGACCGGGCCCTTCTGACGGCTGACGAAACGGGCTGGGTCGACGGCTATCACGCCCGGGTCCGCGAGACGATCGGCCCGCTGGTCGATCTGGACACCGCGGCCTGGCTCGAGGAGGCGACCCGGCCGCTGTAGACGAGGCCGGTCGCACGACAGGGGCTCAGTCGGCGAAGAAGTCCAGCAGCCGGGCGTTCAGTTCTTCCGGCGCCTCTTCCGGGATGAAGTGGCCGCAATCCGGGATCGTGCCGCCGGTCACGTTGTCCGCGACACGGCGCAGCGATTCTTCGGTTTCCGTCCCGCGCCCGCGGCCGTGCGGATAGCTGACCGCCCCGCCCAGCGCGAGGACCGGCATCGGCAGTTTGAAGCGGGCGATAATCTCCGCATTGGCCGCCGCATCCTCCGGCAGCGCGCGGTAATAGGCGAAGCCGGCGCGCAGGGCCCCCGGCTGGGTATAGGTGCGCAGATATTCGGCGATGTCGGCCGGGCCGATGGCGTCGGGCCGGTACGCGAAGGTGCGGTAGAACCAGCCGAGATAGTCGGCCTCGCGGCCCGTCACCAGCGCTTCGGGCAGGTCCGGCGTCATGTGGAACCGGTGATGCCAGCGCCGCCCGCCCTGGGAGAAATCGCCGCCGCAGCCGGGCACGGTGACGTCGAGGATCGCCAGCTTGCGCACCGCCTCCGGATGGGCGGCGGCCAGCGCATAGGCGACCGGGCCGCCCCAGTCGTGGCCGGCGAGCAGGAACGTCTCGTGGCCCAGATGCTCGTGCACAAGGCGCCAGATGTCGGCGGCCACCGTCCGCTTGTCGTAGCCGCCGGAAGGGCGGGAACTGTCGCCCAGGCCGCGCATGTCCGGCGCGATGACGGTGTAGCGTTCGGCCAGCGCGGGAATGGCGTGGCGCCATTCCCACCAGGTCTGCGGCCAGCCGTGCAGCAGCACGACGGGCGGGCCGCTGCCCGCGGTGACATAGTGGAGCAGGACCTCGCCCAGGTCGGCGAAGCGGTGCTCGAACAGGGGATCGTGCGGAGTCAGGATAGCGGCGGCCCGATGGCGGGCGTCAGGCGTCGTAGCGGCCGACGATCGAGACGCTGGACACGTTCTGGTGCGGGAAGCCGCCCAGATTGTGGGTCATGCCGATCTTCGGATCGTCGAGCTGGCGCGCGCCGGCCCGGCCGTGGAACTGGAGATACATCTCGTAGAGCATGCGCAGGCCCGAGGCGCCGATCGGGTGGCCGAAGCATTTCAGCCCGCCGTCGATCTGGCAGGGGATCTTGCCGTCGGCGTCGTAGAAGCCGTCGAGAATGTCCTTCCAGGCCGTGCCTTCCTCGGACAGATACAGGTCTTCCATCGTCACCAGCTCGGTGATCGAGAAGCAGTCGTGGACCTCGAACATGCTGACTTCGTCGCGCGGCCGGCGGATATCCGCTTCCTTGTAGGCCCGCTCGGCGGCGCGCCGCGTGGTCATGAAATAGCTGCCGTCCCAGGAATTGTGGCTCGCTTCCTGGCCGTTGGAGACGGCGAGTTGCAGGGCCTTGACGGTCACGAGATCGCCGGCCTTGCCCAGGCTCCCGGCGATCTCCGGCGTAGTGACGAGGGCGGCGGCCGACCCGTCCGAGACGCCGCAGCAGTCGAACAGGCCGAGCGGCTCGGCGACCGTCGGCGCGTTCAGCACCGTGTCGATGTCGATTTCCCTGCGCAGATGGGCCTTCGGGTTCTTCGCGCCGTTGGCGTGGCTCTTCACCGACACCTGGGCCATCGCCTTCTTGAGCGTGTCGGCCGGGACGCCGTGCTTGGCCGAATAGGCGGTCGCCAGCTGGGCGAAGCTGCCCGGCGCCGAGGCGTTCGGCCAGTACATGTCGGCGACCGCGCCGCGCATCCGCTGGGGCAAGCCGCCGTAACCGGTGTCCTTCAGCTTCTCGACCCCGACGGCGAGCGCGATGTCCGCCGCGCCCGACGCCACGGCATAGCAGGCGCCGCGGAAGGATTCGGTGCCCGACGCGCAATAGTTCTCGACCCTTGTGACCGGGATGTAGGGCAGGCGCAGGCTGACCGCGAGCGGGACGCCGGACTTGCCGACATGCTGTTCCTCGATCGCCGTCGAGAACCAGGCGGCGTCGATGCTGCTGCGCTCGATACCGGCGTCCTCCAGGCATTCCGCGACCGCCTCGACGATCAGGTCCTCGGCGTTCATGTCCCACCGCTCGCCGAACTTCGAGCAGCCCATGCCCAGAATGGCCACCTTGTCCTTGATGCCGCGCGCCATGGTTCTTGTCCTCGTTGTGCCGTTGGCTCGATGGCCTTCCCGGCGACCGGCCCTAACCTACGCCGCCATGCGCCGCAGGTGAAGCCGCGTCATACCGTTGCTGCGCTCTCGTACCATTCCTCTGAAATATCCGCGTAGTGCGGATTTTCCCGTTCGATCAGCCGCGCTTTCTTGTCCCGCCGCCAGTTCTTCAGTTGTTTTTCGCGGGCGATCGCGTCCTCGATCCGGTCGTAGCGCTCGTACCAGAGCAGGCGGTTGACGCGGTACTTCCTGGTGAAGCCCTCGACCGACCCGGATTTGTGCTCGGACAGGCGGCGCTCAAGGTCATTGGTGACACCGATGTACAAGACGCCCGACCTGCTCCCGAGCATGTAGACGAACCCGCCCTTTTCCATCGATCTAAACTACCCCGTCATTCCGACCGGACACTGGAACCGTAAACCCTATCCCGTCATTCCGACCGGAGCCGCCCACCGGGCGGCGAAGTGGAGGAATCTCGTCACCGGACTCGGGTTCCCGTTGTCGGGATCGAGCCGGGATTCCTCCACTCGCTTCGCTCGGTCGGAATGACGGGTGGGGGGTGCGCCCGGCCGGAATGACAACAACGGGACGATCGGTCGGAATGACGATTAGGGGGTTGCGGTCGGACGGAATGACGACGGATGGGAAACGGAATTCAAACCTTCACCCCCAGCGCCTCGGCCAGTTCCGGGAAGCTGTCGACGGCGATGTCGCAGGCCGGGTTGGGGTCCGGGTCGGGCGGGCCTTCGGGGCCCCATTCGTCGGCGCGGCGCACGAAGGCGGTCTTGTAGCCGACCGCCCGGGCGGCGTCGAGGTCGAAATTGTGGCAGGCGACCATCAGGCATTCGCCCGGTTCGAGCTGGAGGCGCGCGGCGACGGTGAGATAGGACTCCGGCAGCAGCTTGTATTTGCCGATGCCCTCGCAACTGAACACCGCGTCCCAGGACAGGCCGTTGCGCTTGGCCGTGTCCAGGATCAGCCGGTAGGACAGGATGGTGAAGGAGCAGACCAGGTACCGCGCGCGCAGCTTCGGCAGCACCGCCGGAAAGTCGGGCCAGCATTCGAAATTGTGCGCCGCGTCCCAGGCGATGGCGCGGAAATCCTCTTCGGCGAAGGCGTCCAGCCCGTGTTCCTTCGCGATGGCCTCCAGCGAAAAACGGTGGGCGTCGTCGAAATTGTAGCCGGGCGGTTCGCGCTCGCCGAGGTTGAGCATGGCCTTGAGGCCGCGCCGGCGCAGCTCGTTGGCCAGCGCCGGCCAGTCGCGCTCAATGCCGTGGCGCGCGCCGGCGGCGGCCAGCGCGTCGCGGAAGCCGCCGTGCCAGTCGAGGATCGTGCCGCCGGTATCGAATGTCAGGGCCTTGACGTCGCTCAGGCTCATGCCGCGCCTCCTGTCGCCTCTTCCGCCGTATGGGCCGGCGTCGCTTTCCAGAAATACTTGATGAAGCCGCGCTTGTCGTCGACCGCCCGGCGGCGGAACACCATGCGCACCGGCATCCCGACCGCGACCTCGCCGGGCGCCACGTCGGTCATGTCGGCCATCAGCCGGCCGCCCTCGTCGAACACCACCATGCCGAAATGGGCCGGCGGGTCGGGCGAATAGGTCAGGTTGTCGGCGGTCCAGCTCTGCACCTTCGCCGGGATTTCGGCGAAGGCGTGCGGGTCCTGGCTGTCGAAGGCGCCGCAGTTCGGGCTGACGCAGGCCCGGGTCTTCGGATACTGCACCGTGCCGCAGACCCGGCATTTGCCGCCGACGAAGCCCAGCACCATGTCGCGGTTGCGGTAGAGCGCGCTCAGCGCCGTCGGCGCGTCCAGTTCGGCCCGGATGCCGCGGTCCTGCTCCAGCAGGCCGTTGAAGCTGAGATAGCGGTTGTAGTTGGTCTCCTCCCGGCGCCGGGCGAGCCAGCCCTTGACCCCCCGGCGCGGCGGCAGCGACGCAAGGGCGTCCGTGGTGCGGAACAGCAGCGCGTCGCAGCCCTGGCCCCAGCCGGCGACCAGGATCGTCTCGCCCGGCGCGGCCTCCTGCAGGCAATCGGCGAGCATGACCAGCGGGTGCGCCGTTCCGGCCTCGCCGAGCTGGGCCTGGAGGGTGTCGCGCACCGCTTCGGCGCGGATGCCGGCCAGCGCCGCCGCCTTCTGCGGCACGCCGCGGATCGTCGCCGGCATGATGAACCGGTCGACGGCGCCGGCCTCCACGCCGGCCTCCGCGAGCGCCGCCGCAATCGCCCGCGGGGCGATCTTGAAATAGCCCTCGTCGCGGATCCAGCGCTCTTCCCAGTTGTAATCGTATTTGGAGTCGCCGCCGCGGTAATGGTCGATGAAATCGGTCGAAAGCTGGCGCCCGCCGAGATAGTCCGCGATGAGGTTATCGCTGCCCACGGCGAAGGCCGCCGCGGCGTCGCCGAACTGCAATTCCTGCGGCCCCGACGCCTGGGTCCGGCGCTTGTCGGCGGCGACGACCAAAGTGTCGCCGGCCGTGTCGCCGGCCTTTGCATTGCGCAGGGCGTTGAGCAGGCCCGAGGTTCCGGCGCGCTGCGAGGCGGTGAAATCCATCGTCGCGACGCTCTCGCCGAGATTGAGCGCCGTGGCGAGGATGCCGGCATTCTGCCGGTCGCCGAAGGGCAGGGTGGTCGAGGCGAAATGCACCGCCGCGATCGCCGCCGCGACTGCCGGCGCGCCGGGGTCCAGCCGCGCCGGGGTCAGGCAGTCGCGCGCGGCCTCGACGCCCATGGTCAGGCTGTCCTCGTCCCAGTTGCAGATGGCGCGCTCGCCCTTGGCCAGCCCCCGGATCGCCGGGTTGAACCAGGCGTTGGCCTCGGCGATCGCCTTGCGGCTCAGCCGCAGCCGCGGGACGTAGGCGCCATAGGCCTTCAGGCCGACGGTGTCGTTGCCGGGCATCCTCTCCGTTTCCCTCCGCAATGCGTCGATCGGGCGCCGCGCCCGTTATGGCGCATCCGGCCGCCGCCCGTCACCGGTTTGCGACAATGGGCCGTTACGGTCGGCCGCAATACACTTCAACCGTCATATCGACCGGAGCCGCCCGAAGGGGGGCGGAGTGGAGATATCTTTCAGGCGCGGCGCATAGACCGACGCTCGGCGCGAAAAGATTTCTCCGCTTCGCCCCGGACATGTCCGGGGCTACGGTCGAAATGACGGGCAGGGTCCGATCTCCGGTCCGGTTGAATGTCACCCGGCGCCCGCCTTGCGGAAGTCCGGCTTCCTCTTGTTCAGGAAGGCTTCGAAGCCGATCCGGGTTTCCTCGTCCCTGAACGAGTCGGCGATGAAGCCGCCTTCCATGTCGAGCTGTTCGCCGAAGCCGTTGCCGGGCGCGGCGTCGATCAGCCGCTTGATCCGGCCGATGGCGTTCTGCGGCCCGTCGGCGAGCCGGCCGGCCAGCGCCATCGCCCCGTCGAGCGCTCCGCCCGGTTCGGTCAGCCGGTTGATAACGCCGTGGCGGTGCAGGGTTTCGGCGTCGATGGGGTCGCCGAACAGGCACAGTTCGGTCACAAGGTGGCGCGGCAGCAGGCGCATCAGGGTCGCGGTCGCGCCGCCGTCGGGGCTGAGGCCGATCTTGACGTAGGCGACGACATAGCGGGCGTCGCGCGACGACACGATCAGGTCGCAGGCCAGCGCGAGCGAGACGCCGGCCCCGGCGGCGACCCGCTCGACCGCGGCGATCGCCGGCTTGGGGCAGGCGCGGATCGCCTTTATCCAGCCGTGCAGCAGGCCGACCGAGCCGAGGCTGACCGAGCGCGGCTGCTTCCGCCGCTCCGGGAAGTTGCCGACATTGCCGCCGGAGCAGAACACGCCGTTCGCCCCGGTCAGCACGATCGCGCGCACGGATGGATCGCTGCCGGCGTCGACGATGGCCGCGGTCGCCTTCTCGTAGATCTCGCGGGCGATGGCGTTGCGGGTTTCGGGATCGTCCAGGGTCAGGACCAGGATTTCGCCCCGGCGCTCGATGTGAAGCTCGGCAGGCATGGCGGTGTCGCGTCTGGGTGAAGGGAGGCCCGGTATGTCAGGATTCGCCGGGAAATGTAAGGCGGCCGGCGCGCGCGGCCGGCCTATGGCGCTTCGACGCCGAGGATCGAGTCCGTTGCGGCGCGCGGATCGCGCTCCGGCCAGCGGCCGGCGTCGACCCGGGCGAAGAAGGCGCCGCACAGGCGGTTGAATTCGTCCGGGTCCTCGAGATTGATCGTATGGCCGCAATTGGCCATGACCGCGAGCGCCGCCGCCGGAATCGTCCGTTTCATCAGCACGCCCGGCAGCAGGCAGGGCCGGTCCTCGTCGCCGGTCAGCACCAGGGTCGGCGCGCGCAGCGCCGCCATCTCGGCCGTCAGGTCGTAGAGCGAGGGCCGCTGCGCCTGCACGCCGCGCATGGTCGCCGCCGAACCCGCCGCCGAATGCCCGGCCAGCCGGTCGCGGAACTCGCGCCAGCCGCGCGGGTCCTTGTTTGCGAACGGCGCGCGGCCCGGCCCCGCGGCATAGGTTTCGGCGAAGGCCGCCATGCCGTCGCGCTCGATCGACGCCGCCGTCGCCTCGGCCTCGGCCCGGAACAGCGCGCGCGTGTCCGGCTCCGCCCCGTAGCCGCAGCCGGCCACGACCAGCGAGCGCGCCCGTGCGGCGTGGCGGAAACCGAAATGGAGCGTGGCGAAGCCGCCCATCGAGAGGCCGCAGACATGGGCCCGGCCGATCCCGGCGGCGTCCAGGACCGCGGCGATATCGTCGGCGGCGCGCGCCTGGCCGTAGCGCGCCGGTCCGTCCGGGACATCCGAGGGCGGGTAGCCGCGCGCATTGTAGGCCAGCGCCCGGTAGCGCTGCCCGAAATGGCGCAGCTGCGGCTCCCACGAGCCCATGTCGCCGGCGAATTCGTGGACGAAGACGACCGGCGTTCCCGACCCCGTCTCCTCGTAATACAGGCGCACTCCGTCGTCGGCCGTCGCGTAGGGCATGGCTTTGCGGCTCCTCCGTTGCAGCCCGCCCGATGTGCCGCCGCGAGGGCGGGCGGCGCAAGCCTTATTCGCCGGCTCTATTCTATGGCGAACAGCGAGATGTGCACCGACGCCTTGCGGCGCGCGCCCGTTCCGGCGAACAGCATCCGGTTGACCCACGCATAGGCCGGGTCGCCGGTCTCGAGCCGGGCGTGGGTGCGCATATAGTAGCTGCCGGGCGGGACGTCCCCGCCGGCGGCGATGCGGTCGAGCACGTCCGGCGGCCCGTGGCGGTAGCCGTAGTTGACGATCTCGATCAGGGCGCCGTCGTCGGTTTCCATCGCATAGCGGGTGTCGAGTTCGACCGGCCCGCCGGCGAAGACCGTCTGCCAGTCCGCGCCCAGGTTCAGGAGCCGCCCGGAAATCCCCGGCCCGGAAACGCGGCCCCCGACGATGGGGATAATCCGGCGCCGGCCGGCCCGGCCCGCGCCCAGTTCGCGAACCGGCCCGAGCTCGACATCGATATCGCAGAAATGGCGGAGCGTCGGGGCCGGCAGCATGGGGGAGTCCTTGTCGGGGACGGCGGGCGGTTTTCGGGCGTCCGGGCAGGCGGAACGGCGAGGGCGCGCTCAGGCGGTTTCCTGCTTCAGCCGTTCGGCGATCCACAGCTTGATGAGCGACTGCCGGGGCACGCCGCGCAGCCGGGCCTCCCGGTCGAACGCGCTCGCTTTCAGTTCGGCGGCTTTCGGTTCAGGGGCCTTCATAGCGCGCAATCCCCTCTCTGCGGGCGCGGCGCGGTTGACGCCGTCCATCCCCGCCCATAGATACCGCTACCCGGAAGCCGCAGGCAGATAACGGGCAAGGCCGGAATGAATGTCAAGGAAGCGGTGCAGGCGGCCGAAGCCTATGTCATCGACCTGTTCTCCGGACAGGGCCTGAAGCATGTCGGCCTGGAAGAGGTTGCCTTCGACGACCGGAACGGCGCGTGGAAGGTCACGATCGGCTTCTTCCGCGACATGGACATGCGCCGTGGCCTGCCCGCCGCCCTCGCCGCCGGTCAGAGGCAGGAAGACTGGAAGGCGCGGACCTACAAATCCGTCGAAATCGACGACGCGACCGGAAAGATAAAATCCGTCAAGAACCGCCGCCTCAACGGCGACCTGCCGGATGCCGGTTAGCGGGGCGTTTATCGACGCCAACCTTCTGGTCCTGCTGGTCGTCGGCGGCGTAGACCGGCGGGCGGTCGCCAGGCACCGGCGCACCCGCAGCTTCCTGCCGGAAGACTACGACACCCTGCTCCGACTGTTCGAGGAAATCGACCGGATATACGTCACGCCGAATATCCTCACCGAAGCGTCGAACCTGCTCATCGACCGCGCCGACGCCCGCTATCTGGAATATCTGCGGCGCCTGATCGGGCAGGCGGAAGAAATCACGGTTGCGAGCGCGGTTGCGGCGAACAACCGGATGTTCGCCAAACTCGGCCTGACCGACGCCGCGCTTCTCGAAGCGGTCTCCCCGGAAACGCCTTTGGTCACGGCCGATTTCGACCTGTGGGGCGCCGCGCTCTCCAGGGGCGAGGGCGCCGCCTTCAACTTCGCCCACTATTCCGCCGCCGGAAGGCTGCCGCTGCCGTAGGTCGGCCGGCGGGGCGGTCGCCCCGAACCCGGGCCGCCTCACGCCGCCAGCCGGTCCAGTTTGCGGCGAAGATCGGCTTCCGCGTCGAGCGAGGCCACGGCCGTGCCGGCGACGTTGGTCAGGCGCGCGAGGTCGAGCCGGGGAATCTCCTGCTGGTCGGCGAACACGATCACGGATTCGAACGCAAGGCCGTGAAGCAGGAAGTGGGACAGCATGATCGTCGTCAGCCGCGCCTTGTCGCGGCCCGGAACGCCGTACAGGAACACCGGCGTCCCCGCCTTGCCTTCGAGACGGTAATCGACGGGATAATCGCCTCCGTTCGGAACGCCGGCCGGAATATAGCCGGCGTCCACCCGCTCCTCGCCCATCAGGCCGAACAGCAGCGAATCCAGGTCTTCGTAAAATGTGGACGCCGCGCGCTCGCGGCTCAGGAAGGTCAGGTCGTGGATTTTGGTCAGCGCCTGGCCGAATCCGAAGAGCGCGTCGGCGAGCCGCTCCGGCGAGGTTTCCATCGAAAACACGCCGTCGTCCTCCTCGATGCCGCACTCGCGGACGATCTGTTCGCGGAGGACGGCGCGGGCGCCGTCGTAGAATGTGTCCACGTCGTGCTCGTAGCCGATATGCATCAATGTGTGGCCGCGGTCGCTGAGCCTCACGCCTCCGGTGGCCGTTTCGGAAAGATAGACGGGATAGCGGTCGCCGTCCGGAAAGGCGAACGGCGTCTCCAGCATGAGCGCGCCGTCCTCGCGCCGGTGAACGCCGACATTCGCGCACAGCCGTTCGCACAGGAGGCGTTCCAGGCGCTCCCGGTCAAGAGCCATCGAACAAATCCCCCTCGTCGCGCTGCGCGGCCAGGCCCGAGATTCCGCAGTCTTCGATCAGGCAGGCCAGCGCGCCTTCCAGTGTCGCATAGCGGCCGGTCTCTTCGGCGCGGCTGTCTATCTTCCGTCCCGCCGCAAGGGCCGCGGCGGAGGCGCGATGAATATGGCAGCGGTAGCGGATCTCGCCGTGAACGTGGCCCGGACCGTTGTAGCGGACCAGGCTGAGGGGTTTTCCGCCCCGTTGCATCAATGCGAGGCCGCAGGAGAAATCCTTGTCGTCGTCCAGATTCTGCCGGAGGTAGACGCGGTAGGACGAACCGTCGTCCGACACCGCGGTAAAGTTCCGCTGCCGGTGGCGCCCGGGCTTCTCCGACCAGCGCGCTCCGGGGTTCGTCACCCGTTTCGAGGCCGCGCGATGACTGTCCAGGTCGTCATCCGATAGAGGCAACTCGGTCATCGCATTCCAGCTTTGCCTGCCGGCTGTCTTTTGGTCCGTTTCGTCCGGCGAAGTCAACCGGGCGCATACGCCCCCGGACCGCTGCCGGAAGGCTGCCGCTGCCGCAGGTCCGCCAGCGGCGCGCGCGTTACTGTTTTCCGTATTCTTTGGCCAGCTTTCTGGCGCCGCGCCGGTCCATGGAGATTTCCGTGCCGTCCGGGCCTATTTTCGCGCCGGAAATCGCTTCCAGCAGCACGGTCACGGCGTCGGACGGCGCTTTGCCACCGCCGCTTTCGCCCTTGTCGGCGAACAGGTTCCGGCACACGCCCTCGACCCACGCATCCGGGACGTCGACCTTTTCCTTCTCGCCGACTTCCATGAGCGTCTCGATCACGAAACTCGCCCGGTCGATGTCGTCGCCGTTGCTTTCGTAACGCCGTTCCGTGCGGACGTCGTCGAGGTAAACCACTCTGAGCCAGTTGATCGCATACACGATGAAACCGACGCCCAGGACCGGCAGAAGGATACCCCTGACCAGCAGGCCGATCGTCAGCCAAAGCGGCGCGCCGCCTTTCGAGGCCGCATCGACGGCCTCGCCGAAACCTTCGATGCCGAAATAGCCGATCCCCGCGCCGAAAGTCAGCGTCAGCGAGAAAACGGCCCATCGGATGTAGGATGTATGCCGGGAAATCAGAGGTTTACCGACGCGCGCCTTGAAATTCTTTGCAATCCGGTCTCGCAAGTCGCGGCGCGCGTGCATGTGCTGGCGGTCGTCGAGCTCTTGCTGTCTGTCGTCAAGTTCTTTCTCTCTTTTCTGAAGGACAGCTTCTTCCTGCAATTTGTGCACTTCAAATTGCCGTTTTCTCTGGGCGGCTTCGTCACTCAGCCGATTCTTTTCTTCCTCGTATTTTTTACTGGCCTCCAGACGCTCTTCATCGAAGATTTTCCTGAAATCAGCTCGCTCTTTTTGCAGATCGTTTAGAGCATTCTTATATAAATTCGCTAGACTAGCTATTTCTTCACGCAGCACATCAATTGCATCTTGGGATTTTTCAGCTTCCTTCAGCGGGAAACTTTTTGGAATATTATTTTCGATCAAATCCACATAGCTCAAAATTTTCTCCCAAATCTTCTCACTGGATATGTTCCCGGAACGCCCTAAGATTACCTCATCGAAATAGGGAGAAGATTCTCTCTTTTGCATGAAGTCATCAACATTGCGAGTAATGCCGCGGCAGAAATAGATCATCACTGAATTTAGATTGGATACAGTTACGCTCCGTATTGCGTAACGCTTTCTATCAAGCTTCTTTACACTGTCATCTTGCCGACCAAAAGAGGATATATCTACGCTAACTCCAGGAATCAGCTCAACGCTTATTTGGGCCGATGTATCGCTATCCTTGATTGCGTAAACCAGATCCAGAACCTGTCGATCCGTCAATCTGGTTGTACGGATTGTATGGGTATTCGCCATAATTCAAACTCCGGGGAACAGTTGCACGGATATTTTCGCGATACGGTCTTGCCCCACATGGCGTTATGGGGCCGGATATTCAACCCAATGCCGGGCGCGGAGGCGCGCTCCCCGGCTTTCCCCCGAATTGTCACCCCGGACGGCCGGAGGCCGATCCGGGGCCCAGAGACGCCGGGCACGGCTTCTGCCCGCGGCTCTGGACCCCGGATTTCCGCTTCGCTCCATCCGGGGTGGCACTCGGGGCGTTCCGGGGCAGCGCCGCCCCGCCGCCCTACAGCGCAATCTCCGCATCGGGCCGGCCCGCCTCCAAGGCGTTCAGCCAGGCGAGGCAGAGGTCGCGGGAGAGGTAGCGGTTGTGGGCCTTGGTTTCCTGGCGTTCGACGATGGGGAAGGTGGCGTAGATGTGGCGGATGTCGTCGCGGTCCGTCACGCCGTAGAGGTGGAAATAGAGGGCGTCCAGCTTCGCGCGCAGACGGAGGCGGCGGGCGTCGTCCCACGCGAAGGGCGGCAGGGTTTCGCCGGCCTCGTCGACATGGCCCATGTCGCGGGCGAATGGCGCCATATCGTGCGCCGTATAAGTGAGTTCCAGCACGGCTTCGCGGACGATCTCCGCCGCGGTTTTCGGGCCGAAGCGCGCCGTTTCGTACCGCTCCGGCGGCACGACGGGGAGTTGTTCGACGATGTACCAATTTAGGTGCTGGCCCTGGATCTTCTGGCGCGCAACATAGTCGAACGAAACCGCGTTCAGGTTCGCCAGAAGCAACGCAGTTTGCGCAGCGTCTCCGTTACTTACGGAAAGGACCGGCAGCGTGTTGCCGGCGCCGCAGCCGGGAACCAGCGCAGCAATCATGGACCGCACGTTAGTTGGCGCTGTCACGTCCTTGAAGCCCAGTAAATACCGCGCGTCCGGAAAGTCCGTTTCGCGCTGCAACACCCAATATTGCGGTTCGGGTAGCCAATCCGGGTTTCGCTGCTGTTCCGGGGTCGCCGGTTCCGGCTGGGCGGGCCGATGTACGTTTTCGGGATTTACTACGACACCGGCCGCGCGGTGGTCGAAAGCCTGGACCATCTTGCCTTCGTAAAGCGGCAGCCATTCGCCGGACGGGCTGTCCCAGCGGTTGCCGCCGACGGGCCAGGCGCCCTCCTTCTCCTCCAGTTCGGCGCGGGTGCGGAACAGGCCGGAGTCGTTGGTCATATCGAACATCCGCACATATTTCACCGGCCACGCCTTGACCTCGCGGCCCGAAGACCGGTCCACCAGCGCGGGCAAGCGGCGGTAGACGGCCGTCGTCAGCGCGGCGTCGCGGCGGGAGCGGAAGACCGGCGCGGTGCCGGTGTTCGGGTTGACGCGGGCGAAATCCGCCGCCGCCAGCGGGAAGCAGCGTTCGGGATCGTCCAGTTCCGAAACGTCCTGAAGGAAGAAGGCGCAGCGCGCGGGGCGCTCGGACGGCGACCGGCCGGCCACGAAAGCGCAGAATTTGAAGCGGCTGTCGACGTCCGGGAAGAAGGGCGGCGAGTCGTAACGGGTGCGCCGGTTTTCGAAATCGTAGAGCGCCCGGAGCCGGCCGCCGGTCGCGACACCCTGGAAAAAGCGCGCCGCCGTCTTGTCCGAGGCGATGCCGGACGGCACGAGCAGGCCGACCGCGCCGTCCGGCTTCGCCAGCGCCGTCGCGCGCTCGACGAACAGGGAATAGAGGTTGATGTCGCCGCCGGAGAGCAGCGGATAATCGCCGCCCTTGCGCGCCATCCGAAGGCCCGCGGCAGTGCGTTCGTTCGCCCGGGCGAAACCGTCCGCCAGCGGGTCGCCGGCCTTCTCCAACTCTCGGATCATCCGCTTGCGGTCGGCGGCGCGCGGCGCCATCGCAATCTCCGGCCGGCGGGCGGCGAACCATTCGACCTGCTGCAACTTCATGCGGTCCCAGGGCGGGTTGCCGATCACGGCGTCGAAGCCGCCCTCCAGCCCGGCGCTGTCCCAGTTCGACCAGACGCCGGGAAAAGCAACCTGCCAGTGGAAGAAGCGTTCGTCGCCTACGAGGGCCGCGGCGCGGCCGCGGATGTCCGCAAACGCTTCGATAATCTCTCCCGGCGAGATTTGCTTCGTCGTTCCGCCGCGCTCCGGTTTCGTCTCCGGCGGCTGCGGCGCGACCTCGCCCAGGGCGATGCCGACGGGGTCGCCCAGCGCGCCGGCGAAGAACGCCTGCACCGCAGCCTTGCCTTCCCGGTCGCGGATATCGAGCCAGTCCAGGGCGTGGACCAGCGAGAGGACGGCGTTGAGCGGCGCGGTCGCCGCCTCGACTTCGGCGAAGGTCTCGGCGGAACGCTGCGCCTCGGCGATCTCGGCGTCGGTCATCTTCTCGATCCGCTGCATCGCCCGCGCCGTCCCCATTGCCCGGCTCATGGGTTCGTGCAGCAGCAGCGGGCTGCCGTAATCCGCCGCCTTGTCGACGCCGCGGCGCACCCAGGCGCCGAACAGGCTGTCGCCGCAGCGCAAATGGTGGTCGAGGAAGCTGAGCGGCGCGCCGACCGTAAAGGTGTGCAGCCACAGGGCGACCTTGGCGAGTTCGACCGCCATCGGGTTCTTGTCCACGCCGTAGACGCAGCGCTTGAGCACCATGCGGCGGACGATGTGGCGGTCGTCGAGCCGGGCCGGATCGACGGTCCAGCCGCCGGCTTCGGCGTTGGCGAGGATGGTGGCGCGGATTTCCCCGATGCGCGCGGCGAGCGGCGAGGCGTAGCCCCCGGCCAACGCCTCCGCCTCGGCCATCGCGGCGATGACCCGGTCGGACAGGTCGTCGACCAGGTTGACGAGGAAATGGCCGGAGCCCATGGCGGGGTCGCAGATTTTCAGGTCGAGGATTTTTTCCGCCGGGTCCAGCTTCCGCAGGTCCGCCATCGCGCGGGTGCGGGCGCCGCCGTCCTCCGGCAATTGCCGCGCCGCGGCCTCGAACGCCGCCATGCGCGCGTCGGCCAGCGGCCCGACGGTTTCGGCGATAATCAGGCCGACAAGGTCGTCCGGCGTGTAGTAGCTGCCGCTGTCCTTGCGCGCGAAAATGTCGGGCCGCACGGCGATGCCGCCGGGGCCTTCGCCATCGTCGCGCACGAGTTCCCGCTCCAGCAGCCGTTCGTAGATCGAGCCGAGCTGCTGCACGCCGAGTTCGCGGTAGTTGATATAGCGCCGGCCTGCGGGCGTCCGCTCGAAGGAGAGGGCGTCGATAACGTCGGCGATCGCGGCGTCGCCGAGCCGGATACCGGACAGCAGCGGCGTGCGCGCCCGGTCGAACAGGCCGCCGTTATAGGGCGGCAGGCCGATGGACGGGTCGCCGCCGTCGATGGCGCGGCAGAGATTGTCGATGGCCGTCCAGTAGAGCGGCGCCGTTTCGGAAAAGACGTCGGCCTCGTCCTTGCGGCGCCCGATGTCCCTGCGGACCTTTTCCTTCAGCGCGTAATCGTCGTAGCGCCTGTCGCGGGCCGGCAGCAGGTCGCGGTCCTCGGCGTAGAGGACGAACAGCAGCCGGTAGAGCAGGATCAGCGCGGCGTCGCGCACCTCCGGCAGGGGCGCATCCGGCTTTGCGGCGGCGATGGCGCGGGCGAGGTCCGGGAAAACCCGCTCGAACACGACGCCGGACAGGTTCTTCGCGACCGCTTCCCGGTAGTCGCGGCCCTCGTCGAGCGCGCGGCGGTGGAAGGTCCGCCCGTCGGCCGGATCGGGCAGGAAGGCTTCGCGCCGGAACATGAGCGCGAAGACCCGGAGCCAGTGGCGGCGCGCGGCGGCGTCCAGCGCAAACAGGCCCTCGTTACGGTCCGGCAGGTCGAGGAGCGCCGCCAGGTCGAGTTCGAAAAACTGCTCGGAGACGGAAAGCGCGCCCTGCCAGTAGAGGCGCCAGACCTGCCCGTTGGTCAGGATGCCCCAGCGCAGTTTGCCCTCCGTCAGGTCGTCGGCCCGGCGCAGGTAGCGCAGCATCTGGGTGGACGGCGCGGTCGCCTCGCCGGCCTCCGCCGAGCCGCGGTCGAGCGGCCGGGCCCAGCGCTTGGATTCGACGAGGGCGAGGCCGTGCGCATACCGCTGCCATTCCGCGACGGCGTTGGCCCCGGCCTTGGCCTGCGCGTCGGCGAACAGAAGGCCGTCCGGCACGTCGCCGCGGCCCCGGAAGGAAAGATTCTGCTGGCGCAGCGATTCGGTCCAGCCGAGCGCTTCGAGCACCGGCCAGATCAGGTCGTCCTCGGTCTGGCTCTCGTTCGGCGCGCCGGCGGCCGGGAAGCGGGAAAAAATGTCGGTAAGCCCGGCTTCGAGCGCGTAGAGCGAAGCGTCGCCGAACGCCTGCCAGTCGTCCGTTCCGGCGATCGCCTCGCCGAGATAGTCGCCGGAGAAAAGGCCGCCCGGAAACGGCCTGTCCATACTCATCCGCTGTCCGGCCCTTCGCCCGGCCCCCCTACGCCGGCCTGATCCACACCGCGGTGTCGTGGTACACCGCGCCGCCGAGCGGCGGGCCGGGGTCGGCGCTGACCAGGGCGTTGACGCCCAGGCCCTCCTCGAAGGCGGCGTTGGGCCAGATGCTCTCGACGATGGCGACGCCGCGCTGCATCCCGTCGAAGGCTTCGGCGTGGAGCACGATGCTCGCCCGGCGGTTGCCGACCCGCACCCGCGCGCCGTCCGCGGCGCCGACCGCGTCCAGGTCCTCCGGGCGCAGCTTGACCGTCGGCCGGCCCTCGCGCCGCTGCGAGGTCGGCGTCTCGGTGAAGCTGCTGTTGAGATAGTTGCGCGCCGGCGCGGTCACCATCCGGAAGGGGTGCTCGCCGTCGGCTTCGTCGATGACCGCGAAATGGTCCGGCAGCGCCGGCATCCGGGCGCTGTCGCGGCCGACCTTCGACCAGTCGGGGCGGAAGCGGAACCGGCCGTCGGGATGGCCGAAGCCGGTGCGGAAATGCATCTCGTCCGCGGATTTGGCGCAGTCGATCCAGCGGCCGTCCGCCACCGTGTCGGCGTCGCCCAGGCCGGACGCCTTCAGGGTCGCGTCGATGATTTCCCATTCCGTCATGCGGAAGCCGGGATGGTTGCTGCCGAAGCGCTGGGCCAGGCCGCACAGCACCTGGTGGTTCGACCGGCATTCGCCGAGCGGCTCGATCACCCGGCGCGCGACCTGGAGATAGGTGTGGCCGCCGGCGACATACATGTCGTCATGCTCGAGGAAGGTCGTCGCCGGCAGGACGATATCGGCCATCGCCGCCGTCTCGGTCATGAACTGCTCCTGGATGCACACGAACAGGTCGTCGCGCAGGAAGCCCTCGCGCACCTTGGCCGATTCCGGCGCCACCATCATCGGGTTGGTGTTCTGGACGAACAGCGCCTTGACCGGAACCGCGTCGCCGCCGCCGCCGATATCCTGGGGGTCGCCGGTCAGGATCGGGCCGATGCGCGACTGGTCGAGCAGCCGGGTCTCCTTGTCCATGACGTCGAGGCCGCGGATCAGCGTGGCGTCGACCGGGTAGAGGCCGCCGTTGGAATAGAGCGCGCCGCCGGCATGGTGCCGCCACTTGCCGGCGACGGCCGGCAGGCAGGTCACGGCGTGCAGGTTGGCCGAGCCGTTGCGCGAGCGGGTGAAGCCGTAGCCGACGCGGATGAAGGCGCGGTCGGTCCGGCCGTAGAGGGCGGCGAAGGCTTCGATTTCCTCGGTCGAAAGGCCGGTGATGTCCGCCGCCCAGGCCGGCCCGCGGGATTGCAGATGGGCTTCCAGCTCCGCCGGGCAGTCGGTGTATTTCTCCAGATAGTCCCGGTCGGCGCGGCCGTCGCGGAACAGGATATGCATGACGGCGCAGGCGAGCGCGCCGTCGGTTCCGGGCCGCACGGCGAGGTGCATGTCCGCCTGCTCGGCCGTGCCGGTGCGGTAGGGATCGACGACGACCAGCTTCGCGCCCCGGTTCCTGCGGGCCCGGGCGATGTGGGTCATAACGTTGACCTGGGTGTTGACCGGGTTGCCGCCCCACACGACGATCAGGTCGGCGTCCTGCATCTCGCGCGGATCGAGGCCGTATTTGACGCCGACCCCGGCGAGCCAGCCGGCGTCGGCCAGCGTGTTGCAGAAGGTGGAATGCTGGCGCGAATAGCGCATGGCGTGGCGCAGCCGGTCGATGCCGTCGCGCTGCACCAGCCCCATGGTGCCGGCGTAGAAATAGGGCCAGACCGCCTCGCTGCCCCATTCTTCGGCGATGGCTTTGAGCCTGTCCGCGACCTCGTCCAGCGCCTCGTCCCAGCTTATCGGCGCGAAGGCGTCGATGCCGGCGCCCTTCGGCCCGGTGCGGCGCAGCGGCCGGGTGAGGCGGGCCGGATGGTGGACCCGCTCGGCATAGCGGGCGACCTTGGCGCAGACCACGCCGGCGGTATAGTCGTTGCTCTTCGCGCCGTGGACCCGGCCGACGGTGCGCGCATCGAGCCGCTCGACATCGAGCGCGCAGGTGCTCGGGCAGTCGTGCGGACAGGTCGAGGGAACGATTTCGGGTTTCGTTTCAGGGGGCGCGGCGTCGAGCGGCATGGCGCGGGCCTTCGGGCGGCGGAGCGGATGGCGCAATCTACGGCCCGCCGCCCCGCGCGGCAACCGGGGAGGGCGTCCCTCGATACGGCGCGCCGGCGCGCGCCTACTCGGGATGAGGGTGTTGTAATGCGTTCACCCCCTTCACCCTCACCCTGAGCAGCCCCGGCCTCGATCCGGGGCGTATCGAAGGGCGGGGCGAGCGCGTTAAGCGCGCCCTTCCAGCGTAAGCGCCAGGGGGTGGCCGACAAGTTGCCTGTCGATGGTGAGCAGTCTGAGCCCTTCCTCCTGGGCCGTGACCAGCAGCAGTTCGTCGAACGGATCCCGGTGACCGAGCGGCGTTTCGAGCGGTCGCGCAGCATGCAGAATCGTCATCGGCAGGAACGTCACGCCCTGCCTCTCGAGAGCCGCGACCGCATCCTCCGGGTCGAACCGGCTCTTGCGCATACCCGACGGATGCCGGGCATTGAATTTCAGCCGCATTTCCCAGATCGACACGGCGCTGACGAAAAACTGCGCGTCGCGCGCGACGAGGATGCGCAGCTCAAAATCAAAAAACTCGCCCGGCGCCTCCATGAAGTCATAGAGATAGGACGTGTCGAGCAGCACCCGCATCGCCGGTCAGGCTAATCGTCGTCGAGGCCGAGCACCCGGCGGCTGAAGGCGGGATCGTTGAATTCCTCCGGCCACCGTTCGCCGTCGCCAATGATCCCGAGACGTCGGCGGTCCTCCTCCAGCTTCTCGAAGTCGATGCCGCCGCGGCGTTCGCAGCGCACGAGTTCGACCGCGGGCCGGCCGTGTTTGGTGATGACGACGCGCTCGCCCCCTTGGGCGGCGGCGACCAGTTCGGAAAGGCGCGCCTTCGCGTCGCGCAAGCCGACTTCCATGACGGTTCGCTCCTGTTCACACATTCATTTCCGGTAATATGCCGACCCGTGCCGGCCGGATCAAGACTACATGGTGACTACAATTACCGTGCAGGCCCGCCGCCCAGCCCCGCCTCGGCCACCAGTTCCTCCTCGCGCGCCAGCAGGTCCTCGACCGCTTCGCCGGCCACCGATTCGCGGCCGATCTCGAGCAGGATCGGCACGGCGAGGGGCGAGACCTTGTCGAGCTTCTGGTGCCGGATGCGGCCCTGGACGCGGGTCAGCATTTCGCCGAGGCGGCGGATGTCGGTGAGGCCGGTCGCGGCGTCCTGCCGGGTCGCGCGCAGCAGGATGTGGTTCGGCTCGTGCCGGCGCAGCACGTTGTAGATCAGGTCGGCGCTGAAGGTGACCTGGCGGCCGGTCTTGCGCTGGCCGGGATGGTTGCGCTCGATCAGCCCGGCGACGGTCGCGACGTTGCGGAAGGTGCGCTTGAGCAATGTGCTCTCCGCCATCCAGGCCTCCAGGTCGTCGCCCAGCATGTCCGGGTCGAACAGGCCGTCCAGGTCCTCCGGCCGCTCCAGCGACCACACGGCGATGACGTAATCGGTGGCGACGAAGCCGAGCGGCCCGAGGCCGGCCCGCTCCATGCGCCGGGTCAGCAGCATGCCCAGGGTCTGATGCGCGTTGCGGCCCTCGAAGCAGTAGGCGACGGTGTAGATCTTGCCCTGGCGCGGGAAGGTCTCGACCAGCAGCCCGTCGGCCTGCGGGAAGACCGACTGTTCGGCGTGGCGGTCGAGCCAGACGCGCACCTGGTCCGGGAATGCGCCCCATCCGGCCGGGTCGGCGATCATGGCGCGCACCCGGTCGGCCAGATTGGTGGTGAGCGGCAGCCGTCCGCCGCCATAGGCCGGCACCTTCGGCGCATCCACGCCCTTCGCCTTGCGGGCATGGACCGTCATCTCGCGCACCTCGTTGAACTCCAGCATCTCGCCGGCGAAGATGAAGGTGTCGCCCCTGACCAGACCGTTGACGAAATATTCCTCGACCTGGCCCAGGTTGCGCCCGCCCGCGCGGACTTTGAGCATCTGGGCCTCGACGATCGTGCCGGCGTTCATCCGGTGCTGCCGGGCGAAACGCGGCCCGGCGATACGGTAGCGGCCGTGTTCGTCGACGGTCAGCCGCTTGAAGCGCTCGTAGGCGCCGAGCGCGTAGCCGCCGGTGGCGACGAAATCCAGCACGTCGTCGAAGGCCCGCCGCGACAGGCCGGCATAGGGCGCGCAACGGCGCACTTCGGCGAACAGCTCGTCGGCGGTGAGCCGGGCGCCGCAGCACAGGCCGACCAGATGCTGGGCCAGCACGTCCAGCCCGCCCTCGCGCGGCGGGTCGCCGTCCAGTTCGCCGGCGTGGACCGCCTCGATGGCGGCGCGGCTTTCCATGAATTCGAAGCGGTTGCCCGGCGCCAGGATCGCCTTGCTCGGCTCGTCGTAGCGGTGGTTGGCCCGGCCGAGCCGCTGGAGCAGCCGGCTGGCGCCCTTGGGCGCGCCCATCTGGATAACGAGGTCGACGTCGCCCCAGTCGATGCCGAGGTCGAGGGACGAGGTGCAGACCACGGCGCGCAGGGCGCCGCGCGCCATCGCGGCTTCGACCTTGCGGCGCTGCTCGCGCTCCAGCGAGCCGTGATGCAGGGCGATCGCCAGCCCGTCGTCGTTCATGCGCCAGAGCTGGCGGAACACGATCTCGGCCTGGCCGCGGGTGTTGACGAAGACCAGCGTCGTGCGGTGGGCCCCGATCTGCGCATAGACCGCGGGCAGGGCGTGCAGCGCCATATGGCCGGACCAGGGGATGCGCGCTTCGGAGTCGACAATCGAAATGTCCGGGTCCGCGCCGGGCGGTGCGCGCACGATCCGGACGTCGTCGCCGTCCGCGTCGGCGGCGAGCCAGCGCCGGGCCGCGGCCTCGTCATGCACCGTCGCCGACAGGCCGATCCGGCGGGCCTCCGGCGCCAGCGTGGCGAGCCGCGCCATGGCGAGGGCCAGCAGGTCGCCGCGCTTGCTCGGCATCAGGGCGTGCAGCTCGTCGACGATCAGGCAGCGCAGCCGGCCGAACAGGCGCGCGGCGTCGGCGTAGGTCAGCAGCAGCGACAGGGATTCCGGCGTCGTCATCAGGATGTCCGGCGGCCGCTTGCGCTGGCGCGTCCGCTTGGCGTGGGGCGTGTCGCCGGTCCGGGTTTCGCAGCGGATGTCGAGCGCCATTTCGCGCACCGGCGCCTCCAGGTTGCGCGCGATATCGACGGCGAGCGCCTTGAGCGGCGAAATGTAGAGGGTGTGCAGCCCGCCGAAATCGCGCTCCAGGCTGCCGCGGCCGGCGAGACCGATCAGGCTGGGCAGGAAGCCGGCCAGCGTCTTGCCCGCCCCGGTCGGCGCGATCAGCAGGGCGTCGCGTCCGTCCTGCACCGCGGCCAGCATCTCGAGCTGATGCGGATGCGGCGCCCAGCCCCGGCCGGCGAACCAGTCGGCGAAGCGGGTCGGCAGTCCGGGCGCGGCGGGCGCATTCATGCCGGCAAGACTGTCACGCCCAGGGAGGCGTGCCCACACCGTTATGCGCGCCCGGTGTGCGCATCCGGGTTGCAGATGCCGGGAATTGTCGCGTTTCGATTTGGCGGCGGTCCCTCCGGCGCCGCGCGTGCTACATGCCGGGGCGGTGCAGGGCGCGGGGCGCCGGCCGGCGAAGGGAGCGCAAGGATGAGCCGCGAGAGAGTCAATGCCATCTGCCGGACATTCCCCGGCGCCGAAGTTTCCGATCCGTGGGGCGGCGGCCACGACGCCTGGAAGGTCGGCGGCAAGATGTTCGCCTCCATCGGCTCGGTGACGCCGGGCGTCTCGATCAAGACCGACAGTATCGAGACCGCCGAGATGCTGATCGAGTTCGGCGTCGGCCGGAAGGCGCCCTATTTCCACCGCTCCTGGATCAACATCCCCTGGGACCTGCCGGAAGAGGAACTGCGCCACCGGATCGCCGATTCCTACCGCATCGTGCGTTCGGGCCTGAGCAAGAAGGCCCAGGCCGCGCTGGCGCCGTTCGAGTGAGGCGCCGGCATTTCCGAACTGGCGGGCGGCGGAGATTTCAAGAAAATTGCTTCTATTGATTTTGTGAAATTTTTTCGTAACTGGTTGCGGCTAACTTCGTCAGATCCCGGGATGCCTAAATCATGAGCGTCGCACGCCCGGTTGAACGAGGCCGGCCATGACCGCCGCCGCCCGACAGTCGACGGCCGTTTCCCGTATGGTCGGCGAATTGCGCCGGTTGAGCGGCCTGAAAAATGTCGATCTGGCGAACATCGTCGGGGTCTCTCCCCCGACGGTCCATCGCTGGAGCCGCGGCCAGGGCAGCCCGACGATCGAAAAACAACAGGTCATTGCCGAACTCCGCTGGGTTGCCGAGCGGCTGTCGGACTTCTACGAACCGGACGAGGCGCGCCTCTGGCTCCAGACGGGCCATCCGCAACTCGACGGCGCGCGGCCGTACGACCTGATCAACGACGGCCGTATCGCGGACGTGCTGGAGGTAATCGACCGCTTGGAAAGCGGGGTCTATCTTTGAATGACGATCCGGCGCACCGGCCACGAATTCGGACTTCTCGATGCGCTTGCCCAACTTCCGGAAACGGCCTTCGACGGTACGCTCTGGCGTGTCGTGCACGGCGGGCGCTCGCCGCTCGACGGCTCGAAGGGCGCCGGCCGTTGGAATGCGCGCGAGAGCGAGGTGCTGTATTGCGCCCAGGAGCGGGACGGCGCGCTCTCGGAAATCTTCTTTCACATCAGCCGCCAGCAATCGGTCTTTCCCAGCCGCCTGCGCTCGACGGTTCACCGGATGCGCGGCCGGTTCGGCAAGGCAATCGACCTGACCGATATGGCCCTGCTGGAACGGCTGGGCGTGGACCCGGCGCGCTATCGCGAGATCGTCTACGGCGACACGCAAAGGATCGGCGAAGCCGTGGGCTTTCTCGGTTTCGAAGCCATGCTCGTGCCCAACGCCCGGCACCCGAGCGTCAATCTGGTCGTCTTTCCGGCAAACTGCGACCTCGATGGGATCGAACGGATCGAGGCGGAGGCGGTCGATTGGGCGGAATGGGGTCGAAGCCGCGCAGGCCGCGACCGCGGTGAAAATTCCTAGCCCGGATTTCTCACCACAGTCATGACCTGCGCGGCGCTGTCGGGCCGGCAGGGCAGGAAAGCCGCGCCGCGCGATGCGGGGACATCGGGCAAGCGGCTTGACGCACCCTGCCGGCCCGACAGCGCCGCCCTCCGGGTCGCGACCGGACGTCCGCCCGCGGCGTCGCGGGCCTCGACCGTAGTCCCCGCTACGCTCTTCGGCCCGCTCCCAGTACTGAACGGGGCGGATCGAACGTCCGGACGCGACGCAGGCCGTGACTGCGGTGAGAAATCCGGGCTAGCCCGACGCGATGAAACGCCGGAGGGCGAAGCGGTCCCGGATTTCCGCCCGCGCCCCTTCGACATGGACGCCCTGTTCCCTGAGCGCCGAGAGCGCCCTGGAAAGCGTCTCCGGCTTCATGCCCAGCCGGTTGGCGATCAGCTGCTTGTCGTAGGGCAGCCGGACGACGGCGCCCTTGTCCTCCGGCCTGCCCGGCCGGCTGAATTTGAGCATGAAGTCCGCGACCCGCTGGGCGGCGGTCTGGGTTTCCGCCTTTTCGATACGGCTGACGAACGACTTGAGCCGCACCGCCATCGACGCCAGCATGCCGATCGCCAGGTCCGGATTCTGCCGCACCCGGTCGCCGAACGCCGCGGTCGGCATCTCCAGCAGCCGTCCTTCTTCGACCATTTCCCCGCTGACCGGATAGCCCTCGGGCATATGCATGGCGCCTTCGGCGAAGGATTCGCCGGCGCCGAATATCTCCACCACCACTTCGGCGCCGTCGGGCCGCAGGCGGTAGAGCTTCACCCAGCCGGACAGGACGACGAAGAAATGGGTCGCCGGATCGCCCTGGAGGAACAGCGTCTTGCGTTTGCGGTGCATCCTGACGGCGGCAACGCCCAGCAGGTCCCCGAGGTCGTCGGGAGACAGGCCGGAGAACAGGGGCAGCTCGTGGATGCGCTCGATTTCCTGGGCGCTGAGGGACATGGGGGCGCTCGCGGCGGCTACCGGAATTCGGCAACAGCTTGCCACAGATTGCCTGGCATTCGCGATCACGCTGTCGTGGCCGGCTTCCGGCTGCGCCGGTCTGTGCTAAGGATTGTGGCGGGAAATCGGAAAACGAACGGGATGAAACGGAGGGAGCCGCCGAATGACCGCCAAACCGCCCACACGGGAACAGATCGCGCGCGCTGCGGATGTGCTGGGAATTTCGCTCGAACCGGCCGATCTCGACGAATTCACCGACATGATCCGCGGCGCCGTGGAAACCTATTACCGGCCGCTCGACCGGCTGCCCGACAACCTGCCGCCGGTGAAATACCCGCGCACGCCGGGCCATTTCCCGACCGACGCGGAAGACCCGCTGCGCGCCTGGTACGTCAAATCGACCGTCGAGGGCAGCAAGCGCGGCAAGCTGCGCGGCAAGACCGTGGCGATCAAGGACAATATCTGCGTCGCCGGCCTGCCGATGATGAACGGCGCCTCGGTGCTCGAGGGCTATGTGCCGGAGGTCGACGCCACGGTGGTGACCCGCACGCTGGACGCCGGCGGCACGATCCTCGGCAAGGCCCATTGCGAGTATTTCTGCTATTCCGGCAGCAGCCATACGAACGCCCAGAAGACGACGCTCAACCCGCTGAACCCCGAATACACGCCGGGCGGTTCGTCCTCGGGTTGCGCCGCGCTGCTGGCGGCCGGCGAGGTCGATCTCGCCATCGGCAGCGACCAGGGCGGCTCGATCCGCGAGCCGGCGGCCTTCAGCGGCCTTGTCGGCATGAAGCCGACCTGGGGCCTGGTGCCCTACACCGGCGCCGCGTCGATCGAGATGACGCTCGACCATCTCGGCCCGATGAGCCGGACGGTCGAGGACAATGCGCTCTACCTGGAGGTGCTCGCCGGGGAAGACGGGCTGGACCCGCGCCAGTATGCGCCGCGCACCGCCCGCTATACGCAGGCGCTGGGCCAGCCGGTCGCGGGCCTGCGCATCGGCGTTATGCAGGAGGGCTTCGGTTTCGAGGACAGCGAGGCGGATGTAGACGAGGCCGTGCGCGCCGCGGCGCAGGTCTTCGCCTCTCTGGGCGCAGCGGTCACGGAAATTTCCGTGCCGGCCCATCGCGAGCTCGGCATGCCGGTCTGGGTGCCGATCGCCTGCGAGGGCGCCTATGAGCAAATCCTCAAGGGGCTGGGCAACGGCCACAACTGGAAGGGCGCCTATGTGCCCAGCCTGCTGGAAAAGCTCAACGGCTGGCAGGCCAAGTCCAACATGTTCTCGGAAATCTTCAAGCTGGGCATGTTGTGCGCCGAACATATGCGCACGGTCCATCACGGCCGCTATTACGCCAAGGCGCAGAATCTCAGCCGCCTGCTGCGCGCCGCCTACGACAGGGCGCTGGAGGAAGTCGATATCCTGCTGACGCCGACCTCGCCGATCAAGGGATCGAAGCTGCCGCCGGAGGAGGACCGGACCCGGGAGGAAGACATGGCGCCCGGCTTCACGCCGATCCCGAACACGGCGCCGATCGACTGCACCGGCCATCCGTCGATCAGCATCCCCTGCGCGATGCGCGGCGGCCTGCCGGTCGGCCTGATGCTGACCGGGCGCCATTTCGACGAATCGACGCTGTACCGCGCCGCCCACGCCTTCGAGCAGGCAGTCGATTGGAAATCGGTCTAGCGCGACATTTGTACAGCGGCGCCGGTTGCTGTTACGGTGTCCGCGGAAAATTCACGTCATCGCACATGGAGGAGGGTTCAATGCGCAGACGCACTCTGATGACCGGCCTTGCAGTAGGCGCGGCCGCCGTTCTGGCCGCAGCGCCGCCGCTGGCGTCGCAGGCGCAGGCCAAGGACAGCGTGGTGATCGCCTGGCAGGTCGATCCCCAGACCTGGGATCCGAACAAGCGGACGGTTCCCGTCCGGCAATCGCTCTACAAGATGGTCTACGACCAGCTGCTCACGCAGGCGCCGGACATAAAGCTGGAGGCGTCGCTGGCGACCAAATGGTCCCAGTCGGCGGACGGCAAGACCGTGACGCTGGACATAAGGGACAACGCCTACTGGCACGACGGCGCCAAGGTGACGTCGGCCGATATCAAATACACCTTCCTCGAACGCGGCAAGGCGGGCCACAAGATCGACCTCGTGCGGATCTGGCGCAACGTCGCGGATATCGAGACGCCGACGCCGACCCGCGCGGTCATCAAGCTGAGCAAGCCGATGGCGACGGCGATCCCGTGGCTGGCCTTCCTGGCCAACTTCGTGGTGCCGAAGCACCATGTCGAGAAGGTCGGCGCCGACGGCTTCGCCGACAAGCCGATGGGCAGCGGCCCTTACAAGGTCGTGGACTATCAGCGCAACTCGCGCATCGTGCTCGAAGCCTTCGACAAATACTGGGGGCCGAAGCCGAAAATCCGCAAGGTGACGATTCTGATCATGAAGGATCCGTCGGCCCGCGTCGCGGCGGTCCAGTCCGGCCGGGTCGATTTCGCGCCGGACGTGCCGATTCGCGAAGTCGCGCGGCTGGACAAGATGGCGGCGCTGAGCGGCCGGATCTTCCCGATCTCGCGCGTGATCCTGCTGCAGATCCGCAGCGACAAGGCGTTCGCCGACAAGAATGTCAGGCTGGCCGCGCATCACGCGATCGACAAGAAAGCGATTTCGCAGGCGCTCTATGCCGGCAAGGCGGTGCCGCTGTCGATCGTCGCCCCGCCCGGCACGCCCGGCTATGTCAAGGATTTCGAATTCCCCTACGATCCGGCGAAATCGAAGGCGCTGCTGGCGAAATCCGGCTTCAGCACGGACAAGCCGCTCAAGATCGGCATGGCCAGCTTCAACGGCAACTTCCCCGGCGACTACGACATCGCCCGGGCGATCGTCTCGATGTGGAAGAAGGTCGGCATCGAAGCGAATCTGCAGGTGATCGAGTATTCGAAATATTTCGAGCTCAACCGCGGCAACAAGCTGCCGGAGGCGACTCTCTACAGCTGGGACAACGCCGTCGGCGACCCGGAGATGTTCACGGGCTACCTGATGCATCCGAAGCTGCCCTTCTCGGCCTGGAAGGATATGGATGTCGGCGGCCGGGTGATGAAGCTGTTCGGCGTCGTCGACTATGACAAGCGCATCCAGGGCTACAAGGATGTTGCCGTCTATGCGTCGAAGCAGGGCGCCGTCATGCCGCTGCTGCAGTCCGTGATCACCTGGGTCCACAAGAGCGATCTCGGGGTGGTGCAGTACAACAACGGCTGGGCGCTGCCCCAAACCTGGTCCTGGAAATAGGCCCTGAAACGCCGGTAATGCGCGCGGCCCGGCGGAGACCCGCCCGCGGGACAATCGCCCGCCGCCGGGCCGCCGCATTGCCGGTTTTCCTTCGCTTCCCGGCCGCCGCTTGCGCGCCCGTGCGCGCGGGCCTTATGTCTGCCCGATGAGCGGCGAAATCCTCGGCATCGTGTTGCGCCGGATCGCGGTCGCGATCCCGCTGATGCTGCTCGTCTCGATCCTCGTCTTTATCGTGTTGCGGCTGATTCCGGCCGATCCGGTGGCCATGTCCATGCCGCCGAACGCGACGAACGAGGATATCGAGGCGCTGCGGCGCGAAATGGGCCTGCACCTGCCGGTCATGCACCAGTATGCGATCTGGCTCGGCCACATCCTCGAAGGCGACCTGGGCCGGTCCATCGCCTTCGGGCAGCCGGTTTTCAAGCTGATCGGCCAGTCCCTGCCGGCAACCATCGAACTGGCGGCCTTCGGCGCCCTGTTCGCGACGGCGATCGGGCTGCCCGGCGGCATTCTCCTGTTCCGGCTGCGCGGTCGGCCGTCGGAGCAAGCGGTCGATGTCGGCAGCACGCTGATGATGTCGATTCCGGAATTCCTCTGGGCGCTGTTCCTGATCCTGGTCTTCGGCGTCGCGTTCAACCTGCTGCCCTTCGCCGGCCGCCTGCCGCCGGACATGACGATTCCCAGGGTCACCGGCTTCCTGCTGCTCGATTGCCTGCTGACCGGCGACCTCACGGCCTTCCTGGAAGCGATCCGGCACATGCTGCTGCCGGCGCTGGCGCTCGCGCTCGGCACCGTGCCGCTCATCATGCGCCTGCTGCGCTCCAGCCTGCTCGACGTGATCGGCGAGGATTATGTGACCATGGCGCGGCTGCGCGGCGTGCCGGAGCGCCGGGTGATCGCCCGCCACGCCCTGCGCAACGCCCTGCTGCCGACCCTCTCGCTGATGGGCGTCCAGTTCGGCTTCCTGTTCGGCGGCACGCTGCTGGTCGAGGTCATCTACTCCTATCCCGGCCTCGGCAACCTGATGGTCGAGGCGGTGCGCAATACCGACCTGCCGATCATCCAGGGCGCCGCGCTGGTCTTCGCGCTGGCCGTGCTGACCATCAACCTGGCCGTCGACGTGGTCTACATCGTCGTCAACCCCAAGTTGCGGCGGGCCCGGTGAGCGCGGAATTGGCAGTGGGCGCGGCGGCCGTCGCCGGCGGGAACCCGCTCCGGCGCGCCTTGCGCTCGGGCCGCGTCGTCGTCGGCGGGTCGATCCTGCTCGTGCTGCTGTTCTGCGCCGCCGCCGCGCCGCTGATCGCGCCCTACGATCCCAACGAGCAGGATCTGTTGAACGCGCTCAAGGGGCCGTTCTGGAGCGATAACGCCGCGCCGGGCTTCTGGCTCGGCACCGACAATCTCGGCCGCGATACCCTGTCCCGGCTGATCTACGGCACGCGGGTCGCCCTGTTCGTGGCGGTCTGCGCCGCGGTCGGCACCATGCTGGTCGGCACCGCGCTGGCCCTGCTCGCCGGCTATTTCGGCGGCGTTGTCGACTGGCTGATCTCGCGCGCTGTCGATCTGTGGATGTCCTTCCCGCCGGTCGTGCTGTCGCTGATCCTGATCGTCGGCTTCGGCGTCGGCATCGGCAACGTCATCCTGGCGATTATCCTGGTCGACTGGACCCGCTTCTGCCGCGTCGTGCGCAGCGAGGTTCTGGTGATCCGCCGCCAGAATTACGTCGATGCGGCCCGGCTGTCCGGCTTCTCCCACATGCGCACCATGGTGCGCGAGGTGCTGCCGGCCGCCGCGCCGACGATCATCACCCTGATGAGCCTGGAGATGGGCATCGCCGTGATCGTCGAGGCGATCCTCAGCTTCGTCGGCATGAGCGTCGAGGCGAGCATCCCGGCCTGGGGCGTGATGATCGCCGATGCGCGCAACTACATGTACCAGTCCGCCTGGGGGCTGATCCTGCCGATCCTCGCCATCGTGACGACCGTGCTCGCCTTCAACCTGCTGGGCGACGGCCTGCGCCGGACCTTCGACGCCCGGCTGCAGCAGCACTAGGCGCCGCATCCATGTCGCTCCTCGCCCTCAACGACGTCAACGTGACGACCGAGGCCGGCGGCCGGCGGATCGACGTGCTGCGCGATGTCTCGCTGGCGGTCGGCCGGGGCGAGCTGGTCGGCGTCGTCGGCGAATCCGGCGCCGGCAAGTCGATGGTCGGCCGCTTGATCGCCGGCATGTTGCCCAGGGGTTTCGCAACCAGCCGCGGCGGCGTGACCTTCCTCGACCGCGACCTGCTGGCCATGGCGCCGCGCGAGCGCGCCGGCCTGCTCGGCGACGCCATCGCCTTCGTGCCTCAGCATCCGATGACGTCGCTCAACCCGGTCCTGTCGCTCGGCGCCCAGTTCGACGAGCATCTCAGGCGCCTCGGCCGGGACGGCAAGGCGGCGCGGCGGGAACGGGCGCTCGCCGCGCTCGAATCCGTCCACCTGCCGCGTCCGGCGGACCTGCTCGGCCGTTTCCCGCACCAGCTTTCCGGCGGCCAGTGCCAGCGCGCGCTGATCGCCATGGCCTTCGCCGGCAAGCCCGACCTGATTATCGCCGACGAGCCGACCACGGCGCTCGACGTCATCACCCAGGCGCGGGTCATGGAACTGATCGACGAGTTGCAGCGCGACAGCGAGACCGGCCTGCTCTTCATTACCCACGACCTGCGGCTGGCGGCGCAGCACTGCCAGCGCCTCGCCGTGATGTATGCCGGCGAGATCGTCGAGACCGGGCCGGCGGCGGCGCTGCTAAGCGATCCGCTGCATCCCTATACCCGCAGCCTGGTCGCCGCCAATCCGGGCATCGCCGGGCCGGTGCGCCGGCTGGCGGCGCTGCCCGACCACATGCCGGGCCTGAGCGGTTTCGCCGACCTGCCCGGCTGCCGCTTCGCCCCGCGCTGCCCGGTGCGCGACGCGGCCTGCGCCGCCGCCCGCACGGCGCTGACCGAGGTTGCGCCCGGCCGGTTCGTGCGCGGCGCCGGGGCGTGCCGGGCGCCGGCTTCGGCCGTGGCGGGGCAGGGCGATCTTCCCGGCGCGGACGTGGACGCCGCCGCGGCGCCGATGCTGTCGGTCGACGGGCTGGGCAAGACCTTCCGCTCCGGCCGCGACTGGCTCGGCCGCCGCCGCGCGCCGGTGGTCGCGGTCGACGGGGTGAGCCTCGACATCGCACCCGGCGAGTTCGTCGGCCTGGTCGGCGAAAGCGGCAGCGGGAAATCCACCGTCGCCCGCCTGCTGCTCGGCCTCGAAACGCCGGACGGCGGCCGGATCGTCGTCGACGGGCAGGATATCACCGGCCCGTTCCAGCGCACCGCGAAGCAGCGCATCGCTCTGATCCAGATGATCTTCCAGGACCCGCAATCGGCCCTCAACCCGCGCCAGCGCATCGGCCGGCTGGTGACGCAGTCGATGGAGGTGCGCCGCCCGCCGGCGCGCTGGCCGGAGCGGCTGGAGCGGGCGCGCGCGCTGCTCGGCCAGACCGGCCTGCCCCAGGATACGATCGGCCGCTACCCGGTGCAGGTCTCCGGCGGCCAGCGCCAGCGGGTGAACATCGCCCGGGCGCTCTGCACGGCGCCCAAGGTGCTGGTCGCCGACGAGATCGTCTCCGGCCTCGACGTGTCGGTGCAGGCCCAGATCCTCAACCTGCTGCTCGACATGCGCGCGCAGATGCAGATCTCCATGCTGTTCATCAGCCACGACCTCTCGGTCGTGCGCTACCTGTGCAGCCGGGTCGCGATCATGAACCGCGGGCAAATCGTCGAGCAGGGGCCGACCGAGCAGGTCTTCCGCGCGCCGCAGCACGAGTATACGAAGGCGTTGCTTGCGGCGGTGCCGTAGGGGGCGCCGGGGCAGACCCATTCCGTCATTTCGACCGGAGCGGCGAAGCCCCCTACCCCGTCATTTCGACCGGAGCGGCGAAGCCGCGGAGTGGAGAAATCTTTCGGTTACGGCGCTTCGGATCACGCACGGCGCGGGAAAGATTTCTCCGCTGCGCGGGCCTGCGGCCCGCTCCGGTCGAAATGACGGTGAGCGGTTGAGCGGGGAACGGTCGGCAGAATTCGGCCCCTATTCCTTCTCGCCGCCCGTCTCGCCCCCATCCCCAGAGCGCAGCATCCGGGTGAGCGCGCTTTGCAGTTCCTCCGGGTCGCCGGCGGAGAAGCCGACGTCCTTCAGGAGCTGGTCGAGCACCGGGGCGTGGGCGCGATAGCGCAGGGCGCTGTTGACGATCTGGTCGGACAGGCCGGTCTCGCGCTTCTCGCCGTCCGCCGCGCCGCCGCCGCCACCGCTCCGGGGCGCCAGGCCGTCGACATGGACGATCTTGATGCCCTCGATCCGCTCCAGCGGCTTCACGCTCTCGGCGATCATGCCCTGGAGATGCTCGACGATGGCGAGCCGGATCTTCATGTCGATCAAATCCGGGCTGAGGCCGGAATCGGCGTCGTTCATGGCGCGCTTGGCGGCGGCTTCGATGCTGCTGCGCAACTCCGTCGCGGCGGCGCGCAGCTTATCGCCTTCGGATTCGGCTTCGGCGATCGCCTTGATCCGGCCGGCCTCGCTGCCGGTCCGGAGCCGGTCGGCCTCGGCCAGTGCGTCGGCGGCTTCGCGCTTCGCGGTCGCCGAGGACACGGTGTCGATGGCCGATTTCTCGGCCTCCCGCTGCGCCTCGATCAGGTCGATCCGCTTCTGTCGTTCGGCGCGCTCGATCTCGCGCACCGTCTCCACCGCTTCGGCCGCGCGCTCGGCCTCGGCCCGCGCTTCTTCGGCCGCCGCGCGCACCTTGCTCTGCTCCTTCGCCCTGGTGTCGATCTCGATGCTGCGGTTGTGCCGGGCCAGTTCGACGGCGATGTCGCGCTCGATGTCGCGCTCGCGCACCTCCTGCTCGGCGGCGATGCGCCTTGCCTCGATCTCCTGGTCGCTCGCCACCTTGGCGAGGTCGATCGCCTTGCCGGACGCGATCCGGGCTTCCTCCATCTCGCGTTCCTTTTCGGCCTCGCGCGCGGCGACCTCGCTGCGCTGCTCGGCGCGCCGGGTCGATACCGCGCGTTCCTGTTCGAGGCGGGCGAATTCCTCGTCGCGCGCGATCTCCAGCTTTTCCTGCTCGGCCTTCAGGTTGCGCAGCTGGATCTCGACCTCGGTATCCTGCTCGATCTCGTTGCGCTGGCGGCGGCGGCTCTCGATCTCCTGGGTCAGCCGGGTCAGGCCCTCGGCGTCGAACGCGTTCTGCGGGTTGAAATGCTCCCGGTCGGTCTGGTCGAGGCCGGTCAGCGACACCGATTGCAGTTCGAGGCCGATTGAGGCGAGGTCCTCGGACAGCGCCTCCCGGACCCGGCGCACGAACTCGATCCGCTTCTCGTGCAGCTCCTCCATCGACATTTCCGCCGCGACCGAGCGCAGCGCGTCGGTCAGGCGGCCTTCGATCAGTTCCTTGAGGAGTTCGACCCGCAGCGTCTTGGCGCCCAGGCTCTGCGCCGCGGTCGCGATGGCGTCGCGGTCGGCGCCGACCCGGACCAGGAAATCGGCCGAGACGTCGACCCGCAGCCGGTCCCGCGTGATCAGCGCGCTGCGCGCCGCCCGCGCCACGTCGATGCGCAGCGCGTTCATGTTGACCTGGATGATGTCGTGCAGGACCGGCAGCACCAGCGCGCCGCCGTTCATCACCACCTTCTGGCCGCCGAAGCCGGTGCGCACGAAGGACAGTTCCTTGGTCGCGCGGCGGTAGAGCCACCAGAACAGCAGCCACAGGACGACGATCGCGACGAGGGCGATGACGGCAGCGGCAAGGATCGACCCGAACGTCATCGGCGCTTTCCCTTCAACTCCTCCTCGGCGTCCCGCGCCCGGCGGTCTTCGCCGCCGGCGCAAGGCGGGCCCGGCGCCATGATGGCCGCATAACCGCCGGTTCGCCAAGACTTTGTTGGGCGTTGCCGGGCGGGGCGACGCCCGCCGCCCGGCATGGCCGCCATGCCGCGTTGCGTTTGACCGGCCCGCGAACGCCGCTAGAATGACGGAACAGCGCGGGATTTGGCGGGAAGGCAGGACAGCGATGCCCAACGGAGAAATCGTCGCCGGTTTCCTGGCGCCGCATCCGCCCCATCTGGTCTATGGCGAGAACCCGCCGCAGAACGAGCCGAAATCCGAAGGCGGCTGGGAGCAGCTGCGCTGGGCCTACGAGCGGGCGCGCAAGAGCCTGGACGAGCTGCAGCCGGACGTGCTGCTCGTCCACTCGCCGCACTGGATCACCCAGGTCGGGCACCATTTCCTCGGCGTCCGCCATCTTTCGGGCAAGTCGGTCGATCCGATCTTCCCGAACCTGTTCCGCTACAGCTTCGAGCTCGAGGTCGATGTCGAACTGGCCGAAGCGTGCTGCGAGAAGGCGGCCCAGCGCGGCCTGACCGCGATGATGATGCGCAACCCGAAATTCCGGGTCGACTACGGCACCATCACCACGCTGCACATGATCCGCCCGCAATGGGACATTCCGATCGTCGGCATTTCGGCGAACAACTCGCCCTACTACCTGACGACCGAGGAAGGCCTGGACGAGATGGACACGCTCGGCAAGGCGACCCGCGAAGCCATCGAGGCGACCGGTCGGCGCGCCGTGCTGCTGGCGTCCAACACCCTGTGCCACTGGCATTTCCACGAAGAACCGGACACGCCGGAGGACATGTCGCGCGAGCATCCGCAAAGCTACGACGGCTACAAGTGGGACATGCGGATCATCGAACTGCTGCGCCAGGGCAAGACGGCCGAGGTCTTCCGGATTCTGCCGCAATTCATCGACGAGGCGTTCGCCGAGGTGAAATCCGGCGCGTTCACCTGGATGTTCGCCGCCATGGGCTATCCGGAGCTGCCCGGCGAACTGCACGGCTACGGCACGGTGATCGGCACCGGCAACGCGGTCATGGAATGGAACCTGGCGAAGGCCGGGCTGGCCGGCGCCGCGCCGGTTACGCCGCCTGCCGGCGCGCGCGAAGCCTATGCCGGCGCGATGCGGTGACCGCGGTCTCCGCCTTCCTGGTGCCGGGCTCGCCCCTGCACCTGTTGCGGCCCGACAATCCGCCCTGGCGGCCGATTATCGCCGGTTTCGAACGCGCCGCCCGGGCGCTGGCGGTGTCGCGTCCCGATGCCATTCTCCTCTATTCGACCCAGTGGATCGCGGTGCTCGATGCGCTGTGGCAGGCCCGGCCGCGGCTCACCGGCGCCCATGTCGACGAGAACTGGCACGGCCTGGGCGACATGCCCTTCGACATCCGCGTCGATTCCGATCTGGCCCACGCCTGCGTGAAGGCGGTCAAGGCCGCCGGAATTTCGTCGAAGAGCGTCGACTACGACCAGTTCCCGATCGACAGCGGCACCATCGTCGCGACCCGGCTGCTCGACCCCGACGGCCGCTTCCCGCTCGTGATGGCGGCGAACAACCTCTACCACGACGCCGCAACGACCATGAAGATGGCGGGAGTCGCCGCCGCCGCGGCGCGCGCCCAGAACAAGAAGGTGGCGGTGGTCGGCGTCGGCGGCCTGTCCGGCACCGTCTTTCGCGAACCGATCGCCATCGAACAGGACCGCATCGCCGCGGAGTCGGACGACGACTGGAACCGGCGCATTTTGCGGTTGCTGGAAAAGGGCGAAACGGTACAGCTTGACGGCCGGATCGAGGACTATGCCCGCGAGGCGCGGGTCGATATGGGTTTCAAGCATTTTGCCTGGATCCGGGGCGCGATCGGCGGCCGGTTCTTCGGCGCAAGGGTTCACGGTTACGGCCCGGCGCACGGCGCCGGCGCCGCGGTTATCGAGTTCAGACTCTAGGGAGGACTTGGAAGATGCGTAAGGAACTGGCTTCTGTACTGGCGCTGGCGGCAATCGCCGGCGCCGCGGTTGCGACCGCGCCGGCGCCCTCTGCGGCGCAGGATTGCAGCATCACGGTCGGCCGCGTCGTGCCGCTGACCGGGCCGCTGCTCGACATGGGGCGCGAAACGCCCTGGCTCGACGAGAACAAGGTCGGCCCGATCAACAAGGCCGGCGGCCTCGCGGTCGGCGGCAAGAAGTGCAAGATCGATTACAAGATCTACGATTCGCGCGGCACCATGGCGGGCTCCGGCGAAGCGGCGACCCGCGCCATCCTGAAGGACAAGGTGGACGTGGTCTTCGCCCAGGGCACGCCGGACACGACCAACGCGCCGTCCGACCTGTGCGAGCGCTACAAGGTGCCGTGCATCACCTCGAACACGCCGGTCGAGGCCTGGCTGTTCGGGCCGGACGGCAAGCCGAAGACCTACAAATACACCTTCCACTTCTTCTTCGGCGTGCCGGACCTGGTGGCCAACCATGTCGGCATGATCAAGGCGCTGCCCGGCGGCTTCAACGGCAGCATCGGCTATCTCTATCCGAACGATCCCGACGGCGTCGTGTTCGCCTCGCTGTTCGACCCGACCTTCAAGAAGGCGGGCTGGAAACCGGTCGATCCCGGCCGCTTCAAGCAGGGCCTGCCCGACTTCTCGGCGATCATCAACAAGTTCAAGCGCGGCCGGGTCCAGGTGGTGACCGGCGTGCTCGCCCCGCCGGACCTGCAGAACTATCTGCAACAGGCGGCGCAGGCCGGCTTCAAGCCGCGCATGTATATCATCGACAAGGCGACCGGCTATCCCGAAGCGATGAAGGCGCTCGGCGAGTTCGGCATCGATATCCTGAGCGTGAACTTCTGGTCGCCGGCCTATCCGGGCAAGTCGAAATTCGGCGGCTATACCGGCCAGGGCCTCGTCGACCTGTACGAAGGACAGAATAAGGGCAAATACTATTCGCCGCCGCTGGCCTATACCGATGCGTCCTACGACGTGCTGTTCGACGCCATGCAGCGGGCGGGCTCGACCGACCGGGCGAAATTGCTGGCGGCGCTGGCCAAGACCGACCTCGAAACCGTCGTCGGGCAGGTCAAGTTCAACGCCCAGCACTATTCGGTACAGCCCCTGGGCGGCGCACAATGGCGCGTCGATTCGAAAACCAAGCGCTGGGTCAAGGACAACGTGTATAACGCGGTCTATCCGTCGGTTAAGAAAACTGCGGATATGCGCCTGTACCAGGCCAAATAACCGGCCGGCCAACGGTCGCCCGGCGCGCGCCCCGGACGGGAAGGGGCGGCGCGCCGGGTGGCGCCGCAACCCAGTTGGACCGGCCGGAGCGCACGACCGGGATGCGATGACGACGGTTCTTTCGGCAACGCGGCTGTCCAAGGCTTTCGGCGCGATCCACGTTGCGGATCGCGTCAGCTTTTCGATAGACGAAGGCGAGATTCTCGGCGTCATCGGGCCGAACGGCGCGGGCAAGACCTCCCTGTTCGGCCTGATCTCCGGCAACATCCGGCCGGATTCCGGCTATGTCGAATTCGGCGGCAAGGACATCACCCGCTGGGCGCCGCAAGACCGCGCCCGCGCCGGCATCGCCCGGACCTACCAGATTCCGAAACCCTTCACCCACATGACCGTCGCCGGCAACCTCAAGGTTGCGGCGATCTTCGGCGGCGGCGTGGCCGAGGGCGAGGTCGAGGAATGGATCGACACGGTCCTCGCGCAGACCCATCTCGCGCCGGCGCGCAATACGCTGGCCGGCCGGCTGCCGCTGCTCATGCGCAAGCGCCACGAGCTGGCCAGGGCGCTCGCCATGCGCCCGAAGCTGCTGCTGGTCGACGAAGTCGCCGCCGGCCTGACCGACCACGAGGTCGGCGAATTCATCGACATGGTCGCGGGTATCCGCGCCGGCGGCGTGACCGTCCTGTGGATCGAGCATGTCATGAAGACGATGCTGACCGCGACCGACCGGCTGCTGGCGCTCGATTCCGGCCGGATCATCGCCCAGGGAAAGCCGGAAGAGGTCATCGCCTCGCCGGACGTCCGCCGTGTCTATCTCGGCGCCTGAACAGCCGGCCCTGCTGACCGTCAAGGGCCTCTCGGCTTATTACGGCGAGAGCCGCGCGCTCTACGGCGTCGGCTTCGCCGTCGGGAAGGGCACGATCCATTCCATCGTCGGCGCCAACGGGGCGGGCAAATCGACCCTGCTGCGCGCGGTCGTCGGCATGATGAACCGGGGGCGGGCGGCCCACACCGCCGGCAGCATCGAATTCAAGGGGCGCAGGATCGACGCCCTGCCGACCGAGGAGATTGTCGGCCTCGGCGTCACCATGGTGCCGGAGGGCCGCCGGCTGTTCGCCAGCATGTCGGTCGAGGAAAACCTCATATGCGGCGCCTTCCTGCCGCGTTGCCGGGGCGCGCTGGGCGAGACTCTGGAGGAAGTCTACAGCCTGTTCCCGCGGCTCGCCGACCGGCGCCAGCAGCCGGTGTCCCAGATGTCCGGCGGCGAGCAGCAGATGGTCGCGATCGGCCGGGCGCTCATGTCCTCGCCCGAACTGATCCTGCTCGACGAGCTCTCGCTCGGGCTGGCGCCCATCGTGGTCGACCAGATCTACGAGCGCATCGCGGCGATCAACGCGCGCGGCGTGACCTGCATCGTCATCGAGCAGGATACCGAGCGGGCCATGCGCGTCGCCGGCGCGGTTTCCGTGCTGCTGGAAGGGCGCGTGGTGCTCGAGGGCGATCCCGACGAGCTGGGCCGCGACCGGGTCTCGGCCGCCTATTTCGGCATCGGGTCCGAAGGGCAGGGCGGATGAACGAAGACCTGTACTGGACGTTGGTCGATATCGCCAACGGGCTGCTGTCCGGCGTCATGCTCGGCGGCTATTACGCGATCATCGCCATCGGCCTGGCGCTGACCTTCGGCGTCATGCGCATGGTCAACCTGGCCCATGGCGACATGCTCGTGCTCGCCGCCTATCTCGCCGTGCTCGTGCTCCAGTTCGTGCCGATCTCGCCCTTCGTCACGCTGGCGCTCGTGATCCCGGTCATGTTCGGCGTCGGCTATGCGCTGCAGCGCTTCCTGCTGAACGCGATCTCGGTCCAGTCGATGGAGCGCAAGGGCATGTCCGCCGGCTTCGGCCTGATGTCGCCGATCCTGGTCACCTTCGGCCTGTCCATCGTCATCGCCCACGCGCTGCTCGGCGGCTTCGCGTCCGACGCCCGGATCATCCGCAACGCGCTCTCCTATTCGGCGGTGCGCCTCACCGAGGATCTGAACCTCTCGACCCTGCGGCTGATCTTCTTCGCGATCGCCGTGGCCATCCTGGTCGCCCTGCACCTGTTCCTGAAGCGGACCCATGCCGGCCGGGCGATCCGCGCCTCGGCGGACGACGCCGAGATCGCGCCGCTCATGGGCATCGCCACGCCGAAGATCAACGCGCTGGCCAGCGGCATCGCCATCGCCATTGCCGGCGTCGCCGGGGTCATGGTCGGCATGTCGCGCACCTTCCAGCCGTTCGACGGGCCGGTCTTCCTGCTGGTCGCCTTCGGGGTGGTGATCGTCGGCGGGCTCGGCTCGATCGTCGGCAGTCTGGTGGGCGGCGTCCTGCTCGGCGTCACCCAGGTGCTGGCGGGCACCTATTTCGGCCCGTCGGCCCAGCTCGTCGCCGGCTATATCCTGATCCTGTTCGTCCTGGCGGTCCGGCCCCAGGGCCTGTTCGCCCGGCGGCGCTAGGCGCGGGCCGATGCTCGGCGGCTTCCTCGACCGATGGCTCACCGGCTGGCGCGCCCGGGCCCTGGTCGCCGCCGGACTCGTCGTGCTCGTCCTGCTGCCGCCGCTCCTCGGGCCGAACAGCTATGTCACCCAGCTGCTGCTGACGCTTTTCGTCTTCGCCGTGTTCGGCCATGCCTGGAACCTGCTGGCCGGCTATTGCGGGCTGCTCTCCTTCGGCAATCAGGTCTATGTCGGCATCGCCGGCTTCACCATGGCGATCCTGGTCTATTACGGCGGCGTCCATGTCTGGGTCGCGCTGCCGGTTGCCGGCCTGGTCTCCGCCGCCTTCGCCTTCCTGCTTGCGATTCCGGTGCGCGCCAGCCTGATCGGCCCGGCGGTGCTCAGGCCGGTCGCCGTCGCGGTCGCCGTCTGGATCGGCTACGAAATCCTCGTCTACTACGATCCGTGGTGGGACGTGTTCGGCGATCCCTATGTCCGCCGGGTGATGATCCTGCTGCTCATTTTCCTCGGCGCGATGCCGCTGCTCACCCTGCAAGGCGCCTATTTCGCGGTTGCGACCTGGCTGATCGCGGCGGCGGTCGGCACCGTCTTCAACGAATGGAAGCTGGTCGGCGCGGGCGGCGGTATGCGCATCCCGTCCTCGGTCACGCTGGAGGAGATGTACTATGTCGGCCTGATCCTGCTGGTCTTCGCGACCTGGATCATCCGGGCCCTGCTCAACAGCCGGATCGGCCTGGCGCTCACCGCCGTGCGCGACGACGCCGAAGCGGCGGGCACCGTCGGCGTCGACGTCGCCAAGGTCAAGCTGCTCGCCTTCGTTCTGTCCGGGGCGCTCACCGGCCTCGCCGCCAGCCTCTATTTCGTCGAAGCGGTGTCGCTCACGCCGCCGTCGGCCTTCACGGTGTTCTGGTCGGCCTATTTCGTGTTCGTCGCGGTCGCCGGCGGCATGGGCAGCCTGTCCGGCCCGATCGTCGGCGCGCTCATCTTCGTCGTCATCGACCGGCTGCTCTCCGGCTGGCTCGATCAGCCGCTGCTCGTGCTCGGCCTGGCGTCCGTCGCCGTGATCCTGGTGCTGCCCAGGGGCGTGACCGGCGCGGTCGACGTGCTGCGCCGCGCGCGCGACGCCCGCTCGGCCTGGCGCGAACTGTTCGAGGCGACGGCGCTGGCCGACCCGATCGGCCGGTTCGGCCGCCATCGCCGCAGCCGCGACGGCAACGCGGTCGTCGCCGCCTTCCTGGCGCCCGGCACGCCGCTGCCGCTGCTCCGGCCCGACGCGCCCGGCTGGAAGGCCCTGCTCGACGGATACAGGGACGCCGCCCGGTCGCTCGAGAAGGCGCGGCCCGACGTTCTTCTCGTCTACTCGACCCAATGGATCGCGGTGCTCGACCAGCTCTGGCAGACCCGGCCGCGGGTGCGCGGCATCCATGTCGACGAGAACTGGCACGCCTTCGGCGATCTGGCCTACGACTTCGACATCGACGCCGAACTGGCCCAGGCCTGCATCGACCGGTCCGACGATGTCGGCGTGCGCTCGAAGCCGGTCAACTACGACCGCTTCCCGATCGATACCGGGACGATCGTCGCGGCGAACCTGCTCAATCCGGAGTCGCGCCGGCCCCTCGTCCTGGCGTCGAACAACCTCTACCACGACGGCGCGCTGACCGGGCGGCTGGCGGCGCTTGCCGTGCAGTGCGCGGCCGAGCAGGGCAAGCGGGTGGCGCTGATCGGCGTCGGCGGCCTTTCGGGCGCCGTGCACCGGCGCGAGATCGACCCGGCCGAGGACGGGTTCGCCGGCGACGCCGACGACCACTGGAACCGCCGCCTGCTCGACGCGCTGATCGCCGGCGACTCCTCGCAACTCCGCGCCCTGCTGCCCGACTATGCGGCCAACGCCCGGGCCGATATGGGCATGAAGCATCTGGAATGGCTGCTCGGCGGGGCAGGCCCGCAATGGCGCGGCGCCTACGTCCACGCCTACGGGCCGGTCTGGGGCAGCGGCGCGGCGGTGGTCGAACTGGCGCTCGACGACCGGCTGGCCCGGCGCGGCCGGGCGCGCGGCATCCCCGCCGAAGCCAGGCGCCGGCTGACGGTAAGCGGCGATGCGCCGGAGCCTGCCGCCGAGCCGGCGCCGGAATCGTCAGCCCCGAAACCGTCGGTATCGGCGCAGCCGGCCGCCCCGGGTCCGTCCCGCCGGGTCGCCGCGCCTGCCGCCGCAGCGCCGCCGGCAGCGGCAGCGGCTTCGCCGGGCGGCTTTCTCTACCGCAATTTCCGCACGCAGGCGGAGATCGACGCCCAATACGATGTCGAAGCCTCGGTCGAGGATTTCGGCGTCTATGTCGATTTCTTCCTGTCGAACAGCGAGCGGGTGCGGCGCAAGCTCAAGCCCGCGCTCGACATTCCCTACGGCCCGACCGCGGCCGAACATCTCGACCTCTACCCGGCCAGGGCGCCGGATGCGCCGCTGCACCTGTTCATCCACGGCGGCTACTGGCATTCGCTGAGCAGCAAGGAATTCAGCTTCGTCGCCGAGGGGCCGGTCGAGGCCGGCGTCGCCGTCGCCGTCCTGAACTACGACCTCTGCCCCAACGTGACGATGACCGAGATCGTGCGCCAGAGCCGGGCCGCCGTGAAATGGCTTTACGAAAACGCCCGGCGCCATAACTGCGACCCCGGCCGGATTTCGGTCTCCGGCCATTCGGCCGGCGGCCATCTCACCGCCATGCTGATGGCGACCGACTGGGCCGGCGCCTGGGGCCTGCCGCCCGATGTCGTGAAGAGCGGCTGCGCGGTCTCCGGCCTGTTCGACCTCGCGCCCTTCGAACACAGCTGGCTCCAGCCGAAGCTGAAGCTGGATGCCGGGGAGATCGCGCGCAACAGCCCGATCCTGCACATCCCGCAGGCCGCCGGGCCGCTGATCGTCACCCTCGGCGGCGACGAATCGGCGGAGTTCCACCGCCAGTCGCAGGATTTCCTCGCCGCTTGGACCCGCGCCGGCCTCGCGGGCGCCTATCTCGACCTGCCCGGCCTCAACCACTTCACCGTGCTCGAAGGCTACATGGACCGCCGCAGCCCCCTGTGCAGCGCGATTCTGCGCCAGATCGAGGAGACGCGGGCAGGGTGACGGGCGGCGCGAAACGGCCTATCCGCGGTCGGGGAGCGTTACCCAGGCGGCAAGCGCGCGCCGGTCCCCGATCCCGGCGGCGTTCAGGTTGCGGATGGCGGCTTCCGCCGTCTCGATATCGGCCAGGACTTCCGACCGGTTGACGCGATACGATGGATCGTAGTCCGCCGAATGGCGTTTTTCCTGCACAGTCGCGAAGGCATCCCCGAAATCTTCGATCTCCTTCGGGAATTTTCTCATCGACTGCCGCTGATTCAGGCGACTTTTCGCCTGCCTGTGGTCGATGGACCGGTATGCCTGCCGCCACGCCCGCTCGCGCCTGGTTGCCCCCTGGGCGCCGATCAGCGTGTCCGCGCAATTCCGGCAGATCGCGTGAAACAGCGCGAAATAGGTTGTGCTGACTGCCCGGCGCAGGTCCGATTGGCGGGGCTTGCGCCCTCCCATCGTCGCCAGGCGCCGCGCCGTCCCGATCAGGTCAAGCGGTTGCAGCGTAATCCTCCCGGGAAATGTAGGACATGACCGGGAAGCGCTCCTCGCCGCGCTCCGAAAGCGCCGGGCGCAGATGCCTCACGAAGCCCAGAAGCTTCGAGGGATCCAACCTCTTGTAATCCCCCTCGTAGACGACGGTGACGCGAAGGATCGGATCGCCGTCGTGGTCGTTTGCTTCTTTCACGTCCACGGCGACCGTTTGCACCCGGTCCAGTTCGCGCTTTGCAAATTCTTCGATTATCCCGGTCACTTCTTCCAGATGTCTCTGCCCAGCGTCGGTCATCGCCGCCTCCCGGTTCCGGTACGGCCGGAAATACAAGCGCCGGGCGATGCGTCAAGGATGCCGCATCGCCGGGCGGGTCGCAGAGCCCCTCACGCGCAGAATTCGGCCTTCGGGCCCATGTCCTGGTGGCGCAGGGTTTCGCGCAGCATCCGTTCGAGGAGGTCGGCCTTGACGCCCTGGGCCGCCGGGTCGTTCCACAGGTTGCGCAATTCCAGCGGGTCCGCCTCGCGGTCGAACAGTTCGCCGAGGGGTTCGCCGTCCCAGAAGGTCAGGCGCCAGCGCCCGGTCACGAGGGTGCGCAGGCGCATGTAGCGCTCGACGTTGGAATTGACCGGCAGGTCCTCCTCCTCGACCAGGATGGCGTCGCGCACCGGCGTCCCGGCGGCAACCGCCGCCATCAGGTCGAAGCCGCGGTTGCCGTTGGGCGGCGCCAGCCCGGCCCGGCCGAGCACCGTCGCGCCGATGTCGATCGAGCCGGAGAGCAGGTCGCTGCGCCCCGCCTTGTCGCCGCTTTGGCCGCCGTCCGGCTCGCTCCAGATAAACGGCACGCGGATCAGCCCTTCGTAGTGGAAGCCGTGCTTCAGCATCAGCCCGTGGTCGCCCATCAGGTCGCCATGGTCGGTGGTGAACATCAGCACCGTGTTGCCGGCCAGCCCGAGCGCGTCGAGCCGGGCCAGCAGCGCGCCGACCGCGTCGTCGATCATCGAGATCATGCCGTAGGTCAGCGCGATCGATTCCCGGGCCTCGCGCGCCGAAAGGGCGTAGGGATGGACGTGCTCGCGCCGGGCGACTCCGTCCGCCAGGTCCCGGTGGAACTTGCGCCACAGGGCCGACGGGTCGACATGCTCCGCGCCGTGGGAGGCCGGCACGGGGATGTCGTCCGGGTCGTACATGCTCCAGTAGCGGCCCGGCGGGGTGAAGGGGTGGTGCGGATCGCTGAAGGAATATTGCAGGAAGAAAGGCCGGTCCGGCGTCCGCGCGAAATCCTCCAGCAGCTCGATCCCGGCCTCGCGGATATAGCTGGTCGAATAGAGCTCCTCCGGCATCCGGGTGCGCCAGGCCTGGGGCGCGACGATGTCGCCGCGGTCGAGCGCGTTTTCCGGCCCGCGCAGCGCATCCGGATCGTTGGTCCGCTGCAGCAGCCATCTTGTGTAGTGCCCCTGGGTGTCGTCGGCGTGGCGGATGACCAGGCGGACATCGTCGAAGCCGTAATAGGGCGACGGCATGGTCCGGTCCGGGTCGGCGATCCACAGGTCGTTCATCTCGGCGTCGTAGCCGGGGCCGGAGACCGGGCGGCGCAGGGATTCGGCGAGCGCCGCCGGCGGCGGCCGGCCGGGCGCCGGCGGCGGATAGTTCGAGTCGTCGACCCGGATCGGCATCATGTTCTGGAGATGGCATTTGCCGGCCAGCCCCGTGCGGTAGCCGTCGGCGCGCAGCAGGTCGACGAACGTGACCGATTCGAGCGGCAGGGGCAGGCCGTTGGTCGGCACGCCGTTGGCGCTCGGCATCCGGCCGGTCATGACGGTCGCCCGGTTGGGCATACAGATCGGGCTGGCGACGTAGAAGCGGTCGAACGCCAGGCCGCGGGCCGCGATCGAATCGATATGCGGCGTCCGCACGATATCGTTGCCGTAGCAGCCCAGATGGTCGGCGCGCTGCTGGTCCGTGACGATGAGGACGAAGTTGGGCTTATCGGGTCGGGGCATCGGGGGCCGCCGCTCCTCCGGTTTTCGAATGCCGCAACGGGGGCGGCGCGGAAGCTCGGCCGCCATCGTGGCGCATCGCCGGAGGAATTTCCCGCCGCAAATCGGCGCGGCGCCGGAACCCGGAAACGCCCCGTCCCGAAGCGTCCGGCCGCGCCGCCGGCGCGTGTTTGCGCCACAGGCGCCCTGTCCGTGCTATAACGCCCGCCTCACAGCGCGGAGGGCGCCATGAACAAACCCGTCGATCCCGCCGTCGCCGGCCTCGCTGCGTCGGCGGCGGCGCGCGGCTCCGGGCCGGCGCGCGAGGCCGGGCCGTCCCTGCGCTCGTGGCTGGAAACGCTGGAGGCGCACAACCAGTTGCGCCGGATCGACGCGCCGGTCGACTGGGACGAGGAGATCGGCGCCATCGCGCGGGTCAACATCGCGCTGCAGGGCCCGGGCCTGTTCTTCCGCAACATCCGCGGCTACCGGGAGACGACGGGGACCAAGTTCGTCACCTGCGCGATCGCCAACAAGGCCCAGGTGCGCCTGATGCTCGGCCTGCCGGAGGATGCCGGCGACAAGGCGACGGTGCGCCATCTCAAGGACGCCTACCGCAACCCGGTCCGCCCGGTGACCGTCGATCACGGGCCGTGCAAGGAGAATATCCTGACCGGCGGGGCCATCGACCTCGAACAGTTCCCGGCGCCGCGCTGGCACGCGTCCGACGGCGGCAAGTTCATCGACACCTTCTGCGGCGTCATCACCCACGATCCGGCGACCGACCGGCCGAATATCGGCCTCTACCGCGGCCAGGTGCTCGGTCCGGCGAAGATCGGCAAGCTGCTGGTCCCGACCCAGGGCTGGGGCGACCATTTCCTGAAATACCGCGACGCAAAGGGCCGGATGCCGGTCGCCATGTCCTACGGCTGGCACGACGTCATGCCCTTCTGCGCCGGCTCGCCCTTCCCCAAGCATGTCTGCGAATGGGACATGATGGGCGCGATCCTCGGCCGGCCGGTCGAGCTGATCGACTGCGAGACCGTGCCGCTCCAGGTTCCCGCGACCTCGGAAATCGTCGTCGAGGGCTGGATCGACCCGGACCCCGCGACATGGGAGATGGAAGGGCCGTTCGCCGACTATCCCGGCTATCTCGGCGGCAAGCCGTCGCCCAAGCCGGTGGTCGAGGTCTCCTGCGTCACCCACCGCCACGACCCGATCATGCGCGGCGCGCTGGAGGGCGCGCGCCCCGGCTTCCCGTCGGAGGATTCGCTGCTCTGCGCCTATTCCTGGTCGGCGATCGCCTGGAACATGCTGGAGGACGCCGGCGTCAGCGGGATTACCGACGTCTGGATGCCGCCGGTCGTGACCGGCTGCAACATCGTCGTGCAGGTGCGCAAGCAGTATCGCGGCCACGCCCAGCAGATCGGCATGGCCCTGTGGGGGACCAGCGCCGGCCAGTGGTTCTTCAAGAATGTCACGGTCGTGGAGGAGGATATCGACATCCGCGATCCCGAGGCGCTGGAATGGGCCTACGCCTTCCGGGTCAACGCCGGGCGCGGCGATGTCTGGCTGGTCGGGCCGACCTACGGCTCGGTGCTCGACCCGTCGACCCTGCGCGAGGACCGGGACGTGCGCGCCCACGGCACCGGCAAATGGACCCGCACCCTGATCGACGCGACCCGGAGCTGGGAGCACGCGCCGAACCCGGACTGGGACGGCGCCCGCTGGCCGCCGGTCAACACCATCGACCCGGACCTGGAGCGCAGGATCGCCGCCCGCTGGCGCGAATACGGCATCGGCGTCCCCTATCTCGACGACGCGCAGCGCGAGCAACTGACGCTGGAAGAGACGCGGAAGGTGCTGAAGGACCTGTAAACGCGGGGCGGGCCTGTCGTCATGGAAGCCAGGCAATCCGCCGAGCGGACAAGGGCGGCGGAGATTGCTTTCAGACGGACAGGGCGATGGGCCCGGGCGGATCGAGCGCCTGCCTGTTCCCGGTCTCCAAAGCCACCGCATCTTCCTTTCGGCGCAGATGCGCTGGACGGCGCTTTCCGCCGTCCTCGGGCAGGGGCTCCGGTTCCGCTCCGTCTCCGCCATCCCAGAGGAGGCCGGGATGCGCGATGCGATAGTATCCGTCGTCCTTTTTCGGCGCCTTTTGGTTCGACGCTTCCACCGCTCTTTCGAAGCGGCCTTTTGCACCTTGGAGGTAGGATTCCACAAGTTCGACGCAAATCCACTTGCGGCCGAGGCGCTCGGCGACTTCGCCTGTAACGCAGCTTCCGCCGAAGGGGTCGAACACCATGTCGCCCGGATCGGTCAGCATACGAATAAAATATTCTGGCAGCGCCGCCGGAAAGCGGGCCGGATGGGCCGTCAGGCCGTTCTCCTTGCAATAGCGCATATAGCTGCTGTTGCTTTCGGTGTTCGGAATCGCAATCAGGTTCGGCGGAATCGAAGCGCCATTGTCGATCGCGAATTTCTCGCTGATGTCGTGCCCCGACGGCCGCAGTTTGGCCCTGTAGCCGTTCGCGAGAAGGGTTTTCATGCTGTCGCTGTAGGGCTGCAGGACGCGCCGGTTGCTGGCGCGCGGCCACGGCGTCTTGGACAACCACCAAACGGTATTGACGGCATCCTTGACACGGATGCGGCGGATGTTCACCCATTCGGCCGGCGACGGCAGTTTCGAGGGATTCCACCAATAGAATTCTTGAGCGAGGTGGAAGTCGTATTTTTCACAGAGCAGAATCAAAAGCTTGAAGTGGTAAAGGCTGCGCACCGGGAGTCCCGGCCGCCATGCGCCGCCGAGGTCGATAACGAGACTGCCATCCTCTTTCAGAATCCGGTGGAACTGCTCCGCGAAATCCTCAAACCATTCGAGATAGGCGTCCTCCTGCTCGTTGCCGTAGTCCTTCTTGCGCGTCAGCGCAAAGGGGGGACTTGTCACGATCAGATCGATCGCTTCTTTTTCGGTCTCCTTCATCACATCCAGACTGTCCGCATGATGGATGCGGCCGAGGGATGTCCGAAAGCAGACCATGGGCGTCGGTTCGTTCGTCATAATTCGGCCTGTCCTAGAGATCGAGTTTCTTGAGATTCATTGCGTGTCGCGCCTCTCGCTCGAACGGGCGTAGAATTGTCGCCGGGCGTTCGCCGAGAACGCTCAGGTCGGCGCCATCGACCATGACGATCGCGAGATTCGACTCCGCCATGATCCGGTTGGCGTAACGACGCGCCTCAGCGCCGATCTTCCCGGTCGTGACGACGATGATCGCGTTGCTCTTCAGAAAGTGCGTCAGTCCGACTTCCTTGGCGATATCGTCGAGCGAAACGCGGGCGGTATTCTTGCACTGCACCTGCCAGCGGGAATAGACGAGGCGGGCGTTCTCGAAGATCAGGTCGACCTCGGCGCCGCCGGTTTGGTTGGCGCGCAGGCGGGTCGCCACATAGGTCATGTCGAGAAGGCGCATGATCTTGAAAGCGAGCGCTTCCAGAGCGAGCCCGGACCTGTAGCGGTCCTTGTCTTCTATCGCTACCAGAATTGAGGACAGCGGCGTGCGCAATAGCTTCCGAAGCGCCGGATCCGTTTGCCTTTCAAGCTGGCCGAGCAGGGGCTCGACGACATCGGCAATCAGCTTCGCAGTTGGAGCGACCAGGAAAGGCTTTGCTCCGCGGCCAGCAGTGGTTTTCCTCGCGGTGATATAGCCTGCCTCTTCCAGCGCGTTGAGAACCAGCTTGGGTAAGCTCTTCTCTGGAAATGCGACGCCGTAGGTCGCCTCGGCGAGTTTCGCGATTTCGTTGGCAGGCTGCGGTTCCGGCGTTCCGGTATTGGCGAGCGCTCGCAGGAAAGCGCGCTGTTCGGGCGTGAACCCGGCCAGCACGTCGAATTGGTCCGGGTTCAGACCCAGGATATCCTCGATTCGGTAAGGATCGACCTGCCAACGGCTGCCGACAAAGACGCCGGCCTTGGCAAGCCAGAGGCGCATCATGCTGGGATGCTTGCCGCCCGACGGATAGTGTATGCCTCTTGCGGCAAGTCCGCGGCGAAGCGTCGTCAAATTAACTTGCTCGCCGGCGACCGCCATGTCCTGAACGCAGCTCACAAGCGTCATGCCGTGCAGATTCAAGAGAATCTGTTTGGCCAGTCGCTCAAGGAGGGCAGCTTCGTCGTCCTTAAGACTTAAGAGTTCCCGCCCGAACGCCGTGAGCGTGGCGTCCCGTTCTATGACGCGATAGGCGATCATCCCCAACCGGGTGTTGTTGGCCAGCTTCCGGCGATTGCGTTCGTCGGTTTTGTGTGCTGCAAAGTACGTCCGGTGAACGGCATCTTCGAAGGCCCGCCAGTCGCCGCTGTAGGCGTTAGCCAACTCCAGCACAGTGGGGAGCTCGATCTGCGACGGAGAGAACTCGCTCCCGAACGGAAGATCGCTCTTTTGCCTCAATTCCTTGCCCTTTTCCGGCGATGACCAGACGTTGCTTGCAATTTATCTGCTGACCGGGAAAAGGCCAGTGCGATGTCGGCGTGTACATTCGCAGCCGGACTGCCGCTCTGTGCAAAACACTGCCCGCCTGCTGCATATGGCAGTGATTGCCTACGAATGAACATTATAAGAACATTATTCGTAAAAGGCAAAGGAAAAATCGGCCCCTTCCAAAAAAATCACGATGCGGCGTAAGCGGCAGGCGACCGAATCGCGCGATAAGGAAAATATTATTTTTATGAATATTTTTTCATTGAATATTTCACAATAATCCTTACATGGGGCCATCCTGCCCGGACGGCTTGGGGCACGCTGCGCCGCTGGCGGCGGAGAGCCTGGGCAAAGCCTTCAAGGGCCGCAACACCGCGAAGCGCAAACGCCGGGTCGCCGAAGTGCTGGCCGCCCTCGCCGAAACCGGCCCCGCCCGCCAGACCCCCGACGGCCGCTATTTCATCCCGCGGTAGGGGCGGGGCCGGGAGCAGAATCGGTGTCGCTCCCGCCCTTGACATCCGATATCGGAACATTATATGAACAAAAATGCGGGCCGCACGATCCGACGCAGCCGGCCCGGTGTAAAAAATAGTGCAAAAAAAGTGGGTAGTCAGACCGGTCTGTCTATTTCATGCCGGGCCAGAAACGGCGGAAATTCGGGGTTTCGCGGGAAAGGAAAAATGAACGATCGTTCAAGAATACAGGAAAGCAACCCATCGTCGCGCGCGGCGGGCGGGCCGCTCCGGCGGAACATGACACATCATGACATTTCATGACACTTCGGCATGTCCCGCGGGGCATGTCCCGCGGGGCATGTCGCGCGGGGCATGTCCCGCGGCGCGCCTTGTGAGGCTGCGGAAGCGGGCCGGCGGTCACGCCGCCGCCGGCGCCGCCGCCGGCGCCGCGGCCTCCAGCCTGCCGATGTCGCCGATGTCCGGGCAGCCGGTCTGGGCCTGGAAGCGGTCCAGTTCGTCGTGCAGGATGTCGAGCGAACGGGCGGCGCCGGGCTGGCCGGCAGCGGCGACGCCGTACAGGGTCGCGCGGCCGACCAGGGTGAAATCCGCGCCCAGCGCCAGCGCCCGGCCGATATGGGAGCCGCGGCGGATGCCGCTGTCCAGGATCAGCGCCGTCTCCGGCCCGACGGCGGCGCGGATCGCGGGCAGGACGCCGATCGGCGCCGGGGCGGAGTCGAGCTGCCGTCCGCCGTGGTTGGAAACGATAATGCCGTCCACGCCCAGTTCCTTCGCCCGGACGGCGTCGGCGGGGGACTGGAGCCCCTTCAGGATGAAGGGCTTCTCCCAGACGTCGCGAATCCAGGCGAGATCGTCCCAGGTCAGGGTCTGCGAGATCCGCGCCGCCATGAAGGCCGCAAGCGTCCCGGCGGTGGCGCCTTCCGGGGCGTAGGCGGCGATGGTGGCGAGGCGCGGCGCCGGGTTGGCCAGGAAGCGCATCGCCCAGCGCGGATGCAGGGCGCCGTCGAGCAAGGTTTTCGGCGACATGCTGAACGGCACGCTGAAGCCGTTGCGCATGTCGCGCTCGCGCTTGCCGGGCCAGGGCGCGTCGACGGTGAGCACCAGCGCCTGCGCGCCCGCCTCGCGCGCCCGCCGGATCAGGTCCAGGTTGGTTTCCCGGTCGCTCTGGGCGTAGAGCTGGAACCAGAAGCGGCCCTCCGTGGCCTTGCCGATATCCTCGATCGAGGTCGTCGCCGCGGTGCTCAGGATATAGGGCGCGCCGGCCGCCATGGCGGCGCGCGCCAGGCACAGGTCCGCGTCCGGCCACAGCAGGTTGCTCATGCCGGTCGGCGCGATGCCGACCGGGCGGTCCCAGGTCTGCCCGAACAGCGCCGTTTTCTGGCTGCGCTCGCGGATATCGACCAGGTAGTTGGGCGTCGCCTGCACGGCGTCGAGCGCCGCCGTGTTGCGCGCCTTGCCCAGCTCGTCTTCGGCGGCGCCGTCGACGAAATCGAAGATGGTCTTCGGCAACCGGCGCTGCGCCGCCTTGCGCATGTCGGCAATCGTCAGAATGCGGGAGAGTCCGGCCATCGTTACCGCCGGCGCCGCGGCCGGCCATCCCTTGTTCGCGACTTGCGCGAGTGTCCTGCCATGCCGACCGTCCCGCACGCCAGCCTCAAAATCGCCGTCAAGGCCATGCTCGCCGCGATGGGCAGCCGCGACAGCGAGGCGGAGATTGTCGCCGATCATCTGGTCGAGGCCAATCTCAAGGGCCACGACAGCCACGGCGTCGGCATGATGCCGCTCTATGTCCGGAACTGGCAGGCCGGCACGCTGGCCCTCAACCGGCCGCTGGAAACCCTGCGCGACGACGGGCCGTTCCTGGTCTGCGACGCCGGCGGCGGCCACGGGCAGGTGGCGGCGCTGGAGATCGCCCGGCGCACGGTCGAACGGGCGCGGGAAACCGGCGTCGCGGTCAGCGGCCTGATCCTGGCGCACCATATCGGGCGGGTCGGCGCCTACGGCGAGGTCTGCGCCGCAGCCGGCATGGTCTCGATCCAGTTCGTCAACGTCGGCGGCCATGCGGCGACCGTCGCGCCGTTCCGCGGCGCCGACGCCCGCTTCCTCACCAATCCGGTCTGCATCGCCGTCCCGGCCGGCGGGGGCAAGCCGGCGATCGTCCTGGATTTCGCCACCAGCAAGGTCGCGCTCGGCAAGGTCCGGGTCGCCATGAACGAGGGCCGCCGGATGGAAGACGGCCTGCTGCTCGACAGCAAGGGCCGGCCGACGGACGATCCCCGGGTCATGTTCAGCCTCTCGAGCGGCGCCATGACGCCGATGGGCGGCCACAAGGGCTCCGGCCTCGCGCTCATGGCCGAACTGCTGGGCGCGGCGCTCACCGGCGGCATGACCATCCGGCCGGAGCGCGGGCGCGACGCCGGCATCCGCAACAATATGCTCACCGTCGTCATCGACCCGGACAGGCTGGCCGGCCGCGGGCCGTTCCTGGCCGAGGTCGCCGCCGTCGTCGACTGGGTCAAGGCGTCGCCGCCGGCCGACCCGGCCGAACCGGTGCTGGTCGCCGGGGAGCCGGAGCGCCTGCACAAGGCCCAGCGCGGCCGCTCCGGCATCGGGATCGACCGGGCCACCTGGGCGGAGTTGCAGGCCGCCGCCGATGCCGCCGGGCTCGGGGCGGCGCGCTTCGCGGAACTGGCGGGCGCGGGATAATCGCCGCGGCGCGGCATTGCGCAACGGCCGCCGTTCCCGCATATTTCCGGCCCCATATATTCCCGGCCCCCGTATTGCCGGAATGTCACGCTGCCGCCCGAGGCCCCGAATGCGCATTCTTCCCCTGCTTGTCCTCGCGCCGTTCGGCGCCGCGCTCCTCGCCGCATGTTCCACCGGCGTTTTTTCGACGGCGGAAGAGAAAAGCTGCGAAAAGGCGTTGCAGGCGCTGGTCGAAAGCGGGCCCGACAAGTCCCGCTTCGACGTCGAGGATGCGGCCCAGGCGCAGCGGACGCTCGGCGGGCGCCGGGTCACGGGCGTGACGCTGACCTATATCCAGAGCAGCACGCGCAAGCTGGTCAGCTGTTACTTCAAGCCCGGCACGACGGTGGCGGCCGGCTACGTCTTCGAAGGCCGGCGGCTGACCGACGCCGCCACGGCGGCCGTCAACCGCCGCCTCTGACGGGCGGCCTGCGCCGCCGCATCGGGAGCCTGCCCCGGGCGTGCCAGACGGGGCGCCCGGTGCTCACACCACGCCCTTGCCGCGCAGGCCGGCGACCGCCGCGGCGTCCAGCCCGAGCAATTCCCCCAGCACCTCGTCGGTGTGTTCGCCGACGGTCGGCGCCGGGCGGGTGTATTCCGGCGGCGTCTTCGACAGCTTGAGCGGGCTGGCGATGTAGGGTTCGGGCCTGCCGGTCGCGCTGTGGGGAATCTCCAAGACCATGTCGCGCGAGCGGACCTGCGGGTCCTCGAAGGTTTCGCCGATGCTGTTGACCGGCGCGACCGGCACGCCGAGCGGCGGCAGGCCGTCCAGCCAGTGATCGCGCGGCTTCAGCCGGGTCAGCGCCGAAACCGCCTCGACGCAGGCGGCCCGGTTGCGCACCCTGAGCGCGTTGGTCGTAAAGCGCGGATCGTCGGCCAACTCCGGCGCGCCGGCGAAGCGGGCAAAGGCGACGAACTGCCGGTCCGTCCCGACGGCCAGGATGAAGCTGCCGTCCGACGCCGGGAACGCCTGGTAGGGCACGATCGAAACGTGGGCCGAGCCCCACGCCTTCGGCGACTCGCCGGTGTGCAGGTAGTTCATGCCCTCGTTGACCAGCCAGGCGACCTGGGAATCGAGCAGCGCCATATCGAGATGCTGGCCCTCGCCGGTGCGCTCCCGGTGGCGCAGGGCGGCCAGGATGCCGACGTTGCAATAGAGGCCGCACATCAGGTCGGCGACGCCGACGCCGACCTTGCACGGCTCTTGGCTTTCCGGCCCGGTGATCGACATGATGCCGCCGGTCGCCTGGATGACCAGGTCGATGCCGCTGCGCGGCGCATAGGGGCCGGTATGGCCGAAGCCGGTGAGCGAACAGTAGATCAGGCCGGGGAATTCGTCCTTCAGATCGTCGTACGACAGGCCGTATTTCGCCAGCGCGCCGGTCTTGTAGTTCTCGAACAGGATATCGCATTGCGCGATCATCCGCCGGGCGAGGCTCTGGCCTTCCGGCGTCGCCAGGTTGATCGTGACCGAGCGCTTGTTCCGGTTCGCCGCGTTGAAATAGACGCTGTCGTTGAGCAGTTCCTCGCCGTCCGCGTCCTTCAGGAAGGGCGGGCCCCAGCCGCGCACGTCGTCGCCGGCGCCGGGGCGCTCGACCTTGATGACGTCGGCGCCGAGGTCGGCCAGGACCTGGGTCGCAGTCGGCCCGGCGAGGATGCGGGTCAGGTCGAAAACGCGGAGTCCTTCCAGCGGACCGGGCATGCGTGTCCCTCGTTCGGTTGCTGCAATGCGGGAAAAGCGGACGGCACGGCGCTTATAGGCAAGCGCCGGAAGAGGCGCAACGGCGGGGCGGCTGCAACGACCGTTGGCGCGAAATCCGTGCATGGCGCACGATAGGGCAATGCCGTCCGAACCGACCGCCCCTCCGCCGCCCCTTTCCGCCTTGCCGACGCCGGGCCGCCCGGTCGCCGGGATCGACGGCTGCCGCGCCGGCTGGGTCATGGTCCGGCGCGATGCGGAGGGCCGCTTCGAGGCGCCGTTGGTCGTCGCTTCGCTGGACGACCTGCCGCCGGCCGACATGATCGCGATCGACATCCCGATCGGCCTGCCGGAAAGCGGCCGGCGGGCCTGCGACCTGGAAGCCCGCGCCCTGCTCGGTCCGCGGCGCAGCAGCGTGTTCACCGGCGTGCGCCGGCCCTTGCTGGCGATGGGCGGCTACGAAGAGGCCAACGCCTGGGGCAAGCGCGACGGCGAGGGGCTGACCAGGCAGATGTGGAACATCCTGCCGAAGATCCGCGCCGTCGATGACTGGATAACGCCGGCGCGCAGCCGGACGTTCCGCGAAGGCCATCCCGAACTCGCCTTCGCCGCTGCGGCCGGCCGGCCGATGGCGCACTACAAGAAAACGCCGGAAGGCGAGGCCGAACGGCTGGACGCGATGGCCGGCTTTATCGAACGCGCCACGGTCCGCGAATGGCTGGGCCGGGCGCGCGGCTCCGGCGCGGCGCGGGACGATATCGTCGACGCGCTGGCGCTGTGCCGTTCCGCCGCCCGGGTCCTTCTGGGCCGTCACGGGCAGTTGCCCGCCGATCCGCCGAAAGACGCCCGCGGCCTGCCGATGGAAATGGTGTTCTGAATTTCTCCGGCCTGAATTTCTCCGGCCGCGGGTCCCGGCGTTCTTGCCATCCGGCGACGCTCCCAGCACAATCCGGTATCGAACCATCAAGGGAGGCTTCCGCCATGAACCGCCGCGATATCCTCAAAGCCGGGGCCGTGGGCGCCGGCGTCTATGCGCTCGCGTCCGCCGGGGCCCGGGCCGCCGGCAAGGCGAAGCCGGCCTTCGTGCTGGTGCACGGCTCCTGGCACGGCGCCTGGACCTGGAACGAGATGACGATCCGGCTCGCCAGGGCCGGTCATGCCGCCTTCGCCGTGGATCTGCCCGGCGCCGGCTCCCGCACGCGGTTTCCCGCCTCGTTCCTGAAGCGCCCGCTCGACAAGAAGGCCTTCGCCACCGAAGTCTCGCCGGTCGCCAAGGTCACCCAGGCGCAGCGCACCGCCCACGTCGTCGACGTAGTGAAAAGCGCGGCCGGCGTCGGCAACGGCAAGGTGGTGCTGGTCGGCCATTCCTGGGGCGGCAACACGATCTCGGCCGTCGCCGAGGCGGTCCCCGGCCTGGTCCATTCCGTCGTCTACCTGACCGCCTTCATGCTGCGCGGCGGCATGTCGCCGGGCGAGATGCTCGGCGATCCCAGCTTCAAGGCCGGCAAGGTGCTGCCGCTGGTGATGGGCGATCCGGCCAAGATCGGCGCGCTGCGGATCGATCCCAGGTCGTCCGATCCGGCCTATGTCGCCGCGGCGAAGGAAGCGTTCTACGCCGACGTGACCGACGGCCATTTCGCGGCGATCGCCAACCTGCTGCATTGCGACGAGGTCGCCCAGACGGTCGGCGTCAAATCGCCGGTCACGCCGGAGAAATTCGGCAAGGTCGCCCGCCACTACGTCCATCTGGCCGAGGACCGGGCGATCCCGGCGGCGGCGCAGGACAGGATGGTCGAACTGGTCGACGGGTCCGGCGTCGGCGGCAAGACGACGGTGCACCGGATGGGCGGCAGCCATTCGCCCTTCTACGCCCAGCCGGACGCCCTGCTGGAGGTGTTCCGGAAGACGGCGGCCTGACGCTGCCCCATCCGGACGGACCGCGGACGGCCGGGACCCGGCCGCCCGCGGGCCTCCGGCCAAAGCGGGGACATCCGCCATGCTGACCCTCTACGGCTACTACCGCTCGTCCGCGGCCTACCGGATGCGGATCGCCCTCAATCTCAAGGGCCTCGAATACCGCAAGGTCTCGATCCATCTGCGCGACGGCGCCCAGTTCGCCGAGGACTTCGGGCGGATCAACCCGCAGCATCAGGTGCCGACGCTGGAGACCGGCGGCGGCGACCTGCTGGTCCAGTCGCCGGCGATTTTCGAATGGCTGGAGGAGACGTACCCCGAACCGCCCCTGCTGCCGGCCGATCCGCTCGGCCGGCAGCGGGTGCGCGCCATGGCGGCGGTGCCGGGCTGCGATATCCACCCGATCGGCAACCTGCGGGTATTGCAATATCTGCAAAAGGAACTGGGGCAGGGCCAGGACGCCGTCGCCGCCTGGGCGCGGCACTGGATCGAGCTCGGTTTCGCCGGGCTGGAGCGCATGCTGGCCGGCCATCCGGCGACCGGCGCCTTCTGCCATGGCGAAACGCCGACCATGGCGGACGTCTTCCTGGTCCCGCAATTGTTCAACGCCGCGCGGTTCGGGGCGGATATGGACCGCTTCCCGACGATCCGGCGCATCGGCGAAGCCTGCAACGCGCACGACGCCTTCGAGCGCGCCGCGCCCGGCAACCAGGAAGACGCCGAGTAGCGCCGGCGGGGGAGCGGAAGGAACCGGGGCAGGGCGGCCGCTCCCCTTTCCTCCCTTTTCCTTGGATTCTTCTGCGAAGGGGTGTCCGGCCGCTCCGGACGCCGGATTTTGAATGAATGTTCAATACCGGGCTTGCCAAGCCTTTGGAATCGCTTTCTTGAATTAGACAGACCGGTCTTTATTTTGCGTTTATATTCTGCGCCCGGCAGCCCTAACCCTTTGGAATCGTTGAAAACACGTCCCTCGAAAATGCGGAAAAACAACACGGTAGGAAATTTTCCAGCCTACCGGCCGGACGGAAGCGCCGCCCTTCGAGACGGAGCTTCGAGACGCGGTGCGGAGCCTGCCCCGAGCGAAGCCGAGGGGAACCGCTCCTCAGCCCCTCCTCAGGATGAAGCTGTTTGGGTGAAGCAGACACAACCCTTCATTCTGAGGAGGCGAAGGCGAACGCCTGAGCCGTCTCGAAGGACGAAACGCCCGTCTCGAAGGACGGGAAACGGCGCACAGAGCGGCGCATCGGATTCCGGACCGGAGGGCCGGCCGGCGGCGGCGGGCCGGAGAGCGGTGCGGGCGGAAAGGTCTCCGCACGGTTCCCTGCCCGTTTCTTCGTTTGCTTCTTATAGGGGAGGGGCGTCGGCCAGCCGCGGCAGGCGCACTTCGGGCGTTGACGGGAACCGATGTGGGGCGCGGGGCCTGTCCTGTCAAGGCATATTATCTCGAAAAAGGAAATATTTTTGAAGTCCGGCCCGGCTCACGGCCTTTTTCAGGGGAATTCCCCGAAGAGGATTCCCCTGCGAAAGGGATCGGCCGCGCGCTTACGCCCCCTCCCCCGGAGGGGAGGGGAGGAGAGCTTCGGTCCGGAAACGCTGCGCCGGAGCCGGAAAACCGCCATGATTTCAAACTCTTACCCCCCTCCCCTTGGGGGAGGGGGCAGGGGGAGGGGTGTCGCGGGAAAGGCTCCGCCGCTCCCACCCCCGTCATTTCGACCGACGCCCCGGCCCGCCGGGCCGGGGCGGAGCGGAGAAACCCGGCGGGCGCTCATCGACGCCCAAGGCTCCGGCGTCCGCCCGGCGCCCGTCGCCGGCCGGATTTCTCCACTCGCTTCGCTCGGTCGAAATGACGGGGTGGGGTGGCGCCCGGTCGAAATGACGTGTGGGTGTTTCGTTTCGCTCGAATCGGCGGCGCGCCGGCGGCGCTCCCACCCCCGTCATTTCGACCGGAGGCCCGGCCCGCCGGGCCGGGGCGGAGCGGAGAAATCCGGTCCGCGCTCCATCGACGCCACAGGCTCCGGCATCCGCCCGGCGCCCGTCGCCAGCCGGATTTCTCCACTCGCTCCGCTCGGTCGAAATGACGGGGTGGGGTGGCGCCCGGTCGAAATGACGTGTGAGTGTTGCGCTTCGCCCGAATCGGCGGCGCGCGCGGCCCGGCCCTTTTCGCGGAGGAATCCGATGCGGGTAGCGCGCGGCTTTGCCTCGCCGGGAGAACGTGGTTTAACGGGCCGGACAAACGGCATCCGCCAACCGCTCCCCGCAATCTTGCAGCGCGCAGGCCCGAACCGCATGTCCATCCCCGCCGACCCGCCTTCCGCTTCCATTCCCGAAGCGCTGACCTTCGACGACGTCCTGCTCCAGCCCGGCCGGTCGGACGTGCTGCCCGCGGACACCGCGACCGGAACCCGGCTCACCCGGTCGATCCGGCTGGGCATCCCCCTGATCTCGGCCGCGATGGATACCGTGACCGAACACAAGCTCGCCATCGCCATGGCCCAGGCCGGCGGCATCGGCGTGCTGCACAAGAATATGGCGCCGGCGGACCAGGCCGGCGAAGTCCGCAAGGTCAAGAAATACGAATCTGGCATGGTGGTGAACCCGGTCACGGTCACGCCGGACAAGACGCTGGCCGACGTGCTGCACCTGATGAAGCGTCACAGCATATCCGGCGTTCCGGTGGTCGAGCGCGGCAACGGCCGGCTGGCGGGCATCATCACCCACCGCGACGTGCGCTTCGCCGACAATCCGCAACAGCCGGTGCGCGAACTGATGACCAGCGAGGACCTGGTGACCGTGGCCGAATCGGTCGACCGGGCCGAGGCCAAGCGCCTGCTGCACAAGCACCGGATCGAAAAGCTGCTGGTGGTGGACGAGGACGGCATCTGCACCGGACTGGTCACGGTCAAAGACATCGACAAGGCCGAACGCCATCCGAACGCCTGCAAGGACGAGCGGGGCCGGCTGCGGGTCGCGGCGGCGACGGGCGTCGGCGAGGCCGGGCTGGAACGGGCCGAAGCCCTGCTGGACGCCGGCGCGGACGTGCTGGTCGTCGATACCGCGCACGGCCATTCCGACGGCGTCCTGGCGGCGGTCAAGCGGATGCGGAGGTTGAGCAACGCCACCCAGCTGGTCGCCGGCAACGTCGCGACGGCCGACGGCGCCAAGGCCCTGATCGATGCAGGCGCCGACGCCGTGAAGGTCGGCATCGGGCCGGGCTCGATCTGCACGACGCGGATGGTGGCGGGCGTCGGCGTGCCCCAGTTGACGGCTGTCATGGAATGCGCCGAAGCCTGCGCGGCGGCGGACGTGCCGGCGATCGCCGACGGCGGCATCAAATTTTCCGGCGACCTGGCCAAGGCGATAGCCGCCGGCGCCTCGGTCGCCATGATCGGCTCGCTGTTCGCCGGCACCGACGAGGCGCCGGGCGAGGTCTTCCTCTACCGGGGCCGGTCCTACAAGAGCTATCGCGGCATGGGCTCGGTCGCGGCCATGGCGCGCGGCTCGGCCGACCGCTATTTCCAGCAGGAAGTCGCCGAATCGCTGAAGCTCGTACCGGAAGGAATCGAAGGGCAGGTGCCCTACAAGGGGCCGCTCTCCGCCGTTCTGCATCAACTGGTCGGCGGCCTTCAGGCGGCGATGGGCTATACGGGCAGCCGCACCGTCGCCGAATTGCAGCGCAACGCCCGGTTCCTGCGCATCACCGGCGCCGGCCTGCGCGAGAGCCACGTCCACGACGTGACGATCACCCGCGAAGCGCCGAACTACCGCGGGCTATAGACGGGCGGCATGACCCCGGGCGGGCGCGTCCAGGCGGCGGTCGAAATCCTCGACGCCATCCTCTCGCCGCCGCCCGGCCGGGAGCGGGCGCCGGCCCATGCGGTCGTCGCCGGATACACCCGGAAGCGCCGCTATATCGGATCGAAGGACCGCCGGGCGATTACCGGCCTGGTGTGGCAGGCGCTGCGCTACCGGGGCCGGGCGCTGTGGGCGGGCGGACGGCAAAGTCTCACCGGCCGCGAACTGGCCATCGCCGCCCTGGCCGGCGCGGCGGGCAGGTCCGACGCCGGGCTGGCCGCCGATTTCAACGGTTCGGGCTATGCGCCGGAGAGCCTCGACGGGGCGGAGTTCCGGCTTGCCGCCTCGATGCGCGAAGCCGGCGAGCCGCCGCCCTGGGCCGTCGCCAACATGCCGGACTGGCTGGCTGCCGAAGCCGAACCGGTGCTCGGTCCCGCCGGTCCGGCAGGCTGGCGGGCGCTCGCCGCGGAGGCGCCGGCGACCCTGCGGGTCAATACCCTCAAGGCCGGCCGCGACTCCTGCCTGGCCGCGCTGCGGGACGCCGGCGTCGATGCCGCGCCGGCGGCGCTGAGCCCGCTCGGCATCCGGTTGCAGTCCCGGGCGAACCTGGCGCGCCTGCCCGCCATGCGCGACGGCTGGCTGGAGAGCCAGGACGAGGGCTCCCAGATCGTCGCGGCGCTGGTGGCGGCCGGGCCGGGGATGCAGGTGCTCGATTATTGCGCCGGCGGCGGCGGCAAGGCGCTGGCGCTGGCTGCGGCCATGGCGAACGAGGGCCGGATCGTGGCGACGGATACCGACGCAGGCCGTCTGGCGTCGCTTCCCCGCCGGGCGGCGCGCGCCGGCGCGACGATTATCGAATGCCGCGACATCGGGCCGGGCGCTGCGGTGGAAGCCGCGGCGTTCGACCGGGTGCTCGTGGACGCGCCGTGCAGCGGCAGCGGCGCCTGGCGGCGGCAGCCCGAAGCGCCGTGGCGGCTCGACGGCGCGCGCTATGCCGAATTGCAGGAAATGCAGCGCAACATTCTGCAGGCCGCCGCCGCTGCCGTCGCGCCCGGCGGCCGCCTCGTCTATGCGACCTGCTCCGTCTTTCCCGCCGAAAACGACGCGGTCGTCGGACGGTTTCTCCGCAGTAATCCTGGGTTCGCGCCGCTTGCAACCGGCGGTCTCTGGCGTGCGGCCCTGGGCGCCGAGCCGCCGGCCGGCGTCATCGACGGCAACGCCGTCCGCCTCCTGCCGCATAGCGCCTCGACCGACGGCTTCTTCGTCGCCGCGATGGAACGGGCGCGGCCGTGACCGCGCCCGGCGGACTGCGGATCGAGCGGGCCCGGCCCGCGGATGCCGGCGCGCTCGCCCGGGTCTATGTCGAGACCTGGCGCGCGGCCTATGCCGGCCTGGTGCCCGACCGCGTGCTGGTGGCGATGCAGGAACCGGTTCACGATGCCCGTTTCGCCGGCTGGATCGGCCGCCAGACCGACAGGCAGTTCATCCTTGCAGCCCGGGCGCCGGGCCCCGGCGTCGTCGGCCTGTGCAGCGCGGGCCGGGCCCGCGGCGGGCCGAAGACGGACGGCGAAATCTATCTGCTCTATGTCGACCAGGACTGGCAGAACCGGGGCGTCGGCCGGTCCCTGCTGCGCGCGGCGTTGCGCGGGCTGCGCGCCGGCGGCTACAGCCGGGCGATGCTGTGGGTGCTGTCCGGCAACCCGTCGCGCTTCTTCTACGAGGCGGCCGGCGGCGTCCGCGCCGCCGAACGGACGGAACGGCTGTGGGGCGCCGACCTGAAGGAAACCGGCTATATCTGGAGCGACCTGAGCGAGGTCCGATGCTGAAAGAAATTCGCCCATGGCCCGCCGGAACCGCCTGCTGATATAAGCCCGCCCAGTCGCCAACAGTCGCCGGCCGCCGATATTGCCATGACAGACCGCGTCCTGATTCTCGATTTCGGTTCGCAGGTGACGCAGTTGATCGCCCGCCGGGTCCGGGAATCCGGGGTCTATTCGGAAATCCGCCCGTTCGATATCGGCGACGCGGCGATCCGCGAATTCGGCGCGAAGGCCGTTATCCTGTCCGGCGGTCCGGCCTCGGTCGCGGCGCACGGCACGCCCGCCGCGCCGCCGGTCGTTTTCGAGCTCGGCCTGCCGGTGCTCGGCATCTGCTACGGCGAGCAGACGATGGTCGACGTCCTGGGCGGCGCCGTCGAATCCTCCGACCATCGCGAGTTCGGCCGGGCGACGGTCAGGGTCGAGGCGGACTGCCGGCTGTTCGACGGGGTGTGGCGGCCGGGCGAGAGCCACCGGGTGTGGATGAGCCACGGCGACCGGGTAATTTCCCTGCCCGACGGGTTCCGGGTCGTCGGCGCCAGCGAGGGCGCGCCCTTCGCCGCCATCGCCGACGACGGCCGGCGCTTCTACGGCGTCCAGTTCCATCCCGAGGTCGTGCATACGCCGTCGGGCGCGCAGCTTCTGCGGAATTTCACCCACGGCATCGCGGGTTGCGCCGGCGACTGGTCGATGGCGGCGTTCCGGGAGCAGGCGATCGAACGCATCCGGGCGCAGGTCGGCCGCGGAAAGGTGATTTGCGGCCTTTCCGGCGGCGTCGATTCCTCGGTGGTCGCCGTGCTGCTGCACGAGGCGATCGGCGAGCAGCTGACCTGCATCTTCGTCGATCACGGCCTGTTGCGCGAGGGCGAAGCCGAACAGGTCGTCGAACTGTTCCGCAACCATTACAATATCCCGCTCGTCCATCGCGAGGCGTCGGGCCTGTTCCTCGATGCGCTGGACGGCGTCGAAGACCCGGAAGCCAAGCGCAAGATCGTCGGCGGCCTGTTCATCGACGTGTTCGAGGAGGAGGCGAAGGCGACCGGCGGCGCCCGGTTCCTGGCCCAGGGCACGCTTTATCCCGACGTTATCGAATCGGTCTCGGCGACCGGCGGGCCAAGCGTCACGATCAAGTCCCACCACAATGTCGGCGGGCTGCCGGCGCGCATGAACATGGCGCTGGTCGAGCCGGTGCGCGACCTGTTCAAGGACGAGGTCCGGGCGCTCGGCCGCGACCTCGGCCTGCCCGAAGCCTTCATCCGGCGCCATCCGTTCCCCGGCCCCGGCCTGGCGATCCGCATTCCCGGCCCGGTGACGCGCGAAAAGGCCGATCTGCTGCGCCGCGCCGACGCGATCTATCTGGAAGAAATCCGCGAGGCGGGGCTGTACGACGAAATCTGGCAGGCCTTCGCCGCGCTGCTGCCGGTGCGCGCCGTCGGCGTGATGGGCGACGAGCGGACCTACGACTGGGTCTGCGCCCTGCGCGCCGTCACCTCGACCGACGGCATGACGGCGGACAGCTTCGCCTTCTCCCACGACTTCCTCAGCCGCACCGCGACGCGCATCGTCAACGAAGTCCCCGGCATCAGCCGCGTCGTCTACGATGTCACGTCGAAGCCGCCGGGTACGATCGAGTGGGAATAGTCCGGCGCAGCGCTGAAAGTTGCGGACGCTAAAGCGCAACGGCGCGTTCGCGGTCGTTATGTTCGAAAGCGCTGGCCATCCGGTCTATTTCCGAAGGGCGCAGCCCGAGGCGCCCGGCGACTTCGCGCCATGAAGACGTTGCTATCGCCACTTCTTTGAGCACCGTCCGGGCAGCAGCGAGAGCGAGGCCGAAGTACTCCGAGGCCTCTTCGAGCAGGTCGATGGAGCATGTTCCGTCATCGAGATCGATATTCGTGGTCAGGATCCGGGGCTTCAAATCGACCGGCGTCGGGTTGAGGTCGTAGGCGGGCGAGAGAGACCATCCGGTATTGCCGAGCCGGAGGAATCCGTGATTGCGCAGATGATCGTCGACGTTCGAGATCATGACATTGAATGCCACGCGGCGGTACAGAGCTTCGGCATCGGATTTGGCGTGCGCCCCGTGCAGGCAAATCGCATCGACGATCTCAGGGTAACTTCCGGTCTCGCCGTCTTTCGAATTCGTCATCGCCAGTGCGGAAAGGAACGGGATTCGCCCGGCGCCCGCGCGGTCGAAGCGCCTGGACAGCAGGACCGTTCTGCCGGCGGCCTTCACGAGCCTGTGCTCGGGGGTCGCAATGCCGGCCCGTTCGGCGACGCAGAAGGCGATCTCTTCCCAGGTTTCCAGGCTGTAGTCGTCCGTCTCCTTCGGAAATTTCGCCATGGAGAGCCGGCCGTGCCGGTCGAGGACGGAGACTTTGGGGCGTGCGCCGCCCAGGGATGAACCCGGAGCGAATATCAGCCGGAAATCCTCGTCGGTCTCTTCGTCCCGCAGAAGGCGCTCCGTGACGTTGAGAAGGGATTCGAGATCGACCAGAGCCGGCACGCCGGTCGAAGAGGGCGCCTGGAAAGCGTCTTCGCCTTCCCGGCGAAACCGGAGTGCGCCGGGGCGCGTCGCGTCGGACACGCCGAGCAGATAGTCGCTTTCCAAAAGGGTGCGGACGGCGCGCCCTTCGCGTTGGGCTGCGCGGCGTTCCTGCCGCTGCATAAGGCGGCGGCCCCAGGCGTCGGGCGCCGAGTCGCCGAGCGACCCGAAGACCGCCTTGTCCGGGCGCGGCGCAAAAGGGCCGGGCGTGAGCGTCAATGCGGGCTCGATCGAGAAGCGCCGGCCGTCATTGAGCCAGTCTTCGGTATATTCGAAAACGATTGTCTCGCCGCCGCGCGCGACGTTGCGCCGTGCGACACCGATCCGGCGGGTCCGGCCTTCGAGGTCGATATGGACTTCGATGTCAGCCATCGCCGGATTTTCCCCGGTTCCGCCTCGGCCTGACGCGCCTGGGAAGATCGGCGCCCGCAAGGGCTTGTCCAACGGCGTCCCGCCCGATGCCGGCGATCTCGCCGAGTCCGTCGAGCAGGCCGAGCGCGTGGAGGACGGCGGCGTAAATGCCGATGCCGACATTCGTATCGCCGGCTTCGATCCGTTGGAGCGTCGACCGGGAGGTGAAGGCGCGGTCCGCAACGACCGACATCGGCAGCCGGCGCCGGCGCCGGGCATCGCGAATGTCGGCGCCGAGCCTGCGAAGCGTGCGCCGGACAGCGGCGGGGGGGCGGTGGGGCGTCGGCATCGATTTGAGACTTTCGAGCTACATAAACATCGGATAATGTAGCACGAAGATCGCATTTTTTCAAATCGAAGCCGGCATCCGGAGCGCGGCCCGCGCCGGCGAACCGCCTCACAGCACCTCGCGCCGCGCGACCTGGCCGAGAGACGGCCAGCCGGGGCAGCGGCTTCCGGGCGGGTTCGTCCGGTCAGGCTGCTCTTGCGCTGAAACCGCCGTCCACGACCAGTTCGGCGCCGGTGATGTAGCGGGCATCGTCGCTGGCGAGAAACACGGCGGCGTGGCCGACGTCCCAGCCGTCGCCCATATAGCCGGTCGGGCACTGGGCGTCGCGCGCTTCGGCCATCCGGGCGAGGTCGCCGCCGCCGTAGGTCTCCTTGAGCGGCTCGACGATCATGGGCGTGTCCATCAGGCCCGGCAGGATGGCGTTGGCGCGGATGCCCCGGGCGGCATACTCCACGGCGATCGTCCGGGTCAGCGGCAGGATCGCGCCCTTGGTCGCGGAGTAGTGGATGTAGGGCACGCCGAGCCACCGGATGCCGGCGATCGAGGCAATGTTGACGATGGCGCCCCTGCCGATCTTGCGGCCGTCGGCGCCGGTGCGGAATTCGTTCCGTTCCATGACCGGCAGGACGGCGCGGCAGGTCAGGAACATGCTCTTCAGGTTGACGTCGTGGAACCGGTCCCACTCCGCGTCGCTCAGCTCGGCGGTCGGTCTCGGCGCGACGACGCCGACATTGTTGTGCAGCACGTCGATCCGGCCGAACCGGTCCAGGCAGGCTTCGACCATCGCCCGGACCCGGTCTGTCCTGCTGACATCCGCCGTGAAGGTTTCGGCTCTGCCGCCCTCGCCGGCGATAATGCCGGCGGTCTCGGCGGCGGCGTCGGGGTTCGCGTCGACCGCCAGCACCTTCGCGCCCGCCCTGGCGTAGAGCACCGCCGCGGCCTTCCCGTTTCCCCAGCCCGGCCCCACCGACCCGGCGCCGGAGACGATGACGACCCGGTCCTGCAATTTGCCGCTCATGGCGAACTCCTTCCTGGAGACATCGTCGGGAAGGGCTAACCGAGACCGGTGCCCGAGGGCAAGCGGCGCAGCCTCCGGCTCAGCGCTCGGGCAGGTCCGGGCCGTTGCCGCCGAGGATGCCGGCGACGGCGCCGTCCGGCAGCCCGGACGCGCGGACCGCCGCCACGGTGCGCTGCGTATCGAAAATCGGATGATCGGTGCCCAGCAGCACCCGGTCCGCGCCGAAAGTGCGGGCGGCCAGCGCGATCGACCCGGGCCCGAAACTGGAGGTATCGACGAAGATCCGGCCCATCCGCGCCGACGGCAGCGGCGCATCGGGCGTGCGCCGCGACGAAACGTGGTCCATGCGCTCGACCGTCATCGGGACCGATCCGCCCAGATTGGCGACCTGGACGGTGAGGTCCGGGAAAGCGTCGAGGAAATCGGTCAGCGTCAGGGTGACCGTCACCGCGCTCAGCCGGGCCTGCACGTCCAGCACGATATGGCGCAGGTTGACATTGTCGCCATAGTCCGGCGGCGGTTGGGCGCCGGCGGCCGGCGCCGGGCCGGGATGGATGAAGATGTGGGCGCGGTGCGCGTTCGCCGCGTCGAGCAGGGGTGCCCAGGCCTCGGCCTCGCGGCGGGTAAGGAAGGCGTCGGCCGGCAGGATCGCGCCGGCGAAGCCGGGGGTGTCCATTGCCCGCGCCAGCTCCTCGGCCGCCGCCGCCGGATCGGCAAGCGGCAGGGCGGCCAGGCCCGAAAACCGCGCCGGACGGTCGGCCATCAGCGCGGCGAGCGCGTCGTTGAACAGGCGCACGAGGGGCGCGGCGTCCGCCGCCGGCAGGCTGTCGATGCCGAACAGGCCGGGCAGCGACAGAACCTGTCGGGACACGCCGTGCCGGTCCATGAAATCGAGGCGGGCGCCGGCATCGATCAGGGCGGGCGTGACCGGCAGCGCCTCGCGATGAACGTCCAGCCGCTCTCCGCCCGGCCCGCCGCCCGGCCCGCCGTCCGCGTCGGCGACGATGCGCGGCGGGTGCGTCCGCGCCCTCAGTGCGTCCGCCAGCGCCGGCGGCAGCCAGTGGACGTGCCAGTCGACAATCATGCCCGTTCTCCCGATCCGGCCCGGCGCCGGCGCGCTGCGGTTTCGGCCGCGTCCGGCAAAACGGGCGCAAGCCGGCGGTCCGGGGCGCCGGCAGCGGCCCGTGCCGCCGGAACGGCATGGCCTTCGTTTGCGGCAGCGCGCGAGTCGGCGCGGTAGAGCAGCGCGATCGCCAGCGAGATCGCCAGAATGAACAGGAGTTTGCGCATGGGCCGGTCCGTTACCGTTACTTCCGTTACTGCGCTGGGCCGGTCTTCAAATAACCGTTCAGTCGCGGCAAAGTTCGTAGAGAGCGACCGCCGCAGCATTTGAGACGTTAAGGCTGTCGATAAAGTTACCGGATTCCTCTTTATTTGCATATGTCATCGGTATGCGGACGAGAATATCGCAATTTTCCCTGGTCAACCGCCGAAGTCCCGCGCCTTCCGCTCCCAGTACAAGCGCCGTTCCGGTGTATCCGGCAGCCGGCCCGCTGCTGCCGATCGTCGCGTCCGCGCCGCCATCCAGACCGGCGACCCATCGGCCGGCCTCCCGGATCCGGGCCAGGGCGCGGGCGAGATTGGCGACCCGCACCCAGGGCACGATTTCCAGCGCGCCGGCCGCCGCCTTGGCGAGCGCACCCGATTCCGGGGGCGCGTGGCGGTCGGTCGCGATCAGGGCCGCCGCGCCGAAGACGGCGCAGGAGCGAAGGATGGCGCCGACATTCTGCGGGTCCGTCACCCGGTCGAGCACGACCAGCGGGCCGGCCGGGCCGGCCGCCAGAACGGTGTCGAGGGAAACGCGCGGCAGCGGTTCGGCGGCGACCGCGATGCCCTGGTGCACGGCGCCGTCGGGCAGCCGGGCCGCGAGCTGCGCCGCGGTGACCGTTTCCCAGCCCGTGCGCCGCCCCGCGGCGCCGGCGAGGTCCGCCGGCGCCGACCCGGCGGTCCAGCCTGCAAGGATCCGCCGCTGCGGATTTGCAAGCGCCGCCCGGACCGGGTGGAGGCCCCAGAGCATGAGCGGCCGTAGCATGAGCGGCCGTGGGGGCGAGGCCCGCTGCCGGGCCGCGGCGGCAGGTTGCGGGCCGGCTTTCTTCCCCTGCGATTTTTGCCCGCGCGGGCGCTTGCTTTTCGCCATGGAATCGCATAGTAGCGGTCGCCGGGACGCAAACAAGCTGCAGGGACGGCGGCCGGAGTGCGATGGCGGCGGCTTCTGCGGCTCGTTTTGCGTCTGGATGCGTTGACATCCGGCAAGCGATGTCCAAATGGGTGGCGCGGAAAGCCCGGTTCTTTCGGGACTCCGGCTCCGGGGCCGGTCTTGTCGCGGAGGGGTGCCCGAGCGGTTAAAGGGGACGGGCTGTAAACCCGTTGGCTTAGCCTACGTTGGTTCGAATCCAACCCCCTCCACCAACGCTTTCCGCGCCGCGATACGCCGGAATGCCGGATGCGGGTGTAGCTCAATGGTAGAGCCCCAGCCTTCCAAGCTGGTTATGCGGGTTCGATTCCCGTCGCCCGCTCCAGCCGGAGACCCGCCGGATCGTTCGCCGTCAACCGCGGCCGCCGCAAGGGGGCGGACCGTACGGGAATTGGAAATGCCGTTGCCGCCCGGCCGGTGCGATGCAGGGCGGCGGAGCCCGTGAGAACAGGAAACAGGCGACCATGTCGAAAGAGAAGTTTGAGCGCACGAAGCCTCATGTGAATGTGGGAACGATCGGCCATGTCGATCATGGCAAGACGACGCTGACGGCGGCGATTACGAAGGTGATGTCTGAGACCTTGGGCGGTATGGAGGCTGTGTCTTTCGACCAGATCGACAAGGCTCCGGAGGAGCGCGAGCGGGGTATTACGATTGCGACGGCGCATGTGGAGTACGAGACGTCGAACCGGCACTATGCGCATGTCGATTGTCCGGGCCATGCGGATTATGTGAAGAACATGATCACGGGGGCGGCTCAGATGGACGGTGCTATTCTTGTGGTGTCTGCGGCGGACGGCCCGATGCCTCAGACGCGCGAGCATATCCTGCTGGCGCGTCAGGTCGGCGTTCCGGCGATCGTGGTGTATCTGAACAAGGTGGACCAGGTGGACGACGAGGAGCTTCTGGAGCTTGTGGAGTTGGAGGTCCGGGAGTTGCTGTCGAGCTACGAGTTTCCGGGCGACGACCTTCCGGTTGTGATGGGTTCTGCGCTGGCTGCGCTCGAGGGCCGTGACGACGGTATCGGCAAGGACAAGATCGTCGAGTTGATGGCGGCGGTGGACGACTACATTCCGCAGCCGGAGCGCCCTGTGGACCAGGCGTTCCTGATGCCGATCGAGGATGTGTTCTCGATCTCGGGCCGGGGCACGGTGGTGACGGGGCGTGTCGAGCGCGGCGTCGTGAAGGTGGGCGACGAGATCGAGATCGTCGGCCTGAAGGAGACGTCGAAGACGACGTGCACGGGCGTGGAGATGTTCCGCAAGCTCTTGGACCAGGGCGAGGCGGGGGACAATGTGGGCGTGCTGCTGCGGGGCACGAAGCGGGACGAGGTGGAGCGCGGTCAGGTTCTGGCGAAGCCGGGTTCGATCACGCCGCACACGGAGTTCACCTGCGAGGCGTATATCCTGACCAAGGAGGAGGGCGGCCGTCACACGGGCTTCTTCTCGAACTACCGTCCGCAGTTCTACTTCCGGACGACGGACGTGACGGGGGCGGTGAGCCTGCCGGAGGGCACGGAGATGGTGCTTCCGGGGGACAATGTGCAGATGGACGTGACGCTGATCCAGCCGATCGCGATGGACGAGGGGCTGCGCTTCGCCATCCGGGAGGGCGGACGCACCGTCGGCGCCGGCGTCGTCGCCGCCATCAAGAAGTAGCGAGATGTAGCGGGATGCCGCGGGATGCCGCGGCGCGGCAATCCGTTGGCTTGATCCGCGGTCCGGGGAGCGTATGTAGACCGCTTTATTTCGGCGTCGGTGTCGGGGTGCAGCGGGCCGGCGCCGTTCCTCGACCGGAGGCGGGCCGGTTTCGGCCGCCGGCAGGGCACGCAGGAGTGTAGCTCAATTGGTAGAGCACCGGTCTCCAAAACCGGGGGTTGGGGGTTCGAGCCCCTCCACTCCTGCCAGGCGGAGACCCGGCTGTTTCGCAGGGCGCCCGTCGCACCCGACGGCCGCAGAGTTCGGCACATACCGGGCGGCCCCTTCCGGGCGGTCCGCAAAAGGCGGAAATCGACAGGTATGAACCCGGCCAAGTTCTTTCGCGAAGTACGGCAGGAGACCAGCAAGGTCACTTGGCCTTCGCGCAGGGAAACCATGCAGACGACCGTCATGGTGTTCGTGATGGTGGCGCTGGTTGCCGTGTTCTTCATGATCGTGGACTGGCTGCTCGGCTCGGTCGTGCAGGCCATCCTGGGCCTCGGGGGCTGACCGGATGGCGCGGCGCTGGTACGTCATTCACGCCTATTCCGGCTTCGAGAAAAAGGTTGCCGAATCGATCCGGGAGCAGGCGCGGGCCAAGGGGCTGGACGATCAGATCGTCGAGGTGCTGGTGCCGACCGAAGAGGTGGTCGAGATGCGCCGCGGCCAGAAGGTCAATGCCGAGCGGAAATTCTTTCCCGGCTATGTGCTGATCGATATGGACCTGACCGACGAGAGCTGGCGCCTGGTTCAGGATACGCCGAAAGTGACCGGCTTCCTAGGCGGCGGCGGCAAGCCGGCGCCGATCACGGAGCGGGAGGCGCGGCAGATCCTCCAGCAGGTCCAGGAGGGCGTGGAGCGGCCGAAGCCGTCGATCACGTTCGAAATCGGCGAGCAGGTCAGGGTGTGCGACGGGCCGTTCGAGAATTTCAACGGCATGGTCGAGGAAGTGGACGAGGAGCGCACGCGCCTCAAGGTTCTGGTCTCCATTTTCGGCCGGTCGACCCCGGTCGAACTGGAATACACCCAGGTCGAGAAAGGATAGGCGGTTCGGAAACCGCGCCGGAACCTGCGCCGGAACCCGCGCTGGCGGCCGGCCGGGCCGGCGCCGCCCTCCGGGATCGGCCCAATCGTGCGGGAGGCTCGCCATAGCCGCACCGCGCGTCGGCAAACCGGCAGCGATGCAACAGTCGCCGCCGAAACGGGAGCTGAAAGAACATGGCAAAGAAGATCGACGGGTATCTGAAGCTTCAGATACCGGCGGGGCAGGCCAATCCGTCTCCGCCCGTCGGGCCGGCGCTGGGCCAGCGCGGGATCACCATCATGGAATTCTGCAAGGCCTTCAACGCGGCGACCCAGAATATGGAACAGGGCATGCCGGTCCCGGTGATCGTCACCGTCTATGCGGATCGCAGCTTCTCGTTCGAGACCAAGGCGCCGCCGGCCAGCTATTTCATCAAGAAGGCCGCCAGGCTGGACAGCGGCTCGACCGAACCGGGCCGCATCGTTGCCGGCTCGGTGACGCGCAAGCAGCTCGAGCAGATCGCCGGAGAGAAGATGAAGGACCTGAACGCCAACGATGTGGACGCGGCCGTGCGCATTCTCGCCGGCTCCGCCCGCTCGATGGGTATCGAGGTGGTGGGGTAGACATGGCGCGCGCCGGAAAACGCCTCCGCAACGCCCGCGAAAGCCTGGAAAGGGAGCGGCTCTACCCGGTCGGGGAAGCCGTCCGCGTCGTCAAGGAGCGGGCGAACGCGAAGTTCGACGAGACCATCGAAATGTCGATGAATCTCGGCGTCGACACCCGCCACGCCGACCAGAATGTACGCGGCGCCGTCACGCTGCCCAACGGCACCGGCAAGAGCATCCGGGTGCTGGTGTTCGCCCGCGACGCAAAGGCCGGGGAAGCGGCTGCGGCGGGCGCCGATATCGTGGGCGCCGAGGAACTGGCCGAGGAAATCGGCAAGGGCCGGTCCGATTTCGAGCGCGTGATCGCGACTCCGGACATGATGCCGGTGGTCGGCCGCCTGGGCAAAATCCTCGGCCCGCGCGGCCTTATGCCGAATCCCAAGGTGGGAACGGTCACGCCGGATGTCGCCAAGGCGGTCGAGGCGGCCAAGGGCGGCCAGGTCCAGTACCGCGCCGAGCGCGCCGGCATCGTCCATGCCGGCATCGGCAAGGCGAGTTTCGCCGAAGAGGCGCTGGTCGAGAATGTCCGGGCTTTCTTCAGCGCGATCAGCGCCGCCAAGCCGAGCGGCGCCAAGGGCACCTATATCAAGCGGGTGTCGATCGGTTCGACCATGGGGCCGTCCGTCCGGCTGGACGTGGCGGAACTGAGCAGCGGCGGCTAGCGGCCGCCAAGGGATTCGCTGGGCTGCGAGGTCCGGCGGAGCGGCGGCCGCGCCTTTCGGGGCGGGGCCGCCGGCCCCTGTCCGAGATTGCAGGCGCCGGACCGTCCGGGTGGACGGAACGGCTTAATCGCTCCCCGGTCGTTCGGGGCCGGCGGCCGGCATGAGACGGAGGAAAAGGGTTTCGATCCGGTGACGGATGGGAGCCGCGCTTCTCCGGGACAGGTTTCGGCCCGGCGCCGGGTTCCGGCCCGGCGCAGGGCGAGTGAAACCGGCGCGCGAACGCCGCCGCTCCGGCAGCGGCGGGCGCGGGCCAGACAAGTGTCGGAGACGGAGAACGTGGACCGCACACAAAAAGAGAAGCTGGTTGCCGAACTGAACGGCATTTTCAGCGAAGCCGAACTCGTCATCGTGACCCGGCAGACCGGGATGACCGTGGCCGAGACCTCGACGCTCCGCGCGGAAATGCGGGAAGCCGGCGCCCGTTTCAAAGTGACCAAGAATCGGCTGGCGAAGATCGCCCTGCAGGGCACGCCGCACGCCGGACTGACCGACAGATTTTCAGGACCGACCGCCATCGCCTATGCCGAGGATCCCGTGTCCGTGGCCAAGGCGATTCTCGAATTCGCCAGGAAGAACCAGAAGCTTGACGTTCTTTGCGGCGGCCTCGGCGGCAAGGTCATCGATGTCGATCAGCTCAAGGCGCTCGCGACGCTGCCATCGCTCGACGAACTGCGCGCCCGGTTGCTCGGCCTCGTTCAGGCCCCGGCCGCCAAGCTGGCCGGCGTTCTGCAGGCGCCCGCCCGGGATACGGCGGGCGTGCTGGCGGCGCCGGCGCGCAATGTCGTCGGCGTGCTGGCCGCCCAGGGGGCCAAGCAGTAGGCGCGTCTGCCATCCGCAGCGGGCACGCGATTTTGTTCGATTGCCCGCTGGCCGATTCGGAATCGAACCCTATCTCACTGGAGCAGAGCCAAATGGCCGATCTGGAAAAAATTGCAGAAGACCTTTCGTCGCTTACCGTTCTGGAAGCGGCGGAACTCAGCAAGATGCTGGAAGAGAAGTGGGGCGTGCAGGCCTCGGCCGGCGGCGGCATGATGATGATGCCGGGCGCCATGCCGGGTGCGGTCGCTGCCGAAAGCGAAGATGGCGGCGCCGAAGAGAAAACGGAATTCGACGTAATTCTGACTTCTTTCGGCGACAAGAAGATCAACGTCATCAAGGAAGTGCGCGCCGTTACCGGCCTGGGCCTCAAGGAAGCCAAGGATCTGGTCGAAGGCGCGCCCAAGCCGGTCAAGGAAGGGACCAGCAAAGACGAAGCCGAAGAGATCAAGAAGAAGCTGGAAGAAGCCGGCGCTTCGGTCGAGCTCAAGTAGCTCGCCTGCCGGCGCTCTCGAAACCGCGTTTGCCGGAAAGGCCGCGGGGACCTGCCCCGCGGCCCGTCCGGCTTTGTGCGCTTGAAATCGGGCCGGACGAATTCGCGCCGGCGGCATCCGGGCCGGGCGCGCAAACCTGCGGCGAACCGCTGAACGGGAAGTGACGGGCCTGCAGACGACGGGGCTCGAAAGGCCGGGCCGGGCGGCGTTCGCCGCGGCGCCGGGTGGACGAAAAGGAAAATCGATGGCGAAGACCTTCACGGGCCGCAGCCGCATCCGCAAGAATTTCGGACGCATTGCCGAAGTGGCGCCGATGCCGAACCTCATCGAGGTTCAGAAAACGTCCTACGAGCATTTCCTGCAACGCGATACCGAGCCAGAGGCGCGCGGCAAATGGGGGCTCGAGGCCGTCTTCGATTCGGTCTTCCCGATCAGCGACTTCTCCGGCCGCTCGACGCTGGAATACGTTCGCTACGAATTCGAGGAGCCGAAATTCGATGTGGAGGAATGCCAGCAGCGCGGCATGACCTATGCGGCGCCGCTCAAGGTGACCCTCCGCCTCGTCGTCTGGGACGTCGACGAGGAGACCGGCGCGAAATCGGTCCGCGATATAAAGGAACAGTTCGTCTACATGGGCGACATGCCGATGATGACGAAGAACGGAACCTTCGTGGTCAACGGCACGGAGCGGGTGATCGTGTCCCAGATGCACCGCTCGCCGGGCGTCTTTTTCGACCACGACAAGGGCAAGACCCATTCCTCCGGCAAGTTCCTGTTCACGGCCCGGGTGATTCCCTATCGCGGCTCGTGGCTGGATTTCGAATTCGACGCCAAGGATATCGTGCATGTCCGCATCGACCGGCGCCGCAAGCTGCCGGTCACCACGCTGCTGCTCGCGCTCGACAACGACGGGACGGCGGCCCGGCGCGCCGAACTCGACGAGCAGGGCGAGACGCTCGATCCGCATGAAGGGGTCGGCTACAGCCAGGACGACCTGCTGGCCTATTTCTACAACGCGGTGAAATTCACCGGTTCGCAGAAGGGCTGGAAAACGCCGTTCGACGCCGAACGGATGGCCGGCCAGAAGCTGATCGCCGACATGATCGACGCCCGGACCGGCGAGGTGGTCGCCGAAGCCGGCCAGAAGGTCACGCCGCGCCTGGTCCGGCGCCTCAAGGACGCCGGCCTGAAGGACCGGATCGCCCCGCCGGAAGAGTTGATCGGTTCCTACGTCGCCTGCGACCTGGTCAACCGGGAAAACGGCGCGATCCATGCCGAGGCCGGCGAGGAAATCACCCAGGAGCTTCTGGACGCGCTGAAAGAGGACGGCGTCAAGGAACTGCCGGTCCTCTACATCGATCATGTCACGGTCGGCCCCTACCTGCGCAACACGCTGGCGGCCGACAAGAACATGAACCGGAACGAAGCGCTCATGGATATCTACCGGGTCATGCGCCCGGGCGAGCCGCCGACCGTGGAGGCGGCGGAAAACATGCTCCGGTCCATGTTCTTCGACAGGGAACGCTACGATCTCTCGGCGGTCGGCCGGGTCAAGATGAACGCCCGCCTCGGCTTTTCTAACGACGAGGTGCCGGACCATGTCCGGGTGCTGCGGCGCGAGGACATCATGGAGATCGTCCGACTGCTGCTCGAACTGAAGGACGGGCGCGGCGATATCGACGATATCGACCATCTCGGCAACCGGCGCGTCCGCTCGGTCGGCGAGTTGATGGAGAACCAGTACCGCATCGGCCTGCTGCGCATGGAACGGGCGATCAAGGAGCGCATGTCGACGGTCGAGATCGACACCGTCATGCCCCACGACCTGATCAACGCCAAGCCGGCGGCGGCGGCGGTGCGCGAATTTTTCGGCTCCTCGCAGCTTTCCCAGTTCATGGACCAGACGAATCCGCTGTCGGAGATCACCCACAAGCGGCGCCTGTCGGCGCTCGGTCCGGGCGGCCTGACGCGCGAGCGGGCCGGCTTCGAGGTGCGCGACGTCCACACCACCCATTACGGCCGGATCTGCCCGATCGAGACGCCGGAAGGCCCGAATATCGGCCTGATCAACTCGCTGGCGTCCTATGCCCGGGTCAACAAGTACGGTTTCATCGAAACGCCCTACCGCAAGGTCAACGACGGCAAGGTTTCCGAAGACGTCGTCTATCTCTCGGCGATGGACGAGGGCAGATACACCATCGCCCAGGCCAATGCCGTGCTGGACGACAGGGGCCGTTTCGTCGACGAACTGATCAGCTGCCGCAAGGCCGGCGACTATGTCATGGTGCCGGCCAGTGCGATCGAATATATCGACGTGTCGCCCAAGCAGGTCGTCTCGGTCGCGACCTCGCTGATTCCGTTCCTGGAAAACGACGACGCCAACCGCGCGCTCATGGGGTCCAACATGATGCGCCAGGCGGTGCCGCTGCTGCAGCCCGAAGCGCCGATCGTCGGCACCGGAATGGAAGGCCGGGTGGCGCGCGATTCCGGCGCGACCATCGTGGCCCGGAGGGCCGGCGTCGTCGATCAGGTGGACGCGACCCGTATCGTGATCCGGGCCCGCGAGAACGATGTCGAGACCGGCTCGCCGGGCGTCGATATCTACAGCCTGCTGAAATTCCAGCGGTCGAACCAGAACACCTCGATCACCCAGCGTCCGCTGGTCAAGGTCGGAGACGAGGTCGAGAGCGGCGAGATCATCGCCGACGGCCCGTCGACAAGCCTCGGCGAACTGGCGCTGGGCCGGAACGTGCTCGTCGCGTTCATGCCGTGGAACGGCTACAATTTCGAGGACTCGATCCTGCTGTCCGAGCGCATCGTGCGCGAGGATGTGTTCACCTCGATCCACATCGAGGAATTCGAGGTGATGGCCCGGGATACCAAACTGGGCCAGGAGGAGATCACCCGCGACATCCCGAATGTCGGCGAAGAGGCGATGAAGAACCTCGACGAGGCCGGCATCGTCTATATCGGCGCCGAGATCCAGCCCGGCGACATCCTGGTCGGCAAGGTGACGCCCAAGGGCGAATCGCCGATGACGCCGGAAGAGAAGCTGCTCCGGGCGATCTTCGGCGAAAAGGCTTCCGATGTCCGCGATACGTCCCTGCGCCTGCCGCCCGGCGTGGCGGGAACGGTTGTGGAGGTGCGCGTCTTCTCCCGGCGCGGCGTCGACAAGGACGAGCGCGCCATGGCGATCGAACGCCAGGAAATCGCGCGCCTCGCCAAGGACCGGGACGACGAACGGGCGATTCTGGAGCGCGCCTTCTATGCGAACCTGAAAGACCTGCTGGTCGGCCAGACCGGCGGGAGCGGCCCGGAGGGCTTTAGACGGGGAAGCAAGATCACGGAAGAGACGCTCGGCGAATACCGGCGTTACGAGTGGCGTCACTTCACCGTCAAGGCGGACAAGGTGTCGAAGCGGGTCGAAGGCCTGTCGAAAATCTTCGATACGTCCATCGCCCGCCTCGAGGAGCGGTTCCGGGACAAGGTCGACAAGCTGCAGCGCGGCGATGAACTGCCGCCCGGCGTCATGAAGATGGTCAAGGTCTTCGTCGCCGTGAAACGCAAGATGCAGCCCGGCGACAAGATGGCCGGCCGCCACGGCAATAAGGGCGTGGTGTCCAAGATCATGCCGATCGAGGACATGCCCTATCTGGACGACGGCACGCCGGTCGATATCGTGCTGAACCCGCTGGGCGTGCCGTCCCGCATGAATGTCGGACAGATTCTCGAAACCCACCTCGGATGGGCCGCCGCCGGCCTCGGCCGGCAGGTCCGCGAAGTGCTGGAGGCATCGCTGGGCGGCGCCAAGAAAGAGGCTGCCAAGGCCCTGCGGGAGCATCTCAAGGGAATGCTGGGCGACGGCACCTACAAGGAGAATGTCGCCGGCCTGGGCGACGACGACGTGATCGAACTGGCGCGCAGCCTGCAGGCCGGCCTGCCCATGGCGACGCCGGTTTTCGACGGCGCGCGGGAGGACGATATCGTCAATCTCCTGGACAAGGCCGGCATGGATGTGTCCGGCCAGGTCACGCTGATCGACGGGCGCACGGGCGAGCCGTTCGACCGCAAGGTGACGGTCGGCTACATCTATATGCTGAAACTGCACCATCTGGTGGACGACAAGATCCACGCCCGCTCCATCGGCCCGTACAGCCTGGTGACCCAGCAGCCGCTGGGCGGCAAGGCGCAGTTCGGCGGTCAGCGTTTCGGCGAGATGGAAGTGTGGGCGCTGGAGGCCTACGGCGCCGCCTATACCCTGCAAGAGATGCTGACCGTGAAGTCGGACGACGTGGCCGGCCGCACCAATGTCTACGCCAAGATCGTGCGCGGACAGGACACGTTCGAGGCCGGCATCCCCGAATCGTTCAATGTGCTGGTCAAGGAACTGCGCTCGCTTGGCCTGAATGTCGAACTGAAACAGGACGCCTTCTGAACCGGGCCGGCCGGCGCGGGCCCGTCCGCGCCGCCGCTCTTTCTTCCGACCCTCCTCCGGCCGGCGCCTGTGCCCCGGCGCCGGACCGCGGCAAAGCTCCGGGAGACGCTTGCATGAACGAAGTGATGAATGTTTTCGGCCCCGTCCGCAAGACGGAGGATTTCGACCAGATCAAGATTTCGATCGCGAGCCCGGACCAGATCCGCTCCTGGTCGTTCGGCGAGATCAAGAAGCCGGAAACGATCAACTACCGCACGTTCAAGCCGGAACGCGACGGCCTGTTCTGCGCGCGCATTTTCGGTCCGATCAAGGACTACGAATGCCTGTGCGGCAAGTACAAGCGCATGAAATACCGCGGCATCATCTGCGAGAAATGCGGTGTCGAGGTTACGCTGCAGAAGGTGCGCCGCGAGCGGATGGGCCATATCGAACTGGCCTCGCCGGTTGCGCATATCTGGTTCCTGAAGTCGCTGCCCAGCCGCATCGGCCTGCTCCTGGACATGACGCTGAAGGATCTGGAGCGGATTCTGTATTTCGAAAACTATGTCGTCACCGAACCCGGCATGACGGCGCTTGTCAAATGCCAGTTGCTTACCGAGGAGCAGTTCTGGGAGGCGATCGACGAATTCGGCGACGATTCCTTCGAGGCCGGCATCGGCGCCGAGGCGCTGAAAGCGCTGCTCGAGGAAATCGACCTGGAAAAGGAACGGCAAACCCTGCGCACCGATCTCAAGGAGACCCGCTCCGAGGCCAAGCGCAAGAAATTCGTCAAGCGGCTGAAACTGGTCGAGGCCTTTATCGCTTCGGGCGCCCGCCCGGAATGGATGATCATGGATGTGGTGCCGGTCATTCCGCCGGAACTGCGCCCGCTGGTGCCGCTGGACGGCGGCCGTTTCGCGACCTCCGACCTGAACGACCTCTACCGCCGGGTCATCAATCGCAACAACCGGCTGAAACGCCTGATCGAGCTGCGCGCGCCGGACATCATCATCCGCAACGAGAAGCGGATGCTCCAGGAATCCGTCGATGCCCTGTTCGACAACGGCCGCCGCGGCCGGGTGATCAGCGGCGCCAACAAACGGCCGCTCAAGTCGCTCAGCGACATGCTGAAGGGCAAGCAGGGCCGGTTCCGGCAGAACCTGCTCGGCAAGCGCGTCGACTATTCCGGCCGGTCGGTGATCGTGGTCGGTCCCGAACTGATGCTGCACCAGTGCGGCCTGCCCAAGAAGATGGCGCTGGAGCTGTTCAAGCCCTTCATCTACGCCAAGCTGGAGGAGCGGGCGCTCGCCACGACCATCAAGGCGGCCAAGCGCAAGGTGGAAAAGGAGCTGCCCGAGGTCTGGGATATCCTGGAAGAGGTGATCCGCGAACATCCGGTGCTGCTGAACCGCGCGCCGACGCTGCACCGGCTGGGCATCCAGGCGTTCGAGCCGGTGCTGGTGGAGGGCAAGGCGATCCAGCTGCACCCGTTGGTCTGCACCGCGTTCAACGCGGACTTCGACGGCGACCAGATGGCGGTTCATGTGCCGCTGTCGCTCGAGGCGCAGCTCGAGGCCCGCGTCCTGATGATGTCGACCAACAACATCCTCAGCCCGGCCAACGGCAAGCCGATCATCGTGCCGTCGCAGGATATCGTTCTCGGCATCTATTACCTGTCGGACGAGCGGCCCGACGTTACGGGGCCGCAGGTCGACATCCCGTCGGAAGATGCGCTGCGGGCGGCTGTCGAGCGGAACGACATTCTGGTCAAGGACCCCAGGAAGCCGCTCGAGGAAGTCGAGGTCACCGATGTCAAGGCGTCGCTGAAAGCGCTCAAGGCCGGCAAGCACGCCGCCTACCGCGTCCCCCGTTTCGCCAATTTCGGCGAAATCCAGCTGGCGCTGGATAACGGCCTGGTCGATCTGCACACGCGGATCAAGGCGCTGTGGCGCTCGGTCGACGAGGCCGGCGGCGAAACCGTCGAACAGGTGATTACGACGCCGGGCCGCATGATCGTCGGCGACGTGCTGCCCCGCCATCCGAATGTGCCCTACAGCCTGGTCAACCGCGTGCTGACCAAGAAGGAAGTCGGCAACGTGATCGACACCGTCTACCGCCATTGCGGGCAGAAGGAGACGGTGATCTTCGCCGACCGGATCATGGGGCTGGGCTTCTCCTACGCCTGCCGGGCCGGCATTTCGTTCGGCAAGGACGATCTCAAGATCCCGGCGTCCAAGCATGACCTGATCGCCAGGGCGCAGGAGCATGTGAGGGATTTCGAGAAGCAGTATCAGGACGGCCTGATCACCCAGCGCGAAAAATACAACAAGGTGGTCGACGCCTGGTCGCGCTGCACCGACCAGGTCGCCGACGAGATGATGAAATCGATGCAGGCGGTCGAGAAGGACAAGCCGACCAACTCCGTCTTCGTCATGGCCCATTCCGGCGCCCGCGGTTCGGCGGCGCAGATCAAGCAGCTCGCCGGGATGCGCGGCCTGATGGCCAAGCCGTCCGGCGAAATCATCGAGACGCCGATCATCTCCAATTTCAAGGAAGGCCTGACGGTTCTCGAATATTTCAACTCGACCCACGGCGCCCGCAAGGGCCTGGCGGATACCGCGCTCAAGACTGCGAATTCCGGCTACCTGACCCGCCGTCTGGTGGACGTGGCGCAGGACTGCATCGTCTACGAACAGGATTGCGGCACGGAGCGGGGCATCGATCTGCGCGCCGTCGTCGACGGCGGCGATGTTGTCGTATCCCTGGCGGAACGGCTGCTCGGCCGGTCCGCGCAGGGGGATGTCCTGCATCCTGCGGACGGGACCGTTCTGGTGGCCGACGGCGAGTTGATCGAGGAGGAAGGCGCCGAGGCGATCCAGGCGGCCGGCGTCGATGTGGTGAAGGTGCGCTCGGCGGTAACCTGCGAGGCCCGCAACGGCATCTGCGCCAAATGCTACGGCCGCGACCTGGCGCGCGGAACGCCGGTCAATGTCGGCGAGGCGGTCGGGGTTATCGCCGCCCAGTCGATCGGCGAACCGGGCACCCAGCTCACGATGCGGACCTTCCATATCGGCGGCGCCGCCCAGCGCGGCGCCGAACAGTCCAGCATCGAGGCGAGCATCGATTCGGTCGTAACGATCGCCAACCGGAACGTCGTCGAAGCGGCAGACGGGCGGCTGGTCATGATGGCGCGCAACGGGGAACTCGTGCTGAAAGACGATACCGGCCGCGAGCGCGCCCGTTTCCGCGTCCCCTACGGCGCCCGGCTCCATGTCGACGACGGCACGAAGGTGGCGCGCGGCGAGACGCTCGCCGAATGGGACCCCTACACGATGCCGATCATCACCGAGAGGGCCGGCACCGCCAACTATATGGACCTGACCGAAGGCGTCTCGATGCGCGAGGATGTCGACGAGGCGACCGGCATTGCCAGCAAGGTCGTGGTCGACTGGCGCCAGCAGCCGAAGGGCGCCGAGTTCCGTCCGCGGATCACGCTGCGCGACGATGCCGGCGAGGTCGTCGTGCTGCCCAACGGGCAGGAGGCCCGCTATTTCGTGTCGGTCGGCGCCGTGCTTTCGGTCGAGAACGGACAGCAGGTCCAGGCCGGCGACGTGCTGGCCCGCATCCCGCGGGAAACCGGCAAGACCCGCGATATCACCGGCGGCCTGCCGCGGGTTGCGGAACTGTTCGAGGCGCGCAAGCCCAAGGACTTCGCGATCATTTCGGAGATCTCCGGCCGGGTCGAATTCGGCAAGGACTACAAGGCCAAGCGGCGTATCGTCGTGCGCCCGGAAGAGGAGGGCGCGGAGCCGCGCGAATACCTGATTCCCAAGGACCGCCACATCACGGTCCAGGAGGGCGACTGGGTGGAGCCCGGCGACCTGCTGATGGACGGCAACGCCGTGCCCCACGATATTCTGGCCGTGCTCGGGATCGAGGCGCTGGCGGACTATCTCATCAACGAAATCCAGGAGGTCTACCGGCTGCAGGGCGTGCCGATCAACGACAAGCATATCGAAGTGATCGTCCGCCAGATGATGCAGAAGACCGAGGTGCTGGAGCCCGGAGACACCACCCTCCTGGTCGGCGAGCAGATCGATCGCTACGAGTTCGAAGAGGAGAATGACCGGGTCCGGGCGGACGGCGGCGACCCGGCGAGGGGCGTCCCCGTCCTTCAGGGCATCACCAAGGCGAGCCTGCAGACCAAGAGCTTCATCTCGGCGGCGTCGTTCCAGGAAACCACCCGCGTGCTGACCGAAGCGGCGGTCAACGGCAAGGTCGACCGGCTGACCGGCCTCAAGGAGAATGTCATCGTCGGGCGCCTGATCCCGGCGGGGACGGGCAGCGTGATGAAGCGCCTGCGCCACGAGGCTTCGGAACGCGACCGGCAGATCATCGCCGAGCGCGCCGCCTGGGCGGAGGCCGAGGTCGCCGAAGCCCTCGAAGGCCCGCAGGAGGAAACCTCCGTCGAGATTGCCTGAACGCCAGCGAATGCCCCGCTGCGCGCCGGAATGTTCCGGCGAAGGCGAAAATAGTATCAAAACTGTCGCATAGCGGCGGGTTTTGAGGGTTTTCCGGCAGCTTGCCGCTTGACGGACCGGCAGGGCGGCAATATTTTCCGCGCGCGTTCTGGCGGGGGCGGATGAATGCCGCTCCCGCAGTTATTTGTAGAGCCGTTCCCGCGATCCGGCCGGTACGGGCGCCCGACGCAGCGTCCGATGCTGCCGCCGGATCGGCTTCGCACCGGCCTGAAGCCGATGAGGCGCTTCCGGGTCGGTGTTTTGTATCGGCCGGTCGCTGCGTCGGACGGCCTGCGAAGCGGATCGGCCGAAGAAAACAGGGTAATGCCGGAAGCCCGCGCCCGCCGATTCGGGGCCGCGCGCGTCCGGCGAAGCGAGGCAGGGCAGTTATGCCGACGATCAATCAGTTGATCCGCAAGCCGCGCAAGGCGCCGGTCAAGCGGAACAAGGTGCCGGCGATGGAATCCTGCCCGCAGAAGCGGGGAGTGTGCACCCGCGTTTACACGACGACGCCGAAAAAGCCGAACTCTGCGTTGCGCAAGGTCGCGCGGGTCCGCCTCACCAACGGTTTCGAAGTCACCTGCTACATCCCGGGCGAAGGCCACAATCTTCAGGAACATTCGGTGGTGATGATCCGCGGCGGCCGCGTCAAGGACCTGCCGGGCGTCCGCTACCACATCATCCGCGGCACGCTGGACACCCACGGCGTCGCCGACCGCCGCCAGCGCCGCTCGAAATACGGCGCCAAACGGCCGAAGTAACCGGCAAGCCGCAGCGAAAGAGATCGAGTAGCGCCGGCTTTCCGCGGCAGCGGCGGACCGGACCGAAAGGAAAGACCGACCCATGTCCCGTCGTCACCGCGCAGAAAAACGCGAGATATTGCCGGACGCCAAATTTCACGACGTGGTGCTGACCAAATTCATGAACAGCATCATGAAGGACGGCAAGAAATCGGTCGCCGAGAACATCGTCTACGGCGCGCTGGATCGCGTCGAGAGCCGGATGCGGACCGAGCCGCTGCGCGTGTTCCACGACGCCCTGGACAATGTCCGCCCGGCCATCGAGGTGCGGTCCCGCCGGGTCGGCGGCGCGACCTACCAGGTGCCGGTCGAAGTCCGCCAGGACCGCGCCCAGGCGCTGGCGATCCGCTGGCTGATCGCCGCGGCGCGGGCGCGGGCCGAACGCACGATGGCGGAGCGGCTGTCGGCCGAACTCATGGAGGCGGCGGAAAACCGGGGCGCCGCCGTCAAGAAGCGCGAGGACACGCACCGGATGGCCGAGGCCAACCGCGCTTTCTCGCACTATCGCTGGTAACGGGAAGTCAGAGGAACCGCGGTTTCCGGTTTCGGCAGCCGCCTGTAAGGGCCCGCAAGAATGGCACGCAAAACCCCCCTGGAGCGTTACCGCAATATCGGCATCATGGCCCATATCGATGCCGGCAAGACGACGTGCACCGAACGCGTCCTGTATTACACCGGCCGGTCCCACAAGATCGGCGAGGTCCATGACGGCGCCGCCACCATGGACTGGATGGAGCAGGAGCAGGAGCGCGGCATCACCATCACGTCGGCTGCGACCACCTGCTTCTGGCGCGACCACCGGGTCAATATCATCGACACGCCGGGGCATGTCGATTTCACCATCGAGGTCGAGCGGTCGCTGCGCGTCCTCGACGGCGCCGTGGCGGTGTTCGATTCCGTGGCGGGCGTCGAGCCGCAGTCCGAAACCGTGTGGCGCCAGGCCGACAAGTACGGCGTGCCGCGCATGTGCTTCATCAACAAGATGGACCGCGTCGGCGCGGACTTCGACCGCTGCATCGCCATGATCGAGGACCGGCTGGGCGCGACCCCGCTCGCCATACAGCTGCCGATCGGCGTCGAGGCGAAATTCGCCGGCGTCATCGACCTGGTCCGTATGAAGGCGGTCGTCTGGTCGGGCGAGCAGCTCGGCGCCGAATTCCGCGACGAGGAAATTCCGGCCGCATTGCAGGACGCTGCCCGGCAATATCGCGACAGGCTGCTGGAAGCGGCGGTCGAACAGGACGATGCGGTGCTCGAAGCCTACCTGGACGGGACGGAGCCCGGCGAAGCGACGCTCAAGGCCTGTATCCGCAAGGGCACGATCGCCGGCGCCTTCGTCCCGGTGATGTGCGGCTCCGCTTTCAAGAACAAGGGCGTGCAGCCGCTGCTGGACGCGGTTATCGACTATATGCCTTCGCCGGTCGATGTGCCGGCGATCGCGGGGATCCTGCCCGGCAGCCACGAGCCTTCGGAGCGCCGCAGCGACGATGGAGAGCCCTTCTCGGCGCTCGCCTTCAAGATCATGAACGATCCCTATGTCGGCTCGCTCGCCTTCGCGCGCATCTATTCGGGCGCCGTCAACACCGGCGATACGCTGCTCAACACCGTCAAGGGCAAGAAGGAGCGCGCCGGCCGGATGCTGCTGATGCACGCCAACAGCCGCGAGGACATCAAGGAGGCGCGCGCCGGCGATATCGTCGCTTTCGCCGGCCTGAAGGAAGTGACCACCGGCGATACGCTGTGCAACCCCGGCAAGCCGATCATCCTCGAGCGCATGGAGTTTCCGGAGCCTGTCATCGAAATCGCCATCGAACCCAAGACCAAGGCGGACCACGACAGGATGGGCATGGCGCTGGGCCGGCTGGCGGCCGAGGATCCGTCCTTCCGGGTCAGTTCGGACGAAGAGAGCGGCCAGACCATCATCGCCGGCATGGGCGAGTTGCATCTGGAAATCCTGGTCGACCGGCTGAGGCGCGAGTTCAAGGTCGACGCCAATATCGGCGCGCCGCAGGTCGCCTACCGCGAGACGATCTCGCAGGTCGCCGATATCGACTACACCCACAAGAAGCAGACCGGCGGCTCGGGCCAGTTCGCCCGGGTCAAGATTCGCTTTTCGCCGGGCGAGCCGGGCGAACCCTTCGCCTTCGAGAATTCGGTCGTCGGCGGCAACGTGCCGAAGGAATATGCGCCGGGTGTCGAGAAGGGCATACTGGCGGCCAAGGAATCCGGCGTACTGGCCGGCTTCCCCGTGATCGACTTCAAGGCGGAACTCTACGACGGCGCCTATCACGACGTCGATTCGAGCGTCATGGCCTTCGAGATCGCCGCCCGCGCCGCGTTCCGGGAAGCCATGCAGAAAGGCAAGCCGAAGCTGCTCGAGCCGATGATGAAGGTCGAGGCGGTGACCCCGGAAGAGTATATGGGCGACATCATCGGCGACCTGAACAGCCGCCGCGGCCAGGTGCAGGGCATGGACGCCCGCGGCAACGCCCAGGCGATCGCCGCCATGGTGCCGCTTGCCAACATGTTCGGCTATGTCAACACGCTGCGCTCCATGAGCCAGGGCCGGGCGACCTTCACCATGCAGTTCGACCATTACGAAGAGGTGCCCCAGGCGGTCGCGGAGGAAGTCCGCGCCAAGATGGCCTGACGGCAGGGCTTAACCCGGAAGATTCGAAAGGAACCCCGGCAGCGGGGCTGGCAGAGGCAGGACCATGTCGAAAGAGAAGTTTGAGCGCACGAAGCCTCATGTGAATGTGGGAACGATCGGCCATGTCGATCATGGCAAGACGACGCTGACGGCGGCGATTACGAAGGTGATGTCTGAGACCTTGGGCGGTACGGAGGCTGTGTCTTTCGACCAGATCGACAAGGCTCCGGAGGAGCGCGAGCGGGGTATTACGATTGCGACGGCGCATGTGGAGTACGAGACGTCGAACCGGCACTATGCGCATGTCGATTGTCCGGGCCATGCGGATTATGTGAAGAACATGATCACGGGGGCGGCTCAGATGGACGGTGCTATTCTTGTGGTGTCTGCGGCGGACGGCCCGATGCCTCAGACGCGCGAGCATATCCTGCTGGCGCGTCAGGTCGGCGTTCCGGCGATCGTGGTGTATCTGAACAAGGTGGACCAGGTGGACGACGAGGAGCTTCTGGAGCTTGTGGAGTTGGAGGTCCGGGAGTTGCTGTCGAGCTACGAGTTTCCGGGCGACGACCTTCCGGTTGTGATGGGTTCTGCGCTGGCTGCGCTCGAGGGCCGTGACGACGGTATCGGCAAGGACAAGATCGTCGAGTTGATGGCGGCGGTGGACGACTACATTCCGCAGCCGGAGCGCCCTGTGGACCAGGCGTTCCTGATGCCGATCGAGGATGTGTTCTCGATCTCGGGCCGGGGCACGGTGGTGACGGGGCGTGTCGAGCGCGGCGTCGTGAAGGTGGGCGACGAGATCGAGATCGTCGGCCTGAAGGAGACGTCGAAGACGACGTGCACGGGCGTGGAGATGTTCCGCAAGCTCTTGGACCAGGGCGAGGCGGGGGACAATGTGGGCGTGCTGCTGCGGGGCACGAAGCGGGACGAGGTGGAGCGCGGTCAGGTTCTGGCGAAGCCGGGTTCGATCACGCCGCACACGGAGTTCACCTGCGAGGCGTATATCCTGACCAAGGAGGAGGGCGGCCGTCACACGGGCTTCTTCTCGAACTACCGTCCGCAGTTCTACTTCCGGACGACGGACGTGACGGGGGCGGTGAGCCTGCCGGAGGGCACGGAGATGGTGCTTCCGGGGGACAATGTGCAGATGGACGTGACGCTGATCCAGCCGATCGCGATGGACGAGGGGCTGCGCTTCGCCATCCGGGAAGGCGGACGCACCGTCGGCGCCGGCGTCGTCGCCGCCATCAAGAAGTAGCGAGATGTAGCGGGATGCCGCCGGACCGTTCGAAACCGGCGGCATTTTGATTGGGATTGACGATGGAAAGCCAAACGATACGGATCCGGCTCAAGGCCTTCGATCACCGCCTGCTCGACCAGTCGACCGGCGAGATCGTGAGCACGGCCCGGCGGACGGGCGCGCAGGTGCGCGGCCCGATCCCGCTGCCCACCCGGATCCGCAAATATACGGTCAACCGCTCGCCGCATATCGACAAGAAATCGCGAGAGCAGTTCGAGACCCGGACGCACAAGCGGCTGATCGATATCGTCGATCCGACCCCGCAGACCGTCGATGCGCTGGGTAAGCTCGATCTCGCCGCCGGTGTGCATGTCGATATCAAGCTGAAGGAAGAAACCTGATGCGCACCGGTCTCGTCGCCGAGAAAAAGGGCATGAGCCGCATCTTCGCGGAAGACGGCCGGCATCTGCCCGTGACCGTCCTGCAGCTCGACTCCTGCCAGGTCGTCGACAACCGGACGATTGAGCGCGACGGCTATGCCGCCGTCCAGCTCGGCCACGGCAAAGCCAAGGCGAAGAACGTAACCCGCGCCATGCGCGGCCATTTCGCGAAGGCGAAGGTCGAGCCGAAGCGGCGGCTGGCGGAATTCCGGGTCAGCGAAGAGAATCTGGTGGAAATCGGCGCGGAGCTCTCGGCAGAGCATTTCGTGCCCGGCCAGTTCGTCGACGTCGCCGGCGTCACCATCGGCAAGGGATTTGCCGGTGCGATGAAGCGGCACAATTTCCGCGGGCTGCGGGCGTCCCACGGCGTGTCGGTCTCGCATCGCGCGCACGGCTCGACCGGCCAGTGCCAGGACCCCGGCAAGGTGTTCAAGGGCAAGAAGATGGCCGGCCACATGGGCGCCCGCCGCCGCTCGGCCGTCAATCTGGAGATCGTGGCGACCGATGCCGCCCGCGGCCTGATCATGGTGAAGGGCGCGGTGCCCGGCGCCAGGGGCAGCCTGGTCGAAATCCGCGACGCCCGGAAAAAGCCGGCGCCGGATAATCTGCCGGTTCCCGCCGCAATCAAGGGCGCCGATGCCGCCGCAGGGGGCGAAGGCTGATGGCCATCGAGATCGCATCGGTCGACATGGCGGCCAAGGCGGCCGGCAAGGTCGCGCTGGACGAAAGCGTCTTCGGCCTGCCGGTGCGCGCGGACATCCTGCACCGGGTGGTGCGCTGGCAACTCGCCAAACGCCGGGCCGGAACGCACAACACGAGGGGCATGGCCGAGATCGAGGGGACCGGCCGCAAGCCCTGGAAGCAGAAGGGAACCGGCCGCGCCCGCGCCGGCAACCTGAAGGCGCCGCAGATGCGCGGCGGCGGCGTGGCCTTCGGCCCGAAGCCGCGGAGCCATGCCTATGCGCTGCCCAAGAAGGTGCGCAGGCTCGGTCTCAAGATGGCGCTGTCGGCCAAGCAGGCCGAAGGCCGGCTCGTCGTGCTCAAGGCGGCGGCGTTGAAATCCGGCAAGACCCGGGATCTCGTCGCCAGCTTGGAAAAGCTCGGCTGGTCGCGGCCGCTGGTGATTACCGGGGCGGAGGCCGACGAGGGCTTCGTGCGCGCCGCGCGCAACCTGCGGAGCATCGACCTGCTGCCCCAGCAGGGCGCCAATGTTTACGACATCCTGCGCCACGACACGCTCGTCCTGACCGCGGATGCGGTGGAAGCGCTGGAGGCGCGCCTGAAATGAGCTGGAAATATCTCAACCGGGCGAAGCCGACCAGGGAGCGGATGTACGACATCATCCGCGCGCCGGTGGTGACGGAAAAATCCTCCTCCGGGTCGGAGAACGCCCAGGTCACTTTCCGCGTCGCCATGGACGCGACCAAGCCGGAAATCAAGGCGGCGGTCGAGGGGCTGTTCGACGCCAAGGTGAAAGCCGTCAACACCCATGTCCGCAAGGGCAAGGAGAAGATGTTCCGGGGCCGCAAGGGCCGGCGCAACGACGTGAAGATCGCCGTGGTCACCCTGCTGGGCGACCAGGCCATCGACATCACGACCGGCGTCTGAGCGGTAGCGGGACCTGACGGGACGGGGCGGAACGATGTCGCTGAAACACTACAAAGCCATGACGCCGGGTCAGCGCGGCCTGGTGCTCATCGACCGGTCCGGCCTGTACAAGGGCAAGCCGGTCAAGCACCTGACCGAGGGCAAGAGCCAGAAGGGCGGGCGCAACAATGCCGGGCGGATCACGGCGCGCCGGCGCGGCGGCGGCCACAAGCAGCGCTATCGCATCGTCGATTTCAAGCGCACCAGGGAAGGCCGGGCGACGGTCGAGCGGCTGGAATACGATCCGAACCGCACCGCCTTCATTGCGCTCATCCGCTACGAGGACGGCGAACTGGCCTATATCCTGGCGCCGCAGCGCCTGGGGGTGGGCGACACGGTGGAATCGGGCCCGGGCGCGGACATCAAGCCCGGCAACGCGCTGCCGCTGCGCAACATTCCCGTCGGCACGATCGTCCACAATGTCGAGATGAAGATCGGCAAGGGCGGGCAGATCGCGCGCGCCGCCGGCGCCTATGTCCAGCTGGTCGGCCGGGACAGCGGCTATGCCCAGCTCCGGCTGGCGTCGGGCGAGATGCGCATGGTGCGTCAGGAATGCATGGCGACGGTCGGCGCCGTCTCCAACCCGAACAACCAGAACACCAACCTGGGCAAGGCCGGCCGCAACCGGTGGAAGGGCAAGCGCCCCTCGGTGCGCGGCGTCGCCATGAACCCGGTCGATCATCCGCATGGCGGCGGCGAGGGCCGGTCGTCCGGCGGCCGTCATCCCGTCACGCCGTGGGGCAAGCCGACCAAGGGCCGGCGCACCCGCAGCAACAAGTCGACCGAAAAATACATCATCCGCAGCCGTCACGCGCGGAAGAAGCGGTAGGAGAGGGCAGTGACGCGTTCAGTCTGGAAGGGGCCGTTCGTCGACGGCTACCTGCTGAAGAAGGCAGAAAAGGCGCGCGAATCGGGGCGCAACGAGGTCATCCGGACCTGGTCGCGCCGATCGACGATCCTGCCGCAGTTCGTCGGCCTGACCTTCGGCGTGCACAACGGCCACAAGTTCATTCCGGTGCTGGTGACCGAAAACATGATCGGCCACAAGTTCGGCGAATTCGCGCCGACCCGGACCTATTACGGCCATGCTGCCGACAAGAAGGCGCGGCGGGGGTAGCGGACGATGGGCAAACCCAAGGCCGAACGGCGGCTCGAGGACAACCAGGCCCAGGCGGTGGCGACGCAGTTGCGCGTCAGCCCGCAGAAGCTGAACCTGGTCGCCGCCCTGATTCGCGGCAAGAAGGCCGAGAAGGCGGTTACCGACCTTGCCTTCTCGCGCCGGCGCATCGCCGGCGACGTGAAGAAGGTGCTGGAATCGGCGATCGCCAACGCCGAGAACAACCACGGCCTCGATGTCGACCAGCTGTGGGTCAAGGAGGCCTTCGTCGGCAAGGGCCTCGTCATGAAGCGCTGGAAGGCGCGGGCGCGCGGGCGCATCGGACGGGTCAGGAAGCCGTTTTCGAAGTTGACCGTGATCGTCGAAGAGCGCGAGGAGGCCTGATCGAATGGGTCAGAAAGTAAGCCCGATCGGCATGCGCCTGGGCATCAACCGGACGTGGGAATCGCGCTGGTATGCCGACGGCGACTACGCCGAACTGCTGGAGCAGGATATTCAACTCCGCGATCATCTGAAGCGCAAGCTGTCGAGTGCGGCCGTTTCGAAGATCGTGATCGAGCGCCCGGCGCGCAAGCCGCGCGTGACCATCCATACCGCGCGCCCGGGCGTCGTGATCGGCAAGAAGGGCGCGGATATCGAAAATCTGCGCCGGGAAGTCTCGCAGATGACGGGCGACGATGTCAGCCTGAACATCGTCGAGATCCGCAAGCCGGAAATCGAGGCGCAGCTCGTTGCCGAGAATGTGGCGCAGCAGCTCGAACGCCGGGTCGCGTTCCGCCGGGCGATGAAACGCTCGGTGCAGTCGGCCATGCGCTTCGGCGCTGCGGGCATCCGCATCATCTGCAGCGGCCGGCTGGGCGGTGCGGAAATCGCCCGCGCCGAGCGGTATCACGAAGGCCGGGTGCCCTTGCACACGCTGCGCGCGGACATCGACTACGGCGAAGCCACGGCCCAGACGACCTACGGCACCTGCGGCGTCAAGGTGTGGGTCTACAAGGGCGACATCATGGAACACGATCCGCAGGCCCAGGAGCGCCGCGCCCTGGACCTGCAGAGCGCGGGCCGCAACTAGCCGACGGGAGCGGGAAGGATGCTCAGCCCCAAGCGGACCAGGTTCCGCAAACAGCACAAGGGCCGCATACACGGCTTTGCGAAGGGCGGTACGCAGCTGAACTTCGGCGCCTACGGCCTGAAGGCGACATCGCCGGAGCGGGTCACGTCGCGCCAGATCGAGGCGGCGCGCCGCACGATCACCCGCCACATGAAGCGTGTCGGCAAGCTGTGGATCCGTATTTTCCCGGACCTGCCGGTCAGCCAGAAGCCGGCGGAAGTCCGTCAGGGCAAGGGCAAGGGGTCGCCCGAATACTGGGCGGTGCGCGTCCATCCGGGCCGCATCATGTTCGAACTGGACGGCGTGCCGGAAGATGTCGCCCGCCGGGCGTTCGAGCTGGCGTCGGCGAAGCTCCCGGTCGGCACCCGGTTCGTCAAGCGGCTGGAAGAGGAGTAGGGGCGATGCATGCCGGCGATCTCCGCCCCAAATCAATGGACCAGTTGAACGAGCAGTTGGAGGAGCTGAAGAAGGAGCAGTTCAACCTGCGCTTCCAGGCCGCCAGCGGCCAGCTCGAAAACACCGTCCGCGCCCGCGAGGTCCGCCGGGACATTGCGCGGGTCAAGACGATCGTGAACGAAAAGCGGCGCGCCGCAGGCGCCGCCGAGGGGAGTTGAGGCGAATGCCGAAACGGATACTCCATGGTGTCGTGGTGAGCGACGCGGCGGACAAGACCGTGGTTGTGCGCGTCGAGCGCCGGATCATGCATCCGCTCTACAAGAAGTTCATCCGCCGCTCGAAGAAGTTCATGGCGCATGACGAGAACAATGCCTGCAAGGCGGGCGACCGCGTGTCGATCCAGGAATGCAGGCCCCTTTCGAAACGCAAGACCTGGCAGGTTCTGGCCGGCGACGCCTGACGGCGGCCGGCGGCCGGAATTCGGGAGACCGGAACCATGATCCAGATGCAATCCAGGCTGGAAGTCGCGGACAACAGCGGCGCGCGCAAGGTGCAGTGCATCAAGGTGCTCGGCGGCTCGAAGCGCAAGTCGGCCGGCGTTGGCGACGTGATCGTCGTGTCGGTCAAGGAAGCGATTCCGCGGGGCCGGGTGAAGAAGGGCGACCTGCACCGCGCGGTGATCGTGCGGACGGCGAAGGAGGTGCGCCGGGACGACGGCACGGCGATCCGCTTCGACCGCAATGCCGCCGTCCTGATTAACAAGACCGGCGAGCCGGTCGGCACCCGCATCTTCGGCCCGGTGACGCGCGAACTGCGCGGCAAGGGCTACATGAAAATCATCTCCCTCGCCCCGGAAGTCCTTTAGGGGCTGTCGGCAGGCGCGCGGAAGGAGCGGTCGGGACAATGGCTGTCAAGATCAGACTGAAGAAGGGCGACCGGGTGGTCATCACGGCCGGCAAGGACAAGGGCAAGACCGGCGATATCACCAGGGTCATCAAGGGCCGCAGGCCGGGCGACCACCGCGTCGTGGTCGGCGGCGCGAACATGGTCAAACGGCATACAAAGCCGACCCAGATGAATCCCGGCGGCATCGTCGAGCGCGAAGCGCCGATCCACATCTCGAATGTGGCCATGGTCGATCCCAAGGACTCCGGCGCGACGCGGGTCGGCTACACCTTCCTGGAAGGCGGCCGGAAAGTGCGCTTCGCCAAGCGGTCCGGCGAAGTCATCGACCGGTAGCGGCGAGCGGAAGGAGCGACCGGACCATGTCTTCGCCAAGACTGTACGAGCACTACAAGAACACGGTGCGGGACCAGTTGAAGGAGGCCTTCGACTATGTGAACCCGAACCAGATTCCGCGTCTGGAAAAAATCGTCCTGAACATGGGCGTCGGCGAGGCGACCCAGGACCGGAAGAAGATCGACGGCGCCGTGGACGACATGACCCGGATTTCCGGCCAGAAGCCGCTCGTGACCCGCGCAACGCGCTCGGAGGCCGGGTTCAAACTGCGCGAGGGCATGACGATCGGCGCAAAGGTGACGCTGCGCCGGACCCGGATGTACGAGTTCCTCGACCGGCTGGTGACAATCGCCCTGCCGCGGGTGCGCGATTTCCGCGGCCTCAGCCCGAAGAGCTTCGACGGCCGGGGCAATTTCGCGATGGGCGTCCGCGAACAGCTCGTGTTCCCGGAAATCGACTACGACAAGACCGATACGATCCGTGGCATGGATATCGTCATGGTGACGACCGCACGGACCGACGAAGAGGCGCTGGCGCTGCTCAAGGGCTTCAATCTGCCCTTCCGCGCCAGCTAGGCAACGCAGGAACGAGATCCGACGATGGCGAAGAAAAGCGCAATCGAGAAGAACGAGAGGCGGCGCAAGCTGGTGACGAAATTCGCCGGCAAGCGGGCTGCGCTCAGGGCGATGGCCAAAGATGCGTCGCTGCCGCCGGAAGAGCGGTTCAAGGCGCGGCTCAAGCTGAACGAGCTGCCGAAGAACGGGGCCGCCGTCCGTCTGCGCAACCGCTGCACCGTCAGCGGCCGGCCGCGCGGTTACTACCGCAAGTTCGGCATCTCGCGCATTGCGCTCAGGGAGCTCGGTTCCAAGGGCCAGCTGCCGGGCGTCGTCAAGTCGAGCTGGTAAGGACCCGGATCATGGCGATGAGCGACCCCCTCGGCGATCTGCTGACCCGAATCCGCAACGGTCAGCGCGCCTCCAAGGCCAGCATCGCGTGCCCGCACTCGACGCTGAAGATGAACGTGCTGCGCGTGCTGAAGGACGAAGGCTATATCCGCGGCTACAGCGAGCGCGAAGCCGCCAAGGGCATCAGGGAGATCGTCGTCGAACTGAAATACCACGAGGGCGGTCCGGCAATCCGGGAAATCGCCCGGGTCTCCACGCCCGGCCGCCGGGTCTATTCGGCCATCAAGGACCTGAGCCGCGACCGCGGGGGCCTTGGAACGAAAATCCTGTCTACGGGACAGGGAGTCCTTTCGGACAACGCCGCCCGCGAGGCCAATGTGGGCGGCGAAGTGCTCTGCCGGGTCTTCTGATTCGGTACGGGGCGGAACCGAAGTAACGGAACGGAACGAGCCATGTCGCGGATCGGCAAGGAACCGGTGAAAATCCCGGGCGGCGTCGACGTCACGATCGACGGCCTGTTGGTGACCGCCAAAGGCAAGCTGGGCGAAGAGAGCTTCCGGCTCTCCGAGGACGTGGCCGTGAGCCAGCGGGACGGTGCGCTGACCGTGTCGCCGGCCAACGACGGCAAACGGGCGCGCAACATGTGGGGCACCACCCGCAGCCAGCTGCAGAATATCGTGACCGGGGTGTCGGAAGGTTTCACCTACAACCTGGAAATCCAGGGCGTCGGTTATCGCGCTGCCGTGCAGGGCAAGACCCTCAACCTGCAGCTCGGCTACAGCCACGATATCGACTGCCCGATCCCGGACGGCATCAGCGTCTCGGTCGAGCGCAACGTCTCGATCGAAGTGAAAGGCACCAACAAGGCCGCGATCGGCCAGTTCTGCAGCGAAGTGCGGGCATTCCGCCCGCCCGAACCCTACAAGGGCAAGGGCGTGCGCTACCGCGACGAATATGTGATGCGCAAGGAAGGCAAAAAGAAATAGGCGCCGGCCTCCGGACTGCCGGATTCCGGGCCGTCTGTTTCCCGATTTTTGGCGAGCAGCGATCGACGATGGCGACGAAAGAAGAAATCCTGTTTGCGCGCCGCAGGCGCCGCAACCGGCACGCGATTCGGAAAAGAGCGAACGGCCGCCCGCGGCTGTCGGTTTTCCGGTCGGGCAAGCACATCTATGCCCAGGTGATCGACGACCGGACGGGCGAAACCAGGGCGGCGGCCTCGACCGTCGAGAAAGGCGTGAGGAGCGCCATCGGCAACGGCGCCAACATCGCGGCCGCCGAAGCCGTCGGCAAGCTGGTGGCGGAACGCGCGCTGAAGGCCGATGTCGAGACCGTGGTCTTCGACCGCGGCGGCTACATCTATCACGGCCGGGTCAAGGCGCTGGCGGAAGCCGCGCGCGAAGCCGGTCTCAAATTCTAGAAACGGGACGGCAAGCGAATGGCTCGAGAGAACAGGCGCGACGACCGTCGCCGCGGCGGCGGGGGCGACGACCGGGACGAAAACGAGTTCGTCGAGAAGCTCGTCAGCATCAACAGGGTCGCCAAGGTGGTAAAGGGCGGCCGGCGTTTCGGTTTTGCCGCGCTTGTGGTGGTCGGCGACGGCAAGGGCCGGGTCGGGCACGGCGCCGGCAAGGCGCGCGAGGTCCCGGAGGCGATCCGCAAGGCGACGGAGCAGGCCAAACGCCAGATGATCCGGGTGCCGCTGCGCGAGGCGCGCACCCTCCATCACGACGTCAAGGGGCGCTACGGCGCCGGCAAGGTCGTGCTGCGGGCCGCGCCGGCCGGAACGGGCATTATCGCCGGCGGTCCGATGCGGGCGATCTTCGAGAGCATCGGCATCCACGACATCGTCGCCAAGTCGGTCGGCACGTCGAATCCGCACAACATGGTCAAGGCGACCTTCGACGCACTGACGCAGATCCAGTCGCCGCGCGATGTGGCGTCGCGGCGGAGCAAGAAGGTCGGCGATATCGTCGGGCGCCGCCAGGATGGCGGCGAGGCCCGCGAATAGGACATCGGCGTCCGCCTTGCGGGGCGGCGGAGCAGGCACAATGGCAGATAAGAAAAAGACGTTGCGGATTACCCAGACCGGCAGCCCGATCGGCCGGCCGAAAGACCAGCGCGCCACGCTGGTCGGCCTGGGACTCAACAAGATGCACCGGACGCGGGAGCTGGAAGATACGCCGGCAGTGCGCGGCATGATCCGCAAGGTGCATCATCTGGTGCGCGTCGAGGACTGAAGACCGGGGCGGCGACCGGCGGGGCAGTCGGCCCGGCCGGCAACAGCGGGTTTGGAACGATGAAACTCAACGAACTGGCCGACAACAAGGGCGCCCGCAAGGCGCGGACGCGGATCGGACGCGGCATCGGCTCCGGCAAGGGCAAGACCGGCGGCCGCGGCCACAAGGGCCAGAAATCCCGCTCCGGCGTCTCGCTCGGGGGTTTCGAGGGCGGGCAGATGCCGCTCTACATGCGCTTGCCCAAACGCGGCTTCAACAACATCTTCCGCAAGACCTATGCGGCGGTGAATGTCGGCCGTCTCCAGCAGGCGATCGACGCCGGGAAGCTGGACGCCGGCGCGCCGGTCGATGCCGCGGCGCTCAAGCAGGCCGGCGTGATCCGGCGGCCGCTGGACGGCGTGCGCCTGCTCGGTCACGGCGAAATTTCGGCCGCAGTCGAAATTTCGGTTGCCGGCGCCACGGGTGCGGCGGTCGCGGCGGTTGAACGGGCCGGCGGCAAGGTCAATATCGAGTCTGCGGCGCCGAAGCCGGAAGGCAAGCTGCCGAAGAACGAGAAGAAGGCGGCGAAGCGGGCAGAACGCGCCGGGGGCGGCAAGGCCGCCGCCGCGGCGAAAACCTGAGCCCGAACCTCGTCACGCAGACGCGACAGGCAACCGGATGGCAGCGACCGACAGAATTGCTCCGGGCATGGGCTGGAGCGCCTTTTCCAAGGCGACCGACCTGAAGAAGCGCCTGTGGTTCACGCTGGGTGCGCTGATCGTCTACCGGCTGGGCACCTACATCCCCATCCCCGGCATCGACCAGCAGATATTTGCCGATATCTTCGCCCAGATTAACCAGGGCGGCGGCCTCCTGACGGTGCTCAGCACCTTTTCGGGCGGCGCGCTGGAGCGCATGACGATCTTCGCGCTCAACATCATGCCCTACATCTCGGCGGCGATTATCATTCAGCTTCTGACCGCCGTATCGCCGAAGCTGGACCAGCTCAAGAAAGAAGGCGAATCCGGCCGTAAGAAAATCAACCAGTATACCCGTTACCTCACGGTGCTGCTGGCGGCGGTCCAGGCCTACGGCGTTGCGGTCAGCCTCGAGGGCGCCAGTTCGAGCGCCGGCAACGCGGTCGCCAACCCCGGCATGTTCTTCCGCGCGACCGTCGTCATCACGCTGGTCGGCGGCACGATTTTCCTGATGTGGCTGGGCGAGCAGATCACCGCGCGCGGCGTCGGCAACGGCATTTCGCTCATCATCTTCGCCGGCATCGTCGCCAGCGGTCCGGCCGCCATGGCGCAACTGTTCGAAATGGGCCGCCGCGGTTCCCTCTCGGCCTTCGCGATCATCGCCTTCATCGCCATGGCGGTGCTGGTCGTCGCCTTCGTCGTGTTTATGGAGCGGGCGCAGCGGAGAATTGTCGTCCAGTATCCGAAGCGGCAGCAGGGCAACCGGCAGATCGGCGGCGAGCAATCGCATATCCCGCTGAAGCTCAACACCGCCGGCGTGATTCCGCCGATTTTCGCCAGTTCGCTGTTGCTGCTGCCGGCGACGATTACCGGCTTTTCCGGGCAGGGCGGACCGGAATGGCTGAACGTGGTCAACGCGCTGATGGGGCGCGGCCAGCCGCTGTTCCTGCTTGTCTATGTCGGCATGGTCGCCTTCTTCACCTTCTTCTACACGGCGATCGTCTTCAATCCCCAGGATACGGCGGACAATCTGCGTAAATACGGCGGCTTCATCCCGGGCATCCGTCCGGGCAAGCCGACCGCCGATTATCTGGACCATGTCCTCACGCGGATCACCGTCGTCGGCGCGCTCTATCTGTGTGCGGTATGCGCTCTGCCCGAGGTGCTGATCACGCAATATGCGATCCCGTTCTACTTCGGCGGCACCTCGCTGCTGATCGTGGTCTCGGTGACCATGGATACCGTGGCGCAGATCCAGGGCCACATGCTGGCGCATCAATATGAAGGGCTGATCCGGAAATCCCGTCTGCGAGGCAGGAAATCTTGAATATCGTTCTGATGGGCCCGCCCGGTTGCGGCAAGGGCACTCAGGCCCAGCGCCTGGAGAAGCGGTACGGGATGGTTCACCTGTCGACCGGCGACATACTGCGCGCCGCCGCGGCGGCAGGCACCGACGCGGGCCTCAGGGCGAAGGCGATTCTCGACCGCGGCGACCTCGTGCCGGACGATATGGTCGTCGGCATCATCGCCGAACGCATCGAGGATGCGGAAATCCGGGAAAAAGGCTTCATTCTCGACGGCTTTCCCCGCACCGTCGTCCAGGCCGAGAAACTGGACGACGTCCTGTCCGAAAAGCGGATAGACATCCATCACATCATCGAAATGCGGGTGGACGAGGCCGCACTGTTCGCCCGAATCGAAAGGCGGGCGCAGGAAAGCGCCGGCGCCCGGGCGGACGACAATGCCGAGACCTTGAAGAAACGCATTGTCGTTTATCGGGAGCAGACCGCGCCGATCCTCCCCTATTACGCAACGTCCGGCCGTCTGGAGACGGTCGACGGCATGGCGGAGATCGATGACGTAACGACGCAACTGGGGGCGATCCTCGAGAACAGCCCCCAGGCGAAGCGGGCGGCAGATTGACAGGCCGGGGCAGCGGACTATATTCGCCGTGGCTCCGGGGAGTATTGCCCTTTCGGGGCCTGTTCGCGTTTGCGCACACCGGATGCGTTTCGGCTTGGGGCCGAAACCGGAAAAATCCCGAAGCGGCAACCGCCTGGTAGAAGGAGAGCGCACCTTGGCGCGAATTGCTGGTGTCAATATTCCGACCGGAAAACGGGTCGTCATCGCCCTGACCTACATTCACGGCATCGGTCCGGCCCATGCCCGGCGCATTGTCGACGCCGTCGGCCTGCCGGCGGAAAAGCGGGTCAACCAGCTGTCCGACGATGAGGTCGTGCGGATCCGCGAAACCATCGACCGGACCTTCCAGGTCGAGGGCGACCTGCGCCGCGAGACGGCGATGAACGTCAAGCGCCTGATGGACCTGGGCTGCTATCGCGGCCTGCGGCACCGCAAGGGGCTGCCGGCTCGCGGCCAGCGCACCCACACCAACGCGCGCACCCGCAAGGGCAAGGCGCGGCCGATCGCCGGCAAGAAGAAGTAACAACCTTCAGGCGCGCCGGCAGCGGTGCGCCTGTCAGACCCGGCCGCGCCCCGCCGCGCCGCAAGGCGGGAGCGAGCCGGAGACCGCACGCAGGAGCAGTGGATGGCAAGTCCAACGACAGGGCGGGTACGTCGCCGCGAACGGAAGAACATCACATCGGGCGTCGCCCATGTGAACGCCTCGTTCAACAATACGATGATCACGATCACGGACGCCCAGGGCAACGCGATTTCCTGGTCTTCGGCAGGGTCCCAGGGTTTCAAGGGCTCGCGGAAATCGACGCCCTATGCGGCGCAGATCGCCGCGGAAGACGCCGGCCGCAAGGCGCAGGAACACGGCATGAAGACCTTGGAAGTCGAGGTCAAGGGTCCGGGCGGCGGACGCGAATCCGCCCTCCGCGCCCTGCAATCGATCGGCTTCAACATTACGGCGATCCGCGACGTGACGCCGATTCCGCACAACGGTTGCCGGCCGCGCAAGCGCCGCCGGGTCTAGCCGCTCCCCTCCGGGGAATGGCGCAGCGGATTTGAAGGAATGACGCGCCGGGCGACCGGCAGCTATGGGCACTGGGTATGAACGTACAACAGAAAAACTGGACCGACATCATCAAGCCGAACGGCCTGGCGACCGAATACGGCAGCGACCCCGACCGCCGGGCGACCATCGTCGTCCAGCCGCTGGAGCGCGGCTTCGGGCTGACCCTGGGCAATGCCCTGCGCCGCGTGCTGCTGTCTTCGCTGCAGGGCGCGGCGGTGACGTCGATCCAGATCGAGGGCGTGCTGCACGAATTTTCCTCGATTCCCGGGGTGCTCGAGGATGTCACCGATATCGTGCTGAACGTGAAGGCGCTGGCCTTGCGCATGCATGGCACGTCGGTGCGCCGCCTCTCGCTGCGCGCCCAGGGCCCCGGCGCCGTCACCGCGAGCCAGATCGAGGGCGTCCACGACGTCGACATTCTCGACCCGGACCATGTGCTGATGCATCTCGACCAGGATGTCGAAGTCGTCATGGAAATGACCGTCGAGAGCGGCAAGGGTTATGTGCCCGCGGTTCAGAACCGGGCCGAGGATTCGCCGATCGGCCTCATACCGGTCGACGCCATTTTCAGCCCGGTCAAGAAAGTCTCCTACAAGGTTGAGAACGCGCGGGTCGGCCAGGTGACCGACCTCGACAAGCTGTCGCTTTCGGTCGAGACCAACGGCGCGGTGTCGCCGGAAGACGCGGTCGCGCTGGCGGCGCGCATCCTGCAGGACCAGTTGCAGCTTTTCATCAATTTCGAAGAGCCGAAGCAGATCGTCCGGGAGGAGACCGAAGGCGACCTGCCGTTCAACCGCAACCTGCTGCGCAAGGTGGACGAACTGGAACTGTCGGTTCGCTCGGCGAACTGCCTGAAGAACGACAACATCATCTATATCGGCGACCTGGTGCAGAAGACCGAGACGGAAATGCTGCGCACGCCGAACTTCGGCCGCAAGTCGCTGAACGAGATCAAGGAAGTGCTGTCGCAGATGGGCCTGGCGCTGGGAATGGAAATCCTGGACTGGCCGCCGGAGAATATCGAAGACCTCGCCCGCAAGCTGGAAGAGCCCTACTAGAGCGGATTGCGCCGCGGCGATCCGCGCCTGCCTTCGGCCTGCCGGGGGCGCAAACGAACGCATACGGCCGCCTGAGGCCGCCCGGGAGTTGGAGCCATGCGCCACAGAATGAGCGGCCGGAAGCTGAACCGGACGAGCAGCCACCGCAAGGCCATGTTCGCGAATATGGCGGCGGCGCTCATCAAGCACGAGCAGATCAGGACGACCCTGCCCAAGGCGAAGGACCTGCGCGGCGTCACCGACCGGCTGATCACGCTCGGCAAGCGCGGCGACCTTCACGCGCGCCGCCAGGCTCTCGCCGTTCTGAAAGACCGGGCGCTGACCGAGAAGCTGTTCGGCACGCTGGCCGAACGCTATGCCACGCGCCGGGGCGGCTATACCCGGGTATTGCGCGCCGGTTTCCGCTATGGCGATTCGGCGCCGATGGCGGTTATCGAACTGGTCGACCGCGACCCGGACGCCAGGGGCCGGCACAGCGGCCCGACGCAGGACACCGGGACGGTGGAGGCGGAAGAGAGCTAGGCGCCGGGCCGGATTTCCGCCGGGGCGCGGCCTGACGGCGCTCCCCGACCGCGATATCGGCGACTCGACGGGACGATTGCCGATGGCGCTCAGCGCAACGCCGCAGAACGCCCCTGGACTGTTCGAGAGTCACGCGCCCCGGCCGCTGGCCGACCGGCTGCGGCCGGAGCGGCTGGAAGATGTCGTCGGGCAGGATCATCTGATCGGACCCGAAGCGCCGATCGGCCGGATGCTGGCGGCCGATGCCCTCGTATCGCATATTCTTTGGGGACCGCCGGGCGCCGGAAAGACGACCGTAGCAAGGCTGGCGGCCGACCGCACCGCGCTCCATTTCGAACCCGTCTCCGCCGTATTTTCCGGCGTTGCCGAGTTGCGCAAGATCTTCGACGCCGCCCGCGGCCGGCGGGCCGGCGGACAGGGCACCCTGCTGTTCGTCGACGAAATCCACCGCTTCAACCGCGCGCAACAGGATGCCTTCCTGCCGGTCGTGGAGGACGGCACGGTCGTCCTGGTCGGGGCGACGACGGAAAACCCGTCCTTCGAACTCAATCCGGCGCTGTTGTCGCGATGCCGGGTGCTGGTGCTGAACCGGCTCGACGACGCGGCGCTGAACGCCCTGCTGGAGCGCGCCGAGACCTTGGAAAAGCGGCCGCTCGGCCTGACCGCCGAGGCGCGCAGCGCGCTCAAGGCGATGGCCGACGGCGACGGGCGCTACCTTCTCAATCTTGCCGAAACCGTCTGGGCCGCGAACCCAGCCGGGGAGATCGATACGGCGGCCCTGGCGTCGCTGGTCCAGCGCCGGGCGCCGCTTTACGACAAGGGGCAGGAAAGCCACTACAATCTGATCAGCGCGCTGCACAAGAGCCTGCGCGGCTCGGACTGCGACGCCGGCCTCTACTGGCTCGCCCGGATGCTCGCCGGCGGCGAAGACCCGCACTATATCGCCCGGCGGCTGACCCGTTTTGCCGTGGAGGATGTCGGCCTGGCCGACCCGAACGCGCTGACCCAGGCCATTGCCGCCTGGCAGGCCTTCGAGCGGATCGGTTCGCCGGAGGGCGAACTGGCGCTCGCCCAGTTGGTCGTCTACCTCGCGACCGCGCCGAAATCGAATGCGGCCTACAAGGCCCTCGGCGCCGCAATGGGGAGCGCCCGCCGAACCGGATCGCTCGCGCCGCCGAAGCATATTCTCAATGCGCCGACCCGCCTGATGAAAGATCTGGGCTACGGCGCCGGTTATGCCTACGACCATGACGCGGAGGACGGCTTTTCGGGCCAGAACTATTTCCCGGACGGTATGGCGCGGGAAGTCTTTTACCGCCCTGCAGAGCGCGGCTTCGAGCGCGATATCCGCAAGCGGCTCGACTATTGGGCGCGCCTGCGCAAGCGCCGGACGCAGGATGGCGGGGCGGACCCCGCGGACGCCGATCCATGATTTCCGCCTGAAGCCCGATGGCAGTCACCCGGCACATCGTGGCCGAACCGGATGGCGGGCGGCGCCTCGACCGCTGGTTCGCCGAGCATTTTCCCTCCCTGGCCCACGGCCGGCTGGAAAAGCTGCTGCGCACCGGCCAGATCCGGGTGGACGGCAGGCGGGTGAGGGCCGGGCACCGGCTCTCTCCGGGGGAGGCAATCCGGGTTCCGCCGCTCGAACCGGCGACGCCGGCGCCGGCTGCGCCGGAGGCCCGGAACCGGAGCTCTGCCGGGCGGTCCGCCGGCTCGGCGCGGGAAGACCGGGCGTTCCTCGACTCGATCGCCCTGTACCGGGACGATGCCGTTCTGATCCTGAACAAGCCGGCGGGGCTGGCGGTCCAGGGCGGCGCCGGACAGACCCGCCATCTCGACGCCATGCTGCCTCATCTGGCCGGCGCCGGGGAACCGCCGCGCCTGGTTCACCGGCTGGACAAGGATACGAGCGGCGTTCTGGCGATCGCGTTGACCCGGCAGGCGGCGGCGGCGCTGACCGCCGCGTTCCGCAGCCGGGAGGTCCGCAAGCTTTACTGGGCGGTCGTCGCCGGTGCGCCGGCCCGGCGGCGCGGCCTCGTCGACCTGGCGCTTGCCAAACGCGGCGGTTCCGGCGCGGAGCGGGCGATCGTCGCGGAGGATCCCGAGACCGGCGGGAAGGTGGACGATGCTCGCAAGGCCCGGACGCGATTTGCCGTCGTCGACCGTGCCGCCGGCGAAGTGAGCTGGCTGGCGCTGCTGCCGCTCACCGGCCGGACCCACCAGTTGCGCGCGCATTGCCGGGCGCTCGGCACACCGATTCTGGGCGACGGCAAGTACGGAGGCCGTGGCGCCTTTATCGCCGGCCTGCCGAAGCGGGTCCATTTACATGCGCGGCGGCTGATCGCCCCCCACCCGGCCGGCGGGTGGATCGATGCCGAAGCCGAATTGCCGCCCCATATGGCCGAAACCTTCGATACGATGGGCTTCGATCCGAACGCCGATACCGACCCGTTCGAATTCGGCGCGCTGCCCGAATGAAGCGTTTTTACAAGGCGGCGGCCGTCGAGGAGGTCGACGGCGGTTTCGGCATTTCGCTGGACGGCCGGCCGGTCCGGACGCCGGCCCGCGCCGCGCTGCGCGTGCCCTCCCGGGCGCTGGCCGAGGCGTTGTGCGAAGAATGGAACGCGCAAGGGGAGACGGTCGATCCCCGGTCGATGCCGCTCACCCAACTCGCCAACACGGCCGTCGACCGGATGCCGGCCGCGCGGCGGGAAACCGTCGCCGAACTGGTGCGCTACGGCGAGACCGACCTGCTGTGCCACCGCGCCGAACGGCCCGGCACGCTGGCCGGCCGGCAGGAGGCGGTGTGGCAGCCCCTGCTGGACCGGCTGCAAAGCCGGCATGGCGTCGCCCTGCGGGTCGTCAGCGGCATGCTCCCGCAGCCCCAGGATCCGGATTCGATGGCGCGCCTGAAGCGGGTCGTCAACGCCTGCGGCGATTTCGAATTGACCGCGCTGCATCTCGCAACGACGTGCGCCGGCTCCATCGCGATCGGCCTTGCCGCGCTCGAAGGCGACATCGCCGCCGGGCAGGCCGCCGAGGCCGCCTTTCTGGACGAATGCTACCAGATCGAGCGCTGGGGTGCGGATGCCGAGGCCGAAGCGCGCCTGTCGCAAGGCCGGGACGACATTGCGCTGGCATACCGGTTTGCGGCGCTGCTCCGCGCGCGGACCGGCGCATCGCGCCAGCCGTAGCCACTGGTCACGATCCGGGCAGGGTGGTAATCCGGCTACGGGTTCAGGCAGGAGCGGCCGGGGAGGCAGGCATGCAGGAAATTCTTGCAGAACTGGGAAAACGGCGCGAGGCGGCCCGGCTCGGCGGCGGACAGAGGCGGATCGAAGCGCAACACGCCAAGGGCAAGCTGACCGCCCGGGAACGGCTCGACGTGCTCCTCGACCCTGACAGCTTCGAAGAATACGACATGTTCGTCGAGCATCGCTGCGGCGACTTCGGCATGGAAGAACAGCGGGTGCCGAGCGACGGCGTGGTGACCGGCTGGGGCCGGATCAACGGCCGGGTCGTCTTCGTGTTCAGCCAGGATTTCACCGTGTTCGGCGGCTCGCTCTCGGAGGCCCATGCCGAGAAAATCTGCAAGGTGATGGACCAGGCGATGAAGGTCGGCGCGCCGGTCATCGGCCTGAACGATTCCGGCGGCGCGCGCATCCAGGAAGGCGTCGCCTCGCTCGCCGGCTATGCCGAGGTGTTCCAGCGCAACGTCATGGCGTCGGGCGTCATCCCGCAGATTTCCTGCGTTATGGGGCCGTGCGCGGGCGGCGCGGTCTATTCGCCGGCCATGACCGACTTCATCTTCATGGTGGAGGACAGCTCCTACATGTTCGTGACCGGGCCGGAGGTCGTGAAGACCGTCACCCACGAGGAGGTGACGGCCGAGGAGCTGGGCGGCGCGATCACCCATTCCTCGAAATCCGGTGTCTCCGATATGGCCTTCGAGAACGATATCGAGGCCCTGCTGCAGCTGCGCCGCTTCGTCGATTTCCTGCCGCCCTCGAACCGGGAAGAACCGCCGCAGCGCGACTGGCAGGATCCGGCGGACCGGCCCGAACCGTCGCTCGATACGCTGGTGCCGGACAATCCGAACAAGCCCTACGACATCAAGGAGTTGATCCTGAAGGTCGCCGACGACGGCGACTTCTTCGAGATTCAGCCCGACCATGCCGCCAATATCGTCATCGGCTTCGGCCGCATGGCGGGCCGGACCGTCGGCTTCGTCGCCAACCAGCCGATGGTGCTGGCCGGCTGCCTCGACATCGCCTCGTCGCGCAAGGCGGCGCGTTTCGTGCGCTTCTGCGACTGTTTCAACATCCCGATCGTGACCTTCGTCGACGTGCCCGGCTTCCTGCCCGGCACGGCGCAGGAATACGGAGGCATCATCAAGCACGGCGCGAAGCTGCTGTTCGCCTATGCCGAGGCGACGGTGCCGAAGGTCACGGTCATCACCCGCAAGGCCTATGGCGGCGCCTACGACGTCATGGCCTCCAAGCATCTGCGCGGCGACGTCAACTATGCCTGGCCGCAGGCCGAGATTGCCGTGATGGGGCCGAAGGGCGCGGTCGAGATCATCTTCCGCGAGGACCGGGACGACGAGGAGAAGATCGAGGCGCGGACCGAGGAATACCGCCGCAAGTTCGCCAACCCCTTCATCGCCGGGCGCCGCGGCTTTATCGACGACGTGATCATGCCGCGCAGCACCCGCCGCCGCATCTGCCGTTCGCTCGACCTGCTGCGCAACAAGAAGCTGGAAAACCCGTGGAAGAAACACGCAAACATCCCGCTGTAGAACAGCGGTCAGTAGCCTTCTGCGCCCACACCCTTTTGTTGCGGACCGGGACGCCGAATTGCAGGCGGCCGGATAGGAATCCTTGAATCGGTTCTGATATGTAGTTACATTGCTACAAATATTTTCCCGGAGCATCCTGTGACCATCACGACCGTCACCAGCCGCGAACTCAACCAAGACATTGCGCGCGCCAAGAGGGCGACGAAGACGGGACCCGTCTTCATCACCGACAGGGGCAGGCCGGCGCACGTTCTGTTGTGCATCGAGGACTACCGGAAGCTGGCGGGAGAGCGCCGCAGCTTGCTGGATGCCCTGTCGATGCCGGGGCTGGCCGATATCGACTTCGACCCGCCACAGGTCCGTATCGAAAGCCGGGTGGCCGATTTTTCCTGATGTTACTGCTGGACACGAATGTCGTCTCTGAGCTGCGCAAGGTCGGCGACGGCAGGGCCAATGCCCGGGTTGCCGAATGGATAGCAGGGCAGGATGCTGCGACCTTTTACATTTCCACGCTGACCCTCATGGAACTGGAAATCGGCGTCCTGCGTATGGAGCGGCGCGATGAATTGCAGGGAAGACGGCTGCGGCGCTGGATGGACCGAAATGTCCTGCCCGAGTTCAGGGACCGCACATTGGCCATCGATTCTGCCGTCGCTCTGATGTGTGCCCGGCTGCATGTGCCCGATCCGCGGCCCGAACGGGATGCGCTGATCGCAGCCACGGCCATGGTCCACGGCATGACGGTGGTCACGCGCAACCTTGCCGATTTCGAGAAAACGGCCGTGGCGGCAATCGATCCCTGGTCCAGCGTTGGACGGGGGTAGCCGCGCCGCGCCATCGGCTGCGCCGTTTCAGCCGCCCCGCCCGAAAGGAGCGCGCGGGTTCAGTATACGCCGCAGGGTCGTGCCCCGGTCGATGAAATGGTGCTTGAGCGCCATGCCGGCATGACCGGCGGCCAGGGCAATGCCGCCATAGGCCAGGTAATAGTGCAGGTCGATGGCGAGGTCGCGCAGCCCTTCGGATGTCCCGGAAACCGCCGGCACTTCGAACAGGCCGAACATGCCGATGCCGGCGCCTTCGGAGGTCGAGACGACGTAGCCGGTCGCCGGCACGAGGACGATGAGCGCGTTGAGGAGCCAGTGCATGGCCGTGGCGCCGGCGCGTTCGTGCGGCTTCAGGTCCGTTGCCAGGGCGGGCTTCGGATCGGCGAACCGCCAGCCGAATTTCGCCAGGGCGAGCGCCAGGGCGACGATCCCGATCGCCTTGTGCAGGGCCAGGGAACCGTTGTACCAGGGATCGTAGTAGCTCAGCCCGACCATCCACACGCCGAGCCCGAAAAGCCCGACGAACGCCAGGGCAAGGGTCCAGTGGAAGCCTATCGAGACGAGGCCGTACCGGTCCCTGCCGTTGCGCCACATTGCGGTCTGCCTGCGCGCCGGATTGCCGGCAACTCCTATTTCCGGATGCCCTCGACCGAAAGGAAGAACTGCATCGTGTCGGACGCCGGGCCCAGGTTCATGCCCGCGCCGAACGCCTTGCGGGACAGGGTTGCCGTGCCTTCGAAGCCGGCCCGGTAGCCGCCCCAGGGATCGTTGCCCTCGCCGGTCTTCTTCACCGCGATGGCGATCGGCCGGGTGACGCCCATCAGCGTCAGGTTCCCTTTCATCGTGCCGCCCCTGGCGTCGCCCTCATAGCCGGTGCTGACGAAGGTGGCCTTCGGGAATTTCCGGACGTTCAGGAAGTCGGGCGAGCGCAGATGCTTGTCCCGCTCGGCATGGCCGGTGTCGACGCTGGCGGTGTCGATCTCGACCGAAATCTTCTGGCCGGCCGGCCCGGCCGCCGGATCGAACGCGAAGCCGCCGGAAATCCGGTCGAAAACGCCGACCATCCAGGAAAAGCCGAGATGGCTGATCCTGAACTGGACGAAGCTGTGGGCCGGATCGATCCGGTATTCGGCGGCCCGGCCCGCCGTTACCGAAAAGGCGAGGGCGGCGGCGAGGACGGCGGCCAGCGTGCGCACTTTCATGTTTCGGGTCTCCGTTCGGATGAGTCCGGTCAAGGGACAAGAAAGGCGGGCGGCCGTTCAGGATTTGCTCAGCGCGGACAGGTTCAATTCGTGCTGGTTGCCGAGCCAGGTTGCGTAGTCCCGGTGGTCGGCCAGGTCGTCGCCGGTCAGCGGATGCAGGAAGATGTCGAGGTCGCCCCGGTTGAGAATGAGAAAGGGCAGGAGATCGCCCAGCTGCTCGGCCTTGAACGCGATCTGGTAGCTCCATTGCGGATGCGGACCGACCGGAAAATCGCGCCACCGGCCCATGACGATGTCGAAATTCGCCTCGACCGCCTCGCGCAGCACCGCGGCGGCCGGCCTGGACTCCGCCGTGTAGTAGACATGGGCGTGATAGCCCGCGATGGCCCCGGCATCGGCAGTTTCGATCTTCATGTCCGCCATCGCGCTCCCCCTGTCCCGCCGGCGATATAGGCCAGCCGGCCGGCGCGGCTACGCCCCGTCTGTACCCGGCCGGCGGCAGGGGATAAAAGGGAATGGCGAAATTGCCGTTCCCGGAAGCCCGCCATGTTCGAGAAAATCCTGGTCGCCAACCGCGGCGAGATCGCCTGCCGGGTGATGAAGACGGCAAAGCGGATGGGAATCGCCACCGTTGCCGTCTATTCCGAGGCGGACCGGGACGCGCTGCATGTTGCAATGGCGGACGAAGCGGTCGCCATCGGGCCGCCGCCCTCTGCCGAGTCCTATCTCGTCGCAGAAAGGATAATCGCGGCCTGCAGGGAAACCGGCGCGGACGCCGTCCATCCCGGCTACGGTTTCCTGTCCGAGAATACCGGTTTTGCCGAAGCGCTCGCCGAAGCCGGCATAACGTTCATCGGCCCGCCGCCGGCCGCGATCGCGGCGATGGGCGACAAGATCCAGTCCAAGCGCATCGCGAAAGAGGCCCGCGTCAGCACGATTCCCGGCCATGTCGGTGTGATCGGGAACGAGGCCGAGGCGCTGAAAATTGCCGAAGACATCGGTTTTCCGGTCATGATCAAGGCGTCGGCCGGCGGCGGCGGCAAGGGTATGCGCATCGCCCGCGCCGCCGGCGAAATGGCCGAAGGCTTCCGGCTGGCCACAAACGAGGCGCGCAGTTCCTTCGCCGACGACCGGGTGTTTGTCGAGAAATTCATCGAAGACCCGCGCCATATCGAAATCCAGGTGCTGGCCGACAGCCACGGCAACGCCGTTTATCTCGGCGAACGCGAATGTTCGATCCAGCGCCGGCACCAGAAGGTGATCGAGGAGGCGCCGTCGCCGTTTCTCGACGAGGCGACGCGGCGCGCGATGGGCGAACAGGCGGTCGCCCTGGCGAAGAACGTCGGTTATTGCTCGGCCGGAACCGTCGAGTTCATCGTCGACAGGGACCGCAATTTCTACTTCCTCGAGATGAATACGCGGTTGCAGGTCGAGCATCCGGTTACCGAAAAGATCACCGGCCTCGATCTGGTCGAGCAGATGATCCGCGTCGCCGCCGGCGAGGCGCTGTCTTTCGGCCAGGAAGACGTGACGCTGACCGGCTGGGCGATGGAAAGCCGGGTCTACGCCGAAGATCCGCTGCGCGGCTTCCTGCCCTCGATCGGCCGGCTGGTGCGCTACATCGCGCCGGAGGCGGGCGAAACCGTCCGGGTCGACACCGGGGTCGGCGAAGGCTCCGAAATCTCGATTTACTACGATCCGATGATCGCCAAGCTGGTCAGCTACGGCGCGACCCGGGACGAGGCGATCGCGGAAATGCGCCGGGCGCTCGACGGCTACTATGTCCGCGGCGTGAACCACAACATGCAGTTCCTGTCGGCCGTCATGCAGCATCCGCGTTTCGTCGCCGGCAACCTGACGACCGGCTTCATCGACGAGGAATTCCCCGACGGTTTCAGGGGCGTCGCGCCGGACGGGTCGCAGACCGTTACGCTTGCCGCCATCGCCGCCGCGGTGGCCCAGATCGTCCGCAACCGCGAACGATCGGTCGGTCCCCCGGGCGCGGGCGGGGCGGAGGCGCCCCATTGGGTCGTCCAGCTCGGGGCGGACTATATCGATACGCTCGTAGCGGGCGAGCCCGGCAACGCCGAAGTCACCGTCGGCGGGGCCTCGGGCGGCGGCGTTTCCGGCGGCGGGGCGGCGAACGGAACCGTCGTCGCGGTGCGCACCGGCTGGCGTCCCGGCGATCCCCTGTTCCGGGGCGAGGTCGGCGGCGTCCGGGCGGTCGCCCAGATCGATCCGGCCGGCGCCGGCTGGCGCATCGGCCACGGCGGCGTCGCGGCGACGGCGCGGGTGCTGCGGCCGGAGGTGGCGCGGCTGGCGGCCACGATGCCGGTCAAGGAACCGCCGGACATGTCGAAATACCTGCTCTCGCCGATGCCGGGCCTGCTGGTTTCGGTCGCCGTGACCGACGGCCAGCGCGTGAAGGCCGGCGAAGAACTGGCGGTTGTCGAAGCCATGAAGATGGAAAATGTCCTGCGCGCCGAACAGGACGGCGAAGTGAAAACCGTCCATGCCGGCCCGGGCGATTCGTTGACGGTGGACCAGAAGATCGTCGAATTCGTCTGACGCGCCCGGCGGCCGGCCTGCTGCGGCCGATGCCGGCGCCGTTTGCAGTTTCTTGCCGTGCCGCTTGCATTCCGGGGCCGGCCGATGGGAAAAGGAATGGCGGAAACGGCCCTTCGCCTGCGCATTTCCGGCAAGGTCCAGAATGTCCGGTTCCGCGGCTGGCTCGCCGAACTGGCGGGCGGCGCCGGGCTCCGGGGCTGGGTCCGCAACCGGTCGGACGGCGCCGTCGAGGCGCTGCTGATCGGTCCGGAAAGCCTCGTGCAGGAGGTGGCCGGCCGTTGCCGGTCGGGGCCTCCTGCCGCGGTCGTCGGCAGGGTCGAGGCCGCGCCGGGGCACGATGACGGATCGGCCGGATTCCGGCTGCGTTCCACTGTCTGACGAGGGCGCGGCCGCCGGTCCGGCCCGGAAAGCGAGTTGGCGCGCATGGGCCGATTGTCGATCGAGGGAATCCCCTTTCATGTCGACAGCATGGGGGGATATGTCGGCAAGCCGATCGGCGAGAGCGACTGGATGCCGGTCGAACAGGACCGGATCGACCTGTTCAGCGAGGCGACCGAGGACCGGAACCCGCTGCATGTCGATCCGGCCTGGGCCGCCGCCAACGGCCCGTTCGGCAGCACGATCGCCCACGGATTCCTGACCCTGTCCCTGTTGAGCCATCTGTCCCGCAGCGGCGGGCTGCAGCCCGACGGTGTGGACTACGGCATAAACCTGGGTTTCGAGCGGATACGCTTCCTTGCGCCGGTCGCGGTCGGCGACCGCATCAAGCTGCGGGTGACCCTGATGGAGATCAAGCCGCGCGGGCCGGGCAAATGGCAGTACAGGCTGCGCTGTACGATCGTCACGGAACGGACCGGCAAGACGGCGCTGAGCGCGATCTGGCTCGTTCTCTTCGTCAGCGCGGCGCGCGCGGGAGAAGACGGCCGACCGTTCGGCTGAACGCCGCCTTCAGCGCCGCGTCGAGATCGGCCATGGACGCGCCGGTTCCGAGATCCGCCAGCGAGGTCACGCCATAGCGCGGATCGTCGATGCCGCAGGGCAGGATGCGCCCGAATTCCGCCAGGTCCGGCGCGACGTTGACCGAGATGCCGTGGTAGCTCACCCAGCGGCGCAGCCGGATGCCGAGGGCGGCGATCTTGTCCTCGCGGCCCGGCCCCTTGTCCGCCGACCGGTCGACCCACAGGCCGACCCGGCCTTCGCGCGGCGCGGCGTCCACGCCGAGTTCGCCGAGCGCCGCCGCGATCCAGGCTTCCAGCGCGCGGACCAGCCGGCGCACGTCCCGCCGCCGCCGGTTCAGGTCGAGCATGACGTAGACGACGCGCTGGCCGGGGCCGTGCCAAGTGTAGCGGCCGCCGCGCCCGACCCGAAGCACCGGCAGGTCTCCGGGGTCGCGCAGTTCGGCCGGATCCGCGCTGGTCCCGGCGGTCAGCACCGGTTCGTGTTCGAGCAGCCAGACCGCCTCGTCCGCGCGCCCCGCCAGGATCGCCTCGACCCGGCGCTCCATGTCGCGCAGCGTCGGGCCGTAGGGGCGCGGCGCGGGCGCGGTCGACCATTCCGGGGCCGCGGCGTCCGCCGATGCCGCCGCATACCGTTCTCCGGCAGAACCCACCTGCGCCCGCTCCTTTCCACGCCTCGTCTTGCGCCGATTTGGCCGCCTTGGCCGCCGCGGCTGCCGCCTATATAAGCTGTCTGCCTTTGCCGGTCCCTGGAGTCCATATCGGCGCTTTACATCGGCGGGCCCTTAGAGCGGACGGTTCCGGTCGGACGGGCGCCGCATGCGGTCGTGGCGGAATTGGTAGACGCGCAGCGTTGAGGTCGCTGTGGGCGAAAGCCCGTGGAAGTTCGAGTCTTCTCGACCGCACCATATCGTCCGGGGGCCGGCAGGCCGGCTCCTCGCAAGACGGGCGGCCGGTGGCCGGCGTTTGCGTCGTCGCCTCGCCGGGGGAATCCGGATATGGCCGACACGATCGACAAGCCGGAAAAGAAAAAGAAGAAACACGCTGCGGCGCCGCTCTATGGCCTGAAGCCGGCAGTGGTTCATGCCGTTGTGGACGCGGCGCGGGCCGGGCAGGCGAAGCAGGTGCGCCGCCTGATCCATCCGCTGCATCATTCCGACATTGCCGACCTGCTCGAGCGCCTGCCGTCGGATGTCCGGTACCGGGCCGTGGACTATTCGCGCCGGACCCTGCCGCCCGAAGTGCTCCCGGAACTCGACGATGCCGTGCGCGAAGAGGTTCTGGACATTCTCGAACCCAGGCAGGTCGCCGCCGCCGTCAGCGATCTGAGCACGGACGACGCGGTCGAAATTCTCGAAGACCTCGATCATGCGACCCGGCAGGAGATTCTGACCGAAGTCGAGCCGGAAGACCGGCGGCTGATCGAGGACAGCCTGTCTTATCCGGACGACAGCGCGGGCCGGCTGATGCAGCGCGAGTCGGTCGCCGTCGCCCAGAACTGGACGGTCGGCGAGGTGATCGACCATATGCGCGAAAGCGCCGAACTGCCGGACGATTTCTACGATATCTTCGTGGTGGACGGCCGGTCGCGCGCGCTCGTCGGCAGCCTGCCGCTCAACAAGCTGCTCCGGACCGGCCGGCCCGTGCGCATCGCCGCGATCATGGACCGCGACATCGCCATCATCCCGGCGGCGATGGATCAGGAAGACGTCGCCATCCTGTTCCGGGACCGCGACCTGGTGTCGGCCCCGGTGGTCGACAACGACAACCGGCTGGTCGGCATGATCACCGTCGACGATGTGGTCGACGTGATCGACGAGGAGGCCGAGGAGGACCTGCTGAAGCTCTCCGGCGTCAGCGAGACGGACTTTTACCAGGACATGCTCCGGACGACCCGGCGCCGCTTCGGCTGGCTCGGCATCAACCTGGTTACGGCCATTGCGGCCTCGGCCGTCATCGCGGTCTTCGCCCGGACCATCGAGCAGGTCGTCGCGCTCGCCGTGCTCATGCCGATCGTCGCCTCGATGGGCGGCATCGCCGGCACCCAGACCCTGACGGTGGCGGTCCGCGCCATCGCCATGCGCGATTTCGGCCCGGGCAAGGCGTCCCGCTTCATCCTCAAGGAGCTCTCGGTCGGCCTGGCGAACGGCATCCTGTTCGCCGCGATCATGGGCGCGATCGCCGGCGTCTGGTTCGCCGATCCGGGGCTCGGCGCCGTCATCGCGGTCGCCATGGTGCTGAACCTGCTGGTCGCCGGACTCTCGGGCGCCATGGTGCCCTTCCTGCTCGACCGCCGGGGCGTCGATCCCGCCATCGCGTCGCCGGTCATCCTGACCACGGTCACCGATGTCATCGGTTTCCTGACGTTCCTCGGTCTGGCGACCGTTTTTCTGCTCTAGGCGCCGCTCCCCATGCGGATCGCGTTCGACACCTGGCAGTTCGTCCGCGTGATGGTCCGCCTGGAGCAAACGCGGGACCGGGATGCCGCCCGCCGGACCCTGTGGGCGGCCTGGGCGGCGGACTGGCGCAAGGTGGACCGCGAGCTGGAACGGCTGCGCAGCGGGGACTTCGCCCGCTTTGCCGACGCCATGATGGCGCAGGAGGTGATTTTCGACCCGGTCGACGCCGCAACCGCCCGGACCGTTGCGCGGCTGGCGCGGGAGGTCGCCGGCGAACTCGACCGGGCGCAGCAGGGCGGCGATCCGGCCGCCCGGCAGGATCTGGCCTTCGAGCGGGCCGGCCTCGCCGATCTGGCGGAACGGCTCGAGGGGCTGGCCCGCCGCGCATCCACCGGCCACGCATCCACCCGCCGCCGAGGCCAACCGGCGCCGGATTGAGAGCGCCGGGGTTGGCATATCCCCGCGCCCCGCCCCATACTCGATGAGCGCCCCCAGGAGAGTCCCGAAATGACGCCCGGCCATTCATCCGTCGATTATGTCGAAGGCGACCCGCACTATCCGACGATCGTCGAGGCCCTTGACGCCGCGGCCGACCTGCAGCCCGGCCGCACCGCCCTGATCTGCGAGGACCGGCGCCTCACCTTCGCGGAATACCGCCGCGCCGTCGCCGGCATCGCGCACCGCCTGGCGGAGCGTTATGCGCCGGGCGAGCGCATCGCCCTGGTCATGGGCAACGGGATCGAAACGGCGGTCGCCCTCATGGGCGCCTATGCGGCGCGTCTCCAGACCGCGCCGCTCAATCCGGCCTACACCGACCGCGAACTCGGCCGGCTGCTCGCCGATGTCGCGCCGGCCGCCGTCGCCTGCTCGCCGGCGCTTGCCGGCCGGGTCCGCGCGCTCGCCGCCGGCGCCGGCGGGCCGGACATCCTGACGGTCGGGGAGGGCGGGCTCGATATCCGGCAATGGGCGGCGGACGGCCGCCTGTCCCTGCCCGGCGAACGGCCGCGGCCCGAAGACCGCGCCACCATGTTCTTCACCGGCGGCACGACCGGCCTGCCCAAGGGCGCCGAGCATATCCACAGCTCGTTCGACTGGTTCTGCCGGCAGATCCATGCCGTGTGGCGCTTCGGCTTCGACCGGGAGACCATCCTGAACGTCGCCCCGATGTTCCACATCTGGGGCCACCATTTCTCGATCGTCTTCCCGCTCTACGTCCGGGCGACCATGGTCATCGTGCCGCAATACCGGCCGGATTCCGTCATCGGGGAACTCGAGCGGAACCGGGTCAGCGTGTTCGCCGGCGGCCCGGCGGCGATTTTCCTCGGCCTGCTCGGGGCGGAGGCGATGGCGGAGGCCGACCTCGGCGCGCTGCGCTACAGCCTGGCCGGCGGCTCGCCCTGCCCGGCGGACCTGCTGGCGCGCTGGAAGGCGCGCACCGGCCACGACATTCTCGAAGGCCTCGGCATGTCGGAAGGCGCGCCGATCGCCAACAACCCGACCTACGGCCCGACGAAGCCGCTCTCGGTCGGCGTGGCGCCGCCGGATACCGGGGTTGAAATCGTCGATCTGGAAACCGGAACCCGCGTCCTGCCGGCCGGCGAGCGCGGCGAAATCCGGGTGCGCGGCCCGCAATTCACCATCGGCTACCGCAACCGGCCGGAAGAGACCGCCGAGGCGATCCGCGACGGCTGGCTCTATACCGGCGACGTCGGCTATCTGGACGGGGACGGCTATCTGTTCCTGGTCGACCGCAAGAAGGAGCTGATCCTGGTCGGCGGCTACAACGTCTATCCCCGGGAGGTCGACGAGGCGATGACGAACCACCCGGCGGTCGCCGAGGCGGCGGCGGTCGGCGTGCCCGACGATTTTCTCGGCGAGGCGGTCTGCGTCTTCGTCGCCTTCCGGCCCGGCGCGTCGGCGAGCGTCGAGGCGCTGCACCGGCACGCCGAGGCCAACCTGGCCAAATACAAGCGGCCGAAGATCGTCCGCATTCTCGAAGCGCTGCCCAAGAAAGGCCCCGGCAAGATCGACAAGCTCGGCCTGAAGGCGATAGCCGCGGCGGGCGCGGACCTGCCGTAGGGCGCCGCCGGCGCTTTTTTTCGGTTTTTCGCGCCGTATGCCGATTTAGACAGACCGGTCTTTATTTCGATTTTCATTGCGGCTCGAAGGTCCTCGAAGCGCCCGAAACCCGCGGAAATGCTGGGAAAACGCGATTCGGGAAAGCGGAGAAAAATTCATAAAGGAAATATTTCTCTATTCCGCTCTGCACGGGAACCGGGAAATGCGCGTATCCTCCGGAGCGCCGCCCGCCCGCAGCAGGCGCACTCCGGGCGTTGGTAATGGACATATAGGGAACAAAACTGGCGATGTCAAGGAAAAACGGGTGGTGCCTCAGTTTGATTTACGGCGCCGGACCGAGCCCGTTCCTTCCCCGTCATTTCGACCGGAGCGGCGCAGCCGCGGAGCGGAGAAATCCTTCACCTTCGGCGCTCAGGTCCCGGCATTGCGGCTGAAAGATTTCTCCACTCCGCCCCGGATAAATCCGGGGCTTCGGTCGAAATGACGGGCAGGGAAGCGACTCCGGGAAGCGCCTCTGGCCGCCACGAAAAGCCAAACCGGGACACTACCGGAAAAATACAGCCACCGGCGCCGCCCCGGCCGCCTGACGCAGCCCGCCGGCAGGGGGCAACGCCCGCCCCTCGACGCCGCCCTATTCCGCGGCGGCCCGCACGGTTCCCCGGATCGAAGAGGCGCGCAGGGCGCGGTCGAGGTCGGCGATCAGGTCGCCGGCGGTCTCCAAGCCGATGCTCAGGCGGATGACGTCGTCGCCGGCTCCGGCGGCGGCGCGCTGTTCGTCGGTCAGCTGGCGGTGGGTCGTGCTCGCCGGGTGCAGGATCAGCGAGCGGGCGTCGCCGACATTGGCGAGATGGCTGAACAGCTCGACCGTCTCGACCAGCCGCATCCCGGCCTCGTAGCCGCCTTTGAGGCCGAAGGTGAAGACGGAGCCGGCGCCGCGCGGCATGTAGCGCTGCTGCAACCCGCGATACGGGCTCGACGGCAGCCCGGCATAGGACACCCACTCGACCGCCGGATGGCCCTCCAGCCATTCGGCGACGGCCAGCGCGTTGGCGCAGTGCCGTTCCATGCGCAGGGGCAGGGTCTCCAGGCCGAGCAGGGTGAGCCAGGCGTTCATCGGCTGCTGGCTGGCGCCGAGATCGCGCAGGGAGACGGCGTGGGCGTAGGTCGTATAGGCCAGCGTGCCGAAGGTCTCGGCGAAGGTCAGGCCGTGATATTCCGGCGCCGGCCGGGCCAGGCTGGGGAACTTGCCGGCGTGCTCCAGCCACGGGAACGCGCCGGTATCGACCACCGCGCCGCCGAGCGACGTGCCGTTGCCGGACAGGAACTTCGTCGTCGAGTTGACGACGATATCGGCGCCGAAATCGATCGGCCGGCACAGCCAGGGCGTCGCCATCGTGTTGTCGACGACGAAGGGCACGCCGGCTTCGTGCGCGATGGCCGCGATGGCCTCCAGGTCGACGATCACGCCGCCCGGATTGGCGATGCTCTCGACGAACAGCGCCCGCGTGTCGCCGCTCAAGGCCCGGCGGAAATTCTCCGGGTCCTCCGGATCGACGAACCGCGCCGTCCATCCGAACTTCTTGAAGCTGTTGCCCATCTGGTTGAGCGAGCCGCCATAGAGCTTGTTGGCCGCGACGATCTCGCAGCCCGGCGCCATCAGCGGGAACAGGGCGAGGACCTGCGCGGCGTGGCCGGTCGCGACCGCGGTGCCGCCGACGCCGCCTTCGAGCGCCGCCAGCCGCTCCTCCAGCACCGCGACGGTCGGGTTGGCGAGGCGCGAATAGACGAAGCCCGGCTCCATCAGGTTGAACAGGGAGGCGGCGTGGTCGGCGTCGTGGAAGACGTAGGAGGCGTTCTGGAAGATCGGCGTCTGGCGCGCGCCGGTCACCGGCTCCGGCTGCGCGCCGGCATGGATCGCCAGGGTCTCGAAGCCGTAAACCGGATCGCCGCCGCTCATCGCCCCGTTCTCCCTCGCGCTTTCCTCCGGCCGGCCATCGTCAGTTCAGCCGCGCGCGCCGGCGCTTCGCCGTGATGACGCCGGACCAGAAGCCGCCCCAGCTCAATTCGCCGAACAGGCGGGAATATTCGATCTTCGGGCAGCGGTTCATGACGACGCGCAGGCCGGCGGCCTCGGCGCGGTCCGCCGCCGCGTCGTTGCGCACGCCGATCTGCATCCACACCGCCTTCGCCCCGGCGGCGATCGCGTCGTCGGCGATCGGGCCGGCGGCGGCGGAATTGCGGAACACGTCGACAAGGTCCGGCGTCTCGCCCAGATCGCCGAGCGACCCGGCGACCGGCGCGCCGAGAATTTCGCCGCCGGCCTCGCGCGGGTTGACCGGCAGGACGCGGTAGCCCTTGGCCTGGAGATATTTCGCCACGAAATAGCTCGGCCGGTTCCAGTTCGCGCTCAGGCCGACGATGGCGACCGAACGCGCCTCGCCGAGCACGCTGCGCAGATAGGCGTCGGTATAGGCGTCGTGGTTCATGGGCGGGGGAAGCCGATGGTGGGGCGGGGCGCGAAGGGCCCTCGGGTGCGGGCGGTTCTAGGCGCTCCGGTGCTGCCGCCCGGATTCCGGTGCGCCAATGCCCTGCAAGCGCCGCGCCGCGCCCTTGACGATGAGCGCGTCGCCGTCGGCGGCTTTTGCCGGCCCGGTGCTCTGCTTGTCCTTCGGCTCGGCCGGCGGCTCGGCCGTTCCGCAATCGCCCTGGCCGCGTTTCGGATGCTGGCCGCCGCTGTCGAGGCACGCCTGGATAGACGGGTAGGCGGTGAAATTCTTGATTCGCCCGTAATGCTGTCCGCCGGGGCAGTGGCAAATGCCCGACCCGGACTTCTTGACCGCCCCGCTCTCCGCTGTTGCCTGGGCAACTGCGGAGAAGACGAGCGCCGCGGCTACCAATACCGTTCCCAACGTTATCCGATCGCTCATCGGTTCACATCCTTTTTCTACCTGCCGGGCGCCGGCGAAAGCAGTTCTTCCGGTTTGCCGGCGAGCCCGCCGAGAGCCTCCTCGCCCGGCAACGTACCTTCGGGCGGCGCCTTTGCCTAGTCTCGGGCGAGGATGATGTCGCTAGCACATGATCTGTCCGGTTAGGTGTCTCTGAGAGGAGACGCCGGCCTGCCACCGAACGCGCACCTGCCCGCCGGCGTCCCGGTAACGCCGGGCCGTTGATGCCTTTTTGGCGCTGTCCTACATAATCCCCAAGAATATCGGGTGATCATGCCTTCCTGCGGTCCGCAAAAATGCCGCTCGCCTGTTGCCGCCGGGGTCCGCCCCGCGGCCGGGCTCTGCTTTGCCGCTGCGGCGCTGCTGCTTTGCGCAGAGACCGCCGGCGCCGCGCCCAAATCCCCGACCAAGTCGTTTACGGTTGCAACCTTCAATGCGGAATGGCTCACCCGCCCGAAGGTGCACAGGAAATTCGGCTTCAAATCCCTGCGCGGGGAATACCGGGAAAAATGGGAAAAACCCGGATACCGCGACGCCCGGTTTACAACGGCGACGCGAAGAGTCGCCCGGTACGTCGCCCGCAATGTCTCCGCCGATGTCCTGGTCTTTACCGAGGTCGGCGAAAAGCGCGACGTAGACGAACTGCGGAACTGGCTGGAGAGGGAAGGGGCCGGCTTCCCCTATGTCGCGGTTTGCGCCTGCACGGACAGATCGACCGCGCAGCATGTCGCCGTCCTGTCCAGATTCGAATTGTTCGATGTGGAGGAAAAGCTGCCGGGCCGCGAAGGTTACATCACGGAGTTCGACGACCCCGATGCGGAAGACGATACCGGCATTTCCAAGGGAATGCGGGTTCGGTTCCGGGCGGCAGGCCACACGTTCACGCTCTATGCAGCGCACCTCGTCAGCGAGCGCGGCGGCCACGCGCAGGATGCGCAGCGCATCGCGCAGGCGTCGATTCTCCGGCGGTTGACTCTCAAGGCGCTCGAAGCCGGCGAGCATGTCATCGTGGCCGGCGACCTGAACGACCGCAGGGGCGATCCGGCGCTGCGGCGCGTCCGCGGTTTGCACGATATCGGGCCGGATCTGGCGCAGACCGGGCGTGCAAAATATTTCAAAGACCCCGCCCGAGCGTGGACTTCAATTTTCAAGGGCCAGCGCGAGTTGATCGACCACATCCTCGTGTCCCGTTCGATTCTCAAGGCCGTCAAGAGAGGAAAAAGAGGCGTCCGCGCCGCGACCGGCCCGGCGCCCGGCAAGGAGGTCTCGGACCACCGGCCGCTGATCGTCACGCTGACCTTCCGGTGAGGGAGGGCGGCGTTGTAAGCCGCCGCGGGCGGGGGCGTTCCGGGAGCGCGATCGGTCCCGCCCGCTCCAGCGCGCCACCGCGCCGCGCCCCGACATGTAGCGTGACCTGCAAGCGCCCGTCGAGGTCCGCGAGCATCGTCATCGGCCGGTCGAGCCTGAAGCGCCCCAGGTGGGCTTTGCGGATGCGGGAAATGTCCGCCGCATCTAATCCAGTGGCCTCCGCCGTCTTCCGAACGCTAAACCCGTAGTCACATCAGGAACAGTCGAACCATCTTTCGGCGGGGCGGCGCGGCATCTCCAGATCCGGAGGACTGAACGGCTCGATATTACCGTAGGCCCACTGTATTTCGACAAATCGGGCAATCATCGGCATCGAAAATCGTTCTTCGTAGTCGAGGTCGCTGATCGAACAGTATGTCTTGCTGCCCCATCGGGTCGGGACGACAAACGATCCGATCCAATTTATGTCCAGTAACAAAGCGATGCTCGACGGCAAAACTCCGTACGCCCCGTCATAAAGAATCGCCGATTCGCCGTCTCCGTCTTCGCCATGCGAGTCGCGAACTGCTCCCAATGTATGGCAGGCGTGGCCGAGGCTAGTTCGGGCTACCGGGTTGTTCGGGTCTTCGAGACGATCCGGATTCGCGAAATTCTTCTTTCGCCACGGCTCGCGCAGGTAGGTCAGCCAGCGAGCTCGGGCGGCGTTTCGTTCCAGCTCGGTCTTTGCGTTCGGAAAAATCATTCGATTCACTCTTGGAAGCAATCCCCTAGTCTGCCAACGGCTCGCGCTACCGGCCCGGAATTGGTTTCTGCTCGACATTCGCGCGCGCAGGTTGAAACGGCGCAGAGCTCAGGCTTCTATTGTTTGAATATATTGTCTCGATGATACCTTAGAAAGTTAGGATGCGGTCGTTCACGAAAATTTGTAGGAACATCTGCTAGCATTTCAGGCCGGAGCAGTCTGTATGCGTCAGCAGGAGCCTTCGGAGAAACAAGAATCGAGAAGTCGTCCTCCAACGTCACCAATCCGCGGTCGAACATCCAGTGCGCGGTCTGGCATAGCGCGATGCCGTTCCAGATCGAGTCGGGGCCGTTGTGGCCGTCCCCGATCGGGCGGATATGTGCAGCCTCGACCTCCGGCCGGCCGCCGCCGTTTATCAGCCGCAGCCCTGTTAGGGAACATCGCTCTTTATATACTTGGCGAACGCGGCGCGAAAACGTCTGGTCCCTGAAACGGCGTCTTTCGATCCGCTCGATAATCGGGCGGTCTTCGCCCAGCTCCCCGCGGTCTCCTTCCGCCATGCTGTCGAACGGTTGGCCGAAGTCCGGCTGTCGGTAGTCGGTCGTCTGAGAGAATCCGGCCAACAAGATGTTCTGAAACTCGTTCGGCGGAACAAGTCGAACGGCATTGATAAACGCTCCTGTGTTATGCGAACCATCCGGTTTTCGCAACGCGCTTTCATAATAGTAGCTATCTTCGCGAAACGGAACGCGCCGCTCGAAGTCCAAATAATCTTCGATAATCGCATAATAAGTTCCGTCGCGCTTGGGCGACGGTTCGATCCTCGAAATGCGACCCACAGCAAAATAGCTCCTTGCGCCGGTTCGATCCGAATCGGACGACCCCTTGCGGCCCGGCTCGTAATAGGCAATCAATTCGCCGACAGCCTGCTTTACCCGACCAAGATATCGCTTTGGAAAATGATACCGCGTATCCGGCAGGTCGTCGTATTCCGGATCGATCTTAGTAGTCAGAATGACGTTAGCCATCCAGAACAAGTCCATTTTGATTAGGGTGCTTGAAATACACTGAGTACCCTAATCCATTATGGTAGAATATACAATCGAGATCGCATTTTCGCAGTCCAACCGCTACATCCAGTTAGTATTTCCGCTTATTTCGAACTTTCTGCTCAAACGGGAGAAAACGTTACGAATGTCCCCTCACCGGTCCCGCCACACCGGCGTCCGCTTCTCCAGGAAGGCGTCGATGCCCTCTGCGGCGTCTTCGCTCATCATGTCGCAGGCCATGGTGCGGGCGGCGATGTCGTAGGCGTCGGCCGGGTCGAGGCCGAGCTGGCGGTAGAACAGCGCCTTGCCGCTGCGCGTCGTCACGGTCGATTTCGCGGCGATGTTATCCGCCAGTTCGCGCACGGCCGCGTCCAGCCGCCCGTCCGGCGCGACCCGGTTGACCAGGCCGATCTCGGCGGCCCGGGCGGCGGAGATGAAGTCGCCCGTGAACAGCATCTCGAAGGCGTGCTTGCGCGCCACCGCGCGGGACAGCGCGACCGACGGCGTCGCGCAGAACAGGCCGTTATTAATCCCGTTGGTCGCGAACACCGCCGTTTCGCCGGCGACGGCGAGGTCGCAGGCGGCGACGAGCTGGCACCCGGCCGCGGTGGCGATGCCGTGGACCTGGGCGATGACCGGCTGGGGCAGCGCCGCGACCGTCTTCATCATGGCGCTGCAACGGTCGAACAGTTCGGTGTAATACGCCCGGTCGGGCCGGGCGCGCATTTCCCTGAGATCGTGGCCGGCGCAGAAGGCGCGGCCGGCGGCGCGGATGACGACGACGCGCACCGCGCCGTCTTTCGCGGCGCTCTCCAGTGCGCCCGTCAGCGCATCCAGCAGGTCTTCCGACAGGGCGTTGAACACCTGCGGCCGGTTGAGCGTGAGCGTGAGGACGCCGCGGTCCGACAGGTCCGGCAGCAGCACCGGTTCGTTCGGCGCGGGGCGGTCTTCGGCCGGCGCGGCGGCCCCGGCGCGCGCAATCCGTTCGGTCATGATCCGGCCTCGTTCGTTCCGGTCGTGTCGTTTCCGGGCAAGATAGGCCGGCTCCGGAACTTTGCAAAGCCGCCGCGCCCGCTCCGCCCGCTCCGCCGCGCCCGCCCGGCTGGACAATCGCGGCCGGGCGGGCAATCCTGCCGCCGCGCGCCCCGGACCGGCGCGCCGCCAACGAGGACAGCAGGCATGAAACTCCCCGGCCCCGACCATCCGATTACCGTCGAACCCGCCGCGGAAACGGTGAGCGTCGTCTTCAACGGCAAGACGGTCGCCCGGTCGTCGCGGGCGCTGAAGATGCAGGAGGCCAGCTATCCGCCGGTCTACTATATCCCGCTGGACGACGTGGACCGGGCGGTCATGGCGAAGACCGCGCACCGGACCTATTGCCCCTACAAGGGCGACGCCAGCTATTACACCGTCACCGTCGGCATCGAGAGCGCCGAGAACGCGGTCTGGGCCTACGAATCGCCCTACGAGGCCGTCGGCGCCATCGCCGGCCACGTCGCCTTCTACGCCGACCGGGTGGATTCGCTCACGGTCGGCTGAGCGCGTCGAGCGGCCGGCCCGTCCGACCCGGCCCGGCCGGCGCCGCGTCCGCAGCAGGGGTCCTATTCGGCCGCTTCGGCCAGTCCGGCGGTGGCGCCGAACCGGGCGAACCCGCCGGTAAACGCCTTGCGCTCGGGGAAGCGGTAGGTCTTGCTCTTGCTGGTGGTCTTGCCCAGCTCGACCACGGCTTCGGCCAGCTTGACGGCGCACACCACGCCGTCGAGCACCGGGATGCCGAGCTCGCCCTCCAGCTCGTCGGCGAACTCGGCGAAGCCCGCGCAGCCGAGCAGGATGGCCTCGGCGTCGTCCTCCGCGACCGCCCGGCGCGCCTCTTCGCGCAGCGTCTCCAGGGCGCCCGCCGGGTTTTTCTCGACATCGAGCACATAGAGCGGCGTGGTCCGCACGTTCACCACCTTGCGGCCGAATCCGTAATTCTCGACCATTTCCTCGAGCATGGTCTTGATGCGCGGGATGACCGTGACGATGGAAAAGCGCGCCGCCAGGATCGACGCGGTGTAGAGCGACGCCTCGGCGATCCCGATCACCGGCCTGAGCGTAACCTCGCGCGCGGCGTTCAGGCCGGGGTCGCCGTAGCAGGCGACGATATAGGCGTCGAAGCCCTCCCGGTCGCCCAGGCGCACCTCCTCGATCACGCCCGGCGCGCACAGGAACTCGTCGTAATAGGATTCGATCGACGCCGGGCCGAACGACGGGCTGACCGCGACGATCTCGGTGCCCTGCCGCGCGACCGACCGGCCGGCGGCGCCGATCGATTCGGTCATCTCCAGGGTCGTATTGGGATTGATGATCTTGATCTTCATGCGCGTGCTCCTTCCTGCGCCGCCTGTCGCGCGGCCTGGGTCGCCGCCGCGTCGACGGTCATGGATTCGGCGATCGCGACGCCGTAGTCGCGCAGGGCGGTTTCGGCCGAAATCAGCCCGTCGCGCACGTCCTCCAGCACCAGCGCCGGATCGCGCGCCATCGGATCGCCATAGCCGCCGCCGCACGGCCCGGTCATGACGATCCGGTCGCCCGCCCTGGCGGTCATGTTCGGCAGCTTCGACGGCAGGTCGACGCTCCCGCCCTCCCGGCGCCTGAAGGTCAGGCCGGCGGTCCTGCCGTCGCTGCCGCCGGCGAAACCCCAGGGCGCGTATTTGTGGCCTTCGCCCTCGACCGACACCCCGCCGTCTTCGAGATACTCGACCTCGCGGATCGACCCGATGCCGCCGCGCCACCGCCCCGGCGGGCAGGCGTCGTCGCGCAGCTCGTAGCGGTGGACCCTCAGCGGCAGGTGCGATTCGACGTCCTCGATCGGGTTGTTGCGGGTATTGGCGTAGAGCGTATCGACCGCGTCCATGCCGTCCTTGCCGTAGCGCCCGCCGTAGCAGCCTTCGTGGATCTCCATGTGGACCCAGTGGGTCTCGTCCCGGATGCCGCTGAACGCAACGACATGGAGGTTGCCGACGCCGGCGCTGACCTGCTCCGGCACCGCCTGGGCCAGCGCTTTCATCAGCGTGTCCGCCGCCTGGTTGCCGGTGCAGAAGCGCGCGATGGTCGGCGCCGGGAAGACCGGATTGACCAGCGTGCCGGCCGGCGCGACGATCCGGATCGGGCGGGTCAGGCCGCTGTTCTGCGGAATGTGGCCGTGGACGGCGGAATCCAGCAGGATCGACCGGATCGTCAGCCACACGGCGCAGTCGGTCGTGCCCTTGAGCGGCATGTTGATCGGCCGGTCGGGGACCTGCGCCGCCGTGCCGGTGAAGTCCACCGCAATGTCGCTGCCCTCCACCGTCACCGCGACCTCGATCGGCAGGTCGCCGCGGCTCGGGTCGTCGCCGTCGAGGAAGCCGTCGATGAAGGTCCGCGCCCGGTACACGCCGTCGGGCAGGGCTTCGATCGCCATGCGCATGATGCGCTCGGAATGGTCCATCAGCGCGTCGCAGGCCGCCTCGACCGTATCCGGCCCGTGACGCTCGATCAACTCGACGAACCGCTCGGCGCCGATGCGCGCTGCGGCGATCTGGGCCTCCATGTCGCCGACCACCAGGTCCGGGGCGCGGATATTGTCGCGCAGCATCTGCCACAGCGGCCGGTTCAGCGTGCCGCGGTCGTAAACCTTGAGCGCCTTGAACTGCAGCCCTTCCGCATAGGCGTCCATGGCGTCGACAATGCCGCAGCTGCCCGGGCTCAGCGCGCCGATGTCCAGATGATGGGCGGTGGTCACGGAGAACCCGACCAGGCCGCCACGGTGGAACACGGGAATGCAGAAGGCGACGTCGGGGCCGTGCGAGGCGCCGTGATAGGCGGAATTGTGGACGATCACGTCGCCGTCCTCGAAGCTGTCGCCGCGTTCCGCGAAGATCTGCTGGATGCCCTGGACGTAGCCGGGAATCGGCCCGGATTGCAGGGGCGTGCTCTGCGGCGTCTCGCACAGCTGGCGCCCCTGGGGGTCGATCAGCGCCGCGCCGAAATCCTCGGATTCGCGGATGATGCTGGAATAGGACATGCGCATCAGCTTGTGTCCCATCTCGACCGCGATGTTCTCCAGCCCGCCCTGGATCACGCTGGCGGTGACCGGGTCGATCCGTCGGATGTTCCTGAGGCTTGCGGGAGCGGATTTGCCCATCGCTCAGTCTCCCCTTTGCAGGATCAGGTTGCGGTCGGCCTGCGCCGCCGCGGTCCAGCCCGGCGGCACCACGGTGGTCGTGTCGCGCTGCACGACCACGGCCGGCCCCTCGAACGGGCAGCCGGCCGGGATCGCATCGCGTTGGTAGTAGGGCGTGTCGAAACGCGCCAGGCGGCCGTCGGCCCGGAAGCTGCACGGGCCGGTGCGCAGCCGGGCCGCCTCGAGCGCGCCATCGGCGGGCGGCGGCGGCCGGCCGATCTTGGGCATGACAGCGGCGCCGGTCAGGCGGATGTTGACGATCTCGACCGGGCTGTCGGCGAAAACGTGGCCGTACTCGGTCCGGTGCTGCCGCTCGAACGCCTGCCACACGCCGGCCAGCGCGGCGTCGTCGAGCGGCCCGTCGGGGAAGGCGACCCGAAGCTCGTAGCCCTGGCCGACATAGCGCAGGTCCCCGGCCCGGATCAGGCCGACTCGGTCGCGGCCGAAGCCGTCGGCGGCGAATTGCGCGGTCAGCGCGTCTTCGAGCCAGGCGAACCCGGCGTTCAGCGCGGCGGCGTCGACCGAGTCGCTGGTCTGGAACGCCGTCTTCACGGCGTCGTATTTGAGATCGGTGGTCAGCAGCCCGGCGGCCGACGTGATGCCGGGATGGGGCGGCACGACGACCCGCGGGATATCGAGCATGGCGGCGACCTCGGCGCCGTGGAGCGGCCCGGCGCCGCCGAAGGCCACCAGCGTGAAGCTGCGCGGATCGAGGCCCTTCTGGACGGTCCGCGAGCGGATGGCGTTGGCCATGTTGCTGTTGAGGATGGTCACGACGCCTTCGGCCGCTTCCGGCTCGTCGAGCCCGATCCGTTCGGCGAGACCGCGGACGACCCGCCGGGCGGCGTCCGTATCGAGGGTCATCTCGCCGCCCAGGAAACTGGCCGGATCGAGCCGGCCGAGCACCAGGTTGGCGTCGGTCACGGTCGGCCGGTCGCCGCCCAGGCCGTAGGCCGCCGGCCCCGGACGCGACCCGGCGCTGTGGGGTCCGACCCGGAAGGCGCCGCCGCGGTCGACATGGGCGATGCTGCCGCCGCCCGCGCCGATGGTGGCGATGTCCAGCATCGGCACCAGCACGGGATAGCCGCCGATCCAGGTGTCGCGCGCGGTCGCTTCGCCGACCCGGCCGTCGACCGCGATGCCGATATCGGCGCTGGTGCCGCCGACGTCGAAGGTGATCGCCCGCTCGCCCGCGTCCGGCCCGGCCGCCCAGACGCCGCCCAGCACGCCCGCCGCCGGCCCGGACAGCAGCGTCAGGACCGGCCGCTCGGCGATCGTGGCGGCGCTGGCGATGCCGCCGTTGGACCCCATGATGTGGAGGTCGCCGCGGCAGTCCGCCCGGTCGAGGCCGGCGGCGAAATTCCGGACATAGTTCCGCACCCTGGGGCCGATAAAGGCGTTCATCGCCGCCGTGGTGAAGCGCTCGAATTCGCGGAACTGGGGCGCCACCGACGACGAGGCGGTGACGAACGCTTCGGGGAATTCCTCGAGCACGATCTGCCGCGCGCGCTCCTCGTGGCGCGGATCGAGGTAGGAAAACAGGAAACACACGCAAACCGCCTCGATCCCGCGCGCCCGGAAGGCGCGGGCGGCCTCGCGCACGGCGTCCTCGTCCAGCGGCTCCAGCACCGCGCCGTCGGGCGGCGCCAGGCGTTCGCGGACGGTCATGCGGTCCCGCCGGCGCACCAGGGGCCGGTTCTGCCAGGGGATGTCCTGCATGATCGAATAATTCTCCGGCCGCTGGTGGCGGCCGATGTGCAGGATGTCCCGGTAGCCGCGGTTGGCGATCATGCCGGTCCTGGCGCCGTCGTGTTCGAGCACGGCGTTGGTCGCGATGGTGGTGCCGTGGAAGACGTGGTCGATGGCGGCCGGGTCGAGACCGTAGCGCGCGCACAGGTCGCGGATCCCGTCGATCGCGCCGATCGACGGATCGTCGGGCGTGGTCGGCGCCTTGTGAATCAGCGTGACGCCCCGGTCGGTGTCGGTGAAGACCAGGTCCGTAAAGGTGCCGCCGACATCGACCCCGATCAGTTGCATATCGCGCCTTCCCGCTTCCGTCCCCGTATCGCCGCCCGGGAAGGTAGCAGCCGCCCGCCGGGGCGGCTATTCCAAAGTGCCGGCCGAAAGCGCCGGAACCCGCCCGGTCCGCGGCTGCCGCCCGGTCCGGTCTTTGACCCGGAACGCCGTTCGCAGGATAACATGTGCAAATGACGGATGATGTGTCTCGACAAGCGGCGGCAGGGCCGTCCGGACTCCTGCGATGGCCGCTGGCCTTTCGGCAGTGGCAGGGCGCGCGGCCCTATCAGGAAGACGCATTCGACGCGCGGGAAATCGATTCCTGGGGAGCCGGGAAGGCGCCCGCGCTCCTCATGATTCTCGCCGACGGCATGGGCGGCGCGGCGGGCGGTGCGGTCGCCAGCCACACCGCGGTCGAAATATTCTCCCGGAACTTTCCGGTCCTGGACGGCGCGGCCGGTTCCAGGTTTCGCGCCTGCCTGGATGCGGCGACCGCCAGCCTGCACCGGCAGGAGACCGGCGATGCGCGGCTTCGCGGCATGGGCGCCACGGTCGTCGCCGCGCTCTGGGACGGACGCAGCATCGAGTGGCTGAGCGTCGGCGATTCGCCGATGTGGCTGTTTGCGGACGGGGCGCTCGTGCGGCTGAATGCCGATCATTCGATGGCGCCGGTTCTGGAAGATCTCGTCCGGGCGGGGAAGTTGACGCCCGACGGCGCGCGGCGCGACCGGCGGCGCAACATGCTGCGCTCGGCGGTAACCGGCAGGATGGCGGGCATGGTCGATTGCGGGCGCCGCCCCTGCCGCCTCGGGCCGGGCGGCTTTCTGCTGATCGCCAGCGACGGGATCGAAACCCTGGCCGAAGACCGGATCGCGCAGGAGCTGGGCGCGGCGGAAGGCAGCGCGGAAGCGGCGGCCGACGGCCTTCTTTCCGCCGTCCGCGCCGCCGCCGGCCCCGGCCAGGACAACGTGACCTTCCTTCTGCTGGCCGGCGGGGGCGGCCCGGAAGACCGCATCGCCGCGTAGGCGCTCAGGCGGGACGCGCCGGATTGTTGTCGCCAATCCGGCGGTCCCTGCCTATGATGGCGTCGAGCCACTGACGCTCGCGGTTCAGATGCATTCGGCCAGATACATTCGAAAAGTCCGGGCTCCCGAACATGGCGAGCAGAGCCAGCGCCGCTTCGGCGGCCGATCCGATCGAATTTGAGATCGTTCAGGAAGCGATGATCTCCATCGTCCGCGAAATGCGGGTCGATCCCGTGGCGACCGCCTCTTCCCCGATCGTCTGCGAGGCCTGCGACTCTTCCTGCGCGCCGATCGACGGCCGGAGGGATCGCGGCGCATCCGGTTCGCGTCGCACGCCGGCGCTGCGCCGGCGGCCCCGCGCGGCGCGGCCCGCCGAGAACCCGGCGGCGGGACCGGCAAGCCCGGCGCGCGGCAAAGGGAGCGTCAAGCCGGCTGCCGGACCGGAGCCGTTCTCTATGGGGTAACGACCGCCACGAAGACTGCGGCTGCAGGCGGCGGCGGGACGGCGCAAGCCGACGAAAGCTGCGTCGCCTTCCTGATCGGCGAGCGCCGGGTCACCAACGCCGCCGTCGCCGCGGCGCTGATCGCCGCGATCGGCGTCACCTTTTCCGTCTTCCACCTCTACGCCGCCTATTTCGGCCAGGCCCAGAGCTACCTGCACCGGACGATGCACGTCACGCTGATGATCGTGATCTGCATTCTGCTGAAGCCCGCCGGGCGCAAGTCGTGGAAGGAGCCGGTCAACCGCTGGCTGGCCTACGACATCCTCTGCATCGCGCTGACCGTCGCCGTGCAGATCTATATCTGCTGGGACGTCTTCGCTTTCATCAACCGGCGCGGCCTCGCCGATCCGGTCGACATGGCGGTCGGCGTCGTGACGATCTTCCTGGTCATGGACGCGACGCGCCGGGTGATCGGCTGGATCATGGTCCTGCTCGGCGCCTTTTTCATCCTGCAAAGCGCCTATGGCGAGTATTTCTTCGGCATCTTCTACGGCCCGTCCATCGATTGGTCGCTCATCGTCAACGACCTGTTCATGGAAGAAGAGGGCATCTACACGATACCCATCAGCATTTCGGCGTCCTTCGTCGTGCTGTTCATCATTTTCGGCGCCTTCATCATGCGCACCGGCGTCGGCGAGCTGTTCAAGGACATCGCCTACGGCCTGATGGGCCGGCAGGTCGGCGGGCCGGCCAAGGCGGCGGTCGTGTCGAGCGCCTTCATGGCCTCGATCTCCGGCAGCGCGGTCTCCAACGTGGCGACCACCGGCACCTTCACCATCCCGCTGATGAAGCGCATGGGCTATCCCCCGGCCTTCGCCGGCGCGGTCGAGGCCTGCGCGTCGACCGGCGGCGTGTTTACCCCGCCGGTCATGGGCGCCGTCGCCTTCATCATGGCCGAGTTCCTGGGCGTGCCCTACTGGGAGGTCGTCAAGGCCGCCGCGATCCCCGCCCTCATCTATTTCACCGCCGTGCTCGCCATGGTGCATTTCCGCTCGCACCGCATGGGGCTGGCGGCACAGGCGGCCGCCGACCTGCCCTCGGCCTGGGGCGCGATCCGGGAGCGCGGGCACATGCTTCTGCCGGTCGTCGCGCTCGTCGGCGCGCTGGTCGTCGGCTACAGCCCGATTTTCGCCGCCCTGCTCGGCATCGTCTGCGTGTTCGCGCTGAGCTGGTTCCGCGCCGAGACCCGCATGACCCCGGTGACCTTCCTGGGCGCGCTCGAGGACGCCGCCCGCATGATGGTCTCGGTCGCCGTGCCGTCCGCCGCCGCCGGCCTGATCGTCGGCGCGCTCTATTTCTCCGGCCTCGCCGTGCGCTTCTCGACCTCGATCATCGACCTGTCCCAGGGCAGCACGATCCTCGCGCTGGCGCTGGCGATGGTCATCTGCATCATCCTCGGCATGGGGATCACGGTGACGGCGCTCTACATCCTGGTCGCCGCGCTGGTGGTGCCGGCGCTCACCAAGCTCGGCGTCGAGCCGATGGCGGCGCATCTCTTCGCCTTCCATTTCGGCGTCCATTCCTACATCACGCCGCCGGTGGCGCTGTCCGCCTTCGCCGCCGCCGCGATCGCCGGCAGCGACCCGATGAAGACCGGGTTCCAGGCGGCCCGGCTTGCCCTGGCGGCCTATATCCTGCCCTATATGTTCGTCTATTCGCCGGGCCTCGTCGCGGTCGGCGCGTGGCACGAGATCCTGGTCGCGGCGGCCACGGCGATCGTCGGCGTCGTCGCCCTCGCGGCAGCGGTCGAGGGCTGGCTGTTCGGACCGGCGCCGGGCTGGCAGCGGATCGCGCTCGCCGCCGGCGCGCTGCTCCTCGTGATGCCGCCGCTGTGGTCCCATGCCGCCGGGTTCGCTATTGTGGCGGTTATTGCCGGGGTCCAGTGGCTCGGCCGCGCGCCGCCACCGGGCGCCCGCGAAGGCCGGGAGCCTGAAAGACCGGCCGGAAAGAGCGGACCATGACGCGCCGCAACGCCTATATTGCCGGATGGTCGGCCATCGCCGCGGCGACCGCGCTGCTGTTCGCGCTCGACGCCCTGCGCATGGTCAATTTCCATTTCAACTGGTTCGTCGCCATCCTGCTGGCCGTCTCGGCCGGGCTGGTCGCCTTCGTTGTCGCGCTGGCCCGGCGGACCGGAGGGGCGGCGCCGTCACCCGATAGCCGGGAGCCGGCGCAAGACCGGCAGGCCTGAATGGCCGAACCGAAACTCAACCGAAGGAGGGAACTATGAAAACCATTTGGACCGTACTCGGAGCCGGCGCCGCAGCCGCTGCACTGGCGTTCGGGCTGGCCGGCGCCGCCGGCGCCGCCATGCCCAAGACGCTCTCGATCACGACCTCGGGCAAGGGCGGCAGCTGGTTCGCCGTCGGCAGCCGGGTCATCCGCGAGGTCGAGAAGGCCAATCCCGGCCTGGTCACCCAGGTCCAGACCGGCGGCGGCCTGACCAACCTGCGCAAGATCCAGGCCGGCCAGGCCGATATCGGCATGACCTTCGCCTTTGCCGCGCCGATGGCCTACAACGCCGTCGCGCCGTTCAAGAAGAAGCACGACAAGCTGACCTATCTCGGCGTGCTGTTCCCCGGCTATCTGCAAATCGTCACCAAGAAAGCGAGCAATATCGGGAAGTTCGAGGACCTGTTCGACAAGCGGATCTCGGCCGGCAAGATCGGCTGGGGCGGCGAGCTGATGTTCCGCCTGATGCTGAGCGTCTACGGCATGGACTATGACAAGATCCGCGCCAAGGGCGGTGTCATCAACCATGTCGGCACCGCGCAATCGACCCAGATGATGCGCGACGGCAACATGGACGCCATCGTCAGCGGCGGCAGCCCGCCGAGCCATCCCAAGTTCGCCGAACTGGCGCTGACGACGAAGATCGACCTGCTGTCGATCGGCGACGAGGGGCTGGGACGGATCTTCAAGGCCTATCCGTCCTTCGTGAAGGCGACCATGCCCGCCGATCCCTACAAGGGCGTCAAGGGCGGCTTCCGCACCATCGGCGGGGCGGTTATCCTGGTCGCGAAGAAGAGCCTGTCGGACGAAGCCGCCTACCGGATCGTCAAGGCGTTCTACGGCAACCTCGACGGCATCAAGAAGGACATGAAGCAGCTTCGAGAGGCTCAGGCCAAGGACGCGCTGACCGGGAACAAGGGCCTGCCCCTGCATCCCGGCGCGGCCCGCTACTACAAGGAAGTGGGCCTGACCAACTGACGGCCGGGGCTCCGGTCCCGACCGCCAATCCTGTGGAGGCGCCCGGCCGCGCGCGCCGCAGCCGGGCGCCTCCGGATATTTTTCTGCGCAACGGTGACAGTATGCGAACGCTGATCGAAAACGGCGCCGTCATCGCCTGGGACGGCAGCCGGCACCACGCTCTCGAGCCCGGTGTCCTGGTCTTCGAAGGCAACGAAATCGTCCATGTCGGCACGGAATATGGCGGCCCGGCCGATACGGTCATCGACGCCGCCGGGCGGCTGGTCATTCCCGGCTTCGTCAATTCGCACCTGCACCTGACGGACACGCCTTTCACCAAGGGGCGCCAGGAGGATATCGGCAGCCCTTCGGGGCCGTCGAACTACCAGAACTACAACGCGCTCTACAAAATGCTGCCGGCCGTGCGCAAGGCGTCGGAGCCGGAAGACCAGTATGCCGGCGCGCAATGCTCGGTCGCCGAATTGCTGCTGAGCGGATCGACGACCATCGTCGAGCTCGGCTACGACTACGAGATCGGCGGCGGCGGCGACATCGCGATCTCCGAGACGATCGCCGACACGATCGGCGCATCGGGCATCCGCTGCTACACCGGGCCGCGCTACCGCACGCGCTATTACGGCGCCGACGACAGCGGCGGCGTGTTCTACGACGACTATCCGAACGGCGCGCGCGAACGCTTCGAGGCCTGCGTCGCCTTTTGCCAGGACTGGAACGGCCGCTACGGCGACCGGCTGCGGACCATGCTGGCGCCGGGCCAGATCGACACCTGCGACGCGCAGCTGCTGAAGGACACGCGGCGCTATGCCGACCAACTGAAAATCCCGATCCAGCTCCACGCCGGCCAGTCGCCCTTCGAATTTTCCCGGGTCCGCAAGACCGAGGGCCGGACCAGCGTCGAATACATGATGGAGACCGGCCTCCTGGGCCCGGACTTCATCATCGGCCACGGCCAGTTCATGTCCGGCGACGGTAACATCGGCAGCATGGCGAAGCACGAGATCGACGCGCTGCGCGAGTCGAAGACCGCGGTCTGCCACCTGCCCTGGGTCAAGGCGCGGCGCGGCGGCGTGATCAACTCGATCCAGAAGTACAGCGACCTCGGCATCCGCCAGTGCCTGGGCACCGACAACTACCCGCTCGACATGTTCCACGAGATGCAGACCGCCGCCATCGTCTGCAAGATCGTCGAGAAATCCTCGGTCGCCGCGACCTGCGAGGAGGTGTTCCACATGGCGACGGCCGGCGGCGCCGATGCGCTCGGCCGGCCCGATCTCGGCCGCCTCGCGCCGGGCTGCCGGGCGGACATCGTGTTCGTGCGCATCGACACGCCCCGGGCCGCCCCGGTCTACGATCCCTTCAAGTTCCTCGTCCTGGCGGCGGCCGGCGGCGATGTCGACCGGGTGATCGTCGACGGCAACACCGTCGTCGAGAACGGCGAAGTGCTGACCATCGACGTCCCCGAAGCCGTGCGCCGGGTCAACGAAGCGAGCAAGCGGGTCTGGGCGAGGCTCGATTATTGAGAGCGGCGCCGCCGCGCCGCAGGCGGGCCGCGCGGCCGGTCTACTCGCCCATAATCAGGTCGGCCATCAGGTCGAGGCAGCGTTCGAGCCGGCGCGACGGGCCGACCAGGACATAGTTCACCGCGAAGCCGTCGAACGCCATGAACAGGATGTGGGCGAGCGCGGTATCCTGCAGCTGGCGGGCGCGCTCTTCCGGCAGGCAGGAAACGATCAGGTCGGAAATGCGGCGCTCCGCCCAGAGCAGCAGGTCGCGCGAATAGCGGCCCTCGCGGCCGGAGACCGCCAGCCCCTCGACGAAGGTGTTGCCGAAGGCGCCGTCGGCGGCCGGAAACGTCTTCCACAGCGTCGCGATAACGGTGCGCAGCCGCTGCCGCGGATCGGCGATCGCCGCGGCCTCGGCTTCGAGCGCCCGGATCCGGCCGCGCAGCCACGGGTCGTAGATGGCGAACAGGATTTCGAGCTTCGAATCGAAATAGACATAGACGTTCGACGGCGAAATGCCGGCCCGCCGGGCGATGCCGCGGATCGTCGTCGCGGCGTAGCCCCGCTCCTGGAATTCCCGGCGGGCGCTGTCGACGATGCCGGCGCGGATGTCTTCTTTCTTCGTCTGCGCCATGGCCGAATCGTTCTTGACTTGCCGGCCGGATCGGCCGCACTTTGGGGCTATAAACGAACAGTGTTCATTTATGCAACTGTCCCCGGTCTGCGGGCAAGGGGCCGGGCAGGCAAGGGACGGCGACGGAGGGAGACGGGGCATGGTGCATTTCAATCGGCGCGCGCAGGAGGTCAATCCGGCCAAGCTGGCCATGCTGTACAAGCGCCAGTTCGAGCTGTGCCGGGTCGAGGAAGGCGAGACGATCGCCTGCGTCTCGGACCTGTCGACCCGGCGCGAATATATCGAGGCCGCCTTCGCCGCGGCCGACGAACTGGGCGCCGACATCTACGAGATGTGCGTCAACAGCATCCCGTCCTGGACCCGGGTCGGCGTCGGGACCATCGGCCGGTGCAAGGGCACGCTGGAGGCGGCGAAGGCGGCGGACATGATCGTCATCTTCCACGTCCCGCTGTTCACCCGCTGGCTCAAGGACGTGACCGGGGCCGGCGCCCGCGTCCAGATGATCATCGACGCGCCGGACGATCTCGAACAGCTCATGGCGCCGAAGGGCCTGAAGGAGGCCTGCCTCTACGGCGACGCGCTCTACAGCAAGACGAAGACGGCCCGCGTAATCAGCGACGCCGGCACGGACCTGACCTGGGACTGCGGCGAATACCCGGTGATGACGCAATACGGCTTTGCCGACGAGCCCGGCCGCTTCGACCACTGGGGCGGCGGCCATATCCACACCTTCCCCAACGAAGGCTCGGCCAACGGCACGGTCGTGCTCGCGCCCGGCGATATCGTGATCCTGCCCTACTGCCGCTACATCCAGGACGAAATCCGCCTCACCGTCGAGGACGGCTATATCCGCAAGGTCGAGGGCGGGCTGGACGCCAAGCTCATGCAGGACTGGCTGGACGACAACCGGGAAGACGAGAACGACATGGACCCCTATGCGATCTCGCATCTCGGCTGGGGCCTGAACCCGCAGGCGCTGTGGTACGGCATCGCGCTGAACGGCGACGAGCCGGAGCGCAGCCGGGCTGCGGCGCGCACCTTCCCGGGCAACTTCCTGTTCTCGACCGGGCCGAACACCCAGGGCGGCGGCACGCGCAACACCCGCGGCCACTACGACGTGCCGATGCGCGACTGCACGATGATGCTCGACAACAAGGTGATCATCGACAAGGGCCGGATCGTCGATCCGGCGATGATCGTGCCGCGGGAAATGCGCTAGCCGGCGCGGCGCTTCCGCTTCTCGGCCATGAAAATCGCCGACAGTTTCGTCGTCGCGGCGCCCGTTGAACGGACCTGGCGGGCGATCCGCGATCCGCAGGTCGTCGGCGCCTGCCTGCCCGGCTGCGAAGAGATCGAGGCCGTGTCGCCGACGCTCTACCGCGCCCGGATCGTCGTCAAGCTGGGGCCGATCGCGGCCAAATTCGCCGCCGAGGTCGAAGTGCTCGAGGAGGAGCCGCCCGTCAGGGTCGTGACGGTGACGCGGGGCGAGGAAGGCGGCCGTGCGAGCAACCTGCGCTCGGACAACATCCTGACCCTGGCGCCGGCGGATGACGGCGGAACGCTTGTGTCCTATGAAGCGGACATGACGGTTACCGGCCGGCTTGCCAAATTCGGTTTCGGGGCGATGAAGAAGAAAGCGCAGTCGCTGGCCTCGGAATTCGCCGGCAATCTCGAAGCCTGCGTCAACGAAGCGGCATCCGGCGGATAAGCGGTCATGGAATTCGTCAGGCCGGACAGTATCGAAGCCGCGGTCGCCGCCCTGCAGGCGGACGGCGCGGCCTGCCTGGCCGGCGGCGCGACCCTTGTGGCGATGATGAACGCGGACCTGGTCGCGCCGGGCCGGCTGGTCTCCCTGCGCGACGTGGCCGCGCTGCGCGATGCGGTCCGCCGGCCGGACGGCACGGTCGTCATCGGCGCCATGCGCCGCCATCGCGAAACGGCGGAGGAAACCGACCTGCGCGATGGCCAGCGCGTGCTGAGCGAGGCCGCGGCGCAAATCGCCAACCCGCCGGTCCGCAACATGGGCACCATCGGCGGTTCCTGCGCCTTCGCCGATCCGGCGGCCGATTATCCGCCTGCGCTTCTCGCTGCGGATGCGCGGTTCGCCCTGATCGGCGCCGAAGGCCGCCGCACCGTGCCGGCCGGCGATTTCTTTGTCGACTGGTACGAAACCGCATTGAAGCCGGGCGAGCTGATCGAGGCGGTCGTCATCCCGCCGGCGCCTGCCGGCACGGTCGGCAGCTATACGAAACTGGCGCGGGTCGCCGGCGATTTCGCCATCGCTTCGGTCGCGCTGGCGCTCGGCATGAGCGGCGGGGCCTGCACCCATCTGGCGGTTGCCGTCGGCGCGTGCGGACCGGCGCCGGTGCGGCGGCGCGATGTCGAGGCAGACCTGATCGGCGGCGGCCTGGGCGACGCCGGCATCCGCCGGCTGACCGATGCGCTGGCCGAAGCGTTCGACCCTGTCGACGACGTGCGCGCCAGCGCCGATTACCGCCGCCGGGTCGCGCCGCGGATGGTCCGGCGGGCCCTTGCCGAGGCGCAGCAAAGAATATCGGAGACGCCATGACCGGCGAACCCGTCACGCTCCGGGTCAACGGCGCCGAACGGCCGGTCGCGGCGGTGGCGCCGTGGACGACGCTGCTGACCGTCCTGCGCGACGAGCTCGGCCTCACCGGCGCGAAGCGCGGCTGCAACCAGGGGGTGTGCGGCGCCTGCACCGTGACGGTCGACGGCGAGCCGGTGCGCAGCTGCCTGTCGCTGGCGCTCAACTGCGCGGACCGGGATATCGTGACCGTCGAAGGGCTGGCGCCGGCGGGCGCGCTGGCGCCGGTCCAGCAGGCCCTGGCGGAAGGCAACGCCGTGCAATGCGGCTTCTGCACGCCCGGCATCCTGATCTCGGCCCATGCCCTGTTGCGCCGCAACGCGCCGCTGACCGTCGACGAGGTGCGGGCCGGCCTGTCCGGCAACCTGTGCCGCTGTTCCGGTTACAAAAAGATCGTCGAAGCCGTTGCAAGGGCTTCGGAGGCGCGGCCGTGACCCCGCTCGATACGTCGGCAACCGGCGTCGGGGCCAGCCTGCCCCGGCTCGATGCGCGGGAAAAGGTGACGGGCCGGGCAACCTATATCGCCGACATGGTCCGGCCCGGTATGCTGCACGCGGCGGTCCACGCCAGCCCGCTCGCCCATGCCCGCATCCGCGGATACGACACCGCCGAAGCTCGGGCAGTGCCGGGCGTCGCCTGCGTGCTGACCGGCGACGATTTCCCGGACGGCCGCATGGGCGCCTTCATCAAGGACGAGCCCGCCATCGCCAAGGGCAAGGTGCGCTATCCGGGCGAGCCGGTCGCCGTCGTCGCCGCCGAGGACGAGGAGACGGCGCGCCGGGCCGCCGCGCTGATCCGGGTCGACTACGAGGACCTGCCGGTCGCCGCCACGCCGGAGGAAGCCGTGGCGCCCGGTGCGCCGCTCATCCACGAGGGGCTGGCGGACTATTTCAAGGTTTTCCCGGCCATCTGCGGAGGCAATGTCGCGTCGGAGACCGAACTGTCCGAAGGCGATGTCGACGGCGCCTGGGCGGACTGCGACGTGATCGTCGAGGGCGACTTCGAGACGCCGGCGCAGGCGCATCTCTCCATCGAGCCGGTCGGCGCGCTGGCGGAGGTCGATGCGGAAGGGCGGGTCACGCTTTGGTCGGCCAACCAGTCGGTGTTCCGGGTCCAGGCCAATGTCTGCGAAGCGCTACAGCTTCCGATGTCGAAACTGCGCTGCCTCACGCCCAAGGTCGGCGCCGGTTTCGGCAACAAGATGGAGCCGCACGTCCAGCCGCTCGTCGTGCAACTGGCGCTCAGGACCGGCCGGCCGGTGAAGCTGATCCTCAACCGGACCGAAGATTTCGAGACGGTGCGCGCGCGCCACCCGTTCAAAATACGCTGCAAGACCGGCGCGAAGAAGGACGGCGCGCTGGTGGCGCGCGAACTGACCGCCGTGCTGGATTGCGGCGCCTATGGCGACGACAGCCCCGGCGTGCTCGGCTACAGCCTGCTGATGAGCCGCGGGCCCTACCGGATTCCGCACTGCCGCGCCTCCGGCAAGCTGGTCTACACCAACCGTATGCGCTTCGGCGCGTTCCGCGGCTTCGGCAACCCCCAGGTCACGTTCGCGACCGAGAGCCAGATCGACGAAATCGCCGGCCGGCTCGGCATGGATCCGCTCGACCTGCGCATGAAGAACAGGATGCAGCCCGGCGACCGCTGGTTCGGCGGCGGCGAGGTCGCCTCCAACGGGCTGGCGGAATGTATCGAGAAGGCAAGCGCGGCGTCGGGATGGCAGCAGGGTAGGGCGCTTCCGGCGCCGCCCGGCAAGCGGCGCGCGCTGGGCGTCGCGGCCTGCGCCCATATCAGCGGCCTGCTGGCGACCGGCGCCATCGTCCGGCTGCTCGAGGACGGCTCGGTCGTGCTCAACACCGGCGCGGTCGATATCGGCCAGGGTTCCGATACCGTGCTGACCCAGATGTGCGCTTCGGCGCTCAGGGTCCCGGCGGACCGGGTGGCGATCGCCAGCCCGGACACCGACGGTTCGCCCTACAATTGGGGCACGACGGCGAGCCGCGTCACCTACACGACCGGGCGCTCGGTCGTCGCCGCGGCGGGCAAGGTGGCGGAGCAGATCAAGCGCCACGCCTCGGAGATTTTCGAATGCGCCGTCGAGGACCTGGAGCTGCGCGACGGCGGCCGAGTCGGCATCAAGGGGGTGCCGGACAAGGAACTGAGCTTCTTCGAAGTCTCCGGCCGGGCGCACTGGGCCGCTGGCGGCCCCATCGTCGGCGCCGACACCTGGGTCTACAACCGGCCGAGCGTCGATCCGAAACGGGCCGTCGCCAAGGGCCTGCCGTTCCCGCAGATCGGGGTGTACAGCTTCGGCTGCATGATCGCGGCGGTCGAGATCGACGAGACGACCGGCAAGGCCGAGGTCGCCGAGGTCTGGTCCGCGATGGATGTCGGCCGGGCGATCAATCCCGGCTCGGTGGAGGGGCAGATCGAGGGCGGCTTCGTCCAGGGCATGGGCTTCGCGCTCACCGAGGAGATGGTGTTCGACGGCCCGCGCCTCGCGAACCCGTCGATGATGGACTACAAGGCGCCGACCGCGCTCGACGCGCCCTTCGATATCCATTCGATCGTCGTCGAAGCCGCCGAGCCGGACGGGCCGTTCGGCGCCAAGGGGATCGGCGAGATCGGGCTGGTGCCGGTGCCGGCGGCGATCGCCAATGCGGCGGCGGCGGCGATCGGCACGCGGCTGCGCCGGCTGCCGCTGACGCCGGAGCGGGTGCTGGACGGGATGCTGGAGGGCGGCGATGAGGATTGAGGACTATCCGGCGCAGGAGCCGCTCTCCGACTTCGCCCGGCCCTATCACGAAGAGGTGCTGCGCCGCGCCGGGGGCGTCGAATACGAGGAATTCCGCTACGGCGCAAACCCCTACCGGAGCGTGCTGGTGGCGCGGGCCGCCGATCCGGCCGGCGACGTGCTCGCCTTCATTCATGGCGGCGGCTGGACCAACGGCTACAAAGAATGGATGGCCTTCATGGCGCCGGCGCTCAACGCGCGCGGCGTGACCTTCGCCTCCATCGGCTACCGGCTGGCGCCGGGCGCCCTGTTCCCCGACGGCTTCCACGACGTGCTCGACGGTTTCGCCGCGCTGCACGGCCGGATCGGCGGTTTCGGCGGCGACCCTGGCCGGATGTTCGTCGGCGGCCATTCGGCGGGCGGCCACTACAGTACGCTGATGGCGGTGACGGACGGGTGGCAGGCGGCGCGCGGGTTGCCGCCGGATGCCGTGCGCGGCTGCCTGCCGGTCTCCGGCGTGTTCGATTTCCGGCCCGGCAACGGCATGTCGGTGCGGCCGCGCTTCCTCGGCCCGGAGGAGTCCGGCGCCGAGACGCCGGCCAGCCCGGTCGCCAATATCGCCCGCACCCCGCCCTTCCTGCTCGCTTGGGGGAGCGCGGATTTCCCGCATTTACGCACCCAAGGGCAGGCGATGGCCGATACCCTCGAAGCGGCCGGCGGCAGCGTCGAGACCATGATCCTCGACGGCTGCGACCATCTGGAGGCCAGCCTCGAAACCGGCAACCCGGACGGCCCGTGGCCCGAACGCGCCGCGGCCTGGATGGCGGAACAGGGGTAGAGCCGGGACTGTCGAGAACGGCGTTAGAGGAAGGCGCGAAGCCCTTGCGAGTTACTCTCCCTATTCGGAGAATTCCTCTGCGAAAGGGGGGAGACCGCGCCGGGCGGGCCGCTTGCCCCACCCGTCATTTCGACCGGCGCACCCCCTCGCTGTCATTTCGGCCGAGCGGCGCCCACCTCCCGTCATTTCGACCGAGCGGCGCCCCCTCCCGTCATTTCGACCGAGCGGAGCGAGTGGAGAAATCCGGCCGGCGACGAACGCCGGCCAGGCGCCGGAGCCTCGGGCGTCGACGGAACGCCGACCGGATTTCTCCACTCCGCCCCGGCCCCGGGGGCCGGGGCTCCGGTCGAAATGACGGGATGGGTTCAAGGACCGGATCGGGCGCAAGTCCGGCAGGGAAGGCCGCGACGGTACTCATTTCCGACTTGTCTGCGTTTCGCAGAGGAAGCCTCTGGAGAAGCGGAAGGAAATTATCCGATATTCACGAATGCCGCACTTCGCGCCATGCGCCGTTCGCGGCGGCCGACGCGGCCAGCGCTTCCATGACGGCGACGTTGGCGATCGCCTCCTCCGGCGTCGCGGCGACCGCGCCTTCGCCGCGAATCGCCGCCGCGAACCGGGCAAGTTCCTCGACCGGCGTGTCGACCGCTTCGACGGGCAGCGCTTCGATCGTCCCGTCCATGCGAAGGCGGGTCAGGCGCGCGAAGTCGTCGCTCGCGGTGTAAATCCCGTTCGCGGTGCAGACCCGCAACCAGGCGTCGAGCGATGTCGCGAACAGGCTGGTGAGCGTCGCGGTCAGGCCCGAGTCGAATTCGAGCAGGGCGGTTGCGGCATCGTCGATATCCACCGGCGCGGCGGCCCGGCGCGCTAGGCAACCGACCCGGGCGACCGGGCCGAACAGCCACTGCATCGTATCGACGATGTGCAGCCCCATGGAAGCCATCCCGCCGCCGGGCGCTTCCGCGCGCTGCGCCCGCCACATGTCCGGGCGGTAGGCGAGGGCGCTCGGGCTGGAGAAATGGCCTTCGAGATGCAGGACCGTTCCGAAGGCCCCGTCCTCAAGCAGGCTGCGCAACCGCGTTGCCGCGCCGCTCAGCCGCCGGTTGTGCCCGACGGCGAGCACGACGCCGGCGTCGCGGCACGCCGCCGCCGCCGCCCGGCCGCTCTCCGCCGTGAGCGTGAACGGCTTCTCGACGAACACATGCCTGCCGGCCCGGGCCGCGGCGACGACCTGTTCGGCATGCAGCGAATGCGGCGTGGCGATCAGGACGGCGTCGACCGCCGGATCGGCGAGCGCGTCGGCGAAAACCGGACCGGCGGCGCAGCCGAAATCCCGCGCGAAGGACGTGCGCTCCCCGGCGTCGGGCGAGACGCCGGCGACGAGATCGAGGCCGGGGACGGGGCCGGCCGCGCGCGCCAGTTCGCGGCCCCACCAGCCCAGCCCGATAACGGCAACCCCGATTCCCACGGCTTTCTCCCCACCGGCTCGTTTCTTGGCCCGTTCCCCGGCGCCCGGCCGGTGTATCATGGCTGCCGGCGCCGGGTGAATTTCAAAAAAAGAACGCTGTTCGGTATTGACCGCGGACGCAGAACCCGGTCAAGTGCGAACGGAGCGCTCTTCGGCCGCCGATCCCCCGGCGGCCGGACCGGAAATAGGGAGGATTGCGCACATGAGGAAATTCGTTGGAGCTTTGGCGGTTTCGGCCCTTGCGGCGGCGGCCTGGGCGCCGCCGGCTGCGGCGGCCGAAGTGAAGATCGGCTATTCGATCGCCAAGACCGGCCTGTTCGCGCCGGCCGCGCCGTCGCAGATCAACGCCTACAACCTGTGGGCCGAGCAGGTGAACGCCCGCGGCGGCCTGGACATCGGCGGCAAGGAAAAGCGCAAGATCAGGCTGATCCAGTACGACGACCAGTCGAACCCCGGCAACGCGGTGAAGATCTACGAGAAGCTGATCACCCAGGACAAGGTGGACCTGCTGCTCTCGCCCTGGGGCACGCCGCACCACTTCGCCATCGCGTCGGTGCTCGAGCGCCACAAGTTCCCGATGATCGGCAGCACGGCCTCGTCGGTCCAGCTCCGCAACATGAAGCCGGGCAACATCTGGTTCACGACCGCGGCGGTGGCCGACAAGCTGGCGACCGCGATGGTCGGGCTGCTCAAATCCGCCGGCGTCAAGTCCGTGGCGGTCCTGACCAACCAGCTTCCCTTCGGCCAGGAGAACAAGAAATTCCTCATGCCGGCCCTGAAGGCCGCCGGGATAAAGGTCCTCGTCGATGCCGACTATCCGCCCAACATCAAGGACATGACGGCCATCCTCGTGAAGGTGAAAGCGGCCAATCCGGACGGGGTGATCGGGCTGGCCTATCCGGGCGACTCCATCCTCTATATCAACAAGGCGCGGGAAGTCGGCATCGCCGCGAAGTTCCAGTATCTGCTGGTCGGGCCGGCCATCGGCTTCTTCCGCGGCATGTTCAAGGGCGCGGCCGACGGCATCGTCACCCTCGGCCACTGGTCGCCGCACGGCGACAACGCCCGGTCGAAGGCGTTCTACGCCGCTTACAAGAAGAAATTCAAACAGGAGCCGGACTATCTCGATTCGGTCGAGGCCTGGGTCTCGGTCGAAATTCTCGAGCAGGCGGTGGCGAAGGCCGGCCTCGACAAGGACAAGCTGCGCCAGGCGATCTCGACCGGCGCCTTCGACACCATCATCGGCAAGGTCCGGTTCGACGGCGTGCAGAACGCCGTGACGCCGACCGGCTTCCTGCAAATCCAGAAGGGCGAGCTGCACATCGTCTGGCCGAAAGACCGCCAGACCGCGCCGCTCGCGCCGAAGACCGGTTGGAAATAAGGCGGTTTCGCTTCAGACTGCGTTGTGACGGAGCGGCCTTCGCGCCGCTCCCTCTTTCTGCGAACCGGACCGGATAGCGGAACGTGGAGATTCTCCTGTCGGGGCAGCTCCTGGTGGCGGCCCTGATAATCGGCTCGATCTACGGGCTGGTGGCGCTCGGCCTGAACCTGATCTACGGCACCATGCGGCTGCTGAACATCGCCCATGGCGACCTGGTCATGATCGGCGCCTACACCGGCTACTGGCTGTTTACGCTGGCGGCGGTCTCGCCGGTGCTGGCGATGCTCGCCGCCGGGGCGCTTGCCGGCCTCACCGGCGCGGCGCTCTATTTCGGCCTGTTCCGGCGCCAGCTCGCCGGCAGCCAGCCGATCGAGCGGGTCGAGGCCAATTCGCTGCTGATCTTCTTCGGCATCTCGATCGTCATCCAGAACCTCACGGCGCTTGCCTTTACCGCCAGCCCGCGGACCTACCGGGCCCTCGACACGCTGGTCAGCATCGGCGAGGTCAGCATCGCGCAAAGCCGCCTCGTCGCCCTGGCGGTCTGCCTCGGCCTGTCCGCCGCCATCGTCCTGTTCCTGCGCTTCAGCGCCCTCGGCCTGTCGATCCGGGCGCTGATCCAGCACCGCACCGCCAGCCGCATCGTCGGCATCGACGTCGACCGGGTGCAGGCGTTCGCCTTCGTCCTCGGTTTTGCGCTCGCGGGCCTCGCCGGGACCCTGATCGGCGTGACCGAGCAGATTTCGCCCTTCATGGGCTTCCCCTTCACCATCGTCGCCTTCGTCGTGATCGTCCTGGGCGGGCTTGGCAATCTGGCCGGCGGCATCGCGGCCGGCATGGTGCTCGGCCTGATCGAGACCTACGGCGTCGCGCTGACCTCGGCGAACCTGCGCTCCGTCCTGATCTACGGCGTGTTCATCCTGGTCCTGGTCCTGCGGCCGGAAGGGCTGTTGCAGCGGCGGCGCCTGACATGAGGCTGCCCGCGACGCGCGAAGCCGTGCCGCTGCTGCTGGTCGCGGCGATCGCCGCGGTCCTGCCGCTGCTCGGCAGCGACTACTATCTCGGCGTCGGCTTCGCCCTGTTCGGCTGGATCGCCCTGGCGCAAAGCTGGACCGTCGTTTCGGGCCTGGCCGGTTACATTTCCCTCGGCCATGTCGTGTTCGCCGGCATCGGCGGCTATGTCCTGGTGCTGACCTGGGGCGCGGTGCCGGTCTGGGCCGGCGCCGTGCTCGGCGCGCTCGCGGCCGGCCTGTTCGCCCTCCTGGTCGGCCTGCCGGTGCTCCGGGTGCGCGGGCCCTATTTCGTGATCCTGACCTTCGGCCTCGCCGAGTTCGCCAAATATGTCGTCATCAACATCGAGAACGCGCTCGGCAAGTTCGGCCGCCTGATCCTCGGCGGGCCGCCGCTGGAAACCCTCTACTGGGCGATGGCGGCGCTTGCGCTGGCCGGGACCCTGGCGGTGGCCGCAATCCGCCGCCGGCGCCTGGGCGCAGGTCTGGCGGCGATCCGCGAGGACGAACTGGCTGCGGACACGATCGGCGTTCCGACCGTGCGCTTCAAGCTGTTCGCCTTCGCGTTGTCGGCCCTGCTGCCGGGCTTCGTCGGCGCCCTGTTCGTCCTGCGCACCGGCTATTTCGAGCCGGCGCAGGCGTTCGATCCGGTCATCTCCTTCACCATCGTCACCATGGCGATCGTCGGCGGCAGCGCGGATGCGCGCGGGCCGGTCTTCGGCGCGCTGTTCCTGGTCGCGCTCTCGGAACTGCTGTGGTCGAACTTTCCGCAGGTCTACATGATCGTCCTGGGCGCCCTGCTGATCGGCTTCGTGCTGTTCGCGCCCAAGGGCGTCGCCGGCCTGTTCGAACGCCGCCGGGCGCCGGACGCTGCAATGGCGGGCGGCTAGCGCCATGCTGAGCGTCGAGCGCATCGGCAAGTCTTTCGGCGGCGTCCGGGCGTTGCAGGACGTCTCCTTCACGGTGCCGGAGCGCAGCATCTTCGGCATCATGGGCGCCAACGGCGCCGGCAAGACCACCCTGTTCGCGATCGTCGCGGGCAATCTGGCGCCGTCTTCCGGCGCGGTGCGCCTGGGCGACCTGCGGCTGACCGGCCTGCCGCCGCACCGGGTCGCCGCCGCCGGCGTGGCGCGCACTTTCCAGATCGTCCGGCCGTTCCGCGGCCTGTCCGTGCTGGAAAATGTCGAGACGGCCCTGCGCTTCGGGGCGCGCGACCGGCCCGCCGCCGCCCCGGCGGATGCCGCCGGCATTCTCGGCCTCACCGGCCTCGACGGCGTCGCCGGCCGGCCGGCCGGCGCCCTGACCCTGGCGCAGCAGAAGCGGCTGGAAATGGCGCGCGCGCTGGCGACCGGACCGCGGCTCCTGATGCTGGACGAGGTGATGGCCGGCCTCACGCCCGCCGAGGTGCAGGACACGATCGCCATGGTGCGCCGCATCCGGGCGGACATGGGCGTGACCGTGATGATCATCGAGCATGTCATGGGCGCCCTGATGGCGCTGTCGGACCATGTCGTCGTGCTGGACCATGGCGAGACGATCGCCGCCGGGCCGCCGGCGCAGGTTGCCGACGATCCGGCCGTCCGGTCCGCCTATCTGGGGCGGCGGCATTGAGCGGCGGCGCGCTCCTCGAGGTCGGCGGGCTGGCGGGCGGGTACGGCCGGTTGCAGGTGCTGCACGGAGTCGATCTGGCCGTTCCTGCCGGGCGGATCGCCGCTCTGGTCGGCGGCAACGGCGCCGGCAAGACGACGACGATGGCCATGCTGGCGGGCCTGCTTACGCCGTCGGCAGGCACGATCCGCTACCGGGGCGAGGCGGTCGGGGGCTGGAGCGCGGCGCAGCGCGTCGCCGCCGGCCTCGTCTTGGTGCCGGAAGGCCGGCTGGTCTTTCCCGACATGACGGTGGAGGAGAATCTCCGGCTCGGCGCAATCAACCGGCAGGCGCGGCCCCATGCGGCGGAGGCGCTGGAAGGGGTCTATGCCCAATTCCCCCGGCTGGCCGAGCGCCGCCGCCAGGCCGCGGGCACGCTCTCCGGCGGCGAACAGCAGATGCTGGCGCTCGGCCGCGGCCTGATGTCCCGCCCGCGATTGCTGCTGCTCGACGAGCCGAGCCTGGGGCTGGCGCCGGCGATGGTCGACCTGATCTTCGACGCCATCGGCGACCTTGCCGGAGCCGGCATGACGATCCTGCTCTCCGAACAGAATGTCGGCCTTTCGCTCGAACTCGCCGAACGGGCCTATGTGCTCGAAAACGGCGCGGTCGCGCTGTCCGGTTCCGGCCGCGACCTGCTCGGCGACGCCGGGGTCCAGCGGGCCTATCTGGGGCTGTGAAACCGTCTGCAATAGGGCTGCGGCCGGGCTGTTCCGAACGGCGGTGCGGCCTACTTCATTCGGGACGGTCGACCTGCCGGGAGACGGGGCGCAACGATGAACCAGGGCTGGGTCAGGGCCGCCGGCGTCGATGAACTCCGGCAGAAGGGCCGCATCGTCTTCCGCCTCGACGGCCGGCAGATCGCGCTCTTCGATACCGCCAAGGGCATCTACGCCTGCAACAACCGCTGCCCGCACGAGGGCTATCCGCTGCGCGAGGGCACGCTCGACGGCAACTGCCTGCTGACCTGTAACTGGCACAACTGGAAGTTCGACCTGGAGACCGGCGAGAACCAGCGCGCAGGCGACCGGCTGCGCGTCTATCCGGTCGAGATCCGGGGCGCGGACGTCTGGGTCGAGATCGTCGATCCGCCGGTCGAGGAGCGGCTGGCGAAGTCTCTCAAGGATCTGAAACAGGGTTTCGACCGCCACGGCTACGACCGGCTCGCCCGGGAGATCGCCCGGATCGCGCGGCTCGGCGTCGATCCGGCGGTCGCCGTCCGGGAAGCGATCCGCTGGTCCCACGACCGGCTGGAGTTCGGCTGGACCCACGCCTACGCCGGCGCGGCGGACTGGCTTGCGCTCTACGACGAACGCGCGGACGAACCGGAGAACCGGCTCATCTGCCTGCTGGAGGCGGTCGGCCACATGGCCGACGACACATTGCGCCGGCCGCGCTACCCCTATGCCGAAGGCGCCGAGGACTGGGACGAGGACGCCTTCGTCCGGGCCGTCGAGGACGAGGACGAGCCCCGCGCCATCCGCCTGACCCGCGGCGCGCTGGCGACGGGCGACGCCTGGGGTCTCATGGAACGCGGCCTGGCCCGCGCCGCGCTCGCCCACTATGCCGATTTCGGCCACGCCGCGATCTATGTCGCCAAGGCCGGCGCGCTGATCCGCCGGCTGGGCGGGGAGGTTGCGGAGCCGGTCCTGCTGCCGCTGGTGCGCGGGCTGGCGACGGCCACCCGCGAGGACCTGATCCCGGAGTTTCGCGCCTATGCCGACGCCCTGCACGGCTTCGGGTCGCGGCCCAACGGTTCGGCCCCCGCCGCGGCGGACTATGCCGGGCTGAACGCCAACAAGGCGCTCGCCTTCACCGCCGGGCGCGGCGCCGCGCCGCCGCTCGACCTGTTCCGCAGCCTGCTCGGGGCGAACGCGCTCAACATGGTGCGCTTCGACCTCCGGCGCCTGGACGATCTCGACAAACCCTATGGCGGCGATTTCGGCTGGCTCGACCTGACCCACGGCCTCACCTTCGCCGAGGCGGCGCTCGGCCTCTGTTCGAAATTCCCGGAACTGTGGCCGGCCGGGCTGCTGCAGATGGCCTGCTTTTCCGGCCGCAACACCGGCCACCAGGATGACACCGTGGACCCGGACGACTGGACGGTCGCCGACCCGGACGCCTTTTTCGCCGGGGTCCGGCGGACGCTCCTCGATCACGGTCAGGACCGCTACATCGTCTCCGTCCACTTGCTGAAAACGGCGTTGTCGGTGCGCAGTCTGCTGGCCTCGGGGGAATGCGGCCGGTCCGGCGAACTGGCGCTCGCCGCACTCAACCGGCTGCTGCAATCCCCGCTGCGCCGCAAGACGGTGCGCCGCACGGCCCGCCAGGCCATGCGTTTCGTCGAGATCGACATTTAGGCGGTATGGGTAGTGGGTCAGTTTGACTCACGGCACCGGACTAAACCCATATCTTCCCCGTCATTTCGACCGGAGCGCCGCCAGGCGCGTAGTGGAGAAATTTTTCCAATACAATGCTTTGAACCTTGTTCCGTCGATGAAAGATTTGGGACTTATCCCGAATGTTTGACGGTTCACGCCGTTTCCCTACGGTCCGTTTCGCGCCGAGCGTGGCGAGAGAATCCGTCTCCGCGGGCGACTCGGGCCGATCCGGCGCCCCCGGGCCGCGGTTGCCGTCGTATCGGGTGGCCGTGAGTGCCGCGTGTGTTACACTCGCGCTTCACGTTGCCGACGACGTCCAGGGGGACGCCCATGATAACGGAGACCGAGGTCAAGCCGCACGTCATGCGCAGGAGAGCGCCGCTGATCGACGAGAGCGCCCTGACGAAGGGTCAACGCCGCAAGCTGAACGCTCTGCGCAAGGCGGTGGGCGCCGATATCGGAGAACGGGCGTTCGCCGAGTGGCTGGCTTCGCAGACAGGGGCGGGAAAGAGGGACAGGAATGTCGAGGCGATCGAGACCGCCCTGTGGCCTCTCATACGCGAAGGCCAGTTGAAGATCAGGCGCGGCGGCTACCTGGTAAGGCGGGGGCGAGGGCGGCTCATCGTGGAATCGCCGTGCCTGGAGGAAGACACCGCGGACGACGAGGTCACTGAGGCGATGAACCGCGTTTGCGACGCTCTCGGCGGGAACCGCGACGCCTTCGTCTCGGCGGCTGCCCGCCGCGCACTCGCACGGGTCAAGTGGTGATCTCCCAGGGGATATCTGTTGGGCCGACTTGCCCGAGCCCGTGGGTTCGGAGGCGGGGTATCGCCGACCGGTCGTCGTCGTCCAAGGGGATCGCCTGAACAGGAGCAGGGTCGACACGGTGGTCTGCGTGCCGCTCACAAGCGAGTTGAAGTGGAAGAACGGGCCGGGCAACGTGCTGCTGAAGGCGTCGACGACGGGTCTGCTGAAAGACTCGGTCGCGAACGTGTCGCTGGTCGTCGCCCTCGACCGGGAGCTCCTCGAGGAGCCCGTAGGGCAGCTTTCGCGGTTGAAGATCGATGAGATCCTTGCCGGCATCGACATCATCCTTGGTCGGTAGGCCGGAGGCGAGACCGTGCCGGAGAGCGGCAGACCGGCGTCAAGCTATCGGCATAAGGGCCAAAGATTTCTCCGTTCCGCCCGGAAGAATCCGGGGCTCCGGTCGAAATGACGGACAGGGGATCCACACCGTTGATCGCCACCGGCCGGCAAAAAAGTCGAACTGAGACACTACCGCGGTTTGGGGCCGCGCCGCCGCTTCATCCCACCGTCAGGACGAACTTGCCGATATGCTCGCCGGCTTCGAGGGCGGCATGGGCGGCGGCGGCGTCCTTGAGGTCGAACGTGTTCTGGATCACCGGCGCGATCCGGCCCGAGTCCAGCAGGGGCCAGACTTCGCTGCGCAGCCCGGCGGCGATCGCCGCCTTGGCTTCGACGGACTGCGGCCGGAGCGTCGAGCCGGTCACGGTCTGCCGCCGCATCATCAGCCGGGCGAAATTCACCTCCGCCTTCGCACCGCCGAGCAGGGCGATGACGACCAGCCGCCCGTCTATCGCGAGGCAGTCCAGGTTGCGCGGGACGTAGGGGCCGGCGACCATGTCCAGGATCGCGTCGGCGCCCTTGCCGCCGGTGACGTCGTTCACGATAGCGACGAAATCCTCGTTGCGGTAGTTGATCGCGCGCGCCGCGCCCAGCTCCTCGCAGGCCGCGCACTTGTCGACCGTGCCGGCCGTCGCGACGACCGTCGCGCCGCGCGCCGCGGCGAGCTGGATCGCCGTCGTGCCGATGCCGCTGGCGCCGCCATGGACCAGCAGGGTCTCGCCGGATTGCAGCCGGCCGCGCATGAAGACGTTGGTCCAGACGGTGAAGAAGGTCTCCGGCAGCGCCGCGGCGCGCACCGCGTCGTAGCCCTGCGGCAGGGGCAGGCAATGGGCGGCAGGCACGGCGCAATATTCGGCATAGCCGCCGCCGGGGGCGAGGGCGCACACACGGTCGCCGACGGCGACTCCGGCCGCTCCGTCTCCCAGCGCGGCGATTTCCCCGGCGACCTCCAGGCCGGGCAGGTCCGACGCGCCGGGCGGCGGCGGGTAGCTGCCGGCCCGCTGCGCCAGGTCCGGCCGGTTGACGCCCGCCGCGGCGACCCGGATCAGCACCTCGCCGGCGCCGGGCGCGGGCGCCGGCCGCGCGACCGGCTTCAGCACCTCCGGCCCGCCATGTTCGGTTATCTCGATCGCGGTCATGGAGTCGGGCAGGCCGGCGGATGGAGCGGTCATCGGCGCATTCTCGCGGTTGTGGAACGGCAGCGGCGGCACCGATAGCAGATTGCCGCCCCGGAATCAGCAAGTGATAATCGGCATTTGATAGGGCGCACCCGACCGTTACACTGTCCGCGGCAACCGAGGAGCAGGACCATGCCCCAGTCAATTCCCGGGCCGCCCGCCAGTCTCAGCTTCAGCCATGTCGGCTTCTACGTTCACGACCTGCCGAAGATGGAGGCGTTCTACACCCGGGTGCTCGGTTTCGTCGCGACCGACCGCGGCGTCGCGCGCGGCGCGCCCATCGTGTTTCTGAGCCGCGACCCGAAGGAGCATCACCAGATCATCCTGGCCGAAGGGCGCACCGGCGGGCCGGAAGCGCGGGTCGTGAACCAGGTCGCGCTGCGCGCCGGTTCGCTTCAGGACCTGCGCGACATGCTGGCGATTCTCGAGGACGAGGCGGACGTCAGCCAGATCGATCCGATCAACCACGGCAACGCTTGGTCGCTCTATTTCCGCGATCCGGAGGGCAACCGGATCGAGGTCTTCGTCGATTCGCCCTGGTATGTCGAACAACCGCTGATCGAGCCGCTCGACCTGTCGCAGAGCGACGACGAGATCCACGACCGGACCCGCTCGGCCTACGGCGGGTCGCCGACCTTCCGGCCGGCCGAGGAATGGCGCGCGGAGTTCGGCGAGAAGCTGCGCGCGGCCGGCCTGCCGGTCTGACGGGGCAGGGACCCGGCCCTATTATTGTCCGACCGGGCCGCGGGAAGCCGATGCTCGAACTGCACCACAACAATATGAGCGTGTGTTCGGCCAAAGTGCGGCTGGTGCTGCGCGAGAAGGACGTGGCGCCGGCCGAGCATCACTACAATCTGCGCAAGGGCGACCAGTTCGCGCCGGCTTACATGGCGCTCAACCCGATGGGCGTGGTGCCGACCCTGGTGCATCGCGGCTCGCCGTTCTTCGAATCGACCCTGATTTGCGAATATCTCGACGAAGCGTTCCCACGGCCGCGCCTGCGCCCCGCCGACCCGGCGGAGCGGACGGCGATGCGGCGCTGGGCCAGCCTGCCCGACCGGGGGCTGCACGCCGCCTGCGGCGCGGTCTCCAACGCACTGGCTTTCCGCTACCAGTTTCTCGCGCTGACCCCGGAAGAGCTGGCGGCGAACCTGGCGCAGACGCCCGATCCGGAGCGCCGAGAGCGCAAGCGCATGGGCATCGAGCAGGGCTTGGACTGGCCGCCGGCCGCCGCTGCGGTGCGCTTCTACGACAGCGTGCTCCGGCAGATGGACGCGGCGCTGGCGGCGGGCGGGCCGTGGCTCGCCGGCGACGCCTATTCGCTGGCCGATTCGGGGCTCACGCCCTATGTCGTGCGGCTCGACCATCTCAGCCTGTCCTGGATGTGGGACAGGCGCCCGGCGCTGGCGGCCTGGTACGACGCCGTGCAGGCGCGGCCCAACTTCGCCGGCCTCGCGGACTATGTCGAGCCGTCCTACCTCGAAATCATGGACGCCCACGCCGCCGAACTGCGCCCGAAGGTCGAGGCGGCGCTGGCGGGGCAGTCGGGTCCGAAGGAGCGTAGTCCCGGCATTCCCGTTTGAACCGGCGCCGGCGATCCGGCGCCGGAACCGCACCCGACGCCATGGGCGTGCGCCAGTCGACGGCGCGGCCGGAGCTCCGCGGGGAGGGGCCGGCGCGGCGAACCGGAAGCCGGTCCTCGCAGATGTTCAAGATTGCGAGAGCCGCCTGCCGGCACTGTCTTCCGGCGCTTGATCGCAAGCGGCCGAAGGGTCATTTTGCCTGCCCGAATCGTCATGCAGACCAGGAGTTGAGCGGCATGAGGAATATCGTCTGTATTGCAGCGGCAGGCTGTCTGGCGTTTGCGCCGGCCGCCGCCATCGCGGCCGGCGGGACCGGCGGGGGCAGCGCGGCCCGGGCCGGCGAAACCGCTTCCGAAATCGTCCTTGCCCAGACTGTCGTTCCCGAAGCCGAAAGGAAAGCCGCGCTGGGCCGGCTGACCGCCGGAGCGCCGAAGAAAACATCGGGCGTCGCCGGCCTCAGGAAGCTCGGCGTCGTCCCGCTCGCCGGCGAATTCGACAGCGTTGAGGGCCGGGTGCTGCGCACGCGCGAAATCGTATTCAAGCCCGGCGCCGTCGTCGCCTTGCACCGGCACCGGGGCCGGCCCGGCGTCGCCTACATCATCGAGGGAGAAATGACCGAGTACCGCGTCGGCGCCGACGGGCGGGCCGTCACCGCGGTGAAGAAGGCGGGACAGACCGCGCTGGAGCGGACCGGCGTCGTGCACTGGTGGAAGAACACCGGCGGCAAGACGGCGCGGGCGCTGGTTGTAGACATCGTCCCGGCGAAATAGCCGCCCGGTGCGAGACCGCGCATGATCGGGCAACCCTACCTTCTGTTCCTCGGGGATGCGCCCGATGCGCTGGCGGTCAAGGTTGCCCGCGGCATCCGCGACTGGCGCCCCGACGCCGCCCTGGGACAGTACCGGATGGCGGGGTGCAACGCGGATGTCGATCTTCCCGACATGACGATTCGCGAGGCGCGCGAGGCCGGGGCGAAAACGCTCGTGATCGGCGTCGCGAACCGCGGCGGCATCGTTTCGGAGGCGTGGAAGTCGGTCCTGGCGGAAGGTCTCGAAGCCGGTTTCGACATTGCGAGCGGCCTGCATAACCTGCTCCGCGACGAGGCGGACCTTGTCGCGCTCGCGGAGCGCAACGGCCGCGCGCTGCACGATGTGCGCGTGCCGACGGTGCAATACCCGATCGGCAACGGCCAGCCCCGGCGCGGCCGCCGCTGTCTGGGCGTCGGCACGGATGTATCGGTCGGCAAGATGTACACCGCGCTCGCCATGGACGCGGAAATGCGGCGGCGCGGCCGGAAATCGACCTTTCGCGCGACCGGCCAGACGGGGATCCTGATCGCGGGCGGCGGCGTCCCGCTCGATGCCGTCGTCGCCGACTTCATGGCGGGCGCGGTCGAACAGCTCACGCCCGACAACGACGACGACCACTGGGACATGATCGAGGGCCAGGGCTCCCTGTTCCACGCCTCCTTTTCGGGCGTCACCCTGGCGCTGGTCCATGGCGGCCGGCCGGACGCCCTCGTGCTGTGCCACGAACCGACCCGGGAATATATGCGCGGGCTGCCCGGCTATCGTCTTCCCGGCCTTGCCGAGCTGCGGGACCTGGCATTGACGCTGGCGCGCGTAGTCAACCCGGATTGCCGGGTCTGCGCGGTTTCCGTCAACACGCGGGACCTCGGCGAACGCGAAGCGGCCGGCTGCCTGGCGAAGATCGAGGACAGCCTGGGCCTGCCGGCGACCGATCCGTTCCGCTACGGCGCCGGGCGCCTGGTCGATGCGCTGCCGGAATGACCGCCGGGCGCGCCGGTCCCGCGGCTGAGGCCCGGCCGCCGGTTCCGGGGACACCGCTGCGGACATGAAACTGGACGTTGCGGCAGAGCGCTTCGGGCTGGCGCGGGCCTTCGCGATCTCCCGCGGGTCGAAGACCGAGGCCCGCGTCCTGACCGTTTGCGTCGAGGCCGGCGGCGTGCGCGGCTACGGCGAATGCGTCCCCTATCCGCGTTACGGCGAGACGGCGGCATCGGTGACCGCCGAGATCGAGGCCCTGCCCCGGCCCCTGGACCGGACGCGCCTTCAGGACCTGCTTCCCGCCGGCGCCGCCCGCAATGCCGTGGACTGCGCGCTCTGGGACCTGGCGGCGAAAACCGCCGGCCGGCGGGTGTGGGAGATCGCCGGGCTGCCCGAACCGGGCCCGGTGGTCACCGCCTATACGCTGTCCTTGGACGAACCGCGGGAGATGGCCGCCGCCGCGGCGCGCAACGCCCATCGCCCGCTCCTCAAGGTCAAGCTCGGCGGCGCGGGCGACCGGGAGCGGCTGGAGGCGGTCAGGTCCGGCGCGCCCGAAGCGCGCATCGTCGTCGACGCGAACGAGGGCTGGAGCGCCGAAACCTTCGGCGAACTCATGCCGTTCCTCGCGCGCCTGGGCGTGGAAACGGTCGAACAGCCGCTGCCGGCCGGCGCCGACGGACCGCTGCGCGGCATGGACAGGCTGCTTCCCGTCTGCGCCGACGAAAGCTGCCGCGACCGGGCGTCGCTCGGCGGGCTGGCCGGCAAGTACGACATGGTCAACATCAAGCTGGACAAGGCCGGCGGCCTGACGGAAGCGCTGGCGCTGAAGCGGGCCGCGCGGGCGCAGGGATACGGGGTCATGGTCGGCTGCATGGTCGGGTCGTCCCTCGCCATGGCGCCGGCCGTGCTGGCGGCCCAGGACGCGGATGTGGCGGATCTCGACGGCCCGCTCCTGCTCGCCGAAGACCGGGCCGTTCCGCTCCGCTACGACGAGGCGGGCGTCCATCCGCCGCCGGCCGGACTCTGGGGGTAGTTTAGTGTTCGTTTCAACTGGACTCGTCATTTTGCCGCCGGCGCGGCAGGAGTTGGCTTGAAAATACCTTTTTCGGGTACTATAGTCCCCGATATGGGTATGAACTTCGAGCATTTGGATACGGCTGCGCCGCATCGGAACCGCGATGCCGGCAATCCGGGCGTTTCGGCCCTCGCCGGCGCGCTGTTCACTGCGACGCAGCAGCGCGTACTCGGACTGCTGTTCGGCCAGCCGGACCGCAGTTTCTTCGTTAACGAAATCATCGCTCTGGCCGATTCGGGTCATGGCGCCGTGCAGCGCGAACTCGCCCGGCTCGCCGGCAGCGGCCTCGCGGTCGTCTCCCGGGCCGGCAACCGAAAATACTACCGGGCAAACCCCGAATCTCCGTTGTTTCGCGAGATCTGCGGCATCGTGCGCAAGACGGTCGGGATCGAGGAGACCGTTCGCGGCGCGCTGGAGCCGCTGTCGGGCGAACTCGCCCTCGCGTTGCTCCACGGATCGGTCGCCCGGCAGACCGACACGGCTTCGAGCGATATCGATCTCCTGCTGGTGTCCGACAGGTCGACACTGGAGGATGTCTACGCTGCTCTGGCGCCTGCCGAAAATCTGCTTGGCCGGCGCATCGGTCCCACGCTCTACACGACGGAAGAATTCCACCGCCGGCGTGCGGCCCGGAGCGAATTCTTGACCCGGGTCCTCGAAAGCCGCCATGTCGTCCTCATGGGAAGCCTCGATGGCCAATGAGCATCTCGACAATCCGGTGCGAACCGGCAGCCTCAAGGCGGAAGCGGCGATACCGGGCGAAATTTCGGGGTTGATCCGCTCGGGAGTTGCGCGGCTCCGGGATGCGGGAAACGCCGACCTCAACCTCGAGTCGCGGTTCGATCTGGCCTACAACGCCGCCCACGCCCTGTCCCCGGCAGCGTTGCGGAGGGCCGGTTACCGCTCCAATAGCCGGTATCCGATGTTTCAATGCCTTCGCCACACCCTCGACTTTCCGAGCGAAAAATGGCGGGTACTGGATCAGGCGCACCGCAAACGGAAAATCGCCGAATACGAAGGCGCCGCCGAAATCGACACGAATCTCATTGAGGCGCTTATCCGGGTGACCGAGGAGGTCGCCGCGCGCGTTTCCGATGCCGGCGCAGCGTCCGAACGCCCCTAGGCCCGGATTTCCCGCTACAGTCACGGCCTGTGTCGCATCCGGGCGTTCGATCCGCCCCATTCGGTACTGGGGGCGGGCCGAAAAGCGTAGCGGCGCCTACGGGGGAGGCCCGCGCCGCCGCGGGCTGGGCCCGGCGGAAGCGAAATTCAGGCCATCGCTGCTGCCGCAGCCCCCTAGCCCGGATTTCTCACCACAGTCATGACCTGCGCGGCGCTGTCGGGCCGGCAGGGCAGGAAAGCCGCGCCGCGCGATGCGGGGACATCGGGCAAGCGGCTTGACGCACCCTGCCGGCCCGACAGCGCCGCCCTCCGGGTCGCGACCGGACGTCCGCCCGCGGCGTCGCGGGCCTCGACCGTAGTCCCCGCTACGCTTTTCGGCCCGCTTCTGGCGGATCGAACGTCCGGACGCGACACAGGCCGTGACTGTGGTGAGAAATCCGGGCTAGAACTGCCGGATCAGGCCGATCAGGCGGCCCTGGATGCGCACCTGGTCCGGGTGGAAGATGCGGGTTTCGTATTTCCGGTTCGCCGGCTCCAGGGCGATCGAGTTGCCGCGCTGGCGCAGGCGTTTCAGCGTCACCTCCTTCTCGTCGACCAGGAGGGCGACGACGACCGTGCCGTTGTCCGCCTTCTCGCAGCGCTGGATGACGACCGTGTCGCCGTCCATGATGCCGGCCTCGACCATCGAATCGCCCTCGACCTCGAGGGCGTAGTGCTCGCCCCGGCCGAGCATGCTGGGCGGCACCTCGACCGTGTGCGAAGTGTCGCTCAGCGCTTCGATCGGCGTGCCGGCGGCGATTTTGCCGTAGAGCGGCAGGGCCGCGGTGTCGTTCGCCGCCTCGACCGGCCGGCCGGCCGGCAATCCGCTGCGCCCGCCGTCGATCACGCTGGGCAGGAACTTGTTGTTGCGCGCCGGCGTGCCCGGCGACGTTCCGACCGCAGCGGTCTCCGGCATCCGCACGACCTCCAGCGCGCGCGCCCGGTGGGGCAGGCGGCGCAGGAAACCGCGCTCCTCGAGCCCGGTGATCAGCCGGTGGATGCCCGATTTCGAGCGCAGGTTCAGCGCGTCCTTCATCTCGTCGAAACTCGGCGAGACGCCGGATTCGGCGATACAGTCGTTAATGTAGACAAGTAACTCATGCTGTTTGCGCGTGAGCATTTCGGCCTCTCTGCGTCGCGTGTTCCGTGAAGCTTGGTCACATACTTTCAGGGAACAAAATATAAACCGGTGTGTGTTCTACTTTGGTTCGATCGAGCCGTCAAGTATTCTTTGAAAAATTTGTCAAATGACCGCCATGTCTTTCGACAGCGGAATAACGGCGGCGCTGTCGCCGGCCGCCGCCGGGGGCGCGTGGGGCGGGCGGACGATCAGCGCGTCGGCCGCCGCCAGGCGCGAGAGCATCGAGCTGTCCTGCTTCGCGAACGGCGTCGCGACCGGCCGGCCGGCGCCGTCCGCGGCGAGCGTGGCGCGCAGATAGTCCTCCCGCTCGTCGTTGGCCGCCAGGTCCGCGCCCAGGACCGCGGTTTCGGTCGCCGGGCCGTCCGCCGGCCGGCCGAGCATGCGTTGCAGCACCGGCGCCATGAACATCAGGGCGCAGACCAGCGCCGACACCGGGTTGCCCGGCAGGCCGAGGAACGGCGTCGATCCGCCGTCCCGTTCGAGCGCGCCGAAGATCAGCGGCTTGCCCGGCCGCATGGCGATCTTCCAGAAATCGACCTTGAGGCCGATCTCCCCCAGCGCCGTTTGGATCAAGTCGTGCTCGCCGACCGAGGCGCCGCCGGTGGTGACCAGCAGGTCGGCCCGGCCCATGCCGCGGACGGCGGCCTGGAGCGCCGCCGGGTCGTCGCCGGCGATGCCGAGATTCTGCGCCGCGCCGCCGTTGCGCTCGACGAAGGCGGCCAGCGCCCAGCTGTTGGAACTGACGATCCGGTCCGGCCCGACCGGGTCGCCGGGCAGGACGATCTCGTCGCCCGTCGCCAGGATCGCCACGACCGGCCTGCGCACCACCGGCAGCCAGGGCGCGTTGACCGCGGCGGCGAGGCCGATGTCGCGCGGGCGGAGCCGCCGGCCGGCCGGCAGCAGGATTTCGCCTTCCGAGAAATCGAGCCCGGCCGGGCGGATGTAGCGTCCTTCCGGAACCGGCCCGGCCGCGATGACGGTATCGCCGTCCCGTTCGGCGTTTTCCTGGATCAGGATCGCGTCCGCGCCGTCCGGCACCGGCCCGCCGGTAAAGATGCGCACCGCCTGGCCGGGGCCGACCGCACCGCCGAACGGCCGGCCGGCCGGCGCTTCGCCGATCTGCGTCAGGCGCGCGCCCGGCGCCCGGGTATCGGCGGCGCGCACCGCATAGCCGTCCATCGCCGAAACCGCGACCGGCGGCTGGGTCAGGCGCGCCGGCACGTCGCGCGCCAGCACCCGCCCGGCCGCGGCGGAAAGCGGCACGATCTCGGCGGGCAGCGGCGCAAACCGGCCGACGATCCGCGACCGGGCCTCGGCCACGGAAATCATGAAGCGCCCGGCGCGCCGCGCGACCAGTCGCCGGAGCGGCCGCCCGACTTCTCCTCAAGCCGGATGTCGCCGATGGTCATGCCGCGGTCGATCGCCTTGCACATGTCGTAGACGGTGAGCGCGGCGACCGAAACGGCGGTCAGCGCCTCCATCTCGACGCCGGTGCGCCCGGTGCAGGCCACCGCGGCGGCAATCTCCAGTCCGCCGGCGTCCCGGTCGGGCGTCAGGTCGACCGTGACGCTGGTCACCGGCAGCGGATGGCACAGCGGGATCAGCTCGGCGGTGCGCTTGGCCGCCATGATGCCGGCGAGCCGGGCGGCCGCCAGCACGTCGCCCTTGGCGATGGCGCTGGCCTCGATCTTCTCCAGCGTCGCCGGCGCCATGCGGACGCTGCCGCGCGCAACGGCGCGGCGTTGCGTCGCCGCCTTGCCGCCGACATCGACCATGCGCGCCGCGCCCTGCGCGTCGAGATGGGTGAAGCCCTGTTGCGCCCGCTCCGCCATGCTTCTTCCCGCTTCGTTTGGGCCCGTTTCGTTTGCCGCGCGCCCGGCGCGCCTAGTAGCCCTGCTCGCGCTGGGCCGCGCGGGAAAACAGCCGGTCGATGCCGTTGCGGTCGATCCGGACGGGATAGATCCGGCGCAGCATGGCGCTGTACTGCGCCAGCAGTTCCTGGCCGATCTCCGCCTTCACGCCGTCGAGGACCGCCTTGCGGTTCTCTTGCGCGTCGCCGCCGGTTTCGATCGCCGCGAGCACGGCGACCGAATAGCCGTTGACGCCGGGCCGGGCGACCGCCGCGCCCGTCGCGCCGGCCTCGAACAGGGCGTCGCGCATCCGGCCGGAGACATCCGGGTCGCCGGTCGCGCCGTAGCGGTTGAGCGGCGCGCTGTTCCTGATGCCCGCGCCGGCCTCCTTCGCAACCTCTTCGATGCCCGCGCCGGCGCGGATCCGCTGCGCCAGCGCGTCGGCCCGGGTTTTCAGGGCGCGGGTGCGGGCGTCCGCAGCCCAGTCCTTCGCGACGCGCTCTTCGACCTCTTCGAGCGCAGGGGTCCGGCTCGGCGCGATCCTTTCGACCTCGACGATGAAGAAGGCGCCGTCCTTCCGGTCCAGGACGTCGCGGTCGTCGCGCCCGACATCCTGCTCGAAGATGCGCTGGAGGAAGCGCGGATCGTCCGGCAGGCCGCCGATCGCCTTGCCCGTGGCGTCGCGCCCGCGGCTGTCGATGGCCGGAATGCGCTGCAGCTTCACGCCCACCTGCCCGGCGATCCTGTCCAGCGGCAGGTCGGCGCCCAGCCCGTCGTCGGCTTCCTCGCGCAGACCGTCCAGGATGGGGCCGGCCCGCTTCCGCTTGATCGCCTCCTCGATGTCGGCCCTGACCCTTTCGAGCGGCGTCGCTTTCGCCGGCTCCACCTTGTCGACGATGAGGACATGCCAGCCGAGCGGCGTCCTGACCGGCTCGGTAATCTCGCCGGCCCGGCGGGCGAAAGCGGCCCCGGCCAGTTCGGGGACCGGCAGGCCGTCCGCCGCCACCGTGCCCAGGCTGAGCGGCTCCTGCTTCACGACCTCCTTCGCGACCGTATCGAAGCTCCTGCCGCCGGCCATGGCCGCGGCAACCTTCCGGGCCTCCTCTTCGCTCGCGAACAGGAGCTGGCGCAGGGTGCGCCTTTCGGGGGTCGTGTATTTCGCCTTGTCCCGCTGGTAAGCGGCCAGGATTTCGCTGTCGGCGACCGGGATCCGGTCGAACACGTCCTCCGGCAGGACGATCAGGGCCGAGACGGCGCGGCTGGGCGGCCGGGTGTAGCGGGCCTTGTGCTTGCCGTAGAATTCCGCGAGCTGCGCCTTGTCCGGCGCGGGCAGGCCGGTGATCGAACTGTCGCGCAGGATGAAGAAGGCCGCCCGGCGCTTCTCGTTGCGGTAGCGGTCGATCGTGTCGACGATCGCGGCCGGTGCGGCCTCGATGCCGGCGATGCCCTGGATCAGATATTGCGCGGCGATTCCGGTGCGCTGCGAATCGAGGAATTCCGGCTCGCTCATCTGGGCCGATTCCAGGCCGCGCCGGTAGAGTTGGGCATCGAACTTGCCGTCCACGCCCCGGAAGGCCTCCATGGTCCGCACCGCCTCGCGGACCACCGGATCGCCGACCATGATGCCCGCGTCGCGGGTCGCCTGGCGGTACAGCGCCTCGCGGACGAAGCCGTCGGCGACGATATCGACGACGCCCATGGTTTTCGCCGTCCGGTAGTCGACGCTGGCGCCGCTGCGCCGGTTCAGCGCGTCGAGCCGTTCGCGGAAGGCGCGCTGGAATTCGCGGCCGAGAACCTCCTGCTCGCCGACCTCGATCACCGCTTCGGCGCGCGAGAAGCCGTCGCGGAAGACATATTCCACGCCGACGATGGCGAACGGCGGGATCAGGATGCAGGCAAGCACGATGCCGAGCCAGGATCGGGCGCCCTTGCGGATATCTTGCAGCATGTGCGGCGGGTCCGGTTGCTGTGTGCCGGCGCGCCCGAAGGGAAAGGGGGCGGCCGCGCCGGGCCTGCCGGCAATGTAGGGATGCGACTCCGGCGCTGGCAAGCGCCCGGTCCCGGACCGGGCTCGAATCGGCGCGGCGCATTTCGGCGCGGCGGTTCGGTTTTCCGGCCGTTCCGGAGCGGGCGGGGCCGCATTTCGGGCGGCCGATCGGGCGGTTGTTTGGGCGGTTGTTTGGGCGGGGCAACCGATCCGGAGTCTGGCCTGCGCGGGCGGCCCCTGCTAAATCCGGCGCGGGAAGCAGGGCGGAGCCGGTCGCGAGATGAAAAAAGCCAAGCCGCTGATCGCCGGCAACTGGAAGATGAACGGCCTGCGCGCCGAGGCCGTCGCGCTGGCGGAAGCGGCCGCCGCCGCCGCCGCGGCGTCCGACGCCTGCGAGGTCGCGGTCTTCCCGCCCTTTACCGCGCTCGACGCGGTCGCCGGCGCGCTCGCCGGATCGCCCGCCGCGCTCGGCGGGCAGGATTGCCACGAAGCCGGAGCCGGCGCCTACACCAGCTGCATCAGCGCCGCCATGCTGGCCGATCTCGGCTGCCGCTATGTCATCCTCGGCCATTCGGAGCGCCGCCACGGCCGCCGGGAAACCAGCGATACCGTTTACGAAAAGGCCAAAGCCGCGTTCCGCGCCGGGCTGATCCCGATCGTCTGCGTCGGCGAGACCCGGGCGCAACGCATAAGGGGACTGGGCGACGATGCGGTCGTCGACCAGGTCTTCGGATCGGTTCCGCACGCCGAGGGTCCGATGATGCTCGCCTACGAGCCGGTCTGGGCGATCGGCGCCGGCAAGGCGGCCACGGTCGGGGATATTGCCAGAATGCACGGTATCCTCGGCGGCGTGCTCGACGCGATGGAGCGCGACTGCGAAGGCAGCCCCATCCTGTACGGCGGCTCGGTCAGCCCGGACAACGCCGCCGACATCCTGGCGGCCGACGGGGTCGGCGGCCTGCTGGTCGGCGGCGCCAGCCTGGACGCCGAAGCCTTCGGTGCCATTATCCGCGCGGCGGCTTAGAGACGATGTCTCCCGAATCATCCCGGCTTGGTTTGCAGGGGAGGGTTTGAGCAACCCTTGTATCTCACCGAACTGCCACCGGTGCTATGATGCGGGTGGCGGAAGCCGGCGGGAGACCGCACAACCTTTGGTCCTGAAGACCGCAGGGCCAGAACGCAATTCGGCAGTTCAGGGATCGGACCAACCGCTTGACCAAGTCCTCGCTGCAGCTAATTTCCCATGTTGAACCGGGAGTCCGCAGCGCTGGGCTGCACAGCTTTCGCAACCGGGCAGGCGAGTAGCGGGGATACCATGACGCGACATGTGAAGATCGGAGAGGCGAAGACCCACCTTTCCGCGCTCCTGGCAGCAGTGGAAGCCGGCGAGGACCTGGTGATCTGCCGCGGCGCGAAACCTGTAGCGCATGTGACGCGGATCGCCGGCGAGGGCGAACATGCCGCGCTCAGCGCGACGCTGCGCCGGGAACGGGCGAAGCAGAAAGCGGTGACGACGGCCGAGATCCTGTCTTGGCGTCACGAGGGACACGCGCACTGATGGCGTTCGTGTCCGACGCCTCGGTGGCGGCCGCCTGGGTGCTGCCGGACGAGGACGCGGCGCTGGCCGATCTTGCGCTGGACCGGTTGGGCGCGGAGACGGCGAAGGTGCCCGCCGTCTTCTGGCAAGAGTTGCGCAACCTTTTGTTGTCGGCCGAGCGCCGGGGCCGGATCGACGGCGGTCACGCCGACGCTTCCATGACGAGGTTGCGCCGTCTTCCCATCGTCTGTCCGGCCGAAACCGACGACCGGGAGGTCATGGCGCTGGCGCGCGCCCACCGTCTGAGCGCCTACGACGCGAGCTATCTGGCGCTTGCGGTCCGCGAAGGCTGCGCGTTGGCCAGTCTCGACCGGCGCCTGAACGCGGCAGCGGCGTCCGAAGGCGTGGCGCCGTTCGCTTAAGTCGGCGCCGTACGCCCAGTTGGACCATTGCTCCGCCGCGGCGAATGGCGTTGCGCGCTGCGTATCCGCCCCGGTTGACCGCAGGCCCGGCTGCGCCATGATGGGCGCCGATTTCCCTGCGCCCGATCGCAACGCGCAGCCAGCAGCGAAGGAACCCAGCCATGCCGGTGACGAAAGGCATCGAGGCCCTGGTCGAGGAAGCCTATGCGCAGGTCGAGACCTGGACGGTCGAGGACGCGATCGCCCGCTTCGGCGACGAGACGATCCAGCTCGTCGACATCCGCGACATCCGCGAACTGTGGCGCGAGGGCACGGTGCCCGGCGCGGTCCACGCGCCGCGCGGCATGCTCGAATTCTGGGTCGACCCGGACAGCCCCTATCACCGCGAGGTCTTCGCGACCGACAAGAAGCTGGTGTTCTACTGCGCCGCGGGGTGGCGCAGCGCGCTCGCCGGCAAGGCGATGCTGGAGATGGGCCTGACAAACGTCGCCCATATCGACGGCGGCTTCAAAGGCTGGAAGGAAGCCGGCGGCCCGGTCGAGGAAAAACCGCAGCCCGCGCCGAAGACGGGGTAGGGCGCGCTCGCCGCGCCGCTTGCCGCCGCGGACATCCGCTTCGGCGCCGGGACGGCAGGGGAGGGTTTGAAGCCCTGCACCGGTTCGAACCCGCCCGGCTGTATGGGAGGAAGGCATAGATGACAGCCGATACACCGGACCGCGCGGCGCCGCTGGCGGGGGTTCGCGTCCTTAATCTCGGCACGCGCTGGCCCGGCCGGGTTGCTGCGATGCTGCTGGCCGACCAGGGCGCGGATGTGGTCGAGATCGTGCGGCCCGGCCGCGAGAGCCACGCCGCCGACCCGCTGCTGGACCGCGGCAAGCGCCTCGTCGATCTGGACCTCAAGGACGAGGCGGCGCGGCGCGTCTGCCGCGACCGGGCCGCAGAGGCGGATGTCGCGATCGAGAATATGCGCCCCGGCGCCGCCGCCGCGCTCGGGCTCGACTACGCCGCGCTCGGCGGCGGCCGCAGCGGCCTCGTCCACATCTCCCTGCCCGGCTTCGCCGAGGGCGATCCGATGCGCGACGTCCCGGCCTGGGAGGGAACCGTCTGCGCCGCCGTCGGCGTCTATACCGATATCAGCCCCCTCGGCGCCCTGCTCGGCACGCCGGTCTACTCGGCGATTCCCATGGCGTCGGCCTATGGCGGCGTGCTCGGCAGCCTCGCCGCGTCGCTCGGGCTCTACCGCCGGCAGCGCACCGGCCGCGGCCAGCATATCGAGGTGCCGCTCGCCGATTGCGTGATGGCCGCCATGGCGCTGCTCACCTGCAAGATCGAGGGCCAGCCCGCGCGCTACAACTTCCCGCCCATCGACAACGCCGTGCTCGACCTGGTGTTCCCCGCGCTGCGCGACCTGCGCGGCGGCATGACCGAAGACCATGTCGCCCGGATCGCGGACTATGTCCGGGGCCACGCCAACCCGACGATCAACTTCTACGAGTGCGCGGACGGGCGGATCCTCTTCGTTTGCGCCCCGGACCACGTCTACCAGAACCGCGCCTTCCTCCAGGCCCTCGGCGTCTACGACAAGGTCATCGCCGAGGGGATGGTGAGCGAGACCCCCTACACCGAGCACGACGCCGGCAACAACGTCAACAAGGCGGCGAGCCTGACCCCGGCGTGGCGCAAACGCTTGACCGGACTCATCGCGGCGGCGGTGAAAGCCCGCCCGGCGGCGGAATGGGAGGCGACGATGCGCGCCGCCAACGTGCCGGCCTCGACGGTGCGGACGAGCGCCGAATGGCTGGCCGACCCGGCGGTCCTGGAGGCCGGGATCACCGCCGACCTCGACGACCCGGTGCGCGGCCCGGTGCGCCAGCCCGGCCGGTTCGTTTCCATCGGGAACGAGGCGATCCGGTCGCCGGGGCTCCGGGCGGCGGCGGCCGCCGCGGCAGACTTCGCATGGCTGGCCCCGCCGATGGCCCGGTCGGCGCCCGCGGCAACGGATTCGGATACGGGCCCGGACGCCGGCACGGATGCAGCATCGCGGGGGATGCTCGACGGAATCCGGGTGCTCGATTTCTCCAACATCGTCGCCGGCCCCGCCGCGGGCCGCACCCTTGCCGAACACGGCGCGGACGTCATCCGAATCGATCCGCCGGCGCCCCAGGCCGGGCCCTACGCGACCATGTGGTTCGGCGTCGACGTCAACCAGGGCAAGCGCGCCGTCGTTCTCGACCTCAAGACCGATGCGGGCAGGGCCGCGCTCGCGCGGCTGGTCGAAGGCGCAGACGTCGTCCTGCACAACTTTCTCGACCGGTCCGCCCGGTCCCTCGGCATCGCGCACGACCAGCTCGCCGCGATCGACCCCGCGATCGTCTCGGCCCAGATCGGCGCCTGGACGGGGATGAACCCCGGCCCGTACGACAACGATCCGTCCTTCGATCCCGTGCTGCAGGCGGCGACCGGAATCATGGCGCGCTACGGCGACGGCCCGGACAAGCCGGTCATGCACGCCATCGCCTCCTGCGTCGACTACATCACCGGCTTCTCGACGGCGGCCGGCATCGCGCAGGCGCTGCTGGCGCGGGAGCGCGGGCAGGGCGGCAGCTACGTCCGCACCTCGCTCGCGATGGCGGCGCAACTGGTCCAGTTCCCCTACATGGTCGCCTGGGACGGCGCCGGGCCGGGCGCGGAACCGTCCGGCCAGCAGGCGCGCGGCGAGCGCCCCGGCCAGCGCATCTACGAGACGGCCGACGGCTGGGTTTACATCGGCTGCCGCCCCGGGGACGGCGCCCGGCTCGCCCCGGCGGTCGGTGGGGCGGTCGGTGGGGCGGCCGGTGGGGCGGCCGGCTCGGCCGGCGCGATCGCGGATGCCGTGCGCGGGCTGACGGCCGGGGAAGTCCAGGCGCGGCTCGCGGGAATTCCCGGCGCCGGCGCGACGGCGCTGCGCACGCTTGCAGAGATCCGCGCCGACCGTACGGTGGAAACGGCGGAGACTGCGGATCGGCGCTCCAACTGGATGAGCGGCGGTTCCATCTGCCTGCGCCGCGGCCCGCACCCTTCCGGCCACACGACCACCCTGCCGCTGCCGACCTGGGTGCGCCCCGAAGCGGCATCCGTGCAGCATCTCGCCCCGGCGCCCCTGCCCGGCGCCCATACCGCTGAGGTGCTGGCCGAGGCGGGGCATTCGGCGGAGGAGACGGAAGACCTTCTCCGCCGCGGCGCCGCGCGCGACGGCTGGGCCGTCCTGCCGCGCTATCTGCCGACGTGACGGGAGCCGGCGGTCTCCGCGCGCCACAGGGCGAGCCGGTCCGGCCGGCCCGGCCGGCCCGGCCGGCATTGCGCGGCCTCTTGATTCGCGATAGGGTAGAAACAGATACCCGGTTTCTACCCTGAAGGACCGGACATGGGCCTCAACATCAAGAACGAAGAGACCTGCGCGCTCGCCCGGGAGCTCGCCGACCTGACCGGCGAGACCATGACCGGCGCGATAACCGTTGCCCTGAGCGAACGCCTGGAGCGGGAAAAGCGGGAGCGGGACAAGGAAGCGCTGCTTCGGGATGTCCGCGCCATAGCAGAGCGCTGCGCGGCGCGCATGGGTCCGGGGCCGTCCGCCGTCGAGCACGGCGAATTCCTTTACGACGAGCACGGTCTGCCCAGGTGATCGTCGATACATCGGCGATCCTCGCGATCCTGTTCCGCGAACCCGACGCGCAAAGATTCGAGGAGGCCATTGCCGCGGTTTCGACGCGCCGAATGTCTGTCGCCAATCTGCTGGAGGCATCCATCGTCAGCGAAAGACGTGGCGGTGCGGTCGCCAGAGACGATCTCGATCGGCTCCTCAACCGATTCGGCATCGAACCGGTCCCCGTCACGACCGAACAGTTGGAGGCCGCCCGGCGCGTCTGGCGGCGCTTCGGCAGGGGCAACCGTCCGGCCGGGCTGAATTTCGGCGACTGCTTCGCCTACGCCCTCGCCGAGACGACCGGCGAACCGCTGCTTTTCAAGGGCGGCGACTTCGCGCAGACGGACATTCCGCCGGCGCTGGCGGGGGCGGCGGCGGGGTAGGGCGCGAAAGGCGGCGATGCCTGAGTCGCCCGCTGCGGAGCGGGCTGCGCCCCTGCGCGCCGCAACCCCGCTCAGTCCCGGCCCGCCTCGACGATCTTTTGCGCCAGCAGTTCCGGATTGGTGAAGCAGGCTTCGTGACCGCCCGGCATCTGCACCAGCCGGCACAGGCCGAGGCGCGCCGTGAACCGCGGATGCCAGGCGAAGTCTCCCGGCGGCATGGCGATGTCTTCCGTGCAGTTGATGTAGGAGCGCGGAATCTTCAGCTCGTGGAAGGATTTCAGCGCCACCCGGTCGGTCAGCGTCCGCAGCGGATGCGGCGTCGTCAGTTCGTAGGTCTTCTTGGCGAGCGCCAGGTCGGCATCGTTCATGAACGCCTCGCGCCACACCGGGAACGGCAGCTTCACGGCACCGGGACCGTAGGCGCCGGAAGCAACGATGGCGTCCATCAACTGCTTGTAGTGCGGCGGGCTGACCGCTTCGATCGATTCGCCGTCGTTCAGCACGAAGGCATTCCAGTAGATCAGCCGGCGGATGCGGTCCGGCAGCTCCTCCGCCATCCGGGAGACGATCGTGCCGCCGTAGGAATGGCCCAGGAGCACGAAATCCTTCAGGTCGTTCTTCATGACATAGTCGACGGCGGACTTGACGGCGTCGCTGTGCCCGACGGTCCGGTCGATGCCGTCACCGGGCCCGTTGCCGGCCAGGGTCGGGGTGTGGACGGTGTGCCCGGCCTTGCGCAGCGGTTTTGCAACGTCCTCCCACAACGCGCCATAGTGCCAGGCGCCGTGAATCAGCACGAATGTCGTCATGTTTGCCTCCTGCTTCGGTGTTTCGGCGGCCAGAACGGCGGTCGGGGCCGCGGCCAGCGCGCCGGCCGCGCCCGCCCCTTGAATGAACTGTCTGCGGTGGATGGTCATCAGTCTGCTCCCTCATGCCCGAGTGCCGGCCGGCGACCGCAGAATTGCCCCGGCCATCGCACTGCCCTATCCTGACAAAAGCGCCGGGCCGGTTCCCGGCCCATAGCGCACCGGAACGGGACTCGAGGGAACGCTCCATGGCCCGCGAGGCCGGACAGGCGCCGTGCGCGCGGAACAGGCGGTACGAAATCTGGCGCACCGCGGATGTCGCCGAGCCGGATCGCTTTGCCTATTTCCGCGAGGCGGTCTGCGAAGCCTTCATGGATCTGACGCCCGAACACGACCGCTCGGGCCCGTTCGACGCCGAGGTCGAATCCGTGCCGCTGGCCGAGGGCGCGGTAAACCGGGTGCGCGGCACGCCGCACCATGTCCGGCGGACGCCCGCGCAGATCCGGCGGACGGCCGAACAGTGCTTCTTCCTGAACATCCAGCTCAAGTCCGAGTGCGTCATCGAGCAGAACGACCGGGCGGTCTGCCTCCGGCCCGGCCAGGTCGCCCTGTTCGGCAGCGACCTGCCCTTCCGGATTTTCCACCCCGAGGGGCGCGACATGAGCGTCGCCTCCTTCTGGCTGCCGCGCCGCCAGGTCGAGGAGGCGTTCGCCGAAGGACAGATGCCGGGCATCAGCCGGGTCTCGGACCATCCGTTCCTCGGCCCGCTGATCGCGTCCGCCGCGCGCACCCTGAACAGAGGCGCCCGCGCCATCGGCCCTGCCGACGGCAGCCTCATGCTCGAGAGCCTGATCCGGCTGGCGGCGCAGGCCGGCTCGGGCAACCGCGATCGGGGCGTTGCGCCCGAAACGCTCCGTCCGGCCCTGCTGGCGGCCGTTCTGGAACATGTCGAGAGCCGGCTGCACGAACCGGCCCTTTCGGTTGGCGGGGTCGCCGCGCATTTCGGCATCAGCAAGCGCTATGTCCACAAGCTGTTCGAACGCACCGGCAACAGCTTTTCGCGCCATGTCCTGCAATGCCGGCTCGAACGGGCGGCGGCGGACCTTGCGGCGCCGGAGTACGCCCGGTCGCCGATCGCCGAGATCGCCTACCGGAACGGCTTTTCCGACCTGTCCTATTTCAACCGCCGCTTCAGGGCGCATTTCCAGGCGACGCCGCGGGAGGTGCGGCGGAACCGGCGCCGATGATCCGGTCCTGCCGGTCGCCGCAGGCGCTGTGGGCCGGAATTTCAGATAAAATTACTATTCTCGCTTGAATTTTCTGTAATGTTTCCTACAATATGCGCTAGTTCCAGCGCAGCAGGACTTCGCCCGACGGAAACTGACATTTCATGACATATCCTGACATCCTCCCCTCCCCGTCATTTCGACCGACCGAAGGGCCTGCCCTGAGCCTGTCGAAGGGGAGCGGAGAAATCTTTCCCGCGCGGCGCTCCGGACAAAGCGCCCCGGATGAAAGATTTCTCCACTGCGCGGGCTGTCGCCCGCTCCGGTCGAAATGACGGAGGGGAAGGAAACGGAGAGACATGACGAATCATGACATTTCCTGACACATGCCGAAGGCTCCCCGTCCGGTGCCCCCACCGGGCCGCGGAACCGTCGCCGCGCCGGCCGTCAGACGGTTTGCAGGCCGAGATGGGCCTCGATGGCGTCGAAATCCCGGTCGGCATGGAGCAGGCGGTGGCCGTTCTCCAGGCAGAAGGTCGCGATCAGCATGTCGATCGTCTTGCGCACGGTCACGCCGCGCGCGCGCAGAGTGCGATAGTTGCGGGCGCCGGCGAGCGCGATCTCCCGTCCGACCATCGGCGCGAAATGCAGCGTGTCGAGGGCGTCGCGGGCGCGGCGGGCGTCGCGGCTGCTGCGGAAGCCCTGCAGCACCTCGCACAGGATGAGATCGCCGGTCAGCACCGGCTCGGCGCCGAGAATATCGTCGAGCAGCGCGGTTTCCCGGGTTGCAGTCCCGTTGAAAAAATCGATCCAGACCGACGAGTCGACAACGATCACCGGTCCCGCCGCATGTCGTCGAGGTCGCCCTCCCAGCGCAGCTTGCCGCGCAGGGCGCGCAGCCGGCCCTGCCGCCGCGTTCTCACCAGCAGGCGCAACCCCTCTTCCACGGCGGCTTTCTTCGTCTTGCTGCCGCTTGCCTTCAGGGCCTCTGCCATCAGGTCATCGTCGATGTCGATATTGGTGCGCATGGCTGCTTTATGTGTATCAATCGGAAAATCATACACATCAGCGACGCCGCCGGTCAACCTCCGGATCGCCGAATCATGACATATCCTGACACCGCAATCCGTCATCCCGACCGACCGGCAGGGAGGGGGTGGAGAGACGGCGGAATGACGAATCATGACATATCCTGACGCTTCCGATTCGTTCGCATCGCCGGGCCGCTTTCCGGCGGACGGCGGACTGTCATGACCGAAGGCCCCGAGATTCTCGTCATCGGCGCCGGGATCGTCGGCGTCAGCGCCGCGCTGAACCTGCAGCGCCGCGGCCTGCGCGTGACGCTCGCCGACCGGCGGGCGCCGGGCGAGGGCGCCTCGTTCGGCAATGCCGGCATCCTGGTGCCGGGCGCCGTGACGCCGGTGCCCGTGCCGGGCCTGCTGGGCAAGGCGCCCGGCATGTTGCTGCGCGGGAAAGGCCCGTTGTTCCTGCGCTGGCCGTACCTGCCGGTCCTGTTGCCCTGGCTGGTCCGCTATCTCGCCAACGGAACCGACCGCAACGTCCACCGGATCGCCGCCGCTCTGGCGCCGGTTATCGCCGACAGCCTGGAAGAGCACCGGGCCTTGGCGCGCGGCACGCCGGCCGAAGCGCACATCCGGGCGCAACCCTATCTGTTCGCCTACCGCGACCGGGCGGCGTTCGATGCGGACGGCTACAGCTGGGCGATCCGGCGCGCCCAGGGCATCGGCTGGCGGGAGTACGAGGGCGACGGGGCCCGGGCGCTCGAGCCGTCCCTCGGGCCGGACTACCGCTTCGTCGCCGCGCTGGAGGCGGGCCACGGCATGGTCGACGGGCCGGGCGACTATGTGAAGGCGCTCGCCCGGAGCTTCGCCGCGGCCGGCGGCGACATCCTGGAGGCGGCGTTCACCGGTTTCCAGCGCGCCGGCGGCCGGGTCGAGGGCGTGCAGTTCGGCGACACGACCGTCCGGGCCGAAAAGATCCTGGTCGCCGCCGGCGCCTGGTCGGCGCGGGTCCTCGGGCCGCTTGGCCTCAGGATCCCGCTGGAAAGCGAGCGCGGCTATCACGCGGAGTTGTGGGAACCCGACGGCGGCCCCGCCCAGTGCGTCATGCTGAGCGACAGCAAGCTCGCGGTCACGCCGATGACCGGCCGGGTCCGCTTCGCCGGGCTGGTCGAATTCGGCGGACTGGACGCCGGGCCGCGCCGGGCGCCGCTGCGCGCCGTCCGGGCGGGCGCAAAGGCCTTTCCCGGCATGACCTGGCGGCGCGAGACCGAGTGGCTGGGCCACCGCCCGGCGCCGGCCGACAGCATCCCCTATATCGGCGCCGTGCCCGGCCATCCGAACGTCTACACGGCGTTCGGCCACCATCATGTCGGCCTGACCGGCGGGGCGCGGACCGGCCGCCTGGCCGCGGACCTGATCGCCGGCGCAACGCCGAATATCGACATGACGCCATACTCTGTGGAAAGGTAGAACCCGGAGGCCGGCGAACGCTCCGGCCGCCCCGTTTCAGGAAGGAGACCCCCGATATGAACGCTGCACTTCGCACGGCGCTGCTCGGCGCTACGGCGCTTGTCCTGGCTGCGGTTCCGGCCCAGGCCGCGAAATGGGACATGCCGCTGGCCTATTCGGCCTCCAACTATCATTCCAAGAACGCCGCCAAATTCGCCGAAGCGGTGAAAAAGAACAGCGGCGGCAAGATCGACATCGTGACCCACGCGGGCGGTTCGCTGTTCAAAGGCGGCGAGATTTTCCGCGCCGTCCGCACCGGGCAGGCGCCGATCGGCGAGCGCCTGATTTCGGCGCTGGGCAACGAAAGCCCGCTGTTCGAGATCGACGCGCTGCCCTTCCTCGCCACGTCGTTCGCGGACGCCCTGAAACTGCACAAGGCGTCGCTGCCGGTGCTCCAGAAGATCCTGGCGGCGAAGCGCGTGCGGATGCTCTACGCCGTGCCGTGGCCGCCGCAGGGCCTCTACAACAAGAAACCGGTCAACACGGTCGCCGATATGAAAGGCGTCAAGTTCCGCGCCTATAACGCCGCGACGGCGCGCCTCGCAAACCTGATGGGCGCGATTCCCACCAAGATCGAGGCGGCCGAACTCACGCAGGCCTTCGCCACCGGCGTTGCGGAATCGATGATTTCCTCGGGTTCGACCGGCTACGACCGGAAAATCTGGGAGCATGTCAAATACTGGTACGACACCCAGGCCTGGCTGCCGAAGAACATGGTGATCGTCAATACCAAGGCATGGGACGGGCTGGACGACGCCGGCCGGAAGGCGCTGACCGACGCGGCCGCCGCGGCCGAGAAGGCGGGCTGGGCGGAGGCCCAGAGGCTGGCCGACTGGTACAAGGTGCAGCTCGCCAAGAACGGCATGGAAGTGGGGCCGCCGAGCGCGGCGCTGGCCAAGGGGTTCCGCGCGCTGGGCAACACGATGATGCAGGAGTGGCTGAAGCGCGCCGGCGCCGACGGCAAGGCCGTGATCGACGCCTACAGGGCGATGAACTAGCGCTTTCCCTGGGATTGCGGGGCCGCGCCGGCGCGCCGCGCCGCCCCGCCGCTCCCGGCGGATGGCCGATTTCATTCTGGACTACGGGCCGCTGGCGGCGGTTCTCGCCGCCGGCGGCTTCGCTTTGTCCGCCGGCCTGACGCTGCCGGCGGCGCGCTTCGCCGCCGGCCTGTACCGGATTTGCGGCGCGGCCGGGGCCTGTTTCCTGGTCCTGATCGGCCTGCTGATCCTGCTGGAGATCGGCTCGCGGGCCGCCGCCGTCTATGTGCCCGGCCTCAAGGCCTATGCCGGCTATTCGATGGCGGCTTCGGCCTTTTTCGCCTTCGCTTACACCTTCGGCCACCGGGCCCATATCCGCATGTCGGCGATTATCGGCCGGCTGACCGGGCGCGCCCGGCGCATCGCCGAAATCTGGTGCCTGGCCGCCTCCAGCTTCGTGACCGGCTTCGTCTGCTGGTACGCCGTGAAGCTGGTCGCGGTCTCCTGGGACCTGGAGGACGTGAGCGAGAGCACGGACCGGATGCTGCTGTGGATTCCGCAGACCGCGGTCGCCGCGGGCGCGACGGTGCTGTTCGTCTGCGTCCTGCACCGCTTCGTCGACGTGCTGCGCGGCGCCGACATCGGCGACCAGCGCAGCGCCGACGTCATGGCGACCGCGGAATAGGGCGGCGGGCGGTGGAGCATATTCTTGCCACCGCCGTGTTCCTCGGCGTGCTGCTGTTCCTGCTCGGCAGCGGGGTCTGGGTCGGCTTCTCGCTGATCGGCGTCGCCTTTACCGGCATGGTGCTGTTCGCGCCCGGCGCCTTCGGCCAGATCGGCGACCGGATGATGACCGTGATCTGGTCCAGTTCGGCGAGCTGGACGCTCACCGCCCTGCCGCTTTTCATCTGGATGGGCGAAATCCTGTTCCGGACCCGCCTGTCCGAAGACCTGTTCAAGGGCCTGGCGCCGTGGATGAGCCGGCTGCCCGGCCGGCTGCTCCACACCAACATCATCGGCTGCACGATCTTCGCCGCGATCTCCGGCTCGTCGGCGGCGACCGTGGCGACGGTCGGCAAGATGTCGATTCCCGAGTTGCGGGCGCGCAAATATCCCGAAGACCTGGTGATCGGCACGCTTTCCGGCGCCGGCACGCTCGGCCTGCTGATCCCGCCGTCGATCATCCTGATCGTCTACGGCGTGACGGTGAACCAGTCGATTTCCAAACTGTTCATCGCCGGCGTGGTGCCGGGAATCGTGCTGGCGAGCCTGTTCATGGCCTATGTGATCGGCTGGTCGCTGCTGCGGCCGGGCAGGATGCCGCCGGCCGAGCCGCGGCGGCCCTTCGGAGAAAAGCTCGGCCAGTCGCTCTACCTCATCCCGGTCCTGCTGCTGATCGCCGGGGTGCTCGGCTCGATCTACGGCGGCATCGCCACGGCGACGGAGGCGGCTGTGTTCGGCGTCGCCGGGGCGCTCGGCCTGTCGGCGGTCCAGGGCTCGCTGTCCCGGGAAACCTTCCGGGAATCGCTGCTCGGCGCCACCCGCACCTCCGCCATGATCGCGCTGATCCTCGCCGGCGCGGCCTTCCTGACCCTGGCGATGGGCTTTACCGGCCTGCCGCGCGGCCTGGCGTCCTGGATCGCCGGCTTCAACCTCTCCAAGTACGAGCTGATCCTGGCGCTGACGGTCTTCTACATCCTGCTCGGCTGTTTCCTCGACGGCATCTCGGCCGTCGTGCTGACCATGGCGATCGTCGAGCCGATGATCCTGCAGGCCGGCATCGACCTGATCTGGTTCGGCATCTTCCTCGTCGTCGTCGTCGAGATGGCGCAGATCACGCCGCCGATCGGCTTCAACCTGTTCGTGCTGCAGGGCATGACCGGCCACAATATCGGCTATATCGCGAAGGTCTCGCTGCCCCTGTTCCTGGTCATGGTGTTCGCGGTCTTCCTGATCGTCGTCTTCCCCGACATCGTGATGTTCCTGCCCGACAGCATGGCCGGGCCGGCAGGGTAGGGGCTGCCGGATGGGGCGGCGGGGGCGAAGCCCGCCGCGATTGACCGGCCCCGCGAGTCTTCCTAAACCGGAGGCTGGCTACGGCCCGTCGAACAAAGCCCCGGGAGGCGCGTCATGTCCCATGTCCGATCCGCCATCGTCACCGGCGCCGGCTCCGGCATCGGCCGCGCCGTCGCCCTGGCGATGCAGGCCGACGGCTACAACGTGGCGCTGGCCGGCCGGCGCGCCGAGGAGCTGGACATAACGGCGGCGGGCGCGGCCGAGGGCGGCGGCCGGATGCTGGCGCTGCCGACGGACGTGACCGACGACGACCAGGTCGCCCGGCTGTTCGCGCGCACGGTCGAGGAATTCGGCCGGCTCGACGTGCTGTTCAACAATGCCGGCCGGGGGGCGCCGCAGGTGCCGATGGAGGAGCTGACGCCGCAGCAATGGCGCGACGTGGTCGACCTGAACCTGACCGCCTGTTTCATCTGCGCCCAGCACGCGATCCGGATCATGAAGGCGCAGGAGCCGAAGGGCGGGCGGATCATCAACAACGGCTCCATTTCGGCCCACACGCCGCGGCCGTTCACCGCGCCCTACACCGCGACCAAGCACGCGCTCACCGGCCTCACCAAGTCCATCGCACTGGACGGCCGGCCCGACGACATCACCGCCTGCCAGATCGACATCGGCAACGCGGTGACCGGGATGACGAAGGTCATGGCCGAGGGGATATTGCAGGCGAACGGCGAGAAGACGGTCGAGCCGCGCATGGACGTCGAACATGTCGCCACGTCGGTCCTGCACATGGCCAACCTGCCGCTCGACGCCAACGCGCTCTTCATGACGATCATGGCGACCAAGATGCCCCATATCGGCCGCGGCTGAGGCGGGCCCGCGCGATACCGCTTTACCGGAGCGGACAAAGAAAAAGGGCGCCCCGAGCGGGGCGCCCTTCATGGAACGGTCGGACCGGAGATCAGTTCCAGCTCTTCTTCGGGCACTTGTTGCCGAAGCTGTCGGTCTTGAAAGTCACCATCTGGTTGGCCTGAATCTGCGGAACGCCCTTGGCGTCCAGCGTGACCGAGCGCTTGTACCAGGGCTGGATCAGGAAGCCGTTGACGTTGTATTTCAGCTGCCCGCGCACCGAATTGAGCCCCTGGTCCCGCATCGTCTTCACGAGGTTCTTCAGGTTCTTGAAGTTGCCCTTCGCGCCGCGCAGGCCGTCGGCGATCTTGCGCGCGCCGTCATAGGCCTGCAGGGCGAACATGTCCGGCATCCGCTTGTTCTTCGCCATGAAGGCCTTGATGAATTCCTTGTTGCGCGGATTGTCCAGGTTCGGGCCCCAGTGCAGTGTGTGGAACGTGCCCACCGCCGCCTTGCCGATCGGCTTGATCGTGATGTAGTCGACGGCGTAGTTGGTGTAGAGCCTCACCTGCTGGCCGGCGCCGGAGGCCGCCCACTGCTTCATGAAGGCGATGCCCATGCCGCCCGGCGCGAAGATGAACAGGGAATCCGCGCCGCTGGCGCGCACCTTGCTGATCTCGGCCTGATAGTCGCGCGTGCCCAGCTTGAACAGGATCCGGCCGACGACCTTGCCGTCCGTGTAGGTGCGCTCGAAGCCGTTCAGCATGTCCTTCCCGGCCTGATAGTTCGGCGCCATCATGAACACCTTCTTCAGGCCTTCGAGGTTCAGCAGCTGGCCCATCGCCTCGGCGGCTTCGTCGTTCTGGAACGAGCTCGAAATGAAATAGGGGCTGCATTTCTTGCCCGCCATGCCGGACCAGCCGGCGTTGGTGCTCATCATGATCCGCCTGCCGCGGATCACCGGGCGCTGCACGGCGGCGAGAATGTTCGACCAGATGACGCCGGCCACCATGTGGACCCGCTCGGACTTGAGCCACTTGCGGACCGCCCGCAGGCCGACATCGACCTTGCGCTGGTCGTCGCCGACATAGACGTTCGTCGGCACGCCGCCGAGTTTGTCGCCATTTTTCTTCCAGCCTTCGAGTTCGAGGCCGAGCTGCCAGCCGGCCAGCTGGGCCTTGCCGAGAATGGCGGCGCCGCCGGACAGCGTGTTGAGGAAGCCGATGCGGAAATTCTCGGCCTGCGCCGGCGCGGCGAGGCCGGCGGCAAGGGCTGTCGCCGCGACGGTCCCGATAACAAGTTTCTTCATGACGTCCCTCCCGTTGGGTCCTGACGATCGTCTCCGATTGGCCGTTTTGTCCTGCTGTCGAAGTGTTGCGGCGGCCAAACCGTTACCGTTATAGCGTGTTTTTGCGAGAGGCGGTCAACAAGATTATCCGATCCCCGTCGGTCCCGCCTTTCGCCGAAGCGAACAGTTCCGGGCGAATCCTTGCATAGAGCAACCCATCGATCGCTGGTCCGGCGCGTGCTCGACCATCTGGACGCCGGTACGACCGACCGGGCGGCGGGCGTCATGCGCAATCCCGTCGGCGTCTACACCGATCCGGCCCGGTTCGAGGCCGAGATGGACCGCATCCTGCGCCGCAAGACGCTGCTGGCCTGCCTGTCGGGGCGGCTGCCGGAGCCCGGCAGTTACCTGGCGGAGGACCTCGCCGGCGTGCCGGTCCTGCTGATGCGCGGCGCGGACGGCGCGGCGCGGGCCTTCCTCAACAGTTGCCGCCACCGCGGCACCCGCCTGCTCGACGGGGCGGGCGCCGTGCGGCGCGGCTTCGCCTGCCCCTACCACGGCTGGACCTACGGCCCGGACGGGCGCCTGACCGGCGTGCCCGACCGCGGGAGCTTCGACGGCGCCGACCTCGCCGGCTGCACGCTCGCCGCGCTGCCCTGCACGGAGGCCGGCGGCCTGGTCTGGATCCGGCTGTCGGGCGAAACGCCCCCCGATCCGGGCGAGTCGCTGGACGGCCTCGCCGCCGAGTTCGCCGGCTACGGCCTGGCCGGGCACCACTACTACAAGAGCCACCGGATGACCCCGGCGATCAACTGGAAGATGGCGCTCGACACCTTCATGGAGCCGTACCATTTCGCCGTGCTCCACAAGCAGACGGTCGCGCCGATCTTCTTCCCCAACCTCTGCCTCTACGACGAATTCGGCGCGAGTTTCCGCGAATACCTGCCGCGCCGCTCCATCGTCGAATTGCGCGGCCGGCCCGAGGCGGAGTGGGACGCCGTCCGGCATTCGGCGATCGTCTGTTACCTGCCGCCCAACGCCGTCTTCGTCATGCAGCAGGACCATGTCGAACTGTGGCGCATCTTCCCGCGCGGCGGCCGGGTCGGCCGGACCGAGGTCTTTCTCGACCTGTATATCCCCGAGCCGGCGGAAAGCGACAAGGCCCGCCGCCACTGGGACGCCAATCTCGATCTGGCCGTGCGCACCGTGGAGACCGAGGATTTCGCCGCCGCCGAATCGGCCTACGCCGGCTTCGCCAGCGGGCTTGCCCGCGAGGTCGTCTACGGCCGCAACGAGCCGGCGCTCCAGGGGCTCCACCGCAGGATGGCGGCGTTGATGGCGGAAGACTGAAGGCCGGGGCCGGGCGCCGGGTTTGCCCCGGGCGGCCCGTTGCGCTTATCTTCGGCCGGTCTTCCGCAATCCGCTACAGCCATGTCCGAAGACCGCGCCGCATCCGCCCGCCGCGCCTATATGGCGGTTCTCGAAGAGTATCGCCGGGATTTCGCCGGGCCGGGCTCGGCGGAATACTGGTCGCCGAGCCTGGAGACGGCGTCGCGCGACGAAATCCGGGCGATCCAGAACGCCAAGCTGGAGAAACTGTCGCCGTTCCTCTACGAGAACAGCGCCTTCTACCGCCGCCGGTTCGATGCTGCCGGGATGATTCCGGACGATATCCGGACCGTCGACGACCTGCCGAAATGGCGTCCGGTCGACAAGAAGGAGATGGTCGCCGACATGGCGGCCCATCCGCCCTGGGGCACATACACGACCCATGACGAAGCAATCTGGAACGACCGCGGCTGGACGATTTTCCCGACCTCCGGCTCGACCGGCACGCCGCGGGTCTTCCGCTATTCCAAGACCGATCTCGACTACTGGAAATGGGCGAACAGCCGGGCGCTGTGGTCGCTCGGCGCGCGGCCGGGCGAGACGGTATTCCTGGTCGTCGGCTTCGGCCCGCACGTCTGGGGCTGGGGCGTGCTGCACGCGCTCGCCCATATGGGCGTGCCCTGCATTCCCGGCGGCGGCCTGACGGCGGAATTGCGCTGCAACTTCATCCTGCGCTACCGGCCGACGATCCTGGCGACCCTGCCGTCGCAACTGCTGCGCCTTGGCCACGTCATGCGCGGCCTGGGCCACGATCCGGCGCAGACCTCGGTGACACGGCTGTTTACCGGCGGCGAGCCGGCGGCCGGCATCGCGGCGACGCGCCGGCGGCTGGAGGAGATGTGGGGCGCCGAGGTGGTGGAGTTCTACGGCTGCACCGAGGCATCGCCCCATTCCGGCGGCTTCTCGTGCAGCCGTCCGGTGCGCGACGACGGCACGGTGCAGACCCACCTGATGGAGGATATCCAGGTCTGGGAACTGTGCGATCCGGACAACGGTATGGCCGCCGTGCCGGAGGGCGCGCGCGGCGTCACCGTCTGCACCAACATGAACTCGGAAAGCTCGAGCCACCTGCGCTTCGTCGTCGGCGACTATACGAGCTTCGACACCGCGCCCTGCGCCTGCGGGTGCACCCATGTCCGCGCGCTCGGCGGCTTCCAGGGCCGGGCCGACGACCTGATTAACCTGCGCGGCGTCAAATTCTATCCCAGCGTCGTGGAGGAGGGCGTGCGCGCCGTCGAGGGCGTCGGCGACGAATACATGGTCCGCCTCGACACCACCGCCGAGGGCATCGACTTCATGCGCATCGAGGTCGAGCACGCCGATCACGCCCGCCCGGACGGCGTCATCGCCGCCGTGCGCAACGCCGTCACGAGCCGGATCGAGGTGCGCGTAGAGGTCGAGGTCGCGCCGCCCGACACCTTCCCCAAGACCGAGATGAAGGCGAAACGGGTGGAGGACCGGCGGGGGAAGTAGGGCCGGCGCGGCTATTCTAACGCGCCGCCTTCCAGGCGTTCCATTTCGCCAGGTTGGCGCGCGCTTCCGCGGCTTCCTGCGCCAGCACGGCGCGTTCGGCTTCGTTCTCGGCGGCGAATTCCAGAACGTAGCCGTTCGGGTCGTGGAAATAGATCGAGCTGCAGATGCCGTGGTCGATCGGGCCCTTCACCGCAATGCCGCCGTCGCGCAGCCGCGTCTTCCACGCCGCAAGGTCCCCGTGGCCGTCCACCCGCATGGCGAGATGCAGGTCGAAGCCCCATTTCTGGGCGAAGGTCGTTTCGTCGGCCGGCGTGTCGGGCAGTTCGAAGAAGGCGATATAGTTGGGCTCGTCCGCCTTATGGCTGCCGATATCGAAGAAGATGTGCAGGTATTTGAGCGGGTTGCCCGTCGAGGGTTCCTCCTCGATCTCAAGCGCCAGGGTCATCGGAAAGCCCAGCTTGTCCTCGTAGAAGGCGCGGGTCTCCTCCGCGTCCCGGCAGCGGTAGGCGGTGTGATGCACGCCGAAGACCGGCGGGCGGGCGTCTGCTGTCGTCATCGTCTCGCTCCCTTTACGGCGCCATCGTCGCCGCGCCGCCTCGCGATGTAAACCGCCCGGCTACTCCTGCGCCGCCGCCGGCTCGGAGAGCGTGGCGACGCCTTCGGGGCGGACGGCGCGGTAGAAGCAGTTGGGGCGGTTCGTGTGGCAGGCCGGGCCGGTCTGGTCGACCAGCAGCAGGACGGTGTCGCCGTCGCAGTCGTAGCGGAAATCGATCAGCCGCTGGGCATGGCCGGAGGTCTCGCCCTTGCGCCACAGGCTGCGGCGCGAGCGCGACCAGTAGCACACCCGCCGGGTCGCCAGCGTTTCCCGCACGGCGTCGGCGTTCATCCAGGCCATCATCAGCACTTCGCCGCTGTCGTGCTGCTGCGCGATGCAGGGGATCAGCCCGTCCGCGTTGAACTGCATCTCGGCCAGCGCGCGATCGATCGTCCGTTCCACCGCCGATTCGCTTCCTGTTGCAGGCTCTTTCCGTTGCGGGCTTTCCGGGCGCCGCCTTTGCGGGGGATGCGCCCGGCCCTGCAACGCCCGGCCGCGCCCCGACAGGCGGCTTCGCCGCTTTATACATTCCCTTCGCCCGGAGTCCTCCACAAAAGAACGAAGCCGCCGCCCCGCACCCTCCCTGCGGCGGGGCAGGGCCGGTTTTTATAAATATTTCCTTTTTCTCGATAATATTCCTTGACAGGGTGTATCCCTTGCCCTATATCGGCCCTGTCAACGCCCGAAGTGCGCCTGCCGCGGCTGGCCGCTGCTCCGAAAGAAGCGAACAAACAAACAGGCGCGAGACCTGCCCGCTTTTCCGGCCCGCCGCCGCCGACCGGTCCGCCGGTCCGCCATCCAATGCGCCTCGCCCCGTCCTTCGAGACGGGCGTTTCGAGACGCCCCGGACCGGGGTCCGGAGCTCCTTAACGTCCTCCTCGGGACGAAGCTGTATGGGTTGAGGCAAGTACAACCCTTCATCCGGAGGAGGGGCCGAGAAGCGGTTCCCCTCGGCTTCGCTCGGGGCAGGCTCCGCACCGCGTCTGGAAGCCCTGTCTCGAAGGGCGGCGCTCCCGGCCGGCCGAGAGTCTGGAAAATTTCCTACGGAAATGACTTTTGCGCACTTCCGGGTGGCGTTCTTCCAACGATTCCAACGGGTTAGGGCCGGCGGGCACAAAAAAGCAAATTATATTGAATGTTCAATAAAAATCAAAAAACCGAGCAATTTCAAAGAGTTGGCAAACTGATATTGATTATTCGTTCAAAAACAGCCGCCTTCCGGCGCGTCCGGCCCGCCCGGCGCCCTTTTTCGCAGGGGAATCTCCTGAAGAGGCGGAGGGACAATATGGAAAATGCGCGCCGCGGCGCGCCGGCCGCCCCCTTTAGCCCCTACGTCTGCGGTTCCGGCTCCATACCGCCGCCGGGGCCGGCGTCCGGCGCGGGGCGGCTGCTGGTCGGCACGCTGGTGCGGCGCGGCCGGCCGGCTTCCCGCGCCGCCTGGGCCTCGTCGCTCTCGTCCGGCCGGACGATCTTCTCGCCTTTCAGCAGCAGGTCGATCTCGGCGGCGCTGAGCGTCTCGAATTCCAGCAGGCCGTTCGCCAGCGTGTGCAGCTGGTCGATATGCTCGGTCAGGATTTCGCGCGCCGTGGCCTCGCCTTCCTCGACCAGCCGCCGGACCTCGTTGTCGATCGTTTCGGCGGTCTTGTCGGAGACGTTCTTGTGCTGGGTCACGGAATGGCCGAGGAAAACCTCTTCCTGGTTATCCTCGTAGCGCAGCGGGCCCAGCTTGTCGGAGAAGCCGAACTCCGTGACCATCTTGCGCGCCAGGTTGGTCGCCTGCTGGATATCGTTGGTCGCGCCGGTCGTGACCGCGTCCTTGCCGTAGATCAGCTCTTCGGCGATCCGGCCGCCGAAGGTCATGGCGATCTTCGCCTTCAGTTCGCGCTCGGCATAGGCGTACTTGTCCCGCTCGGGCAGCGACATGGTCACGCCCAGCGCACGGCCGCGCGGGATGATGGTCACCTTGTGCAGCGGGTCGTGATATTCCTGGTGCACGGCGATCAGGGCATGGCCCGCCTCGTGATAGGCGGTCATTTCCTTCTCTTCCTCGGTCATCACCATCGACCGGCGCTCGGCGCCCATCAGGACCTTGTCCTTGGCCTCCTCCAGCTCCAGCATGCCGACGACCCGCTTGTTCTTGCGCGCAGCCAGCAGCGCCGCCTCGTTCACCAGGTTGGCGAGGTCGGCGCCGGAGAAGCCCGGCGTGCCGCGGGCGATCACCGAGGCGTTGACATCCGGGCCGAGCGGTATGCGCCGCATGTGGACCTTCAGGATCTTCTCGCGCCCGGCGATGTCCGGGTTGGGCACCACGACCTGGCGGTCGAACCGGCCGGGGCGCAGCAGCGCCGGGTCCAGCACGTCGGGCCGGTTGGTGGCGGCGATCAGGATGACGCCTTCGTTGGCCTCGAAGCCGTCCATCTCGACCAGCAGCTGGTTGAGCGTCTGCTCGCGCTCGTCGTTGCCGCCGCCGAGGCCGGCGCCGCGATGGCGGCCGACGGCGTCGATTTCGTCGATGAAGACCAGGCAGGGCGCATTCTTCTTGCCCTGTTCGAACATGTCGCGCACCCGGCTGGCGCCGACGCCGACGAACATCTCGACGAAGTCCGAGCCGGAGATGGTGAAGAAGGGCACGTTGGCCTCGCCGGCGATCGCCCGGGCGAGCAGGGTCTTGCCGGTGCCCGGCGGGCCGACCAGCAGGACGCCCTTGGGAATCTTGCCGCCGAGGCGCTGGAATTTCTGCGGGTCGCGCAGGAACTCGACGATTTCCTCGACTTCCTGTTTCGCTTCCTCGACGCCGGCGACGTCCTCGAACGTGACCCGGCCGGTGCGCTCGGTCAGCAGGCGCGCGCGCGACTTGCCGAAGCCCATGGCCCGGCCGGTCCCGGACTGCATCTGCCGCATGAAGAAGATCCACACCGCGATGATCAGGATGATCGGCAGCCAGGACACGAAAATGGAGAGCAGCGGATGCATCTCCTTGTCCTTCGGCTCGGCGCGGACGCCGACCTTCTTGTCGATCAGCCGCTCGACCAGCTTCGGATCCGCCGGGCTGGTCACTTCGAAGGTCCGGCCGCTGCGCAGGACGCCCTTGATCTTCTCGCCCTGGATAACGACCTCCCGGACGTTGCCGCCATCCACCTGGCCGATGAATTCCGAATAGGACATCTCGCTCGCCGCGTTCCGGCCGGAGCCGCCCTGGAACAGGTTGAACAGGGCGATCAGCAGCACGCCGATCACCAGCCACATGGCAAGATTTCTGCCGAAATTGCTCACGAAACCGCGCCTTTCGGAAATTGAGGCCGTCGACGGGGCGCCCCCGGCGGCAGGCCATCTACCCTAGATAAGGGAATGTGGGAACGAGTCCAGCCGGCGCAACCGCCGGAAACGGCGCGAACGCAGCCGGTGCAAGGGCCGGGCGATCCGTGCCGCCGCCGCGGCGCGCGCCCTCGTCCGGCCGTCCGGGTTCGGGGGCGAATACCGCCCGGGCGCCGTCCAGGCAGACGGCGCATCCTCCGACCGTCCTGCGGCCGTTCCGGGCCGCGCTGCACAGCCAGCCCACGGTCCGCGCCAGCCGCTCCGTGCGGGGCGGCGCCGGCGCGCCGCCGGCCCGGCGGATCAGCGCGGCGACGGCGGCGGCGGCGGCTTCCGGCTCGGCCTGCCGCAGCGCCGCGCGGTCGACAAGGGCCCGCGGACCGTCCGGAGCGACCGAAGCTGCGAGCAGATCGGCGACCCGGCGCTCGAAACGCCGGCGCGCCCGTCCGGCCGCGCCGGCGCGCGCCGACAGAGCCGGCCCTTCGGGTCCGCCAGCCAGCCGCTGGCGCAGGCGGACCCGGCGGAAGCGCCGGTCCCGGTTCGACGGATCGTCGATCCAGGCGACGTTCCGGGCTTCCAGAGTCGCCGTCAGCCGGCTGCGCGGCACATCGAGCAGGGGCCGCACGATCCGGCAGGACGGCAGCTCGCGCACGGCGGCCATGCCGGCCAGTCCCTGCAGGCCCGTGCTGCGCGTCAGGCCGGCGAGCAGCGTTTCGGCCTGATCGTCGCGATGATGCGCAACCAGAAGGTGCAGCACGCCGGCGCTGCGGCACCAGTCTTCCATCAGCGCGTACCGGGCGGCGCGCGCCCAGGCCTGGAGGTTCTTCCGCGGCCGGCCCGATGCTTCGAGGATGACGGCGGCGATGCCCGACCGGCCGAGCGTTTCCCCTGTCCGGGCCGCCTCGCCGGCAGAGCCGCTTCGCAGACCGTGATCGACGATCAGGCCGGTGACACGCCCGTTTCGGCCGGCGGCCCAACCGTGCGCCAGAAGGCCGAGGGCGAGGCTGTCGCGGCCGCCGGAGACGGCAACGGCGAGATGCGGGGCGGGTTCGAAAGGGCCCAGCCGGCCGATCAGGCGGGAGAATTCCGCCGCCCCGACCGGATCGGGGACCGGACCGGAAACCGGGTCAGGCCCGGCAGCCAAGTCTCTTGCGTTCCCGGGCCGCCTTGCGCTTGACGTAGCCCGGCGCGGACGGATAGCGGCGCTTCAGTTCGGCCCAGCTCGCACAGGCTTCCTCGGTCTTCTTGAGATGCGCCATGGACATCCCGAGCTTCAGCAGATTGTCCGGCGCCTTGGGGTGCTTGGGGAACTTCTTGAAGCCGTCGGCGAAGCGGATGGCCGCCAGCCGGTATTGCTGTTGCGCGTAATGGGTCTCGCCCAGCCAGTAATAGGCATTGCCGGCAAATCGGCCATCCGGATGGCTCTTCAGGAATTCCCGGAAGGCCGCCGCCGCCTCGTCGTAGCGCGCCTGCCGCAACTGGCCGATGGCAAAGCGGTACTGCTCCTTTTCCGTGCCGGGCGGCAGAATGGACGACCCCGGCGCCGCCGCCTTCTTCCGGCCGCTCTCCTGTCCGGCGCTTTGCCGTTCGGCATTCGCTTCGGCGTCCGTTTCGGTTTCGGTTTGGGGCGCTCGTTCCGCCCGTCCCGCGCCGCCCTTTATACCGGCGCGCTTTTCCAACAGGCCGAGGCGGTATTCGGCATCCGCCTCGAACGCCTTGCGTTCCTTCTCCAGCGACTCGAAGCGGTAAATCAGATCCTCGACCTTGCCGGTCAGGCTCTGGATCGTCCTTTCCATCTGGTTCAAACGGTTCTGGAACCGGGTCGCCAGCGACGACGGGACATCCGGGTCGCCGCCTTTCAGCGCATTGAAGTTCCGCTCCAGACGGCGGAGCCGGAAGCGCAGGTCGTCGATATCGGCGTTCGACAGTTGGGCGGTCGATACCCGGGCGTCCGATACCCTGGCGTCCGATATCTGGGCGCGCGCCCCCGGCAACGCGGATCCCGCCGCTGCGCAGAAGCCCAGCAGCAGGGCGACGACCGAACCGCGCCCGGTCAGGCGTACGCTCGCTGCCACGGCTCTGTCCCGCTCCGCCTGCCGGGCGGGGAAACTATGCTCCGCCTGTGCTCGGCCGGGCGACGCCGCGCCGGTTCTGCCGGTACGAATCGTCGTCGTCGCCCGCAACGGCGGGGCGTTCCTTGCCGTAGGAGACGGTGCGGATCCGCCGGGCATTCACGCCGAGGGCAATCAGCATGTCGCGGATCGCGGTCGCGCGCTTGGCGCCCAGGCCCAGATTGTATTCCCGCGTGCCGCGCTCGTCGGCGTGTCCTTCGACCAGGACGGTGGCGTCGCGGTGGGCGCGCATCCATTCCGACCAGGCCCGGATCGTGGCCTGGGCATCCTCGTCGAGATCGAAGCGGTCGTACGCGAAAAACACCCGGTCGCTGTAACCGTTGCGCGAGGGCGCGGTATATTCCCGCCAACTCTTTCCCGGCCCCGGCCGCGCCAGTTCCGATTGCGTCACCCGGTTATCGGCGGCGCCGTCCTTGGGGGTCTTCGTGCTGCAACCGACCGACGCGAGGGCAATCGCCAACACGGCCAACGCATGTTTGAGTTTCATGACACGATGTCCTCGACCAATCGCGATCTTTGTCCGGCCCGCCGGCTCCCGATCGATTCGTTGCAAACCTTTCTAAGGTTCAACGCACAACTTGCAAACCGTCTTGGGCGCGAATGTGGAGCAAATGCGGTAAAATGTTGATCGCACTGCGCAAGGCTAGTCTTCCAGCAGCGGCGACCAGGCCGGGTCCGAGGCGTCTTCGGGCGTGTCCATCGGGCGCTCGTTCCGGCCGGTCAGATCGATCGAATAGAGCTGCGCCGCGCCGCCGCGCGGTTTCTTGTAGTACATCAGCACCCGGCCGTTCGGCGCCCATGTCGGACCCTCTGCCAGATAGCCCTGGGCCAGGATGCGCTCCCCGTCGCCGTTGGGCTGCATGACGCCGATGAAGAAGGCGCCCGCTTCGAGTTTGGTAAAGGCGATCAGGTCGCCCCGCGGCGACCAGACCGGCGTCGCATAACGGCCCGGCCGGTTGCTGATCCGGCGTACCCCGCTGCCGTCGGCCTTCATGACGTAAATTTTCTGCCGTCCGCTGCGGTCGGAATCGAACACGATCCTCGAACCGTCCGGCGAATAGGACGGCGAGGTGTCGATGGCCGGGTGCCGCGTCAGCCGCTCGGTGGCGCGGGTCCGCAGGTCCATCGCGTAAATTTCCGAATTGCCGTCGCGCGCCAGGGACATGACGATCCTGTTGCCGTCGGGCGAGAAGCGCGGCGCGAAGGTCATGCCCTCGAATTCGCCGACGATTTCGCGCTGGCCGGAATCGATGTCGAGGATGTAGACGCGCGGCTGTTCGCCGACGAATTCGAGATAGGTTATTTCCTGGGCCGAGGGCGAGAAACGCGGCGTCATCACCAGGTTCCTGCCGTCGGTCAGGAACCGGTGGTTGGCGCCGTCCTGGTCCATGATCGCAAGGCGTTTGACCCGTTTGAGCACCGGTCCGGATTCGGCGACGTAGACGACCCGCGTATCGAAATAGCCGTTTTCGCCGGTCAGGCGCCGGTAGATGGCGTCGGACATCTTGTGCGCGAGGCGGCGCCAGTTGGCTCTCCCGGTTTCCAGCCTGCGGCCGACCAGTTGGCGTCCGGTGGCGACGTCCCAGAGCCGGAATTCGATGCGGATATCGCCGTTGGTCCGGTGAAAGACCCGGCCGGTGACCAGCGCCTCGGCGCCGATGCCCTTCCAGTCGTTGAAGCGCGGCGCGAGCACCTCGGACCCGTCGCGCTGGACGAACGCGCTCGGGTCGATCGCGCGGAACAGGCCCGATCCCTCGAGATTTGCGGTCACGACGCCGGCAATCCGGCCGGCGGTGGACCGTTCGTCGCCGGTGGACGCCTGCGGCGCCGCGATGGCGATCGGCAGCGGCTCGAAATTCGGATCGTCGATCCGGATGGTCAGTTGCGCGGCGGCCGTCGCGGGTACGGCGAAGGCGAGCAGGCCCGCCATAAACAGCCGGCGGCACGAGCGGGATACGGGCGCGGGAAGCGGCATGATTACTCCGAACTCAGTTTGGACGGATCGAAGTCGATGGTCAGCACTTTCCACCGGTCGAATTTTTCCGGCGGCAGCTTCAGCGGACTGCATCTGGGATTGCTGACCGCGCGAATGCCGGCGTCGGCGGCGGCGCGCAGCTTCGCATTGCGTGAAGTGTCCGCGCCGTCCAGTATCTTTGCATCGCGCACCGAGCCGTCGCGGTTAAGCCATATCGTGATCCGGACGCGCAACGAGCCGGCATCCTGCGCGCCCGCCGGAAAATTCCAGCACGGCTGAATCTGCCGCCGGACCGCCTGGATTTCCGACAGGGTCAGCCGCAGGCTGGGTGCCGCCGTCTTGGCGCCGGCCGGCGTCCGGACGGCCGTCCGGTCGCGGTCGGACTGCTGCGATTTCTTCAGCTTGCCGACGGTCTTGAACACCGAGTCGAGCGGGTCCTTTCTGGCCGGAGGTTTCTTGACGGCCTTCGGCGGCCGTTTCGCGCTTCTCTCGGGGCGCGGCAGCGCCGGCGGGCGAGGCCGCGGCAGGGCGGCGACCTGGCGTTCGACCTTCGGCCCGGCTTTCCTTGCCGTCTCCGGCGGTTTGGGTGCCGGTTTCTGCTTCGGCTTCGCGAATTTCGCTTCGGGCTTCGCCGGCTTTTTCGGCGCGGCTTTCTTTGCCTTTTGCTTCGGTTTGGGTTCCGGTTTTTTCCTGGGCTTGGCGCGGGGATCGATTTCGGCGCGTTTCGGCGGAGCGGTCTTCGGCTTCGGCGCCGGTTCGGCTTTTTTCGCAGGTTTCGGCGGCGCCGGCGCAGCTTCCGGTTTGGCGACGGCGGCTTTCTTCGGGGGCTCCGGTTTCGGCGGCGCCTTCGGTTTGGCGGTCGCGGTCTTTTCCGGCGGCTTCGGCTTCGCCTTTGACTGCGGCTTCGGTTTCGGCTTCGCAACCTTGGGCGGCTCGATGTCCGCCGGCTTCGGCTTGACCGGTTCCGGCATCTCCGGCGGTTTTTCGGCGCGCCGGTCGCGGGCGACCGGCTTCGCGGTCGTTTCGCGCTCGGCGTCCGGCTTGCGCTCGGTCCTGGGTTTCGGTTTTTCGCCCTTGCTTGCCTGCGTAATGTCGGACAGGCGAACGATATCCACCTCGAAGTTGCGCGCCGCTTGGGCCGGCGGTTTCGCGAGCCAAGGCAAACCGAGCGCCGCGGCCAGCAGGACCAGCGTATGCAGGGCGACCGAGATGAGGATGCCGCGCATGGCGCCCGCCTGCCGCCTAGTCGTTGCCGTCTTCAGCGATCAGCCCGACTTTCGGGAAGCCGGCGGCCGAAATCGAACTCATGACCTGCATCACCCGTCCGTAGGGCACCGTCTTGTCGCCCCGCACGAAGATCCGCGGATTGTTGCGCACCAGCGCGATCGCCTTGAGCCGCGCGATCAGGGTTGCCGTATCCATCTGCGTTTCCTGCAGGAAGACCGTGCCGTCGGCGCGGACGCTGACGATCAGCGGCTTGTCGGGCTTGCCGACGGCGGCGGCCCTGGCCTTGGGCAGGTCGACCGGGACGGCGACGGTCAGCAGGGGCGCCGTCACCATGAAGATGACCAGCAGCACCAGCATCACGTCCACGAACGGCGTCACGTTGATCTCGGACATCGGCCGATAGCTGCGGCGTCCGCGGCCGCGCCGGAGCGGTGCGGCGGCCATCGTCAGTCTCCGCTGTTGTCGAGTTCGCGCGACACGATCGCGCTGAACTCGCCCGAGAAGCCCTCCAGCCGGTGGGCGTAGCGGTCGAGGTCTCCCGACAGCTTGTTATAGGCCACGACCGCCGGGATCGCCGCCAACAGGCCGAGCGCGGTTGCAAACAGGGCCTCGGCAATGCCCGGCGCCACGGTCGCCAGGTTGGTGTTCTTCTGGATCGCGATGTCCTGGAACGCGCGCATGATGCCCCAGACGGTGCCGAACAGGCCGACGAAGGGCGCCGTGGACCCGATCGACGCCAGCGAACCGAGGAAGCGTTCCGACCGGCTCATTTCCCGGGTCAGCGTGACATGCATCACCCGGTCGATCCGGTCTCCCAGGCTTCCGCGCAACGACCGCTGCCCGGACTCGTCGCCGACCGAGCGTTTCCACTCCCGCATGGCGGCGGCGAAAATGGCGGACATCGGATTGTCGGGGCTCTCTCCGACATCGGCGTACAACTCCTCGACCGAGCCGCCGGCCCAGAAACGGTTCTCGAAGCGGGTCGCCCGGCCGTTGATCCGGTACAGCAGCATCAGCTTCTCGAAGATGACCGCCCAGGACCAGATCGAAGCCAAAACCAGGACCGCGATGACGCCCTTGACGATCCAGTCGGCCCGTTCGATCACGGCCAGGACCGAGAAATCGTCGGTTCGCGGGGCGTCGCCGCCGAGGCCGGTGTCCACGACCTTGCGGTCCTGCCCGGATTTTGCGGCGTCGTCCTGCGCCGGGCCGCCATCGGAGGCGCTGGACTGGGCCAGCTCGACGCCTCCGGAACCATCGGGCGCCGCCGCCGCGGAGGCCTGCACCGGATCGAGAATTGTCGCCAGATCGGTAATGATCGAAAGGTCCATGACGGCTCGTCACACGGGCTCGGCTGAGGGGTCAACGCCATAACTGTGGCAATCCCGCGGCGCAGCCGGGCGTCGCGGCGTGCTGCCGCAGCCGGCCTCCGCTTCGTCCGCTTCGTCCGGCGGCACGATGCGGGGCGCCAGCGTATCGCGGATATCCTTCGGGATGCGCGTCGGCCGGCCTTCCCGGTTCATCGCCGCGATTCGAAACCGCAGGTCGCACAACAGGCGTTCGCCACGGTATATCCGCTGGCTCAGGCGCATGCTGGCGCCCAGCACCTCGTTTACGGTGCTGCGGACTTCGAGAATGTCGTCGAGGCGCGCCGGCGCCAGATATTCGGCCCGGCACGAACGCACCGTAAAGCCGATGCCCCGCTCGCGCAGCAGGTCGAATTGCTGCCGGCCGGTCTGGCGCAGCAGTTCGGTCCGGGCCCGCTCGGCAAATTTGAGGTAGTTGGCGTAATAGACGATGCCGCCGGCGTCCGTGTCCTCATAGTAGACGCGGACCGGGAAAACATGGACCGGTTCCGCGCCCGCGGCGGGTCCGGCGGCCGGGCTGCCGGCGGGCTGCCGGTTCGGGGTTCCGCCGCCGTCAGTCATCCTGCCCGCCCGCCAGAAGTTCGAACTGGTCCGGCGCCGTCGGGGGCGGCGCCAGGCCCAGGGCCTTCCAGCCGTCCGCCGCCAGCATCCGGCCGCGCGGCGTCCGCTGGACCAGGCCCTCGCGGACCAGATAGGGTTCGATGACATCCTCGATGGCGTCGCGCTGTTCGGAGAGCACGGCGGCGATCGTCTCGACGCCGACCGGCCCGCCGCCGTATTTCTCGGCGATGCAGGCCAGGTAGCGATGGTCCATGCGGTCGAGGCCGGCCTCGTCGACGTCGAGGCGTTTCAGCGCCGAATCGGCCTCCGCGGCGCCGACATCGGTTGCGCCGTCAACCGCCGCGAAATCCCGGACCCGGCGCAGCAGCCGCGACGCGATCCGCGGCGTACCGCGCGAACGGGCCGCGATTTCCTGCGCTCCGCCCGGCGACAGCTGCATGTTCAGCAGCGCGGCGGCCCGCGCCACGATCACGGCCAGATCGTCGACATCGTAGAAGTCCAGCCGCAGCGGAATGCCGAAGCGTTCGCGCAACGGCGTGGTCAGCAGGCCGGCCCGGGTCGTGGCGCCGACCAGGGTGAAGCGCGGCAGGTCGATCCGCACCGAGCGGGCGGCCGGCCCTTCGCCGATCACCAGGTCGAGCTGGTAATCCTCCATGGCCGGATAGAGCAGTTCCTCGACCGCCGGATTGAGCCGGTGGATCTCGTCTATGAACAGCACCTCGCGCGGCTGCAGGTTGGTGAGGATTGCCGCCAGGTCGCCGGCGCGCGCGATCACCGGGCCGGACGTGCCCCGGAACCCGACGCCCAGTTCCCGCGCCACGATATGCGCAAGCGTGGTCTTGCCGAGGCCGGGCGGGCCGTGAAACAGGACATGGTCCATCGCCTCCCGGCGCGCGCGCGCCGCCTCGACGAAAACGCGCAGGTTGGCGCGCATGTCCCGCTGGCCGACGAAATCCTCGAGCCGCACCGGGCGGAGGGACGGATCGTCGCCTTCGGCCGCCGACGGATCGCCGGAAACCATGCGGGTGTCCTGTTCGCTCGCCATCGTCCAACGCCTATCCGGACAGGTCCTTGAGCGCCAGCGGGATCAGTTGCTCGACCGTCGCGTCCTCGCCCGCGGCGCCGGCGGCCCGGTTCACCGCGGCGAAAGCCTCGCTGCGGCCGTAGCCCAGATTGACCAGAGCGGAGACCGCCTCGGCGGTTGCGCCATGCGGCGCGCCGGTTCCGGCCGGCAGCCGGCCAGCCGCGATGTCGCCGGCCAGCGGATCGCCGCCGATGACTCCCGCCTTGTCCCTGAGCTCGTTCAGGATACGCGCCGCCAGCTTGGGGCCGATGCCTTCGGCCTGGGCGATGGCGGCCCGGTCCTGCGCCGCAATCGCCGTCGCCAGCGCATCCGGCGTCAGGACCGACAGCAGCGCCAGCGCAACGCGCGCGCCCACGCCCTGCACGGTCGTGAGCAGCCGGAACCAGTCCCGCTCCTGCCGGTCGGCGAAGCCGTAGAGGTGGATATGGTCTTCGCGGACGTGGGTTTCGATCATCAGACGGACCGACGATCCGGCCGGCGGCAGCGCATCCAGCGTGCGGGCCGAGGCGAAGACCAGATAGCCGACGCCGCCGACATCGATGACGGCCTCGTCCTTGCCGGCATGATCGACCAGACCGGTCAGCGCGCCGATCATGGCGCCGCCGCCGCTTCCCGCGCCCGCCAGGACGCCTGTGTCGCCGCGTGATGGGCGTGGCAGATCGCGACGGCGAGGGCGTCGGCCGCGTCGGCGGACTGCGGTCCGGCGGCCGGCAGCAGCATCCCCACCATGGCCTGGACCTGCGCCTTGTCGGCATGGCCGACGCCGACGACGGATTTCTTGACCGCGTTGGCGGCATACTCGTGCACGGCGATTCCGGCCTGCGCCGGCGCCAGCATGACCGCGCCGCGGGCCTGGCCGAGCTTCAGGGTGGAGCCCGGGTTCCGGTTGACGAAGATTTCCTCGATCGCCGCCGCGTCCGGCGTCCAGAGTTCGATCAGCCGGGCAATGCCGTCGTGGAGCTGCTTCAGCCGCTCGGCAAGACCGCGTTTCGGGTCCGCGGTCACCGCGCCGCTGGCCAGGTAGCGCAGGCGGTTGTCGGCCGCCTCGACCACGCCCCAGCCGGTCCGGCGCAGGCCGGGGTCCAGTCCGAGGATGCGGATTGCGCCGCGTTTCGGGGGCGCCGTCATGGTCGTTACCCGCCCAGCTTCGCCATTACCTCGTCGGACACGTCGAAATTTGCGGACACATTCTGGACGTCGTCGTTGTCGTCCAGCGCGTCCAGCAGCCTGAACAGGCTGGATGCCTTGCCCTCGTCGACGTCCACAGTGCTTTGCGGCCTCCACGCCAGCGCCGCCGTTTCCGGATTGCCGAAGCGCGCTTCCAGCGCCTCGCGCACGGCGTTCAGGTCGTCGGGTTCGCAGACGATCTCGTGCATGTCGTCGCCCGACTCGACATCCGAGGCGCCGGCCTCCAGCGCCGCCTCGAACATGTCCTCTGCGCTCGCCGCATCGGCCGGATACTGGACCTGCCCCACCCGGTCGAACATGAAGGCGACGCTGTTGGTCTCGCCCAGGTTGCCGCCGAATTTGGAAAAGGCCGAGCGGATGTCGGACGCGGCGCGGTTGCGGTTGTCGGTCAGGACATCGACGATCAGGGCGACGCCGCCGGGCCCGTAGCCCTCGTAGCGGATTTCCTCGTAGGAATCGGCCTCGCCGCCGCCGCTGCCCTTCTTTATCGCCCGGTCGATATTGTCGTTCGGCATGTTCTGCGCCTTGGCGGCGGCGATCGCGCCGCGCAGGCGCGCGTTCATGTCCGGGTCGGCGCCGGCCCGCGCCGCGATCATGATTTCCTTGGCGTGCCGGGCGAAGATTTTGGCGCGTTTCGCATCCTGCGCGCCTTTCCGGTGCATGATGTTCTTGAATTTGGAATGGCCGGCCATGTCGGGTGGCGTTCCTTCCGGATCGAACCGATTGTAATGCTATATAAAGCCAGTCAATGGCCGTAACTATACAACATATTGTGGCTGTTGCGTAGCAATCCTTCGGTCGCTGCCCTGCCGGGCGGAATGCCGCGTCAGGCGGCCGCGACCTCCGGAACGGCGTTGGCCAGCCGCGGGCCGACGCGCACCGCCTCGACGCGCGTCGCCAGGCCGGTCGTATCGTCGGTCTCGACATAGACGGCGCACAACGTGCCCTCGCCGTCGGCCGGGCCGAGCCGGTCGCCCGGCATCTTGCGCCGGAACCGGTCGATCGGCGCTTCCTTTTTCATGCCGATGACCGAGTCGTAGTCGCCGCACATGCCGATATCGGTGATGTAGGCCGTCCCCCCGTTCAGGATCTGGGCGTCGGCCGTCGGCACATGGGTGTGGGTGCCCGCGACGAGCGAGACGCGGCCGTCCAGGAAATGGCCGAAGGAGGTCTTCTCGCTCGTCGCCTCGCCGTGCATGTCGACGAGGATGGCGTCGGCGTCCCGTTTCAGCCGATGGGTTGCCAGCGCCTTCTCGGCAGCGGCGAACGGATCGTCCAGCGGGTCCATGAACAGCCGCGCCATGACCTGGAGGACATAGACCTTTCGCCCGCGGCCGATGTCGATCAGGGCCTCGCCCCTGCCCGGCGTACCCTGCGGATAGTTGATCGGGCGGATCAGGCGCGGGTCGCTGTCGATATAGCCGATGATGTCGCGCTGGTCCCAGGCATGGTTGCCGAGCAGGATGCAGTCCGCGCCGGCGTCGTAGACCTTGCGGCAGATGTCGGCGGTGATGCCGAAACCGTGGGCCGCGTTCTCGCCGTTCACCGCGACGAAATCGAGGGCGAGCCGGCTCCGGAGGCCGGGCAGATACTCGATGACCGCCTCGCGGCCGGCCCGGCCGACAATGTCGCCGCAATACAACAGTCGCATGAAAGGATCCGTGCGTCGGGAAGATCAGGCCGAGATGTAGATGGCTTCCCGTTCGGTGACAATCCAGTCGAGCCTGGCGTCGTGCGGTTCGGCGGGAACGGCTTCGACTTCCTGCGCCGCGAAGGCCCAGCCCACGGCGGTGACGGCGCCGGCGGCGCGCAGCCGGGCGAGCGCCGCGTCGTAGAATCCGCCGCCGTAGCCCAGCCGGCAGCCCCGCCGGTCGAACGCGGCGAGCGGCGCCAGAACGAGGTCCGGGTCGAACTCGGCCGCCGAGGCCGGCGGGGCGGCGATCCCGAGCGCATCGATGCTTTCGGCAAGGCCGCCCGGCGCCGCGAGGAAACGGAGCGGTTCGCCCTTGCCGGTCGTATGGGGCAGCACAGTCCGGCAGCCCCTGGCTTCGAGGGCGAGCAGGGCAGGGCGCGGGTCCAGTTCGCCGCGCATCGCGGCATAGCCGGCGACCGTGAGGCCGGACGGGATTTCGACGGCCTGCATCAGCCGCATCGCGGCGGCGCCCGCGGCCTCAGGATCGTGAAGTTGCCCCCGTTGCGCCAGCGCGCGGCGGCGCAGCGCCCGTTTCGCCTCCGCAACGGTTGCGGACAAGCGCCTCAGTCTTTCTCGATCGCGCCGGCCAGCGCCTCGATCCTGGCCGCAAGGTCTTCCATGGCGTCCGCGGCCTCTTCCTCGGTCGCTTTCGCGGCGCTCAACGCATCCGCCTTCTCCTGCGCGTCCTGCAGGGCCTCGCGGGAGGTCTTGGCCTCGTCGGCGAACAGCAGGCTTGCCATGACGAGCAGCCGTCGATCGCCGACCTGGCCCATCGATCCGACCAGTTCCCCGACCCGCTCTTCGACAAGCCGGCCCAAGCCGCGCAAATGGTCTTCCTGGCCGTCCTCGCAGGCGACGGTGTAGGCGCGGCGATTGACGGTCAGGGTCACGTCGCTCATGGACCGCTCCCGGCGCGTTCGTTGTCGTCGATGCCGGCCGCCCGGCGCACGTTGCCGAGAATTGCGTCCACCCGGTCCGCCACGGCGTCCCGCTCGGCGACCAGCGCCGCATTCTCGCGCTGCGCTTCCTCCAGGGCGCGGATCAGGTCGCCGATGTCGCCGGCGTCCGGCCCGGCGCCCGGTTCCACGTTCAGCGCTTCCTTCATTTCGGCCAGGCGGCCGGTCTGGGCGTGCCGGGCCTGTTCCAGCCGCGCCACCGCGCGCGCCAATCGCTTTCGGGCTTCGTCTATTCGGGACATGGGAACGGTCGGTAACTTGCTGTGGCGATTCCGGGGCTTGGCATTTTTGTTGCTTTTCCGCCCGTTATGGGCAGCGTCTCATATCTCACAATAGGTATGCGGCCCGATCCGGTCAATCGCCGATCCGGAGCGGAAACCGGCCGCCGGGCGCGCCAGCTCCTCAAAGGGTGAGGTGTTCTCTACAGGACCGTACCGAGCGCCCCGTCGAGCCGTGTCCACGCGGCTTCGTCGGGAGGCAGGCCGAATCGCAGCCAGTCGGGACGGACGGGAAATTCGCGCACCAGGATGCCGGCGCGGCCCAGCGCATGGCCGATCGCCGGGGCCCTGTCGTGCCGGACCAGGCGGAAGAGGGATGTGCCGCCGACCGCCGCCAGGCCATGGGCGGACAGCAACGAAGCCAGTCTTTCGCCTGCGCGCGCCACCTTTTCGGCCGTATGCCGGCGCCAGTCCGTATCGCCGAGCGCCGAGCAGGCGAGGCGGATGGCGACGCCGGAAACCGGCCACGGACCCAATGCCCGTTCCGCGCGCCGGGCGATTTCGGGTTCCGCGATCAGGAAGCCCAGGCGCACGCCCGCCAGCCCGTAGGCCTTGCCGAACGAGCGCAGCACGATCAGTCCCGGCTGGGGAACCGCCGGAACGGCGCTGAGGTGCGCTTCGGCGAACTCGGCAAACGCTTCGTCGACGATCGTCCGGCCGCCGCGCCCCGCCCGCCGCGCCTGGATCGCCGAGACCGCCGCTGCGTCCAGCGCACGGCCGTCCGGATTGTTCGGATTGCACAGGATGGCGATGTCGCCGGATTGCAGCACCTCCGGCCCGGTCGCTTCCAGCACCGCGGCGCCGGCTGCCGACCACGCGGCGGCGTGCTCGCCGTATGTCGGCGCGAGGATGGAGACCTGCGCCGCCGGAAGAAGGCGGGGGAGGATCGAAATCAGGAGCTGCGTTCCGGCCGCGACGGCAACGAACTCCGGATCGCGCGCGCCGTAGGCTTCCGCCGCCGCCTGTTTGAGCTGCCGGATTTGTGCCTCCTCCGGCAGGCGCGTATAGGCTGTCTCCGGAATTGCCGGCAGCGGATAGGAAAAGGGGTTGATGCCGGTCGAAAGGTCGATCAGCGGTTCGGGCGCGTCCGGAAATCGCTGCCGCAGCCCAGATAGATTGCCGCCGTGCGGGATCATGCGGCGGCAGCCGGCCCGTTCGGGGGCCATCCGGATGCGGCGGGGATCGTGACAGCCGGAATGTGGTTCGAGACCAATCTGCTTCTCCTGGCCGCCGCCTTCCTGGTCGAGGCGGCGTTCGGCTATCCGAAGAGCCTGACCCGCCGACTGGGCCATCCCGTCATGTGGATCGGCGCGCTTATCGAACGGATCGAGCGGCGCTGGAACCGGCCGACCTTGCCCGATCCGCGGCGGCGTCTCAACGGTGTGCGGTGCGTTGCGGCAATGCTGATCGTCTCGGCCGGCGCCGCCGCCCTGTTGCAGGGTGCGGCCGTCCGGCTCCTGCCGTGGCCGGTCGCGGCGCTCGGCCTGGCTATCCTCGCATCGTCCCTGTTTGCCCAGCGCAGCCTTTACGACCATGTGGCGGCAGTCGGGGAGGGTCTGAGTTACGGGGGCTTGCCGGAAGGAAGGAAGCAGGTTTCCCGTATCGTCGGCCGCGATCCCGAAACCCTCGACGAGGCCGGCGTCGCCCGTGCCGCCATCGAAAGCCTCGCCGAGAATTTTTCCGACGGCGTGACGGCGCCTGCGATCTGGTGCGCCCTGTTCGGGTTGCCCGGCGCGGCGGCCTACAAGGCGATCAACACGGCGGACAGCATGATCGGCCACAGGAACGAACGGTACGGACAGTTCGGCCGCTTTGCCGCCCGGCTCGACGATCTGGTCAACCTGCCGGCCTCGCGGCTGAGCGCAGGCTGGATCGTGCTGGCGGCGATGGCCATGCCCGGCGCGTCGCCGGCCGGCGCGCTCCGGGCGGTCCGGCGCGACGCCCGCCGCCATCGCTCGCCGAACGCCGGCTGGCCGGAAGCCGCCATGGCCGGGGCGCTCGGGCTGCGTCTCGGCGGGCCGCGCCGGTATGCGGAAGGTCCGGTGGACGATGCGTGGATGGGCGACGGACGCGCGGAAGCGACGGCGGACGACATAGGCCGCGCCCTGCGTCTCTACCGCCGGGCCTGCGCGATCCAGATCGCTGCCGCCTGTGCCCTGTTTCTTTCTATCGCGCTATAGCGATCAGCCGGTCGATATCGAGATGCGTCTCGAGATGGCCGGCCAGGCCGTCGAGCGTTTCGTCGACCAGGGCGTCGTGCGAGTCGATAGCGCTCGTCGCGCCGAAGCTGCGCAGCCAATCGGCGCGGTGGCGGTCGCTGCCGAACAGTCCGTGGACATAGGTGCCGGCAACCCGGCCGTCGGCCGAACGGGCCCCGTCCGTCCTGCCGTCGGAGAGCCGGTGCAACGGCTTTGCGCAGTCCGGCCCCTCGGTGCGGCCCATGTGAATTTCATAGCCGGCGAAGGCGCTGCCGCCGCAAACGGCCGCGCCGGTTATCTCCCGGACGGTTTTCGGTGCGCTCAGTTCGGTATCGACCGCCAGCAGGCCGAGCCCTTCCACGGTTCCGGGCGGGCCTTCGAGCCCGTCGGGGTCGGAGATCGTCCGGCCGAGCATCTGGAAGCCGCCGCACAGGCCGAGGACCCGCCCGCCGCGGCGCCGGTGGGCGAGGATGTCGATATCCCAGCCTTCGTCGCGCAGGGCGGCCAGGTCGGCGATGGTGGCCTTGCTGCCGGGCAGGATGACGAGGTCGAGGTCCGGCGGCAGCGGCGCGCCGCGGTCGACCAGCTTCAGATCGATGTCCGGCTCGGCCTTCAAAGGGTCCAGATCGTCGAAATTGGCGATCCGCGGCAGGTGCGGCACGGCGATCCGCACGCGTCCCTCGGTTCTGCCGCCGTCCGGCCCGCGGCGGTCCCGGCCGGACAGGTCGTAGGCGTCTTCGGCGGGCAGGTAGCGGGCCGGTTCGAAGAAGGGCGCCAGGCCGAGCGCAGGCCAGCCGGTGCGCCGGGCGATCTCCGCCATGCCGTCGTCGAAAAGGGAGAGATCGCCGCGCATCTTGTTGACGACGAAGCCGGCGACCAGCGCGGCGTCCGCGGCCGCGATCACCGCCTTCGTGCCGACGATGGAGGCGATCACGCCGCCGCGGTCGATATCGCCGATCAGCACCACGGGGATGTCCGCGGCGGCGGCAAAGCCCATATTGGCGATGTCGGCGTTCCGCAGGTTCGTTTCCGATGCGCTGCCCGCGCCTTCGACGACGACGAAATCCACGCCCCGGCGCACTTTACCGAAACTCTCCATCACCTGCGGCATCAACCGGGCTTTGAGGCGCTGAAATTCCCGGGCGCGGGCGCCGCCCGCCACCTTGCCCTGCACCACGATTTGCGCGCCGGTCTCGGAACTCGGCTTCAGAAGGACCGGATTCATGTGAACGCTCGGCGCGACGCGGGCGGCCCGCGCCTGGAGCGCCTGGGCCCGGCCGATCTCGCCGCCGTCCGCCGCTACGGCGGCGTTGTTCGACATGTTCTGGGGCTTGAACGGATTGACGCGGTGGCCGCGGTTCGACAGGGCGCGCAGCAGGCCGGCGGCCAGCAACGACTTGCCGACATTCGACCCGGTGCCCTGAAGCATGATCGCCCTTCCGGGCATCAGTATTCGATCCCCTCCTGGGTCTTCACGCCGGCTTTGAAATGATGCTTCACGAGCGTCATCTCGGTGACGAGATCGGCGGCTTCGACCAGCGGCGCCTTGGCGTTGCGGCCGGTCACAACGACGTGCAGCGTCTCGGGCCGCGCGGCCAGCCCCTCCAGCACCTCGTCCAGCGGCAGGTAATCGTAGCGCAGGGCGATATTCAGTTCGTCCAGGATCACCAGGCCGAAATCCGGGTTCGCCATCATGGCGCGCGCGGTGTCCCAGGCTTTCCGGCACGCCGCGATATCGCGCGCCTTGTCCTGTGTTTCCCAGGTGAAGCCCTCGCCCAGGGCATGCCATTCTACCATCTCCGGCGCCATCGCCTCGAGCGCGATCTTCTCGCCGGTCGACCAGGCGCCCTTGATGAACTGCACGACGCCGACCCTGCGGCCCCGGCCGATCATGCGCAGCGCCAGGCCGAAGGCGGCGGTCGATTTGCCCTTGCCGGCGCCGGTATGGACCATCAGCAGGCCCTTCTCGATCCGCTTCGAGGCGACCTCGGCATCCTGGACCGCCTTGCGGTGGGCCATCTTCGCCTTGTGGCGGGCCTTTTGTTCCGTGTCGTCGCTCATTGCGGTCCTTTGACGATCATGGGGATCCCGGCCACCATGAAGTGCACATGTTGCGCGATCGCAGCAACCCTGCGGTGCAGATTGCCGGCGGCATCGCGGAAGTCGCGGGCAAGCCGGTTTTCCGGGACGATTCCCGTGCCGACCTCGTTGGACACCAGCACCGTCAACCCGCGCCGGCGCTCCAGCGCCGCGATCAGCGCCTCTTCGGCCGGCCCGGTCGCGCGCCCGGCCAGCATCAGGTTGCTGAGCCACAGGGTCAGGCAGTCTACCAGCACCGGCGCGCCGGCCGGCACGGCGTCGAGGGCGGCGGCGAGGTCGAGCGGCGCCTCGACGGTCTGCCAGCCGGCGCCGCGCCGGCTGCGGTGTTCGTCGATGCGCCGGCGCATTTCGTCGTCCAGGGCTTCGGCGGTCGCAATGTAGCGCCACGGCGCCGGCGCGGCTTCGACAAGGGTTTCGGCGTGCCGGCTTTTGCCCGACCGCGCGCCGCCGAGGACGAGAGTGAGGTTGTCGACGGTCATCGCGCTCCCGGAATCGCTGTGTCAGGGACGGCCCGCCGCGCCGCCGGACCTTGAAAACGCGCCGCCGCGAACCGGCCCGGCCATGCGCTTGACACCCCTTCGGACGCACGCATAAGTAGCCGCGACAAAGCCTTTAGCCTAGGCGCAAATTCGATGCGGCCGCGCCGGACAGGGTGCAACAGGGGCACACAAGGATGACCGACCGGCGCCCGGTTCTGCATATCTGCCTGACCTGCAAGCCGGCCGGGGAGGACCCCGCCGCGCCGGGCGAGGACGCCGCGGGCGCCCGGCTGCACGAGGCGGTCGTGGCGCGGCTGCGCGTTCGGGACCTGGAGCATGCGGTCCGGGTCAATCCGGTGACCTGCATGGCCAACTGCGAACGAGGTTGCAGCCTGGCGGTCTCCGCGCCGGGCAAATGGGCCTACCTCGCCGGTTTCCTGAACGCCGGCCTGGCGGACGACGTGATCGACTACGCGCTGGTCTACGCCGCATCGAAGACCGGCGCAGTCATGCCGTCGAAGCGCGCGGCGTCCCTGCGCGACGTCATCGTCGCCCGGGTCCCGGCCCATCCCGACGATGTTCCCGAACCGCGAGAGAATGCATGAGCTATTCCGCCGCCAAAATCCCGGCCACCATCATCACCGGCTTTCTCGGCGCCGGGAAGACCACCATGGTGCGCCATCTGCTCGGCAACGCTAACGGCCGGCGGCTCGCCGTCATCGTCAACGAGTTCGGCGCGGAGGGCGTCGACGGCGAAACGCTGAAGAATTGCGGCATCGAGGATTGCCCGGAGGAGAATATCGTCGAACTGGCCAACGGCTGCCTGTGCTGCACCGTTGCCGACGATTTCCTGCCGACCATGCAGGCGCTGATCGACCGCGATGCGCCGCCCGACCATATCGTCATCGAGACCTCGGGCCTGGCGCTGCCCAAGCCGCTGATCAAGGCCTTCGACTGGCCGGACATCCGCTCCCGCATGACGGTGGACGGCGTGGTGGCCGTGATCGACGGGCCGGCGGTCGCCGAAGGCCGCTTCGCCGACGATCTGGAGGCCGTCGAGGCGATGCGCCGGGAAGACCCCTCCATCGAACACGACAACCCGCTCCAGGAACTCTACGAGGACCAGCTCATGGCGGCGGATATCGTCGTCCTCAACAAGACGGACCTGCTGGAAGCGGAGACGCTGCCGGCGTTGCGCGAGTCGATCGCCGCGTCGGCCGGCCGCCCGCTCCGGATGATCGCGACCCGGGAAGGCGCGGTCGATCCGGCGGTCCTGCTCGGCCTCGATGCGGCGGCGGAGGACGATCTCGCCGCCCGGCCGTCGCACCATGACGGCGAGGACGACCACGAGCACGACGACTTCGAATCCTTCGACGTGGCGCTCGGGGAAATCGCCTCGCCGGACGCCTTTGCCGAGCGCCTGTCGCGCGTTGCGGCCGCGCACGGCATCCTCCGGATCAAGGGCTTCGCCGCGGTCGCCGGCAGGCCGATGCGCCTCGCCGTCCAGGGCGTCGGGCAGCGCATTAACCATCACTACGACCGGCCTTGGGCCGCGGACGAGAGCCGCGAAACCCGCTTGGTCGTGATCGGCCAGACCGGGCTGGACCGCCCGGCGATCGCCGCGGCGCTCGCCGCCTGAGCCATGCATCTGCTGTTCCGCGAAGCCCACAGCCTGGACGAAATCGACGTTGCCGTCGATCTCGGCCAGAGCCCGGCGGACATGGTGTTCCTGTCCTTCGCGGATACCGATCTGGCCGCCGCTGCCGTGGCGTGCCGCGAGATGGGCGATGCGCTGCCGTCGCTGCGGCTGGCCAACATCGGCAAATTGCGCCACCCGCTGTCCGTCGATGTCTATGTCGAGGAGGTGATCGCGCGGTCGCGCATCGTCGTGCCCCGTCTGCTCGGCGGGCTGGATTTCTGGCGCTATGGCATCGAGGAAATCGCCCGGACTTGCGCCGAAAGGGATATCCCGCTCGCGCTGGTGCCGGGCGACGGGCGGCCCGATCCGCGGCTCGCCGGACTGTCGACCGTTGCGCCGGCGGACCTGGAACGGCTGGACCGCTGCTTCGCCGAGGGCGGCCCGCACAATGTCGGCCTGGCGCTGGCGCGGATGGCCCATCTCGCCGGCCTCGGGCCGCCGCCGAAGAAGCGCCTCCGGCCCGTTCCGCCCTTCGGCGAAAAGGCCCTGGCGCCGGTTCCGGATCCCTCCACGGCGACGGCGGTCCTCCTGTTCTACCGCGCCTATCTGCTGGCCGGCGATATCGCGCCGCTGACCGCGCTGGCGCACCGGCTGGCCGAGCGCGGCATCGGGACCGTCGGCCTCTATGTCAACAGCCTCAAGGAGCCGGAGACCGCCGCCTTCGTAACCGACCGCCTGAAGGCGATCGAACCGGACATCGTGCTCAACGCGACGGCCTTTTCCGCGCGGCGCGACGATGCGGGATCGCCGCTCGACGCCGCAGGCGCGCCGGTGCTCCAGTTGATGCTGGCCGGATCGTCGCGCGCGGCCTGGGCGGAATCGGCCCGCGGCCTGTCCCAGTCCGACCTCGCCATGCAGATCGTGCTGCCGGAACTGGACGGCCGGCTCTCGACGACGGCGATTTCCTTCAAGTCGGAGGATACCCGGGAAGACCGGCTGGAATACGCCCGGACGAGCCATGCGCCCGATCCGCAGGGAATCGCGCTGGCCGCGGAACAGGCCGTGCGCTGGATCCGGCTGGCGCAGCGCCCGCGCAAGGCGCGCCGGATCGGCCTGGTGCTGTCCGATTACCCGGCCGCCGGGCAGCTCGCCCACGCCATCGGCCTCGATACCGTCGAGAGCGGCGTCGGGATTCTCGATCTGCTGCGCGAAGCCGGATACGACGCGAAGGCGGGCGTATCGGCGCTCGATCTGGTCGAGGACCTGTGCACCGGACCGCCGCGCCCGGTTCTCGATCTTGAAACCTATCGCCGGCTGTTCGCGGCCCTGCCGGAAGCGGCGCAGGCGCGCATTCTCGAAGCCTGGGGCGCGCCCGAGGACGATCCCGCGGTCGAGGACGGCCGCTTCCGCCTGCGCCACGGACGCTACGGCCGGATCGTCGCGGCGATCCAGCCCGACCGCGGCCGGCCGGCCGGCCGCAAGGCGCTGTACCACGATCCGGACGCGCCGCCGCGCCACGCCTACGTCGCCTTCTACCTGTGGTTGCGCTGCGTCGAGGATATCGACGCCATGATCCATCTCGGCGCGCACGGCACGCTGGAATGGCTGCCCGGCAAGGCGGTCGCGGTGTCCGAAGCCTGCTTCCCGGCGGCGCTCCTGGGCGGCATCCCGGTCGCCTATCCCTTCATCGTGAACAATCCCGGCGAGGCGGCGGCGGCCAAGCGCCGGCTCGGCGCGGTGACGATCGGCCATCTGACCCCGCCGCTGAAAGCCGCCGGCAGCCACGGCGCCGGCCTCGAACTGGAGCGGCTGATCGACGAATATGCCGGCGCGGACGGCCTCGACAGCCGGCGCACGGGGCTGCTGCGCGGCGAAATCCTGGAGCGGGCGACCGCGCTCGGCCTGCTGGAGGAATGCGGCGCCGGCGCCGACCTGTCCGACGACGACCGGCTGGCCCGGCTCGACACCTATCTGTGCGACGTCAAGGATTTGCAGATCCGCGACGGGCTGCATGTATTCGGGCGGGTTCCCGCCGCGGAGAGCCGCACGGCCCTGCTGTCGGCGCTGCACAGGCATGCTCCCGAGGCGCGCTGCGCCGGACTGGAGGCGCGGCTCGACGCCTGCGCCGCCTCGGAACGGCTGGCCCTGCTGGACGCGCTCGACGGCCGGTTCGTCGCGCCGGGGCCCTCGGGCGCGCCGACCCGCGGCCGGGGCGATGTGCTGCCGACCGGCCGCAACATGTTCACCGCCGATCCGCGCGGCGTGCCGACCCACGGTGCGATGGCGCTGGCCCGGCGTACGGCCGACGAGCTGATCCGCCGCCATTTGCAGGACAAGGGCGAGTGGCCCCGCGCGCTGATGATCGATCTGTGGGGCAGCGCCACTATGCGCACCGGCGGGGAGGACCTGGCGCTGGCGCTGGTGCTGGTCGGCGCCGAACCCGTCTGGAGCGAGGGCGCCGGTCGGGTGACCGGTTTCGAGATCGTCCCGGCGGACCGGCTCGGCCGGCCGCGGGTCGACGTCACCCTGCGCATCTCCGGCCTGTTCCGCGACGCTTTCGAAGGCCAGATCGCGATGTTCGACGCCGTCGTGCGGGCGCTCGGCCGGCGCCAGGAAAGCGCCGAGGTCAACCCGCTTGCCGGCATCGCGGGCAATCTGGACGAGGCGGCCTTCCGCGCGGCCACGATCCGCGTCTACGGCGCGGCGCCGGGCGCCTACGGGGCCGGCGTTTCTCCGCTGATCGAAAGCGGCGCCTGGTCCGGGCGCGGCGCGCTGGGCGACAGCTACCTTGCCGCGTCGGCCAGCGCCTACGGCCAGGGGCTGGAGGGGCGGCCCGATCCCGAGGGCTTTTCCGACCGGGTGCGCACTGCCGACGCGCTGATCCACGCCCAGGACCACAGCGAGGTCGATCTGCTCGATTCGACGGATTTCGCGGCTCACGAAGGCGGCTTCCTCGCCGCGGCAAACCGCCTGGGCGCGAAACCCGAAGTCTATCACCTCGATACTGCCGATCCCGAGGCGCCGCGCGCCCGAACCCTGACGGAAGAGATCGCCCGGATCGTGCGCGGCCGGGCCGCCAACCCGGCCTGGATCGCCGGCATGATGCGCCACGGCTATCGCGGCGGCGCCGAGATTGCGCGCTCGCTCGAAGGCGTGTTCGCCTTTGCCGCCACGATGCCGGACCGGCTGGACCGTCAGTTCGACCTGATTTTCGACGCGACTCTCGGCGACAGCGAGGTCGACGCCTTCCTGCGCGAAAATAATCCGGCGGCCCGCGGCGCAATGGCCGGCCGGTTCAACGAAGCGGTCGAGCGCAGCTTGTGGCAGCCGCGCCGCAACTCGACGGCGGCGATCCTGCGCGGGGACGTCGAATGACGCCGGCGGCGGTCAGGGGCCGGTGCCCGTCCCTGTTGACGCCGATGGAATCGGGCGACGGCCTGCTGGTGCGGGTCAAGCCGCGCGCGGCGACGCTGACCGCGGCGCAGGCGGAGGCGGTGGCGCAGGCGGCCCGGCAATGCGGCAACGGCGTCGTCGAGCCGACCAACCGGGGCCATCTGCAGGTCCGCGGCCTGACGGACGGCACGGCCGGCGGGTTCGCCGCAGCCATGGCCGGAATCGGACTTGCCGCCGCGACGCCGGAAGCGGAGGCGGTGCGCAACGTCCTCGCCGATCCGCTGGGCCCGGACGATCCCGCCGCGCGCTTCGATTCGCACGCCCTGGCGCACCGGCTGAGCGCCGTTCTGGAATCCGATCCGGCCTTCCACGCCCTGCCCGGAAAGTTCGGCCTGCTGGTCGATGCCGGGGTCGCCCTGCCGCTCGCCGGCTGTTCGGCCGATATCGCGGTCCGGGCCGACGGTGACTGCCTGACGGTAGAACCGGCCGGCGTCGGCCGTGCGCTCCGCCTGCCGGAAGAGGCGGTGGAAGACGCGGCCTGCCGGCTGCTGACGGTATTTCTGGCCTGGAGAAAGAGGCAGCAAGAAGCGGCGGCCATATCCTCGCCCCGACGCATGAAAGCGATGGTCGCCGCATGCGGCGCCGATGCCGTTTTCGCCTCGGCAGATCTGAACGGCGCCCGGCCGGTGGACGGTCCGGCGACAGCCGGACCCGAGCCGGCGGCTGATCGTCCGCCGGCCGGCTTCTCGCCGGTGCAGGATGCGGCGCACGGCTATTTCGTCGTCGCTGCACCGTTCGGCAGCATGGAGGCGGGCGACCTCGCCGCTCTGGCGGGGTTGTCCCGGCGCTATGCCGACGGAACGATCCGGGTGACGCCCTGGAAGTCGCTCGTCCTGTGGGGCGTTTCCCGCGCCGACGCCGACGCTGTCGACCGAGCGGTATCGAGTATCGGGCTCGTCGCGTCGCCCGGCGATCCGCGGAACAGGATCGTCGCCTGCGCCGGCCGCCCGCGCTGCGCCGGCGGATATGCGGACACCCGCGCCGACGCCGCCTTCCTGGCCGCTGCCGGGCTGCCGGGAACGGGGCTGCTCCACCTTTCCGGCTGCACGAAAGGCTGCGCCCATCCGGCGCCGGCCGCCGCGGCGCTGGTCGCGACTCCGGACGGCTACGATCTGGTCAGCGACGGCCGGGCCGGCGACCTGCCGGTGGCGACGGGGCTGACGCGCGAGGCCGCGGCTGCGTTACTGGCGGCCGCGGGAACGCAGCTTTCGGACGCCTCCAGACCCGGTCGCGGCCGGAGGCCGGGTCCATGACGAAGCACTTCGATTACAGCCGCGACGGCAGCGCGATCTACAAACAATCCTTCGCGGCGATCCGTTCGGAAGCCGACCTTTCCGGCCTGTCGGATATCGAAGAGCGTGTGGCGGTGCGCATGATTCACGCCTGCGGCATGGTCGATCTGGCGGGCGATCTCCGGTTCTCGCCCGGTTTTGCCGCCGCTGCGCGCGCCGCCCTGTGCGCCGGAGCGCCGGTTCTGTGCGACGCCAACATGGTTGCCAGCGGCATCACGCGGCCGCGCCTGCCGGCCGGCAATGCGGTCGTCTGCACCCTCGACGAGCCCGTTGTCCGGGATCTCTCCAAACGCATGGACACGACCCGGTCGGCGGCGGCGGTCGACCTGTGGCGCGACCGGCTGGCCGGCGCCGTCGTCGCCATCGGCAACGCGCCGACGGCGCTGTTTCGCCTGCTCGAATTGCTGGACGAAGGCGCGCCGGCGCCGGCGGCGGTGATCGGCGTGCCCGTCGGCTTTGTCGGCGCGGCCGAGTCCAAGGACGCGCTGGCGGCGCGGACGGACCTGCCTCATCTCATCGTGCGCGGCCGGCGCGGCGGCAGCGCCATGGCGACCGCGGCGGTTAACGCGCTGGCGAGCGACCGCGAATGATCCGATCGGAATGTCCCTTGGAAGCCACTGCAACGGTGCGCCGCTCGAATCCCCCTCCCCTCGGGGGAGGGGGCAGGGGGAGGGGTGTCGCGGGGAAGGCTCCGCCGCCGCCCGTTTTCCGCTTGCCCGCGTTTCGCAGAGGAATCCTCGCGGTAGGGGGTAGGGTAGGGGTCGCCTGCCGCTCTGCCGGCGTCCGAACCCGGTACCGCGACGCAGGCCGCATACCACTCCCCCTGCCCCCCTCCGCCGAGGGGAGGGGGGATGCTTGGCTTGGGATTTCCGATTCGACTCACGGCCTTTCGCAGCGCGATCCTGTGGGATTGCGCGGCCCGGATTGAACGACCTGGCGATGGACGGTCCGGGGAAACTGCTCGGCCTCGGGGTCGGGCCCGGCGATCCGGAATTGCTGACGATCAAGGCGGCCCGCCTGCTGCGCAGCGCGCAGGTCGTCGCCTGGTTCGCGAAGTCCGGCAAGACGGGCCACGCCCGGCGCATCGCGGACGGCTATCTTGCCCCGGATGCGGAGAAACTGCGCTTCACCTATCCCTACACGACCGAAATTCCGAAGCGCTCGGACGAATACAGGGACGCGATGGCGGCGTTCTACGACGAAGCGGCGGAACGGATCGCTGCGGCGCTCGACGGCGGCCGCGATGTTGCGCTGCTGTGCGAGGGCGATCCGCTGTTCTACGGTTCCTTCATGTATGTCCACGACCGGCTGGCGGCGTGCTACGAGACCGAGATCGTGCCCGGCGTGACCGCGATGGCGGCCTGCTGGAGCCGGGCCGGCCTGCCGATGACCCGCGGCGACGATTGCCTTTCGGTGCTCGCCGGCACCCTGGACGAAGATACGCTTGCCGAGCGCCTGAAGTCGGCAGACGCGGCGGTCGTCATGAAAGTCGGCCGGCATCTCGGGAAAGTCCGGCGGGCGCTCGACCGGGCCGGGCTGAGCGACCGTGCGATCTATGTTGAAAACGGGTCGACGCCCGACGAACGCATCGTCCGGCTCCCGGACCTGCCGACCGACGACGCGCCCTATTTCTCGCTGGTGCTGGTGCCGACCGGGCGGGCGGCATCGTGAGCGGGTATGTCTATGTCGTCGGGCTGGGGCCGGGCGACGCCTGCCATCGCACGCCGGCTGCGGCCGACGCCCTTGGGCGGGCGCGCCATCTGGTCGGCTACGGGCCTTATCTGGCGCGCATCCCGGTGCGCGACGGCCAGGTCGTCCACGCCTCGGACAACCGCGAGGAACTGGACCGCGCCCGCACGGCGCTCCGGCTTGCGGCGGAGGGGGAGACGGTCGCCATCGTGTCGTCGGGCGACGCGGGCGTGTTCGCCATGGCGGCGACCCTGTTCGAGGCGGTCGAGGCCGAAGGCGGCCCGGATTGCGGGATTTCGGTCGTGCCCGGCGTCACGGCGATGATCGCGGCGGCGGCCAGGGCGGGCGCGCCGCTCGGCCACGACTTCTGCGCGATCTCGCTGTCCGACAATCTGAAACCGTGGGAAACGATCCTGCACCGGGTGCGCGCCGCCGCGAAAGCGGATTTCGTGATGGCCTTCTACAATCCTGTCTCGAAGGCGCGTCCTTGGCAGCTCGGCAAGGTTCTGGACCTGCTGCGCGAGTTGCGCACGCCCGATACGCCCGTCGTTTTCGCCACGGCGGTCAGCCGGCCGGACGAGGAGATCGTCGTCACAACGCTCGCCGAGGCGGCGCCGGAGATGGCGGACATGCGCACCCTGGTGATCGTCGGATCGAGCGCGACGCGGAGCGTTCCGCGGGCCGGGGAGGGCGCCTGGGTCTACACGCCGCGCCGGGCCGGGGCGCCGTCCCGATGACGTGCAACAAGCCACTCCCAGGCCTCGTCGACCGTCAGGACGGCCGGCCCGGTTGCCGGCGGGCGGTCGATCATGACGACGGGCAGGCCCAGCCCGCGCGCCGCGGCCAGCTTGGCGGCGGTTGCCGTGCCGCCGGAGTTCTTGGTGACGAGAGTCTCGATCCGGTATTCGCCGAGCAGCCGCTCTTCGTCTGCCAGCGCAAAGGGGCCGCGCGCGGCGATGAAGGTTGCGCCTTCGGGCAGCAGGTCCGGCGGCGGCGGATCGACGCTGCGGACGACGTAGCGATGCTGCGGTGCGCCCCGGAACGGCGCCAGGTCCTTGCGGCCGACGGTGAGGAACACGGTTCGCGAGGCCGGTCCCAGTGCAGCGGCGGCGGATTCCATATCCGGCACGCGGATCCAGCGGTCGCCCGGCTGTTCCTGCCAGGCCGGCCGGAGCAGGGCGATGGCGGGCACGGACGCCGCTGCCGCGGCGGCCGCGGCGTTGGCGGACATCGTGGCGGCAAAAGGATGGGTGGCGTCGATCAGCGCACCGACATCGTGCTGCCGGAGCCAGGCCGCCAGTCCGTCCGCTCCGCCGAAGCCGCCGGTGCGCGTTCGGAGCGGCGACGCTTTGGGCGACCGGGTGACGCCGGCAAGCGAGAGGGTGCCGTCGAACCGGCCGTCTTCCGCGATGCGCCGGGCCAGGGCGCTCGCTTCGGCGGTGCCGCCGAGCAGAAGGACGTTCAGCCGTGACACCGTCCGCGCCTCCCGCGCCCGCCGATACCCCCGGCGCCGGAACCGCTGCGGCCCGGCGGTGGCTGTCGATTATCGGAGTCGGCGAGGACGGTGTCGAGGGATTGGGCCCGGCGGCGCGGCAGGCGGTCGCCCAAGCCGCGGTCGTCTACGGCGGCCGGCGTCATTTGCGCCTGCTCGAAAGCCTGATCCGCGGACGGGCGGCGCCGTGGCCGAGTCCGATCCGCGACGCCATCCCCGAGATCGCGGCGCTGAAAGGCAGCCCGGTTGCGGTCCTGGCGTCGGGCGATCCGTTCCACTACGGCATCGGCCCGGTGCTGGCAGAGCGCGTCGCCGCGGATGAAATGGCGGTCTTCCCCGCGCCGTCGTCCATCGCCCTGGCGGCGGGCCGGCTCGGCTGGGCGGTGCAGGATACCGGAATCGTCTCGCTGTGCGGCCCGCCGCCGGAAACGCTGCTGCCGCATCTGCAGCCGGGCCGGCGGGTTTTCGTCCTGTCCGCCGACGGGACGACGCCGCAGGCCGTTGCGCGGATGCTGACCGGGCGTGGCTTCGGCGCCAGCCGCATGACCGTGCTGGAGGCGCTCGGCGGACCGGACGAAAGAATCCGCGAATGCCGCGCCGGCGCTTTCGACTTGACGGACGTCGCGCGGCTCAACCTGATGGCGATCGCCGTCGAGGCGACGCCGGACGCGCAGGTCGTCCCGGCTGGCGCGGGACTCGCCGACTCCCTGTTCGAGACCGACGGCATGCTGACCAAGCGCGAAGTCCGGGCAGTCACACTATCGAGCCTCGCGCCGCAGGCCGGCGAACTGCTCTGGGATATCGGGACCGGTTCGGGCTCGGTCGCCATCGAATGGCTGCTCGCCCATCCGGCGAACCGCGCCGTCGGCATCGAGCGGCGCGCGGACCGGGCGGCGCTCGCCCGGAAAAACGCCGCGGCGCTCGGCGTGCCGCGGCTCGACGTTGTCGTCGGCGAAGCGCCGGGCGCGCTGGACGGCCTGCCGGCGCCGGATGCGGTCTTCGTCGGCGGCGGCATTGCAACCGATGGCTTGCTCGGGGCGGCCTGGCGCGCGCTGCCGCCCGGCGGCCGGCTGGTGGCGAACGGCGTCACTCTGGAAGGCGATCTTGTACTCGGCGCCTTTGCGAAGGAGACCGGCGCCGCATTGACCCGGCTGTCGGTCGAGCGGCTCGACCGGATCGGCGGCCTGCACGGCTTCCGTCCGGCGATGACCGTCACCCAGTTGCAGGCGGTAAAGCCGTGATCGCCGTCGGGATCGGATGCCGGCGCGGCAGTCCGGCATCCCGGATCTGCGCCGCGGTCGGCGCGGCGCTGGCGCAAGCCGGACTCGCGCCCGGGCAGATCGACGCATTGGCCGTTCCGGCGTTCAAGTCGGGCGAGCCCGGCATCGTCCGGGCAGCGGAAGAACTGGGCCTGCCCGTAAAGCTCGTATGCCGTTCGGCGCTCGACGCTGTCCAGCCGCTGTGCGCCACGCCTTCGGCGGCAGCGCTGGAAGCGATCGGGCTGGCCGCGGTTTCCGAAGCGGCGGCGCTGGCCGCGGCCGGGCGCAATGCGCGCCTGCTGCTCCCGCGGATGGCGCATAGCGGCGTGACCTGCGCGGTGGCGCGCGGAGAGGACTCGTGACCGTTCATTTCATCGGCGCCGGGCCGGGCGCGCCGGACCTGATTACGGTGCGGGGCCGCGAATTGCTGGGCCGCTGTCCGGTGTGCCTGTACGCCGGCTCTCTGGTCCACCGCGATATTCTTTCGCATTGCCCGCCGGATGGGAAAATCGTCGATACCGCGCCGATGAGCCTGGATGAAATCATCGCCGAAATCAGCGCTGCGGATGCGGCCGGCCTCGATGCGGCCCGGCTGCATTCCGGCGATCTTTCGGTCTGGAGCGCGGCCGGTGAACAGATCCGCCGGCTCGACCGGCTCGGCATTCCCTATACGATGACGCCGGGCGTTCCGGCCTTTGCGGCCTCTGCGGCGGCGCTCCGGCGCGAGTTGACCCTGCCCGGCGTTGCCCAGTCGCTCGTCCTGACCCGAACCTCGGGCCGGGCCTCGAAAATGCCGGAGCGCGAATCGCTCGAAGCCTTCGCGGCAACGGGCGCGACCCTGGCGGTCCATCTCTCGGTCCATGTGCTCGACCGGGTCGTTGCGGCGCTGCTGCCGCACTACGGGGAGGACTGTCCGGCCGCCATCGTCTGCCGGGCGAGTTGGCCGGAAGAGCGGATCGTCCGGGGTACGCTGGGCGCCATCGAGGCGCTGGCCGAAGACGCGCCGATGGAGCGGACGGCGACAATTCTGGTGGGGCCGGTCCTGGCGTCCGACGACTTTCAGGACAGCGCGCTCTACGATCCGGAGTACCGCCGCCGCTACCGGGGAGGTCCGCCGGAATGCGCCTGATCCGGAGATTTTCCGACGAGACTGCCGTCGCGATCGAAGATCAGCACGTCGATTGCGATATCCGCCCCGGCGACGACGGCCTCCGCCTCCCGGCGCGCTGCGGCGGCGATGGCGTCGCCCAGGGCCAGCCCTTCGGACCCGGCGATCCGGAAGGCGAGCGCCGTCGTGTTGGCTTCGCCGATGGCGGCAACGGCGGCCTCGCTCGCGCCGACGTCTTCGGCGACGCGGGCAAGGGCGGCCCGGTCGACGGCGCCCTTGCCGGAATGCAGGTCGAGCATTCCTTGGGCCAGCTTGGTTATCTTCGCGACGCCGCCGGCGATGGTGACCCGCGGCACGGGATGTTTGCGCAGGTGTTTCAGCATGCCGCCGACGAAATCGCCCATATCGATCAGGGCGCTTTCGGGCAAACCGTGGTGGCGCTGGACGGCGGCCTCGGACGTCGAGCCGGTGGCGCCGGCGATGTGGGTCAGCCCGGTCGCCCGCGCTACGTCGATACCGCTGTGGATCGAGTGAATCCACGCGGCGCAGGAATAGGGCACGACGATCCCGGTCGTGCCGAGGATCGACAGGCCGCCGACGATGCCGAGCCGGCCGTTCATCGTCTTTTCGGCCAGCTTTTCGCCGCCGGGTATCGAAATCTCGACCTCGACATCGCCGGCCGCGGCGTGGACCTCCGCGGCCTCGGCGATGGCAGCCGAAATCATCTGCCTCGGCACGGGATTGATCGCCGGTTCGCCGGGCGCGACCGGCAGGCCCGGTTTGGTTACCGTGCCGACCCCCGGTCCGGCCCGGAACCGGAGGCCGCCGTCCGACCTGCGGACCGTGGCTTCGATCAGCGCGCCATGGGTCACGTCGGGGTCGTCCCCGGCATCCTTGACGATAGCCGCCGTTGCCGCTTCCGGGGCCAGTTCCTGGCGCGCCAGGGCGAAGGCGACCCGCTCGCCGCGCGGCAGCGAAATCGTCGCGGGATCTTCGAAAGCGCCCGTGATCAATGCGGTATAGGCCGATTTGGCGGCGGCGGCAGCGCAGGCGCCGGTGGTCCAGCCGCGCTTGAGCGGTCGGTCGGGTTTCATGGCGAAAGAAATAGGCGCCGGCTGCGCTGCTGTCATCCGGGGCGGGACGATCGATGATCGGCGCCCGGCTGGAAGGTATGCTGGACGGCGGCCCGGTCTTCGATCCCGGTTCCGTGTGGCTGGTCGGCGCCGGGCCGGGCGATCCGGGATACCTCACCGTCAACGCGGTCCGCGCCTTGCACCAGGCCGATACGATCCTGCACGACGCGCTGATCGACGACCGGATTCTCGATCTCGCGCGGCCCGAGGCGCACCGGATTTTCTCCGGCAAGCGGGCCGGGGTCCATTCCATCGATCAGGCCGCCCTGTGCGCCCGGATGATCGGCCTCGCCCGGTCCGGCCAGCGCGTGCTGCGCCTCAAGGGGGGCGATCCGATGGTCTTCGGCCGGGGCGGCGAAGAAATGCTGCGGCTTGCCGAGGCCGGAATTCCCTTTCGGATCATCCCCGGCGTCACGGCCGGCCTGGCGGCGATGGCGGTGGCGTCGATCCCCGCCACCCTGCGCGATGTCAACCGCGCCGTGGTGTTCGCCACAGGCCACGAGGCGGCGGATACCGGGGAGACCGACTGGGCGGCGCTCGCCAGGCTCGGACAACCGCTGGTTCTCTACATGGCGCTGCGCCGGCTGAACGGCATCGCCCACCGGCTGATCGCCGGCGGCATGCCGCCGGAGACGCCGCTCGCGGTCATTTCCTCCGCGACCCGGTCGGACGAGGAAATTCTGATATCCACTCTGGGCGCGGTCGCCGAAGACCGGCGCCGCCGCGCCATCGGGCCGCCGGCCATTGTCGTGATCGGCGAGATCGTGAAAACCCGCGAAAGGCTGCTGCATGTTGCGCCGGCCCTTGCCGGAGCCCTTGTTTGACCGCCAGGGCGATTATGGTCGGCGCGCCGCGGTCCGGAGCGGGAAAGACGACGCTCACCGTCGGGCTGATTGCGGCGCTCACCGCGCAGGGCCAGCGGGTGCGCGCGCTGAAATGCGGGCCGGACTATATCGACGCCGCGTTTCACAGCGCCGCCAGCGGCGCCGAATGCGCCAATATCGACAGCTGGGCCATGTCGCCCGGCCATATGGCGGAAATCTTCAGTTCCGCGGGCGAGCCGGACGGCCTGGTGATTGTCGAATCCGCCATGGGCCTGTTCGACGGCGTTGCCGGGCAAGCGGGACGATCCGGCGCCGCGGCGGACATCGCGGTCCGTTTCGGGATCCCGGTGGTGCTGGCGATCGACGTCGCCGGACAGGCGCAGTCGGCCGGCGCCGTCGCCAAGGGCTTCGCCGAATACAATCCGGCCATCGAGATCGGCGGTGTCATCCTGAACGGGGTTGCCGGCGAACGCCATCTGCGCACCGCTACGGAGGGCCTGGCCGCCGCCGGCATCGCGCGGCTCGGCTGGTTGCCGCGGCGCGATAAATTCGTTTTCCACGACCGGCATCTCGGCCTTGTGCAGGCGCGCGAACGTCCCGATCTGAAGGAAGAGATCGCCGCTCTTGCCGCCCAGGTCGCGACCTCCGTCGATCTCGACAGGATCGAAGCCCTTGCCAGACAGCCGCGCGAGACCGAACCCGTTGCGGGGCAGCGCGCGACCGGCGCGCCCGAGCCGCCCGGCCAGCGGATTGCGCTCGCCGACGATGACGCGTTCTCCTTCGTCTATCCGCACATGACGATGGCCTGGCGCCGGCAGGGTGCAGAAATCGTGCGATTCTCGCCGCTTGCCGACGAAGCGCCGCCGGACGAATGCGATTCCTGCTGGCTGCCCGGCGGTTATCCGGAGCTCCATGCCGGGCGGATCGCGGCGGCCGGCCGGTTTCTCGGCGGACTGCGGGCGTTTGCCGGATCGCGTCCGGTACATGGCGAGTGCGGCGGCTACATGGTTCTCGGACAGACCCTGGAAGACTCGGAGGGCGCGGTCCACGCCATGGCCGGCCTGCTCGGTCACCGCACGAGTTTCCGGGAACGCAGGCTGCATCTGGGCTACCGCCGGGCGACGGTGACGCGGGACTGCGTCCTGGGCAGGCCCGGCACGGCGGTGCGCGGCCACGAATTCCACTATGCGACGATTCGGGACGAAGGCGGGGACGAAGCCTTCCTGACGGTCTTCGACGGAGAGGAACGGCCGCTCGGCGCCTGCGGCGGGCGGCGCGGCCACGTCACCGGCGCCTTTTTCCACATCATCGCCCGGGAAATTTGAAACCCGATCCCGAAAACGGCCGCCCGCGGCGCGTCGCGGGCATCGCGGCTCCGGCTTCCGCTCAGTAGTCCCCGCTCGATATCGCGCCGTAGGTCTCCGGCCGGCGGTCGCGGAAGAACTGCCAGAGGTTGCGGACCTCGCGCACCTTCTCCATATCCATGTCGGCCCAGATCAGCTCGTTCCTGTCCTCGCTCGCCTCGCACAGGAATTCGCCGCGCGGATCGACAATATAGGACGAGCCGTAGAAGCGCCCGATATTCCACGGCCCTTCGGTGCCGACCCGGTTGCATGCGCCGATATAGACGCCGTTGGCGACGGCCGAGGCCGGCTGCTCCAGCCTCCAGAGATACTGGCTGAGCCCGGCGACGGTGGCCGACGGGTTGACGATATATTCCGCGCCGTTGAGCGCGAGCGCGCGCCAGCCTTCCGGGAAATGCCGGTCGTAGCAGATATAGACGCCGAGCCTGCAATAGGCTGTCTCGAAAACCGGCCAGCCCGACGTGCCCGGCTTGAAGAAGAACTTCTCGTAGAAGCCGGCAACCTGGGGGATGTGCGTCTTGCGGTACTTGCCGAGATAGGCGCCGTCGGCGTCGATGACCGCAGCGGTGTTGTAATAGACGCCGGTCTGCTCTTCCTCGTAGATCGGCACGACGACGACCATGGAGTGCTTTTTCGCATACTCCTGCATCAGCCGGGTCGTCGGCCCGTCGGGAATCTTCTCCACCGCGGCGTACCACTTCACGTCCTGGCTCGGGCAGAAATAGGGCTGGTTGAACACCTCCTGCAGGCACAGGACCTGGACCCCGTTTTCGCCGGCCTCGTCGATCAGCGGCAGATGGGCCTCGATCATGTTGGCCTTGATCGTCGCGGGGCTCTCGTCGGTGCTGGTGTTGAGCGCGAACTGGATCAGACCGGCCCTGACTGTGGTCATGTCCTGCCTCCTTCGGGATGCTGCGGCCTTCGCCGGTCCCGGGCGAAGAATGCAAAGGGCGAATTTAGCCCAACAGGCCGTCTTTCCGCCAGAAAACGATCGCCAACCGTCCCGGCCGACCGGTAATCGCCGAATGGCAAGGGCGGGTCCGGCTGGCACACATCGCCCCCGGAGATCGCCATTGGGAGATCACCATTCGATGTCGGCGAGCATCCGTCTGCCGGCGGCGGCGAGGAAGGCGTCATCGTTCCCTCCGACCTCGCCGCATACCCGGTTCATTGCGTCGGTAACCTCGTCCTGCGCATGGCGGGCGAGATATTCGTCGAGCGCGGCGGCGTACACGTCGCTTCGGGACCGCCGCCCTTGCGAGGCCAGTCGTTCGGCGCGTTCGAAAATGTCGTCGGGGATCGATACGGCTGTTTTCATACCGATAGTATAACTTCTTCCCGGAGCCGGCGGTGAAGGGATTTCCGGATAGGGATTTCCGGATGAGGTTCGCTGCGGCGCGGAAGTTCCGGGCGGCGCGCCCGGATTGTCGAACCCTGACTGGCGCCGTGGCGCGGTTTGGCGTAAAATCGGGGCCTTCCCGCCGCAGCGTGCGCCGCGTCCGGCCGCGCCGGCGGCATCGTCGGGAGAGACCGGGATGGCCATTCTGATCCGGGGCGGAACCGTCGTAAACGCCGACCGCAGCTTCCGCGCCGACGTGCTTCTGGACGGCGACAGGATCGCCGCCGTCGGCGAGAACCTGGAAGCGCCCGGCGGCGCCGAGACCGTCGACGCCGGCGGCTGCTACGTCATGCCGGGCGGCATCGACCCGCACACCCACATGCAGCTGCCCTTCATGGGCACGGTGGCGTCCGAGGATTTCGAGACCGGGACGACCGCGGGCTGCGTCGGCGGCACCACGACGATCATCGATTTCGTGATCCCCGAGCCGCAGCAGAACATCATGGACGCCTACCGCCAGTGGCGCGAATGGGCGGAGAAGTCGGTCAGCGACTACACGTTCCACGTCGCCATCACCTGGTGGGACGAGACGGTCCGCGCCGACATGGGCACGCTGGTGCGCGACTGCGGCGTCAACTCGTTCAAGCATTTCATGGCCTACAAGAACGCGATCATGGCCGAGGACGAGACGCTGGTGAACAGCTTCTGCCGGGCCCGCGAACTGGGCGCGATCTGCACCGTCCACGCCGAGAACGGCGAGCTGGTCTACCATCTTCAGCAGGAATTGTACGACCGGGGCATAACCGGGCCGGAGGGCCATCCGCTGTCGCGCCCGCCGGAGGTCGAGGGCGAGGCCGCCAACCGGGCGATCCGCATCGCCGAGGTGCTCGACGTGCCGCTCTACGTCGTCCACACCTCCTGCATCGACGCGCTGGAGGCGATCGTGCGGGCGCGCAACGAGGGCCAGCGCGTGTTCGGCGAGGTCCTGGCCGGGCATCTGCTGATCGACGACAGCGTCTACCGCCATCCGGATTTCGCGACCGCCGCGGCCTACGTCATGAGCCCGCCCTTCCGCTCGCCGGAGCATCAGGCGGCGCTGTGGCGGGGGTTGCAGGCCGGGAACCTGCAGACGACGGCGACCGACCATTGCTGCTTCTGCGCGCCGCAGAAGGCCGCCGGCCGCCACGATTTCCGGCTGATCCCAAACGGCACCGGCGGCATCGAGGACCGGATGCACGTCCTGTGGGAGCACGGCGTCAACACCGGCCGGCTGACCGTGAACGAGTTCGTCGCCGTGACCTCGACCAACGCCGCGAAGATTTTCAACATCTACCCGCGCAAGGGCGTCGTCGCCGCCGGCGCGGACGCCGACCTGGCGGTCTGGGACCCGCACCGGAGCCGGACGATCTCGGTCGAAACCCACCACCAGCGGGTCGACTACAATATTTTCGAGGGCATGGAGGTCACCGGAATCAACGTCAAGACCTTCAGCCAGGGCCGGCTGGTCTGGGACGACGGCGACGTGCGCGCGACCCGCGGGACCGGCCGCTACATCGACCGGCCGCCCTTCGCGCCCTATTACGAGGCGCTGAAGATCAAGCACGAACGGGAACGCCCGGTCGCCGTGATCCGCGAAGCGGCGGAGTAGGGCGCGGGCGGGAAACCGCCGGGGCAACCGTCGTCCGGCGCGTTGCGCCGGATCGTGCGTCGGTTTGAATTTCAGTGTCGGCTGGAGCCGATCCCCTCCCCGTCATTTCGACCGGAGCCCCGGATTGATCCGGGGCGGAGCGGAGAAATCTTTCAACCGCAGAGCCGGGTCCAGGGCACTGTACCGAAAAGATTTCTCCACTACGCGCTTGGCGGCGCTCCGGTCGAAATGACGGGGAGGAGCGAGGCGAGGCGCGCATTTTCGCGCCGCCGCATACTCTGTTTTTTAACCGACACACGCCCCTGCGCAGAATTGGGGTTGACAGCGGCTTCCGGAACATTATATGAACATAGCGCGGCGCGGCGGCTACGGGCGGATGCAGATTGAGCGGAAAGGCCGGGTGCAAAAAAACAATATAGACAGACTGGTCTGTCTATATTTTGAATCGGCTGAAAAACGACGTAATTCCAAAAGGTTAGACGAACGAGGAAAAATGAACGATCAATAAAAAATAGGAAATACGACCTAAGGATCGGCGCGGAGACCCCCGCCGGCAGGTCTATTCCGCGGCCTGCGGCCGGTTCGCCGGGTTCCTCGGGTCGTCGGCCCAGACGGTATAGGGCTTGCCGTTGTCGACCGGCTCCATGGCGATGCAGCCGTCGACCGGGCAGACATACATGCAGAGATTGCAGCCGACGCATTCCTCGTCGATCACCTCGTAGCGCCGTTCGCCGTCGACCCTGAGCGCCGCGATCGACTGGTGGGAGGTGTCCTCGCAGGTGACGTGGCACAGGCCGCACCCGATGCACAGGTCCTGGTCGATGCGGGCGACGATCTCGTAGTTCATGTCGAGCTCGCCCCATTCGACATAGTTGCGCACCGCCGCGCCCTGGAAGTCCGACAGGGTGCGGTAGCCCTTTTCGTCCATCCAGTTGGACAGGCCGTCGATCATGTCCTCGACGATCTTGAAGCCGCGATGCATGGCCGCCGTGCAGACCTGGACGTTATCGGCGCCGATGGAGAGGAATTCCGCCGCGTCGCGCCAGGTCGAGATGCCGCCGATTCCCGAGATGCCCATGCCGCGGCATTCCGGGTCGCGCGCCAGATCGCCGACCATGCGCAGCGCGACCGGCTTGACCGCCGGGCCGCAATAGCCACCGTGGGTGCCCTTGCCGTTGACCAGCGGCAGCGGCGCCATCGTGTCGAGGTCGACGCCGATCACGGAGGCGAGCGTGTTGATCAGGGACACGGCATCGGCGTTGCCCTTGCGCGCGGCGCGGGCCGGGTAGCGGATGTCGGTGATGTTCGGCGTCAGCTTGACGATGACCGGCATCCGCGTGTGCTTCTTGCACCAGGCCGTGACCATCTCGACGTAATCGGGCACCTGGCCGACCGCCGAGCCCATGCCGCGCTCCGACATGCCGTGCGGGCAACCGAAATTGAGCTCGATCCCGTCGGCTCCGGTGTCTTCGACGTCGGCCAGGATGGCCTTCCAGCTTTCCTCGTCGCAGGGTACCATCAGGGAGACGACCAGCGCCCGGTCCGGCCATTCGCGCTTGATCTGCTTGACCTCGCGCAGGTTGACCTCGATCGGCCGGTCGGAGATCAGCTCGATGTTGGTGAAGCCGGCCATCCGGGAGCCGTTGTGCTCCACGGCGCCGTAGCGCGACGTGACGTTGACGATCGGCTCGCCGACGGTTTTCCAGACGACACCGCCCCAGCCGGCCCTGAAGGCGCGCTCGACATTGTAATACTTGTCGGTCGGCGGGGCGGAGGCCAGCCAGAACGGGTTGGGCGATTCGATTCCGGCGAAATCGGTTCTCAGGTCGGCCATGGTTCTTGCCTCCCGCTCATCGGGTCAGGTAGCGGTGGATCGATCGCGCGGCGACCTTGCCGTCTTCCACCGCCTGCACGGTCAGGTCGAGTCCGTCGATGCAGTCGCCGCCGGCGAACACGCCGGAGAGCGACGTTTCAAGGTCATCGTTCACGACGATCCGGCCGCCGCTCATTTCGAGCGGCTCGCCGGCGCCGTCCGCCACCGGATCGGCGATCGGGATCTGGCCGATCGCGGTAAACACGCTGTCCGCCGGCAGGGTTGTCGTGTCGCCGGCGCCGTCCAGCCGGCCGCTGTCGTCGAGCCGGGTATATTCCAGTTCGATGCTGTTGACGTGGCCGTTCGCGCCGTGCAGCCGCACCGGCCGGACCCAGTGCTTGATCCTGACGCCGCCGGTCTGGGCGACCTCCTGCTCGTGCCAGGTCGCGCCCATCTCCTCCGGGCCCCGGCGGTAGCAGATGGTCACGTCCTCGGCGCCCAGCCGTTTCGTCTGGACGGCGATATCGATCGCCGTGTTGCCGCCGCCGATCACGACGACCCTGCGCCCGACGGGCAGCGCCGCCAGATCGCCGGCCTGGCGCAGTTCGGCGATATAGTCGATCGCCGGCCGGACGCCCTTGAGCGCCTGTCCCTCGACCTCCAGCGCCTTCACGTCGGCTTGGCCGGTCGCCAGGAACACCGCGTCGTAGTCCCGGCGCAGCCCGGCGAGGGAGATGTCCGCGCCGAGCGCCTTGTTGAGTTCCAGCGTTATGCCGCCGACCGAAAGGATGAAATCCAGCTCCCGCTGGGCGAAATCGTCGATCACCTTGTAGGCGGCGATGCCGTATTCGTTGAGCCCGCCGGCCTTGGGGCGCGCTTCGTAGACCGTGACCTCGTGGCCCAGCCGGGCGAGACCGTGGGCACAGCTCATGCCCGCCGGCCCGCCGCCGACCACGGCGATCCGTTTACCGGTCGGCGCGGCGCGCTCGAAAGGCTGCTCGCCGCGCTCGAAGAACCGGTCGGTGGCGTAGCGCTGGAGCAGGCCGATATTGACCGGCTTGCCTTCTTGCGCCGTGCGCACGCAGGCCTCCTCGCACAGCTCCTCGACCGGGCAGACCCGGGCGCAGGCGCCGCCGAAAATATTGGCCCCGAGAATATCCATCGCGGCGCCCCGGACATTGTCGGTGGCGATCTTGCGGATGAAGCTCGGGATGTCGATGCCGGTCGGGCAGGCCTCGATGCAGGGCGCGTCGTAGCAGAAGTAACAGCGGCTGGCGTCGATCGGCGCCTGCTGCGGGGTCAGCGGCGGCTTGATGTCGTCGAAGTTCCGCGCGTATTCCGCCTGCGAAAGCCGGCCCGCTGCGATGTCGGGCTGCGCAGACAGGGCGTTTTCTCCGGTCATGCTGCCACGCTCCCTTCAGGCATCGGCAAGGCGCAAAATCTTCCGGATGCCGGGTTACCCCCTTCCCGCGCCCGGAATCTGCCAACGCGAAAAAACGCAAACCGTAGTAAGGCCTGCGGAAGGCGTCAAGAATTGTTCTTGGGTTCGATCGCCATGCCGCCGGACGCGTTCGGCGGCTTCGCTGCGTCCCCGGTCGGCGGAACGCGCTTCGTCCTCCGGGCTAGGCTGGGTTCATGTCGAAAGGCGGCTTAACCCGGAGATCGGTCGCGGCGGGCCTGGCGGCCGGCGTTGCCGGAACGGCGGCGACGCTGTTAATGGCCGGCGCCCGCTCGACGCCCCTGGGATACGACTTCCGCGGTCCGGCGGCAGACCGGGGCCTCGGCCTTGCGCCGCCTTCGAACTGCACGCCCGGCACGATCGGGCAGACCGAAGGGCCGTATTACACGGCGTCGACGCCGCGCCGCGTCGACCTGCGCGAGCCGGGCAGCGGCGGCGAACCGCTGGTGCTCCAGGGGCTGGTCCTGACGCCCGACTGCCGCCCCGTGCCGGGCGCGGTTGTCGACCTGTGGCATTGCGACGAACGCGGGCGCTACGACAACAGCGGCTTCCGCTATCGCGGCCACCAGTTTGCCGACAGCGCCGGCGCCTTCCGGTTCAAGACGATCCGGCCCGGCCACTACACCGGGCGGACGCCGCACTTTCACGTCAAGGTTCAGGGCGCGCGCACCCGCCTGCTGACCACCCAGCTGTATTTTCCGGACCTGCGCGAGGCCAACCGCCGGGATTTCATCTACCGTCAGGGCTTGGCGATGCGGCTCGGCCGGGTCGGCGGGGCCTGGCGGGCGCGGTTCGACTTCGTCCTGGCGCCGGCCTGAGGCGCCGCCCGCCCGATACGCACTCCCCGCAAGCCGGACACGGAAATGCGCCGAATCCTGCGGCGCCGCCTCGATCCTCCCGGAATTTCCATTGCCTGCCGGCAACCGATAGCGTGAAATGAAAATCGAAACGAATGCGAAGAAGAAGGTGAAGATGTCCAACCGCCCGGCCGCTCTTTTCCTCGCCGCCTTCGTTGCCGCATGGACCGTTCCCGCCCACGGCGGCGATACCGCGCCCGGCATCGGGACGGACATGCTGCGCCCGGTGACGACAATCGGCCGGGAGGATATCGTTTTCTCGGGCCAGCACACACTGCTGGAGTTGCTCGACTTGCACAGCGGCACGAATTTTTTCGGCCTGGGCCGGCCGTTCGTAGCCGGCGCGGGCCGCATGGTGCTGCTCATCGACGGACGGCTGGCCGGTCCGCTGCAGGACCGCGACACGATTCCGCTTTCGATGGTCGAGCGCGTCGAGATTCTGGACGGCAACGCTGTCGGCGCGCTCGCCGGATACGCCGTGGCCGGAGCCGTCAATGTCGTGCTGCGCAAGGATGTGGAGGGGTTCGAGGCGCAGGGCCTCTTCTCGCAGCCTGCGGAGGAGGGCGCTAGGTCCCAGTCGGGCAGCGTCCTCTGGGCCGGTCCGGTCGGCAAAGGGCGCATGATGCTCGGCGTCGACAGCTTCCGGCGCGGCGAAATCCGGCCGGCGGACCGGGATTACGCCCGGGCATCGTGGCGGGAAGGCGGCAGCTTTTCGGGCACGGTCGGCGTGAGCCCGTCGGGCAATACGGTGATCGTGAACCGGGACGGCCTGCGTCCTTCGAAGGCCGACGAGACGCGGAGCTTCCGCTCTTACGGGAATTGCCGCACCGAAGACGGCTATACCGGCGCGCTCGGCAATCCGTTCGGCTCCAAGGGAGCGGACGATACCGGGTGCGGCTTCGCCACTGCCGCCCGGGACTGGTATACATACCGCTACAACCAGACCGGCGTTTTTGCAGCGCTGACCCATCCCGTGGGTGGCGGCGCCGAAATTTTTTCGGAGGTGCGGGCGATGCCGGAGTCCCGAGGCATTCTGCGCAAGGCCCCGGCGTCCGGACAGTTCGCGTTTACGCCGTCCAACCCCGCCGACTTCGGCGGGGACGACGACGATCTGTTCCGCGTCGCGCATACATTCGTCGCGCATGGCGACCGCAAATTGCGCGGGGACCGGCGGGAATACCGGCTCTCGCTCGGCCTGCGGGGCCGGGCGGCGGCGGGGTTCGGCTATGAAACGCAGGTCATCCTGTATCGCGACGAGTACGACCGCACCGCCGGCCCGTTCGTCAGCAAGAGCGCAATGCTGTCGGCGGTCGCCAGCAGCGCCTACAACCTCGCCAATCCGTTGTCCTCGCCACAGGACATCGTCCGGAGCACCGCCCTGCGCCTGGATCGCGAATATCGCGCCGACTACAGGGAGTTTAGCGTCGCGCTGAACGGCGCCGGCCTCCGGCTCGGCGGCGGCAAGGCGAAATGGAAGGCCGGGGCCGAACTGGCTACGGACAAGCGGCGCAACCGCCTCGATTACCGCGACCGCGCCGGCGTCTCCTATCGGATCGCCGATGTCTTGGGCGCTATCAGCGCCAGCGACACCGTCGAATATAACGGCGAACGGCGGCGGGCGTCGGCCTTCGCGGAAGTCTCGCTTCCGTTCGGTTCCGGCTGGGACGCAACGCTGGCGGTGCGGGGCGACGATTACGACGATGTCGGCGGCGCGCTATCCTGGCGCGTTGCAACCCGCTACCGGTTGACAGACGCGGTCGCGTTGCGCGCCTCTCTCGGCGCCGGCGCAAGGCCGCCGGACTTCGCCGCCCTCCGCCGCGAACCGTCCGGGAGCGTCGCTTGGGTATGCGACAGCAGGAATCACGGCAGCAGCACCGCGCCCTGCAAACTGCACGAGGTGACGCACGATGTCGCCGGAAACCCGGCGCTCGACCCGGAACTGTCAAGGAGCGCAAGCGTCGGTGCGTCGCTGAAATTCGGGCGGATGTCGTTCAGCGCGGACTGGTTTCGGATCAAGCTGTCGCGGATGCCGCTCGCGACCGGCTCCGCGCAGGCGATCATGAAGCTGGAAGCCGCGGGCGCCCTGCCTCCCGGCGCGAGCGTGACCCGTAATCGGTCGGGCGACCCGGTCGCGGTCGGCAGCACCTACGGCAATACCGGAAAGGAAGAAATTTCCGGTTTCGACGTGTCGCTGGAAGGCGCATGGCCGACGGACTGGGCCGATATCGAGTTGAAGCTGCACTGGCTGCGCCGCACCGATTACAAGGCATGGAATGCCGGTGTGCGGCTCCCCGGCCATGTGCCGCGCGACAGCGCCCATGCGTTGCTCCGCGCCCGTTGGGGCGATATCGCCGCGCACTGGAGCGTCCACGGCCGGTCGGGCTATGCGAACGCGAGGGAAACCGGCCGGTTCGGCTCCTGGATCGGCCACGATCTCGTTCTGGATGTCCGCAAACCGTTCGGGCTTACCGGCGCGCGCCTCACGGCCGGCGTCATTAATATCGGCGACGAGGAACCGTCCGTCGACAGCGCCAACCCCAACGCCCTGGCGATCGACCTGGACAGCCTCAGGGGGCGCACATTCTTCCTGAGCCTGAAAGCGACGTTCTGACCGCCCGCGCCGGGCCGGCCGGCGGTCGCCGCCCGCGCTGAGCGCAGCGGGAAGCCACGGTCAGCTGCTTTCCGCGCCGCGGCCCTCGATTTCGGCGTGCATTGCCTTGACCGTGTCGCTCGCCGTGGTCTCGAACAGCGCCGGGACGAGGGCGTGGATGCAGGCCGCCGCGCCGGCGCAGACCAGCCGGGCGCCAAAGCGCAGCGCGAACGCCATATGCTCGGGATAGGTCTCGCCGACGCTGGCCGGATGATCGCGGAAGGCGCTCAGGAATGTCCCTGCCGGGATGCTCGCTTGCCGCTGGTTCATGGTTCGCGCTCCGCCGCTCGCCGATTCGCCTGCCGCCCACGATACCCGAACGGCCCGGAACAAGTGTCCCAATTTTTCTACAAATTTCCGATATTTTCGGATATCGTCCCAAAATGAGCCTGGTTCTTGACGAAACCGACCTCAGAATCCTGCGCTGCCTGCAACAGGACGCGTCGGTCAGCATGGACGAACTGGCCGCGCGGACGAACCTGTCGCGCAACGCCTGCTGGCGCCGCATCAAGCTGCTGGAAGAGCGGCGGGTCATTTGCGGGCGCGTCGCCCTGATCGATCCGGATGCGGTCGGTCTCGGCCTCTCGGTCTTCGTCATCATCCGCACCAGCGCGCACGAGAAAGACTGGCTCGCCAAGTTCGAAGAGGCCGTCCGGACGCTGCCGGAGATCCAGGGCGCCCACCGGATGACCGGCGACATCGACTATGTGCTCCGACTGCGGGTGCCGGACGTCAAGGGCTACGACCGGTTCTACAAGCGCCTGATCGCCAAGGTCCCGATCTCGGACATTTCGGCCAGTTTCGTGATGGAAGACATCAAGGAGACGACCGCCCTGCCGATCTGAAACGGGCCGAATCGCGCCCGGTCCCCGATCGTTGCGGCGCGCTGCGGATCATCGCGCGCCGGCGCCCGCCGGCGCAGGCTCCGGGCTGTTCGCCGCCGCTCCCTCCGCCGCCAGAACCTGTTCGAAGGCTTTGAGGAACACCGCGGGCTCCTGGGCGCCCGAAACGGCGTATTGCCGGTCGATGATGAAACAGGGCACGCCCTGAATGCCCATTTGCCGGGCCATGTCGTCTTCCTGCCGGATGCGTTCGGCGTCCTCGTCGCTGTCGAGGTAGGCCCGGGTTTCGGCGGCGTCCATGCCGGCATCGGCGGCGAGTTCGACCAGGGTTTCCCGGTCGCCGATGTCCCTGCCCTCCATGAAACAGGCCCGGAACAGCCGTTCCACGACCGCATCCTGGAGGCCGGGACGGCCCCCCGCATCCTCGGCCGCGCGGCCCGCCCGGTCGATCAGCCGGTGCGAATCGAGGGTGTTGGGCTGACGCGCCATCCTGCCGAAATCGAAGTCGAGCCCGGTCGAAGCCCCGGCCTCCCGGATTGCGGAATAGATGTGCTCGGCCCGTTCGTCGCCGCCGAACTTGGCGGCCAGATATGCTTTCCGGTTCATGCCCTCGGGCGGCATGTCCGGATTGAGCTGGAACGGCCGCCAGCCGACATAGATTTCGAGGTCTGGCGGCCTTCGGGCCAGCGCCTCCTCGAACCGGCGCTTGCCGACATAACACCACGGGCAGACCGTGTCGGAGACGATATCGACGGTGATTTTCCGGGCCATGACCGATCCGTTCGCGCTGTTTGGGGCATCAACCGGACAATAGGGCCGGCGGGAGCCAAGTCAAAAGGCGGTGGCCGGAGCTACCTCTCGTCAAGCCGGATGGTCTCTATGCCGCCGTCGCGCACCGCCAGGGCGAGCCGGCCGTGCTTGAGGGCGAGGGCGTCCTCGCCGAACAGGGCGCGGCGCCAGCCGCTGAGCGCCGGAACATCGGCCTCGTCGTCCGTCGCGATCCGTTCCAGGTCGGCGGCGGAGGCCACCAGCTTCTGGGCGACGCGGCCCGTCTCGCACCGCTCCTTCAGCAGCACCTTGAGAAATTCGACGACCGGCGCGGCGCCGGCCGGAAGTTCTTCCCGGACCGCGGCTGCCGGCAGTTCGGGCGCCGGCCCGTTCCGGCCGCGCTCGACCGCCTTGAGGATCGCCTGGCCGGCCGGGCCCTCCGCGAGCCCTTTGGATATCCCGCGCGTGCGGGCCAGCGCCGCCACCGTGCCCGGCGCGTTGGCGGCGATGTCGATCAGGGTTTCGTCGCGGAACACCCGGTTGCGCGGGATGTTCTTCCGCTGCGCGAAGTCTTCGCGCCACGCCGCGACCTGCTTCAGGACGCCGAGATATTTCGCCTTCAGGGAGCGCGACCGGACCCGCTTCCAGGCATCGTCCGGCGCCGTGAGGTAAGTCGCGGCATCCTCGAGCGCCGCTATTTCCTCGGCGATCCAGCCCTCCCGGCCTGCGCCGCGGATCCGGCTGCGCAGCTTGCGGTAGGCGGTGCGCAGATGGGTTACGTCGGAGAGGGCGTAGGCGAGCTGCTTGCCGGTCAGCGGCCGGGCCGCCCAGTCGGCAAAGCGGGCGCCCTTGTCGATCTGCGCTTTCGCCAGCTTGCGCACCAGCTGCTCGTAGCCGACCTGGTCGCCGAAGCCGCACACCATCGCGGCAATCTGGGTATCGTAGACCGGCGCCGGCGTCCGGCCGGTCAGGTGCACGAAAATCTCGATATCCTGCCGGGCGGCGTGGAAGACTTTCAAGACATCGGGATTCTGCATCAGGCCCCAGACCGGCGTAAGGTCCATGCCCGGCGCCAGCGGATCGACGGCAGCCGCCTCGTCCTCGCCGGCGAGCTGAATCAAGCACAGCACCGGCCAGTAGGTTTTTTCGCGGATGAATTCGGTATCGACGGTGACGAAGTCTTCGGCCGCCAGACGGGCGCACAGGGCGGCGACCTGCGCCGGATCGGTAAGGAGGGTCATGGCCGGGATATACCGTAGGGTGCGCCGCTGCGGAACGGCGCGCTTTGGCCTGTTGTTCGGTTGCCTCGGTCTCGTCGTCCTGGCCGGAAAGGACGTAAAGGCGGGCGACTGGCCGCAACTCACCCGCCCGTGGCCCGGCGAAGCGGGCCTCGAAGGCTACGCCGGCCGGGAAATCCGTTTCCCGACGACCAGTCCCTTCGCGCCGACCGACGCTGGCAATGCCGAAGAAACGACGGGAATCGGCACGCTCTACCTGCCCAAACCCCTGTCCGCAGGCCGCCGGCCGGCGCGCAGCGTGCCGATCGTCATCCTGCTGCACGGCGCAAGCGGGGTCCGCTATGCCCGCGAGCATGTCTACGGCCGCCAGTTCGCCGCCATGGGGCTGGCCGCCGTCGCGGTCGACGTCTTCGCCGCCCGCAACCATGGCAGCGGCGGGTTCGTGCGCCGGCTGATCGACGTGACCGAGACCATGACGATCGCCGACGCCTTCGCGGCGCTGCGCTGGGTCGCCCGCAAGCATCCCGCCGTCGATCCGCGCCGCGCTTTCGTCATGGGTTTTTCCTACGGCGGCATGGCCGCCGCCTACATGCTGGACCGGCGGATTACCCGCAAGCTGGGCCGCGGCCTGCGCTTCGCCGGCCATATCGCCTTCTATGCGCCGTGCATCGCCCGATTCGCGAAACCGCGGACGACCGGCGCGCCGCTCCTCATGCTGTACGGCGCCGCCGACGAGCTGATCGACCCGGTGCGCTGCCGGGCCTATCTGGACGACATGAAGCGCGGCGGCAGCGCGGGCCGGCTGATCGCCATAAAGGATGCGCCGCACCAGTGGGACGGCGGCTGGCCGCAGTTCCGCATCGGCCGGCAGATGCACGGCTGCCGCCTGCGCGTCGAGCCGGACGGCGCGATCCGCGACCTCAACACCGGCCTCATCATGGCCTCGCCGCTGTTGCGCATGACCATTCTCGGCCTGTGCGTCGGCGGCCCGCCCTACCTGATCGGCCGCGACGACCGCGCCCGGCAAATTTCCAACCGCGAAGTCGGCCGTTTCCTGCGCGCGATCCTGACGGGCAGGGCGCCGTTCGGCGGATAGGCGGTATCGACCGGTCTCCGCCCCGCCCTGTCCGGCCTGCCGCCGGGAGAAACCGTTGTCCCGGTCACCCGCTATGTGAACATTGCGGCGCTCACGGGCCGGGCCGTCGCCTCGGGCGAGGTCTTGCTGCGTGAGGTCGGGCCCGACGGCACGATCTCCACGGTCGACGGGATCCCGATCGAGCCCCGGCGCTGAGACCGTCCGGGCCACCGCAGCCGCGCCGCGGCCGGAACGGGAATCGCGGAATGTCATGGGGTGTCAGGATGTGTCATGAAATGTCATGATTCGTCATGTTCCGCCTCTTTCCGCCCCGTCCGCCGTTGCGGACCGGCCCCCGGACCCGCAAACCCCGCCCGGCGCGCGCCGGGACGGGCTTGTTTCCTGTATTTTGGTACGACCGTTCAATTTCCCGTTCCAGAAAATCCGCGGATTTTCGCCGTTTCCGGCCCGGGGTAAAATAGACAGACCGGTCTGACTACCCACTTTTTTTGCACTTTTTTACACCGGGCCGGCTGCGCCGGAGCGTGCGCCTCGCATTTTGTTCATATAATGTTCGAGAGAGCGGATGTCAAGCCGCCGTCCGCGCGTCCCGGCGCCTGCCCGCCCGCCGCGTAAATCCGGCCGCGCCGCCCCGGATGCGTTGCAGGGGCGATCCGGGGACCGGCGGCGATCCGAAAGTCCTCTGCTTGCGACTCTGGGCCCCGGATCTCCATCTCCGCTTCGCTTCGTCCGGGGCGGCAAGTAAGAGACGAGGCAGGCCGCTCCCCGGATCGGGAGCCTGTCCTGAGCGCAGTCGAAGGGTCCGGGGCAGGCGTCCGGGGCGGCGACAGGGGGCTACGGGGCGGCAATGGGGGATTCGGGTCCGGCCCGGTCGGCCGCGATCGGGAAACGGCCGGCGCCGGGGCATTAGAGCGCCGTCACGACCGCGCCGGCCCGGCGGCGGGCCGCCGCACAGGGGCGGCGCCTACCGTTCCGGGCGCCGCCATGCTATACCCGGCGCGACGCCATCGGGAGATCCGCGCATGGCCCTGCCGCAGCCCGCCCCCGCCGGCCCGCAACGCCGGGCGACCTACCGCGACGTCCTCGACGCGCCGGCGCACAAGGTGGCCGAAGTCGTCGGCGGAACGCTCTACACCCATCCGCGGCCGGCCATGCCCCATGCGCTGGCGTCGTCGTCTCTCGGCGGCGAACTCTCGAGCCCGTTCCACAAGGGCCGCGGCGGCCCCGGCGGCTGGTGGATCGTCTTCGAGCCGGAATTGCATTTGGGCGAGGATATTCTCGTGCCCGACCTCGCCGGCTGGCGGCGCGAGCGGATGCCGGACTTTCCCGAAACGGCCTTCGTCACCCTGGCGCCGGACTGGGTCTGCGAAGTGCTCTCGCGTTCGACGCGCGATCTCGACCGCCACGGCAAGCGCCCGGTCTACGCCCGCGAGGGTGTCGGCCACCTCTGGTTTATCGATCCCGAAGCGCGCGACCTGGAAGCGTTCGAGTTGCGCGACGGCGAATGGGTCCTCATAGCCACCGCGCGCAACGACGATCCGGTCTCGATTCCGCCTTTCGAAGCGATCAGCTTCCCGCTCGACGCCCTCTGGCCGTAGGGCCGGCCTCCCGGCCGTTTCGCAGAAATGCTCCGGAACGGGGAAGGATATTCCGCCGGCCTACCGGCGGGCCGCCGCACAGGGATGGCGCCGCCTACCGTTCCGGGCGCCGCCGTGCTATGCTTCGCGCGACGCCATCGGGAGATCCGCGCATGGCCCTGCCGCAGCCCGCCCCCGCCGGCCCGCACCGCCCGGCGACGTACCGCGACGTTCTCGAAGCGCCGGAGCACACGGTCGCCGAGGTCGTCGAAGGGGCGCTCCATACCCACCCCCGGCCGGCGCCGCCCCATGCGCTGGCGTCGTCTACGCTCGGCATGGAACTCGGCAGCCCGTTCCAGCGGGGACGCGGCGGTCCCGGCGGCTGGTGGATCGTCTTCGAGCCGGAATTGCACCTCGGCGAGGACATTGTCGTGCCGGACCTCGCCGGATGGCGGCGCGAGCGGATGCCGGACTTTCCCGATACGGCCTTCTTCACCCTTGCGCCGGACTGGGTCTGCGAGGTGCTCTCTCCGTCGACCCGCGATCTCGACCGGCACGGCAAGCGCCCGGTCTACGCCCGCGAGGGCGTCCGCCATCTGTGGTTCGTCGATCCGCTGGCGCGCGATCTCGAGGCTTTCGAACTGCGCGGCGGCGAATGGGTCCTCATCGCCACGGCGCGCAACGGCGATCCGGTTTCCATCCGGCCTTTCGAGGCGATTACCTTCCCGCTCGACGCGCTCTGGCCGTAGAGGCGGCGTCTCCGCCTCCGGGAAGTCCGGGCCGGCCGGCCGCCTGCCCACCGCCGTCGATATTCCGCGCCAGCGCCCCGAACAGCGCGCTTTCCGGGTCGGCCCAGTCGGCCATGATCGAGAAATGGTCGGCGCCGGGGCATTCGAGCGCCGTCACGTCCGCGCCGGCCCGGCGGCAGGCGTCGGCATAGGCTTCGGACTGGCCGCGGAACGCCGCCGGTTCCGCGCCGCCCCAGGCGACGACGACCGGCATCCCGGCGCGCGGCGGCCGGTGGACCGGGCTGTTGCGCCGCGCGCCCGCCTCTTCGAGACGCAGCCAGTCGTTGGCGAAGGTGCGGCGCAGGGGCGCGAGGTCGAATAGGCCGCTCACCGGCGCGGCCGACGCGATAACGTCCGCCGGCAGGCCCCGCCCGGCCTGCCAGCCTTCGGCCGCCAGCATGGCGGCGAGATGCCCGCCGGCCGAATTACCCGCGACATGGATCGCCGCCGGGTCGCAGCCGTATTCGGCGGCATGGGCATGGAACCAGGCGACGGCGCGGCGGGCGTCGTCGACGATTTCGTCTACCGTCGCCGCCGGGGCGAGGCGGTATTCGACCGGCACCCAGGCGACGCCGCGGGCGTTCCAGGCCGGGCCGGGGAAGCGCCGGCCTTCCTTGTCGCCGCCCTTCCAGTAGCCGCCGTGGAAATACAGGATGGCGGCGCGCGCGCCCTCAGGCGGCGCCATAATGTCCAGCCGGCGCCGCGGGTCCGGGCCGTAGGCGAGGTCGAGCGCGGCGCTGTCGAGGCCTGTCAGGGCCGCACTCGCTGCGGCGTAGCGCGCCTGGATCGCCGGCAGGTCCGGCGCCGAGGCTTCGATGTCGTAGGCGGCGTCGAGATCGGGGTCGCGCATCTGCGTTCCGTTCGGAAAGGCAACCGGGCTGTCGTCCCGCAGTTTATCGAAGTCCCGGCGGTTCCGGCAGGAATATCCCGCCGCTGTTTCGACGCCGGCTGCGCCGGCGGCCTGCACGCAGGCGCAGACCGGCTATCGCCCGGAGCCGCCGGCATAGTATCGTGGTCCCGCCCATCCACCCGCCGCCGAAACGGAGACGATCGATGACCGCAACCGGACTCACGAACGCCGACGAACTCATGCTGGAAAGCCTCTACTGGTGGGACATCGCGACATTCTTCCGCTGCCCCGTCGAGCGGGAACCGGGCAACTGCGACATCGCCCTCGTCGGGGTGCCGCACTCGACCGGCAACGGGACCACGGAGCGCGACCAGCATCTCGGCCCCCGGGCCGTGCGGGACGTATCGGCGATGGCCCGGCGCGTGCATATGGAATTCGGAATCGATCCCTGGAAGCGCGCGCGCATCCGCGACATGGGGGACGTGCCGTTGCCCGAGGCCAACGACAACGAGGCCTGCATCGAGCGCATCGCCGGGTTCTACCGCGGGATCGACGCGGCCGGGGCGCGGCCGGTCTCGGTCGGCGGCGACCACTCGATCACCGGCGGAATCATGCAGGCCATCTCCGGTGAGGGCGCGCGCCTGACCGGCGGGAAGAAGGCGGCGTTCCTGCATTTCGACGCCCATACCGACGCCTACGAGCAGGTTCCGCATTTTCTCGGAGCGGTGAAGTCGGCGGCCCACTGGGCGGCCTATCTCGTGCGCGACGGCTATATCGACGCCGGACGCAGCGTGCAGATCGGCATGCGCGGCAATCCCCGCACCCTCGACTGGCGCAAGCCGAGCGAGGAACTCGGCTACGAGGTCGTCACCATGGACCGCTACCGCGAGATCGGCCCCGACCGGACCATGGCCCTGATCGACGAACGGATCGGCGACGCGCCGCTCTACATCACTTTCGACCTGGACTGCCTCGACCCCACCGTGGCGCCGGCGGTCGCCAATATCGAGGCCGGCTGCGAAGGCTTCGGGATCGACGAGGTCATGCGGCTCCTGCGCTGCGTGCGCGGCAAGGACGTGATCGGCGGCGACGTCGTATGCATGATGCCGACCAAGGACCACCCGAACCGGATCACCGCGCACACGGCGGCGGCCGTCCTGTTCGAGATCGTCAGCCTGATCGCGGACCGCTTCGGGGAGTAGCGGCCGGCCGGACGGGCGCCCGGACGGACTAACGCCCCGGCTGCCGGCGCGCGGTCGAGCGCTTGTAGTGGCCCTGGACGATGCGGTCGATCACCATGGCGCAGAACAGGATCGCGAGGCCGGCCAGCATCCCCTGGCCCTTGGCCGCATACTGGAGCGCGATGAGCACGTCCTGGCCCAGGCCCTTGGCGCCGATCAGCGACGCGATCACGACCATCGACAGGCACATCAGGATGGTCTGGTTGACCCCGGTCATGATCGACGGCATCGCCAGCGGAATTTCGATGTCTTTCAGCAGGGTCCACCGGGTGCAGCCGAACGCGGTAGCGGCCTCCTTGGTGTTCTCGGGCACGCCGCGGATGCCGAGCGCGGTCAGCCGGATCACCGGCGGCATCCCGAATACGAGGGTCGCCAGAACGCCCGGCGGCTTGCCGGTGCCGAAGAAGGCGATGATCGGGATCAGGTAGACGAACGCCGGCATGGTCTGCATGAAATCCAGCACCGGCAGCGCCGCGTTGTAGGCCCTCTGGTTCTTGCCGAACCAGATGCCGAGCGGAATCCCGAACAGCACGCACAGGAAGGCGGCGGCGCCGAGCAGGGCCACCGTCACCATGCTGGTCTCCCACAGGCCGAACAGGGCCAGATACGCGAGGGCGGCGGCGGTGAACACCGCGACGCGGGGGCCGGCCAGCCGCCAGGCGACGACGATAATGACGGTCATGACGACCGGCCACGGCGCCTCGACCAGCACCGTTTCCAGCCCGTCCAGAATCGTCCTGATTGCCGTGACGACGCCGTTGAAGACGCCGGCGCCCTCAACCGAAAGCCAGTCGAAACCCGCGTCCAGCCAGTCGGACACGGGCGCGTAATAGAGCTTTTTTTCGATCGGGAGGCCGGCGATATAGGGTTCGAGCGCCGGATCGATCCTGCCGACCGTGAAGCGGTAGAGCGTGAGCGGCACGATCGCCAGCCACAGAAGGCCGGCGAGACCGGCCCTCGTCCAGCTTATGCCCGCGGCCGTTCCGGCGGGATTCGCCCGCCAGTTCAGATACTGTTTCTCGTAGCGCATGTTGGCGTAGAAGCCCTGCACCGCCCGCAGGCCGACCAGCAACGCCAGGCCGATCAGCAGGATCGTCGTCGCGCCCTGGGCGGCAAGCGCCGCCTCTTCGGCGACGCGGACGGCGATCTTCTTGAGGTTCTCCGCACGGTTCAGGAACGAGGCGGCGTCCGGGTCCTCCGCGAGTTTCGCCGCTTCGTACTTCGCCATGAATTCGTCGGCCTTGAGGTTAAGCCTCTCCAGCCGGGCCAGCTTGTCCGCCCCGAGGTCGCCCCACCAGCCCCGGCCGATCTGGACGAAGGCGAGCACCTCCAGCACCAGGAACATCCAGAAGAATCCCCACATGCCGCGGGACGCGCCCCAGAAGGGGCCGGCGAGCGCCGCCGCCGTATTCCACGACCGGGGGAAGCGGGCGGCCGACTGGATCTTCGCGAACTCCCGGCTGTAATAGTCCTGCCGGGCGACGGCGAAATCGCCGGCCGAGCCGGCCAGCCTGCCCGGCCCTTCGCGGTCTTCGGTCTGTTGCATCAGTTGTCCCCGCCCTTGATTCCCTTGAGCAGCGTGGCTTTGTCGATCACGCCTACGTCCGCGCCGCCGTCTTCGATGACGATGGGCTGATCGGTCGTGGCCGCGATATCGATGAGGCCGCTCAGGTCGGTGTCGTGCGCAACCCTGGGCGCCCGCTCCAGATCCTCGCCCGGCCGCGGCCGGTACTCTGCGACCGGCGTCATGATGGTATGCGCGAAGATCAGCTTCAGCGTGGATATGCCCTCCACGAAATCCCGTACATAATCGTCGATCGGGTTGGTGACGATCTCTTCGGGCGTGCCGATCTGCACGATCCGGCCGTCCTTCATGATCGCGATCCGGCCGCCGATGCGGATCGCTTCGTCGAGATCGTGGGTGATGAAGACCGTGGTCTTGTTCAATTCGGCCGACAGCGCCATGAACTGCTCCTGCAGCTGCCGCCGGATCAGCGGGTCCAGGGCGGAGAACGGCTCGTCCATCAGCAGGATTTCCGGGTCCGACGCGAGCGCCCGGGCGAGGCCGACCCGCTGCTGCATGCCGCCCGACAGTTCACTCGGAAAGCGGTCCTCGTAACCGTCGAGATTGACCATGCTGAGGCAGCGCTGGGAGACCTCCCACCGCGTCGATTTCGGCTGGCCCTGCACCTGGAGCGGGAAGGCGACGTTGTCGCGGACCGTGCGGTGCGGAAACAGCGCCATATGCTGGAACACCATGCCGATCTGGGCGGCGCGCAATTTCCGCAAATCGCCTTCGCCGAGCGCCAGCACATCCCGTCCGAGCACCTCGATGCGGCCGGTCGTCGGTTCGATCAGCCGGTTGATATGGCGGACCATCGTCGACTTCCCCGAGCCCGACAGCCCCATGACGCAGAAAATCTCGCCGCGGGGCACTTCGAACGAGCAATCCGCGATGCCGACCACGCAATCGAACGCATCGAGCACCTGCGCCTTGCTGAGGCCGTCCTGCGCAATGGCCTGCATCGCTTCTTCGCCGCGCGCGCCGAAAATCTTCCACACGCCGTCCAGTCTGATAACCGCTTCGCTCAATCTCGATTACTCCGTCGGGGCCGGACAGCCGGAAATCCGGTTTTGCTGGATCGGCCGCCAAAATGATGTATTCACGGTGCGGATCGAATCCAGGACGAACCGCCCATGACCGACACCGCTTCCGCGCCCCGCCCGTGGGGCATCCCGAACGACTACGGGCCGCTCAGGGACGTGCTTCTCGGCAAGCCCGAATTCTACCGCTGGATCGACGCCGGCCCGATCGTCATGCGGACCCTGAACAACCGGCAGCACACGGGCATAGAATTCAACCTGCAGACGGCCATGGCGCAACACGCCGAGATGGTCTCGATCTTCGAGTCGAACGGCGTCGCGTGCCACTACCTGGACGCCGACGAGGTGCTTCACCGCAACTTCTTCGCCCGCGATTCCAGCGTCATGACCCCCTGGGGGTCCATCATCTGCCACATGCAGCTCAAGAGCCGCCGGGCCGACTATGTGACGGCCATCCGCTTCTACCGGGAAAACGACATCCCGATCTGGCGCTACGTCACCGCCGGGCATTTCGAAGGCGGCGATTTCAATATCCTCGAACCGGGCTTCGTGCTGATCGGCTACAGCGGCGAGCGGTCCGAACGCGAAGGTTCGGAGCAGGTCGCAGCCTGGATGCGGGAGCAGGGATGGGAGGCGGCGGTTGCGCCGATCTCGCGCGAATTCGTCCATATGGACGGCCTGGTGGTGCCGCTTGCGCCGAAACTGCTGGTGGCCTGCGTCGATGCGCTGGAGGACTGGCTGGTGGCGCTGCTGCGCGGGCGCGGCTTCGAGTTTGTGGAAGTCGGCTACGCGGAAGCCAAAAACCTCGGCGTCAACCTGGTGGCGCTCGGCAACGACCGCGTCCTGTCGATGCGCGCGGCGAAAGACCTGAACGCCCGGATGCGCGCTATGGGGTTCGAGGTTTTCGATCCCGACATGTCGATGTTCACCCTGGGCGGGGGCGGCGTCCACTGCCTGTGCCAGGCGCTCCGCCGCGACGAGGTTTAGCCGGCAACCGGCGCCGGCCCGGCCCGGCGGAGGATCGCGCGAAAAAAAGGGGCGATGCAGCAGCATCGCCCCGTTCACGGACCCGCGTTCATGCGCCGGTTCCATGCGCCGGCGCGCTCGTGAGAAACCGGACAAACCGCTCTCGGCGGTCCGGCGAACCGCGGGAACCGGCGCCGCGGCGGCGTCCGCGGCCTATTTCATCCAGGAATCCACCAGCTTGGCGTGCTTTTTCACCCATTGCTTGGCGTGGTCCGCCGGGCTCGCCTTCTTGACCACCAGGGCGTAGATCATCCCGGACACCAGATCGGCGGTGAACTTGACCTTGCTCAGCAGGGCCGCGGCTTCCGGATGCTTCTTCTCCAGGGACGCCGCATAGTGGACATGCAGATAGGCGAGGTCCCAGGCGACCGGCGCGCTCGATTTCTCCAGCCATTGCGGATCGTCGGTCGGATGGACGACCTTCCATTTGGCGGCGTCGTATTTCGGCTCCTTCAGGATCACCAGATCGTGAAGGTCGAAAACATGATTGGGCGTGTAGCAGTAGAAAACGTGGTTGGCGTTTTTCGCGACCGCGGCATCGACCTTGGCCATCGCCAGCGTCTCGTCCATCTCCAGCAGTTCGAAGGTCTCGTCGTAGCCGTAGCTCTTGGCGCGGATCTTCTCGATATTGGTCGAGGCCCAGCCCGACGCCCCGATCCAGACTTCGCCCCGGCCGTCGCCGTTGGTGTCGAAATTCTTCGCCATGTCGGGGTCGGACAGGTCGGCTATTTTCGCGATGCCGGTGCGTTTCGCGGTCGCCTTGGTCACGCACATGCCCTGGAACGAGGGCACGCCGTTCGGGCTCATCCGCACGGTGCCCTTGGTCTTGACGAATTTCTTGTGCAGATTGGCCTGGTTGGGCAGCCAGACCTCCGGATGCACATGCATGCTGCCGGAGTCCATCGCCTCGAAGATGACCGGGTTGGTGCCGTTCTGGAGCTCGACCTCAAGCCCGAGATTGTCCTCCAGCACCACCTTGAGGATGCTTGCGGTGGCCGCCGCCGACGGCCAGTTCGGAACGCCGATGACAACATCGGCGGCGTGCGCGGGCGAAATGCCGGCAACGAACACGGCCGCGCACAGGGTGCGGCGCCAGTTGCGTATCTTCATCGTATTCTCCTCCGGTTTGCCTGGTTGCGTCCGGGCGTTTCGAGCCTGCTTTCCCGGTAGAATGCGACCGCCCCGATCCCGGCGGGATGCAGAGGGCCGCGCCGCAAAATCCGTTAGCGGATCCGATGCTACAGAGCAGGGATCGACATGTACAATATCGAAATTGCTACAGTATCGAAATTGTGTTTTTCGATGCATATTTGCATCGATCCGGGCACAAAACCCGCCCTGGCCGGTATTTCATCGCCATTGCGGAAGAACTCCATTCCCGCCGCGCCATGGACTCGCTCGAAACCGGGGCCGATCCGGCGCGCAGGGCCGAGGCCGGCGGTGGGACAGGCGCGCAGATCCGCGACGGGGATTTCGGACGCCGGAACGCCGCTCGTCGCGCCCTTTCCCCGCCGCTCCGGCTGTGTCGGCGGCGTCGGGGCGGCGTCCGGCCGGGCGCAAAGCCGGGTAGCGGCCCGTCCCGGCGCGAAATTCCGGCAGCGCGGCCTACAGCGTCGTATGCCGCGCGCGGGCGGCGCGTTCGATCGCGGCGGCGGCGAGCCGGTCGACGCCGAGCGCGTGACGCAGCATTTGCAGGAGATAGGCTTCTTCCTCCTCGACCTTGCCGTCCGCCGCGGCGATGTCGCAGGCCACGGCGTAGACGGTCTCCCGGAGCTTCGGCGGCGTGCCCTCGGCGATCAGGCCCAGGGTCTTTTCCAGGCCGTCCTCGTCATTGAGCAGGGCGGCGCAATCCCGCGCGACTCCCGGCAGATCGCCGGAATCGAAGTCGCGGAACACCGGCAGGATCGTCACGAGCTGGCCCATGCGGCGCAATTCGGCATCGGTCATCTCCCGGTCCGCCGCCGAGACGATGACCATGGTGTAGATCAGGGCGTTGTGATGCTGGCTCATGCCGGTGGGCTCCGCCGTGACGTCGGCGCGATTCGCGCGATGGACCGGCACTTAGGGGGCCGGTGCGCCGGATTCAACCGGCCAGAAACGCACGCGTTTCCCGGACCGCTTCGGCGAGGCCGGTGCGCCGGACCGCGACGCCGTCCGGGAACGCTGTCGTCAGGCGCGTCGGCAGGCGCGAATCGAGCAGGACGAACACGCCGCGGTCGTCCTTGCGGCGGATCAGCCGGCCGAAGGCCTGCTTCAGCCTGAGCCGGGTCTGCATGTCGTCCCAGGCCGCGCCGCCGAAGCGTTCGCGCCGCGCCCGGTGCAGCCGGTCGGGGCGGGGCCAGGGCACCCGGTCGAACACGATCAGGCGCAGCGCGTCGCCCGGCACGTCGATGCCGTCGCGCACCGCGTCGGTGCCGAGCAGGCAGGCGTTGCGCTCGGCGCGGAACAGGTCGACCAGGGTCGCCACGTCGAAGCCGTCGACATGCTGGGCGAGCAGCGGCAGGCCGGCGTCGTCGAGCGGTTCGGCGAGGCGCTCGCGGGCGGCGCGCAGGCGGGCGATGGCGGTGAACAGGCCGAGCGCGCCGCCGCCGGCCGCGACGAACAGCTCGCGATAGGCCGCGGCGACCCGGTCGGCGTTGCCGCCGTCCACGTCGCGCACGACGAAGAGCCGGGTCTGGGTGGGATAGTCGAAGGGCGAGGCGACGGCGAAACGCGCGGTCGGCCCGTCGAGATGGCGCACGCCGAAGCGCAGGTCGGCGGACGCCCATCCCTCGTCTCCTTCGCGGGCCTCGTCTCCTTCGCGGGTCCGGTCCTTCATGGTCGCCGATGTCATGAGGAGGCCGTGGGCCTGGCGCGACAGCACGGCCGCCAGCGGTTCCATCGGATCGATCCAGTGCCGGTGCATGCCGATGTCGATGTCGCGGCCGGCCCGGCGCGCGACGCCGAACCAATCGACGAACTCGTCCGGCGGGTCGGACTTCAGCGTTTCCAGCATGGCGCGCCAGGCTGCGAGCGGCATCAGGGCGCGGCGCAGGATGCTGCGTGCGGCGCCGTCGAGCCGTTGCCGGGTCGCCGTATCGAGAGTCCCGGCTTCCGTATCGAGCATGTCTTCGAGCGCCAGCCGGAGGCGCTTCAGCGGTTCGGCCAGCCCGAGCAGGACCGCCTCCATGTCGCCCGCGCGTTCGAGCAGCGCCTCCGGAACCGGCCGGATATCGGCTTCGAGGCCGTAGGGGCTGTCGCGCTCCAGGCTGCGCGCATAGACCTGCTCGCGGACGGCGGCGAGGAACCGCTCCGCCGCGCCCTGCGGATTGCCGGCCCCGAGCCGCTGCAGCCAGCCCTGCGCCGGCAGTTGCGCGGCGTGGCGCAATACCCGGTCCAGCGCTTCCGCCGCCCCGTCGTCCTCCACGATCAGATCGCCGATCCGGTTGTTCAAGCCGCGCACCCTCGACCGGCGGCCGGCCGCCGCTTCGGCGCCCCGGAGCCAGCGCCGCAGGTCGGCGGTTTCCTGCCCGCTCAGATGGGCTGCGAACGCCGAATCCGCCGCGCCGAACAGGTGGTGGCCCTCGTCGAAGACCAGCCGGGCCGGGGCGTGCGGGTCGCCCAAGCGATCGCGGGGATGGATCGCCGCCATCGCCGTCTGCGCCATGACCAGGGCATGGTTGGCGACGACGATGCGGGCGCGGCGGGCGCGGCGCGCGCTGTGTTCGACGAAGCAGCGGCTGTAGTGGCGGCAGGCGGCGTAGACGCACTCGCCCCGGTGGTCGGTGAGCGCGTCGATCCGGGCGCGGCCGATCCGGTCGGCGAGCCAGCCCGGCAGGTCGCCGGCGACCAGTGCGCCGTCGCGCGTCGCCGTCAGCCAGCGCGCCACGAGGCCGAGATTGACCGCCTCCTCGCGGCGGGTGCGGGCGACGGCGACCGCGTCGTCGAGGTTGAGCAGGCAGAGATAGTTCTCCCGCCCCTTGCGCAGCACGGCCTTGCGCGCCTTCTCGGCCGGGTCCGGATAGAGCCGGTCGAGCTCGCCGTCGATCTGGTTCTGCAGGTTGCGCGTGAAGGTCGAAAGCCAGACCGCGCCGCTATTCTTCTCCGCCCACAGGCTGGCCGGCGCGACGTAGCCGATGGTCTTGCCGACGCCGGTGCCCGCTTCGGCGAGCACGACGGTCGGCTCGTCTTCGGCCCGGCGCGGCGCGAAAGCGCCCGCCGCCGCCGCGGCATAGTCGGCCTGCTCCGGACGCTCTTCGGCCCCAACCGGCACCAGGGCGGCCAGCCGGGCGCGCGCTTCCTCCGCCGATACGGGGCGGTCGCCCGGCGGCGGCTCCGGCGCGCGCTCCGCCCATTCCGGCAGGTCGCGCCACGCTTCCAGCCCGGCCATCGCGCCGGGGCGTCCGGCCTCGGCCGCAGGAATGTTCAGGGCCGCCAGCACCGGGCCGGCCCAACTCCAGCCGCCGGCCGCCATGGCGCGGGCGATCGGGCGGGCCCCGGACAAATTCCGGCCGGCCGGGTCGTCGGCGAGATCGGCGATCTCCTCCAGCAGCAATGCGGCTGCGGCGGTGAGCGTGTCGGCCTCTTCGGCGGGCGTGTGCGGTTTGGCCAGGTTCAGCGCGGCCGCAATCCCGGCCGGCGTCGGCAGGCAGAAGACGCCCGGACGGGCAAAGGCGAACAGGTCGAGGATATCCCGGCCCGGAAAGCGCGGGATGCCGAGCCGCCGCGCGATCCCGGCGCCGTAGCAGTGCAGCGGCAGCGTCCGCTCCGCGTTCGCCGACAGCCTGTCCGCCAGTTCCGGTAACGAAAGGTCTTCGTCCGCGCCCTCCGGCCGCCGCCACAGCGCCCGGCGCGATCCGACGACCAGAACGGCGCCGGCGGACATGCCGTCCCGGTTCTTCGGCCCGGCCCCGTCGGCCGCAAATTCTCCGATTCCGGTCATGCCGGATTGTGCCGCTTCCCCGTCGTCAATTGCCACAGCGTTTCCGCTTCATTTCGCTCTCCTGTGTCGCGGGACGCGCGTTGACGGGTTGTGCGGTGCGGCATAGGTACGGCCCATGCAGATCGGGCCGGATATTGCCGAACATGCCAAGGCCTGGCCGTTCCAGGAGGCGCGGGCGCTCGCCAGGCGGCTGAACGGCCGGCTGCCGGACAAGGGCCATGTCCTGTTCGAGACCGGCTACGGCCCCTCCGGCCTGCCCCATATCGGCACCTTCGGCGAGGTTGTGCGGACCACCATGGTGCGCCGCGCTTTCGAGGCGCTGACCGGGATGCCGACCCGGCTGATCGCCTTTTCCGACGACATGGACGGGCTGCGCAAGGTGCCGGACAATGTGCCGAACCGGGACCGGCTGGCGCCCTATGCCGAAGCGAAGGACGCCGAAGGCCGGGTGATCCGCCACGGCTCGCCCCTGACCTCGACGCCGGACCCCTTCGGCGAGAGCGAGAGCTTCGCTGCGGCGAACAACGGGCGGCTGCGCCGGTTCCTCGACCGCTTCGGCTTCGACTACGAATTCCTGAGCGCGACCGACGCCTACGGTTCGGGCCGGTTCAACGACACCATCCTGCGCGTGCTGGAGAAGTACGAGGCGGTGCGCAACATCGTCCTGCCGGAGCTCGGCGAGGCGCGGCGCAAGAGCTATTCGCCCCTGTTCCCGGTCGTCACGGCCTGGGACGACGCGGTCGGCGCGGAGCGCCGCCAGGTGGTCCACAACGCCATCGTCGTCGAGGGCAGGCCGGCCGAGGGGACGGCAGTGTTCCAGTGCGTCGACGATGCCGGCGCGCCGACGGGCGATCCGTTCGAGCATCCGGTCCTCGACGGCGGCTGCAAGATGCAATGGCGCGTCGACTGGGCGCTGCGCTGGACGGCGCTGGGCGTCGACTACGAAATGTCGGGCAAGGACCTAATCGATTCGGTGCGCCTCGGCGGGCGCATCTGCCGGACCATCGGCGGCGCCCCGCCGGCCGGCTTCACCTACGAACTCTTTCTCGACGACAAGGGCGAGAAAATCTCCAAGTCGAAGGGCAACGGCCTGGCGGTCGAGGAATGGCTGCGCTATGCGCCGCACGAGAGCCTGGCGCTGTTCATGCACCAGCAGCCCCGGCGCGCCAAGCGCCTGTATTTCGACGCGATCCCGAAGGCGACCGACGACTATCTGGCATTTCTGGGCAAGGCCGGCGGGCAGGGGCCGGCGGAGCTGGCGGAAAACCCGGTCTGGCACATCCACGAGGGCCGGCCGCCGGCGCAGGCGTCGCCGCTGTCCTTCTCCCTGCTGCTCAACCTGGCCAGCGTCGTGAACGCCGAGGACAAGGGCGTGCTGTGGGGCTTCGTCTCGCGCTACGCGCCCGACGCGTCGCCGGCCTCCCATCCATTGCTCGACCGGCTGGCGGACTATGCCGTCGCCTACTACCGGGATTTTGTGAAACCTGCGAAATCCTACCGGGCGCCGGCGGAGGGCGAACGCGCGGCGCTCGAGGACCTGGCGGCGGCGCTGGCGGCGCTGCCGGCCGACGCCTCGGGCGAGGACATCCAGACCCAGATCTACGAGGTCGGCAAGCGCCACAGCTTCGACAATCTGCGCGACTGGTTCCGGGCGCTTTACGAAATCCTGCTCGGCCAGAGCCAAGGCCCGCGGATGGGCTCCTTCGCGGCGCTCTACGGCCTGCCGGCATTCGTCCTGCTGGTGCGCAAGGCGCTGGACGAAGACGGCCTGCGGACGGCCTGACCGGCGCGGCCTGTCCGTTTCGACACAACCCGCTTCGGGCGGCGTTTGCCGCCGGCGCCGTCCGGGGTTTCCGTTTGCCGGCAAAGACTCGATAGAGAAAAGGTGTTTCTTCTCAAAAGTTTAGGCATTCATATTCAGGCACTACTTATTTTTGTTTGACAACGATTTTATTTTCTGCATTATTCGGTCTTCGAGACTGAGTGAACACTCATTCAGCCTCATTGGTTGGGTGATTTTGTCTTTGACGGATCGCCATTTGGAAACAATGCCCACAGGGCGTTTTTCCGTCACTCCTCATCAGCGACTTCAGGGGCGGCCAGCGGTCGCCCTCTTTTTTGAACGGCTGCGGGGGAGGTCAGGCGCCCCTTTGGGATTCGGACGGCTCCGGCGCGTTCAGTCTGAGCGCCAACGCATGGACCGGCCCGTCCAGTTCCTCGGCGAGCGTGTCGTAGACCCGCCGCTGGCGTTCGACCCGGCTCAGGCCCTCGAAGGCCGCGGCGATCATCGAGACGCGGAAATGGGTCTCGCCGCCCGGGCGGGCCCCGACATGGCCTTTGTGCATATGCGATTCGTCGACCACATCGAGCGCGGAAGGCGCAAAGGCTTCGTCCAGTTTGGCGCGGATCCTCTCGGCGACGTTCATCGGCGCTTCCTCCCCTTGAGACAAACAGGATATGGACGGCGGCGCCGTCTCACCGGCACAAGTGGCGTCCGACCGGCCGCCCGGTCAAGACATCCCGTTCGCCCCGTCCGTTCGCCCCTCCGGGTTCCCGCGCGCAGCCTTGCGCCGATATTCCGATCCGCAGCATGACCGATTCCGCCGCCATTCCCCCGTCCGGGCCGCCGGCGCCGCACTCGGCGACCGCCGCCTACGGCCTGCTGGCCGCCGTCGTGTGCATCTGGGGCGTCAACTGGCCGTTCATGAAAATGGGTCTCGAATGGCTGCCGCCTTTCTGGTTCAACTTTCTGCGTCTCGGCCTGGGCGCGCTGGCGCTGTGCCTGATTCTGGGTGTCGCGGGGCGCCTCAGGCTGCCGCCGCGCCACGACTGGCCGATGATCGCGATCGTCGGCACGGTCCAGATCGGCCTCTACATGGGCCTGGTGCACTGGGGCCTGCAATACGTTCCGGCGGGCCGGGCTTCGATCCTCGCCTACACGACGCCGATCTGGGTGGCGCCCGGCGCGATGCTGTTCCTCGGAGAGCGGTTGACCGGCCTGCGCGCGCTGGGCCTGCTGGCCGGGCTGGCCGGCATCGCCGCCCTGTTCAACCCGCTGTCTTTCGACTGGTCGGACGGCCAGTTCGTCAAGGGCAACCTGATCCTGCTGGCCGGCGCCCTGTGCTGGGCGACGGGAATCGTCTTCGTCAAACGCCATGTCTGGCGCTGCACGCCGCTCGACGCCGTGCCATGGCAGCTCACGATCGCCGCGGCGATCGCGCTCGTACTGGCCATTGCAATCGATTCCGGCCGGCCGGTCGTCTGGAATACGCCGTCGATCCTGATCCTGCTCTACAACGGCTCGCTGGCCACGGCGCTTGCGGTCTGGGCCGTCATCTCGATCAACCGCGCGCTGCCGGCCGTCACGACCTCGCTTGCCATGCTCGGCGTGCCGGCCGGCGGCCTGTTCCTCAGCGCTCTGATCCTGGGCGAAGCGCTCACGTTCTCGCTGCTGCTGGGCCTGTTTCTCATCGTGGCGGGCATCGCCATCGTCGCTTTCGACGACCGGAAACGGATGCCGCCGACACGAGCCTGACCGCGCCGCGTCCTTCCCTTCCTTGTGCTGTCCCGGCCTGCGCGCCATAGTGCAGCATGCGCAAAGTCCCGCTCGAAACCTTCGACGATCTCGGCGAATCGCTCGGCTTGCGAACGCCGGCCGAGGGCAAGATCTGCGACCACCCGACCTGCGCCGAGGCTGCCGAACACCGGGCGCCGAAATCGCCGGCGGCGCTGAACGACTATTTCTGGTTCTGCTTCCGCCACGCCGCCGAATACAACAAGGCATGGAACTATTACAAAGGCCTGAGCGAAGAGCAGATCGAGCGCGAAATCCAGCGCGACACCCTGGGCCGCCGGCCGACCTGGCCGCTCGGCATGCGCGTCGGCAGCATGGCGGGCCGGTTCGCCGGCGTCGACGACACCTTTGCCGAAGCGGCCGGCCGCTTCGGGCGCAACGGCCGCTACGGCGGGAACGCCGCCGGCATCCGGCAGGGCGCCGGTACGGCAGAACAGCGCGCGCTGGAGACCTTGCAGTTGAACGGCGCTGCCGATATGACTGACGTGAAGGCGCGCTACAAGGCGCTCGCCAAGAAATACCATCCCGATGCGAACGATGGCGACGCGGCCGCGGAGAACCGGCTGAAAGCCATCAACGAGGCCTATACGGTTCTCAAGAACAGCCTGGGCGCGCCGCGCGGCCGATAGGAAACCGGCTGCGCCCCGGTCGGCGCCGACGCCCCACCAACGAAAGGCGACACAGTGAGCAACGCCCCCGCCAGCACGGCAGACGCCGCGCCGATGAGCGAAATCGTCGTTTCCGACCCGGACATCAAGGTCGATGTCCGGCAGACCTTCGGACTCGACCTCGACTGGGAGGTGCCGGCGTTCAGCCAACAGGATTCCCACGTCCCGGACATCGACCCCGCCTACTATTTCGATTTCGAGACCACGCTCGCGATCCTGGCCGGTTTCGCCCATAACCGGCGGGTCATGATCCAGGGCTATCACGGCACCGGCAAGTCGACCCATATCGAGCAGGTTGCGGCGCGGCTCAACTGGCCGTGCATCCGGATCAATCTGGACAGCCACATCAGCCGGATCGACCTTGTCGGCAAGGACGCCATCGTGCTGCGCGACGGCAAGCAGATCACCGAATTCCGCGAAGGCATCCTGCCTTGGGCGATCCAGCGGCCGACCGCCCTGGTGTTCGACGAATACGACGCCGGCCGGCCGGACGTCATGTTCGTGATCCAGCGGGTGCTCGAGGTCGAGGGCAAGCTGACCCTGCTCGACCAGAGCCGGGTGATCCGCCCGCACCGGTCCTTCCGCCTGTTCTCGACCGCCAACACGGTCGGCCTCGGCGACACGACCGGCCTGTATCACGGCACCCAGCAGATCAACCAGGGCCAGATGGACCGCTGGTCGATCGTCGGCACGCTCAACTATCTGGAGCACGAGGCGGAGGTGAAGATCGTCCTCGCCAAGGCGCCGGAATACGATACGAAGGAGGGCAGGGAGAAGATCGGCGCGATGGTGGCGGTCGCCGACCTCAGCCGCTCCGGCTTCATGGCCGGGGACATCTCCACCGTGATGTCGCCGCGGACGGTCATCATGTGGGCGCAGAACGCCACCATCTTCGGCGACCTGGGCTATGCCTTCCGCGTGACCTTCCTCAACAAGTGCGACGAGGTCGAGCGGCCGATCATCGCCGAATATTACCAGCGCTGTTTCGGTTCCGAACTGCCGGAAAGCGCCGTCAAGGCCGGGCTGGCCTAGAAGCCGGAATGCGAGCCGGACGCCGTGCAAGATCCGAACGAGCCGCTTGACGTTCTGCTCCAGGTCACCGGCGCGGCCATGCGCGCCATTTCCCGGGAACCGGAACTGAACGTCGCCTTCGCGCAGGACGGGCCGCAGGCGTCCGGCCGCCAGGTGCGCCTGGCGCCGCCGCCGCGCGACCTGAATTATCTCGATGTCTCGGAAATGCGCGGCCACAGCGATTCGATCGCCCTGCGCCTGCGCCATCACGACGAGGAAACCCATGTCCGCCGCATGCCGCGGACGGAGTTGGCCCGGCAGGTCTACGATTCGGTGGAGCGCGCGCGCTGCGAGGCGATCGGCGCGCGCCGGATGATCGGCCTGCGGGAGAATCTGGCCGCGGCCCACGAGCAGCGCTGCCGGGAGGAAGGCTTCGACCGGATCACCGAGCGGAGCGAAGAGGATCTGCCGGAGGTGCTCGGCTATCTGGCGCGCGAGGCCTTCACCGGCCAGCCGCCGCCGGCGGCTGCACGCGCCATGGTCGATCTCGCGCGCGCCTCGCTGGAACGGCAGGTCGGCCGGAATCTCGACCGGCTTTCCGACCTTGTCGAGGACCAGGAGGAATTTGCCACGCTGGTCCGCAAGCTGATCAGCGACCTGCATCTGGAAGACGATGCGCAACCGGCGGACCGGGAGCAGGACAGCGACGAGGAAGACGACCAGGAACAGGGCGGGGGCGAGAGCGACAGCCAGGGCGCCGACGACGGCGACGACGCGGCCGACGCCAGCATCCCGACCGAAGCGATGGATTCGGACGAGACCGACGACGCCGACGGCACGTCCGACGGCGCCGACGCCGAATACATGGCGGACGAAGGCGACGACGAGCCGGCAGGGCCGAGCCAGATTCCGCGCCACGACCACAACCTCAACCCGGACGGCCGGAACGCCTACCGGGTCTGGTCGACGGCGCATGACGAGGTCATCGCCGCCGAGGATCTGTGCGACCCGGAGGAGCTGGCCCGCCTGCGCCAGAATCTGGACCAGCATCTCCAGCATCTCCAGACCGTCATCGCCAAGCTGGCCAACCGGCTCCAGCGCAAGCTGCTCGCCAAGCAGAACCGGTCCTGGGAGTTCGACCTGGAGGAGGGAATCCTGGATACGGCGCGGCTCGACCGGGTGGTCATCAACCCGATGGACCCGTTGTCCTACAAGCAGGAAACCGATATCGAGTTTCGCGACACCATCGTCACCCTGCTGATCGACAATTCGGGTTCGATGCGCGGCCGGCCGATCTCGGTGGCGGCGGTGAGCGCCGACATTCTGGCGCGCACCCTGGAGCGCTGCGCGGTCAAGGTCGAAATTCTCGGCTTCACGACCCGGGCGTGGAAGGGCGGCCAGGCGCGCGAGGCGTGGCTCGCCGCCGGCAAACCGGCCAATCCGGGGCGCCTGAACGACCTGCGCCACATCGTCTACAAGGCGGCCGATGCGCCGTGGCGGCGGGCGCGCAAGAATCTCGGCCTGATGCTGCGCGAGGGCATCCTCAAGGAGAATATCGACGGCGAAGCCCTGATGTGGGCGCACAACCGGACGATCGGCCGGCCGGAGCGGCGCAAGATCCTGATGGTGATTTCGGACGGCGCGCCGGTCGACGATTCCACCCTGTCGGTCAATCCCGGCAACTATCTGGAGAAGCACCTGCGCGACACGATCCAGTGGATCGAGGCCATGTCGCCGGTGCAGCTGCTCGCCATCGGCATCGGCCACGACGTGACGCGCTATTACCGCCGCGCGGTGACGCTGGTGGACGCCGAACAACTCGGCGGCACGATCATGGACGAGCTGACCGCCCTGTTCGAGGAGGATTCCGCCCCGCCGGCGCGCCCGCCGGTCCACGGGCGGCGCCGGGCGGCGTGACATGCCGACCCTGCTGGCCCGCAACGCGCGCGTCCTGGCGGTCATGGACGGCGCGGGAACGGAAATTCCCGACGGCGGCCTGTTCTGCCGCGACGGCGTCATCGAGCGGGTCGGGCCGTCCTCGGACTTGCCGCAGACGGCGGACGAAATCATCGACCTCACCGACCATGTCGTCATCCCCGGCCTGGTCAACACCCATCATCATCTGTGCCAGAACCTGACCCGCGCGGTGCCGGCGGCGCAGGACGCGCCCCTGTTCGGCTGGCTCCGGACCCTCTACCCGATCTGGCAGCGCATGGGGCCGGACCATATCCGGCTCTCCGCCCTGGTCGGGCTGGCGGAGCTGGCGCTGTCCGGCTGCACGACATCGTCGGACCATCTGTATCTCTTTCCCAACGGCGCGCGGCTGGACGACCAGATCGAGGCTGCGGTCGAGCTCGGCTTCCGCTTTCACGCCACCCGCGGCGCCATGAGCATCGGCGAAAGCAAGGGTGGCCTGCCGCCGGACAGCCTGACCGAAGACGAGGATTTTATCCTGAAGGACAGCATCCGGGTCATCGAGAGCTTCCACGACCCGGACCCGATGGCGATGGTGCGCGTCGCCGTCGCGCCCTGCTCGCCCTTCACCGTGAGCCAGGACCTGATGCGCCAATCGGCGGTCCTCGCCCGGCAGTACGGCGTGCGCCTGCACACCCATCTGGCGGAGAATGTCGAGGACATCGACTATTCCCTCGAAAGGTTCGGCATGCGGCCGGGGGAGTATATCGAGGATGCCGGCTGGGCCGGCGACGATGTCTGGCATGCCCATTGCGTCCGGCTCGACGAGAGCGAAACGGCGCTGTTCGCCCGCACCGGCACCGGCATCGCCCATTGCCCCGGCTCCAACATGCGCCTCGCCAGCGGGATCGCGCCGCTGCGCGCCTGGCTCGACGCCGGGGTCAAGGTCGGCCTCGGGGTCGACGGCTCGGCCTCCAACGACGACGCCCACCTGCTCGGCGAGGCGCGCCAGGCCATGCTGTTGCAGCGGGTCGAGGGGAACGCCGCAGAACTCACCGCGCGCGAAGCCCTGCGCGTCGCCACGCGGGGCGGGGCATCGGTTCTCGGCCGGGACGATATCGGCAGCCTGGAGCCGGGCCGGGCGGCGGATTTCGCGGCCTACGACCTGAACCAGCCGGCGCTGGCCGGGGCGGACTGGGATCCGCTGGCCGCGCTCGTCTTCTGCCGCCCGCCGGCCGCCGCCTGGACCGTCGTCGCCGGCAGGCCGGTCGTCCGCGAAGGCCGGATCGCCACGGTCGACATGGGCTGCGCCCTCGCCGAGCACCGCCGGCTGACGCGGGAGCTGATCGACGGGCGGTGAGGGCCCGGCCCGGAATATTCGACCCGCGGTTTCTGGAAATTCCATAGCCGGCCGTGCCGTGGCGGTTCGCCCCCCGCCCACGCAACAGGTCCGGCGGAATCGCGGGTTGCGCCCCGACGCTATTCCCGCCGGTTCGATTGAAGGGGCGATCGGCCGGTTCGGCAGCCTTCGGCCGCTATGCGCAGGGCACGACCGCTGTTTCGCTCGGCAATTAGCCCGGATTTCTCACCGCAGTCATGACCTGCGCGGCGCTGTCGGGCCGGCAGGGCAGGAAAGCCGCGCCGCGCGATGCGGGACATCGGGCAAGCGGCTTGACGCACCATGCCGGCCCGACAGCGCCGCCCTCCGGGTCGCGCCCCAATTTGCAATCCGGGGACGTCCGCCCGCGGCGTCGCGGGCCTCGACCGTAGTCCCCGCTACGCTTTTCGGCCCGCTCCCAGTACTGAACGGGGCGGATCGAACGTCCGGACGCGACGCAGGCCGTGACTGTGGTGAGAAATCCGGGTTAGCGTCAATTTGCGGCGGTTTCGATTCTCTGTTTCCAGATCTCGATTGCACGATTGACGCGGTCGGACGCGGGTTCGAGGTCTTCGAGATGCGCACTCAGGCGGTCGCACAGGGACCCGACGATATCGCGAGCCGCCCCGGCCTCGATGCCCATCGTCACGCCCGCCCTGACAAAGTCGTTGGACGACAACCGGTTCCGCTTGCCCGCCAGCGAGAGCGCCAGATTATCGTTCTCAAGGCCCGGAAAGACCCGTGTCGTCACGGCGTCGTAGGCCGGCGCGAACCGGACGGACATGAAATTTTCCGCACCGTCGGGCGCGACCTTCAGGACGGCCATATTCTTCAGGTGAAAATCGCCATCGGCCATGAGCCAGGCGAGCACGGCGCGGCCAAGCAGCGCCGCGACGTCCGCTTCGGCGTCGCTGGAAACGGCCCGCAGCGCCCGCGCGACCTGCTCGATGGAGCCTTCGTATTTTTCGGAAGGCGCGACGCCGCGGATGGACGCCATGTCTTCCATTGCAATCTTCCGACGGTCATTGCGATCCCGCCGGATATCGAAGCGCTCGACCAGCAGCGCGTCGGGCAGGTCGCCCGGCATCGAGACCGTCGCGTGAGCGGCCGTCTGGATCCCGCAAGCCCGGGCGGCCGCCAGACATTCCGCTTCGACGAGGGGAAGGTCCTCAAAACCGGCCCCCGGCGACGGTTTGAGAATGTGCGTGAAGGCCGGCTCCCCGGCGGGCCGCAACATGCCGTCATGCGAGAGATTCATCGGCGCCTTGATCTGAACGCCCGACAGGCGCGGTGTCGCCGCCGACGCGAATAACGCGGCTATGCGGTCTTCCAGCGTCTCGTCGAATGACGGCGCGGGCCCGGCGTAGCCACCGGCGAACGCGCCCTCTTTCGTATACGCGTCGAGCCGCCCCTCCAGCACGTCCGCGGGAAGGGCCTGAAGATCGTCTGCATCCCCGGAGACGACAATATTCGACATGTAGCGCTTTCCGGCGGATATCCGCTCCTGCTCCGACTTCGGCTTCAACACGCGCTCGAGCCAGCCTTCCGGCAGCAGGCTTTCAATGAAGGGCGGCAGGCGGCCCGGCGCCCCGGTCCGAACCGGCGTCGGGCCTTCGATACCGGCCGGCTCCCAGCGCCAGCCCGATCCGTCATGAGACAGAACGCCGATTTTCTCTCCGTGCCATCCGACATGAAGCGCCGTCCTCGGCGGCGGCGCCTCTCGCAGCGGCGTGGCGATAAACGCCTCCGCACGCCCTGCCTCCGTTCGCCATCCGTTGGCCTCGGCCAATTGCCGGCATTCGACGATGGCCGCCTTCTCGCCGCCGGCGGCCTCGACGAGACGCGCGGCGATATCGGCTTGCATCCCGATCGGCATTGCCGCGCCGGCTTCGTTGCGCCGCCGGAACGATTCCAGATACCGGAAACGTAGCGTCGAGCGCCAGACCGTCAGGCCGCCCATCGGGTCGGCGGTTCGAGCGCTCTCCGTTTCGGGAGCGTCGGGCGCGCGCGTCTGGACGATTTCCAGATTGCGCAGCCGTGTGCGCGCATTGCGTCTGCCGCTCAGGAAGAGACGCCCGTCCGGCGCAGGCGCGAGCCGCTCGGCGCTCGCCCCGCAGAGATAGGTGTTCGGGTAGAGATAGCCGGCAATCCGGAGCGCGTGATCGAACAGGACGGCGTCGGCATCGTCCTCTGCTGCGACATAGATGCCCCGCATGATCTGGACGAGCCTGCCGGTCTCGACGCCATATCGGGCGCGGTGCTTGTCAATGGTCTCGCCGACGAGATGCAGCATTTCCGACTTTCTCGACTTTTAAGATGAAGAAAGTAGGGTATTGTTGCAATTCGTCAAGAATTTACTACTTTAACGAACTTTTAATTCGCGATAGTTGGACTCCCCGCGCAAGAATTCGGCCGTGAGGGGAGAGCAGGGCCATCCCGGGCGACTCCGGCCCCGAATTTTCCGCTGCGAAGGGCTTGAAACGGCAACGGCGATACCCATATATCTATCATCTTAGAATTATTCTAATTTTGGAGCATCCCCGCATGAAAATCGACATCGGCATCGACGACGAAGCGCGCAGGGAGATCGCCGGCGGCCTGTCCCGGCTGCTGGCCGACACCTACACGCTCTACCTGAAGACCCACAATTTCCACTGGAACGTGACGGGCCCGATGTTCAACACGCTGCACCTGATGTTCGAGCAGCAATACACCGAGCTCGCCACCGCGGTGGACGAGATCGCCGAACGCATCCGCGCGCTGGGCGAGCCGGCGCCGGGCAGCTATTCGCAATATGCCGCGCTCAGCACGATCGGCGAGGAGACCGGCGTGCCGTCGGCGGAGGACATGATCCGGCAGCTCGTGGCCGACCAGGAGGCCGTCGTCCGCACCGCCCGATGCGGGGACATCGGGCAAGCGGCTTGACGCACCATGCCGGCCCGACAGCGCCGCCCTTCGGGTCGCGCCCCAATTCGCAATCCGGGGACGCCCGCCCGCGGCGTCGCGGGCCTCGACCGCAGTCCCCGCTACGCTTTTCGGCCCGCTTCTGGCGGATCGAACGTCCGGACGCGACGCAGGCCGTGACTGTGGTGAGAAATCCGGGTTAGGCGCCTACGCCGCCGCCTGGCGCGCCGGCGACCCGGCGGCGCTGAGGGTGCGCCAGTCTTCGTCCTTCGGGTAGATGCCTTCGAGGGAGCCGATCGCGGCCTGGGGAATGCGCGGCTCGGCAGTCCCGATGGCCGGCTCGCCGCGGGCGACGGCGCGCGCCGCCTCGACCATCATCCTGCGGAACTCGACCACGGCCAGATCGGACGCGCCGAGGAAGTCTTTCGTCCGGTCGACGATCGGGCCGGGCGAGACCCACATGGCGACGTCCTGGTTCGGGATGCCCTCGATGCCGGTGAAGCTGCCCGCCTTCATCGCGTCGCGGTCCTGCAGGAAGCGGTTGTCCAGCGTGCCCCGCGGCGCCCAGTCGTCGGTCAGGTCGATGCCGCGCCGCGTGCGGTGAAAGGCCCGCCATTCCTCCGTCGTCGGCACGTCCGGCCCGTCCCAGGCGATGAAGTAGAAAATGCTGTTTACGTCGTCGACCGGCACGATCGCGCTGGCGACCCGGTGCCGGTCGTTCGGCGGGATCAGCGAATAGTAGGGCGCGACGAACTCGGTGACGCGCAGATAGTTGTGCGTCGCCGCATTCTTTACCGGCCGGCGGATCGCGACATAGTGGAAGCCGTAGCGCGTGCGCTCGATCTGCATACGCGGCGACTTGTCGGTCGACGGCCGGTACCAGGACTTGCCGTCGGCCGAGGCGCGCGTCACCCGGGCCGGCACCATGTCGGACGAATGCAGGCTGGAGGAATGGGCGCTGTCGATCTGGCCCTCGTGGATCTGCGCCCAGTTGCACGGCACGCGGATCTTCAGGATCGCGATGTCGATGTCGTCCCGCGGCGCAAAGGCCGGCGGATCGAAGGGGGGAGGATCGGAAGGTTGGGCGTCGTCGCGTTCGCCGAGCCAGGCCCAGACGAAACCGCCCCATTCGACGACGGGATAGGCCCGCGCCCGAACCCTGTCCATCAGGGTGCCGCTCTCGGGCTCCGAGGCCATGGCGACGCACTTGCCGTCCACGTCGTATTTCCAGCCGTGGTAGAGGCAGCGCAGGCCGCACTCCTCGTTGCGGCCGAGCAGCAGGGAGGCCCCGCGGTGCGGGCATCTCTCGTCGAGCAGGCCGAGCCGGCCGCCGCTGTCGCGGAAGGCGGCCATGCGCGTGCCCAGCGCCTCGACAAGCACGGGCGCGCCGTCCGGCTCGGCGACCTCCTCGACCAGGCAGACCGGCGCCCAGTGCGCGCGCATCAGCCGGCCCATCGGGGCGTCGCCCTCGACGCGGGTCAGCAGATCGTTTTCCTCCGCCGTCAGCATGGCGTCGCCCGAAAACGTGGATCGGATGTCCGGCGGCATGCTAGGTCGGGCGGCGCGCGCCGTCCAGTTCGATGGCGCCGCCCCAGCCCTCTGCGCGATCCGAGATGGCCGAACCGACCGCCCTCATCCGCCTGACCGTCGTCGGCAAGCGCAGGCTGACGCCCGATATCTGGGAATTCACCCTGAAGCCGGCAGACGGGGCGGCGTTGCAGCCCTTCGAGCCGGGGGCGCATATCGGGGTCGAGACGCCTTCGGGCGCCATGCGCCAGTATTCGCTCGTCAACGACGGCCGCGCACCGGACCGCTACGTCATCGCCCTGAAACGCGAGCCGGAGTCGCGCGGCGGCTCCCGTTCGATGGTCGAGGAGGCGGCGGTCGGTGGGACGCTCCGCGCCGATACACCGGCAAACAGCTTCCCGCTGGCCGAGGCGCCGGGCTACCTGCTGATCGCCGGCGGCATCGGCATCGCGCCGATCCGGGCCATGGCCGGCCGGCTGGACGAAGAGGGCCGGCCCTTCCGCCTGATCTACTGCGCCCGCAGCGCGGCGGAGAGCGCCTATCTGGACGAGATGCGGGCCCGGTTCGGCAGCCGGCTGACCGTGCATCGCGACGGCGGCGACCCCGACGCCTTCTACGATTTCTGGGACGATTTCGCCGAACCGGCGGACATCCGGGTCTACTGCTGCGGGCCGAAATCGCTGATGGAGGAAATCCGGGCGGTCTCCGGCCACTGGCCCGAAGGCCGGGTGCAGTTCGAGGATTTCAGGCCGGTCGAGGCCGTGCGGCCCGACGACCGCCCGTTCGACGTCGTGCTGCGCCGCTCGGGCCGGACCGTCGCGGTGCCGGCCGATCTGCCGATCCTGGAGGCGTTGCGCGGGGCCGGGATCCGGGTGCCGAGTTCCTGCGAGAGCGGCGTCTGCGGCACCTGCAAAACCGGGCTGATCGCCGGCGAGGCGGACCATCGCGACAAGGTGCTGATGCCGGAGGAGCGCGCGGATTTCATCATGCTGTGCGTGTCGCGCGCCCAAGGCGGAGCGCTCACCCTTGACCTCTGAGCCGGTCCGCTTGGGAATCGTCGGGCTGGGCCGGGCCTTCGCGCTCACAGCGCCTGCGCTGCGCGCCGACAGTCGGATCGCTCCCGTGGCCGCGTGCGCGCCGCGTGCAGAGTCCCGCGCCGCTTTCGAGGCTGCGTTCGGCGGCCGGGGCTATGCCGATCTGGACGGGCTGCTCACCCATCCCGGCCTGGAGGCGGTCTACATCGCGACGCCGCACGGATTGCACGCCGAACAGGCGGTCGCCGCGGCGGCGGCCGGAAAGCATGTGCTGGTCGAAAAGCCGCTCGCCGTTTCGCTGGCCGACGGCGAAGCCATGATCGAGGCGTGCGAGAAGGCCGGCGTCGCCCTGATCGTCGGGCCGTCCCACAGTTTCGACGCGCCGGTCGCGCAGGCGCGGCAGGCGATCGAAAGCGGCGCCCTCGGCCGCGTGCGCATGATCCACGCCTTTAACTACACGGACTTCCTCTACCGGCCGCGCCGCCCGGAGGAACTCCGCACGGAGGAGGGCGGCGGCGTATTGTTCAGCCAGGCCGTTCACCAGGTGGATGTCGTGCGCCTGCTCGCGGGCGGGCTGGCGACGCGGGTCAGCGCCTTCACCGGGGCCTGGGATCCGGCACGGCCGGCCGAAGGCGCCTACAGCGCGCTGCTGTCGTTCGAGGGCGGCGCGTTCGCCGGCCTGACCTATTCCGGCTACGGCCGCTTCGACAGCGACGAATGGATGGGCTGGACCGGCGAACTGGGGCAGGAAAAGGATCCGGCGGACTATGGCCGTGCGCGCCGGGCGCTTGCCGACGTACCGACGCCGGCCGCGGAATCGGCCCTAAAACGCGCTCGTGCCTTCGGGTCGGCGGACGTCCCGCCGGCCGCGCCGCATCGCGAGCATTTCGGGCCGGTGATCGTCTGCTGCGAGCGCGGCGACATCCGCCTGACTCCGGACGGCATCTGGGCCTACGCCGGCGAGCGGCGTTTCGATCCCGCGCTCCGAACTGCCGATCCGCGCACGCCGGTGCTCGATGCATTGGTCGCGGCGGTGCGGGATGGTATTGAGCCGGTCCAGACCGGGCGCTGGGGCCTGGCCAGCCTGGAGGTGTGCCACGCCATCCTGCGCTCGGCCCGCAGCGGCGCCCCCGTGGAACTCACGCGGCAGGTAGCCGTACAGCCGGAGGGGACCCCGAGGTGAGCGATCTGCGCCTGTCCGTTGCCATGGGCGACTATGACCGCACCCGCCCGATCGCCGACGGCCGGGTGAAGATCGACGGCGTCGACCCGGCGGTCATGCTCCTGACGCCGGAGGAGATGTTCTTCCGCGCCATGCGCCACCGGGCCTTCGACATCTGCGAACTGTCGCTGTCCTCCTACGTTATCTCGGTGGCGCGCGGCGATCCGCACTACGTCGCCGTGCCGGTCTACCTGTCCCGCGCCTTCCGGCACACCTCGATCTACATCCGCACCGACCGGGGCATCGAGCGGCCGGAGGACCTGAAGGGCCGGCGCATCGGCATCGCCGAATACCAGCTCACCGCCAACGTCTGGGCGCGCGGCATCCTGGAGGAGGACCACGGCGTCCGGCCGTCGGACATCGCCTGGGTGCGCGGCGGCATGGATACGCCGGGCCGGCCGGAGAAGATCGCGCTCGACCTGCCGGCGGATGTGACAATCGAGCCGGCGCCGGAGGGCGCGACGCTGAACGGCCTGCTGGCGGACGGGGAGATCGACGGCTTCATCGGGCCGCGCGCGATCCGCTGCTTCGACGAAGGACACCCGAAGGTCGGCCGCCTGTTCGGCGATTCCTTCGCCGCCGCCGAGGCGTATTACCGGCGCCACGGCATATTCCCGATCATGCATGTGCTGGCGCTGCGGCGGTCGCTCGCCGACGCCCATCCCTGGCTGCCGGGCGCGCTGCTCAAGGCGTTCGCCCGGGCGAAGGACATGGCGCAGGCGGCGCTCGGCGACACCTCGGCGGCCAAGGCGACCCTGCCTTTCCTCGAGGACAGCCTGGAGCGCGCGCGTGCGCTGATGGGCGCCGACTTCTGGAGCTACGGCGTGGCCGGCAACGAGAAGACCCTCGACGCCTTCCTCGGCTACCACCGCGCCCAGGGCCTGTCGCCGCGCCGCGTCGCGGTCGAGGAGCTGTTCCACCCCGCGACGCTGGAAGCGTTCAGCCTGTAGGGCCTCCCCTCCGACCGCACCCGGGTCCGGGTTTGCGTATGCTTCCGGTATCGCCTCTACGCCGCCGCTGGCACTTCCGTGGAGAGCGTGTGGACGCCGATTACCGGCAGGCCCCGCTGCGCCATATCCGGCCGGTCCCAGCGCAGATCGTCGGCGAGGCAGGAAACGACGTTCGCCGGGACCCCGCCTGCGGTCGTTTCGAAGGCGCGGTGGACGTGGCCGCAGAAAATGCCGGCGACACGATCGTGGCGCTGCAATTCGGCGATCAGGGCGCCGGCATCGGCCCAGGGATCGAAATGGCGCGGATAGGGGCCGACGGCGACCTCGAAGGGCGGATGGTGGAGGAACAGGCAGGCCGGCCGCGACAGGTCTGCCGCCAGCATCCGCCGGATACCGGCCAGCCGTTCGGCGCACAGCCGGCCCTTGCTCATGCCGGCGTTGACCGAATCGACGACGATCAGCCGCGCCGGAAAATCCTCGACCGCATATTGCACGAAGGGCATGTCCGGCCGGATATGGCGCCCGTCGGCGAAAGCCTCGATGAGATTGCGCCGGTCGTCCCGGTTGCCGGGCAGCACGAAATACGGCATCGACAGCCTGTCGAGCAGCGTTCGCGCCGTCCGGTATTCCTCCGCGCGCCCGTTGTGCGCGATGTCGCCGGTATGGACGACGGCGTCGGGGCGCAGCCGCTCGATACGGTCGACGCAGGCTTCGAGGGCGGCCGCCCGGTCCGGCCGGTCCTCGGCGAGGTGGGTGTCGGAAAGGTGGACGATCCGCATGGCCTGCATCGGGTCGGCCCGTGTTGGTTCGGAAGCGGTGGCCGGCGCCGGGTCGGAAGGGCGGCCGGCGGCCGATGGGCTAGCAGTCCCGGCGGCGGCGCGGCAGTGCGTCAGATCGCTGTGGCGCGAAGGGAGCGAGGGATCATGGCCGGCGAAACGCCAACGCTCGAAGACCTGACCCGGCGGCTCATCGCTTTCCGGGATGCGCGCAACTGGCGCGAGTTCCATTCGCTGAAGGACCTGATCGTCTCGCTCAACCTCGAAGCCGCCGAACTCCTCGAATTGACCCAGTGGAAATCCGCCGGGGACTTCGACCGGGAAGCCGAAGGCGCCGACATGCGCCGCCGGCTCGCCGAGGAATGCGCCGACGTTTTCATCTACCTGCTGCTGATCGCCGAGCGCACCGGCATCGACCTGCCCTCGGCCGCGGCCGACAAGATCGGGGCCAACGACGCCAAATACCCGGCCGACAAGGTCCGGGGCCGCGCCGCGAAATACACCGAGCTTTAGCCCGGATTTCTCACCACAGTCATGACCTGCGCGGCGCTGTCGGGCCGGCAGGGCAGGAAAGCCGCGCCGCGCGATGCGGGACATCGGGCAAGCGGCTTGACGCACCATGCCGGCCCGACAGCGCCGCCCTCCGGGTCGCGACCGGACGCCCGCCCGCGGCGTCGCGGGCCTCGACCGTAGTCCCCGCTACGCTTTTCGGCCCGCTTCTGGCGGATCGAACGTCCGGACGCGACGCAGGCCGTGACTGCGGTGAGAAATCCGGGTTAGCCGATCCTGTCCCGCGGATTCTCTCCGCCGCCGGCCGCAAGGCGGACCGATCCGGACGCAGACGGGGTCGCGGCGGTCCGGTCCCGGCTCGCCGGTCCTTGCCTCGAAAGTTGCAAGCCTGTATCGATTCGCCATGCCTCCGCCACCTTCGAGCGACACCGGAGAGGCCGCGCCGCTGGTCGAGGCCCGGGGAGTTTGCGTTCGTTTCGGCCGGCTCAACGTTCTCGACAATGTCGACATCGTCGTGCGGCCCGGCGAGATCATGACCCTCGTCGGCCTCAACGGCGCCGGTAAATCGACCTTGATCCGCGTCATTCTGGGCATCGTCAAGCCGGATTCCGGCGAAGTCAGGCGCGCGCCCGGCCTGCGCATCGGCTATTCGCCCCAGCACCTGCACCGCGACCGGATCCTGCCCATGACGGTGCGGCGTTTCCTGACCCTCGGCGCGCCGGCGCCGCCGGCAAAACTCGCGGCCGTGCTCGACGAAGTCGGCGCCGATTCGATCGTCGATTTCCCGCTGGCGGAAATTTCGGGGGGCGAACTGCAGCGCGTGCTGCTCGCACGGGCCCTGCTGCGCGAGCCCGGCTTGCTGGTGCTCGACGAACCGCTGGCGGGAGTCGACGTCACCAGCCAGGGCGACCTCTACGATCTGATTGCCTCGATCCGCGACCGCTACGGGTGCGCGGTGCTTCTGGTCTCGCACGATCTTCATTTGGTCATGGCGGCGACGGACACCGTCGTGTGCCTTAACCGGCATGTCTGTTGCACCGGCCGGCCGCAGTCCGTCGTCCGGCACCCGGAATTCATCTCGCTGTTCGGCCCGCAACTGTCCGACACGCTCGCCGTCTATCGGCATATGCACGATCACCGCCACGACGCGCTCGGCGAGCCGGTGCCTGCCGATTCCGGCGCAGCGCAGGACGTTCGTCGCGCCGGCCGGCGCCCGTGATCGAGGATTTCTTCCTGCGCGCTCTCGCGGGCGGCATCGGGGCGGCGTTCGCCGCCGGCCCGGTCGGATGCTTCGTGGTGTGGCGGAACCTGGCCTATTTCGGCACCGCGCTCGCCCATGCCGTGCTGCTGGGGGTCGCGCTCGGTTTCCTGCTCGACATCGCACCGATCCTGGCTGTCTTCGCGATTTGCCTGCTGCTGGCGCTCTGCCTGCTCCTGCTCGAGCGCCAGCGCTACATTTCGGTCGACGCCCTGCTCGGCGTGCTGGCCCATGCCGTGTTTGCGGCGGGGCTCGTGGTCGTCGCCTTCATGGAACGGCTGCGGGTCGATCTGATCGGCTACCTGTTCGGCGATATTCTCGCCGTCGGCGTCTTCGACCTGTGGCTGATCTTTGCAACGGCCGCGGTCGTCATCGCCGCCCTGGCCTGGCAATGGCGCAACCTCCTTTCCGTCACCGTCAACAAGGATCTCGCGGCCGTGGAAGGCGTGCCGGTGGAACGGGTGCGTCTCCTGCTGCTGTTCCTGCTTGCGGCGGTGATCGCCGTGGGCATGAAAATCGTCGGCATGCTGCTCGTGGTGGCGCTCGTGATCGTTCCGGCCGCCGCCGCGCGGCGCATGGCGACGACGCCCGAGCAGATGGCCGTAGCGTCCACGGCGATCGGAGTTGCCTCCATTGTCGCCGGCCTGTTCGGCTCGCTGGAATGGGACATTCCCGCCGGCCCGGCCATCGTGCTCGTCGCCAGCGCGATTTTCGCCCTGAGCCTGCTCATCCCCGTCCGCGACCGCGCCGGCCGCGCCGATTGACCGGCGGGCCGGCCGCCCGTCGGCCGTTCAGTCCCGCCCGCGATAGTGGTCGATCAGAATTTGCGCGACCTCCGGGCGGGAGAATTCCGGCGGCGGGGCGATGCCCTTGCCGAGCATCTCGCGCACCGCGGTGCCGGAGAGCAAAACGAAATCCTCCTTCGTGTGGCCCGGCGCCTCGCGCATCATCACCACCTTGTTCAGCTTCTTCGACCAGGCGGTGTGGTCGGCCTTGAACAACTCGATTCGCAGCGCATCGCCGGGAATTTCGCCGAAAATCTCCTGGGCCTCGAAGGGTTCGTAATAGTCGCCGACCCCGGCATGGTCGCGGCCGACGATGAAGTGCGACGCCCCCATATTCTGGCGGAAGACGGCGTGCAGGACGGCTTCCCGCGGGCCCGCGTAGAGCATGTCGAAGCCGTAGCCGGTGATCATCGCCGAGTTCGGCGGGAAATAGAGTTCGACCATCTTGCGGATGGTGGCGTCGCGCACCGGCGCGGGAATGTCGCCGGGCTTGAGCTTGCCGAGCAGCATGTGGATGACGACGCCGTCCGCCTCCAGCCGCTCCATCGCCATGCGGCACAGTTCCTCGTGGGCGCGGTGCATCGGGTTGCGGGTCTGGAAGGCGACGACCCGGCGCCAGCCGCGCCCGGCGATCTCCTGCCGGATCGACGCCGCCGTGCGGAAGGTCTCGGGAAAGTCCGTCTCGAAATAGCTGAAATTCAGCACCCGGACCGGCCCGGAAAGCGCCACCCGGCCCTGGGCCCGGAAATCGGCGACGCCGGGATGCGCCGGATCGGTCGTGCCGTAGACCTGCGCCGTCAATCCGTCGAACTCCGCTTCGGAAAAGGTCTCGACGCCCGTCACTTCCTGAATGGCGAGGACCGGCGCGTCCGCGACGTTGGGATCCTTGAGCGCGATCCGCGCGCCGGCCTCCGCGGCGCCGGCGTCATGAAGCAGGTTGAGCACCGGCGTCGGCCAGAACAGGCCGCCGGCGGTGTGCATCGACCGGCCGACCGAGAGCGCGTCGGCCTTGTCCATGAAGCCGTCCAGCGGCGTGAAATAGCCGCCGCCCAGCATGACGGCGTTGCTCGCCGCCGCCGACGCGACCGTAACGGCGGGCAGGGTTTCGGCCTCCCGCAACAGCGCCCGGCGCTCGTCGGCATCCTCGACGAAGAGCGGCTTCAATCGGGTTGCGCCATGCGGCGGAATCGGATTCGACATGCGGTTGCCTCCGGAATTGCGGCCGGTGCGGATTGCCGGCGGCGGTTCAGGGCCTTTCGGCGCGGCCTCATTTCGCGGAAAAAGGCATTGCCTTCAACCGATATGTGGCATACCGGAGCCCCGAAGACGGTCGGCAATCCCAGCCGGACTTGTTAAATTCGAAAGTTTGAATATGATGCCGCGTCCTTGCCGGGAAAGATGCCTAATCGCGCCCGTCTCCAACCGGCAGGGCCGCGCAAGGGGGGCTTGATGGCCATCGAAAATTCATTCGCCATTCTCGGGGAAAGCGTGCCGCCGATCGTCATGCAGGTGTATGTGGCCGCGATGGTCCTGTTCGTCGCCGGCGGCACGCTGTTCGACATCCTGCACAAGCAGAGCGCGCGCTACTTCTTCCGCGACTGGCGCAGCGCCCAGGAACGGGGGACGGGCGCGGTCGGCGGTGGGGCGGTGGTGTCGCTCGCCGCCCGGACCGCGGCATCGGAGGTGCTGACCTCGTCCGAGTTCTGCAACGCGCGGCGGCGCGCCGCCCACCTGCTCACCATGTACGGCTTCCTGCTCTACGTCGTCGCGACGGCCGTCATGGTGTTCGGCTATCCGACGAAGGCGACGGCGACGCCGGAATTCCTCCCCGTGCTGTGGGCGATCGGCGCGGCGATGGTCTGCGTCGGCGGCTACTGGTTCTGGTTCTTCATCCGGGCCGACGTTTCGGCGGAGGGCCATTCGCCGTTCCGGATCGTCCGGGCCGACCTGTTCGTCCTGTCCCTGCTCGCCAGCACGACCCTGGGCCTGGTCTGGTTCTTCGTGCAGCCGGGCGGCGGTTTCTGGGCCGACCTGTTCCTGGCGCTCTACCTGATCGCGACGACGGTGCTGTTCGGCTCGATCCCCTGGTCGAAATTCTCGCACATGTTCTTCAAGCCGGCCGCGGCGCTCCAGAAGCGCGTCAACGAAGCGAACGGAACCCGCCGCAACCTGCCGGCGCCGGCCGACCGGCCCGAAACGCTGGGCAGCGTCCCGCGCCGGTCCAACCACTACTGACGCCGTCCGCCGGCGCGCTGCACCCAAGGAGAAAGCGAAACCCATGCCGACTTTCGTCTACATGACAAGCTGCGACGGCTGCGGGCACTGCGTCGATATCTGCCCGTCCGATATCATGCACATCGATACGACCTACCGGCGGGCCTACAACATCGAGCCCAACATGTGCTGGGAATGCTATTCCTGCGTGAAGGCCTGCCCGCAGAATGCGATCGACTGCCGCGGCTATGCCGATTTCGCGCCGCTCGGCCACAGCGTCCGGGCGCTCCGCGAGGAGGCGAAGGGCACGATTTCCTGGAAGATCAAGTTCCGCGACGGCAACGAGAAGGATTTCGTCTCGCCGATCCGGACGACCGAATGGGGCTCGATCCCGGGGCCCGCCGACTATGCCGCGCCCGACGCGGGCGAATACCGGAACCAGGAGCTGGCGCACGAGCCGGATGCCCTGAACATCGAGGGAGGGCTGCCCGCGCTCGCGCCGGACCGGCTCAAGCAGGGAGTAGTCTAGTGGGCCTGTTCTCGCGCAGAAAAACCGTCTTCGTCGATTCCGACGTTCTCGTCATCGGCGGCGGCATGGCCGGCTGCGGCGCCGTCTACGAATCCCGCTACTGGGGCCGCGACCTGAAGGTCGTGTGCGTCGAGAAGGCCAACATCGAGCGCAGCGGCGCGGTCGCCCAGGGCCTGTACGCCATCAACTGCTACATGGGCATGCAGTGGGACGAGAACCAGCCGGAGGACCATGTCCGCTACGCCCGCAACGACCTGATGGGCCTGGTGCGCGAAGACCTCGGCTACGACATCGCCCGCCATGTCGACGGCACGGTGCACAAGTTCGAGGAATGGGGCCTGCCGATCATGAAAGACCCGGAGACCGGGCGCTATCTGCGGGAAGGCAAGTGGCAGATCATGATCCACGGCGAGAGCTACAAGCCGATCGTCGCGGAGGCGGCCCGCAAGGCCGCGACCGAGGTCTACAACCGGATCATGGTCACCCACCTGCTGACGGACAAGACGAAGCCCAACCGGGTCGCCGGCGCCGTCGGCTTCAACGTGCGCACCGGCGATTTCTACGTCTTCAAGGCCAAGGCGGTGATCGTGTCCGCGGGCGGCGCCTCGCACATCTTCAAGCCGCGCGCGGTCGGCGAGGGCATGGGGCGGACGTGGTACGCGCCCTGGAGCAGCGCCTCGGCCTACGCCCTGCCGATCCTGGTCGGCGCCAAGATGACCCAGATGGAGAACCGCATCGTCCTGACCCGCTTCAAGGACGGCTACGGCCCGGTCGGCGCCTATTTCCTGCACCTCAAGACCTACACCGAGAACGCCTACGGCGAGGAATACGAATCGACCTGGTACGAGCACACCAAGCAACTGGTCGGCGACTATGTCGACCGGCATCCCGTGCCGACCTGCCTGCGCAACCACGCCCTGCTCGAAGAGCTCAAGGCCGGCCGCGGCCCGATCCGCATGGTGACGAAGGAAGCCTTCCAGGACCCGCACAAGGAAACGGTGGGCTGGGAGAATTTCCTCGGCATGACGATCGGCCAGGCCGTCGTCTGGGCGTCGCAGAATATCGACCCCAAGCACATCAACCCGGAACTGACGACCTCCGAACCCTACGTCATGGGCTCCCACGCGACCTGTTCCGGCGCCTGGGCGAGCGGGCCGGAAGACTATGCGCCCGACGAGTACCAGTGGGGCTACAACCGGATGATGACGGTCGACGGCCTGTTCGGCGCCGGCGACACGATCGGCGGCACGGCGCACAAATTTTCCTCCGGCTCGTTCACCGAAGGGCGGATCGCCGGCAAGGCCGCGGTCAACTACGTCAACGATCTGGGCGCCGAGGGGCCGCAGGTCGACGAGAAGGAATACCGCGCGCTCGAGAAGACGGTGTTCCAGCCGATGGAGAACTACGCCGTCGGCCGGAACGAGATCGTCGCCGGCACGGTCTCGCCGAGCTACCTGCTGCCGATCCACGGGCTCCAGCGCCTCGAGAAGATCATGGACGAGTATGTCGGCGGCATCGGCGCCCACTACACGACCAACACGCCCTTGCTCGACCGCGGCATCGAACTGCTCGGGATGCTGAAGGAAGACATGAACCATATCGGCGCCGAAGACCTGCACCAGCTTCAGCGCGCCTGGGAACTGCACCACCGGGTGCTGGCCTCGGAGAGCGTGACCCAGCACACGCTGTTCCGCGAGGAGACCCGCTGGCCCGGCTACTACTACCGCGCCGACCATCCGAAGCTGGACGACGACGAGTGGCACTGCTTCACGCTCTCACGCTACGACCGCGACAGCGACTCGTGGGAGATGGAAAAGGCGCCGGTCTACCACATCGTGGATTGACGCTGGCGGGGTAGAGCGGGCGTTTGTCCGGCCGGTCTGTCGATCTGCGGCGGTCACACTTCGACATCCAAATCCGCGATGAGGGGCGGGGCGTCCGGCCGGGGCCACAGATCCCGATTGCAATCCAGCCATACGCGCCGGCAGCCCTGAGCCAAGCTCTCGCTCGCAAGGATCAGGTGGAGCCGGGCAGTGCCTTCGGGGTTCTCGTCGTAACCGCGAGTGCGACCCTTTTCGTTGGGGTGCATTTTGCGGTAGAGATCGCAAAATCCTAAATCCGTCAGTTCCTGTAGGGCATCCTCTTCGTTTTGCGAATAAAAGCAATCATTCTCTCTTCGACCGTCGGTCTTGAATTTGACGTTGAAGTCACCGCATAGCAGGCTTTTCTCACGGCAATAGCCCTCTGCGGCGATGTTATCGCGCAGGCGGTTAAGCCACGCGACCCGTCGCTCAATCGCCCGCTCATGCTTAGGTCTCTCGTCTCCCAACTTAGACTTAGGCGGGCCATACGGAGCATAAAGCGACGAGATCCTGAGCCCACCGATTTCTACGGTCAGGAATCGCGGCCCGTCTTGCTCGGCACCCGCTAAGCGGCAGGCGCGTACTTTCGGTTGCGGCAGTTCTTGGCGGGCCAATACGGCAACCCCGAGGTACCAGTGCGAACCGGTGAGAAACTGGCTTTCGTATCCGAGTTCAAAGAATTTCCCTTTTTTTGGGAAATCCGAACCGATTTTCTGAAGTGTTACGACATCTGGGCGGCGATCTTTCAGCCAAGCACAGAGGCCGGCCCAATTTGGCTTTTTGTTCGATTTCCTTACTACAACATTTGCGATTTTCATTAGATTTTCCTACCTGCGCACTCGCCGACTCGATTATTGCCCGAAGTGATAGTGTTCCCGAATTGCATCATAGTCAGGCTCGCCCGTCACCCCGGCGCCTTAACCCGCACGGTCAGGATGTCCGTGTCGTGATACTGCTGGTGGTGGACCGACGACGCGACGTGGCGCAGCAGGCGTAGCGAAAACTCCTGCTCCGGCGGCGGCCCGGCCGCCTGTTCGCCGAGCAGGGCGATCCGGTCCTGCAAATTCCCGTCGCCCGACCCGGCGAGGAATTCGAGCACGGCTTCCCCTTCTTCCCTGTGCGCAACGAGGAACAGGCGCCGGGGCGTTGCGTCCGCCCGTGCTTCCTCCCGTTCCAGCAGCGTGAGCACCGTTTCCTCGCCGGCCGTATCGAGCCGGTCGGCCATCCTTTCGCCCCAGCCGCTGCGCGCGGCGAAATCGGCCAGAAACTTTCGCAATTCGGGCAGGCCGGCCGCCGCGAACGGCAGTTCGATCCGCCTCGGCCGCGGCTTGGCGGCCTCGACGAACAGGGTGAGCAGAAGGGCGACCAGGCCGCCCGCCGTCATGCCGTTCTGCAGGATGCCGCCGGCGAACTCCGCGAAGATTTCCGGGAAGATCACGCCGTTCTGGAAGCCGACTCCGGCCCAGAAGGACACGCCCGCGATCAGCCCCTTGCGGTAGTCGAGGCCGTCCTGAACGACGATCTTCATGCCCAGGACGAACAGCATGGCCAGAAGAACGGTGACATAGGCCGCGGCGACGGGGTTGGGGATCGCCAGGACGACGGCGAGCGCCTTGGGAGAGAAGGCGAGGACGATGAAGATGGCGCCGGCCGCCATGCCGACGGAGCGCGCGCCGACCCCCGTCAACTCGGTGACCGCAATGCTGGTCGAATAGGTCGTGTTGGGAACCGTGCCGGCCAGACCGGACAGCAGGTTGCCCACGCCGTCGGCCGATACCGCGCCCTGTACGGCGCGGAAGTCCGCCGCCCGCGGCTTGCGCCACGAGACATGCTGGATGCCGACGGAATCGCCGATCGTCTCGAGCGCGCCGACCAGGGTGACGAAGACGAAGGCCGGCAGCAGCGACCAGAAAACCGGCCCGAAACCGAGGTCGAAGCCCGGCCAGGCGCCGGCGGGAAGCCCGATCCAGGCCGCGTCGGCGACCCGCGCCGTATCGTAGATGCCGAAATAGCCGGCGACGCCGCAGGCCACCGCAATCCCGATCAACGGCGCCCACAGCCGCAACGGGCCCTTCGCCTTCAGAGCGATCCCGACGATGACGGCGACGGCGGCGAGCGCGCACGCCGGCGCGGCGGCGGACGGCGCGCCCTCCGGCACGTCGCCCAGCATCTTGAAGATGATCGGCATGACCGTGACCGGAATCAGCATGATCACGGTCCCGGCGACGGTCGGCGTGAAGATGCGCCGGAACAGGGACAGGCGCGCCGCGAGCGCGAACTGGAACAGGGAAGAGATCGCCACCAGCGTCGCGAGCATCGCGGGCCCGCCCTGCGCGATCGCCGCGATGCAGACCGAGATGAAGGCGCCGGACGTTCCCATCAGCAGGACGTAACCGGCGCCGATGCGGCCCAGCCGCACGGCCTGCAATACGGTCGTCGCGCCGCTGACGACGACGGCGGCGAAGACGGCCCAGGACATGAATTCCGGCGCGCCGCCGGCAGCCCGGATCACGATGACCGGGGTCAGCACCACCCCGGCGATGGTGAGCATGGCGAGCTGGGCGCCGAGGCCGAGCGACAGCGAAACCGGCGGGGTTTCATCGGGTTCGTAGCGGACGCGCGCGTTCCCTCCCGTCGCATCTTCGGCCATGGCATTCCTCCCCCGTTTCGCGCGGCGCGGGCGCCCGGCCGCGCGCGGCGGGGGGCGGCCGGCCGTCGCCGTCGTTTCAACCGATCTCCGCCCGGGCTTTCCGGATGAGTTCCTCGCCCGCTTCCTTCGCGGCTTCGGCGAGTATATCGATCCAGCGCTGGCCGTCGGCGGCGATGCGGTGAGCGAGGCCGATCCGCCGCGACGGTTCCGGCTCCGCAAAGCGGAGGAAGCTCAGGCCCGGCGTCGCCGCGCCTTCGCACAGGACCGCGGTTTCCGGAAGAAGGGTGAGGCCGGCGTCGGCCGCCGCGAGGCGCGCGAGCGTCGCCGGGGATTCGGCGCCCCGGCGGACTTCCTGCAAGCGCCACATCGAACAGGCGCCGAGGACCTGGTAGGCCATGCAATGCCCGTCGGCGAGCGTCAGAAGCGGGCCGATATCGGTGCGCGACATGTCTTCGGGAACCGGCTCGTACCCCTGGGAGCGCAGGGCATCGAGCCGGTCGGCGCGGCCCGCGATCAGGAAGCGGTCCTCGAACAACTCCTGCTCGGGAAGCTCCATCATGCCCAGCGGCAGCGAGACGATCGCCGCGTCCAGCCGCCCGGCGAGAAGGCCGGCGACCAGATCCTGGCCGGACGCCTCGACGACGTTGGGCTCGACCCGGGGCGACCCGGCGTTGAGGCGCTTCAGCAGGCCCGGCAGGAGATAGGGTGCGAGCGAGGAGACGACTCCGACCGAGACCCGGATCGACCCATCTTCATACTGCTTCCCCATCGTTTCGAGCAGCAGGGTCTCGTCCAGGACCCGCAGCGTCTGCTCGTACACCTCCTTGCCGAGCCGGGTCAAAAGCACGCCGCGGCTCTCGCGTTCGACGAGGGGTCCGCCCAGCGCAGCCTCGATCTCGCGGATCTGCAGCGAAAGCGCCGGCTGCGAAACGAACACGCTCTCGGCCGCCCGGCTGAAAGAGCCGTGTTCGACGAGCGCCTGGAAGTAGCGGAGCTGGCGCAGGGTGACGGGCAAGGAGCCGGACCTCTCGATAGTGCCGAACGCCCATCGGCGGGAGCGTACCGGCCGGACGATATTCGACGGGCCGCGCCGAGCAAAGCGAAAAGCCGGGTGCGTGGCAACGGCGTTTGCGCCCGTTGCGGCGGCGGCAGGGCGCCGGACATGGCCGGCTTGCGCAGTTTCCGGATGGCGCGGGACGGCCGGCGCGGCTAAACGGCGCCTGTTTACGAGGAGCCGACATGACCGAACCTGCCGGGGCGACAAGCCCGGATGCCCCGTCGTCGCGGGCCGCGCACCGCATGAATGCCGGCGACTGGGGCCTGCTGCTCGGCCTGTCCGGCCTGTGGAGCCTGTCCTACCTGTTCCAGAAAATCGGCCTGTCCGAACTGCCGGTCTTTTCCGTCGTGCTGGCGCGGGTCGGTTTCGCGGCGATCGCGCTGCTGATCTTCCTGACGGCGATCGGGCAACGCCTGCCGCGGGCGCCGGGCCTGTGGGCGGGGTTTTTCGCCCTGGCGATGCTCAACAACGTCGTGCCTTTTTCGCTGATTATCGGCGGACAGCAATGGATCGACACCGGCATGACGGCGATCCTGATCGGCGTCACGCCGATGATGAGCGTTGTGCTGTCCCACCTGATGGGCGGCGAGCGCATGACGGCCGGGCGGGTCGCGGGCGTGTCGATCGGGCTCGCCGGGCTGGTGGTTCTGGTCGGGCCGCAGGCGCTCGGCGGCTTCACGCTCGGCTTCACGGGGCAGCTTCTCACCCTGGGCGCCGCACTGTCCTACACCTTGGCGGCGATCTACGGCCGCCGGTTCCGGCAGGTCCCGCCGCTGGTCCTGGCCGCCGGCCAGCTGACCTGCGCCAGCCTGATCGTGCTGCCGGTCGCCGCCGTCACCGACCGCTTCTGGACCTTTTCCATAAGCGCCGGCGTGTGGGCCGCCCTGCTCGCGCTGGCGGTGTTCGGCACGTCCTTCGGCTACATTCTCTATTTCCGGCTGCTCGCGCGGGCCGGGCCGACCAACCTGCTGCTGGTCACTCTGCTGGTGCCGGCCGGCGCAGCCGGCGCCGGCGCGCTGTTCCTCGGCGAGGCGCTGACGCCGGCGACCCTGGGCGGCATGGCGCTGATCCTGCTCGGCCTTGCCGCGGTCGACGGGCGCGCGTTCGGCCGGCTGCGCCGGGGCCGATCCGGCGGCGCCGATTAGACGCCGATTGGAAGCCGATTGGGCCCGGGCTCAGTCCATCGCCTCGAAACGCCAGTAGCGCGCCCAGCGCATCAGTTCCTCGTCCGACATCTGGAACAGCACGGCATCCTCGGCCGCCCTGTGTTCGGCCGTCTTCCACGACGGCGAGACGAAGGTGTCGCCGTAGGTCCAGTCGATCGCCGTGCCGTCGATGACCGACCGGCCGCTGCCCTGCATGACGACGAACACGCTGTTCGCCGTGCAGCGGTAGGGCCGGCCGCGGAAACCGCCGTCCATGCGGTGCATGGCGATCGCCAGGGTCGGCATTTGCGGCGTCTCGTAGCGGATGCGCCGGCCGAAATGCCCGTCCGGGTCGGGCGCTGCCGCGTCCAGTTCCCGGAGCGTGCGCTCCATGGGGAAGCGGTAGGGCGAGTCGGTAACGACCCGCTCGACCGGTTCCATGCCGTCGGGATGGCCCTCGACATACATCGGCTCGAGCAGGTGGACGAGCGGCACGTCCAGCCCGTCGAACCAGTAGGCCTGCCCGGTCCCGTCGTGGCCGTGGCCGTGCCACGAACCGCCCGGCGTCAGCACGATATCGCCGGTCAGCATCGGGTGCTTCTCGCCGTCGACGACGGACCAGGCGCCGTCGCTGTCCAGGATCGCGCGGAGCGCGTGCGGCGCGTGCCGGTGGCTCGCGGCCTCCTCGCCGGGCAGGATGGTCTGGTAGGCGCAGATCAGTGTGCGCGCGGTCGCGATGTCGTTGCCGGGGGCCGGGTTGCGCATGATCAGGTTGCGGCGCTCGGCCAGATCGGTGCCGATCAGCCGGGCCGCGCCGTCCATCGCCGCCTTCGCTTCCTCGTATCGCCAGTGCGCCGGCAGGAAGGCGGTATGCGGCTCGCGGTAGAGGATCGGCGCGTCGCGCTCGATCCAGCCGGGCGTCAGGCCGCATTCGGCGGCGCGCGCGGTCAGGCTGTCGAGATCGGGCGCATTGCGCAGGTCGTCACGGGAAAGAATCGCGCCGTCCATCGGAACCTCCCGGTCTTGAGATCGGCTGTCGCAGCCTATACGAAAGCGGGCCGCTGCGCGCGATTTATTGCCTGTCCGGCCTGTGCGGGCCGTTTCCCGCCGGCGCGCGCGTCCATCGCCGCCGCGCATCCCTGCGTTGCGTTGCGCGGGAGTCGGATCGGTGGTAACGTGCAGAGGCACTAAGTGTAGTGGCACTTTTTAGTCCGGGTACAAAGGGGATGGGAAAATGGCGCAGGATTCGGGCAGTCAGGGTTCAGGATTCCTCGGTTCGCAAGACGACGTTCACGAGGAATTTCATTCCAAACCGGTCCCCCTGGCCAACAGGCTGGGGTTTGCCGAACCCGCCTGGGTCTGGTCCGGTTTCGGCATCGCTTTCATCTGCGCCGTGATCGGCGGCCAGATCCAGCAGGAGCTGGGAACCGTCGATGCCATCCTCGCCATCCTGCTCGGCAACTTCATCCTCTTCGTCTATTCGGCGCTGATCGGCTACCCGAGCGGCAAGTGGGGCATCAACTTCCCGCTGGCCGTCCGCTATGTGTTCGGCGGGTCGGGCGCGGTCGCCCCGATCGTCATTCTGGCCCTGCTGGTAACCGGCTGGTATGCGTTCCAGGCATGGCTGACCGCCGACATCCTCCGGGTCGCCTTCGGTCTGGAAGGTGCGGTGGTGGTCGGCATCATCGCGCTGGTCGCCGGCATCGTCTACGCCATTCCGGTGATCTTCGGCATCCGCCAGATGGCGCTGGTCCGCAAGGTCGCGATCCCGGCGATGGTCGTCTTCGCCGCCTACTACCTCATCACGCGGGTGATCCCGGCGGGCGGTTCGCTGTTCGAAGGCGAGGGCAACGGCAAGCTCGCCTTCTGGACCGGCGTGGGCATGGCCTGGGCGACCTTCGCGGTCTCCGGCACCATGACCGGCGACATCGTGCGCTATTCGCGGACCGGCAAACAGGCCGTCGGCGTCACGGCCGTCGCCTTCATGTTCTCGAACGCGCCGTTCATGGTCATCGGCGCGCTGATCTCGGCGACGATCACGGACCCCGGCACGGTCTATTTCTTCGACCAGAAATCCCTCGCCGTGCTGATCCCGCTGGTCGTGCTCGCGATTCTGAGCAACTGGTCGACCTGCGATGCCTGCCTCTACAACGCCGCGATGGGCTTCACCAATTCGATACCCGGCTTCAACTGGCGCAAGGCGGCCATTTTCGGCTCGATCATCGGGCTGATCGCGGCGGCGACCGGCTTCATCAGCGACATCGTCGTCTGGTTGCTCACCATCGGCCTGCTGGTCCCGCCGATCGGCGGCGCCATCATCGCCGACTATTATGTGATCCGGGGCGACAAGGGCTTCTCGGTCGAACGCAGCGCACCGGTCAACTGGGCCGCGGTGATCGCCATCATCGTCGGCGTGGTGCTCGGCTACATCGTGAACGAGCGCTACCCGACCTTCCTGTTCGGCATCACCGGCCTCGTCTCGTCCTTCGTCGTCTATGTGGTCCTCGCCAAGGCGGCGCCGTCCGCCATGGGCGCGGACCTCGGCGAAGAGAGTACCGGCGCGGAGGCGGAAGCGGTGTAGCCCCTTCCGCCTTCCGGTCTCTCTCCGGGGCCGCAACCGCACACAGGCAACCAGGAGCCAGCAATGACCAGCGGCAACGACATCTGCCGTATGACGGCGCTTGAGATCGCGCAGAACGTCCGCGACAAGGCGATTTCCCCGAGCGAAGTCGCGGAAGCCTCGATCGCGCGGATGGAGGCCCTCGATCCGGTGCTGCACGCCTATTGCACGCCGACACCGGACCTGATGCGCGCGCAGGCCAGGGCGGTCGAGGACAGGATCGTGCGCGGCGAGGACGCCGGCCCGCTGGCCGGCGTACCGGTCGGGATCAAGGACCTCGTCGTCATGAAGGACTATCCGACCGTATCCGGCTCCATGGCCTACAAGGACTATGTGTCGGACGTCGACGATGTCGTCGTCGAGCGGCTGAAGGACGCCGGCTCGCTCATTCTCGGCAAGACCAACGTGCCGGAATTCGGCTATTCCGGGGTCGGCCACAACCCGGTGTTCGAGACGACTCGCAACCCGTGGAACACCGATCTCACGCCCGGCGGCTCGTCGGCCGGCTCGGTCGTCTCCACCATCACGGGCATGACGCCCTACGCCATCGCGTCGGACGGCGGCGGCTCGATCCGCATTCCCTCCTGCCTGACCGGGACCTACGGCCTCAAGGCTTCGATGGGCCGGGTGCCGCTGTGGCCCGGCACCAAGGACGAGCGCTATCCCGGCGTCTCCTCCTGGGAATCGATCGAGCATATCGGCCCGGTCGCGCGCACGGTGCGCGACGCCGCCCTGATGATGACGGTGATCGGCTCCGGGCCGGACGCGCGGGACCGGCATACCCTGCCGGGGCCGGAATTCGACTGGCTGGATGCCTGCGAGGGCGATATTTCCGGCCTGCGGGTCGCCTACAGTCCGGACTGGGGCTATGCCGCCGTCGATCCGGAAGTACGCGCGCTCATCGATGCCGCAGCGCAGGCGTTCGAGAGCGACCTCGGCTGCACCGTCGAGATCGCCCATCCGGGCTTCGAGGATCCCTATCTGTCGTTCTGGGGGCTGGTCGCCCTCGAATCCGACCTGCGCGGCCTGCGCAAGATGGTCGAGGAACACGGCCACGAGATGACGCCGCACCTGGTCGATTTCATCACCCGGCCGTGGACCGCCGAAGACCTGACCGACGCCGTGATGGGGCGCAAGGCGGTGACCAACAGGATGGCCGCCTTCATGGAGAATTACGACATCCTGCTGACCCCGACCCTCGCCGTGCCGGCCTTCCCGGTGCACATGCAGGGGCCGGAGAAGATCGACAACCGGATCGTCGAGCCGTTCAAGTGGCTCGCCTTCACCTTCCCGATCAACATGACGGGCCAGCCGGCGGCGTCGATCCCGGCGGGCTTCACCGAAGGCGGACTGCCGGTCGGCCTGCAGATCATCGGCCGGCATCTCGACGATCCCACGGTGCTCCGGGCCTCGGCCTGCTTCGAGGCCGCGCGCCCCTGGGACAGCGTCAAGCCGCCGATCCTCGCCGAGATGGGCTTGGCGTAGGGAACGCCGCCGGGCCGGCCGGAAGCGGCCGGCGCGGGCGCGAGACCCGCCCCTCTACCGCGCGACGATCGGGATTTCGAGCGACGGCGTCTCGAACAGGGCGAAGAAGGCCTCGATTCCGTCCGTATCCCCGGCGGCGGCAACCTCGCCGGCCGCGATGCCGGCGGGAAAGTCCGCGCCGCCGGTCACGGTCGATTCCAGGAAGGCTCTGCTGAAGCGCAATCGGATATCGGCGTTCTCCGGCGGATCGGCGTGAAACTGGCAGATGCCGCGGCGGACCTGCAGCGCGCAGGCTTCGTCGGTGTCCGTCGTCTCGAAGGCGACCGTGATATGCGTGTCCAGCGCCGCTTCCGCCCGCAGGCGGACGGTCATCGTTTCGAGCATCCGGGCCATCGGGAAAGTGCGCACGGTATCCGGGTGGCCGAAGGGCAGGCCGCGCGGCGGCTTGAGCTTGCCCTCCAGCTCCAGCGCCGCCGTCAGCGCCCAGTTGCGCCAGTTGGTATTCGCCTGGGCCAGGCCCCAGCGGCGCAGGGCGTCGGCGCGCAGCGCGCGGGCCTCCGAATCGCCGCTATCGGCTGCGACCAGCCATCCGGTCAGTTCGGCGCACCATTGGTCGTCGCCGTTTTGCAGCGCGGCTCCCGCCTCGCGGAGCAGGGCGTCCCGGCCGCCCATCAGCGCGACATAGCGCGCCGCCCGGTCCTGCCGCGGCGGCGGATCGAGCTTCGCGGGGTCGCCGTCGAACCAGCCGACATAGCCGGCGTAGATCGCCGGCGCCGAATGCTTGTAGCTGCCGTAGAACTCGCCGAGCCACTCATGTTCCGCCAGATGCGGCGGCATCGTCACCCGTTCGGCCAGTTCGTCCGGCGTTGCGCCCCTGTTGATCCAGCGCACCGTCTGGTCGTGCAGATGCTGGATGGCGTCGCGGTAGGCCGTGAGGACGCCGGATACCGCGTCGGCGCCGGATACCGGCCGGCCGTGATGCGGGATCAGCGTCTGCGGGCGCAGACGGCGCAGCCGGTCGATCGCGCGCACCCAGACCATCGGATTGCGGAAGCCCGTGCCGCGCAGGGCGTAGATGTTCGGGAAGGTCTCGCCCTGGATCACGTCGGCCGACAGGAGAACGCGGTCGTCCCCGCTCCAGACGACGACCTGGTCGTCGGTTTCGCTCGGCAGGTGGATCAGGGACAGGCGGATGCCCGCAATTTCGATGTCTTCCTGTCCGGCGAAGGTGCGGGTCGGCGCGATGAAGCTGCGCCGGCCCGGAATGTTGGGCGGGCCGAGGCCGGAGCCGATATTGCCGCTCTCGTCGCGCGGCAGTTGGAAGCCGAAGGTGTACATGGCCCGGCGCGCCAGCACCGGGGCGAGCAGGCCGCTGTCGCGCGCCAGATGTTCGGTCAGCTCGTCGAGCGCGACGATCTCGACGGCGCCGGAGCGGACCTCCTCGTCGGAGACGAAGGCCCGGACGCCGCTGATATGGTCCGGATGGACATGGGTGTAGATCACGGCGCGGATCGGCTTGTCCGTGATCCGGCGGAACCCTTCGGCGACCGGCTCGGCGAACTCCACCGTCGGCAGCGTATCGACCAGGACGCAGCCGTCCTCGCCCTCGACCAGCGTGCAGTTGGACGGGCTGAAGCCGTAGGCGACATGGTAGCGGCCGGCGACGGTGCGGATCGACGGTTCGAACTTGGCGTTTTGGCGGGCGAGCCGCGGATGGACGGTCATTGGGACGGCTTTTCCTGCTGGCGATGGCGGCGCCTTATAGCGCGCCGCGCCGGAAACTGCCTAGCCTCTCAGACTTTTCCCGCGCTCGCGATCGCCGCGACGTTGAGCAGGCCGCGCACGGTGGCGTTCGGCGTCACGATATGGGCCGCGCCGCCATAGCCGAGCAGGATCGGGCCGATCGGCTGGGCGTTGCCCAGGGCCGACAGGGCGTGGATTGCCGCATTGGCCGCGTCCATGCCCGGAAACACCAGGATGTTGGCCCGGTCGGTGAGCCGCCCGCAGGGCAGGAAGCGGTCGCGCGCCGCCTTGTCGAAGGCCAGGTTGAGTTGCATCTCGCCCTCGAACTCGAAATCCGCCCCGGTCTCCGTGAGGATTTCGGTCGCCCGCCGCATCCGGGCCGCGCTCGGGCTGGAATGGGCGCCGAAGTTGGCATGGCTGATCAGCGCGACCCGCGGCGTCAGCCCAAAGGCGCGCACCTGCGCCGCCGCGGCGCGGCAGATCCCGGCGATTTCCTCCGCATCCGGCTCGTAGTTGACATAGCCGTCGGCGATGAAGACGGTGCCGGTATCCATGATCAGCGGCACCAGGGCCGAGACGGTCTCCGCCCCGGTTCCCAGGATCTGGTCGATCCGCTCCAGATGGGCCGAGTAGTGGCCGGTCGTGCCGCAGATCAGGCAGGCCGCACCGCCCTCGCGGACATGCATCGCCGCAGCCAGCGTATCGCTGGTCCGGAACAGCTTGCGCGCGGCTTCCGGGGCGATGCCGTCGCGGGCGCGCAGGCTATGGAGTTTCGCGCCGTAGCGCTCGACCAGGCCTTCGTCCTCGTGGTCGAACACCTCGAAGTCCCGGCCGGGCGCGATGCGCAGGCCCATTTCGGCGCACAGCGCGGCGATCCGCCCCGGGCGCCCGGTGGCGATGGGGGCCGCGATGCCCTCGTCGAGGACGTTCCGGATCGCCCGCAGCACCCGCCGGTCCTCGCCCTCGGCGAAGATGACCTTGCGCGGCGCCGCCCGGGCGCTGTCGAAGATCGGCCGCATCAGGAAGCCGGTGCGGTAGACGAAGCTGGAGAGCCTGGCGCGGTAGGCGTCGAGATCGGCCAGCGGCCGCGCCGCCACGCCGCTCTCCATCGCCGCCCCGGCGACGGCCGGCGCGATGGCGCCGAGCAGCCGCGGATCGAACGGCCGGGGCAGCAGGTAATCGCGGCCGAACTGCAGCCGCTGGTCGCCATAGGCGCGGGCGACCTCGTCGGTGATGCCGGACCGCGCCAGTTCCGCCAGCGCCGAGACGCAGGCGAGCTCCATCTCCCGGTTGATGGCCGTCGCGCCGGCATCGAGCGCGCCGCGGAAAATGAATGGGAAGCACAGGACGTTGTTGACCTGGTTCGGATAGTCGGTCCGCCCGGTGCAGACGACGGCGTCCGGGCGCACGGCGCCGACCTCCTCGGGCATGATCTCCGGGACCGGGTTTGCCAGCGCCATGACCATCGGCTCCGGGCCCATGCGCCGGACCTGGCCGGCGCTCAGCACCTTCGGCTCCGAGAGGCCGAGAAAGATGTCCGCGCCGTCGATGACGTCGTCCAGCGTGCGGGCATCGGTGTCCTGGGCGAAGGCCGCCTTGTGGGGCTCCGCGTCCCGTCCCGCGTGGACCAGCCCGTCGACATCGACCAGCCAGACATTCTCGCGCCTGAGGCCGAGGTCGAGCAGCAGGTTCAGGCAGGCGATGCCGGCCGCGCCGCCGCCGGTCGAGACCAGCTTCACCCGGCCCAGGTCCTTGCCCAGCAGATGCATGCCGTTAACGACCGCGGCGCCGACCACGATGGCGGTGCCGTGCTGGTCGTCGTGAAAGACGGGGATGTTCATCTCCGCCTTCAGCCGGTTCTCGACCGTGAAGCAGTCCGGCGCCTTGATGTCTTCCAGGTTGATCGCGCCGAAGGCCGGCTCGAGCCGCCGGATCGTGTCGGCCAGGGCGTCCGGGTCGCTCTCGTCGATCTCGATGTCGAAGACGTCGATATCGGCGAATTTCTTGAACAGGACGGCCTTGCCTTCCATGACCGGCTTCGCCGCCAGCGCCCCGATATTGCCGAGGCCGAGCACGGCCGAGCCGTTGGTTACGACGGCCACCAGATTGGCCCGCGCCGTGTAGCGCGCCGCATCGTCCGGCCGTTCGGCGATCGCGCTGCTCGCCTCGGCGACGCCCGGCGAATAGGCGAGCGCCAGGTCGCGCTGGTTGGCCAGCGGCTTGGTCGGGCGGATCGCCAGTTTCCCCGGCCGCCCGGCCTCGTGATACAGCAACGCGTCCCGGTCCATGTGCTGCCCTTTCTGCGGCGGAAGGCGGCCTGCGCCGACCGGGACCGTAACACAGAAATCGCGGGAAGCGGCGGCGCGCCGTAGCGGCGGTCGCGCGGCTTGCCGGCCCCGTATGCTGCGCCTGCCCGGATACCGCATCTTGATTTAGGGCTTTGGAGACCGCAATATGTTGTATTCTTCCGGCGCCGGCGTATAATCCGATCGCTTGTTTGCGACCGGGGCGCTCCGGGGATTGAACATGGACGGCATAGCGAACACATCCGGCGGGCCGCCCGGCGGTTCTTTCGAGGGCCGCCGGCAATCCCGCGCGACGGACCCCGGCCCCATGACCCCCCGACCGGCGACCCACGTTTTCCACCGCTCGCTCTCGGGCGCCATGCCGACGGTGTCCCACGGCGAGGGCGTCTATATCTACGATACCGACGGCCGGCAATATCTCGACGGCTGCGGCGGGGCGGCGGTGTCCTGCCTGGGGCACTCGGACAGCCGGGTGAAGCGGGCGATCACCGAACAGCTGGAGCGGATCCCCTTCGCCCACACCGGCTATTTCACCAACTGCCCCGTCGAGCGGCTGGCGAAGAAGCTGGCCGACCGCGCGCCCGGCGACCTCGACCGGGTGTTCTTCGTCAGCGGCGGCTCGGAGGCCATCGAAACCGCGCTCAAGATGGCGCGCCAGTATTTCGTCGAGCGCGGCGAAACCGGGCGCTCCAGGTTCATCACCCGGCGCCAGAGCTTCCACGGCAATACCCTCGGCGCGCTCGCCGCCGGCGGCAACCGCTGGCGCCGCGCCCAGTTCGAGCCGCTGCTGATCGAGACCCACCGCATCGAGCCCTGCTACGAATACCGCGGGCGCCGGCTCGAGGAGACGCCGGAGGTCTACGGGCTGCGGGTCGCCGACGAACTGGAAAAGAAGATTCTCGAACTCGGGCCCGATACGGTCGCCGCCTTCATCGCCGAGACCGTGATGGGCGCGACGGCGGGCGCCGTGCCGCCGACGCCGGGCTATTTCAGGCGCATCCGCGAAATCTGCGACCGCTACGGCATCCTGCTTATCCTCGACGAGGTGATGTGCGGCATGGGCCGGACCGGCACCATGTTCTCCTGCGAGCAGGACGATGTCGTGCCCGACCTGCTGACGCTGGCCAAGGGGCTGGGCGCCGGCTATCAGCCGATCGGCGCGGTGATGGTCGCCGGCCGCGTGTTCCGCGCCTTCGCCGAAGGCTCCGGCTTCTTCCAGCACAGCCACACCTATATGGGCCACCCGGTCGCCTGCGCCGCCGGCAGCGCCGTCATCGACGCCATCGAGGAGGACGGCCTGCTCGCCAACGTGCGCGCGCGCGGCGCGGACCTTCAGGCGGGCCTGCGCCTGAAGCTCGGCCAGCATCCCCATGTCGGCGACATCCGCGGCCGCGGCCTGCTGATCGGCATCGAGCTCGTCCGGGACCGCGGCGCCAAGGAGCCGTTCGGGCCGGAACGCAAGCTGCCCGCGCGCATCAAGGCGGCGGCCCTGGACGAAGGGCTGATGGTCTATCCGATGGGCGGCACCATCGACGGCCTGTCGGGCGCCCATGTCCTGCTCGCGCCGCCCTACACCATCGACGCCGGCCATGTCGAAGCCATCGTCGAGCGGCTGGGCCGGGCGCTCGATGCGGCGCTGGCGGCGTAACCTGCTGGGGTGACTGCCTGCGCCGGTGCGAGGTCAAGCCCGGACGGCTCGCACTGATTGACGCGAGTACGGGACCGAGGCACGTTCTGCTCGGCGAGGCGGTGCAGGCGCTGCTCGACGGCCTCGCTGCCACCGGTTCCGGAGAGTGGGTGTTTCCGCGCGGCAAAGGAGACGAACGGTTGACGGTCAACCGACTTTCCCGGTTCTGGATCGAGGCGCGCGACGCGACCCTGAGCCAGGCCGCTGAGCGCGTGGCCGCGTCGATTCAACCAAAGCTGTCGGCGACGAACAATCGGGCGGTGCCCGCAGGTGAAGGCATGATGGGCGCGAATTGGCAAAACGATGACGCCTACAACGGCGTTGATGCGAGAGTGCGGTCGTGAATACGGCGCTGGAATCGATCCTCACACCCGAACTGAGAGCGATGCGCCCGGATGTGCATCAACGCTCGATCCCGGCCTTGGCAAAGGACCCGGTTTCTGTTGCGAGGATACGCGACCTGCTTGCGCGCGTGGAAACGACTCACGAGGTGGTCTTGGGCGACGCTAGGGAACTACGGCTGCCGTCATCGTCTGTCCATCTGGTTGTGACCTCCCCGCCATACTGGACACTGAAGACATATCCCGATAGCGATGGGCAGATAGGGCGGCTCGGAGACTACGAAGAATTTCTGGACAGCCTCAAACGTGTCTGGGAAGGATGTTTCGACGCTCTCGTGCCCGGCGGGCGGCTGGTTTGCGTGGTAGGCGACGTTTGCCTTTCCCGTCGGCAAAACAGCGGGCGGCACATGGTGATCCCGCTTCACGCATCCATCCAGTTACAGTGCCGCGATATTGGCTTCGACAATCTCGCGCCGATTATCTGGCACAAGATCAGCAACATGAAGACCGAGGCTAACGGCAGCGGCTCTTATCTGGGGAAGCCCTTCGAGCCGAACGGGGTAATCAAGAACGACATCGAGTTTCTCCTCATGCTGCGCAAGCCGGGCGGCTACCGCAGCCCGAGCGCTGCTGCGCGCCTCCTCAGCGTGATATCTGCGGAAGACCACGATCGCTGGTTCCGGCAAATTTGGAACGATGTTCGCGGTGCTTCGACGAAGAACCATCCGGCACCGTTCCCGGTCGAGTTGGCAGAACGCCTGATTCGGATGTTCAGCTTCGTCGGCGACACCATCTTCGATCCGTTCACCGGGACGGCCTCGACCCAAGTGGCCGCTCGACGATGCGGTCGAAGCAGTATCGGCGTCGAAGTCGAACCGGCCTATCACGAAATGGCAAAGGCGCGTCTGGCATCATGATCTCGCTACAAGATGCCGTTGACGACCTGTACCGGATCGCTGTCGCCGAGCAAAAACGCCAATCGCCCAACCGGCTTGCAATGCTAGCCGAAATATGTGTCGAGCAGCTCGATGAGCGCGGCATCGTCGGTGCCGCAAAGGAAATCCCCGTGCCTGGAATAGGGCGTTCGAAGACTTGGGATGTGGCATGGCCTCCCGATGGGAGGGTGCGACTTGGCATCAGTTTGAAGTCGCTTCTGCGCAACATTGCCGGAACCGTTCCAAACCGCGTGGACGACCTGACGGGTGAAATGGCCAATGTCCAATTATTATCGCCGGAGATCGTGACTGGTTACATCATGGTCTTTGACACGACCGGGAGCGGCCTTCGCAAAGATGGAACCAGATGGGTGGATTTCTTCCGCGATGCCGTCAACCGTCTGTCCGGTCGAGATGCTCCCGCATGGGCGGCTGGTATGGTGGAGGCTTCCGCCATAGTGGAGGTCGATTTCGCCGAAGGGCCGCGCATTGTCGCCGCCCCCGATATGTCAGCTTTCTTTGATCGCCTTGCCTTGTGTGTACGAGACAGAAATCCGGATCGCTTTCGCGAAAGCAGGCCATGACGGCGCGTCGGGAAATTGGTGGGATGGAGTAGCTGACAGCATGAAATCCCTGTCTGTAGCCTTTTGTTCAACATTCCCTCCGCATCCATCGTTCAAGTAGGCGTCTCATAAGGGGTTGGCGAAGTCTTCCTTTGTCATCCTGACCAAGCTGTGACTTTCTCCGAATCCTCACGAGCTACCTTGAGAACATGAAGTAGTAAGAATGTAGCATTCTCTAATCTACCGAGACTCGCAATCGGGTAGGCAGTATTCGGCGATACAACTTCCTTGTAGATAGTCCTCAGTAGTTCATTGAAGGTCTCCAATAATGATTTTATCTCATTTGGAGTAACCCCGTAATTGTGCAGCATTTTTCTTCGGACCACGACGTAACATAGTGGGCAATACGTTTGTCACGATTGCCTTTGATTCTATCGACCAGGTCCTTTTGCGATAATATTGTGCACTCAATTCGGTGTGCAAGGTCATCATATCCGTCATCTTTTAGTAGTTTCATTAAGCCATAGAAACTCGATGCCCTCTCGTGCGGTTCAAACAGGCGTGAAGTGTCAATAAAAATGACTTTGAAATGTGCATTGATTACTGAGTCGAAAAAGTCGCGATATTGGCTATCCCGCAACACCACCGAATATTGTTCGTACCCCTTGTCCTTGCCAGTGAGCGTGTACCAAACCTCATAGCCTGCTTGCGCGGAATTCATTGCTTCAGCGAGCCTTTGAATTAGCTCTCTGGATTGGCTAGATGTAGTCTTCGTTGATGACATTCTTGATCGACTCCGTTCTCCGATAGCGGCACCCTAACTGAAGGCACAGCGGAAGGGCTATGGTACAGGAAACCTCGGATCGCACCGGCATCTATATCGCCAGAACCATATGGCGGTGGGGCGGATGGCTCGCCAGCGTAGCCATCACCGTCGGGGCGCGACAGCTTATTCTTAGCTCGGGTGGCCCTGACGCGTCTGGGGTGATCCTCGAGGCAGTTGGCGTCGCCCTGTTGGTTGTCGGAGGAGGCATGCTCCTGACGTGGCTGTTTCACCTGGTGTGGAGCCGGTGCCCCCGTCAGCGATTGCGCGCCAGAGCGGATCTGATCGACGCTACTATGAAGGCCCTCGAAAGCGACCACCCTGAGAGAGAGAATCCTGAGTACGAGGGACCTGCGACCAAGACGGCATCGCTAACGAAGTCGCTTCTCCACCAGACGATCCACGCGCTTGACAAGCTAGGGGTGCCACATCCTCCGTTCGGGAGCGCCGTGAATCCTTGGCTTGTTTTCCTGTCGAGATTGTCGGCTGCTGCCAGAGTGGGTGATTTGAAGTGGGCCAAATCCATCTGGCCCGAAATGGAGAAGGAGCGAAGGCAGAGGGAGGCGCCGGATAAGGTCGACACATAACCCGAGGCGCGGTCCTGCGACCTCAATTGATGTCAAATGTCCCTGATGGGCCTTCTAGTAATTGTTTGGGTCACGACAAAAGCGTATCCTGAACGCTAAGATGAGTATTGATTCGGATGACGGAGGACGGACAACAACGGGACATGTAACCCATTGAAAAGGTGGATAATTTAACGCCATCCACGAATGGCTACCGGGCTGGCAAGCCTGCATCAACGATGCGCGGCGGGTGTGGCGCCTGCCGCCTTTTCGTGGCATCGTCCGCGCAGGACCGGACGGGAGCGAAGACATGACGCGATTCGTCGTTTCGCCGCATATGCGGCTGCATGAATGGGTGGCGGAGGAGAAGGGATTTTTCTCCGACGCCGGGCTCGATTACACGTTTCGCGAGCAGCTCGGCTCGCGCGACGCTGGCGATCACGACCTGGGCGACAGGGTCGGCGCCTACCAGACTTTCGAGGAGGGGCGGACCTGCGATGTCAGCGCCGCCTGCCACTGGACGGTCAACGCCGCCGCGGCGTCGGGCCACGGCAAGCTCTACGCCGGCTGCTATTCGGTTTCGCCCTGCGGGATTTTCGTCCCGGCGGACTCCGCCATCCGCCGGCCCGAAGACCTGGCCGGCGTGCCGGTCTCGGTCGGCTACCAGTCGGGCAGCCACTATTCGACCATCCAGACGCTCGAAGAATTCATGGCGCCCGAGGACATCCGGCTTTCCTTCGCCGACGGGCTCCTGTTCCGCCGGCTCGAATTGCTGGTCGACGGCGCGGTTCCGGCCGCCAGCCTGTTCAGCGGGCCGTTCTACTTCGCCGAGCAGCTCGGTTTCCGCAAGATCGTCGACACCAGCTTCATGATGGCGTCGATGATCACCGGCGATCCCGACCCCGGCGACGTCGAAAAATATTTCGAGGCCCTGCGCCGCGCCCAGGTCGAGATCGACCTCAGGCTCGAATTGTACCGCCATCACTACAGGCGGGAATTTCCGGAACGGTTCCACGACGAGATGGACGTGCGCCGCTTCGGCCCCGGCGAACGGCTGGTCTTCGAGCCCTACACCGAGGACATTTTCGAACGCTCGCGGAGTTGGGTGGCCGAGCGCGGCATCTTCCCCGACGGCGGCCTCGGCGACGCCTCGTACCGGGACTCGATCTACGCAGCTGCGTGATCCGCGCCGGGCCGCCGCCGGTCAATTGCAGAGCGCCGCGCCCGTCTTGACCGTAGAAAGCAATACGGCCTGCTGCTCGAACCGCTTGGCGTAGCGTTTCGCGATCCCGGCCAGTTTGGCGAAGGCGTCCGGCCGCGCAGGATGGATGACCTTCAGGACCAGGGAGTTTTCCTGCGCCGTTTCGTTCATCCCCTTGCCGCGCCAGTAGCCCTGCGCCGGAATCACCGTAAAGCCGTCCGGGAAGGCGGCGGCGACATCGCTCTTCACGAAAGCCTGCCAGTCCTTCTTCGGAATTGCGCGCCCGCCGGGGCCGGACAAGCCGAAATAAACCTCCGTCGCCATCGCCTCCTCGAACAGCGCCGAACAGCCCGCCGGCGCCGATTCGGTCGAGGCGCAGGCGGCGATGAGAAACGGCGCGAGCGACAACAGGAAAACCGGTGCGAGCCTGCGCCTGCGCAGAAGGCTGAAAGCCGTCACGGATTCTGGTCCCAGTCCGGGTCGTCGCTCGGGCTGAGCGGCGTGTCGCCGACCAGCAGGCCCTTGCCCGGAATGTAGTTGATCTCGAGCCGGATGCCGTCCGGGTCTTCGAAGACGAAATAGTAGTAGCCGGGCGCGAAGTCGCCCTCCAGCGGGCCGCGGTCGATGACGCCGCCGATGCTGCGGACCTTGTCGGCCGCCGCGTCGACATCCGCCCGGCTGCGCGCGCGGAAGCAGAAATGGTGCAGGCCGACCCGGTTCGCCGCAAAGCGCTCGCCGGCATATTCATCCGCGCAGCGCTGGATGCCGAGCGCCGTCCGGCCGCCGACATGGTAGAGGAAGTTGTTGCCGTCATAGACCTTCCTGAGGCCGAGGAAAGGCAGCAGTTCGGCATAGAATTCCCGCGCCTTGTCCCACTGGCTCACCGTCAGGACGATGTGGGCGGCGCCGTTGATCTCGATCATCTTGTTTCTCCGCGCGATACCCGGCAGGCGCTAAGCGGCCGTTCCCTCCGGCCTGTAGCCGGGCAGGAGGTTCTTCCTGGTTTCCTCGTCCCACTCCATCATCAACTTGCCGAGGTCCTTGCCGGCGTCGTAGCCGCGGCGCAGGGCGGGCCGCTGCTGCAGCGCCTTGTACCAGCGCCGGACGTTCGGGAACATGTCCAGATCGACCTTCTGCCCCTTGTAGGTGATGACCCAGGGCCAGCACGCCATGTCGGCGATGGAATAGTCGCCGGCGATGTATTCGCGGCCGTCGAGCCGGCGGTCGAGCACGCCGTAGAGGCGGAGCATTTCGGCGCGGTAGCGCTCGATGGCGTAGGGCAGGGGCTCCGGCGCGTAGAGCGAGAAATGGCCGGCCCCTGACGGAACATCGGGCCGAACATCGGGCCGACGCCGCCGAGTTGCCACGACAGCCATTCGAGCACGGTCTTGCGCCCGCGCAGGTCGGCCGGCAGGAAGCGGCCGGTCTTCTCGGCGAGGTAGATCGGGATGGCGCCGGATTCGAACACCGGCAGCGGCGGGCCGCCGTCCGGCGGGTCGCGGTCGACGATCGCCGGCATCCGGTTGTTCGGGCTGATGGCGAGGAAGTCCGGCTCGAACTGCGCGCCCTTGTAGATGTTGACCGGGACGATCCGGTAGTCGAGCGCCATCTCCTCCAGGGCGATGGAGATTTTCCAGCCGTTCGGCGTCGGCCAGTACCGGGCGTCGATCATGGGCTCCTTCCCTCCGGCGCGCTTGCAAACCCGGCGCGGCGGGCCACAATAGCGCGAGGCGGTCCCGGGAGGAGAGGAAACATGCCGACAGTGACGAAAGAGGCGGCGTTTGAGGCGTCGGCGGACGCGGTCTGGGCGATCGTGCGCGAATTCGGCCGGCTCGACGATTGGCTGCCGCCGGTCGTCGTCTGCCGGACCGACCGCGACGGGATCGGGGCGCTGCGGACGCTCACGCTCGGCGACGGTGCGGTGGTCGTGGAACGGCTCGAAGCCCTTGACGACGCAGCGCGGACCCTGACCTATTCGATGGCCGACGCCGGCCCGATGCCGCTGGTCGATTACGTCTCGACGATCTCGGTGCGCGCGAACATGGACGGCGCCGCGACCATGAAATGGTCCGGCAGCTTCGGCGTGTCCGGCGCGGATGAGGGCGAGGTCGTCGCCTCGATCGAAGGGCTGTACCAGACCGGGCTGGATTCGGTGGGCGAGAAGCTGGCCGCCGATGTCCACCCGGCGATCGCGTCCTGGCCGAGCCAGTCGGTGACCTGATATCGGCGACCGAGCAGCGCGTCGTGGCCGGCAGGTGCGATAGACCTGTCGCGGCCGGAACCGGCCTTCACACGCCGCATTCGAAAAACACACTTGACAGGCACGGATTCGCCAGATGATGTTTGCAAATGCAAATATCATTCCCCGTGAAGTGTTCGCGTTTAGGAACGAGGTATAGACCTTAATCCGCGCGCGCCGGGCGATACGGCAGAGAGGAGCCGCACGATGGACCAGCGCACCCCCGTTCAGCCGGATACAGCCGTCAAACGCCGGCCGCCGCGTTGCCCGCCGTTCCGGGAAGCGAAAAGCGTCGACGACCTGCTGCCCTATTTCGACGCCGTCGCGAAGCGGGAGTTCAGCCCGGGCCTGTGGGCGGCATGGGACCTGCAGAAGGGCGAGAAGGTGCTGTTGCGCGTGGACAGCTGGCACCATCCCATGTGCGTCGAAGCGGCGGTCAAGACACTGGAGAAATTCGGCTGCGACTACGAGGTCATAAACGCCGACAGGGGGCCGATCCCGACGTTCGAAGGCCACAACGAGGCCGAACTCTTCATCGAGATGACAAAGGAAATCGCCAACTGGTTCGAGGCCTGGGAGAAGCTCGACGACGAAGGCGTGTACGACAAGGTGCTCTGGGGGTTCGGCGGGCCGATCCTGTCGGAGCGCAAGCTGAAGGTTCAGCGCTTTCCCTTCATCACGCCGGAAATGGTGATGTCGGCCGCCCATACCGTGCCGGCGGAGATCCTGAAGGCGATCGACGAATGGACCTGGGAACGCTGCCGCCGCACGAAGCGGATGCATATCGTGGATCCGGAAGGCACCGATCTCTGGTACACGGCCCATGACGACTATTTCGATTCGTCGCGGACCTACTTTAACGAGGAGCACATCAGGCAGTGGTATCCGCAGAATGTCGCCTACGGCAGGACTTATCTGCCGGGGCATCTGTGGGGCAAGCCGAATTTCCTGCTGCCCGGCGCCAAGGAAGACGGCACCGGTATCGTCGCCGGAACGATGAACCATATCGGCCCGTTTCCGCACATCAGGCTGAAGATGGAGGGTAGCAAGGTGGTCGACATCGAGGGCGGCGGCGAGTTCGGCGACAAACTGCGCAACCTCCTCGACCAGACCTACAACGTCCAGTATCCGGGCCATCCCGATAAGGGCCTGATGTACTGGTGGGAAAATTCGATCGGGACGAACCCGAAGATCCACCGGCCCCGGTCCGGCTACCTGGACGGCTGGAACTGCGCGCTCTACGAGCGGATGCGCAGCGGCGTGATCCACATCGGCTACGGCTCCGTCATCTCCAGCGCCAAGGAGAAGGAGGCGGTGCTCAGCGGCATGCCGATCGTCGGCCACTGGCACGTTCACCTCTATTTCCCCGATGTCGACATCGAAACCGTGGACGGCGGCACCGAACGCATCATCGAGGACGGCCGCCTCCTCGCCCTCGACGATCCGGATGTCCGCGCGGTCGCCGCGAAGTACGGCGATCCGGACGACTTCCTGCAGGAGGATTGGATCCCGGCGATTCCCGGCATCAACATGGATGGCGACTACTGGCGCGACTATGCGCACGACCCGATGGACTGGACCGCCACGGAACTCGGCATCTGCCGGAAATGGCACCACCTCTACATGAAGATGACCGGCGCCGAGCATGCCGGGCACGGTCATTGCGACCACTGAGCCGGTCGCAGGCGGAAATCGAAACAGCAACAGGAAGCTGGAGGAAAAAAGGCAATGGCCCAGTTTATCACCGTTCACCGCGCTCCCGGTTTGCTCCAGGAGGAGTGGGTCGAGAACGCTGTTCATGTCTACAGGGCGGAACTCGCAGCGTTCAAACACGCCTATGTCAACCTGGGCAGCGGCTTCATCGTGACGATCTACGAAGCCGAGAGCGAGGAGGCGCTGATCGAGCAGTTCGAGCGGCTGGGCCTTCCCTATGACGAAATACACGAAATCCAGTTCTCCCAGTCGTTCGAGGAGATGGAGGGCATGCTCAAACAGATGGGCAAGCTCTGAAGCCCGGCCCGCCGGACAGCGCGACAACCGACCTTGGGGGTGAGACGATGGGCGAAATCGGGACGGAACCGACTATTGCGCCGCCGCGGCCGGACCGGCCGCCGCTGCACAACAACCTCTTCAACTGCATGCAGAAGGGCAACGCCAACCTGACCCTGCTGTTCCCCTATCTGCACCGCGGCGCCATGGTGGCCGCCGGCGCCCTGTTCATCGGCGGGCCCGACCGGTCCTACGGGCATTTCTACCATCACAACAGCGTCGACGAGGTGATCACCAATTTCACGTCGAACGGTGCGATGCTGCAGCCGGGGCAGGTCTATTGCGGCGGCCGCCGCCACGGCGTCAACTCGTTCCTCAAGGATGAAAAGAACGCCGACAATTTCGCCCTGATGAGCGTGGTTCAACGCCAGACCGACGACGGGACGCCGCAGACCGAGGGCATCAGCGTCCATTGCAAGAAGTGCCGTTATCAACTCTTCTTCGAGGAATTCGACGCCTCGCCGGACGACGAATCGACCGATCGCACCCATCCGTTCCCGTCGGTCGCCTGCCTGCCGCCGATTTTCGAGAAATACAACCGCGACGAGGCGATGCGCACCTGCCCCGAGTGCGGCACGGTGAACGAGCCGTTTCCGATATCGTCCTGGGGCTGGGAGGAGTACCGGCTCAAGACCGAAGTCATGATCCGGGCCGGCGAAGCGCATTCCGGCCGACCGGCTGCTGCCGGCTAGGTGTCGTCGGCCGCACCGGTCCGGGAGGAAGGCGGGTCGTGATTCGCAAGAAGACGTTCATGACCGTCCGGGAGGCGGCGCAGGGCGGCCCTTACGACGAGCGTCCGATGCTGCCGGACGAGATCGACCCGCAGCTTCATCTCAGCGTCAACGACCGCCCGCAGCCTTTCTACCTGATCTGCGAGAAGGACACGATGCTGGTGCTTGTCTCGGGCGCCGGCCAGGTCCGCTTCCGGCAGTCGAACGTATGTTTCCATCCCGCCGAGCCGGGCGATTTCATCTACATCCCGGCCGGCACGCCGCACCGGTTCGTTCCGGACGTCCCCTCCGTGGTGCATCGCTACAAGCCGCGCAAGCCCGGTCTGGAGGGGGTTGCCTGGTACTGCGAAGCCTGCGGCAGGGAATTGAAGCGCTATGTCTGGGATACCGAAGCGCTGCTTCCCCAGGCGGCCTACCGGAAATATTGCGAAGCCTTCAACGAATCGGAAACGGACCGGCGCTGCTCGGCCTGCGACGCGGAGCACGAGCCGATCGACCTGTCGCCCTATCGCTGGGAAGCTTTGGCCGAGGAACTGTCGCCGACCGGTGGCGATGCAGCCTGAAGAGAACGATCGGGCGGGGGAGGGCGGAGGACACTCCGTTCCGGCCGGCGGTATCGGCATCCTTGACCTGAGCAAGTCCTTCGACGGCCCGGAGGGCGAAATCGTCGCCCTGGCCGGCGTCGACCTCGCGGTTCGCGAAGGCGAGTTCCTGTCGGTCGTAGGGCCGAGCGGATGCGGCAAGACCACCTTGCTGCGCATCCTCGCCGGGCTGGAAAAGAGCTATGGCGGCTCGGTCGAGTTCGCCATCGAAACCGGCGGCAATCCCCTGCAGTCGATGGTGTTTCAGGAACAGGGCGTGTTCCCCTGGCTGACCGTGCTGGAAAACGCCGCCTACGGGTTGACGGTGCGCTATGTGGCCAGGGACCGGCGCCTTGCCCAAGCGCGGGACTATCTGCGCAAGCTGGGCTTGTCGTCGTTCGAGGCGGCCTATCCCAGCCAGCTGTCCGGGGGCATGCGCCAGCGGGTGAACCTGGCCCGCGCCTTCGTCAACGACCCGGCGGTCCTGCTGATGGACGAGCCGCTGGGCTCCCTGGACGAGCAGACGAAGATGCTGGTGCAGACCGACCTGTTGCGGCTCTGGGAAGGGTCCAACAAGACGGTCATTTTCATCACCCACAGCCTCGACGAGGCGATCGTCCTTGGCGACCGGGTTGCCGTGATGAGCAACCGGCCGGGACGGATCAAGACGATCCTCGACGTCGACCTTCCCCGGCCGCGCGATGCGCTCGAACTGCGCAACAACGAACGTTTTCTGCATCTCCGGCGTGCGGTCTGGGATTCCCTGCGCGAGGAAGTGGTGTCGCTGGGCGGCGACGGCGCCGGTCTCCGCACGGCGGCGCAGGCGCCGCCATCATGAACCGGGCCGACCGATTTCTCGTTTTTGCCAGTCCTGTCGGCGTTTTCGCACTCTGGGAGGCGCTCGCCCATCTCGGCTGGATCGATGTGCGGATTCTGCCGCCGCCGTCCGCCGTTGCGGTCACGATGGTGGTGATGTTCCGCGAAGAGGGCCTGCTCGACCATACCGGCGCAACGGCGCTCCGCTTTCTCGTCGGCATGGCGGTCGGCGTCGTCCCGGGTGTCCTGCTCGGGCTGACCATGGGGATCTTCCGGTGGTTCCGCGCCTTCACCAATCCGCTCGTCGCCCTGTTCTATCCGATCCCGCGCATCGCGCTTTTCCCGCTCGTCCTGATTCTCGTCGGCCTCAACGAAACCTCGAACATCATCATGATCGCGCTGGGGCCGTTCTTCACGATGCTGATTTCCGCGATGTATTCGGTGCTCAACATCGACCGCATCTATCGCGACGTGGCCGAAAATTTCGAAACCGGCCCGCGCCATCTCTACACCATGGTGACGCTGCCGGCGGCCATGCCGACGCTGATGGGCGGCTTGCGCATCTCCGTCGGCCTGGGGCTTCTCGGCACCGTCGCCGTGGAGTTTCTCGTCGGGGAATCCGGCATCGGGCACGTCATCTGGAACAGCTGGCAGGTCCTGTCGTTGCAGCGCTCGATGGCGGGACTCGTGATTTCGGCGGTATTCGGCTTCGCCGTCTACCTGTCGATGGACCTGCTCGAGCGTTACCTGGTTCCGTGGCAACAGAAATCCACGGCTGTTTAGGTCCGGCGCCCGGCACATCGGGAACCGGACAGGATATCAATCGCAAGGAGGATACCGACCCATGAATTCCATAAAAACGCAGATCGCCGCGGTCGCGCTTGCCGGCGCGGCCTTGTTCGCAGCGCCTGTCCTGGCGCAAGACAAGGGAGTCGCGGTACGGACCTCGGTGAACCCGCTGGTCTACAGCTACATGCCGATATTCCTCGCCGTCGACAAAGGCTACTTCAAGGCCCAAGGCCTCGATCTTCAGCTCAAGACCTATCGCGGGTCGTCGGTTACCCAGGTTCCGCTCCTGGCGCGGGGCGATCAGGATATCGCGCCGATGGTCATGGGGCCCGGCATGTTCAACCAGCACACGCAGGGATTCGGCCTGAAAATCGTCGGCGCCATCGCAGGCTCCAACGCCAAATGGAGCGACACCAGCTGGATCATGGTCCGCAGCGATGTCTGGAAGGCGAAGCAGCCGAAGTCCCTCGGCGATCTGCGCGGCATGTCGGTCGATGGCGGTCCGCTCGGCTCGCCGGTCAACCTGCTGATCCGGGAGGCCCTCAAGAAGGCCGGCCTCGGCATGTCGGACGTCAAGTACAGCGAAAAGTTCAAGTCTCCGCAGGCCTGGATCGCCGCATTCAAGAACAAGGCCATCGAAGTCCAGGCCGCCGTCGAGCCGATCGTGACCATGCTTGAGGCGCAAGGGCTGGCAAACCGCTGGAAATCCTACAAGGACGCCGTGCCCTGGTTTCAGGAAACCTATTTCGCCGCCTCGCCGCAGTTCCTGAAGAAGTATCCCGACGCGGCGAAGAAGTTCCTCGCAGCCTTTCTGCAGGGCGCGAAGGACGTACACGCAACCGGGGGCAAATGGACTCCGGCGCTGCTCGATACGCTGGCAAAATGGTCGAAACTACCCAGAAAAATCTTGGAGCGGATTCCGGGCCCGGCCTACGCCGGCTATTTCGGCAGCATCGACCGGGCCGCGATCGAACGCCAGCAGGCGCTCTGGCTGAAGCTGGGCGCGGTCAAGAAGAAGGTGGATGTCGGCGCCATCATCGACACCTCCTATCTCGAGGCTGCCCGGAAAATGGCCGGAATCAAGTAACGGCGCCGCCGCGGATGCTGCCGGCAACAGGCGGCAGCATCCGCCCGCACCCCTGTCGGACCGGCGCGGCCGTGCGTCAGGAGCCGCCCGGTGCCTTCTCCGCCTTCTTCGCGTCGAAATACTTCTTCGTCGTGAAGCTCAGCCCCCGTTCGGCGTAGCCGCGGCACTGGCGGTCCTTGAACTCGACCGCCTTTTCCCACTCGTCCACGTCGTAGAATTCGCGCTCGGCGACGCAGCGGATTTCCGACACCGTGCGCGCATCGAGGCCGAGCTTTTCCGCGATCTCCTCGTCGGAGAAGCCGGGTTGCCGCTTTTCGGCCGGCATGTGTTCCGGGTAGTTGACCTGGATCGACTGGGCCATCTCCACCACCCGGTCGCGGTATTTCCGGTAGACATCGGGATCGACGAAGAAGAAGGGCATGGCCGGCTCCTATCGCAACTGGCGCTTCTCGGCGCCCACGGGGCACACGCGCATACATTCGAAACACTGGCCCTGGCTGATGTTGGCGTAGGTCATGGACCACAGCGTGCGGGTCATCAGGTTCGAGTTGAGGATCATGCGCCGGCGGTCCCGGTCGTCCTCCTCGAACAGCTTTTCCATCGCCTTCTGGAAGCCGGGCACCCAGTAGGTCTGCACCCGGGTCGTGCAGCGCGCCGCGTCGAACCGCCGGCTGGCGATGCGGCCGTCCTCGAGCGTGCCGCCGATGCAGCCGTCCTCCTCGATCGGGCAGACCGCCATGCACGGCGTTTTGCCGATCTCGCCGTACATCTCCACGCATTGCGGCGCCGGGCAGGCCGGGGTTTCCGGCGGCGGGTCGGGCGCCAGCGGCAGGGTGGTGATGACGGCGGAATAATACATGAAGCCGTAGTCCGGGTGCAGCACCGGGCCGGCCAGGCTGGCCGAGCCGCAGCCCGCCAGCTCCGCCGCCAGCGACATGCTGAGGAAGGGCTGCCGCCCCTTGTCCAGCGCCTGCGGGACGTTGAGCGCGTAATAGCCGTAGGTGCGCTCGATATGGGTCGCGACCCGGTTGCCGAGGGCGGCGATGCGATCGGTCGTCGAACTGACCTCCATATGCTCGTATTTCGGGCTTTGCCAGTCGGCCGCCCGCGGCTGCGCGCCGCCCATCACCACGACGGATTTCGCGCCGGGCAGGTAATCCGCCGGCCGCTTGCCCTCGGGCGCGGCGGTGAAGGCCCCGGCATCGGCGACGCCCATGACCAGCGCGCCGCTCTTCAGGGCGAAGGCGCGCAGGTCCTCCTTGATGTTGCTGTCGGTTCCGGCGGCGGTCGGCGCGTCTGCCATGATCCTACTTCAGCTTGCGTTCCCTGCGCCCGATCGGGCACACGCGCATGCATTCGAAGCACTGGGCCACGCTTTCCTTGTAGAAGCTGACCGAACTGCACGACCGGGCGAAGAAATCCGAGGCGATCATCATCCGGCGCTTTTCCCCGTCCTCCTCCTCGACGATCCGGTCGAGCGCCTTCTGGAAGCTCGAAATGCCGAAATTCATCGAGCGCGAGACGCAGCGTTCCCGGTCGTAATAGACGTGCTCCATGTTGCCGTCGGCGTCGATGGACCCGTCGAGGCAGCCGCCGTCGTCCGCCGGGCAGGCCGCCATGCAGGGCGTCTTGCCGATATGGCGGTAGGTCTGCACGCACATGGGCGCCGGGCACACCCCCTGTTCGAGCATGTCGTCGTAATCGAGCTCCAGCGTGGTCAGGCAGGCCGAGTAGTAGAGCAGCCCGTATTGCGGATTGAGGACGATGTTGGCGGCGAAGGAGCGGGTGCCGCAGCCGGCCAGCACCGCGGCCAGCATCATGGACATGCGCGGCTGGTAGCCGGCGGTCGGCAGGGCCGGGCCCTGCATGGCGTAGTAGCCGAGCTTCCGCTCGATATGGTCGGCGACGACGTGGATCGCCCGGTCGTTGGCGAAATCGTAGCCGTTGACCTCCATGATCCGGTGGTCGGGCGACTGCCAGGCCCCCGCGCTCGGCCCGCGCACGCCGACGACGATGACCGATTTCGCGCCCGGCAGAATGTCGTAGGGGCGATACCCTTCGGGGACGTACTCTTCCCAGCGCCCGGCCGGTGCGATCCCGACCGCGTCGCCGCCGGCCTTGAGCGCGAGCGCCTTGATGTCCGCCGTCCGCCGGGTCCGCTCCGGCAGCCGCGGCGCGGTCTCGCGCTCCTCGGAACGGGTTGCGCTACTGGTGGACATGGGTTTTCACGGACTGCGCCGTCGCCGTTTCGCGGATGCCTTACACGTTAGAGAATTGCCGGTCCCGGTCAACACGGTCGGCGGCCCCGCCGGGATTGGGCCGGGATTGGGCCGGTATTGCGCCGGAACCGGTCCCGGACGGGCAAAGGCCGATAGACCTGCCGCGCCGGTTGCGCCAGACTGTCGGCGGCTGCAAGCAGGCGGGGGCGGCGGCGGGAGCCGCGGCCCGGTCCGACGGCGGGGGATGGCGCACGCATGTCCGATCCGTTTCAGTTGCCGGCGTCGCGCGACGAGATCCGGGCGATCCAGAGCCGGCGCAAGCGCGCCGCCTTCGAGCGCGCGCAGCGGGCCGGATGGTACGCCGGGAGACTCGACGGCATCGACCCGGACCGGCTCGACGAGCCGGAGGAGTGGGCGAAGATCCCGATTCTGGACAAGGACATCCTGCGCCAGTGGTCCCACCGGGAGTTCATGGACCGGCTGTGCATCGTCGACAACACGGACATCGCCGAATACTGGCGCTCGGGCGGCTCGACCGGCAAGCCGGTCTTCTATCCGCGCACCTTCGCCGACGTCGAATACGGCATGCTGTCGTGGCGCCGGGCCTGGGGCGTGACCGAAACGCCGCCGGGCGAGCTGGCGCATATCTGCTTTCCCATCGGCGTGCATCCGGCCGGGCAGGTCTGGGCGCGCGGCGCCCACGGCGCGGGGGTCGGCGTGCTCTGGGCCGGCGCCGGCAACGCGATGCCGACACGGGTGCAGCTCGACTTGATCGAGAATATCCGGCCCACGGTGCTGGTCGGCATGCCGAGCTTCGCGCTGCACATGGCGAACATCGCCGACGCCGAAGGCATCGACCTGCGCGACAGCAGCATTACCCGGATCATCACCGCCGCCGAGTCGCTGTCTGACGCCAAGCGCGAGAAGCTGGGCCGCGACTGGGGCGCCGAGGTCTACGACGTGTTCGGCATGTCCGAGGCCGGGCTGATGGGCGGCGAGGGCCACGCCCATGACGGCATCCACATCTGGACCGACATGTATTTCATCGAGACGGTGGACGAGCGGACGCTGGAGCCGCTCAACGACGAGCGGCCGGGCATGCTGCTGGTCACGCCGTTGGCGACCGGCCACGCGACGCCGTTCCTGCGCTGGAATTCGGGCGACATCGTCTCGCTGCACGACGGCGGCGCGACCGGCCACCGCTACGCCGAGCTGTTCCCCATGATCCGCCACGCCCACCGCACCGCCGGCTTCTTCAAGGTGCGCGGGATCAACGTCAACCACACGGATTTCGAGGATTTCATCTTCGCCGACCCGAAGGTGAACGATTTTCAGGTGGTGCTGACGACCGCCGAATCCGGCCTGGAGGACGTCCTGTTGCGCCTGGAGCTGAAACGCGGCGCCGACGCGACGGAGGCCGTGGATACGCTGCGGTTCAGGATCCGCCAGGCCTTCGAACTGGCGGTGGCGACCGAGGTGCTGCCCAACGGCGAACTGGGCAAGGATTTCGAGAAATTCATGAAAGCCCCCCGCTTCGTCGACCGGCGGGTATAGGGTCCGGCCACGCATTCACCCGTCATATCGACCGGAGCCGCCCATCGGGCGGCGGAGCGGAGATATCTTTCCGGTACGGAGCCAGGGACGGAGCACCGCGCGGGAAAGATTTCTCCACTCCCCTTCGACAAGCTCAAGGCAGGCTCTTCGGTCGGTCGAAATGACGGGTGGAATTCGGTTTACGCCGCCATAGCCCGTTTCTCGCCGAACCAGCCGGGATAGGCGAACAGGGCCGACGAGCCGCCGGTGTGCAGGAACACCACCCGCTGGCCGGCCCGGAACGCGCCCTCGCGGACCAGGCCGAACAGGCCGGCGAAGGCTTTCCCGGTATAGACCGGATCGAGCAGGATGCCCTCCAGTTCCGCCATCGTGCGGATGGCCTCCAGCGTCGAGTCCGCCGGGATGCCGTAGCCGGCGCCGACGAAGCGGTCGTCCACGCGGATTTGGGCCGCCTCGATACGGCCCGGCAGGCCGATATGCGCCGCCGTCGCGTGCGCCAGGTCCAGCACCTTCGCTTCCTGCGGGGCGGATTCGGCGCGCACGCTGACGCCGTAGACCGGGATTTCGATCCGGCCCCGAGCAGGCCGGTCACCATGCCGGAATGGGTGCCGGCGCTGCCGCTGGCGAGCACGATGGCGTCGATGCCCAGGCCGGCCGCTTCCGCCTGCCCGACGAGTTCGGCCGCCGCGTTGGCGTAGCCGCACGCGCCGACGGCGTTCGAGCCGCCGCCCGGAATGGCGTAGACCCGGTCCGCGCCGCCGGGCAGGCCGGCGACCAGTTCGTCGAGCGCGGCCTCCATGTCGTCGCGCGCCGGGCAGCGATGGACGACGGCGCCGCACAGCCGGTCGAGCAGCACGTTGCCGTTTTCGTTGTAGTCCGTATCGGCAAAGCCCGTCCGGTTTTCCAGCAGGACGTGGCATTCCAGGCCGAGGCGGGCCGCGGCGGCGGCGGTCTGGCGCGCGTGGTTGGACTGGACCGCGCCCTGGGTCGCGACCGCTTCGGCCCCGCGCTCCAGCGCGGCGCCCATCAGGAATTCCAGCTTGCGCGCCTTGTTGCCGCCGGTCGCGAGGCCCGTGCAGTCGTCGCGCTTGATCCAGATTTCCGGCCCGCCCCCCGGTCCGGCAAGCGCTCCGGCAAGCGCCGCGCTCAGCCGTTCGAGCGGCTCCAGCGGCGTCGGCAGATGGGCGAGGCGCACCCGCGGGAGGTGGTCGAGGTTCATGGAGTTCCTTCCGGTGCAGCTTCCGTCCCGCGATCCGCCGGGCGCCGCCGCACCCGGTTCGAATCTCCGCCTATTCCGTTTCCGCCAACCGTAGTGCGCGCGCGGCGCCGATGGAACCGGTGTTTGCGCGGGCCGATGTCCATCATCCTCGCCGATGCGGCGGCCCGATCCGGGCGAGAGCCTCCGCCGCCCAGCCGGGAACGGCCTCGGCGACCCACCGGGCCCCGTCCTTCAGGATCCGCAACTTCCCGGTGCGGCCGGTCGGGATCGGTGTTGTCGTAGAGCAGGGCCTCGTCCGCGCGCGCGACCGCCGCCGGGAGGTTGGCGTGCGAGCGCGCGAACCGGCGCCTTGCGTCGGCTTCCGGAATATCGTGGCCGCCGAGCGCCACCCGGTTGCGGATGCGGTCGAGCGCCCGGTCCGGCGAGGCGACCGACACATAGTGCAGGACGATCCGGCAGCCCTCGCGCCGCGCCGCCGCCATGTGGCGGAGAATGCCGGAACCGGCGAGCGTGCTCTCCACCAGATGCGCCCGGCCGGCGGCAAGCGCGTCCCGCCGCCGACGCAGAGCCTCGCGCCCCGCCAGTTAGAGGGTCGCCGGACGCGATGCTGCGCGCAATGGCGTCGGGGTCGATGATTTCGATCCCCCTGAACCCGCTCATGCGGGTCAGGGTGGACTTGCCGCACCCGTTCGGGCCGGCGACGACGAGGAGAGTCGGCACGGCGGCGGAGGCCGGCCGGGTCAGTCGGACTTCCGCTCACCGGGCGCCTCAAGCACCCGGTCCCCGTCCTTGGTGCGCGCGATATAGGCACCGTCCGAACGGACGCCGTAAAGCGTGCCGCCGGCCTCGACCTGGGCCGCCAGGTCCGCCTTGATCTGCTCGCGCCAGTCTTTCGGGAATCCCGGTATGTCGGGCGGCGGCGTGTGCATTTTCCTGTGTTCGCTCATGCCGCCGACCCTACATCCGGCCGGCGCGCCCTTCAAGCCGATAACGCGCGGGGACGGGCTGCGGCCCGAACGCCTTCGACGGGGCGCTCTGCGTGTGGAAGCCGGGGACAGTCGTTCCTTCGATGGCGGCGGCCTGTTCGATCCGCCGCTTTGCCGTTCCGCTCAGCCGCAGGTCGATCCGCTCACTGCGTTCGGTGTTCGCGGAAGCCATGATGCCGCCCTCCTCCCGGGTTCGTCATGTACGTCGTTACGGCACTGGCTACAAGAGTGCACCGTTTCCGCCCGCGGCGCACCTACGGACGGCGTTCCAGATTCATGCCGGTATGCCCCTGCCATATTCGATTCCCGAAGGATAAGGCCGCGCGAAGGCGGGTCACACTCCATGCATCTGGGATGCATGTAACTTAGCCTATCAAAAGCTCGCACAGAAAACACGAAAAGCTTTGTATTCAATGTGTTAAGCAGCCTCTCGTTGCTTGCTCCGAATCCCTCCCAAGCTCCCATTCCGTACCACATTCAGGACGCGATTCTACTACAACTCGCTTCATGCATCGTAAACAAAGACATCGACCAGAGCGGCACGACGATTCCAGATGTCCCGTTCTTCGGGGTCATCGGGTTGCGGTTCCATGAACCAATCCTGATTGTGAAGCCATCCCAAGAGGTCCGCGTAAGCATTTGCCAAGCCGCCCGGGTTCTGTGGTAGGCCCGAGGCTTCTCCTAACCCAGACGCTGAAGCGCCGTTCACCGACACAAAGCAATCTGGTTTGGCAAGGGCAAGCCAGCGGGTTGCCGCAGCATGTCCAATGCCACGATCCGCGTTCTCGATATGCATAAGTTGCCTTATTGCCGTCATTGCGTGAGTCCCAGCCACAATGACGTCATTTTGATCGGCTTGCAGCACTTGATTTATCTGGTCTTGTATCTGCATCCGGATGGGTTCAACGTTCGGCATGTTTGTAGGGTTAAAGACATATGCTCCGCCCCCTCTTACCCATCCTAGCAATCCCCATACGCCTTCGTCGTCATCTTGTGCGGTATAACCCCGCAGGATGCGGCATTCACGTTGCGTCAAATTCGTCCAATCATTGAGAAGGACTATTTCATGTCCAGTGTCAATCGTGTGACACCAACTATGGGTTTCTCCAAGAACATCGTATTCGTGATAGCAATAGTAATTGTCGTATGCTCGTATCCCTTCATAGAAATCGTTCCAAGTGGCAATGTCCGCCAATGTGGGTAAGTCGTGATCTTCACCGCCATCTGGGCCACTGGGTGGCCGTGGCGTTCGCTTCGGTGGGTTATATCTCTCTTCGTATTTCTCAATTTCTGGCCACGGATCGTGTTCTAAATCTTCCCAGAGGCACTCAAACCAGTTTCGATCTTCTTTCTTCTTTAGCTCGAATTCTTGCACAAGTTCTACGTTTCGGCCGAATCCGCCTCTAGTAAGATTTGCACTGCCAATCCAGCAAACGATATTTTCGCCGTGAAAGCAGTAGTACTTTGGATGAAAGATTTTCGGTGGATTGTTCGGCGGAATGCGAAGTTCCGCAAATTCGAGAAAGTGACGGAGCGTCGATGGATTAGTAGAATTCCCCGACGTCCCAACGACGGCACGGATATTTGCATCGCTTGCTGACAGTATCTCTATCGCGTCGCATGAATTGGCCCAAGCTACCGCGAGGTCGATTCGACGTGCCTGACCCACCAGCTCGCGAAATCTTTCCAACAACCGACTTCCGGGGATAAGCGGCATTTCATGCTCCTTGCGATGATATTCTCGGGCAAGACGCCGCAGGCTGCTGCTCTCCTACACCTAAGGGCGGCTCATGCAAAGGGTACGGCTCCTGTTGAATCGCCTCCACCGCCCGTTCGGCAGCGTGGTTCAGCGTCGCGCTGTCAAGATGAACGTAGCGGTTGGTCGTGGACGCCCGACGAGGCCCAAGCAGATTCCTCATGACGCGCTTTCGATCTCACACCCCCTTACCTTCGGCAGCATGAGGAATTCCCGGGGCGAGGGGAAATCGCCGACCGGGACTTCGATGACCGTCGGGCCGCCGCCCCTGAAGGCTTCGCGCAGCCGGCACCGCAGGTCTTCCGGCGTCTCCGCGGGCGCCGAAGCTTTCGGCGAGGCGGACGAAATCCGGGCTGGTCAGGTCCGAGGCGGGTCGTCCGGCCCCCGCAGACCGGGGTGGCCAAGCGGCAGGAACAGCCGCATCGGGCGGTTCCGCAGCGGCGCGAAGCCGAAGCCTTCGTAAAAGCGTCTTGCGCTGTCGTTGGCGGCGTCCACGACAAGGGCGTGCATGGCCTCTCGCTGGCTGCCACGACGCGTCTGATGGCGTCGGCGAGGAGTATGCTGCCGAGACCCTGCCCGTGAACCGAAGAATCGACCGCCAGCCGGCCGACAAGGGCGCACGGCACCGGATGGCGCGGCAATTTCCGGGAAAGCGTGTCCGGCAGCGAGGTCAACTCGATCGACAGCGCGCTCAGCGTGTAGAAGCCGAGGACGGCATCGGTGTCACCGTCGGTGCAGACGAACACGCGGGCGATCCGGCGTCGCACGTCCTGGCCGGCCTGGCGCAACAGGTAACGGTCCAGTTCTGGCAGACCGCAGGAAAAGGCTGTCCGGTCATGCCGCCTGTCGAGCGGCCGGATGACCAGCGTGTCGGGATCGGTCAACGCGAGTCGACGCGGCGACGGTGCTCCTCCAGGGCCGCGCGTAGGCGGTCGTTCGGAGGCGGCGGGTCGGCGAGGGCGTCGAAGAACCGCATCGCGTCCTCGCGGCCGAGCGTCATGGCTTCGTGCCGGCGGACGGCCTTCGCCGCACTCTCCAGCGCGCTGCGTTCGGTGTTCCCAGGAGACATGATGCCGCCCTCCTTCAATGGTCGCAAAATGCGTCGTTTCGGCGCCGGCTGCAAGATTGCGCCGCTTTGGGCCGTTCAGGGTTTGCGCGTCACACCCCCCTCACCTTCGGCAGCATGAGGAAGTCCCAGGGGGAGGGGAAATCGCCGACCGGGACTTCGATGACCGTCGGGCCGCCGCCCTTGAACGCTTCGCGCAGCCGGCGCCGCAGGCCGTCCGGCGTCTCCGCGCGCAGGCCGCGGGCGCCGAAGCTTTCGGCGAGGCGGACGAAGTCCGGGCTGGTCAGGTCCGAGGCGATCGGGCGGTTGTCGTAATTCTCGATCTGGAAGCGTTTGACGTTGCCGTAGGCGTTGTCGTTGAACACGATGGCGGTGAGCGGAATGCCGTAATGCACGGCGGTCGCCAGTTCGCCGATGCCGAACAGCGCGCCGCCGTCGCCGGCGATGGCGACGACCGGCGCGTCCGGGCGGGCATGGGCCGCGCCGAGGCCCGACGGGATGCCCCAGCCCAGCGTGCCCTGGTAGGCCGAGGTCAGATGGGTGCGCGGCCGGTAGGCGGGGTAAGCCAGGCGCGCGACATAGCCGACCTGGGTCAGCTCGTCGACGAAGATGCCGTCGCGCGGCAGCTCCGCCCGGATCGCGTCCAGCCAGGCCATCTGCGGGCCGAGCCTGTCCCGGTAGGCCTTGGCGAAGCGCGCCTTTTCCGCGGCGGCCCGGCCGCGCCAGTCCGCGCGCTTCGCCTCCTTGCCCTCGAGCGCCTCGATCAGCAGCGGGACGGCCTCGCGCGCATCGGCGTGGAGCGCGACATCGGGCTCGCGGGCGCGGCCGAGTTCTTCGGCGTCGATGTCGATATGGACGACCTTCAGCGCGTCGTCGGCGCCCCACAGCATCTGCTGGTTGAGCCGCGTGCCGATGCCTAGCACGACATCGCATTCCGGCCACAGCGCGTGCCCGACCGGCGCGCCGGCGCTCAGTTCGTGCTCGCTGGAGACGACGCCCCGGCCCGTCCGGTAGGCAATGACGGGGGCGGACAGCATTTCCGCCAGCCGCGTCACCTCCGCGCTGCACTCCTGGGCGCCGCCGCCGACGACGATGAGCGGCCGTTCGGCCCGTTCGAGCAGGCGGACGGCCGCGTCCACCCGGCCGGCGTCGATCTCCGGGGCCGCTGCCGCCGGCGCTCTCAGGTCCGCCGGCGCGCCCTCGACCGGCATTTTCCAGACGTTGACCGGCACCTCGACCCCGACCGGCCGGCGCCGGCCCGACTGTAGCGCCGCGAAGGCCGATTGCAGCAGGGCGTGGGCCTCGCCGCCGCCGGTAATCGTGGCGGCCTGTTCGGTCAGGCGGCCGAGCACCCCGAGCTGGTCCGGCAGTTCGTGAAGCAGTCCGAACCCCTTGCCGACGGCGCGGGACGGAATCTGGCCGACCAGCGCCAGCACCGGCGCGTTGGTCGCATAGGCGGTGGCGAGCGCGGCCGAAGCGTTGAGGAAGCCCGGCCCCGGCACGACGGCGAAGGCCTGGGGCCGGCCGGTCGCCAGCGCCGCGCCCAGCGCCATGTAGGCCGCGCCCTGTTCGTGCCGCGCCGTAACCGGCTTCAGCCGGTTCTGCTTGTCGTAGAGGGCGTCGAAGAAATCGTCGTTCTGCACGCCGGGCAGGCAGTAGAGGTTTTCGATCCCGTTCCGGATCAGGGTCTCGACGACGAGTTCGGCGACGGTCTCGGGCATGATTACGGCCTCTTGCGGCAGGGCCGGCGATGATACATTGGGGGCAATCGCTGGCAACCGGCCCGGCGGCCGCGGTCCGGCGCGGTCTCGCATGCGGCCGGGCGATCGATTATGCTGCCGTTCCTGTACCACCGAGCGAAAGGCGGGACAGATGGACGGCAACGTCGACGCGGCCGGATTGCAGGTCGTCCGGCTCCGGCCCAATATCGGCGCGGAAATCCGCGGCGCCGATCTGGCCGCCGGGATTACGGCGGCGCAGGCGGCAGCGATCCGGGCCGCGCTCAACGACCATGAAGTCGTTATCCTGCGCGACCGGCATATTACCGCCGATCAGCAGATGGCGTTTGCCCGGCATTTCGGCGAGCTCTCGATCCATCCTTTCTCGCCCAACCTGCCGGACAAGCCGGAACTGATCGTGCTCGACAATTCCGGCGACAATCCGCCGTTTTCGACCGATGTCTGGCACACGGACGAGAGTTTCCGCAAGGCGCCGCCCATGGCGACGATCTTGTGCGCCAAGATGTTGCCGCCGCTGGGCGGCGACACGCTGTTCGCCAGCATGACGAGCGCCTTCGACGGCCTGAGCGACCGGATGCAGCAGCTGGTTTCCGGCCTGGAGGCGGTGCACGATTTCAAGCCGTTCCGCGCGCTGTTCCCCGATACGCCGGAGGGCCGGCGCGCGCTGCGCGACCTGGAGGACGAGTTTCCCCGGACGCTCCACCCCATCGTGCGCATCCATCCCGAAACCGGTCGCAAGGTGTTGTTCGTCAACCCGCAATTCACGGTCGGGATCGAGGGGATGAAGGAAGAGGAGAGCCGGACGATCCTCGATTTCCTGTTCCGCCAGGCGCAGATCCCCGAATACCAGTTCCGGCTCGAATGGGCGGTCGGCACGGTCGCCTTCTGGGACAACCGTTCGGTGCAGCATTACGCGACCCACGATTACCTGCCGCACCGGCGCACGATGCAGCGGGTGACGATCGCGGGCGATCCGGTTTTCGGCCTTGTCGACGAAACCGCCCCGGCGGCCGGGCGGAAGTTCGGGCGTTCGGCCGACGCCGCGCGCAACGACGGCGGCGTGGTCCGCCAGTTCGCCCGGCGGAAATCCTGACGGACCTGACATTCGATTGACCTTGAAGTTTCCGGAACGTTCCGGATATATTGCGGCCATGCTTCGCGATTCCAGCCCTGCATGGCCGAAGGCCGCGGCCCGGCCCGATCCGCCCGAATCGGATTCGCTCGAACCGGATCCGCCCGAATCGGATCCGCCCGAATTCGATCCAAAGCACGAATCCCTCGGCGGGCACCGGGAGCGGCTGCGACGGCGCTTTCTCGACGGCGGCGAGGCCGCGCTGCCGGACTACGAATTGCTGGAGTTGGTCCTGTTCGCCGCCAGTCCGCGCGGCGACGTCAAGCCGGCGGCCAAGCGGCTGATCGCCGAATTCGGCTCGCTCGGCAACGTGCTGGCGGCCGACCCGGCCGACCTGTTGCGCACGAAAGGGATCGGGCTCGCCGCCGCCGCGGCGATCAAGGCGGCCGGGGCGGCGGGCGTCCGCCTGGCGCGGCAGGAGGCGTCGGGCCGGCCGGTGCTCAACAATTATCGCAAGGTCGTCGCCTTCTGCCGGGCCGCCATGGGCCGGGAGCCGGTCGAGCAGTTTCGCGTGCTCTATCTCGACAAGCAGAACCGGATGATCGACGACGAGATCGTCCAGCGCGGCACGGTCGACCATACGCCGGTCTACCCGCGCGAAGTCGCCCACGGGGCCCTGAACCGGGGCGCGACGGCGGTCCTGCTGGTCCACAACCATCCGTCCGGCAATCCGGCGCCGAGCGAAGCGGACATCCGCATGACCAGGACGCTGAAAGAGGCGCTGGCGCCCATCGGCGTGGTCGTGCTCGACCACCTGATCGTCTCGGCCGAGGGCGACGCCTCGTTCCGCTCGCTGGGCTTGGTGTAGACCGGCGGTCCGGGAGTCTAGCCCGGATTTCTCCCCGCAGTCACGGCCTGCGTCGCGTCCGGACGTTCGATCCGCCCCGTTCAGTACTGGGAGCGGGCCGAAAAGCGTAGCGGGGACTACGGTCGAGGCCCGCGACGCCCCGGGCGGGCGTCCGGTCGCGACCCGGAGGGCGGCGCTGTCGGGCCGGCAGGGGGCGTCAAGCCGCTTGCCCGATGTCCCCGCATCGCGCGGCGCGGCTTTCCTGCCCTGCCGGCCCGACAGCGCCGCGCAGGTCATGACTGCGGTGAGAAATCCGGGCTAGGCGGGAGGAGCGCGCCGCCTTGCAGCGGCGTGCAGTACGGCAACCGTGACCGGCAGCATGGCGCCGGCCTGGTGCAGCGCGGCCAGCCAGACCGGCGCGTACAGGAGCAGCGTCGCGATGCCGAGCGCCGTCTGGAGCAGCACGGCGGCGACCAGCCAGCCGGCCCACCGCCGCTCCTCCGCGCCGCCCCGCGCGCGCGTCCGCCGCCACAGGGCGAGGACGAGCAGAACGGTCAGGATCGCCAGCACGCGGTGGTTGAACTGCACCGCAACCGGATTGGCGACGATCTCGGCAAGGCCGCCGCCCGGCCGCAAATAGTCCGCCGGCGCCAGCGCGCCGCCCATCAGCGGGAACGTGTTGTGGATTTTGCCGGCGTCGAGGCCGGCGACGAAGGCGCCGAACGCGATCGTCAGCGCGATCGCGCCGTAGACGGCAAACGCCAGCGCGCCGCCGCCGGCCGCCGCGCCGCCGGTCTGGGTTGCCGGCCGGCCCGTGCGGGCGATCAGCCAGACGATCCAGGCATAGAGGACGATCGCCAGGGAGAGGTGGGCGGCGAGCCGGTAGTGGCTGACCGAGGGCCGGTCGACAAGGCCGCTGGCGACCATGTACCAGCCCAGCGCGCCCTGCAGGCCGCCGAGGACGAACAGCGCGACCAGCGGCGGGGCCAGCCGGCGCGGCAGGCGGCGGCGCAGCAGCAGGTAGACGAAGCCGGCCAGGAAGACGACGCCGATCAGCCGGCCGAACAGCCGGTGCAGATATTCCAGCCAGAAGATCGCCCTGAAGCCGTCCAGGGTCAGGTCGGGGAAGACCTGCCGGTATTGGGGCGTCTGCCGGTAGAGGTCGAACAGGCGCTGCCAGGCCGCGTCGCCCGTCGGCGGCAGCCAGCCGAACAGGGGCCGCCATTCGGTCATCGACAGGCCGGAGTCGGTCAGCCGGGTCAGCCCGCCGAGCACGACCATGGCGAAGATCATCCCGGCCACCAGCAGAAGCCAGCGGCGGACGGACGGGTGGACGGGAGCGTCGGCAGGCGCAAACATGCTGGCGGCGGGTCGGGGAGCGGAAGGATTGCGGGCGCGCCCTGTTGCGCGGTGAAACCGAAGATGTCCCTGTGCTAGAGCCGGGGGAACCCGGCCCCGCGATGCAATTCGCCGCGCGGCCCCGGCAACGCAACCGGTACCGAGGAGCCGTGCGATGGCTGCCCACACCGTCACCGTGACTCCGGACAGCGCGAACGGCGCCGCTCTCGATTTCGCGACGCCGTTCAACGCCGCCGTGGCGTTCGTCGACCGGCACATAGGGGAAGACCGCGGCGCCAAGCCCGCCATCCTGACGACGGCGGGCGAAGAGGTCAGCTATTCCCGCCTGGCCGCCGAGGTAAACCGGTACGGCAATGCCCTGAAAGGACTCGGCGTCGAAACCGGCGACCGGCTGCTGATGGTGGTGAAGGATTGCCCGGAATTCTTCTTCGTCTTCTGGGGCGCCATCAAGGCCGGCATCGTGCCGGTGCCGCTGAACACGCTGCTGACCGGAAAGGATTACGCCTACACGATCGACGATTCGGCCGCCGCCGCCATCGTCTGGTCGCCGGAATACGACGGCGCGGTGCGCGATGCGCTCGCGCAGGCGGAACACGCGCCGGCCCACCTCCTGCCGCAGGACCGCGCGGCGGCGCTCGCGGCGCAGGCTTCCGACAGACTCGAGCCGTATCCGAGCGAAGCCGGCGACGATTGTTTCTGGCTCTATTCCTCCGGCTCGACCGGCTTCCCGAAAGGCGCGATCCACCGCCACCGCGACATGGTGGTGACCAGCCGGCACTACGGCGTCGACGTGCTCGGCGTCGGCGAGGACGATATCTGCTTCTCGGCCGCCAAGCTGTTCTTCGCCTACGGCCTCGGCAACGCCATGACCTTCCCGCTCTGGGTCGGCGCCGCGGCGGTGCTGGCCGCCGAACGGCCGACGCCGGAGATGACCTTCGATATCTTCGCCCGCTTCCGCCCGACGCTCTATTTCGGCGTGCCGACGCTCTATGCCGCGCAACTGGCGGCGATCGAGGGCGGCGCGGCCTGCGACATGGCGAGCGTGCGCTGGTGCGTCTCGGCCGGCGAGGCCCTGCCGGCGGACATCTTCCGGCGCTGGCGGGAGCGGACCGGCACGACGATCCTGGACGGCATCGGCTCGACCGAGGCGCTGCACATCTTCATCTCCAACCGGCCCGATATGCAGAAACCGGGCGCCAGCGGGCTGATGGTGCCGGGGTACGAGGCGCGCATCGTCGACGAGGATGGCGCGCCGGTCGCCGCCGGGGAGGCCGGCGCGCTCCAGATCCGCGGCGGCTCGACGGCGCGGGCGTACTGGAACCAGCCCGAGAAAACCGCCGCGACCATGCTGGACGGCGGCTGGGTCGACACCGGCGACACCTACCGGATCGACGAGGACGGCTGCTACGTCTACGAGGGCCGGTCGGACGACATGATGAAGGTCGGCGGCATCTGGACCTCGCCGGTCGAGATCGAGGCCTGCCTGATCGGCCATCCCAAGGTGCTGGAGGCGGCCATCGTCGCCCGCGCGGACGATGCCGGCCTGATCAAGCCCGAGGCCTGGGTCGTGCGCGCCGACGGCGTGGCGGACGACGAGGCGGTGCTGCAGGAAGAACTGCACGGCCACGTCAAGGCGAGCCTCGCGCCCTACAAGTATCCGCGCTGGTGGAAATTCGTCGACGCGCTGCCCAAGACGGCGACCGGCAAAATCCAGCGCTTCAAGCTCCGCGGTTAGCCCGGATTTCTCACCGCAGTCACGGCCTGCGTCGCGTCCGGACGTTCGATCCGCCAGAAGCGGGCCGAAAAGCGTAGCGGGGACTACGGTCGAGGCCCGCGACGCCGCGGGCGGGCGTCCGGTCGCGACCCGGAGGGCGGCGCTGTCGGGCCGGCAGGGTGCGTCAAGCCGCTTGCCCGATGTCCCGCATCGCGCGGCGCGGCTTTCCTGCCCTGCCGGCCCGACAGCGCCGCGCAGGTCATGACTGTGGTGAGAAATCCGGGTTAGCGCGCCTCGCCCGGCGCAGCACGCGGATCCGGCTCAGCGCCTCCTCGCGCTCCATGTAGCAGCCCTTGAGCGCCCGTTCGCCGGCCGCGTCGTCGAACGCCGTCCGGCCGTGCAGGACGCGCCGGTTGTCGAAAACGATCAGATCGCCCGGCGCATAGTCGAACGTCATGGCGAAGCGGTCGCCGGCGGCCAGGGTCTGGAAGGCGCGCAGGCCGGCATAGGCCGCCTCGACGTCGTCGAAATCGACGTTGAGCGGCCCGCGCAGAAAGGTCGTGGCGCGGATTTCGACCGGCTCGCCGTCCCGGCCGAGCACGACCAGCGGTGCGCGCCAGCGATAGTCCGTGGCCGGCGAGCGGTTGGTGAAGGTCCATTCGATCTGCGTGATTGCGCGCCACAGGTCCGCATCGGTCCGGCGGATATGCGCCGCGATCGCGAACCCGTCGGCGTAGACCGCCCGCCCGCCGCGGGTCGTGTTTTTCAGGCAATGCAGCAATTGCAGGCCGGGCTCGTACTCCCGGGTCGCCAGATCTGTATGCGGCGCGAGCGCGCCGGAAAAATAGGCGTTCGAATCCGCCGTCTTGCGCGATTCCGACGGCGCGGTCTTCACGTCGAACAGGAAACCGAAATTGGAGTTGCGGATCGCGCCGATCCGCTCCGCCGCCCGCTGCACCGCCGTCTCGTCGGCCGGTATATCGGGCAGCCGGACGATGCCGAATTCCATCAGGGCTTCGAGCGCCTCCAGCAGGGTTCCGTCCCGTTCCAGGCAGGCCGGGCCGTCGAAGGCCGGCGGGGCCTTCAGGCGCTGGCAATCCCAGTAGGTTGGCGCGATGCCGCCGAGATCGTCGCGCCGGCCGTTGGAATAATCGAGCGCGCGCAGCCAGCCGGGATGGTAGGCCAGGGTCCGGCCTTCCGGTGCAAAGGCGACCTCGATGCTGCCGTCTCCGGCGAGCGACGCCGACGTAACGGCAAGGTCCTCCGGCAGGTCCCAGGGATGGCCGACCTGTTCGCGGGTCGCCGGGCTGTGGGTTGCGGGATCGGCCGCGTTGTCGCGCAGCCAGATCGCGTGGTAGCGGCTGACCCGGCCGTCGTCCCAGGTCACGGTGACGATGCGGCCGTCGGTTTCGGCCGCGGCCGGCAGGTGCTCGACCGGCCAGACGTCGAAGTCCGGCGTCGGCGGCCAGGCCCGGGCCGGCGGACTGTCCGTCGAAGTCATGCCACGGGCTTCCTTATTGCCGGAACTGCCGGGGGCGCCCGTCTCGCGCCGTTCGCCCGCCCGGTCAAGAGAAATCGAAGGCCGCTCCGCCCCGCGCCGGCCGCGGCTTCAGGCGCCCGCGTCTCCCGGCCGCCATCCCGGTGGGGCGAGTTCGAAGCCGGCAAACTCGAAGGCCGGCGCAACGGTGCAGCCGGCGAGCGTCCACGCGCCGAGGGACACCGCGCTCTGCCAGCAGCCGGCCGGCACGACGATATGCGCCTCGGCGCCGGCGCCCGTGCCGAGCAGCCGCTCCGTCGCCGCCCCGCCGTCCGGCGAGAGCGCGAGCCGCAGGGGCGCGCCGTCGTAATGGTGCCAGATCTCGACCGCGTCGATCCGGTGCCAGGCCGAGGTCTCGCCGGCCTTCAGCAGATAGTAGATCGCGGTGACCGCGCCGCGCCCGCCCGGCGGCGCCGGCGCGCGGAAGGTTTCGCGATAATGGCCGCCTTCGGGATGCGGCTGCAGCCCGTAGCGCGCGATAACGTCGTCGGCATCCATCGCCGGCCTCCCGCCGGTCCGTCCCCGGCCGGAGACCGGGCGGTCCCGGCCGCGCGACGCAAGTCGGGATGCCGACCCGGCGCTGCAATATACGGTGGGAAACTTGCGCGTATCTTTATACGCGCAAGTTATATTGCGCATAACGGTTTATTTGCGCGGCCACGGCGGCGGACCCGGATTGCGGCCGCAATCGACGTCCGGCGCTCCCGCGCTGCTCCGGCTCACCGGGCCGCGGTCGAGAACGGCATGGCGCAAACGGCGCCCAGAGCCGCGAGTCGCACGCATCTTGTCATCGGAATTTCCTCCATTTACGGTCCGCGGTCCGCTTCCCTCCACGGCGTTTCGGGGAATCGGTACGGCTTCCACGACGGCCATGTTGCCGCAATAACCAGTGCGGCAGGTTAAACGGATGAACGACGGTCGGGCATTCGACTATATCGTGATCGGCGCCGGCTCGGCGGGATGCGTCCTGGCCAGCCGGTTGACCGAGGACGGCGGCGCGACCGTGCTGCTGCTCGAGGCCGGCGGCAGCGACCGCAGCATCTTCCTGCAAATGCCGAGCGCGCTCGCCATCGCCCAGGGCCGCCCGCGCTATAACTGGTCCTACTGGACCGAGCCCGAGCCGCATCTCGGCGGGCGGCGCCTGCACTGCCCGCGCGGCCGGGTGCTCGGCGGCTCCTCCTCGATCAACGGCATGGCCTATGTCCGCGGCAACGCCCTGGATTACGACGGCTGGGCCGAAGGCGGCGCGCCCGGCTGGTCCTATGCCGAGGTGCTGCCCTATTTCCGCAAGGCCGAGAGCTTCGCCGCCGGCGGCGACGACTATCGCGGCGACTCCGGGCCGCTGCACACCTCGCGCGGCGCCTTGGCCAACCCGCTCTACACGGCCTTTATCGAAGCCGGCGTGCAGGCGGGCTACGGCCGCACCGCCGACATGAACGGCTATCGCCAGGAGGGCTTCGGGCCGATGGACATGACGGTCCATCGCGGCCGGCGCTGGAGCACGGCGAACGCCTATCTGAAGCCGGCGCGCCGGCGCGCCAACCTGCATGTGGCGAGCGGTGCGCTGGCGACGCGGCTGGTCCTGGACGGCCGGCGCGCGCGGGGCGTCGAATACCGGCAAGGCGCTGCGCTGCGCACCGCCCACGCCCGCCGCGAAATCATCGTGAGCGGCGGCCCGATCGCCGCGCCGCAACTGCTGATGCTCTCCGGCATCGGCCCGGCCGGGCACTTGCAGGAGCACGGCATCGGGGTCGTCCACGACCTGCCCGGCGTCGGCGAAAACCTGCAGGACCATCTGGAACTCTATCTCCAGCAGGCCTGCACCGAGCCGATCACGCTCCATTCGGCGACCGGCCTGCTGCAAATGGCGCTGATCGGCATGCGCTGGATCGCCTTCAAATCCGGGCCCGGCGCGACCAGCCATTTCGAATCCGGCGGCTTCATCCGCTCGCGGCCGGGCGTGCGCCGGCCCGACATCCAGTATCATTTCCTGCCGCTGGCGGCGTCCTACGACATGAGCCAGCGGGTGCGCCGCCACGGCTACCAGGCCCATGCCGGGCCGATGCGCTCGAAGTCGCGCGGCACGGTCCGTCTCGCCTCGGCCGATCCGCGCGCGGCGCCGAAGGTGCTCTTCAACTATATGAGCCACGCGGACGACTGGACCGAGATGCGCGCCTGCGTGCGCCTGACCCGGGAAATCTTCGCCCAGCCGGCCTTCGACCCGTATCGCGGCGGCGAGCTGGCGCCGGGCGACGCGGTGCAGAGCGACGACGAGATCGACGCCTTCGTGCGCGAGACCGTCCAGAGCGCCTACCATCCGTGCGGCACCTGCAAGATGGGCGCCGACGCGATGGCGGTGGTCGATCCGCAGGGCCGGGTGCACGGCATGGAGGGCCTGCGCGTGGTCGACAGCTCGATCATGCCGGCGATCACCACCGGCAACCTCAACGCGCCGACCGTCATGATCGCCGAAAAGGCCGCCGACGCCATCCGCGGCCGCGGTCCCCTGCCGCCGTCCGGCGCCCCGGCCTGGACCGCGCCGGACTGGGAGACTGCGCAGCGCTGAGCGGGCGGCTGCTGCCGGGATGGCGGTTGTCCGGGCGGCGGCGGGCCGCGGAGAGCTGCCCCCGGCCGGAGCGCCGCTGCGGTGGCCCGGCCGCCCCCGGCCGATGGCGGGAGGCCGGTATCGCTGCGCCCGACATGCCGGCGGGCGGCGGATTTGCCGGCGCGCCGCCTGGCACGGCCGCCTCTTGAAAGGGCGTTGGGGTCGCGGCACACTTTCGCTCCGGCCGCCGTGCGGCCCCGCGGGAAGAAAAATCGGGAGGAAAAATCGCGATGAACGGAAAAACTTGCAGCCTGACAGCCATTGCTGCGGCCGGAATGGCCGCTTTGACCGCCGCGACAGGCTTCGGCGCGGCAGCCCTCGCGGCCGGCTATCCCGAGAAACCGATCGCGATGCTGGTCGGGTTCCGCGCCGGCGGCGGGGTCGACACGGTCGGGCGGCTGATCGCCAAGCATATGGAAGGCACGCTCGGCCAGCCGGTGGTGCCGACGGCCAAGGCCGGCGCCGGCGGCGGCGTACTGGCGGCGGCGCTCGCCAAGGCCAAGCCCGACGGCTACACCATCGGCATCGCGGTCACCAGCACCTGGTCGTTCAACCCGGTGTTCGCGAAAAAGAAGCGCTACGGCGTGAACGACGCGACCCTGCTGGCCTCGATCGCCCGGGCCCAGTGCGCGATCTTCGTCGGGTCGAAATCGCCCTACACGTCGCTGAAGGACGCCTTCGCCGCGGCCAAGGGCGGCAAGGCGCTGTCGGCCTCGTCCCCGGCGCCGCCGGCGACCTTCCTGATGCGCCATCTGGCCGGGAAGAACGGCGTCAAGCTGCGCGTCCTCAACGTCAAGGGCACGCCGGCCGTGATCCAGCAGGTCCTCGGCGGCCATGTCGATCTCGGCTGGAGCGGCGGCCACCACATCCCCTATCTGCGCAAGGGCGAGGTGCGGGTGATCGCGGCGACCGACGACCGGCGGCTCAACGCGCCGTCCGACAAGGTGCCGACCCTCAAGGAGATGGGCTACGACATCTCCTTCTGCGGCGCCTACATCATGGCGGCGCCCAAGGGCCTGCCGGCGGACGTCGAGAAGAAGCTCGACGGGGCGCTCAAGGCGGCGATCAATTCCAAGCCGGTCCAGACCTTCATCGAGCGCCGCAAGCTGGCGGCGAACTACCAGGGATCCGAAGGGCTGACGAAGGAAGTGCAGGCGGAAGCCGCCGCCTGGGCCAAGGTCAAGGCGGGCCTGAAGAAGAAATAACGGCCGGCGGGCCGGCGCGTTCGGCCGGCTTGCGGGGACGGCGCCGGTGCGCGCCCTCGACGGCGCGGCGGCTGCGCTGATCGCGGCCTTCGGGCTGGCGACCCTGTTTCTGTTCATTCCGGGCACGATCGACGATCCCGGCATGGACGACCTGCCGCCGGCCTTCATGCCGCAGGTCGTCGCCATCCTGCTGACCGGCCTTGCCGCGCTGCTCGGGCTGCGCAGCCTGCTGCGGCGGCCGGCGGCGGGGGACTCTGCGGCGGAGGAACCGGCGCTGACCCGCCGCCATGCCGGCTTCGTCCTGCTGGCCGCGCTGTGGCTGGCGGCGTCCTTCGCGGTCGTCGCGCTCGCCGGCTACCTGGCAGGCGGCGCCGCGGCGGTCGTCGGCGCCATGCTGCTGATGCGGATCCGCCGGCCGTTGACGATCGTTGCCACCGCCGTCGCCGCCCCGCTCGTCCTGTGGGCGGTGTTCTGGCAACTCCTCACTATCCCGCTGCCGTAGGGCGATGGACGCGATTCTCGCCGGGCTGGCCCAGGCCTTCACGCCGCTCACGCTTGGCTTCGTGCTGTTCGGCGTCGTGCTCGGCATCGTCGTCGGGGCGATTCCGGGGCTGAGCAGCCCGATGGCGATCGCCATCGCGGTGCCGCTGACCTTCTACATGACCCCGCTGGCGGCGATCGCCTTCCTGCTCGGCGTCAACAAGGGCGGCGAGTTCGGCGGCTCGATCTCCGCCATCCTGCTTAACACGCCGGGCACGCCCGAAGCCGCGGCGACGGCGCTCGACGGCCATCCGCTGGCCCGGCAGGGCAAGGCCGGCAAGGCGCTCAGGACGGCGCTCTATTCCTCGGTCGCCGGCGACACCTTCAGCGATATCGTGCTGATCCTGGTTGCCGCGCCGCTCGCCGTCATTGCGCTCAAGATGGGGCCGCCGGAGCTGCTCGGCGTGCTGATCTTCGCCTTCACCTTCGTCACGGCGCTGCTCGGCAATTCCATGATCAAGGGGCTGATCGCGGCGGCGCTGGGCGTCCTGCTCAGCCTGATCGGCATCGACCCCGAGGCCGCGATCCCCCGGCTCACCTTCGACGTGCTCGAGTTGGAGGACGGCCTGTCCTTCGTCGGCGCGGCCATCGGCCTGCTCGCCTTCTCGGAAGTGCTGATGCAGGTCGAGCGGTCCTACCTCGGCGACAGCGGCGCCGGCGAGGCCGCGGCCGGCTTCTCGAAGGTGCGGGAAGACAACGCCTTCACGCGCAGCGATTTCCGCCAGGTGCGCGGCACGGTCGCCCGCTCCGCGGTGATCGGGACGGTGATCGGCGCGATTCCGGGGCTGGGCACCAGCCTCGCCGGCTTCCTCGGCTACGGCGCCGCGATGAAGGCGTCGAAGCATCCGGAGGAGTTCGGCAAGGGCCGGCTGGAGGGTGTCGCCGCGACCGAAGCCGCCAACAGCGCGGTCGTCGGATCGAACCTGATTCCGCTGCTCACCCTGGGGATTCCCGGCAACGTGGCCGCGGCCCTGCTCGCCGGCGCCTTCCTGATCCACGGCATCACGCCCGGCCCGCTGATCTTCCAGGACCATGCCGTGCTGGTCTACGGCATGTTCGGCTGCCTGATCGTCGCCAACCTGATGAACCTGCTGGTCGGCAGCGTCGGCCTGCGGCTGTTCTCGCTCGCCGTGCGCACGCCGCGCAGCATCGTCATGCCGTCGGTGGCATTGTTGTGCATCACCGGCTCGTTCGTCGCGGGCGGCGGCCTGTTCGCCGTGGCGACCATGATGGCGTTCGGCATCGTCGGCTATCTGATGCGCAAGCTGGATTTCTCGATCATCGCCTTCATCCTCGGCTTTATCCTGGGCCCGATGGTGGAGCGCTCGCTGCGCCACACCGCGATCCTGTTCGAGGACGCCTCGGACATTCTCGGCCATCCGTTCCTGATCGCCATGCTGGCCGTCAGCGCCGGCGCAGTGTTCTGGCTCGGCCGCCGGCCGCGCAGGAGCCCTGTCGAATGACCGCCCTCGAATATCCCGGGGGCGACCGTCCCTTCCATCTGTGGGCCAACGGCTGCGCCCATGTCATCCACGACAGGAAGCACGGGCGCGAGAGCCTGGCAGACGCCCTGCGCCAGTCGGAGCGCGGCGGCGATGCGGCGGGGGACGATGCAGCCGCGCCGCCCTTCGACTGGGACATCTGCATCAATGTCGGCGACTACAGCGCCGCCATCGGCCCGCCGAACGACGAGGAGGGGGCGGAGATCGTCCGCCAGTTCGGCGCGCTGCGCGACCACCGCCGCGAGCAGGTCTACAGCGTTTGCGGCAACCATGACCGCGATCCGCTCGGCGAGCCGGAAGGGCGCTGGTTCCGCAAGTGGATCGACCCGATGGGCGAGAACACGGCGACCTCGGGCGTCGACCGCGGCCGCTATCCCTATCCGGTCCACGGCACATGGGAGCGCTACTGGTTCGACGTCGGCAACATCCGCTTCCTGATGATGAGCGACGTCAACGAACGCTCGCAGGCGCTCGGCCGCGGCCCGCTCGGGGGCAATCCCGGCGGCGTGGTGACGGCGGAGACCTTCGACTGGTGGGCCGACACGGTGGAGCGCAGCCGGGGCGACCGGATCGTCGTGACGGTCCACCATTACGTCCTCAAGGAGACCACGGTCGCGAGCGGCGAATGGGAGGGCATGAAGAAGGGGCCGGACGGCGCCTGGCAGACCGACTATCACGGCTATTTCGCCGAAGGGACGCCGAACGGCGCGTCCTATCTCTACTGGGTCGCGGGCGCACCGGATTCGGGGCGGTTCGAGCGTTATCTGGAGCAAAATCCCGGCGCGGTCGACCTGTGGTTCGGCGGCCACACCCACACGAACCCGGACGACGAGCGCGGCGGCAAATCCCATATCGAGACGCGCTACGGCGGCACGACCTTCGTCAATGCCGCGGCGCTGACCCGCCATTTCGTCGAGGACCACGCCATGCCGCACAGCCGCGTGCTGACCTTCACGCCGGGCAGCCGCGAGGTGCGCATCCGCTGCTACATGCACACGGGCGAACACCGCCCGGCCGGCTGGTACGAGGCGAAGGAGCGAAGGATAACGCTGAGCAAGCCCTTTACCTGGGCGGGGTGAGGGGCCATTTCGTGCGGGAGCGCCGCGCTGTGCAGTAAGTGCGGGTGCGGGCAACCGGGAAATCGAACGCCGAAAAATAGCGGAACTGGGATGACATCACAGCAGGCAACCAATACGTCAAAAGAAATCGAGGGGGTGATATTCCAGTTGGCTGACGGAATCAACATCGCCCAAGCGAGCTACGAGATATGGTTTACTATGATGGCAAAAGAAGAGGCATACGATCAGTTTCTGAAAGTGATGAACAATTATCAATATGGAGAATTCTTCCGAGTCACAAGCAAATGTCACTTCAACTCCATGTTTATCGAATTATCGTGTCTATTTGATGAGAATAGGCGAACAGCTAGCTTTTACAACCTAAAGAAACTGTTAAAGAAAAAGGGACACAAGACCTATGAAAAAGCTATTGAAAACCAATTAGTTGATCCAAATAAATTGATAATTAATAGTATTTCTGAAATCAGAAATAAAGCTATTGCTCATCGAGATACCTACTGGACTGGAGCAAGACTCTATCAGTGCTATGGAGTCAAACCTAGTCAAATTGGCGCGTTACTTGATTGTTGCAAAAAAGTGTTGAAGTCCATTTATTTCGATCTGATTTGCTCGGATGATTGTTATCCTCTTGCGGGAGAGGGTAGATTTAATCGTGCTACCTACGCCGTTCTTGACGCACTCAGGAAAGGAAACTCGTAGCGCGACACGTTCGGTAAACGCCAACAATGGCTGGGAGACAGAGGAAAACGCGATGAATGCTCGAGTTCCTATATCGCAAGAAGCCATCGCCGACTTCTGCGAACGCTGGCAGGTGGAGGAACTGGCGCTGTTCGGCTCCGTTCTGCGGGACGATTTCGGGTCCGATAGCGATATCGACGTTCTGGCGAAGTTCGACGAGGCTGCGCACCATACGCTGTTCGATATGGACCGGATGGAGGAGGAACTTAGGGGCATTTTCGGACGGGATGTCGATCTCGTCGGTTGGCGCGGTGTCGAGAGCAGCCGCAACTATATTCGCCGAAGGGCAATTCTCGATGCAGCCGAAACGATCTATACGGCGTGACGACGCCCTGCTCCTCGATATGCTTCTGGCCGCCCGCGACGCGGTGGATTTCGCACGCGGATTGACGTTCGAGACCTTTGCGCAAGACCGTATGGCGCCGCGCGCGATCCTGCAGGCGGTCGAGACCGTCGGGAGAGCGGCATTCCATGTCAGCGCCGAGACCAGGAATGCGCATTCCGGCATCCCGTGGGCCGATACCGTAGAGATGCAGCGTTGCTTCAAGGACGAACGTTTCAATATCGACCTGGCGCGGCTATGGGATACGGTGAACGAGGACATCCCCCACCTCATCCCGCAGCTGGAGCGTCTGGTTCCGCCGGAAACCGAAGCGTGACCCGAGCAGCACAAACCGATGACAGTCTCACGGACACGGTAGGGAGACCCCGGCCATGGCGCTGAGCCCGAGCCGCGAAGCCTTTATCACCTGCGCGCTGACCGGCGCCGGCGATACGACCGGCCGGTCCGACAAGGTGCCGGTGACGCCGGCGCAGATCGCCGAATCCGGCATCGAGGCCGCGAAGGCCGGGGCGGCGATCCTCCACGTCCATGTCCGCGATCCGGAGACCGGCGCGCCGGCGCGCGACCCGGCGCTCTACCGCGAGGTCGTCGAACGGGTGCGCGATTCGGGCGTCGATGTCGTGCTCAACCTCACCGCCGGCATGGGCGGCGACCTCACCCTCGGGCCGGCCGACCGGCCGCTGCCGCCCTCCCAAGCCGGCACCGACATGGCGGGCGCCGAGGAACGGCTCGCCCATGTGACCGAGCTGCTGCCGGAAATCTGCACGCTGGACTGCGGCACGATGAATTTCGGCGAGGGCGACTACATCATGACCAACACGCCGGCCATGCTGGCGGAAATGGCGAAGCGCGTGCAGGCGCTCGGCGTGCGCCCGGAGATCGAGGTCTTCGACACCGGCCATCTCGTGCTCGCCAAATGGCTGGCAGGGCAGGGGCTGATCGACGATCCGGTGATGGTGCAGCTGTGCATGGGCATCCCGTGGGGCGCGCCGGACGATATCGGCACCCTGATGTCGATGGTGAACAACCTGTCGGACGGCTGGACCTTCTCGGCCTTCTCCCTCGGCCGCAACCAGTTGCCCTATGTCGCGCTGGCGCTGCTCGCCGGCGGCAACATAAGGGTCGGACTGGAGGACAATCTCTGGCTCGACCGGGGCGTGCTCGCGACCAACGCCGACCTTGTGGAACGGGCCGTCGGCGTCGCCGAAAATATGGGCGTGCGGATTCTCGGCCCCGAAGCGGTGCGCGAAAAACTCGCGCTGCGCAAGCCCTGACCCGGGCGGCGGACGCTTCCGCCGGCGCCGGACGCGGCGGTGAGAAGTCCGTGACAACCGGCCTCGAACGCGCCGCCTGCGTCGGCGGCGGAGTCATCGGCGGCGGCTGGGCGGCCCGGTTTGCGCTGAACGGGATCGACGTTGCGATCTACGACCCGGACCCGGACGCGGAACGCAAGGCCGGCGCGATACTCGAAAACGCGGAACGCGCCTTCGCCCGGCTGTTCGGCGACGACCGCCCGGCGCCGGGCGCGCTGCGCTTCGCGGGCAGCGTCGCCGAAGCCGTCGACGGCGCCGAAATTGTCCAGGAAAGCGTACCCGAACGGCTGGACCTGAAACGCGCCGTCCTTGCCGAAATCGATGCGGCGGCAGCGCCCGGCGCCGTTGTCGCGTCCTCCACCTCCGGCCTCCTGCCGAGCGACATGCAGCGCGATCTGAATAATCCGGCACGGCTCCTCGTCGGCCATCCGTTCAACCCGGTCTACCTGCTGCCGCTGGTCGAGCTCGTCGCCGGGCGGGAAACCGATTCTGAAAGCGTCGACCGCGCCGCGGGCATCTACGCTTCGGTCGGCATGAAGCCGGTCGTCGTGCGCAAGGAGATCGACGCCTTCGTCGGCGACCGGCTGCAGGAGGCGCTGTGGCGCGAAGCCCTGTGGCTGGTCCATGACGGCGTCGCGACGGTCGAAGAGATCGACGATGTCATGCGCTACGGCTTCGGCCTGCGCTGGGCGCAGATGGGCGTGTTCCAGACCTACCGGCTGGCCGGCGGCGAAGCGGGGATGCGCCATTTCCTCGAACAGTTCGGCCCCTGCCTCGCCTGGCCGTGGTCGAAGCTTACCGACGTGCCGGACCTCGACGGCGCCCTCATCGACGCCATTGCCGGGCAGTCCGACGAACAGGCCGCCGGCCTCTCGATCCGCGAGTTGGAGCGCCTCCGCGACGACAACCTGGTCGCCATCCTGGAGGCGCTGGAGCGCAGCGGCGGGAATGGCTGGGGCGCCGGGGCGGCGCTGAAGGAAGCGCGGCGGCGGCTCCGCAGGAAGCGGAATGCGGCCGGGCTCCGGCAAGTCCCGGGCTGACGGCCGGTTCCGCCGTTCCATCGTTCCGGCGCATGTCGTACCCTCGACCGATGCAGCCAGCGCTCGAGGCTTCCCCCCCGCCGCGGCGCCCGCTCCGCGAAACGGACGGCGCCGCGGTCTTTCATATCGATCTGACGCCCGACGCCCCGCGCGAAACGGAGGCGCTCGGCTGGCTCGACGCTGCGGAGCGGTCGCGCCGCGACCGGTTCCTGTATCCCCGGCCGCGCCGCGAATTCACCCTGTGCCGCGCTGCGCTCCGGTCGCTGCTCTGCCGCGAACTCGGCTGCTGCAACGCCGAACTCTCGTTCGGAACGGCGAAATTCGGCAAACCGTTCGCCCGGGTCGGCGGCGTTCCGGCGCCGGCCGCCTTCAACGTCAGCCACAGCGGCCCGCACGGCCTGATCGCGCTCGCGCCGCGGGGCCGGATCGGGGTGGATGTGGAGGAGCGCTCGACGAAGCGCCGTCTGGACGACTATATCCGGCTGCTGTTCGCCCCCGAAGAACGGGCGGAACTCGAGAAATCGCGCGGCCGGGGCAGGGTCGAGCTGTTCTACCGCCTGTGGACCCTGAAAGAGGCGGCGATCAAGGCGGCCGGCGCCGGCCTGTCGATCGATCCCGCCGGCTTCGAGATTCCGCCGGGCCTGGTTCGGGGCGAAAGGACGGGCGTTTTCAGCTTTCCCGAAACGCCGGAGGTCCGGTGGCGTCTCGAAAATATCGGCAATGCCCGCTTTGCCGCCGCCATCGCCCGGGGAAGCGCCCGGAAATCCGGTCGAATCGGCAGACCGCCCGGTGCGCAGGAAAACTTGAGCGCCGGCGCGAGCGGCACGCTCCGGACCGGCGGCGCAAACCCGCACGGTCGCCGCCCGGTGACGTTCGGGCTGGACTATGGACGGCAAAATCGTGAAATGTCGGAACCCGCAGCGCGCGCCCTCAGGCCGAAGCGCGCAGGGGCTTGCCGCCGCCCGGCGGCGCCGGGGACCGCCGGGATGGCCTGCCCGGCAGGGCCGACAGGAGGTCGCGAGGCGATGGACAGGCAGGCATCGTTCCGGTTCCGGGGCATCTGCCCGGAGTCCGTGCGGGCATGAGCAAGAGCCGGCCGCCCGGCAGCGCCGGGCTTCGCTACCAGGCGGACGAGCGCGCGCCCGGCGCGCTTGTCCTGGGTCTCGGACTGCAACTCGCCCTGATCACCGTGGCGGTGCCGATCCTGATCCCGACGGCGGTGATGCGGGCCGGCGGCGCCGCCGAATCCTATCTGGCGTGGGCAGTGTTCGCCGCGGTCGCGATCAGCGGCGTCACGACGGCGCTCCAGGCGACCCGGTTCGGCAGGATCGGCGGCGGCCATGTGCTGGTCATGGGCAGTTCGGCGGCGTTCATCGGGGTCGGCATTACCGCGGTGGCGAAGGGCGGCCCCGCGCTGCTCGCAATCCTGGTCGTCGCCGCGGCGCTTCTCCAGCTCCTGCTGTCCGCCAGACTCGCCCTGTTCCGCAGGATCCTGACCCCGGCCGTGTCCGGCACCGTGATCATGCTGGTGCCGGTCACGGCCATGCCGATCGTTTTCGACATGCTGGGCGACGTGCCGGACGGCAGCCCGGCCCACGCGGCGCCGTCGATCGCGCTGGTCGCGCTGCTGGCGATCCTCGGCATTTCCCTCAAGGGATCGGCGAGGCTGCGGCTGTGGGCGCCGGTGATCGGTGTCGTTCTGGGTACGGGGCTCGCGGCCTTCTTCGGCCTCTACGACCTCGACCGCATCGCTGCAGCTTCCTGGATCGGGCTGCCGGACATCTCGGTTCCCGGCTTCGACCTGGATTTCGGGCCGGAGTTCTGGGCGCTGCTTCCGGCCTTCCTGCTGACCGCCGCGATCGGGTCGATCCGGGCGATGAGCAGCAGCACGGCGCTCCAGCGAATCTCGTGGCGCCGGCAGCGGCCGGTCGATTTCCGGGCGGTGCAGGGCACGGTCGCGGTCGACGGCATGGGCAACCTGCTGTGCGGCCTGGCCGGAACCATCCCGAACACGACCTATTCGCTCGCGGCGCCGCTCGTCGAGATCACCGGGGTCGCGGCGCGGGCCGTGGCGGTCGCCACCGGAGCGGTATTCGTCGCCCTGGCCTTCCTGCCCAAGGCGCTGGCGGTCGTGCTGGCCATCCCGGGCCCCGTCGTCGGCGCCTATCTCCTGGTCCTGCTGGCCCTGCTGTTCACGATCGGCATCGGGATGGCGATGCAGGACGGCATGGACCTTCGCAAGAGCGTGATCGTCGGCGTTTCCTTCTGGCTCGGGGTCGGCTTCCAGAACGGCGCGATCTTTCCGGAGCTCGTGTCCGATTTCGCCGGCGGCATATTCGCCAACGGGATCACCTCCGGCGGTCTCGCGGCGATTCTCATGACCCTGATCGTGGGGCTTTCCGGGGCCCGGCCCGTCCGCATGGAAGCCGGGTTCGCGGTCTCGGCGCTGCCGGAAATCCGGGAATTCCTGAACCGGTTCGCGTCGCGCAACGGCTGGGACGGCGCCATGGCGGACCGGCTCGCCGCCGCCGCCGAGGAGACCCTTCTGACCCTTCTGCGGCCGGAAGAAGCAAGCGAAGCCCCGGATCGCCGCCGCCTGCGGCTGTCGGCGTCGAAGGGCGAGGGCGGCGCCGTGCTCGAATTCGTCGTTGCGCCGGGAGAGGAGAATGTGCAGGAACGGATGGCGGTGCTCGCCGCCGGGGGCGAGGAGACGGCGGTCGGGCAGGACGTCTCGCTCCGGCTGCTGCGCCACCTCGCCTCTTCGGTGCGCCACCAGCAATACCACGACCTGGACATCGTGACCGTGCAGGTGAAAGCCCCGTCGCCGGGCGCCTGACAGGCCCGGCGGCGGCCTATTCGGCGGCGCGGAGCGCCCGCACGCCCGTGTCCATCCGCTTCAGTTCCGGCAGCACTTCCGCCGCAAACAGGCGCAGCATGTCGAGGGTCCGCTCCGGGCCGTAATAGGGCGGATAGTGGACCATCAGGGAGGTCATGCCGACATCGCGGAACGCCTCGATCTTCCGCAGCACCGTATCGGGCGCGCCGTGCAGGATGGTGTCCTTCACCAGGCGCTCGTAGGCGAACTGGCTTTCGTCCGTCTTCTCGGCGACATCGCCCAGATAGGCTCCGGCCTCGCCGCCCATGAACGACTTCATGTGGTGCACGATCCCGGCCTCGCTTTCCTCGCGCGCCTTGGCGTCGGTCGCGGCGACATAGGTCATGCGCACCACGTCGACCTCGCCGAACGCCGGGTTAGCGTCGAGCGGGGCCGGCGTCTCCGCCATATGCTGGCGGTAGAGCGCGATATGCTCGCCGATGGTGGCGGCCGAGGGCAGCAGCGACTGCATCAGGCCGAACCCGTTGCGCGCCGCCGTGCGGATCGAGCCGTCGGTGCCTGCGGCCATGAAGAAGGGCGGGTGCGGCTGCTGGACCGGCTGCGGAAAGACCTCGTAGGTCTCGTCCATCGCGAAGCGGAAATATTTGCCGTCGCTATTCACGCGCTTCTTGTGGAACCCGTCGAGGATCAGCGGAATCGCCTCGGCCTGGATGGCGCGCCGCTCCTCGTAGCTGATGCCGAGCCCCTCGAACTCGTAGGGGCGGTAGCCGGAGCCCATGCCGAGCTGGAAGCGCCCGCCGCTCAGGATATCGACGAAGGCGGCGTTCTCGACGATGCGCAGGGGATGGTGCAGCGGCACGACCATGACCGCCGCGCCGAGCCGGATTCGCGTCGTCTTCGCCGCCAGGTAGGACAGGTAGCTGAACGGGTCCGGCAGGATGCCGTATTTGTTGGAAAAGTGGTGTTCGGCGATCCACACGGCATCGAAACCCAGCTCTTCCGCTTCGAGGATTTCGCGGGTGACGCGCTCGTGGATTCCCCGGTGCGGATAGGGTTCGGACTTCGGGTCCGGGTGCGATGTGAAAAGAATGCCGACCTTCATGGAAAACCCGCCTCTTGCGATCCGGCCTGTTCCGCGGCCGGCAGCCTAGCCCGGATTTCCCGCCCGTGTCACGGCCTGCATCGCGCCCCGTTCAGCCGTTTCCGGCGGCGTTCCCACCAGCCGCGTCGCCATATAGTCGATGCCGTCGCCGGGTTGATCCCGTTCGCCGAATGGCCGGACCTCCGGGTCCGGGCCGGCGCCGGCATCGTCTTCGCCGGCATCTTCGGCCTGACCCGCGACCGCCCCCTGTTCCGCCACCGCACGGGGGCGTCGTCGGGGCGGGGGTGGCGGCCCGGCGACTGGCGGAAATCCGCCCTGCGCCCGTGAAGCCCCGGAGCGTTGCCCGGATCGACTTATGCTTCGGCAGCGAGAATCGCTTCGGCCAGTTCGATAAAGCCGCGGGATTGCGGCGCTTCGGCGATCCACTTCGGCAGGCTCGGGCACCGATGCGCAAGGTCGCGCAGGTTGGCGACGCCTATCGCGACTTATGCGGGAAAAAAGTCGAACATGGGCGCGTCGTTCGGCGAGTCCCCGATAAACGCGTAGGCCGATTTCGCGGCGTCCAGATCGACGCCGAAAAACTCCGACATCATGCGGCGGGTCATGCTCAGCTTGCTGTAGTCGCCGAACCAGCCGTTGACGTGAATCGAGCTTATCCGGGCGGTGGCGCCGCGGCCCTCGAATATCGCAACGATCCGTTCGACGGCGGTTTCGTCGAGGCGCGGCACATCTTCGGCGATATCGATGGCGAGGTCGGTTTCCCGATAGGATTGATCGGCGGAAACGCGCGCGCCCGGCACTTGGTCCAGGATCGCGTCGCGCACCCGTTCGAGGCGTTGCCTCTTCCCGGCGCGCACAGGCGCCGAATCGGCATACAGGCGCATCATCCGTTTTGCCTCCCCGTCGTAGCGGAAGGCGAGGGCGCCGTTTTCGCCCACGACGGCGTCGACCGGCCAGGTTCGCGCGATCAGATCGCACCAGCCGGCCGGCCGGCCGGTCACCGGCACGATCAGCAGGCCGGCGTCCTGCAGGCGCTCGATGGCGTCGAAAACAGCGGCGGGGACCCGTCCGCCGGTGGTCAGGGTATCGTCGATATCGGTGAACACGCCGGCGATACGGCGGCGCGCCGCATCCGGCCATTCCGAGAGAGGTTCCGGAGCGGTCACAGCATCGCCGCCAGGGCTTCGGCCGCGGTATGCCGCTCCGCCGCCGAGAGATGCAGGCCGGTCTTGGTGCGGCGCCACAATACGTCCTCGGGCCGGCGCGCCCATTCGTGGGCGGCCATGTGAAGAACCTCCCGCTCGTACAGGTCGGCGCCGATGTGCCGGCCCAGGTCCTGCGGGCCGCGGGCATCGCCCAGGACATCCTCTGCAATGCGGCCGTGACGGCGGGCGAGGCGGGCCAGGTATCCCCGGTCGAAACGGTTGTGCCGGCGCGCCAGATCGTCGGCGAAGGCGGCGACATCGGAGGCCGGCAGGTCGCCTCCCGGCAAAGGCGCCCACGCGGTCCAGGGGCGGCCGGCGATCGCGAGATGCGGCGCCAGCCGGTCCACGGCCTCCTCGGCAAGGCGGCGGTATGTGGTGATTTTGCCTCCCAGGACCGTGAGCAGGGGCGGCCGGCCGCCGCCGCCATGCAACTCCAGCCGGTAGTTCCGGGTGGCCGCGGATGCGGGTGCGGATTTGTCGTCCTCGTAAAGCGGCCGAACGCCGGAGAAGGACCATACGACATCCGCCGCCGCGGGCGGCCGCTTCAGGAAACGGCTGACGACAGCGATCAGATACTGCGTTTCGGCGGCATCGATCGCGACCCCGCCGGCGTCGCCCTCGAACGGAACGTCTGTCGTGCCGATCAGCGAGAACCGGTCCTCGAACGGCAGAAGGAAGACGACGCGGCGGTCGTCGTTCTGAAGAATGTAGGCGGCGTCGGCGCCGGCGATTCGAGGCACCGCGATGTGGCTGCCCTTCACCAGCCGCACCCGGGGGCCGGCGGCGGCGATGCGGGTATCGATCGAGTCCGCAACCCGTCCGACCCAGGGCCCCGCCGCGTTGACCAGGCCGCGCGCCCGGGCCTCGAGGACGGCGCCGGTCGCCTCGTCGCGCAACCGCAGACGCCAGTGGCGCTCCAGCCGGTCGGCCGCGATGCAGGATGTGCGGGTCCGGATATCGGCGCCGCGTTCGGCAGCAGCGCGGGCATTGGCCACGACCAGCCGGGAATCGTCGACCCAGCAATCCCAGTAGGAGAAGCCGCGGCCGTATTCCCGGCGCAGGGGCGTTCCCAGGGGTGACGACCCGAGGTCGATTCCGGCAGATCCCGGGATGGCGCGCCGGCGCGCAAGGTGATCGTACAGGAAGAGGCCGAAACGGATCAGCGGCCGTGGCCGCATGACGGGCACATGCGGCAGCACGAACCGCAGCGGCTGCACAAGATGCGGCGCGCAGGCCAGCAGGACTTCGCGCTCCTTCAGGGCGTCGCGCACGAGCCGGAACTGCATGTGCTCGAGATAGCGCAAACCGCCGTGAATCAATTTCGAACTGGCCGACGACGTACCGGAAGCCAGGTCGCCGGCCTCGACCATAAGCACCGAGAGGCCTCGGCCCGCCGCGTCGCGGGCAATTCCGACGCCGTTGATGCCGCCGCCGACGACCGCCAGGTCGTGGATCTTTCCGTCCTCAGGCACCCGGCCTCAACCGCTATCGTCGAGTGTGAGCGCCAGCGGCTGGTGATCCGAGGCGTCGGTGTCCAGATCGACCGACAGGGATACGAGACGCGACAGCAAATTCTCGGTTACGAAAAAGAAATCCCGGCAATGCGGCCCCGCCGGCCATTGTACGCGGTCGAACACGCCGCAGGTGGGATCGTGCCGGCGGCCCGGATACAGCCCGGACCAGGCATCGACCAGCCTGGGCGCGTCATCGGCGAAGGGCTCCAGCATCGCGGCGTACTCATCCGATTCGACACCCATGTTGAAGTCGCCGCAGATTACGCTCGTGGAGGGCCGCACCGGGCCGGCATAGGGGCCGTCTGCATGCGCCTCGGCCGGGTTTTGCTCCTGCGCCGCTGCCTCGGCATGCAGCTCGCGAAGACGCGCGACCTGGGCCCGGCGGTGCGCGACGGAGTGATACTCCAGATGCGTGGTGACCACCCGCAAGGCGCCGGCGACGGTTTCGACGGTGACCTCGGTCGCCTGACGCGGCATATGCTTCACGCCGGGCGCCGCCGGCCAGGGCAGATGGTGCCGGAACACGCTCAATACGGGCAGCCTGGACAACACCATGTTGCCGAAACGGTATTCCTCACGCCCGGCCGCGCGCTGGACACAGGGCCCTTCGATGGCGGCGTGGCGCGAGAACAGGTCTGCAATCGCGGCGAACCGATCGACCCCGGAGGCCGGGCCGCCCGGGCACTCGACCTCTTGCAGGCAAATCACATCGGCATCGGCCAGGGCGGCGATCGCACGGGCGATGCGGTCCAGATCGACCCGCCCGTCGACGCCGAGGCCGGCCTGTATGTTCCAGCTGACGACGGTCGTCATTTGATTCCGGCGTGCATGAACGATTGCACGAACTGGCGCTGGAACAGCAGGAAGGCGATCAGCAAGGGTGCGACGGCGAGCAGCGTGCCGGCGGTGATGATCGGCCATTCGACGCCCGATTCCGGCGCGCCGAATATGGCCAGTCCAACGGTCAGCGGCCGGGTCGTGACGGAGTTCGTGATGACCAGCGGCCACAGGAAATTGTTCCAGTGATAGCTTACGGAAACCAGACCGTAGGCGATATAGGTGGGGCGGGCCAGCGGCACATAGACTTTCCAGAGGATCTGCAGCGCATTGCAGCCCTCGACCCGGGCGGCCTCCTCCAGCTCCTTCGGGACGGTCTTGAAGGTCTGCCGCAGCAGGAAAATACCGAACGCGCTTGCCATATAGGGCAGGCCGATGCCGGTGATGGTATCGACCAGATCCAGCTGGCTCATGGTCCTGTAGTTTTCGACGATCAGCACCTCCGGCATGATCATCAACTGGACCAGGACAAGGGCGAACGCGATGTTCTGGCCGCGGAACTCGAACCGCGCGAAAGCGTAGGCGGCCAGGGTGCAGAGGACGAACTGGGCCGCCAGGATCGATGTCACCAGAAGAAATGTGTTCAGGTAGTAACGCGCGAAGGGCGCCTGCGACCAGGCTTCGCGGAAATTGTCCAGCGTGAGCGGCGCCAGAAGTTCGAACCGGACCGCATATTCGGACGGGTGGAAGGCGCTCCAGAAAGCATAGAGGAGCGGCAGCAGCCAGATGGCGGCGAGCAGCCAGGCGGCGCCGGCTTCCACTCCGTCCCGGATGCTGACGGCGCGCCGCCTCATCGATAATGGATCCGCTTGTCCAGGAACACGAACTGGCCGATCGCGATAACCGCGAGGCTGACCAGAAGCACGACGGTCAGGGTCGAGGCGTAGGCCTGATCGAAAAAGCTGAACGCGACCTCGTAGATGTAATACAGCAACAGGGAGCTGGCGTTGTCGGGCCCTCCCTTGGTCAGGATGAAGAGTTGGTCGACCAGTTTGAAGGAATTGATGATTGCGTTAATCAATACGAACAACGTCGTGGGCATCAGCAAGGGAAAAACGACCCGCCGGAAGTAATACCAGCGGCCGGCGCCCTCCAGTTTCGCCGCTTCCTCGAGTTCGGGCGGCAGAGATTGCAGCGCCGCCAGATAGAAAATCATGAAAAAGCCGGCTTCCTTCCAGATCGTCATGACGATGATGCAGGTCAGCACCGTATCCGGGTCTCCCAACCAGTTGTAGGTCGTCAATCCGAAGACGCCGGCGACCTGGTCGATCAGCCCGATCTGCGGCGTGTAGAAGAACAGCCAGATATTGGCGACCGCGATCATCGGCAGGACGGTGGGCGTGAAGTAGCTCATGCGGATGAAGCCGCGCAGGGGAAGCTTCCCGTTCACCCAAACCGCCATCAGCAGGGCGATGGCGATGCTCGCGGGAATGGTGCCGACGGCATACCAGAGGTTATTTTTCAGGACCTGCCAGAAGACCTCGTCGTCGAGCATGAAGCTGTAGTTTTCGACGCCGACGAATACGGAAGGTTTCAATGCCGTGCCGGCGGAGAAAAAACTCTGACCGAGCGTTGCAACCGCGGGGTAATAGGTAAAGGCGATCAACAGAATGGCGGCCGGCGTCAGCAGGAGCCAGCCGTAAACCTGGTTCATGCTTGAAGTGGATCGTCTCATGGGCGCGGCGGCAAAAGGCGGCGGCCCGGAAACGCCGCGGGGCGGTTCCGGGCCGCGTCGACAGTCGTTCTACCGGTACCGCTTCAGCAGCCTGTCCGCCTGTTTCTGGGCCGAGCCGAGCGCATCTTTTGCCGACTTCTTACCGACCAGAGTTGCCTGAATGGCGTCGTCCAGCAGCTTCCGGACGCGGCCGGTCTGGTAGGTCGAAAGCTCTGCTGTCGCGAATTTGAGCTGGTCGCGGGCCACCGCGGCGGGCGGGAAGCCGGCGACGTATTTTTTCAGGGCTTCCGTCCGATACGCGTCCGGACGCGTACCGATGTAACCCGTTTTCATGCTCCATTCCGCTGTCCGCCCAGGCTCGGTCAGAAACCGGATGAGCTTCATGGCCGCTTTGCGCTCGGCCGGAGAGCTTTTCTTGAAAATGTAGAAGTTGCCGCCGCCGGTCGGCGTTCCGCGGCTCTTCTTGGCCGGCAGCATGGCGACGCCGAAGTCGAACTTGGCCTTGTTCTTGACCACGGTGAGATTGCCCGTCGAATGCCACATGATGGCGGTCTTGCCTTCGAGGAAATTCTTGCGGAGCGTTCCCCACTCGATGGTGCCCGACGGCATGACGCCGTGCTTGTTGCCGAGATCGCGCCAGAACTGCAGCGCTTCGACGGTAGCCGGCGCGTCGAAGAAGGTCTTGTTGCCGTCGGCGTTCATCAGGACCTGGCCGTTCTGCTTGGTCAGGGCGCCGAACATCCAGTAGGGATAGCCGGTGGACGGAATCATCGCGCCCCAGCGCACCGTCTGGCCGCCGCTCTTTTTCACCAGCTTCTTGCCCATCGAAACCAGTTCGTCCCAGTTCGCCGGCGGCTTGGCGGGATCGAGGCCGGCGTCGCGGAACGCGTCCTTGTTGTAGTACATGACGATCGTCGAACGCTGGAACGGAATGCCCCAGACCTTGCCCTGGGTCATGCCGTTTTCCATCAGGGACGGGTAGAACTTCTTCAGCCAGGCCTTTTCTTCCGCCGTTTCGACGATATCGTCGAAGGCGACGATGGCGCCCTGTTCGATCAGTTCGTAGATATCGATCGAGAACATGACCGAAAGCTGCGCCGGTTTTCCGCTCTTCAGGGCGGCGAGCGCCTTGATCCGCGCGTCGTTGTAGTTGCCGGCGTAGATGGCGTTGACCTTGATGCCCGGGTTGGCCTTCATGAAGTCGGCAACCAGACCGTCGACGATCTTGGTCAACGGACCGCCCACGGCGACCGGATAGTACATGGTCAACTCGACCGCGCCGGCGCCCGGTGCGTTCATCGAAAGGCCGAGCGCAAGCGCAGCGCCGCCGATCAGGGTTTTCAATTTTCGGAACATTTCCTTCTCCTCGTTGTGGTTAACGAAAACCGGGATGCCGGTTTCCGTTCGGTCAATTTTTGCATCGTGCGATCCGGGCGCGCGCCGAACTCGGTCAAACGGCGACCGAAAGCGCCGCGGCGCCCTGCTCACGGCGGCCACTCCCGGAATTGAAGATGTGGATATCGTCCGCCGACCATGTCAGGCCGATGGTGTCTCCGGGAGCAAATCCGAACCTTCCCGGCGTCCGTACCAACACCTCCTGCGCACCGATTCGCGCCGAAACGATCGTATCGGCTCCCAGATAGTCGCAAGAGTCGACGGTTGCCGGAACGCCGCCCGACGCCGCAACCCCGATATGCTCCGGGCGCACGCCCAATTCGCAGCCGTCGCCCGAACCGGCGACGACGGCAGGTCCGTCGCTCCCGGCAATGACGGCGGCGCCTCCGGCGTCGGAAAGCCTCAGGATGTTCATGGGCGGCGTGCCGATGAATTCCGCGCAGAACTTTGTCGACGGGCGGTCGTAGAGGCGGTCCGGCGTGCCGGTTTGCTCGATCCGGCCTTCGCGCATGAGGATAACCTTGTCGGCCATGCTCATCGCTTCGGTCTGATCGTGGGTGACGTAAACGACCGTCATCCCGAGGCGCTCCTGGAGCGCGCGAATCTCCACCCGCATTTCGTGCCGCAATTTCGCGTCCAGATTGGAGAGCGGTTCGTCCATCAGGCAGATGGAATTCTCCGCGACGATGGCCCGGGCCAGGGCCACCCGCTGGCGCTGGCCTCCGGACAGTTGCGACGGCTTGCGGTCCAGAAGCCGGTCCAGTCCGACCATTTCGGCGACCTGCGCCAGGCGGCGCTCCTGCTCCGCCCGCTCGACCCTGCGGACCTTGAGGCCGAACAGGATGTTCTGGCGGGTATCCAGATGCGGAAACAATGCGTAGGACTGGAACACCATGGATACCCGGCGCGCCGACGGCGGCGCATGGGACATATCGCGGCCGTCGATCGTCACCTTTCCGGACGTCATCTCTTCAAGGCCGGCGATCATCCGCAGAGTGGTCGACTTCCCGCATCCGGAAGGCCCGAGCAGGACGACGAAAGTACCGCTGTCTACCGTGAACGAAATATTGCCGACGGCGACTGTCCTGCCCCAAGACTTGGTCACTTCGGTCAACTCTATGGCGGCCATCGGTTACGTTATGCAGGTAAAATCGAGGAACATTCGCGACTGTATCATGCGTGACCGCCAGGCGAATACGTCAACGTGGCAACAGCTGTCGGGGCGCTGCGCCGGCACAGCCGCCTTCCCGGAAGCCGGCGTCTCTGCCGGCCGGTGCGGCCACGCCTAATCGGACAGCGCGGCGCCGGAGTCAAAGGAAATTACGGTTGTTTCTCAGGCCGCCCCTTCGAACAGCGCCCGCACCAGCCGGATCGCCATCTTCGTCGCGACGCGGCGGCGGTAGTGGCCGGGGGTGAAGGTGGTCTTCATCGACATGAGCTGGTCCTTGCACAAATCGTCGATGCCCTGGACCGTCGCGTCGTCCAAAGCGCCGCCGGCGAGGTCCGCGGCGCCTTCGAGGAAGACCGGGCGCGGGTTCGTCCCGGTGATCGCGATGCGCAGGTCGGCGAGCCGGTCGCCGTCGCGCGCGACCGCCGCGGCGCAGCCGGCGACCGGATACTCGATCGAGCGGCGGATGCGCACCTTGTCGTAGCCCGAGACCAGGTTGCCCGGCGCGGCGGCGCGGATACGCAGCGCGAATTCGCCGGGCCGGATCGCCATGTAATCGATGCCGTCGCCGGTCGAGCCGTCCTGCCGCGAATAGCCGATGAAGAAGTCGCGCATCGAAACCGTGCGCGCGCCGTCCGGGCCGAGCAGGTCGATCTCGCCGCCGAACAGCAGCATGGCGGGCGCGAGATCGCCGGAATAGGTCGCGAAGCAGACGCCCTTCGACTTCGGCGCGACGTGGCATATCTCGCCCAGTTCGGTCTTCAGGCAGTGGTCGTTGGCCTCGCGCCACCATTCGGACTGGTTGTAGTAGATGCAGCGGGTATCGAGGCAGATATTGCCGCCGACCGTGCCCATGTTGCGCTGGGTCGGCCCGGCGACCGAGCCGGCGGCCTCGGCGACCGCCGGATAGAGCCGCCGGATTTCCGGGTGTTCCGCGACCTCGTACAGCCGCACCGACGCGCCGATGACGAGGCCGTTTTCGCTGACGTCGATCGCCTTGAGATCGGCCAGGTCGTTGGTGTCGATCAGCACCGGCGGCGTCTCGATTCCGCGCCGGATGTTGACCAGGATGTCGGTGCCGCCGCCGATCATCCGGCTCTCCGGATGGGCCTGCCGGGCGGCCAGCGCCTCCTCGACCGTCGCCGGCCGGATAACCTCGAAACCGTGCAGCGCGTCCATCAGGCGGCCCTCTTCTTCGCGCCGAAGCGGGCGGCCTTCTCCAGGGCGAGGAAGACCTTGTCCGGCGTGATCGGCGTATCCGGGAAGCGGATGCCGGTGGCGTCGTGGATCGCGTTGGCGACCGCCGGGATGAAACCGCTGAGCGAGCCTTCGCCGGCCTCCTTGGCGCCGTAGGGGCCGTGGGGATCGTTCGATTCGACGATATGGGTGCGGATCGGCGGCGAATCCTGGATCGTCGGGATGCGGTAGTCGAGCAGGTTGTTGGCGAGGTTCAGGCCGTTGTAATAGCCGGTCTCCTCGCTCAGCGCCTGGCCCATGCCCATCCAGACCGAGCCCTCGACCTGGCCCTCGACCGTCAGCCGGTTGAGCGCCTTGCCGCAATCGTGGGCGACCCAGACATCGTCGACCGTCACTTCGCCGGTGGTCTCGTCGACCGTCACCTCGACCGCCTGGGCGGCGTAGGAGAAGCCCATCGTGCCGCCGATCGCGGCGCCGCGGTATTTCTTGCCGCCCCAACTTTCGGGGATGGTGTTGTAGATGCCCTTGGTCGTGATCGTGCCGGTGTCGCGCAGCGCCTCCATTACGACCTCCTGGAAGGGGATGCCGGTATCCTGGCTGCCGGCGCGGTAGTATTCGCCCAGCACCTCGATGTCCTCGGGGTTGGCCTCCAGCTTGCGCGCCGCCGCCTCGACGAGGATTTTCCGCAGGTTCACGGCGGCTTCGAGCGTCGCGTTGCCGACATAGAAGGTGACGCGCGAGGAATAGGAGCCGTTGTCCTTGGGCGCGACCTCGCTGTCGGCCGCGATCACCCGGATGCGGTCGATCGGCAGGCCAAGCACGTCGGCGGTGATTTGCGCCACGAGCGTCGAGGAGCCCTGGCCGATCTCGGCGGCGCCGGTCAGCACGGTGATCGCGCCGTCCCAGTCCAGCTTGAGATTGACCGTCGCGTGCGGCTCGCCGGTCCAGTTTACCGGCTTCGAGGCGCCGGAGATATAGTGGGAGCAGGCGAAGCCGATGCCCTTCTTCTTCCCCGGCCCCGGATCGGGCAGGCCCTTAGCCCGCTTTTCCTTCCAGCCGCTCGCCCGCTCGACCCAGTCGACGCATTCGGGCAGGCCGTAGGAATTGATCATCAGGTCGTTCTGGGTGAAGGCCGGCGCGTCGATATAGTTGCGCCGCCGCACCTCGATCGGGTCGAGGCCCAGTTCCTCCGCCATCTCGTCGAGCAGCGATTCGAACACGAAGCGCGTGTTGACCGTGCCGTGGCCGCGGAAGGCGCCGCAGGGTGGGGTGTTGGTCAGCACCCGCCGGCCGATATAGCGGACGTTCTGCAAATCGTAGATCGCGTAGAGCAGCGAACCGGCGTAGAGGATCGTGACGATGCCGTAGCTCGAATGGGCGCCGCCGCGCTGGTCGTTCTCCAGTTCGACGCCGGCGATCCTTCCGTCCTTCGTCATGCCGATCTTGAGGCGCAGGTCGGTCTCCGGCCGGCCGCGATGGGTGATGAAGGTCTCCTCGCGGGTCGTCAGCAGCCGCACCGCGCCGCCGGTCTTGCGCGCGAGCAGGGCGGCGATCAATTCCGGCTGCAACGTCTCGGTCCGGGCGCCGAAGCCGCCGCCGACATGGGGCTTGACGACCCGGATGCGGCCCCGGTCCATGCCGGTCACCTTGGCCAGCATCAGGTGGACGTAGTAGGGCACCTGGGTCGAGCACTGGCAGGTCAGCCGGTCGCGCAGCGGATCGTAGGACACCAGCGCGCTGTGCATCTCCATCTGCGCCTGGCAGACCTCGGCGGCGTGGAAGTTCCGCTCCATCACCAGGTCCGAGCCGGCGAAGGCGTCGTCGACGTCGCCGAGCTCGAAGAACACGTCGCGCTCCAGGTTGCCGGGCCGGTGCTCGTGCAGGTCGACGGCGCCCTCGGCAAAGGCGTCCTTGCAGCGGAAATAGGCCGGCAGTTCCTTGACCGTCAGTTTGATCTTCTTGAGCGCCGCCTTGGCGATGTGGATGTCGTCGGCGGCGACGGCGGCGACCGGCTCGCCCTTGTAGCGGACCCGGTCGCGCGCCAGCGGGTATTCGCCGCGCGCGATCGGCAGCACGCCGAAGGTCTTGTCGCAGTCCGCGCCGGTGACGACGGCGCGGACGCCCGGCATCGCCTCGGCTTCCGAAGTATCGACCTCGAGCACTTCGGCATGGGCGTAGGGGCTGCGCAGGATCGCGGCCTCCAGCGCCTCGCCCTCGACGAAATCGGCGGTGTATTTCGCCGCGCCCGAAACCTTCTCCGGCCCGTCGACCATCGGGACGTACTCGCCGATGGAGCGCACCGGCTCCGCCGCGGCGGCATCGACGGGTTTGACCTGTTCGTTCATCGCTCCGCCTCCCCGTTACGCCGCCCGGTCCGCCGACCGGCCCGCCGTCCGGTCCGCCGCCCGGTCCGGAAGCGGCGGGTAGGGCGCCGGTTCCTCGCCGCGCCGGCGCGCCGCGGCGTGGTGCACCGCATCCAGAATCTTGATGTAGCCGGTGCAGCGGCAAATGTTGCTGCCCAGCGCCTCGCGGATGTCGTCGTCGTCCGGCGCCGGGTTCAGGCGCAGCAGCGCCTCGGCCGCCATGACGAAGCCCGGCGTGCAGGCGCCGCACTGCGCGCCCAGCTTCATGTGGAAGCCTTCCTGCACGTCCGACAGCCGGCCGTTGCGCGTCAGGCTCTCGACCGTTTCGACCGACGTGCCGGCGACCTGGCCGACCAGGGTGAGGCAGGAGAGCTGCGCGCGGCCGTCGACCAGCACCGTGCAGGCGCCGCATTCGCCGCCGTCGCAGCCGGTCTTGGTGCCGGTCAGCCCCAGCCCTTCGCGCAGATAGTCGAGCAGCAGGGTATTGTCCGGCGCGACGCCGTCGTGCGCCCGGCCGTTCAGGGTGAAGCTGACGATCCGTTTGGCCATCGGTCCGGCCTCCGTCGCCGATTTATGTTGCAAAACAAATAATCGGTAACACAAATAATTGGCAATCTCAATTATTTTGTGGGCCGGGCCCGTTTCCGGCGAAGGATGGCGGCGGGCCTGTGACGATACCGGCATTGGGCCGGGCCCGGCGCGCGGGATAAGCGGTTGCCGCCCAATGCAAGGAGACCCTCCCTTGGCCGACCGCGGCGCCTTCCACTGGAACGGACTGCTCACCGGCGACGTCGATAAATGCAAGGCGTTCTTCGCCGAGGTCTGCGGCTGGACCTATGACGACGTCCCGATGCCCGACTTCGCCTGCACGGTCGCCAGGTCCGGCGACAAGACGATTGCCGGCATCATGGACAAGGCGAAGACCGGCGCGCCGGACATGCCGAACCGCTGGATGGCCTATATCGCCGTTGACGATGTCGACGCCGCCGCCGAGAAGGCTGCCGGCGCCGGCGGCGCGGTCCTCCAGGAAGCCTTCGACGTCCCCAATGTCGGCCGCATCGCCATCGTGCAGGACCCGAGCGGCGCCGTCATCGGCCCGATGACGGCGTCGTGAACGCGATGGGGCCGCTCCGGCGACGCCCGGATCGCGCCCGGCCGGGCAGGCGCCTTGAACCGGGTCCGGTTTCGCGGTTTGCTGCGCCGCGCCGTTCCGCCACTCCGGAGTAACCGCCATGTCCGACGCTTCCACCGATAAAGCCGGCCGCTATATCGACATCGCCCGCCGCTTCGCCGCCGGGACGGTGGCGCCCCACGCCGCGGCCTGGGAGCGCGACCGGCGCGCGCCGCGCGAGGCGCTGGCGGCGGCGGCCGACGCCGGGCTGATGGGCCTGCTGGTGCCCGAGGAGCAGGGCGGGGCCGGCCTCGACCTGTTCGCGATGGCCCGCATCATGGAGGTGCTGGCCGCCGCCGACCTCGCCTTCGCCTTCAGCCTGGTCGTCCACAACAACCTGGCCGGCAACATCGCGCGCAACGGCGCGCCGCATCATCGCGAAGCGCATCTGCCGGACATGATCGCCGGCCGGCGCATCGGCGCTTTCCTGCTGACCGAACCGCAGGGCGGCAGCGACGCCGCCAACGTGCAGACGATTGCGGCGAAGACGGATTCCGGCTGGCGCATCGACGGCGAGAAGGCCTGGGTGACCAGCGGCTCCCACGCCGACCTGCTGAGCATCTACGCCCAGACCGATCCGGCGGCCGGCCACCGGGGCGTCGCCTGCTTCCTGGCGCCGGCGGACGCGCCCGGCGTCGAACGCCTGCCGGCCTACGCCATGCTCGGCGGCCACGCCCTGGGCGCGGGCGGATTCCGCTTCGACGGGCTCGAACTCCCCGATACCGCCCTCTTCATCCCGGCGGGGCGGGGCTTTTCGGTGGCGATGCAGGGCATCGACCTGGCGCGGGTCAACGTCGCCTACAGCGCCTGCGGCATGCTGCGCGCCGGCCTCGACGCCGCCATCGCCTTCGCGTCGCTGCGCGCCCTGTTCGGCACGCGCAACACGGAGAAGCAGGGCATCCAGTGGATTCTCGCCGACGCGGCCAGCGAGCTCGAAGCGGCCTCGGCGCTCGCCGCGAAGGCCGGCGCGGCGCTCGCCGCCGGCGATCCGGAAGGCAGGGTGCTCGCCGCCCATGCCAAGAAATACGCCACGCGGGTCGCCTTCGACAGGCTGAACGACTGCATGCAGGTCATGGGCGCCTGGGGCCTGACCCACGACCACCCGGTCGCGCGCCACCTGGCCGGCGCCAAGATCGCCCAGTATCTCGACGGCGCCAACGAAATCCAGAATATCGTGATTTCGCGCGCCCTGTTCGGCAGCGCCGCCTGACCGGCGCCCGGAGGGGTTGCGCAGACGGGTTACACGGGCGGGTTACGCGGCCGCCAGCTCCGCCTTGTGGGCCGCCACCATCGCCGCCAGGGAGCTGAACCGGAAATCGGTGCGCGGCGGGTCGGCCATCGCCACCGTCGCGCCGGAGCCTTCGCGGTCGTGCCGCCGATGGATCCAGCAGTTGGCCAGGCCGAAATCGTTGGCCGGCCCGTGGTCGTGAAACAGGCTTTCGGCGGTGTGCAGGATATCCGCCCTGCCGATGCCGTGCCGGGCGAGCTGTTCGAGCATGTATTCGAAATTGCGCGGCGCCGGCTTGTAGGAGCCGATGTCGGCAGCGGTGTAGACCGCGTCGAACTCGACCTCCAGCTTGCGGTTGCTGTGGGCGAAGCTGGCGTTGTCGACGTTGGACAGCACGATCAGCCTGTAGTGCTGCTTGAGATAGCGCAGCGACGCGGCGCTGTCCTCGAAGGCCGGCCAGTCCTTCACCGACGCGCCGTAGGCGAGGCAGTCCTCCCAGGGCGCGGGAACGCCCCATTCCTCGGCCAGCCGCTTGTACACGACGGCCAGAAGCTCCGGATAGGGCTTGGCCGGCGTCGTCCGCTGGGCCGTCGACTCGTGGTGCGCATGGGCTTCGAGAATATCGTCCCGGCCGAGCGCCCGGTCCGCCCGGCCGGTCAGCGGCTTCAGGCCGGCGACCATGCCGGATTCCCAGTCGATCAGGGTGCCGTAGCAATCGAAAGTGAGGGCTTTGAAATCGGAAAGGCGCATGGGACCGGCTCGTCGAAGGAGGGTTGCGCCGGCCATGTGCCGCGCCGCGGCCGGCGTTGCAAGCCCGTTCCGAAGGCGTTAGAGAACCGGCGAGGCTTCCGTTGGGGTATCCGATGTACGCGATCGCCGGTGCAACGGGAAGGACCGGCGCCGCGGCGGCCGAAGCGCTGCTCGCCGGGGGCGAGCCGGTCCGGGTCGTCGTCCGGCGGCAGGAGGCCGCCGACGCATGGCGGGCGAGGGGCGCCGAAGCGGCGATCGCCGATTTCCTGGATGCAGAGGCCATGACCGCGGCGCTGGCCGGCGCGGCGGGAGCCTATCTGATGACGCCGCCGCTGGCGACGGCGGCCGACCTGCTCGCCGAACGCATCCCGATCGAGGCCAACATGATCGCGGCTGTCCGGGCCAATGCCGTGCCCCATGTCGTGCTGTTGTCTTCCATCGGGGCCCATCGCGGGTCCGGCGCCGGCCAGATTGTCGGCCTGCACCGCATGGAGCGGAAATTCGCCGACGCGGGAATCGCCCATACCGGCCTGCGCGCCGCTTATTTCATGGAGAACTGGGCGGCCGTTCTGGCGCCCGCCAGGGCGAACGGCACGCTGCCGAGCTTCATCGCGCCGACCGGTCTGGCGGTCGAGCATGTCAGCACGGGCGATATCGGCCGCGCCGCCGCCCGGGCGCTGCTCGATCCGGTCCGCGGCCGCAGAATCGTCGCCGCGGCCGGTCCGCGCGCCGTATCGCCGGACGATGTCGCCGCCGCCCTCGGCGCGGTCCTGGGGCAGCCGGTTGCCGCCGCCCCGCTGCCGCGCGCCAAGTGGGACGAAATCTGGGACGGCCTGGGCTGGTCGGCGGACCGCAAGCGGCTCTACGGCGAGTTTTTCGAAGGCCTGAACGACGGCCGGGTCGCCTATGCCGGCGACGAGGAGATGTGGCGCGGAACCGAAGAAATCGGCACGGTCCTGGAGGATATGGCGGGATGAACGCCGTCCCGGAGCAGGAAGCGGCAATCGGCCGGCCGGCGGTCGACCCGGCGGACTGGACCGGCGCGGACCTGACCGCGCGGACCGACTGGCGCCTCGGGGCGCGCGCCGCCGAAGCGGCCCATCTGGTCGATATGGCCCGCGCCGCCGCCGCCCGGCTGAACGGCGATCCGGACCGGCTGCTCGCGGCGGACCGGTCGGACTTCGACCTCGGCCCCTTCGCCGATACGGTCGAGGCCATGCTCGGCCTGCTGCGCGACGGGCCGGGGATCGCGCTCTACCGCGGCCTGCCGATGGACGACCTGTCGCCGCTGGAGGCCATGGTCGTCTACTGGGCGATGGGCCTGCATATGGGCGCCGCCCAGTCCAACAATCCCGAAGGCGACATGATCGGCCATGTGCTGGACGCCGGGCGCGACTACGACCATCCGAAGCACCGCGGCTACCAGACCAGCGCGACGATGGACTTTCACTGCGACCAGACCGACGCCGTCGGCCTGCTGTGCGTCCGCACGCCGAAATCGGGCGGCCTGTCCAAGGTCGTCAGTTCGCTCCGGCTGTACAACGAAGTGCTGCGGCGGCGCCCGGATCTGCTCGACGTGTTGAGCGAACCCTACTGCTGGACCAAGCACGGCGAGATGGAGGCCGGCGAGCGGCCGTACTACGAGAGCCCGGTGTTCAACGTCCTCGACGGGCGGTTGTGCATCGCCTTCGGGCCGCAGCACATGATCAAGGGCCATGCCCTGCCGGACGCGCCGGACATGACGGCCCGGCAGCAGGAGGCCATCGACGTCATGTCTGACCTGGCCGAAGAGCACCATGCCGCGATGCAGTTCGAGCGCGGCGACATCCAGTTCCTCAACAACTATACCGCGCTGCACACGAGGACCGCCTTCGAGGACTGGCCGGAGCCCGGACGCAAGCGCGTCCTGTGGCGCCTGTGGCTCCGCATCCCGGGTTTCCGCCCGTCGACGCCCTACTCGGCGCAATGGGCCTCGGGCGTCAGCCTGGAGCGGACCCGGCGGCGGATCCGGCTCCGGCGGCGGATCCGGCTGGTCTACGGGGGGTAGCCGGAAACGGCCGCCCTGCGCCGCCGCAACCTTGCCCTTCCCCGACCCGACGCCCTGTCGGCCGGTCTTTGCCAGCCCTACAGAATAATCGGGATGCCGCGGTTCTCGCCCTCGGAATCGATCAGGTCGATGCGCTTGAGGGCGATGCGGTAGCCGCCGTCCTCAGGGACGAGCCGGTGGGCGCAGCGGCCGGCGAACAGGCGGGTGCGGCCCTGCCGGTATTCGGCGACGATCTGGTTCGAGCGGACGACGATCCGGCCGTCCTCCGGCTCCGGCGCGACGGCGACGTTGGCGACCGTGTGGAGGGTGCGCGACGGCGGCGCCTGGGCGTGGATGCGCGGATGGCCGAGCCGGCGCACCCGGGTTTCGAGCAGTTTGCGGTCGTCGTAGATCAGGGAAACCGTGTGCTGCGGATCGGCCTGGCCTTCCTCCAGCGGCGCCCAGTAGCGGCAGTCGTCGGTGTAGAGCGCCAGCCAGGCCTCGAAGTCGCGCCGGTCGATAAGGTCGGCCTCGTGGATCAGGAAGGCTTCGACCGCCGCCCGGTCGAACGCGGCGGCGGGCAGGGCGCCGCCGCTCATTCCGCCGCCACGGCCATGCCGCTCGCGCCGGCGCTGTCGGCATCGGTCATGTAGCCGGCCCAGGCGTGGAACTGGTTGCGCACGGCGATTTCGCTGGTCCCGGTGCCGCCGCGGTCGAGGCCGTTATCGCCATCGCGCACGTCGCGGCCGAAACCGCGGCCGGTGTCGACCCATTCGTTGCCGTCGGCGCCGAGGCCGGTCTGGAGCCGCTCGTAGACCTCCAGATCGTCGGTCAGCACCGGCGAGCCGGCGCCGTTGACCGCGTTGGCGAAGGCGACCGCCCGGCGGAACATCTCCTCCGGCGCGCCCTTCAGGCGGAAAACGTAGGTATCGAGCACCGTGCGGCCGGCGGCGAGCGGCCGGACGATGCGCAGCTGGCCGAACTGGCTCATGAAAGAGACGTTCGGGAAGACGATGGAATTCCAGCGCGTCACCGACAGGATTTCCCGCGCCCGCGCCGCGCCGTAGGCCGCTTCCATGCGCCGCCGGTATTCGACATGCACCGGGTCGTCAGACGCCGCGACCAGCTTCCCGTCGTCGTGATAGTCGGCCATGTAGCCGTGGCCGGCGCCGGCGACCCACAGGCCGATGCCTTCCCACAATTCGTTGGGCGCGCCGTTCTGGCGCATCTGGCGCACCGCGATCTCGCCCGCCCCGTCGGTCGGCCGGCCGTCGTCCTGCTCGTTGGCGGCGGCGATCGAGGAGGCGTGGACGTAGCGCGGATGGATCGTGTCCAGATGGTTCTCCAGCACGAATTTCCAGTTGCCGTCGTAGGCGTGGCGCGAGACGCCGCCGGCGACCTCGACTTCGCCCTCCGGCGCCCGGTCGACCAGGTCGTCGAAGGAGGAGATCAGCGGGCCGAGAAAATCGCGCAGCGGCGGGCCGTCCGCGGCCAGGCTGGCGAAGACGAAGCCGCGGTAGACCTCCGTGCGCGGCGCCTCGGCGAGGCCCAGGCCGGTCTGCTGCGGGTGGCGGTCCGCCGCATAGCCGTCCGGCGACGGCACGGCGAGCAAGGCGCCGTCCAGGCCGTAGGTCCAGCCGTGATACGGGCAGACGAACTGCGTGACCGTGCCCCTGGCGGCGCTGCACACGGTCGATCCGCGGTGGGCGCAGCGGTTGAACAGCACGCTCACGCCGCCGCCGCGTTGGCGCACCATCAGGACCGGCTGCCGGCCCATCTGCGTCGTGACGAAATCGCCGGCGCGCGGGATCTGGCTGCCGTGGCCGAGCAGCAGCCAGGCCCGGCCGAAGATCCGCTCCATCTCCAGGTCGAAGATGCCCGGATCGGTGTAGGCGTCCCGGTGCACCCGGCCGGGCTGCACCAGGCCCGCGATCCGTTCGGTCGTCCACATGGCGGGCTCTTTCGTTCTGCCGGGTCGTTCTGCCCGGCGCAGGATACACCGCCCGGCGGCCCGGCGGAAGCCGCGCCGGCCCCCTTCGGCGGCGGGACGGAACTGGCGGGGCGGGTCTGGCTCGCCGGCGCGCAGGCGTCGCTCGACGGCTTTACCGACGCGAACAGAGCGCGGGTTTCGCTAAGCGACGGAAACCGGCTGTCCGCCGGGGCGGAGATTGCCGCGGAGACCGTGCGCCGCCTGGGCGCGGGGGCGCACTCGCGCTGCGCGACTCGGCCGGCGCGGAAGTTCCGCTCGATGGCGAAACGGCGGCGGACGCCAGCGGCGTTGCGCTGCGCTCGGACGCGCCCGGCGCGCGCCTGCTGCTCGGCCTGGGCGCGGAATGGCGGCCCTCGGCGCAAAGGGGCGCCGGCGACCGTTTCCGCCTTATCCGCATTTCGCAGAGGAATCCGCCGGGCGAGGGGGTCGGGGGGAGGGGGACACCGTTCGAGTGCGCGATGCGGTCGAAACGGACGTCCGGCCCGAAGAGCCGCGCAGGCGACGGCTATGTTGCGCAATCCCACGCCGCGATCAGGGCGGCGACCGCGGCGGCGGGATCGGCGGCGGCCATGACGGCGCCCATGACGGCCGCGCCGTCCGCGCCGGCGGCCCGGCACGCGCCGATCGTGCCGGGCGTCACGCCGCCGAGGGCGAGCAGGCGGCAGCCGGCCGGGTGCAGCCGCGCCGCGGCGGTTTCCAGCACCGCCGGTCCGAGCGCCGGACCGTAGCCGGGCTTGCTGTCGGTCGCGAAGACCGGGCTGAGGGTGACGTAGTCCGCGCCCGCTTCCTGCGCCGCCTGCGCCGCGGCGAGGCTGTGGCAGGACTTGCCGAACAGGCGGGATTCCGGGGCCAGCCGCCTTGCTTCTTCGACATCGCCGCGCCGCGGCAGGTGCCAGGCGGCGAGACCTTCGGCGATCCCTTCGGCCCTGGGCGCCGGGACGCCGTGCAGGCCGACCGTCGCGTCGGCGGGCGCGAGGCCGGCGATTTTGCGGACCAGGTCGAACTGTTCGGCCGGCGGCAGATCCTTTTCGCGGACGGAGACCCAGCGCGCGCCGGCCTCGAACGCAGCGGCGACGACCTTCTCCAGCGGCAGACGCGCTCGCCGCCGGTCGGTGACGACCATCAGGGGCGGATCGGGCAGGGGGCTGCGTTCGGCTGCGGGCAGGTCCATGGCGCGGGAAGCGGGGGCGGGGCCGCGCTCAGCCGCCGATCAACCCCATCTGCGGGCTCGAGGCCTCGGCGTGGTCCTTCTTCGGAATCCGCCCGGCGCGGCGCGCGGCCCGGCCGGCGGCGACGGCGTCGCGCATGGCTGCGGCCATCAGCACCGGATCGAGCGCCTTCGCCACCGCGGTGTTGAGCAGCACCGCGTCGCAGCCCAGCTCCATGGCCAGCGCCGCGTCCGACGCCGTGCCGATCCCGGCGTCCAGGATCACGGGCACCGGACTGCGGCCGCAGATCAGCTCGATATTGTAGGGGTTGGCGACGCCGATGCCGGTGCCGATCGGCGCGCCGAGCGGCATGACGGCGGCGCAGCCGGCGTCGGCCAGGCGCTGGCACACTACGGGATCGTCGGTGCAATAGGGCAGCACCTGGAAGCCGTCCGCCGCCAGTTCCCGCGCCGCGCCGACGAGATTTTCGACATCGGGATACAGCGTCTCCCGGTCGCCGATCAGCTCCAGCTTGATCCAGTCGGTCTCCAGCGCCTCGCGCGCCAGTTGGGCGGTCAGGATGGCGTCTTTGGCGCTCATGCAGCCGGCGGTGTTGGGCAGCAGGGTCCAGTCGCGGCCGAGCAGGTCCACCATGCTCTCGGCATAGCCCTCCAGGCTGATGCGGCGGATCGAGACGGTCGCCACTTCCGCGCCGCTCGCCTTGAGCGCGTCCAGCATGACCTGCTGGTTCGGATAGCCGGAGGTGCCGAGGAACAGGCGGCTGGCGAAGCTGCGCCCGGCAATCTGGAAGCTGTCGTCGGTCATCGCTAAGGCCGTCCCTAACCGCCGCGGAAGGGTTTGACGATCTCGACCGCGTCGCCTTCCGCCAGAACCGTCTCGGCCCACGCGCCGCGCGGCGCCACGGCCGCGTTCACGGCGACGGCGACGCCGCGGGCTTCGGCGTCGATGCCCTGCTCGTCGAGCAGGGTTCGCACGGTCGCCGCCGCCGTCTCCACCGGGTCGCCGTTCAGCACGATCTTCATCGCCGGCTACTCCGCCGCCAGCCCGGAACCCAGCGCCGGGTCGAAGCGCGCCAGCGTGAACGGCGCGAGCGCCGGGTCCAGGTCTCCGGTCAGGACGAAGCGGCTCACCAGGTCGGCGGTCACGGGCGCCAGCAGGATGCCGTTGCGGTGATGCCCGGTGGCGTAGACCAGGCCGTCGACCGGGCCGGGCCCGAGGATCGGCGCGTCGTCGCGCGATCCCGGCCGGAAGCCGACCCAGGTTTCCGCGATCGGCAGTTCCTCGATCCCCGGCAGGGCGCGCCACGCCGCATCGAGCAGGGCATACTGGCCGCCGGCGGTGATCGTGTCGTCGAAGCCCTTTTCCTCGACCGTCGCGCCGATCAGCAGGCGGCCGTCGCGCCGCGGGACGAGGTAGATGCCGGGCGCCCACAGGACGTGGCGCAGCAGCGGCGCGTCCGGGTCCATCTGCAACGCCAGCATCTGGCCCTTGACGGGGCGGACCGGCGGCAGCGCGGCCGGCGCCAGCCCGCCGACCGCGCGGCACCAGGCGCCGGCGGCCAGCACCACCCGGTCGGCCGCCGCGGTTTCGCCCGCAACGACGACGCCCGCCGCCCGGCCGTTCTCGACCCGGACGGCTTCGACCGCACTGTCCGGATGCAGCCGCGCGCCGGCGCGCCCGGCGGCCTCGGCCAGCGCCGCGGTGAGGGCGCGGTTGTCGACCTGGTGATCGTCGGGACTCCAGACGGCGGCCGGAATCCGGGGGTTGAGATACGGCTCCCGCCGCCGCGCTTCGGCGCCGCCGATCAGCGCCGCCTCGATGCCGGCGCGGCGGTGATAGTCGTGGATGAAGCGAAGCTGCCGCTCGTCGTCCCGGGTCAGCGCGACGACCAGGGTGCCGTCGCCGCGGTAGCCGATGTCCCGCCCGCTCGCCGCTTCGACTTCGGCGGCGAAGGCGGGCCAGGCCTGCTGGCTCCGGCGGTTGAGCTGCAACAGGTCCAGTTCGCCGGGCTCGGTTTCGACGCCGGCGGCGAGCATTCCGGCGGCGGCATGGCTGGCGCCCCGGCCGATCGCGCCCCGGTCGAAGATATCGACCCGGCAGCCGGCTTGGGCCAGCCGCCAGCCGATGCCCAGCCCGCACACGCCGGCGCCGATGACGGCAACGGTCTCCGGGCGTCGGGTACGGGATTGCGGCGTCTGAATCGGACGGCTCCCTACGCTGGCATGACCCAGGTCAGGTTCGGCGGGTATGATCTCAGACGCCCGGCCCACCGGCAGCAAAGCGGCGGCGGCCGGACGACACCCCGGCGGAACTTCGATCGGGCAAGACTAGCACCCCTGCCGGCCGCCGCGCCAGTGCCGTTGCGTCGCCGGCCGTTCGAAGCGTGGAGCGTGCCCGTCGTGGATAGAACCGGGTGGCAGCGAGCCGTCCCTCGATACGGCGCTGGCGCGCCTACTCGGGATGAGGGTGTTGTAATGCGTTCACCCTCCCTTCACCCTCACCCTGAGTAGCCCCGGCCCCCGGCCGGGGCGTATCGAAGGGCCTGCCCTGAGCGAAGTCGAAGGGGCGGGGCGTATCGAAGGGCCTGCCCCCAGCTTGCCGGATGGAGCGTTTCTCCGCCGTGTCGGCGGTTCCGTTCGAAACAGACCGGCCCCAGGCACGATCGAACCGAATTGCAGCCAGATGGCTACGATTCATGCAAAGAACGAGGCCCGAAGGACGGAGATCCACGGAAGACGGACGCCATGACCGAGACCGCCGCTTCACTCTACGACGTCGCCGAGCATCTGCGCACGCCGGCGGGCCGTTCGGGGACGCGCCTCGAGCCGGTTCGATACGGGCCGTGACGGAGGCCGGAATTCCGCGCTAAGGTCGTCCGGCAGGCCCGGCCGGCGTCCCGGTCCGGGCCCGGAAACCGAGGGACATTCCAGGGGCGCAGGCCGCCGGGGAAACCGCCGATGAAGCAAGTCACGGTCGTCGATCATCCGCTGGTCCGGCACAAGCTGTCCCTGCTGCGGCGGAAGGAAACCGATACCGCCCGGTTCCGCCTGCTGCTGCGCGAGATTGCCCTGCTGCTCGGCTACGAGGTGACCCGCGATCTGGAGACCGAGGACCGGACGATCGAGACGCCGCTGGCGCCGATGCAGGCGCCGTTCCTCGCCGGCAAGAAGCTCGTCCTGATTTCGATCCTGCGGGCGGGCAACGGGCTTCTGGAAGGGATGATGGACCTCGTCCCCTCTGCGCGCGTCGGCCATGTCGGCCTCTACCGGGACCCGGAAACGCTGATGGCCGTCGAATATTATTTCAAGGCGCCCGAAGACCTGCGCGACCGGCAGGCGGTCGCGCTCGATCCGATGCTGGCGACCGGCAACTCGGCGGTCGCCGCGGTCGAGCGGATCAAGGCCGCCGGCGCGCGCCGGCTCAAGTTCCTGTGCCTGCTGGCCGCGCCGGAGGGGATCGAGGCGTTCCACGCCGCGCACCCGGACGTGCCGGTCTACACCGCCGCCATCGACGAGCGGCTGAACGGTCACGGCTATATCGTGCCCGGCGTCGGCGACGCCGGCGACCGGCTCTACGGCACGAAATGACCCGCGGCGAGTCCTAGGGCATATCCGCTTTAGCTTGAACCACAGCGGCACGGCGTCCCTCGATACGGCGCGCAAGCGCGCCTACTCGGGATGAGGGGAATGGTGCTCGATCTACCCCCTTCATCCTCACCCTGAGTAGCCCCGGCCCCCGGCCGGGGCGTATCGAAGGGCCTGCCCTGAGCGAAGTTGAAGGGGCGGGGCGTATCGAAGGGGCGTTCCCGGTTGCGTCGGTGGTTCCGAAAAAAACGGACAGGCTCTACACGATCCGGCTGGCGCGTTTGCCCCAGTAGCGGTCCTTGAGGAGGCGCTTATAGAGCTTGCCGGTCGGGTGGCGGGGCAGGGCTTCCATGAAATCGACGCTGCGCGGGACCTTGATCGCGCTCAGATGCGCGCGCGCGAAGGCGATCAGGTCGCCGGCCAGGGCGTCGCCGGCGTCGGCCGTCGAGAGCGGCTGGACGACGGCTTTCACCTCCTCGCCGAATTCCTCGTTCGGCACGCCGAACACCGCCACGTCGGCGACCTTCGGATGGGTAATCAGCAGGTTCTCGATCTCCTGCGGATAGATATTCACGCCGCCGGAGACGATGGTGAAGGACCTGCGGTCGGTCAGGTAGAGATAGCCGTCTTCGTCCATATGGCCGATATCGCCCAGGGTGGACCGGCCGCGGTCGTCATAGGCCTCGGCGGTGCGTTCCGGGTCGTTGAAATATTCGAAGTCCGGCCCGTCCGAGAAATAGACCGTGCCGGTCTCGCCGGGCGGGAGGTCCGCGCCGTCCTCGCCGACGATGTGGAGCGCGCCGACGACCGGCCGGCCGACCGAGCCGCGGCGCTCCAGCCACTCCTCGGTGTTTATCAGCGTCAGCCCGTTGCTCTCCGTGCCGCCGTAATATTCGAGCAGGATCGGCCCCCACCAGCCGATCATCGCCTCCTTGACGGGAACCGGGCAGGGCGCGGCGGCGTGGATCGCCGTGACGTGGCTGGACAGGTCGCGCCTCGTCCGCTCGGCCTCCGGCAGCTTCAGCATGCGCACGAACATGGACGGCACCCACTGGCTGTGGGTGACGCGGTGGCGCTCGATCAGGGCCAGGCTGTGCGCGGCGTCGAAGCGCTCCATGACCACGCTGGTCGCGCCGCGCGCCACCGAGGCCATGTTGTAGCGCAGCGGAGCGGCGTGATAGAGCGGCGCCGGCGACAGGTAGACCATGCCGCGGTGCAGGCCGACCGCGTCGGCGAGCATGGCGAGCGCCCCGTCGTGCTCGCCGAACGCCATGCCCTGGAGCGGCCGCTTGACCGCCTTGGGCCGGCCGGTGGTGCCGGACGAATAGAGCATGTCCGTGCCCTCGACCTCGTCGGCGATCCGCCCGGCCGGCTGGGCGGCCACGGCGTCCTCGTAGGAGGCGAACCCGTCCGCCGCGCCGCCGATCGCCAGGCAGTGCTCCAGCTTCGGGCAGAGCGGCGGCACGGCGGCCGCCACGTCGCGCTTGTATTCCGTCGAGACGAACAGGCGGGCGCCGCAGTCGTTGACGATGTAGGCGGCTTCGCCGGCGGTCAGGTAGGAGGAGATCGCCGTGTAGTAGAGGCCGGCCCGCTTGGCGCCCCAGCACAATTCGAAGAAGCGCGGATGGTTCTCGACCAGGAAGGCGATATGATCGCCGGCCCGGATGCCGAGCGCGCGCAGCAGGTGGGCGAAGCGGTTCGACCGCGCCTCCAGCGCCGCATAGGTCACGGTTTCGCCGCTGCCGGCCATGATAAGCGCGCGCTTGTCGGGCGTCCGTTCGGCAAAGTCGGGCAGGGTCGGCATGTCGGCGGGGCGGAATTCGGGCGGGTCGGAATTTCGGGCGCGGTTGTCGGCGGATCGGCAAACTCGGGGCGGGAGGTTCATACGGCAGGGGCGACCGGTTGGGAAACCTCACTATTCGACCGCGCGAAACCGTCCTTCAAGCGTCTATCGGTTGACATGCAATAAATGTGTACTATATACGACATATGACAAATTTTGGAAAGACCCTCCGGGAGCGCCGTGAGCGCTTGCGTCAGAAGGATCGGCGGTATTCGTTGCGCCAGGTGGCCCAACGGATCGGGGTTGAGCCGGCCTATCTGAGCAAGGTCGAGCGGGGCGACGTGGCTCCGCCCTCGGAAGCGACCACCGTGCGGCTGGCGCACGAATTGGGCCAGGACCCGGATGTTCTTCTGGCGATGGCGGGAAAGGTCTCGGGCGAATTGCAGGAGATCATCCGCAAGCGGCCCCGGCTGTTTGCGGACCTGATCCGACAACTGAGGGAGGCGCCGGACGACGCCATTCTGCGCGTGGTGCGCGAAGTTCGGGACGGAGAGTGGTAAGGAGCGACGAACGATGATCATACTCGATAACGACAGGCTGGAGTTCAGGTTCCCGGAGGTGCACGAGCGCGCGCGTCTTTCGATCTGTTTCCAACGGACGCTGCGGATTCCGGACGACAGAGAGGAGTATCCGCTGCCGCCGGGGCTGGGTCGCTTCCCGCTGCGGCATCTGGACGATTATGCGGCGCGCCTGCCCCAAGCCTGGCGGCGGCGTGGCGGCGTAATGGCGCCCATACACCAGGCCGAGGCTCTTTGGATCGACTTCGGTTCGGGTCTCAATCGTCGGTTCGCGTACCCGTTCGCCGTGAAGGTCGCGACCGGAAAAATCTGTGCGCTGACCGGCGATGCCTGGGCAGATCGCCTGAACCGCGATCCGCAGGACTACGCAGTCGTTCCGGAACAGCCGTGGCTCGACGGCTATTGCGTCGCGAAGGGGATCGTCCGTCAGTTCGTCGCCATGCCCCTGGGCGGGGGCTACACCTTGGAGGAACAACTGACCGGAGCCGCGGAGCATGGCGGCGTGCAGATTGCGGCCTGGCCCATGAAGCGGGATCGCTATGAAAGGCTGGTGGAGGCTAGGGGGGCCGTGCAGTGTAATCTCCGTCTCGCCGCCCCCGACATAATGGAAGATGCTATGGGACTCGCGCCCGGCGGACGGATGAAGCAGGACATCTACGACGATCCGTACGGACTGGATGTATGGGACCAGCGACACGGCAGCCGTTGTTTCGTCACCATCGCCAATTCCGCTCAATGGATGACTATAACCGGCGAACGACCGCCGACCGAGCCGCCGACGGCAAAGGACTATACCGAAGCGGGACTACCTTGGTTCGACTACTACGGCAACGATGCCGCGGCGCTGGCGGGTGCCGAAAAGTTCGATTCCCTCGCCAGTGTGGTGCAAGTCGCGATTAGCAAGGGCAAAGCGCCGCTGCCGAACAACGAAACGGTCGAAGTCTCACACGTCGTCCCTCTGAAGAAAACCGTGCCGAGGCAGGTTCGCGAGGGGGATGCCGGCGAGTGGGCGGCTGCGTGAAGCGACGATTGCTCACCGGGTTTCGACCACGATAGGAGGTGTCGTCGTGCAGTTGTGGCTTGGATTTTTCAATCTTGCGCAAATGGTTGGAATCGCTGCCTTTCTTCTGTGGCTTGGTTACAAGATTGTTGAACCTCTGCTCTAAACCGATTGCCCACGTCGTAACTCAGGCATCCTCGGCGAACTTCCAGTTTGCGCGCTGCCCTGCTTTCCCGTACCAAGCGGTTCACCTGAGTCTCGCGGCGCCATTGCGGCGGTGACGTTATCAGAAGGGCAGAGCAGCCGGGAATGGATTTGCCGCAACCTGACGTCGACCGAGCAAATGAAGCCAGATCCCAAGATATGGAAAGATAAATACCATCAGCGGACCAGTTGGGTAACGAATCGGGTCTTTCGAACAAACTTAGCCGAAGTTACATACAAAAATCCGGACGGTACAAGCAGGCAGGATATAATCCGGGGATTGCAAGTAGGTGAAGTACTGTATCTTCGTCATGTCGCGGCTGTTGCCTCGAATCTTGAGATTATTGAGATATACCGAAAGAATCCAAATCAACTCGAGAATCAAATTGGTTCTCTAGGGTGCGACCAAGCTGAAATAGTGATCGATCATCTTCGGCGCGGCGGCAAAGTTAGTGTGCATGTAGTCGCCGTGACAGGAGGCTCCGGGCGCAAGCGCTCGCTTGGCGTCGTAATTTCGATTGAAATGCTGGAGTGATTTGGCAAATCGAAGGGAATTTTTGTTGAATGGACGGACGGATCGACCGACCGGTGACCGATGAATCGCGGTGGGTCGATGTCTTTTCCGCAGCCAGTTGAACGAAGCAACGAATCCAAGGCCGCTTGCCGCCCCGCTTGCCGCCCTGCTTGCCGCCCTGCTTGCCGTTGGGCCGGCGGTGGCGTAATCAGGGAGCGAACGGAAACGGGTTCGCCGCAACCCGGAGGAAACGGGGAGGGTGCCGGCATGGCCCTGCAGATACACCGCACGGTCGAGCACCGGCCGGAGTCGCGGATCGACGAGGCGGTCGGCGTGCTCCGGCAGCGCTTCGGCGACCGGCTTTCGACCTCCGAATCCGTCCGCGAACAGCACGGCAAGGGCGAGGACCATCACCCGGTCGTGCCGCCGGACGCCGTGTTCTACGCCGAATCGACCGAAGAGGTCGCCGAGGCGGTCGGGGTCTGCGCCGAATACCGGGCGCCGGTCATCCCCTTCGGCACCGGCACCTCGCTCGAAGGCCATGTCGCGGCGCTGAACGGCGGCCTGTGCATCGACCTGACGCGCATGGACGCGGTGCTTGAGGTCAACGCCGAGGACCTGGACTGCCGCGTCCAGCCCGGCGTGACGCGCAAGCAGCTCAACGAATATCTGCGCGACACCGGCCTGTTCTTCCCGATCGATCCGGGCGCCGATGCCTCGATCGGCGGCATGACGGCGACCCGGGCCAGCGGCACCAACGCGGTGCGCTACGGCACCATGCGCGAGAACGTGCTCGGCCTCACCGTCGTCACCGCCGACGGCCGCATCGTCAAAACGGCGCAGCGCGCGCGCAAGTCGTCGGCCGGTTACGACCTCACCCGCCTGTTCGTCGGCTCCGAGGGCACGCTGGGCGTGATTACCGAGATCGCCCTGCGCCTCTACGGCATCCCCGAATCCATCGTCTCGGCCCTGTGCGCCTATCCCTCGCTCGAAGCGGCGGTCAACACGGTGATCGAGACCATCCAGCTCGGCATCCCGGTCGCGCGCATCGAGATCGCCGACGAAGTGCAGATGAAGGCGACCAACGACTATTCGGGCACCGACCTGCCGGTGGCGCCGATGCTGTGGTTCGAGTTCCACGGCACCGAAGCGGGCACGGCCGAACAGGCGGAGACGGTCAAGGCGATCTCCGACGAATGGGGCGGCGGCGATTTCCAGTGGACGGCGAGCGCCGAGGAGCGGGCGAAGCTGTGGCAGGCGCGCCACGACGCCGCCTACGCCGCCAAGAACATCCGCCAGGGCGCCGAGGTGTGGGCGACGGACGTCTGCGTGCCGATCAGCCGGCTCGCCGAATGCATCGTCGAGACCCAGAACGACATCCGCGAGAATAACCTCATCGCCCCTATCGTCGGCCATGTCGGCGACGGCAACTTCCACCTCGTCCTGATCGCCGACAAGGAGGACGCGGACGAGATGGCCCGGGCCAACGCGGTCAACGAGCGCCTGGTCCACCGCGCCATCGCCATGGAGGGCACCTGCACCGGCGAGCACGGCATCGGCATGGGCAAGATGGACTTCCTGATCGCCGAGCACGGCGAGGCCGTCTCCCTCATGCGCATGGTCAAGAAGGCCCTCGACCCGGACGACATCATGAACCCGGGGAAGATATTGCGGGTGTAGGGCCGGGCGCGGAAGCGCAGCCCCGGAAACGACCGATGCACAAGTACGGGATCGTTCTCTACCGGAGCATCGAAGACCGGGCTTCCTCCCCCGCTGAAGAGGATTTCTCTGCGAAACCCGGATAACGCGGGAAACGGGCGGCGCGGAGCCTTTCCCGCGAGACCCCTCCCCCAAGGGGAGGGGGTAAGGCATTGGAATTGCGTCGGTTTCCCGCTTTTGGCCCGGCGTTTGCGAACCGAAGTTCCCCCTCCCCTTGGGGATTCCTCTGCGAAAGGGGGGAGACCGCGCCGGGCGCGCCGCTTGCGCCGTCCGTCATTCCGGCCGAAGCGCACCCCCAACCGTCATTTCGACCGAGCGGAGCGAGTGGAGAAATCCGGCCGGCGACGGGCGCCGGGCGGATGCCGGAGCCTTGGGCGTCGGTGGAGCGCCCTCCAGGTTTCTCCCCTTCGACTTCGCTCAGGGCAGGCTACTCCGCCCCGGCCCGGCGGGCCGGGGCTCCGGTCGAAATGACGGGTAGGGATCGAAATGACGGGAGGGGAAGGCCGCGCCGGCGCCCGTTTCCGACCTATCCGCGTTTCGCAGAGGAATCTGCTGAAGCGGGGGAAGAATCGCGCCCGGCCGGTTCGGGCGCCGCTCTACTCCTCGCCGGGGTAGACCGGCGGCACCAGCGTCTGGTCGGAGAAGGGCGGCCGGACATAGGCGCCGGCTTCCGCGCGCTCCGGCAGCTCGATCGGCTCCGGCGTCAGGTCCTCGTAGGGGATCATGCTCAGCAAGTGGCTGATGCAGTTCAGCCGGGCGTGCTTCTTCACGTCGGCATCGACGACGTACCACGGCGCCTGCTTGATATCCGTATGGGCGAAATTCTCGTCCTTCGCCCTGGAGTATTCGACCCACCGGCGCCGCGATTCCAGGTCCATCGGGCTCAGCTTCCAGCGCTTGTGGCCCTGTTCGAGCCGGCTCTGGAACCGCTTTTCCTGCTCTTCGTCGGAGACGGAGAACCAGTATTTGATCAGCGTGATGCCGGAGCGCACGAGCATGCGCTCGAATTCCGGGCAGGAGCGCAGGAACTCCCGGTGCTCCTCTTCGGTGCAGAAGCCCATCACCCGCTCGACGCCGGCCCGGTTGTACCAGCTCCGGTCGAACAGGACCATCTCGCCGGCCGCGGGCAGGTGGGGCACATAGCGCTGGAAGTACCACTGGGTCCGCTCGCGCTCTGTCGGCGCGGGCAGGGCGACGACCCGGCAGATGCGCGGGCTCAGATGCTGGGTGATGCGCTTGATGACGCCGCCCTTGCCGGCCGCGTCCCGCCCCTCGAAGACGACCACGACCTTGAGCCCCTCGTGCTTGATCCATTCGAGCATCTTCACGAGTTCGAGTTGGAGCCGGAACAGCTCCTGCTCGTAGCGCTTGTTCCCGATTTTCCGCGGGCGGTCCTGCGCGCCGGCAGTGCCGCTCCCGGCCGTCTTCGTCGGCTTGTTCATATCTTCCTCCCGGAACGCGGCCCCCCGGAATGCAGTCCCGGAACGCTGCCCCAATACGCTACAGGGCGGGCCGGTTCGATCTCCGCGACTCATGCAGCAAACCGGAAGGCGGTGCCACACCTTTCTGCGGCGCGGGTCCGTCCTGCCGCCGGTGCGCCGGGCCCTACCCGGTTTCCGCGAATGTGCGGGTATCCGGCAAAATATCGGCGGTATCGGGCACGGACCGGTAGATCCGCTTCTGCGGCGCCGCGAAGATATCGAAATCCTTCAGGCAGCGGGTGTTGACCGCCCAGCCCTCGAACGGCGCCAGACCCCGGTCGACCTCGTCCTGCGTCGGCATGCTGGTCCGGCGGAACGGCAGGATCCCGCAGACCGGGCAGAAATAGTCCCGACCCGTATAGGACCCCCATCGATACAGGGTCAGTTCGGAGAGCGGCGTGTGGATTTTCACCGCCTCCGCCGGCATCCGGTGGATAAGCGCGCCGCGCACCCGGCAGATCGAACAGTCGCAAACCCGGACATGGTCGATGTCGGCGGTGACCTCGAAGCGGACCTTCCCGCAGTGGCAGGCGCCGTCATAGGTTCGTTTCATGGTCGCTATCCCGCTTCCGCCCGCGCCATCCGCTCGACGATGCGGCGGGCCTGGATGCCGGCGCGGTCGGCGGCGAGGTCGAGGCGCGGGGCGGCCGGGTCGAGATCGAGGTTTTCCTGCTGGCCGGCGATCGCCGCGAGGTCTTCCTCGAACGCCTTGCGGACCAGGGCGAAATCGAGCTCGCTGAGGCTCGGGTCGCCGCCGGCGAAATCCTGCGCCTGGGCCCAGAAATAGTGCGCGCTGCCGTCGGTCTCCGGTGTAATTGCGTTGAGGTTCCAGGTCGTCACCGCCCTGCTGCGGTCGCCCTCGCGCGCGCCGGAGCCGGCCTCGGCGGCGCCGATGTCGATGCGCACGAAGGACGGCGGCGTATAGATCGTGTTCATCCAGCGGTCGACCCTTGCATCGGCCGCGAAACCGGCGAGCAGGCGGAAGTAGGGCGGCGCCGGCGTGTCCAGCGCCCAGCGGTCGACCCGGATCGTGTCGCCGTCGATGCGGTAGTCGACCGGGATGTCGTTCTCGGGAATCGCCGTGTCGGCGAGCGTCGTCCGGTGCAGCGCGGGCAGATGGGTCAGGTCCATCAGGTTCTCGACGACCAGCATGGCGTTGCCGGCGACCGCCAGGGTCTCGCCGCGCCAGGTCCAGTCCGGACGGTCCATGACGCCGAAATCGGGAATCCGGCTCTCGTCGGCCAGCGCCGGATCGCCGGGCCAGATCCAGACCCAGCGGTGTTTCTCGGCGACCGGATAGCTGCGCACCCGCGCCGAGGGCGGAATCCGCGTCTGGCTCGGGATGTGGACGCAGGCGCCGTCGGGCGCGAAGCGCAGGCCGTGATAGGCGCACTCGATCAGGTCGCCGCGCACCCGGCCGCGGGACAGTTGCGCATGGCGGTGGCAGCAGCGGTCCTCGAGGGCGGCCGGCGCGCCGTCCGACCCCCGGTACAGCACGACCGGTTCGCCGAGCAGCCGCCGGCGCATCGGGTGCAGCCGCTGGACCTCACGGTCCCAGGCCGCGACGTACCAGCAGTTTTTCGGGAACATCCCGCCCTCTCCCTGCGGCCGGCGCCCCCGCCCGGCGGACGCGCCCGGCGCAGGACGGAGAGATTTATCCGGGACGGCCGGTCATCCAGTCCCACTGCCGGATCTGCAGGTCGGCGAACAGGCCGGCCTTGCCGAACGGGCTGTCCGCCATAAACGCCTGCACCGCCTCGCGCGACGGCGCTTCGACCGTCAGGAGCAGGCCGACGATCGACGCGCCGTCCTCGGCGACGGTGGGCCCGCCGTTATGAACGGTCACGTCCGGATGATCCGGATGGTCGCGCAGGTAGGCGATGAAATCGGGCTGGAGATCGCTCCGCTGTTGCGTCAGGCCCGGCTTGTCCGTGGCGAATGCTGCAAAATACATGGTTACCTCTCCGAAAAGGTCATTGCGGTTGTCCCGGTGCGCCGTCCGGCCCGGAGCGGCCGGGGGGCGGATCGACCCGCACGGTTACGATGTCGGTGTCGTGATATTGCTGGTGGCGGACCGAAGATGCAAGGTGGCGCAGCAGCCGGAGCGAGACTTCCCGCTCGATCGCATCGGCGGCGCCGGCCTCTCCGAGCAGCGCGATCCGGTCCTGGAGGTTCGCCTCGCCCTTGGCGGCGACGAATTCGAGGACCGCCGCGCCGTCCTCCCGGTGCGCGACCAGAAGCAGCCGGCGCGGCGCTTCGTCGTCGCCGGCTTCGGTCCGGTCCAGCAGGGTCAGCACGGTCTCCTCGCTCGCCGCGTCGAGGCGGTCCGCCATCTCCCCGTCCCAGCCGTTGCGCGCCGCGAACGCCCCGACGAACGCGCGGACCTCCTGCAGCGCCGAGCGGTCGAACGCCAGTTCGAGCCGGCTGCGCCGCGGCTTGGTCAGCTCGACGAACAGGGTCATGGCGATCGCCGCCACGCCGCCGGCGATCATCCCGTTCTGCAGGAAACCGCCGGCAAATCCCGAAACCAGCTCCGGGAAAACCGCGCCGCTTTCGAAACCCGCGCCGATCCAGAAGCCGACGCCGGCGACCAGGCCCTTGCGGTAGTCCAGCCCGTCCTGGACGACCGTCTTCATGCCGATGACGAAGATCGTCGCCATCGTGACGGTGATGAAGGCCGCGGCGACCGGGCCGGGGATCGCCAGGATCGCGGCCAGCGCCTTGGGCAGGAAGGCCAGGGCGACCGTCGCCGCGCCGAGCGCAATCCCGATGCGGCGGGAGCCGATCCCCGTGATCTCGACCATCGTCGCGCCCATCGGGCGGAAGCCGAGCGGCATCGTCCCGGCGAACCCGGACAGCAGGTTGCCGGCCCCGTCGGCCGCGACCGCGCCCTGGACCGCCCGGAAATCGACCGCCCGGGAGCCGCCCCCCGAACCGGTTTGGCACACGCGCTGGATCGCGACGGCGCCGCTGACGGTCTGGATCGTGCAGACCAGGCCGATGAACAGGAACCCCGGCAGCAGCGCCCAGAATGCGGGCCCGAAGCCGAGGTCCGGCGCCGGCCATTCGACCGCCGGAACGCCGATCCACGCAGCCCGGCCGATGCGCGCGAAATCGTAGAGGCCGAACGGGGCGGCGACGGCCGAACCGGCGACGATGCCGAGGACCGGCGCCCACAGGCGCAGGCCCTGCCCGGCCTTCAGCACAAGGCCGGCGATGACGAGCAGGGCCGTCAGCGCGCAGAGCGGCGCGGCGAGCGGCGATGCGCCGGCCGGCACATTCTGCAACTGTTCGAACATGACCGGCATGACCGTGACCGGCGTCAGCATCATGACCGTCCCGGTGACGGTCGGGGTGAGGACGCGGCGGAACAGCGAAAGCCGGGCCGAGAAGGCGAACTGGAAGAGCGCGAAGGCGATCACCAGGGCGGCGAGCAGGCCCGGCCCGCCGGCGGCGAGGGCGGCGACGCTCACCGCGATGGCGGCCCCGGGCGTGCCGATGGCGAGGATATGGCCGGCGCCGAACCGGCCGGCCCGGAACGCCTGGAGCATCGTCGTCGCGCCGCAGGCCGCGACCGAGGCGAACACCGCCCAGAGCAGAACGCTCTCCGGCTGGCCGGCGGCCTGGAACACGACGGTCGCGATCAGCACCGCGCCCGGCAGGTTGAGCGCCGCGATCTGTAGCCCCAGCCCCGTGGCGAGCGGCAGCGGGATTTTCGCGCCGGGCCGGCGAAGGTCTGCGGAATCCCGGCCGGAACTTCCGGATGCCATGCCGCTTTCCCTCTCGCCGGAACGGAAGGCGTCGCAGGCCGCCGCCCGCCATCCCGTTTGCCCGTTTGCCTTTTTGCCCGTTTGCCCGGGGCGCGGGGTGGCCTGGATGTCGCGCCGTTCCCGGGGCGGCCACACAGCCCCGGGAGTCCGTTCAGTCCGCCTTCGCCACCAGGCCCGCCGCCTCGATGCCGGCGACGGCGACGGCCTCGTCCTTGTCCGAGGTGTCGCCGGAGACGCCGACCGCGCCGAAGAGACGGCCCTCCTGGGTCTTGACGATCACCCCGCCGGGAACCGGCACGAGCTGCCCGCCGGCGGCGTCGATCAGCGCCTGCATGAACATCGGCCGCTCGGCGCCCATCTCGCCCAGCCGGCGCGAGCTCATGCCCATGCCGAGCGCGCCCATCGCCTTGCCGCGGGCGACCCGCTCGCGCAGCAGGGTGGAGCCGTCCTCCTGCTCGTAGGCGACCAGCGCGCCGCGCTCGTCCAGCACCGCGACGGCGAGCGGCCGCAGGCCCATCGCAACCCGCGTCTCCAGCGCGACCCGGATAATCGTGCGCGCCTGTTCGAGCGATAATGTCATGGGTTTCCTCCCGGTTTGCCGGGGGAGTGTAGCGGAAGGGGGGAGGGCTGCGCCAGCGGAGAGGTTGAGGCGGCAAGCGTATCGTGGCGATGGAGCTGCTACAGACCTAGCTGAGTTGATCCGGATAGAAAGTCTTGAACCAGCGGATCCGAGTGTTCGCATAAACGGCCCTCATCGGGTGCAGGTCGGTTCGAGCTTGCGGAAAGAAATCAACCAGAGTGTTTCCGACTTGAATGGCTAGACGCCCCATCTCCCACAACACCGCTTCTAGACTGCTGGCTTCGACGAAGGGTCCGCTTACTGCATCCCCGTTACTTTGAGGACGCATCATGAAGACCGACTTCATGGTAGGGTGGGCAGCCAGTTCCGAGAACATCCGGTACACCTCTTCGCGCTTCCGTCCCTCAAAACTATCACGATCATCGAGTGCTTTACGCACAGCGGCAGGCGAAAATTGTTTTCTTCGGATTTTGTCGTCGGCAAAACGCCATCGCTCAATCATTGCTCTATCGCTGTTGAACAAGTCCAGCAGGAACACTGTCTCAAGGATGTCCCTCATAACCAAAGCGCTGTTTTGCCCATAGCCGGAAAGTGCAAGCTTCAGACTAGCACCGAACGCATTGAACGTCCGCATGCCGAGAACTTGGATTACTTTCAAGTCTTCGTCCTCAGTTGGAACTTGACGAAGGAGATCCGAGAGATTCATGGCTTGCTCGATCACGCATAGGTGCAGTTGAAGTCGCGTGTCTTGCGCAACAATCTCCAGCGCCTTTCCGCGCAGAGTTTCTTCTTGGCGATGAAGGCTCTGGAGATTTTCAGGAATAGTTGTATGGGACATGCTATTTTTCGCTTAGGCAGCGCGGTGCCGATACCGCAATAACGACCGACATTGACCAATATCCGGTTGGAATGATCGGCTTATCGTTTTCTTTAATATCTCTTGGTAGGTTCACAACAATTTTGGTCAAGCTATTGGCGGAGAGGGTGGGATTCGAACCCACGGTGCGCAAGGCGCACAACGGTTTTCGAGACCGCCCCGTTCGACCGCTCCGGCACCTCTCCGCAATCTCCCGCCCGCGCCCGCACGGCGCCCCCTATGGCGCCCTGTATAACGCCGGCCGGGAACGCGGCCGGGAGTGCGGCCGGAGGCGCGGAAAATAGGGCGGCGGCGGCGGGCGCGCAAGTCCGCGCGCCGGACATGCCGGGGCGGGGGCGCGCAGGGCCGGAGCTGCCGGCGCCCGCCCGCCCGGCGGCGGGACGGACGCGCCGCCGCATCGCCACGCCAGGGGGGCGGCATCGGGGTTGACGCCGGGCAAAGGAACATTATATGAACATACCGTGCGAACGGGCTTGGCGCCTTCCCCGAAATGACGGGTAGGTTGTGGAATGTATTCCTTTGTCCCGGTTTTGCGCCCGGAGCGGGAACCGGGGCAGGCGTCCGGAACGGCGGTTTTCCGCGGTTTCGGGCCGGCTGGGCGGCTTCGGGCGGAGAGGCGAAGTGCAATAAAACACGATAAACAGAACGGTCTGTCTAGCCAACTGGACAGGGCGCGGCGGCGCGAAAGGAGAGGCCATCGCAGCGGAACATGACAAATCATGACATTTCATGACGCATCCGGGGATCCCCATTCCGGGACCCTCGTCCCGACCGGGCGCAAACCCCACCCGTCATTCCGACCGGAGCCCCGGATTCGATCCGGGGCGTAGCGGAGGAATCCCGGCGCAGGCGTCCGGGTTCCCGTTGCCGGGACCGAGTCGAGAGTTCTCCGCTCGCTTCGCTCGGCCGGAATGACGGTGGGAGGGTGCGGTTTCGGTGTCCGGTTCGGAACGGCGGACGGGGGCGGAAAACGGGGCCGCCATGACAAATCATGACAAATCATGACATTTCATGACACAACCCGACACGTCCCGGCACCCGCGCCGCGGTTGCGGCCGGCGGGCGGCGCTTCCGCCGGGGGCGGTCAGGCCGCGCGGTCGACCGTTTCGTAGGGCGGCTTGCGCCAGCCGCGCGGCGAGCCGGTGAACACCTCGCAGCCGTCCGCCGTGACGCCCATCGAATGTTCGAACTGGGCCGAGAGCTTGCGGTCGCGGGTCACGGCGGTCCAGCCGTCCTGGAGGATCTTGGTCGCCGGGCCGCCGGCGTTGATCATCGGCTCGACGGTGAAGAACATGCCTTCCTGCAACACCAGCCCGGCGCCGGGCTCGCCGTAGTGCAGCACGCTCGGCGCGTCGTGGAACACCGTGCCGAGGCCGTGGCCGCAGAAGTCGCGCACGACCGAAAACCCCCGGCTCTCGGCGTGGCCCTGGACGGCGGCGCCGATGTCGCCGAGGGTCGCGCCGGGCCGGACGGCCGCGATCCCCGCCATCATCGCCGCCCAGGTCGCGTCGATCAGCCGCTGCACCTTCACGCCGACGCGGCCGACCGGGAACATGCGGCTGGTGTCGCCGTGCCAGCCGTCGAGGATCGCCGTCACGTCGATATTGAGCGCATCGCCGTCTTTCAGGATTTTCCGCTCGTCCGGAATGCCGTGGCAGACGACATGGTTGACCGACGTGCAGATCGACTTCGGGAAGCCGCGGTAGCCGAGCGGGGCGGGGACGGCGCCGCGGTCGCAGATGAAGTCGTGGCACAGCCGGTCGAGCTCGCCGGTCGAGACGCCCGGTTCGACATAGGGCGTGATGAAATCGAGGGTTTCCGCCGCCAGCCGGCCGGCCCGGCGCATACCGTCGAAATCGGCGGCGTCGTGCAGCTTGACCAGGGTGCGGGAGCCGCCCGACCTGTCGTAGAGGGCCTCTGTTCTCATGGCGCCGGAAATGCGGTTGCGCTGCCGATACCTAGACCGTCAAATCCCGACCGGCAAGGGACCGGCGGCGGCGATCTCACCGGCCGAAACGCGGCAGCCGAGGGCGCGGAATTCGACGCCGGCGGCGCGCGCCGCCGCGGCCGCCGCGGCATAGGCCGGGTCGATATCCGCCGCGATGCGCACGGCGGCGCAATCCTCCCGCTGCACCAGGTAGAGCAGCATCGCCCGGCCGCCGGACCGGCAGACGGTCGCCAGCTCGCGCAGATGACGGGCGCCGCGCGCCGTCGCCGCGTCGGGAAATTCGCCGGTGTGGGGCGGCGCCTGCGACCGGCGCAGGGTGACGCTCTTGACCTCGAGATGCCAGGGCGGCCCGGCCGCCGGCGTCAGCAGGAAATCGACCCGCGAGCCGCTGCCGTAGCGGACCTCGCGCCGGATCGCCGCCCCGGCGAGCGCGGGATCGGCCCGGCCGGCGCGCAGGGCTTCCTCGACGATCGCGTTGGCCCGCCCGGTGTTGATGCCGACCGGGCTGCCGGTCCCGGCGTCGCGCACCAGCTCCCAGGTCCATCGCAGCTTGCGCTTCGGCCCGGCGGCGGGCGACAGCCAGACCTCGGCGCCGGGGTCCGCCAGCCCCGCCATCGAGCCGGGATTGGGGCAATGGGCGACGACCCGCTCGCCGGACTCGAGATCGACATCGGCCAGGAAACGCTTGTAGCGCCGGACGAGCGCGCCGCGTTGCAGTGGATCGGGGAACAGCATGGCGTCCGGTTTATGGCGTATCCGTCCCGATTGGAACCGCGGCGTCCCTCGATACGGCGCTGGCGCGCCTACTCGGGATGAGGGTGTGTAGTTGAGTTTACTCCCCTTCACCCTCACCCTGAGTAGCCCCGGATTTAATCCGGGGCGTATCGAAGGGCCTGTCCCGAGCCTGTCGAAGGGGCGTGCCTCGGTTGCATCATCGGCGCTCAGAAACCGAACGGGTTCCAGGATGCTGCGCCCGCTGCGGCAAGGCAGAGCGGAAACCGCTCTGGACACGACGGCGGCTTGTCCGTTGCAGGCGTGCGCCGAGGCGCTATGCTCCGCCGCGCATACGACGGCGCTTCGATCGGATTCCCATGACCGGCACCAGGACCGAATACACCGCCTGCCTCATCGTCATCGGCAACGAGATCCTGTCCGGCCGGACGCGCGACGCCAATCTCCAGTACCTCGCCGGGCGGCTGAACGGCTGGGGCATCCGGCTGCGCGAGGCCCGGGTCATTCCCGATGTCGAGCGGACCATCGTCGAGACGGTGAACCGGTGCCGCCGGGCCTTCGACTACGTCTTCACCACCGGCGGCATCGGGCCGACCCACGACGACATTACCGCGGCCAGCGTCGCCAAGGCGTTCGGCGTCGGGCTGGTCAAGGACCCCAAGAGCTTCGCGCTGATGGCGGCGCGCTACGAGACCCCGGAGGAATTCAACGAATCGCGGCAGAAGATGTGCTTCATCCCGGACGGCGCCGTGCCGATCGAGAATTCCGTCTCCGTTGCGCCGGGCTTCCAGATGGACAACGTATTCGTGCTGGCGGGCGTGCCCTCGATCATGCGGGCGATGGCGGATACGCTGCAGAACCGGCTGATCGGCGGCGCGCCGGTCAGGGCGCGCGCAATGGGCTGCCATCTGCCGGAAGGCGCGGTCGCCGGGGGCCTTGCGGACATCCAGGAGCGCTGGCCCGGCATCGACATCGGCAGCTATCCCTTCTACCGGGAGGGGAAATTCGGCACCAGCCTGGTGCTGCGCGGCACCGACGCGGCGGCGCTCGACGCCGCCTGTGCCGCGGTGGCGGACATGGTGACCGGGCTGGGCGGCGTGCCGATGCCCGAAGACGATTGAGCCGGCGCGCGGCTCAGCCTTCGCGGTTCCGCTCCGTGCGCCGCAGCAGCGCGGCGGCGACAAGGCCGATAATCCAGCCGGCGAGCGGCACGGTGAAGATGAAGTTGAACAGGACATGCCCGGTATCGCCGTTCGTCGCGATCACGATCCCGGCCATCCAGACCGCCGACAGGATATAGCCGATGCGGTGGACCGGCTCCTTCTGCCGCCACCAGGGCCGGGCGTCGGGGGAGGGTTCTTGCGGATCGGCCATTCGAGCCAGGTCCGTCCATTCGGGAGAGGCGGGCAGGGCGTGTCCGAGGCTTACCGGCTGGCCGCCGGTTGCGCAATGCGGGACAAAGGACTTACCTATCCGTCGCCCTATTCTTCGCCTCCTTCCTTCGCAGGGACCGGCGGCGGCGCGGGCCCGCTTGGTGGAATCGGTAGACACGAGGGACTTAAAATCCCTTTCGCGAAAGCGAGTGCGAGTTCGAGTCTCGCAGCGGGCACCAGCGCGCCGCGTCGCGCCTTTGCCGCCCGGCCTACGCCGCCAGCATGCCTTCCAGCCGCTGGCGGATCAGGATTTCGGCCTCGGCCATGATGCCGTCGATCAGTTCCTTGCAGGTCGGGATGTCGCGGATCAGTCCGGCGACCAGGCCGCAGCTCCAGGCGCCGGTATCCATCTCGCCCTTGAGCATCACCTTCGGATAGACGCCCATGACCTCGTCCACGATGTCGTCGATCCCGATCCTGTCGCCGAGTTTCCGTTCCTTCTCGAGCAGGCGCTCGACGGCTTCGTTGGTCAGCACCCGCTCGGTGTTGCGCAGCGGCCGCATGATGAGCCGCGTATCCAGTTCCGTCGCCGCGACGATGGCCTGTTTCACCTTGTCGTGGACCGGCGCTTCCTTCGTCGCGATGAAGCGGGTGCCCATGTTCATGCCGTCCGCGCCCATGGCGAGGGCGGCGACGAGGCTGCGCGCATCGGCCATGCCGCCGGATGCGACGAACGGGATGGTCAGCTCGTCCGCAGCCCGCGGCAGCAGGATCATGTTCGGGATGTCGTCCTCGCCGGGATGGCCGCCGCACTCGAAACCGTCGACCGAAACCGCGTCGCAGCCGATCGCCTCGGCCTTCAGCGAATGGCGCACGGAGGTACATTTGTGGATGACCTTGATGCCGTTTTCCTTGAGCTGCGGCAGGAACGGCTGCGGGTTGCGCCCGGCGGTCTCGACCACCTTGATGCCGCCTTCGACGATCGCCGCCATGTATTCGTCGTAGGGCGTGTCGCGGAACGAGGGCAGGATCGTCAGGTTGACGCCGAAGGGCTTGTCCGTCATCCCGCGGCAGCGGACGATTTCCTTCGCCAGGTCTTCCGGCGTCTCCTGGGTGAGGCCGGTGACGATGCCGAGGCCGCCGGCGTTGGAAACCGCCGCCGCCAGTTCGGCGAAGCCGACATAGTGCATGCCGCCCTGGACGATCGGGTGCTCGATGCCGAGCATTTCGGTAATGCGGGTCTTCATGGCGCGTTCGGTCTTTCGGCAGTGTCGGCAGGTCCGGGCCGGTCGCGCCGGGTTTAGCCCGGCGCCGGCGCGCGCCGGCGCCAGCAAAATGTCGCGAGGCAGTGTCCGCCTCCGCGCCGTCGCTTGATTTTCGGGGCCGGCGCCCATAGGTGAGGCGCGCGCCCGGCCGCACCGGCGACCCCATCGTCTAGTCAGGTCAGGACGTCACCCTTTCAAGGTGAAAACACGGGTTCGAATCCCGTTGGGGTCACCAATTCCCTTTCCGAAGCGCGGTCGGCAACGACCGGACGGGCAGTGTCCCGCGGCGCCGGTTTCGGGCTGTCCGGGCGTTTAGCGGTTGGAGCGGAATGCCGGCGCGGCCCGTGCCGGCCCCGCGGCCCGAGTTTGGATATCGTTCGCGTGATGTCCCTCGACTCCGGCAAACCCGAAGCGCCTCCTTCGGAACGCTGGAACGGGCGGTTCTCGATCGCGATCACGCTGGCGACGGCGATCTCGCTGCTCGTCCTGGTGTCGGTCGGCAGCGTCCTCGGCGTCGGCGTCTGGCTCGCCGGCAAGAACACCCTGGCGCTGATGGGCCAGAACGCCAACGAGGGTATCGCCAATGCGGTCGACCGCCTCGAACGGCATCTGCGCCCGGCCGAAGACCAGGCGCGTTTTATCGCCCGGCGGATCGAAAAGGGCGAAATCGACCCGAAGAACCGCGCGGCGGTCGGCCGGCTGCTTACGGGCGCCCTGGCTGGCGTCGGGCAGATTACGGCCGTGTCGTTTTTCCACCGAAGGCTGGTGTCGCTGACCGCCGCGCGGCGCGGTTACGACAATTTCGAGCTCTACGAGACCGACATGTCGCGCGATCCGCAGATCCGCAGGCACCGGCCGAGACTGGCCGAGGAGCCGCAATGGGTGGCCCCGCTCTGGCGCGATGAACACAGGGAGACCTTTTTCAATCTGGTGCATCCGGTGCGGCGGGACGGCAGACCGGTCGGGGCCGTGGTCGCGATCGTTTCGATCCGCGAACTGTCGGCCTTCGTCCGCAAGGTCGGCAAGGCCGACCGCGGCGCCGGGTTCATCCTGTACGGCCGCGACTGCGTCCTGGCGCACCCGCTCATGACGCGGGGCTATCCGGGTCTGTCGGTCGCGAATCCGCTGCCTCGACTGGCCGGTTTTCGCGATCCCGTCCTGGCGGCGATGTGGCGGCAGGCGGAACGCTTCGACCTGCTCATCGAACTCGCTCAGGACACCAACGGCCACGGGGTCCGGATCGGCGGCGAGGATTATGTCTTCATGTACCGGCGGCTGCACGGCTACGGGCCGAGGCCGCTTACGGTCGGCGTTTATTTCCGGGTTGCCGATATCGGCGCCGTGATGCGCCGGATGGTCGTTTCCATCGTTGTCGGCATCGCCGCCCTGGTGTTGGCGCTCGCCGCCGCCGTGCTGCTCGGCCGGCGCATTGCCCGCCCGATCGTGCGTTTCTCGGCAGCGGCCGGGCAGGTCCGCGACCTCAATATCGATGAGATCCCCGATCTTCCGGGCAGCGTCTTTCGCGAACTGGACCAGCAGGCCAGATCCTTCAACGCCATGCTGCGCGCGCTGCGCTGGTTCGAGCTCTACATTCCCAGGAAGGTCGTCGAACGGCTGGTCAAGCGGGGGGATATCGACGACACGATATCCTCGGCGCGCGAAATCACCGTCATGTTCACCGACATTGCCGGATTTTCGTCGGTCGCCGAAAGCCTGTCGGCGCCGGACGTCGCGGCCCTGGTCAATCGCCATTTCGAGATCGTCGCCGGCTGCATCGAGGCCGAGGACGGCACGCTCGACAAGTTCATCGGCGATTCGGTGATCGCCTTCTGGGGCGCGCCGGACGCCCAGCCGGACGCCGCCGAACGGGCCTGCCGCGCAGCTCTGGCGATCGCCGACGGCGTCCGGGCGGAGAATGTCCGGCGACGGTCCGCGGGCGAGGCGCCGCTCGGCATCCGCATCGGCATCCATTCCGGCAGCGCGACGGTCGGCAACATCGGCGCGCCCGGCCGCATCAACTACACGATCATCGGCGACGCCGTGAATGTCGGCCAGCGCCTCGAACAGCTCGGCAAGACGCTGTTCCCCGAAGGCAGCGAGACCGCAATCCTGATCAGCGGCGCGACGGCGGCCGGCCTGGAGCCGGAGTTCGACCCGGCGCCGGCCGACAGGCGCCGGGTCAAGGGGCGCGCCGCGGAGGTCGAGGTGTTCCGGCTGGGCGATTGAGCCATCGCTGCGGATTGGCGGGACAGCGCCGCCCGGCTCGAGGAAAGTTCATCGCCGGCTTCTACGGCGCGGTCGCCGCGGCCCAGGGATCGAGAACATCGATACCGGCGCGGTAAAACGGCTGGACATCGCGTGTCGCAACCGCAAATCCATGCACCTTGGCGATGGCTGCGATCTGGCCGTCGGCAATTCCCAGCGTCCTGCCGGCCGCCTCGGCACGCGCCGCGATCCGCGCCGCTTCTTCCGCGGCAGCTGGGTCGAAAGACAAGATTCGCGGGCCGAAAAGGCGACCGACCGTGAACTCGTAAATCGACCGCAATGCTGCCTTTCGCGCGCCTTCCGGCAGACGCTCGATGCCGAACCGGAGTTCGGACACGTTGATCGCGGTCGAATACAGAGAGCGGGACCGCTGCCCGTTGAGCCACGCGATGACGGCCGGCTCCGGTTCCGCTTTCATCGCCTCGGACACGACGTTCGTATCGACGACGATCATTCGAATTCCGGGCCGTCGACCGGTTCCTTCCGCCGTGCGATTTCGGGAAAATCGACCCCGGCTTCCCGGACGCGCGCCGCGATGACGTCGCCGAGCCGCTCGGCCGGCCGCGTCGCTTCGTCCAGAATCTCGCGCACCGTGGCTTCCGCGCTCATGCCGCGGTCGGCAGCGATGCTCTTGATACGGCGGTAAACCCGGTCGGGCAGGTTCCTCACGGTCATCGTGGCCATATGTTATCATTCCTCGAAGGTTGAGTTATTGCTAGCATAACACAAAAATGACAGCATGACAATCGCTGCCGCGCCAAAGGCGCTACAGGTTCGCTGCGAATTGCGGGCGGTTTGTCGGCTGCGCCGCGCGCCGTCAACCGAAATCCGGGCGGTGTCCGAAGCGGGTAGTCGGCTTTCCGGCCATTTGCACCCTCAGACCGCTCCAGCGGTTGACTTGCCTACAGGTCCAAAGTCCATAACAAAAGCGGTCAGTCTATGTGATACAAAACGGACAAATCTACTTGCTAGATATACAACTCTCGTTACTTTGTCTTTCGCGGTCCGCATGCCGATAAACATGAATCCATGAAACCGACCAAACACCGTTTCATAATTGACTCTACTCCCGCATCGTTTGTACCAGCTAAAGAGGCAAGCGTTTGTTTTTTCTTCTCCGCATTGCCCGCCAAATCCAGAGATATGAAACCGTAGGTCATATTTCGCGCAAACCTTGCGATACATTTAGTATTTGCTCCACGTTGGATTAACACAGCCATACCGCGAATCAGAGATAGTTTTTCTGTCCGCGCCTTTCCTCGCTGGCCGAGCGATAAGGCGATCCATTCGATGACAACCAAGGCTGGCCAGATTGCGGTTGAGGTTTCGGCTGCTCGATGGTAAAGACTTTTCCGGTCGGTCGTGTAACGCGGATCAACAATGCCCAATTCTCGGTTTATATTTTTGTGTGCCTCGCCGGAAAGCATCGTCGATTTGAAACATGCAGCTAGATCGGCTGTTTCAGCATGTGCAAAATTTAATCTTGCAGCCCACGGCTCATACTTTGCTAATTTCTTGGCATAGTCAAAACCCTCTTTTACCGTCTTATTACCGTTAGCTATTTCTCGTTTAAGAAGTTTACAAACAACTTCAACACCATACATCATTTTTTTATGATTTCGGGCGGTATCGGTTGCGTAGCTTGAGCGCATATTGCCGTCCCCGAAGATCCCAAGATAATCGCTACAATCGCTAGCCGGCGCAAAACATTGCTCATAGTGTTGTTCTCCGGTTCACGATTGCTTGAGGATTGGCCGTATGGCGGCGCACTCAGGCCGCTTCGCCGCCGATCTTGTCTTGCGTTCTGGTCTCGAAATCGCCGGCGTCGTGGCGCTCGTGGAGCTGGCCCGCCGGATCGCCCGTGGTGCGGTTGACCATGCGGCCGCGCCTGACCGCCGGCCGTGCGGCGATCGTCTCGCTCCAGCGGTTGACGTGCTCATACTCGTGAACCTGAAGAAACTCGCCGGCATCGTAAACCCGACCCTTGGCCAGCGCGCCGTACCACGGCCAGATCGCCATATCGGCAATGCTGTATTCGTCGCCGGCAAAATACTCGTGCCCGGCCAGGCGCCGGTCGAGCACGTCGAGCTGGCGCTTGGCCTCCATGGCGAAGCGGTCGATGGCGTATTCGATCTTGACCGGCGCGTAGGCGTAGAAGTGGCCGAAGCCGCCGCCGAGATAGGGCGCGCTGCCCATCTGCCAGAACAGCCAGTTCAGCGCCTCGGTGCGCCCGGCCGGGTCCTCCGGCAGGAAAGCGCCGAATTTTCCGCTGAGATAGAGCAGGATCGAGCCGCTTTCGAAGACCCGGCGCGGCGGCGAACCCTGCGGCTTCGGATCGCGGTCGATGAGCGCGGGAATTTTCGAGTTCGGGTTGGCCTCGACGAAGCCGCTGGCGAACTGCTCGCCCTCCTGAATCCGGATCAGCCAGGCGTCGTATTCCGCACCGCTGTGGCCGGCGGCGAGAAGCTCCTCCAGCATCACCGTGACCTTCACGCCGTTGGGCGTGCCCAGCGAATAGAGCTGGAGCGGATGCTTGCCGACCGGCAGCTCCTTTTCGTGGGTCGCGCCGGCGACCGGCCGGTTGATATTATCGAAGCGACCGCCGCTGGGCTTGTTCCAGGTCCAGATTTTCGGCGGGGTGTATTCGGCGGAAGCGTCTGCGGGCATAGGATGAATTCCGGCTGTGGCGGTGTGTGCGCCTTCAATGACCGGGAGGCCGGGCACTGTCCAGAGCGAAGGATGCCGCGCAGTTGTGCCTGCCGCCGTGCAGGTCCGCGCCACGCCGCCCCTATCCCTGTTGCCCGCACTGTCCTAAATTCGGCGACGGAGCGGTCGCGCCCGTTTGCGCGCCGCGCCGGGATACCGTCCCGGAGGAGGCCGTTTTTACATGCCGGACGACAGTCGCCAGGCGCTCGCCGCCGCCGATCGGGGCTCCGCCCTGAAAAACCCCGTCCGCTTCGTGACGGCGGCGTCGCTGTTCGACGGGCACGATGCGTCGATCAACATCATGCGGCGCATCCTGCAGGCGCAGGGGGCGGAGGTTGTCCATCTGGGCCACAACCGCTCGGTCGACGAGATCGTCAAGGCGGCGATCGAGGAGGACGCCCACGGCATCGCCGTCTCGTCCTACCAGGGCGGCCATGTCGAGTTCTTCAAATACACGGTCGACCGGCTGAACGCGCTGCGCGCCGGCCATATCAAGGTGTTCGGCGGCGGCGGCGGCACCATCGTGCCCGAGGAAATCCGCGAGTTGCACGACCACGGCGTCGCCCGCATCTACAGCCCCTACGACGGCCAGAAGCTTGGGCTGCCGGGCATGATCGCCGACATGCTGGCGACCGCCGACGTCGATCTCGCCGCCACGCCGCCGCCCAACCTGAACGCGCTGGACGCCGCCCATACCGGCGTGGTCGCCCGCCTGATCTCCTGCCTGGAGAGCGGGACGCTGCCGCAGACGATGGCGGCCGAGATTGCCGAGCGGGCGGCGCAAATCGGTACGCCCGTCCTCGGCATCACCGGCACCGGCGGCGCCGGCAAGAGTTCGCTGACCGACGAGATCGTCCAGCGGTTCCGTCAGGACCAGCCGGACTTGCGCATCGCGCTGATCGCCATCGACCCGACCCGCCGGCGCACCGGCGGCGCGCTGCTCGGCGACCGCATCCGCATGAACGCGATCGACAGCGACAGGGTCTACATGCGCTCCATCGCCACCCGCGGCGCGGAGGGCGAGGTGCCGCCGGTCACGCCGCGGGCGATCGAAGTGTGCAAGGCGGCCGGCTTCGACCTGGTGATCGTGGAAACGCCCGGCATCGGCCAGGGCGACGCCGGCATCGTGCCCTATGTCGGTCTTTCCCTGTATGTGATGACGCCGGAATTCGGCGCCGCCAGCCAGCTCGAAAAGATCGACATGCTGGACTATGCCGACTTCGTGGCGATCAACAAGTTCGACCGCAAGGGCGGCAAGGACGCGCTGCGCGACGTCGCCAAGCAGGTCCAGCGCAACCGCGAGGCGTTCGGCGCGCGGCCGGAGGAGATGCCGGTCTACGGCACCATCGCCAGCCGCTTCAACGACGACGGCGTGACCGCGCTCTATCTCGGCTTGCTGTCGAGCCTGAGGGAGACGGGCCTGGCTGCGGGCGAGAGCAAGTGGCCGGCGACCGATACCCGCCATTCCTCCGACAACCGGGCCATCATCCCGCCCGACCGGACGCGCTACCTGTCGGAGATCTCGTCGACCGTGCGGGGCTATCACGAATGGGCCCGCGAACAGGCGCGGACAGCCCGGGAACGGCAGCAACTGGCCGCCACCCGGGCGATGTTGGGCAAGAAGGACAGCCCGAAGGCCCTCGACAGGCTGATCGCCGAAAAAGAAGCGGCGCTCGACCCGCGCGCCCGCAAGCTGCTCGAAATCTGGCCGCAGGTGCAGGCCGACTACGCCGGCGACGAGTACAAGGTGAAGATCCGCGGCCGGGAGCTTTCCTACAGCCTGAAGAACAAGAGCCTGAGCGGCACGCCGGTGCCGCGGGTCGCGCTGCCGAAATGGCAGGACGACGGCGAAATCCTGCACTGGCTGCTGCGCGAAAACGTGCCGGGCAGCTACCCCTATACCGCCGGCGTCTTCGCCTTCAAGCGCGAGGGCGAGGACCCGACGCGCATGTTCGCCGGAGAGGGCGACGCCGCGCGCACCAACCGCCGCTTCCACTACCTGTCTGAGAATTCCGACGCCAAGCGCCTGTCCACCGCCTTCGACAGCGTCACCCTGTACGGCCAGGATCCGGCGCTGCGGCCGGATATCTACGGCAAGGTCGGCACCTCGGGCGTCTCGATCTCGACGCTGGAGGACATGAAGGTCCTCTACAGCGGCTTCGACCTGTGCGCGCCGGCGACCTCGGTCTCCATGACGATCAACGGCCCGGCGCCGACCATCCTGGCGATGTTCCTGAACACCGCCATCGACCAGCAGGTCGACCGGTTCCGCGACGACAACGGCCGGGCGCCGACCGACGAGGAGATCGGCAAGATCCGCGCCTGGACGCTCTCGACCGTCCGCGGCACCGTCCAGGCCGACATCCTGAAGGAGGACCAGGGCCAGAACACCTGCCTGTTCTCGACCGAGTTCAGCCTCAAGGTGATGGGCGACATCGCGCAGTATTTCGTCCAGCACGACGTGCAGAATTTCTATTCGGTCTCGATCAGCGGCTACCATATCGCCGAGGCCGGCGCGAACCCGATCACCCAGCTCGCGCTGACCCTCTCCAACGGCTTCACTTATGTCGAGAGCTATCTGGCCCGCGGCATGAACATCGACGATTTCGCGCCGAACCTGAGCTTCTTCTTCTCCTACGGCATGGATCCGGAATACAGCGTCATCGGCCGGGTGGCGCGGCGCATCTGGGCGACCGTCATGCGCGAGAAGTACGGCGCAAGCGAGCGCAGCCAGAAGCTGAAATTCCACAGCCAGACCTCGGGCCGCTCGCTGCACGCCCAGGAATACAGCTTCAACGACATCCGCACGACATTGCAGGCCCTGATCTCGACCTACGACAACACCAACAGCCTGCACACCAACGCCTACGACGAGGCGATCACCACGCCGACCGAGGAGAGCGTGCGCCGGGCCATGGCGATCCAGCTCATCATCAACAAGGAATGGGGCCTGGCGAAGAACGAGAACCCGAACCAGGGCAGCTTCGTCGTCGAGGAGCTGACCGACCTGGTCGAGGAGGCGGTGCTCGCCGAGTTCGACCGCATCGGCGAGCGCGGCGGCGTGCTGGGCGCGATGGAGCTGGGCTATCAGCGCGGCCTGATCCAGGAGGAAAGCCTCTACTACGAGACCCTCAAGCACGACGGCGATCTGCCGATCGTCGGGGTCAACACCTTCCGCAACCCGAACGCCGAGGAGTGGGAGGAGACCACCCTGGAGCTTATGCGCGGCACCGAGGAGGAGAAGCGGGGGGCGCTCGACGCGCTCGCCCGGTTCCACGAGACCCACGAGGCGGCGGCGCCGGCTATGCTTGAGCGCCTGCGCGAGGCCGTGCGCCGGGACGACAACGTCTTTGCCGTGCTGATGGACGCGGTGCGCGTCTGCTCCCTCGGCCAGATCACCCAGGCCCTGTTCGAGGTCGGCGGGAAATACCGCCGGAATATGTGAGCGGGGTCGAGCGACGCCGGAATCGCCTTGCTTTGCCGCCGCCGGGGGTATAGGGACGCCCGGCATATTCGGCCTTGGCTGCGGGGCCCGGCGGTGCGGCGGTTGGCGATGGCGGACGTAATTTCTTCAGCAGGCCGGCCGCCGCGGGACGAAGCGAAACCCCGGATGCGCGAACGCCGCCGCCGGGGACGCGCCAAAGACCGCTCCGTCGCGGATTCCGCCCGTCCGCCCCGCAAGGTCGATTACCGCAGGCTGGTCAATTCTTTCGAACCTGTCCGGGTCTATTCCGACGACCGGATCGCGGCCATCCACGATATGGCGCTCAAGGTTCTCGAAGAGCTCGGCATGCGCCTTTTGCTGCCGGAGGCCCTCGACCTGTTGCGCACCAGGGCGCGGGACGGCGTCTCGATCGACGACGATGCCAGGCATTGCCGGTTCGGCCGCGGCCTGGTCGCCGAGGCGATCGCGACGGCGCCGGCCGGGTGGACCCTGCATGGCGGCAAGCCGGAAACCTCGACCGCATGGGGCGGGCGGCACGTTGTCTGGTGCGCGGTCGGCGGCGCGCCGCATATATCCGACCTCGACGGCGGGAAACGGCCCGGGACGATGGAGGACAGCCGCAACATCATGCGGCTGTGCGAGCATTACGACGTCATGCACGTTCAGGGCCCGAACGTCGAGGCGCAGGATATCGACACCGCGTTTCGCCATCTCGAAGTCACCAGGGCCCAGCTCGTCCTCTCGACCAAGCCGCCTTTCGTCTACTGCCGCGGCAAAGGCCAGGTCGCCGACGGCATGGAAATGGTGCGGATCGCCCGCGGCCTCTCGGAAGAGGCGTTCCGGGCCGCGCCCTATGTTTACACCGTCATCAACACGAACTCGCCGCTGGTGCTCGACCGTCCGATGCTGCAGGGCATCATGGACTTCGCCGAGCATGGACAGCCGATCCTCCTGACGCCCTTCACCCTCTCCGGCGCAATGGCGCCGGTCACCATCCCCGGCGCGCTGGTCCAACAGCATGCCGAGTTTCTGGCCGGGCTGGTCATCAGCCAGCTGACCCGCCCCGGCGCGCCGGTCTGCTACGGTTGCTTCACCTCGAACGTCGCCATGCGCAGCGGGTCGCCGGCTTTCGGCACGCCGGAAAATGTCCGGGCGGCCTTCGCCAGCGGGCAGCTTGCCCGGTTGGTCGGCGTGCCTTGGCGTTCCTCGGGGTCGTGCACGGCCAATTGCGTCGATGCCCAGGCGGTCTACGAGACCCAGATGGCGTTGTGGGGCGCGACGCTCGGCGGCGCGAATTTCGTCGCCCATGCCGCCGGCTGGATGGAAGGCGGACTCACCGGCTCGATGGAAAAGTTCATCGTCGATATCGAAATGCTGCAGCAGATGGCGGAACTGATGCAGCCGGTCACTTTCGGCGAGGAAGATCTCGCCTTCGAGGCGATGCGCGATGTCGGCAGCGGCGGCCATTTCTTCGGCACGCAACACACGATGGAACGCTACGAAACGGCGTTCTACGAACCCTTCCTTTCCGACTGGAGCAACTTCAACCAGTGGACGGAGAACGGTGCGGTCCAGACGCCGGAGCGGGCCAACGCGATCTGGAAACAGGTGCTGCAGGATTTCGAGCCGCCGGCGCTGGACGAGAGTGTCCGCGAGGCGCTGGACGATTTCGTCGCCCGCCGCACCGCCGAAGGCGGCGCGCCGCCGCTTACATGACCTGGCGCCGGACGCCAGAAGCGAAGGAGAGACAGAGACGTGGCCGATACAGCAGACGTTATCGTCATCGGCGCCGGAATCATCGGAGCTGCAACCTCTTTCGAACTCGCCAAGGCCGGGCACCGGGTGTTGTCGGTCGATGCCAACGGCGACGCCGGCATGGGATCCACGGCGGGCTCCTGCGCCATCATCCGGGTGCATTATTCGACGCTGGACGGCACCGCCTTCGCCTATGAAGGCTACTTTTACTGGCGCGACTGGGCCGATTATCTGGAGGTCGCCGACGAGGCGGGCCTGGCGCGTTTCGTCCAGTGCGGCGCCTTGGTCATGGCCGTGGACGCCAACGACTATCTTCGAAAGCACAAGAGATACTGCGACGAACTCGGCATTCCGTATGAAGACTGGGACGCCGAGGCGATTCTGCAGCGGCTGCCGCAATTCGACCTGGCCTGCCATGCGCCGGCCAAGCGCATGGACGATGCGGGTTTCGGAGAGCCGACCGGCGGATCGGTCGGGGCAGCGGTCTTCTGGCCGACCGCCGGCTACATCACCGATCCGCAGCTCGCGTCGCACAATCTGCGGCGGGCGGCGGAAGCGAAAGGCGCACGCTTCCGGTTCAATGCCCGCGTGGCCGAAATCCTGCAACAGGCCGGCCGGGTTGCCGGCGTGCGGCTGGCGGACGGCGCCGAAATCCGCGCGCCGGTCGCGGTCAATGTCGGCGGGCCGGCGTCCTACAAGCTCAACGAGATGGCCGGCGTGACCGGCGACATGACGATCGGGACCCGGGCGCTGAAGCAGGAGGTCGTCCACGTCCCCGCCCCGGAAGGCATGGACTTCGAGGCGAACGGCTTCGTCATGTCCGACAGCGACATCAGCGTCTATTCGCGGCCCGAGCACGGCAACCACATCCTGATCGGCAGCGAGGATCCGGAGTGCGATCCGCGCGACTGGGTCGATCCGGACGACTACGACACGAACTTCACCGAACAGTGGACGCACCAGGCCTACCGCTACGCCCAGCGGCTGCCGACGCTCGGTATCCCCAGCCGGATGAAGGGAGTCGTCGATCTGTACGACGTATCGGACGACTGGATTCCGATCTACGACAGGTCGGCCCTGCCGGGCTTCTACATGGCGTGCGGATCGAGCGGGAACCAGTTCAAGAACGCGGCGATCGCCGGCAAGATGATGGCCGCGCTGGTCGACTATTGCGAGGCCGGTAACGATCACGATACCAGCCCCCTCCAATTCACCCTGCCCTATATCGGACGGGCGTTGGATGTGGGATTCTTCTCCCGCAGGCGCGAGATCAACCCCGAGAGCAGCTTCTCGGTGCTGGGATAGGGACGAGGGAACGCGACCATGGCCGATCTGCCAACGACCTCGCGTGTTGTCATCGTCGGCGGCGGCGCCGTCGGCGCCTCCAGCCTGTACCATCTGGCGCTCAAGGGCTGGACCGACTGCGTCCTGCTGGAAAAGAACGAGCTGACCTCGGGCTCGACCTGGCACGCCGCCGGCAACGTGCCGACTTTCTCGGCGAGCTGGTCGGTCATGAATATGCAGCGCTATTCGACCGAGCTGTACCGCGACCTGGGCGAGCGGGTCGATTATCCGATGAACTACCACGTCACGGGCTCGCTGCGCCTGGCCCATTCGCGCAACCGGATGATGGAGTTCGAACGGGTCGTCGGCATGGGCCGCTACCAGGGCTTGGATGTGGCCATGGTGTCGGTTCAGGACCTTAAGGATCGCTATCCCTTCCTCGAAACCCACGATCTCGCCGGCGGCTTGTACGATCCCTATGACGGCGACATCGATCCGGCCCAGCTGACCCAGGCGCTGGCCAAGGGCGCGCGCGATCTCGGCGCAAGGATCGTCCGCTTCTGCCCGGCAACGGGGGTCCGCCGCGACGGCGGCGAGTGGATCGTCGAGACGCCGCAGGGCGAAATCCGCTGCGAGATCGTCGTCAACGCCGCGGGCTACCGCGCCCAGGAGGTCGGCGCCATGTTCGGCCGCTTCGTGCCGATGGTCAGCATGTCCCACCAGTATATGCTGACGGATCCGATTCCCGAACTCGAGGCTTGGAGCGCCGAACGGGGCCGCAAACTGCCGCTGCTGCGGGATGTCGACAGCAGCTATTACCTGCGCCAGGAAAAGTTCGGCCTCAATCTCGGCCCCTACGAGCGCAACTGCCGGGCGCACTGGACGATGCCCGACGACCCGATGCCGGAGGATTTCTCCTTCCAGCTCTATCCCGACGATCTCGACCGGCTGGAATGGTATATCGAAGACGCGATGGAACGGGTCCCGATCCTGGGCTCCGCCGGCGTCAACAAGGTGATTAACGGGCCGATCCCCTACACGCCGGACGGCAACCCGCTGATCGGCCCGATGCCCGGAGTGCCGAACGCTTACGAAGCCTGCGTCTTCACCTTCGGAATCGCCCAGGCGGGCGGCGCCGGCAAGGTGCTCGCCGAATGGGTCGCAGACGGCGGCACGGAATGGGACATGTGGAGTTGCGATCCAAGGCGTTTCACGGCCTATGCCGACCAGGATCACACCAACAAGAAGGGTATGGAGGTCTATGGCCACGAATACGCCATGCACTTCCCGCACCACGAATGGCCGGCCGGCCGCGACAAGCGCCTGTCGCCGATCCACGACAGGCTGAAGGCGTTCGGCGCCCGGTTCGGCGCCTACGGCGGCTGGGAGCGGGCCAACTGGTTCGCGCAGCCGGGCGACGATATTTCGGAAGAGGCGACCCAGACCTGGGAGCGGGACGGCCCCTGGTTCCCGCGCATCCGCGAGGAATGCGAGGCGGTGCGCGACGCTGCCGGCATCCTCAACCTGTGCGGCTTTTCCCGTTATCTCGTGACCGGAGCGGACGCAGTGGCCTGGCTCGACGGGCTGATCGCCGGACGGATCCCGTCGGTCGGGCGCATCGGCCTCGGCTATTTCCCGGACGAGCGGGGCCGGATCGTCACCGAGATGTCGCTGGTGCGGCGGGCCGAAGACCGGGTGCTCCTGATTACCGCCGCAGCCGCGGAATGGCACGATGTGGAATGGCTGAGAAAACACCTGCCCGAAGGCGCGGACATTTCCATCGAGAACCGGACCGAGGAATACGATTGCCAGATCCTGACCGGCCCGAAAACGAGGGGCATCCTGTCCGGCCTGTGCAATGCCGATCTGGGCCTGCCCTGGCTGAGTTGGCAGTTCACCGAAATCGTTGGCCGTCCGGTCCTGCTGTTGCGCGTGTCGTACGCCGGCGAACTGGGATGGGAAGTTCATACGAAAACAGAAGATTCCGGGCCGGTATTCGACGCGGTCATGGAAGCCGGCCGGCCGCACGGCCTTAAGCCGTTCGGCATGTACGCGCTGAACAGCCTGCGGCTGGAAAAGGGCTACCGGGCCTGGAAGGGCGACCTTTCGACCGACTACACCGTCCTCGAAGGCGGGCTCGACCGTTTCGTGCGCTGGAGCAAGGAAAGCTTCGTCGGCAAGACGGCCATGGAGATCGAGCGCCAGGCCGGCCCGGCCAAGCGCTTCGTCACCCTGGTGGTCGATGCCGGCGCTTGCGACGCCCCCTATATGTCGACCCTGTGGCACGGCAACGAGAAGGTCGGTGAGACCACTTCCGGCGGCTGGGGCCACCGCATCGGCAAGTCGATCGCGCTGGGCATGGCGCGCGCCGATCTGGCGGTCGAGGGTACGGAACTGGACGTCGAGATATTCGGCGAACGCCGCCGCGCCGAAGTTCAGGCCGACCGGCCGCTCTACGATCCGGACAACGCCCGGATGAGGGCCTAGGCGATGGCGGCGCTGCCGCGGCAGGCCAAGGCCGTCATTATCGGCGGCGGCGTTTCCGGCTGCTCGGTCGCCTACCATCTTGCAAAGCTGGGCTGGAAGGACGTGGTCCTGCTGGAGCGCAAGCAGCTGACCTGCGGTACGACCTGGCATGCCGCCGGCCTGATCGGCCAGTTGCGCGCCAGCCTGAATCTGACCCGGCTGGCGAAGTATTCGGCCGATCTCTACGTTCGGCTCGAAGAAGAGACCGGCATTGCGACCGGGATGCGCCAGAACGGGTCGATCACCGTCGCGCTGACCGGCGAACGCAAGGAAGAAATCTACCGCCAGGCCTCGCTGGCGCGCGCCTTCGATGTCGACGTAATGGAAATCACGCCTTCGGAAACGAAGGCGCTCTATCCTCATCTGAATGTCGCAGATGTCACTGGCGCCGTTCACCTGCCGCTCGACGGCCAGTGCGACCCGGCGAATATCGCGCTCGCGCTCGCCAAGGGCGCCCGGCAGAACGGCGCCCTGCTGGCCGAAGGGGTGAAGGTCGCCGGCGTTTCGCAGGCGAACGGCCGCGTCGCCGGCGTGTCGTGGGAGCGCGGCGGCGAAAGCGAACCGGAACGGGGCGAGATCGCCACCGACATCGTCATCAACTGCGCCGGCATGTGGGCGCGCGAACTGGGCGCCATGAGCGGCGTGACGGTCCCGCTCCACGCCTGCGAGCATTTCTACATCGTGACCGAGCCGATCCCGGACCTCGGCGCCCTGCCGGTTCTGCGCGTGCCCGACGAATGCGCCTATTACAAGGAAGACGCCGGCAAGATGCTGCTCGGCGCCTTCGAGCCGGTCGCCAAGCCCTGGGGCATGGACGGCATCCCGGAGGACTTCTGCTTCGACCAGCTGCCCGAGGATTTCGACCATTTCGAGCCGATCCTGGAGCAGGCGGTGGCGCGCATGCCGCTGCTGGGCGAGGCCGGCATCCACACCTTCTTCAACGGTCCCGAGAGCTTCACCCCCGACGATCTCTACTATCTTGGCGAGGCGCCGGAGCTGCGCGGCTACTGGGTCGCCGCCGGCTACAACTCCATCGGCATCGTCTCGTCCGGCGGCGCCGGGATGGCGCTCGCCCAATGGATTAACGACGGCGAAGCGCCGTTCGATCTGTGGGAGGTCGATATCCGGCGGGTCCAGCCGTTCCAGAAGAACCGCCACTATCTGAAACGCCGGGTGAGCGAAACCCTGGGCCTGCTTTATGCCGACCATTTCCCCTACCGCCAGCCGGCCAGCGCGCGCGGCGTCCGCCGCTCGCCGCTTCACGGACATCTGAAGGCGCGCGGCGCCTGTTTCGGCGAAACGGCGGGATGGGAGCGCGCCAACTGGTTTGCGCCGGAGGGCGTTGCGCCGGAATACCGCTACAGCTGGCAGCGCCAGAACTGGTTCGACCATTCCTGCGCCGAGCATATGGCGGTCCGCGAGGGCGCCGGCCTGTTCGACATGACTTCCTTCGGCAAGCTCCGGGTCGAGGGCCGGGACGCCGAGGCGGTGCTCAACCGGATTTGCGGCAACGATATCGCGGTCGAGCCGGGCCGGCTGGTCTACACCCAGTGGCTCAACGCCCGCGGCGGGATCGAGGCGGACCTCACGGTCGCGCGCCTGTCCGATACGGCCTTCCTGGTCGTCACGCCGGCGGCGACCGTGCAGCGCGACCTCGCCTGGCTGCGCCGCCACACGCCGGAGGACGCCCATATCGTCGTCACCGATGTCACGGCGGGCGAGGCGGTGCTGTGCGTCATGGGGCCGAAGTCCCGTGCCGTGCTGAACGCCTGTTCGCCGGCCGACCTGTCGAACGAGGCCTTTCCGTTCGGGACGGTGCGCGAGATCGAGATCGGCATGGGCCTCGCCCGGGCGCACCGGGTTTCCTATGTCGGCGAACTGGGCTGGGAGCTCTACGTCTCGGCCGACATGGCCGCCCATGTTTTCGAGACGCTGGAAGAGGCGGGCGCGTCCCACGGCCTGAAACTGTGCGGCCTGCACATGATGGACAGCTGCCGCATCGAAAAGGCCTTCCGCCATTTCGGCCACGACATCACCGACGAGGATCATGTGCTTGAGGCCGGCCTCGGATTCGCCGTGCGTACGCGAAAACCCGATTTCCTGGGCCGGGACGCGGTCCTGCGCAAACGCGAAGAAGGCCTCTCGCGGCGTCTGCTGCAATTCCGCTTGCGCGATCCCGAACCCCTGCTGTTCCATAACGAACCGATCGTGCGCGACGGCGCGATGGTCGGCTATCTGACGTCGGGCAACTACGGCTACGCGCTGGGCGGCGCGGTCGGCCTCGGCTATGTGCCGTGCCCGGACGGCGAAACCGCCGAGGCGCAGCTTGCCTCCGGCTACGAGATCGAGATCGCCGGCGCGCGCGTCGCCGCCGATGTCTCGTTGAAGCCCATGTACGATCCGGCGGCCGAGCGGGTGCGCATGTGAGCGGCGCCGGGCGGCAATCTGCGGGGAGGCCGACCATGTCCCGCGACCGAAATCCGAAAGAGCGGGTGCCGCGCCGCGCCGGCGGCCGGGAAGCCCGCCGGGCCTTGCGGGCGGCGCCGCTGGCGGAGGATATCCGGCCGGTCCGGCCGGGGCTCGAGGGCGGACGCTACAAGGCGTTGACCGATGGCGAGATCGAGCGGATTCACCGGGCGGCGCTGCACATTCTCGAGGAAATCGGCCTCGCCGACGCGCCGGAAAGCGGCGTCGAATTCATGACGGCGGCCGGCGCCGTTCAGGGCGACGACGGGCGGCTGCGTTTCCCGCCGGCGCTGGTCGAGGACATGCTGGCGGCGGCGGCGCAGGACATCGTGCTGCACGGCCAGGACGCGAAGCACGATATCCGGCCCGGCGGCAGCCGCGTGCACTACGGCACCGCGGGCGCGGCGGTTCACGTCTACGACGTCGAGGAGCGGGTGAACCGCGACCCGACGGTGCAAGACCTCTACGACGCCGCGCGCATGGTCGAGGTGCTGGACAATATCCACTTTTTCCAGCGCCCGCTCACGACGCGCGACACCGAAGATCCGACCGAGCTCGACGTCAATACGCTCTACGCCTCGGTCGCCGGGACGACCAAGCATATCGGCACGTCCTTCACCTCGCCGGAGCGGGTCCGGATGGGCCTGGACATGCTCCACATGGTCGCCGGGTCGGAAGCGGCCTGGCGGGCCCGCCCCTTCGTTTCCAACAGCAATTGCTTCGTTGTGCCGCCGCTCAAATTCGCCACGGAATCCTGCCGGGTCATGGAGACCGCGATCGCGGGCGGCATGCCGGTCCTGCTGCTTTCGGCCGGGCAGGCCGGGGCGACCGCGCCGGCCGCGCTCGCCGGGGCGGTGACCCAGGCAACGGCGGAGTGCCTCGCCGGGCTGGTCTACGTCAACGCCATGAAGCCCGGCCATCCGGCGATCTTCGGCGCCTGGCCCTTCGTCTCCGACCTGCGCACCGGCGCCATGTCCGGCGGCTCGGGCGAACAGGCGCTGCTCACCGCCGCCTGCGGGCAGATGGCGCGCTTCTACGACCTGCCCGGCGGCTCGGCCTGCGCCATGTCCGACAGCAAGGCGCCGGACATGCAGGCCGGCTACGAGCGCGGCGTCGCCAACGTGATGGCGGGGCTATCCGGCCTCAACTTGGTATACGAGAGCGTCGGTATGCACGCCTCGCTGCTCAGCTTCTGTCACGAGAGCCTGCTGATCGACAACGACATGATCGGCCAGTGCCTGCGCTGCGTCCGCGGCATCGAGGTCACCGACGAGACCCTGTCGCTCGAGGCGATCCGCAGCGTCTGCCTCGATGGGCCGGGCCATTATCTCGGCCATCCGCAGACCCTGTCGCTGATGCAATCCGAATACGTCTATCCCGAGGTCGGCGACCGCAGCAGCCCGAAGGAATGGCTGGAACAGGGCAGGCCGGACCTGGTGGAGAAGGCATTGGCCGGGAAGCGGCGCATTCTGGCCACGGTTTATCCGGACCACATTCCGGAGCCGGTCGACGCGGCGATCCGCGAGCGGTTCAATATCGTCCTGCCGCGCCGCAAGATGAAGGCGGCGACCTGATCCCCGACCCGGCTACGCCATCGGTTTCGCGCAGCGCTTCCAGACCTGCTCGACGGCTTTCGCCGAATCGGGGCCGGTGCGCAGGATCACCGTATACTCGTCGATCAACTGCATGGTGACACGCTTGCCGGCGCCCGGCTCGCCGGGCGGGATGACATAGACGAAACCGTGGCGGTCGTAGTCGCCGGTCATCGCCGTGCCGCCGGGCGTGACGATGGCCGGTCCTTCGATGGTCATCCGGCGTCCGTCCTCGTGGCACCAGTGTCCGTCGATGGCGTCGGCCAGGGCCGCGGCGGGAAGCAGCAGGGCCGGCAACGCGGCGCAGGCGAACGGTAAAAGGCGCGGCACGGCCCCGCTCTCCGATCGATCCGATGAGGCGAGCGTACCGCATCGGGATTTTCCGGGGTACCGTCTCCCCCCGGCCTGCCGTTCGACGGGCGGCCGGGGCCGCCGCCTCAAACTGTGCTGGAAATTCGCGGCCGGCTGCGATTGAATGGCGCTGGCAACGCATCGGCTTCGGGCCGGTACAAACGATGAGGAGGGAAGCATGATCGGGAATAACGAAAAGGCCGGCCGTTGGGTGCGGAACGGGGTGCGGTCCCTTGCCCTGGCGGCAGCGGGCCTCGTTATCGGTGCGGCCGCGACGCAGGCGGCCACCATCACCGTGTCCGTATGGGGCGGCGGCTATGGCGCGAAATGGAAAAAGCACGCCGCCGAGCCGTTCGAGAAGGCGACCGGTCACAAGGTGATTGTCGACGGCGGCCGCTCGGCGGTGCGGCTGTCCAAGGTGAAGGCCACCAAGGGCAAGGGCACCGACGTCGTTTTCCTGACCGTGCATCAGATGATCATCCTGCGGGACGAGGGCATCCTGGCGCCGATCGACCCGGCGAACGTCCCCAACGTTTCGCAACTCTACGATTTCGCCAAGGATCCGATGGGCGGCGGCATGTGCCCGGCGATCACGGTGCTCGGCGTCGGCCTCGCCTACAACAAGGACCATTTCAAGTCGCCGCCGACCTCGTGGAACGACCTGTTCCGCAAGGACCTGAAGGGCCGGCCCGGCTATCCCGTGCTCAGCCAGTCCTATTCGCCGCTGGTGATGACCCGCATCGCCGAACTGCACGGCGGCGGCATCGACGATATCGGCAAGGGCATGGCAAAGCTGGCGACGATCAAGGACAGGGTGCAACTGTTCCGGATCTTCGAGATCCTGAAGGCGATCAACCAGGGCGACGCCTCGGTCGCGCCGATGCTCAACATCTTCGTCAGGAAGGACCCCAAGGTGCCGCTGAGCTTCGCCTGGCCGAAAGACGGCGGCGTGGGCGTCGTCAACCTGGCCTGCGTGACCAAGGCGAGCAAGAACAAGAAGGTGGCCGAGCAGTTCCTGAACTTCTACCTGTCGGCGGAACACCAGGCGCGGATCGCCAAGGAAGCCGGCGATTCGCCGGTCAACAAGACCGTGCCGATCCCGGCGGGCACCGTCTACAACATGGTGACGCCGGACCAGATCTCCCGGATGCACCACTACGACGCGACCAAGATTGCGGCGAAGCTCGGCGACTGGCTCAAGCGGTTCCAGGAAGAGATCGTCGCAAAATAGGCGCCGCGCAGGGCCGTACCGTTCTGCGCCGGGGCCGGTTCCGGGATCGGGCGATGTCCGACGTCGAGGTTTCCGGCGTATCGAAACGGTATGACGATCTGTGGGCGGTGAAGCGGGTCGGCTTCACCGCCCCGGCCGGCAGCTTCACCAGCCTGCTCGGCCCCAGCGGCTGCGGCAAGACGACGACCCTGCGCCTGATCGCCGGCTTCGCGGCGCTCGACGAAGGCGAGGTGCGCATCGGCGGCAAGCCGGTCGATGCCCTGCCGCCCTGGCGGCGCAATCTCGGCGTCGTCTTCCAGAACTACGCCCTGTTCCCCTTCATGACGGTGTTCGACAACGTCGCCTTCGGCCTGCGGCGGCGCAGGATTCCGCGCGGCGAAACCGCGGCCCGAGTCGCCGAGGCGATCGACCTTGTCGGCCTGCCGGACCTTGCCCAGCGCTATCCGCGCCAGCTCTCCGGCGGTCAGCAGCAGCGGGTCGCGCTGGCCCGCGCGCTGGTCATCCGGCCGGACGTGCTCTTGCTCGACGAGCCGCTGTCCAACCTCGACGCCAAGCTGCGCGCCGAGATGCGTTTCGAGTTGAAGCGCATCCAGCGCGAGACCGGCGTCACCTCGATCTTCGTGACCCACGACCAGGAGGAGGCGCTCACGCTTTCCGACCAGATCGTCGTGATGAATCTCGGCACGGTCGCCGGCGCGGCGGCGCCGAAATCCATCTGGGAACAGCCCGAATCGGCCTATGTCGCCGATTTCCTCGGCGTCGAGAACCTGTTTCCGGGGACGGTCGGCGACGGCGCGGCGGACAACGGGACGGTCGCCGTTTCGGTCGACGACGGCGCCGCGGTGCTGCATGCCGCGACGGACCGGCCGCCGGACCGGGCGGTCGTGCTCGGCATTCGGTCCGAGGAAATTGCCATGCGGCGGAGCGACGGCGCGGACGGCACGTTGGACGGACCGAACGCCCTGGACGGAACGGTGCGCGAATTCACCTATATCGGCTCGGCCGTCGTCTACCAGGTCGATTGTCCGGGTTTGCCCGCACCGCTGATTGCGACGGCGCAGGAGGAATTTCCGGTCGGCGCGCGCGTCCGGCTGCATCTGCCGCCCGGCGCCATCAAGCTCCTGCGGCCCGACGCGCCGGCGAACGGTTCCGAGGACCGGCGGTGAGCGCGTTCCCGTGACCGCCGTCCGCGCCCGAGGCAGCGGCGGCCGCTTTCCCGCCAGCCTGGCGACGCCGGTGCTTCTGGCGTTCGCCGTGTTTATCGTTGCGCCCTGCATCATGCTGCTGGTCAAGGGGCTGGAGCCGACCGCAGAGACCGGCGAATGGCCGGACTTTACCAACGTGCTGGGCGTGTTCGACAGCAAGGTCGGCCAGCAGGCGCTCAACCGCACGATCCGGATCAGCCTCATCGTCACGGCGATCTGCCTGCTGGCGGGCTATCCGGTGGCCCTGTTCATCGCCCGCTGCGGGCCGCGCTGGCGCGGCCTGCTGCTCGCGGTCGTGATCTTTCCCTTCCTGATCTCCGCCGTCGTCCGCGCCTTCGGCTGGACGGTCCTGCTCGGCGATTCGGGGCTCGCCAACAAGGGGCTGATCGCGCTCGGCCTCATCGACCGGCCGATCGCCCTGGTCCAGAACGAGATCGGCATTATCGTCGGCGAGACCCATCTGCTGATGCCCTACATGATCCTCTCGCTGCTGGCGGTGCTTCAGCGCATCGACCCGAACCTCCGGCACGCCGCGGAGAGCCTGGGCGCCTCGCCCGTGAGCGTGTTCTGGCGCGTCGTCGTCCCGCTCACCCTGCCGGGCCTGCTCACCGGCACGCTGCTGGTGTTCAGCCTGGCGATGACGGCCTTCGCCACGCCCTTCCTGCTCGGCGGCGGGCGGACGCCGATCCTGACCACGCTGCTCTACGACTACGCCTTCACCCTGTTCGACTGGCGGCTGGCGGCGTCGATCGGCATCGTCCTGCTGATCCTCGGCATTCTGTTCGTCACGATTCACCGTTTCGTCTCGAGCCGGGGGATGCGCAGCTATGGCTGACTTTTTCCTGCGCTCCGGCCGCGGCCTGGTCACGGTGATGGCGGTCTTCTGGCTGGTCTTCCTGGTCGCGCCGATCGTCGTGACGCTGGGCGCGTCCTTCACCAGTTCGACCTACCTGACCTTCCCGCCGCCCGGCTGGTCGGTGCGCTGGTATCTGTCGGCCTTCGAGTCCGAATGGGTCTGGTCGACCTTCTGGAACAGCGTGGTCATCGCGGTCGTGTCGACGGCGATCGCCGTGGCGCTCGGCATCGCCGCCGCCCGGGTGCTGGCGCGGCACCGCTTCTACGGGCGCGGCGCGTTCGAATACGCCGTGCTCAGTCCGCTCATCATTCCCGGCGTCGTCGTCGGCTTCGCCCTGCTCAATGTCTCGGTTCTGATCGAGACCCAGGACGCCGGCCTGCTGAACCTGATCATCGGCCACACCATGGTGACGACGCCGTTCACCCTGCGCTCGGTCTGGTCGAGCATGGCCGGCAGCGAGATTTCCCTCGAAGAGGCGGCGCAGAGCCTCGGCGCGACGCGCTGGAGCGCCTTCTGGCTGGTCGTCTTTCCGCTGATCGTGCCCGGCATCGTCGCCGGCGCCATCATCGCCTTCACCTTCTCCTTCAACGACGTGACGATCTCGGCCTTCCTGTCGGCCCGGGAGGCGCGCACCCTGCCCGTCGAGCTGATGTCCCATATCGAGTATCTGCCCGACCCGACCCCGGCGGCGGTTTCCTCGCTGATGATCGTCATCACTCTCGCCTTCTTCCTGCTGGTCGAGCGCACGGTCGGCCTCGGCGTCTTCGCGGACCGGTAGGCCGGCCATGCCGGACGATTTCATCGCCGCGGTCCCGAAGGCGGAACTGCATCTGCATATCGAGGGGACGCTCGGCCCCGCGCTTCGGGCAAAACTCGCCCGCCGCAACGGTTTGCCGGCGCCGGACGTCGATCCGGAGGCCGAAACCCAGGGCTACGACTATGCCAGCCTCGAGGAGTTCCTCGGCATCTACTACGCCGGCATGGACGTGCTGCGCACCGAGCGGGATTTCTACGATCTCGCGGCGGCCTACCTGCGGCGCTGCCGGGCCGAGAACACGATCTACGCCGAACTCTCCTTCGATCCGCAGCCCCATCTCGCCCGCGGCGTGGCCGCCGAAGCCTTCATGGGCGGTATCCTGGCGGCGGCCGACGAGGCGCGGCGGGACTGGGGCGTTTCGAGCAATCTGATACTCTGCGTGAACCGCGACCGGCCGCTGGACGAGGCCTGGCCCCTGTTCGACATCCTGAAGCCCTGGCGCGACCGGATCGCCGGCTTTGGGCTGGATTCGGCCGAGCGGGGCAACCCGCCGCGCAAGTTCGCCGCCCTGTTCGACCGGGCGCGCGCCGAAGGCTACCGCCTGACCGCCCATTGCGACGTCGACCAGGAGAATTCCATCGGCCATATCCGCGAGTGCCTGGACCTGCTGCGCCTGGAGCGCATCGACCACGGCGTCAACGCGGTCGAGGACCCGCGGGTCGTCGAAACCCTGATCGAGCGGGAAATCTGCCTCACGGTGTGCCCGACCTGGCGGCCGGGCGATCCCGGCCCGCGCCGCCTGCGCCGCCTGCGCCGACTGTTCGACGCCGGCGTCCGCGTCACGGTCAACACCGACGACCCGGCCCTGTTCTCCAGCGGCTATCTCACGAACCTGCTGCGCGCCGTGCAGGCGCAGGGCGGCTACAGCCGGGCGGAAATCGCCACCCTCATGCGCAATGCCTTCCTCGGCTCCTTCGCCGCGGAAGAGGAAAAGGCCGCCATGACCGGACGGCTGGACCGCTTCATGGCCGGCGCGGCCTAACCCGGATTTCTCACCACAGTCATGACCTGCGCGGCGCTGTCGGGCCGGCAGGGCAGGAAAGCCGCGCCGCGCGATGCGGGGACATCGGGCAAGCGGCTTGACGCACCATGCCGGCCCGACAGCGCCGCCCTCCGGGTCGCGTCCGGACGCCCGCCCGCGGCGTCGCGGGCCTCGACCGTAGTCCCCGCTACGCTTTTCGGCCCGCTCCCAGTACTGAACGGGGCGGATCGAACGTCCGGACGCGACGCAGGCCGTGACTGTGGTGAGAAATCCGGGCTAACCGGGGGAAGCCGGCGCCCGGCCCGGCCCCGTCCCCGATGGAACGGGATGTTCCGCTGCGCCGGTCTGCCGGTAGGCGTAGGTGGCGTCGAGCTGGGCCATGACGCGGTCGCCGAAACGGAACGGCGCGGGACCGGCGGCGCCGTCGAGCGGCGCGATGACGGCGTCGGGGCCGGGATCGTAGAAATACGCGATCGAATAGCGCTCGCCCGCCCGCGGGTTGACCACCCGGTGCGGCGTCGAACGCCAGCGCCCGCCGCTCCACACCGGCACGAGATCGCCGGTGTTGACGAGCAGGGCGCCTTCGACCGGCGGCGCGGCGATCCACGCGCCGTCCGCAGTGCGCACCTCCAGCCCGCCGGCGTCGTCCTGCGCAAGCAGGGTGAGGCAGCCGAAATCGGTATGCGGCGCGCTGCCGTACTGCCCGGCCGGCGCATCGGCCGGGCGGGGCGGATAGCGCAGCAGGCGCAGCCACGCCGTCGGCGGGTCGAACAGCGCCAGCAGCCGCGCCGGATCGGCGCCCAGCCCCACGGCCATCGCCTGCACCAGCCGCCGGGCGACCGGCTCGGCCGCGGCCTCGAACGCCGCAACCGCCTCCCGGAAGCCCGGCAGGTCCGGCCACCGGTTGGGCCCGTCGAGCGGCCAGGCCGCGCGGCCGGGCGGCGGTTCCGTGAGCTTGATGAAGGATTCGCTCAGGTTCGGCCGGATCGCGGCTTCGACGCTGGAGGCCCGGTCGGTCGCCGTCCCGGACGCGATATAGCCGCGGTGATGGCGGTCGATCGCGATGGCGTCCTTCGCGGCCCGCGGCTGGGCGTGAAAGCGGCGCGAGGCGTCGAACAGCGCCCCGACGACACCCTCCGGGATGCCGTGGCCGGCGACATAGGCGAAGCCGGTATCGCGGTAGGCCGCCGCCATGCCGGCGGCGAAGCGCCGGAGGCCGGCCGCGCTGCGGGCGCCGGCCATGTCGAGATGCGGGATGGCGGCCATCGTTCGGCGGCTCTCTGCCGGTTTGCCGGACGCAACGCAAAACGGGAGCCGCGCTTGGCTCCCGCTCTCCCTCGTTTCGGGTCCCGCGGCGGGGCGCGCCGTCCGGTCAGGCCGCGCCGGGCTCCGCGCCCGGCTCCACCGTCACGAAGGTGCGGTTGCCGGCCTTGCGGAAGAATTTGACATGGCCTTCGGTCAGCGCGAACAGCGTGTGGTCGTTGCCGATCCCGACATTGTCGCCGGGATGGAATTTCGTGCCGCGCTGGCGGACGATGATGTTGCCCGGAATGACCTTCTCGCCGCCGAACTTCTTGACGCCGAGCCGGCGGCCGGCCGAATCGCGGCCGTTGCGCGAACTGCCGCCTGCTTTCTTGTGGGCCATGGTGTCGTGCTCCTGCCTTGCCGGGCTCAGCCGTCGCCCCGGGAGTCGAGGGCCAGTTCCTTCGCCAGCGCCGGCCAGTCGTCCTGCTCGATCTTGCCCTTGAGCTTGAGGGCGGTATCGACCCGTTCGATGTCTTCCGCGGCGAAGGCCGCGATCTGCGCGTAGGTGGTAATGCCCAGCGCGTTCAGCTTCTTCTCGGTCGCCGGGCCGACGCCGGGCAGCTTCTTCAGATCGTCCGGCCCGGCATCGGGTTTCGCGGTATCGGGTTGCGCGGCGGGCTGCGCTTCGGCCTTCGGCGCCGGTTCGGCTTCCGGCGCGGCTTCGGGTTCCGCTTTCGCCGCTTTCGCCGCTTCCGGCTTCTTCGCCGCGGCTTCCTTCGCCGCCGCGGGCTTCTTGCCGCCGGTAAGGATTTCCTCGATCCGCACGACCGTCCGGGCCTGGCGGTGGCCCTGCTTGCGGCGGTAGTTCTGCCGGCGCTTCTTCTTGAAGACGACGATCTTGCCGTCGCGCATCTGGGCGACCACGCGGCCGGCGACGCTGGCGCCGCTCACCAGGGGCGCGCCCAGCTCGCTGCCGACGGCGAGCACCTCGTCGAACAGGACGGCGTCGCCCTCCTCGCCGGCGATCTTCTCGATCCGGATGACGTCCTGCGCCGCCACGCGGTACTGCTTGCCGCCGGTGCGGATGACTGCATGCATGGCTCGAAACCGTTCCCGGAACGCGCCGCCGCCGGGCAGGCCGGCCAAGAGAGGCGCACAAAAGAGGCGGATAAAAAGGGGCGGCCGAGCGGCGGGGCCGTTCGACCGGACAGGCGGGAGGTAAAGGCGCCGCCGGCCCCTGTCAAGCCGCGGGGGCCGATTCCACTGTCCGCTCCGCCCCGGAAAATGCCGCACCGCCAGGACCGGCGGCCTCCGGCCGGAACGACGGGGCAAGGGGGCCGGGCGGTCGGGGTGCATCGGAAATTTGGTTTTTATCCCTATTTTTGATTTTCCGTTCAAATTGTGTTTTCTTTGTTTTCAAGGCGTTACGGAATTAGACAGACCGGTCTTTATATAGTGTTTTTTGCACTTTTTACGCTCCGCGTCCCTAACCCTTTGGAATCGTTGGAAAGACGTCTTCCGGACGTGCGTAAAAACAATTCCGGCAGGAAGTTTTCCAACATCCCGGCCGGGCGGGAGCGCCACTTGCCCCGCCCGTCATTCCGGCCGAAGCGCACCCCTTTCCCGTCATTTCGACCGAGCGGAGCGAGCGGAGAAATCCGGCCGGCGACGGGCGCCGGGCAAGCGCAAGAGCCTGTGGCGTCGACGGAGCGCCCGCCGGGTTTCTCCACTCCGCCCCGGCCCGGCGGGCCGGGGCTCCGGTCGAAATGACGGGGGTGGGGGCGCTGCCCGCGCCTTGCCGATTCGGGCGAAGCGCAACACCCAACCGTCATTCCGGCCGAGCGAAGCGAGTGGAGAAATCCGGCCGGCGACGGAGGCCGGCCAGGCGCCGGAGCCTGCGGCGTCGACGGAGCGCCCGCCGGATTTCTCCCCTTCGGCTTCGCTCAGAGCCCGCCCTGAGCGAAGTCGAAGGGGCAGGCTACTCCGCCCCGGCCCGGTGGGCCGGGCCTCCGGTCGAAATGACGGGAGGGGAAGGCCGCGCCGGCGCCCGTTTCCGCCTTATCCCCCTTTCGCAGGGGAATCCTCCGAAGAGGGGGAGAAACGACGGGCGGGAAGCGGGGCGGATGGGGCGCCGGCCGGCCGCGGCGGGCGCACTCCGGGCGTTGACGGGGCCGATATGGGGCGCGGGACCTGCCGGGTCAAGGAATATTATCGAGAAAGAGGAAATATTTTGGAGAACCGGCCCTGCGGCCGGAAACCTCCGCCGAAAGCGCCGCGGCGCCGGGCGCAGGCGCGCCGCGGCCCGGCGCGGTTCCGTCAAGGCCCGAAGCGCGCTAGCAGCCCAGACCCTGGGACATCTGGGCGTAGCTGGTCAGGGGAACGGCGCACATCCGGTTCCAGTCCTCCTCGTCGATGACCGGCCGGTTCAGCAGTTCGATCATGTCGTCGAACCTGCCGAGGGCGTCGCAATCCACCGCCCCGGGGGCGGCCGCCTCGCGGTGCCGGGGCCAGACGCGCTCGCGGGCCTGGCGCCAGAAACCGCTGTCGTAGCGGGAGCCGCAGGAATAGTGCCAGCCGACGAACAGGCCGTAGCGGAGCATCGTGTCGACGAGAAACCGGTTTACCGTCGGCGCGTCGCGCTCGAGGCTCTCTGCCGGCCGGTTGAGGCGCATGTGGAGGACCGTGCCGATCTGCAACTGGGCGGATACGATCGCCGTCGCTTCGAGGGGCTCCATGAAGGCCGCCGCATTGCCGATCCGGGCCACCGCGCCGTCGAAAATCCGGCGGTGAACGAAATTGGGGAACGGAATGACGGCGCGCTGCTCGAATTCCGGTACGCCGTCGGCTTCGAGGAACGCGCTGAAGTCCGCCTCGACTTCGGCAAGGCCGGACACGCCGCGGTTGAAGATGTAGCCGTAGGACGTGTGCACCGTCAGCGGAATGACGAAGATCCAGCCGTGCGGACGCGCCACGGCGCGGGTGTAGGTGTGCTCCAGGACCGGCCCGTCCGCCCCTTCGCCTCCGGCCTCCCCGACGATTGCCGGACAGCGGCGGATGACGGCGGTATCGGTGGGGATGAAGGAAATGTCGATATGCTGCCCGGGATCGAGTTCCTTCGGAAACCCGCGCGCATCGAAGACCAGGTCGTAGCGTTCCGGCGCCCGGTCCCCGAACGCCACCTGCGCGCCGCCCTCCACCCTGGCGATGCTGAGCACTTCGGCGTCGATATGGCGTGCGCGCGTGCCTTCGTGCAGCAGTTCCGCCAGGAGGTCGGCGGACAGATGGTAGCCGTAGGACACCTGCTGCGGCGTGAAGAAGTGGGTGAAGTCCCGGCTGCGCCGCCCCCATCCCTCGAAGGCAACGCCGTATTTGCGCGTTCCTTTCAGGCGCCGCTGGACGGTTTCGTGGGGCAGGCCCGTCAGCTTGTGCAATTCCCGGACCAGGCTCGGCCAGCTGCCTTCGCCCACCCCGATGACCGGGATGCGCGAATCGTAGATGTGGTGCAGTTCGTAATCGTCGCCGGGAAGAAGGTTCGCGACGCTGGCGGCTGCCAGGGACCCTGCGGTTCCCCGCCCGACGACCGCGATCTTCCGCAACGATTTTGCGCCCGGCAGTAACACTTTATACGATTTCCCGCGCTATCGACCGGCTGCCCATTGCCGGGATATCCGTTTCGCGCCGGCCTTGAACGCGGGGGCCCTGAACGCGGGGGCCCTGAACGCGCCGCCGGCTTGCATCAGCGCACGCGCCGCAGCGCCGTCTGGGTGAACTCGCTGTCGTCCAGATCGGTGCGGAACCGGAACTCCGTCCATTTCAGCACCGTGCTCGCGCCGGTCAGGTGGTTCGCCATCGTCTGTTCCGTTGCCCGCCAGTACCGGTCCAGATACTGCCGGTAGCCGGCAAAGGCGAGCGTCTTGAGGTGTGCGCCCTTCCGGTCGTAGAGTTCCATCTTCCAGGTCCGGAGTTCGCCCGTATCCTGCCAGAGGACCTTGCGGCTGTATCCGGAGTCCCTGTCCTTGGGAACCTGCTCGATCACGGTGCAGGTGAGTTTGCCGCAAGCCTCGTCGCGGAGATATTTGTAGGTGTATTCCTCCACCTCCGGGGAACTCATGTCTTCGTAGGAAAACTCGCTGCCCATGAACGACCCGGAACGCCGCGAAGCGTTGATGCGCTTCACCCTTTTCAGGGCCGGCAGATACAGCCACTGGTCGTCCTGGGTGTCGATGCGGCCGTGGGTCAGGAGGGCGGTTCCCCGCACGGCGCGCGGCCGGTCGAACACGAACAGGCTCTTGTCGCCGTCCCCCGGCACCTCCAGCACCTTGAAGCGCATCTCGCGGATGCTTTCCCGGCCGTGCCGGTCGCGCAGCACCATCGTCAATCCTGCGGTGAAATTTCCGAAACCGTCGTTGCGGGCGCTGGTTTCGCGCGCAATTCTCAGGCCCTTTTCCTCCGCCGTTTCGCTCTGGGCGAGGGCAGGGGCATCCGGCAGGCAGAGGCACGCGAGCGCCAGAAACAGAGCGCCCCACGGCGCGTTCCGCGGGCCCGGAAACCCCTTTATGCTGCCGTGGCCGGTCAACCGTTTCCCGGCAATTTCGCGGTGAGAGGGCATCGGCGCAGGTCCCGTGTCGAAGATCGTGCATTGTATCCCGGCGCACCGGGGAAGGCGAGGCCGGGACGTGCCGGGAAAGCGCCCCCGAACGGAACCGCGGATCTGGAAAACCCGTCGCAAGCCCCGGCCGAAGCGCACCCGACAGAATTCTCCGGCGCCGGAATACTTGACCTTCCCCCGGCAGAATTGCATATCACCGCGCGAATCTTCGCTCAAGCCGGCCGAATATTCAGTGTCCTTGTTCCATCTCCATGAGAAGGCTTCGTGCGGCCGTGTTCGATAATCTATTCGGTTCGTTTCATAATTCTGTTGCCGAAGCAAAGGAAGAACGCGAGCAACTCGACCGGCTGCTGACGATTTCCACACCGCGGGAGCGCGTGCTCGTCGCCGGCATCGCCCTGTTATCGATTATCCTCGCGGCATGGCTTTTCCTCGGTAACATAGCCCGCACCGCGACGCTGGACGGCGTCCTGGCGCCGCCTGCCCGGACCCTGCCCGGGAGCGAAAAGTCCGTCCAGGCGGTCGTCTGGATCGGGAAAGGCTTGGCGACGCGGATCGGGGCCGGGATGCCGGCGGCGATAGAGCTGGAAACGGCAGACGGAGACGCGCAAACCTTCGACGGAGAGATTGCGGCAATTTCCGCTATACCCTCGTCCGGGGGGCCGGCGGCGTTCGAGCCGGCGGCGCCGGTGTCCGCGCACCGGATCGTCGTCTCGCTCCGGAATGGCCTCGATCTTGCGTCCCTTGCGGGCCGGAAATTCCGGATCGTAGTCGAACTCGGCAGACAGTCTCCCGTCGCGCTCCTGCGGACAAGGCGGCCGTAGTATGGCGCAAGGCGCCCCCAAAGGGACGAGCGGTAAGGCTGCAACGGATCTCCCGGAACAAAAGGTCGTCACGCCGGTAACGTTGCAGATGCATGCGTCGGAGTGCGGCGCCGCATGCCTCGGCAGCATACTGGCGTACTTCGGGCGCTGGGTGCCGCTTACCGAACTGCGCGAGAAATGCGAGGTGAGCCGGGACGGCAGCAGCGCTGCGAGTATCGTGCGCGCCTCCAGGCACTACGGTCTGGAATGCAAGGGACTCAGCCTGCGCGCCGATCGGCTGAAGAAGCTGCCGCTGCCGCTGATCCTGTTCTGGCAATTCAGCCATTTCGTCGTTCTGGAAGGCTACGACAGCCGGCATTTCTTTCTCAACGATCCGGCCACCGGCAGGCGACGGCTCTCCGCCGAAGAGTTCGTCAGGGGGTACAGCGGCATTGCGCTGCGCTTCGAGCGCGGCCCCGGTTTCGAAACCGGCGGGGAGCGGAAGAGCCTGTTCGAGCAGTTGAGCGTGCTGCTCGCCGGAACGTGGAGCGCGCTTACCGGCGCGGTCGCCTGCGGGCTCATGCTGACGGCGCTGAGCCTTATCGTTCCCGCGTCTCTCCATATTTTCGTCGACGGCGTTCTGGAAAACCGCGCGCCCTGGGAGGGGTTGGCGGCGGCCCTGCTCGGCGGCGGGGTCTTGGTGTACATCCTGTTTATGCTCAAGCACCGCTTCCTGAAGCGCCTGGCTGTCCGGATTTCGGTGAGCGGCTACAGCCGGAGCGTGTCGCGGCTGCTGCGGTTGCCGGTCGAGTTTTTCGAGCACAGGCTGGCCGGCGATCTGACCGACCGGGTCTCGTCCATCGACAGAATCGCCAAAAACCTGACGGACCGGTTTCTGTTGCTCCTGATCGACATGGCGATGAGCGTCGTGCTGCTCGCCGCGATGCTGGTCTACGATGTCCTGCTCACCCTGATCGTGCTGCTGCTGGCCCTTCTGCACGGCGTGCTGGCCCGCTTTCTCAACGCCGTCCGGGCCGTTCGAAGCCAGGCGATGAGGCGCGAACAGGGACTGCTGATCGGCTTCGGCATGCAGATGCTCAGTCATGCCGACAATTTGCGCATGACCGGATCGGACGACCGGTTCTTTTCGCGCTGGAGCGGTCAACAGGCGCGCGAGTTGCGGGCGCGGCAGCTCTATTCCGAAACGGTCTCCGTCAATACCGCGCTGCCGGGCCTGATCGCGGCGCTTCGCAGCGCGGCGATCCTGGCCGTCGGGGGAAGCCTGGTTTTGGCCGGAGACATGACCCTCGGCGCGCTGGTCGGCTTCTACATCCTGGCGGAGATGTTTCTGGCCCCGGTCGGCCGCTTTCTGGAGTTCGCCGACAAACGCCAGGCGCTCGAAACGGATTTGCAGCGGGTCGAGGACATCTCCAAAGCCGCCGAAGACCCCGTTTTCGACCGCCGCAGCCCGGAACCGGAGTCGATCCCCACCTTCAGGGGCCGGCTCCAGCTTGCCGGCCAGCTCGAATTGCGGAACGTCACGTTCGGTTTCAACCGGAGCCGGCCGCCCCTGATCGAGGATTTCAACCTGGCGATCGAGCCGGGGCAGCGGGTTGCCGTGGTCGGCCCCAGCGGTTCCGGCAAGTCGACCCTGGCGCGGCTGGTTTCGGGGCTCTACCGGCCCTGGTCGGGCGAAATCCTGTTCGACGGCCATCTGCGGGACGAAATTCCCGAGGAGGTGCTGCGGCGGTCCGTTTCCATGGTGGCTCAGGACAGCGTGCTCTTCTTCGCCTCGCTGCGCGACAATATCACCTTGTGGAACCCCGCCGTTCCGGACGAGGCCATCTTCGCGGCGACGCGGGATGCCTGCATTCACGACGAAATCCTGCTCAGGCCGCAGGGATATGCGGCGCATGTCGAGGAGGGCGGGGCGAATTTCAGCGGCGGCCAGCGGCAGCGGCTGGAAATCGCCCGTGCGCTGGTGGGCCATCCGACCGTGCTCATTCTGGACGAGGCGACCAGCGCCCTCGATGCGGCGACGGAGCAACATGTCGATGAGGCCCTGCGGCGCCGCGGGGCCACCTGCCTGATCGTGGCGCACCGGCTCAGCACCGTGCGGGATTGCGACGAAATCATCGTGCTCGACAAAGGCGCCGAAGTGCAGCGCGGCACGCACGACACGCTGATCGCCGACCGGGACGGCGCCTATTACAAGCTGGTCAAGTCAGGCTGATGCAAGACACCCGCCCGGAATATATCCCGTTAGCCGAACTCGCCGCCCGCGCCGGCGCGTCCGTGCCGTGCGCCGGCAACCAGCCGGTCAGACTCGACGACCCGGACAGCGTCTGGTTCATCGACCGGGGCGCCGTCAATCTGTTCCTGGTCGAGCTCGAGGACGGGGTGGAGCAGGCGGCGCCGCAGCATCTGGTGCGCCGCGAACCGGGCCGGCTGTTGCCCGGCATCGCGCCGGACGATCCGGACGGCGACGAAGACACGACACTCTGCGTGGTTGCCAAGGGAACGCCGAACTCCCTTCTGAAACGCCTGCCGGCCTCCCTGCTGTCCGAGGTCGATCCGGCGGAACTTGCGGAACAGGCGGATACCTGGCTGACCGCCATTACCGGCACGCTTTCGCGTTTCGCAAGCCGCCTTCCGCGTCCGACCGCCCTGGCCGAACCCGGCCTGACGCAGACCCTGGCCCCTGGCACCCTGTCCGTCCGGCGCGGCGTGGTCTGGGTGTCCGAACCGCCGCGCGGCGCAAGCCTGTACATGGATATCGTCGACCAGGCGGAACTTGCCGAAGCGCGCGTCCCGCACGAGCCGGCGATACCGCTGACGCGGACAAGCTGGCTCACCCTGTTCGACGAGACGACGCTTTCGGGCGAATCGACCGAAACGCTGGCGCAGCAAGGCAGGCTGCTGCCGGCGCTCGCCACGTTCCACGCAGTGGCCTTCGCGCTGGAACGCCTCAACCGCCAGCTGGCCGTGGTCGACGAGGCAAATCTCGAACGCGCGCGAACCGCCAGCCGCCGTACGGCCGAAAAAGCCGCGCGGCAGCGGCTTTTCAATATCTACGACCTGCCGGTGGACCGGGATGCCGATGTCGAGGACACGGCGCTGGCGGATGCCCTGCGGGTCATCGGCCGGCGCGAGGGAATCGATTTCAGGTTTCCGGCGCGGCCGGGACCTTCCGAGTCTCCGGTCGGCCTCGTCGACATTCTCGATGCGTCGGGCGTGCGCGCCCGGCGCGTGCGCTTCGAGGCCGAGGGCGAGTGGTGGCGCGGCGACAGCAACGCCATGCTGGCCTTCCGCGCCGAGGACGGCCGGCCCGTAGCGCTGCTGCCGGGACCCTTCGGGCGCTACCGGGAATTCGATCCGGTCGGCAAGCGCAGCGTCCGGGTCACGGCGGCGCGCGCCGGCGCGCTGCGCCCGGAAGCCTGGATGTTCTACCGGCCCTTGCCGTCGGGGAACGTCAGACCGGCGGACCTGTGGCGGATCGCCCTGCACGGATCGGCCGCGGACCTGGCGCGGCTCGCGGTCGCCGGGCTGCCGGGCGGACTGATCAAGCTGCTGCCGGCGCTTGCGCTCGGGATCGTCGCGAATCGCGTCGTAGCGGGCGGAAGCGCCGGAACGCTCTATGCCGTGGCGGCGGCAGTGGCGGGGTTCGGGCTGCTCGGCGCCCTGCTTCACCTGCTTCAGAGCACGGCAATGATGCGCCTCGAGGGCCGTTCGGCGTCGCGGGTCGAAGCCGCCTTCTGGGACCGCCTCATGCGCCTTCCGCCGGGCATTCTGCGCCGCCGGCCGGCCGGCGACCTGGCCATGTCGGGAATGACGTTCCAGAATCTCCGCGACGGCCTGCAAGGGGTCGTCGCCGACAGCCTGCTGTCGGTCCTTTTCCTGCTTCCGGTTTTTGGCGTCATCTTCTTCTACGATACCGCTCTCGGGCTCGTCGCCCTGGCTTTCAGCCTGGTTTCCCTGCTGATTACCGCGGTTCTCGGGCTGCGCCAGATTTCGCCGTACGGGCGGATGATCGGCGCCGCGCGCCGCGTCACCGGCCGGCTGTTCCAGATTGTCGGCGGCATCGCCAAGCTGCGCGTCGAAAACGCCGAAGGATCGGCGTTCGCCATCTGGGCGCGGGATTACCGCGAGCAGAAACGCGCGGAGATCGAACTGGGCGCGCTGGAGGCGCATTCGCGGGCGTTCGGCGCCGCGCTCCCCTTTCTTGCCGGCGGGGCGCTGCTTTTCGCGGTCGTTGCGGTGGGCGACCGGAGCCTCCCGGTCGGCGATTTTCTCGTCGTCTACACCGTCTTTATCGCGTTCCAGTCCGCCGTCGCGCGGCTCGGCGAATCTTTCGGCGCCGTTGCCGCCATGCTGCCGGCGTTCGACCAGATGCGCCCGCTGCTCGCCGCCATACCCGAATCCGAATCGGAAGGGGAGCCGGTGGAACATCTGGGCGGCGATATTCTGTTCGACCGCGTTTCCTTCCGCTACGACCCCGACGGCCCGCTGATTCTCGACGATGTCACGATTAGCGCCCGCGCCGGCGAATTCGTCGCGATCGCCGGGGAGTCCGGCGCCGGCAAGAGCACCCTGTTCCGGCTCGCGCTCGGCATAGACCGGCCGACCGCCGGCGCGGTGTATTACGACGGCCGCGACCTGAGGCACCTGAACCTGAAGCAGGTGCGCCGGAACATCGGCGCGGTGCCGCAATCGGTCGGGCTCCATCCCCAGGATCTCTGGGACAATCTGGTCGGCCACCACGACGGCGTGGCGAACGAGGAAGTCTGGAGGGCGGTCCGGATCGCCGAGGTGGAAGACCAGATCAAGGCCATGCCCATGGGCATGATGACCATGGTCGGCACCAGCGGGGCCGTGCTGTCCGGCGGCGAGAGTCAGCGCATCACGATCGCCCGCTCCGTGATCGGCAGCCCGCGGATCATGCTGTTCGACGAGGCGACCAACTGGCTGGATAACGAAAGCCAGGCCAAGGTAATGCAGAACCTCACCGCCCTGACGTCCACCCGGGTCGTCATCGCCCACCGCCTGTCCACGCTGGAGCAGGCCGACCGCATCTATGTGCTGCAGGCCGGAAAGGTCGTGCAAAGCGGCTCGTTCGGCGAACTCATGGAGGCCGGCGGGGTGTTCAGAGAACTGGTCAGGAGGCAGATCGCCTGACCGGGCCGCGCAGGCCGCGCCGCTCCCGCGCGAGCCCTGCCGGATATGTGCGAGGCCCTTGACACTGCGTTGCGGCGGACCATACCGTTCCCGGCGTCATCGGATCCCCCGGCTGCGGACCGGCCCGTCCGCTGCCCGGCCATAAGGTTTCGGCTGCAATGAAACTGTGCGCGCCGCTTGCTGCCCAAGGCGCTTGAAATCGGTGGCGCGAGTCCTGTGGACAAATCCGGCATAGCGGGAGACCGGTTCGCAAAGCGGTTTGCCCAACGGGTGCTCGCGGCCCGCTGGCCGGTCATCCTGGCTGCGCTGTTCTTCGTTGCCGTCTCGTCGGGCGGCATATTCCTGCTCGAATTTTCCGCTAACTACCGCATTTTCTTCGACGACGATAACCCGCAACTCCTGGCGCTCGAAGCGCTGGAGAATACCTACGGGAAAAACGACAACGTCGCGTTCCTGATCGTTCCGGACGACGGCGACGCCACGTCGCAAGAAGCGCTTTCCGCCGCCGTATGGCTCACAAAAAGAGCCTGGAAAACACCGTATTCGAGGCGCGTCGACTCGCTCGCCAATTTTCAGCACACGACCGCCGACGGCGACGATTTGTATGTGCGCAACCTGGTCGATCCCCAAAAACTGTCCGACGCGGACGCCCGGTCGAAAATCCGCGCCATCGCCCTGTCCGACCCGCGTATCGCGGGCGGTATTCTGGCCCGGAACGGCGATGTCAGCGTTGTAAACGTCACCGTCGAAATGCCGGAAGAGGGCCTGTTGGAGGCCGTCGCCGAAGTCGCCGGGTTCGCCCGGTCGGTGGCTGCGGAGGCGGAAGAACGGTTCCCCGGCCTCGATCTTCGCGTCGTCGGGACGGTCATGATCAACCAGACCTTCCTGGAGGCCTCCATCGGCAGCCAAACGGTCTTCCTGCCGGCGAGCCTTGCGCTGATGGCCCTGATCCTCGGCGTCCTGATCCGGGGCTGGGCGGGGGTTGTGGCGACCGGGGCGGTCATCGTCTTTTCCATTCTCGCGTCGATGGGCCTGGGCTTCTGGGCCGGCCTGCCCTTTTCCCCGCCCATATCGCCGGCGCCGACCATCGTGCTGATGATTGTCGTGGCGAACTGCGTGCATCTGCTGGTGACGGTGCAGCAGCGCCTGCGGGCCGGGGATTCCAGGCACGACGCCATCGTCGAATCCGTCAGGCTCAACCTGCACCCGGTATTTCTGGCCAGCCTGACGACGGCGCTCGGGTTCCTGAGCATGAACTTTTCCGAAGTGCCGCCCTACCGCCATCTCGGCGCCTTCGTCGCGTTCGGCATCGCCGCTTCCTTTATTCTTTCCGTCACCTTTCTGCCGGCCCTGCTTTCGCTTCTTCCCGTTCGCGCCCCGAAGGAGCGCCGGTTCCGCGGACCCACGATGAGCTTCCTGGCGGAGTCCGTGCTGCGCTACAGGAAGGCGCTGATCTGGGGGTGGCTGGCGGTCGCGGTCGCGATGGCTCTGGCCGTTCCGCGCAACGAGCTCAACGATGTCCTCGTTCATTTCTTCGACAAGAGCGTCGAATTCCGGCAGGACACGGACTTCATGGACGAGCGCCTGAGCGGCAACACCCTGCTCGAATACTCGCTGCGGGCCTCTGCCGAGGGCGGAGTCACCGATCCCCGTTTCCTGACCGAGGTCTCGAAATTCGCCGAGTGGTACCGGAAACAGCCTCCCGTACGCCATGTGGCGGTCGTCACCGATACCTTCCGGCAGCTCAACAAGAGCATGCACGGCGACGACCCGGCCGCTTACCGGATCCCGGAAAGCAGCGAGCTGGCGGCGCAGTATCTGCTGCTCTACGAGCTGTCGCTGCCGCAGGGCCTGGATCTGAACAACCAGATCGACAGATCCAGATCGGCCACGCGGTTGTCGGTTTCGGCGGAGACGCTCGATTCGAAGGAACTGCTCGCGCTGAACGCGCGCGCCGAGGCCTGGCTGAAGGACAACGCGCCCCATGTCGCCGGCGTCAACAGCACCGGCCCGGCGGCGCTGTTCGCCTATATCGGGCAGCGCAACATCCGCGCCATGATGGTCGGAACGATTGTCGTGCTCCTGGCCATTTCCGCCATTCTCCTGTTTGCCCTGCGGTCGCTGCGGCTGGGCCTGATCAGCATCGTTCCCAATCTGCTTCCCGCCGTTCTGGGCTTCGGCGTCTGGGGGCTGACGGTCGGGCAGGTCGGCCTCTCGCTGTCCGTCGTCGTGGCCATGACGGTTGGCATCGTCGTGGACGATACGGTGCATTTCCTCGCCAAGTACCGCCGGGCGCGGCGCGAACACGGCCTGGGGCCCGAAGACGCGGTGCGCCGGACCTTCGACACGGCCGGCCGGGCCCTGTTCACGACGACGGTCGTGCTGGTGGCCGGCTTTTTGATCCTCGTGTTTTCTCCGTTCATTCCGACCGCCCAGGTCGGGGTCCTGACCGCGATGATTATCGGCTTTGCGCTCATTGCCGACCTGTCGCTCCTGCCGGCGCTGCTGACGGCGCTGGACCGGAAGAAGGACGCCTGACCGGCACACGGCGGGGCCGAAAGCCCTATCCGCCGCAAGCCCTCGGCCGCGGGATATCGGGACAAGGCTTCCGGCAGCATAACAATTGCGTATAGGCGCCATAATAAAGTTCTATTGTCTGGGGGGTTGATCCTTTGACATGGCCCTGCTACCGTCCTTCCCATGTGCTGGAACGGCACGCAGGAACGAAGGAGCTTTGCCATGAGAAGTGGCGATGAAATGCTGCAACAGATTGTCGAGAAGTCCGCAATGGATGCGGATTTCAGGCAACAGCTGCTTGCAGATCCGAAGACGACGATCAGCGGGGAATTGGGCATCGCAATTCCCGATTCGATGAACATCCAGGTCCATGAGAGCGACATGCAGACGGTGCATCTCGCATTGCCGCCGGATCCGAACATCACCGAGGAGCAGCTCGAGGCCATCTCGGCCGGCCTGTGCTGCTGCTGGTAGACCGGGCCGCCGGCGCGTAGCCGTCAGGGGTGCGGAAAACCCGGCATCCCGGCTCGCGTATCGCTCGTTCCGACCCCTTCCGCTCCGGGCAGGCGCGGAGGGGGTTGTTTTTTCCGCCCGAGGCCGGAACCGACGGCGCCGGAACTAAAACGTGTCCATTTCTATCGGAACCGGCGATGCAACCCCGGACTTTTCTGGGGTCGCCCTTCGATACGCCGCTTCGCGGCTACTCAGGGTGAGGGTGAGTGTTTGAACGGTGAACGAAGATCCAAAGCTCCTCATCCCGAGTAGCCCCGGATTTTATCCGGGGCGTATCGAGGGACGCTAGCCCGGATTTCTCACCACAGTCACGGCCTGCGTCGCGTCCGGACGTTCGATCCGCCAGAAGCGGGCCGAAGAGCGTAGCGGGGACTACGGTCGAGGCCCGCGACGCCGCGGGCGGGCGTCCGGTCGCGACCCGAAGGGCGGCGCTGTCGGGCCGGCAGGGTGCGTCAAGCCGCTTGCCCGATGTCCCGCATCGCGCGGCGCGGCTTTCCTGCCCTGCCGGCCCGACAGCGCCGCGCAGGTCATGACTGCGGTGAGAAATCCGGGCTAGGCCGCCATGGTTCTGTTCAAAGCGGATATGCTCTAAAACGAGACCGCGCCCGAAAGCACCATAAAGACATAGGCCTTGGCTTTTTGAAGCCGGTTGCCGGATACGACCAGCTTGATGTGGTGAATGCCGCGGAGCAGCACAAAACGCCCGGATTTCGCAAAGAGCGGCGTCGGCTTCGATACCCAGCCGGCAAGCGCCGCAAGTTTTTCCGGAACGACGATGTCCTCATGGCTCAGGGCGTCCAAAAACGGATCCCAGTCGGTCAGCCCGTCGAGCCAGTAACGCGAATCCTTCGTATATCTTTGTTTGACGATAAGCGTCAGGCCGAGCGTTTGGCCCAGACCCCGTTCCCCGACGTCGATATTCACCCCCGTCCTGATAATCGGTACGCGTTCCCCGAAGCGCGAAATCACGGAATCGACAGCCGGTATCCGGCCCGGCCAGCCCGTATTTTCGAGATAGGAACCTAAATCCGTCTGCGATTTGAAGCCCATAACAGCCAGGCGGATATTCCGCGAGCGCGAGGGAAATACGCCGAAAGAATCCATGCGCGTATCTTCGGGTTGCGCCAGGTATACCCGCTCGACATTTTCCCGTTGGGCATCGTTTATTTCCCAGCCCACGCAGGAAACCAGCGCATCGACCACCGCACCGACATCGTTCGCCTGACCGGCTGCGCCGACGATCGGCCGTTCGCCGGGCCGGAGAAACATGCCCGGAAACGAAGCATTGCCGTTCTGCGCCGAGCCGATGTCGTATTCCAGCATCAGCTTGCGGCCGACGATCTCCCGCAGCGGCGAATTCTCGGCCTCCATTTGCCCGAACAGCCTGTCGATCGCCTTCGCCGTCTCATCCGTCCTGTCGGTCCGCGCGCGCTCCCGGAAGAACGCCGCCGGGCCGGTTCCGCTCGCCAGGGAGACGCCGAAATCCGCCTCCGGCGTGCGGGCGTGCAGCGGCAGTTCGAAGCCGAACGGAAGGGCGCCCATTTCGATCGGAAGGCCGCCGGCGCGCTCGAGGATGCGCGCCCATTCCGGCTCTCCGATCAGGACCGGCGAAACCCTGTTTCGAAAATGCCCGAGTAGATCGCCCATGGTGCCGCCCTCTTCGGCGAGGCGGTCTTGGGTAAGGGCGATTGCTTCGTCAGTATCCATACCGGTTCCTCAGGCGGCTGCGGGTGCGGACTCGAATCCGTCAGGCCCCCAGGGTTTCAACGAGACGCTCCAGCGCTTCGATGCAGAACGCAGCGGTCACGGCTTCGGAGCCATGTCCTATCTGTCCCACGATGCCCCACTTTACCTCCTGATCGCCAAAGGCGAGAAGTTCCGGCCAGCTGCCGTCTTCGTGCTGCGCACTCAGGAGCTTTTCCGCCTGGCGCCCGGCCCCGGTTCTTTCGAGGCTCCCGATATCGTGGAGCGCCGACACCGCCTGAGCGGTCTGCAGGACATTGCCGAAGTCTCCGTCGCCGCCGCGCAGGCCCAGGATACGGTCCGCCAGCATCGGGCGGAGCCGTTCGAGCGCGGGCCGCGCGCGAACCAGGGCGCGGGCGATCGCATAGTAGATCGCGACGGTGTCGGGATACCATTTGGACGAGCCCTCGAGCCTGTCCTCGGCAACCTGGCTTTCCAGCCATCGCCGGGCATCCGCGGTTTCGGGGCGGTCGCCGAGATAGGCGATGACATTCGCATTGACCGCGGGGTCGGCTTCGATACGGAAGGGCGGCACCACATCGGGTTCGCCGTCCGCCAGCACCCAGGTCGAAAAACAGCCGTCCCCGTCCCGGTTCTTCAGGATTTGCGGAACGTTCCTGCCCAGCAGGATCCACGGGTGCGTCCCGACGGCAAGCGAGCAGAGCGCAGTACTGTCGAGATCCTGGGGAAGGTGGCGGTAGTAGCGCCACAATCCGGGGTATTCGACGGTGTCGGCAAGATATGCCCTTGTAGCGGCGCAGATCGCCCTGGCCCGCGCGTCGCCGCAACGTTCCAGGGCAAGCGCGCAGAGAGCCGAGACGAAGGGGGGTCTCTCGAAATGCCGGGGGATGTCCGGGTCGGCCGTATTGAACCGGATGCAGCGCCAGGCCCCGTTTTCGTCGACGGCCGATTCGAGGAAGCCGAGGCCGCGGCGGATGCTGTCCCGCCCCGCTTCTGCGAGCGCCCCGGAGGCCGGCGCGTTCCGCGAAGCTCCGTTCCGCCGGGGCGCCGGGGGGCGAAGCGGCGGCGCGGGGTCGTACATTGTCTTGCGCAGGAACTCGAGGGACGCCGCGCCGGTTTTCGCCTCCTCCCGTTCGGCTTCGCTGAACTTGCCGGGCGGCGGAAGCACCAGATGCGTGGCGGTATCGGTTTCTTCGTGCACGAAAATCTCGTGCCCTTCGGGCAGCGTCACGCCCAATTCCCGCTCGATCGTTTCCCGGGGCTTTGCGAGAAGGCGTTCGCGGAAACCGGCGTCTTCTCCGGCCCTGGACCGGAGGCGCGCTTCCGCGTCGACAGGTTTCTCCACTGATCTCCTCCGCCTTCACGGGTTCCGGCCGGGCGCGAATTCCCGGCGGCAGAAGCGCTGCAAGCGCGGGAATAATGGCGGGCCAATCGCTTTTCTTGTCAAGGGCGGCGGGACCGGCCAGGCCCCTCGATCCCGGTTCGGCCCGCAGCCGTCCGGACGGGGTTTCGGGGATGTCGGGAAATGTCATGATTCGTCATGGTCCGTCATGTCCGGCCAGCGGCGGGCTGCACCGCTCACCCGTCATTTCGACCGAAGCGCAGCGAGTGGAGAAATGACGGAAAGGGGAGGGGATGCGATGCGCGCCGGCGTATCCTGTCGAATTGCCGGAAGCGCTGCGGCGTCCGGGGCGAGGCGGGCAGGGTAGGGCGCGCGCCGCGCTACCCCTCCCACACCAGCGCGAGGACGCGCAGGGGGGAGCCGCTGCCCTGCTCGATCTTGAGCGGGGCGGTGAAGAGCACGCTGCCGGTCGGCGGCAGCAGGTCGAGGTTGGTCAGGCATTGCAGGCCGTAGCGCCCGGCGCCGTGGATATAGTAGTGGCACGGGTAAGGCGGGCGCAGATGCATGGCCTGGCCGGCGTCGGTGCCGATGCACTCGCTGCCGAAGCCCATGACGTCGCGCTCCTCGACCAGGAAGCGCACGGCGTCGGTGCCCGGCCCCGGCGTGTGTTGCCCTTCCTCGTCGAAATTCTGGTAGGATTCCGGGTCCGTCCGCTTCGACCAGTCGGTCCGCATCAGGACCCAGGACCGCGGCGGTATGCGGCCGTGCTCTTCCTCCCAGTTGCGCAGGAAGTCGGCCGACAGCAGGTAGTCGGCATTCTGCTCGACATGCTTCACGCAATCCACGACGCAGGCCGGCGCGACCATGTTCTCGACCGGTACGGTATCGGTGCTGTTGTTGGGCAGGTTGCGGCCGGAGACCCAGTGGATCGGCGCGTCGAAATGGGTGCCGGTATGCTCGCCGCAGGAGAAGTTGTTCCAGTAGGCGGCAAGGCCCCGGTCGTCGTAGCGCGACACCTCCTCGAGCCGGAACGGCCAGCACTGGCCCATCTCCGCGGCAGCTCGATCTGCGGAAAATCCGGCGTCAGGGTCTGGGTCAGGTCGATCACGCGGATCTGCCGCTCGGCGATGCCGCGGACCATGTCCAGCAGGGGGTTGGCGGTCATGCTGCTTCCCTCATCGTGTCCTGCGTCCTTCGAGACGGCCATTTCGAGACGGCGCGGAGCCTGTCCCGAGCGAAGCCGAGGGGCGCCTCCTCAATGGCCTCCTCGGGATGAAGCTGAAATCGTTGAGCCACCGTATTTCCTTCATCCTGAGGAGAGGCTGAGGAGCGATCCGCCGGAGCCTGCCCTGAGCTCGTCGAAGGGACCGCGTCTCGAAGCCCCGTCTCGAAGCCCCGTCTCGAACGACGAAGGGGGCTATTCGCCATGGGCCAGCTCCCGTTCCAGCACCTTGGGATCGCGGCGCCAGCGTTCGTACCAGTCTTTCGCGACATCGCCGGGATAAACGTCCTCGGCGCCGCCCTGCAAGGCGCCGACGATGGCGCGGGCGAGCGCCGCCGGCGTCACCTTGGGCGGGCGCAACTCCTGGTTCCATTCGACGTCGAGCGGCCCCGGATACAGGTTGATCACCCGCACGCCGGACCGGTGCATCCCGGCGCGCATCGCCTGGGCGAGCGAATGGGCCGCCGCCTTCGAGGCCGAGAAGGTGCTCTGGTCCGGCTTGTTGGCGAGCGCGAAGATCGACAGGATGTTGACCCACGCCACCGCATTGGTCTCGGTATCGGCGCCGCGGGACATCATCACCGGGCCGAACTCCTGGGCCAGGCGCAGCAGGCCGAAATAGTTGATTTCCATCTCGGCGCGGGCGTTCTCGGTGCCGTAGCGGCCGCCGACCGTATAGGCCCGGTGCTGCTCCGCCGTGTTGACCAGGATATCGACCTTGGGGCCGATCTGGCCGGCGCAGCGCTTCACCGAATCCGGATTGGTCACGTCCAGATCGACCGCCGTGACCTCCGGCAGCGCCTTTATCTCCTCGAAGCCGGGGATCTTCTTCCAGGGCGCGGCCTCGCCGACCCAGACCAGGTCGGACCCGGCCGCGATCATGGCCTTGACGACGGCCTGGCCGACCGGGTTCTTGCCGTCGGTGACGAAGACCTTGCGGAATTTCGGATCGCAGGTCAGTTCGCGCATCTGGGGATCGTCGCTCATATGGGGCGTATCCTTTTCCGGCAGTGCCAGCAGCACCGCCTGTCCGGACCTGTCCAGCATGGCGCGGACGCGGACCCGGGCCGGCGGTTCGGCGCAGTCGCCATGGACGTGGACGATCAGGCTGGGCGCCACCGTCTCCGATTCGCTTGGGGCGCCGTCATTGTCCAGCTTCACGATGCCGAGCCGCCAGGGCAGGCGTTCGCGGAAATAGTTCTCCATGGCGTGGCGCAGGGCGGTGTGCGCCACCAGTTCGCCGCGGCCGCTGCGGGGCTTCCAGTCCAGCCGGTCGGAGAGGCACGCCTTGCAGGCCTCGCGCGGCGGATACTGCACGGCGCCGCAGTCCCGGCAAACCTGGAGTTCGAACGCGCCGCGCGCCGCGCCCGAAGTCAGGCCGAGCGAAATCCGGCTGCGCGGCGCCGGCGGCAGCATCGGCGCCCTCGTGCGCAGGACCGGGTTCTTGCGCTTCGGCTTCTTGAGCGGGGCGGCCACGGCTCAGTCCCCCGCCGCCAGAATCGCCGCCGCCGAGCAGACGCCGCGGTCGTAGCTGATCATGCCGAAGCCGCCGACCAGGCCGATCTTCGCGTCCGGGACCGGCTTGCCGAGCGCCTGGCCGGTGACTTGGCGGATCGCCTCGACCGTGCCGAGGAAACCGCCCGCGCCGCCGGCCTGCCCGACCGAGAGCTGCCCGCCGGACGTGTTGATCGGGAAGCTGCCGCCGGTCGTCAGGCTGTGGCTGCGCACGAAGTCCGGCGCCTCGCCCTTGGCGCAGAAGCCCAGATCCTCGAATTGCAGCATGTTGATCACGGGATAGTCGTCGTAAGTCTCGAAGAAATCGATGTCGTCGGGGCGCACGCCGGCCATGCCGTAGAGTTCGCCGCAATCCATCGCCCAGCCGCCGCGATACTGCACCGGATCGTCCGGGAAGGCGTTGTGCCGCTCGATGGTGCCGAGAATGCGGCCGAAGCTCAAGCCGAGGCCGCGCGCCTCTTCCTCGCGCATGACGAGATAGGCTTCGGCGCCGGCGCAGGGCATGACGCAGTCGAACAGATGCACCGGCTCGGCGATCGGCCGGGCGGTCATATACTGCTCCAGGGTGAGCGGCGCCTTGAACAGGGCATGGGGGTAGGCGAGGGCGTTTTCGCGCTGGGCGACGCACATCTTGCCGAAATCCTCGCGCCGGGCGCCGTAGGTCCGCATGTAATAGTCGGTCAGGAAGGCGAAGCTGGCGTTCGGCCCTCCCGTTCCAATGGGATAAACGGCGTCCTTGCCGAACTGGCTGAAATTTTCGAGGCCCTGGCGGAAGCTGTCGATATGGTTGGTGTCGCCGGCGACGCAGGCGACGATGTCGGCGTCGCCGGCCTGGACCGCGCGCGCCGCCCGGCGCATGGCGACGACGCCGGTGACGCCGCCCATCGGGATGAAGTCGAGCCAGCGCGGCGTCAGCCCGTGATGCTGGACGATGCCGACGGCGGTGTCCGGCGCCAGCGACATGCTGGTCGCGCACACGCCGTCGAAGCGGTCCTTGGAGAGCCCGGAGTCGCGGACCAGCGCCGCCAGGGCGCGGCCGATCCACCAATGGGCGCCCCGGGTCGAGAAGCGGACATAGGGGATCGAGACCGGCGTCGTGACGACGATGCCGTCATACGGCGCGCGCCGGGTCACGGGCAGCGCTTCCCGTCTCCGCCGGCGCCGACCCGCATGTCTCGCCGGAACCGCGGCCTGCGCTGCAACGGTTGTTCCTCCCCCTCTTCAGAGGGGGAGGCCAGGTGGGCGCGGCGCGCCGAAAGACACGCTTCGCCGCAAGGCGAATCCTCCGGCGGTTCGAAACACCCCCATCCCTTCCGCTTCGCTCCGGGACCTCCCCCTCCGAAGAGGGGGAAGGATATCCTTTGCGGTTTGAGGCCGTTTTGCAGAGGCATCCTCTTCAGAGAGGAAAGGACGTTTCCGGCCGGGCCGGTTGCCGCGTCCGCGACCGTGGAAAACAGCAGCCAGGCCAGAGCGAGGACCGCCGCCGCCCACCAGGGCGCGGGCATCCGTTTGCGCAGCGGCCGGCCCCTCGGCAAGCCTAGGCCGCCTTGCGCGCGCCGTTCAGCACCCGGAAGACGGCCTGCGGCGTCGCCGGCATATCGATATGGTCGATGCCGGTCACCGGGCGCAGGGCGTCGACCAGCGCGTTGATGGCCGCCGGCGGCGCGCCGATCGCGCCGGCCTCGCCCGCGCCCTTGATGCCGAGCGGGTTGGTCGTGCATCGCACGTTGCGGGTGGCGAAGCTGAAGAACGGGAAATAATCCGCCCTGGGCATGTTGTAGTCCATGAACGACCCGGTCTCGAGCTGGCCGCTCGCCGGATCGTACCAGGTGAACTCGTGCAACGCCTGGCCCAGCCCCTGGACGATCCCGCCATGGACCTGGCCCTCGATCAGCAGCGGGTTGATGACGGCGCCGAAATCGTCGACCACGGTATAGCGCAGGATCCCGATCTCGGCCGTTTCGGCGTCGACTTCCAGCTCGACGACATGGGCGCCGTTCGGAAACGTATCGGCCTCGGGCGTGCGTTCGAAGGATTCGTCCAGCGGTTCGCCGTTCTCCTTCGCCCGGCGGGCGACATCGAACAGGGAAACCTCCCGGTCGGTGCCGGCGACGCGGTAGGCGCCGTCGCCGTATTCGACGTCCCCGGCCGCGGCTTCCAGCATGTCGGCGGCGGTCTTCCGTCCTTTCTCGATGATGGCCGCGGCCAGCCCGAGCATCGCCGACCCGCCGACCGGGACGGAGCGCGAACCGCCGGTCATGCCGGGCGGGGCGCGGTCGGAATCGCCCTGGAATATCCGGATATTCTCTGCATCGATGCCCAATTCGCCGGACAGGATCTGGCTGTAGGACGTCTTGTGGCCCTGGCCGTTGTCCATCGTCCCGATGGCGACGGTGAGAATGCCGTCGTCGCCGAAACTGCCGGCCGCGGCCTCCGGCGGGCCGCCGCCGCAGCGCTCGATATAGGTGGCGAGGCCGATGCCGCGATACTTGCCGCGCCGCAGCGATTCGGCCCGGCGGGATTCGAAACCGGCCCAGTCGGCCTGCGCCATCGCTTCGTCCATCAGCGCCTCGAATTCGCCGCTGTCGTAGGTGTCGCCCAGGCAGGTGGCGTAGGGCATCCGGTCCGGCCGGATGAAGTTGATCCGGCGGATTTCGTCGGGCGACCGGCCGGTTTCCCGCGCCGCCTTGTCGATGATCCGCTCGACGATATAGGCGGCTTCCGGCCGTCCGGCGCCGCGATAGGCGTCGACCGGGACCGTATTGGTCAGCACGCCCTTCACCGTCGTGTAGATGACCGGGATGTCGTAGAGCCCGGCCAGCATGTCCATACCGAAACAGGCGACCAGCGGGGCGAAGGTCGACAGGTAGGCGCCCTCGTTGGCGAAGGTGTCGGCGCGCAGGGCGAGGATCCTGCCGTTCCGGTCCAGTCCCAGCTTGCAGTAGGTGATGTTGTCCCGCGCCTGGACGTCGGACAGGAAGCCTTCGGACCGCTCGGACGTCCATTTGACCGGCCGTCCGAGCCGGCGCGCCGCCCAGACCGCCAGCGCCTGCTCCGCGTGCGGAAAGACCTTCATGCCGAATCCGCCGCCGACATGGCCGGTGGTGACGCGCAGTTTCGACGGGTCGATCCCGAAAACCGGTTCGGCGAGGATGTCGCGGATCAGGCTCGGCCCCTGGGTCGGGGCCGCGAGGGTCGTGCGCCCGGACGCGGCGTCGTGGACGGCGAGCGCGCTGCGCGGCTCCATCGGATTGGCGACCACCCGGTTGTTGACCAGGCGGAGTTCGCAGACATGGTGCGCCCGGGCCAGCGCCGCCTCGACGCCGGCCTCGTCGCCCTTGTGCCAGTCGTAGATCAGATTGTTGGGGATGTGGTCGTAGAGCAGCGGGGCGCCGTCCGCCGCCGAATGCTCCGTGTGAACGGTGACCGGCAGTTCCTCATACTCGACCGCAATCCGCTCGGCGGCGTCGCGCGCCTGGGCCAGGGTCTCGGCCACGACCAGCGCCACGGGATGGCCGACATAGCGCACCCGGTCGGCGGCCAGGATGCCGTGCGGCGAGTCGTGGCGCTCCGAACCGTCCCGGTTCTCGAGCGGGACCAGGCAGGGCATGTCGCCGAGGCCGTCGGCGGCCATATCCGCGCCGGTCAGGATTCCGACCGCGCCGGGCGAGGCGGCGGCCTCCGCACTGTCGATGCCGAGAATGCGGGCATGGGCGTGGGGCGAACGCAGAACGCAGGCCCAGGCCTGGCCGTCGATCGAGGTATCGTCGGTATAGGCGCCGGCGCCGGTCACCAGCACCCGGTCCTCGATTCGGGCCGCCGCTTGGCCCACTCCGAATTTCGTCATCGCGTTTCTTGCCTGTTGGATTGTCTGCGCGCCGATAGCGTTCCGGTGCGGAAACGGCAAGGCCGCGCCCGGCACGGTGCGCCAAACTTAGCGTGCCGGGCAGGGGCGGCAAGCGGATTCCGCGGCGGATTCCACGGCGGATTCCACGGCGGATTCCACGGCGCTGGCGCGACCGCCGGACCCGGCCGGTTCGACCCGTTTCGGGGCCCGTCCGCAGCCGAACACGAAGCTGTGATTTCGGCCTGCAATTTTTCGCTTTCCAAAGCCGGATAAAGGGCGTAGAGGCCGCTCCCACCCTGCATCGGCCCGTGCGACACAGGCGCGCCGGGCCCGGCCGATCGGTGACGCCATGACCCGCGATCGTCGCTCCGTCGCATACCCGGTCGAACTGCAACCGCTGTTGCAGCGCCTGCTTACCCATATGTCGACGGAAACCCTGCCGGATATCGACCAGGTCGATAAGGTGTGCGCGCATGTACCGCCGGGAACCCGGGTCTTCGTCGCCTCGCTGCCGTCGCGCGACCGGGCCGATACGGTTGCCGCTGCGAAGATTCTGAACGATCGCGGCTATATCGCCGTGCCGCACATCGCGGCGCGCGCCCTGCCGAGCCATGCCGCGCTGGAGGATTTCCTCTACCGGCTGACCGGCGAGGCCGGTTGCCGCGAGGCGCTGGTCATCGCCGGAGACCGGCCCGAGGTGGCCGGGCCGTTTGCCGAAAGCATGGATGTGCTGCTCACCGGCGCCCTGGAGCGGCACGGCCTGCAAACGGTCCATGTCGGCGCGCACCCCGAGGGCAACCGCCTGATCGGCGACGACGCCCTGCGCGCGGCGATGCTCAGCAAGGCGCATTACGCCGGCAGCAGCGACGCGGATTTCGATTTCGTCACCCAGTTCGTGTTCGACGGCGCGACCGTCGTGGACTGGGCGCAGGGGCTGCGCGGCCTGGGAATCGGCCTGCCGGTGCGCCTCGGCGTCGCCGGCCCCGCCGATCTGGCGACCCTGCTGCGCTACGCGAAAATCTGCGGCATCGGCGTTTCGACCCGCGCCCTGATGCGCCAGGGCGCCGGCAGCGTGAAGCTGATCCGCCGGACCGTGAAACCGGACGACCTGATCGCCGGCCTGGTCGCCGCGGCGGGGAGCGATCCGTTGCCGGAGATCGCCGGCCTGCACATCTTCCCGTTCGGCGGCGTCGGCCGGGCGATGGATTGGCTGGCGGAGGCCCGCAAAGCAGCCGGACTTTAGCCGGCTGCGGCCGGCGCATGGCCGTCCGCGGCCCGTTCTCCGCAAGCCGGGGATTTCCCGCGGCGTCCCGAATGATGTTAGCCCGGATTTCTCACCGCAGTCACGGCCTGCGCGGCGCTGTCGGGCCGGCAGGGCAGGAAAGCCGCGCCGTGCGATGCGGGACATTGGGCAAGCGGCTTGACGCACCATGCCGGCCCGACAGCGCCGCCCTCCGGGTCGCGCCCCAATTTGCAATCCGGGGACGCCCGCCCGCGGCGTCGCGGGCCTCGACCGTAGTCCCGCTACGCTTTTCGGCCCGCTTCTGGCGGATCGAACGTCCGGACGCGACGCAGGCCGTGACTGCGGTGAGAAATCCGGGTTAGGCTGGCGCCCGGCCCGGCGGCGGTGTGCGCCTGCGGGCCGCGCCGCACCCGCATCGGATCGCCGTCATGCCCGCCTTTACCGCCATCGACCATGCTGCTGCCGAAAGTAACACGGGCGGTCTGGTCTGGCCCGCCGAAGGCTGGAGCCGGGTGCCGTTCGAACTGTTCACGAGTCCGGAAATCCACGAACGCGAAGACGAACGGCTCTTTCGCGGCCCGCACTGGAATTATCTCGGGCTCGAAGTCGAGATTCCCCAACCCGGCGACTACACGACGTGCCACGTCGGCGCGACGCCGGTCGTGCTCGTCCGCGACGAGGGCGGGGCGCTGCGCGCCTTCGTGAACCGCTGCGCCCACCGCGGCGCCGAGGTGGTGCGCCGGCTGCGCGGCAACGCGCGCGGCTTCACCTGCATCTACCACAACTGGAGCTACGACCGGGCGGGCCGGGTCGTCGGCGTGCCCTGGGAGAAGGGCCGCGGCGGCGCCGGCGGCTACGACGCGGCCTTCGACAAGGCGCAACACCGGATGCGGCCGCTGCGGGTGGCCTCGTGGGCCGGCGTGGTGTTCGGCACGTTCTCAAGCGATGCGCCGCCGCTCGAAGACTATCTGGGCCCGGCGATCCGCGAGCGGCTCTCGGCGGTGTTCGCCCGGCCGGTTACGGTCACCGGCTATCAGCGCCACACGATCCGCGCCAACTGGAAGCTGCTCTACGAGAACTCGCGCGATTTCTACCACGCGCCCCAACTGCACAAGTTCTTCGGTGCGTTCGGCATCGTCCAGCCCGACCAGGCGGCCCGCGCCGAGATGTGGCACGAGGGCACCCACTGCCTGCTCACGATTTACCGGAACCCGGAGGTCCGCAAGCAACGCGCCAAACTGGAGGAGCCGCGGGTCGCCGCCTTTCGCACCGCGCTGCCCGAAAACATCGCCATTTCGATCGTGGGGATCTTTCCGAACTGCCTGTTGACCCTGATCGGCAGCGCCTTCAGCATCCGCCAGTTCCGGCCCAAGGCCCCCGACCGGTTCGAGGCGGTCTACACCTACTTCACCTACGCCGACGATCCGGACTGCCTGCGCGAGCATCTGTTCCAGAACAACCAGTTCGGCCCGGCCGGCTATGTCGCGATGGAAGACGCCGAGGTGGTCGAGAAAATCCAGGCGCGGATTGCGCTCGGCGCCGACAAGGGGTCCAGCCTGGTGGCGATGGACGGCACGGACACGACGCCCGAACGCATCGACCATATGGTCAGCGAGGCCAACCTGCGCGCTATGTGGAAGGGCTATGCCCGCTTCATGGGTTTTGCGCCGCCGGACGGCGGGCCGGACGGGTGAGCGGTATCGGGCCCGGCGTCGACCGCGACGCGCTGTTCGCCATCGAACAGATGAACAAGGCCTATGCCCGCTGCCTGGACGACGACCGGCTGGAGGACTGGCCGGATTTCTTCCTCGAAGACGGGCGCTACCTGATCCAGTCGCGCGAGAACCGCGACGCCGGCCTGTACGGCTATATCCTGTATTTCGAGAACAGGGCGATGATGCGCGACCGGGTCACGTCGCTGCGGGTCGCCAACTACTACAACCTGCATACCGACCGGCACCTCATCGCCAATGTCGATATCGTCGGCGCGGCGGATGGGGTCTACGACGCCCGGGCGAACTACGCCGTGATCCAGACCGACGCCGAAGGACGGTCGGAACTGTTCTCCGCCGGCGAATATGTCGACCGTATCGTTTTCGTCGAAGGCGCGCCGAAATTCGCCGAACGGCTGGTCCTGCTCGACACGTCCAACATCGTCGGCCTGCTGGCGGTTCCGCTCTGATTCCCACTCTAATCCGTTGTCGCCGCCCCGGCCGTAGGCTATGACAGGGTATCGCCGGCTGGAAGGCGGGCCGCGGCCCGCGGCGCCGGCCGTTCGTGTGTCTGGGAGGAAAAGTCCATGAAAATGCTCAAATTCGCCGTTCCCGGCCTCGCGGTTGCCGCGCTGGCCGCAGGCGCGGCCCCGGTCGCGGTGAATGCCGCGGAAGTCACCCTGCGCGGCGCGAGCTGTTTTCCGATCGGCAGCCCGCCCGGCCGGCCCTTCGAGGCGGTCGCCAAGGAGATCAACGCCAAGGGCAAGGGCGTGGTCCAGATCAAGGTGCTGGGCGGTGCGCCGGCCATCGGCAGCCCGTTCACGATGACCCAGCGCATGGCCAAGGGCGCTTACGATATCGTCGGCTGCACCGAATCCTATTTCGGCAATGTGCTGCCCGAATCGCCGGTGCTCCGGCTGCAGGAAAAGACCTTCGCCGAGTTGCGCAAGAACGGCGCCATCGCCTACGTCCAGAAGCTGCTCAACGCCAAGGGCATCCACTATGTCGGACGGCACCACGATTTCGGCCCGTTCCATCTCTATCTCAGCAAGCCGATCGAGGGGCCGGATCTGAAGGGCCTGCACCTGCGTGTGGCGCCGGTCTACACAGCCTTCTTCAAGAGGCTGGGCGCCACGGTGCAGCGGTCGCCGATGCCGCAAATCTACACGCTGATGGAAAACGGCACGGTGCAGGGTTACGGCTGGCCCCTGCGCGGTTATCCGCCGCCGTGGCACAAGGTGACGAAATACCGGGTCGATCCGGGCTTCTATAACTCGTCGCTCCACACCCTGCTCAATTTGCGCAAATGGAAGGCGTTGAGCAAGAAGGCCCAGGGCATCGTTACGGACGTCGTGCTGGCTTGGGAAGGCCGGGCGGAAGGCACCAGCAAGACCGCCCAGAAGCTGAACGAGAAACAGCGCGCCTGGCATGCCAAGGGCGGCGTCAAGACGATCACCTTCAACGCCGCCGACACCAGGAAATGGTCGGATACGGCGCGCGAAGCTGCGTGGGACGAGGTGATCGAGCGCAGCCCGGAGCACGGGCCGAAGCTCAAGGCGCTGTTCGCCGGCAAGGGCTGATCGCGAAGGCGTAACGGGGCGGCCGGTCCTTTGCGGCCAGCCGCCCCTTTTCCGTTCCGGGCTCCGGTATGCAGGCGACCCAATCCATTCTCGACCTGTTCGAGGCAGGCTTCGAACGGGTGAATCGCTTTATTGCGGCGCTGGTTGCGCTGTCCATCGGCGTCTTTGCCCTCCTGATCCCCTTGGACCTGTTCCTGCGCAAGCTCGGTTGGGGCAACCTGCCCTGGCTGCACGAAGGCGCGGAATACGCGCTCTATGTCGGCGTGTTCCTGTCGGCGGCCTGGGTGCTCAACAAGGGCGCCCATGTCCGGGTCGATATCGTCATTGCCGCGCTGCCCGGCCCGGTCGCCCTGCGGCTGGAAAAACTCCTCGATATCGCCGGCGCGCTGCTCTGCGCGGCGATGTGCTACTTCGGCCTCTCCGGTGCGATCGGCGAGTTCGAACTCGGGACGTTGCCGGACAAGGATCTGCGCATCCCGAACTGGTACATGCTGCTGGTCTTCGCCGTCTCCTTCGCCCTTCTGGCGATCGAATTTCTGCTGCGTTACCGCCGGGTCGCCAGGGCCGGCGAAATCGCTTCCCCGGAAGCGGGGTTCTGAGCGATGGAATGGTATTTCGCCATGATCCTGCTGCTGGGGATCGTGTGCGCGTTCCTGTTCCTCGGCATGCCCGTGGCGTTCGCCTTCATGGCGGCGAACCTGTTCGGCACGGCCCTGTTCATCGGCGACCTGGCGCTGACCGGCGACTGGACGATCGCGGCGATCGCGCTGGAAAGCATGCCGATGGAGTTCCACCTGGCGGTGCGCTATTCGCTGACGCCCATCGCCCTGTTCCTGCTCATGGGCGAGATCCTGTTGCAGACCGGAGTCGCCTTCAAGGCGATCGGCGCGATCGAACGCCTGATCGCCCGGATACCGGGGCGCCTGTCCATCGTCTCGATCGTCGGCGGCACCATCTTTTCCTCGCTCTCCGGCTCGACCATCGCCAACACCGCGATCCTGGGCAACGTCCTGCTGCCGGACATGGTGAAGCGCGGCTACCAGCCTTCGATCTCCATGGGGCCGATCATGGCGGTCGGCGGCATCGCCATGCTGATCCCGCCCTCGGCGCTCGCCGTGCTGCTCGCCAGCATCGCCGAGCAGTCCGTCGCCCTGCTGCTGGTCGCCGGCATCGTGCCGGGCATCCTGATGGCGCTGCTGTTCTTCGCCTATGTGATCGGGCGCTGCACGCTCGATCCGAACCTGGCGCCCGGCTACGATCCGGACCAGAGCCACCTCGATCTGCCGCTCACCGTCGCGATCGCCGGCCGCAACGGGCCGCTCTGGTCGGCGACCTATAACGGCCGTGCGTTGCGGACCGTCAACCGCATCCTGCCCTTCACCCTCTATATCTTTCCGCTGTTTTCCATCTTCGTCGTGGTGGTCGGCAGCATTTTCCTCGATTTCGCCTCGCCGACCGAGGCCGCCGCGCTGGGCTGCATCGCCGCGCTCGGCGCCTGCTATTTCTTCCGCCTGTTCAGGAAGAGGATCGCCGTCACCGGTGTCGAAGGCGCGGATTTCGACTGGCGCGCGGTCGCCAAGGCGCTGGTCGAGACCGCCAAGATCAACACGATGATCCTGTTCATCATCGCCGGTTCGCTGGTGTTCACCCAGTCGCTCGCGGTGTCCGGCGCCACCCGCGGCCTGCTCGAGAGCCTGACGGCGCTTCAGCTCACGCCGCTCACCGTCGTTGTCATGATGATGGTCGTGCTGCTGTTCCTCGGCGCCTTCATGGACCAGGTGAGCATGCTGCTGCTCACCCTGCCGTTTTTCCTGCTCGGCTCGACCTCGCTGCAGGCGGTCTACAATATCGACCCGACATGGCTGATGGTGCTGATCCTGATCACCATGGAGATCAGCCTGCTGACGCCGCCCTTCGGCCTGTTGCTCTATGTGATGAAGGGCGTGGCGCCGTTCGACGTGACCATCGGGGCGGTCATCCGCTCGGCATTGCCCTTCATCCTGATCGAGCTTCTGGTCCTGATCCTGCTGATTTTCGTCCCGGAGGTGGCGACCTGGCTGCCCAGACAGATCGGGTGAGGCGTCCCGGCTCCCGGCGGCCCGGAAACGCTACGCTTCGGAAACGCTGCGATTCGGGACGCTACAATTCCGGCCCCGCCCGGCCGGACAGGCGCCGGCGGAAGATCGTCGGCATGACGAGAACGACCAGGGCGATCCGGACGACGTGATGGGCGGCGACGAAGGCGGCCTCGACGCCGAGGGCGAGGGCGATCAGGCTCATTTCGGCCAGCCCGCCCGGCGCAAGCGCCAGCACAAGCGCCGGGATCGATGCATCCACGAAAGCCGCCGCGGCGGCCGCCAGCAGGACGGTCAGCGCGATCATGATCGCGACCGACCCGAGCGAATGGAGAACCACGCGCAGGACGCGCCGGATCGGCACGCCGGCGAAGCGGGCGCCCAGCGTCGAGCCGACGACGACCTGCGCGGCGGCGACCAGCGGGCCGGGCGGCGCGATGGTGCTTGCGCCGACAAGGTGGAGCAGGGCGCTCGCGATCATCGGGCCGGTCAACGCGGCGGCGGGAATTTTGAGCGCCCTGGCGCCGAAAAATCCGGCAATCGCACCGGCGGTCAGGACCGCGGCTTCGTCCAGGGGGATGTCGCCGAAGGCGGCGCCGAGCGGCGCCCGGCTGCCCTGGTCGTACAGGCCCAGGGCGACGAAGCCGAAGGGCACGATCAGCACCGTTACCAGCACCCGGGAGGCGTGGACCAGGGCGACCGTGAGATAGTCGCCGCGCATTTCCTGGGCCACCAGCACCATTTCGTTGAGACCGCCGGGCGTGGCGGAACAATAGGCGGTGACCGGGCCGTGCCCGAGCCGCCGGAAATAGACGAAGAGCACGGCGATGCTGGCGCCGACATAGACCAGCAGCGCGATTGCGGAGGCCCACCATTCGGGAATGCGCGCCGCCATCTCGGGCGTGAACTGGGCGCCCAGCATGACGCCGATAATCGCAATCAGCGGCTGGCGCACCTTCTGGGAAGCGATCATCGGCAGGCCGGCGAGCGCGCCGGCGGTGCAGAACGCCAGCGCGCCGATCATCCAGGCGAGCGGCACGTTCGCCAGATCGAAGAACCATCCGCCGACGGCGCCGACGGCAAAGGTGGTCGACAGGCGGAAGGCCCAGGTGCGGCGCGGCAGGGCGGCCGCCGTGGCCGGCCCCTCCGCCTTGGCGCCGGTCACGGCAGGAACTGCTCGCGCAGGATGCGCTCTTCCAGATTGTGTTCGGGATCGAACAGCAGGGAGAGGGTCATGTCGGCAGCCTGCCGGACGGTGACGCTCGCCACGTCGCGCACCTCGGTCGAGTCGGCGGCGGCGCTGACCGGGCGCTTCGACGGTTCGAGAATCTCGATGGTTAAGGATGCCGTGTCGGGCAGCAACGCGCCGCGCCAGCGCCGCGGGCGAAAGGCGCTGATCGGGGTCAGGGCGAGGAGCCGGGCGCCGATGGGAACGATCGGGCCCTGCGCCGACAGGTTGTAAGCCGTGCTGCCCGCCGGCGTGGCGACCAGGACCCCGTCGCAGACCAGTTCCGCCAGGCGTTCGACGCCGTCGATCAGGATGCGCAGCTTTGCCGTCTGGTGCGTTGCCCGCAGCAGCGAGACGTCGTTGATCGCGACCGCTTCGACCGTCCGCCCTTCGACGCCCCGCGCCTGCATCAGCAGGGGGTGGACATCGACGCGCTGGGCCGCTGCCAGCCGTTCCGCCAGATCCTCGGGCTCGTATTCGTTCATCAGGAAGCCGACGCTGCCCAGATTCATGCCGTAAACCGCGATGTCGCGGTCCAGGGTGGCGCGCAGGGTTTCGAGCATGAAGCCGTCTCCGCCCAGAACGACGAGACGGTCCGCTTCCGCCGCCGGGACGGTCGGATACCGGGCGGTCAGGCCGGCCAGCGCCGACTGCGCTTCGGGCGTGTCGGCGGCGACGATCGAGAAAGGCGGAACGGCCATCGGCTGTGCCTGTCGGTTTCCGGCGGATGCGGATTCCGCAGCGGAATCCGGCGTTCGCTACAACACATGGCCAAAATGCCCGCCGCCGTCAAACGACGCTTCGCGCGCCTTGCGGGCGGCGCATGGCCGGACGGGGCCGGCTCGGGGGGCCGGCTCGGGGGGCCGGCTCAGGGATCGCCGGCTGCGGTCGTCCTTTCGCGCCGCCGGCGCTGCCGGTTGGCCAGCGCGATGCCGATCATCGCGACGGCCATGATCGCGAGCAGGCCGGCGGAATAGGGGCGCTCGACGAAGATCGCCATGTCCCCGGCGGCGGTGCCGAGGGCCTGGCGCAGCCGCGCCTCGAAAATCGGGCCGAGCACGAGGCCGAGCACGATCGGCACGACCGGGATGTTGTGGCGCTTGAGGATGAACCCGATCAGGCCGAAGACCAGCGCCATCAGCGGATGGACGATGTTGTAGCTCGCCGTGTAGGTGCCGACGAGGGTCAGCGCGAGGATGACGACGCCGATGAATTTCGTGTTCACCCGCGACAGGGCCACGATCAGCCGGGTCGCGAACAGCAGGAAGATCAGGATGACGATATTCATCGCCAGCAGGGACAGGTAGAGGCCGGAGATGAATTCCGGGCGGGTGGCGAACAGTTGCGGCCCGGGGATCACGTTGTGGACCATGAAGACCGACAGCATCATCGCGGTCAGCGCCTCGCCGGGGATGCCGAGCGCCAGCAGGGGCACCAGCGCGGCGGCCGGCACGGCGTTGTTGGCGGCTTCGGAGGCGATCAGGCCCTCCGGCGCGCCCTTGCCGAACAGGTCCGGCGTCTTCGAGGTCTTCTGCGCCAGGGTATAGCTGAAGAACTGGGCGAGAAATTCGCCGACTCCCGGCAGGATTCCCATGAAGACGCCGAAGCCGGAGGAGGAGAACAGGGTCTTGGGATAACGGAAGGCCTCGGCAAGGCCCTGGAAGAAGCGGCCGGTCAGGCGGGGCGGCTCGCCGGCCTGGTCGTCCTCCAGCAGCAGGACGAAGGCCTGGGACATGGCAAACAGGCCGAGGACCACCGGAATCAGCGGCACGCCGCCCTGGAGCCAGACCTGGCCGAAGGTGAAGCGCTGGGTGTTGAACGCCGTTTCCAGCCCGACGCTGGCGAGGAACAGGCCGAAGGCGAGCGTCATCGCCGCCGCGAGCACCCGGCCGCGATGGGCGACGACGACCAGCACCATCGCCATCAGCGCCGCCATGGCGAATTCCGCCGAGCCGAAGTTCGAGGCGATGTCCGCCAGCGGCTGCGCCATCGCGATCAGCACGACCACGCTGACGATGCCGCCGACGAAGCTGGAACTGTAGGCGAGCGACAAGGCGCGCCGCGCCTGGCCGGCCAGCGTCATCGGATAGCCGTCGTAGGTCGTCAGCACGTTGACCGGCGTGCCGGGCGTGTTGATCAGGATCGCCGGGATGGCGCCGCCGTACCAGGCGCCGGAATAGATGCCGAGCAGCAGGGTGAGCGCCGTCAGCGGGTCCATCGCGTAGGTCGCCGGCAGCAGGACAGCGATGGCGACCGCCGGCCCCAGGCCCGGAATTGCGCCGATGATGACGCCGCCGATCGCCCCGGCGAAGAGCGCGATGAGGACATGCCACTGGCCGAGCTGGCTCAGTCCGGCAAGGATTGCGTCCATCGGCCTGCCCGGTTCCGGCTAGAAATACCGTTGCAGGAACACGGCGACGCTCTTCGGCAGCAGGTCGTACAGGTCCGCCGGCGGCACCCAGATTTCGAGGCCGAGGCGGAACAGCAACGTCATGGCGAAGGTGATGCCGACCGCCGCCAGCAGCCATTTCGGCTGCCGCAGGCCGACGCGCAGACTGAGGCAGGCAACGAACAGGAAGGTCGAAAGACCGTAGCCGACCAGCCCGAGCAGCAGGATATAGGCGACATACCAAGCGAAGAATTCGGCCGATTTCAGCCAGATCCACGCTTCGCCCGCCAGGGCGGCGCCGGACATCTTTTCCCTGGCGAACTCTCCGTTCCGCCACAGCGCAACGACGTAGATCAGGGAAGCCGCGCCAAGCAGGCCGAGAGTCAGGAGCGGCATCAGCCAGGGCTGGGTGAACCAGCCCTCGTCGCCCGGCGATGTGCCGGTCTGGTAGGGCATCAGCGCAAGCCCGCCGGCGCCGAAGACGAGAAAGAACAGCGCCACGACCGCCCGGCCGGGCACGCCTTCCTGCGCGGATTCTTCGTCAAATGCGGACATCGTTCGATCGGGCAGCCTGCCGGGCCTCCGGCTTCGCCCTGCGGGATGCGCAGGCAACCGCTGCGATTACCGGAGCGGCGCCGGGACCGGGCGTTCCCGAACTCATGGACGCTGCGAAGGGCGCCGGGAAATGCGCCGGCCGGTCCCCGCCGGTCAGGCGGCGGGGGCCGGTCCGGCAACGGGCGCTATTTCTTCAGGTCGCCCATTTCCTTGAGCATGCCGCGCACGATGTCGAAATCGCGGTCGATCTGCTTCTTCGATTCGGCCGGGCCCTTCCAGTAGATGATCGCGCCGGTCGTCTTGGCGACCTTCTTGGCGGCCTCGCTGCTGAGCGCCTTCTTCGCCGATGCTTCGATCTTGTCCTTAACGTCCTGCGGCGTGCCCTTCGGGACGAACAGGCCGTTCCACAGCAGCGGCAGCTCTCGGCCCTTCACCTGCTCGGCGAGCGTCGGCACGTTCGGCAGGATCGAGATGCGGTTGTCCGCGAACGCGGCCAGGACCTTGATGTCCTTGAGGCACGGCAGCACGAGCTGGGCCGTCGTGTTGATCACGTCCGCGTCCTTGGCCTTGAGCGTCGCGCAGGTCAGCTCGTCGAAGGCCGCGTTGGACCCGAAGGAGAAGCCCAACTGCTTGGCGGCCAGGATGGTCGCCCGCGTCGGAATCAGCCCGTAGCCGAAATGGCCCAGCCGCACCTTGTTCTTCTTCGCATGGGCGGCGAGCTCGGCGATGTTGCCGTAGGGCGCATCGCCCCGGGCCGCGAGCAGGAAGGGATAGGTCACGAAAATGCCGACCGGGTCGAAGGTGTCGCGCTTCCACGGCGCATTGCCCATCAGGACATGGACCGTCGGAATGCCGATCACGAAGCTGCCGACGGTGTAGCCATCGGGCTTGGCGCGCGCGACCGTCGAGGCGCCGACCACGCCGCCGCCGCCCGGCCGGTTCACCACAGCGGTCGGAACGCCGTAGTCCTTGGTCATCTGCTTGGCGATCAGGCGGGTCAGCACGTCTTCCAGGTCGCCGGGCGGCCAGGGCACGACGAACTGGACCGGACGTTCCGGATAGGCGGCTTGGACCGGCGCCGCGGCGATGCCGAGGGCGGCAAGCGCCGTAAGGGTGGCAGCAACAACTCTTTTCATGGGTTTCCTCCCGTATTGGCCCATATTGGCAAGGGTCCGCAACATCGGGCGAAAAACAAGGCGGCGCAAGGCAAAATCCGCATGTAAAGTCCGTATCGGGCCGGCGTCCGGCGCGTCAGGACCGGAAGCGCAGGAAGGAGAAGCGGGCCTTTCCGTAGCTGCGGCCGTCCAGCGTTTCGAATCCCCCGGGCGGGGCTGCGGCGGGCGATTTCGCCGCGATTTCCGCAATGCAGAGCGCGCCGGGCGCGAGCCAGCCCGCCGCCGCCAGCGCGGCCAGCGCAGGAGCGGTCAGGCCCGAACGGTAGGGCGCATCCAGAAAGGCCAGGTCGCTGGCGAACGGGGGACGGGGCGGGCAGGCTGCGTCGGCCCGGACGACCGTCGCCCGGCCGGCCACGCCGAGCGCGGCGATATTGCGCCGGGCGGCGGCGACCGCCGCCGCGTCGCTATCGACGAAGACGGCCTGCGCCGCGCCGCGCGACAGGGCTTCGAGCCCCAGGGCGCCGGTGCCGCAGAAGGCGTCGAGAACGCGCGCGCCGGCGACGCTCGACGCGCCGTCGTCGGAAAACGCGCCGTGGTCCAGGCGGTTGAACAGGGCCTCGCGCGCCCGTTCGGATGTCGGCCGGACGGCGCCGCCGTCCGGCGCGGCGAGGCGCCGGCCCCTAAGGCTGCCGCCGACGATGCGCATGGCTTGCCGGTTTGTCCCGCGGTTTGCCCCCCGGTTTGTTCCGGTTCGGCGGCCGATGGGCCGGGTGCGGCCGCTCCGGTTCCCCGGACAAGCCGGACCAGTGCGGCAGTTGCTGGCGCAGCACCCGCTCCGGCACCCGCTCGACCGCGCCGGCCTCCAGCTTGCCGAGCTGGAACGGCCCGTACGCCGTGCGGATCAGCCGGTTCGCGGTCAGCCCCAGATGGGCGCACAACTTGCGGATTTCCCGGTTCTTGCCTTCCCGGATACTCATGGTGAGCCAGGCGTTGGCGCCCCCCGACCGTTCGGGCTGCCGTTCGGGCTGCCGTTCGGGCCGGCGGTCGAGCCGGGCCTGCACCGGCCCGTAGCGGATACCGTCGACGGTGACGCCATCGGCCAGCCGGGCCAGCGCGGCCTCGTCCGGTTTGCCCTTCACCCGGACCCGGTAGCGCCGGGTCCAGCCGGTCGACGGCAGTTCGAGAAACCGTGCGAGGTCGCCGTCGTTGGTCAGCAGCAGCAGGCCCTCGGTGGTCAGGTCGAGCCGGCCGACGGTGATGACCCGCGGCAGCCCGGCCGGCAGGCGGTCGAAAATCGTATCCCTGCCTTGCGGGTCGCGATTGGTCGTTACGAGGCCGGCCGGCTTGTGATAGCGCCACAGGGCCGGCGGTTCTTCGGCCTTCAGAGGCCGGCCGTCCACGACGATCCTTTGATGCGGCAGCACGGCGAAGGCGGGCGTGTCGAGCACGCGGCCGTCCACCGCGACCCTGCCGGCGGCGATCCAGCGCTCGGCCTCCCGGCGCGAGCACAGGCCGGCCCGCGCGATGCGCTTGGCGATGCGCTCGCCCTTCGGGCCGCCGTCGTCTCCTTCGCTCATGGCCGAGGGCTCTCACAGGCCGGGCTCCGGGGCAAGCCCCGGACCCGGCGATTCTCCGTCTCCGGGGGTTCCGCCTGCAAAGCGGCAGAGTCGCCTGCGGCCCCCTCGCCGCTTCCTTCCGGCGCTTGTGCGGGCCCGTATTTTTCGCCATTGTCGCGGCCCGCGCTGGCGCGTGCGCGGATGGACGGCTGAAAATATACGAGGACGCCATGCAGGACGCCGGGGCGCCGTACGAGCGCATTTCCGCCCTGAGCGCGGCTATCCTGCGGATCAACGCCAGCCTCGATGTCGATACCGTACTGCGCGAAGTCGTCGACAGCGCCCGGGCGCTTACCGGAGCGCGCTACGGCTTGATCGCCACGACCGACGACCGCGGCCAGGTTCGGGACTTCGTCACCTCCGGCGTCAGTTCCGAGGAGCTCCGGGCGATTATGGAATGGCCCGACGGCCCGAAGCTCTTCGCCCACCTTCACGGGCTGGCCGCGCCGCTGCGGCTGCCGGATTTCCACGGCTATCTCCGCTCGCTCGGCTATTCTTCTTTCCCCGTGTCCTGCGGGACTTTCCAAGCGACGCCGCTGCGCCACCGGGATGCGCATATGGGCGTCTTTTTTCTGTCCGAGAGGGAGGAGGCGTTCGCCGAGCAAGACGAGGAGGTGCTGGTGCTGTTCGCCTCGCAGGCAACGGTGGCGCTGGCGAACGCGGGGGCGCACGGGGCCGAGCAGAGGGCGCGGGCCGACCTCGAGGCGCTGGTAGAGACCTCTCCGGTCGGCGTCGTGGTGTTCGACGCCGCGACCGGCCATCCGCTGAGGGTCAACCGGGAGGCGCGGCGCATCGTAGCGGATTTGCATGTTCCCGGCTGCTCCATGGAGGAATTGCTGGAGATGCTGGCCTGCCGGTACGCCGACGGCCGCGAGGTCACGCTCGCCGAACTCAGGAGCGCCGAACCGGTGCGCGCCCAGGAGGTCGAACTCTCGCTCCCCGACGGGCGCAGCGTCAGGACGCTGGTCGACGCCACCCCGATCCGATCCGCCGGCGCCTCGGTCGAAAGGGTGGCCGTAACCTTGCAGGATCTGGCGCCGTTCGAGGCGCTGGAGCGTTCTCGGGCCGAGTTCATGGGCATGGTGAGCCACGAGTTGCGCGCGCCGCTCGCCGCCATCAAGGGATCGGCCGCCATGGCGCTGGGCGCGGCGCGGGAGTGCGATATGGCGGAGTTGCGGCAGTTCTTCCGCATCGTGGACGAGCATGCCGACCGGATGGACGGCCTGGTCGGCGATCTGCTGGATGCCGGGCGCATCGCCGCGGGCACGCTTCCGGTGGAGCCGGAGCCGGCGGAAGCCGCCGCACTGGTGGACCGGGCGCGGACCGCCTTCCTCAACGGCGGCGGCAGGCATGCCGTCGTTATCGACCTTCCGCCCGATCTGCCGCGCGTTATGGCGGACGGGCGGCGCATCGTGCAGGTGTTGAGCAACCTTCTCGACAACGCCGCGCGCCATTCGCCGGAGACAGTTCCCATCCGGGTGGCGGCGGCGCGCGACGGCGACCATGCGGCATTCTCGGTGGCCGACGAGGGCGAGGGCATGACGCCGGAGCGGCTGACGCATCTGTTCCGCCGGTACGCCGAGGCTGGCCGCGGGGCCGGAAGCGGGGCCAGAGGCGGGGCCGGAAGCGGGCGCGGTTCCGGCCTGGGGCTGGTCATCTGCAAGGGGCTGGTGGAGGCGCACGGGGGCCGCATCCGGGCCGAGAGCGACGGGCCGGGCCGGGGCGCGCGCGTGACGTTCACGCTGCCGCTGGCCGGGGAGGCGGCCGGGGACGCTACCGCCGCCGGAACGGAGCCTCAGCCGCCGGGCGGGGGACAGGAGCGGACCGGCATCCTCGTGGTCGACGACGACCCGCAGACGCTGCGCTATGTGCGCGACGCGCTGACCGCGGCCGGCTACGCGCCGGCGGTTACGGGCGATCCGCAGGACGTGGCCGGCCTCATCGGGGCGAAGAAGCCCGAACTGGTGCTGCTGGACCTGGTCCTGCCCGGAACCGACGGTATCGCCCTGATGGAGAACGTTCCCGAACTCGCCGCCCTGCCGGTGATTTTCATTTCCGCCTACGGGCGGGACGAGACCGTTGCGCGGGCGCTGGAGGCCGGCGCCGCAGACTATATCGTCAAGCCCTTCTCGCCGACCGAGCTGACGGCGCGGGTGCGCGCGGCGCTGCGCAAGCGCAAGGGGCCGGCGCCGTTCGTCCTCGGCGACCTGGCGATCGACTATGCGCGGCGGCAGGTGAGCGTGGCCGGCAGGGAGGTGCGGCTCACCGTCATCGAATACGAACTGCTGCGGCTGCTCTCCGTCAACTCGGGGCGGATGCTCACCTACGAGGCGCTGCTGGGCAGGGTGTGGAGCGGGAAGAAGGCGGACAACCCGGAGCGGGTCCGCAACTTCGTGCGGAAACTGCGGCGCAAACTGGGCGACCGGGCGGCCGAGCCGGTCTATATCCTGAACGAACGCGGGATCGGCTACCGGATGCCGGAGCCGCGGCAGCCGTAAACGCCCCGCTCCGGCGTCCGGGAAACCCGCCGCCTTGCCGAAGCGCGGCCGGCCCGCTACTTCCGGGGCCATGGACGGCATCGCACCAGCGCCGCAGGACAAGCCCGCGCCGCCTCTCCCGACCGGGAACGGGGCGGGGCGTCCGACCCTGGCCGGGGCCGATACGGCCGCCCTCGGCGCGGCGGCGCGCGCCCTCGGCGAGCCGGCGTTCCGGGCGAAGCAGTTGCGGCACTGGATCTATCACCGCGGCGCGCGCAGCTTCGGGGAGATGACCAGCATCTCCAAGGCGGCGCGGGCGAAGCTGGCCGAACGCTACACGCTGGACCGCCCGGCGACGGCGGACATGCAGGTCTCGGCCGACGGGACGCGCAAATGGCTGCTGCGCTTCCCGGACGGCAGCGAAGCGGAAACGGTGTTCATCCCGGAGGAGGACCGCGGCACGCTGTGCATCTCCTCCCAGGTCGGCTGCACGCTCAACTGCCGCTTCTGCCACACCGGCACCCAGCCCTGGGTGCGCAACCTCGGCGCCGGCGAGATCGTCGGCCAGCTCATGCTGGCGCGCGACGCGCTGGGCGACTGGCCCTCCGCCCGGCTCGACCGGCGCATCACCAACGTCGTCCTGATGGGCATGGGCGAGCCGCTCTACAACTACGATAACGTCGCCCGGGCCGTGCGCATCATGATCGACGGCGACGGCATCGCGATCTCGCGGCGCAAGCTGACGCTTTCGACCGCCGGCGTCGTGCCGGTCATGCGGCAATGCGGCGAGGAACTGGGCGTCAACCTCGCCGTCTCGCTCCACGCCGTGACCGACGCCATCCGCGACGAGATCGTGCCGCTCAACCGGCGCTGGCCGATCGCGGATCTGCTCGACGCCTGCCGCAACTACGGCGGGGTCAACAACGCCCGGCGCATCACCTTCGAATATGTCATGCTCAAGGGCGTCAACGACAGCGACGCCGACGCGCGCGAACTGGTCCGGCTGCTGAGGGACATCCCGGCCAAGATCAACCTGATCCCGTTCAACCCCTGGCCGGGCGCGCCTTACGAATGTTCCAGCGAGAAGCGCATCCGGGCCTTTATGACGATCTGCCTGGACGGCGGCCTGACCTGCACCGTGCGCACCCCGCGCGGCCGGGACATCATGGCCGCCTGCGGCCAACTCAAGAGCGCGAGCGAGCGGAAGCGGGCGGGGGCGTAATTGCAGTCAGCGCGCCGGCCGAATTGGTGTCCCTGCGCGCCGAGCGCCCACACAACCGCGTCCGGATCGCGGTCGATGACCGTAAGCAGCACGCGGGCAGCGCGATCCCGGACGCGGCGGCCCTGCTCCCGATCCTGCAAGGCCCTTTCATCGAGACCGAAACGATCGGCAAATTTCCGTCGGCTCAGCTTCATGCGTTTGCGAAGAGCAACGATACGATCCGGCAGGGGAGGAAAGTTTCTCCTTTGACATGAGCCAGACCTTCGCCCGGCGCCGCTTCGATCTCGCGCCCGATTCCGGTTCTTTCCGTCGTCATTGTCGCCCCATTTCCGTCTCGACGGCGGCGACCGGCCGATGCAGGCGGGATAGCGTCGCACTGCAAAATTTTGGTCGCCCCGGCCCCGGAGCCCAGCCCATTCCTCAAGGTGCGTTGCTCCCGCCCCCTACAACCCCATCTGCCGCGCCGCCAGGTCGTGCATGATTTCCTCGGAGCCGCCGCCGATGGCGACGACCTTGACTTCGCGGTACATGCGCTCGACCGGGTTGCCGCGCAGATAGCCGGCGCCGCCGAAGATCTGCATGGCCTCGCTGCACACGAATTCCAGCGCCTTGGTCGAATGGAATTTCGCCTTGGAGATTTCCGCCACCGGCATCCGGTCCTCGTTGACCGACCAGCAGATCCAGTTCAGCAGGGCCTCGACGGCGTCGATCCGGGCCGACATGTCGGCCAGCTTGTGCCGGATGACCTGGTGCTCGATCAGGCGCTTGCCGAAGGTCCGGCGCTGCCGGGCGTAGTCGACGCATTCGTCGAAGCAGGCCTGCATCATGCCGAGGGCTTGGGCGACGAGGCCGACGCGCTCCAGGTTGAAATTCTCCATGATCGCGATGAAGCCGCGATTCTCCTCGCCCATCAGGTTTTCCGCCGGCGCCCGGCATTCGTCGAAATAGAGCGTCGCCTGGTCCGAGCACCACCAGCCCATCTTGCGGTCGAGCGGCGTGCGGCTGAAATTCTCCGTATCGGCCTCGACGAGGAACAGGGAAATGCCGGCCAGCCCCTCGCCGCCGGTGCGCGCCGCGACGACGAAATAGTCGCTCGTCATGCCGCCGGTGATGAAGGTCTTGCTGCCCTCGATGACGTAATGGTTGCCGTCCTTCCACGCCCGGGTCTGCAGGTTGGCGACGTCCGAGCCGCATCCGGGCTCGGTGATGCAGAGCGACGAGCCCTTGCGGCCGGAGACGATCTCCGGCAGCGCGCGCGCCTTGATCTCCTCCGAGGCGAGGCTATGGATCGGGGCGGTCGAGATGTTGCGCCCGCCGACCGCCGCGCCGACCCCGGTCGCGCCGCATTTCGCCAGTTCGACGGCGCCGTCCTTGCGCATGAAGCAGTCGTCGAAGCCGAGCCCGCCGTATCTTTCGTCGATGCCGAAGCCGAAAAAGCCGAGCGCGCCGAGCTTTTCGTGAATCTCCCACGGAATCGCCCCGGCCTCGTCCCATTCGTCGACATGGGGTTTGATCTCGGCGGCGACGAATTTCGCGATCGTCTCGCGGTAGGCGGCGCGCTCCGGGGTATCGAAGGGGTTTTTCATCGGCGAGCCGTCCGGCCGGGGGAAAGCAGCCGCCATGCCCTACACGCTTCCGCCCCCGGACGGAACGCGCATTGTGCCGTCCCAAGGCGCTATCGGGGGGTTGGAAGGCCGTTCGGGAACCGTATGTTGACGATCATCCGTTCCGGGCCGGGATCAGACGATGGCCGACATCGCCGACAAGACGAAAGGCGCGGCCGGACCCGGGAAGACCTCTATTGTTGAGCGCCTGCCCGTGTCCCGCATCGCGACGCTGACGCATATCGACGATCTGGACGTAGCCGGCAAACGCCTGCTCGTCCGGGCCGATCTCAACGTGCCGGTCGAAGCGGGGCGCGTGACCGACGCCACCCGGATCGAGCGCTTCGCCGCCGGCATGCGGCCGCTGCTCGCCCGCGGCGCGCGGCCGGTCGTCCTGACCCATTTCGGCCGGCCGAAGCCGGGGGAGCGCGATCCGGCCCTGTCGGTGAGGAAACTGTGTCCGGCCCTGTCCGAAGCGCTCGGCGCGCCGGTCCGGTTCTCCGAAACCTGTACCGGCCCGGAGGCCGAGGCGATGACGCGGCAACTGGCCGACGGCGAGGCGCTGCTGTGCGAAAACCTGCGCTTCGATGCCGGCGAAACGGCGAACGACCCGGCCTTCGCCGCGGAACTGGCGAAACTGGGCGACATCTACGTCAACGACGCCTTTTCCTGCGCCCACCGCGCCCACGCCTCTACGGCGGCGGTCGCCGCCCTGCTGCCGGCCGCGGCCGGGCCGCTGCTGTCGGAGGAGCTGCGCGCGCTGGGCGATGCGCTCGAAGCGCCGCGCCGGCCCGCGGTCGCCATCGTCGGCGGCGCCAAGGTCTCGACCAAGATCGCCGTGCTGAAGAACCTGGTGCGCAAGCTGGACGCGGTGATCGTCGGCGGCGGCATGGCCAACACCTTCCTGCTGGCCGACGGCATCCCGGTCGGCCGCTCGCTAAGCGAGCCGGACCGTGTCGGGACGGTGCGGGACATTCGCCGTCTGGCCGATGCGGCGGGTTGCCGGATCGTGCTGCCCGTGGACATCGTAACCGCGCGCGCATTGAGCCGCGGCGCCGTCGCCGTCGCCCGCGCGCTCGACGCCTGCCCGGCGGAGGAGACGATTCTCGACGCCGGGCCGCGCTCGCGGGCGCTGTTCAACGAGGTTCTGGACGGCGCCGGCACGCTGCTCTGGAACGGCCCGCCCGGCGCGTTCGAATATCCCGCGTTCGCGGACACGACGGTTGCGGTGGCCCGCCATGCGGCGGCGCTGACCCGCGCCGGCGCGCTCGCCAGCGTCGCCGGGGGCGGGGACACCGTCGCCGCCCTCAACGCCGCCGGTGTCGCCGACGATTTCACCTATGTCTCGGCCGCCGGCGGGGCCTTCCTCGAATGGCTCGAAGGCAGGACGCTCCCCGGTATCGCCGCACTGGAGGCGGCGTAAGCGGCGCAGGCCGCTCCGGCGTCAGGCCTTCCGGGCCGGTTTGCGGTTGCCGCGGCTGAAGAACACGACGACGAGCGCGGCGATAGCCATGAAGGCGATGGAAATCGGGCTCGAAAACAGGAACCACGGGTCGGAACCCGTCGCGGAGAAGGCCTGGCGCACCGCTTCCTCGAGATTGTTGGCGAGGATGAACCCGATCACGAAAGGCAGGACGGAGAAGTTGAGCTTCCGCAGCAGGTAGCCGACGAAGCCGAAGAACAGCGCGATGTAGATCGCCAGCATTTCCGGGCGCTGGACGTAGATCGCCGTTAGCGTGAGCAGCAGCACGATCGGCAGCAGGCGCTGCTTGGGAATCCGCACCATGACTCCCATCGAGCGCATGAACGCGCCGCCGACCGTCCAGTTGAGCAGGTTGGCGAAGACCATGGTCGTGAACAGGCCGAAGGCGATGACCATCTCGCTGTTGATCTGGTCCGGCGCCAGGCGGAACACCGCGGGCCCGGGATTGAAGCCGCTGATCGTCTCGGTCGCCAGGATGATGAAGACGGCGGCGACGTTGCCGGGGATGCCGAGCGACAGCACGGGGATGAGGTTGGCGCCCGAGACCGCGCTGTTGGCCGCTTCCGTCGCCGCGACGCCCTCGGGCGTTCCTTCGCCGAACGGCACGTCGCCCCTGTGCAGCTTGCGGCCGGTCGCGTAGCCGAGCGTAGCCGCCAGGGTCGATCCGATACCCGGCAGGGCGCCGATCATCGTGCCGATAAGGGCGGAAATGCCGACGAAGGGCGCGATGCGCCGGATATCCCGCAACCGCAGCCGGTTGTCGCCGCCCGCCGGCGGCGCCGAGATCGCATCGGTCGCGCGCTTTTCGCGCCACATGTCCTCCAGAGCCTTGAACACCTCGCCGAGAATCAGCACGCCGAGGACGACGCCGATGAGCGGCAGGCCGCCGGCCAGCGCGTCGCTGCCGAAGGACAGGCGCGGGTGGGTGTCTTCCCCGGTGCCGATATAGGCGACGAACATGCCGAACAGCGCCGAGAGCAGGCCCTTCCAGACGGAATCGCCGACCACCGCCGAAATGAAGGCGAGGGACAGGACGATCAGCGCCGCCTTTTCCGGGAAATCGAGATAGGCCTCGACCGCGATCGCCAGGAACGGCGCGCAGGTGAACAGGACGAGGTCGGAGAAGGTGTCCCCCGACGCGGACGAAAAATGGGCGACCCGGAGCGCCTTGCCGGCCTCGCCCTTCTTCGTCATCGGGAAGCCGTCCAGCGTGGTCATCAGGGAATCCGGCGTTCCCGGCGTGTTGAACAGGATTGCAGGCACGGCGCCGCCCACCGTCGCGCCCTTCATGATCCCGATCATGAAGCCCAGCACCGGGAGGAGGGCGTCTGGATTGAAGCCGAAGATCGTGATCAGGATCGGCAGCGAGATCGCCATGGCGAACGGCCCGCCGAGGCCCGGCGCCGCGCCCACCACGATGCCGCCGAGGAACCCGAGCGCCACCATGACCACGGTGATCGAGATCGGCACGCCGAACAGGCTTGCGACCGGCGCTTCGGTGAAGACCGCGACGACGCCGAGCCAGACGTGATCGAGGAGGCCCATTACTGGTCGCCGTTGGGCGGCAGGAGGACGTCGTCGAACGGCAGGTCGTACAGCACGATATGGACGAGCACCGCCAGCACGGCCGCGACGGCCGCGCTGCGGGCCAGCCGCTGCTCGACCGCGGCAACGATGCCGCCGACCATGACCGCGCCGCCGGCCAGGTAGCCGAGATACTTGTAAGGAACCGTGTCGCGCAGCTGGCGATAGCTGCCGATCTCGCCGCCCAAGGCGTTGATGGCGTCGACCGTGAGCGGCCCCGTGTAGACCATCAGCGCGAGACCGGCCCCGATCGCCGCGGCGACCCGGACGATGAAAAGGGCGCTCTGCCTGTCGAACGGCGCGCTCTCCCGCCGCGGGCGCACCAACTCCGAAGCGGCGAACAGCCCGGCGACCGCGAGCATGGCGAGGGCGACGACGGTCGGGGCGAGGGCGTCGCCGATGATGACGCGCCGCCGGAACGTCTCGACGACGCCGCTCTCGATGTCGGCGGGAATCCAGAAGAGCAGGGTCGCCAGGGCGAAGACGGCGACGACCGCCGCCACGCCCAGCGACCAAGGGTCGGCACGCATGACTGTGCCGGCGATCGGGCCGGAGATCGGGGCGCGCTGGCCTCGACCCGGCCGGCTTTTTCTACTGGGTCGCTTCCATCAGTTGTTTCGAATTGGCGATGCCGTCGGCGACCAGCTTGTCGAGCGCGGCGCCGGAAATCAGGAGCGGACCGCCGAAGGCGCGGGTCACGAACTGCGCGGCCTTGGTGGACTTGTCGTTCAGGATCGCGGCGATGGCGTCGGCCAGCCCCTTGCGCGCGTCGGCCGGGATGCCTTTCGGCGCGACGATCAGGAACTTGGCGCCGGCGTCGTAGGGAATGCCCAGCTCGATCATCGTGGGTGCGTCGGGCGAAACCTTGAGCCGGGCGGACTCGCCGGACATCAGGTTGACGAGATCGCCCGCCCTGACGCCCTTGCCCTGGATGCCCGCGACCCAGCCGGCGTCGACATCGCCCGCGGTGATCGCGTTCAGGACGCCGCGGCCGCCCTTGAACATGACGGTGTTGAGCTCGATGCCGAACTTCTGCTGGACGACGTAGGCCAGATCCGCGAGTCTCGAGCTCATGGCGCCGAACTTGACCTTGGCGCCGCCCTTCGCCGCCTTGACCAGGTCGTGGATCGATTTCCAGCCGCGGCTCGCCTTGGCGACGACGCCCATCTGCGAGCCTGCCGTGGTTGTAATGTAGGTGAAGTCGCCCACCGCGTAGCCGGGCTTTTTCGCGGCCAGAATATTGTAGCCGAAGGTCTCCGTGACGGCGATGCCGATGGTGAGCCCGTCATTGGGTTGGGTCTTGAGCTTGCGCGCCATCACCGCGCCGCCCTTGCCGGTCACGTTCTGCGGGATGATCTTCCAGCCCCTGGTCTTCTCGAGCGAAGTGGCCATGAGGCGCGCCTGGGTGTCGGCGCCGCCGCCGGCCCGGAACGCGATCATCAGGTTGATCGGGCCGCCCGGTTTCCACTCCGCGGCCGAGGGCGTGGCTGCGATCGCCAGGGCCACGGTTGCGGCCGCTGCGGCAGCCGGAATGCGCAAAGGCTTGAACGTCATCTTCATGTCCTCCTTCTCGAGCGGATCGCTCATTCCGTTGACCGGTCAACCGTATCATGCCCGATCCGCGCTGACTATTCCCGATGCTCGGAAGCAGGGCGCCGGTTCGGGTTTCGGCGCCGGACGGAGGCGAAGCCTTTTCCGGCAATTCGAGGGGGCTGCCCCGGAAACGCCTTGACATCCGTTTCAGAACATTATATGAACGAAATACGGTTCCAATGGGCTGCCAGCGGCGGTCCCGGCCGATGGCGCGTGTTTCGGATGGAAAGGCCGGAGTGCAAAAAAACACGGTAGATAGACCGGTCTGTCTAAACCAGTAACGCTTTGAAAAACAAGAAGATGCAATTTGAACGAACAATCAAATATAGGAATATCGTCTGTTTTCTCGATCGATCCTTTCATCCGCGCGGCGTTCCCTTCCCGCCGTTCCGACCGAACGGAGCGAATGGAAGCCCGGCCCGGTCGCGGAGATCCAAAACCCGGATGCCGGCGACGGGATTCCACTGCGCGGACCGGCGTCCGCTCCGGTCGGAACGGCGCCGGCGCCGGACATGACAAAACATGACATATCGTTACAGTCCCGGACTCCGCTCCGCCGGCCCGTCCGCGCAACCGGCGGGTTGCGTTGCGGTTACGCCGCGCCGTCCAGCACCGCCTTGAAGCGGCGCAGGGGCGCCGGATCGCGCAGCATGGTGAGCGGGACGCTGAAATGGCCGCGCCGCCAGACGAAGCGGTTTTCCGGCGGCACGCGCCATTCCTCGATCAGCAGCCGCGCGCTCGCAAACGGCGTCACGTCGTCCCGGCTGCCCAGCACGGTGACGATTTTTTCCGGCGGAATGACGGGTTCGCCGACCGGGTCGAGCAGGGGCATGAAGCGCCCGATCGTTTCGCCGGTCCAGCCCCGCGCCATCGTGTTTTCGGCGATGCCCCAGGCCTGCGCCATCGAGCCGTGCACCGCGGCGTCCGCGATCCGGCCGGTATGGGTGATCAGCAGCATGGCGTCGGGCCGCAGCCGCTCCGGCCAGAAGCGCGCCTTGTCGACGATCGCCTGGGACGTCATGGCGCCAAGGCTGCTGCCGCCGATCGCGACCGGCGCGTCGCTGGTCCGGCGGCACCAGTCGATCAGCACGGCCCATTCGCGCGTCGCGGCGGTGAAATGGTCGAGCGCGCCGCGCGGCGCCGAGGCGATGAACATCTCGCCGCCGTAGCGCCCGCCGGGCGCCCGCCGGCCGTGCCACGGCGCCTCAGGCCGGACGACGCGGATGCCCATGGCGACCAGCGCCTCGATCTCGTCGACCAGGCCGCGCCAGTGGTCGAACTCGACGCAGATGCCGTGGCCGAAGATCAGGGTCGGCGGATCGGCGACGCCTTCGGGCTCGTAGACCCGGGCGACGACGGTATCGTTCATCTTCCGGGAGGGCGAGGCGAACCGGAGCCAGAATTCCCGCCGGCCGGGCAGGGCGGAAAAGCGGCGCGATTCGGCGATGGCCGGCATCGGGTCGGGGGCGGCGAACGCCAGGGCCGGATCGGCGACGAGAGTCTCGAAATCCGCGGCGACCTCTTCGGGCGAAGGAATTGCCCAGCGGATCGGCGCTGCCAGGACGGCCCTCCGCCAGGGCGCGAACAGCCGCCGCTGGGCGTTGTAGCCGCTGCGCCGGAACAGGCGCGCGCGTTCGATTTCCGCGAGGACGGACGGTGCGGCGTCGCCGTCGCCGAAAAAGGCTTCTTCCCAGGCGCGTTCGCTATCCAGCGCCCGGCCGCGGACGCTTTCGAAGCGGCGCAGCCGGCCCTCGAGCAGGGACCGGCCGTGCACCGCCGATGCGTCGGGCATTTCCGCCACGAAACGATCGAGCGAGCCTTCCGCGGCCCGCGCCGCCGCCCAGAGCCGAGACAGCGGGAAGAACCAATCGCACAGCAGACGCATGGCCGCGCGGTCGAACCAGGGCCGCCCGACCAGGCTGCCGATCGGCGAGCGCAGGCAGGCCCGCATAAACTCCGGCGCGGGCAGTCGCCGCGGAGCGGTGCTACTCAGGGCCCGACAGCTTCCGTTGGAGTTGCGCGCGCAGCTGCACGATGGAGGCGGCATAGTAGGTCAGCAGCGCGCGTTCGGCCGCGACCGGGGCCAGCCCGCCGCCGCTCTGCTCCGCGATCAGTCTGCGCTTGCGCATGCGATTTACCGCTGCCTCGATTTCGGCGGCTTCGCTGCCTTCCCTGAGACCGATATGGGCGCCCATCCCGCGGACGTCATCGAGCCACGTCACTGCGCGACTTTTTATCTCCTCGGCTCGCAGCGGCCCGTCCGCCTCGGTCAGGACCAGCGAGACCAGAGGCACCGGGAGCACCGGCACGACATCGGTGATCCGGTCGGTCAGTTCGGCGCCGAGCTCTTCGATCGCGGAAAAGAACGGCTCCCGTTCCAGCCGGGAAAGATCGATGCTCCGCTCGTCCGACCAGGCCCGGAGCGAAAGCGGTTCGCCGAAATTGGCGCAGGCGACGCCGAATCCGGCCGACCGTCCCTGCATTTTCCGCCAGGCGAGCTTGAGCACGAACGTGGCCGTGCCGCCCATCAGGAATCGTCCGCCCCGGCCGCGGAAGTCGGTGTCGGGATTGGCAATCAGGGTGCGCTCCTCGGCCACCCGGTCGAAATTGGTCGCGACCGGCACGAACATGATGTCGTAGGGACCGGCCGGATCGAACGTCTTGGTGATGTAGCCGAGCATGCCGAGCTTCGGGGGATTGATCGCGCCGTCGCGCGAGAGTTTGCCCTCGGCGAAGATGGCGTGGGGCACGCAGGCTTCCGTCGCCATCTGGACGTAGCGTTCGAGCACCTTGCGGTAGAGCGGATCGTCCGTCTTGCGGCGCAGAATATAGGCGCCGGCCAGGCGCAGCAGGCTGCGGAACGGCCAGACCCGCGCCCATTCGCCGGCGCCGTAGGACAGGGCCACGCTGCCGGATGCGAGGTAGGTGACGAGCAGGTAATCGGCGTTGCTGCGGTGGTTGATGAAAAAGACGACGGCGGTGCCGGGCGGGATGTCGGCCATCGTCTGTTCGTGGGCATAGGCCAGGCGGACCCGGTAGAAGGCGCGCAGCAGCCAGCGCGCGCAGCGATAGCCCAGCCGGAAATAGAAATAGGCGTTGAAAGCCGGCACCATTTCGCGCGCGATCCTGGACACCTCGGCCGTCAGGCTGTCGCGCGATACGCCGCGTTCCTGGGCGACGGCGCCGACCGTCTTCATCACCTCCGGGTCGTAGACCAGCCGGTCGATCAGCACGCGGCGCTTGGTGATCTGGAAGGTCGGCAGCTCCAGCCGCAGCCGGGCGTTGACGTCGTCGATCACCTTGTTGACATGGCGGCGCAGATACCAGCGCGCGGTGGGCAGCAGCACATCGTCGAGCGCCGCCAGCACCGCCAGCGCCGCGATAATGAGCAGCAGCCAGACCGGTATCTCGACCGTCTCCGTCATGGCTTTTCGTTCCGGGCCTTTCGTTCCGGGCCTCCCGCACGGGCCCGAAGTTAGCACGGAAGACCGCCGCTGAGACAGGTCGGGAGGGGACAGCGCAATCCGGCCCGGCGCCAAGCCCGCTATCCGCTTGTCCTGTTGTTGTCGTTGGAGACGGTGCGCAACGGATTCGATCCGTGAAGAGATCGCGTTAGCTTGACGCAACGTCGGGCGACCGCCCGGCAATGCCGCAGGGTCGACCGTCGCCAGCACCATTGCCGCGGAATTACATCTTTTCAAAACCGCCCGCTTCGGGGATTTTGCCGGCGCAGCGATCTTGGGGGATTGCAGAAGGATGGCATCGGTACCCGACATCGTCCGCATCGGCGGGGCGAGCGGCTATTGGGGCGAATCGGCGATGGCGACGCCGCAATTGCTCGCCGACCGCTCGGTCGATTTTCTGGTCTACGATTATCTGGCCGAGATCACCATGTCGATCCTGGCCCGCGCCCGGGCCAAGGATCCGGCGCTGGGCTACGCGACCGATTTCATCTCGGCGGTTCTGAAACCCAATATCCGGGACATCGCCGCCCAGGGGGTGAAGGCGGTCAGCAATGCCGGCGGCGTAAATCCCGACGCCTGCGCCGATGCCGCCCGCGCCGTCATCGCCGAGGCCGGGCTGGATCTCAAGGTCGGCGTGGTGCGCGGCGACGACCTGATGGCGGACCGGGAGAAGCTCGCCGAGGCCGCGCCCTGCGAGATGTTCAGCGGCGCGCCGTTTCCCCCGGTCGAAAGGCTCGCCAGCATCAACGCCTATATCGGCGCCTTCCCGATCGCGGCGGCGCTCGACGCCGGGGCCGATATCGTCATTGCCGGCCGCTGCGTCGACAGCGCGGTCACGCTCGGCGCGTGTATCCACGCCTTCGGCTGGCGGCCCGGCGAGTGGGACCGGCTGGCGGCGGGCAGCCTGGCCGGCCATATCCTGGAATGCGGGCCCCAGGCGACCGGCGGCAACCATACCGATTGGGAGGATATTGCCGGGTCGATTCACAATATCGGCTACCCCATCGGCGATATCGAGCCGGACGGCAGCTTCATCCTGCGCAAGCCGGCGGACAGCGGCGGGGCGGTGACGGTCGGCACCGTTGCCGAGCAGATGGTCTACGAGATCGGCGATCCTCAGGCCTATCTGCTGCCTGACGTCTGCTGCGACTTTTCCGGGGTGACGATCGAACAACTCGGCGAGGACAGGGTGCGCGTGACCGGCGCGACCGGCCGGCCGGCGCCGCCCGACTACAAGGTCAGCGCAACCTGGGCCGACGGCTTCCGCGCCGGCGGCTATTTCACCTTCACCGGCCGCAACGCCGCCGGCAAGGCGCAGGTCTTCGCCGAGGCGGCAATCGCCCGGGCACAGGCTGCATTGCGCGGACGCAACCTGGGCGATTTCACCGAAACCAGCGTCGAGGCGATCGGCGCCGGCAGCCAGTACGGTGCGGCGGCCGGATCGGCGGATGCGCGGGAAGTCGTGCTCAAGCTGGCGGCCCGGCATCCGGAGGCCGCCGGCGTCGGTCTGCTGCTGCGCGAGGCCTCGGGTCTCGGCCTGGCGACGCCGGCCGCGCTTTCCGGATTTTCCGGCACCCGGCCGCGGCCGTCGCCGGTCGTCCGCCTGTTCTCTTTCTCGATGCCGAAGACGGAGGTCGCGCTGAGCGTCGAGGTCGATGGCGTGCCGGTCCCGTATGCCGAGCCCGTCACCGAAGGCGCGCCGGGGGAGCCGGTCCGGCCGGCGCCGCCCGGCGATCCTGCCTCCGGTGCGCCGCCGACCGACACGGTCGAGGTTCGTCTCGAAGATCTCGCCTGGGCGCGCAGCGGCGACAAGGGCGACAAGGCCAATATCGGCGTCATCGCCCGGCGCGCCGATTACCTGCCCTGGATCTGGCGCACGCTGACGGAAGCGCGCGTCGCCGATACATTTTCGCATTTCCTCCGCGGCGCTGCCGCCGAACCGGTTGAGCGCTTTCTCATGCCGGGGATCGACGGCATCAATTTCCTGCTCCACGACGTGCTGGGCGGCGGCGGCGTCGCCAGTCTGCGCAACGACGCCCAGGGCAAGGGTTACGCACAGATACTGTTGGACACCCCGATCCCGGCGCCGGCGGCGCTGGCCGCGCAGGCCGCGGCCGATGCGGAGGCGCGCGGCGCATGACGATCTTCCGCAGCCAGATCGATCCGGCCAGCGAGAGCTTCAAGGCCAACCGCGCCGACATGCTGGCGCTCATCGGCCGGATGGAGGACCTCAACCGGCGCGGCGCGATCCGCTCCGAGGCGCGCAAGCCGCGTTTCGTCGAGCGCAACCAGCTGACCCCGCGCGAGCGCGTCGCCGGCCTGCTCGATCCGGGCATGCCGTTCCTCGTCATGGGCAACATGGCGGGCTACCTGCTCGACACGGCGGACGAAGAGAAGTCGCTGCCCGGCGGCAACGCGATCGCCGGCATCGGCTTCATCCGCGGCGTGCGCTGCGCCGTCGCGGTGGACGACAGCGGCATCCAGGCCGGCGCGCTCACCCAGGCGACCGCGTTCCGCATCCGGCGCATGCAGGAAATCGCGCTCGCCCAGAAGCTGCCCTTCATCCATCTGGTCGAGAGCGCCGGCGCGAACCTGATGGAATACACGGTCGAGGGCTTTCTGATCGGCGGCCGGCTGTTCGCCAATCAGGCGCGGCTGTCCGGGGCCGGCGTGCCGGTCATCACCGTGCTGCACGGCTCCTCGACCGCCGGCGGCGCCTACATGCCGGGCATGAGCGATTACGTCATCGGCGTGAAGGGCCGGGGCCGGGCCTTCCTTGCCGGGCCGCCCTTGCTCAAGGCCGCGACCGGCGAGATCGCGACGGAAGAAGAACTGGGCGGCGCTGAAATGCACGCCAGCGTGTCCGGCTTGGTCGAATATCTGGCGGAAGACGACGGCGAAGGCGTCGAAATGTGCCGCGAGGTCGTCCAACGGCTGAACTGGAATGTCGGCGAAACGGCGACGGCTTCGGATGGGCCGGCGCCGCTCTACGACCCGGACGAGATCGCCGGCATCGTGCCGGTCGATTACCGCAAGCCCTACGAGGTCCGGGAGGTCGTCGCCCGTATCGTCGACGGCTCGGAATTCCTCGATTTCAAGCCGCGCTTCGGCGTCACGACCGTATGCCTCCAGGCCGGGGTGATGGGCCGGGGCTGCGGCATTATCGGCAACAACGGCCCGATCGACCCGGACGGCGCGGCCAAGGCGACCCAGTTCCTGCAACTGTGCGACCAGGCCGGCATCCCGATGGTCTTTCTTCAGAACACGACCGGTTACATCGTCGGCCGGGACTATGAGCGCGCCGGCATGATCAAGCACGGATCGAAAATGATTCAATCCGTCACCAATATCGAGGTGCCGCGGCTGACCTTCATGACCGGGGCCAGCTTCGGCGCAGGCAACTACGGCATGTGCGGCCGCGGCTACGATCCGGATTTTCTCTATACCTGGCCCAACGCGACCACCGGCGTGATGGGCGGCGACCAGGCCGCCAAGACAATGACCATGGTCGCCGAAGGCGTCGCCCGCTCGAAGGGGCAGGACGTGGACGAGGAACGGCTGAGGAAACAGGAGGAGCGGCTGGTCCGGCATTTCGACGGCCAGTCCAGCGCCTTCTATACGTCGGGCCGCCTCCAGGACGACGGCATGATCGACCCGCGCGAGACGCGCCGGACCCTGGGCTTCCTGCTGGCGACGGTGGACGAGGCGCGCCGCCGCACCGTGCGGCCGAACAGCTTCGGCGTCGCGCGGATCTGACCGCAGCGCCGCTGCCTCCGCGCCGGGGACGGAAGGGGAAAGCATGTCCGACGAACTGATTGTCGAGCGCGACGACGGCTGGCTCACCCTGTGGATGAACCGGCCGGCGGTGCGCAACGCCCTGGGCGCGGAGATGCTGGCCGCCATGCGCGCCGCGCTGGACGCCGCGCGCGACGACCGCACGGTGCGCGGCCTCACCCTGCGCGGCAAGGGCGGCGTGTTCTGCGCCGGCGGCGACCTGAAGAATTTCCGCAGCAGTTTCCAGGGCGGCGCTTCCCGTGCCGAGATTGCCGCGTCGAACGCGAGCGCCGGGGAATTTTTCAGCTATCTCAATACAATGCCCCAAGTCGTTGTCATGCTGATCGAAGGCGCGGCGATCGCCGGCGGCCTCGGCCTGGCCTGCACGGGCGATGTCGTCGCCGTGACCGCGGACGCGAAATTCGCCATCGCCGAAACCTCGCTCGGCCTGCCGCCGGCCCAGATCGCGCCCTTCGTGGTTCAGCGCATCGGCCTGACCGCGGCGCGGCGTTTGATGCTCACCGGCGCGCGTTTCGACGGACGGGAGGCCGGTCGCCTCGGCCTGGCGGATTTCGTCGCCGAAGACGCCGCCGGGCTGGAGGCGATCGAGGCCGAGATCCGCAGGAGCGTCCGGCGTTGCGCGCCGGGGGCCAACGCCGTGACCAAGGAACTCGTCCTGAAAGCGCCGCTGCTGCCGCGGGACGAGATGATCGCCTTCGCCGGCGAGCGGTTCGCCGAGTGCATGCTGGGCGAGGAGGCCCGCGAGGGAATCGCCGCCTTCCTCGACAAGCGCAAGCCGTCGTGGGCCGGTTCTCCGGGGGCCGGGTAGGGTCATGCGCCGCTTCGGAACCATCCTGGTCGCCAACCGGGGCGAGATCGCCGTCCGGGTCCTGCGCACCGCGCGCGCTCTGGGCTACCGCACCGCCGCGGTCTATTCCGAGGCCGACTCCGAAGCGCCCCATGTCCGCATGGCGGACGCCGCCGCGCACATCGGTCCGCCGCCGGCCGCCGAAAGCTATCTGAACATCGACAATATCCTCCGCGCGGCGGCGGAGACCGGGGCCGACGCCGTTCATCCCGGCTATGGCTTCCTGTCGGAGAATGCCGGCTTCGCGCGCGCCTGCGAGGCGGCGGGGCTGGCCTTCATCGGGCCGGGCGCCGACGCCATCGCGCTCATGGGCGACAAGGCGGAGGCCCGCCGCCGCATGGCGGATGCCGGCGTGCCCTGCGTGCCGGGCTACGACGGTGCGGACCAGAGCGACGGGGTCCTTGCCGCGGCGGCGGCGGAAATCGGCTTTCCGGTCATGGTCAAGGCGGCGGCCGGCGGCGGCGGGCGCGGCATGCGCCTCGTCACCGCCTCCGGGGCTCTGCCGGATGCGCTCGCCGCCGCCCGCTCGGAGGCGGAAAGCGCCTTCGGCTCCGGCAGCCTGATCCTGGAAAGGGCCATCGTCCGGCCGCGCCATGTCGAGATCCAGATTTTTGCCGACAGCCACGGCAACACGATCCATCTCGGCGAGCGCGACTGCTCCGTGCAGCGCCGGCACCAGAAGGTGATCGAGGAAGCGCCGTGCCCGGTCATGACCGGGGACCTGCGCGCCGCCATGGGCGCGGCGGCGGTCGAAGCGGCGCGCAGCATCGGCTATTGCGGCGCCGGCACGGTCGAGTTCCTGCTCGATGCGGACGGCGCCTTCTATTTTCTGGAGATGAATACGCGGCTCCAGGTCGAACACCCGGTGACCGAGGCGATTACCGGGCTCGACCTGGTTGCGCTGCAGATCCGGGTCGCCGAAGGCCGGCCGCTCGGCCTCGGGCAGGCGGATTTCCGGCCGTCCGGCCATGCCATCGAAGCGCGTCTGTACGCCGAGGATACGGCGCGGGATTTCCTGCCGGCAGCCGGCGACATCGCCCTGTGGCGGCCGGCGTCCGGGCCCGGCGTGCGCATCGACAGCGGCGTCGGGAGCGGCCAGTCCGTCCCGCCCTTCTACGACCCGATGATCGCCAAGATCGCCGCGCATGGCGAGACCCGGGAGACCGCGCGGCGACGGCTGATCCGGGCGCTCGCCGAAACCGTTTCGTTCGGCCTGACGACCAACCGGCGCTTCCTGATCGACTGTCTGGAGAAGGACGCCTTTGCGCAGGGCAAGGCGACGACAGCCTTCATCGAAGAGCAGTTCGGCGACGGCGATCTCGCGGCGCCCGATCCCGAATTCGCCGTCGCCGCCGCGGCTGCCGTCCTGAAATACCTTGCCGACCGGGACGCGGCCCACGGGAAAAGCCTGAACGTTTCGCCGGAATTGCTTAACTGGGCCAGTGCCGGGGCGCTGGAGAGCCGCTGCAATCTCGCCGCCGGCGAGGCGGTTTTCGAGCTGTCGGTTTCGCCGGCCGGCCCATGCGATTACACCGTTCGCGACTACGCCGTCCGCGGCGGCGATGAGGCGGCGTCCGTCCGGGTCGTCTCCGTCGGGGAGGGGCGGGCGGACCTCGCCATCGACGGCGTGCGGCGGCACTTTCAGCACCATGCCGCAGGCGGCACGCTGTTTCTGGGCGAAGCCGGCCGGGATTACCGCTTCGAGGCCGGCCGGTCGGCTAAAGCTTCGCAGGAGGCCGGCGGCGGCGGCCGGGTCGCCGCGCCGATGCACGGCAAAATCCTTGAGATCGCGGTCGAACCCGGCGATACCGTCAACCGGGGCGACCGGCTGATGGTCATCGAGGCGATGAAAATGCAGCACGATATCGTCGCGCCGGCGGCCGGCGCGGTCGCGGAAATCCTGCAACCGGCCGGCGAGCAGGTCGCCGCCGGCGACCCGCTGGTCGATATAGCGGTTGCGGACCGGAGCTAGGGCAGGGGAGAGGGAGAGCCGATGCTGAGCGAAGCCGCCGATTTCAGGGCCGAGTGCGACTCGCTGTACGCCCTGCTGCAAGACCGGGACGACGCCGATTTCGAGCGCGCGACCCAGTTCAAGGACTGGACGGTCAACGACGCGATCGCCCATCTCCACATGTGGAACCACGCCGTGAACCTGTCGGTGACCGACGAGGCGGCCTTCGACGCCTTCGTGCAGGCGTTCCGCGACGCCGGCGGCCGGCATTTTCCCTACACCCACGAATGGTCGGGCGGCCTGAAGGGGCAGGCGCTGCTCGGCGCCTGGTACGGGCTGTGCGCCGACATGGAGCCGCTGTGGCGGAATCTCGAACCCGAACAGCGGGTCAAATGGGTCGGGCCGCCGATGACCGTGCGCATGAGCATGATCGCCCGCCAGATGGAAACCTGGTCGCACGGCCAGGAGGCGTTCGATCTGTTCGGCGTTATCCGGCAGGACGCGGACCGCATCCGCAACATCGCCGAACTCGGCGTGCGCACCTTCGGCTATACCTTCGCCAACCGCGGGCTCGAGCGGCCGGCGGTCAAGCCCTTCGTCCGGCTGATCGCGCCGTCGGGCGCCGTCTGGACCTGGAACGAGGAGAGCGAGGCCGACCTCATCGCCGGGCCGGCAACCGGTTTCTGCCAGGTCGTCACCCAGACCCGCAATATCGCCGATGTCGGCCTCGAGGTGCGCGGCGAGGCGGCCGCCCGGTGGATGGCGATCGCCCAGTGTTTCGCCGGCGGTCCGAACGATCCGCCGCCGCCCGGCGCCCGTCACACGGCGGCGTAGCGCCCGCCGCCGGCCGGGGCCGGCGTTCCGGGGCATTTCGCTCGCGCATCTTGACCCTTCCGGGCCCGGCGCCTACAAACCCGGTCCCGCCCTGGATCGTTTTGGGGACTCGTTTCCGGTGAATCGTTTCCGGGGCCCGCGGCGGCGGATGTAGCTCAGTTGGTTAGAGCACCTGGTTGTGGTCCAGGGGGTCGTGGGTTCAAATCCCATCATTCGCCCCATTTTCCCGATGTCGCCGTTTTGCGCCCGCACACGGTTGCCGTTCGGCGAGGTCCGGCCCGGCCCGAAGGGCGCGCTGCCGCTACGCCGGGCTCGGCGGCCTTTGCCGGTCGCGGGACGGAGGCAGCCCGAAGCGCCGCCTGAAGGCGGTCGCGAAGTGGGCGCTGCCGGCGAACCCGGTGGCGAGCGCAATTTCGAGCACCGGCAGGTCGGTCCGGCGCAGCAGCTCGCGGGCCTTGTCGAGCCGCAGGTCGCGATAGAAGGCGCCGGCGCTGCGGCCCAGCCCGGCGCGGAATTGCCGGTTCAGTTGCCGGGCGCTCACGCCGACGACCCGGGCGAGGTCGGCGAGCGGCAGCGGGTCCGCGATGTGGTTTTCCATCGCCTCGATGCCGGCGAGCACCGCGTGGCGGTTGGTCGCGTAGCGCTGCGCCAGGCCGGCGCGCTGCGGGCCGCCGGCGGGGCGCACGTCGGTGTGCATGAACCAGTCGCTCACCCGGCGGGCGAAATCCGGCCCGAGATGCTCGGCGATCAGGGCGTGCATCATGTCGAGCGGCGCCGTGCCGCCGGCGCAGGTCATGCGGTCCCGGTCCACGACATAGAGCGTCCGCTCCAGGAGCAGGCCGGGGTGGCGTTCGGCGAGGGCCGCGGCGTGTTCCCAGTGGATCGTCATGCGCCGGTTCGCCATGACGCCGGCGTCGGCGAGGATCGCCGGGCCGCCGGAGACGCCGCCCAACATGCGGCCGTGGCGCGCCTGCCGCCGCAGCCACTGAAAGGTGAAGTCGTCGCGGTAACCGACCGGGTCGCCGCCGGCGACGGCGAAAACGAGATCGAACGGTCCCGCCGCGTCCGCCAGGCTGCCGGCCGGCACCGAGGCTCCGGAGGAGCTTCGCACCGTGCGGGCCGTCGCCCGGCCGGCGGCGAAACAGGCGACGTCGTAAACCGGTTTTCCGGCCAGCAGGTTGGCTGCGCGCAGGGGTTCGATCACCGCGGCGAAGGACATCAGCGCGAAATCCTCGACCAGGACGATGGCGATGGACCGGGGGCTGCGGACTGCCTCTCTCATGTCTTTAATATAGAAATTTTCGTCCGTATGTGAAAAGCATTGCGGCGGAAACCGGCGCATCAATCCGGTACTCCGCCGAGCATGCCATGCACTATTCCGCACTCAGAATTCTCAAGGAAGGCCTGACCGGCAACCGCGGCTGGAAACCGGTCTGGCGCGAGCCGGAGCCGAAACGCCGCTACGAGATCGTCGTCGTGGGCGGCGGCGGACACGGCCTCGCCACGGCCTATTACCTCGCGACGGTCCACGGCCTGACCGACGTGGCGGTTCTGGAGAAGGGCTGGCTCGGCTCCGGCAATGTCGGTCGCAACACGACGATCGTCCGCTCGAACTACCTGCTGCCCGGCAACCAGCCCTTCTACGAACTCTCGATGAAGCTGTGGGAGGGCCTGGAGCAGGACTTCAACTACAACGCCATGGTCTCGCAGCGCGGGATTATCAACCTGTACCACAGCGACGCCCAGCGCGACGCCGCCGTCCGGCGCGGCAACGCCATGATCCTCGCCGGGGCGGACGCGGTGCTGCTCGACCGCGCGGCGCTGCGGGAGAAATGCCCCTTCCTGGACTTCGACAACGAGCGCTTCCCGATCCAGGGCGGCCTGTGGCAGCCGCGCGGCGGCACGGTGCGCCACGATGCGGTCGCCTGGGGCTATGGCCGGGGCGCCGACCGGCGCGGCGTCGACCTGATCCAGAATTGCGAGGTGACCGGCTTCGACATCCGCAACGGCGTCTGCCATGGCGTCGAGACGACCCGCGGCGCCATCGCGGCGAACCGCGTGGCGGTCTGCGTCGCCGGCTCCTCCGGCCGGGTGATGGGCTACGCCGGCCTGCGCCTGCCCATCGAGAGCCATGTCCTGCAGGCCTTCGTCAGCGAAGGGCTGAAGCCGGCCGTTCCCGGCGTCCTCACCTTCGGCGCCGGGCATTTCTACATCAGCCAGTCGGACAAGGGCGGGCTGGTGTTCGGCGGCGATATCGACGGCTATAACAGCTATGCCCAGCGCGGCAACCTGCCGGCCCTCGAACATGTCTGCGAGGGCGGCATGGCGCTGATGCCGATGATCGGCCGGGCGCGCGTTCTGCGCATCTGGGGCGGCCTGGTCGACATGTCGATGGACGGTTCGCCCTTCATCGACCGGACCCCGGTCGAGGGGCTCTTCTTCAACGGCGGCTGGAACTACGGCGGCTTCAAGGCGACGCCGGCGAGCGGCTATTGCTATGCCCACCTGGTCGCGACCGGAGAACCGCACCCGGTCGCCGCGGAGATGCGGCTGGACCGGTTCGAGCGCGGCGCGGCGATCGACGAAAAGGGCGCCGGCGCCCAGCCGAATCTCCACTAGGCGCGCGCGGGATGCTGATCGACCATCCGCTCCTCGGCCTGCGCGACGCGGCGGAATTCGTCATCCTCGGCGATGCGTCCCTGATCGACCGGCCGGACCGGCAGGCCGAAGATGCGGCGCGGCAGTTTCACGACTATCTGCATCTGCGGGACAATCCGGCCGGCGAGCACCGGGAACTGTGGTTCCACGAGCAGGGCGACCGGTCATGGTTGGTCGTGACCCGCAACACGCTGACCCACGAGGTTCTGAAGGTCGAGCTCGCGCGCGATGTTGCGATTGCGCGGGGACGGGACCGGTGAGCGGCCCGTTCCGGCTCGATGAGGGCGGCGACGTCGATCGCGGCCGCAGCCTGGCCTTCCGGTTCGAGGGGCGGCGGCTGACCGGCCATCCCGGCGATACCCTGGCCTCGGCGCTGCTGGCCAACGGGGTCCGGCTGGTCGGCCGGAGCTTCAAGTATCACCGGCCGCGCGGCGTCTTCACCGCCGGCTCGGAAGAGCCGAGCGCCCTGGTCGAACTGCGCAGCGGCGCGCACCGGGAGCCGAACACGAGGGCGACCGTCGCCGAGCTGTTCGACGGGCTGGAAGCCTTCGGCCAGAATTATCGCGGCTCGCTGCGCTTCGACCTTCTGGCGGCGAACGACCTGCTCGCGCCCTTCCTCTCGGCCGGCTTCTACTACAAGACCTTCATGTGGCCGAAGTCGTTCTGGGAGAAGGTCTACGAGCCGGCGATCCGGGCCTCGGCCGGCCTCGGCCGCCTGTCCGGCGAGGCCGATCCGGACAGCTACGACAAGGGCTTCCTGCATTGCGACCTGCTGGCGATCGGCGCAGGGCCGGCCGGCCTGGCCGCCGCGCTGGCGGCCGGGCGCAGCGGCGCGCGGGTCATTCTGGCCGACGAGGATTTCGTCATGGGCGGGCGGCTCAACGCCGAGACCCATGAAGTGGACGGCCGGCCCGGCGCGGACTGGGCTGCCGAAGCCGTGCGCGAGCTGGCGTCCATGGACCGGGTCCGGCTCATGCCGCGGACGACGGTCGTCGGCGCCTGGGACCACGGCGTCTACGGCGCGCTGGAGCGCCGGACCGATCATCTGCCCGATGCCGGGGGCAGGCCGCGCCAGGTCCTGTGGCGGATCTACAGCAGGCGGGCGATCCTCGCCGCCGGCTCGACCGAGCGGCCGATCGCTTTCGGCGGCAACGACCGGCCCGGCGTGATGCTGGCCGGCGCCGTGCGCGCCTACGCCAACCGGTTCGCGGTCGCCGGCGGGCGGCGCGTCGGCCTGTTCGTCAACAACGACGACGGCTGGCGCACCGCGGCCGATCTCGCGGCAAAGGGCGTCCGGATTGCGGCGATCGTCGACGTGCGCGATCGCGCGCCGCTCGCCGATGTCCCCGGCGCCCGGATCCTGATGGGCGGCCGGGTGGCCGCAACCTGGGGCCGCCGCGGCCTCAAGGGCGTCGAACTGGCGACCGGCGAGCGGATCGCGCTGGACTGTCTTGCGGTTTCCGGCGGCTGGAACCCGAATGTCCACCTGACCTGCCATCATGGCGGCAAACCGGCGTGGCGCGACGACATCGCCGCCTTCGCGCCCGGCGGCCGGCTTCCGCCGGGCATGGCCGTCGCCGGTGCGGCGGGCGGCGCGTTGACGACGGCCGCCGCCCTCGCCGAAGGCCACGCGGCGGCGGCTGCCGCACTCGGCGACCTGGGCTTTGCGGCGGCGGCCGGTGTTCCGCCGGGCGCGGGCGACGAGCCGGTCGAAGTCTCGCCGTTCTGGCATGTCCGGGAGAGCCGCGGCCGGGCCTGGCTCGACCTGCAGAACGACGTGACGGTCAAGGACGTCGTGCAGGCGCACCGGGAGGGCTTCCGCTCGGTCGAGCATCTGAAGCGCTACACCACCCTCGGCATGGCGACCGACCAGGGCAAGACGGCGAATGTCGGTGCGCTCGCCGTCATGGCCGGGCAGACGGGCAAGACCATCGCCGAGACCGGCACGACCGTGTTCCGCCCGCCCTATACGCCGGCGCCGATCGCCGCCTTCGCCGGGCGCGCGCGCGGCCGGGATTTCCAGCCGACGCGGCTGACGCCGAGCCACGACTGGGCGGCGGCGCGCGGCGCCGTGTTCGTCGAGGCCGGCCTGTGGCTGCGCGCCCAGTGGTTTCCCCGGCCGGGCGAGACCCACTGGCGGCAATCGGTCGACCGGGAGGTGTTGCAGACCCGCGCCTCGGTCGGCATCTGCGATGTCACCACCCTGGGCAAGATCGACATTCAGGGCCGGGATGCGGCGGAATTCCTCAACAGGGTCTACGCCAACGGTTTCGCCGGGCTGGCGGTCGGCAAGGTGCGCTACGGGCTGATGTTGCGCGAGGACGGCATCTGCTACGACGACGGCACGACGGCGCGGCTCGGCGAGACCCGTTTCGTCATGACGACGACGACGGTGAACGCCGTGCCGGTGTTCCGCAACCTGGAATTCGCCCGCCAGTGCCTGTGGCCGGGGCTGGACGTTCATCTGATTTCCGTAACGGAGCAATGGGCCCAGTTCGCGGTGGCCGGGCCGTATTCGCGCGAACTGCTGACCCGGATCGTCGATCCGGAACACGATATTTCCAACGAAGCCTTCCCGTTCATGGCTTGCGCCGAGGTCAGCGTATGCGGGGGCGCGCCGGCGCGGCTGTTCCGCATCTCCTTCTCCGGCGAGCTGGCCTACGAGGTCGCCGTGCCGGCGCGCTATGGCGAGTCGCTGATGGGCGCCCTGCTGGCGGCGGGCGAGGACTATGGCGCGGTCGCCTACGGCACCGAGGCGCTCGGCGTCATGCGCATCGAGAAGGGTCACGCGGCCGGCCCGGAGTTGAACGGCCAGACGACGGCGCGGATGCTCGGCATGGAGCGCATGGTCTCGAAAAAGAAGGACTGCATCGGCAATGTCCTGTCCGAACGGCCGGAGATGAACCGGGAGGACGGGCTGGAGCTGATGGGCTTCCGGCCGGTCGACCGCGCCGAAGAACTGACCGCGGGCGCGCATTTCCTCGCGCCCGGTGCCGCACCGGCGATGGCGAACGACGAGGGCTGGATGTCGTCGGCCGCCTGGTCGCCGTCGCTCGGCCATTCGATCGGCTTGGGCTTCATCCGCAACGGCCATGCCCGGATCGGCGAAACCGTGCGCGCCTGGGACGCCATGCGGGGCAGGGACGTGCCGGTCGAGATCGTGTCGGCCCATTTCCTCGATCCGCGGGGGGAGCGGCTCCGTGGCTGATTCCGCGCTCGAAGCCCGGCGACCGCTCGGCGGCTACGCCGAGACCTTCGGCAGCGTTTCGCTCGCCGAAATCAACGGCCTGGCGCTGGTGTCGGCGGCGGTGCCGAACGGCGGGGACGCGGCCTTCGCGGTCGCGCTGGCCGGCGGGTTCGGAGCGGCCCGGCCGGCGACCGGCGACTCGGCCGCCGGCGACCGGTACGGCGCGCGCATTCTCGGCATGCAGCCTGACCAGCTCTTCATTCTGTTCGAGCCGCCGGACCCGGACCGGGCGGCGGAGACGGTATCGGACGCGCTCGGACCGGCCGCCTACGTCACCGACCAGTCCGACGGCTGGGCGATGCTGCGCATCGCGGGCGCCGGCGTGCGCGCGGCGCTGGAGCGCATCTGTATGCTGGATCTCGACGCCGCCGCCTTCCCGGAAGGCCGGGTCGCGCGCACGGTCATGGAGCATCTCTCGGTCGTCATTCTGCGCGACGGCGCCGACAGCTTCCTGCTGCTGAGCCCGCGCTCCTCCGCCCGCTCCTTCCTGCAAGCGCTGGAAGTGTCGGTGGAGAATACGGCAGAGTAGGGCGGCTTACTGCGCCAACCCGCCCTCTGCCCAAGGATCGATAACCGCGATTCCGCAATCTGTAAAATCACCGGAATTTCTTGTCGCCACCGCCGCATCGCTGGCCCGCGCGATGGCTGCGATCTGGCAATCGGCTTCCGCGATCGGCCGGCCCGCGGACCGGCGGATGGCGGCGATGTCCGCATAGGCCCTGGCGGCAGCGCTATCGAAGGGCAGCACACGCCCGGCGAAGTCCTGCCGGATCAAAGCATCGATTTCCGCGGCGAGGCGGTCGCGGCGCCGGCCCGCCGGCAGGATGGCCGCGCCGGTGCGCAACTCCGCCTCGCTGACGGCGGTCAGGTAGAGTTCGGCGGAGTTCTGCGCGGAGAACCAAGCCATGACTGCCGGCTCGGGGACCGGGCGCATCGCCTCCGAGATCGCGTTGGTGTCGATGACGATCATGGCTGCCCGATCAACCGAAATCGGGCGGGGGTCGCATCGGGCCGCGTTCGGGAAGCTCGAGATCGACGCCGCCGAGGGCGGCGAATCGGGCATGGATGGCAAGGCCGAGATTCTTCGGCGGCGGCGTCTCGCCGACGGTGCGCCGGAGGATATCGCGGGCTTCTTCCTCCATCGAGCGGCCGTTCTCGGCGGCGCGCACGCGCAGCCGCCGCTTTAACCCGTCGTCGAGGTTCCTGATGGTGATGCTCGCCATGAACTGTGTCTCATTTGCTGGATTTCGCAGAAGATTAAGCATCGATTGCAATGCAGTCAATTATGCCAGCCGCACGATCGGATCGGGCGGGCCGAATCCGGTTGTTCCGGCGGGTCCGCCCGCCAACAGTCGACGGTAGCGACACGCTCCGAAACCGGGGAGGCGCTCATGGGCGTTTCGAAAGATGCGGCGATGGCGTTCTACCATGCCTGCGAGAGCGGCAAGGGCTGGGCGGGCTGCGCCGAATACTGCCATCCGGATGCGGGCTTTTCGGCCCAGGCCGGCGCGATTGCGGAGATGGAGACGCTGGAGGCCTATTGCGACTGGATGGCGGGCGTCGTGACCATCATGCCCGACGCCGGCTACGACCTCAAAGCGTCCGGGGCGGACGAGGAAAACGGCAGGGTGACGATCTACGGCGTCTTCACCGGAACGCACACGGCCGAGGGCGGCTCGGTCCCGCCGACCGGCAAGAGGACCGAGTCCGACTATGTCTACGTCGCCGACATGCGCGACGGCAGGATCGCCCACCTGACCAAGATCTGGAACGACGGCTGGGCCTTCGGTCAGCTTGGCTGGGCTTAGCCCGGATTTCTCACCGCAGTCATGACCTGCGCGGCGCTGTCGGGCCGGCAGGGCAGGAAAGCCGCGCCGCGCGATGCGGGACATCGGGCAAGCGGCTTGACGCACCATGCCGGCCCGACAGCGCCGCCCTCCGGGTCGCGCCCCAATTCGCAATCCGGGGACGCCCGCCCGCGGCGTCGCGGGCCTCGACCGTAGTCCCCGCTACGCTTTTCGGCCCGCTTCTGGCGGATCGCACGTCCGGACGCGACGCAGGCCGTGACTGTGGTGAGAAATCCGGGTTAGCGCCGGTTTGGGCGGTTGAGCGCCGAATTTCGCGTTGGCGCTGTTGACCCGCCGCTATCGAACGGAGGCGGGAGAATTCCGTGTCCGATGGGGCGGTATTTCTACAGGACATTGTTTTTACAGGAGTCCTGGAGGGCGATCGGGGACTCGAACCCCGGACCCGCTGATTAAGAGTCAGCTGCTCTACCAACTGAGCTAATCGCCCCTCCGGCGGACGCCGCGGGTCGCGTGCGAACCGCTCCGGCGCCGGCATTCGGCCCGCACAGATATGGACCGGCGCGGGCAGCCTGTAAAGACGCCCACGGGTAAAGACGCGCACGGGCCGGCGCTGCCGCGGAATACGCCCATCCGGCGCCCGGCCCGGTTCGAGAGGCGGCGGGTCGCATCGGGATTCCGCCGCCGCATCGAACGGTTGAACGCGCCGGCAAGGCCCGAAACCCGAAACGCCCGCGTCAAGCCCTCCGGCTGCCGGCATTCTCCGGCTCCGTCCCGGAGCCTATTATGCTTCTTTCCGTCGGCATCCTGCATCGGTTTCAAACATGATTCACGCGATCGCAACCCTCCTGATCTTCCAGCTTGCCGGCGAGGTTCTCGCGCGGCTCGCCGCTCTGCCGGTTCCCGGGCCGGTCCTCGGCCTGATCCTGCTGCTTCTCGTCTTTGCGCTCCGCGGCGCCGTGCCCGAAGCGCTGCATACCGTATCCTCCGCCATCCTGCGCCACCTGTCGCTCCTGTTCGTTCCGGCCGGGGTCGGGCTGGTGCTCCAGGCCGCCCGCATCCGCGCCGAATGGGAGGCGATCGCCGCCGCGCTCGCCGGCAGCACGGTGCTGACCCTGCTCGTGACCGCCGCCGTCTTCAGGCTGTTGGCGCGCCGTCAGGCGGGAAACGCGCCATGACTTCCGGTATGCCCGCCAGATTGGACGATATCTGGGTTTACCTGTCGGCCCAGCCGCTGCTGTGGCTGGCCGCGACGCTGGCCGCTTATCTCCTGGGCGACTGGCTGTACCGGCGGAGCGGCGAACGGGCCGCGGTCAACGCCGTAGCGATCGCGATCGCGCTGCTGATCGGCCTGCTCCAGATGACAGGGACCGGGTACGCGCAATATTTCGAGGGAGCGCAGTTCGTGCATTTCATGCTCGGGCCGGCCGTGGTTGCGCTCGCCGTGCCGCTCTACCGCAACCGCAAGGCGATCCGGCAGGCGCTTCTGCCGATCGCCGGCGCGCTCGCCGCGGGCGCGCTGACGGCCATCGTCTCGGCGCTCGCCATCGCCCATGCGCTGGGCGGCTCCTCCGGAACCCTGGCCTCGCTGGCGCCGAAGTCGGCGACCGCGCCGATCGCCATGGGCATCGCCGAACGGATCGGCGGCCTGCCGTCGCTGACCGCCGGGCTGGTCGTCCTGACCGGCATTCTGGGCGCGGTTTTCGCCACGCCGCTGCTCCGCGCCTTCGGCATGAGGGACTCCAAGGCGACCGGTTTCGCCCTCGGGCTCACCTCGCACGGCATCGGCACGGCCCGCGCCTTTCAGGTCGGCGACTCCGCCGGCGCTTTCGCCGCCATCGCGCTGGCGCTGACCGGCCTCGCCATGGCCCTGCTGGCGCCGCCGCTGACGGTCCTGTTCCGCTGATCCCGGCGCAACCGCCGCGCTGGCGGTTTCGTGCTTCGGCAGCGCCGGCAGGCGGCCGGTCCGTGTGGACATCGATGCTTTTCCGATGTTGCGGAAACGGCCGGCGGCAGGCCGTGCCGAAGGGCCCGGAAGCCGGTCGTCAGGAATTTCCATATGGGATTCCTCTGCGAAAGGGTGTGCCGGACGGGCCGGACGCCGGACCTGCTGTTTTTGAATGATCGTTTAAGAATGGTCTGCCAAGTCTTTGAAATCGCTCGGTTTTGGAATTTGATAGACCGTTCAATATAATATGTTTTTTTGCATCCGGCGACCTTAACCCTCTGGAATCGTTGGAAAAATGTTATCCGGAAGTGCGCAAAAACAATTTCGGTAGGAAATTTTCCAGTATCCCGGCCGGGCGGGCGCGCCGCTCGACACCGGGGGCGGCGTCCTTCGGGATGGCTCAGGCGTTCGCCTTCGCCTCCTCGGGATGAAGCTGCAAAATTCGGCCGGACCCCAACCCTTCGTCCTGAGGAGGGCGTTGAGGAGCCCCGGACCCCGGTCCGGGACGTTTCGAAACGCCCGTCTCGAAGGACGGAATGACGGGCGGAGGAGCGGGGCGAGGGGGCGTCGGCCGGCCGCGGCAGGCGCATTCCGGGCGTTGACCGGGCCGATATGGGGTGCGAGGCCCGCCCTGTCAAGGAATATTATCGAGAAAGAGGAAATATTTTTGAAAAACCGGCCCGGCCGGAACGGGGAGCCGTTCCTGCGGACCCTTCGAAACCGCCGCCGCCGCGGCCTTCATGGACGAACGGCAATCCGGCGCGCGCCGCCGATGCCGCCCGCCGGACCGGACGTGCGGTGTTCTGCGCCATGACGGGAACCGGCCGGCTTGCCACACCGGCCGCCGGCGCCGATGCCGCCGGGCAGGCGCATCTGCCGGATACGGGACGGGCGCAGTGCTCAAGGGGCTCTACAGCCGGGCGATGGCAAAGGCGGCGCACCCGCACGCTTTTGCATGGCTCGTCGCTTTCGCCTTCGCCGAGGCGACCTTCTTTCCCCTTCCGGCCGATGTCTTGCTGATCCCGATGATCCTGGCCGTGCGCAGCCGGGCCTGGATCCTCGCCGCAGCCTGCACGGCGGCGTCGGTCGCCGGCGGCTGCGTCGGCTGGGCGATCGGCTTTTTCGCGTTCGAGGAAGTCGGCCGGCCCCTGCTCGAACTCTACGGCGCGATGGACAAGATGGCCGTCGTCAAGGCGGAGTACGAGAAATACGACGAACTGTTCGTCGCCATCGGCGCGCTCACCCCGGCGCCCTACAAGGTCGTGACCGTGTCCAGCGGGTTCTTCCAGATGGATCCGTTCGCCTTCGCCGCCGTGTCGCTGGTCGGCCGCGGGGTCCGCTTCTTCGCCGTGGCCGGGGCCGTATACCTCCTGGGTCCGGTGGCGGAAAAGCTGGTGCGCCGCAACCTCAAGCTGGCCTTCGCGGTCTTCCTGGCGTTCTTCGTCGCCGGTTTCGTCCTGATCGGGTGGGTGCTGTGAGAAGTCCGGCTTGCGGCGTCAGGTAACGGGCTGCCACTCTTCGCCCCAGGCGTCCTTCCAGAGCCAGGGGCGGGATGTGTTCGATTTCGGCGCGCCGCCGTTCCAGAGGTCGCGTTCCGGATCGGCGAATTCGTCGAAGAAGGCGTCGATCCTCGCGCCGAGTTCGCGTTCGACCGCACCGTAGCCGGCCTGCCCGGCCAGATCGGTGCGCTCGTCCGGATCGCGGCTCAGATCGTAGAGTTCGTTCTCGAGCGGATAGGCCCTGCTGCCGCCGAACCGCTTGAAATACGACCATTCCGGCGTCCGGATTGCGCGGGTTTCCTCCTGCTCCAGGAACACCTCATCGGTCCAGTCGATGTCCCCGCCCGCCAGGATGGGGGCGAAACTGCGCGACGGCACGCCGGCCCTGAACCGGTCCTCCCAAAGCCCGAGCCGGTCCAGGAGGGTCGCGAAGAGGTCGACGCCGCTGACATACCGCTCGCTGACGCGCCCGCCCGCGACGCCGGCGCCCCACACGATCAGCGGGATATTGTAGGCGATCCGGAACCCGTTCGACGGCCACGTCGCCTGGCCGTGACCCCAGAAACCGTGATGCCCCAGAGAAAAGCCGTGATCGGCGGTGAAGATTACCAGGGTCTCTTCGCCGAAGCCGTTCGCTTCCAGCGCGCCCATGACCCGGCCGACCCGGTCGTCGATCAGCGTGACCTGGGAGTAATAGTTCCGCAGCGACGTCAGGTCGTTCGGAAGCTGCAGGAGCGAGCTGAAGTCCGGCCCCTTTTGCCCCTTGAGCAGATGGGCCGTGGTCAAATTGTAAATCTCCACCGCCTGCTTGCAGAGCCCCTCCCGCGGAACCGATGTCATGGGCGCGTCCTTGTAGAGCGCCCAGAACTCGTTCTCCGCGGGTCCCTTGATCGACGGCCAGTGGCCGTAAGGGCCGTTGTACGGCAGCATCAGAAAGAAAGGCCGATCGGCCGCATCCCTGCGGCTCTCGATATAGTCCACGGCCCTGTCGGTAAAGAAATCGACCGAATGTCCGTCGAAGACGGTGGAGCCGCCCTCGCTGCCCGGTCCGCCGCCAAGCAGCATTTCGTTGCCGTAAAAGCTGAACGTGTGGCCCCTGGCCATGGCGATCCAACGATCGATTCCGTTTTGCGGCCTGTCGGGCCTGCCGAGATGGTACTTGCCGATCATCGCCGTCGCGTAGCCGGCCTCCTTCAGAATTTCCGGCAGGGTCGGGAATTCCTCGACGGCGCTCCAGCCCTCCGGCCAGGTGTGCATCAGCCTGTCGTCGAGCCAGGTCGCGACGCCGTGCTGGCACGGCATCCGGCCGGTCCACAGCGACGCCCGCGACGGCGAGCACATCGCATTGGGGCAATAGGCGTTGTCGAACCGGAGGCCGTCCGACGCCAGGGCGTCCAGATTCGGCGTATGCAATTCGCCGTTGCCGTAACAGCCGACGGCATCCGCAGGCTGGTTGTCGGTCATGATCAGGACGATGTTCGGGCCTTTCGCGGTCATTCTGGTATCCCGTTCCCGATGTCCCGTTCGGGATTCTGCAAGCGCACCGCGGCGACCGGCCCCGTCGCGGCGCCGGTCCGGCCGAGGCCCGAAACGAGATCGATGTAGGTTGCGCCGGCGGTTTCTTCCCCGGCCGGAAATGCCCGCGCCGGCGACATCTCCGAAACCGCTTCCGGCAGCATGAGTTCGATCGAGCCCCGCCGCCCGGCGGATGTCAGGCGGCGGCCCCCGCCCGCGATCGTTTCCGCGGCGGCGGGCCGGCCGAAGCATTCGGGATAGTGCGCCAGCACCGCATTCAAATGCCGGACAACGCGGGCGGCGGGTCTGGGATTGCACAGCCGGTCGTAAGCGCCGTGCCGCACGAAATAGCCCCGGTCGTGATCGACCAGGGTATCGGCAAAGACGCCGGTGTTGCCGAGCGTGTTTGCGGCGAACAGGGCTTCGGCCATGCGGCCGGCGATTTTGAGATCGTCGCGCTCCGGCTGCGCCGGATCGAAGCCCGCCGTGCGCAAATGGACCGAGGCGCGGAGACCGAGGCCGGCGGCCAGTTCGTCGATGGCGGCCAGCGTTTCGCACACCGGCGCCCCGGCCGGCAGGCGGAACGCGACGCCGGCCAGGGTTCCGGCGAGGTCCGGCCGCCTCAGCAGCGCCTCTATCCGCTCCCGGTCGGCGATATCGAAGCCGTGGTTGACGACATGGAAATAGCGCCCGGCCTCGGCGCGCAGTTCGTCATGGGAACGCAGCCGCGACAGATAGAGCGGGACGCCGGCCGCCGCCGCCGTTGCCGCGATCTCCGGCAGGTCGCGGCCGGGCGCGCCGCTGTCGAAACCGGCCTCCCAGGCGCTCAGCAGATCGCCGTGGTCTTCGATGAGCCGCCGCGTGCGTGCGTCCGGCGCGCCGAAGCCGAACAGCGTGTAGGCGAAGCCGTGTTCGGCGAGGGCGCGCAGCCGGGCGCGCCGTTCCGGCGTTGCAAGGTCGCTCAGCGGGATGCGCAGGGTGCGGATGCCCATTTCCCAAAGGCCGAGCAGGGGATAGTCGTTGCGCGCCCGCTTGCGGTCGAACTCGTCCAGCCCGCCGGAGGGCGGCACTTCGACCGTTTCCATCCAGTCCTGCCGCATGTCGAAGCCGAACGCGCTGCGGCCGGTCGTTTTGGGATGCGGCGGGGCGAGGGGCGCCGGCAGACTGCCCGGCGATGCCGGGGCATCGGCCGTCGCGCCGTAGGTCCGCACGGGCTCGCAGACATGCCCGCCGTCATGCACATGGACGAGGACATAGCCGAGCTTCGGCCGGTCGTTGCGCCCGGCCTCGTCGTCCGGGCCCGGCGGCGCGCGGTGCATCTCGGCATAGTCCTGCCGCACGAAGGCGGTGGACGGCAGGAGATAGCAGTCCGCCGCGCCGATCCGGTTGAACCAGAAATTGTGGACATGGCCGGCGAACAGCGCCTCGACGCCGTATTCGCGCACCAGGCCGGTGAGCCAGCTCCGCCCCGGCTCGCCGATATTGTCGTAGTGTTCTGGCTCGTCCTCGTCGGCGACGAAGGGCGGATAGTGGGTGAACAGGAAGATACGCCTGCCCCGGTTGACCGCGAGATCGGCTTCCAGCCAGGCGCGCTGTTCCGCTTCCGCCGTCAGGCCGGAATTGAGTATCTGGGCGTTGATAATAACGAAATGGCGCCCGCCATGATCGAACGACCGGTAGTGCGGCCCGAAATGCGCCTCCCAGCAGGCGAGATAGGCGTCGCAGACGGTTGCGGTCGGCGCCCATGGGTTGGGCTTGTCGCCGACGTCGTGGTTGCCGGGGGTCAGGTACTGCGTGTGCCGCAGCGCCGCCGACTGTTCCAGATAGCGGGCGGCGGCGCGGTCGTACAATTCCGGCACGGCCGGCACGGGATGCAGCAGGTCGCCGACGTTGACGACGAAGGCGAGGTCGCGCCGGTTCAGGTCGTTGACGACGTGGCGCAGGCGGCGGTTGGCCAGAGCGTTCACCGCGAAGGGCGAATTGCACTCGTCCTCGCCCTGGTTGAGGTGGGTGTCCGTGATGACGGCGAAAGTAAACAGCCGCGCGCCGAGGTCGCGCCGCCGGTCCCGCGCCGTTCCCGCTGGTTCCGCCATCGCTGCCCCGGCGGACCCTATCGGCTCGGCTGTGCCGGTTCGACCCGGGGAAAGCGCGCCTTCGCCTTGGTGTCCGCGGCGCCGGCATTGCGGACGAACCGGCTGTCGTCGCCCTCGCGCACGAGATTGACATAGTCCGGGTCGCCACCGGTCGTTCGGTGGATGAACAGGCGCTGCTGCTGGTTCTCGGCGATGATATCGGTGTAGGCCGCCGGATCCCAGTCCTCGAACAGGATCGCCTCCAGTTCCGCCCGCTTGCCGGCGTGGGCCGGATCGCCGGTCAGGTCGTTCGTCTCTTCGGGATCCGCGTCGAGATTGTAGAGCAGCGTATCGACGCCCTCGAGCCACATCAGCTTCCACGGCCCCTTGCGCACCATGCGGCTGACCCCCGTCGAGCCGTCGGCCGCGAACTCGGAGACGACGCAATCGCCCAGTCCGCCCGTCTCGCCCTCCAGCGCGGGGACGAGCGATTCGCCGTCCAGCGGCTTGACGAAACCGTCGAATTTTCCGCCGCTCGCCAGGTCGGTGAGCGTCGGCAGCAGATCGACCAGCGAAACCGCTTCCGTCACCCGCCGCGGCTTCCAGCGGCTCGGTGCGTGAACGATGAACGGCACCTTGCCCGACCAGTCGAAGAAGTGCTGTTTGAACCACATGCCGCGCTCGCCCATCATGTCGCCATGGTCGGCGGTGAAGATGACGACCGTGTCGCCGGCAAGCCCGGTCTCCTCCAGCGTCCGGAAAATCCGCCCGACCTTCTCGTCGATGTAGGAGATCATGCCGTAATAGGCGTGGCGCGCGACGCGGCGGTCCTCGACGGTCAGGTCGTAGAGATGCCGCGCCTGGCAATAGTGCAGGTTGCGGCTCAGATGGTCCATTGCGTCGGGATCGAGCGGCGGGGTCGCCGGCGCCTCGATCGCGTCGCGGTCGTAGAGGCCCCAGTATTTCTCGTCGATCACATAGGGGTGGTGCGGGCTGGTGAAGGAGACCGCCAGCATGAAGGGCCGGCCGGCGCCGTAGCGCGCCAGGTCGTAGAGCGCCTGGACGCTGAAATACTCGACCTCGTCGTCGTAATCCATCTGCATGGTGCGCACGGCGAGGCCGGCCTCCAGGACCGGCGCCATGGTCAGGTTGGTCGGCCGGTATTCCCGCCCTTTCGACCAGTCGACGGTCCAGGCGAAATTGGCCGGATAGATGTCGGTCGTGTGCCGCTTCTCGAAGCCGTGCATCTGGTCCGGCCCGACGAAATGCATCTTGCCGCTGAGCTCCACCCGGTAGCCGAGGTGGCGCAGGTAGTGGGCGAAGGTCGGGATGTCGGCGTGGAACTCGGAGGCGTTGTCGTACATGTCGATGGCGAAGGGCAGGATGCCCGCCATCATCGAGGCGCGGGACGGCGCGCACATGGGCAGGTTGCAATAGCAGTTCTCGAAGACGACGCCTTCGTCCGCCAGCCGGTCGATATTGGGCGTCAGCGTCGTGCGGTTGCCGTACTGCCGGAGCGCGCGGGCGCTCATCTGGTCGGCCATGATGAACAGGATGTTCGGTCGGTCCGTCGCCATCGGATTTCGTCCTTCGGGCAATCGAACGGGAACGGGCAGGCGCGGTCGCCTGCCCGTTTTGCAGTTTGCGGCGCCCCGGCTATTTCTTCCGGGCTATTTCTTCAGCTTGGCGACCACTTTCTTGAAGGTCTCGTACTGGTTCTTGACGAACGCCTTGGTGTCGGCCGGGCTGCGGATGTCCGGGATCGAGCCCAGGTTGCCGATCAGCTTGTTGAAGGCCCGGTCCTTCTTGAGCGACGCCAGCACGCTCACCCATTTGTCGACCACCGGCTTGGGCAGGCCGGGCGGGCCGAAAATGCCGCTCCAGCCGATGATCGCCTCCATGTTCGGATAGCTCAGCTCGCGCACGGTCGGGACGTCCGGCACCGCCTTGAAGCGCTTGCCCGTGGTGATCGCCAGCGCCCGCAGCTGGCCGGCCCGGATCGCGCCGATGACGCCGGACAGGTTCTGCCACAGGAAGTGGACCTGGTTGCCGACGATCGCCGCGCGGGCCTTGCCGCCGCCCTTGAAGGGGATGTGGGTGATCTGGTCCGGATTTAGGCCCATGTCGTCCGCCATCACCAGCGCCGCCAGGTGCAGCAGGGTGCCGACGCCGGCCGAGGAATAGGTCTTGATCTTGCCGGCCTTGATGCCCGCCTCGAAATCCTTGAACGTCTTGATGTCCGACTTGGCGTTGACCACCAGGACGAACGGGTTGCGCTCGGTCAGGCCGAGGAAGGTGAACTGGTCCCACTTGTAGGGGATGCTCGGGTTGAAGGCCGGAACGCCGGCATTGCTGCCGACCCGCGCCGACAGCAGCGTGTAGCCGTCCTTCTTCGCCCGCACGACATGGAACGCCCCGATGCTGCCCGCGGCCCCCGCCTTGTTGATCGCCAGCACGGCATGATTGAGGTATTTCGGCGCCGTGCCGGCGACGATGCGGGCGTGCAGGTCCGCCGCGCCGCCGGGCCCGTAGGGCGCAACCAGCGTGATCGGCCGCGACGGGTAATCGGCCGCCCCGGCCGGAAGTGCCGCCGTCGTCAGCGCCATCGCGGCAATCGTTACGGCTGTCCATTTCGTCAGTTTGTGCACGTCTGTTCCTCCCTGGAATCTGTGCCATTGGGGCACGGAAATACGCGTAGGCGTGCGGCTGCGCCGGCCCCCTCCGGGTGTTTGGCCGCCGGCGCAACGCGCGCGATGCACGAACATGTTGACAGAGCCGGTTTTTCGAATCAAGAAATATTTACCGACGTTAAAAAATAGGCGCGCCCCGTGGCATCTTCGGCCTCCACGACCGATCTGCGGCGTCAGAACCGGCATCTGGTGCTGCGCGCCATCGCCGAGCAAGGCGCCGTGTCGCGCACCGTCATCGCCGAATCCGTCCGGCTGACCAACGCCGCCGTCTCGCGCATCGTCCGGGAACTGGTCGAAGCCCGCCTGCTCACGGAATATCCCGCGACCGGCAAACGCCGGCGGGCCGGCCGGCCGCAGATCCGCCTGGGCCTTGCCGACAACGGCGCCTTCGTGCTCGGCATGGCGATCACCCTGAACCAGAAGGAGGTCGTGCTGGCGACCTGCCGCGGCGAGGTCGTCGCGCGCCGCGATTGCGCGGGCCTGCCGCTCGACCGGCCGGAGCCGGCTCTGGCGGCGCTGGCGCAGGCGGCGGCCGAATTGATTGCAGAGTCGGGCAGGGACCGGCGGCGCGTCCTGGGCGGCGCGGCGCTGATCGCCGGCCGGGTCGATCCGGCGACCGGGGAATTGCGCGCCGGCGGCCCCCTCGGCTGGCGCCCGGTCGACGCCGCCGGCACGCTCGCCCGCCTGACCGGGGTGCCCTTCGTTGCCGAGGGCCGGGCTGCAGCGCTGTTGCAGGCCGAGGCCCGGCAGGGCTGCGCCGCCGGCCTGCGCGACGTGCTTCTGGTCAATGTCGGCCTGCGGCTCGGCTCCGCGCTGATGCTCGACGGCGCGCCGGTGCGCGGCGCCGCCAACGAGGCCGGGCAGTTGGCCGGGTTCCCGTCGGACGGCGCGACGCTGGACGACACGGCGTCCGGCCTGGCCGTCCTGCGCCGGCTGGACGATCTGGGCCTGACGAAGAGCGCCGGTCCGGCGGACGACGGCCGGCGGCTGCGCGATATCGCCGAACCGGGTGAAAGCCTGCCGGTTGCCGCCCGGACGGTCCTGGCCGAATCCGGCGCCGAGCTCGGCAAGGCCTTGCGCCTGCTCGCAACCGTGCTGAAGCCCCAGGCCGTCCTGCTGGCCGGCCAGGTGGGGCGGCATCCGGACTACGTTGCCGGCGTCCGGCGCGCCGCGTCCGATCCCGCCCTGGCCGGCCGTCCCTTCGAGACCGAGGTCAGCGCGCTGACCACGGCCCAGTCGGCGGTCTGGCTGGCGCTCGACCGGCACCTGTTCCACGAGCGCTTCGATCTCGGCCGGCTGGCGCCGGAGCGCGCCGGCGCCCTCGCGGCGGCCTGATCCGTGAAGCTCAACCGGAACATCGTCGCCGGGCTGTGCTTCGTCGGCTTCGGCGCGCTGGCGGTCGCCCTGCTCATTCCCCACGGCATCGTGCAGCCGCCGTCGGTCAAATACCGCGCCCTGTCGCCGTCATTCTGGCCCTACATCGTGTGCAGCGGCATTGCCGTCATCGGCGCGCTGCTGCTGATTTACGAACTGCTGGCCGCCGCGCGGACGAAGGAAGGGGCGGCCGACGCGGCGGCGCCGGCGGCGGCCCGGCCGGCCCGGACGGCGTGGATTGCCTGGCGGCCCTTCGTCGTCATGGCCCTGCTCCTGGCGATTTACCTGACCCTGGAATTTCTCGGCTTCGTCCTGACGACGACGCTCGGGCTGGTCGCCCTGATGCTGCTGGCGGGCGAGCGCCGGCCGCTGATCGTCGCGCCGGTCGCCCTCCTGCTGCCGCTGGCGCTGCACCTGTTCTTCGTCAAGGCGGCGCAGCGGCCGATTCCCGGCGGCGTGCTCGATTTCCTGCTGCAGCGGATCTGACGCCATGTGGGAGACCCTCGCCGCCTCCTTCGCCATGTTCGCCCAGGTCGACAATGTCGTGGCGCTTTTCGCCGGCGTCATGATCGGGACGGTGATCGGCGCGATTCCCGGCATGACGACGCCGATGGGCGTGGCGCTCGCGCTGCCCTTCACCTTCACCATGCAGCCGATCACCGGCATCCTGCTGCTGCTCGGCGTCTACAAGGGCGGGCTCTACGGCGGCTCGATCACCGCCATCCTGATCAACGCGCCGGGCACGCCGGCGGCGTCCTGCACCGGGCTCGACGGTTATCCGCTGGCGCGCAAGGGCGAGGCGCGGCGCGCGCTCGACATGGCGCTCTACGCCTCCTGCACCGCCGATTTTATCTCAAACCTGTCGCTGATCTTCTTCGCCGGCATCCTCGCCAGCTTCGCGCTCAGCTTCGGCTCGCCGGAATTCTTCACCCTGATCGTGTTCTCGCTGACGATCATCGCCAGCGTGAGCGGCGACGACCTGCTGAAGGGCCTGGGCGCCGCCGGGCTCGGCCTGGCGCTCGCCATCGTCGGGCTGGACGCGATCTTCGGCACGCCGCGCTTCAATTTCGGCAACTTCGACCTGATGGGCGGGTTGAATTTCATTCCGGTGCTGATCGGCCTGTTCGCGATTCCCGAGGTGCTGAACTTCTACTCCAAGACGGAAGCCGCGCAGAAACTCTCCGCGCTCGCCGGCAGGGGCGCCTCGATGCTCGATTACCGCCGGGCGCTCAAGTCCATCCTGCGCGGCTCGGCGATCGGCGTGGTCCTGGGCGTGATCCCCGGCATCGGCGGCGCGCCGGCGGCTTTCCTGTCCTACAGCGAGGCCCGGCGCACCTCGAAGAACCGGGGCAATTTCGGCAAGGGCGAGCTGGAAGGCGTCGCCGCGGCCGAGGCCGGCAACAACGGCGTCGCCGGCGCGACCCTGATCCCGCTGCTCGCGCTCGGCGTGCCCGGCGACATCATCACCGCGATCATCCTGGGCGCCTTCATGATCCACGACCTGCGGCCGGGGCCGCTGATGTTCCAGCAGAACATCACGCTGATCTACGCCCTCTTCATCGGCATCATGCTGAGCTCGGCCTACCTGTTTATCGTCGGCAAGCTCTCGATCCGCTCGATCGCGCGGATCGCCGATATCCCGCAGCGCATCCTGTTCCCGGTCGTGCTGGTGCTGTGCGTGTTCGGCGCCTACGCGATCAACAACACGATCTTCGACGTCCTCGTGATGTTCGTCATGGGGATCGTCGGCTTCGGTATGCTGCGCCTGGGCATCCCGGCCGCGCCCTTCCTGATCGCCTTCATCCTGGGCCCGCTGCTGGAGGACAATTTCCGCCGCTCGCTGCGCCTCGGCGACGGCGACTGGACGATCTTCTTCCAGGGCTGGATCACCTGGTTCTTCTGGGCGCTCACCGTATTGACGCTCGTCCTGATCGTCTGGCAACGCATCAAAGGCCGGAGCCGCATCCCGCTCGGCGGCGGCGGATAGGGAAATACCGGTTCTGCCGCAGAGTTCGTAAGAACCTGCGGTTCGGCCCGCCGGCTTCCTTGCCCCGGCCGGCGGCGGAGCCGCGTATCGCAGCGGCGCGCTGCCCGCAGCCTCACTCCTCGGTCAGCGGTTCTCCGGCGGCCTCGCCGCCCTGGGCCGCGCTCATCGCGAGGCCGAAGCCGAACATGAGGGTGAGCATCGACGTGCCGCCGTAGGAGACCAGCGGCAGCGGCACGCCGACCACCGGCAGCAGCCCGAGCACCATCGCCAGGTTGATGAAGGCATAGAGGAAGAAGGTGAAGGCGACGCCGGAGACGACGAGGCGGCCGAACTGGGTCTTCGCCCGCAGCGCTGCGGCCAGCAGGTGGTACAGGATCAGGCCGTAGATCGCCGTCAGCGCCAGCGCGCCGACCAGGCCGAACTCTTCGGCCAGCACGGCGAGGATGAAGTCCGTATGCATCTCCGGCACGAAATTGAGATGGATCTGGGTGCCGTTCAGGAAGCCCTTGCCGAACATGCCGCCCGAGCCGAGCGCAATCTTGGCCTGGGTGATGTGGAAGCCGGCGCCCAGCGGGTCCGACGACGGATCGAGGAAGGTGAGCAGCCGCTGCTTCTGATAGGCCTGCAGCCCGTAGGTCCAGATCAGCGGCACGGCGGCGGCGGCGGCGGCCCCGACCAGGGCGAATTTCCACCAGCGGACCCCGGCGAGGAAAAAGATGACGCCGGCCACCGCGATCAGGATGACCGTGGTGCCCAGATCGGGCTGCTTGAGGACGAGGGCGGCCGGGACGAGGAGCAGAAACAGGGGCGGCAGCAGGGTCCGGATCCGGCGCACATTCTCGAAACGGACGGTGTGGAAATAGTGCGCGAGCGCGACCACCAGGGCGATCTTCATGACTTCCGAAGGCTGAAGCCGGAGCGGGCCGAGGGCGATCCAGCGTTCGGCGCCGCCGCCTTCGACGCCGCGGAACTCGGCGGCCAGCAGCAGCAGCACCGACAGGCCCCACATCCAGTACGCCAGGCGGTACCACAGCCGGGGCGGAATGGCGGCGGTCGCGATCATGACCGCCAGCGCCACGCCGAAGCGCCCCATCTGCGCCGCCGCCCAGGGGAAGAATTCGCCGCCCGCCGCCGAGTACAGCAGGACGAAGCCGACCGCGGCGGCAAAACAGGCCGACAGGGTGAGCCCCCAGTCGATCGAGCCGAGGCGGCGGAGGGCCGAGGTCCGCTCCCGCGAAAGATCCATCTCCTGCATCAAAGGGCCTGCATGTTGGGGCCCCGCTTCGTCGGGGTGGGGGTCATCGGATGTCGCCCGGGATTCCGCTTCCGCCGGCGCGGCGCGCGAAATCGAGGTCCAGGCCGGCCCGTTCGGCGACGCTGCCGTAGCGTTTCTGGGTCTCGAGCAGGATTTCCCGGGCGATCGGCGCCGCGACCCGGGAGCCGCCCCCGCCATGCTCGACGATCACGCTGCACGCGAAGCGCGGATCGTCCAGCGGCGCGTACGCGACGAACAGCGCGTGGTCGCGCCGGCGCCAGGGCAGGTCTTCGTTCTTGACGATGCCGCGGGCGCGCTCGGCCGCCGTGATGCGGCGCACCTGGGAGGTGCCGGTCTTGCCCGCCATCTCCATGCCCGTTTCGGCGATCCGGGTCCAGAAGGCGGTGCCGCCGGTTTCGTTGGCCGCCGCCGCCATGGCCTCGCCGATCCGCCCCAGGTTCGCGGTGTCGAAGCCGAGCCGGCGGAACCCGTCCTGCGCCCGCCGGTAGGCCGTGCGGTTGCCGGGCGGACGGTCGGCGACCAGGCGCGGCGCGACGGCGTAGCCGCCGTTGGCCAGCCGGGCGGTCATCACCGCGAGCTGCAGCGGCGTCGCGAGGACGTAGCCCTGCCCGATGCCGGCGATCGCGGTTTCGCCCGGGAACCAGGCCTTGTTGCGCTTGTCCCGGAAATAGCCGCGCTTCCACGCCTTGGTCGGCATGACGCCCTGTTTCTCGGCCGGCAGGTCGATCCCGGTCGGGACGCCGATCCCGAGCTTGCGCGCCGTTTCGGCGATCCGGTCGATGCCGAGGCGCAGCGCCAGTTCGTAGAAATAGACGTCGCACGACCGCTTGATCGCGTCGCGCATCGCGACCGGACCGTGGCCGCCCTTCTTCCAGCAATGAAACTTGGCCCGGCCGAGCTGGAAGACGCCGGGGCAGTCGAAGCGGGCGCCGGCGTCGATCGCGCCGCTCTCCAGGCCGGCGAGGGCGACCGGCATCTTGAAGGTCGAACCGGGCGCATACTGGCCCGAGACCGCCTTGTTGAGCAGCGGGCCGAGCGGGTTGGTCTGCAACGCCCGCCAGGTCTTGGCGCGCAGGCCGTGGATGAACAGGTTCGGGTCGTATCCCGGCGTCGACGCCATGACCAGCACGTCGCCGGTATGGATGTCCATGACAACGACCGAGCCGGCGCGGTGCGGCCGGATCAGCGCGAGCGCCTTCTGCTGGAGCGCCATGTCGATCGTCATGTGAATGGCGTCGCCCGGCGTGCCTTCCTTGCGGCCGAGTTCGCGCTGCACCCGGCCCGACGCGTTGATCTCGACCCGCTGGGTGCCGCCGCGGCCGCGCAGCCGGCGGTCGTAGGTTCGCTCCACGCCCTGCTTGCCGATGCGGAACTCGGGAATCTTGAGCAGCCGGTCCGGGTCTTCCTTCTGTTCCCGTTCGGTAACCGGGCCGACATAGCCGACCAGATGGGCGATCTCCTCGCCGTAGGGGTAGACCCGGGTATAGCCGCGCTCGGTCAGCACGCCGGGCAGGTCCGGCGCGTTCACCTCCATCCGCGCCACTTCCTCCCAGGTCAGGCCGCTGGCGATGGTGACCGGCAGGAAGCGCCGGCGGCGGCGGACCTCGCGGAGCACCCGTCCGCGCTGTTCCGGGCTCAGCTCGACGATGCCGGCCAGCCGGTCGAGCGCCTGCTGCACGTTGCCGGTCTTCTCCGCCACCATGACCACCCGGTAGTCCTCCTCGTCGACCGCGACCGGCCGGCCGTGCCGGTCGAAGATCCGGCCGCGCAGCGGCAGGAGCAGGCGGGTGTTGATCCGGTTTTCTTCGGCGAGCGTCGTGTACCGCTCGGAATCGCGGACCTGGAGCTGGTACATCCGGGCGGTCAGTCCGGCCAGCGCCAGGCCCTTGACGCCCATCAGGAGGACGAGCCGGCGGGTGAACTTCCGGCTCTGGTCGATATTCTCCGATATCGGCATGGCCTACACGTTCTGCATGCCGCTGCGCTGGACGGCGAACAGCAGCGCGGCGCCGACCGGCAGGAGGCCGAAGGTCGCCGCGTAGCGGAAGGCGGCGACTTCCGGATCGAGAATCTGCCCGAGCAGGATCGACATGGCCAGCCATTCGACCGTCATCCAGGCGACGGTCAGCAGGCCGAAGACCAGCCACAGGAAGGGATTCGAGCGGCCGAAAATATATGCGCGCTGGTGTTGTACGAAACCGGCCGCCACGAGCAGCATCAGGGCCGTCAGGCCGAGCGGCAGGCCGCGCAGCAGGTCCTCGAACAGGCCGATCAGGAATACGCCGGAGAGCGGCAGGAGGTCCGGCCGCCAGACCGACCAGCAATAGACCGCGATGAGCGTGAAGGCGGGTGCGATCCGGCTGTATTCGGCGGCGGGCACGTCGATCAGCCCGGCGAGCGACGCGACGACGGCGGTCGCCATCGGAAACGACCGGCGCACGGCCCGGTCGACGGCGCGCTGGATCGGCTCGCTCATGGCGTCTCCGCGCGCCGGCCCACCTCCCGCCGCAGCATGCCGTCCGGCGAATCCTGAACGAGGCCGGTCGTCGAATAGGCGACGATACGCACGAAGGTCAGCCGGCTCCAGTTCACCAGTGGGCGCACCAGGATCGCGTGGCGGCTGACGCTGTCCACCCGGCCGACCGGAATGCCCCGGGGCAGCACGCCGCCATGACCCGAGGTGACGATGAGCGCGCCGGCCGAAACGCTGACGTTGGGCGGGACGTAGTTCAGCCTCATGCGCCGGCCGTTGGTGCCGGCGAGCAGCGCCCGCAGCCCGGAGCCGGCGAGCTGCACGGGAATGCGGGAGTTCAGGTCGGTGACCAGCAGGACCCGCGAGGTATGGCTGCCGACCTCGACGATCCGGCCGACGAGGCCGTCGCCGTTGATCGCCGCCATGCCGCGCCCGATCCCCTCCGCCGACCCCGCCCCGACCAGGAGCGAGCGGACATAGGGGCCGTCCGTATCGGCGACGACCGTTGCGGTTACATGGCGGCCCTTGATGCGGTTGCCGGCGTTGGCGATGGCGCGCAGCCGCCGGTTCTCGTCCTCGAGCGCGGGCAGTTGCTGGAGCGCCACGCGCAGGCGCTCGACTTCCCGCTGGAGTTCGGCATTGCGCTCGCGCACCGTGGCGTTGGACTGGAAGGCGTCGAACCACTCGGCCGCAGCGTGGAACGGCGCGGAGACCGCGGCGATCGCGGGCGCGAACAGATCGGCGAGTCCGGCCCTCATCTCGCGGGTCACCGGCGCTTCGACGCGGTCGATTACAATCAGGGCGCCGGCGACGAGCGCCATGACGATGACGGCGAAGCGCCGCGTCCACACGCGCACGTCTTCGAGCAGGCTGCCCTGGCGGATGGGACGGCCGCGGCGTCTTCTGGCCTCTCTTCTCTGCTTGCGGAACACGCGGTCCTGCCTGCCCCGCCGTCGCTAGGGCGTTGTTGCGAGGACCGACTTGAGGCTGCGCAACTCTTCCAGGCAGCGGCCCGTGCCCAGGGCGACGCAGGACAGCGGATCGTCGGCGATGGAGACGGGCAGGCCGGTCGCCTGGCGCAGGACGATTTCCACATTGCCCAGCAGCGCGCCGCCGCCGGTCAGCATGATGCCCTTGTCGACGATGTCGGCGGCCAGTTCCGGCGCGGTATGCTCGAGCGCCGTCTTGACGGCCTCGATGATCTGGCCGACCGGTTCGGACAGGGCCTCGGCGATCTGGGCTTCCGACAGGATCAGTTCCTTGGGCACGCCGTTCATCAGGTCCCGGCCCTTGACCGAGAGCATCTTGCCTTCGCCGTCCTTCGGCACGGCCGCCGAGCCGATTTCCTTCTTGATCCGCTCGGCGCTCGATTCGCCGATCAGCACGTTATGGTTGCGGCGGATGTAGCCGATCACCGCCTCGTCCATCTTGTCGCCGCCGACCCGGACCGAGCGGGCATAGACGATGCCGCCGAGCGACAGCACCGCGACCTCCGTGGTGCCGCCGCCGATATCCACGACCATGGAGCCGGTCGGCTCGGTCACCGGCAGGCCGGCGCCGATCGCCGCCGCCATCGGCTCTTCGACGAGATAGACCCGGCTCGCGCCGGCGCTGGTGCAGGACTGGTGGATGGCGCGCCGCTCCACGACCGTCGAGCCGGACGGGACGCAGACGATGATCTGCGGCGCCGCAAAGCTGCGCCGGTTGTGCACCTTGCGGATGAAGTGCTTGATCATCTCCTCGGCGACGTCGAAATCGGCGATGACGCCGTCGCGCAGCGGGCGGATGGCTTGCAGGTTGCCGGGCGTGCGGCCCAGCATCAGCTTGGCCTCGTCGCCCACGGCCAGGACTTCGCGCCGGCCCTTGGTCTCGCGCAGGACGACGACCGAAGGTTCGTTCAGGATGATGCCGCGGCCTTTGACATACACCAGGGTATTCGCCGTCCCCAGGTCGATCGCCATATCGGCGGACATAAGACCGAGCAGTCCTGTCAGCATATTGCCCATTCTCCTTCGGCGCCTTTGCCGCGGCCGCCGCCCGCCCGCCGGCGGGGCTGGCCGGAAATTCCGTGGCGCGGCGCGCGCGCCCGTTCCGGATCGCCGGCGATTATTGCACATCCGTGCGCAACGTCGAAGCCGCAACGGCCCACGCCAAACACGCACCCGGCGTCCCGATTCGCCGGCGCGGATATGCGGCGCGGGCCCGGCCGCGTCCTATCCGCGGTTTTTACTTGCATCTTCACGAAACTGCAAGGCTGGATATTGAAAAGCCGGGAATAAACGGACGGGTCGATTGCTTTAGTTCTTGCTCTTGTCGACCAGCGCACCTTCGGAAATCCACGGCATCATTGCGCGTAACTTGCGGCCGACTTCCTCGATCGGGTGGGCGTCGTTGCGCCGCCGCGTGGCCTTGAAGCTGGTCTGGTTGACCCGGTTCTCCAGCATCCATTCCCGGGTGAAGCGGCCGCTCTGGATGTCGTCCAGAATGCGCCGCATCTCGGCCCGGGTCTCGTCGGTGACGATGCGCGGCCCGCTGCGGTACTCGCCGTATTCCGCGGTGTTGGAGATGGAGTAGTTCATGTTGGCGATGCCGCCCTCGTAGATCAGGTCGACGATCAGCTTGACCTCGTGGAGACACTCGAAATAGGCCATCTCCGGCGCATAGCCGGCCTCGACCAGCGTGTCGTAGCCGCCGCGGATCAGTTCGACCAGGCCGCCGCACAGCACGACCTGCTCGCCGAACAGGTCGGTCTCGCACTCTTCCTTGAAGGTCGTCTCGATGATGCCCGCCTTGCCGCCGCCATTGGCCGAGGCGTAGGACAGGGCGAGTTCGAGAGCGTTGCCCGAGGCGTTGCGCGCCACGGCGACCAGCGTCGGCACGCCGCCGCCGCGCACATATTCCGAGCGCACCGTGTGTCCCGGCCCCTTCGGCGCGATCATGAAGACGTCGAGGTCCGGCCGCGGCTCGATCAGGTTGTAGTGGATGTTGAGCCCGTGGGCGAAGGCCAGCGCCGCGCCGTCCTTCATGTTGCCGTGCAGATCGCCGGCGTAGATGTCGCCCTGCAATTCGTCGGGCGTCAGCATCATCACGACATCGGCCCAGGCCGCGCCCTCGGCGGGGGTATGGACCGCAAAGCCGGCCTCCTCGGCCTTCTTGCGCGTGGCCGAACCCTCGCGCAGGGCCACGGCGATGCCGGAGACGCCGGAATCGCGCAGGTTCATGGCGTGGGCATGGCCCTGCGAGCCGTAGCCGACGATCAGGACGTTCCTGCCCTTGATCAGGTTCACGTCGGCGTCGCGATCGTAGTAGACGCGCATCGTCTGCTCCCCCATGGGTGTTCGAAGCGGAATCCGGATTGGGGTTCCGGCGTCGCCCGCGGCGCCGGTCCCGCCGCGCCGCCCGCCGGTTCCCGCGGTGCGGGCCTTTTCTATTATCCGCCAATTCCCCGCGCAACGCGGCGTTCGGGCGCGATGCAGAAAGCCTCTTGCGCCCGGCGCCGCACAATGTCGACGGGCGCTGCGTGGCGGGCGGGACCTTCGCGGTCGCGGCGGGGCGGGGCCATCGCGGCCGGCCGGCGGCCAACCGGCGGCCAACCGGCGGCTTCGGCCTCGCCGCCGTGCGGCGTTTCGTGGTAGCATCGCCGGATGAAACCGCTCGCCGCGCTGCTGTCCCCCGCCTGCCTCGCCGTCTGCCTTGCCCTCTGGCTCGCCGTGCCGGGCCCTGCGCCCGCGGCCGCGGCGGAGAAGGTCGACGTCGAGCTGGTCCTCGCGGCGGACGGGTCGGGCTCGATCGACGATATCGAGTTCGCGCTCCAGCGGAAGGGCTTCGCCCGGGCGGTTTCCCATCCGCTCGTGCTCAACGCCATCCGGGGCGGCGAGCACCGGAAGATCGCCGTGCTGTTCGTCGAATGGGGCGCGCCGGAATCGGTCGAGACCATCGTCGACTGGACGGTGATCGGCGATGCGGCCTCGGCAAAGGCGTTCGCCGGGCGGCTGGTCGCGGCGCCGCGCCAGGTCTTCGGCTACAACTCGATCAGCGCCGCCATCGCCTATTCGACGAAGCAGATCCTGTCCAACGGCTACGACGGCAAGCAGAAGATCATCGACATTTCCGGCGACGGGCCGCAGATCAACGGGCCGCCGCTGCAGGTCGTCCGGGCCGCGGCGCTCAACGCCGGAATCGTCATCAACGGCCTGGCGATCAAGACCCGCACCGGAACCAGCTTCCGCAGCGCATTCGGCGTGCCACTGGAAGACCACTACCGGCAGGACGTGATCGGCGGCCCCGGCGCCTTCGTCATGGCGGCGGACGAGAACACGCCGTTCGAGGAGGTCATCCTGAGCAAGCTGGTGCGGGAAATCGCAATGTTGCGGAACCGGTAAGTGCCGGGGGCTTCATCGGCGGCTTCTTCGGCGGAGGCATCGGGGCGGACCGCGCCCCGGCAGGCTTGCCGCCGTACGGTACGCCTCATCGGACCGCGCTTTCCCGCATGACCGGACCGGCCGGCCGATCGATTCCGCGCAGCGAGGCGCGCCGGCTGGTCGCCGGGCGCGGGCGCTTTACCGCCGACCTGACGGCGCCGCGGATGCTGCACGGCGCCTTCCTGCGCAGCCCGGCCGCCCACGGCCGGATTGCGGCGCTGGATACGGCCGCCGCACGCGCCCTGCCCGGCGTCGCCGCCGTGCTGACGGCGGACGACCTCCGGCCGGTCTGCCGGCCGATGGTCACGCGCTCGGCGACGGTCCCGGAACACCGGCCGCCGCCCCAGCCGGCGCTGGCCGACGGCAGCGTCCATTACCAGGGCCAGCCGGTCGCGCTCGCCGTCGCCGACCGTCCCGACCGGGCGCGCGACGCCGCCGAAGCGGTCCGGCTCGAAATCGAGGAAATGCCGCCCGCGGGCGACTACGCCGATCCGGCGGTCCGCGACCGCAAGGCCCATGCGGAGACGGAAAGCAACATCATGCTGCGCCGGGCGTTCGGGGAGGCCGGTCCCGCTCCGGCGGCCCGGCGCCGCTTCGTCTTCGAGCGCCAGACCGGCGTGCCGCTGGAGGGCCGCGCCGTGCTCGCCGACTACGATCCGGCGGACGGATCGCTGACGGTGTTCCACTCCGGCCAGGCGCCGCACCAGATGCAGGACGTCTGGGCCGGGCTGCTCGGCCTGCCGCTGCACCGGGTGCGGGCGGTCTGCCCGGATGTCGGCGGCGCCTTCGGCATCAAGCTGCACGCCTATGCCGACGAGTTGGCCGTCGTTGCGGCGTCGCGCCTGCTCGGCCGGCCGGTCAAATGGGTCGCGGACCGGCTGGAATCCTTTCTGTCGGACGTCCACGCCCGGGAGTTCGTCATCGAAGCCGGGCTTGAAACCGGCGCAGACGGAGCGCTCCTGGCCTTCGAAGCCGATATGCAGGCGGGCGCCGGCGCCTTTTCGGCCCATCCGCGCAGCAGCGCCGGCGAAGCCGCGCTGACCGCAACCCTGATCGGCGCGGCCTATGCGGCGGAACGGGTGCATGTGGCGGCGGTCGCGCGGGCGCAGAACAAGGCGCCGACCGGGGCCTATCGCGGCGTCGGCCAGCCGGTCGCCATGGCGGTGACCGAAGTGCTGATCGACGATGCGGCGCACCGGCTCGGCCTCGACCCGCTGGAATTGCGCCGGCGCAACTATCCGGCGGACGGCGCGCCCTTTACGAGCGCTGGCGGCGTGCGCGCCGACGCCCTCTCGCTGCACGCCTGCCTCGACCGGCTCGAAGCCCTGATGGACTATCCGGCCCTGCGCGCGGCCCAGGCCGCGGCGCGAAAGGCGGGCAGGATCGAAGGCATCGGCGTCGCGACGCTGGTCGAGCTGACCGCGCCGGGCGCCGCCGTTTACGGCGCGCAGGAGATCGACGTGACCGCCGAGGACACGGCGACCGTAGCGATGCTGCCCTCCGGCGCGGTGCGCGTGCAGGTCGGCTGCACCGACCAGGGACAGGGGACGCTGACCGGCGTCGGCCAGCTCGTGGCGGAAAGGCTGGGCCTTGCGCCGGCGGACGTGGCGGTGACGGCGGGCGACAGCGCCGGCCCGGTCGGCGGCGGCGCCTGGGCGTCGCGCGGCCTGGCGATCGGCGGCGCCGCGGCCTGGCGCGCGGCCGATGCCGTCGCCGCGCGGCTGCTGGACATCGCCGCCACCCTGCTCCAGGAGGACGCCGCGAACCTGTCGCTGGCGGCCGGCCAGGTCGTTGACGGCGGCGGCGCGCGGCGCCTGCCGGTCGCCGAGGTCGCGAAGATCGCCCATTACCGCCAGCATCTGCTGCCGGCGGAGCTTTCGACCGACCTGAGCGCGACCCGCAGCTTCGTGCCGAAAACCGCGCCCTTCTACGCCGCCAACGGCATCCAGGCCTGCCATCTCGCCATCGACCCGGAGACCGGCGCGATCGACCTGCTGAACCATTGGGCGGTCGAGGATTGCGGCCGGGCGGTCAACCCGGCGCTGGTCGACGGCCAGATTACCGGCGGCGTCGTCCAGGGCCTGGGCGCGGCGCTGATGGAGCGCTGCGTCTACGACGGCGACGGCAACCTGCTGACCGGCTCGCCGATGGACTATGCCCCTGCCGCGCGCCGATTGGACGCCGCCGATCCGGATCGCCCATGTCGAGACGCCGCAACCCGGCACGGAGACCGGCGTGAAGGGCGCCGGGGAGGCCGGCATCGTCGGCGCCATCGCCGCCGTCTGGTGCGCCGTCAACGACGCCCTGCGCCCGATGGGGGCGCAGGCCACGGTACAGCCCTTCACCCCGGAGCGGATGCTGCGGGCGTTGCGCGGGGCGACGGCAGGGCAGGGGCGCCGGTGAAGCGTCCGGCCAAACTTCAAGCTTCCCGCGCCTCGGTGCGCTTGTAGCGTAGCCGGTTAATTGCGGTAGGCCCGGATCGCGTTGTCGTCGAGCCGGTCGCCGGGAACCAGCCGGTAATGCCGCTCTTCGACGACTTCGATGTCTTCGCTTCGCAACGTGAGTTCGAAAAGCGCGACAACCCTGTCGTCCATGAACTGAGCCGCGATCGCCCGGCATCGCATTCCCGGAAACCGCTGCTGTGCGAAGCGGATGTCCTGTGCGGTCTGCACGATACCGATCCGGTCCTTGCCGCCTTTGGCCTGGACCGGGATGACGTAATGACAGCCGTGCTTGTCGAGTCCGATGTAAAGCTCGTCGATTTCGATCTGGCCCATGCCCTTGACGGTCGTTCGCAGATGATTCTGGAGGCTATAGGTCGTCAGTCCGAGGAAGGTGTCGATCAGCCGGTTGTAACGGACGATCGCCAACAGGGCCTGTTCGTCGTCGAGCGCGTAGGCCCGGATCAACTCAGGCGTCGCGTCGGGTATGTCTATTGCAGCGAGGTTGTCGCGCGGCGCGATCCGGTTTTCTTTGACCAGCCTGAACCGGTAGCGGCCCTTTCCGGCCCCCTCGATGATCCATTCGAGTCCTTCGGGCTGCGTTTGCAGAATTTTGTCCGGCAGGTCGTTCCGGTATCTGAACGAATACGGCACGTCGCCGAGATTCTTGACTTGGGCGAAACCGAGTTCGGCGGCCCCTTCTTCCAACGCTTCCCGGACGAATTCGAACTCGGTCGCCCCTTCCGTATAGCGATCGAAGAAAATCTTCTGGATCAGCGCTTGGTATCTGTTGAGCTTGTCAGGCATATGCCGCCTGCCCGGCGAGACGCTCGCGCTCTATATCGATCTGTCTCCGTTTCCTGGCCCCGCTTTTCCTGTCGCGCCGGCTGGGCGGAGCTTCCACGTCGAAATGGGCGGCGGCGGCGGAAAGATCGAGCGACAAGAGTGCTGGATCGCCAAGCGGGATCGCTCGCGCCGGCGCTGTAGGGACAGCATCGAGCAACTCGGCGACGCTGTACGCAATGGCTCTGGCCAGCGGCGGCGGCACGGCGTTGCCGATCTGGCGCGCGCCGTGCCACTTGGTTGCATTGAAGCGGAACCAGTCCGGGAAGCCGTGCAGCCGGGCCATCTCGCGCACAGTGATACAGCGATCGTATTTGTAGTGAATCGGCCGCGGACTGGTGAACGCCCCGCGCGCGCCGTCGGTGCCGGCGCGCAGCGTATTCGAGACGCCCGTCGCACGGAGTTTGAAGAACCTGCTTATGGGTTCGACGGCGCCCGGTTCCGTGGCGCAAAACCGTCTACGGGAAATGGCGGTATGTTCCGTGCGCGCACTGGATGTCAGAATTGCAGGATTCCACTCGCGGACATACCCGTTATGCCAGGCATCGTTGGCGAGGCATCGCAGAGCGGCTGCGTAGGCGGAGGGGTTTCCGAAAGCCGACGTCTCGACCGAATCGGAGTCGGTCAGCGCTCCGAAGCTCTCCGCATCCGGCAAGTCCCCGAGCGCGTCGGCGCAGGTCGGCCCGTCGGGCAGGCCGTCTATGCGGTTCCGTCCGCCGGCGATATCGGTCGTCGGGTCGGGATAGTCGGGTAGTCGCTCGCCCTTGCGCGCGCCGAGCAGAATCAGACGCTCGCGATGCTGCGGCGTGCCGTAATGGCCGGCGTTCAGAACCCGCCACGGCGTCCGCACGTCGTAGCCGGCGGCGGAAAATTCCGTCACGAGTTCGTCGAGAAACGCGCGGTGCCGGCCGACCGTGAGTCCCTTCACATTCTCGAACACGAAGGTGCGGGCGCCGAGTTCCGCGACGAGGCGGACGAATTCGCGGACCAGCCGGTTGCGCGGATCGTCAAGTATGCGATGGCCGATCAGGGAGAAGCCTTGGCACGGCGCGCCGCCGAACACGCAATCGACCGGGCGGTAGCCGATACCGGCGGCCTCCACGATCTCGGCGCCGGAGAGACCTTCGACCGACCGGGGAACGACGCTTGTGCGCGGGAAGTTGAATTTGTGGACGGCGCAGTGGACCGGGTCGATTTCGACGGCGGCTGCGACGTCGAAGCCGGCCTGCTCGAATCCGAGGCTCATTCCGCCGGCGCCGGCAAACAAATCGATACCGATGGGTCTCATGGAGGTACGGTCCGCTCGATAACGCCGTTCGATCTTAAGCTAGCGCACTTCATACTAGATGTCGATCGGTTTTTCGGTTTCATCCACAAAATATTGTAACCGCGTCGCCAGTGCATCGAAGTCCCCGGTCTCGCATTGCCAGACGACCAGCACCTTCCACCCCAAGCCCCTCAATTGTTCCTGTTTTATTCTATCGCGGCGCATGTTTTCGTCAAGCTTCGGCTGCCAGTAGTCGAGGCGGGATTTGGGCAGACGCCCCTTCGGGCAGCCGTGGCCGTGCCAGAAACACCCATGCACGAAGATCGCCTTGCGCCGCGAGACGAACGCGATATCCGGCCTGCCCGGCAGGTCCTTCCGATGCAGCCGGTATCGGTAGCCCATGCCGTGCAGGAGCCGCCGAACGATCAGCTCGGGCTTCGTGTCCTTGCTCTTGACCGCCTGCATGATGCGCCGGCGTTGCTCCGGGGTACGGGTGTCCATAGCGGGAAGGTAATTCAGTCGCGCTTTCCTTCATGCTCATCTTGTCTTTCCGCGGCTGCTGAGTCACGCTTTGCCGGCATTGCTGATATCGGAAGGCGAAGATCGGCGAACCCATGACCGGGCCGGGCGACATCGAGGGCGGCGATATCCTGCTGACCGTGTTCCTGAAGCACGATCAGTCGAAAACGCTGGGCGAGTTCCAGGCGACGCTCGATGCGCGGGACTGGTGGCGGCGCTTTCCGCCCGAAGGGGTCGAGATCGTGTCGTGGACCGTGGCGATGGGCCTGGGCCAGATCGTCACCCTGCGCCTGCCGCCGGACCGGCTCCAGGCGGTCAATGTCGAGCTGGAGCGCTCGGCCTGGGGCGTATTCCGCACCGAAACATTCGTTTCCTACGATTTCGTAAAGGTGCGCGACCGGCTGGCGCGGGAATCGGCGGCGCGGCGCGCAGCCGGCGGGCCTGCCGAAGACGGGTCTGCGGCGTCGGACGCCGCGGCCGGGGCGCCGGTGTCGAGCGGCGCCGGCGGCGGCGACCATCCGCGCCTGCCCCACAACGGCCTCTCCATCGAGCCGCGGCAGTTCGGCAAGGCGCCGCCGACCGGCTACGAGGACCGGCTGAGCGCCGCGCTGGAGGCCGCCTTCGCGGCGGGCATCCGCGACCTGCCGGCCCTGGCGGCGGCCCTGAACGAGGCCGGGCTGAAGACGCCGGACGGCGAGGCCTGGACCGAAGCCAATTTCCCGGCCGCCATGCAGCGGCTCGGCGATCCGGCCCAAGCCGGCATGTCCGGGCCGGGCGCGGCCGGCGCCGGGTGACGGAAAGGCCGGCGGCGGTCCGATGGCGCGGCGCATCCCGCAACGGCAGGTCGACGAACGGGCGCAGGCGATTCTGGCGACCGGCCTGTACGACCGCTGGTACGGCGTCTGCCCTTCGGACCGGATCGCCGGCCGTCCGGTGGCGCTCAAGCGCTGGGGCCGCGACCTGGTCGCCTGGCGCGGCCGCGGCGGCGCGCTCCATCTGCAGGACGACCGCTGCCCGCACCGCGGCGCGCGGCTTTCGCTCGCCCGCAACGACGGCGACCGGCTGACCTGCGTCTATCACGGCGCCCAGATCCTCGGCGACGGCACGGTGGCGGCGGTCCCCGGCGAGCCCGGCTGCGGCCTCGAAGGCAAGCGCGCCGTGCGCGGCTACCCGGTGCGCGAGCACCGCGGCGCGGTCTATGCCTGGTACGGGGCCGACCCCGAGGCGCCGCCGGCCCCGTTCACCCTGCCCGGCCGGCTCACGGACTCCGCCTACCGGGCGATCCTCTGCTATGCCGAGTGGCGCTGCCCCTACCGGTTCCTGATCGACAACAACATGGATCCGATGCACGGCGCCTACCTGCATACGACCGCGCACTCGATGCAGCAGGGCAGCAAGCAGGCCGATTTCCGCACCCGCGACACCGGGACCGGCTTCGTCTTCGAAAAGACCGGGCAGAAGGACCTGAACTTCGACTGGAGCGAATGGTACGACCGCAACTTCCAGGCGGTCTGCCTGGAGATTCCCTATCCGGCGACCGGCGGTCCGGGCGGCAATTTCGGCATCGTCGCCCACATGACGCCGATCGACGCGGAGACCACCGCCTGTTTCTTCTGGCGCCACCGCAAGGTGAGCGGCTGGCAGGCCGATGCCTGGCAGTTCCTCTACCGGACCCGGCTGGAGGAGCGGCACTGGCACGTCCTGGAGCAGGACCGGCTGGTCATGGAGACCATGGCGGCCGACGCCGATGCGCGCGAGCATCTCTACGGCCACGACCTCGGCCTCACGCGGGTCCGCGGCCTGCTGGCGCGCGAGGCGTTGCAGCAGGCGCGGGCGCTGGCGGCGCGGCAGGAGGCGGCTGCCGGAACGGCAGACGGCGAACAAGCGCCGGCCGCCTAGGGCGGGCGGCGAAAGGAGGAGAAAATGCCGACATCGGTCAGGTTCGAGCAGATCACGGCGCCGGAGGCGCCGGAATTTCCGGGCAATATCTTTTCCAACTGCCTGAAGGCCGGCAACCAGGCGGTCATTTCCGGCATGGTGGCGTCCGACGATGCCGGCGGCGTCATCGGCGGCGACTCGGCCTACGAGCAGGCGCGCGCCTGTTTCGCGAAGATCGAAAAGCTGGTGGAGGCGGCCGGCGGCTCGCTCGCCGACGTCGCCAAGCTGACGGTCTATCTCACCGACATCGCCGACCGGCCCGAGGTCGGCCGCGCCCGCAAGGAATTCTTCGAAGGCCGGATGCCGGCCTCGACCCTTATCGGCGTCAGCGCCCTCGCCGAACCGCAATACAAGGTCGAGATCGAGGCGATGGCCTTCCTGCAGGACGGCGGTTAGGCGCGGAGGGCCGGGCGGCGGCGCTCTACCGGAGGTCGGGTTCGATCCGTTTTATGGGCCGGTCTGCACCGCGGCCTCGATTCGCCGGGCGAGGGCGTCGAAATCCTCGCTGCATTTCTGCCGTATGGCCGGAATGCGGCGCGCGGCTTCCTCGCCCAGCGTCTTGCGGCCGCCGCCGGGACCGTCGGCGACGCCGCGTTGGGCGGCGAGGGGCTCGAAGTATCGTTCCTTGACGTGGATTTCCCCGCGAACGTCCGCCCAATTCCACTCAGTCGGCAAGTCGAGACCGGCCAGAACCCAGGTTTCGATTTCTTCCCAGGCGTTTTCGGCAAGAAAGATACAGTCGCCTCGAAATTTTTTCTCGATTCGATTCAGTTGCGTGCGCCGCCCTTTAACGCCGTCACGATCCACGCAAAGTATAAAAACGTCGGTCATTCCTTGATGTTGGTCGATCGCTTCCCCGATGCGCTCGGGCTTTAACGCTTCACCGATTCCGCCAAGCAAGGGATCGCGGCATATCCGTACACGCGCCTGTCTCCGGCCGATAGCACGGAAAAATCGCTCGAATAGCGGCTTGAGAATATATTGATCGTTACGGAAATCCTCGGGAATGACGAGGACGTTCATTCCGGATTCTCCCTGTCATTCTCTTCTCCTTCGGTAAATGCGAGCGCGGTCTCCATCCAGCTTCCAGAGAGGAGCCGGCCCAAGCCTTGCTTTTTCCGTAACTTTTCGGCGTTCCGAATCCCTGCGACCGGCCGAATAATGGCGTCATCGGTATCCTCAAGGCGGCAGACGACCGAAGTGTAACCGAACGCCTCGTCGCTCAGCATCGAAAGCAGGTCGGGCGAATGGGTGGTGGTAATCACCTGGATTCCTGCCTTCGCCGTCTGCCGTTCGATCAGGTCGATCAGAAGGTGAAGCCGCGACGGGTGGATGCCGTTGTCGATTTCCTCGAACAAATACAGGCGGGCCGGGTCTTTTCCCAGCAAAGCGGCCAGCATGGCGAGAAAGCGCAACGTCCCGTCCGAAGCGCCGTAGGCGGACACTCTCCTGTCGTTCGCTTCGCGGATGACGAGCTGAATCCGGCCCGTGATCGGGTCGACGGGAAACTCCAGGTCCCGCACGTCCATCGGCGTCAACTCGCGGGTCCATTCGATCAATGTTTTCTTCCGCGCTTCTTCGGCGCAGATTTCCTGCAACACCGTCGGCAGGTTCTCGCCGCCGTCTCCCAGAACGGTCTGGCCGGGGAACGAGGGCTGCCTCATCCGATCCGGAATCAGATCGAGAAAGCGCATACTGGCAAATGAAGTTATGACATCTTGAATCCGTTCTTTGTGATAGCGAGGAACAAGTTTTATATTCAAGACTTGAGTTAGAGCTGGCTGATCGAGATTGACTGAGACTCGATAACCAAGTTTCTTTTGCTGGTCGTACTTGCCAATTCGAATCAATAGATGCCCTTCTTCGGCCTGATCCCTGACAGGATCGTTACCCATAGGGTGGCTCGTATAGGTTGGGTCGCTTAAATGCGGCTCCACTAATTCTTCTTCGGATATTTGAAATCCGTGGTGACTCCGGTAATCGAAGCCGACTTTGATAGAGAAGCTAACTTCTTCTTCCTGTCCTCTGTAGGTTATACTGGCCACCTTGAGGTCAGTGAAGACGGTGAAAGACGGGTGGCCGAACCGGTTGATCTCGCTGGTGGCGCCGCGGATCGGTTCCCATTCGACCTGCCCGCCGGCGCCGTATTTCCCGCCGAAAATCTCGGCAAGGGTGTAGCCCCGGCCGATGCCGTGGAGGAAGCGGAAGGCGTCGCGGATGTTGCTCTTGCCGCTGGCGTTGGCGCCCACGATCACGGTAAACGGGCCGATGCGCAGGGTCTCGTCGGCGAAATTCTTGAAATCGACGAGGCGCAGCGACGTAATCATGAATCCCCGTTCCCGGCGGCCGGTTCCGGCCGGGATGCGCCGGCCGGCCGATGGCGCACTTTACATAGTTTCCGCGGCGTCGCCGGCCATCCCTTCGGCCGCAGGGTCTTGCAGAGGCCGGCGAACCGCCGCCGCGCCGCTATTGCGCCCGCCGGGCCTTGAGCGCGCCGGCCAGCATCCGGGCCGGCTCGTCGCCCTCGAAGCAGGCGGCGAAGGCGTCGATGCTGACGGCGACCGCTTCGGTCAGGGACATGTCCTGCCATTCGTTGAGCAGTTTCTTCTGCGCGCGCACGGCGGCCGGCCCGCAGGCGAGGATGGCGTCGAGCCGGGCATCGACGGCGGCGTCCAGGTCTTCCGGCGCGCTGACCGTCTGGAGGAAGCCGATCCGCGCGGCCTCTTCCGCATCGTATTCCCGGCCGGTCAGCAGCATCTCCCGCGCCGCGCCCCAGCCGACCAGGCCGGGCAGCAGCGCGGCCTCGATCACGCTCGGGAGGCCGACCCGCACCTCCGGCATGGCGACGATCGCCGTGGTGTCGCCGGCCCGGACATCGCAGGCCGCGGCCAGTTCCACCGCGGCGCCCAGGCAATGGCCGCGGATCGCGGCGATGACCGGTACGGGCAGGGTGCGCACCGCGTCGACGGCGTCGTGCAGCGACGTTATAAAGGCGCGGGCGCTCGCCGGCGCCAGGCCGGCCATGACGGTGACGTCCGCCCCGGCCGCGAAGGTTTCGCCGCCCGCGCCCGACAGCACCACCGCGCGCAATTCGCCGTCGGCCGCCAGTTCGGCGCAGGCGTCCTTCAGGCCGGCGATGACGCCCGGCCCGATGGCGTTGCGCTTGGCCGGCCGGTCGATGAACAGGCGCGCCACCCGGCCGCCTCCGGCGCCATCGGGCCGTTCCTCGTAGTCGATCCTCGCGCCGCCGTCCGTCATTCCGCCTTCGCCCCCGCCGTTCCGGCGACGGCGGTACCACGAAGCGGACAGGCGAAACAGGCCTTTCGGGCTGCGCCGATCCGGCCGCCCGGCGGCGGTTGGCAAGCCGCGGGGGCGGGCGCTATATCTCCCCGCGAACGGCGCAACGCCGGTATCGTGGACAATCGCGGGGAAGCAGCAGCATGTCGGCCAACAATCTGAAATTCTATATCGGCGGCGCCTGGGTCGATCCGGCGGAGCCGCGGACGCTGGACGTCATCGACCCGGCGACGGAGGAGCCGTGCGGGCAGATCGGCATGGGTTCGGCCGCCGACGTCGACAAGGCCGTCGCCGCGGCCCGCGCGGCGTTCGACAGCTACGCCGAGACCGGCCGCGAGGAACGGCTCGACCTGCTGAACCGGATCGTCGAGATCTACAAGGGCCGGATCGGCGATCTGGGCGAAGCCATTTCCCGCGAGATGGGCGCGCCGCTCGGCTTTGCGAAGAAGGTCCAGGCGCCGTCGGGCCTCGCCCATATCAAGACGGCCGCCCGGGTGCTGAAGGACTACGAATTCGAGGAGGTCCGCGGCAGTACGCTGATGCGGCGCGAGCCGGTCGGCGTCGTCGGCATGATCACGCCTTGGAACTGGCCGCAGAACCAGATCGCCTGCAAGGTGGCGCCGGCGCTCGCCGCGGGCTGCACCATGGTGCTGAAGCCGAGCGAGATCGCGCCGCTCGACGCCATCATCTTCGCCGAGATTCTCGACGAGGCCCGCGTGCCGGCCGGCGTGTTCAACCTGGTCAACGGCGACGGGCCGACGGTCGGCGAGGCCATGTCCGCCCATCCGGACATCGACATGATGTCCTTCACCGGTTCGACCCGCGGCGGCGTCGCCGTGGCGAAGGGCGCGGCCGATACGGTCAAGCGCGTGACCCAGGAACTCGGCGGCAAGTCGGCCAACATCCTGCTCGACGATGTCGATATCGCCAGGGCGGTCAAGGGCGGCGTGTTCGGCTGCGCCGGCAATACCGGCCAGTCCTGCAACGCGCCGACCAGGATGCTCGTGCCGATGGACCGGATGGCCGAAGCGATCGAGGCCGCGCAATCGGCGGCCGGCAAGATCGCGGTCGGCGATCCGCGCGACGAGGGCACGACCATGGGGCCGCTCGCCAGCGCGATGCAGTTCGAGAAGGTCCAGGGCCTGATCGGGAAGGGCATCGAAGAAGGCGCCGAGCTGGTCGCCGGCGGCCCCGGCCGGCCCGACGGGCTGGACAAGGGCTACTATGTCCGCCCGACCGTGTTCGCCAACGTCTCCAACGACATGACGATCGCGCGCGAGGAAATTTTCGGCCCGGTCCTGTCGATCATCGGCTATTCGAGCGAGGACGAGGCCGTCGCCATCGCCAACGACACGCCCTACGGCCTGTCCGGCTATGTGTCGTCGGCAGACCCGCAGCGGGCGGCCCGGGTGGCGCGCCGGCTGCGCACCGGCAACGTCCATATCAACGGCGCGATGCCGGACCTCTCGGCGGCGTTCGGCGGCTACAAGCAGTCCGGCAACGGCCGCGAATGGGGCGCCCACGGCTTCGAGGAATTCCTCGAAATCAAGGCGATCTTCGGCGCCGACGCCGCCTGACCGTCGGCGGTCCGCGCTTTTCTATACCTCCCCCTCTTCCGAGGGGGAGGCCCGATATGGAACAAGGGGTGGGGGTGGCGCGCCGGCCCCTTTTTGCGTAGCGGGGCGCGCTTCGCCGCAAGGCGAATTCCCCCGCGGCCCAAAACACCCCCATCCCCTCCGCTTCCCTCCGGGATTTCCCCCGCTGAAGAGGATTCCTCTGCGAAAGGGGGATAAGGCGGAAACGGGCGCCGGCGCGGCCTTCCCCGCCGGACCTGCGCCCAGTCCGGTCCTCGAACCCACCCCCGTCATTTCGACCCCTCCCGTCATTTCGACCGAAGCCCCGGCCCTGCGGGCCGGGGCGGAGTAGCCTGCCCTGAGCGAAGTCGAAGGGGAGAAACCCGGCGGGCGCTCCATCGACGCCGCAGGCTCCAGCATCTGGCCGGCCTCCGTCGCCGGCCGGATTTTTCCACTCGCTCCGCTCGGTCGAAATGACGTGTGGGTGTTGCGCTTCGGCCGGAATTAAGGTTCGGGGCGCGCTTCGGTCGAAATCACGGTCGGGGCAGGCGGTGCGCCCGGCGCGGTCTCTCCCTTTTGCAGAGGAATCGTCTGAAGCGGGGGAAGGATATAAGGCTGCCGGCAGGTTCAGGCGGCGGTCGCCGAGACGATCCAGCAGGCGCTGTCCAGGATTACCGCGCCGTTGCGCAGATGCGGCGCGAGGTCATCCGCCAGTGCCGCCTCCGCCCGCTCGGCGAGATCGCCGCCGGCCTCGGCCAGCAGGGCGGCCCCCGGCCCCATCTGGAGCAGGAAGCGGGCGGCCTCCAGCGGCGCGCCCGGCATTTCCAGCGCGATGTCGAGCGGCTCGAAGCGGCAATCCCGCCAGCCGGCGCCCTCCAGCCAGCCGGTCGCCAGCGCGGAATCGGCCCACTGGAACTGGCTCGGCTCGCCCGGCGCCGGCCGCGGCGGCAGCTCGACGAAGGCCTTGGCCGCAGAAACCGGGATCATCACCCACGGGTTCTCCCGCGGCTCGCGCCAGACGATGAAGACCAGCCGCGCGCCCGGCCTGCACGCCCGGCGCAGGTTGGCGAGGGCGGCCGGCGTATCGCGGAAGAACATGATGCCGAAGCGGGAAAACAGGATGTCGAACGTCTCGTCCCGGAAGGCGTAGTCCTGGGCGTCGCCTTCCGCGAAGCAGACGTTTTTGCGCCCGTCCGCCCGTTCCCACGCCCGTTCGAGCAGGGGCGGCGACACGTCGACGCCTGCGGCGGACCCGCTTTCGCCCACAGCATCGGCCAGCGCCAGGGTGGTCGCCGCCGCGCCGCAGCCGATGTCGAGGCAGTGCCTGCCGGAAATGTCGCCGAGCGCCGCGAGCCCGGCCTCGGTGAACGGCGTCATCATCCGCTCGATGCGGTCTTCCAGACGCAGCCACTTGCGGCCCTGGGTGGTGGACCAGAATTCGATCTGGTCCCGGTTCGCCTCCGCCACGGTCAGGCGGCCTCCGCCGCGCTTTCCAGAGCAAGCCCGCAGGAGTCGAAAGCCGCCCGCGTCGCCGCCTTCTCCGCCTCTGTCAGCGGCAGGCCGGGCCGGCGGACATGGCCGCCGGTCTGGCCGAGCAGGTCCTGCCAGTATTTCTGGTGGCTGTGCGGCTTGCCCGGCGGGCGGGCGCCCTTGAGCGCCTTGCGCACCGGATCGAGGCTGTCGCGCACCGCGCGCGCCTTCGCGGTCTCGCCGGCGAAGGCGAGGTCGGTATATTCGCGCATCCGCTTGTCGGCGGCGGTCTGGATCAGGTAGGGCGGCGAGGAGCAGAGATAGAGCCGCCAGCCCAGCTCGACGATATTGTCGAACCATTCGTCTTCCGACGCGGTGCTGACCAGGATGCGGTCGCCGGCCAGCTCCGTCAGGCGCGCATACATCTCCCGCGGCACGCTGTATTTGATCGCCACGACATTCGGCAGGTCGGCGACCCGGCTGCACAGTTCCGGGCTCATCAGATAGCCGCTGTCCGGGTGGCTCCACATGGCGACGGCGATGTCCACCCGCTCGCAGATATAGCGGTAGTATTCGTAGACCGTGTCGTCGGGATCGTTGTTGAAATGCAGCACCGGCGCGTGCACGACGATATAGGGGCAGCCGATGTCCTGAGCGTGCTGCGCCAGGTCGATCGCGACGTCCAGATTCTGGTCCGAGCAGGACATGATGGTGCGGGCCGGGCCGCCGGCGCACTCTTCGACGGCGATCTCCAGGCAGCGCTTGCGCTCGTCGAGAGACATGGCGAAGAACTCGCCCTGCTTGCCGGAAATGAAGAAGCCGTCGATTTCGAGATCGTCGATCCAGTGGCGCAGGTTGCGCCGCACCGCGGCCTCGTCGATTGCGCCGTCTTCGGCGAACGGGGTGAGCGCCGCCGCCCAGATGCCCTTCATATGCTCGCGGGCGTAGTCCTTGGCTTCGGACTTCCGGTAGGGGAGGGCCATCCTTCTCGCTCCGCCGTTTCCGTCATCGATTCCCCGCGCTCGCCCCGACGATGGTTCGGGCGTCGCGGATCGCCTGCCAAATATGCGCAGGGGTGTAGGGCATGTCGAGATGCTTCACGCCGAGCGGGCGCAGGGCGTCCATGACGGCGCAGGCGATCGCCGCCGGCGCGCCGATGGCGCCGGCCTCGCCGATGCCCTTGGCGCCCAGCAGGTTGGCCGGGCTCGGCGTCTCCATCCGCGCCAGCGTAACCGGCGGCATATCCTGAGCGCGCGGGATGCCGTAATCCATGAACGACCCGGTGAGCAGCTGCCCGTCCGCGTCGTAGACGATCCGTTCCAGCACCGCTTCGCCGACGCCCTGGGCGATGCCGCCGAGCAGTTGCCCCTCGGCCAGCAGCGGATTGACCACCGTTCCGGCGTCGTCGACCCAGACCAGGCGCTCGACGGTCAGCACGCCGGTTTCGGGATCGATTGCGACGGCGCAGCCGACCGCGCCGTAGCCCCAGGCCTCGCCTTCGGCGCTGTAGGTGACGTCGGCGGCCAGGTCTCCGGCCTGCGATGCGATGGCGGTCCAGTCCGGGCGGCCGCCGACGGGCCTGCCCAGCCGTTGTTCCGCCTGCCGGCGGAGGTCGCGGCAGGCTGCGGCCAGCGCGCTGCCGCCGATCGGCGTGCTGCGGCTGGCCAGCGCGCCGATGGCGGTGGCCGGGGCGCGGCTGTCGCCGTGGACGACGGCAACCGTATCGGGATCGACGCCCAGTTCCCCGCCGACGATCTGCCGGACGGCGGTGGTGCGGCCCTGGCCTTGGGCGGTCGATCCGGTTGCCGCGGTAATGCTGCCGTCCGCGCCGAGGGACAGCCGGGCCGTCTCCCAGCCGAGGCCGGACGGCTCGATATAGGCGACGGTCGCGCTGCCGCGCAGCCGGCCATCGTCCGCCGGCGGTTGGGCGGCCATGAGGGCCGTGGCCCGGTCGTAGGCGGCGCGGTAATCGCCGCTGTCCAGCCTCTGGCCGGTCGGCGTCGTACACGGCATGGCGGCGGCGGGCACGAAATTCCGGCGGCGCACGTCTTCAGGCGGCAGATCGAGCGCGCCGGCGAGCCGTTCGATCGACAGTTCCATGGCGAGCGCGGCTTCCGGCCGGCCGGCGCCGCGATAGATGCCGACGGCGGCGCCGTTCGTCTCGATGCCGGCGGCCTCGATATCGACGGACGCGACCTTGTAGGGGCCGGGCAGGATACGCCCGGCGTTGCGCGCCGGCACGACCGCGCTGTAGGGCATCCAGTGGCCGAGCGGCGCGCGGACCGTGGCGTCGAGATGCAGTAGCCGCCCGTCGCTGTCGGCGCTGAGGCCGGCTTCGACGGTCTGCCCGCGGCCCTGGGTGGCGGCGAGGAAATCCTCGCTGCGGGTAGCGATCCATTTCACGCAGCGGCCGAGCGACCGGGCGGCGAAGGCGACGGCGATATCTTCGGGATAGAGCGAGGCCTTCATGCCGAACGCGCCGCCGACATCCGGCGCGACGACCCGGACAAATTCCGGTTCCATACCGAGCACGGCGGCCAGTTCCTCGCGCGCCCGGTGCGGCGACTGGCTGCCGAGCCAGACGGTCAGCCGGCCCGGTTCGGTGGCGGCGTCGGCGACCAGCCCGCGCGGCTCCAGCGCCGCCGGCGCGAGCAGGGGCTGGCGCAGCGAGACGGTGGCGCGCGCCGCCGCATTGCGGGTATCCGCCGCCGGCGAATGCCACGCTTCGCGCGCCCGGTGCGGCCTTGCTTCGCCGTCCGGCGGGATCGGGGAAAGCGGATCGATTTCGGCAAAGACGGCTTCGGCGGCGTCGAGCGCGGCGGCGGCGGTCCCGGCCACGACCAGGGCGACGGGCTGGCCGACGGCGGCGACCGTTCCGGTTGCCAGCGGCTCCGGCGGCCGGGGCCGGACTTCCGGCATGAGCGGGTTGACCGAAGTCCGTCCCAGGCCGGCAAGGTCCGGGCCGGCGAAGATGCGCACGACACCGGGCAGGGCGGCCGCTTCCGCCGTATCGATCCCGACGATCCGGCCGTGCGACTCCGGGCTGCGCACGAAGGCGGCGTGGAGGCAGCCGGCGATCCGGATGTCGTCGGTGAAGCGGCCCCGGCCGGTCAGGAGCGCCCGGTCCTCGACCCGAAGGCGCGGCTGCCCTATGCCGCCGGACGATGCGGTTGGATCGGTGTTCAAGCCGCGCTCAAAAATGTGAAATCCCGCTGGATCGTTAAGGCTAGCATGCCGTCGGCCTCCGGTGTAGGGGTGCGGCCCGCCGGAAGATGCGGGTTCGCGATACGGGTCTTCCGGGCAGGTGGGAGGAATTTGCCATGGCCCGACGCGCCCGGGCCGCGCGCCAGCGGACCGCCGCCGCCAGGGGGGCGCCGGCTTCGCCCTATATCAGGCGGTGCCTGCCCGTGCTCGACTTTCTCGACGAGGAGGGGCTGCGGCGCATCGAGGCCCAGGTCGACTGGATCGTGCAGGATGTCGGCGTCGCCTTCCGGGGCGATCCAGAGGCGCAGCGCCTCTGGCGCGAGGCGGGCGCGAACATCGACGACGATGACAGGGTCCGCGCGCCGGCCGACCGGGTCCGCGCCCTGTGCGCGAAGGCGCCGCGCCAGTTCGCGCAGCTTGCCCGCAATCCCGACCGCTCGGTCGTCATCGGGGGCGACAACCAGGTCTTTGCCGCGGTCTACGGCCCGCCCTTCGTGCGCGACCTTGAGGGCGGCCGGCGCTACGGCGATCTCGAGAGCTTCCGGAAACTCGTCCGGCTCATCTACATGCACCCGCACCTGCATCACGGCAGCTTCGTCGTCTGCGAGCCCTGCGATATCCCGGTGAGTACACGCCATCTCGACATGCTCCACGCCCACATGACGCTGAGCGACAAGCCGCATTTCGGCGCCATCACCGAGATGAGCCGGGCGCAGGACAGCGTCGACATGGCCGAGATCGTCTTCGGCCGGGAGACGATGGACGAGCACTGCGTCATCCTCGGCAACGTCAACACCAACTCGCCCCTGCTGGTGGACAAGGTGGTGACCGAGGCCATCCGGGTCTATTGCGGGCGGGGGCAGGGCATCGCCGTGGCGCCCTTCATCCTGTCCGGCGCCATGGGGCCGGTCTCGACCGCCGCCTCCGTCGCCCAGGCCCTGGCCGAGGCGCTGATGGTCTGCGCCTTCGCCCAACTGGTGCGGCCCGGCGCGCCCTTCATTCTCGGCAATTTCCTCACCTCGATGTCGCTGAAATCCGGCGCGCCGACCTTCGGGACGCCGGAGCCGGCGCTGTCGCACTATGTCATGGGCCAGCTCGCCCGGCGGGCCGGGCTGCCCTTGCGCTGCGGCGGCTCGCTGACGTCCTCGAAGATCGAGGATGCGCAGGCGGCTTACGAATCCGCCGATTCGATGCATTCGACCGTGCTGGCCGGCGCCAACTTCGTGCTCCAGGCGGCCGGATGGCTGGAGGGCGGGCTGTGCACCGGGTTCGAGAAGCTGGTCATGGACGCCGACCGGCTCGGCAGCTACCGGAAACTGGTCGGCGAAGGACTCGACACCGGCGACGAGGCCCTGGCCCGCGACGCCTATGGCGAGGTCGGCCCCGGCGGCCATTTCCTGGGCTGCGATCACACGATGCGCAATTACCTGACCGCATTCTACGAGCCGACCCTGTCCGACAACGACACCATGGAGAACTGGCTCGAACGCGGATCGACCGACATGCGCCGCCGCGCCCATGCGCGCTGGAACGAGATGCTGGAGCAATACACGCCGCCGCCGATGGACGAGGCCGTGCGCGAGGAACTCGACGCTTTCGTCGCCCGGCGCAAGGAGGAACTGCCGGAAGCGTGGTATTGAAAGCGGCCCCCGGAGGGACGCGCGGCCCGCCTTCCTCCGTTTGCGCTGCGCGGCCGGTTCAGGCGAGGCGGGCGCGGATTTCGGCGAAGACCGCCCGGAACATTTCCGGCGTCAGGCGGCCGGTGTTCGTGTTGTAGCGCGAGCAGTGGTAGCTGTCGGCGAGGGTCAGCCCGTTTGCCACCGGGTGGAACGCGCCGTGGCGAAAGGCGAAGGCGGATTTCTTCAGGCCGAGGGCGGCGAGCGCCATGCCGTGGGCGAGCCCGCCGAGCGCCAGGATGGCATCCAACTGCGGCATGGCCCGGATTTCGGCTTTCAGAAACGGCAGGCAGGCCCGGTTTTCGGCGGTCGTCGGGCGGTTCTCCGGCGGGACGCAGCGCACGGCGTTGGCGATCCGGCAATCGGCGAGGACCAGCCCGTCGTCCGGGCGCCGGTCGTAGGTCCCGCCGGCAAAGCCGTAGCGCACGAGGGTGTCGTACAGCAGGTCGCCGGCCGCATCGCCCGTGAAGGGCCGGCCGGTCCGGTTGGCGCCGCGCAGGCCGGGGGCAAGGCCGACGATCAGCAGCCTTGCGTCGAGCGGGCCGAACGACGGCACCGGCGCGTTGTGCCAGGCCGGCTCGCGCGCGCGCCACTCGGCCCGGAAGGCGGCGAGCCGCGGGCACAGGGGGCAATCGCGTCCGGGTGCGTCCGGTCCGGTCATGGCGGCGGCACGCGCGTCTCGGTTTCGCCGCGCGGCCGTCAGGAGGCCGGCTTCGCGGCCGGTATCAGTCCTGCCCGTCGAAATCGTCGCCGGCGTAGGCGTTCTCGCTGTCGCGCTCGAAGCGGTCGCGCCGGGGCGGCGGCCGGTCGCGCGGGTCGCGCTGGACGCTCTCGGCGAGGTCGGACAACTCCAGGAAGATATCGGCTTGGCGGCGCAGTTCGTCCGCGACCATCGGCGGCGAGGTCTTGACGGTGCTGATCACGGTCACGCGCACGCCCTTGCGCTGCACGGCGTCGACCAGCCGGCGGAAATCGCCGTCGCCGGAAAACAGGACGACATGATCGAGTTTCTCGGCGAGCTCCATCATGTCGATGGCGAGCTCGATATCCATGTTGCCCTTGATCTTGCGCCGGCCCTGGGAATCCGTGAACTCCTTGGTCGGCTTGGTGACCATGGTGTAGCCGTTGTAATCCAGCCAGTCGACGAGCGGCCGAATCGGCGAATAGTCCTGATCCTCGATCAGCGCCGTGTAGTAGAAGGCGCGCACCAGGATGGCGCGGGTGCGGAAGAATTCGAGCAGCCGCTTGTAGTCGATATCGAAGCCGAGGGTCCGGGCCGCCGCGTAGAGGTTGGAGCCGTCGATGAAAATTGCAATTTTCTCGTCGGAATAGATGCTGAGGTTGCGTACCGTCATTGCCGCTTCCTGAATGGGCTAACGATTGTATACGGTCCCTGCGGACCGGGTAATCGTAACCGGGTAATCATAGTAGTCCTATATCGGTCAAGCAGATCACATATTAGTGCAATGGGCTCAATGGCGCAGGCCGGCCGCGGGCCGGGACCGACTTTTGTCGCAGTCGGCGGAAATCTGCCGGGTCCGGGCGGTTGCGCGGTCGCGCAGACCTTCGCCGATGCTGCGGCTTGGCTCGGCGCGCACGGCGTCCAACCGGTCGAACGCAGCAGCCTCTACGCTTCGCCCGCGTGGCCGCCCTCGGACCAGCCCGACTATCTGAACGCGGTCTGGCGCATCGGGTTCGGCCGCGGCGCCGCCGCCCGTTCCGCGGGCGCCCTGATGGCTCTGCTGCACGCGGTCGAAAGACGTTTCGGGCGGCAGCGCGAGGCCGCCGCCGCAAACGCCGCCCGCACCCTGGACCTCGACCTGATCGACTACCGGGGCCGGGTGTCCGCGGGGCCGCCCGTCCTGCCGCATCCGCGCATGGACAGCCGCGCCTTCGTGCTGCTGCCGCTGGCGGAAATCGCGCCGGACTGGCGGCATCCGGTCAGCCGGCGGACGGTGGCGGAACTTGTCGCCGCGCTGCCGCCCGGTCACGGCTGCGTGCGCCTGGAACGGGGGGAATAGGCGTTCGTCCGGGCCCTCCCTGCGGCAGCCGGAGCGCTTGCTTCGCACCCCCGGCAAAATATATTGCGCTGAAATTCCGTCCGGCTTTGCCCGATGCCGGCGCTTGCAATCCGATCGACCGGGAGACCGCCGCATGGCGCGCGTAACCGTAGAAGACTGCATTATCAAGGTTCCGAACCGTTTCAATCTTGTGATGTACGCATCGCAGCGCGCGCGGGACATCTCGTCCGGCGCCGCCGAAACGCTGGATCGGGACAACGACAAGAACCCGGTGATCGCCCTGCGGGAAATCGCCGAGGATACGCTGTCGTTCGACGAACTCCAGGAATCGCTGATACTCGGCCTGCAAAAGCAGCAGCCGAGCGACGATCTGGAAGAAGATCTGGAAGTTGCCGAAGCGCTGACCCGGGAATCGATCGTCCTGGGGGCGACGCCGGTGGACGGCGGGGTCGCCGACCGGCAGGCGGCGAACGACGCGTTCGCCGCCAGCGGCAAGCCCGGTCCCGCGGACGAAGCCGGCGCCGCGGCGGCAGCGGAGGCGGATGCCGGTGTGCTGCTCGGCCGCGGGGCGGAGGAACCGGGGGGCTGACGCCGGATCGGCCGCGCATTTCCGGCCGCCGCCTGCCCGAACCGGCGCCGCCGCGGAGCGTTTCGCGATGATGCGCCAATACGAACTGGTAGAAACCGTCAAGAAATACGATCCGTCGGCCGACGAGCAGGCGATCAACCGGGCCTATGTGTTCTCGATGCAGGCTCACGGCACGCAGACGCGCGCCAGCGGCGATCCCTATTTTTCCCATCCGGTCGAAGTCGCCGGAATCCTGACCCACTACCGCCTCGACAGCGCGTCGATCGTCACAGCCCTGCTCCACGACACCGTCGAGGATACCGACGCGACGCTTTCGGACATCGAGCGCCTGTTCGGTCCGGAAATCGCCAAGCTGGTCGACGGCGTCACCAAGCTGTCCCAGCTCGAAATCGCCGGGTCGGAAGCCCGGCAGGCGGAGAATTTCCGTAAGCTGCTGCTGGCCATGTCGGAGGATCTGCGGGTCCTGCTGGTCAAACTGGCCGACCGGCTGCACAACATGCGCACCCTCAGCCACATCTGCGACGCCGGAAAGCGCAAGCGCATCGCCGGCGAAACCCTGGAGATCTACAGCCCGCTCGCCGGGCGGATCGGCATGAGGGAGGTGCAGGAGGAACTGGAGGACCTGGCGTTCGCCCAGATCAACCCGGACGCCCGGACCTCGATCATGAAACGGCTCGATTTCCTGCGCACCGCCGGCCAGTCGGTGGTGCCGCGGATCATCGAATCGCTGTCGGAAACGCTCCGGGACGCCGGCCTGGCCCCGGACGTCAGCGGGCGGGAAAAGACGCCCTATTCGATCTGGCGCAAGATGCAGCGCAAGGATGTGGAATTCGAACAGCTCAGCGACATCATGGCCTTTCGCGTCCGGGTCGGCTCGATCGAGGAATGTTATCGGGCGCTCGGCGCGATGCACGGCGCCTGGCGGGTCAGCCCCGGCCGCTTCAAGGACTATATCAGCCTGCCGAAACCGAACGGCTACCGCTCGATCCATACGGCCGTCATCGGGCCGGACGGCCACCGGATCGAAATCCAGATCCGCACGCGCGACATGCACGAGCGGGCGGAGAACGGGTTGGCGGCCCACTGGTCCTACAAACAGCGGGCGGCGAACGGCAAGGGCGAGGCCGATACGCCGCAATACCGCTGGCTGCGCGAACTGCTCGACATCATGGAGCAGGCGGAGGGGCCGGACGATTTTCTGGAGCACACCAAGCTCGAAATGTTCCGGGACCAGGTGTTCTGCTTCACGCCGCGCGGCGACCTGATCGCGCTGCCGCACGGCGCAACGCCGGTCGATTTCGCCTATGCGGTTCATTCCGAGGTCGGCGACCGGTGCACCGGGGTCAAGGTCAACGGCCGGATGGTGCCCTTGCAGACGGGGCTTGTGAACGGGGACCAGGTCGAGGTTCTGACCTCCAAGACGCAGAAGCCGTCGCCGGACTGGCTGCGTTTCGTCGCGACCGGCAAGGCGCGGGCGCGGATCCGGCGTTTCATCCGCATCCAGCACCGGCACGAATACCGGGAACTGGGCCGGGGCATCCTCGACAAGGCTTTCCGGCAGGAGCAGCGGCGCCTGACCAAGAAGGCGATCGCCCGCGCGGTCGGCATTTTCCAACTCCAGGACGAGGACGACCTGTTCATCCGGATCGGCGAGGGGCGCCTGTCCGGCCCGGAGGTCGTCAACAAGCTGTTCCCGCCGCGCGCCGACGCCGCCGGGCCCGGCCGGCCGGCCGAACCGGGCGCGCGCCGCAAAAAGGCAAACGGCGCGGCGGCGGCCGAGACCGGCATCAGCATCCGCGGCCTGATACCGGGCATGGCCGTTCACTACGCCCGCTGCTGCCATCCGCTGCCGGGAGAGCGCATCGTCGGCATCGTCACCACCGGCAAGGGCGTTACGGTCCACACCGTGGAATGCGATACCCTGCAGCGCTTCAACAGTATGCCGAACCACTGGCTCGACCTGTCCTGGGACGACGACGGGTCGGCCGAGGAAAGCCATGTCGCCCGGATCAAGGTGTTCCTCTCGAACGAGCCCGGCACGCTCGGCGACCTGTCCACCATCATCGGCAAGAACGGCGGCAACATCACCAATCTGCGCATCGCCAACCGCTCGGTCGATTTTTTCGAGATTCACCTGGATATTCAGGTTGACGATGTCCGCCACCTGACCGAGATCATCGCAGCGCTGCGCGCCAGTCCGTTCATCACTTCGGTCGACCGGGCGCGCGGCTAGGCGGCAACGGACCGGAAACCGGCTATGCGCCATCTGCGGCTCGGCGTGAATATCGATCATGTGGCGACCATCCGGAACGCCCGGGGCGGTAGGCATCCCGATCCGGTGCGCGCCGCCCGGGCGGCGGCGGCGGCCGGCGCCGACGGCATCACCGCCCATCTGCGCGAAGACCGCCGCCATATCGCCGATCCGGATATCGTCCGGCTGGTCGGGGAGATCGACCTGCCGCTCAACCTGGAAATGGCCGCGACCGGGGAGATGCTGGCGATCGCCCTGCGCCACGGCCCCCACGCGGCCTGCATCGTGCCGGAAAAGCGCGAGGAACGCACGACGGAAGGCGGCCTGAACGTCGTCCAGGGCCACAATCGTCTGGCGCCCTACGTCCGCGCCCTGCAGGAGGCCGGCATCCGCGTCTCCCTGTTCATCGAGCCCGACCGGGAAGCCCTCGATGCCGCGGTCGCGCTCGGCGCGCCGGTGGTCGAGCTGCACACCGGTTCGTTCTGCGAGGCGGACATCGAGGGCGACGCGGCGGCCCGGGCCCGGGAGCTGCGCCGGCTGGAGGACGCGGCCGCCCATGCCGAACGGCTCGGCCTGGAATGTCACGCCGGCCACGGCCTCACCTTCGATACGGTGGGCGACGTCGCCGCCATTCCGACCCTTGTCGAACTCAATATCGGCCATTTCCTGGTCGGCGAGGCGATTTTCGGCGGGTTCGAAAGCGCAATCAAACGGATGCGCAGCCTGATGGACAAGGCCCGCGCCGAGGCGGCCGGCGCGCGCAGCGCGTAACCCGCCGTTCCGCCGCCGGCCGGTTCGGGAAAGCCTCGCAGACGCCATGATCGTCGGGATCGGCAGCGACCTGGTCGACATCCGCCGGATCCGCAACACGCTGGACCGGTTCGGCGACCGGTTCACCCACCGCTGCTTCACGGACGTCGAACGGGCGCGGGCGGACGGTCGGCGCCGCCGCGCCGAGACCTACGCCAAGCGCTTCGCCGCCAAGGAAGCCTGCGCCAAGGCGTTGGGCACCGGTTTCCGGCGCGGCGTGTACTGGCGGGACATGGGCGTTGTGAACCTGCCCGGCGGCAAACCGACGATGAGGCTGACCGGCGGTGCGGCCAGGCGGCTTGCCGAAATGCTGCCGGACGGCATGGAGGGCCGCATCGACGTATCGATCACCGACGAGCCGCCGCTGGCGCAGGTCATCGTCGTCATTTCCGCGGTGCCGGCGGAAAAGGGCGCCTGAACGGACCGGCCTGAAGGACCGGCCGGATCGAATGTCCGGGTTGTCCGGCGGGAGCGTATGCCGGCTTCCGCCCGCGAACGGTTGTAGCGGCCGGCCGGAAGGGGTAGAGCGTGCAGGCGCGGCGGCGGCCCGGTTGCCCCCGCGGCGTTTCTCCCCACATCGGGCGGTAGCCGAAATTCCAAGGTTCCAAGGAGGCGCCCTGTGCGCAAAGCCCAAGCGGCGCAGAAAAAATCCGCCCGGAAGTCCGATACCGGCGGTGCGCTCAAGACGATCCTTTATGCCGTGCTGATCGCACTGGTCGTGCGCACGTTGCTTTACGAGCCGTTCAACATCCCGTCGGATTCGATGTATCCGGGCCTGCACAAGGGCGATTACCTGTTCGTCTCCAAATTCAGCTACGGCTATTCGAACTATTCGATCCCCTTCAGCCCGGACATCATCGAAAACCGGCTGCTCACGAGCGAACCCGAACGGGGCGACGTTGCGGTCTTCCGGCAGCCGACCGACACCCGGGTCGATTTCATCAAGCGGGTGATCGGCCTGCCCGGCGACCGCATCGAGGTGCGCAACGGCCGGCTGCATCTCAACGGCAAAACGGTCGACCGGGAAGGACCGCTGGTCCGGGCCGATATCGTTCCCGGCCGCAATCCGGCGGCCTATGACGGGCTGACCGGCCGCGAATGCACGAGCGCGAGCGGCCTGCCGGAGCCGGCGAAGCTGTATCGCGAAATCCTGCCGTCCGGCCGGAGCTACACGATCTACGAATGCAGCGACCGGGCGCCCGGCTCCGACAACACCGGCGTCTACACCGTACCGGCCGGCCATTATTTCATGATGGGCGACAACCGGGATAATTCGAGCGACAGCCGCTTCGCCGGCGTCGGCATGGTGCCGCTGCGGAACTTCATCGGCCGGGCGCAGTTCCTGTTCTTTTCGGTCAACGGCACGGCGAGCTTCTGGGAGGTCTGGAAATGGCCCGGATCGATCCGCTGGAGCCGGCTGTTCAACGGAATCGACTGATTCCGATCAATTAAAAAGAAGGCGAAACCCATTATGATATAATGGATTTCGGTCCTTTGGAGAGCTCGTCAACCGGTCCTGAACAAGGGCGATCCAGGTGAAGGACGTCGAACGGCCCGTTGCGGGCCCGATTGCAGAACTGGGATACGAATTCCGCCGGCCGGAGTTGCTGGCGGAAGCGTTGACCCACCAGAGCGCGACCGAAGGCGAAGGCCGCGGCCGGCGCAATCTGGAGCGGCTGGAATTTCTCGGCGACCGTGTGCTGGGCCTGGTCGTCGCGCGGCTGCTCATGGAGGCGTTTCCGGACGAGAAGGTCGGCCAGCTCGCCCGCCGCCATGCAGCGCTGGTTCGCGCCGAAGCGCTGGCCCGCGTCGCGCGGCAACTCGGCCTCGGCGGCCGTATCGTCCTGTCCCGGGGCGAACGGGAGCAGGACGGCCGCGAAAATCCGGGCACGCTGGCGGACTGTTGCGAGGCCGTGGTCGCGGCGGTCTTTCTGGATGGCGGCCTGGACGCGGCCGATACTCTGATTCGCCGCTACTGGCTCCCGATGATGCGCGAAGACGCCAGCCCGCCCCGGGACGCCAAGACCGGTTTGCAGGAATGGGCGCAGGCCCGGGCCCTGCCGCTGCCGGCCTACACGGTCGTGCGCCGGCAAGGAGCCGCGCATGCGCCTCTCTTCGAGGTCGAATGCGCGGTCGAGGGGCTGCCGCCGGTCCGGGCCGAAGGCCGCTCCAGGCGGGCCGCGGAACAATCGGCCGCCGGCCGGATGATCGACCTTATCGAAAGCCGGATCGAAAGCCGGATCGAAAGCCGGATCGAAAGCCGGATCGAAAGCCGGGCGTCCGATGGCCGTTAGAAAAGCAGGTAGAGAAGCGGGGCGCGGCGGCCGGTTGCCGGGCGGCGGCCCTTGACCGGCGAGGGCACAGCCGCCGGGGCCGCCGGGCCGCGCTGCGGGTTCGTCGCCCTGCTCGGCGCGCCCAACACCGGCAAGTCGACGCTGGTCAACGCGCTGACCGGCGCCAAGGTCTCCATCGTTTCGCCCAGGGTGCAGACGACCCGGACGCGCGTGCTCGGCATCGTCATGGCCGGGGACGGGCCGGATGCCGCCCAGGTCGTGCTGGTCGACACGCCGGGGATTTTCGAGCCGAAACGGCGCCTGGACCGCGCCATGGTCGCCGCCGCGTGGCAGGGCGCGTCGGACGCCGACCTGATCGCGCTGCTGGTCGATGCGCGCCGGTGCGAGCGGCGGACCGACGCCGATACGGCGCGCATTATCGGCGGGCTGGCGCGCGAGAACCGGCAGGCGATCCTGCTGCTCAACAAGATCGACCTGGTGAAGCGCGACCGCCTGCTCGCCGTGGCCGACCGGTTGAACCGCGAAGGGCCGTTCACCGACACGTTCATGATCTCGGCGCTGACCGGGAGCGGCATCGGCGACTTTCTAGCCCACTGCGCCGCGCGCCTGCCTGCCGGTCCGCACCTGTTTCCCGAAGACCGGATTTCCGATATGCCGGAGCGGCTCCTCGCCGCCGAAATCGCCCGGGAAAAACTGTATCTCAACCTGCGCGAGGAACTGCCTTACGCGCTGACGGTCGAGACCGAGACCTGGGAGGAACGGGAGGACGGCAGCGTAAGGATCGAACAGACGGTCTATGTCCGCCGGGACAGCCAGAAAAGCATCGTCCTCGGCAAGGGCGGCCGGCGAATCGGGAAGGTCGGCGCGGCGGCGCGCGAGGAACTGGAGGCCCTGTTCGGGCGGCGGGTCCACCTGTTCCTATTCGTCAAGGTGCGCGACAAGTGGCAGGACGACCCGGCGCGCTACCGGGAATGGGGGCTCGACTTCCCGGCGTAACGCCGCAGCCCGGCCGCGACGCCCGGATTGCCGGCGGGCGGCGCGGCGTTTCGAATTCGGGCCGTCGTTCCGCCGCGCAGATGAAACCGGGCGGCTCCCGGGCGACGGCGGGCCGCCGCAACGCTTGAATGGGGAACAGCCATGTCCGATCGCCGGAGCCGTTCGCAGGAACGGGCCGATAATGCCGGGATTTCGTTCGACGGGTTCGACGAACTCAACGATCCGCGGCCGGAAGAAACCGGTTTCGACCGCATTGTCGAAGAGCGTGTCTCGCGCCGGGGGTTTCTGGGCGGCGCCACGGCCCTCGGGACCGGCGCCTTTCTCACCGGCGCTTCGGCGCTGACCGCGGCCGGGGCGCGCGCCGCCGGGAGCCGGCTGGCGTTCGAGGCGGTCGCGGCCGGAACCGGGGATACGGTGCGCGTGCCGGAAGGCTATAGCTGGCACGTCGTCGCGAGTTGGGGCGATCCGCTGTGGAGCAGGGGCGAGCCCTTCGATCCGGAGACCCGCGGCACGGGCGCGTCGCAGGAACTGGCGTTCGGCGACAATACCGACGGCATGGCCCTGTTCCAGTCGGGCGCGCGCAGCATCCTCGCCGTCAACAACGAATACACCAACCGCTCGATCGTGTACGGCATGCGCGATTCGATGAAGCCGGAGAATGCCGACGACGTGCGCAAGGGCAAGGCGGCCCATGGCGTCTCCGTCATGGAGGTCGCGCAGGCCGGCGGAAAGTGGCAGGTCGTGAAGGACTCGCCGTTCAACCGCCGCATCACCGCCGACACACCGATGGAGCTGACCGGCCCGGCGGCCGGCCACGACCTGCTCAAGACCGGGGCAGACCCGGCCGGGCGGCGCTCGCTCGGCACCTGGAACAACTGCGGCAGCGGCCGCACGCCCTGGGGCGCCTATCTGACCTGCGAGGAGAATTTCAACGGCTACTTCTCGTCCAGCGACGAGGCGCTGGCGCTGTCGCCCGCCTTCAGGCGCTACGGCATCCGGCACAAGGACTGGGGCTATGCCTGGGCGACGGCCGACGAGCGCTTCGATATCGCGAAACATCCCAACGAGCCGAACCGGGCCGGCTATGTCGTCGAGATCGACCCGCTCGATCCGCAGTCCACGCCGAAGAAGCGCACGGCCCTGGGCCGTTTCAAGCACGAGAACGCCGAGCTGGTGATCGCCGCCAACGGCCGGATCGTCGTCTATATGGGCGACGACGAGCGCGGCGAATATCTCTACCGCTACGTCTCGGACGGCGTGTACGCGGCCGGCGGCGGGAACGACGACCTGCTCGACCGGGGCACGCTCTACGCCGCGCGCTTCGACGCCGACGGCGCCGGCGAATGGCTGGCGCTGACGCCGCAGACGACCGGCATGAAGTCCCTCGCCGAAATCTGCATCCACACGCGGATGGCCGCCTCCGCCGTCAAGGCGACGACGATGGACCGGCCGGAATGGGTCGCCGCCAATCCGCACAAGGCCGAGGTCTACTGCGCCCTCACCAACAACAAGAACCGCGGCAGGAAGCCGAACGCCGGCGGCGACGCCACGCCGGTCGGCGGCCCGAATCCGCGCGCGGCCAACAAATACGGCCAGATCGTCCGCTGGCGGCCGGCTGGCGGCGACCACACCGCGAAGAAATTCACCTGGGACCTGTATGTGCTCGCCGGCAACCCGGCCGTGCACAAGGACGACCGCGCGGGCTCGAAGAACGTGAATCCCGGCAATTTCTTCAACTCGCCCGACGGCCTGGCCTTCGACAGCCGGGGGCTGCTGTGGATCCAGACCGACGGCAACTATTCGAACGAAGGGGACTTCGCCGGCATGGGCAACAACCAGATGCTGATCGGCGATCCGGCGACCGGCGAGATCAGGCGCTTCCTGGTCGGGCCGAAGGAGTGCGAAATCACCGGCCTGGCCTTCAGCGGCGACCGCCGGACGGTCTTCGTCGGCATCCAGCATCCCGGCGAGCGTGGCAACAGCCACTGGCCCGGCGGCGGCGATTCGGTGCCGCGCTCGGCCATCATCGCGATCGGCCGCGACGATGGCGGCGTGATCGGCTGAAGTCCGGCCGAACTGTCGCGCAAAAGCGAAAGGCGGCCCGCAGGCCGCCTTTCTTTACGTCTGCCGCGTCCGCGCGCCGCTCAGGAATATTCCAGCAGCGTGCGGCGCAGGATGTCGATCATCTCGTCGATGTCGTCCTTCGTCGAAATGAAGGGCGGCGCGATAATGCCGGCGTCGCCGGTGAACTTGACGTGGAGGCCGTTCCAGAACAGGCGCTTTTGCACCTGCGGCCCCAAGGCCCCGGGCTTCGCGCCCGGTTTCAGGTCGAAGCCCGCCATCAGGCCGTAGCCGCGCACGTCGGTGACGATGTCCATGTCCTCCAGGGCGTAAACCGCGTCCTGGAAACGGTCGATCAGCGCAGCGCCCTGTTCGAACAGGCCGCCCTCCCGGTAGAGCGTCTGGGTCGCGATGCCGGCGGCGCAGGCGGCGGGATGGGCCGAATAGGTGTAGCCGTGGAAGAACTCGATGGCGCCGTCCGGCGACGCATCGACCACGGTATCGTAAATCTCGTCCTTCACGGCGACGGCGCCCATCGGCTGGCAGCCGTTGGTGAGCGCCTTCGCCATCGTCATGATGTCCGGCGTCACGCCGAAGGCTTCGGCCGCAAACGGCGGCCCGAGCCGGCCGAAGCCCGTAATGACCTCGTCGAACACCAGCAGGATGCCGTTGGCGTCGCAGATCTCGCGCAAGCGCTCCAGGTATCCCTTCGGCGGGACGAGCACGCCGGTCGATCCGGCAACCGGCTCGACGAAACAGGCGGCGATCGTGTAGCCGCCATAGGTGTCGCAGAAGCGTTGCAGGTCGTTGGCCAGCTCTTCGCCGTTCTCCGCCTGGCCGCGGGTGAACCGGTCCTCCGGCCGCCAAGTGTGCCGCATGTTCACGACATAGGGCATGCAGACGGAGAAGATGTCCCGGTTCTTGACCATGCCGGACAGCGACACGCCGCCCATGTTGACGCCGTGATAGGCGCGCTCCCGCGAGACGAAACGCTGCCGCCGGTGGTCGCCGCGGGCGCCGTGATAGGCCATGCAGATCTTGAGCGCCGTATCGACCGATTCCGAGCCCGAATTGGTGAAGAAGACATGGTTGATCGGCTCCGGCGTAATCGCCGAGACCATCTTCGCGAGCCGGAAGGAGCCCGAATGGCCGAGATTGAACGGCGCGGTATAGTCGTTCTTCAGCAACTGTTCGTGGACGGCGTCGGCGATCTCGCGCCGGCCGTGGCCGGCCGGCACGCAGAACAGGCCGGACGAACCGTCGAGCACCGTGCCGCCCCTGTGGTCGACCAGGCGGATGCCGCTGCTCTCCTCCACCAGCCGCGGTTCCTCCTTGAACTCGCGGTTGGGCGTGAACGGCATCCAGTGCTCTTCGAGCGAATTCGCCGTGAAATCCATATCCTTACCCTCCAGCGGGGAAATTTCCTGCCGCTTCCGGCGGCCCCGAAAACACCGTCCGCCGCCGCCGGCGTTTGCAGGCGGCGCGGATCGCTGTCGAGAGCCTATAGAGACATAACGATGAACCCCCGAAAAGGCCAAAATCCCCGCGGCATCCGGCAGCGGTGCGCATCGCGGGCAATTGATTTCGTTTCGTTAGTGGTACAAGGTTGACCGTCCCGCGATACGCGGGGCGTTGCGTCCGGACAGGAGAAAGCTTTGCGGCCCGAAGAGACATGCTGATCGGCGTCCCGAAAGAAACCAAGGTTCACGAATACCGGGTCGGGCTGATCCCCGGCAACGTCCGCGAACTTGTCGGGCACGGGCACCGGGTCGTCGTCGAAACCGGCGCCGGCGCGGCGATCGGCATGACCGATGCGCACTACGAGGAGGCCGGCGCGTCCATCCTGGCTTCCGCCGCCGACGTGTTCGCCGAAGCCGAGATGATCGTGAAGGTGAAGGAGCCGCTGGCGCCGGAACGCGCGATGCTGCGCAAGGGGCAGATCCTGTTCACCTATCTGCATCTCGCGCCCGATCCGGAGCAGACCGACGACCTGATCGAGAGCGGCGCGACTTGCATCGCTTACGAGACCGTGACCTCGCCCTCCGGCGGCCTGCCGCTGCTCGCGCCGATGTCGGAAGTGGCCGGCCGCATGGCGGTCCAGGCGGGCGCCTACTACCTCGAGAAGACCCATTACGGCCTGGGAATCCTCCTGGGCGGCGTGCCGGGCGTCGATCCCGGCAAGGTCGTGGTGATCGGCGGCGGCGTGGTGGGGACGCACGCGATCCATATTGCCCTCGGGATGGGCGCCGACGTGTGGGTGCTGGACCGCAACGTCGACCAGCTGCGCCGCCTGTGGCGGCAGTTCGGCCGGCCGCTGAACACCGTGTTCTCGACCCGGGACGCGATCGAACGGCACTGCACGGCGGCGGACCTCGTGATCGGCGGCGTTCTGGTGCCCGGCGCGGCGGCGCCGAAGCTGGTGTCCGCCGATCTTGTCGGAAAGATGAAACCGGGGGCGGTCGTCGTCGACGTCGCCATCGACCAGGGCGGCTGCTTCGAAACATCCCGGCCGACGACCCACGACGATCCGGTCTTCGTCGTTGACGACGTCGTCCATTACTGCGTCGCCAACATGCCGGGCGGCGTGCCGCGCACCTCGGCCCAGGCGCTGAACAACGCGACGCTTCCCTTCACGCTGGCGATCGCCGACAAGGGCTGGCGGCAGGCGCTGGCCGACGATGCGCATCTGATGAACGGCCTCAACGTCCATGCCGGCCGGATCACCCATGCTGCGGTTGCCGAAAGCCTCGGACACGCCTATTGGGACCCGATGGAGGCAATCAGGCACTGACCGGCCCAAACAAACCGGTCACAATGCGGGCGTCCGGGCCATCCAACCGAAGCCCGGCGGCAAAAGCAAGGAACACCGGCTCCCGGTGTCCGGAAACACACTATCGAAGAAAGGTAGCCTCATGAAATTTTTCCGTCATCTCGCCCTGGGCGCCGTTGCGTCGGCGGTCGCTGCATCCGCCGCGCACGCCCAATTGAAGGAAATAACCGTCGCCTATTTCCAGGAATGGCCGACGGCCAACCAGGTCGCCCAGCTGGACAAGACCTACGACAAGGAAATGGGCGTCAAGGTCAACTGGCGCGCGTTCGGCAACGGCAACGAAATGTCCCTGGCCATGGCGTCGGGCAAGGTCCAGATCGCCTATAGCCAGGGGCTCGTGCCCTTCGTGGTCGCCGTTTCCAAGGGCCTGGACCTGAAACTGATCGGCGTCGCCGTGTCCTACGCCGAGGCGGACAACTGCGTCGTCAGCAAGGCTTCCGGCATTACCAAGGCCAACGCCAAGCAGCTCGAGGGCAAGAAGGTCGGCACGCCGATCGGCAACGTCACCCACTACAAGCTGCTGCGCATGCTCGACCATCTGGGCGTCGACGCCTCGAAGGTGAACATGGTGCAGATGAACGGCGCCGACGCCGCCGTCGCTTTCGCCCGCGGCGATATCGTCATGGGCTGCGCCTTCGGCGGGCCGATGCTGCGCATGAAGGAAAACGGCGAATACCTGATGACGGCCAAGGAGCAGGAAGCCATCGGCATCCGCGTCTTCGACGTCATCTCGGTCACCGGCGATTTCATCAAGAAGCATCCGAAACTCGTCCAGAAATTCATGGACGTTACGGACGCCGCCAACGCCGCCTACGGCAAGGACCCGAAAGCGGCCCTCGGGAAGATCGCCAAGGCCGCCGGCATGGATAACGCCGCCACGGCCAACATGATCCGGATGTTCTCGTTCCCGTCCAAGGCGGACCAGGCGTCCAAGGCATGGATGGGCGGCACCGTCCAGGATTTCATGAAGCAGGTCGCCGACTTCTTCGTGCAGCAGAAGCAACTGGAAAAGGCGCTCGCCAGCTATGGCGGCACGGTCGACGCCAGTTTCCTCAAGTAAAGCGTGAACGGGCGCGGTCCTCCGGGACCGCGCTTTTTTCTCCCGCATCGCTCCGTTGCGGCGAGAACAGGGGAGGGGCGATGAAAGCGCTCTCGATTCAAGACGTTTCCATGGTCTTCACCGTGCCCGGCGGGGAGCCGGTGCGCGCGCTCGACCATGTGTCGCTGGACCTGCAACCCGGGGAACTGATGTCGGTGCTCGGGCCGTCGGGTTGCGGCAAGACGACCTTGCTCAACATCATCGCGGGATTCCTGTCGCCCACTGCCGGCCGGGTCGTCCTGCAGGATCCGCAGCCCGACGGCGCGGCCTCGGTCGTCACCGGGCCGGGCGCGGACCGCGGCATGATCGCCGATGCCGACGCTTCGGTCGTCACGGGCCCGGGCGCGGAACGCGGCATGGTCTTTCAGCAGGGCGCCCTGTTCGAGTGGCTGACGGTCGAAAAGAATATCGCCTTCGGGCCGAAAATGGCCGGCAAGCCTTCCGGCGACATCAAGGCGACGGTCGAGCACCTGCTCGAAACGGTCGGCCTTCAGGACTTCGCAAAGAAGCCGGTCTACCAGCTTTCGGGCGGGATGCAGCAGCGCGTCGCGCTCGCCCGCTGCCTGGCGAACGATCCGGAAGTCATCCTGATGGACGAGCCGCTCGGCGCGCTCGACGCGCTGACGCGCGAAAAAATGCAGGGTCTCGTGCTCCAGCTCTGGGACGAGACGCGGAAGACCATCATCCTGATCACCCATTCGGTGGAAGAAGCCCTGTTCCTGGGCGAGCGCCTGATCGTGATGGCGCCGCGGCCGGGACGGATCGAACGGGAATACCGCCTGCCGTTCGCCAAGCGCGGGCTGACGGAAAGCCCGCGGGATATCAAGGCTTCGCCGGACTTTATCGAAAAGCGCGAAGAGATCCTCTCCATGATCTGGGAGATGGAAGAGGAGATCATGGGACGCGCGGAGGGAGTGGGCCATGGCTAACGGCAATCAACCGTCGCGCTGGATGATCTGGCTGGGTCTGGCCGACAACAGCTTCACCCGGCAGAAAACGGTCAAGTTCGGCGACGCTTCGGCGGTCAATTCCGGCCGCGGTTACGGGATTATTTCCATAGTCGCCCTTTTAGTCCTCTGGTGGGTTGCGACGGCGGCGGGCTGGATCAAGCCGATTTACTGGCCGGCGCTCGACGCCGTGTTCGATCGTCTCGGGAAACTGGCGAACGAGGGCTTCCGCAACGTCGCCCTGTGGGACCATATCGGGATCAGCGTGGTCCGGGTGCTTGCCGGCGTCGTGATCGGCGCCGCGATCGGCATTCCGCTCGGATTCGCCATGGGCCTGTGGTCGGTCGCCAAGGGGTTTTTCGATCCGATCGTCGAGTTCATCCGTCCGATTCCGCCGCTCGCCCTGATCCCGCTGATCATCCTGTGGTTCGGCATCGACGAGTTCGCGAAGATATTCCTGCTCACCCTGGCTTCGCTGTTCATCATGATCATCGCGGCGCGGGCCGGCGTGAGCAGCGTGCGGGTGTCCAAGGTCCACGCGGCCTATTCCCTGGGCGCAACCAAGCTCCAGGTGCTGCTCCGGGTGGTCCTGCCGAACGCGCTGCCGGAAATCTTCACCGGCGTGCGCACCGCAATGGGTGTCTGCTGGGGCACGGTGGTGGCGGCCGAACTGATTGCGGCCGATTACGGCCTCGGCTCGATGATCATGATCGCCAAGAACTTCCTGAACACGGATGTCGTGGTGATCGGCATCGTCATTATCGGGCTGATCGGCTTCGCCATCGAGCTCCTGATGCGGATGCTGGAGCGCAAGCTCATTCCCTGGCGCGGCAAGGGGTAGACGGCGTCGGGGGCGTCCGGCACGACACTGCGGAACCGGGCCGGCGGCCGGGCGGAACCGCCGCCGGCCCGGCCGCAACTTCGGGAGGACGGGATGGAAAGCAAGCCGGCGTTCGGAATGTTCCAGTCCGATCCGGACGATGGCGCCGGTCCTGCCGGCGCCGGCTGCCCGGTAACGGCCGCGGGCCGGGCCTTTGTGCCGTTCTCGGACGAATATATCGCCGATCCCTACCGGTTTTTTGCCGAAACGCGCGACGCCGAACCCGTCTTCTACAGCCCGGAAATGGATTGCTGGGTGGTGATGAAATACGCCGACTGCGTCGGCGTGTTCCGCGATCCGGAGACATTCTCGCCGGCGGTGGCCCGTCATCCGGTGCGCGCGCTGTGCCCGGCGGCGGCCGAGGTGCGCGACAGGCTCGACATCGGGATCGAGCCGTCCCTGGTCGACGAGGAGATCGGGACGCACCGGGCGCACCGCAAGATCTTCGGCGACGCTTTCACGCCCAAGCGGGTGAACGAGGTCGAACCGCGGGTGCGCGAGATCGTCACCCGGTACATCGACCGGTTTATCGACGACGGCGAGGCCGAACTGGTCGGCCGGATGCTGTACGAGATTCCGGCCCTGGCGATCTTCATCTTCCTCGGCGCGCCGGACGACAAGGCGGTCATGGTCAAGGAGCTCGGCTCCAAGCGCGCCATCGTCAACTGGGGCTTCCCCAGCGACGGGGAACAGGTCGAGATGATGGCCGATATGGGCGCATCGTGGGACTTCACGGTCGAACTCGTCGACAACGCCCTGAAGAATCCGGGCGACAACTATCTCGGCGACATGGTGCGCCTGTATCGCGAAGACCCGTCGCGCTTCTCGGTCAACTATCTGCGCAACGTCATGTTCCTGATGCAGTTCGCCGGGCACGAGACGACCACCCAGGCGTCGGCGAACGGCCTCAAGAAGCTGCTGAGCGACAGGGAGCCCTGGGAGCGGCTGGTCGCCGATCCCTCCCTGATCCCCAATGCCGTCGAGGAAATCCTGCGCTACGACAGTTCGATCTTCGCCTGGCGGCGGATCGCGACGAAAGATACGGAAATCGCCGGAATGCCGATCCCGAAGGGCGGCAAGGTGCTGATCCTGATGGGCTCCGGCAACCGCGATCCCGAGATATTCGAGGACCCGGAGACGTTCGATCCGGCGCGCCGGAACGCCCGGCGCCATCTGGGCCTCGGGCACGGCGCGCATTTCTGCATGGGCGCGCCGCTCGCCCGCATGGAGATGAAGGTGATCCTGGAGGAACTGGTCCGCCGCCTGCCGCACATGCGGCTGAAACCGGATCAGCAATTCGGCTATATCCGGACCCTGACCTTCCGCGGCGTCCAGAGCCTCGAAGTCGAATGGGACGCGAGCGCCAATCCGTAAGCCGGGCAGTTGCAACGGGCGTATCGACGGCGCGGCGGCATCCGGGCTACAAACCGCCCCCACAGACTTTCAGAACGCGAGGCAGGGGCCGTACGCGAGGCGAGGGCGCTGCGCCGGTGCAGCGCGCGTGCGGCCGGTTATGCCAGGCAGGGGGCCCGATCCGATGCTCGACATTCCGAATTCGAATTTCCTGAAAGAGAACAACGCCAAGCAGGTCTGGCACCCGATGGCCCATCCCAACGAGATGGAGGCCGTCCCGCCGCGGATCATCGTTTCGGGCGAAGGCGTGCGGATCACGGACCTCAACGGCGCCACGGTGGTCGACGCGGTCGCCGGCCTGTGGAACGTCAATCTCGGCTATTCCTGCGAGCCGATAAAGCAGGCGGTCGCCGACCAGCTGGCGCGCCTGCCCTACTATGCCGGCTTCCGCGGCACGACCCATCCCGGCATCATCGAGCTGGGTTACCGGCTGGCGGAAATCCTGGCGCCGGAAGACATGCGCCGGTCGATGTTCACCTCGGGCGGCTCGGATTCGGTCGAATCGGCGCTGCGGATCGCCCGGCAGTACTGGAAGGTGCAGGGGAAGCCCGACCGGACCAAGTTCCTCTCCCTCAAGAAAGGCTATCACGGCACCCATTTCGGCGGCGCGTCGGTCAACGGCAACAGCCAGTTCCGCCGGGCCTACGAGCCGCTGATGCCGGGCTGCTTCCACGCTCCGGCGCCGTTCGCCTACCGCAATCCCTTCGACGAGACCGATCCCGAGCGCCTGGCGGACCTGTGCCTGGCCGCGCTGGAGGACGAGATAAAGTTCCAGGATCCGGAGACCGTCGCGGCTTTCATCGCGGAGCCGGTGCAGGGCGCCGGCGGCGTTATCGTGCCGCCGCCGGGCTACTGGCCGAAGCTGCGCGAACTGCTCGACCGCTACGGCATCCTGCTGATCGCCGACGAGGTGGTCACCGCCTTCGGGCGCACCGGCAACTGGTTCGGCAGCCGCGGCTGGGGCGTGAAGCCGGACATGATGTGCATCGCGAAGGCGATCACCTCCGGCTATTTCCCGCTCGGCGCCTGCGTGGTGAACGCCCGGATCGAGGAGGCGTTCCGGAACAACAAGGACATGCTGGGCGCCATCTTCCACGGCTACACCTATGCCGGCCACCCGGTCGGCTGCGCCGCGGCGCTCGCCTGCCTGGACGAGACCTTCAAGCTGGATCTGCCGGGCAATTCCCAAGGCGAGGGCGATTACCTGCTGGCCCGCCTGCGCGACCTGCAGGCGAAACACGAGACCGTGGGCAGCGTGCGCGGCAAGGGTCTGATGCTGGCGCTGGAATTCGTCAGCGACCGGGATTCGAAAACTCCGGCCGGCCTGAAATATGTCGGCGAGGTCGCAAACCTGGCCTACGAGAACGGCGCCTTGGTCCGGGTGGCCGGAAATGTCATGATCCTGTCGCCGCCGCTGGTCATCGAGCGGGCGGATTCCGACGCCATCGTCGACGCCATCGAGGCCGGGCTGAGCCTCAACAGGCTCGATCCGGCGTCATAGCCGGTTACGCCGGCAGGAGGAGCCGGCTTTCCTCGCTCTGGATCAGGGGTGCGGCCTCGCGCAGGAAATCCGTCCAGCCGGGCGCTTCGAGCAGGGCGGCGCGGCGGGCGTCGCGGGCGGCATGGCCGGGATATTCCCACAGCAGGACGATCTGGTTCATCGGGCCGAACTCGGTGCGGTACAGGCCGAGAAGCCCGCCCTGGATCGGCTCCTGGATCGGCAGGCCCTTCTCCCGGTACAGCGCGACGAAGGCGGCGGCCTTGCCGACATGGGCGGTGTAGATGCGCATTTCGACGATCGTGGCGTTCTCCGGCATGGCGTTCTCCCGGTTTCCTTTGCGCGTCGCGTCGGGCATAGACTAGCGCCATGAGCGGCCCCCGCATCCTGGTTTTGTTTCATTCCACCGGCGGCGCGACCTGGAAGATGGCGCAGGCCGTGGCCGGGGGCGCGGCGGAGGCCGGCGCGGCCGTGACGCTGAAACAGGCGCCGGAGATTGCCGAAGCGCCGGCGATCCAGGGGCCGGACTACGAAGCGAAGCGGGCGCCCTTCGCCGACGTGCCGATCGCCGAACCGGCCGACCTCGCGGCGTGCGACGGGCTGGCGCTCGGCACCCCGGTGCATTTCGGCTCGATGAGCGGCGCGCTGCGCGTGTTCCTCGACCGCACGGCGGCGATGTGGTTCGACGGCGCGCTGATCGGCAAGCCGGCGACCGTTTTCACCGGCGCGGGCTCCGGCGGCGGGCGGGAAAGCGCGATCCTCTCCCTGTGGGCGCTGCTCGGCGCCCACGGCATGACCATCGTGCCGCTCGGCCTGCGCGCCGCCGAGGTCATGGACCTGTCGGCGGTCCACGGCGGCAGCCCGCTCGGCGCCGGCACGGTAACCCGCGGGCCCGGCGAGCGGCCGAGCCCGGCGGAACTGGCGATGGCCCGTATCCAGGGCGCGGCGCTGGCCGAAACCGCAGCGGCGCTGGCGAGGGCCGGTTGAAGGATCGCTGCGGCGGCCTTACCGTTCGGGGGCCGCCATGCTAGTTTCGATGGCTCGCTTGCCGGGAGACCCTTGCGATGGCCCGATCCCAAGCCGCCCTCGAACGACCCAGGCGCCGCGCGACCTACCGGGACGTGCTGGACGCGCCGGCGCATATGGTGGCCGAAGTCGTCCAAGGGGGGCTCCATACCCACCCGCGGCCGGCGATGCCGCATGCACGCGCCAGTTCCGTCCTCGGCGGCAAGATCGGCGATCCGTTCGACTTCGGCGAAGGCGGCCCCGGCGGCTGGTGGATCGTCGACGAGCCGGAGTTGCATCTAGGCGAGGACATCCTGGTGCCCGACCTCGCCGGATGGCGGCGCGAGCGGATGCCGGACTTTCCCGATACGGCATTCGTCACCCTGGCGCCCGATTGGGTCTGCGAGGTGCTCTCGCCCTCGACCCGCGATCTCGACCGGCACGGCAAGCGCCCGGTCTATGCCCGCGAGGGCGTCGCCCACCTCTGGTTCATCGATCCCGAGGCGCGCGATCTCGAAGCCTTCGAACTCCGCAACGGCGAGTGGGTTCTCATCGCCACGGCGCGCAACGACGATCCGGTCTCGATCCCGCCCTTCGAAGCGATCGCCTTCCCGCTCGACGCGCTCTGGCCGTAGGTCCGGCGGGCAGCGGCCGGCCTTTGTGCTTGCCGCCATTCGCTGCATGGGGCATCGTTTCCTTCCGGCCGCGGCATAGGGATTTGCCCCGCGGCGGCTGTTCATAACGCGACACGGCGAAGGAGGGATGCTGTGCGCAACGGCGATCGCGATATTTCCCGGCTGGTCGAGCCCGACCGGGTCCACCGGCTGTGCTACACCGATCCGGACATCTTCGAGCAGGAGATGGAACGGATCCACGAATCCTTGTGGGTCTATGTCGGCCACAAGAGTCAGGTGAAGGCGCCCGGCGACTACTACACCGCGCAAATCGGCCGCCAGCCGATGATCATGGTGCGCGGCAAGGACGGCGAAGTCCGCGTCTTCTACAACCGCTGCCCGCACCGCGGCGCCATGCTGTGCTCGGACCGCAGCGGCAATGCCGGGCATCGCTTCCGCTGCTCCTATCACGCCTGGATGTACAATTTCGACGGCACCGTCGCCAGCATCCCGGCGACCGGCGGCTACGACGGCACGCGGATGAACCTCGCCGAAGGCGATGCCGGGCTCAAGCCGGCGGCGCGGGTCGATGATTACCGCGGTTTCTATTTCGCCTCCCTGTCGCCCGACGGGCCGGACCTCGAGACCTTCCTCGGCGGCGCGACGCTGACCTTCGACCAGCTGGTCGACCGGGCGCCGGAGGGCGATGTCGAGGTGGTCGGCGACTGTTTCCGCATGATCCAGAAGTCCAACTGGAAGATCTTTCTGGAAAACCAGCTCGACGTCTCGCATCCCTCGGCGACTCACGAATCGACCGGCGTCGCCGCCGGCCAGGTCGAGCGCGAGATGGAGAAGCGCGACGGCCGCAAGGCGCCGCTCAGCTACAGCTTCATCTCCGCCTTCAAGACGCCGATCGAGGACTGGGTCAAGTTCGACACGGTCGGCCATCCCTACGGCCACTGCTTCCTCGCCGGCTATATGGGCCTGCGCCCGCAGGACCCGGATACGGTGGAATACGAGACCCTGCTCAAGAAAGCCCACGGCGAGGAGAAGGGCGAAGCGATCCTCTCGACCGACCTGCACCACGTCCTGGTCTATCCCAGCCTGTCGGTGCAGCCGCCGCTCCAGCAGTTGCGCGCGATCCGGCCGCTCGGAGTCGACCGCACGCTGACCGAGATCTGGCATTTCCGGCTCAAGGGCGCGCCGGAGGCGATCTACCGCCGGGCGCTCGACTACTATTATCTGGTCAATTCGCCCTCGACGATGGTGAACGCCGACGATTTGCACAATTTCTGGAAATGCCATCAGGGGCTGTCGACCGAGGGCGGCGATTGGGTCAGCCTGCACCGCAACTACGGCTCGGACAGCGAGCGCGACGGCGTTCTCTACAGCGCGCCCGGCACGATGAGCGAGATGCCGCTGCGCCACATGATGCAGGCCTGGGCCGGCTATATGGGCGCGGGCGCCGGGGCCGCCGGCAACGGCGGCGCGGGAGGCTGACCATGCCGGACGCCGACGCCCGGGCCGCCGCCCCGCCGACCGCCGCGCAGGTCGATTTCGAGACCCAGCGCGCCGTCGAGGCCTTCCTTTACCGCCAGGCCGAGATTCTGGACGACGGCCGCTGGGACGACTGGCTCGCCCTGTTTACGCCGGACGGCCGCTACTGGATGCCGGCCCGCGCCGACCAGGCGCAGGGCGACGGCGTGCCCAACATCTTCTGGGAAGACCTCGACCTGATGCGGGTGCGCATCCGGCGCAACACCCATCCCCACGCCTGGTCCCAGAGCCCGCCCAACCGCCTCAGCCATGTCGTCTCGAACGTCGCGATCGAGAGCGTGGCGGCGAACGGCGACCTGACGGTGCGCTCGAAATTCCACTGCTCGGAATATCTGCGCTACGAGGTCCGCCAGTTCGCCGGCAAATACCGCCACGAACTGGTGAAGGACGGGGACGGGGCGGGCGCCTACCGCATCCGCCTCCAGCGCGTCGACCTCCTCAACGCCGAAGGCCCGTTCGACTATGTGATCCAGTGGTGGTTGTAGGAAGATAACGCCATGCCCATTCCGAAAGAACGCCCCGCCGAAATCGCCGCGGACCGGACGTTTCCGCCGGAACTCAAGACTCCCAACGCCGAGACCCGGGCGGCCATGGCCGAGGCGGAGGAGATAGTGAAAGCCGGCAGGGCGCGCTTCGCCTCGGCCGAAGCGATGTTTACAGAACTTGAAAAGACCGGCGGCCGGTAAACGGACAAGGCTGCCGCGCCCGGTGGGACGAATCGGCCTTGCCGGACGGGACGGTCGTTTTCGTCCGCGCGGGAACCCACAGCGAGTTGTTCGAATGACCGGCCCCGCGGTCGCCGCGGCGGACGGCATTTTTCGGACCTGCGTGCATTGCGGCTTCTGCGCCGCCGTCTGCCCGGCCTGTGCGCTGACCCGCGACGGCATCTATTGAGGACTTTGGAGGCGGGGGGCGCCCATGCATATCGGACTGATCGGCGGCATCGGGCCGGCCGCGACGGAATTCTACTACCGGCGCCTGGTGCGGCGCCACGAGGCCGAGGGCCGGCGCCTGGAGCTCACCATCGTCCATGCCCATGTCCACACGCTGGCGGCCAACGCCATCGCCGGCAGGGCCGAAGCGCAGGCCGGGGAGTACGCGGCGCTGACGGCGCGGCTGAAGGGGGCCGGCGCCGAGGCGGTGGCGATCACCTCGATCGGCGGGCATTTCTGTTTCGACGAATTCGAGCCGCTCTCGCCGCTGCCGGTGCTCAACGTGGCGCCGGCCATCGCCGCCGGGCTGCGCGCGCGCGGCGTCTCGCGGATCGGCCTGATCGGCACGGCGATCGCCATGACCAGCGGCATCTACGGCGCCCTTTCCGGCAACGGGGCGGGGAACGGATCGGGCAACGGGCCGGGGATCGAGACGGTCATCCCGCAGGGCGACGATTTGCAGACCGTCAACGACGTCTATATCGCCCTCGCCAGGGCCGGCGCGGTCGGCGAGGACGGGCGCGCCATCCTGTTCCGGGCCGGCCGCGACCTCGTCGAACGCCAAGGCGCGGAAGCGGTGCTGCTCGCCGGCACCGACCTGTTCCTCGCCTTCGAGGGCCGCGATCCGGGCTATCCGACGATCGACGGTGCGCTCCTTCATGTCGAGGCCCTGACCCGCGCCTCGATCGGCGGCCTGGCGGCCTACCCGGCGTAGGGTTGCGCCGGCGGCGCGGAAAGGAGCGGCATTCCTCCGCCGGCGCTTTCGTGTTACGCACCGGCCGGGTCCCGCCTGGAATGTTGCCGTATTGTTCGTTTTACTGCAAAATCCGCTTTTCAACCTGCGGGAGCGCCGGGAGCGCCGAGATGACAGGACCGCATAGCCCGGTCCCGGAGCGCCGGGAATGCTGACTCCGGAACGGCGGGACGAACTGGTCGCCGAACTCGCCGGACGGCCGGGCCACGAGAAGGTCCGCGCGCTGCTGTACCGGCTGCTGGTCGAGGGGCTGGGCGCGGACAGCCGCGACATCGACTTCGAGAAGCCGGCCCCGGAAGTGCGCGGCCGGATCGACGCCCTGCTCGGCAGGACGGTGTTCGAGTTGAAGTCGAACCTGACGCGCGAGCGCACGGACGCCGAAGACGGGCTGGCGCGCTATCTGTCCGAACGCGAGGGGCAGACCGGCGAGAAATTCGTCGGCATCGCGACCGACGGCGCCGATTTTACCGCCTATTTCCTGCGCGGCGGTGCGGTCGTCGAAGTCGCCGCCCACCGCGCCGACCCGGAAAATTCCTGGGGAACGCTGGCGTGGCTGCGCAGCACGGTCGCCGTCGGCGAGGATTTGCTGCCCGACCCCGAAACCGTCGCGCGCGAGTTCGGCCGCGAAAGCCTGGCCGCCCGGCGCGCGCTGGACGATTTTGCCGCGCTGTGGGCGCAGGCCGGGCAGACTCCCGATGCGCGCCTGAAGCGCGAATTGTGGAACCGGCTCCTCAGCCTCGCCTACGGCGCGGAGGTCGGTGACGACGACCTGTTTCTTCAGCACACTTACCTCGTGGTGGTCGCCAAGGCGGTGGCCTGGATAGCGATGCTGGAAAAGACGCCGCCGGCGGCGGCCGACATTCTTCACGGCACGACCTTTGCGGATCATGGCATCACGGGGCAAAGCGAGCCCGATTTCTTCGATTGGGTGCTCGGCGTCGAGGGCGGGGCGGACCTCGTCATGCAGATCGCCCGGCAGGTGGCCCGGTTCCGTCTGTACGATATCGAGGTCGATGTGCTCAAGGCGCTCTACGAGAGCCTGATCGACCCCGGAACCCGTCACGATTTGGGCGAATACTATACGCCGGACTGGCTGGCCGCCCGCATGGTCGCAACTGTAGTGGAAGATCCACTGAGGCAACGGGTGATGGACCCGGCCTGCGGCTCCGGCACGTTCCTGTTCCACGCGGTGCGCGCCGTTCTGGCGGCTGCGGAAGAGGCCGGTTTGCCGCCCGCCGACACGGTTCGGCGCGCTACGGCCAATATCGCCGGGATCGACATTCACCCGGCAGCGGTGATTATCGCCCGCGTGACCTTCCTGCTGGCGCTCATGCCCGCGCTCCGCGCCGGACATCCGGGAAGCGTGCCGCTCCCCGTCTATCTGGGCGACGCGCTTCAATGGAATCTGGCGCGGGTCGGCGAGCAGGGGAAACAACTGAATCTGCTGGCCGGTCAGGAGACGCTAGACATTTTCGTTCCGGCGGTTGCGGTCGGCGATCCGAAACCGAGAAACCTGGAGGAGGCGGTACTGCGCATTCCCGCTGCCGTAGCCTCGGATGCGGAGCTTCTGGACCGGGTTCTCAACACCATGATCGGACTCGGCGCGCGGTCGGCGCCGGCGTCCGGTTTCGCCGCCTGGTTGAAGCGGCAGAAGCCCGTAACGGAAAAGGACAGGGAGACCCTCGAAGAAACCTACTCGACGATGCGCCGCCTCCACGGGGAAGGCCGCAACCATATCTGGGGCTATGTCGCGCGCAATCTGGCGCGGCCGGTCTGGCTGTCGAGCGAGGCGCAGAAAGCCGACGTCGTGATCGGCAATCCGCCTTGGGTGGCCTACCGCTATATGAGTCCCGCATTTCAGGCGCGGTTCCGCGAAGAATGCCGCTCGGCCGGAATCTGGGTCGGCGGCAAGGTCGCGACGCAGCAGGACCTGTCCGGCTATTTCTACATCCGGGCGGCGCTGCTCTACATGAGGAAAACCGGAAGGATCGCGCTGGTCATGCCCTACGCCGCCCTGTCGCGGCAAGCGTATGTCAAATTCCGCAGGGGCGAAGCCGCGCGGTTCGGGACCGCGGAATTTCGCCTGCGCTTCGCCGGGGCATGGGCGTTCGGGCCGGACGTGTGGCCCCTGTTCCCGGTGCCGAGTTGCGTGCTGTTCGCCGAAGTTCACGGGGGCGTATCGCCCGCGCCGCTGCCTGCCGAAGTCCGCGCGTTCGCCGGCGACCTGCCGCGGCGCGACGCCGGCGATGCGGAAGCCGGCGCCAGCCTGACGGAAACTGCGGCGCCCTGGCCGGCCGAAGCTGCCGACGAGGGCGGTTCGCCGTACCGGAAGACGTTCCGGCAGGGCGCGACTTTCGTGCCGCGGCGTCTGGTTCTGGTCGAGGCGCTCCCGGAAACCGGGAACCTGCCCGCGAATCCGGCGGCGCCGCTGGTTCGCGGACGCGCCGGCAATCAGGACAAGAAGCCGTGGGCGACGGTGGAACCGCCGCGGGGCGCGATAGAGAAGGCGTTTCTTCACCCGGTTCTGCTCGGCGAGTCGGTGGCTCCGTTCCGTATAATCCGGGAACTTCGGGCCGTCGTTCCGTGGGACGGGGAATACCGCGACCTCATGGACGCGGAAACGGCGCGGCGTCGCGGACATTCGCGCCTGGCGCAGTGGCTCGAAGCCGTGGAAGCGATTTGGGAGCGGCACAAGCGGAGCGCGATGAGCCTCCTCGAACATTGCGACTATTACGGCAAGCTCTCCCGCCAATTTCCGGTTGCCCCGATTCGCGTCGTATACACCAAGGCCGGAACCAATCTCGCGGCGGCCGTGGTCCGGGATACCGGAGCCATCATCGACCACAAGCTGTATTGGACGGCAGTTACGACTCTCGGGGAAGCCCGCTATCTCTGCGGGATACTGAACAGCGAGGCTCTGCGCGCCGCAGTAGCGCCGTATCAGGCGCAGGGCCAGTGGGGCGCGCGGGATTTCGACAAATATGTCTTCAACCTGCCCATCCCCCGGTTCGTGAAGGATCATGCGTTGCACCGCGCGCTGGCCGCCGCCGCCGCAACCGCGGAAACCGCCGCAGGCCATGTGCCGCTGAACGAAGGCGAATATTTCGTCCGCACCCGCAAACGCATCCGCGCCGCTCTCGCCGAAAACGGCGTCGCCGCACGGATCGAGGAATTGGTGGGCGAGTTGATCGGCGGCGCGTGAGAGGAGTCGCTTCGGCCGGGAGCGCGCAGCGTTGTCCGCTGTGCATTCGCCGTTGCGGCATATAGGATGGCATACAGATCGACGACCGGCTGCCCGGGCCTGGGAGCACCGCGATGAAAGATGCACACGAATACCGCTTCGTCATCGACGCCTACAGTCCCGACACCCTGCCGATGGCGCATCTGGCCGAGTATATGGCCGACCTGGCGCGGCTCCTCGGCAGGGCCGGGCAGGTGCATTTCGTGCGCCTGGATCCCGGCAGCACGGTGCTTGTGCAACGGGTGGAGCCGGAAGCCGCGCCCGAAGTCAGGCATCGGATTCGCGCCGTCGGGCGCGGTGACGCTCCGCCCGATGCGGCGAAAGCGTTCAAGGCGCTGAACCGGCGTCTCGCCGACGACGAGGCGGTCGGTAGCCTGCAGGAAGACGGCGGCGCCGAAGTGATCCGCTTTCCCGGCCGTGAGCAACCGCAGCCTCTGACGTTCGGCGCTTTCAATCAGCCCGGCGTTCTCGATGGCGTGCTCATTCGCGTCGGCGGTCGCGACGACACCGTGCCCGTCCACCTGCAAGACAGCGACGTCATCCATGTGTGCAACGCGACCCGCGATATGGCCAGGCGGCTTGCGGTTCATCTCTACGGCCCCGTCCTGCGCGTGCGCGGCGAGGGCCGCTGGGAGCGCGACGCCGACGGCGGCTGGTCGATGAAACGCTTCAACATTACCGGGTTCGATGCACTCGACGATGCTTCGCTCGGCGAGGTCGTCGGACGCTTGCGCAGCGTGGAGGGCAGCGGCTGGAAAGAGATCGACGACCCCGTGGAGGAGCTTCGGCGAATGCGGGGCGCCGACGGAGCGCACTGATGCCCGTTTTCGATTCGACGGCGCTGCTGCACTTTCTCGAACCCGACGCGAGGGCGCCACTCGATCCCGCAACGAACGAACCCGTGACCGACGCCAAGGCGCGCATCGATTTTCTCATCGAGACCCTCGACGCCCGGAAGGAGACCGTCGTCATCCCGACGCCGGCGCTAAGCGAGGTGCTCGTTCATGCCGGCGAGGCGGGACCGGAGTATCTCGATATCCTGGACGGCGCCCGTTGCTTCCGCATCGAACCGTTCGACAAGCGCGCCGCCGTCGAACTGGCGGCAATGACCCGCGACGCCATCGTGGCCGGCGACCTGCGCGCGGGCACCGACTCAACCCGCGCCAAGCTCAAGTTCGACCGGCAAATCGTTGCAATCGCCCGAACGCAAAACCAGCGCACGATCTATTCCGACGATGCCGATATCGCAAAGCTCGCCGGCCCGTTCCAAATCGAGGTCGTTGCCGTCCACGCTCTGCCCCGGCCGCCGGAAGACGCCCAATTGGCGCTTGGGCTTCGATCCGACGCTGAAACCTAGTCCGTGTAGACGAAGGGCGTATCCCATCCCTTCGGGGCGCTAAGGACCGACCGGAAAGAAGATGGCGCCAGAGAGCCGCGATTCGCAGCCGCGGAAGGCCGCGTCTTCCCCCTTCGCCCTCACGCCGCCCCGTCCGGTTCGTTCAGTTCCGGTATCGCGTCGTCCGGCCGGGCGCGGATCATGTCCATGAGCTCGCGCTGGACCCTTGCGGCGCCGGGGTCGTTCCAGCGGTCGTCCATTTCCTGCGGGTCGTCGGCGAGGTCGTAGAGTTCGCCGGTGTCGCTCAGGGCCTCGTAGGTTAGCTTGTGGGTCTTCGTGCGCACGCAGCGCAGCGACAGCCGCACCCCGGCGCGGTTCGGATGCAGCTCCCACTCGTTGAAGGCGTAGTCCCGGCCCAAACCGTTCGGCTCGCCGTTGCCGCCGCCGTTGCGGGCGCCGTTTTCGATCAGCGGACGCAGGCTCGCCGAATGGCGGGCGTCGGGGCCGGACCTACCGGGGCGCGCCGGGGCGGCCCATCCGGCGCCGGCCCAGTCGAGGAAGGTCGCCGGCAGGTCGAGGGTCGAGACCGGATCGCCGACGACACCGCCGGCCGGGACGCCCGGCCCGCGCACGATCAGGCCGACGCGCAGCAGCCCCTCGTAGTGCATCGGGCCTTTCAGGACCAGGCCGTGGTCGCCCAGCCAGTCGCCGTGGTCGGAGGAGTAGACGACGACGGTGTTCTCCGCCTGCCCGCTCTCGGCGAGCGCGGTCAGGATGCGGCCGACGTGACGGTCGATCAGGGAAATCTGGCCGTAATAGTTGGCGATCAGGTGGCGCAGCTGCCGGTCGGTCTGCGGCGGAATGCGGCTGTACTGCGTGCGGAGCGCCGCGAATTCGCCCTCGATCGGCTTCTCGATCGTTTCCCGGTGCCACCAGGGCCGCCGGTCGAAATCCCGGGTCCGGTGCTCCGGCAGGTCGACCTCGTCCGGATGGTGCAGGGCGCACCAGGGCTCCGGCGCGTCGAACGGATGGTGCGGGTCCGGGAAGCTGGCCCAGACGCACCAGGGGGCGCCGCCGCCGGCTCCGCTGCGGGCGCGGATGAAGTCGATGGTCCGGTCGCCGACCCAGGCGCTGTTGTGCCAGGCTTCCGGCAGTTTCGAATCCCAGGTCTGGGCGGCGGGCCCGCCGGTCTCGCGGAAGTCGCCCCAGTACAGGTCCGTCTTCGCGTCGCCCTGTCCGTCGGCGTGATACCAGCGCTCGTAATGCAGCCCGTGCGGCGGCTTGCGGACCGGAAACCAGTTGTGGCCGACCAGCAACAGGTCGACATGGCCGAAGCCCATATAGGGGCCGGTCCAGTCCGGGCCGAATTCCTTCGAGCTTTCGATACATTCCGGGCTGCCGGTCGGCGCGAAGGTGTTGTAGGTCGAGAAGTGCGCCTTGCCGACGAAGCCGGTGCGGTAGCCGGCGGCGGCGAGCGCCCCGGCGAACCCGGCCTCGCCGGTCTCCGGGTCGAGGGAGATGCCGTTGTCGTGCACGCCGTGGGTCATCGGCAGCAGGCCGGTCAGGATCGAGGCGCGCGACGGCTGGCAAACGACGTTCGGCGCGATGCAGGCGGCAAAGCGCGTGCCTTCGGCCGCCAGCCGGTCGAGATGGGGGGTCTTCACCCGACGCCCCTCGAAACCGTAGCAGTCGCCGCGCTGCTGGTCCGAGGTGATGAACAGGATGTTGGGCCGGCGCTTTTCGGTATCGTTCATGCGGCTGTCTTCTTTCTTGCGGGCTTCTTTCTTGCAGGGCTTTTCTCCGGCGCGGCCGGGCCGCCGTATGCCGGCAGCGTTTCCCGGCATCTCCGGGGCCGGCAGGGAGAGTCTGGAAAACGCCGGCCGTTACGTTGATAATTCAACGAAATATATCAATATAGAGACCTGAGGTTAAGGATCGAGGAGCCATGGCCCGGGCGCGACGAGGCGGAAATTCCCCGGAGGACGGCCGGCAACCTGCTCCGGAGCGGCCGGCTGCGCCGGGCGCCGCGAACGAACTGGCGTCGGTCACGCAGTTCTACACCTACCGGCTGCACCGGCTCTCCGCCCTGCTGAGCCGCCAGATGCACGACGAGTTGCAGGCGCGCTACGGCTTCGGGCTGGCCGAATGGCGCACCATCGCCGTTCTGGGCGAGTTCGGCGTCCTTTCCCTGCGCGACGTCGCCCGGCACGCCAGCATCGACAAGGCGCAGGTCTCGCGCCTGCTGCCGAAGCTGATCCGGCCCGGCTATGTTGTGCGCGAGCCGCACCCGAGCGACCGGCGGCGGGCGTCGCTGCGGCTGACCGGGGCCGGCCGGAAGCTCCATGGCGAAATCCTGATCCTCGGGCGGCGGCGCCAGGCCTGGCTGGCCGAAGCGCTGAACAGCCACGAGCGCTCGAGGCTCGTCGGCTATCTCGACCGTCTCCTGGCGAAAGTCGAAGCCGAACCGTCCGGGCCGTTTGCGCGGCGGGAGGAGGCGAAATGACCGGCATTCCGCCGTGCGTCCGGCCGGCGGCGGGCGCCGCACAGGTTGCAGGGGCGGGCCTGCCGTGACGCCGCACAATCTCGTCGTCGTCATGTCCGACGAGCACGATCCGCGCTTCATGGGGCATATGGGCCATCCCCGGGTCCGCACGCCGAACATGGACCGGCTGGCGGCGCGCGGCACGGCTTTCGCTGCCGCCTACACCAACAGCCCGATCTGCGTGCCGGCGCGGGCCAGCTTCGCGACCGGCCGCTACGTCCACGAGACCGGCTACTGGGACAACGCCATCGCCTGGGACGGCCGGGTGAAGGGCTGGCCGAACCGGCTGCAGGAAGAGGGCCTGTACAACGCCACCATCGGCAAGCTGCACTACCGCCGGGAGGAGGACCCCTACGGCATCGACCGGCAGATCGAGCCGATGCACATCTACGACGGCGTCGGCATGGTCTGGGGCTCGCAGCGGGACCCGCTGCCCGACACGCGCGGCGCCTTCCGGATGCTCAAGGCCATCGGCCCCGGCGAGAGTGGCTACAACCGCTACGACATGCGGATCGCCGACCGCGCGGCGGCCTGGCTGCGCGAAGCCGCGAAGCACGACTATCCGCGCCCCTGGGTGCTCTATATCGGCTTCGTCGCGCCGCACTTTCCCCTGGTCGCGCCGCAGGAATATTTCGATCCGTACCCGATAGAGGACATGCCGTTTCCGAAGCTGCATCCGCAGGGCGGCTACCGGCGCCATCCCTGGGTCGAGGAGCATGCGCGGTTCTCGCAGACCGACGACCAGTTCGCGAGCGGGGAGGAGCGCCTGCTGGCGATCGCCGCCTACCACGCGCTCTGCGCTTTCGTGGACGACCGGATCGGCGCGGTGCTGGATACGCTGGACGAGACCGGCCTGAGCGACCGGACGCGGGTCGTCTACACCAGCGACCACGGCGACAATGTCGGCGCGCGCGGCCTGTGGGGCAAATCGGTGCTCTACGAGGAGGCGAGCCGGATTCCGATGATCGTCGCCGGGCCGGACGTGCCGGCCGGCCGGACCGTGGCGACGCCCGTCACCCTGGTCGACCTCTATCCGACCGTGATCGACGGCGTCGGCCTGGAGGCGACGGAGGAAGAGGCGGCGCTGCCCGGCCGGTCCCTGTTCGCCCTGATCGACGGGGCGGACGATCCGGAGCGCGTCGCCTTCTCCGAATACCACGCCGTCGGTTCGAACAGCGCCGGCTTCATGCTGCGCAAGGGCCGGTTCAAGTACCACCACTATGTCGGCCATCCGCCGGAACTGTTCGACCTCGAGGCCGATCCGGAGGAAACGGCCGACCTGGCGCCCGACCCGGCCTATGCCGCGACCCTCGCCGAATACGAGGCCCTGCTGCGCGGCATCGTCGACCCCGAGGACGCCGACCGCCGCGCCAAGGCCGATCAGCGCGCCCTGATCGAGCGCCACGGCGGCTGGGAAAGGGCCCGCAAGCTCGGCGCCCCCGCCGCCACCCCGGCGCCCGGCGCGGGGTTCGAGTAGGTCCTAACCCGGATTTCTCACCGCAGTCATGACCTGCGCGGCGCTGTCGGGCCGGCAGGGCAGGAAAGCCGCGCCGCGCGATGCGGGGACATCGGGCAAGCGGCTTGACGCACCATGCCGGCCCGACAGCGCCGCCCTCCGGGTCGCGACCGGACGCCCGCCCGCGGCGTCGCGGGCCTCGACCGTAGTCCCCGCTACGCTTTTCGGCCCGCTTCTGGCGGATCGAACGTCCGGACGCGACGCAGGCCGTGACTGCGGTGAGAAATCCGGGCTAAATCTCCACCGTCACCGCGTTGTATTCGAACAGCCAGTCGTGGCGCTCCGCGACGGCGGCGGGGGCGAAGTCCTCGCGGGCGATGCGCGCGGTCTCGGCCGGGTCGGCCAGCTTCGGATTGTGGAAGCGCGCGGTGTTGGCGGCCGAGCCGCGCACCATGCGCGCCGTGCGCTCCAGCCGCGCCGCCTCGTAGCGCTTCAGGGCGGTCTCGACGTCGCCGAAGGCCTCCAGCGCGCGGGCCAGCACCAGCCCGTCCTCGATGGCGTGGTTGGCGCCCTGGGCGAGGAAGGGCAGGGTGGCGTGGCAGGCGTCGCCGAGCAGCGTGATCCGCCCCTTCGACCAGGCGGCCATCGGCTCGCGGACGTGCAGCGCCCACTTGTACGGCGCCGGAATGGCCCGGATCAGGCTCCGGAGCGCGTCGTTCCAGCCGTCGAAATCGCGCAGGCACTCCGCCACCGAACCGGGCGCATTCCAGCTTTCGACCTGCCAGTCGCTGCGCTCGATGGCGCCGACGAAATTCATCAGCGCGCCATTGCGCAGCTGGTAATGCACGCAATGGCCGCCCGGCCCGATCCAGATGGCGCTCTGCGGCTCCAGCAACGGCGCCGGCAGATCGGCGGTCGGAACCACGCCGCGCCAGGCGACGATGCCGGTGAAGCGGGGATCGTCCGGGCCGAACAGGGCCCGGCGGACGACCGAATGGATGCCGTCCGCGCCGACCAGCGCCGCGCCGGATACCCGCTCGCCGCCTTCCAGCACCGCCGTAGCGCGGATGCCGTCCTGCTCGACGCCGGCGAGTTTCGCGTTCAGGCGCACGGCATCGGGCTGGGCCTCGGCGACGGCGTTGGCCAGCATCGCGTGCAGGTCCGCCCGGTGGAACATGCAATAGCGAAAGCCGTAGCGTTCCACCGAGTCCGCGCCGAGATCGTAGAGCGGCCAGCTTTCGCCGGTGCGGTAATGGTGGATGCGCTTGCCTTCGGGCTGCCAGGCGAGCGGTTCGAGGGCCGGCCGCAGGCCGAGATGGTCCAGCACGCACATGCCGTTGGCGCCGATCTGGACCCCGGCGCCGACCTCGCCCAGCGCCGGCGCCTGTTCGAGCACCGTGACCCGGAAGCCGCGCCGGATCAGGGCAAGCGCGGCGGTCAGCCCGCCCAGGCCGGCGCCGGCGATCAGGATGCGGCCGTCCGGGACGGTTGCGGGAGCGGTCACGGTTCCAGCCGCCTCAACAGCCCGTGGGCGAAATCCGTCAGCGTATCGTCCCGCGCGCCCATGACGACGATGCGGTCGCCCGGTCCCGCCAGTTCGAGCAGCCGGTCGCCGCAGGCCGCCCGGTCGCCGAAGGCTTCGGCCCGCCGCCCGGCGACCGCGATGTCCTGCACGATGTCGCGGCTGGAAATGTCCCTTGTCACGGTGCCGCCGAAATAGACCGGCTCGGGCATCAGCAGCACGTCTTCGCGGTCCAGTTTGCCGGCGAACATGTCGACGAAGCCCCGGCGCATCTTGCGCAGCGGGCCGAAGCCGTGGGGCTGGAACAGGATCAGCAGCCGGCCGGGAAAGGCGTGCAGCGTGTCCAGAGCGGCGGCGATCTTGTCCGGGTTGTGGCCGAAATCGTCGATCACGGTGACGCCGCCGGCCGTTCCCACGGTTTCGAGGCGGCGGCGCAGTCCGGCAAATCCGTTCAGATGCCCGGCCGCCTCCGCCGCGGGAACGCCGCACGCCGCCGCAGCGCCGACCGCGGCGAGCGCGTTGGCGACATTGTGCGCGCCGGGCGCCGGCAGGGCGACGCGCCGCCCGGCCGGCACGCCTCCGACGAGCAGCCGGAAGCCGATGCCGTCCGGCGCCGGTTCGAGCCGGTCGGCGGACAGGTCGGCAGACGGGCCGGCGCTGGCGTCTTCGAGGCTGAACCGGCTGCACCGGCCCGCAGCCAGGGCCCCGCCGACGGTTGCGGCTTCCGGATCGTCCAGGTTGACGACCGACCTGCACGACCTGCCGACGAAATCGCCGAACAGGCTGCGCAATTCGTCCATCGGCTTGTGGTCTTCGGAAATGTTGGTCAGCACGGCAACGGTCGGATCGAACAAGGCGATCGAGCCGTCGCTCTCGTCCACTTCGCTGACGAAGACATCGCCCGCTCCCGCCAGCGCGCTGGCGAAGGGATCGTCCAGGCCGGCAAAATTCTTCATCACGGCGCCGTTCATCGCCGTCGGGTCGAGGCCGGCCCGGTGCAGAATCCAGGCGATCATGCCGGTGACGGTGGATTTGCCGCTGGTCCCGGCAACGCCGATGCGCTGCGGCGCGGCATTGAACAGTTCGGCGAGCAGCTCGGGCCGGCTCATCCGCCTGGCGCCGATGCGCCGGGCCGCGGCGACATCGGGCACGCTGTCTTCGACCGCCGCGGAGGCGACGAAAATCTGGTCGGCCCGGCGGATGCCGCTGCCGTCCTGCGGGTGCAGGCGGATGCCGCGCCGGCGCAAATCGTCGAACTTCGCGCGCGTCCGGCTCCCGTCGGGCAGGGCGCCGGGTATCGCGCCGGGTATCGCGCCGGGCAGGGCGTCGAGCGAACGGTCCGACCCTTCCACCCGGTGGCCCTTCGCCTGTAGGATCACCGCCAGCGGCAGCATTCCGCTGCCGCCGATGCCGCACAGGAAATAGGATCGGGGCTCTCCGGTCTGGGTCATTCGGGTATGCGTATCGCCATCGTTGCGCCGAGCAACCGCATAGACCAGTCCCTGGTCGAATGGGTCAAGGCCGTTGCGGCGGCCCAGTTCGGGGACCGGCCGTTCGCCCAGCGGCCGGAGCTGCTGTTCCATCCGCAATGCTTCCTGTCGTCGGGCCATTTCGCCGGCGCCGACCGGGAGCGCGCCGCCGCGTTCCTGGAGGTCGCCAACGATCCCGGCATCGACGCCGTCTGGTTCGCCCGCGGCGGTTACGGCGCCGGCCGGCTCCTGCCGCATATCGAAGGCGCGCTCGGTCCGCCGGCCCTGGACAAGACCTATCTCGGCTACAGCGACGCCGGCAACATACTGGCGCTGCTGATGAAGGCCGGCGTTCCGGACCTCGCCCACGGGCCGATGCCGACCGACATCGGGCGCGACGGCGGCGAGGCGGCCCTGCGCCGGGCGCTGGCCTGGCTGGTCGATCTCGATCCCGAGACCGTCGAGCCGTCGGCGCGCAACGGCGCGCCGGCCGTGGCCTTCAACCTGACGGTGCTCAGCCACCTGATCGGCACGCCCTGGCAGCCCGACCTCGCCGGACGGGTGCTGATGGTCGAGGATATCGACGAATACATGTACCGGCTGGACCGTGCGCTGTGGCAGGTCCTGTCGGCGCCCGGCATGGAGCGGATCGCCGGCCTGCGCCTCGGCCGCTGCGGCGAGATCCCGGAGAACGATCCCGATTTCGTCCTCACCGAAGAGGAGATGGCCCGGGAACGCTGCGCCGCCGCCGGCGTGCCGTATCTCGGCCGCGCCGATATCGGCCACGACGCCGGCAACAAGCTGGTGCCGATGGGCGGCTGAGGCCGGGCTACCGCGCGGGCGCGCCCCAGGCGAGTCGCGCCGCATGGCCGACCTGCCGCACCTCTGCATCTTCCAGCAGGCCGCCGTCGCGCAACGCCCGGTGGGCCTTGGGCAGGTTGTAGTGCGGCAGCGACGGGTAGAGATGGTGTTCGAGGTGGTAGTGGACGTTGTGGGGGAAGATCAGCCACATCAGCCATTTCGGCCCGAGATTGGTGCGCGCGTCGCGCCAGGCGTCGCCGGTCTCCGTCGTCATGCCGTGCTCCAGGATCGAGCGGAAGCGCATCAGCGGCTGGAGCAGGAACCAGAGCGGGATCGCCCAGAGCAGCAGATATTCGGTGAAGAAGCCGAAAGCGAGCGCCGCCGCCGGCAGCGCCAGATGGAACCCCGCCACGACCCAGCGGTCGTTCAGCGCGTCGCGGCGCAGCTTCGGCGAGGTGTCGCCCAGCGGGTCGGTCTTCGCCCCGTCGAGCCGGGCGGCGGACGGGGCGCCCCAGAAATAGGCGTAGGTTTTCCAGGCGGTGAGCCCGGCGACGTCCCGAAGCAGCTTGCCGGCGAGATAGGCCCGGCCGCGCGGATAGCCGCCGTGGATCGGCGTGTCCGGGTCCTGCGCGCCGAACAGGTGGTTGTGGTGCAGCCGGTGGATCACCCGGTAGGCGAACATCGAGATGCCGACCGGCGTGGCGCAGATCCGGCCGACCAGGTCGTTGAGCCAGCGGGTCTCGTAGAGCCGGTAGTGCACCGCCTCGTGGGACAGCACGAACAGCGCCTGTGCTCTTGTCGCCAGCAGAATCATGCAGGGCGCGACGGCCCACCGTTCCGGGACCAGGACCGCGAGCGCGAGCAGCGCGGCGATTTCCAGCCAGGTCCGGAGGACCGACAGGGTGGAGCGCAGCGGATCGAGCCGCGTCAGCGCCTTGACGACGGCGGGATCGAGGCCGCGCCGGCCGCCGGGATCGTCCCGGAACTCGTCGCCGGCCGCGGGAGCGGTACGGGGCGCGGCCGTTCGCGGGGGTATGGCGTTCATGCGGTCAGGATAGCGGAGGTGGTCGGTTCGCCGAAATCTATTCCTCGCGCCACGGATTGACAATCGCCACGCCGGCGCCGGCGAAGTCCCGCTCGTTGCGGGTGACCACTACCAATCGGCGCCGGATTGCGGTTGCGGCGATCAGGCCGTCGGCGGCATGAAATGCCCTGCCGCTGAGTTGGGCTTCGCCCGAGAGTTGACCCCAGATTTCGGCAGTCGCCTCATCCACATCCAGCAGACTGGACTGAAACCGGGTGTGCAAGGCGGCATGCCACTGCGCCATGGCGGCGCGCTCGGCCGGTTGACGGAGCATTGCAACGCCCTTGGCAAGTTCGCCGAGCGTGATCACGCTCATGAACAGGATCGATTGGCTTACCTGCTCGAAGAATTGCGCGACGCCGCGGTCGGGCCGCTTCCGGTATGTCTCCGAAACCGCGCAGGTATCGATCAGATACACGCTTCGCGAAACCCCGGCGTCACCGGTCTTCCAGGTCGACTGCCCGCATCGGCGACCTGTCCCGTGTCAGGTCGAGTTTCGACAGGTCGACCGGCGCATTGAGCAGCCAATCCTTGAAATCCTTGTATTCCCGTATCGCCTTGACGCTTTTCCCGCCGTTTCCGGCTTCAAGACGGTCGAATTCCCGGCGGGAGAGGATGACCACGCAATCCTTGCCATGCCGGGTGACATACTGCGGCCCGTCCCGCAGCGCGCGGTCCACGACCTCGCTGAAATTGTTCTTTGCTTTCGCCAAAGCCCACGCCATCGGCCTCATCTCCGATTCTAGCCAGTCTGGCTAAAATTATGAGAAAATTTAGCCAGTTTATCAAGGGGCTTCCCGAATTTTCCGGAACGTTCCGTTACTTCAACATTCCGTTACTTCTGTCCAAATCCCGAATAAGTCACACCCCCAGCGCCGCCCGGAACCGCTCCGTGAGCAGCACCCCGTCGCGCGGCGGCAGGACGAGGCCGTGTTCCGCCGGGTCGATCTTGAGCGCGACGAAGACCGGGCCGCGGGCGGTGCGGGCGAGGGAGACCGCTTCGTCGAGCCGCGCCGCGCTGCCGACCGTGGCGACCACCGGAATGCCGCTCGCCTTGGCGACGGCGGCGAGGTTCGTGCCGCGGCCGGTGTTGCTGCGCTGCATCCCGGTTTCGCCGTAGCGCTCGTTGTCGAGCGCGACGATGGCGAGATTGGCCGGCCTGCGCGCGCCGACGGCGCTCAGGCTGCCCAGGCCCATCAGCATTTCGCCGTCGCCGGTCACGACCAGCACGCGCTTGCCCGGCTGCGCGATCGCCAGGCCCAGCCCGATCGACGCCGCGCCGCCCATCGCGCCCCACAGCGGGAAGGTCAGGTCATGGTCGCCGGCGGCGGTGCAGTCCCAGGCCGGCGCGCCCAGCCCGGCGACGACGAGCAGATCCTCGCCGCGGTTGTTCAGCAGGGCCTTCACGGCGGCGCGGCGGTCAAGCATCGCTCTCCCCTTCGCCGTGGAAGCCCTTGAAACCGATCAGGGACTGGGCGAGCTGGATGCAGATCCGCCGGTCCCCTTCGAACGCGTCCGCCCCCGCCTGCGCCAGCGCCGGCCCGACTTCGGCCGGGTCTTCCACCCGGCGCAGGTCCACGCCCATCGCTCCGAGCAGGGCCGGGACCGCCCGGCCGGTCGATTCCTGCCACGGGTTGGTCTCGCCCGGTTCGCCGCGCATGGTCGCCAGCATGAGCAGCGGCATGCCGCAGACCCGCGGCAGGCTCAGCATGTTCGGGATGTTGCCGACGCCGGACGACTGCATGGCGGCGAGCGCGCGCTGCCCGCCGAGCCAGGCGCCGCAGGCGAGGGCAATCGCGTCCTCTTCGGTCGCGACGGAAATCATCGCGATCCCGTCCTCCGCCGCCGCGAGGTCGAGAAACCGGGTCAGGCCGGCGTCGGGCACATAGGCGATCTGCCGGACGTCGAGCGCGCGCAGCGCGGCGACGGCGTCGGCGGACCAGTCGGCCGCAAAAGGAGGATCGGTATCGGTCAAGGGTCGATGGCCGGATGGGGTCGGATATTCGCAGGCCGGTTAATCCGCCGTTTCGGCCGGTTTCGTCAACCGGGCTTTGAGCCGGTCCAGTCCCGGCGCCGTCGGGCCGGCCAGGCCGCGGCGCCCGGCCTATCCCCACACCCGGTCGGCGACCTCAAGCATGACTTCCAGCTTGCGCCACTGTTCGTCTTCGCTGAGCAGGTTGCCGCCGATGCCCGATGCGAAGCCGCATTGCGGGCCGAGCGCCAGTTGCCCGATATCGACGAAGCGGGCGGCCTCCTCGATCCGCGCGATCAGGGCGTCGGCGTCTTCGAGCGCGCCGGTCTTGGTCGTGATCAGGCCGAGCACGACCGTCGGCCCGCCCTTCGGCACGAAGCGCAGCGGCTCGAAGCCGCCGGCCCGCTCCGTATCGTATTCCAGCAGCAGCCGGTCGAATTGCAGGCTGGCGAAGAGCAATTCGGCGATGCCGTCGTAGGTCCCCTCGCGGTGCCACATGGAGGCGCGGTTGCCGCGGCAGATATGCAGGCCGAAACAGGCCTTGCCCCGGTGCCCCTCGATCGCGGCGTTCGAGGCGGCGACGGCGTTGCGCAGATTTGCCGCCGGGTCCTCGCCGCGCGCCGCCATGCGCTCCAGGGTCGCCCGGTCGACATAGCCGGTGTAGCTCGGCTCATCGAGCTGGACATAGGGGCAGCCGGCGGCGACGATCTCGCCGACCATCCGGTTCTGGATCGCCGCGACATCGTCGAGAAAGGCCTGCCGGCCGGTGTACCAGGGCATGGACTTTTCGAGGTCGCACATCTGGGACACCCGGTCCGGCCCCATCAGCATGACCTTCGCCGGCGCCGTCGCGACCCCTTTCAGGAACAGGAACTCCTCCAGCGGCGCGTTGCGGCGCAGGGCCAGCCTGCCGGTCGCCGGCGCCTTGAAATGCTCGACCGCGTCGGCGCCGCGCGTGCCCGGTTCCTCCCCTTCCATCAGGTTCGACGGGCTGGCGAGGAAGGCCCGCCACGAGCCTTCCCACTGGTCCCAGCCCTCGATCTCGGAGAAGCTGACCTGCCAGTTCAGCCGGCGGTACTCCCCGTCGCTGACGACGGGCAGGCCGATCCGCTCCTGCTTCGCGACGACCGCGCGGATCGCCGCGTCCTGGGCCGCAGCCAGCCTCCCGTCGTCGATCTCGCCCCGGCCGCGGGCGAGAAAGGCGTCGATCAGCGATTGCGGCCGCAGCAGGCTGCCGACATGGTCGACGCGCAGATCGTTCAGTTCGGTCATGTGCCTTCCCGTCGGTGCAGGCCGAACGCGATGCCGGAAAATAACGCATCGAGTCGGATCGAGCGTAGCCGCCTCGATCGGGTCCGGCCAATAAAATTGAGACTGCCGCCCCGGATCGCCGTTCCGCTCCGTCCGGGGCGGCAAGAGCGCAAAGCCGTCTTGGATACTTGTGCCCGGATCGAGCCGCTGAAATGATGGCGGCCGACTGTCGGTTATTCGGGGAGACGTTCTGTCGTGACCGGTTCCAACGCCGCCCGCCCGCCCTTCCGGGTCGAACATGTCGGGAGCTTCGTCCGGCCCGGCCGGCTGCTGGAGGCCGCCCGGGCGAACAAGGCCGGCAGGCTCGGCGACCGGGCGTACGCCGAGGTCCAGAACGAATGCATCGCAGAGATCGTCGCGTTCCAGGACGAAATGGGCCTGCCCTCAATCACCGACGGAGAATTCCGGCGCCGGGTCTGGTCCGGCGGCCTGACGGAAGCGCTCGACGGGATGGGCCTGAAGGCGGAGGGTATGCTCAGCTTCCACTCCGAGAGCGCCGAATACGGCGTGCCGCCGTCGCCCTATGCCGAGGGCCGGCTGTCCCGCCGGCGGCCGATCGTGACCGGCGACTACGAATATGTCGCCTCGCTCCGGCCGAAGGGCGTGCCGAAGGTCACCATAGCCTCGCCCGCGGTGCTGCATTTCTGGCTCGGCGACGGCAGCTTCAACCCGGAGGTCTACGCCGGCCGCGACGCCTTCTTCGCCGGCCTGACCGCCATCTTCCGGGAAGAAATCGCCGATCTCGAACGGGCCGGCTGCCGCTATGTCCAGCTCGACGACACCGCGCTGCCCTGCAATTGCGACGAGCGGGCACGGGCGGCCGTCGCGGCGCGCGGCGAGGACCCGGACGAACTGACCGGCGCCTATGTCCGGCTGATCAACGCCTGCATCGGCGAACGGCGCGACGACACCTTCGTCGGCCTGCACATGTGCCGGGGCAACCTGAAGGACATGTGGATGGCCGAGGGCGGCTACGAGCCGATCGCCGAGCGGCTGTTCGGCGGGCTCGATGTCGACGCGTTCTTTCTGGAGTACGACACCGAAAGAGCGGGCGATTTCCTGCCGCTGCGCTTCCTGCCGCCGGGCAAGACGGCCGTGCTCGGCCTGGTCAGCACCAAGACGCCCGAACTGGAAGCGAAGGACGAGCTCCGGCGGCGCATCGACGAGGCGGCCCGTTTCGCGCCTTTGGAGCAGCTGAGCCTGAGCCCGCAATGCGGATTTTCGTCGGCCGGCGGCGGCGGCCAGGTCATGGACCGCGACGGCATCCGCCGCAAGCTGGACCTGATCCGGGACGTCGCGGCCGGGGTCTGGGGCTGAACGGGGGAGTCCGGTGCAGAAACGCGATCTCCAACTGCCGAAGTCCCGCCGGGAAATCGCGGATATCCAGCGGGCGCGAAAGCCGCTCGCGGTCGAACGGGCGAAGCGCGCCGCCTACTACCGCGGCCGGCTCGACCGTATCGACACCGGCCGGCTCGACGATCCGGAGGAATGGGCGAAAATCCCGATCGTCGACAAGGACATCCTGCGCGAAATCGGCGTCGAAAACTTCGAGGCGCAGTTTTGCATCGCGCCGCGCGGCGAGATCGCCGAATACTGGCGCTCCGGCGGGGCGACCGGCGTGCCGCTCTACTATCCGCGCACCCATGCCGACATGGAATACAGCTATCTCCAGCTCTGCCGCTGCTGGGCCATCGCCGGCGCCCGGGACGGCGACCTGTGCCACATGTCGTTTCCGCTCGGCGTCCATCCGGCGGGGCAACTCTGGGCCCGGACCGCCAACCGGAGCGGCGTCGGCGTGATCTGGGCCGGCTCCGGCGCCGGCACCCCGTCCCAGGTCCAGCTCGACCTGATCCTGTCGCTCCGGCCGACGATCTGGATGGGAATGCCGAGCTACGGGCTGCACCTGGCCAACCTCGCCGACAACCAGGGCATCGACCTGGCCGGCCATACCGTCGAGCGCGTGCTGGTCGGGGCCGAGGCGCTCTCGGACGCCAAGCGGGAGAAGCTGGAGCGGGCCTGGGGCGCCGAGGTCAACGACCTGTTCGGCATGACCGAGATCGGCATTCTCGGCGCCGACAGCCGGCATCACGAGGGCTTCCACGTCTGGACCGACCAGGCGGTGTTCGAGGTCGTCGACGAGGAGACCGGCCTGCCGGTGGCCGAGGGGGAACCGGGCCTGATGGTGATCACGCCGCTCTTCCTCAACAACGCGACGCCGTTCCTGCGCTGGAGTTCGGGCGATATCGTCCGCATGGCCGACAATTCGAGCCTGGACGGCCCGTTTTCCGTCTTCCCGGTGATGCGGCACGCCCATCGCACCGTCGGTTTCTTCAAGGTGCGCGGCGTCAACGTCAATCATGCCGAGTTCGAGGATTTCGTCTTCCGCATCCCGGAGATCAACGATTTCCAGGTCGAACTGCGCAACGACGGCGGGCCGGACATCTTTCGCGTCGCCATCGAAGTCCGGCGCGGCAGCGACGCCGGGGCGGTTGCCGACGGGCTGGCCGGCAAGGTCCGCGAGACCTTCGAGGTCCGGCCGGAGATCGAACTGCTGGAGACCGGCGCGCTGGCCAGGGCCTTCGAAAGCAGCGTCAAGGCGCCGCGTTTCGTCGACCGTCGATAGACCGAAACTCGTGCCGACCGGCGGCTCGCAGAGAAGGAACGGCCCATGTTCGTTGCAATGAACCGGTTCCGCATCGCGCGCGGACGCGAGGCGGATTTCGAGCGGGTCTGGGCGGACCGCGACACCCATCTCGACGGCGCGCCGGGGTTCCTGGAATTCCGCCTCCTGCGCGGCCCGGAGGCCGACGACCATACGCTCTACGCCTCGCACTCGATCTGGACCGACCGGGGCGCCTTCGAAGCCTGGACCCGGTCCGACGCCTTCCGCAAGGCCCATGCCGGCGCCGGGGAACGCCGCGGCCTCTATCTCGGCCATCCCGAGTTCGAGGGCTTCGAAACCGTGCTCGACCGGTAGCGCCGGACCGGGACGCGGCGCGCGTCGGCGAACTGCTGAAGACTGCGGTTCTGTTCCGCTTGGCCGGCGGGAAGGCGCCCGGGCAGGCTTCAGAAATTTCACCTATTTTTTGCTTTTTTCCTTGATATTTCGATTCCTGTCTCCCATATCGGCTCCTGCCAACGCCCGGACTGCGCCCAAAACGCTTTCGGGAGCGCCGCGCGGGCGCCTTTCCCATCCGATCCAACCGGCAAAACACCAAACCCCTTCCCCTTGCTTCCCCTGCGAAAGCCGGACAGAGCCGTAACGGGCGGCGGCGGAGCCTTCTGCACGATACCCTTCCTCCTGCCCCCTCCCCCAAGGGGAGGAGGTAAGATTCTGAAATCACGGCGGTTTTCCGGCTCCGGTGCGGCGTTTCCGGATCGAAGCTCCCCCTCCCCTCCGGGGGAGGGGGCCGGGGGGAGGGGGCCGCCTTCCCTGCCGGACGTGCACCCAATCCGGTCCTCGAACCCCTCCCGTCATTTCGACCGGAGGCCCGGATTTAATCCGGGGCGGAGTGGAGAAATCCGGTCGACGCACCGCCGACGCCCAAGGCTCCGGCGCTCGGCCGGCGCCCGTCGCCGGCCGGATTTCTCCACTCGCTTCGCTTCGGTCGAAATGACGGTTTGGGGGTGCGCTCCGGTCGAAATGACGGTTGGGGGTGCGCTCCGGTCGAAATGACGGGCGGGGCAAGCGGCGCGCCCGGCGCTGTCTCTCCCTTTTGCAGAGGAATCCTCCGAAGAGGGGGAGGCCAATATAGAAAAGGGGTGGGGTGGCGCGTCGCCCGTCTTTTCGCAGCGGGACGCGCTTCGCCGCAAGGCGAATCCTTCTGCGGCCCTATACACCCCCATCCCTTCGGCTTCGCTCAGGACAAGCCCCTCCGAAGAGGAGGAAGGATATAGAAATATTTCCTACCGAAATCATTTTTGCGCACGTCCAAAGAGCGTCTTTCCAACGATTCCAACGGGTTAGGGCCGCCGGGCGTAAAAAAATGCAAAAAAACACTATATAAAGACCGGTCTGTCTAATTTCAAAAACCGGGCGATTTCAAAGACTTGGCGAATCGATATTGAACGTTGGTTCAAAAATAGCCGGTTCGGCGGCCCGTTTTGCGCCTCTTTTCGCAGGGCAATCCTCCGAAGAGGATTCCTCTGCGAAATGCGGATAAGGCGGAAACGGGCGCCGGCGCGGCCTTCCCTGCCGGACGTGCGCCCGATCCGGTCCTCGAACCCCACCCGTCATTTCGACCGGAGCCCCGGATTTAATCCGGGGCGGAGTGGAGAAATCCGGCGGGCGCTCCGTCGACGCCACAGGCTCCGGCGCCTGGCCGGCGCCGGTCGCCAGCCGGATTTCTCCGCTCGCTTCGCTTCGGTCGAAATGACGGGAGGGGGCACGCTTCGGTCGAAATGACGGTTGGGGGTGCGCTTCGGTCGAAATGACGGCTTGGGGGTACGCTTCGGTCGAAATGACGGACAGGGGGACCGGCGCCGGCCGGCGCGGAACGCCGGACCGGGGCATTACCGGCTTGCGTTCGGCCGGTCCCTGTGATGTTGCAGGGTGCGGTATTGCAGGGCATGGCGGCGAAAGGGCGGCGCGATGGATACCTCCGTCTTCACCGGCTGCATCCCGGCGCTGATGACGCCGTGCACGGCGCGGGGCGAGCCGGACTTCGACCGGCTGGTCGATACGGCGCAACGGCTGATCGCAGCCGGTATGCGCGCGGTGGTCTATTGCGGCTCGATGGGCGACTGGCCGCTGCTGACCGACGCCCAGCGGCAGGAGGGCGTGGCGCGGCTCGCCGCCGCCGGCGTGCCGGCGATCGTCGGGACCGGGGCGCAGAATCCGAAGCTGGCCGCAGCGCACGCCGCCCATGCCCAGGCCTGCGGCGCGCAGGGGCTGATGGCGATCCCGCGGGTGCTGTCGCGCGCGGCGTCGCCGGCGGCCCAGCGCGCCCACTTCGCCGGCATCCTAGCCGCGGCGCCCGACCTGCCGGCGGTGATCTACAACAGCCCGCATTACGGTTTCGAGACGAGGGCCGGCCTGTTCTTCGACCTGCGGCGCGACCATCCGAACCTGGTCGGCTTCAAGGAATTCGGCGGCGCGGATGCGCTCAGCTACGCCGCCGAGCACATCGCCGGCGGCGACCCCGGCCTGTCGCTGCTGGTCGGCGTCGATACCGCCGTCTATCACGGCTATGTCCGCTGCGGCGCGACCGGGGTTATCACCGGCATCGGCAATGTGCTGCCGCGGGAGACCCTGCAACTGGTCGCGCTGTGCGAGCGGGCGGCGGCCGGCGACGCCACCGCCCGGCGGCTGGCGCTGGAGCTCGACGAGGCGCTGGCCGTCCTGTCGTCCTTCGACGAAGGGCCGGACCTGGTGCTGTACTACAAGCACCTGATGACCGTGGAAGGCCATGCCGGCTACGACCGGCATTTCAACGCCGCGGACGCGCTGAGCGGGAGCCAGCGGCGCCACGCCGAGGCCCAGCTCGCCCAGTTCAGGGCCTGGCGCGCCGACTGGATGAAAGACCCGGACGCGGCCCGCCTGTGCGCGTAGCCGCTTCCCGCACCGCGGGCGGGCGGACGCGGGACCGGCCGCGCGCCTCCTCCGGACAGGATCAGAACCGGGCGAGCAGGCCCAGTTCGAACGTGTGCGTGGCGAACCGGGTCTCGACATCGCCGTAATCGACCGTGCCGGACCGCAGGTAGCGGTAGCCGAGCCGGGCCTCGAAAGTGTCGGAGACCGGGATCCTGGCCCCGGCCATCGCCTGCCAGACGAAGGCGCCGGCGCTGTCGTCGGGCTGGCTTATGCGGTAGACGGTGCCTCGCAAAAGTGGATGGTTCGCTTGGCTTTTCGCCTTGTAGGCGAAGGCGTCGCGCCGGGACCACATCACGCCGACTCCGGCCCCGACGAAGGGTTTGACGGAATCGATAAGCGTCGATTCGGTATAGACGACGTTCGCCATCGCGGTGATCGCCGATGAATCGACGGACACCGGAATCGGCCCCTCCGCCGTGAAGGCGTCGGTCGCCTTGTGGCGTATCGACTTGCTCTCCAGTTTCCGGTACGCGACCTCGAACTCGAAACCGAACCCGCCCGTTATCCGCCGGCCGTAGGCGGCGAGCAGGCCGAAGCCCGGTTCGTGCGCGATCGATCCGGCGACGTCGACGTTGTTCTCCGGGTAGCTGGTGAAGTCGCTGTCCGCGGGCAGATGGTACAGCGCCGAAACGGCGATATACTGGCCGGGGCCGTCCTCCGCCGCCTGCGCGGCGGCGGAAAACGCAAGCGCCGCGGCGGGGATGGCGACGGCCAGGCAAAGCAGGGAATTACGCATCTGTTACTCCAGGTTTTCCAGGTTATTCGCCAAGCGGCCAGCCCGGATGGGCCGAGGCCGGGCGGCGGCAAACCGGCGAAAACCGTTTGCGCTCCGGCGGACGTCGCCGCTAAAGCAACGCAGAGCGCACCGGATATTCGATTGACCGGGGGGAGAGGGTAACATTGCAACACAATTGCGTGATAGGCGGCGCGCGGGTGCAGAGGGCCTCGCTGCGGAACCGGCGATGCGCGTAGTCGATTCCCATACCGCGGGCGAGCCGACCCGCACGGTCGTCGACGGCGGCCCGGACCTGGGACCGGGCACGCTCGCCGAACGGGCGGCGCGGTTCGAGGCGGATCATGCCTGGGTGCGCCGGGCGCTGCTGACCGAGCCGCGCGGCTTCGACGCCATGGTGGGCGCCCTGCTGTGCGCGCCGGACGACCGGTCCTGCGCCGCCGGCGTCGTCTTTTTCAGCACCGCCGGCAATCTCGGCATGTGCGGCCACGGCGCCATCGGGGTGGCGGCGACGCTGGCCTTCCTCGGCCGGACCGCGCCGGGCAAGCACCGGATCGAAACGCCGGTCGGCGTCGTCACGGTCGAGCTGAAGACCGCCAACACGGCCGCGGTCGAGAATGTCGGGAGCTACCGCCTGTATGCCGGCGTAACGGCGGAGGCCGAAGGGCTGGGGACCGTGACCGGCGATGTCGCCTGGGGCGGCAACTGGTTCTTCCTGTGCCGGGATGCGCCGGCGCCGCTCGACATGGCGCGCATCCCGGCGCTGACCGACGCCGCGTTGAAGGTGCGGGCGGCGCTCTCCCGCGCCGGCATTACCGGTGCGGACGGCGCGGAGATCGACCATATCGAGTTTTTCGGCCCGCCCGTGTCGCCGGAGGCGGACAGCCGCAATTTCACCCTCTGTCCGGGCGGCGCCTACGACCGCTCGCCCTGCGGCACCGGCACCAGCGCCAAGCTCGCCTGCCTGGCGGCCGACGGCGCCCTGGCGCCGGGCGAGACCTGGGTCCAGGAAAGCATCGTCGGCAGCACCTACCGCGCGCATTACCGGGCAGCCGGCGGCGGCCGCATCGTCCCGACCGTGGAGGGCCGGGCCTTCGTCGTCGGGGAAACGGTTCTGCACTTCGCGCCGGACGACCCGTACCGGACCGGCATCGGACCGCCCTTTCTTGTTGGCGGCGCCGCCGGCCGCTAAAGTCCCGGCCGCACCGGAAGCGCCGGCGCCGAACAGGGACGAAAGCCGCATGACCGCAGGCAGGCCCGCATGACCGTATCCAGCATGACCGGCTATGCCCGCGCCGAAGGGGCGCTGGACGGCGCGGCCTGGTTCTGGGAAGCGCGCAGCGTCAACAGCAAGGGCCTGGACGTGCGCTGCCGCGTGCCGCCGGGCAGCGACGCCATCGAAGCCGCGGCGCGCAAGGCGGCGGCGGGCGCCTTCGCGCGCGGGGCGCTGTCCCTGTCGCTCCAACTCGACCGGGGCGAGCGCCAGGCGGTCCTGAAGATCGACGAGGCCGCCCTGGAACAGGTTCTGGCGCTGCAGGACGCGCTGGGCGGCCGGGTCGATCCGGCGCCGCCGCGGCTCGACGCGCTGCTCGCGGTCCGCGGCATCGCCGAGGCCGTCGAACCGGCCGAGGATGCGGCCGTTGCGGCGGCGCGGGAAAAGGCGGTCCTGGCGACCCTGGCCGATGCGCTGGACCGGCTGGCGTCGGCGCGGGCGGAGGAGGGCGCGCGCCTGCTGCCCGTGCTGCGCGGGCATCTCGACAATATCGGGCGGCTGACGGCCGCGGCGTCGGCGGCGGCGGAAGCCCAGCCCGCCATGCTGCGTCAGCGGTTCGAACAACAGGTGGCGGAACTGCTCGAGGCCCGGATCGGCGTCGGCGAGGACCGCCTGGCGCAGGAAGCCGCGCTGCTGGCGGCCAAGGCCGATGTCCGCGAGGAAATCGACCGGCTGGCCAGTCACATCGCGGCGGCGGGCGCCCTGCTCGGCGAGGGCGGCGCGGTCGGCCGCAAGCTGGATTTTCTGTGCCAGGAACTCAACCGCGAGGCTAACACCCTGTGCTCCAAGGCCGCCGGTATCGCGCTCACCCGCATCGGCCTCGACCTCAAGGCCGCCATCGAGCGGTTCCGCGAGCAGGTGCAGAATGTCGAGTAGCGGCAGCAGCCGTGTCCCGGAGCGCGGCCCCGACCGCGGCGTCGCGCGGCGCGGCCTGATGCTGGTGCTGTCCTCGCCGAGCGGCGCCGGCAAGACGACGATCTCGCGCGCGCTGCTGGACGGCGACGGCAACCTCACCCTGTCGATCTCGGTCACCACGCGAGAAAAGCGGCCCAGCGAAAAAGACGGCGTCGACTACCACTTCATCGACCGGGCGCAATTCGATGCAATGGCCAAGGCCGGCGACCTGCTGGAACACGCCGAAGTGTTCGACAACGGCTACGGCACCCCGCGCGCCGACGTCGAGCGGGCGCTGGCCGACGGGCGGGACGTGCTGTTCGACATCGACTGGCAGGGCACCCAGCAGCTCGGGGAAAAGATGCGGGACGATCTGGTCAGCGTCTTCATCCTGCCGCCCTCGACGGAAGAACTGGAGCGCCGGCTGCACAGCCGCGCCCAGGACAGCGACGAGACCGTCCGCGCCCGCATGGCGACGGCGGCGGACGAAATGAGCCACTGGCGGGAATACGATTACATCATCGTCAACCGGGACATCGGCGAGAGCGTAAACCGGGCCCGGTCGATCCTCGAGGCCGAACGCCTGAAACGGGACCGGCAGGTCGGCCTGCGCAACTTCGTCGAACGCCTCCGCCGCCCTCAGTAGGCCAGCCTGCGCCGCACGGCCGGCAGGATCTGCCGGAGGCGGCGCGCGGTCTCGGCCCGGCTCAGGCCCGGCTCGAGCCGCGGATGATAGAGCAGGGCGACGAACAGCCGGTCGAGCCGCGACAGCGCTGTCGACCGGTCGGCGTCGTTGAACACCGAGCGGACGCCGCCGTCGGCGTCGTTGGGCAGGCCGAGCACCTGCGCGGTTTCCTCGGCGACGCAGCGTTCCAGCAGATTGCGCCGCACCGCCCGGTCGACCGGGATGATGACCCGGGCATAGGCGATGGCGCCGGTCTCGATCTCCTGGCCGAAGACGCCGGCGCAGTTGGCGTCGGCGATCCGGCCGCCGGGCAACCGGCCGGCGCGGGCGAGCGCCCGGCGCATCTGCCAGGCGAACAGGTCCTCGCTGGTCAGCGCGACGACGAAGTTGGCGTCGAACAGGCCGGTGCGGACGATGTGCAGGCCGGAAAGCGCGGCCAGAACGCCCATCTGGCGGTGGAGCAGCGCTTCGGCGCGCTCGGAATCCGGGCCGCCGGTCCAGCGCAATACCTTGTAGCGGATACCGCGCCGCCATTTCGCCAGCTGCCGGCCCGGCCCGTCCGCGTGCTCGCGGCCGAAGGCGATGGTGAGGAAATGCTGCACGATGCGGCGGTCGGGAAGCGACCGCTCGGCCAGCGCGCCGTGCCGGACCAGCCCCCACGCCGCCAGCCCGGCGGCGGCGGAGGAGAGCAGAAGCAACAGGATCAGAAAGGCGGCGCGGTTCATGAGTGGCGGGATGCAAGACGGGTCGGGCCGGTAACGCTTTGAAAATTCCTGCGTTCGGTCGAAGGAATACAGGAAATGGCTTCGAATTTCCTCCCGAGACCGCAGGCGCCTCAAGCGGTGTCCGGAATTCCGGCGCTGTGCAGTTCGCGCCACGGAACGAGGTTTCCGGCTTCGCGACGCTCGAAGCTCTCGCCGCCATACGCAACGACTGTAGAGCAGCGACGCCCCTCTCCGGAAAGATGCCGCCGGACCCGCCGGGCGCCGGCGAACAGGGCCGACGACGGGGTTGCCGAGGCTTTCGCCTCGACGAGCGTGAGATGCGACGGATGCTCGACGACCAGATCGGCTTCGGCGCCGTTGCTGTCGCGGTAGAAGGAAAGGCCGCCCGTTACCCCCCGGTTGGCGCGGTGCTTCACGATTTCCGAGACGGTCCAGCTTTCGAAGATCGCGCCGCGTAGCGGATGGCTCTGCAACTGACCGGACGTACGGATTCCGAGCAGCCAGCACGCCAGCCCGCTGTCGAAAAAATGCAGCTTGGGCATCTTTACCAGCCGTTTGCGCAGGCTGCCGTGAAAGGCCGGCAGCCGGAAGAGGATAAAGCCGGTCTCGAGAACGCTCAGCCAGGCCTTTGCGGTCGGCTGGGATATGCCGCAGTCGCCGGCCAGCGACGAATGGTTGAGCAGTTGCGCCGTCCGTCCGGCGCACAGCGCGACGAAGCGCTGGAACGCTGCAAGGTCGCCGATGTTCGAGATCGTCCGGACGTCCCGTTCGACATAGGTGGCAACATAGGATCGCAGCCAGTCCGCCGGCTCCAGGCCGCGATCGAAAATCGCCGGATAACCGCCCGCGAACAGGGCCGCGTCCAGGGTCCTGGGGCGCCGCGGGAAACGCAGGATTTCGCGATGGCTCAACGGCAGCAGATTGTAGATTGCCGATCGTCCGGCGAGCGACTGGCCGACCCTTTCGAGAAGGGCGAGATTTTGCGACCCTGTCAGTATCCAGCGGCCCGGCGCGGGATCCGTATCGATAATGCCCTGTAGATAGGAGCAAAGCTCCGGAACCCGCTGGACCTCGTCAATGACCGCGCCGCCGGAAAGCTGCCCCAGGAAGGAACGTGGGTCTTCCGTTGCAAAGGCCCGCACGTCCGGGTCTTCCAGCGATCTGTACGGCAGATGCGAAAACAGGTTCCGGCAGAGCGTCGTCTTGCCGCTCTGGCGCGGACCGGTGAGCGTGATCGAAGGCCAGCTCCGAGCCGCCTTCTTCAGGACGGGCGCAAGGTCGCGGGGAACCATTGTTGGAATATCGCGTAAAAACTATGCTAATTCAAGTTTTAATTTTGGATTAGCATATAATTGTCGGAGTATGCCCGAAAAAGGCACGGATTTGCAATTCGCCCCGTTTCCGATCGGCGCGTGTGCTCGTCGAGCATCGGGCCGGGCTTCCGGCCGACCCGTTCGATGGAGCCGGCATAGGCCCGGCCGGCCGGCGCGCCGTGCCGGACCGGTCCTTATGCCGCCGATCCGGCGGCGAGCGCGGCGAGGATGAGCAGAAGGATCGGGGAAGCTGCCAGGTGGGGCATCTATAGCTTTGGGCGGTTCGATTGGCGTAGCAGCTTCGCTGGCCTTATATCCCGATCCCGGCATCTATTTAGGTATCCGAACCGTATGCCCTGCTTTCTGGAAGCTTCCAGACACCGTTCGAGAGATTTGGGAGTCATGCGTTCGTTTTGATCCGGAGCCGTATCGACGACAATCGTCAGTCCAATCGTGTCTGCCGCCGGCGCTTCCGAATATCGATGCCTTATCTCCTGAATCTCCTGACGTAAAGCGGAGAGCTTCTCAATATCATTAATGACTTCTTTAGGACGCAGCCTGGCTCCCTGACGTTCCGACACCTTCATTTCAATCGAAAGTAACGAATTTATCAAAGTTTCTTTTCGGCGTCTTCGTCGCCAATCCCCTTCGATATTTGGATGAAAAATTATTGCATCCGGCGTCGGCTCAAACCCTTTGTAACCTTCCTGACGCCTTTCCGATTCGCTGCGCCCGAGCGGTGTTTTTGGATCGGGAATATATTGTTTTACGTTCATACCTAATTGGCAAGCCGGGACACCGGTCAACCTGAGACAGTAGTATAAAACGGCTTGATAGTGTTGCTCAGAGCCAAGCACCGATCTGCATTCTGAAACAAATTTGGGCCAGGCAAGCAATAGCGCATTAAATGCTTGTTCAGGATTACTAATGTTCATCGGCTATTTCCCGCATCGTTCAACCGACCGCCTTCGCCATGTAAATCCGGTCGTATCCGCGGTCTTTCGCCCTGTGGGTAATCGAGAAGCCGAGATGTTCGTACAGGGCGACGTTTTCGACCATCGTCTCGTGGGTGTAGAGGCGCACAGCGCCATAGCCCAGACGCCGCGCGGCCGCTTCCGCCGCCTCGACCAGCCGCCGCCCGAGCCCGAGCCCCTGGGCCTCCGGATCGACGGCGACGTTGTCGAGCAGCAGATGGTCGTCCTTCTCGACCAGCACGAGGACGCCGCAGATCCGCCCGTCGCGGCAGATAACGCGCACCAGGCCGTCGGCAATCAGCGCGGCATAGTCGTCCAGCATCGGGCCGGGCATGCGGTCCATCCGTTCGATGTAGCCGGTATAGGCCCGGTCCACCAACGCCGCAATCTCGGCCGCTTCCCCGGCAGCAGCGAAGCGAAGTTCGAATTCCATAAGGTCTGCTCGCGTCGGCCGGAACCGGGTCGACCTACCCCGGCCGATCGATCGGGGCGCGCGCCGGCGCGGCCGGGCTGCGGGCTTCCAGGCCGTCGATGATCGGGCAGTCGGGCCGGTGGTCGCCGCGGCAGGCTTCGACCAAGTGGGCAAGCTCGTCGTGCAGGGACTGCAATTCGCGCTGCTTTTCGGCGATCTCTTCCAGCCGGCGGGCGGCGATCCGCTTCACGTCGGCGCTGGAGCGGCGGCGGTTCTCGTACAGGCCGAGCAGGTCCCGGCATTCCCCGACCGAGAAGCCGAACTCCCGCGCCCGGCGGACGAAGACCAGCTTGCGCAGCGCGCTGTCGTCGTAGCTGCGGTAACCGGAACCGGATCGGGCGGGCGCCGGCACCAGGCCGATGTCCGAATAGTAGCGCACCGTCTTGACCGGCAATCCGGCGGCGTCGGCGACGGCGGAAATGTTCATGGCGAACCCCTTGACCTTCCAGTAACTGGAAACACTAGGTTGCGCAGAGCGACAAGGCAACCGGGGGCAGTCATGGCCGCCATAGCCGCCAATCTGGCGATCGACTGGCGCTGCCGGCACACCTGGCGCAGGGCGTCGAAGAACACGGCCTGGTGCCTTCTGGGCTGCGCCATCGGCGATTTCGGCACCATCGCCTTCTTCCAGTTTACCGGCATCCCCTGGCCGACCCTGGCGATCATGATTCTCGCGATCGTCAACGGGTTGCTGACCTCCATTGCCCTGGAGACCTTCATCCTCGCGCGTCAGATGGATTTGCGGACGGCCTTCCGCACCGCCATCGGCATGTCCTTCATCTCGATGATTTCCATGGAGACCGTAATGAACGCGGTCGACTGGGCGCTGACCGGCGGCGCCATGCTGACATGGTGGGTCGTGCCGCTCATGCTGGCCGCCGGCTTCGTCACGCCGCTGCCCTACAACTACTGGCGGCTCAAGGCGCTCGGCAAGGCATGTCACTGAAGCAATCCGCGATATTGCTCGCGCTGGCCGGCGCGCTCGTCGCCGGCGGATACCTCATGTTCGGCGGTTGGGACCGCACGGCGAAAACGGGAAGCGCGTCCGAAGCGGGCGGCGCTCCGATGGTCGAGATCGTCCTGCCGAAAACGCTGTCGGCGGCGGCGCAGGCCGGTAAACAGCTGTTCGACGAGAACTGCATCTCCTGCCACGGGCCGAACGCCGTGGGGCGGGAGGAGCTCGGGCCGCCGCTGGTTCACATCGTCTACGAACCCGGCCATCATGGCGACGAATCGTTCCAGCGGGCGGTCGCCCTCGGCGTCCGCGCCCATCACTGGCGGTTCGGCAACATGGCGCCGGTCGAGGGCCTGGCGCGCGACGATGTCGCGCTGATCGTCGCCTATATCCGCGAATTGCAGCGCGCCAACGGCATTAACTGACGGCGCCCGATGAAGCGATTTCTGCTTGCCGGCCTGCTGATCCTGAGCGCGTCGGCGGCGTTCGCCCATTCGAAGCTCGATAAGACGGTCCCGGCGGACGGCGCGGTGCTGACGCAGGCGCCGGCCCGGATCGTCCTGTCGTTCGCCAAACGAATCCGGTTGACGAAAGTGCGCCTGCGCCATGGCGACGGCCCCGCGGCCGATCTCGACCTGACGCGGCACAAGGGGTTTGCGACCCGGTTTGCGGTTGCGTTGCCCGGCCGGGGCCGCGGCCTCTACCGGATCGAGTGGCGCGGCCTGGCCGCGGACGGGCACACGATGCGCGGCGGCTTCGGTTTCCGGGTGGAGTGAGCCGTGCCGGACCTTTGGGACCTGCTTTCGATTCTGGCGAAATTCCTTGTGTATCTCGGGGTTCTGGGCAGCGCCGGCCTCGTCCTGGTGCGCCTCGTTTTCGGGCCGGAGACCGCCCGGATGCACGGCCCGATCGCCCGGCAGGCGTCGGCGCTGGCGTTGCTGGCGCTCGCCGCCGCCGGCTCCGGCTTCCTGCTGCGCGGCGCGGCGATGACCGGAGATGCGTCCGGGATGACGGACCCGGAGATGCTGGGCCTGCTCTGGCGGAATCCGCCGGGCGCCCGGCTGCTTCTTCTCGGCTCGGGCCTGCTTCTGGTCCTTGCCGGGCTTCGTCTCGCGGGAAACGGGCTCTGGATTGCCGGCGCCGGCAGTTTGCTTGCGCTCTGGTCGTTCGCGCTGATCGGCCATGTTCCGGACGCCGGGCCGCTCTGGCTCCAGGCGCTGCTGGTCCTGCATCTTGCGGCGGCGGCCTTCTGGATCGGCATCCTGCCGCCGCTACGCAGGCTGGCCGCCGATCCCATCGAACTGTCCGCGGCGGCCGGACTGGGCCATCGTTTCGGCCGGAGCGCGGCGGTCACGGTTCCGGTGCTCATCGCCGCCGGGATCGTCATGGCGTGGCGCCTGCTCGGGGACCTTTCGTCTATGACGACGACCGGCTACGGCCTCACCCTGCTCGCCAAGATCGCCGGGGTGGCCGTCCTGCTCGGCGCGGCGGCCCACAACAGGCTGCGCTTCGTGCCGGCGATGCGCCGGGGCGAACCGGCCGCGGCGGTCCGCCTGCGCCGCTCCATCGCCGTCGAATGGCTCGCCGTCTGTGCGATCCTGCTGGTCACGGCGACGCTGACGACCGTCCAGCATCCGCCGGGGTGAACGAACGATACGCCGAACGAGATCGTTGAAATCGGGCGTTTATCGGACTAAGTTTACCGGACTAAGCCCGGAGCGCCCGATGAAAACCGTCAACATGCACGACGCCAAGACCAACCTGTCGCGCCTCGTCGCGGCGGCGGTCGCGGGCGAGCCCTTCATCATCGCGCGCGCCGGCAAACCGCTGGTCAAGGTCGAGGCGCTGGAGCAGCCGGAAGCGCCGAAGAAACAGTTCGGCTTCATGGCCGGAAAGATCGAGGTGCCCGACGATTTCGACACGATGTTCGAGGACGAGATCGCCGAGATGTTCGGCGCGTGAGCCTCCTGCTCGACACCCATATCCTGCTCTGGGTCGCCGACGACTCGCCTCGTTTGTCGCCGAACCTCAAGCAACGGCTCCGGTCGCAGCAGGGCAGTCTTCTGTTCAGTGCGGCGAGTCTCTGGGAAATTGCGATCAAGAAAAGTCGCGGTCGGGATGACTTTCAGGTCGATGGCGCAGAATTGCGTCGAGAGCTTCTGGCCAGACGTTACGAAGAATTGCCCGTGACGGGGCCGCACGCGCTCGAAACCGCCGCTCTGCCGGCGATTCATCGCGATCCGTTCGACCGCCTTCTGGTCGCGCAGGCGCGATGCGAGGGACTGACGCTGCTGACCGCGGACAGGCGCGTCGCCCGCTATCCGGGGCCGATCGAACTGGTATAGACGAGTCGGCTCCGTTCCGCTTGCCGGCTTCGGACAGGTGGCCGCGGCGCGGCCTACTGGAGGCCCTTGCCGGCCAGATACTGCTCAAGCTCGCCTTCCTCGAACATTTCCCGGACGATGTCGCAGCCGCCGACGAATTCGCCCTTGACATAGAGCTGCGGGATGGTCGGCCAGTTGCTGTAGGCCTTGATGCCCTCCCTTATCTCCATGTCGTCCAGCACGTTCACGCCTTTGAACTTGACGCCGATGTGCGACAGGATCTGGACCGTCGCCGCCGAGAAGCCGCATTGGGGAAAGACCGGCGTCCCCTTCATGAACAGGACGACATCCTGCTCGTCGATCTCTGCTCTGATGCGGTCGAACACGGGACGGTCGGCGGGAGCGGCGGCCTGGGTCATGGGATGGTCCTCATCGGAAAGCGTTTGCGCCGGTTTGCGTTTGAAGAGCCCGAACATGGCAGCCGGTTCCTCCCGGCTCAAGGGGCGCTGGTGTTGAGGGCGAGGGCGTGCAGCACGCCGCCCATCCGGCCCTGGAGCGCGGCATAGACCATCTGGTGCTGCTGCACCCGTGTCTTGCCGGCGAATTCGGAAGAAACGACCTGCGCGGCGTAATGGTCGCCGTCGCCGGCGAGGTCCTGGATCGTGACCTGCGCATCGGGCAGGGCCTGCTTGATCAGGGTTTCGATCTCGCGTGCGTCCATCGCCATGGGATGCGGCGCTCCGGCGGTCGTTCGTCGGTCAGGATCGGGCGGCGGCCGTTCCGGAATTCCTCCCGGAAATCCACGCCGGCAGCCAGCCCTCATGCGCCTCCCGGAGGCGCGCGAGCGATATAGGCCGGCCCATCCGGAGGGTCAACGAAGGCTCCGCGACAGTTTCACCGGTGACCCGTGCGGGCACGCCGGCGGCCCGGGCCGCGTCCACAACCGCGTCGCCGTCGGCGGTTTCGACGAGGTAGCGACCCTGGTCTTCGCCGAACAGCCAGGCATGCAACGGCGGATCGTCGGGCGCAGCCTCGAGCGCGATGCCGGCCCGGCCCGCGAGCGCCATCTCCGCGAGGGCCAGCGCCAGGCCGCCGTCCGAAAGATCGTGGCAGGCCAGGACAGCGCCTTGGGCGACCAGGCGGCGCACGAGATCGCCGTTGCGCCGTTCGGCCGCCAGGTCGACGGTTGGCGGCGCGCCGTCCGTCCGGCCGAGCAGGTCGCGCAGGTAGATCGAGGCGCCGAGATGGCCCGCAGTCCCGCCGATCAGGACAAGGGCGTGGCCCGGCGCGACCGTGCCCCGATCGACCGCGATCGTGCCGTCCTCCAGCACGCCGACGCCGCCGACCACCGGGGTCGGCAGGATCGCCTGCCCGCCGGTCTCGTTGTAGAGCGAGACGTTGCCGGAGACGACCGGGAAATCGAGCGCCCGGCACGCCTCGGCCATTCCGGTCACGCAGCCGGCGAGTTGGCCCATGATCTCCGGCCGCGTCGGGTCGCCGAAATTCAGGTTGTTCGTAACCGCCAGCGGCGCCGCGCCGACCGCCGTGAGGTTGCGCCAGGCTTCGGCGACCGCCTGCCGGCCGCCTGCAACCGGATCGGCCAAGCAGTAGCGCGGCGTGCAATCGGTCGTGAGCGCGAGGGCGCGGCGGCTGTCCGGCAGGCCGACGACCGCGGCGTTGCCGCCCGGCCGGATGCGGGTGCGGCCCATGACGAGGTGGTCGTACTGTTCCCAGATCCAGCGCTTGCTCGCTTGGTCTGGGCTCGCGAGCAGCGTCAGCAGCGCGTTCTCCGGGCTGCAAGGCGGTGGACAGTCTTCCGGATCGACGGGCCTGGACGGCGGTGTCGCCTCCCGCGCCCGGTCGTATTCCGGCGCTTCGCCGACCAGCGGATCGACCGGGATATCGGCCGCCGGTTCGCCGGCCATCCGGGCCACGAAGCGGCCGCTGTCGGTAATTCTGCCGATTACGGCGAAGTCCAGTTCCCACTTTTCGAAGATGGCGCGGGCTTCGTCCTCGCGGCCGGGCTTCAGCACCATCAGCATCCGCTCCTGGCTCTCCGAGAGCAGGATTTCGTATGCGGTCATGCCGGTTTCGCGGGTCGGCACGAGATCGAGGTCGAGTTCGACGCCGACGCCGCCCTTGGACGACATTTCGACCGACGACGAGGTGAGGCCGGCCGCGCCCATGTCCTGGATCGCCACGATGGCGTCGGTCGCCATCAGCTCCAGGCAGGCTTCGAGCAGCAGCTTTTCGGTGAACGGGTCGCCGACCTGCACGGTCGGGCGCTTCTCCTCGCTGTCGTCCTCGAACGTCGCCGAGGCCATGGTCGCGCCGTGGATGCCGTCGCGCCCGGTCTTCGAGCCGACATAGACCACCGGATTGCCGGGGCCCGCCGCCGCCGAAGTGAAAATCCGGTCCGCCGGCGCGATGCCGACGGTCATGGCGTTGACCAAGATGTTGCCGTTGTAGGCCGGGTCGAAATCGCATTCGCCGCCCACGGTCGGCACCCCCATGCAGTTGCCGTAGCCGGCGATTCCCGCCACGACGCCGGAGACCAGATGGCGCGATTTCGGATGCGCCGGATCGCCGAAGCGCAGCGCGTTCAGGTTGGCGACCGGCCGGGCGCCCATGGTGAACACGTCGCGCATGATGCCGCCGACGCCGGTCGCCGCGCCCTGGTAGGGCTCGATGAAGGACGGGTGGTTGTGGCTCTCGATCTTGAAGACGCAGGCCAGTCCGCCGCCGATATCGATAACGCCGGCGTTCTCGCCCGGTCCCTGGATGACGTGCGGCGCTTCGGTCGGCAGGGTTTTCAGCCATTTCTTCGAGGATTTGTAGGAGCAATGCTCCGACCACATGACGGAGAAGACGCCGAGTTCGGCGAGAGTCGGTTCGCGGCCGAGGATTTCGAGCAGCGTCCGGTACTCATCCGGGGTCAGGCCGTGGCCGGCGACGAGGTCGGGCGTGATGGGCGAAGGATCGAACATGCGCCCCGTTGGTGCTTCAAATGGCGGTTCTTGTGTCGGGTTCCGGTTCTACGATCCGTCTGTCCGTCCGTAAACCGCGCGGCGCCGGTCACATCCGCCCCATGCGCCGGGCGGCCTCGCCAAGCCGGGGCAACGGCGATATAGCAGCGCCATGATCCGGCCCGCCGATCCCGAACGTCCGCCGTCGCCGCTTGCCCGTTTTCCCGTCTACTACGGATGGGTCGTACTCGGCGTCGCCTTTGCGACCATGGCGATCGGCGCCAATGTGCGCGTCGCCTTCTCGCTGCTGTTTCCGCCGATCCTGGAGGAATACGGCTGGTCGCGCGGCACGACGGCGGCAATCTTCTCCGCCGGCTTCCTGATCTCCCTGTTCTTCTCGCCCTTCGCCGGCATGGCGATCGACCGCTTCGGCGTCGGCCGGATCGTGGCGGTCGGCGTCCTGCTCTCCGCCGGCGGCCTGGCGCTCTCGACCGGCGTCGGCTCGGTGGCCGAACTCGCCGCCACCATGGGCTGCATGACGATCGGCGGCAGCGTGATGTTCGCCTACGTCACCCACAGCTATTTCCTGCCCTACTGGTTCGTGCGGCGCCGCGGGCTGGCGATCGGGCTGGCCTTTTCCGGCGTCGGGATCGGCGCGATCCTGCTATTCCCCTGGCTTCAGGGCATTATCGGCGCGGACGGCTGGCGGCGGGCCTGCTATGCGCTGGCATTGCTCATGGTCGGCCTCGTCCTGCCGCTCAACCTGCTGCTCCAGCGCCGCCACCCGCACGACATCGGCCTGGAGCCGGACGGCGACAACAGGCCCGGCCGGACCCCGCGCAAACCGGCGCCGGACGCCATCGTCGATCCGGAGTGGGCGCACCGGGAATGGACCTTCCGGACCGCGGCGCGCACCGGCCGCTTCTGGTGGCTGCACGTCAGCTATATGGCCGGCATGTACGCCTGGTATGCCGTGCTGGTGCACCAGACCAAGTTTCTGGTCGAGATCGGCGTGTCGGCCGAGGCCGCGGCCTTTGCGCTGGGCCTGGTCGGGCTCACCGGCGTGGCGAGCCAGATCTGCATCGGCAGCCTGTCGGACCGGATCGGCCGGGAGTGGGGCTGGAGCATCGCCTATGCAGGGTTCATCGCCTGCTACGCCATCCTGCTGATCCTGCCCCACTATCCGGCGCTCTGGCTGGTCTACGCGATGGTCGTGGTCCAGGGCCTGATCGGCTACGGCGCCTCGGCGGTCTATCCGGCGGTGCCGGCCGAACTGTTCCACAGCCCGAAATACGGCCAGATCTTCGGCATCTACGGCGCAACCAGCGGATTCGGCGCGGCCCTGGGGCCATGGGGGACCGGCGAGCTCCACGACCTCACCGGCGGCTACGAAACGGGCTTCGCCGTGGGCGCCGCCGCCGGGATCGTCTCGATTGCCGCCATGTGGCTGGCCGCGCCGCGCAAGGTCCGCCTGGTCGCCGGCCAAGCCAGGAAGCGCGCCCGGAAGCTGAAGGGGCAGGCGGCGGCGGAGACCGGCCCGGCGTCCGCCGGATGACCGCAAGTCCTAACGAAACGCGGGACGAAGCGCCCCAAGAAACGCCGGGCGAAACGCCGGCAGGCGCGCGCCCCGGCCGCTCCGTTGCGCTGGCCCGGCTGCCCTTCTACTACGGCTGGGTCGTCGTCGCCGTCGCTTTCGTTACCCTTGGCGTCGGCGTGAGCGTGCGGACGGCGTTCTCGCTGCTCTTTCCGCCGATTCTGGACGAGTTCGGCTGGCTGCGCGCCGAGACGGCGGCGATCTTCTCGATCGGCTTTGCAACCTCGATGCTGATCACGCCGTTCCTCGGGGTTGCGATCAACCGGTTCGGGCCCGGCGTCGTCATGGCCGCCGGCTCGGTCCTGGTCGGGGGCGGCCTCGTCCTCACCACCGTTGCCGCCGGGCAGAGCCCGATCTTCCTGAGCCTGGGCTGCGCAGTGGTCGGCGGCGCGATCATCCTCGGCTACACCGGCCACGCCTATCTGATGCCATTCTGGTTCGTGAAGCGGCGCGGGCTCGCCACCGGCCTGGCCTTTTCCGGCGCCGGCGTCGGCTCGATCCTGCTGTTTCCCTGGTGGCAGGACATCATCCGCGAGGCCGGCTGGCGCGAGGCCTGCCTGACCATGGCGCTGATCCTGTTCGTTCTCGTCCTGCCGCTGAACCTGCTGCTGCAGCGCCGCCGTCCGGAGGATCTGGGCCTGCGGCCGGACGGCGGGCGGGCCGCGCAGACGGCGCGGGCCGGACCGGCCGGCGGCGCGTCGCAGGAATCCGCCGCGGCGCTCGATACGGTCGTGGACCGCGAATGGGCGTCGCGCGACTGGTCGCTCCTCGGGGCCATGGCCACCGCGCGCTTCTGGTGGCTCGGCCTCGGCCTCTTCTTCGGCATGTACGCTTGGTATGCGGTGCAGGTCCACCAGACCCAGTATCTCGGCGAGATCGGTTTCTCGCCGACCGCCGCCGCCTTCGCGCTCGGCCTGGTCGGCCTGTTCGGCGTCGCCGGCCAGATCGGCATGGGCGGCCTGAGCGACCGGATCGGACGGGAATGGGCCTGGACGCTCTCCACCTTCGGCTTCGCGGTCTGCTATCTGCTGCTGCTGACGATGCGCAACGATCCCAGCCAGGTCCTGCTCTGGCTCATGGTCGCGGGGCAGGGCGCGCTGGGCTACGGCATGGCGTCCATCTTCGGCGCGATCCTCGCCGAGGTCTTTCAGTGCCGGCGCTTCGGCCAGATATTCGGCGCCTTCGGCATGCTCATCTCGATCGGCGCCGCCTGCGGCCCGTGGCTCACCGGGGAATTCTACGACCGCACCGGGAGCTACGACCTCGCCTGGTGGGCCGCACTCGGCGCCTGCGCGCTCTCCGTCCTCGGCATGTGGATGGGCGCGCCGCGCAAGGTCCGGCTGGTTTCGGGGATCGCAAAGCGGCGGGCGGCCTGACGGATACGGGCTAAATCGGCCAGTCGGGGTCCTCGACGCTGAGAAAAGCGCGGGTGAGGGACTCGCTCCATTTCGTGCTGAGCGCGGAAAAATAGGGGTCGTCGGCCTCCAGGCTGGCGCGGTGGCCGATTTCGAGCGCGTCGGTCCGGTAGAGCAGCACGTCGATCGGCGGCCCGACCGACATGTTGGAGCGCATGGTCGAATCGAAGGAGACCAAGGCGCATTTCGCGGCGTCGATCAGCGACGTTTCGGGCCGGATCACCCGGTCGAGAACCGGCTTGCCGTATTTCACCTCGCCGTTCTGGAAGTAAGGCGTTTCCGGCGTCGCCTCGACGAAGTTGCCCGGCGTGTAGATCTGGTAGAGCCGCGCCCGGTCGCTCCGGATCTGGCCGGCGAAGATCACCGAAGCGCTGCTGTCGACACCGACCGTCCGGATCGCGGGCCCGTCGCGGTCCTGGACCTCGCGCATGACGTTTCCGACGATGCAGGCGGCCTCGAACATGGTTCCGGCGGCCATCAGGTCGTGGCCGGCGCCGGTATCGCCGAACCGGCGCGACAGGATGCTGACGACCGACTGGGTGACCGAAAGGTTGCCGGTCGTCAGCAGCGCGAAGATCCGGTCGCCCGGCCGGTCTAAGACGAACATCTTGCGGAAGATCGAGACCAGGTCGACCCCCGCATTGGTCCGCGAATCCGAGGCGAGGACGAGGCCCTCGTTCACTTTGATTCCGACACAATAGGTCATGGACGTTCCGGCGCGGTCAGGAGGGCAATATAGGCATCTCCGGCCGGAATTGGGAACCGGCCCGTCCGGCGCGGATTTCTCGCCACGGTCGCGGCTTGCGCAGCCTTGCGAATCGGCTCCGCTCCGCTGCCTGTAGTCCTAGTGACCGGTCGCAATGCCGCCGCGATCCGGTCCGGTAGGGGCACCGGCGGATTTTCTTTGGGCAACCGCGCGCGGCGGGAGTAAAACCGCATCATGCTCACCATGCCCGCCCCCGACCGCGGAGTGCTCGACCGGCGCGCGGAGATCGTCGCCGCCCTGCGCGCCGTCGTCCAGCCCGCCACCGCCTTCTGGTGCCGGTTGCCGCCGCATTCAAACGGCCAGGGGGAGGGATGATAGTCGGGCAGCGGGCTGGTGCGGTCGATGCGCGTCGAGTACTCGGCGTTTATGTTATCCATCTAGACGTGCCCCGGTCACGCTCGCTTCTGATAGCGAAGGCTCGTCACTTCCACAGATCGAGTGAGCATGAAAACCCGGATTCAACTGGTGGGAATTTCGATGGATCAACGTGATCGGTGCTTCGCATGGTGCGACAACGCTTAAACATTGTGCCATAACTTAGTTTAAGACTCTACCTAACTCCAATAAGCATAATATCAGTTAAATGATAAATATAATCTGAAAATTTTTCACCCTATTTATTTTATACTAAAAATTTAATCAATTATCTTCACTGGTTGACAGCTAAGAAAATCAGCTCACAAAGTAATTTATAATCGCCTTCGTCCGCTTTCCTTAGTGCAGAATAGTAAGGCGCACCGCTGTCCAATAAAACTGAGTCTATGTGTCCGAATAAATCAATACATTGTTGCACAAGCATAGTACGGGCGACGCGACCATTTCCATCTAAAAATGGATGTAAGGTCAGAATTTTCTGATGGAAGCGCGCAATCTCAATCAATTTTTCTTCTGAATTTGAAGATTGTAACTCAGGAAAAATTCGATTCCAATCTCCCAAAATTTCTTCGAGATGCGCTGGAATTTCATCTGGCTTAGGGGGAATAAGCTTGGCACTTTCTTCGGTGGTTCCTGGGCCACCCAGCCAAACTTTTCTATCTCTAAATCTTCCCAAGTAGGAGAAAGGAATTTCAGTACAAACAATTCGATGGATAAAAGACAACAAGCTTGGCGTTACTGTTGCTGATATTGGTCCGAGATTGGCTTCAAATTTTGAGAGAGTAGATTCGTTCAACAAAGGAGATCTAGGAGGAAGTGAAACCACCCCGCTGAGTTGCGTTGCCATTGCGTGCATTGTTTGCGCAACATATTTTTGGCTAGTTTGTAATTTTCCTACGCGTTGCGCTAGCTTCTGAATTTCCTCGATTTGGCGCTTTAATGCATTTTCTAGCCTATTGTTAGAATATGCAAAATAGGCAAGCTGCTCCGATTCGTTCATTGGGATTCCCAAAGATTCAATTCGCACACCATAACCGGCAGGGGAATCAAGTAGAACTCGAATTCTTTCGCGATGATATAACATGGCTGTTTTGCCGATTTCTGATGCTATTTTTTCCAAGGATGATCTTCCTTTTAGACTAATTTTTTGGTTTGTAATAAAAATAAATCCCTTCCTATTGTGACGTACAGCTCCTTTAAGATCATCAATAAATTTGCGTTTTACCGTAGGAAAGGTTACATCCGTAGTTGGGACGTATACGCCGCAGACAAACCGCATCAAATTTTTGCTGCAAAGAATATCTTTTTGCCCGTCGGGACCGCCCTGTGGAGATTGCGGATCAATTTCAGTAAACCCATCAAGGTTTAGTATAGCCGCCGCTAACCGTTCAGCTTCGACTTGGCCTGAATGCCAATCACGTAATTGACTTTCAGTGGTCGCGCGAGCAAATGTGGGCATATCACTTAGCCTTGCCTCAATGTAGAATAGAGCATGATAACGGACTCATTCAATGTGCAAAGACGAAATGCTGTTCTTTTCTCCAGCTTAGCTCAGGTGTCGTATCTCCTAGACATCAATCGCTTCAGAGTGGCCTTCAATTTAGAACGTTTTCGAAAAGTTTGCAATCGCAGATTGTTCTCGATCATTTCTACCGCAGCTAGTTGGTGTTCGGTTCATCCTCCCTGAACCGGCTGACTTCGGTGGACATATGCTCTGCTCCGCCGCTGGTGCGCACGCCGCGCAGGATTTCCTGGCCGTGGTAAATGTCGTGCAGGAACATGTTGAGCACACGCTCCCGCTGGATGCAGCCGCGCTCGACGGTTGCCCCTTCGGCGGCCGAAAGGATGCGCGGAATGACATCGAACGGGATCGTCCGCTCCGCCTCAGCCGCCTCGCCACCTCCTTCGCCACGCCGACAGACGGTGTTCCCGAAACGCCGGGGCAGGGCCGCCGCTTTGTCGCGCTTGCCGTGCAGCAGTCCGGGCGGCGCCGCGTCCAGCCAGGCCCGAAGTCCGGCCCATCCCGGCCTGGCGCCGCCCGCCGCGTCGGTCATCTCGTCGAAAGCCGGAGCCTGAGACATGACGCAACAGCTAATCACATTGCCCGATGAACGTCGATTCGAGCCTCAGGGCGGAACGATGGCCCGACAGCCGAGGCGCTAGGCAATCGGACGCGGCGGGAGTAAAACCGGACCATGCTGACCATGCCCGCCCCCGACCGCGGAGTTCTCGACCGGCGCGCGGAAATCGTCGCCGCCCTGCGCGCCATCGTGCCGGGCGAAGGGGTGATCGACGACGAGACCGGCCGCCGGCCCTACGAGTGCGACGGGCTCACCGCCTATCGCCAGCTGCCGATGGTTGTCGTGCTGCCGGAAACGGTCGAGCAGGTTTCCGCCGTGCTGCGCTATTGCCACACCGAGGGTATCCGCGTCGTCCCGCGCGGGGCGGGAACCTCGCTTTCGGGCGGCGCGCTGCCGCTGGAGGACGGCGTGCTGCTCGGCCTCGGCAAGTTCAACCGGATTCTCGAGATCGACTACGCCAACCGCTGCGCCGTCGTGCAGCCCGGCGTGACCAACCTGGCGATCACCCAGGCGGTGCAGCAGGACGGCTTCTACTACGCGCCCGATCCGTCGTCCCAGATCGCCTGCACCATCGGCGGCAACGTGGCGGAGAATTCCGGCGGCGTGCACTGCCTGAAATACGGCCTGACCACCAACAACGTGCTCGGCGTCCGGATGGCGCTGATGGACGGCACGCCGATCCGCCTCGGCGGCAAGCATCTCGACGCGGCGGGCTACGACCTGCTCGGCCTCACCGTCGGCTCCGAGGGCCTGCTCGGCGTGGTCACCGAAGTCACGGTGCGGCTGCTCAAGGCGCCGGAGACCATGCGCGCGCTGCTGATCGGCTTCCCCTCGAGCGCGGCGGCCGGCGCGACCGTCGGCGCGATCATCGGCTCGGGCATCGTGCCGGCCGGAATCGAGATGATGGACCGGCCGGCGATCCACGCCGCAGAGGAATTCGTCCGTGCCGGCTATCCGCTCGATGTCGAGGCGCTGCTGATCGTCGAGTTGGACGGGCCGGCGGCCGAGGTCGACCATCTGATCGAGCGGGTCGACGGGCTGGCGCGCGGACAGGGCGCGACGGAGGTCCGCGTCAGCCGGACCGAGGAGGAGCGGGTCGCCTTCTGGGCCGGGCGCAAGAACGCCTTTCCGGCGGTCGGCCGCATTTCGCCGGACTATTACTGCATGGACGGCACCATTCCGCGGGCCCGGCTGCCCGAGGTGCTCGACCGGATGGGCGAGATGTCGGCGCATTACGGCCTGCGCGTCGCCAACGTCTTCCACGCCGGCGACGGCAATCTGCATCCGCTGATCCTCTACGACGCCAACGTGCCGGGCGAGCTGGAGCGCGCCGAGGAATTCGGCGCGGATATCCTGAAACTGTGCGTCGAGGTCGGCGGCGTGCTGACCGGCGAGCACGGCGTCGGCGTCGAGAAGCGCGACCTGATGGGCGAGATGTTCAGCGAGGACGATCTCAAGCAGCAGCAGCGCGTCAAATGCGCCTTCGATCCGGAGCAGCTGCTCAACCCCGGCAAGGTTTTCCCGACCCTGCACCGTTGCGCCGAACTCGGCCGGGTCCACATCCACCGCGGCCAGACCCGCTTCCCGGATTTGCCAAGGTTCTAGCGGGTTTCCTGCAGGGCCGGAACGTCAAGGCTTGTGATTTGGAAAGTTACTCAATTGACATGCGGGTGAACCTTTTCTTTCCCCTCTTCAGAGGGGGGAGCGGCCGAGCGCAGCGAGGTCGATGGGGGCGCCTTGGCGGGCAAATGTCAAAGCTGTCGCTGCGACGCGCGCCTGACGGCGCGCCGCCCCCACCTGGCCTCCCTCTCTGAAGAGGGGGAGGAATCGGGACGTGGCTTCTCGCTGTCCGATCATGGTGTCAGGGGGACTCTTGGGCAGGCGGCCGTGACCGAGAATCTTTCGCCAAAGACCCATGACGACATTCTCGAGGCGGTTCGTTGGGCGGCGGTCGAGGAAGCGCCGCTGGAGATCGTCGGCGGCGGCACCAAGCGGGGCTGGGGCAGGCCGCCGGCGACCAACCATGTGCTCGACCTGTCGGCGCTCGCCGGCATCCGGCTCTACGAACCGGAGGAGTTGATCCTTCAGGCTTCGGCCGCGACGCCGCTTGCCGAAGTCGAGGCGCTGCTGGTGAAGAACGGCCAGCAGCTCGCCTTCGAGCCGCCAGATTTCGGGCCGCTGTTCGGCGGGCGGGCCGGCCGGCAGACGCTGGGCGGCGCCATCGTTGCGAACCTGGCCGGGCCGCGGCGCATCAAGGCCGGCGCGGCGCGCGACCATTTCCTCGGCTTCGCCGGGGTCAGCGGCCGCGGCGAAACCTTCAAGTCGGGCGGCCGGGTGATGAAGAACGTCACCGGCTACGACCTGTGCAAGCTGATGGCCGGCTCGTTCGGCACCCTCGCCGTGCTCAGCGAGGTCACGGTAAAGGTGCTGCCGGCGGGCGAGAAGACCCGCACGGTGCTGGTCTACGGCCTCGACGATGCGCCGGCCGCTGAAGCCATGGCGGCGGCGCTCAATTCGTCCCACGAAGTCTCCGGCGCGGCCCACTTGCCGGCCGACATCTCGGGGCAATCGGCGGTCGGCTATGTCCGCGATCCCGGCGCCGCGGTCACGGCGGTGCGCGTTGAAGGACCGGGTCCGTCGGTCGAGCATCGCTGCGCCGCCCTGCGCGATCTGCTCGGGGAATGGGGCGCGACCGGGGAACTGCATGGCCGCAATTCCGCCGCCCTGTGGGCCGAAGTGCGCGATGTTGCCTGTTTCGCCGGCGACACGGCGAGGGCTGTCTGGCGCCTGTCCGCCCCGCCGGCGGCCCCGGCCGAATTTCTGAAGGCGCTTGCGCAGGACATCGGCGCCGAATATTTCGCCGACTGGGGCGGCGGGCTGGTCTGGCTTTCCGCCCCGCCCACCGAAGCCGCCGCGCAGGCGGTCCGCGCCGCAGCCGACGGTTGCGACGGCCACGCCACCCTGGTGCGCGGCCCCGAGGCGCTGCGCCGCGCCGTTCCGCCGTTCCAGCCGCAGTCCGCGCCGGTCGCCGCGCTCAGCCAGCGCCTGCGCGCCCAGTTCGATCCCAAGGGCGTGCTCAATCCCGGACGGATGGGGTAGGGGGCATGCAGACCGGCTTCACCCTGGCCCAGCTTGCCGACCCGGCCATCGAGACCGTGAACGGCATCCTGCGCTCCTGCGTCCATTGCGGCTTCTGCACCGCAACCTGCCCGACCTACGTCCTGCTCGGCGACGAGCTCGACAGCCCGCGCGGCCGCATCTACCAGATGAAGAGCTTTCTCGAGGACGACCGCCCGCCGACCGACGAAGAAGTCAAGCATATCGACCGGTGCCTCTCGTGCCTGAACTGCATGACGACCTGCCCGGCCTCGGTCCACTACATGCATCTGGTCGACCACGGCCGGGCGCATATCGAGAAGACCTACAAGCGCCCGCTCCTCGACCGGCTGACCCGCGCCTTCATCGCCCTGGCGCTGCCGCGGCCCGGCCTGTTCCGCTCGATGCTGATCGCCGGCTCGCTGGCCCGGCCGTTCCGGGCGCTGATGCCGAAGCGGCTGCGCACCATGCTGAACCTGCTGCCGCCGAAGCTGCCGGCGCCGGGCTGGGCCGACCGGGCGGCGGTCTTTCCGGCTGAGCACGGGCCGGCCGGCAAGCGGGTTGCCATGCTGGCCGGTTGCGCCCAGCAGGTGCTCGGGCCGCAGGTCAACGAAGCGACCGTGCGCCTGCTAAACCGGCTCGGCGTCGAGGTCGTCGTCGCCCGGCCGGCCGGCTGCTGCGGCGCGCTGGTCCATCACATGGGCCGGACCGAAGCAAGCCACGCCCAGGCGAAGGCAATGATCGACGCCTGGATCGCCGAGGCCGACGGCGCGGGCCTGGACGCTATCGTCGTCAACGCCTCCGGTTGTGGCACCGCGGTCAAGGACTACGGCCACATGTTCCGGAACGATCCGGCCTGGGCCGAAAAGGCGGCGCGGGTCGCCGGCCTGGCGCAGGACATTACGGAGTTTCTCGCCGGGCTGGACATGGGCCGCGTCCGGGCGCCGGAGACGATGGCGGTGACCTACCATTCCGCCTGTTCGATGCAGCACGGCCAGCAGATCAAGGAGCCGCCGCTCGCGCTGCTGCGCAACGCCGGCTTTGTAGTGCGGGAGCCGGCGGAAGGCCATCTGTGCTGCGGCTCGGCCGGCACCTACAACATGTTGCAGCCGGAGCTCGCCGGCCGGCTCAAGGCGCGCAAGATCGCCAACCTGAAAGCGACCGCGCCGGACGCTATCGCGACCGGTAATATCGGCTGCACGATGCAGCTTGCCGGCGATGTGGGCGTCCCGGTCGTCCATACGGTAGAACTGCTCGACTGGGCGGCCGGCGGCCCGAAGCCGGCCGGGATCGGGTAGCCGCGGCGCCTCCGGACAGGCGGCGCGGCGGGCGCCTCCGGAATCGCGGGCCGAAGGGACTTCGGCCGTTCGTAGCCCAAAGGTCGATTCAGCATGCGCCGCCGGCTGCGACATCCTTCCGCCGGACGCCGACGACTCGTCCGATCGGGATCGGGGTAGGGTGCGGGACAGCCGAATTCCCGTGCAGACCGCCGCTGCGCCGAGGTGCCCGATGAGCGTCGAACCCGATTATCCCGATTATATTGCCGAGGCGAACGAATTCCGCGCGCGCCGCCCGGCCGAAGCCATCGGGATCCGCGGAAGTGTCTGGCGGATCGTCGATACCGGTCCCGTCCGCGGCGGCGGGAGCCTGCTGCTCTGTCCCGGCACGCTGGGCAACGCCGATATCTTCCGCAAGGTCATCGAGGCTCTGGCGCCCGACATCCGGGTGATTTCCGTCACCTACCCGATGATCGGCGATTTGCTGCGTATCGCCGACGGCGCGGTTGCGCTGCTCGACCGGCTCGGGGCCGGCCGGGCCCATGTCCTCGGCTCGTCGCTCGGCGGAATGCTGACCCAGGCGATCGGCGCGCGCCATCCGGACCGGGTCGGCCACCTGTTCGTCGCCAATTCGATCGCCACGGCCGACGCGATCCGGGCGGCCGGATTTCCGTCCGAGGCCGAAGTGCTCGGCGCAACGGGCCACGCGCTGAAATCCGTCGTTGCCCGCAACCTCGCCCGATGGCCGGAGCCGCGGCCCGAAATGGCCGCGATCAAGCGTTTCCTGGCGGACGAGCTGGCGCACAACTTTACCGGCCGCGCCTTCAAGGCCCGCCTGCTGGCCCTGTCGCGGGTCACGCAAATCCCGGTAGCGGCGGCGCCGCCGGAGCGGCTCACGATCCTGCAGTCCGACGACGACCAGCTGGTCGCCGCGCAGGTCCGCCGCGGCGTCGTCGCACGCTATCCCGGCGCCCATGTCCACACCTTCGACTGGGGCGGCCATTTCCCCTATGTCACCCGGCCGGAAGATTATGTCGGGGTCATCCGGCGCAGGCTCGGCCTCTGAATTTCCCGCGACGGCGTGCGCTCTTGCGCGTCTAGTTCTCCGCGGCGGCCAGTTCAGCATCGACGGTCCGGCCGAAGCGGTCGAGGGCGCCTTCGAAGCGGCCGAAATGCAACGCCGCGTTGGCGCCGGAGAGCAGGCCGCTCTGGATGCTCTCGCCGATCTCGAAGTCTTCCGAGAGGGTGCGCATGGTAATGCCGTGATTCTTGCGCCAGTGCCGCGCGGTTTCCGGATCGCCGGTATCGGCATCCGCCGGCGCCAGGGTGGCGAGCCGGACGCGGGTCCGGTCCGGCGCCAGCGGCAGGGCCTGGATCCAGACGATATGGTCCTCCTGAACCAGCAGCTGGGAGGACGGAAAGATCGAATAGACCAGGTTGGTCGCCCGGCGCAGCGACCGGCTTTCCTCCGGCAGCGCCATCTCGGCATCGAGGCGCGCGCGCGGCAGGATCGAGCGGATATGCCGGCCGAACATCCGGTAGCTCGACAGGTTGTCCTGGAAAAACGGGCCGATGGTGTCCTTGTGGGCGATCCGGAAATGGTAGGATTCGAGGCCGCCCTCGTAGAGGATTTTCCAGTTCGCCGCGCGCTCGCCGATATCGTCGTGGACGATCTTCAGGCTGCCGGCGTCGAGCCAGGCGAAGTCTGCGGCGAGGCCGTCGAGAAAACCGTCGATATCCGGCGCGGCGGCGCCGTCCGGGGCAATCCAGATCCAGCCATAGGCCTCCCGGCAGCCGAGGCGCTTCAGGCCCAGGGCTTCGCGGTCGAGGCCGGGAAAACCGGCGGCGCCGTGGGGGATTCCTTTCAGCGCGCCGCGGTTGTCGTAGGTCCAGGCATGGTAGGGGCAGGCGAAGCGGCGCCGGCAGCCGCCGTCCTCGCCGACCAGCCGGGAGCCGCGGTGCCGGCAGACATTGAGAAAGGCATGGACCGTGCCGTCGCCGTCGCGGGTCAGGAGCAGCGGCAGGCCGGCAAGGTCGCGGGTCAGGAAGGCGTCCTCCCCGGCCAGTTCGCTGCTGTGCGCCGCGACCGCGGGCAGGGCGCGAAACAGCGCCTCCCGCTCCCGCGCGAACCGCTCCGGGCAGGTGTAGCGCGCCACCGGCGAGGTCGTCACGGCGTCGTCGAGCCAGAAGGACCGCGCCTCGCGCAGCCCGGCCAGTTCTTCGAGCAGTTCGAGTTCGGTTGTGCGGTCCATGGCGAAGGTCCCGGCGGTTTGCGGCGCGCCGACAGGCAGGTCCGTACCGGCGGTTCGATAACCGGAAATCGGAAAGACAGTTCCGATCGGAGGGCAAATAAATCTGGCGACCCCGGCAGGACTCGAACCTGCGACCGTTGGATTAGAAATCCAATGCTCTATCCAGCTGAGCTACGGGGCCGGGCAGCCTGTCCGGCTGGAAATGCGCGCGCCGGACGCAGGCGTCAAGGGCGAACGGCGCTGCCCCTAACCCGGATTTCTCACCGCAGTCATGACCTGCGCGGCGCTGTCGGGCCGGCAGGGCAGGAAAGCCGCGCCGCGCGATGCGGGACATCGGGCAAGCGGCTTGACGCACCATGCCGGCCCGACAGCGCCGCCCTCCGGGTCGCGACCGGACGCCCGCCCGCGGCGTCGCGGGCCTCGACCGTAGTCCCCGCTACGCTCTTCGGCCCGCTCCCAGTACTGAACGGGGCGGATCGAACGTCCGGACGCGACGCAGGCCGTGACTGCGGTGAGAAATCCGGGCTAAAGCGTCTCGAAGCGCGTCAGCCCGCCAGGCGCCGCGATCCGGCCGGCGACCGGCGTTGCGAAATGGGCGGCGAGGATCACGGCCGGGGTTTCGGCGTGGCGCTCCACGAAGCGCCGGCGGCTGGCGGCGGACAGCGCCGGGTCCCAGCAGAAGCGGCTGTTCCAGTCCGGGCGCCGGCATTGCACGGGATGATGCAGGAGGTCGCCTGCGAATACCGCCTCGCGCCCGCCGGATTTCAGCCGCAGGCAGACATGGCCCGGCGAATGGCCCGGCCAGGCTTCGACCGTCAACCGGTCGTCGATGGCGTGGCCGTCGGCGACGAACACGGCCTGCCCGGCCTCGACCACGGGCAACACGCTGTCCTCGTAGAATCCGTCGCTTGCGCCCGGTCCTTCAAGGACATAGTCGCCGTTCTTCTCCCAATGATCGAACTCTGACCGGTGGAACAGGTAGCGTGCGTTCGGGAAGGTCGGCACCCAGCGGCCGTCGAGCAGGCGGGTGTTCCAGCCGACATGATCGACGTGGAGATGGGTGCACAGGACATAGTCGACATCCGCCGGCGCGACGCCGAGATCGCGCAGCCGGAGCAGGAAATCGGTGTCCATCCGGTTCCAGGCGCGTGTCGAGGGACGGTCCTTGCCGTTGCCGACGCAGGTGTCGATCAGCACGGTATGGCGCGGCGAGCGCACGACATAGCAATGGACGCTCTGGATGAAGCGGCCGCTTTCGGGATCGAAGAAGTGCGGCTCCAGCCAGTCGCGGCAGCGCCGGATGGCGCCGTCATCGCTCTCCGGCAGCAGGAATTGCGGCGGAAAGCCGAGCCCCTCGGCCTCGACGATGCGGTCGACGGTAATGTCGCCGAAACGAAGCTGCTGCACGATGCCCTCCCGGTTGCCGGCCGGACTTTTCCTCGGGCGCCGCCCGCGGCGCCGCGCGAAGGCCGGGGAAGGAACCCATCCCGCCTCTCGCTCAAGCCGGTTCGGCGTAGCCTTCGGCCATCGCTTCCCGGCTCCGCCTCTCGGTCGTCCGGTAAAATTCGTCTTCCGGCCGCACGAACCTCCTGACGCCCAGATCGTCCATAATCCGCCTGGCGTCCGGCGTCCGGTGAGCCTGCGCCGCCGATTGCCGTAGCCGTTCGAGTTCGTCTTGCGGAACGCCGCTGGAGGCGACGAAGGGCGGCATCGGCGCAAGATCGGATACCGCAATCGTGCGCAGTTCGGCGGTCCAGCCGATCCAGCGCCCGAACAGGTCCTTGAGAGTCGCTGCCGCATCGTCGCGCCGCACGGCCATATCGGTCCGGTAAAGCGGCCGGTCCCTGCAATAAGGACGATCGGGAACCGGTGCGGCGACCGCGCCGGGCTGCGGGTCGGACAGCCAGAAGGGCCGGCCGCACATCTGCACGAGACCCTTGTCGGGACGGTTCCACAAGTCCGTCATGGGCGCCGGGGGCGCGTACTCGACGACGCGCAACGGAACGCCCGAACTGTTCGAAATATGCGCCGCCAGCGCATTCCAGAGCCGGCGGCGCTGCTCGCCCGCCTCGTACATCCTGGTATTGGCGATCGGAGGCATCGCGCCGCCGCGGTTGCCGCGAACCCCGGCGGGGAGCGGCCGGCCCTGTCGTCGTCCGGCGACGCGCGGCAAGTTCCCGGCCCCGACTGCAACCGCAGCCGCAGCCGTCCGGCGGCCGTTGCGGGCGCAGGAGTCGCCACCGTGCATCCGAGGGGCGCCAATTGCTCCTTGAACGGCGGATCGCCGTTCGGGATCGCCCCAGCCCCGTCTCCGCGCGCGACGGCTCCTGGGGTATCGCGGCGTTTCAAGCTGCCTCGCCTTCGAAATGAACTTGCGCCTCGTTCGGTTCTATCGACGGCGTGGCAAGGGGTCAACGCTCGCGCAGCCTGCCCGGAAATCATCCGCCTCTTGCGGCTCTGCACCGCGCCGGGCATTTGCGGAAGGCGCGCCTGTGCCGGTTGAAATCGAGTCTGGGAACAATATATGAACGAAACGCCGGCGGCCGGCCGGAATCGCCGAAGGGCGGTGCGGCCCGTCGCCCGCCGGACACGACCCGACATGACGAATCCCGACACATCATGACATTTCATGACACATCCCAAGATCGTCATTCCGACCGGAGCCGCCCGGAAGAGCCTGCCCTGAGCGGAGCCGAAGGGTCGGCGTAGCGGAGGAATCCCGTCGCCGGCTTCCGGGTTCCCGTTGTCGGGATCGAGTCGAGATTCCTCCGCTACGCGCCCCTCGCGGGGCGCTCCGGTCGGAATGACGGGTGGAAATTGCGGTTCCGGTGTCCGGTTCGGAACGGCGGACGGAGCGGGTTGGACGAGGCGTTCATGACGAATACTGACAAATCTCCGTTTTCTTCTCGCGCCATCCCGGACGGCGCGCAGCGATGATCCTCAGCCGCAGGAGAGCGGACATACAGGATCATGACGATTTCAGACAAAACGGAACGCGGCGGTGCTTACTTCATGAAATATCCGGGCTTAGTCCCGTATGCCCCAGTCCGCAAGTACATCGTCTACCGTCACCACATGCGCAAACATGTACCCCATGGTGACGAGCGCCGCATCGTGCCGTTCCTTGTCCAGCTCGCCGATCGCGTCTGCAACCACGAAGGTGCGATAGTCCCGCTGGCCGGCATCGCGGACCGTCGATTCGACGCACATGCTGCTGGTGACGCCGCAAACCACGAGCGTCCTGATGTTTTCATTGCGCAGCACCGTCTCTACGCCTGTGTTGTAGAAGGCGCTGGTACGGTTCTTGTCGAAGACGTAGTCGCGCTCCTCCGGAACCAGCTCATCGACGAGTTCCGCGTCCCAGGTGCCGATGACGCAGGCACGGAGGTTCTTGAGCGCGGGCCGAATTTCATGAGGCATGATCCCGCGGTCGGAATAGTCCGGGCGGTAGACGTTGCGGGTGTAGATGACAGGCAGCTCCAACCTGCGGGCGGCATCCACCAGTTGACGGCAAGGCGTCACGGCCGCCTCGCACATGGCAGTGTCCTTGCCCATCTGGTTGAGCGAGCCTTGCGGATGGCAGAAGGCGTTCTGCATGTCGACCACGAGGAGGGCGGTCCGTTCGGTCCCGATGGTTTGCATCTCGGTCTCCCGTTCGCCTAGGCTCGCTTCATCAGCTCCCGATTGAGGTGATGGCCGGGGCTCTCGCCGACGGCCGGCCGCTCCATCGTGAACGTCTGCTCGATCGCCGCATACTCCATGTAGCCGAGTCGGGAAATGGGCCGGATTTTGGTGACGTCGACCCGCCCGTCCGTCAATACCTCGTCCTGGATGTGAACGCAGACGACTGTGCCGAAGACGACGGTGGCCGCGGCCTCCGGGTCCGTCGCCGGCAGGCGGACGCTCATCGAATACCGGCATTCCAGATGGATGGGAGAGTGTTTCACCCGGGGCGGTGCGACCAGCCGCGACGGTGCCATGTCGAGCCCGGCGAGCGCCGCCTCGTCGACGCCGCGGGCCATATAGGCCGAGGTCAGGTTCATTTCCTCGCGAAGCGCCCAGGTTGCCATGTTTATGACGAACTCCCCGGTCGTCTCCGCGTTGGAGCAACTGTCTTTGAGCCCACCCTCCGCGTGGGCGCCGACTGTGCTGAACATGACCTGCGGCGGGCATGTGCCCACGCCGTTGAAGAAGCTGAACGGTGCAAGGTTCGTCCGGCCCTTCCGGTCGCAGGTGGTCACCCATCCGATAGGCCGCGGGACAATACAGCTCAGAAAGGGATCGTGGGGGAGCCCGTGATCATTGGCTGCGGTCTCATAGTACACTGGTCAGTGTCCTTTTTGTTCGATCGCAATGCCGGAGGGAGGCCGGATCACGGAACCGGGTCCGGTCCGACACGCACCAGCGCCTTGCCGATATTCCCGCCGCTAAGCATGTCAATGAAGGCCCGGGGCGCTTTTTCTAGCCCCTCTGTGACATGCTCCCGGTATCGCAGGCGGCCCTCCGACATCCAGGCGCTCATTCGGGAAACCGCTTCCGGAAACCGGGCTGCGTAGTCGTGAACGACGAACCCCTCCATGCGCAACCGCCGCCCGAGGATATAGCCTTGCGGTCGCAGTCCGACATGGGCGTCGATGGGCTTGTCGTAGTCGGCGATGTGGCCGATCACCACCCAACGGCCCCGATCGTTCATGTGCCGCAGCACGCGGTCCGCGAGGCCGCCGCCGACCAGATCGAGATACACGTCGACTCCTCGAGGACAGGCCTCCGACAACGCGGGGTCGAGACCGTCTTCATCCCGGTAGTCGATTGCGGCATCGAAACCCAGATCGTCGACGACGAATCGCATCTTTTCCGCGGTGCCGACCAAGCCGACGGCCCGACAGCCCTCGATCCTGGCGATCTGCCCGGCAACGCTTCCGGTCGCGCCGGCAGCCGTCGAAACCAGGACCGTCTCGCCCGGACGGATTCGGCCGACGTCCAGAAGGGAGAAGTAGGCCGTCATGCCGGTGCGTCCAAGAACGCTCAAGGCGGTCGACAAGGGGTCGCGGCTCGGGTCGACCTTGACGATGCCGGCGGCATCGTCTTTCCGGTCGCCGACGCCGTCGGTCACCGCATAGCATTGCCAACCCAGTTTCGCCTCCACGATCTCCCCCACCCGAAACGCCGGATTGCGGGTCTCGACGACTTCACCCACGACGGCCCCCGGAACAACCGAGTTCAGAAGCACCGGTGTACCGTACTGGCCACGGAACGCCGCCGGGTTGCGCATGCGAAGGCGCTGCCACGGATCGAGCGACAGGAAGATTCCGCGGACAAGGAACTCGCCGTCCCGGGGTCTCTGGACAGGCGCCTGAACGATGCGGAAATCGTTCTCCTGCGGCAGCCCGCGCGGGTAGGAAACGAGCTGCACCTGCTTGTTCTGCGGCGAGATGTCGGACATGGACAAAGCGGTCCGCTTTCGAGGCCTTCAATATCGGGCCGTGATCTCGCGAACGTCATCGACCACGCTGATCTCCTTCGAGGCATCGAGGAGCGCGTGCGCCGCTTCGCAGCCGCGGACGCGCCCCGCGAGTCTGAGGAACTTCACGGCGAGCTCCCCTTCGGACATGGGATTCTCCGGACTTCCGCGGATCTGCCGGTAGAGCATCGACTTCCGGTATTCTCCGTCGCCGGACCTGATCACGACCTCGATCGGGACATCCGGGTTGCCGAGCGCCCGGCCTGTGGCCCACATGGCCACCGCTTCCGGATGTTCGCCGACAACGACTTTTCTGGCGAGGGCATGCCGCTTTTCGTCATTCAGGGCCCCCGGCAGGACCCACTCCGGGCCCGACTCGTGGCCCAGCAAGGCGTTGGCAACGATCCACGGAACGCTGAACAGTCCCTCGAAGTAGGAACGGGGTTCGAGGCATCCGAACGGGTAGTTCTGATAGAAGCGATGCGCGTTAACGATTACCTGGTCGATGGTGTCGACCGGAATCCGGTTCTCTTCGACGATCTCCAGCGCGAGTTGGATCGCGCCTGTGCTGGTGCGCGATCCGAGCCACGGCTTGAGGTGAAGTTCGTTCGCCACATGATAGCATTCGGCCGGAGCGTAGGCCGCCAGGCTTTCGCGGTCGTACAGCCCGTCTTTTTCCATGGTGTCTCGTGGGCCTTCCACGCCGCTTTGGGTCAACAGGGCCGCCTGGGTGCCGAGCTGGCAGATCGTCAGGTTGTACATGGACCCCAAACCCGTGAAGACATTGAACTTGAGCGACAGATCCATGGCCGGCGGCTCGATCATCCAGGCGATGCCGATGGCATTGTTAAGCTGATCGGCGTCGAACCCGAGCAGTTTTCCCGCGCAGACCGCGACGCACACCGGGGTGTGCTTCTTGGTGTTGACATAGCCGTGCCGGTCCTTGGCCCGCGCCGACTTGTAGAACACCGCGTTGAGCTCGTAGGCGATGGCGACGGCCGTGACGACGTCGCGGCCGCTGGAGCCGAGCCGTTCGCCCATCGCCATACCGGTATGGGCCAGGGCGTCGAAGAGATGGTCGCCAGGTCCGCTTTCCATCATGTTCGAGTTGTAGGCCATGGTGGAATTGAACCCCGCCGCGAGCCCGGCCGAGACGCGGCCGCGATCACCGAGAAGGGTCGCTTCGGGAACGCCCCCCACCTGCGTGGCGAAACGCAGAAAAGGCTCTTTCACGAACTCGTAGCCCATGTGGGCGATGCCGATTGAATCCATCATCGCGCGATCGGCCGCCGTGACGACGTCCGATCCCAGATCCGAGAAGCGGACGTCCGCGATCGCGCGACTGATCGTACCGGTCAGACCGTCGTTGCCCATCAGATCATCCTTTCCGTTGGGTCCCCATCAGGTCGGCACCGGGAATTCGGGCCGCCATCCAGGCGATCGCATCGGCGGACAGGTTCACCGGTGAGACCGGTGCGCGTGCTGGGATATGAGCGCATCCTTGCCCTGACCCATGTATTCGAGGAAGAGCTGGTGGTCGTCCCGAAACTCGTCGACGGCACCCTGCATCACCACCCGCCCCTGCCGCGCCACATAGACGTAGTCGGCAACGCGTAGCGCGACCCGGACGTTCTGCTCGACGATGAAAATGGTCTCGCCGCGGGCCTTGAGTTCGGCGACGATCTGGGCGATCTCGTCGATGACGACCGGCGCCAGGCCGGCCGTGGGCTCGTCCATCAGCAGCAGTTTCGGTTCTGACATAAGGGCGCGGGCGGTGGCGAGCATCTGCTGCTCGCCGCCGGACAGATTCCCGGCCCTGCTCTTCACACGATCCTGCAACCTCGGGAAGTGCTCCAGTATTCCCGCGAGCCGACCCTTGCGCTCCCGCTTCGGGCAGCGGGTCATGCCGCCGATGAGGATGTTCTCCTCCGTCGTCATGCCGGCAAACAACTCGCGATGCTGGGGAACCATCGCAATCCCGCGGGCGAAGATCTGGTGCGGTTTCAGGTTTTCAATGGTCTCATCCTCGAAGCGGATCGATCCGCCGGTGACCCCGAGCATGCCCACCACGCACTTCAGGGTGCTCGACTTGCCGCAACCGTTTCCGCCGAGAAGCGCGGTGACGCGCCCCTTCTCGACACCCAGGCGCATCCCGTTGAGCACCTGCAGGCTGCCGTAGCCCGCGGTGATGTCGATGATGTCAAGCAGCGTCCACCTCCTCCGTCCCCAGGTAAGCCTGCTTCACCGCCGGATTGCTCATCACCTCGTCGCCCGCTCCCTCGGCGATGACCCGGCCCTTGTCGAGCACCGTGATACTGTCCGAAACGTCGATAACGAGGGAAACAACATGCTCGACGAGCAGAATCGTCAACTTCCACTCCTCCTTCAGCCGGAGGAGGATTTCGTCGAGCGTCTGCACGGCAGGCACGCTCAAGCCGGCGCAGGGTTCGTCCAGCATCAGCAGCTTCGGCCCCGGCGCCAGCGCTCTTGCCAGTTCGAGCAGCCGCTGCTGCGCGATCGTCAGCGTGCCGGTTTCGCGCAGGATCAGACCGTCGATTCCGAGAAAACTCATCACCTCCCGGGCGCGGTCCCGGGCGGCCCGGTCGGGCGAGACACCTCCGCCGAGATTGAGGACCGACTTCAGCGGATTCGCCGGAATCTCGAGATGCATTCCGACGAGAACGTTTTCGAGCGCCGTGCGGTTCTGCATCAGCCGCACATGCTGGAACGTCCGCCGCATGCCCAGCCCTGCGCGCTGGTGAACGGGGACGTCCGCGATGTCCCTCCCGTCGAAATTGATGCGGCCTTCCACCTTTACGACGCCGGAAAGGGCATTGAAGAGGGTCGATTTGCCGGCGCCGTTCGGTCCTATGATTCCTCGTATCTCGCCCGGCGGCACCGTCAGGGAAACGTCCTCGACCGCGACGACGCCGCCAAAGCGCACCGTCAGATCCTGGGTCTCGAGAAGCGGTTTCACCCACCTTTCCTTTCGTCATTCGGCGGTTGACGGCTTCGCGTCCGCCTGCGGAATTCCGTCCCTCTCACGCACCTCCTCGCGCCAGCCGTGGACGAGGACCTCGGGCGGCAGAATTCGCCGCTCGATCAGGTAGCCGGCAACGCCCTTGGGCATGAACACGATGACCCCGACCAGCAGGACGCCGTACATCATCTCCTGGGCGGCCTGGGTGCCACGCAGCACTTCCGGAAGCATCGTCAGAAAAAGGGCACCCAGTAGCGCACCAGAGAGCGTTCCCACACCCCCGACCATCACGATGGCAAAGTGCAGCACGACCTGAAGCAGATTGAAGGTGTCGGGCGCGACGAACCGCACAGCCAGCGCAAAGAGACCGCCGCCGATTCCAGCGTAGAATCCGCTCAAGGTGAAGGCCAGGGTCTTGTACAGAGGCACATTGATGCCGTTGCATCGGGCTACGAGTTCGTTTTCGCGGATCGCGATGAAAGCCCGTCCGTAACGGGACGCGAGTATGGCCTTGGCAAGCAGGACCATGGCGAAAGTGGCGATCACGATCACGAAGAACGCTGCGTCATCGGTGTCGAGCCGGATACCGAAGAACGTCGGCGCCTCGACCTTGACCCCGTCGGTCCCCAGGGTGAGGTCTCGCCAATGGAGGAACAACCAGTAGCAGAGTTCCGCAAACCCCATGGTCATCAACCCGAGATAGACCCGGCGCAGCCGCAACGCAGGTAGGCCGACGATACAGCCGACGACGGCGCACAGCACGCCCGCGGCCGGGAGCGACACCCAGTACGAAATGCCGAAATGACTCCCCAGCAGGGCGACGGTGTAAGCGCCGATGCCCATGAACGCCGCGTTGGCAAACGCGAACTGTCCGGCGAAGCCGAGGATGATCATCTGGCCAACGGCGACGACCACATAGACCAGGATCAGGTTCAGGAGGTACTGGAGGTAGGGATTGGTGGCCGTACTGACCAGACACAGCGCCACGAACAAAGCCGGCGTGAACAACCGGTTCGTAAAGAGGCGATGAATTTCCATCAGTGTCAGACCCGCGTGATCTCTTTGGTGCCGAATAGCCCCCTCGGCCAGAAAATGAGCACCACCATGATGACCAGAAAGGCAGACAGATCGATGAGTGCGGTCGCGACATAGAAACCGAACAGGGTTTCGATGACACCGATCAGATAGCCGCCGACGATCGCGCCGGGAACGCTGCCGAAACCGCCGAGCACGGCGGCGGCGAACCCCCTGATCAGGATGCGCGTCCCCATGTCGGGAAAGAGGGCAGTGATCGGCGCCGACAGGATTCCCGCGGCTGCGCCCATCACGGAGGCCAGACCCCAGGTCGTCGCGAACACGAGCCCGATGTTGATGCCGCTGTACTGGGCGCCGAACATGTTCTCTGCGGTCGCCCGCATCTGCTTGCCAAGGTCGGTAAAGGCGAACAGAAGAAGGAGCCCCAGGGTAAGGACCAGGGACGTGGCGGTCGTCAGAAGGTTCTGCGACGCAAAGACCAGGTCGAAGATGATGATCGGGGAGCCGCCGAACATGGGCGGAATCGTATACACGTCCTGTGCGAAGGGAATCCGGAAGATCCCCTTCAACATGAACGACAGGCCCACGGTCACCATCACGAGCGTCATGTGCGGAAAGTGGGCGATCGGCCGGATCAGGCCCCGCTCGATAAGCAATCCGACGAGCCCCCCGGCGAGGATCGCGAGGAGAAAGGACACTGGATAGGAAAGACCGAGGAAGGAATAGGCGGAGTAACCGATGAAGGCTCCGGCCATGAAGATCTCGCCGAAGCCGAACTGGACCATGTCCTGGGCCTTGTAGATGAGCACGAGACCCAGCGCGACCAGCGCATAAAGGCTTCCGTTCGCGAGCCCGGCCGTGACGAGAATGACGAACTCCGTCATGAGACTTCGCTTTCGCTAGGGCCGGGCGGTTGTCGCGTGCTTCCTCGATGCCCCGCTGTTTCGGAGCGGACGCAAGCCGACGCCGGGGCGGAGCCGGGGCGTCGTGCCCGGCTCCGCCCGCCCGCCTTCAGTCGGGTTGGTCGAAAACGATCAGTTCTTGCTCAGATCGCGCCACACGGGACCGAGGTTGACGACCTTGCCGTCGGACGTCAGGGTCCAGACCGTCGGGTCGTTGCACCCCTGATGGCTGCTCGCCGAGAAGCTGATCGAGCATGCGGCGCCATGGTCCTTCAGGCCCTTGGTGCCTTCCATCGCCGCGAGAAATTTTTCGCGCGTCACGTCCCGACCGACCCTCTTCAGCGCATCGATGACCACTGTCGCTCCGGCCACGCCCTGGTAGGCGACGGACTTCTTGATGTCGTTCGGGAAGTGCTTGTAGCGGATGCCCTCCCACTTTTTCATCTCGGGACTGCCGAATGGCCCGGCGATAACCGTGATCCCGTAGAGATCCCGCAACGCCTCTTTGTTTCCGACCCGCTCGACGAGATCGAGCAGATCCGGCGTCGAGACGATGACCGCCGGCGAATCCTTCGATTTGCTTCGAAGCCCGTACTTCCACGCATCGCGGATCAGAGTCGCCGACTCGGTCGGATAGTTGACGAGAATGATCACGTCCGGATCAACTTTCTTGAGCTTGAGCGCCTGGGCCGTGGCGTCCGATGCGTTCGCCTCCAGGGTCTCGCGGGCGACCACTTCGATGCCCTTTTCCTTGAAATACTCGCGCATGGGCTGGATTTTGGTCTCGGCCCAGTCGTTGTTGCGGCCGACGATCGCCACCTTTTTCACGCCCGGTATCGACGCCGCAAAGCGTGCCATACCGCGGCCGTCCGCGCTGCCGGTCATCTGGACGGTAAAGATGTTTTTCTTCACCGGAGCCGTGAGCTTATCCATGGTAGCCGCCATCAAAAGATGGGGCACGCCCGACTTGACGACCTCCTCGGTCGTCGCCGAAACGGCGGTGCTGCAGGTTCCACCGTGAATCATGAAGACCTTGTCTTGGTGAATCAGCTTCTTTACCGCCGCCAGTGCTTTGGTCGCTTCGCACGCCGAATCCTCCTGGACGAACACAAACTTGCGGCCATGCACGCCCCCCTTCTCGTTTTGCTCCATGTAAACAGATATAGGACCATTATTCACGGGCTGGCCGTGGATCGCAGCGGGCCCTGTCAATGGTCCGAACAGGCCGATCTTGATCGTCGTGTCGGTTACCCCGGATTCGGCCATTGCGCCCGCGGGAAGCGCTCCGGCAAAGAGACCGATCAATGCGGTTTTCCCCAATACGCCGATTCCGGTCGGTCGAAGTGATATCCTCATCATCTCCTCCTGTGCATAGGTTTACGTTCGTGAAATCGACGACGCGTGCGTAGGTCTCTTGAGGTCATGGTTCGGCGAGGAACCAAACTTTCCTCTGGAGCAAGCCGACCCCATGCAAGGGCTTGGCTCGACGTACAATCCATGTCTTGACATTCCGCTCTTCCTTGCGGAAGTGAAGACATCTTCACGAACTCGCCCCGATGACGTGGTGAAGCCTAGACCGCTGCCACGCGGATAGTCAATGGACGAGCGGAGACGACAGGTGGGATCGGGTATGGCGGCCCTTTGCGATTGGGCGGCCGGGACCCGCATCGACGATATCCCCGACAGCGCATTGCGCCAGGCGGTTGCGGTGATCGGCGACAATCTCGGAGCCATCGTCGCGTCGCGCGACGAGCCGGAGGTTGCGCTGGCTCAGACTCGTATTCTGCAGGCGTCGGATCGGGCCGAGGCAACCGTGTTCCGGGGCGGACGTCCCCGCGCAGAGCGGACGATGGCCGCGGTCGCCAACGGGCTCGCCGGAAACGGGGCGCAGTTGGATCCCGGCTATCGCAAGGCCCAGTGCCACGCGGGGCTCTACATCGTACCGGCGCTGCTCGCCGAAGCGGAGGCAAAGGGCCTTTCGGTCGCCGGTCTCCTGCGCGCCGTCGTGCTCAGCTTCGAGATAACGACACGTCTTCCACGCGCCTGGCCCATGGGGACGGACAAACTTTACCCGGCGGCGGTATTCTGCGCGGTGGGTGCTGCGAGTGCGATCGGGTTGGCGCGACGTTTGCCGCCGGACGCACTGCTCGGCGCGCTCGGCACCTCCTCCACGTTGATCCACGTCGGTCCCTTCGGGCACTCCGTCGACGGCCTGCTGGTCTGCAACGCCTGGGCGGGATCCGGGGCCTGGACCGGCATGATGGCCGTCGACTGGGCGGAAATGGGGTTCGCCGGAACGGGAGAAAGCTTCTACGACGTCTACACGGACATACTCGGTACCGACGTGCATCCGTCACGCCTCATCGACGGCCTCGGCGAGGATTGGGCGATCGAATACAGCTTTCACAAACCGTACAGCAGCTGCGGCTACACCCACTCGGCGATAGAGGCGAGTCTGGCGGTGCTCGAGGAATTGCCTGACGAGGGGCGGGCAGACGCAATTCGGGATGTCGTCGTGGAGGCTTCCGCGCTCGCCCTGTCCCTCGACAATGAGAAGCCGGAAAACGGACTTGCCTCCCGATTTTCGACCCAGCACGCCGTCGCGGCACCGCTGGTCCTCGGCCATGCGCTGCCGGAGGCGTTCGGCACCGCCGCGCTCGCCTCGCCCGAGATCGACGCGCTGCGCCATCGGATTGTCCTCAAGGAGTTCGAACCGACCCTGCCGCCCCCGCACGATCGGCCTGCCCGCATCACGGTCACACTGACAGACGGCCGGCAGATTACCCGCGAGTGCCTGAGCGCGAAGGGTGGGCCCGACCGGCCCTACGCAATGACGGAGTTGTTCGGCCGCCTGGATACATGGCTGGCTCCCACCTACCCGAGGCTCGCACAGCGGCTCCATGATTTGACTGCCCTGAGCGCGGCCGATCTCGGCCGAGGTTGGGATACGCTCCTTCCGGACATCCTCGGGGACTGAGTTGGCACGCCCGTGTCAGGCTCGACCGCCTGCCACTGAAATCAATCGAGCTTGTAGATCCTGCGCACGTTATCGCGGAGGAGCATGCGCTTCGACTCGGACCGCAGGTTCAGCGCTTCGATCTCGCTGCGGGTACGCTCAAAGTCGAGCACCGGAAAATCGGTGCCGAAGATCACTTTTTCGCGGCCGTAGGTATTGGCGTACTGAATGAACTGCGGCGGCCAGTATTTCGGGCTGTGAGCGTCCGTGCCGATGAAGACGTTCGGGTGCTTCCAGGCCATGGCGATCATCTCGTCGATCCACGGCACGCCGAGATGGATGCCGATGAGCCTGAGTTCGGGAAAGTGGCAGGCCACAGTATCGAAGGTGACGGGACGGCCAACGCTGCGGCGCGGGTAGTCGGGCGCGTACACGAGCGACTGGCCGACCTGAAGCTGGATCGGAATATCCAGTTCCACGCACTTGGCATAGAACGGATAGTACTGGGGCCCATCGGGCGGGATCTCGAACCAGTGCGGGTAGGAGTGGGCGCCGATGAACCCCAGATCCTCCACCGCGGCCTGAAGCTCGCGGACGCCCTTCATGCCCTGCGTCGGGTCGATGCCGGCAAGACCGTAAAAGCGGTCCGAATGCCGGCGGACAGCATCCGCGACGAGAGAATAGGGCAGGTGATAGCAAGCCGGCGGCCCAAGCGGCCCGGCCTTTGTGGCGACCAGAAAGGCCTTCTCGATGGCGGCCGCATCCATGCGCCGTAGCATCTCCTCCAAGCTGATTCCCGCGGCTGTCGCGTCGTCGACCCCGATCTTTCCTTTGAAGAAGCCGTCGCGCCAATCCGGTCGATGACTGAGAGCCTCTTCGGTCCAAAGGTTGACGACCGCGTCGATCGCCCGGATGTCGTCGGTCGGCGCAGTGGTGCTCAAAGCCCGAGTTCCCTGGCGATAATGTTGCGCTGGATCTCGTTGCTCCCCTCGCCGAAAGAATACAAACGCGCATCGCGCCACAATCGCTGCATGTCGCTTTCCGCCGCGTAACCGACGCTGGCCAGGATCTGCATGCCGTGATCGGTGACGAACTGCAGCGTCTCCGTCGCGGCGATCTTGGCCTGGGACGCCTCGCGCCGGCAGGAACGGCCTTCGCCGATCAGCCACCCCAGATGCCAGGCAAGCAGCCTCGCCTGGTCGACCCGCATCTGCATGTCGACCAAGCGATGCTGAATCACCTGGAAGCCGCCGATCGGCCTGCCGAACTGTTGGCGCTCGCAGGCGTGGGAAAGGGCGATGTCAACGGCCGCCTGGGCGGCGCCGGTGACGCTCGCGGCCATCCCGGCGCGGGCGTAGTGTAATGTCGCCATCAGATGACGAAATCCATGATTCTCTTCGCCCATTAGCGCATCGCCGGGCACCGCGACCTCGTCGAAGCCGATGTCGAAGCATGGCAGGCAGTTGTTTCCGACCTTGTCGAGGGGAGTCATTTGGACACCGGGTGTGCCCGGCGGCACCAGAAACATCGATACTCCTTCAGCGCCGCTGTCGGAAGGACCGGTCCGACAGGCGACGACCATGGCGGCTGCCGCCGCGGCGTCGCTGATCCAGGTCTTCCGGCCGGTGATCGTCCACCCGTTCCCGCGACGGCGCGCCCGGGTCACGATAGACGCGGCATCCGAACCTGCCGACGACTCGGTCAAGGCCAGGGCGAAGAAAGCCCGGCCGGCCATGATTTCCGGGAGATAGCGGTCCCTTTGTGCCTCGCTGCCGTAAACCACGAGCGACATGCCGCCAAATCCGATGGCGCGGTTGAACAGGGAAGCCGCCATCAGGGCGCGATAGCCGAGGCGCTCCTGCACCAGCACCACGGTTTCCCAGGGGGCAGCCAGTCCGCCATTTTCCGCCGGAAACGGCATCGCCAGCAGACCCGCCTCGCCCAAGGCCGGAAGAACGTGATAGGGCGGCGCGTGATCCCGATCGTGCTGGCGGACCGCCTCCGGCGGCAGATGCCGGTCGATCAACCGATCGACGGTGTCAAGAATCTGTCGTTGCTCCTCGCTGATGGCGAAGTCCATGGTTCCTCCTCGTTCCCGACCGGATCGCGATTCCACCTGGCGCCAAATTCGGGAAGAGCCTTCAGCCGCAGCGATGGCCTCGGACGATTGACAATCCGGCATAATGCTATTGGAAACTGGTACAATCCGAAACACCGTATTCCGCGGCGTGCGCGGACGTATCGGACCGGAGAGGAGCGAGCATGAATCTGGCCGGCACCCTTCCCCTGCACGCCCGGACCCGGGCCTCTCACCCGGCCATCGTGGCGGGCGAGCGCGTCATCACCTATCGCGAACTCGACCTGCAGGTGGGACGGACGGCGAGTCACCTGAACGCCCTCGGGCTTCGAGGCGGCGATCTTCTCGGCGTCTGCCTCGGGGATCACGTCGACCATGTCATCATGTTGCTGGCCGCTGCCCGGCTCGGTGTCGCCGTCCTGCCCATGGACTGGCATTGGGCCTTGGCGGAACGGCAGCGGATGGTCGACGTGTTCCGGCCGAAGGCCGTGATGATCGAGGCGGACGACACCGCGATCGCGGGAGTCCCGCTGCACCGCCGCGACGCCGGCTGGCACGATGGCGTCGCGGCGGCGGCACCGCAGGGCAACGGTCCCGACGCCGCCGACATGCCCCTCGTGCTGGCGCTCTCTTCCGGCACCACTGCCCTGCCGAAAGGGCCGATGATCGGCCACGCCAACATGCTGGCGCGCTTCCGGGGCCACTGGGTGTCCCTAGGGTTCAACCAGCATGACCGCTTCGCCCTGACGACACCCCTCTACTACGGCGGCGGGCGGGGCTTCGTGCTCTCCTATCTCTTCATCGGCGGAACGATCGTGATGTTCCCGCCTCCCTTCAAGCCCGGCGACCTCGTCGAGACGGTCGAACGACGATCGGTCAACAGGCTCTTCCTGGTGCCGACCCAGATCCGCCGCCTGCTCGCCATGGCCGAGGGCGACGGTTTACTGTTTCCCCGGGTCGACAACCTGATCTCGAGCGGCGCTACCCTGTCTCCGGAGGAGCGGGAGCAGATCCGGAAGCGGCTCACGCCCAATTTCACCGATTACTACAGCTCCACCGAAGGCGGCGGCATTACCGTTCAACCGGCCGCCGACCAGGATCGCCATCCCAGATCCGTCGGGCGGCCGAGCTTTCTGACCGAAGTGGAAATCGTCGACGAGGAGCACCGACGCCAGCTGGCGGGCATCGTCGGCCGCATTCGCTATCGCGGCCCTGGGGTCGCCGTGGGATTCTACGGCGATCCGGAGCCCGGTTCGACAGCTGGCGCCTTTTTCCGGGACGGCTGGTTCTATCCCGGCGACATTGGTGAAATGAACGAAGAGGGCTATCTGTTCCTCCGGGGCCGCGCCAAAGACATGATCATCCGCGGTGGCGCAAACATCTATCCGAGCGACGTGGAACTCGCGCTGCAGGCCCATCCGGCGGTGGAAGAGGCGGCAGTAGTCGGCTGGCCGTCGACGGAATATGGCGAGGAGGTCGCCGCCTTCGTGATCGTCCACGGGACTATCGGCGGGCCGGAATTGATAGCGCACTGCCGCGACCGCCTGGCCCGCCACAAGGTGCCGCGCGACGTCTTCCTGGTCGACGACCTGCCGCGCAACTCGACGGGCAAGGTCCTGAAAGGCGCGCTTGCGGAGCGGCTGCAGCCCTTATAGCAACGGGCCGAGGCCGGTTGCGACGGCTTGCGCACCATGATCTACTGCTCCAGGGGTTCGAGAATCGGGTCTGGGATGTGTGGGAAACCGCTACGGCGGAAGGGTTGCGAAGCGCGTTTGCAGGGCCGGTCGCGGCCGGGAGCCCATGAGGCATAGCGCCCGCCTGAAGCAGCTCCTGGCGAAGCGTGACGCCGCAGTTCTGCCCGGCGCCGCCAATCCCCTGACGGCAAGAATCATCGCCGAACTGGGCTTCGACTGCGTCTATGTCACCGGCGCGGGTATCGCCAACACGAACCTTGGCGTGCCCGATATCGGCCTGGTGTCGCTCAAGGAGTTGGTCGACTGTGCCGGCGCCATGCGGGACGTGGTCGATCTGCCGCTCCTGGTGGACGCCGATACCGGGTTCGGCAACGCGATCAATGTGGTGCGTACGGTCAAGCAACTCGAAAAGGCGGGCGCCAGCGGCATTCAGCTCGAAGACCAGGTATTCCCGAAACGCTGCGGCCACTTTGCCGGCAAGGCCGTGATCGAGAAGGCCGAGATGGTTCAGAAAATCAAGGCGGCCGTCGATCAGAGGATCGATGGCGATGTGGCCATCGTCGCGCGCACCGATGCACGCGCGGTGTTCGGTCTCGACGCAGCCATCGACCGCGCACAGGCCTACATCGAGGCTGGGGCCGATGCGACTTTCGTGGAGGCGCCGCTCGACCGGGGCGAGCTCGAAAGGATTGCCCGCGAGCTTCCTGCGCCGCAGATCGCGAACATGGTGTTCGGCGGGCAGACCCCGCCCGTCAGGCAGCAGGACCTTGCGACAATGGGATTCGCCGGCGTTCTCTATGCCAACGCCGCGCTACAGGCGGCGGTTCACGGTATGCGGGAGGTGCTCGGCGAGCTGAGACGAAGCGGCAGCCTCGACGCCGTCAGGGACAAGATCGCATCCTTTGAATCGCGGCAGCGGCTGGTCGGCAAGGGCACCTATGACGAACTCGAGCGACGCTACGCAGGTCCGGCCCCGGGCGGTTGAGCGCCACGGACAGGAGACAACGCACATGAATCCCTGGGACGGCGTCGTTACCGACGAGGAAAAGGAAATCTATCGCGCCGCTGGCTTCGGCAAACCCTCGGGAATGGGCAAGCGGCCGGCACTGCTGATCATCGACGTCCAGTACCGCACGGTCGGAACGAAGCCGGCGCCCTTCCGGGAAGCGGTCAAGGAGTTCCCTACCGCATGCGGACAGGTCGGCTGGGACGCGGTCCAGAACATCGAGAAGGTCCTGTCCCTGTTTCGGGAGCGCGGTTGGCCGGTGCTCTATCCCTATGTGTCCATGAAAGAGAGCTTCGACACCGGCCGCCTTGCCGAAAAGGTGCCGGCGCTCATGACGGTTGCCGCCAAGGGTTACGAATTCGTCCGCGAGACCGCGCCGCGGGAGGGCGATATCTTGTTGCCCAAGAAACATCCGAGCGCGTTCTTCGGGACTCCCCTCGCCAGCTATCTCGTCGACCTGCAGGCCGATACCCTCGTGGTGACAGGCTGTACCACCAGCGGCTGCGTGCGGGGAACGGTGGTGGATGGGTTTGCCTACAATTTCAAGGTCGCCATCCCCCATGAGTGCGTGTACGACCGCGGGCCCACCGCCCATGCGGTCAATCTCTTCGATATGAGCGAGAAATACGCGGACGTCATGACCACGGAGGTATGCTTGGCGGCACTGCGCGATCTCGCGCCGGCAGGCTGAGCGGCGGTACGAACGCGCGGACACGTCGTTGCGTCGCAGGGGGAATGCAGGGAATGGATCGCGGAGCACAGACTCACACCGGCGTTACCGTCATTACGGGGTATCTCGGCAGCGGCAAGACGACCCTGCTTCGCGGTCTCCTCGCCTGTCCGGACCTCCGCGATACGGCCGTCATCGTCAATGAGTTCGGTGAGGTCGGCCTCGATCACCTCCTGGTCGAAAGCGGCAGCGAGGACGTTGTCCTCCTGGACTCCGGTTGCCTATGCTGCACCATGAGCGACAGCCTGGCCGACACCCTGGCCGACCTCATGTTTCGCCGGGCCCGTCGCGAGATCCCGTCGTTTCGACGCGTGGTCATCGAGACCAGCGGTTTGTCGGATCCGGCGCCGATCCTCCACAGCCTGCTGACCGACCGGCTCGTGAAACAGCACTACCGTCTGGACGGACTGGTCACCGTCGTCGATGCGTTGCACGGGCTTGAGCAGCTCGACACGACGGCCGAAGCGATCAAGCAGGTCGCCATGGCCGACCGGCTGGCCATCTCCAAGACCGACCTGGCCGCGCCTGAATCGACCGGGGCCCTGCGCACCCGGCTGGAGGAACTGAACCCAAGGGCGCCGATTCTGAAGACGATCAATGGTGTCGTGGATGCACCTCTGGACCTGATCGATGTTCGCGCGACACACGACCTTGATCTGGCCGCTGCCGGTAACGACGGGGATCAAGAGAAGGCCGAACACCGACACGACGGAACCCACGATCACAGTGCCCACAGCCATGTTGGGACCTGCACCTTCGAGCTCGCCCAGCCGGCAACCTGGGCCGGTTACGACTACTGGGTGCGCCTGCTCAAGCAATATCGCGGCGCCGACCTGCTGCGAATGAAGGGCGTCCTGCAGTTCGAAGACCGGGCGGCGCCTTACTTCGTTCAGAGTGTCCAGCACGTTTTCGGCATGCCCGAGCCCCTGAACGACTGGCCATGGCCGGATCGGCGGGGCCGGCTGGTCTTCATCACCCTCGACATCGACCGGGCGACGCTGGCGCGGTCGCTTGATTGCCTCTATGCGCCGGCGGGCATCCGTCGGCCCGTCTCGGCAGAGGACGCGCTGTAAGGGCGAGGGCCAAAGGACAGGGGAGCGGCGAATGGGGTTCGACATCAGGGTGAGCGGCGGAACGGCCATCCTGCCGGACAGGGGTGAGGTCCGCTGTGACATCGGCATCCGCGACGGACGAATCTGCGCGATCCTGCCACCAGGGGAAGAGGACTCCGATACGCGCGAAACGATCGACGCGACCGGCAAGATCGTCTTTCCTGGGCTGATCGACGCTCACTTGCACTTTGGCTTCGCGGAAAAGCCCGGCGAATACGCCAGCGAGACCGCTTCCGCCGCGATCGGCGGCATGGCGACTATCCTGAGCTACTTCCTGAACAACGAGCCTTACAGCGACGTCTTCAAGGCGGAACTTCCCGACGTCGAGGAACGCGCTCACGTGGATTTCGGATTCCACTTCTCGACCGCCAAGGAGGTTCATCTCGAGGAGTTCGAGCGCTGCGTGAAAGAATACGGCGTGACCTCCTTCAAATACTTCATGAATTTCCGCGGCGACGCCGGCCGCTACCTGGGCCTCGACGGCACCGACGACGGCTACATGTACGATCTGCTGAAGAAGGCGGCGCGCTTTCCTGAAGCCGTCGTCGTCATGCACACCGAGAACATCGAGCTGGTGAACCGCTTTACCCAGCGGGCCATGGCCGAGGGCAAGGATGGGCTCCATGCCTTGGCGGAGGTCAAGCCGCACTTCACGGAATCCGAGAACCTTGTGCGCGCAATGGTGTTTGCGGAGCACCTTGGCGCGCGCATCTACATTCCGCACCTCAGTTGCCGTTCAGGCCTGAACGAGGTTCGTGCGTACCGCCAGCGCTATCCGCATGTCTATGTGGAGACCTGCCCGCACTACCTCACACACACCATGGATTCGGACCTGCCCGCCAGCGTCGGCAAGGCGAACCCGCCGCTCCGGACCCAAGATGACGTGGAGGCCCTGTGGGAGGCCATCGGGGACGGCACGGTCGACGTGATCGGTTCCGATCATGTGCCGCGCAAGAAGCAGACCAAGATGACCAACATCTGGAAGTCGTCCCAGGGCTTCCCCGGAACGGCGACAATCCTGCCGGTACTCCTGTCGGAAGGCTATCACAAGCGCGGCATGCCGCTCGCCCGTATCGCCGAGCTGTGCGGCAGCCGGCCGGCGGACATATTCAATATCAGTGCGCGGAAGGGGCGCCTCGTCGTCGGCGCCGATGCCGATCTGACCATCGTCGATCTGGACCTCGAACGCGAGGTCCGGAATGAGGAGCTGCTCAGTTACTCCGACTACACGCCCTACGACGGATGGACGTTGAAAGGCTGGCCCGTGCTGACGATGTCCCGCGGCACCACGGTGATGCGCGACGGCAAGATCGTCGGCCTCCCCGGCCACGGCATCTACCTGTCGCGCCCCTATTCTTGAAGGCGCGGCGTGAACAAGCGGTCAGACGCGGAACTCCGACAGGTGCGGTGGCACTACTTCCTCTTCGGAGTGTAGCGTGCCCTCCGGCGCCCACGAATACGGGACCGGCTGCGCACGGTAGATCCAGTTTCGTCGTCCCTTGAAGACCCACTTGTTGGGAGCATCGTCGGCTGCCGCATCTCCCGCTGCTTCCGCGAAATATGGATTGACATATTCCCACACGATTTCGCCATCCGGCATGACCTGGAAAATTCTGCCGTGCATCCCTTCGCAGATTAGGGTGTTGCCGTTGGGCAGCCGGCGCGCGCTGCTGATGAACGAGCTGTAGAACGTCCAGTACTGTTCCCCGCTCGAGGCGCCGTCATACTGCCAGACCACGTCCGTCGAGACGGGGTCGATCTCAAGTATCCGCGAACCGCCCTGAAATTCGAGATTGACTTGCGGATGGCCAGCGGGGCCTTGATTGTCGAACACGAGGATGTTGCCAGCGCCGGGCAATCCCCCGGCAATCATGTGAGCGTCGTGTTGGCCGGAAGTGTGATCGACCGGTCGGGGCAGTGCGCGCGGCGATTCCCGTTTTGAAAAATCATAGGAAGACGAATGTGTCGGCCCGATGCGCCAGACAACGTCACCGCTGGCACGCGCGATTATCGCGATGACGTTCGAGTCCCGGTCGTCGATCAGGATGTTGTCCGGATGAAACCGGTCGTCTCCAGCTGCGTACCATTTGTTTGGCCCCAGCGGCGCCATGTTGTTTAGCGCGACGACACGACGGCGGGGTCGCGACCTGTCGCCAAAGACAAACGGAAGCATCTCATCGGTAAAGCCGAGTTCGTCGAGGTGGTCGCAGCAAAACCATTGCCACACGATATCGCCATCGGGGTTTACCTCGTAGATTGCCCCGTCGCCGACCGGTCGATCGGATAGTCGCGGCACGATCCGGTCCGCCCCTGCCAGAACGAGTGTGTTCCCGTTCGGCAACCGAGCCTGGTCATGAACCTGACGCGCCTTACCGCCGGGCGCTTTTTCGCCCCACTCCCAGACAATGGAGCCGTCCCAATCGAGTTCGATGAACGTCTCGTTTTCGAAAATCCCGGGTTCCTTCTGAGCCAATATCCGGCCGCGAACTCCGCCGACGAGGTCCGGATCGATCATTTCAACAGGAAAGCCCGAATACGGCCAGCGGTTGACTACGGTACCGTTCATGTCGATCAGGAACGAATCCGCGTTTCGGCCGTCGAACAGCACATAGCAGCCGTGCGCGCGTTCGGGGTCGTAGCGCGTGACTCCTGTGGGAAACACCGACGGAGGCATACTATTCCCTCCAATTGCTCCCGAGCGACGCTGGTTCGCGCCAGTGCATCGCTCTCGGCGCCAAGCCAATAATCTTTATCTACCAGAAAAGGAATCATTTCTGAATGGCGCTGAAAACACCCGCCCCGCCCGTTCGGACCGATTGCCATCCTGCTCGGGCCCCGCGGCGAGAACTGGCTGCCGGTGCACGGTGCGCTCGGCCTCGCCCACCGGAGGAGGCGGTGGCGGCCGCACCGTCGCGGGCAGCGGTTCCGGCCCGATCAGGGGAAGCCAATATGTGGACACGGGGCTGTTCGGGTGCCTGGCGGCACGGCAGTGAAGCCTGGGCCGGATCCGGGCGGAGGCCGCCTGGCGACGCATCGCGCAGAGAACCGGCCGGGAGGTTGCGCCGGGCGCCAGCCAGACCGTCGGCGTGGTCGACAGCGGGATCAACCGGGGCCACCCGGCGTTCTGCGGCGGGGCGGCGGCCTGCACGAAAACCTTCACGGGAGTATTTCTCAGGGGCACGACCGACGAGACCGGCGCCAGAAGCACCCACGGCACGGCGGTCGCCGGCGTGATCGTCGGGCGGTTGCAGGATGCGTCGGGCGTGGCGTGGGGCGCCGACGTCGCGATGTTTGCCATTCCCCTCGGGTCCGGCGGCGGCTACAGCCCGGTATCGCTCGCCGGGCTACCAGCCGGTCCTGACGCTCGACTGGTCGCGGACCGAGTCAACCATCCCGCTTTATGACCGCAAGCTGCTCCAGGTCCGGCTCGGGCTGCACCGGCTGTTTTGAGACCGTCGGAGACGAACAGCATCGCGGGGCCGGCCCGGCTGACGGGCGCCGGGCGGTAATGGGCATGGAGGACGGCGATACGCGGACTTGTGGCGGGTCGCCGGCCGCGCGCGCCCTCCTCGAACGGGGGGGCAGAGACGGGAGGATCGCGCGTTGGTGTCGGTGCTGGACGGGCTCGCGGCGGAGAAGTCGCACCGCTGGATGGCCGAGCGTATCCGGGGCAGGGCGAGGGTTGCCTCGGAGTGGATCTCCGAAAGCTGGATGCGTGCACAGGTCCGGCGCTGGATCCCGAAGGCCAGGACGCTTGCGGGCGGCGGCTGGCGCGACCTCGTGCCCCGCCATGTACCCGAGTTGTGGCGGGACGCGTCGATCGCGGGGCCGCCCCCCTAGCCCGGATATTTCATGAAGTAGGCACCGCCGCGTTCCGTTTTGTGTTATGATTCAGTTGGTTAAGACGAATCTGACACGGGAGCGCGGCGGTGACGGATTGCAGCTCTGGGCGGCTTTCATTTCCAGCCTGTCGCGGGCGCCGGGTTGAGGCGTGTTTCGACGGCGGTGCGGTGACGAGTAACGGCGGCGCGCTGCTGTTGGCCCAGGCGGATCGCCGGCTGGGTCTGACGGCGGCGGTGGCGCGCCGGCTGGGCGATCCGCGTCAGCGGGGCAAGCGGCGCCATCGGGTGGTGGATATGGTTCGCCAGCGGGTCTTCGGGATAGCGCTGGGCTACGAGGACCTGAACGACCATGCCGATCTGCGCCATGACCTCGGCTTTCAGACCGCGACCGGGCGCGACCGGGCCCTGGCCAGCGCGCCGACGCTGTGCCGCTTCGAGAACCGGGCCGAGCGGCGTTGGGCGTGGGCGGTTCACGAGGTTCTGGTGGAGAGCTTTATTACCGCCTTCGCGCAGCCGCCGGAGGAGATCGTGCTGGACATCGACGCGACCGACGATGCGGTGCACGGCCGTCAGGAGGGCCGCTTCTTCCACGGCTACTACGACCGCTACTGCTTCCTGCCGCTCTATGTGTTCTGCGGCGATCACCTGCTGGTCGCCCGGCTGCGTCCGGCCGACATCGACCCGGCGAAGCATTCGCTGGGCATCTTGAAGCTTCTGGTGGCGCGGCTGCGCCGGGCCTGGCCCGGGGTGCGCCTCGTCGTGCGGGCCGATTCGGGCTTCTGCCGCTGGCGGCTGATGCGCTGGTGCGAGCGCCACGATGTCGGCTACATTCTCGGCCTGGCCCGCAATCCCCGGCTGGCGGCCTTGGCCGCGCCCGAGATGGCGCTGGCCGAGGCCGGCTTCGCCGAGAGCGGAGCAAAGCAGCGCCGCTTCGCCGAACTCACCTACGGCGCCCGGAGCTGGGACCGCGAACGCCGGGTCATCGCCCGGATCGAGCACGGCCCCAGGGGCGCCAACCCGCGCTTCGTGGTGACCGATCTGGCAGGCGAGGGCTGCGACCTCTACGAGCGTCTGTACTGCGCCCGCGGCGAGATGGAGAACCGGATCAAGGAACAGCAACTCCAACTCTTCGCCGACCGCACCTCGTGCCACCGATGGTGGCCCAACCAGTTCCGCCTGCTGCTCGCCGGCCTCGCCTACACCCTGCTCAACGCGATCCGACGATGCGGCCTCAAGGGCGCCGGGATGGCCCGCGCCCAGTGCGCCACCATCCGCCTCAAGCTGCTGAAGATCGGCGCCGTGATCGTCCGCAATACCCGGCGGGTGCGCTTCCACCTGTCGTCGGCCTGCCCCGAGCAGGAGCTGTTCCGCCTGGTCGCCGCCCGGCTCGAACCCGGATAGCGCCCGACCTCAGACGCCGACCCGTCCGGCACGACGCCGGTGTCGCAGCCGGCAGCCCCGGCGCACGCCCGGAGCCGGCGAAAACCATCAAAATGCGCCCGACTTCGTCAGATCGGCGGAAAAAAACCCGCCACAAAACCATTCGCCACAACACAGACCCAAAAAAACACGTCAGACCCGCAAATCCTCAACATTCATGAAATATCCGGACTAGCGGCCGTTTGCCCGGCTACAGGCGGGTAATCGCATTGTAGCATCCGCTGTTCGGCGCTACCGTCGCCGGCGCCGGTCTTGCGGGCGAGCACCACGCCGTCGAGCATCAACGCCTTGTAGGCGTTGGCGAGCGGCCGGCGGTGGAAGGCGGCGACCGTCGCGTCCAGCGTCCTGGCGACCCGGCTGACGGTCGAGGCCGAGACCGGGCGCCCCAACAGGGTCAGCAGAACCTCGCCGACCTTGCGGGTCGACAGCCCCAGCACGAAGCCGGCCAGGATCGCCCGGTCGATCTCCGGCGCGCGCCTTGCATAGCTCCTCAGAACCCCGGTCGGGCAGAAGCGCCGGGTGCGCGGCACGGCGATCTCGATGTCGCCGAGCTCGCTCAGCAGGCAGCGCCGGTAGCTGCCGTTGCGCCGGTCGCGCACGGCGCTCCCGTCGAGACCGTCGAGCCAGCGGTCCACCGCCTCGGCCATCCGGCCCTCGACGATCTCGGCCAGGGCGCGCCGGCCGAGCGGGCGGTAGCCCTCGCCCCAGTCCAGACCGCCCGCCTGCATCTCCTTCACGACCTCGAAGGCCATCGGTAAACTCTCGATCGTCGCAGCGCGCTGTGGCATGGGGGTGCTCCTCTATGCGGTTGTTGGCTAACCACAGGGAGTACCCCCTCCCGCCACTGACACATAACCTCGTACGTCACCCCCTTCCGGGGGCGCTTGACTTGATTGCGAACCGATGTCCACACTCATCTCCGGGCCCAAAACAACGCCAAATTGGGAGGGATAAGATGTATCGACGATATTTCGCGTTCGCCGCGTCCATACTTGCCGCAGGGTCGCTCCTTGTCGCCGGGCTGGTCAATCCAGTCACAGCGCAGGATAAAACCGTTCGCGTCGCGCTGAGCTGGATTCCCAACGTCGAATATGGCGGTCTCTGGCTTGCCATGGAAAATGGCTACTTCAAGCAGGAGGGGCTGAAGATCGAATACCAGCCGGGCGGACCGAATGCGCCGAAGTCGCTGGTCACGCTCGCCGCGGGCAAGGCCGACATCGCCTACGGTGTCTGGCTTCCGTTTCTCGATGCGGTCGGTCGCGGCAACGACTTCGTCATAGTCGCCGCGACGTTTCCGGTGTCGCCGCTCGGTGTGATCTCGCTTGCGGGCAACCCGATTCGCAAACCGGCCGATCTTGTCGGCAAGAAAATTCTCGCTCAGGGCGTGGCCGAGCGAACGGCAATCGATGCGGTTCTCACCCTCAACAATCTGCCCAAGGAATGGGAATTCGTTCCAGCAGGGTACTCGCCCGAGCCCCTGCTCGCCAAGCAGGGCCACGGGTACACCGCCTTCGGCACCAATCAGGCGGTGGCCCTTGAGTTGCGCGGCATGAAACGGGGCAAGGACTTCTATTTCGCGTCGTTCGATTCGCTTGGGTTCAAGCAGTACGCCAGCGCCGTTTTCACCTCGCGCAAGTTCCTCCAGAACGACAGGGCGACCGTGGTGAAGTTTCTGCGCGCGCTGACTCGCGGCTGGCAGGACAACGAGAAAGACCTGACAGTTGCGCCGAAGCTGGCGGTCAGCAAGTACGGCGCGGATCTCGGCCTGAATCTCAAGCAACAGCTGCGCCAGAACGAGCTCCAGATCAAGATGATGCGCAACCCCGACAAACCGCAGCAGCCGATCCTCATACTCGACCGAGACACCATTGCGAAGATGTATGCGGCGGCCCAGGCGACCGGGCGCAAGAATATTCCGCCGGTCGAGAAGATCGCGGATTTCGGTGTCATGGAAGAGGCGCGCAAAGGCATCAAGTAACCGGGCGGGAAAGTTCGCCGCCATGCCGGAACCGGGGCCGGAACAGGAGCCTGAACAGGGGCCTGAACAGGTCGATCTCTTGATCTCGGGCTGCGAGGTCGTGTGCCTCGACGACGCCGATACCATCATCCGCAACGGCGCGGTCGCGGTGCGCGGCGACCGGATCGCGTGGATCGGCGGCGCCGACGACGCCGCAACCCGGTTCGTCCCGTCGTCGCGAATCGTTGGCGACGGCCAGATCGCCATGCCCGGAATGATCGACGGCCACGTCCACACCGGACAGCAATTGCTGCGCGGCAAGATCGCCGAGTTCGCCCGCCGCGGTCAGGTCAAGATTCCGGTTTGGAAGAACTACTACATCCCGTTCGAAGGATTGTTGGACCCGGAAGACGTCTACCTCAGCGGCTTGCTGTGCTATGCAGACATGATCAGCGTCGGCACCACCTGTTTCGCCGAGGCGGGCGGTCCGCACCCCGACGAGATGGGCCGGGCGGCTCTCGAAACCGGCATTCGCGGGTTCATCGCGCTGAGCACCATCGACCATGGCGCCGGTGTGCCGGACTCCATGATGATGACCACGGACCAGGCGTTGTCGCGCAATGTCGATCTTGTGCGCCGATGGAACAATCGGGACCAGGATCGCGTTCGGGCTTGGTTGTCGCTGCGCCAGATCATGGTCTGCACGACGGAACTGGTGCGCTCGATGGCAGACGCGGCGCGGGAGTTGGGCACGCGTATCCATACTCATCTGTGTGAGGGCACCTATGAGATCGACTACGCGCTCGAGCATTTCGGCAAGCGCCCGACCGAATATCTTGAGGAGATCGGGGCGCTTGGGCGACATCTCCATTGCGCCCATTCGGTGCTGGTATCGCCGGACGAGACCGACCTTTATGTGACGCACCGGCTGACAGCGTCTCACTGTGCTTTCAACAATTATCACATCGGCCCGCACGCCTTGCTGCACATGTGGCGGCGCGGTATCGACATCGGCTTGGGGACCGACGGCGCCGCAGCGTGGGGTCCCCTCGACATCTTCCAGGTCGCGCACGCCGCCCGGATTGGACAGCAACTCGTCGCCGGCACGCCGATTCACTATCGTGACGTGATGTCGGGCGAGGAACTGCTGCGTGTAGCAACCCGGGGCGGCGCGCGATCGCTCGGCATGGAAAACCGGATCGGTAGCCTCGAAATCGGCAAGAAAGCGGACATCCTTCTCGTCGAATGCCGTGAACTGGACCAGACGCCCCATGTCGATCCGATGTTCGCCGTCGCTAACACGGCGGTCGGCCGCGACGTGCGGACCGTGGTCATCGATGGCCGTGTGGTGATGAAGGACCGCACATTGTCGACCATAGACGAAGAGGCGTTGCGCCACGACCTGGACCGGCGGCTGCCTCGGATCATGGAAAGGTTCGAACAAGCCCGGCGATGACCGGCGAGGCGCAAATCGACCCTGACGGCCCGGCGATCACCGCCGCAGATGTCACGAAGAAATTTGCCCTCAAAGGCAGCGACGATGGCGTGCTCGCCCTGCAAGATCTGTCCCTTGCGGTAGCGACCGGCGAGTTCGTGGCGCTGCTGGGCCCGAGCGGCTGCGGCAAGAGCACGTTGTTGCGGCTGATGGCGTCGCTCGACCGGCCGACGACAGGGAGCGTCACCGTGCGCGGAGAGCCCCCCGCCGCAATTGCGGCGCGGCATGCCTTCGGTGTCGCGTTCCAGGACCACGCGCTGCTGCCGTGGTTAACCGTCTACGAAAATATTGCCTTGCCGTTCAAGCTGGCCGGCCGAACGCCGGATGATGCAGCGATCCGCAAAATGATCGTCCTCGTCGGGCTGGACGAGTTCGTGTCGGCGCGCCCGCGCCAACTTTCGGGCGGTATGCGCCAGCGGGTCTCTATTGCGCGGGCGCTGATTCTCGACCCGGAGGTGCTGTTGCTCGACGAGCCATTCGGCGCGCTCGACGCGGTGACCCGGCGCCAGATGAACATAGAGTTGCAACGCATCTGGTTGCGCGACCGGATTACCACGGTGCTGGTGACGCACTCCGTGGACGAGGCGATTTTCCTGGCCGACCGCGTGTTGGTCTTGAGCGGGCGGCCGGGCCGAATCATTCTCGAAGCGATGGTGCCGTTCGACCGGCCGCGCGATCGTTCGGTCATGCGAAGCAAGGAATTTCACAGCCTGGCGGACGAGTTGTCGCTCGCGCTCGAGCCGTCGGAGGACTGAGCCGGTGGCGGCCGATACGAGCTGGGTCGGCCGGACCCTGTTGGGCGCCGTCGGTCTCTTCATATTCTTCGGCCTGTGGCAGCTGATCGGCCATTACCGACTGGCCGGCCTGTCATGGCCTCCGCTCACTTCGGTGATCGACATGCTGACCGATGCGAGCCATCGGCCGCTGTTCGGGCGCGCCGTCGGCGCGACGCTCAGCTCCACCGGCATGGGCTATCTTTTCGGGGCCTGTCTCGGCCTCGTTCTGGCGTGGTCCACGCACTTGCTGCCGCCGATGCGCCGCGGCGGCGACCGGTTGGCGGCGGTGCTGAACTCGGTGCCGTCGATCGCTCTCGGTCCCATCTTCCTGTTGGTGCTGAGCCGCGACGCGGCGCCGGCCGCGGTCGCCTCGGTCCATGTGTTCTTCATTGTCTATGTGTCGGTGACATCGGGATTGGCGAGTGCGTCGACGGCGCATCAGGATCTCTTCTCGGTGTTCGGCGCAGGCCGGTTCACGCGATTCCGGCGACTGGAGATGCCGTCGGCCCTGCCGGCGCTGGCCAGCGGTCTGCGGTTGTCGTGGCCGGCGGCGTTGATCGGCGCCATCATCGGCGAATGGTTCGGCGCGCCCCGCGGACTGGGGATCCTGATCATCAACGCGATGCAGAATTTCCAGATCGTGCTGTTGTGGTGCGCAGTCTTCCTCGCGGTCGTCGCGTCCCTGACGTTCTACGGTCTCCTCACCGGGCTCGAGCGTGGCGTCTACGGGCGGTTTCGATGAGGATGGGGCGGCGCCTGATCCAGGATTATTGGGGAATCCTGCTGATTCTCGCGGCATGGCAAGCCTGGGTCATCGTCAATCAGTTCAATCCCATCGTCATGCCGACTCCGATCGGCGTGTTCGACGCGCTGATCGCCGATCCGGTCCTGTTTCTCGAGAACACCGGCATCACGTTCGCGGTGGCGCTGGTAGGCATGACCGGCGGCATGATCATTGGGACGTCGCTTGCGGTCGCGACCTGGCTGTCCCCCCTGCTGAGCGGGCTGGTGAGCCCGCTTGCGGTTCTGTTCAGCTCGGTCCCGGTCGTCGCCTTGATCCCGATCATCGCCCGGCTGCTGGGCTACAACGTGTCGACGGAAATTGCGATTGTCGTGATCATCACCTTCTTTCCGTCCTTCGTCTTCGCCTCGTCGGGACTGCGCGCCCTGCCGCCGGGAAGCGACGATCTGTTTCGCGTGCTCGGCGCCTCGCGGCGCGCGACGCTGTTTCGCCTCGCGCTGCCCGCTGCCATGCCGAATTTGGCAATTGCGCTCAGGCTCGCCGCGGCGCACGCCATCCTCGCCGCAATGATCGCCGAATTTCTGATGGGCACCTCGGGCCTCGGATATCTGTTCGCCAAGACCAACGACGAATTCCAGACCGAGCAGGCGTTTGGAACGAGTATCGTCGCGACCGCGATCTCGGTCGCTGCATTTTTGCTCGCGAGCTTCGTCGAACGCCGCGTGCGCGCCCACTATTCCTGAACTTGCGCCATCGTTCGTGCCCCGTCCATCCGATCGACGCCGGAATCGCCAAGTGCCGGGGGAGCGAGACAAGCGCGGACATACAGGATCGCAAGCTCGATTCAATCGACTTGCGTAATCAAGACGGATCGACAACGCGGGCCTTCTAACCTATTCTTAAACAATAATAAATGGCTCAAAAATCCGCATCGTGACATATCCTGACACATCGGAGATAAACGCGCGCGGTGCGCCATGACCCATCCGGACATCATCGTCGTCGGCGCCGGCAACGCCGCCTTTTGCGCGGCCCTGGCGGCGCGCGAGGCCGGCGCCTCGGTGCTGATGCTCGAACGCGCGCCGGAGGCCGAGAACGGCGGCAACTCGCGCTTCACCGCCGGGGCCTTCCGCTTCGCTTACGGTGGCGTGGACGATATCCGCGCCCTGTGCCCGGACCTTTCCGAAGAGCAGATCGCCATCACCGATTTCGGCGATTATCCGGAGGAACGCTTCTACGACGACATGTTCCGCCTGACCCGCTACCGCACCGATGCCGACCTGTGCGAGCGGCTGGTTACGGAATCGCGCGGGACGATGCGGTGGCTGCACGGCAAGGGCATCCGCTTCATGCCGATCTACGGCCGCCAGGCCTTCAGGACGGCGGACGGGCGTTTCCGTTTCTGGGGCGGGCTGACGCTGGAGGCCTGGGGCGGCGGGCCCGGCCTGGTCGACGGCCATACGGAGATCGCCCGGGCGGCCGGGATCGACATCCGCTACGGCGCCCGGGCGCTCGGCCTTGTCCATGACGGCCACAGGGTGGAGGGCATCCGGCTGAAGCACGATAGCAGGATCGAGACCGTGCGCGCCGGGGCGGTGGTGCTCGCCGCCGGCGGCTTCCAGGCCAACCCGGAATGGCGCACCCGCTATCTCGGCCCCGGCTGGGAGCTGGCGAAGGTGCGCGGCAGCCGCTTCAACACCGGCGACGGCATCCGCATGGCGCTGGAGGCCGGCGCGGCGTCCTGTGGCAACTGGTCGGGCGGCCACGCCGTCGCCTGGGACTACAACGCGCCGGAATTCGGCGACCTCGCGGTCGGCGACGGCTTCCAGAAGCACAGCTATCCCTGGGGCGTGATGGTGAACGCTGCGGGCCGGCGATTCGTCGACGAGGGCGCGGATTTCCGCAACTACACCTATGCCCGCTACGGCCGGGTCATCCTGGAGCAGCCGGACGGCTTCGCCTGGCAGGTCTTCGACGCAAGGGTGGCGCATCTGCTGCGCGACGAATACCGCATCCGGCAGGTCACGAAGGCGAAGGCCGATACGCTGGAGGCGCTGGCCGGCCGGCTGGAAGGCGTGGATGCGGCGGGCTTCCTCGCCGAGATGGCGGCCTACAACGAAGCGGTCGATACCGATACGCCGTTCGACGCGACGGTGAAGGACGGGCGCGGCACGCGCGGACTGGCCGTGAACAAGACCAACTGGGCAAACCCGATTGCGGAGCCGCCCTTCGAGGCCTACCGGGTCGGCTGCGGCCTCACCTTCACCTTCGGCGGGCTGCGCATCGACCCGGTGAGCGCGCAGGTGCTCGACAGCGACCTCGCGCCGATCCCCGGCCTCTACGCCGCCGGCGAACTGGTCGGCGGCCTGTTCTGGTTCAACTATCCGGGCGGCGCGGGGCTGACCAGCGGCGCCGTCTTCGGCCGCCTCGCGGGGCGTTCGGCGGCGGCTGCGGCGGCTGTAGCCGGCTAACCCGGATTTCTCACCGCAGTCACGGCCTGCGTCGCGTCCGGACGTTCGATCCGCCCCGTTCGGTACTGGGAGCGGGCCGAAGAGCGTAGCGGGGACTACGGTCGAGGCCCGCGACGCCGCGGGCGGACGTCCCCGGATTGCGAATTGGGGCGCGACCCGGAGGGCGGCGCTGTCGGGCCGGCATGGTGCGTCAAGCCGCTTGCCCGATGTCCCGCATCGCGCGGCGCGGCTTTCCTGCCCTGCCGGCCCGACAGCGCCGCGCAGGTCATGACTGCGGTGAGAAATCCGGGCTAAGTCAGCCGGTCCGGCCGTTCAACAGCCGGCGCACCGCCTCGCCCGGATCGGCCGCGCCGGCCCGGACCCGCTCGACGAGCGCGCGCCGCTTTTCGGCGGACAGGGCGTTGAGCGCGTCGCGCACCAGTGCGCCGGCCGTGTTGGCGAGGCGGTCGACGGCCTGCCGTTCGGCCCGCGCGCGGCGCTCCTCCGGCGTCACGGCCGCGCTGAGCCGCGCGGCGGCTTCGACCAGTGCGGCGACGCCGTCGCCGGCCGTCGCGACGGTGCTGAGGACCGGCGTATTGCGGCGGGTCGCGCTGCGCAGTCCCAGCATCGCTTCCAGCTGCCGGGCGGCCTCGTCGGCTCCTGCCAGATCGGCCTTGTTGACGACGAGGATATCGGCGACTTCCAGGATTCCCGCCTTGATCGCCTGCAGGTCGTCGCCAAGGCCGGGCGCGCTTACCACGACGGTCACATCGGCGACCTGCGCGACCTCGATCTCGGACTGGCCGGCGCCGACGGTCTCCAGCAGGACGATGTCGAAGTCCGCGGCGTTCACCACGTCGATCGAGGCCTGGATATTGAGCGCCAGCCCGCCGAGATGGCCGCGCGCCGCGATCGAGCGGATGAAGACGTACGGATCGGCGCCGTGCTCGCCCATGCGCGCCCGGTCGCCCAGGATGGCGCCGCCGCTCTTCGGGCTCGACGGATCGACGGCGAGGGCGGCCACCTTGCTGCCCCGTTCGCGCAGCGTCCGGATCATGGCGCTGATCAGCGTGGATTTGCCCGATCCGGGCGGCCCCGTAAGGCCGACGACCGGGGTTTCGCGCCGGTCCTCGTCCAGCGCTTGCAACAGGGCCCGTGCCTCCTCGCCGCCGATATCGGCGACGGTGAGCGCCTTGGCGAGCGCCCGGGTTTCGCCCTTGCGCAGCCGGGTGGCAAGGCCGTCGATATCGGCCCGGCGCCGATCGGCTCGCCGGCTCACCAGCCCGGCATCCCGTCCGGCCCGACCGCTTCGACCAGCGCGCCGGCGCGTGCGAGATCGACGGCGGCCTCGATATCCAGCGCCATGTAGCGGTCCTCTTCGAGCGGCGGCACGATGGAGCGCAGTCGCGCGATGGCGCTGCCGAGGCGGGCGCTCGTCTTCAGGGGCGCGCGGAAGCCGATGCCCTGGGCGGCAGCGAGCCATTCGATGGCGACGATCTTGGCCAGATTGTCGTTCATCTCGGCCAGCCGGCGCGCGCAGTGGGTCGCCATGGAAACGTGGTCCTCCTGATTGGCGCCGGTGGTCAGGCTGTCGATGCTGGCCGGCGCGGCGCGCTGCTTGTTCTCCGCCGCCAGCGCCGCGGCGGTGACCTCGGCCGCCATGAAGCCGCTGTTGACGCCCGGCTCGGGCGTCAGGAAGGCCGGCAGTTCGCTCATCGCCGGGTAGACCAGCAGGGCGATGCGCCGCTGGGTCAGCGCGCCGATCTCGCTCACGGCAAGCGCGATCCGGTCGGCTGCGAAGGCGACCGGATCGGCATGGACATTGCCGCCCGACAGGATCTCGCCGCGCTCTGCAAGGACCAGCGGATTGTCGGTCGTCGCCGCTTCGACGGCCAGCACGGCGCCGGCCTGGCGCAGCAGGGTCAGGCAGGCGCCCATGACCTGCGGCTGGCAGCGCACGGAGTAGGGGTCCTGCACCCGCGTGCAATCGATATGGGAGGCGCGGATTTCGCTGCCCGCGAGCAACGCCCGCAGCGCCGCCGCGACATCGATCTGCGCCTGGTGGCCGCGCAGGGCGTTGATCGCCGGACCGAACGGTGTATCGGATCCCAGCGCGGCGTCGCCCGCCGCGGCCCGCTCGACGACTGCCTCCGCGCGCGCCATGTCCGCCCGGCTTGTCGATCCAGGGGTCAGGGTGACCGCTTCGGTGGTCATAGCTTTCGGACCAGTTCGGTCATGGTTTCCCGGTATCGCGTGCGGATCGCGTCCTCGCCCGGATGGCGGCCGTCCTCGACAACACGCCGCCCGGCGACCCGGACCTCCCTAAGCGCCGAACCGGCGTTTGTGAAGACCCAGGCGTCGAGCAGCGTCTCCGGACCATGAGCCGCCAGGGTCGGGTGGTCCCGGTCGAGCACCAGGAAATCGGCGGCCCGGCCCGCCGCGATTTCACCGCAGCGCTGGCCCATCGCCCGAGCTCCGCCGGCGGCTGCGCCGAGCCACAGGACAGCGCCCAGCGCATGGCGCGGCGCGGCATCGCCGGCGATCAGCCGGCGTTTCAGGACGAGCCGCTGGGCATATTCCAGCCAGCGCAGCTCCTCGCGCGGATCGAGGGAGACGTTGCTGTCGCTGCCGACGCCGAAGGCGCCGTTCGCGGCGAGCCAATCGGGCAGGGCGAACACGCCGTCGCCCAGGTTGGCCTCGGTTGTCGGGCACAGGCCGGCCACGGCGTCGCTCGCGGCGGCGCGCCGGGTCTCTTCTTCGGTCATGTGGGTGGCGTGGACCAAGGTCCAGCGGCGGTCGACCGCCACGCCGTCGAGCAGCCATTCGACCGGCCGCAGCCCCGACCAGGCGAGGCATTCGGCGACCTCCTTCTCCTGCTCGGCGATGTGGATGTGCACCGGGCCTCCGGGGCTTATGGCGTCGTAGGCCGCCAGGGCGTCCGTCATGTCCGCCGGCAGGACGGCGCGCAGGCTGTGCAGGGCTGCGCCGGCGGTCCGGGTCGAGGATGCTCCGGCCAGCGCCGCGACGATCCCGGCCCATTCGTCGACCTCCAGCCGGAAACGCTGCTGGGCCGGCGCGAGCGGCCCGCCGCCGAAGCCGCCCTGGCGGTACAGCACCGGCAGCAGCGTCAGGCGAATCCCGGCCGCGTCCGCGCCCGCGGCGACGCGCCGGGCCAGTTCGGCCACGTCGCTGTAGCGACCGCCGCCCGGCGGATTGTGCAGATAGTGGAACTCCGCCACGCCGGTAAAGCCGGCCTTGAGCATCTCGACATAGAGATGTGCCGCGATCGCCTGGACGTGTTCGGGGGTCAGGCGTTCGACGAAACTGTACATGGTCCGGCGCCACGACCAGAAATCCGACCTTTCCTCGCCGCCCGACCGTTCGGTCAACCCGGCCATGGCGCGCTGGAAGGCATGGCTGTGCAGGTTCGCCATCCCGGGGATGACGGCGCCCGGAAGCTGCGTGTTCCCCGCTGCCGGTGCTCCGGTCTCGATGCGCCGGATCGTACCCGCGTCGTCCACTTCCAACAGCACGCCTTCCGCCCAGCCGGACGGCAACAGGCAGAGCGGGCACCATAGGCGGTCGGCGGCGCCGGTCATCGCCGTGCCGCCTGCGCGGGATCGGCGAATGTGGCAGCAATTTCGCCCATTCGGCGGTACAGTTCCGCTGCGTGCTGCACTGCGACGAACCGCGAGACAAAATCATGACCGCCTGGGACCGCCTGTGGACCAACGCCCGGATCGCGACCATGGTCCCGGCCGGCGACGACCACTACGGCGCGATCGGGGACGGCGCGATTGCCGTGGCGGACGGAAATATCGCCTGGATCGGCCCGGAGGCAGAACTGGACCGAGCGCAGGCACAGGGCGTGCCGGTGCACGACGCCGGCGGCGCTTGGATCACGCCGGGTCTGATCGACTGCCACACCCACATCGTCTACGGCGGCAACCGCGCGGCGGAGTTCGAGCAACGGCTCAACGGCGCGACCTACGAAGAGGTCGCAAGGGCCGGCGGCGGCATCGTCTCGACCGTGCGAGCGACCCGGCGGGCCTCGGTCGACGAGTTGGTCGAGAGCGCCCTGCCGCGCGTCCGCGCGATCCTGGGCGAAGGCGTGACGACCATCGAGATCAAGTCGGGCTACGGTCTGGACACAGAAACCGAGCGCCGGATGCTTCAGGCGGCGCGGCGCATTCCGGACCATCTGCCGGTCAACGTCGAAACGACCTTCCTCGGCGCCCATGCCCTGCCGCCTGAGTTCGCCGGCGACGCCGACGGCTATATCGACCTGGTGTGCCGCGAGATGATCCCGGCGGTCGCCGAAGCCGGCGAGGCCGATGCGGTGGACGCCTTCTGCGAGACGATCGGCTTCACCCGCGACCAGACGGAACGGGTCTTTCGTGCGGCGCGCGACCACGGCCTGCCGGTCAAGCTCCACGCCGAACAGTTGAGCGACCTGGGCGGCGCTGCGCTGGTTGCGGACTATGGCGGGCTGTCGGCCGACCATCTGGAATATGTCGGCGACGCCGGCGTGCGTGCGCTGGCGCGGGCCGGGACGGTGGCGGTGCTGCTGCCCGGCGCCTATTACTATCTGCGCGAGACGCAGGCGCCGCCGATCGGCCTGCTCCGCGAACACGGGGTTGGCATGGCGCTGTCGACCGACTGCAACCCGGGCAGTTCGCCGGTCACCTCCCTGCTGCTGATGCTCAACATGGCCTGCACCCTGTTCCGCCTGACCCCGGCGGAGGCGCTGGCCGGCGTGACCTGCGAAGCGGCGCGCGCCCTCGGTCTGCAGGACCGGATCGGTACCCTGGAGCCGGGCAAGGCGGCGGATTTCACCCTGTGGGACATCGGCAGCCCCGGCGAACTGGCCTATCCCGCCGGCTTCAACCCGTGCCGCGCTGTCGTGAAGAACGGGGTAACGGTGGCGGGCTGAGTCCGGTTCGGCGCCGGCTCTTCGATACGCCCCTTCGGGGCTGTTCAGGGTGAGGGAGAAATCGGAAGACCACTCATCCCGAGCAGGTGCGCCTGCGTGCCGTATCGAGGGACGGGAGATCTGTCGAAAGAACCGGACATATCCGCGAAAAGCCCTGTACAGCCTCACCTCCGCTCCCGGGCCCAGGCGAGCGCGGCCTCCAGCATGGCGCGTAGCGCCGGGCGGACCCCGGCGGCCTTGTCCGGCGCATAGTTCCAGGGCGATCGTTCATCGCAGTAGGTCGCCATCGACAGTTCGAGTTGGAAGGCGTGGATGCGATTTTCCGGGTCGCCGTACTGGCGGGTGATGAAGCCGCCCTTGAAACGGCCGTCGACGACCAACCGGTCTTCGCCGTAGTCGCCCAGAGTCTCGGCCAGGCGCAAGCTCAGGCCGGCGTCGCAGGCGCCGCCCGCCGCAGTGCCCAGGTTGAAGTCCGGCAATTTGCCGTCGAACAGGCGCGGCACCTCGGACAGGATCGAATGGCAATCGAACAGGATGGCGATGCCGTGCCTGCGGTGGATCGAGGCCAGCTCCCGTTCCAGCCGCTGGTGATAGGGCAGCCAAAAAGTGCGCAGCCGCCCGGCCCGCTCTTCGGCGCCGGGCGCTTCGCCGTCCCGGTAGAGTGGATTGCCGGCGAAGTCTTGCTCCGGAACGAGACCGGTCGAAAGTTGACCGGGATAGAGCGGCGCGTCGTCCGGCGGCCGGTTCAGATCGGCGACATAGCGCGACCATACCGCCTGGAGGGTCGGAATGCCCAGTTCGTTGGCGAAATCGTACAGCCGGTCGAGATGCCAGTCGGTGTCCGGACGCGCCAGCGCCCGCTCCGTCATCCGCGCTTCGACGGCCGCCGGGATCGCCGTCCCGACATGGGGAAGGCTCATCAGGAGCGGCGCGTCTCCCGGCGTGAAACGGTAAGGGTTCATGCGCTCCACAGCACCGGGAAATCGCTTCCGGCCAACGGTGCGCCGACCTCGAGGCCGAGATCGGGGAATGGCGGCGAGTGCACGCCCTTTTCGGCGTAGACGGCATCGTCGCCGACGAAGCGGATCGAGAAGGCGCGCCGCCGGTTCGCTGAGTTGTTGGCCGGCGCGCCGTGCACAGTCCGATAGGTAAAGGCGACGGCGTCGCCGGGCTCCATCGCCCAGCCGCGGATGTCGTAATCGTCCCGGTCGGCTGAAATATCGGGTATCCGCTCGCGGGTATCGCCGGGTGTGAGCGACGTGCCGTTAAACCTTTCAGGCCGGAACTCGCGGCCCCACCGGTGTGAGCCGGCGACGTATTCGATCACGCAATCCCGCGCCACCGGATCCAGAGTGATCCAGAGGCTGCAGTTCATGCTGCCGTCGACGCAGTAATACGGCATGTCGTGATGCCAGGGCGTGACCACCGAGGAGCCGGGCTCCTTGACCAGGATATGTTCGTGGAACAGGCGCGCCGTCTTCGACCGCATGAGGCGGGCGGCGAATTCCGCGGCTGGCGACTCCTTTACGAATCGGTTGTATTCCGGGATCTTGTCCCAGTTGCAGAAATCCTGGAAGAAGGCTGCGGTGCCGTCCTCCGGCTGGATGCTGCGCTCGCGCCAACTCGGCGCCGCTATGTTGGTTTCCATGCCGCGCCGCAGTTCGTCGACCCAGGCGACGAAGGCGCCCCGGAGCAACAGGACGCCGTCGCGTTGGAACGCCTCTATCTCCCGGTCGGTGACGGTCGGGCGGTCGGCGGCCATTTCGTTCCTATCCTCGTTCGTCTTCCAGGAGTTCGCGCCAGATCGGTCTCTTCAGCATGGATTGGAAGCTCATACAGCACCGCGCCGGAAAGAGACCAACCTTTCGGGCCGGAAATTACCGGCTTCACTCGGCGGCGGCCCGCGCCCGCGATGCCTTCCGTCCGTTCCGTTCGCACGGACAAGGCGCCGGCCGCGGCTCTCCGTTCTGGCCCGATTGTAGCATGCGCCGCGTTTCGGGCTAAGGGTTCACTATGCGGGCCGGCCCCATATGTCGCGATGGACGGTATTGTATCTTCCTCATCGCCGGACGGCGAAACGGGCACACTGAAGGAAGTCGAATGACTGAACGCGACCTTCGCGCTTTCCTCATTGGCGGAGAGTGGGTGACGCCGAGCAGCAAAACGGAGTTTCCCGTCCTGAATCCGGCGACAGAGGGGCGGATCGGTACGATCGTCCTCGGCAATGAGACCGACGTCGACCGTGCCGTCGCCGCGGCGGTCAAGGCTTTCAGGACCTACTCGCTTACGACAAAGGCGGAGCGGTTGGCGCTCCTTTACCGGTTGATGGACGAAACGGCCGCCCGGCTGGAAGACCTCGCCCAGGCGATGACCGCCGAGATGGGCGCGCCGATCACCATGGCCCGGGAAGCACAGGCCGACGGGGCAGTAGGTCACCTCAGCGCGTTCATCGAGGCGCTGGAGCGGCAGGACGAGCGGGAAACACTGCCGAACGGCGAAATCCTGGTCCGCGAACCGATCGGGGTGTGCGGCCTGATCACGCCGTGGAACTGGCCGATCTACCAGATCGCGCTCAAGGTCATTCCGGCGCTCGCGGCCGGCTGTACCTGCGTCCTCAAGCCGTCGGAGCACACGCCCCTGTCGGCCGTCCTTTATGCCGAGATTATCCAGGCCGCCGGCTTTCCCCCCGGTGTATTCAACCTGATCCAGGGCGAGGGCCCGGTCGCCGGCGCGGCCCTGTCGCGCCATCCGGATGTCCAGATGATGTCGTTCACGGGTTCGACGCGCGCCGGCATCGCTGTGACCAGGGATGCGGCCGATACCGTGAAGCGGGTGACGCTGGAGCTGGGCGGCAAGTCCCCCAACCTGGTCTTCGCCGACTGCGACCTCGAAGAGAGAGTTACGAACTCGGTCATGGAGTGCTTCTACAACACCGGCCAGTCCTGCGACGCGCCGACCCGGATGCTGGTCGAGCGCAGTTGCTACGAGGAGGCTAAGGCCATCGCGAAGGCCGCCGCGGAGGCTGTGATCGTCGGCGATCCCAGCGAGGAGGGCGATCGCCTGGGCCCGCTGTTCGGCCGCATACAGTTCGACCGCGTCCAGGCGCTGATTCGCAAGGGGATCGAGGAAGGCGCGACCCTGCTCACCGGCGGGCCCGGCCGGCCCAACGGCCTGGAGGCCGGCTGGTATGTCCGGCCCACCGTATTCTGCGACGTGCGCAACGACATGACGATCGCGCGTCAGGAAATCTTCGGCCCCGTTCTGGCCATGATGCCGTTCGATGACGAAGAGGAGGCCATCGCGATCGCCAACGACACGCCCTACGGCCTCGCCGCCTTCGTCCAGACCGGCGATGCCGAACGGGCGGAGCGGGTCGCGTCGCGGCTGCGCGCCGGCGCCGTCCATATCAACGGCGGCGTCTATCGATACGGCTCGCCGTTCGGCGGCTACAAGCAGTCCGGGGTCGGCCGCGAAGGCGGCATCTGGGGGCTGGAGGACTATCAGGAAACGAAAATACTGCACTTCCCGTGAAGAGGCGGTTCATCCGCTTCGGATCGCTTCGGAGACGCGGCGGTATCGTCAGGCAATTTCGCTCCGTTCGGTTAACGAACGGCAAACAGGGTATCCGGCATGTTGCCCTTCAAAATCTCCATCTGCGGCCTCGACGAGATCGAGCGTTTCGCCGGCGACGGCGTGACCCATGTCATCTCGCTGCTCGATCCCGACTGGCCGGATCCGGAGAGCTGGGCCGCGCTCGGAACGGTCGAGCATCATCGCTTCCACATGCACGACATCGTCTCCGACAGGCCGGGATGGCGGCCGCCGCTGGAAGAGGATGTCGAACGGCTGCTCCAAGTCGGAGATCTGCTGTCGCGCTCCGAGGTCGGCCACCTGCTGGTGCATTGCCATTTCGGCCGGTCGCGCTCGACCGCGGCGGCCCTGATCCTCAAGGCGCAGCCTTTTCCCGGCCGCGAAGCCGAGGCGGCGGAGGCGCTACTTGCAGTACGCAACCCGCTCTGGCCGAACAGCCGCATGGTCGCCTACGCCGACACGCTGCTGGACCGGGACGGCCGCCTGATCGAAGCAGCGCGCAGCCTCTACGCCCGGGTCGCCCGCGAGCATCCGCAGTTCGCCGGGTTCATTCTGCGCACGGAACGGGCGGGTGAGGTGCCCGAAGAGTAAATCCGCAGGTCCGGCAAACCGGACGCGCGCCTACTCCACCGTCACGCTCTTCGCCAGATTGCGCGGTTTGTCGACATCCGTGTCCCGGATGACGGCGGCGTGATAGGCGAGCAACTGGACCGGGATGGCGTAGAGGATCGGCGCGACGAAGGGATCGACCAGCGGCAGTTCCACGGCCGCCATCGCCTTCGCGCCCAGCCGGCCGATGCCGGGCCGGTCGCTGAGAAAGATCACCTTGCCGCCCCGGGCGATCACCTCCTGGGTGTTGGACGCGGTCTTGTCGAACAAGGCGTCCGAGGGCGCGACGACGATCACCGGCACACTTGCGTCGATCAGGGCGATCGGCCCGTGCTTCATCTCGCCCGCGGCATAGCCCTCGGCGTGGATGTAGCTGATTTCCTTGAGTTTCAGCGCACCTTCGAGCGCGATCGGATACGCTGTTCCCCGGCCGAGATAGAGGACGTCGCGCGCCTCGGCGACCGTGCGGGCGATATCCTGGATCGCGTCGTCATGGGCCAGCACCTCGGCGGCGCGCGAGGGCACCTCGGCGATGCTGCGGGACAGCGCCGCCTCGCGGGCGTGATCGATCGCCCCCCGGGCGACGGCGGCCGCAATCGTCAGGCAGGCAAGCGTCGTCAGTTGCGTCGTGAAGGCCTTGGTCGAGGCGACGCCGATTTCCGGCCCGGCCTTGGTCGGCAGCACGACATCGGATTCCCGCGCGATCGAACTTTCCGGCACGTTGACGATCGAGACGATATGCTGGCCCTGCGCCCGGGCGTAGCGCAGCGCGGCGAGGGTATCCGCCGTTTCGCCGGACTGCGAGACGACCAGCATCATGCCGCCCTCGGGCATGGGCGCCTCCCGGTAGCGCAACTCCGAGGCGAGGTCGATCTCGACCGGTATGCGCGCGACCCGCTCCAGCCAGTATTTCGCGATCAGGCCGGCATAGTAGGCCGTGCCGCATGCCGCGACGGTGATCCGCGGCACGGCCGCGATATCGAACGGCAGATCGGGCAGGTTGACGGTCTGCCCGGCCGGATTGAAGAAGCTTTGCAGGGTATCGCCGATCGCTGTCGGCTGCTCGTAGATCTCCTTCAGCATGTAGTGGCGATGGCCGGCCTTGCCGATCGGCGCGCCGGACGCGGCGGTCTCGACGATCCGGCGCTCGACCGTTCCGCCCGTGGCGTCGTAGACTGTCGCGCCCTTCCGGTCCATGACAGCCCAGTCGCCCTCTTCGAGATAGCCGATGCGCCGGGTCAGCGGCGCCAGCGCTAGGGCGTCGGAACCGAGGAACATTTCGCCGTCGCCGTAGCCGATGGCGAGCGGGCTACCGCGGCGCGCGCCGATCATCAGTTCCTCCTCGCCGGCGAAGACAATAGCCAGAGCGAAGGCGCCGTGCAGCCTCTCGAGGGTGGCGCGCACGGCCTCGCGCAGCGGCATCCGGCGCTCCATGTTGTCGGTCAGCAGGGCGGCGACGACTTCGGTGTCGGTATCGCTGGCGAATGTGCGCCCGCCGGCGAGCAATTCGTCTTTCAGTTCCTGGAAATTCTCGATAATGCCGTTATGGACCAGCGCCACCCGGTCGGTGATGTGGGGATGGGCGTTGATCTCGTTTGGAATGCCGTGGGTCGCCCAGCGCGTGTGCCCGACGCCGATCGTGCCGCCGATCGGCCGGTCGCGCAGCTTTGCCTCAAGCCGCGATATCCGGCCCTCGGCGCGCCGGCGTCGGATCAGGCCGTTCTCGACGGTGGCGACGCCGGCGCTGTCGTAGCCCCGGTATTCCAGCCGTTTGAGGCCGTCGACCAGCAGCGGGACGCACGGTCCCCCGCCGACGATGCCGATGATGCCGCACACGGGCCGCCGGTCCCCTGCCTATTTCCGTCCGCCGGCTTTCCCGGACATCTTGCGCCGGCGGATCTTTGCGGCGGCCTGGGGCACGGCCGTGTGGTCGGCCCGGGTCAGCGCCAGGGCATCGGCCTCGACATCCCGGTCGATCGTGCTGCCGGCGCCGACGATGGCGCGTTCGCCGATGCTGACCGGCGCCACCAGGGCGCTGTTCGAACCGATGAAGGCGCCGTCGCCTACGATCGTTCTGGCTTTCCGGAAGCCGTCATAGTTACAGGTGATGGCGCCGGCGCCGATATTCGCTCCGGCGCCCACCTCCGCATCGCCGACATAAGCCAGATGGTTCGCCCTGGCGCCCGGTTTCATCACCGCGTTCTTCACTTCGACGAAATTGCCAACCTTCGCACCTTCCTGCAGCTCGGCGCCCGGCCGCAGCCGGGCAAAGGGGCCGACGGCGCTGCCGCGGGCGACCGCCGCGCCCTCGATATGGCAGAATCCCTTGATCTCGACCTCGTCTCCGACGGTGACTCCGGGGCCGAACACGACCTGCGGACCGACGGTCACATCCCGGCCGAGCACGGTATCGTAGCTGAACCACACCGAGCCAGGGTCGGTGAGCGTAGCGCCGCCCGCCATCGCTGCGCAGCGCATCCGCTGCTGGAAGATCCGCTCGGCAGCGGCCAGTTCTTCGCGGCTGTTGATGCCGAGCAATTCGTCGGCCGCAGCCTCGACGATGCTGCAGGTCCGGCCCCGGCGGTGCGCAATGCCGACGATATCGGTCAGGTAATACTCGCCCCTGGCGTTGTCGTTGCCCACGGCGTCGACCAGGTCGAACAGGACCGCACCGTCGACCGCCATGACGCCGGAATTGCACAGGCCGATTTTGCGTTGTTCGGCGCTGGCGTCCGTAGCTTCGACGATGGCTTCGAGCGATCCGTCTCGGCCACGCACCAGCCTCCCGTAGCCGCCCGGATCCGCCGGCCGGAAGCCCAGAACGACGATGGCATGGCTGCCTTCCCGGCGCCGGGCGATCATGGCCTCGAGGGTCTGCGGGCGGATCAGCGGTGTGTCGCCGTAGAGGACGAGGACGGTATCGGCATCCGGTCCGATCCGGTCGCGCGCCGCCTTTACGGCGTCTGCCGTGCCGCGCGGTTCGGCCTGAACGGCCGTGGGGACGGGTGCAACCGCTGCGGCGACTTCCGCCATGCCCGGCCCGGCGACGACGATGCAGGTTCCGGCGCCGGCTGCGCGGGCCGCATCCAGCGGATACAGCACCATCGGTCGATTGCCGATCCGATGCAGAACTTTCGGCAAACGCGAATTCATCCGCACGCCCTTGCCTGCGCCCAGAACGATGGCGGCGGTCCGGTGCGGCCCGGCGCGGTCGCCGTCGGAGGGCTCCTGTATCATGGCCCGGTCGTGTCCTTCCGGCCGGCAAACATTACTTGGACGGTAGTGCGGACAGCGATCGCCCTGCATCCGGTTCGGCGCGAATGTGCCACAAGCCCCGGCGCCTCACCAAGTCACATATTGTTACGGTTTGCGACGCGTTCGAGGCAGGCGCAGGCTCGCCTCTGGATCCTCCGGCGCTGCCCGCTCAAGCGCCTTCGCCGCAGATTGCAGGAGTGGCCGGGCGGCGCCGGTTGGGCGTATACTCCGGCGCATGTCCAGGATGCAGCTCTATATTTTACGGCAAGTTGCCGTTGCAACATTGTTTATCGCCGTCACGCTGACGGCGGTCGTCTGGCTGACCCAGTCGACCCGTTTCTTCAAGCTGATCCTCAACCGCGGCCTTTCGCTGGACGTATTCCTGGAACTGACTTCGCTACTGGTTCCGTCATTCCTGCTCATCACGCTCCCGATTGCGCTCTTTCTGGCCACCCTGTTCGTCTTAAACAAGATGTTGAACGATCGCGAACTGTTAGTGATGCGCACAGCAGGACTAAGCGATCTGCATTTGTCGGCGCCGATAATAACGCTCGGAATAATTGGCATTTCGGTCTGTTTTTTCATCAGCCTTTATCTGCTGCCGGTCTCGTTCAAGAATTTTCGAAATTTGCACGATGATGTGCGTAGCAATTTTTCCGTAGGTCTCATCCAGAAAGGCACATTCAATAATCTTGGAAGCAAAATTACAATCTATGTTCGCGACCGGGTAGGAGACGAAGTTCGAGGTATTCTAGTTCAGGACAACCGCGACGATACAAAGGCAGTCACGATGGTTGCAGAGCGAGGCAGAATCACGATCACCTCTACAGGTCCGCATGTATTGATGAGCAGGGGTAGCCGTCAAGAACGGAATCGAAAGACCGGTAAAACTTCGACTCTGTATTTTGAACGCTACAGTTTCGACTTTGCTTTGAAAAAGCGGCGCAAGCGGGTTAACGCTAAACCCAAAGAGAGATTTCTTGACAAGCTTCTTTGGCCGGGAGACAATGCTTACGATCATCGAAACCGCAGTAAGTTGATTGCTCAAGGACACAACCGGTTGGTTGCTCCGTTATACGCACTCACTCTGCCGATTATCGCTCTTGTAATCATGCTGGCTGGACAGTTCAATAAGCGAGGGCAAGGTGTTCGAATAGCCTTGGCTCTCTCTGCAGCTGGAATATGCGAAGGTATTGCGATCGGTCTTACAAATGCGTCAGCCGATACGAATACACTAATCCCGCTTGCCTATGCCAATGCGATCCTCCCGATTGTTTTCGGACTCATACTGTTGTTTCGTACCGAGTGGTTGACCGCCTTAGCCAGCTTATTCGAAAGAACGAACAAGCATGAAATCGATACATCGGGACCTGTAGAATCATGACCGGGGTCAACGCTGTAAGAAAATTGCAACAATTTTCGGCGTTACGCCCGGCAAGACAGACCCGTTTGTCTTTGAGCGTTTCATTTTACCTGATCCGGCAATTTCTGGGATGGTTTTTGTTTGTGTTTTTTTTATTTATTGCCATTATCCTTGTTGTAGATCTGATTGAGCTAATAAGAAGAGGATCGGGCAAAGAAAATATTCCATTCAGTGTTCTGTTTCGTATGGCAGTATTCAAACTGCCGCTCGCCGTGCAGAAAACGTTACCTTTCGCGATCCTGTTCGGCGGGATGCTGAGTTTCTGGCGTTTGAACCGGACCAGCGAATTGATCGCCCTAAGGGCGTCTGGAGTTTCGGTGTGGCATTTTGTGTTGCCGATAGTATTTGCCGCAGCAGTTCTCGGTGTTGTCAAGATAACAATAATCGACCCGCTTGGCACAATATTAATTACCCGCTATGAGCAGCTGGAAAATCAACACCTCAAAGGGCAGACCAGGTTGATGACGACGTCTACTGCCGGAGTCTGGCTGCGCCAGTCGGTCAATGATCGTCAGACCGTGGTCCACGCAAAAAGCTCTACTGTACAGAATGGTACTCTTGTACTGAAAGAGGCGATGGTATTGTTGTACGGCCCTGAAAACCGCTTTTATGGCCGCATAGATTCTCCGACTGCTACACTCAAGAGCAAATTATGGCATCTGAAAGACGCAGTGATAACACTGCGAGGCGAGCCGCCAACGCTAAAACCGGTGTACAAAGTACCGACGTCACTCACACTCCAATCAATACAGGAGAGCTTTTCCTCTCCCCGTACGATCTCATTTTGGGAACTGCCACGCTTTATCGAGACGTTCGAGTCTATGGGCTTCTCTGCGCTCGGGCATCGGCTTCACTGGCATTCGCTGCTTGCCGATCCAATCCTCTATTGCGCAATGATATTGATCGCCGCAGTATTTTCGTTGCGGCATAACAGGCGGACCGGAATTCTGTTGGCAGTCACAGGCGGAATCGCTGCAGGTATAATTTTGTTTTTCGTTTCCGATCTCGTTCTCGCTCTGGCGCATTCTACAAACGTGCCACCGTTGCTCGCAGCATGGGCGCCGGCATTGGCGACAACATTCCTGGGCATTACCGTTTTACTCCATCTGGAAGATGGCTAGCGTGCTGCCGGGTCAGTCTTTGAGTATGTTACAGCGCTTCTTGCCGATATTTCTGCTTTCCTTCGTGTTGCTGCCGGGCGGTGGCTCTGCGCCCTTGGCGCAAACGGCGAATGACTTTAAGCGCCCAGTTCTGATCACGGCCGAAAAACTTTTTCAAGACAGACAGCGCGGCGCGATCGTTGCAACCGGGAATGTCCGAATTACACAGGGTGACCGTACAGTCCGTGCCGACAGGCTCACTTATGACGAGCTGAACGGACAAGTTACAGCATTTGGAAACGTTTCGATCACTGAACCCCGAGGCGAGATTATTTTCGGCAGAAGTGTTAAACTTTCGGGAGATTTTCGAGACGGTGCAATCGAGCATTTTCGAATGCTCTTTGCGGACAAAACGCGAATTGCAGCTACCGGCGCGCGCCGATATGTCGGACGGCGAACAGAAATGGACAAGGTCGTCTTTTCACCCTGCAAACTATGCGAGGAAGATCCGACAAAGCCAAATCTGTGGCGAATCAAGGCGCGCAGAGTAATTCACGATGGAGAAGCACAGAATATTGAATACCATGACGCATGGATGGAAGTATACGGCCTTCCCGTATTTTACACGCCGATCCTGTCCCATCCCGATCCAACGGTGTATAGCCGCAGTGGCTTCATTGTACCGGAAATAGGCGCCCGAAAGCCTCTCGGAACTTGGATAAAACTACCGTACTACTGGCGCATCGGTGAGAACAGTGACGCAACCTTGACTCCGTTGATTTCCTCGCAACAGAATCCGGTATTGTTTGCCGAATATCGGAGACGCTACAAGAAGGGGGCGGCGATAATTGCCGGAAGCCATACCTATGCGCGTCGCCTGAGCACAAATGTAAGGCCGATATTGCACGGCCATTCGCGGGGTCATATTTTTGGTAAAATACGCTACGATATCGATTCGAACTGGCGATTCGGTGCGGATGCAAACTGGACAACAGACGATACTTTTTTGCGGCTTTACGATGTCAGCAATGCTGATAGCTTGCAATCTTCTGTTTGGCTTGAAGGATTTCACAAGCGGGATTATGCTCAGCTTCGATTTCATCATTTTCAGGGCTTGAGAGAGGGAGATAATTACCGTGCGACGCCATTGGTTGCCCCCTATGCGGAACTTGAGCGAATTGGATCGCCGTGGCGGCATCTGGGAAGATTGCACTTTCGGTTTTCGACCGCCAATCTGACGCGGTGGGAAGGCGCCGATAGCTATCGCGCCAGTGTCAATCTCGGTTGGCGTTTTCCATATATCCACAAGCCGACGGGAATTACTTTGGCGGCGACTTTCGATGTGCATGCCGACGGGTATTACCTGGCGGAATCGAGACGGCCGGATGCCTCGCAGTTTACCGGATTCTCCAATCGCATCCATCCAGTAGCCGAATTGGATATTCGGTACCCCTTTGTAAGGGAGTTGGGAAATGTCCGGGCGATCGTGGAACCGCGCATCTCTCTGATCTCTACATTCAGGGAGCTGAACGATGCCATAGTTCCGAATGAAGACAGCGTTGATATAGAGGTCGACGATGCCAATTTGTTCTTGGCAAATCGTTTTCCGGGCAGAGACAGGGTCGACGAAGGCTCCCGATTGATTTATGGCTTCAATACGGTGTTTCTGGGCAACCGCGGCGGACAGTCGGAATTGTTTCTCGGCCAGAGCTTGGAGCTTGGCGGCAGCCGGGAATTCGGGCCGGCGTCCGGGGCTCAGGGGTCTGTCTCCGATCTCGTCGGCCGCTTGCGGGTCAATCCCGGTCGCTATCTCGATCTGGTCTACCGGTTTCGAATTCATCCCGACGAAATCGAACCGAAACGGAACGAGGTCAGCATCTTCGCCGGTGTACCCGCGTTGAGCCTGTCCTTCGGCTATTTGAATGTTCGAAGGCGCGGGACGACCGCTGAATTGCCGGCGCGCGACGAGTTGTCCTTTACCACGCGCTCGCAGGTGACGAAGACATGGTCGGTCTTCGGCGGGGGCCGGTGGAATCTGACCGAAGCGGGCGGCAACCTGAACTGGCAGCTGGGCGGCCAGTTCAAGAATGAGTGCTGCACGCTTCGTGTAACCGGCGGTCAGAGTTACGTCAGGGATCGTGACATCCGGCCGTCCACTTATGTCCTGTTCAGGTTGAGCCTGAAACACCTGGGCGAGATCGGCGACTGAGGGTCTTCGGGACACAACGTCCTGTCGTTCGCAATTCTGCGATGTTTGGGTCAGGCGGTTGATATCGGCCCGGACCGCTGACTATATCGGGTGTCCACCAAGCGGTTCCGAATCGGAATTGGGAGATCGCCTTATGTCACGTTCGGTCATCCTGCCTTGGCTCGCCGCAGTACTGATGGCCGGAAGCGCCGCGACGGCGATTGCCGACAGTGCTGCACGGATTGCCGCCGTCGCCAACACCCACGCGATCACCGTGCACGACGTCCGCTCGCGCATGACGCTCGTATTCATGACGGCGGGCATTCCCGACAATCCGGATACGCGCAGGAAACTGCGGCCGCAGACGCTCAACCAGCTGATTGTCGAATCGCTCCAGGTCCAGGAAGCGGAACGGCTGAACATTTCCGTCGCAGACCGTGAAATCGCGCAGAGGCTTGCGGAGATCGAGCGGCGCAACGGGATGCCGAGCGGCCAGCTCCTGCAAATCCTGCGCAAGCGCAATGTGAACCCGGTCGCGATCGTCGACCAAGTCAAGGCGTCGATCGCCTGGTCGAAGGTCATCCGGCGGGTCGTCGCCTCGCGGACCCGCGTTTCCGAGCAGGAGATCGACGAAGCTGTCGCCCGGCTCGACGCCAACAAGGACCGGCTGGTCTATCGAATCCTTGAAATCTACATCCCGTTCGACCGGGAGAGCGGCGACAGCGCTTTGCGCACCACCCGGCGGCTGATCGCCCAAATCCGGCGGGGCGCGAATTTCGGCGGGCTGGCGCGGCAGTTCTCCCAGGCCAGTTCGGCAAGCGAGGGCGGCGATATGGGTTTCGTGTTCGAGGGCCAGTTGCCGCCCGAACTCGACAGCGCCATCAAGCGGGTAAAGCCCGGTCAGGTGATCGGGCCCGTGCGGACAGCCACCGGCTACTATCTGCTCGCGCTCGTTTCGAAGCGGCCCTACGGCGCGGGCAAACCGCCGACCCGGCAGCAGGTCGGGGACAGCCTGTTCAACCGAAAGGTCGGCGTCCGCGCGCGCCAGTATCTCCGCGACCTGCGCCGCGCCGCATTCGTCGACATCCGGATCTGATTCCGGCCGTATCGCAGGCGCCGGCCTCCGCATCCCGCACGTTCGAGCTTCGCCGGGAGGACCAGCCCATGTCCGGCCTGCCGCTGGCGTTGACCATGGGGGAGCCCGCCGGCATCGGCGGCGAAATCGCCCTGAAGGCGTGGCGGGCGAGCCGGCAGGGCCGGTCCGGTCCGGCGATTCCCCCCTTTTTTGCTGTCGATTCGCCGGACCGGCTGCGCGCGCTCTCCGGGCTTCCCGGCTGCGGCGCGCCTGTAATCCCGATCGACGCCGCAGATGAGGCCGGCGCCGCCTTCGGGGACGGCCTGCCCGTTCTGCCGCTTGGCGCCGCCGTTTCCGCCGAAGCCGGCCGGCCGGGTGCGGATTCGGCGGCCGCCGTGATCGAAAGCATCGACCGGGCGATCGATCTGGTGCGCTTGGGCCGCGCGGGGGCCATGGTGACCAATCCGATTCAAAAGGCGCCCCTGATGGCGGCCGGTTTCGGCTTTCCGGGCCATACCGAATATCTGGAACATCGCGCCGGCGGCGGCCCGGTCGTAATGATGCTGGCGGGCCCGAGGCTGCGGGTCAGCCTGGTGACGGTGCATTTGCCGCTGGCCCGGGTCGCGGCCGTCCTCACCGTCGAGAAAGTCGAGACCGTCGGGCGCATTACAGCCGAAGCGCTGCGCCGCGATTTCGGGATCGCAAGGCCGCGTCTCGCCTTTGCCGGCTTCAATCCCCATGCCGGCGAAGCCGGTGCGCTGGGCAGCGAGGAATCCGAGATCGTTATGCCGGCGGTCGCCGCCCTGCGCGAAACCGGGATCGATGCGGCCGGCCCGTATCCGGCCGACACGATGTTTCACGACGCGGCGCGGGCGGCCTACGATGCCGCGGTTTGCATGTATCACGACCAGGGCCTGATTCCGCTCAAGACCCTGGACATCGAGCGTGGCGTGAATGCGACCCTGGGATTGCCGTGGATCCGGACCTCGCCCGACCACGGCACGGCGCTCGATATCGCCGGCACAGGGCGCGCCAGCCCGTCGAGCCTGATCGCTGCCCTGCAGATGGCGGCGGATCTGGCGCAGCGCCGGGCGGCGGCAGGCCCGGCAGGCGGCTGACGGCCCGTGCCGGATCCGGTGCAGCGCCGGGCGGCCCTGGCCGAACTGCCGCCGCTGCGCGAGGTTATCCGCCGGCACGGCCTGGCCGCCCGCCGGGACCTGGGCCAGCATTTCCTGCTCGACGCCAACCTGACCGACCGGATTGCCCGCGCCGCCTTCGGTCCCGGCGAGGCCGACCTGTCGCGCGGGACCGCGATCGAAATCGGCCCCGGACCCGGCGGCCTGACCCGTTCGCTGTTGCGCGCCGGCGCGCGCGTCCTCGCTGTCGAGGTGGACCGCCGGGCGCTCGACGCGCTTGCCGACCTGAGCGCGCTGGCCGGCGGCCGGCTGGTCGCAATGGAAACCGATGCGCTGGAGCTGGACCTGCAATCGGCCGCCCGGTCGCACGGCCTGCCGCCGCCTTACCGGATCGTCAGCAACCTGCCCTACAATATCGGCACGCCGCTTTTGGTCCGCTGGCTGCGCAACCCGGCGGACATCGAGCGCATGGTCCTCATGTTCCAGCGCGAAGTCGCCGACCGGCTGACCGCCCGGCCGGGATCGAAGACCTACGGAAGGCTTTCGGTCTTCGCCCAGTGGCTGTGCGAGGCGGCGACGCTGTTCGGCCTGCCTGCGGCTGCGTTCACGCCGCCGCCGAAAGTCGCCTCTTCGGTCGTTTCCCTGCGGCCGCGCGCAGCGCCGCTGGCGCCGGCGGACCCGGCATGCCTGGAGCGGGTGACGGCGGCGGCTTTCGGCCGGCGCCGCAAGATGCTGCGCCAGAGCCTGAAGCCGCTGCTCGCCGAGCCGGCCGAAGCTCTCCGGGCGCTCGGCATCGACCCGACGGCCCGGGGCGAAACCCTGACGGTCCAGCAGTTCTGCGCCATCGCCCGGACGGTTACGGAGCGGGGCGGGTAAACGCCGTCCGGCTGCCTAGCGGGAATAATATTCGATCACCAGGTTCGGTTCCATCTGGACCGGATAGGGCACGTCCGCCAGGCCGGGGCCGCGGACGAACCGGCCGCGCATTTTCTCGAAATCGACCGTCAGGTAATCCGGCACGTCGCGCTCGACCTGTTCCTGGGCGTCGAGGACCAGCGGCAGCTCGCGCGACTTTTCCTTGATTTCCACGACGTCGCCGTCCTTCACCATGTAGGACGGGATGTTCACCTTCTTGCCGTTCACCAGGATATGGCCGTGGTTGATGAACTGGCGGGCGGCGAACACGGTCGGCACGAATTTCATGCGGTAGACCGTGGCGTCGAGGCGGCGCTCCAGCAATTCGATCAGGTTCTCGCCGGTGTCGCCGCGGCGGCGCACCGCGTCGTCGTAGTAGCGGCGGAACTGCTTCTCGCCGATATTGCCGTAATAGCCCTTCAGCTTCTGCTTGGCCTGAAGCTGGACGCCGAAATCCGACAGCTTGCGCCGGCGCGACTGGCCGTGCTGGCCGGGGCCGTATTCGCGCTTGTTGTAGGGGCTTTTCGGGCGTCCCCACAGATTGACGCCCAGGCGGCGCGAGATCTTCTCCTTGGAGGAGAGGCGCTTGCTCATCGCTATGCTCCGTGTCCCGGCGGCGGAGGCCGGCAGGCCGGACCGCACCGATGTTGTCGTTGCTCCTGCGCAGGGCCTTGACCGGAAAGCCCGTGGCGGCCGGAAACGAAGCCCGGCGCCCGCGTCGGCAGGATCGAAGCGGGGAAGTAGGGGCCGGCGGTGGCCCTGTCAATCGCCTGCCGATCGGCCGGGCGGCGGCGAAACGGCACGCCGCGCCGCCGGTTCCGCCCCGGCCACGGGGCCGGGGGCTCCGGCCGGAACGACGGGGCAGGGGGGCGGGGTGCATCGGAAATTTGGTTTTTATCCCTATTTTTGATTTTCCGTTCAAATTGTGTTTTCTTTGTTTTCAAGGCGTTACGGAATTAGACAGACCGGTCTTTATATAGTGTTTTTTTGCACTTTTTAACACCCCGCGTCCCTAACCCTTTGGAATCGTTGGAAAGACGTCTTCCGGACGTCGCAAAAACAATCCCGGCAGGAAGTTTTCCAACATCCCGGCCGGGCGGGAGCGCCGCCTGCCCCGCCCGTAATTTCGACCGAAGCGCTCCCCCAACCGTCATTCCGGCCGGAGCGTACCCCTTTCCCGTCATTTCGACCGAGCGGAGCGAGCGGAGAAATCCGGCCAGCGACGGAGGCCGGCCAGATGCCGGAACCTGTGGCGTCGACGGAGCGCCCGCCGGGTTTCTCCCCTTCGGCTTCGCTCAGAGCCTGCCCTGAGCGAAGCCGAAGGGGCAGGCTACTCCGCCCCGGCCCGGCGGGCCGGGCCTCCGGTCGAAATGACGGGGGTGGGGGCGCTGCCCGCGCCCTGCCGATTCGGGCGAAGCGCAACACCCAACCGTCATTTCGACCGAAGCGAAGCGAGTGGAGAAATCCGGCCGGCGACGGAGGCCGGCCAGGCGCCGGAGCCTGCTGTGTCGAAGGAGCGCCCGCCGGGTTTCTCCCCTTCGGCTTCGCTCAGAGCAGGCTACTCCGCCCCGGCTCGGCGGGCCGGGCCTCCGGTCGAAATGACGGGAGGGGAAGGCCGCGCCGGCGCCCGTTTCCGCCTTATCCGCATTTCGCAGAGGAATCCCCAAAGGGGAGGGGGGTAAGATTCTGAAATCAGGGCGGTTTTCCGGCTTTGGCACAGCGTTTCCGAACCGAAGCTCCCCTCCCCTCCGGGGGAGGGGGCCGGGGGGAGGGGCGTACGCGCGCGGTTGACCCCTTTCGCAGGGGACTCCTCCGAAGAGGGGGAGAAACGACGGGCGGGGAGTGGGACGGAGAGGCGGCGGATGGGGCGCCGGCGGGCCGCAGCAGGCGCATTTCAGGCGTTGGCATTGGACATGTAGTGAACAAAATTGGCGATGTCAAGGAAAAATACAATCCCCAGTGCCGCTCCGGCCGACCGGAGGGCAATCGGGAAGCGCGCGGACGACACCCCCATCGCCTCCGCTCCGCTCCGGCAGTTCCCCGCCGAAGCGGGGGAAGGATAACGGAGATAACTCTCCGTTTTGTCTTGTTTTTTTCCTCCCCCTCTGCAGAGGGGGAGGTCAGGAGGAGGTGAACGGCGCACGCTGCACATTGCGGCCCGCCGCCCTTTCGAACCACCGGCTTCGCATTAACCTTGCCGCCCCCATCCCCCGGGCATTTCGACCGATGAGCCGGGGCAGAAATACCGGGTCGTCGAGCGGCTCGACGACGTGAAGGGGCCAGCCGGCCGGGGGCAGGTCGACCGGCTCGGTGACGTACGAGGTTATGTGTCAGTGGCGGGAGGGGGTACTCCCTGTGGTTAGCCAACAACCGCATAGAGGAGCACCCCCATGCCACAGCGCGCTGCGACGATCGAGAGTTTACCGATGGCGTTCGAGGTCGTGAAGGAGATGCAGGCGGACGGTCTGGACTGGGGCGAGGGCTACCGCCCGCTCGGCCGGCGCGCCCTGGCCGAGATCGTCGAGGGCCGGATGGCCGAGGCGGTGGACCGCTGGCTCGACGGTCTCGACGGGAGCGCCGTGCGCGACCGGCGCAACGGCAGCTACCGGCGCTGCCTGCTGAGCGAGCTCGGCGACATCGAGATCGCCGTGCCGCGCACCCGTCGCTTCTGCCCGACCGGGGTGCTGCGCGCCTATGCCCGGCGGTCTCCGGAGATCGACCGCGCGATCCTGGCCGGCTTCGTGCTGGGGCTGTCGACCCGCAAGGTCGGCGAGGTTCTGCTGACCCTGTTGGGGCGCCCGGTCTCGGCCTCGACCGTCAGCCGGGTCGCCAGGACGCTCGACACCGCGGTCGCCGCCTTCCACCGCCGCCCGCTGAAGAACGCCTACAAGGCATTGATGCTCGACGGCGTGGTGCTCGCCCGCAAGACCGGCGCCGGCGCGCTCAGGCGGCCGGTCCCGGTCGCCCTGGGCATCCGGCCCGACGGCAGGAAGGAGATCGTCGACTTCCGCCTCGCGGCCGGCGAGAGCGCCGCCGAGTGGGAACGCTTCCTGACCGGCCTGTACCGCCGCGGCCTCACCGGCGAGGGCCTGGAGACGATCTGCGCCGATGGCGGCCAGGGCCTGCTCGCCGCCCTGCCCGTCGTCTATCACGGCATCCCGGTTCAGAGATGCTGGGCGCACAAGATGCGCAACATCCTCGACAAGGTCCGCGAGGCCGACCGGGACGCCGTCAAGGCCGGCCTCCACGCCGTCATGAACGCCGACAACCGGCCGAAGGCGCTCAGCGCCGCGCGCCGTTTCGCCGACCGCTGGGAACCCGTCTACCCCAAGGCCGTCGCCTGCCTGCGCAACGATCTCGACGAACTCCTCACCTGCTTCCGCTACAAGACCCTTGCCGAGCGCAAGCAGGTCAGGACCACCAACGCCATCGAACGAAGATTCCGCGAAGTCCGGCGACGGACACGACCCATGGGAACCTTCCAGGACAGAACCTCCATGGACCGAATCCTGTTCGCAATCTTCACACACGAAAACAAACGTCAGGGAATCGCTACCCCCTTCACCCTGACACATAACATTTGACGTTACCGACCGGCTCTACATCCTTGAGCCGGTCGACCGGACGGGGTAGGGTCCGCGGCCATGTCGGCAAAAGAACGCATGACCGATACGTCCTGCTGGATCGTCTACGGCCCCGACGGCGTGCCGCGGCCGGCCGCGCCGGGCGACCGGCTGCCGGACGCAGACGCGCTGGCGAAGCTCGACGCGATCTTCGATCTCCCGCCCGAAGAACGGACCGAAGCGCTGCTGGCCGGCGCGGAAAACTACGACCCGGACGGCGGATAACCGGGACCGCGGGCGCCGGCCGGGCGCGCGGCGGTTTCGGATTGCGCTCGGTCGGCCCGGTTTTCGGGCATGCGTTCCGGTCCTCGCAGAATGTCCGGCGCTGCGGCGCGCTGCATTGCACCCGTCGAAGCGTCCTGCGCCCCGGACAAACCTGCCGCGCTCCGGAGGGGCTGCTACTCTGAAGAGGTTTCCCCTGCAAAGCCCGACCGATGGGCTGCGCAGTTCTGCCCTCTCCTCCCTCCGTTGCCGCCCCGGCCGACCGAAGGGAAAGCCGGGGACCAGAGCTTGCCCAGAGCCTGTCGAAGGGGCTGCCCGCGCGGCCTCGCCCGTTTTGCAGGGGATCCGGTCTTGGGGAAGCCGCGCGGCTCTGGCAGAATGTTGGAATGAACCGGCATACCGCCAAAAGTCCGGGGGTCCGCTCGCTCGCGAATCTCGCGCCGGACGAGGTGAAATCCACCGTCGACGGCTACACCGCGATCTACGACGCCGGCCCGGCGGAAAGGCGGGAGCAATACCGGTCGTTCGTAAACCGCTATTACGACTTGGTGACCGATTTCTACGAATTCGGCTGGGGGCAGTCCTTCCACTTCGCACCCCGGCGCCGCGGCGAGCGTTTCAAGGAGTCGCTGCTCAGGCACCAGCATTATCTCGCCGACCGGCTGTCCCTCAAGCCGGGGATGGAGGTCCTCGACGTGGGATGCGGGGTCGGCGGGCCGATGGGCAACATGGCCCGCCATTCCGGGGCCGGCTTCGTCGGCATCAACAACAACGCCTACCAGATCGAGCGCGCGAAGCTGCACACCAGGGACGTCCGGGCGCTGTGCCGCTTCATCCACGGCGACTACATGCAGATTCCCGAAGACGACGACCGTTACGACGCCGCCATCGCCATCGAATCCATGCCCCATGCGCCGGACAAGACGGCGGCGTTCCGCGAGGTCTTCCGCGTCCTGAGTCCGGGCGCCTGTTTCGGCGGCTACGAGTGGTGCCTCACCGACAGGTTCGATTCCGGCAATGCCGAACACCGGCGGATCAGGGACGACATCGTGAAGGGGGACGCGATGCCGGATATCCCCTCCATGCCGGAGATTTGCGCCGCGCTGCGGACGGCAGGGTTCGAGCTTCTCGAAGCGCGCGACCGCGCGCCCGAATCGGACCCGCAGACGCCGTGGTACCGCGCCTTGCAGGGCCGGGATTTCAGCCTTTCGAGCATTCCGCGCACGCCGTTCGGCCGCGCCCTGACCAACCTGACATTGCGGGTCGGGGAGAGAGTGCGGCTGTTTCCGGAAGGCGCCCGCGCGGTCAGCACGCTGCTGAACCGGGCGGCGGACGCGCTGGTCGAAGGCGGCAGGTCCGGCATCTTTACGCCGATGTTCTTCTTCCTGGCGCGCAAGCCGGAGCGCCCGGAAGATTGAATGAGATTCGCGTCGGATAAAGGAACTGACGACCGGAATTCCGCGATGGTATCGAAGCTCACCGACATTCTGAAAGATCGTGGGGCGGGGGGCGTCGCGTCGCGCATCGAGGACTACGAAAACCGCTACGGCGGCGCGGCGCCCGGCGGCAATCGGCGTCGTCCGGATCGTGCAGCCACAGGGCGAGGATGTTGAGCAGGCCGCCGACCGGGGAGATGCTGGTATGGCTGGCGGTCTGCAGTTCCCACTCGATGCGCCGGCGGTTTCGGCCTCCGCGGACATGGAATACAGAAACGCGCGGGCCGGGCTGCCGTGCGCGCCTGTACTTTTGCCCGCCCGCGCCTTTCGTTTCCCGCAGTTGCAGAATGCCGCGTACGAGCCACCGGAGACGAACGGTGAGCGCACGAAAGACGCTCCGGGCCGGGCGCGTTCCGGCGTGCCGGCAGGTTCCCGGCGCAGACCGCGGTATCGCGCGGCCGGCCTCGAAAGGAACGGGTCGCCGAAACGAGGCGAACGAAATGCCGCCGGGCTTCAACCCGGTTGTTCGGCTTCGCCCGGATCGAGCCTCGGATCGAGCATGGCCCGGCGGGCAGCCTCGGCAGCCGCTTCGGCCTCGGCTTCGGCTGCGCGCGCGGCTTCGCGGGCGGCGCGGCGCTCCTCGCGGTCCATCATGGCGATGGCGTCCTCGTCGTTGAGGGTATCCTCTTCGCCCTCGGCACGGCCGAGCACCACCGGGTCCTCGCCGCGCGCAGCGCGTTCGGCCTGCATCTCCGCTTCCTCCGGCGAGCGCGCGACATTGACCGAAACGGTCACCGAGACTTCGGGATGCAGGACGACCCGCACCGGGAACACGCCGAGCATCTTGATCGGCTGGCCGATAACGACCTGGCGCTTGTCGACCGTGTAACCGGCTTCGGTGAGGCCGGCGGCGATGTCCCGCCCGGTGACCGAACCGTAGAGCTGGCCTGCCTCGCCGGCGTTGCGGATCGCCGTGACGGCCGCGCCGTCCATCTTCTCGGCGACCGATCCGGCCTCGGTCCTGAGGGTCAGGTTGTCGGCTTCGAGCTGCGCCTTGCGCGTCTCGAACAGGGTGACATTGTCGTCGGTCGCGCGCAGCGCCTTGCGTTGCGGCAGCAGGAAATTGCGCGCATAGCCCGGCTTCACGGAGACGATGTCGCCCATCTGGCCGAGCTTTTCGATGCGCTCGAGCAGGATCACGTCCATGACTTCGCCCTCCTAGCTCGAAACGTAGGGGATCAGCGCCAGAAAGCGCGCGCGCTTGATCGCCCGGGCGAGTTCGCGCTGCTTCTTGGCGGAGACCGCGGTGATGCGGCTCGGCACGATCTTGCCGCGCTCCGACATGAAGCGCTGGAGCAGCTTCACGTCCATATGGTCGATCTTCGGCGCGTTCGGACCGGAGAAGGGGCAGCTCTTGCGGCGGCGGAAAAACGGGCGGCGGGCCATCAGTCGTCTCCCTCGGTCTTCCCGGCAGCCTTGGCGGCGGTGTCTTCTGCGGGCGCTTCGTCAGCGGCCTTCCCGGCGTCGGCCGGCGAAGGTTTCGAATCCTCCGCTGCGGTTCGTTCGTCTGCTTTCCTGCCGGCCCCGTTCGTTGACTTGCCGGCGTCCTTTTTTGCGGATTCGGAGTCGGCCGGCGCCTCTTTTTCCGCACCGGTTTTGCCGGAAGCGTTCTCCGCGGCGGCCGGTTTCCCGCCGGCCCCGGTCTCCCCGGCTTTCTCCGCAGCCGCCTTCTCGGCCCGGCGTTCTTCGTCGCGCCGGCTGCGCCGCTCGCCGCGGTCGCGCCGTTCCTCCCGGCGCTGCATCATGATCGACGGGCCCTCGTTCAGCGCGTCGACGCGCAGGGTGAGTTCGCGCAGCACATCGGCGTTGAGCCGCATCAGGCGCTGCATCTCCTGCACCGCCGACGCCGGCGCGTCGATGTTCATCAGCACATAATGGGCCTTGCGGTTCTTTTTGACCCGGTAGGCGAGGTTGCGCAGGCCCCAGTATTCCCGCTTTTTCACTTCGCCGCCGCCGTTGGCGATGACTTCGGCGAAGCCGTCGCTCAGGGTATCGACCTGGCTGGCGGCAATGTCCTGGCGCGCGAGATACACGCATTCGTAATACGGCAAGACAAACGCTCCTTACGGCTGTTTCGCGACCTGCCGCTGTCTTTCTTTCGCTTGCGGTTCCGGCCCGCTCCCCCGACCGGCCACCCAACGGGATTATCCTTGAATGGGTGGCCGGTCGGGGGAGCGGGCCGGTGCAGTAACGAAAAAGACCGGCCGCACAGGTCTAGCCGGGGTCCAGGGTTCTCAGGGTGAGCGAGAATGCCCTCTCCCCGGCAAGGAGATATGGCAAGCGCGGAATATACGTCGGCGGGTTATCGGCGCAAGGGGCCGGTCCGGCACGCTATTGCCGCATGTCGGCCCGCCGGGCTAAGAACCCGCATCCGGCCTAACCGCTTCATGACAGGATCATGGCAGATCGCGTTTTCGTCTTTCCGGGGCAGGGGTCCCAGGCCGTCGGCATGGGCCGGGATCTCGCCGAAGCGTCGAGCGTGGCCCGCCTGGTCTTCGAGGAAGTGGACGATGCGCTGTCGCAGAGTCTCTCCCGGCTGATGTTCGACGGGCCGGGCGAGGATCTGACGCTGACCGAGAATGCCCAGCCGGCGTTGATGGCGGTCAGCCTGGCCGTCCTGCGTACGCTCGAGGACGCCGGACTGGTCCTCGCCGACACGGCGCGCTTCGTGGCCGGCCATTCGCTGGGCGAATATTCGGCGCTGTGCGCGGCCGGCGCCTTTTCGCTGCCCGACGCCGCCCGGCTGCTCAAGGCGCGCGGCCGGGCGATGCAGGCGGCAGTGCCGGTCGGGGAGGGCGCGATGGCAGCCCTGCTCGGCGCCACGCTGGAACAGGCCGGGGAGGCGGTGGCCGGCGCGGCGCCGGACGAGGTGTGCGCGATCGCCAACGACAACGCGACGGGGCAGGTCGTAATCAGCGGCCATGCCGGCGCCATCGACCGGGCGATCGCCGCGGCGCAGGAGATGGGCGTGCGCCGCGCCATGAAGCTGCAGGTGAGCGCCCCTTTCCATTGCAGCCTGATGCAGCCGGCCGCCGACGCCATGGCGGACGAGCTCGACCGCGCGCCGCCGGGAATGCCGGCCGTGCCGCTGATTGCCAACGTCACGGCGCGGGCGGTGAGCGACGGCCCCACGATCGGCGGCCTGCTCGTGCAGCAGGTGACCGGCCTGGTGCGCTGGCGCGAGAGCATGCTGTTCGCCCGCGACGAAGGCTGCGGCGAACTGGTCGAGCTCGGCGCCGGCAAGGTGCTGGCGACCATGGCGCGGCGCATCGATCCGGAGCTTACGGGAACCGCGGTCAACACGCCGGACGATATCGACAACTTCCTCGCCGCGGCGTGACCGGCCGCGCGGCGGAAGCAACAGGGCTTTCGGGGCAGCAAGGGACGGGGACCATGTTCGACCTTACCGGCAGGAATGCCCTCGTCACCGGCGCTTCGGGCGCCATCGGCGGGGCGATCGCAAAGGCCCTGCATGCCCAGGGCGCGGCGGTCGCTCTCTCGGGCACGCGGCGCGATGCGCTGGACGCTCTGGCCGGGGAGCTCGGCGAGCGGGTTCATGTCGCCCCGGCCGACCTCGGCGACGCGCAGGAGACCGAGGCGCTGCCCGGCCGGGTCGAGAAGGCGCTGGGCGACCTGCATATCCTGGTCAACAATGCCGGCCTGACCCGCGACATGCTCGCCCTGCGCCTGTCCGACGAGCAATGGCAGAGCGTGATCGACGTCAACCTGACCGCCGTTTTCCGGCTGAGCCGCGCCGCCCTGCGCGGCATGATGCGCCGGCGCCGCGGCCGGATCGTCAACATCGCGTCGATCGTCGGCGTCACCGGCAATCCCGGCCAGGCCAACTATGCCGCCTCCAAGGCCGGCATGATCGGCATGACCAAGAGCATGGCGGCCGAGGTCGCGGCGCGCGGGGTGACGCTCAACTGTATCGCGCCGGGCTTCGTCCGCTCGCCCATGACCGACGCGCTGAGCGGGCAGCAGCAGGCCGGCCTGCTCGAGCGGATTCCGGCCGGGCGGATCGGCGAGCCCGGCGACATCGCCGGCGCCGCGGTGTTCCTGGCGAGCGACGAGGCGGCCTGGGTCACCGGCCAGACCGTCCACGTCAACGGCGGCATGGTCATGGTGTGAAGGGCGGTGCGCCCGGCCCGGCGGCGGATAATCCGGCGCTAGCCCGGATTTCTCACCGCAGTCATGACCTGCGCGGCGCTGTCGGGCCGGCAGGGCAGGAAAGCCGCGCCGCGCGATGCGGGACATCGGGCAAGCGGCTTGACGCACCATGCCGGCCCGACAGCGCCGCCCTCCGGGTCGCGACCGGACGTCCGCCCGCGGCGTCGCGGGCCTCAACCGTAGTCCCCGCTACGCTTTTCGGCCCGCTTCTGGCGGATCGAACGTCCGGACGCGACGCAGGCCGTGACTGCGGTGAGAAATCCGGGCTAGGCTTCCGGCGCGCCATTCGACACGGGGTCCAGGACTTCGCCTTCCAGGGTGATGCGGTGCATCAGCCGGCGGTGGCCGTGATAGTCGTTGAGCGCGTAATGCCAGGTCGCCCGGTTGTCCCAGAAGGCGACCGAGCCCGGCTCCCAGCGGAAGCGGTAGGTGTGCTCCGGCTTGACGACATGGGCGTAGAGATAGTCGAGCAGCGGCTTGCTCTCTGCATCGGTCCAGCCGTCGAAGCGCTGCGTAAATCCCGGATTGACGTAAAGCGACGCCCGGCCGCTTGTCGGATGGCGGATGACGACAGGATGCACGGAATCCTGCGTTGCCAGTTCGGCATTGCCGAAGTGCTCCGCCTGAATCTCCGCATTCCTTGCGCCCGCCTCCTTGCCGAATGTATGGCGGCTGGAATGCACGGCGCGCAGGCCGGAGAGCATTTTCTTCATGCCGTCGGACAGTGTCTCCCAGGCCGCTGAGGCGCCCGCGAACAGGGTATCGCCGCCGTGGGGCGGGGTTTCGACCGCGACGAGGATCGAGCCGAGCGCCGGCGCCTCGTCATAGCTGTGGTCGGCGTGCCAGCCGCCGCCGATATTGTGCTTCTGGTCCGGCTCCTTCAGCACGGTCGCGACCTCGGGGTGGGTGTCGGTCGGCCTGAAGAAGCGGTTGATGTTGATCTTGCCGATCTTGCGGGCGAAGGCGACGTGGGCGTCCGGATCGAGCTGCTGATCGCGGAAGAACAGTACGCCGTGGCGCCCCAGCGCCGCCCGGATCGCCGCCGCCTCCCCGGCGCCGATGCCGCGCAGGTCGATATCGTTGACGAACGCCCCGACCCCGCCGCCGGAGGGCGAAATGTCGAGGCCGGTCAGGTCCATCGAATCGGGCATGACGATCTTCCTTTCGCAGCGCCGCGAGTGTTGCGGCACGGGTTCCGGCTGTCAAGAAACGGCAGTTTGAGTCGGCATCGGCGGGAAGCGATGACATAGCGGCACCGGCTAGGGCGGGCTCCGGTCGCCGAATCAGCGCCGGGTAGGCGCTTGGTTTAATGCTCTCGATAGCTTATCTTACTTTTGCCTTACCGAAAATTTTGGACGAAATGCAATGTCTGCGCCCGAACGGCTCACCACGACCGTCTCCACCAAAGGCCAAATCATCCTGCCGAAGGCGATTCGCCAAGCGCGGCGCTGGGGGGCCGGAACGCGTCTGACGGTGGAAGAAACGCCGGAGGGCGTGTTGCTCAAGCCCGAACCGGTGTTCGCAGAGACACGGCTTGAAGAGGTGTTCGGATGCCTCGCCTATCGAGGGACGCCAAAGACCCTGGAAGAGATGGAGGCAGGAGTCCTGGCAGAGGCGAAGCGGCGCCATGCAGGCGGTTGACACCAACATCGTCGTCCGATTTGTGACCGGCGACGATTCCGATCAGGCCGTCAGGGCGAAGCGCGTAATTGCGGAGGGAAATGTCTTCGCGAGCACAACGGTGTTGCTTGAGAGCGAATGGGTGCTGCGCAGCGTCTACGAATTCTCCGGAAAAGAGATCGCGGCGGCTTTGCGCCGGTTTGCAGGATTGCCGGGCGTTTCAGTCGAGAATCCCGCCCTGCTCGCCGACGCTCTCGACCGTGCGGAAAAGGGCATGGATTTTGCCGACGCCCTGCATCTCGGCGCCGCCACGCAGTGCGAGGCCATGTTGACCTTCGACCGCCGGTTTATCGAACTGGCCGGGAATGCGCCCGTCCCGGCGATGGAACCCTGAAATTGCTGCTTGCCGCATGCGCATGCGGCCCGCTGCCCCTTACGTCTCCAGAAACGGCAGGTTCGGCCCGTGCGCGCGGGCGCGGGCGGGGAAGCCGGCGCGCACGGGCCGTCATTGCCAGTCGTCGACGGCGAGACCCGGAACGCGGCCGAATTCGCCGGTATTTCTCGTCACCAGCGTTGCGCCGAGGGCCCGCGCATGGGCGGCAATCAGCAGATCGTTGCGGCCGATCGGCCGGCCGGCCCGCTCCAGTTCGCTCCGGATGGCGCCATAGTGCCTGTCCGCCGGCTCCGCCAGGGGAAGCGTCCCGATCGCCGCAAGCACGGCCTCGAGCTGTCTCGTCAGGCGCCTGGACCCGCGGCGCTCCGCACCGTAGCGAAGCTCGGATGCGACGACGATGCTGACGGCGATGCTTTCCGGCTCGAGCGCTGCGGCCCGTTTCGCAATATCGCCGCCGGGCCGGCGGACCAGGTCGGAGACGATATTCGTGTCCAGCATGTACCGGAGTTGGGCCACGTCAGAGGATTTCTTCCGGCGCGGACGGCAGATCGGCGATGTCCGGGAAATCCTCTTCCAGAGGAACGAGCCGCGCCAGAACCTCGGCCAGGGACGGAGACCGTTCGACCGGCGTCACGACCAGACGGCCGTCTTCCCTGTGGATCGTCACCTCGTCGGCCGCCAACTCGAACTCGCGCGGAATCCGAACGGCCTGGTTGCGGCCGTTGCGAAACAGCCGCGCGCGGCGGCCGGAAAGCGGCGTATCGGGGCGGATTGCCGGCATAGGCAAAGCCTATGCCGCAGTCTGCGCCGGGTCAACCCGCCGCGGGAACGGGTAAGCGCAACGGCTTCTCACCCCTCCAGAAACGGCAGGTTCAGGTCGTTCTCGCGGGCGCAGGCGATGGCGTCGCCGTAGCCGGCGTCGGCGTGGCGCATGACGCCGCTGGCCGGGTCGTTCCACAGCACCCGCCCGATGCGCGCCGCCGCCGCCTCCGTGCCGTCGCACACGATCGCCATGCCGGCATGCTGGGAAAAGCCGATGCCGACGCCGCCGCCGTGGTGCAGGCTGACCCACGTCGCGCCCGAGGCCGTGTTGAGCATCGCGTTCAGCATCGGCCAGTCGGACACCGCGTCCGAGCCGTCGATCATGCCCTCCGTCTCGCGGTTCGGGCTCGCGACCGAGCCGCTGTCCAGATGGTCCCGGCCGATTACCACCGGCGCCGACAGTTCGCCCTGCGCGACCATCTCGTTGAAGGCGAGGCCGAGCCGGTGCCGGTCGCCCAGGCCGACCCAGCAGATTCGCGACGGCAGGCCCTGGAAGCGGATGCGCTTGCGCGCCATGTCGAGCCAGTTGTGCAGGTGCGGGTTATCCGGCATCAGTTCCTTCACCTTGGCGTCGGTGCGGTAGATGTCCTCCGGATCGCCGGAGAGCGCCGCCCAGCGGAACGGCCCGACGCCGCGGCAGAACAGCGGCCGGATATAGGCCGGCACGAAGCCGGGGAAGTCGAAGGCGTTCCCGACGCCCATTTCCTGCGCCATCTGGCGGATGTTGTTGCCGTAGTCGAGGGTCGGCACGCCCCGGGCCCAGAACTCCAGCATCGCGCGGACCTGGACGGCCATCGATTCCTTCGCCGCCTTCATGGTGCCGGCGGGGTCGCGCTCGCGCCGCTCCTCCCACTCGGCGAGGGTCCAGCCGGCCGGCAGATAGCCGTTCAGCGGGTCGTGGGCGCTGGTCTGGTCGGTCACGGCGTCGGGCCGCACGCCGCGCCGGACCAGTTCCGGGTAGATTTCGGCCGCGTTGCCGAGCAGGCCGACCGAGACCGCCTCCTTCTTCGCGCAGGCGTCTTCGACGATCGCCAGCGCCTCGTCCAGGTCGGTCGTCTGCCGGTCGAGATAGCCGGTCCTGAGGCGCATTTCGATCCGGCTCGGCTGGCACTCGACCGAGAGCAGCGACGCCCCGGCCATGGTCGCCGCCATCGGCTGGGCGCCGCCCATGCCGCCGAGCCCGCCGGTCAGGATCCAGCGCCCCGCAAGGTCGCCGCCGTAATGCTGGCGGCCGACCTCGACGAAGGTCTCGTAGGTGCCCTGGACGATGCCCTGGCTGCCGATATAGATCCACGAGCCCGCCGTCATCTGGCCGAACATCATCAGGCCGAGCCGGTCGAGCTCGTTGAATTTCTCCAGCGTCGCCCAGTGGGGCACGATGTTGGAATTGGCGATCAGGACCCGCGGCGCGTCGGCATGGGTGCGGAACACGCCGACCGGCTTGCCCGATTGGACCAGGAGTGTCTCGTCGTCTTCGAGACCCTGTAGCGCGCGGACGATACGGTCGTAGCTCTCCCAGTTGCGCGCCGCCCGGCCGATGCCGCCGTAGACCACCAGTTCCTGCGGTTTTTCCGCGACCTGGGCGTCAAGATTGTTCATCAGCATGCGCATCGGCGCTTCGGTCAGCCAACTCTTGCAGCTCAACCCGTCGCCGTGCGGCGCGCGGATCTCGCGCGTGTTGTCGAGGCGGCTGTTCTCGGTCGGGCGGTCGCTCACGGCATGTGCTCCGGTTGGGGGGATCGCGGCAGGCCTTCGTCATGGGCGAAACGGGTCGCCAGGTAGAAGCGGTCGCCCGGATGGGTCAGCCAGGCGCGCGACGCGACCCGGCCGCCGGACCAGGTGCGCCGGTGCAGCAGCAGGCAGGGCTGGCGCCGGCCGATGCCGAGCAGGTGCTGCTCCATCGGGCCGGGCAATACGGCTTCGAGCCTGTGTTCCACTTCGCTCAGCGGCGCCGCGCGCATGAGATATTCGTTCGGTGTCCGGCGCGTCAGGTCGACGCCGAGATAGTCCGGCGCGACGGCCGGGTTGACCCAGCGGTCCTCGAGCTGGAACGGCGCGCCGTCGAGCCGGTGGACCAGCCGGCTGTGGAACAGGTCCGCCTTCGGCCCGGTTTCCATCTCCTCCGCGATGTCCTCCGACGGCCGGGCGCGCTCGTGGCGGATCACGTCGCAACTGTAGGCGCCGCGCCGGCGGATGACGTCGGCGATGTTGCGGATTTCGAGCAGGTCGAGCCGGGCGCGCCGGTCGGCGACGAAGGTGCCCTGCCCCTGGACCCGGCGCAGCCAGCCGTCGTCCTTGAGTTCGCGCAGGGCGCGGTGCACCGTCATCCGGCTGGCGCCGGACAGGCGGACCAGCTCGTTCTCCGAAGGGATGCGGTGGTCGACCGGCCAGGCCCCGGTCAGGATCGACCGGCGGACATAGTCCTTGACCTGCTGGTAGAGCGGCGTCGGGCCGGCCGCGTCGAAGGCCGCCGCGGGCGCCGGGCCGCTCATTGCGCCAGCCCCAGATAGGCTTCGACGAGGGCCGGATCCTCGCGTGCGGCCTCGGCGGCGCCGGTCCAGACCGCCTTGCCGGATTCGAGGACGCACACGGTATCGGCAATGTCGAAGGCGCGCTGGGTGCTCTGCTCGACCAGCAGGATGGCGAGCCCGTCGTCGCGCAGCCGGCCGAGCGCTTCGTAACACATGTCGATCACCGCCGGCATGAGGCCGAGGGAGACCTCGTCGATCATCAGGAGCTTCGGCTCGGCCATCAGGGCGCGGCCGATCGCCAGCATCTGCTGCTCGCCGCCGGACATCGAACCGGCCAACTGGGCCAGCCGCCCTTCCAGCCGCGGGAACAGCGCCATGACCCGCTCGACATTGCGCGCCTCGGCCCGGCGGGACCGGCTGTAGCCGCCGACGGTCAGGTTTTCCTGCACGGTCAGGTCCGGGAACAGGCGGCGGCCCTCCGGCGCCAGCGCGATGCCCCGGCGGACCCGGGCGCGCGCCGGCTCGCCGGCGATGTCCGCGCCGTCGAACAGTATCCGCCCGTCCATCGCGGCGACATGGCCGGCGATCGCCATCAGGGTCGAGGATTTGCCCGCGCCGTTGGCGCCGATCAGCGCGACCACGCTGCCGTCCGGAACCTCCAGGCTCAGATCGGTGACCGCCCGGAAGGGTCCGTAGCCGCAGGTCAGGCGGTCAAGCTGCAGCATGCCCGGCCTTCCCCGAACCTTCTTTTGCCGCGCCGAGATAGGCGTCGCGCACCGCCGGATCGGCCATCACGACCGCCGGATCGCCGTCGCCGATCTTCCGGCCGTTGTCCAGCACTACGAGATGCCGGCAGACCCGCATGACCTCGCTCAGATTGTGTTCGATCAGCACGACGGTCGTGCCCTGGCGGTTCAGATCCACGACCGTGTCGGCGAGCCGCGCGGCCTCGCCGGTGTTCAGGCCGGCCAGCGGCTCGTCGAGCAGCAGGACCTTGGGGTCGAGCGCGAGCGCCCGCGCCACCTCCACCCGTTTGAGATAGCCGAGCGGCAATTCGGCCGGCAGCGCGTCGGCGGCATCGGCGATCCCGACCAGGTCGAGCAGGGTGCGCGCCCGTTCCCGCTCGGCGTCGCGCGAGGCGGTGGCGAGCGCTCTGAGCGGGTCCGCCGTCTTCGCGTAACCGGCGGCGAGCGCGACATTCTCCGCTGCGGTCATGCCCGCGAAGGGCCGGACGATCTGTTGCGACAGGCCGAGGCCCAGCCTGACCCGGCGATGGGTCGGCAGCCGGGAAATCTCGGCGCCGTCGAGCAGGATGCTGCCGGCCTGCGGCCGGACCATGCCGGTGACCGCGCGCATCATGGTGGTCTTGCCGGCGCCGTTCGGGCCGATCAGCCCGAGCAGGGCGCCCTGGGGTACGTCGAAACCGACATCGGCGAGCGCATTCACGCCGCCGAAGCGCACCGAGACGCCGGTAATGGAGAGCAGCGCATCCATTGCCGCCGTCCTACCCCGCCGTCCGCCGGCCCGAAATCCGCCGCCACAGCATGCGCATCAGGCTGTCGATGCCGCCGGGCGCGAAATACATGACGCTAAACAGCAGAACGCCGTAGATCAGCAGCTTGAAATCGGCGAAGACCTGGAGCAGCAGCGGCAGCACGCTCAGGAAGGCCGCCGCCACCACGACGCCCCAGACCGATCCGATTCCGCCGACGATGACCATGGCGAGAACGGAAATCGATTCGATGAAATCGAAGCTCTCGACCTCGACGAACTTGACATAGTGGGCGAACAGGGCGCCGGCGAGCCCGGCCAGCGCCGTGCCGAACACGAACGCCGTCAGCTTGTAGCGCGCGACGTCTATGCCGAGGGTCCGGGCCGTGTCTTCGTCGGTCGCGATGGCGTCGAACGCATGGCCCATCCACGACCGCTTGAGGTAGAGGCTGAAGGCGATGACCGCTGCGGCCAGGGCGGCGCACAGCAGCATGTACGGGATCTGCCCGATGCCGGGGTCCGGGATGCCGGCGATGCCCTCTTCGCCGCCCAGGAAATCCTGCTGGCGCACGAATCCCGTGAACAGGAAGCCCACGCCCATGGTGGTGATCGCCAGGAAATCGTGGCGCACCCTGAGCGAGGCGAAGCCGACGATGAAGCCGAAAAATCCGGCGACCGCCATGGCAAGCGGCAGCGCCAGCCAGAAGGAGCCGCCGTCGGTCGTGAACAGGGCGGCCGAATAGGCGCCGATGCCGTAGAAAGCGGCGTGGCCCAAGCTGATCTGGCCGCAGAAGCCGGTGATGAGGTTCAGGCTCAGCGCGAAGATCACGCTGAAGCTCATCACGGTCAGGAGCGAGATTTCGTACATGCCGGCGCCCTCTCGGTCCCTATCGCCGGGCGAACAGGCCCTGGGGCCGGATCATCAGGACGGCGATGAGGAAGGCGAAGGCGATGGCGTCACGGTCGAGCACCCGGTCGAGATAGATCGTGCCGAAGGATTCGATAACGCCCAGGGCCAGCGCGGCGATCAGGGTCCCCTTCACGTTGCCCAGCCCGCCCAGAACGATGATGGCGAGCGCCTTGTAGGCCGGCACGCCGCCCATGGTCGGGATCACCTGGTTGAGCAGCAGTGCGACCATGACGCCGGCGGCGGCGGCCAGAGCCGAGGCCACGAAGAAGTTGATGTAGCGCACGCGGGCGAGATCGATGCCGAAGGACTCGGCCATTGCAGCGTCCGACACCGTGGCGCGCCAGGCGATGCCGATGCGCGTCCGGCCGGCCAGCACGGCAAGCCCGCCGATCAGGACGACGGCCAGCACGACGACTGCGATGCGGCCTTCCTCGAGCCGGACGCCGGCGACCTCGACCGTGTCCTTCAACGGCGGCGCCAGGAAGGAGATGCTCGTTGCGCCGAAGACGATCCGGTAGATCTCCTCCATCGCCACGAACAGGCCGATCGAGGCGATCAGCGCGACATGGGGCGGCTTGTCGAGAATCGGCTCGTAGAACAGCCGGTAGAAGGCCATGCCGAAAAAGCCGACCGCCACGACGGTGATGACGAAGGCGGCGGCGAAGCTGCCGGTCTCGTTGGTCAGCAGCAGGCCGACATAGGCGCCCAGGGTGAATATCCCGGCATGGGCGATATGCAGGATCCGGAGCAGGCCGTAGACCAGCGTCAGGCCGACGGCGATCAGGGCATAGATGCAGCCCTCGACCAGCCCCTGGACCAGAAGATCGGAATAGTTCAACGCAGAAGGCCCCGTTCGCGATTCGGGTCGCGTCCTGTCGGATCAGGCGATTGCGGGTCGCAGAGAATCGGGCGGCGCCGGCGTCCTTTGCAGCGCCGCCCGGCCTGCGGCCGATGCTGGCCTTACTTGTCGGGCGGCGTCAGCAACTTGGCGTCGGTGATTTCCGAATGATAGCGCCATCCGCCGCCCCGGACCTCCTGGACCTTGAGCGACTTCTGGACCTCGCCCAGCTTGTTGAAGGAGAGCGTTCCGGTGATCGCATCGACCTCGATCGAGGCCAGCGCGTCGCGGATCGCGGCCCGGTCGGTCGAACCCGCCTTCTTCAGCGCTGCGGCGGCGACCATCACGGCGGCGTGGCCGGAAGCGCCGACCATGTCCGCGCCGTAGCCGGTGCGCTTCTTGAACTCGGTCATGAACTTGACGACCGCCGGGTCCTTGCTGTCGCGGTCCAGCGCCGTGACGATGATGACGCCCTCGGCCGCCTTCTTGGCGATCTCGATGAACTTGACGCCGTCATAGCCTTCCTGGGCGACGACCACCGCCTTGACGCCGCCGGCGCGCAACTGGCTGACGAAGGGCGCGGCGACGAACCAGTAGCCGGTGTCGAAGATTGCGTCGGGGTTGTCGCCCTTGATCGACGACACGATCGGGCCGAACTGCCGGTCGCGCAGGGAATACTGGTATTCGTTGACGACCTTGATGCCGTAGTTGGCCATCACGGACTTGAAGCCGGCGGCGAGCGCCTTGCCGTAGTCGTTTTTCATGATGGTGATGACGACGCGCTTCTTGCCCAGCTTGTCGCCGACCAGCTTGGCCGCCGCCTTGCCGAGCACGCTGCCCAGGATCCCGGTGCGGAAGACATAGTCGCCGGCCCGGGTGATGTCCGGATGCACGGCGTAGGCCGAGATATAGGGCACCTTGGCGTTCTGGTAGACGCCGGCGGAGGCCCGGGTCGGCGCCGAATAGCTGCCCGAAATGCCCATCGCGACCTTGTCCTGCTGGATCAGCTTGGTTGCGATCGGCACGGCGAATTTCGGCTTGGCCTGGTCGTCGTAGACGATCAGTTCGAGTTTCTTGCCGTTGACGCCGCCTGCGGCGTTCACCGTGTCTATGGCGATCTGCGCGCCGGTCAGGACCGATTTGCCGTCGGCCGCCGCGAAGCCCGTCTGGGGCGTGTTGAAGCCGATCTTGACGGTTTCCGCCGAAGCTGCGGACGCCGCCAGGGCGACCGCCGCAGCGGCGGCGATGCTGAACTTCCAGGACGTCATGATACTCCTCCCTTCGCTGAGCGCGGGCGATCCTGCGCTCGATGTTCACCTCGTCGCGCCGCCGGCCCGTCGCCGCGGCGTTCCGGCAGTGGAAAGCAGGTTATATATACAAGTCAAGACCTCTCGGACCGGACAGCCTATAGACCTCTCCGAATCGACCGGATAGACTCGGCTTTGCGGGTATTGTCCCGGATAAGGGAGGAAACGATGAAGACCCCGAAAACTCCGGCGGTGAGCCGCCGCACCGTTCTGGCCAGCGCAGGCGCAGGCGCCGTCGCCTCTGCCGTGCCGCTTCGTCACGGCCTGGCGGCAACCGCTCTGAAAGTCGGTGTCCTGCTGCCGCGATCCGGGGGTCAGGCGCAGATCGGCAACGAGTGCCAGTATGGCGCGGATGTCGCCCTGCCGATTCTGAAGTCCGAAGGCTATCCCGACCTCGAATTCATGCTCGGCGATACCGAGACCAAGATCGACGTCGCCCGGGCCCAATGCGAGAGATTGATCGACGCCGGCGCCCAGGCGATCATCGGCTGTTTCGATTCGGGCCAGACCATGGCGGCGGCCCAGGTGTGCGAACAGAAAAACATCCCGCTGATCGTCAACATAGCGGCCGTCCCGAAATTGACGGAACTCGGCTACAAATGGGTTTTCCGCAATTTCCCGACCGGCCCCATGATCGTCGGGGATGCCTTCAAGAACCAGAAAATGCTGTTCGGGGCGACCGGAGCGACGCCGAAGACCGTGGCCTTGCTGCACGTCAACGACACGTTCGGCACCAGCCTCGCCGGCGCCCTGTTCGCCTTGGCGCCGCGGTTCAAGATGCCGTACAAAATCGTCGAGAAGATTCCCTACGATCCCTACGGGCGCGACTTCTCGGCCGAAGTGCGCAAGGTCAAGGGCGCCAAGCCGGACGCGCTGTGGGCGGTCAGCCGGCTCAACGACGCCATCGCCATCACCAAGGAACTGGTGCGCCAGCGCGTCGACCTGATGGGCATCCTGTCCACCGGGCCCGGCTGGTACGAGAATGCCTATCTGAAGGCGACCGGCAAGTACGGCAACGACGTCGTCAACCTGATCCCCTGGTACGACGAAAACAAGCCGATGACGAAGAAACTGAAGGCGGCTTTCAAAAAGGCGCATCCGGATCTTCTGCTGACCACCAACCAGACATTTACCTTCGATGCCTGCCTGATTGCGGCGGACGCATTCAAGCGCGCGGGCTCGACGAAGAACACCGACTTGCAGGCGGCCCTGCGCAAGACGAACCTGACCAACAATGTCGGTCTCGGCCACGCCATCAAGTTCAACGAAAAGGGGCAGGTGCCCTATGTGCCCTGCGGCGCGGTGCAGAACCGCGACCGCGATCTTGTGGTCCTGCTGCCGCAAGAGGCGGCGACCGGCAAGCCGATCTGGCCGATGCGGCCTTGGCGCAAGCGCTAGCCAGCAGCCACTACCCGCGCCGGCGGCATAATCCGCAGGCGCGGTCGGCGGCGGGACGGCACGCGAAACCCGCTCTGCGCTCCCCTCAGGATTGCTCTGCCAATATGCGCCGCCGCCTCCCTTCCTTAGGACTCCTCTGCGAAATGGACGCCGACCGAATCCCCCCCCCTTGGGGGAGGGGGGACGCGCTGTCCTGCCTGTTGGAGCCGACGCACAGCGTTTCGCAAAGGAAGCCTTGAGCCGGGCCGGGGGACTCTGACTTGGATTTCTGGACTCTGGCCAATGCGGTCGCGAGCGGATTGCTGATCGGGCTGGTCTACGGCCTCAGCGCGCTCGGCCTTTCGGTCATTTTCGGCGTTATCCGCATCGTCAATTTCGCCCATGGCGAGATCATGGTCATGGGCATGTTCTTCGCGCTGCTCATGTTCCGCTGGCTGGGGCTGGACCCGCTGCTGTCGGTGCCGCTGGCGGCGGCGCTGATGTTCGGCTTCGGCTATGTCCTGCAGCTCGTCGTGGTCAGCCGGGTCTCCCATCTGCCCGAGCATATGCAGTTCCTGCTGCTGGCCGCCATCGCCATCGTGATCGTCAGCGCGCTGCTGCTGATCTTCGGGCCGGACGCGCAGGGCGTGGAAGTCGACTATGCGTGGGACAGCTTCGCGGTCGGTGAGCTGATCTTCGACTATCCGAAGATGTTCGCCGCGATTGCGGCGATCGTCGTCGCGTCCCTCCTGCTGGCCTTCTTCAAATACACCGCGACCGGCAAGGCGATCCGCGCCTGCGCCGACAACCTCATGGGGGCGCAGGTCGTCGGCCTCAACGTCAGCCGGCTGTATGCGCTCACCTTCGGGATCGGCGCGGCCTGCCTCGGCGCGGCCGGCGCGATCATCCTGCTGCTGTTCGAGGTCCATCCCTACCTCGCGCCCGGCTATACGCTGCTCGCCTTCGTGATCGTCATCATCGGCGGCCTCGGCAGCCTGTTCGGCGCGCTGGTCGGCGGTATCCTGATCGGCGTGTCGGAAGCCCTGGCGGCGCTGCTGTTCCAGCCGTCGATGAAGACCGCCTTCAGCTTCGGCCTGCTGATCCTGATCCTGCTGCTGCGGCCGCAGGGCCTGCTGGGCAAGGCCGTCCGGTGACGCCGGTCCGCCGCTTCTTCGGTCCGCTTTCGCGGGCCGGGCTCTGGCTCGGCGGAGCGTTCCTCCTGCTGCTCCTGCTGCTGCCCTGGTGGGGCGGGTCCTACATCATGACGGTCGCCACCACCGTCTTCTATCTGGCGCTGATCGGCCAGTCCTGGAACCTGATGCTCGGCTTCGCCGGGCTGCTGTCGATCGGTCACGCCCTGTTCGTCGGCATCGGCGCCTACACCGCGGCCTACCTGTTCGCCGCCATCGGCCTGCCGCCGGTAATCGGCGTGCTGCCGGCGGTCGGCCTGGCTGTCCTGATGGGGCTGCTGATCGGCTATCTGGGTTTCCGCTTCGCTATCGGCGGGGTCTATTTCGCCCTGCTCACCATCGCCTTTGCCGAGTTCGTGCGCATCGTGATCGACCATGTATCGTGGCTCGGCGCGACCGAAGGCTTCTTCCTGAAAGTCTCCGCGGCGGACCGGCACGGCATCGACCTGGCGAACCTGCGCGGCGCGCCGGAGATGTATTACTACCTGATCATGGCGCTCGCCCTGGGCGCCCTGGTCCTGTGCCGCTTCCTGCTGCGCAGCCGGCTCGGCTACTACTGGCAGGCGATCCGCGACGATGCCGAGGCCGCCCAGGCGCTCGGCGTCGACATCCTGCGCTACAAGATGTATGCCGTTGCGATCTCGTCCGGCATGGCGGGCGTGGCCGGGGTATTCTACGCCTTTTACCAGAACAGCCTGTTCCCGGAGATCGTGTTCAACATCGAGCGCTCGATCGAGGCGACGCTCGGCTCCATCGTCGGCGGAGTCGGCACCCTTTTCGGCCCGATTTTCGGCACCTTCATCCTGACGCCGCTGGGCGAGATCGTCACCGAGGCGATCGACCTGCTGAAGCACTGGGGCGCGATCGATCCGCAGATCAAACTGGACGGGCTGAAGCTGCTGATCTGGGGCTTCATCGTCGTGCTGATCGTGCTGTTCAAGCCGAAGGGCCTGTGGCCCTGGGTGTGCGCCCGGCTGCGCCTGACGCGGCCCGAGGCGGAGGGCTGAACGGCATGGCTGCGCTGCTCCGGGTCGACGGCGTGAGCAAGAGCTTCCGCGGCCTGCTGGCGTTAAACAACGTGTCCTTCGAGGTGTCGGAGCGCGAAATCGCCGCCCTGATCGGGCCGAACGGCGCCGGCAAGACGACCCTGTTCAACGTGATCGCCGGCGTCTTCCGGCCGGACAGCGGATCCGTCCGGCTGGACGGCGCCGACATCACCGGCCACCGGCCGGACGAAATCTGCCACGCCGGCATCGGCCGCACGTTCCAGATCGTCAAGCCGTTCGCCCAGATGACCGTACTGGAAAACGTGACGGTGGCGGCCCTGCACACCGCCGCCAGCGTCGCCGCCGCGCGCGAAGCGGCCCGCGGCTTCCTCGAATTGCTCGAACTCGACGCCAAGGCCGCCCAGCATGCCGCCAACCTGACCCTGCCCGACCGCAAGCGCCTGGAAGTCGCCCGCGCGCTCGCGACCGGTCCGCGCCTGCTGCTGCTCGACGAGGTGATGGCCGGCCTGCGCCCGTCGGAGACCGACCGCATGGTCGCCACGCTGCGCCGGCTGCGCGACGATACCGGGCTGACAATCCTGTTGATCGAGCATGTCATGCGCGCCGTCATGGCGCTCTCCGAGCGCATAGCCGTGCTGCATCACGGCGAAAAAATCAGCGAGGGGCCGCCGGAGCGGATCGTGCGCGATCCGGCGGTCCTGGAATGCTATCTCGGGGATCAGGACCTGTGATTCTGAGCATCAGCGGCCTGAATCTGTTCTACGGCGACGCCCAGGCGCTCGACGACGTGTCGCTGGAGGTCGACGCCGGCGACATCGTCGCGGTCGTAGGCTCGAACGGCGCCGGCAAGAGTTCGCTGATCCGGACCGTCGCCGGCATCGAGAAGCCGCGCTCCGGCACGATCGTCTACAAGGGCGTCGACATCACCGGCTGGCCGAGCCACCGGGTCTGCAACCTCGGCGTCGGCCAGGTCGCCGAGGGCCGGCAGATTTTCGCCGGGTTGACGGTGCGCGAAAATCTGGAGGTCGGCGCCTATCTGGAACGCGGCCGGGGGAAGAGCGCAGAGACCATGGAGCGGGTCTTCGCCATGTTCCCGATCCTGCTCGAGCGCGCCGAACAACAGGCCGGCACGCTTTCCGGCGGCGAGCAGCAGATGCTGGCGATCGGCCGCTGCCTGCTCGGCCAGCCCGAGCTGATCATGTTCGACGAGCCGTCCCTCGGCCTGGCGCCGACCGTCGTCCAGGAGGTCTTCGGCATCGTCGAACGGCTGAACGCCGACGGCACGCCGATCATCCTGGTCGAACAGAATGTCGCCGTCTCGCTCAAGATGGCGAACCGGGCCTATGTGCTGGAAAACGGCCGCATCGTGCTGAGCGGTCCGGGCGAGGACCTGTTGCAGGACGACCGCGTGCGCGAGGCCTATCTGGGGCTTTAGTCCGGCTGGCCCGAACAGGCCGTCTCCCGCAGCATTCCGGCAATCTCCGCGCCGTGGGTCAGGGTCATCATGTGGCCGGCGCCGGGCAGGTCGATCAGCGTCGCGCCGGGGATCGCCTGCGCGACCAGTTCCGAGAGCCGGGCGTGCAGGGGATCGGTATCGCCGCCCCGGACGACCGTGACCGGCACATCGATCGCTGCGAGATCGGCGATGCGCATGTCGAGCCGCTGGACGGCGTGCAGCCCGACGGCGAGCCGTTCGGCCAGCGTCAGCATCTTCTGCTGCGCCCGCCCGTCGAGGCCCTGCCAGAAACCCGGCCGGTTGTTGAAATAGTCGAGATACCGTTCCATCGCCTCGGCATTGCGGCCGCCGGCGCGCACGGTGGCGATGAATTGTGCGTTCTGGCCGCCGATCTCGTCGGCCAGCGCGGTCTCTCCGGCGTCACGCAGCAGGACATAGGGCGCGGGCTCGAGCAGGGTGAGCCGGCCGGCGAGTTCCGGCCAAGCGAGCGCCAGCACCAGCGCGATCGTGCCGCCATAGGAATGGCCGACAATATGGGCGCGCTCGCCGCGGCACTTCGGCAGTTCGGCCCGGATGACGGCGGCGAGCGCGGCGGCCTCGTCGCGCAGGGTCATCGGTTCCGGGCCGGCGAAGGGCTCGGTCCCGCCATAGGCCGAGGGGTTGACGGCGGCCGTGCGGAAGCGGCCGTGCAAAGCCGTTGCGATCGACCGCCAGATCGGGGCGCCGCTCGCGCCCGGCGGCTGGAACGGCATGAGCGGCGCGGTTCCGCCGTCCGGACCGCCGGCCTCGTAGCTCACGGTCCGGCCGTCGCAGTCGACAAAGGGCATGGGGCGGGTTCCGTAAGGGTTCGCGAAGGACGGAAACTGACGGCACTGTTTAGTTCGTCCGGAGGCGTGGAGATATCCGAAAACGGCGGGGCGGCAAACGCCGCCGATGCAGGGCGCTTCCGGTATTGCCGCCGGCCGGCGCTTGCAGACCGCCGGAAGCCGTCCATAATGCGAAGACGGAGCGCCGCCCGGCTCCCGGCGCCGGCCATCGCTTCGCTTCTCGACCGGGACGGTGCATGAAGCAGCTAATTGCCATCCTGATCCTTGTCGCCGGCATCCCGGCCGGCCCCGCACGGAGCGGTTCTGCAATTTCGGTGGTCGATTTCGGCATATACAAGCTCAGCATCGATCACCGGACGAAGGCGCCGCAGACCGTCGCCGGTGGACGCAACGTCGTCTCGAATATCCGGATATTCCGGCGCACACGCACGGTTTTCGCCCAGCTGGGCCGGAATTTCGGATACCGCTTCAGGATTGCCGATCCCTCTTTGCTCGGGCGGCAGCTGACGCTGCGCACCGCGTTTCCGCCGTTGCACGATCCGAAGACCGGCCGCCGCGGCACGTCGCAGTCGCGCCCGTTCATGCCGCTGTCGAACGGCGTGTATTTCGTCGGCTACCGTTTCGATTTCATGTGGGAACTGGCCGAAGGGCTGTGGCGCTTCCAGCTTCTGGACGGCGAGACTCTGTTGCATGAGGAAGTGCTGCGTGTCGTGGTTCCGCTCAATTAGGCCGGCAATCGCGGCGCTCGCGCTGTTTGCGGTCGCAGGCCCTCCGGCCGTGCAGGCGCAAGACGGGAATCCGTGGCAAGTCCGGCAATCCGGCGTCCGGATCTTCGACTACGGCATCTATGCGTACAGCGATCTCGGTTTCGTCGAGGCGCCCGAAGATATTTCGGGCCGGCGCTTCGCGGCGGCCGATGTCCGGCTTCTGCGGCGGACGCAGACGATCCTGGCGCAATCCGGCCTCGCCTTCGGGATGCGCTTCCGCGTGCGCGATCCCGACCTGATCGGCAAGACCCTTACCCTCGTCATGCGGTTCCCGAGGATGACCGACCCGCGGACCGGACGGTCCGGCGACGTCCTGTTCGACCGGTTCGTGGCCATCGGCATCGTGCGGCGCCAGTTGTTTCGCTTCGACCATCTGTGGGAAATGGCGGAAGGCCGCTGGACGATGACGCTGCTCGACGGCCGGCGCGTCGTCGCCGAGGTCCCTTTCAAGGTCGTCGTCGCGTTCAACTGACCCGGCCCGGACAGACGGCCCCCGGACGGCCTCCGGACGGTCCGGAGACGCAATCCCGCGCCGGGGGCGGCGGCGTTATTTCCGGAGCAGGAATTCCCGGCCGATTTTCACGCGGGCCTCGCCGTCGTATTCGACGACATCGGCCGTGGCGTAGGTTTCCTGCCAGTCCTCGGGCAGGAAACTGCCGGTGCCGATCGCGTCGACCGGCGCATGGGCGATCGCCATGACCCGGCACTTGGCCGGGCCGAACCCGGAGGACGCGACGATCCGCACTCCGCCGAAGCCGGCCTCGTCGAGCCTTTCGCGCATCATCCAGATCGCGGCCGCCGAAACGCCGGGGCCGATCAGGTGGCGCAGTTCCGCCTCGCTCCGGTAGCCGCGGATCGATTCCGGCGCATTGCGGTCGAGCACCGCGTAGGCGATCGACGGATCGAGTCCTTCCATGTAGCGGCTGCCCGGCGTATCGAGCCGGACCGACAGCCGGCCGGCCGCGGCGAGCGTCTCGAAAGCGCGGCAGACTTCGAGCGAATCCGTCACCTCGCGGCCGAAATAGTCGACCAGGACGGTCAGGTCCTCGTCCGGATAGGCCTCGTGGAACATTTCGGCGGCCCTGAGGGTCGAGCCGGCATAGCCGATGATGGCGTGGGGCATGGTGCCGAGGCCCCGGTCCTGCCCGAAATAATGCGCCGTCGCCGTAGTCGCGTTGCCGACGAAACCGACGGCGCCGACCTTGCGGCGGGCCCGGCTGGAGCCGACGCTGGCGGCGTAGGCCATCATCTCGGCCATGTCCGTACCGGCGCAGTGTCGTGCGTCGAAGCCGAGAAAGGCGACTTTCGGCAGCTCGGTGCACATCACATCGGCGTTGTAGGCCGCCACGCAGGCCGCGCCGAGCTTCTGTAGAAACAGGGTTTCGAGATCGACCAGATGCTCGAACGGCCCGGTCAGGTAAAGGATCGGTTCGCCGGCGCCGACCCACTTGCCCTCCGGGTAGCGCAGGTCGATCCCGACGGAGATGCCGCGCGCCGCCGCCATCGCCTCCAGCCAGTCGATCATCAGGCGCGGCGCCGAAAGGACCGGACGGCGCATGAAAATCGCATAGGTGACGGCGACATCGCCGAATTTGCGCACGATGCCCTTGGACCGGTTGAAATAGGCGTCGGTCCAGGCCGCCACATCGGGTTCGGGCGGACGCGTGTCGCTCACCGGCGGTCCCCTCGAAATTCCCTCAAGGTCTCACGGGAGGGTTATTCGGCCGCCACCTGCAGGCCGGCGTTCTGCCGGCCCGCCTTGAGCATTTCCGCGATCAGGAAAGCGAGTTCCAGCGCCTGGTTGGCGTTCAGGCGCGGATCGCAGTGGGTGTGGTAGCGGTCGCCGAGACGCTCTTCGGTAATTTCCCGCGCGCCGCCGGTGCATTCGGTCACGTCCTGGCCGGTCATCTCGAAATGGAGGCCGCCGGCGTAGGTGCCCTCGGCCCGGTGCACCTCGAAAAATCCGCGCACCTCTTCCAGGATCCGGTCGAACTGCCGGGTCTTGTAGCCGTTGATTGCCTTGATCGTGTTGCCGTGCATGGGATCGCAGGACCATACGACCTTGCGGCCCTCGCGCTCGACCGCGCGGATCAGCGGCGGCAGACCGGCGCGCACCTTGCCGGCGCCCATGCGCGCGATCAGGGTGAGGCGGCCGGGGACGTTGCCGGGATTCAGGATGTCGATCAGGCGGATGAGCTCGTCCGGATCGAGGCTCGGGCCGCATTTCAGGCCGATCGGGTTGCCGACTCCGCGCAGAAACTCGACATGGGCGCCGCCGGGCTGGCGCGTCCGGTCGCCGATCCACAGCATGTGGGCCGAACAATCGTACCAGCCGCCGGTCAGGCTGTCCTGCCGGGTCAATGCCTGTTCGTAGGGCAGGAGCAGCCCCTCGTGCGAGGTGAAGACGCTGGCCTCGCGGACGTGGGGCGAGGTCGAGGCGTCGACGCCGCAGGCCGCCATGAAGTCCAGCGCCTCGGTAATCCGGTCCGCGAGCTCCAGATAGCGCCGCCCGAAAGCGCCGTCCCGGATGAAATCCTGGGTCCAGCGGTTCACCTGGTGCAGGTCGGCGAAGCCGCCCAGCGCGAAGGCCCGGACCAGGTTCATCGTCGCGGCCGACTGGTTGTAGGCCTGGATCATGCGCGCCGGATCGGGCACCCGCGCCGCGGCCTCGAAATCGATGCCATTGACGATATCGCCGCGGTAGGACGGCAATTCGCGGTCGTCCTGCCGCTCGACGTCCGAAGAGCGCGGCTTGGCGAACTGGCCGGCCAGGCGCCCGACCTTCACCACCGGCAGCGACGCGCCGTACATCAGCACGACGGTCATCTGGAGCAGGACCTTGAAGGTGTCGCGGATGTTGTTCGGTGTGAACTCGGCGAAACTTTCCGCGCAGTCGCCGCCCTGAAGCAGGAAGGCCCTGCCTTCCGCCGCCAGGCCGAGCTGGCGCGTCAGCTCCCGCGCCTCGCCGGCGAAGACCAACGGCGGATAGCCGGACAGCGTCGTCTCGACCTGCCGGAGTTGCGCCTCGTCGTCATAGGCCGGCATTTGGAACGCGGGCTTGCCGCGCCACGATTCCGGCGACCATCTTTCGGCAGACATTGCGCACCTGTGCCTTCGGTGGACCGTTGCAGCCTCGGCGCAAAGCTAGGGCGCGCCGGCGGCGATGCCAACTGCGCCCATTGTTCCGCCCGTCTTACCCCGCCGGCTGGACGTTCAGCCGGTTCCAGGTCGGCGAGATCAGGATTTCGTTGACGCAGACCCGCGGGTGCAGGCGGGCGACGTAGCGGACGGTCTCGCCCATATCCTCCGGCTGCATCATGCGCACGCGCTCTTCCTCCGGCACCGGGATCGGGCGCTTGTCGAGGATCGGCGTGTTCACTTCGCCGGGCATGACGGTGCAGCAGCGGATGCCGTTTTTCCCCTCTTCGAGATTGAGGTGGGCGGCCATGGCGCGCATGCCGTGCTTGGTGGCGTTGTAGCCGGGGCCGGTGAGCAGCGTATCGTAGCGGCCGGCCCAGGAGGAAATCAGGATCAGGAGACCGCCGCCGGCCTCGCGCATGGCGGGCAGCACCGCCTGCACCGCGTTGTAGGAGCCGTTGAGGTTGACATCCACAATCAGCTTCCAGCCCTCCGGCTCGATCCTGCTCCAGGACCGGTTGGGGATGTTGGTGCCGGCGGAGTGGACCAGGATGTCGATCCTGCCGTGCGCATCCCGGATGCGGTCGGCCGCCGCCGCCATGGCCGCGCCGTCTGCGACGTCCACCGGCTTTACGCCGGCCGCGCCGCCGCCGTCCGCGATCCGCGCCGCCACCTCGTCCAGTACGTCCCGGCGCCGGCCGGACAGGACGACGGCGGCGCCGTCCGCCGCCAGCGCCTCGGCCGCGGCAGCGCCGATTCCCGTCCCGCCGCCGGTAACCCAGGCAACCTGGTTCGCCAATTCGTTCATTGCGCCTGTCGCTCCCTCTCCATCGTGCGCCTCCGGTCGGCGCCTCAGGCGAATGCACGGGCGCCGGCGCCCGATGCCCTTCGCCGGCTCCGATGCCCGGAACGCTAGGGATTCGGGCGCGCCCGGTCAATTGCCGGAGCGCGCGATAGGAAAAATCCTTGTTTTCGATGCGCGACGGGCGACGATGACGGGGCGCAAGCGCGGCGAAACCGGTTCAGCCGGTTGCCGGGAAAAGCGGCAGGTTGCCCGGCGATTCGGGCCGGGCGCTTCAGGAACGCCGCCGTGTCGAATTTCGAACCGTCCCGCGACCGGACGCTTGACGGCGTTCGAGTCATGGGGCAAATCCTTGCGGGCGTGGCGTCCCGAACCGGAAGGGGAGGGGCTTAATAGGGAATCCGGTGAGATCGGCCGATCGAGTCCGGAGCTGTCCCCGCAACTGTAGACGGTTGGCCGCGCTCGAACGCCACTGGACAAGATGCCGGGAAGGCGAGCGCACCAGGGCCGGTAACCGTGAGCCAGGAAACCTGCCGGGCGTTGGGGAAATCGTTGTCGGGTGTTACGACGGAGTATCGAATGACTGCCCAAACCCTGAGCAGGACTGCGGTTTCGGCGAAAATCGCCGCTATCGCGCTGGCTGCCTTCATCGGCCTGGCGATCGTCACGCTGGCCGGCCATGTCCAGACGGCCGCCCTGCATGACGCGGCGCACGATTCGCGCCACGCCATGGGCTTCCCCTGCCACTGACCCTTCCGCTGGCCGTGCTTTTCCGCTTAGCGGTCAGCGCGCTGTTCGCTGGCTTTGCGGCGGGGCTGGCCGCGGCCCTGCTGCAACTTGCCTTCGTGCAGCCTGTCCTGCTTCATGCCGAGCTGTATGAGAGCGGCGCGCTGAATCATTTCGGCGACGGCGGGGCCGGCGCCCCGGAAAGCGCCGCCGCGGCGGCCGTTCCGGGCATCGACCCGATGCGCGACGGGTTGAGCGTTCTGTTCACGGCCCTGACCTACACCGGCTTTGCCTTCCTGCTGGTTGCCGCGATGGCGCTGGCCGAAGACCGCGGCTGGCGGGTGACCGTCCGGCAGGGGCCGGTCTGGGGCATGGCCGGCTTTTTGGCGTTTCAACTCGCCCCGGCGCTCGGCGCCCCGCCGGAACTGCCGGGTTCGGCGGCGGCGGAAATCGATCTGCGCCAGATCTGGTGGTTCGGGACGGTCGGCGCGACCGCCGCCGGGCTTGCGCTGGTCGCGTTCGGCCGCGGCTGGGCGCTCCGGGCCGTCGCCGCAGCGCTGCTCCTGGCGCCCCACGCTATCGGCGCGCCGCATCCGGAGGAGTTCATCGGCCCGGCGCCGCCGGAACTGGCGAGCCTGTTCGCCGCCAGGGCGCTGGGCGTCGGCCTGGTCGCCTGGGCCCTGCTCGGCCTTCTGGCGGCGTATTTCTGGCAGCGCGAGGGCCGGCGCGCCGGGGAGATCGGGCAGGCGGCGTGAGGGGCGGCCGGACTGTCCCGCGACAGGTCCGGCTCCCTTGGAAACGACAGCCGGCGCGCGCCGCTTAGTAGTTGTGCCTGCCGCCGTCGATGTTGAAGGTCTGTCCGGTCACGAAGTCGCTGTCTTCGGTCGCCAGGAACAGCAGCGTCCCGATCAGGTCTTCCGACACCATCTCCCGCTTGATGGCGCGCGCCTGTAACGTCGGCGCCCGGGCGACGTGAAGATCGGGGTGGTTCCGCACGCCTTCGGTCTCGACCAGGCCGGGCGCGATACAGTTCACCTTGATGTTCTTGTCGCCGAATTCCCGCGACGCCGAGCGCGTGAAGGCGATGACCGCGCCCTTCGAGCAGACATAGTGAGCGATGCCGGGCCCGCCGTAGAAAAAGGTGCCCGAACTGATATTGATAATCTTGCCCCCTCCGTTCTTGAGCATGCTGGGAACGACGGCCTTGGTGGCCTGGAACGTGCCCCGCATGTTCACCTTCATCACCCGGTCCCATTCCTCGTTGGTGAGCTGCATGATCGGGGTCAGGCGCAACTCCGAGAAAAGCCCCGCGTTGTTGACCAGGATATCGATCGGCCCGAACGCCGATTCGGCAGCCTCGACGAGATCCGAAAGCGACGCGTCGTCGGTCACGTCGGCGATCTTGGCGATGGCCTCGCCGCCGGCGCTCGTTATCTCGTCGACCGCGCGGGACGGATCGGAGATATCCGAAACCACCACCCGGGCGCCTTCCTCCGCGAGCGCTTTCGAATATGTCTCGCCGATGCCCTGGGCGGCCCCGGTTACGATTGCGACCTTTCCGTCAAGCCTGCTCATTCCACTCTCTCCCTGTGCTGTGCCGACCGTCCGGTCGCGAAGGCGAAGGCCGGTTTCCACGTCCGGTGCGGGCATCGGGGAGAGGCTCCGGCCTGCGAGCGACAGGATCGGATCGGCGATCGGAATGGCGGCTATAGCACGATCATCGCACCCTGGGCGAAATAGAACGGCTCGCCGGGGATAGAGGGCCGCTTGGCCCCCCGAATCTGTGGGCCGAATCTGTGGGCCGAATCCGGGAGCCGTTGCGCCCGGCCCGAACGGCCGCCATACCGGGCATGCGTAACGCCTGCCGCCGGTTCGCCCCCGGATGTACCTCGAAAAATATTTTACCAATGGGTTGAGCATTGGCCGGAAGGCGGTATATTCAACCGCATGGTTGAGCATGATCTGAACCGCGTCTTCCACGCGCTCGGCGATCCGACCCGCCGCGCCATTCTCGATCGTCTGGCCGCCGGGGAGGCGACCGTCAGTCATCTCTCCCGGCCCTTCGACCTCTCGTTCGCCGCCGTTTCGAAGCATCTCAACGTGCTCGAAAATGCGGGCCTTGTGACGCGCAGGGCGCGGGGGCGGGAACGGGTGTGCCGGATCGATCGGGAATTATATACTTGTCTGAAATTTTCCCCGATCTCGCTATAGGAATCAAATACTTATGTATCCCGGCAGAGTCAAACCGGCTTCCCGGACTTCGGGGGATGAGTTTAGATTTACGATTTGACAGATGCGCCACGGCGGCTTAGAAAGGAACGGCAATTCAATTTACATCCTGATTCTGGCTACATTCTCTGACCAACGCCCTTCATTTACAGACCCGCCCCCCCCCCCCAACGCACCCCATCGCCAGCCACCACGGAAAGGAACCGCCGACCCAGTACCCAGACAAAGAAAGCGCCCAAGAGGCAAAACTCTCTTGGGCGCTCGGTCCCCCCGTCGTCTAGTGGTCAGGACGCCGGGCCTACACCCCGGAGACCCGAGTTCGATTCTCGGCGGGGGGACCATTCAGTGAGATAGCGGCTTACGCAGCCTCAGCGTTGTCCGAAGGCTCCGACTCGCTTTTCTCAGGCAGGTCAGGGGACTCCCCCCACTTGCGGAGAAGGGCCTTGGCAACCTCCTCCGCAGAAGCTCCCGCGTAACGGGGATTCAGGATGGAGGGCTGGTCGGGCTTGGTGGTCATTGGCTGGTCGCTCTGTCAAAAAAAAGTGATGCGCCCGTGGCGAAACTGGTAAACGCGGAGGGCTAGGACCCCTCCGGGCTCTGCTGCTCCGGCAACATCCCTTGCGGGTTCGAATCCCGCCGGGCGCACCACCGCTCCTTTCAAGAGCAGAGACACCCTATCACCACCCGAAGAAACTGTCCAGCCGAAGAACGTGGACTTTCTAATTTACGCGAAACCTACCTTGGCCAACTGGCATTATTCTCAATGCACATCTTTAGCAGAATCTTGTAGCCCTTCCGGCGAAGCTCCCACGGCGATCCGGGTCGCATCTGCGCGGCCATAGCACGGGCGGTAGCTTCCTGCTTTTGGATCAACGCTTGGGCGGTCAGCCGGCGAAGCGAGGTCAGGTTCGTTTCTTCGATAGTGTCTACCGCCATCGCCGCCCCGACTTCGGCGCAAGGCTCTATTACCCACTGCTTGATCTCTTTGTAGTAAATATCCGCCTCTTGAGAAAATGCCTCGACAGCGCACGAACCCGCCAACAACAAGGCGAATAGGCTAACGGAAGCATAAGCAAACCTCCCCCAGCCAGGCATCTTGGCACCACAATTCGGACAGGTCTTAGCTTCCGCAGATACCTTGTGCTGGCACTCCCGACAATCCTTCAAAGCCACAAGCCCACTCCCCTGCGCCAGCCCGACGGGTGCCGGGCCGTTGCAACATCACACAGAAAGGGTGAAGCCCCGCCTATTCGCCGGGCTTGGGGTGGCCACCCCTCGCCGGATCGTGCGGCTGTTCTATTCAGCGGGCGACCCGACGGAGCGGGTCTGTGTGATGTTGCAGGGGGAAGGCTATGCAGACGCAGATTTATTGTCAACGCGCTCCGTACACGCGGATCGCTTCCCGCTCTATATCTTCGGCCGTCCAGTTGTCCTCGACATCGGCGATCAAGTCTCGGTACATCAATCGCTTACCGATCATCCCTATGACCACCGACATCATCTGCTCAATGGTGTCGCAATTCCTTACGTTGTGCTTACCCGCGTACTCGGCCACATACCGATGCAGGTGCTTCAAAGAGATATGATGGTAGGTGCCTTGGTAGGCCCGTTTCAGCATCGCCCAGAAGGATTCGATCCCGTTCGTGTGGGCCTGATCCCGGACGTACTCGCCGACCGAGTGATTGACCACTTCATGCTTGCGGTCCCTCATGTTCCTGTAGGCCGCAGCGTCGTCGGTGATAATCGTTGCACCCTCGGCAGTCCGGTCCAGCACAAAGCCCTGTAGGCTCAAGGTATCGGTGCCGCGCACCACGGCCGCGCTGACGTGGTTGCTGTCCCGGTCCTTGGCACCGGCCACGACTGCCTTGCCTACGGCTCCCCCGGCACCCGTGCCCTTCAACGCCTTGCGCTTGGACAAGGACATATTCTTGCGCTTCCCGCCGATGAAGGTCTCGTCGACCTCGACAGGCCCACCGAACCGCCGGGCCGACTCGTTAGCCCAAGCCTCTCTGATCCTCTGGAGCATGAACCACGCGGTCTTTTGCGTGATCCCCAAATCCCGATGCAGCTTCATGGACGACACGCCCTTGAGGCTGGTCATTTCCAGATAGATCGCGAAAACCCACTTCCGCAGGGGTATCTTGGACTTCTCTAAGGCCGTCCCGATCTTCACGGAGAACGCCCGCTTGCAGTCCGGGCAGTAGTAGGGAAGCCCGGAGGTCTTGGCCGCTACACGGGTTTCCAGCGACCCGCACCGCGGGCAGCAACGCTCCCCATTCGGCCACACCAAACCCTCGAACCACTTGGTAGCGGACTCCTCGTCCGGGAACATCGCCATCAACTGAAAGAGGCTGATTCCCTCCCTGTGGGATTTACCCGGCCCTGTACCAGACATGGGGTCTTTCTCCTTTTTCGTCCCCCTATATAGTATATATGCACTGTCTGGTTTCAGTCAAGTATATAATTCCCGATCGATCCGGCTGCCCTCGCCGACGCCCGCGCCTGGCTCGACGTCCACGAACGGTTCTGGACGGGCCGCCTGGAGGCGCTCGAAGCGCTCGTCGGGACCGCCCCGGACAGTTCGGACGAAACGCGATGACCGGGTCGAAGCCATCGGCCGGCGCCGCCGGACGGAACGTCTCCCTGACGCTGCATCGCGTTATCGACGCGCCGGTCGAGGCGGTCTACGCCGCGTGGACCGAGCCGGAGATGCTGCGCCGCTGGCTGGCGCCCGGCAATGCCACGGTCGTGCGCGCCGTTGCCGAAGCGACCGTCGGCGGGACGTTCCTGATCGAGATGCGGGGAGCGGACGGCCGGAAATGGCTCACCCGCGGCCGGTATCGGGATGTCGTGCCCCTCCGCCGTCTGGTTCACACCTGGCGCTGGGACGGCAGCGATGTCGAGACGCTGGTCACCGTCGAATTCGAGCCGGAAGCGGCCGGTAGGACACGCCTGACCCTGACGCACGCGCGGTTTGCGAAGGAAGAGGCCCGCGACGAGCATGTGCAGGGCTGGAACGGGTGCCTCGCGAAGCTCGGGGACTTGTGGCCGGCATGAACCGGCGTGCATCGACTCTCCGTCCGGACTGGGTGTCGGACGACATGTATCCCTTCGAGAGCCGGTTCTTCGCCACCGCGTCGGGACACCGGATGCACTTCGTGGATGAGGGCGAAGGCGAACCGATCGTGTTCGTGCACGGCAACCCGGCCTGGTCGTTCGAGTTCCGCCACGCCATCCGGGAGCTTCGCGCTGAGTTCCGCTGCGTCGCGCCGGACCATATCGGTTTCGGCCTGTCGTCGCGCAGCAACCGGCGCGAGGATCATCGTCCGGAAAGCCATGCGCGCCGGTTCGCCGCCCTGCTCGACCACCTCGACCTTCGCGGCATCACCCTGTTCATGAACGACTGGGGCGGGCCGATCGGCCTGGACTTCGCCCGCCGGCATCCGGAGCGCGTCCGCCGTCTCGTCATCGCGAATACCTGGTGCTGGCCGGTCGGCGGCGATTTCCACTTCGCGGCGTTCAGCTTCCTGATGTCGAGCTGGATCGGCCAGTATCTGATCCGGCGCCGCAACATGTTCGTGAATTCGGTGATGCCCAGGGCGGTGGGCGACCGGAGCATCCTGACGCCCGAGATCATGGCGCATTACCGCAACGCGCAGCCGTCGCCCGCCGCGCGCGCCGCCAACGCGGCGTTGCCGGGATACATTGTGGGGGCGGGCGACTGGCTGCGCTCGATCTGGGACGACCGCGCGGCCTTTGCCGGCAAACCGGCGCTCCTCCTGTGGGGCCTGAAGGATATTGCGTTCCGAAGGAAAGAGCTCGACCGGTGGAAGCGCACACTGACGGATTTCGAACTGCACGAATTTGAGGACTGCGGGCATTTTCTGGCGGAAGAAGCGCCCGGCAGGGTCGTGCCGGCGCTCCGCGGTTTCATGAGGCGGACGGGACACCCGCCCGGCGAGCGGGAAAGCTGACTTGCCCGGCGGAGGGGTGCAGCCTGCCTGACGCCTTTGACTGGTGTGTTGTTTGGTGCGACCGCAAAAATATAAAAAGGGTAGTGTAATGTGCTATTGATTTAATTTTAATTAATTCTAAATATCAATAATTGCTTATACCGGAGAACCCGATCCATGCGCGTACCCGACGTGATTTTCAAGACCCGCATCCGCGACGCGATTGTCGAGGGACCCAACCCCTATCGCTGGCAGGACCTCGCCAGCGCCGACATCTTCCGCGGCCGGAAGGTTGTGCTTTTTGCCCTGCCCGGCGCCTTCACGCCGACCTGCTCCTCGACCCATTTGCCGCGCTACGAGGAATTGCACGACGATTTCGCCGCGCTGGGCGTGGACCGGGTGATCTGCCTGAGCGTCAACGACGCCTTCGTCATGTTCCAATGGGGCCGGCATCAGGGCGTCGAGAAAGTCATCATGCTGCCCGACGGCTCCGGCGCCTTCACCCGCCGGATAGGTATGCTGGTCTCGAAAGACAATCTCGGCTTCGGCATGCGCTCCTGGCGCTACTCCGCCTTCGTCGACGACGGCGAGGTCGTGAAAATGTTCGTCGAGCCGGGCTTCGACGACGAATGCCCGGCCGATCCCTTCGAGGTCTCGGACGCCGATACGATGCTCGAATGGCTGCGCAGCCATCTCGATGATCGGGAGCCTCAGGCCCGGGCGGCCTGATCCGGGGCCTATCGAGGGGCGGGCCGTCGCCGTTCCGTTCCGGGCAGCGCCCTCTAGACCGGCATCCGGCCGAATTGCGGTTTGCGCTTTTCCTTGAGGGCGGCGACGCCTTCCTTCGCTTCCGGGCCGTCCCAGGCCAGGAATTCGTAGCCCAGCGAGGCATCGAAGCCCGGCCCGTTCATGCGGTACCAGTTGTTCAGGGCCATTTTCGTGTGGCTGATCGCGGTGCGGGCGCCGCCGGCGAGCCGGCGCGCGACACGCAGCGCTTCGGCCTCCAGGGCGTCGTCCTCGACCGCCAGCGAGATCAGCCCGATCCGCTCCGCCTCCTCCCCGGTCATCGGTTCGCAGGTCATCAGATAGTATTTCGCCTTGGCCATGCCGCACTGCAGGGGCCAGGCGATCACCGCATGGTCGCCCGCCGCGACGCCGAGATTGGTGTGGCCGTCGATAATGCGGCAACTCTTCGTGGCGATGGTGACGTCGCAGACCATGCCGGCCGCCAGGCCGGCGCCGACGGCGACCCCGTGCATCGCGGCGATCGTCGGCCGGGAGCAGGCGATGACGTTGTAGACGATGTCGCGCGCCTCCTTCATCGCGCGCATCCGGACGCCGTGGTCGCCGATGATCTCGTCGATCATGCCGAAGTCGCCGCCCGCCGAGTAGGCCCGGCCGGCGCCGCACAGGATGACCGCGCCGACATCGCGGTCGGCATCGATTTCGGGCCAGACCGAGACCAACTCCTTGTGCATCTGCCCGTCGACGGAATTCAGCGGGTTGTCCGGATTGTGCATCGTGAGCCGCAACACGCCGTCGGCCGGCCAGTCGATTTTCAGGCGTTCGTAGGCGTCGTAACGGTTTCCGGACATGATATTCTCCTTTGCGACGGGTCCCGCTGCCGGGGCTGTAGCACCGCGGCGCCGTTGCCGAAAGGCCGCCGAATGGCGGCGCGGGGGCCGGGCCGGCGCCAGCGACAGCGCGACGCACGAAATTGTCATCCGTCCGCTGCCGATTTTTCGTGACCCGGCAGGCCGTTATGTGCATGTTCCCGCGCCGCCGCGCGCCGGTTGTCAAGCGTCGCTGCGCATTCCGGGGGATGGAACCGCCATGTCCGACGAAGACGACGATCTCGTTCTCAGCGAACTGGACGACGAAGAGCTTGTCGAGCAGATGCACGACGATCTCTATGACGGTCTCCGCGAGGAGATCGAAGAGGGCGTCAACATCCTGCTCGAACGCAAGTGGCAACCCTACAATATCCTGACCGAAGCGCTGGTCGAGGGCATGCGCATCGTGGGGATCGATTTCCGCGACGGCATCCTGTTCGTGCCGGAGGTGCTGCAATCGGCCAACGCGATGAAGGCCGGCATGGCGATCCTCCGGCCTTTGCTCGCCGAGACCGGCGCGCCGCGGGTCGGCAAGATGGTGATCGGCACCGTCAAGGGCGACATCCACGACATCGGCAAGAACCTTGTGTCGATGATGATGGAGGGCGCCGGTTTCGAGGTGGTCGATATCGGCATCGACAATCCGGTCGAGAACTATCTCGCCGCCATCGAGGAGCACGAGCCCGACATCCTCGGCATGTCGGCGCTGCTCACGACGACGATGCCCTATATGAAGGTCGTGATCGAAACCCTGAAGGAACGGGGCATCCGCGAGGACTATACCGTCCTGGTCGGCGGCGCGCCGCTGAACGAGGAATTCGCCCAGGCGGTCGGCGCCGATGCCTATTGCCCGGACGCCGCGGTTGCGGTTGAAATTGCCAAGGACTTTATGAAGCGCAAGCACAACCTGCTTGGCGGCGCGACGATCAATTGACTCATGGAGGCTGCGCTGGCGCGTCGCCCGACCGCACGGACCGGCAGGAGCGGACGCCCCCGGAGCGGCGCGCGGCCGACCGTCGCTGCCGGCCTGCCCGATCCGGCGCCCGATGTAGCGCCGGACAGCGAGGCGGTCCTTGCCGGGCGAAGCAGGGCCGGCACCATGGTGATCGCCTGCGGCGCCCTGGCCCGGGAAATCGTCCATTTCAGAAACATGAACGCCGTCCCCGCCTTCGATGTCGCCTGCGTGCCCGCGTGGCTCCACAACGCGCCGCACCTGATTCCCGGCCGGGTGCGCGAGAAAATCCGCGAATACCGCAAGGCCTACGGCCGGGTCCTGGTGGCCTACGCCGACTGCGGCACCGGCGGGCTGCTCGACCGGGTTCTGGACGAAGAGGGCGCAGAGCGCATCGACGGGCCGCATTGCTACGCCTTCTATACAGGCCGGCAGGCTTTCGCGGATCTGGCGGAAGCGGAAACCGGCACGTTCTACCTGACCGACTACATGGTCCGGCATTTCGACCGGCTGATCGTCCAGGGCCTCGGCCTCGACCGCCATCCCGAGTTGCGCGACGACTATTTCCGCCATTACACGCGCTGCCTCTACATCGCCCAGACCCGCGACGCCGGACTCCAGGTCCGGGCGCAGGCGGCTGCGGCGCGGCTCGGCCTCGGTTATGCCTACCGCTATGTCGGCTACGGCGAACTGGAAGATTTCCTGCGCCGCGCCGCCGCTTCCGCGCCGGAGCCCGGGGCCTGAGGCATGGCGAAGCTCCAGATTGTCTACTGGCGCGATATTCCGGCCCAGATTATCGTGTCCGCCGGCCGGAAGAAGGCGCGCCGGCAGCTGGACGTGCGGTTCGAGAAGGCGATCGACCGGGCCGCCATCCGCGCGAAGCTGCACGGCGCCGACGACTATCTCGAACACTGGCGCCGCAGCGCGCCGGTCGATTGCGGCGACGATCTGGAAGCGGCGGCCGATGAGGCCGCCAGCCGCCTCGAGCGGGACTATCCCGAAGACCGGGTCGAGCGGATCGTCCGGTCGAACGGCGTCGACGAAGCGACCGTCTAGACATCCGAACCGGAGAGTTTACCCGATATGAGCCGAACCGTCGTCAGTTCCGCGACCCGGGAGGTCGTCATCGGCTTCGACCGGCCTTTCTGCATCATCGGCGAGCGCATCAATCCCACGGGGCGCAAGATCCTGATGGAAGAGCTGCGCGCCGGCGACTACAGCCGGGTCGAGGCCGACGCGGTCGCCCAGGTCGAAGCCGGCGCGCATATGCTGGATGTCAACGCCGGGGTGCCGCTGGCCGACGAGCCGAAAATCCTGGCCGATTGCATCGAGCTGGTGCAGTCGCTGGTCGACGTGCCGCTTTCCATCGATTCCTCGATCGTCGCGGCGCTGGAGGCGGGGCTGTCGGTCTACCGGGGCAAGCCGCTGCTCAATTCGGTGACCGGCGAGGAGGAACGGCTGGAGGCGGTCCTGCCTCTGGTCAGGAAATACGGCTGCGCCGTGGTGGCGATTTCCAACGACGAATCGGGCATTTCGGAAGACCCGGACGTCCGCTTCGAAGTCGCCAGGAAGATCGTCCATCGGGCCGCCGACTACGGCATCCCGAAGGAGGATATCGTCGTCGATCCGCTGGTCATGCCGATCGGCGCGATCAACCGGGCAGGCCGGCAGGTCTTCCATATCCTGAACCGGCTGCGCGACGAACTGGGCGTCAACAGCACCTGCGGCGCGTCCAACATCGGCTTCGGCCTGCCGAACCGGCCCGGCCTCAATGCCGCCTTCCTCAGCATGGCGGCCTGTTCGGGCATGACCTCGGCGATCATGAATCCCTTGCATTCCCACGAAGTCGATGCCGTGATGGCGGCCGACGTGATGAACGGCAACGATCCCGACTGCCGGCGCTGGCTGAAGAAATTCCGCGATCCTGCCGCCGAGAGCGAGAGCCGGCGCGGCCGGGAAGGGCGCCGCCGCCGCCGTGCCTGAAGGCCAGCCGCACGCCGGGGATGCCGCCGCCGGCCGGGCGGCGAAGGTCGTTTTCACGCCCTCGGGCAAGCGCGGAACATTCCCGGTCGGCACCAATCTCTTGCAGGCGGCGCGCGATCTTGGCGTCGATCTGGATTCGGTGTGCGGCGGCCGGGGCATCTGCGGGCGCTGCCAGATCGTCGTCAGCGCCGGCAGCTTTGCCAAGCTCGGCATCGAAAGCGCGGCCGGCCATCTCAGCGCGTTCAGCGCCAACGAGCAGCGCTACAAGGACCGGCGCGGCCTGGCCGAAGAGCGGCGCCTGGGCTGCCACGCCACGGTGCAGGGCGATCTGGTGATCGACGTGCCGCCGGACAGCCAGGTCCACAAGCAGGTCGTCCGCAAACGAGCCGAAGTCCGGGATATTACGGTCAACCCGGCGGTCCGGCTGCATTATGTCGAGGTCGAGAAGCCCGACATGCACCGGCCGACCGGCGATTTCGAGCGGCTGGCCGCGGCGCTGCGGGACCAGTGGGGCCTGGGCGAACTCGAAGGCGACATCCGGACCCTGCAAGGGCTGCAGAAAATACTGCGCGACGGCGACTGGACGGCGACCGTGGCCATTCACCGGAGAGAGCGGATCATCGCCATCTGGCCGGGCTTTCGCGACACGGCTTACGGCCTCGCCTACGACGTCGGCTCGACGACCGTGGCGGCCCATCTCGCCGACCTTGCGACGGGGGAGGTCGTCGCCTCGGCCGGGATCATGAACCCGCAGATCCGCTTCGGCGAAGACCTGATGAGCCGGGTCTCCTACGCCATGATGAATCCGGGCGGCGACGCCGAACTGACCGAGGCGGTGCGCGGGGCGGTCAACCGGCTGGTTGCGGATGCGGCGGCGGAGGCGGGGATCGCGGCCGACGACATCCTCAACGCCACCTTCGTCGGCAACCCGATCATGCATCACCTGCTGCTCGGCATCGATCCGGTCGAACTGGGCGGCGCGCCCTTTGCGCTGGCGACCAACCGGGCGCAGACGCTCTGGGCGTCCGAAATCGGCCTGGCGGTCAATCCGGACGCGCGGGTCTATTTCCTGCCCTGCATCGCCGGCCATGTCGGCGCCGACGCCGCCGGCGTCATCCTGTCCGAAACGCCGTATCTCTCAGACGAGACCGTGCTGATCGTCGATGTCGGCACCAACGCCGAGATCGTCCTCGGCAACCGGGAGCGCATTCTCGCCGCTTCGTCGCCGACCGGCCCGGCCTTCGAAGGCGCTCAGATTATCTGCGGTCAGCGCGCCGCGCCCGGCGCCGTCGAGCGGGTGCGCATCGATCCGGAGACCCTGGAGGCGCGTATCAAGGTGATCGGCTGCGACCTGTGGTCCGACGAGCCGGGCTTCGAAGCGGCGGCGGGCGAGACCGGCGTCACCGGCATCTGCGGCTCCGGCATCATCGAGGCGCTGGCTGAAATGTACCTCGCCGGCCTGATCAGGCCCGACGGGACGATCGACGGCGGCCTGGGCGGGCGCACGGACCGGCTTCAGGCCGAAGACCGGACGTTCAGCTACCGGCTCTACAAGGCCGGCGACCGCGACATCCGCGTCTACCAGGTCGATGTGCGGGCGATCCAGCTTGCCAAGGCGGCGCTCTATGCCGGCGCCCGTCTATTGATGGACCGCATGGGCATCGCGGCGCCGGACCGGATCGTGCTGGCCGGCGCCTTCGGGACCCACATCGAGCCGAAATACGCCATGATCCTGGGCATGATCCCGGACTGCGCGCTGGACAAGGTGGCCTCGGCCGGCAACGCCGCCGGCACCGGCGCGCGCATCGCGCTGCTCAACCAGGCGGCGCGCGACGAGATCGAGCAGGTCGTGCGCAACATCGAAAAGGTCGAAACCGCCGTCGAGCCCGAGTTCCAGCGCCATTTCGTCGACGCGATGGCGCTGCCCCACGCGACCGCCGACTACCCGCACCTCTCCCGGCAGGTGGCCCTGCCGGCGCGCCTGGCGGATGACGGCGCCGCGGCGCGGAGCGCCGGCCGCCGGGGGCGCCGCCGGCGGAGGTAGGGCGCGCCCGTCGCCGGCCGTCCTTCGAGACGGCCATTTCGCGACGGCGCGGAACCTGTCCCGAGCGAAGCCGAGGGGCGCCTCCTCAATGGCCTCCTTGGGAGGAAGCTGAAACTGTTAAGCCAATATGTCTCTTCACCCTGAGGAGGGGCTGAGGAACTATCAGCAGGATTGCGTTTCGAAGCCCTGTTTCGAAGGACGCATCACCCGATCCCGTCCGGCAGGCTTTCCTTCTTCCTGGCAATGAAGGCGTTCAGCGCCTCGTCGATGGCCGGGTCGATCGGCGGCGCCTCGTAGCTCGCCAGCATGGCCTTCCAGCGTTCGTTGGCGCGCGCGACGATGTCCTTCGAGCCGTCGTTCTGCCATTGCTCGAAGCTGTTGTTATCGGCGACGGCGGAGCGCCAGAAGGCGGTCTCGAAATTGTCCTGCGTGTGTTGGCAGCCGAGATAGTGGCTGCCGGGGCCGACCTCGCGCACCGCGCTCAGGGCCTGGCCGTTCTCCGACAGGTCGTAACCGCCGGCGATCACCTGGTGCAGGGCGAGCTGGTCGGCGTCCATGATCAGCTTCTCGTAGCTCGACGCCAGGCCGCCCTCGAGCCAGCCGGCGGCGTGGAGCACGAAATTCACCCCGGCCAGCACCGTGGGCATCAGCGTGTTCGCGCTCTCGTAGGCCGCCTGGGCGTCCGGGAGTTTCGAGGCGCAGAGCGAACCGCCGTTGCGGAAGGGCAGGCCGAGCCGGCGGGCCAGCGCCGCCAGGCCGAACAGGGCGAGCGCGGGCTCGGGGGTCCCGAAAGTCGGCGCCCCGGACTGCATCGAAATCGAGCTGGAAAAGCTGCCGAACACGACCGGCGTTCCCGGCCGGCACAGTTGGGTCACCGCGATGCCGGCCATCGCCTCGGCGAGGGTCTGGGCCATCACGCCGGCGACCGTCACCGGCGCCATGGCGCCGGACAGGATGAAGGGACTGACCACCGTCGCTTGGCCGGCCTTCGCATAGGTCTTCAGCGCGCCCAGCATGGTCGCGTCGAACACCATGGGCGAGTTGGCGTTGATCAGGCTGGTGCAGACGCAGTTCTCGTCGACGAAATCGTCGCCGAACAGGATTTTCGCCATGGCGACGGTATCGGCGGCGCGCTCCGGATGGGTGACCGAACCCATGAAGGGTTTGTCCGACCAGCGCATATGGGCATAGACCATATCGAGGTGCCGCTTGGCGATCGGCACGTCGACCGGCTCGCACACCGTGCCGCCGGAATGGTGCAGGGCGGGCGACAGGTAAGCGAGCTTCACGAAGTTGCGGAAATCCTCGATGGTGCCGTAGCGCCGGCCGCCGTCCAGGTCGCGCACGAAGGGCGGGCCGTAGACCGGCGCGAACACCGTATGGTCGCCGCCGATCTCCACCGAACGGTCCGGATTGCGCGCATGCTGGGTGTATTGCGCCGGCGCGGTCGAGCACAGTTGCCGGGCGAGACCGCGCGGAAAACGGACCCGCGTATCCTGCACGTCCGCGCCGGCATCGCGGAACATGTCCAGACATTCCGGATCGTCCCGGAATTCGATGCCGATCTCTTCCAGGATCGTGTCGGCGTTATGCTCGATAAGCTCGAGTCCCTCGGCCGACAGCAACTCGACCTTCGGGATATTGCGCTGGATCGCGCGCAACTGCTCGACCGGCCCGGCGGTCCGCGCCGCGCGCCGGCTTTCCCGGCCGCCGCCGGACCTGCCGGCCCGCCGCCCGGCCCGTTCGCCGCGCTTCCTGCCGCGTTCTTCGCTCATGGCCGGGCCTCCGTTTCGGGTGCAGCGATGCCACGAAATTTCGTGTTCTGCAATTACGATGATTTATTGTTGTTCTACAATGCGTTAATTTGTTCAAGGCTTGCTTCGTCCCCGGAACCCAGGCGGATTTTTTCCGGGCCTGGACCCCGATGCGTCACTCCGTTCTCTTCGACCGGATTGCCGGGATATCCGGCGGCCTGCACCGGCAAATCAGGTCTTCCGGAACGTGACGATGCAGGCGGGATCGTTCTCGTGACCTTCCGGCGGCGTCGAGTCGGCGCTGTAGACGCGCTCCTCGCGGATCGACGGCCTTGCCGACCTCATAGGGCATCGCCTCGATCTCCAGACCGATGGCGCCGGCCTCTTCGATCGCCCGGGCGTTGTCGACGATCTTGAGCGCATCCTCCGCCGTGCGGCCCTGCATTTTGAAGCCGCCGAACCTGCGGTTCCTCGGCGTGCGGCGCGGGACCCCGCACGCAGCGGCGGGATCGGAATATGCGCAACGCAGGCGTTGCAATGGGCTTCGGCGGTGGCATAGTGCCCCGAACCAGTCATGCCAGCCACGATCGGGAGAAAACGGGATGAAGATCCGCAAGATCGTCACCGTCGTCGAAGAGACCCGGCGCGAACTCGACCGGCCGGTGGAGCCGGCGACCCGTCAGGCCGCGGCGATCGCGGTGATCGCGAACCCCTATGCCGGGGTCTACGACGAGGAACTGGAGGAGCTGCAGCAGGCAGGGGCCGAGCTCGGCGCTCTCCTGGTGCAACGGGCGATCGACGCGCTCGGCATCGACGGGGCGTCGGTCGCGGGCTACGGCAAGGCGGCGATCGTCGGCGTGAAGGGCGAGCGCGAGCACGCGGCGGCGGTGATGCACCCCACGATGGGCAAGCCGGTGCGCGCAATCGTCGGCCCGGCGAAATCGATCATGCCGTCGACCAAGAAGATCGGCGGGCCGGGCACGGCGATCGATTGCCCGCTGCACCACAAGGACGAAATGTGGACATTCAGCCATTTCGACGCGATGCAGGTTTCGGTCGCGGACGCCCCGCGCGGCGACGAGATCGTCGTCGTCGTGGCGGTCAGCGACTCGGGCCGCCCGTTCCACCGGATCGGCGAGAACCTCGCCGTCGCGGATCTGATGACCGGAAACGAATAACTTCGCCTCATCGGGCACTTCCGGGCGGTCGGTTCGAACGGCGTTCGCCGGGCCGTGCGGGGCGCAGTCTCGGGGTCCGCCGCGCAAAGGCAACGGAGAGTCTTCCCATGGCAGTGATCGTCCCGGCCGACAAATCCGTGGCAACACTCGAGGGAATTCACCTTTACCACGGCGATATTTCGAACTGCTCGATGCGGGTCCGCATGACGCTGATCGAGAAAGGGCTGCCCTGGACCAGTCACCACCTCGACCTGAAGAAGAAAGAGAACATTTCGGACGCGTATTTCGGCATCAACCCGAACGGTCTGGTGCCGACCCTGATCGACAACGGCGTCGTCCATATCGAGTCCAACGAGATCGTCGACTATCTCGACCTGACCTACCCCGAACCTTCGCTGCGTGCGGCAGGCGATCGGGACGGGGAAGACGAGATGCTTGAATGGCTTCGTCTTGCTGCATCCATCCATGTGCCGGCGGTCAAGCCGTATGTCTACGCAACGAAGATGCAGAAGAAGCTGAAGAAGACCGCCGAGGAGCAAAGGAAATACGACGCGCTTCAGAAGAACGAGGAGTTGAAGGAGTTTCACGCAAGGCATGCCGGCGAGAGTGCGTTCGACGAGAAGGATATCGCCGGCGCGCGCAAGATACTCGAGGACTGTTTCGCCAGACTCGAAAACGCCCTGGCGGACCGCAAATGGATAATGGGCGACCGATTCACCCTAGCCGATATTTCCTGGATCCCCCTGCACTTCGTGCTCGTTGGATGCGGCTATCCGTTCGAGGGCTATCCGAATACTTCGCGCTGGGCGGCGGCCCTCCGAGACCGGCAGAGCTACAGGGACGGTATCCTGAAATGGTGTCCGGATTTCTCGAAAGTCTGAACGGCCGGTTGCGAAGCGGCGTATCGAACAGCGTGACTTCCGGCGCTTCAGCAGTGCCGGTTGAAACGGCTTCGCTCTATGACCGCAGCGCCGCGTTGTCCGGGTCGTAGGGGCTTTCGGCAACGATCCGGGCCGGGCGGCGTTGGTCGAGGACCCGGACCTCGCACGCCCGGCCGATTTCCGCTACGTCGCTGCGCACATAGCCGAGCAGCAGGCTCTTGCCGACATGGTGGCCGTAGCCGCCGGCGGTGCCGCGGCCGGCGACCTCGCCGTCGATATAGACCGGCTCGTTGCCGAACGGGTCGGCGTCGTCGGCGTCGATCTCGATGGTGCGGTAGGCGTTCGGCACGCCCTGCTCCTTCTGCGCCAGCAGGGCGGCGCGGCCGGTGAAACCGGCGTTCTTGTCGAAGCGCACGAAGCGGTCCAGCCCGGCCTCCAGGATGCTGTTCTCGGCGTTCAGGTCGGTGCCGAAGAGCCGGTAGCTCTTCTCCAGCCGCATCGAATCCATCGCGCGCATCCCGACCGGGCCGATGTCGAATTCGGCGCCGGCCGCCATGAGCGCGTCGTACAGATGGCTCTGGTATTCGATCGGATGGTGCAGTTCCCAGCCGAGGGAGCCGACGAAGTTGACCCGGAGCGCCCGCACGTCCGGGCAGTAGCCGACCGGGATGTCCCGGCCGGTCAGCCACGGAAAGGCCTCGTTCGAGACGTCCGCGTCGGCGAGCTTCTCCAGCACCTTGCGGGCCTGCGGGCCGGCGAGCACGAAGACGCCGTATTGCGTCGTCAGGTCCTGCAGGAAGACCGAACCGTCGCGCGGAACGCGGCGGGTGAGGATGTCCCAGTCCATGTCGTGCGCCGCGCCGGGACCGACCAGATAGAAGCGCTCGCCATAGAGGCCGTCGGGCAGGCGCAGGATGGTGAATTCGCTGCGCACCGAGCCGGACGGGTTGAGCGCATGGGCCAGCGTCATGCGCGAGACCTTGCGCGGCACGTTGTTGGCGACCATGCCGTCGAGCCAGGCGCGGGCGCCGGGCCCTTCCACCAGGTACTTCGCAAAGCTCGACAGCTCCATCAGTCCGACCCGCTCGCGCATGGTGCGGACCTCGTTGCCGACATGCTGGAACCAGTTGGAGCGGCGGTAGGAGTATTCGTCCTTCCGTTCGACGCCTTCGGGCGCGAACCAGTTCGGCCGCTCCCAGCCGAAGCGCGCGCCCCAGACGGCGCCGGCCCGGTCGAGCCGCTCGTAGCAGGGCGGCGCCTTGGCCGGCCGGCCCAGCAGGCGCTCCTCCATCGGATAGTGGTTGATGAAGACGTGCTCGTACGCCTCTTCGTTCTTGATCTTCGCGAAGTTCTTCGAGACCACGCCGAAGCGCCGGGGATCGACGCCGATCATGTCGACCGTCGGCTCGCCGTCGACGATCCATTCTGCGAGCTGCCAGCCGGCGCCGCCGGCCGCGGTGATGCCGAAGCTGTGGCCCTCTGAAAGCCAGAAATTCTCCAGCCCGAAAGCCGGGCCGACCATCGGGTTGCCGTCGGGCGTATAGGCGATCGGGCCGTTGACGATGTCCTTGATGCCGGCATTCTCGAAGCTCGGCACCCGGTTCATGGCGGCCTCGACATGGGGCAGCAGCCGGTCGAGTTCGCCGGGGAACAGGTCCTTCTCGAAGCTCTCCGGCACGCCGTCGGCGAAGCAGGCCGGCGCGTGGCGCTCGTAGGGACCGAGGATCCAGCCCATGCGCTCCTCGCGCAGATAGTAGGAAGCGTCGGACTCGCGCAGCACGGCGAGTTCCGTGTTGCCGGCCTCGCGGTATTCCTGCAGCACGGGATCGACGTCGGTGACGATATACTGGTGCTGGACCGGGATCGCCGGGATTTCCAGGCCGACCATCCGGGCGGTTGTGCGGGCATAGTTGCCGGTCGCGCTCACGACATGCTCGCAGCGGATGTCGCCCTGGTCGGTCTTCACGATCCACTCGCGGTTGTCGCGCCCGATCCCTGTGACCGTGGTGTGCTGATGGATCTCCGCGCCCCGGTTGCGCGCGCCCTTGGCCAGCGCCATCGTCACGTCGACCGGCGCGATATGGCCGTCCGTCGGGTGCCACAGGGCGCCGACCAGCCCTTCGGCGTCGATCAGCGGCCAGAGCTTCCCGATCCGTTCGACATCGACGATCTCGCATTCGACGCCGATGGTCTCCGCCGTGCACTGGTAGAGGCGGTATTCGTCCATGCGGTCGCGGTTGGTCGCGAGGCGCAGGTTGCCGTTGACATGGAAGCTGACGTCCTGGCCGGTCTCCGCCTCCAGCGTCTTGTAGAGGTTGACCGAATACTGGTGCAGCTGGCCGACCGAATAGCTCATGTTGAACAGCGGCAGCAGGCCGGCGGCGTGCCAGGTCGAGCCGGCGGTCAGTTCGGTACGCTCGACTAGCACGACATCCGACCAGCCCTTTTTGGCCAGGTGATAGAGGGTGGAAACGCCGACTACACCGCCGCCGATCACAACGACGCGCGCATGGTTCTTCATCCGCAGGGCCTCCCCGATTTCACTGCCCGTCGAATCCGCCGCCCGAAATGTCGTAGCGGGCGCTTGGCTAGGGCGCGGGATACTATCCCGGATCGGCGGAAATCCACGCTAAAATCGGCGTGATCGGATCGCAACCCGCAGCGGCGGAACGCGGCCGGCCGGAATCATGTCCGCGATACAACAATTCCTGCCGCGGCGCCGGATTGGCGCTCGCTATCGCCCTGCTTCGCGAACCCGGCTGCGGAGCCGGTCGAAATAGTCTGCATCTGCCAAGCCGACCGGCGTCGAGGCGGCGCCTTTGAGAACCATAGCGCGCAGGCTCTGACGGTCGCGGTCTTTGCGGATCGGTTCGCGGACATACTCGCTGGAAGTGCTGTAACCGCCTGTGGCGGCTTGGCTCTCGACGAGGGATTTGAGGGATTTGGACAGCAATATGTTCATCGTGCTCATACTGCGAGACTAGCGAATTTTGCAAAGAACAGGCAGGAATTTCGGGCGGTTCGCGACGCTGCGGCCGACAGGGAAGCGAAGCACAATATTCCTTAAATTTATCGGGATTGATTTCTTTACCGCAATAATGTACATAAAAAATATACAGTACAAGAGAAATGGGGCCGACGATGAAGACTATCGCTGCTGCCGAATTCAAGGCCAAGTGCCTCCGCGTGATCGGGCAGATGTGCGAGGACCGCGAGCCGGTGACAATCACCAAGCATGGCCGGCCGGTGGCGATGCTCTCGCCGTATGTGCCGGCGGATGGAACCGCCTCCATCATCGGCGCCATGCAGGGGTCGGTGCTGGGCTATGACGACCCGTTCCTGCCCGCGGCCGATCCGGACGATTGGAACGCCAACCGGTGATCGTTCTGGACACGCACGTTCTGATCTGGACCGTTGGCGGCGACCGGCGTCTCGGCGAGACCGCACGCGACGCTATCGAAGAGTCCATGCAGACGGATCGTGTTGCGGTTTCGGCGATCACGCCGTGGGAAATTGCCATGCTGGTGGAGAAGGGCCGGCTCCGGCTCGGGCGCGAGGTCCGGTCATGGATCGACGATGCGCTGGCCTTGCCTGGCATTTTCTTGGCGCCCATCGAGCCGGCGGTCGCGATCGACAGCGTGCGCCTGCCGGGCGCCTTTCACGCCGATCCAGCCGACCGCTTTATCGTCTCGACCGCACGCCGCTTCGAGGCGCCCGTGGTTACGGCGGACCGCGCCATACTCTCCTATGCCGCTGCCGGTCATGTCCGGGCGATGAACGCAATGGCGTAGTGCAGCGGCCGGAGCGGCGTGGCGCAACCCACCGCGCCGCCGACGGACCTCACGCGCCGAACACCCGCTTGAAGATCGTGTCGACCTGTCCGGTGTGGAAGGCCGGATCGAACAGGGCGTCGATTTCCGCCGCCGTCAGATGCGCCGCAATTTCGGCATCGGCCCTGAGCGAAACGGCGAAGTCGCCGCCGTTCTGCCAGACCGTCATGGCGTGGCGCTGGACGGCGCGGTAGGCGTCTTCCCGGCTCATCCCGGCCTGGGTGAGCGCGAGCAGGACGCGCTGGGAATTATGCAGGCCGCCGAGGGCGTCGACGTTAGCCCGCATCCGCTCCGGATAAACAACCAGCTTTTCGACGACGCCGGTCAGCCGGGCCAGCGAGAAATCCAGCGCCACCGTGGCGTCCGGGGCGATATGGCGCTCGACCGAACTGTGCGAGATGTCGCGTTCGTGCCACAGGGCGGCGTTTTCCATTGCCGGCAGGACCATGCCGCGGATCAGCCGGGCCTGGCCGGTCAGGTTCTCGGTCAGGACCGGGTTGCGCTTGTGCGGCATGGCCGAGGAGCCCTTCTGGCCCTCGGAGAAGAATTCCTCCGCCTCGCGTACTTCGGTGCGTTGCAGGTGCCGGATCTCGACCGCCAGCCGCTCGATCGCGCCGGCAATGACGCCGAGGGTGGCGAAATACATTGCATGGCGGTCGCGCGGGACGATCTGGGTCGAAACGGGTTCCGGCGTCAGCCCCAGCTTGTCCGCGACATGGGCCTCGACCCGCGGATCGACGGTGGCGAAGGTGCCGACTGCGCCGGAAATTGCGCAGGTCGCGACCTCGGCCCGCGCCGCTTCCAGCCGCGCGCGGCAGCGGGCGAATTCGGCATGGTGGCCGGCCAGCTTGACGCCGAAGGTGGTCGGTTCGGCGTGGATGCCGTGGCTCCGGCCCATCGTGAGGGTGTATTTGTGCTCTTCGGCCCGGCGCCTGAGGGCGGCCAGCAACCCGTCCAGGTCGTTCAACAGCAGGTCGGCCGCCCGGCAAAGCTGAACGGCGAAAGCGGTATCCAGCACATCCGACGAGGTCAGACCCTGATGGACGAAACGGGCTTCGGGGCCGACCTGCTCCGCCAGTTCGGTCAGGAAGGCGATGACGTCGTGCCGGACCTCGGCCTCGATGGCGTCGATCCGGGCGATGCGCTCCGGCGTATAGGGGCGGTCGCCGTTGCGCCGCACCGCCGCTGCCGTCCCTTCCGGAATGGCGCCCAGCTTTTCCAGCGCGTCGCAGGCGTGGGCCTCGATTTCGAACCAGATTCGAAACCGGCTTGCCGGTTCCCAGATGGCGGCCATGGCCGGACGGGTATAGCGGGGAATCATGAACGGGCTCCTGTCGGAGGCTGGCAACCGCTGCTACACCGGAAGGCCGCCAGCCGCCAGCAGACGGGTCGCCGCGCGCCGAAAGCGCTGTGCGGCTGTGGCGTCGCACCGGGGGCGATGCTATACCGCCGGCCGAACGCGCTCCCGATCCGCCAACGCCGGAGAACCGCATGTCCCGTTGGGGCCGCCTGCTGTTCCTGCATCTTGCCGCCGCCGCCCTCGTCGTCGGCGCGGTCGCCATCGCAGAGGCGCAATCGACGTCCAGGGCGCAATCCGGGTCCGGCCAGGAGGCGGCGCCGACCCGCGGCGACCGGCTGGCCGTGGCGCTGCCGGCGCCCCTGGACGGCCATACCGCGCGCGAGCGGATCGAAGACAATGCCGAAACCGGGCAGGTTCGCGTCCAGCGGGTCTATCTCGACGCGGACGGCAAGCCCGTTATCGCAATCGCGGTGCGCAGCGAAACGCCCGAGACGCTGGAGAAGCGGAAGCGGACCTTCATGGATCCCGCCGTGGTCCGGGCCAGAAAAGGCGAATTCCGGGAAATTGCGGGCCGGCGATTCGCGATCGTGAAAATTCAGGGCGAATACACCGCCGCCACCTTCGTCGACGGCCGCTATTCGGTGCTCTTCTTCGGCACGTCGGACCGGACGACCCTGATGGCCCATATCGCCTCGACCGATTTCGGCCGGATCGGCGCCGTGCCGTAGGGCGGCCCGCCGCGCCGGCAATCCGGGCGCAAACGAGCGAGGAACAGCAAATGCGCTTCGATCCCGCTTCCCAGGACGTCGGCAACATCGTTTTCTTCGAGCATGTCAACCTCACCGTCCCGGACCAGGAGACGGCGACGGATTTCTACGTCGCCGGGCTGGGGCTGACCCGCGACCCCTACATGATGGTCGGCGCCGACAATATGTGGATCAACGCCGGCCGCCAGCAGTTCCACCTGCCGAGGGGAAATCCACAGCGCTTCCGCGGGGTCATCGGCCTGGTTCTGCCGGATCTGGAGGCGCTTGAGGCACGGCTGCGCCGGGTCGCCGCCCGGCTCGACGGAACGCAATTCTCGTGGCGCCGCGAAAACGGCCGTATCGCCCTGACCTGCCCGTGGGGCAACCGCTTCCGGGCGCATCCGGCCGGCGGCGACAGCGCCGGTCCGTCGGGTATCCCTTACCTCGACATGCCGGTTCCCGAGGGAGCGGCGGCGGGCATCGCGCAGTTCTACCGCACGGTGATGGGGGCGCCGGCGGCGGTCGATGGCGGCCGCGTGCGGGTGACGGTGGGGCCCGGCCAGCATTTCCTGTTCCGCGAGAGCGGTGCGCCCGCGGCCGAATACGACGGGCACCATGTGGCGGTTTACGCCGCCGACTTTTCCGGCCCGTACCGTGCGCTCGCCGAACGCGGCCTCGTCACCGCCGAGGACAATGCGAGCCAGTACCGCTTCGTGGATATCGCGGCGCCGGGGGCGGAGACGCCGCTGTTCGCCATCGAGCACGAGGTGCGCAGCCTGCGCCATCCGCTCTACGCCCGGCCGCTGGTCAATCGGAACGGCGCGTGACGGGCCGGATCCGTACTTCAGGTCGGTCGTCCGTCGCCGGCTTCGCGGCTGTTTTCTTCCTGCCTGAAATTTCTTGGGGATAACTTTATCCACAACCCGAAGGCGCGGAAATTCGCGATAGTGGCGTCGAACTGTGGAAAACATTGAAGGCATTTGTGCACTAACTACTTGGTTATCCACCGGATTTTCGAAGATACGGCATAATTTTTTGTTGCTTCGGCGGCGGGAGCGCAGCAGTATTCGGTTGCGCGACAGGCAACCGCAAGGACGCAGGTCGCGGGAGCGTCGGAAGCTTTCGGGCGGAAGACGCCCGAGCCGGAGAGCCGGACCCTTCGGGGAAAGGATCGAAGGCGGAACGGCCAGGCGGCTTCGGCCGTCGAGGTCGGGAGCCGGGGAGCCTTCGGGCGAACCGGCAGCCGGGAAGCGGACCTTCGGGAACGCGGAACGGCAGGGCAGCCCGCAAGGGCTAGCCCGCGGTCCGGGCCTTAGGGCAAGGGCCGTGTGGGAAGCCCTTCGGGGCAGGCCCGCAGAGAAGGTGTCAGGGGGCTCTTCGGAGCCATGCAGGGACGTCCGCGTCGAAGCACCTGGCGCCTTCTTTGCGTTTGGAGCGTTGCCTTCGGATCGGGGGACCCTGCCGCCCCGCCGAAGGACAGGGCCTTCCGCTTTCGCCGCCGATACCGCAAAACAAGACCCGGCCGCACCGGAGTGCAGCCGGGTTTGCTGTGCCAGGGCCTGTCCGCGTCTTTCGCACCTGTGCAGCGCCTCCATAAAGGCGACAGGAAAATTTGTCAACAAGATTTTGTGGCGTACGTCTGAAATCGTCAATATTTTGTAATAGTGCGCCTTCGCGCGGTGGCGGAGCATGGCAGCCGGGCGCTGAAGCGCCGGGCCGGCCGCGCCGGCGACTCCGGGCAGCCCCGCACGATCCCGCCGGCATTGCCGCGCCCCCACGACAGGGGCTGCAGGCAGGAGATTTGCCGCATCCCGCCGCGCGGGCGTTGCGCTTCGGCCGCCGCGAGCCTAGGTCTTGCGCCGTCAACCCCTCACGCGGATTTGCGGCGGCCGGGAAATCCGGTCCTGTCGTTCCGGTGTCCGGATCCTCGCGGCCGAAATGGCCGGGACCCGGATGAATGTCCGCGGCGGCCGAACCGGTAAAGGACCCTGCCATGGCGATGCCGAGCTTCACCATGCGCCAGCTGCTCGAGGCTGGCGTTCATTTCGGACACAACACGCGCCGCTGGAACCCGAAGATGTCGCCCTACATCTTCGGCGCGCGCAACAACGTCCACATCATCGACCTGCAGCAGACCGTGCCGCTGCTCCAGCGCGCCATGAACGCGGTGCGCGAGGTGGCGGCGGCGGGCGGCCGGGTGCTGTTCGTCGGCACCAAGCGCCAGGCGTCGCGCATGATCGCCCAGTCCGCCGAGCGGTGCGGCCAGTTCTATGTCGACCACCGCTGGCTCGGCGGCATGCTGACCAACTGGGCGACCATCCAGCGGTCGATCGCGCGGCTGAAGGCCCTCGATGCCCAGCTCGGCAACGAGGAAGAAACCCAGGGCCTGACCAAGAAGGAATTGCTCCAGCTCACCCGCGAACGCGACAAGCTGGAAAAGGCGCTGGGCGGCATCAAGGAAATGTCCGCCCTGCCGGACATCGTCGTCGTGATCGACACCAACAAGGAGGCGATCGCGGTTGCCGAGGCGAACAAGCTGAAAATCCCGGTCATCGCCGTGATCGACAGCAACAGCGACCCGGACGGCATCGACTTTCCGGTGCCCGGCAACGACGATTCGCTGCGCGCCATCGAAATCTATATGGAACTGTTCTGGGGTGCGGTGCTGGACGGGCTGGCGCAGGAAGTGGCGCTGTCCGGCGGCGACCTGGGCGAAGCCGAGGCGCCGCTGCCCGAAGAGTTGCCCGACGCCTCCGCGGCGGACGAGGCCGCCGCAGCCGGCGCCGGGCCGGCAGAGTCCGCCGAGCCTGGCGGCGCACCGGAAGAAGGCGATGGCCCGGCTTCGGAAGGCGCCCCGGAAACGGCTTCGGAATCGGCGCCCGAATCCGCTTCGGAATCGACTCCGGAGCCGGCCGGGGAAACGACGGCGGAAGGCGCCCCGGAAACGGCTTCCGAGGCAGCGCCGGAGACGGCCGAAACGCCGGAAGCGGAAGGACGGGGCGCCGAAGCGAAGGACGGCGAAACGGCGGGCGCGGACGGGCAGGCTGCCGAAGGGCAGGCCGCCGGAGAAAAGGCTGCCGGCTGAACGGCCGGCCGCCGGCAGGCGCCGGGCGGCCCCGCGAAATGCCGCAGCCGGCTGCAGGGAAGCCGGCCGACATCCGGCAAACACCCAGCGAATACGAGGATGAGATGGTTCAGATCAGTGCGTCCATGGTGAAGGAACTGCGCGGGCGCACCGGCGCCGGCATGCTGGACTGCAAGAAGGCTCTGGTCGAATCCGGCGGCGATATCGAGGCGGCCGGCGAATGGCTGCGCAAGAAGGGCCTGGCGGCCGCAGCGAAGAAATCCGGCCGCGTGACGGCGGAGGGCCTTGTCGGGCTGCGCACCAGCGGCGGACGGGGCGCCCTGGTCGAGGTCAACGCCGAGACGGACTTCGTGGCGCGCAACGAGAGCTTCCAGGAATTCGTCGGCGCGGTGTCCGATATCGCGCTGACGGTCGGCGGCGATCCGGCGGCCCTCAAAGCGGCGGATTACCCGGACAGCGGCCGCACGGTCGAAGGCGAACTCACCAATCTGATTGCAACCGTCGGCGAGAACATGACCCTGCGCCGCTCGGCCGGCCTGAGCGTCGATGAAGGGGTCGTCGCCTCCTACATGCACAATTCGGCCGGCCCCGGCCTGGGCAAGATCGGCGTGCTGGTCGGTATGAAGTCGTCCGCCGACCCCGAAGCGTTGCAGCAGCTCGGCAAGCAGGTCGCCATGCACATCGCGGCGAGCAGCCCCCGGGCCGTCACCGCCGAGGACCTGGACGCCGGGACCGTCGAGAAGGAGCGCGAAATCCTGCGCGAACAGGCCGCCGGCAGCGGCAAGCCGCCGGAGATCGTCGAGAAGATGATCGAAGGCCGGCTCCGCAAGTTCTACGAAGAGGTCGTTCTGATGAACCAGACCTGGGTGATCGACGGCGAATCGAAGGTGTCGAAGGTCGTCGCGGCGGCGGCAAAGGAGTTCGGCGCGCCGGTCGAGATCGCCGGCTTCGTGTGCTATCGGCTGGGCGAAGGCGTCGAACGCAAGGCGGACGATTTCGCCGCGGAAGTGGCGCAGCTTGCCGGCTGACTCCGCAGCGGCGCGCGAACGGGCTGCCGGCGCCGGGAGAGGCCGCCGCCGATGAAGAACGGTCCGAAATACAGGCGCGTCCTTCTGAAACTGTCCGGCGAGGCGCTGATGGGCGAGCGCAGCTTCGGGCTGGATCCGGCGACGCTGGAGCGTATCGCGGCAGAGGTGAAATCGATCCACGATATCGGGATCGAAGTCTGCCTCGTCATCGGCGGCGGCAACATTTTCCGGGGCATCCAGTCCGCTGCCCATGCCATCGACCGGGCGACCGGCGACTATATGGGCATGCTCGCGACGGTGATGAACTCGCTGGCGATCCAGGGCGCGCTGGAGCAGCTCGGGGTCGATACGCGCGTCCAGTCGGCGATTCCGATGTCGACTGTCTCCGAGCCGTATATCCGGCGCCGCGCCGTCCGGCATCTCGAGAAGGGCAGGGCGGTGATCTTCGCCGCCGGAACCGGCAACCCCTTCTTCACCACCGATACGGCCGCCGCCCTGCGCGCCTCGGAAATGAACTGCGACGCGCTGTTCAAGGGCACCAAGGTCGACGGCGTCTACAGCGACGATCCCGCCGGCAACCCGGCGGCGGAGCGGTTCGACAGACTGTCCTTCACCGAGGCGCTGAACCGCAACCTGAAGGTCATGGACGCCACCGCCATCGCCCTGGCGCGGGAGAACGGCATCCCGATCCTGGTCTTTTCGATCCAGACGCCCGGCGCGATCGCCGAAGCGGTGCATGGCAGGGGCGCGTTCACCGTCATCGCCGAATAAGGCATTCCCCGTTTCGAACATTCTGATAAAAAAGTGCATCGGGAAACGCGCGGGAAGAAGAACCGGCGGAACGCAACGCCGCCGCCGCGCGTGGAAACGGAACGAGAGGCCGGGCCATGAGGGATCCCGTTCTTAAAGACATCAAGCGCCGGATGGACGGCGCGATGGAAGCGCTGCGCAGCGACCTGGCGGGGCTGCGCACCGGGCGCGCGTCGACCGGCCTGCTGGAGCCGATAACGGTGGAAGCCTACGGCGCGCAGATGCCGCTCAACCAGGTGAGCAACATTTCCGCGCCCGAGCCGCGCCTTCTCACGGTGCAGGTCTGGGACAACTCGCTCGTCGCGGCCGTCGAGAAAGCCATCCGCGCATCCGATCTGGGCCTTAACCCGCAAACGGAGGGGCAGGTGATCCGGGTGCCGCTGCCCGACCTGACGGAAGAGCGGCGCAAGGAGCTCGTGAAGGTGGCGGGCAACTATGCGGAACAGGCGCGGGTCGCGGTGCGCAACGTCCGCCGCGACGGCATGGAGCAACTCAAGAAAGCCGAGAAGGCCGGCGAGATTTCGCAGGACGAACAGCACGCCCGGGCCGAGGATATCCAGAAAACCACCGACGCCCATATAGAGGACATCGATTCGTTGCTCGCCCAGAAACGGGGCGAGATCATGCAGGTCTAGAGACTGCCGGAGATGGATGCCCTTTCGCCTTGCGCGCTCGAGCGGACGCCGCCCCGCCACGTTGCGATCATCATGGACGGCAACGGCCGGTGGGCGAAGGCCCGCGGCCTGCCGCGCACGGCCGGGCACCGGCACGGCGTGGCGGCGGTGCGCCGGACGGTCGAGGCGGCGATCGAGAACGGCATCCGCTTCGTTACGCTTTACGGCTTTTCTTCCGAGAACTGGAACCGCCCGGCCTCGGAAGTCGACGAATTGATGAAATTGCTGCGCCATTACCTGCGCAGCGAAATCGACGAGCTGCACGAACAGGGAGTCCGGCTCCGGTTTATCGGCGACAGGGCGCGGTTGCCCGCCGATATCGTCGCGCAGATCGACCATGCCGAACGGCGCACCGCCGGCAACGGCGTCTTCACCCTGGTCATCGCTTTGAGCTACGGCGGCCGGGACGAAATTCTGGCCGCGGCGCGCCGGATGGCCGTACGGGCGGCGCGCGGCGACCTCGATCCGGACGCGATCGGGCAGGAGGAATTTTCCCGCCACCTGCTCACCTGCGATATCCCCGATCCGGATCTGGTGATCCGCACGAGCGGCGAGCAGCGGTTGAGCAACTTCCTGCTCTGGCAGTCGGCATATGCCGAACTGGTCTTCACCAAATGCCTGTGGCCGGATTTCGACGCCGATACCCTGCGGGCCGCGGTTTCGGAATACTACCGGCGGGACCGCCGTTTTGGCGCTGTCGGCTGACCGGGCTGCCGCGGAGCCGACCATCGCTTCCCCGGCAGCCGCGGACGGGACGGGCGGGCCGCGCGAGGTCCTGGTCCGGACCCTGTCCGCCACCGGCCTGTCGGGCCTGCTGGCCGGATGCCTCTATTTCGGCTGGCCGTATTTTCATCTGCTGATCCTCGGCGCGGCCGGCCTGATGGCCTGGGAATGGGCCGGCCTGTGCGGCCGGGGCTCGGCCGGCCGCGCCGGCTTCGCGCTGATGGCCGTCTGCGCGGCCGTCGTCGCGCTCGCCTCGTTCGCCATGCCGGGCGAAGCGTCGCTGGTCCTGATCCTCGGAGCGCCGGCGGTCGCGCTGCTGGCGCGGCCCGGCCGTGCGTCCGATGCCGTTTGGCTGGGTGCGGGCGCGCTCTATGTCGGCGGCGGCGCCTGGGCCGCGGTGGCGCTGTTCGACCTGTTCCGGGACGGAGCCTGGGCGGTCGCCTGGATTTTCTGGGTCGTCGCTCTGACCGATATCGGCGCCTTTCTCGCCGGCCGGGCGTTCGGCGGCGCCAGGCTCGCGCCGCGGCTGAGCCCGAACAAGACCCGGTCGGGTTTTTTCGGCGGGCTGGCCTTCGCTGCCCTTGCCGGGCTGCTGTTCGCACTGGTCGCCGACCGGCCGGCCACCGGCTTCCACGTTGCCGCCGCCCTGGTCGCGAGCCTGGTGGCGCAGGGCGGCGACCTGTTCGAATCGCTGCTCAAGCGCCGGTTCGGCGCCAAGGACTCCGGAAAGTCGATTCCCGGGCACGGCGGATTGCTCGACCGGGTCGACGGCGTCGTTCCGGTCCTGATTCTCGTCGCGGCTCTGGCGTCGCTGCGCGGAGGGGTGGAAACGCCGTGGCTCTAGGCGGACCCGATACGGCGCTGCGCGGTGCGGTGCGGGGCGAGGCAGCCGGAGCCGCGGCGGAACCGCGGCGCCTGACGATCCTCGGCGCGACCGGCTCGATCGGCCGGAGCACGCTGGACCTGGTCGCCCGCCAGCCGGACGATTTCGAGATCGAGGCGCTGACCGCCTACAAGAATGTCGAACTCCTCGTCCGGCAGGCGCGGGAGACCGGCGCACGCCTGGCCGCAATCGGCGATCCGGCGTTCTACGGCGCGCTGAAGGACGGACTCGCCGGAACCGGCATCGAAACGGCGGCCGGGCCGGAGGCGGTTGCCGAGGCGGCCGGCCGGCCGGCCGACTGGGTGATGGCCGGGATTGTCGGCGCCGCCGGCCTGGAGCCGACCCTGCGCGCGGTCCGGCAGGGGACGGTCGTTGCGCTCGCCAACAAGGAGAGTCTGGTCTGCGCCGGCGAATTCGTCCAGGCCGAGGTCCGGCGCTGCGGCACGACCCTGTTGCCGGTCGATTCCGAGCACAACGCCATTTTCCAGGTGTTCGATTTCGACCAGCCGGAACGGGTGGCGCGCATCGTTCTGACGGCGTCCGGCGGCCCGTTCCTGACCTGGCCGCGCGAGCGGATGGAGGCGGCGACCCCGGCCGAAGCGGTCGCCCACCCGAACTGGGACATGGGCGCGAAGATTTCCGTCGATTCGGCCACGCTGATGAACAAGGGTCTGGAGGTGATCGAGGCCTGGCACCTGTTTCCCGTGGAAAAAGAACGGATCGCCGTTGTGGTGCACCCCCAGTCGGTCGTCCATTCCATGGTCGATTATGTCGACGGGTCCACGCTTGCCCAGATGGGAACGCCCGATATGCGCACCCCGATCGCCTATACCCTGGCCTGGCCGAAAAGGATGGCGGCGCCGACCGACAGGCTGGACCTGACGGCGGCCGGGACGCTCAGTTTCGAAGCGCCGGACCTCGAACGGTTCCCGGCGCTCGGGCTGGCTTTTTCCGCGCTCGAGGCCGGCGGCGCGGCGCCCGCGGTGCTGAATGCCGCCAACGAGGTGGCGGTCGCGGCGTTCCTCGACGGAACGATCGCGTTTCTCGAGATCGCCGGCGTGGTGGAGGAAACGCTGTCGCGCGGGCCGCAACACCCGATCGGGTCGCTCGACGATGTCCTTGCGGTCGACCGGACCGCCCGGCGAATCGCACAGGAGCTGACGAAGCGCTGAACCCGGGCCGGCCGGGCGGCGCAGGGCGCGACACGACGAAGGAAGAAATCGGCACGGCTGTGCCTATATCCGGCTGAGTGGCGCTACCGCCGGCTTTCCGCTCGACAGGCGACCGATGGAATTCATCTCCGTCCTCTGGAACTACATCCTTCCGTTCCTGGTTCTCTTCACGCTCCTCGTGTTCGTGCACGAAATGGGCCACTATTCCGTCGCGCGCCGCAACGGCGTGCGGGTCGAGGTTTTCTCGATCGGTTTCGGTCCCGAACTGTTCGGCCGCGACGACCGGTGGGGCACGCGCTGGAAATTCTGCGCCATCCCGCTCGGCGGCTACGTCAAGATGTACGGCGACGCAGATGCGGCCTCGCGGCCCGGCCGGGAAACGGCGCAGCTTACGCCCGAACAGCGCAAAGTGAGTTTTTATCACAAAAGCGTCGGGCAACGCGCGGCGATCGTGTTTGCCGGCCCGGCGGTCAACTATCTCTTTGCGGTCCTGGTCCTGGCCCTGCTGTTCATGACCGCCGGCCAGCGCCACACTCCGGCGGTCGTGGGCGCGGTCGTCCCCGGCGGGGCGGCCGAGAGGGCCGGCTTGCGCACCGGAGATACGGTCGTGCGGTTCGCGGGCCGGACGATCGACCGCTTCGAGGAGGCGGAGCGGATCGCACTGCTGCACCCCGGCGATCCGCTGCGGATCGTCGTCCGGCGGGACAATGCGGAGCGCGCGCTCTTGCTGACGCCGGAGCCGCGGACCGTGCGCGACAGGCACGGCAACGCCGAGACCTATGGCATGCTGGGCGCAGTTCGGATGGTCGCGCCGGTCGTCGGGCGGGTTCTGGACGGCTCGGCAGCGGCGGCTGCGGGCCTCAGGACGGGCGACCGGATCGTCGCCGTCGACGGGCGCCCGGTCTCGACCTTCCAGGAAGTCCGCACCGCAGTGATGGCCGGTCCGGAAACGCCGATGCGCCTGCGCATTCTGCGCGACGGCCGCCGGACCGCCCTGACGATCGTGCCGCAACGGTATTCCTATGCCGACGGCGCCGGCGCAACGCGGACGGTCGGCCGGATCGGAATCGGCGTCGCGCCGCCGCCCATGAAGCGCCACGGCCCTGTCGCCGCATTGTGGGCGGCGGTGGAGGAAACCTGGTCGCTGACGGTCACCACAGGCACTGCTATCGGCCAGATGTTTGCCGGAAAGCGGGAGTTCAGGGATATCGGCGGTCCGCTGCGCATTGCGGAAATGTCGGGCGACATGGCGCGGATCGGGCCGTATGCGTTCGTCTGGTTCATGGCGGCGATTTCGCTGTCCCTGTGCCTGATCAACCTGCTGCCCGTGCCGATGCTCGACGGCGGTCACCTGCTGTACTACGGGATCGAAGCAATTCGCGGTAAACCCTTGGGCGAAAAGGCCCAGGAATATGGTTTCCGAATTGGTATGGCTTTGGTATTAACCCTCATGGTCGTTGTCACCTGGAACGATCTGCTCCGCCTGTTCGGAGCGCACGGTTCGTAAACCTGTCGTTTGACGCGGCCGCCGGCATCGGGATCGGCAGACGTGTCGGCGTGCGGCCGAAAGGGATTGGCGTGCGGATTTTTGCGTTGGTTTTGCTTGGCGTCGCGTTGGTCGCCGGAAGCGCGCAGACGCTATCCGTCAAACCTGCGGCGGCCCAGGCGCGCGGCGATACAATCCGGAATATCGTGATCGAGGGGGCACGGCGTATCGACGTCCAGGCCGTCGCCGGTTATCTGGTCGTCCAAAAGGGCGGCCGTTTCGATGCGGCGAAGATCGATGCGTCCCTGAAGGCGCTGTTCCGCAGCGGACTGTTCCGCGACGTAACGATCCGCCGCCGCGGCCGGGATCTCGTGATCCGCGTCGTCGAGAACCCGATCGTCAACCGGATCGCTTTCGAGGGTAACCGCAAGCTCGACGATTCCACACTGGCCTCGGAGGCCAATATCGCGCCGCGCAGCGTTTATACCCGCGCCAGGGTCGAGGAGGCCGTGCGGCGGATGCTGGCGGCCTTTCGCGCCGCCGGACGCTATGCCGCCACGATCGTGCCCAAGGTCATTCCGCGGAGCCAGAACCGTGTCGACGTCGTTTTCGAAATCGACGAGGGCAGCACGACTCTGGTCGAACGGATCAGCTTCATCGGCAACAAAACCTATTCCGACGGCACGTTGCGGGATGTCATCATCACGAAGGAAACGGCTTTCTGGCGCTTTCTGGGCCGTACGGATGTCTACGATCCCGCCAAGCTCGAGGCCGACAAGGAAGTGCTGCGCCAGTATTACCTGAACCGGGGGTTTGCCGAATTCCAGGTGTTGTCCGCCGTTGCCGAACTGTCGCCGGACCGGTCCGGCTTCTTCATCACGATCACGATGCAGGAGGGGCCGCGCTACAGGTTCGGCAAGCTGTCGGTCAAATCGCAGTTGCGGCGGGTCGACGTCAACCGGCTGAAGGCAGCCATCAAGGCGCAGCCCGGCGACCGGTACAGCGCGGACAAGGTCCAGCGCTCGGTGGTCGCGCTTACCGACGTGGCGGGCAGCGAGGGCTATATCTTCGTCGAGGCGACGCCGAGAATAGACCTGAACCGGAACGAGAAAACTGCCGACGTCGAATTCGTCATCGGGCGGGGACGGCGGGTCTTTATCGAACGGATCGACATCGTCGGCAACGTCCGGACCCGGGATTCGGTGGTCCGCCGCGAAATTCTCGTGGCCGAGGGCGATGCCTTCAACTCGGCCAGAATTCGCCAGTCCCGGCGCCGTCTGATCAACACCGGATATTTCGAGAGAGTCGAAATAGAGCGCAGGGACGGCTCGGCGGCGGACCGGGCGCGGCTCGTCATTACGGTTCTGGAGCGTGCGACCGGGCAGCTGTCGTTGGGCGCCGGATTTTCCACCCAGGACGGGCCGCTCGGCACCATCGGCGTGCAGGAGAGCAACTTTCTCGGCCGCGGCTACGATGTGCGGCTGGCGGGCCAGCTGTCGCTCCGCGCCTCGCAGATCGATGCGAGCTTTACCGATAAACACTTTCTGGGCCGCGATGTTTCCTTCGGTGTCGACGTGTTCCGGGTCGATCGCGGTTTCCAGTCCACCTACACGGACGATTCCCTCTACAGAATCGAAACGCTTGGCGGCCGGGTGCGCTTCGGCTATCCGCTGGCGGAGGATGTGCGCCAGAGCGTCTCCTACGAATTGTCGACGCGCCGCGTGGGGGACGTCGATACAGGCGCGTCCGATTACCTGCAAGAAAATGCCGGAAGAACGACCAAATCCGCGCTCGGTTCCCGCGTGATCTGGGACGTCCGCGACAACCGTTTCGAACCGACGGACGGCTTCGTGCTGGGCGGCGGCGCCACGGTCGCCGGACTGGGCGGTACGGAAAAATTCTACAGGCTTTCCGCCGAAGCCGGATACTGGTACGCCGTTTCCCAGGGCTGGGTGCTGGCGCTCCTCGGCGAAGCGGGCCATATCGCCGGGTTCGGGCAGGATATCCGGCTGAGCGAGCGGTATTTCCTGGGCGGCACCAAACTTCGCGGTTTCGAGTACGGCGGCGTCGGCCCCCGCGATAGAAAAACGGGCGATGCGCTCGGTTCCAACAACTACTGGCTCGTCACGGCCGAATTGAGCGTTCCGCTCGGATTGCCGAAGGAACTGGGCATCAAGGGCCGGCTGTTCACCGATATCGGCAGCGCGTTCGGGATCGACCTCAGCGGGTCGGACCTGGTCGATTCGGCTACGCCGCGCGCGTCCGCCGGCGCCGGCTTGACATGGACATCTCCGCTCGGGCCGCTGACCTTCGATTTCGGATTTGCGTTATTGAAGAATAGCAGCGACCGTACCCGGCTGTTCAACTTCAGCTTCGGCACCAGGTTTTAGGCCATGATCAAGACCGGACTCACGGGAATTGCCGCGGCGCTTGCATTGGCGGTGCTTGCTCCGGCTAACGCGCAAGGCAAGGCCCCGGCGGCGCAGATCGCCATAGTCGACGTGCAAAAGGTGCGAAGCCAGTCGCGTGCGATGGAGGGCGTCCGGAAAGCGCTGCGGGCGTTACGCGAGAAGTACGAGAAGCAACTGGGCACCGGCGAAAAGGAAATGCAGGCGGAATTCGACCGGCTGCGCAAGGACAAGGACCTGTCGCGCTCGGAATACGAACGCCGGGTGCGCGCGCTTCAGGCCGATCTCGTCAAATTGCGCCGCCAGGCCCGGGCGCGCAGCGACGCCCTGAACGAGGCTTTCCAGAAGTCCTTCGTCAAATTCCGTCAGGAGGTCATCCTGGTGGTCAAGGCGATGGCTGTGGAAGAGGGCTTCACGCTCATCCTCAACAAGGCCACGCTGATTCACGCTTCGCCGCAATACGATATAACCGACAAGGTGGTTGCGCGGCTGAACAAGCGTCTGCCGAAACTGGCGCTGGACTACAGGGATCCTGTCGGCAGCGCTGCGGGAGCAGTCACGAAACGGCGCGCGAAGGCGCAGCAGAAAAAGAAATAATCGCCGCCTGCCGGGCGCGAGCCTCCGATCCTGGCCGCCTGCACGGCAACCGCGGCGAACCGGTGATCGATGGTGTCCGACCAAACGCTTCCCTCCGTTCTCGACATACAGCGCATTCTGGAGGTGCTGCCGCACCGCTATCCGTTCCTGATGGTGGACCGGATGGAGGATGTGGTGCGCGGCGAAAGCGCCGTCGGGATCAAGAATGTGTCGGTCAACGAACCCTATTTCCAGGGCCATTTCCCGGGCGCGCCGGTAATGCCCGGCGTGTTGATGGTCGAGGCGATGGCGCAGACCGCCGGGATCCTGGTCATCGAAACGCTCGGCCGGGAAATGGAGGGCAAGCTGGTCTATTTCATGTCGGTCGAAGGCGCGCGCTTCCGCAGGCCGGTCCGCCCCGGCGACCGGATGCGCATCCATGTGCGGAAACGCCATGCCCGGCGGCTGGTCTGGAAGTTCGACGGCGTGTGCAAGGTTGACGGCGAGGTGGTTGCGGAGGCGACCTACACCGCCATGATCGTCGATGAAGTGAGCTGAGCGGCGGCGCACCGTGCCCGATATCCATCCGACAGCGATCGTCGATCGGTCCGCCGCGCTGGCCGACACCGTCCGCGTCGGTCCCTATGCCACGATCGGCGCCAATGTTGAGCTTGCGGACCATTGCACGGTAAAGCAGCACGCCGTCGTCGAGGGGCACACCAGCGTCGGCGAAGGCACGGTGATCTACCCCCACGCCTGCGTGGGACTGCCGCCGCAGGATCTGTCCTACGGGGGTGAGCCGACCCGGCTGGTCATCGGCAGGAATAACGTCATCCGCGAACATGCGACCCTGCATACCGGAACGGTCAAGGGCCGCGGCGTGACGACGGTGGGCGATAGCTGCCTGTTCATGGTCAACACCCATGTCGCGCACGATTGCACCGTCGGCGACAGCGTCGTCATGGCGAATAACGCCGTAATGGGAGGACACGTCACCATCGGCGATTACGCCATCCTCGGCGGCAATTCGGCGATCCAGCAATTCGCCAGGGTCGGCCGGCACGCCATGATGGGCGGGATGTCGGCCTCGGAAGCCGATATCATTCCCTACGGCTTGGTGATCGGCGTGCGCGAGGGACTTTCGGGCCTGAACCTGATCGGCCTGCGCCGCCGCGGCTATACGCGGGGCCAGATCCACGAATTGCGCCGCGCCTACAGGTTGCTGTTCGCGGCCGAAGGCACGCTGACCGAACGCACCAACGATGTGGCCGAAATGTTCAACGGCAGCGCGGCGGTACGGGAAATCGTCGACTTCATCCGCGCGGATCCGACACGGCCGATCTGCCAGCCGCCGGCTACAAGTGGCTGAGCCGGCGGCCGGAACGCTCGCCATCGTCGCCGGCGGCGGCGAAATCCCCGCGCTGGCCATCGAAGCCTGCGAACGCGCGGGCCGGCCCTATTTCGTGTTTGCGCTGGAAGGCCACGCCGATCACCCCGCCGTTTTTGCGGCGCGGCACGAGGTCATCCGGATCGGCGCCGCGGGGCGTTTCGTGAAACGGGCGCGGGAAGAAGGCGTCGGAGATGTCGTGATGATCGGCCGGGTCCGCCGGCCGGCCCTGCGGCAGATCCGGCCGGACGCCAGGGCGGCGGCCTTCGTCGCGCGGTTCGCCGTGAAGTCGCTGGGCGACGACGGGCTGCTGCGCGCGGTTGCGGCGGAGCTGGAGCGCTTCGGTTTCCGGGTCGTCGGCATCCAGGATATTGTCGCCGGGCTGCTGGCGCCCGCCGGAACGCTCAGCCGTACGGGGCCGGACGAGCAGGCGCAGCGCGATATTGCACGCGGGCTGGAGATCGCGCGGTCGCTGGGCAATCTGGATGTCGGACAGGCGGTGGTCGTGCAGCAGGCCCTGGTGCTGGGCGTCGAAGCGATCGAGGGCACCGATGCCCTGCTCGAGCGCTGCGCGGGATTCCGGCGCGACGGGCCGGGCGGGGTGCTGGTCAAGATCCGGAAATCCCGGCAGGACCGGCGTATCGACCTGCCGACGGTTGGCGCCGCGACGGTGGAAAACGCAGCGGCGGCCGGCCTGCGCGGCATCGCCGTCGAAGCCGGCGGGACGCTTCTGGTCAACCGCGAGGCCGTCGTCGCGGCCGCGGACAAGGCCGGGCTGTTTCTGGTCGGGCTGGCCCCGGACGGCGACGAAACGGATGCCGAACGCATCGCATGACCCGGTCCGGTCCGGCGCCGGCCGGCCGCTCGTCTATTTCATCGTCGGCGAACCGTCCGGCGACCGGATCGGCGCGCACCTGATCCACGCGTTGAGGCGGCAGACCGGAGACGGGGTCGATTTCGGCGGAATCGGCGGGCCGGCGATGGCGGAAGCCGGCCTGGACAGCCTGTTTTCCATCGACCTGTTCTCGGTGATGGGCCTCGACTATCTGCCGCGGCTGCGCACCATTCTGGCGCGCATGAAACAACTTGAGCGCGATGTCGCCCGGCGCCGGCCCGATTGCGTGGTCACGATCGACGCCCAGGCCCTGTCGGGCCATATGGGCCGGCGGCTGGCCCGGCGCGGCGAGACGCTGGTGCAATATGTGGCGCCGACGGTATGGGCATGGCGCCCCGGACGGGCCAAGGTCGTCGCCGGACGGCTGTCGCATCTGCTGTCGATCTTTCCTTTCGAGGCGCCGTGGTTCGAGCCGCACGGCCTGCCGGTGACGTTCGTCGGCCACCCGGCCGCCGAGCCCGATCTGCCGGACCCGGCGGACGTGGCCGGGTTCCGCCACCGCCATATCGGAGAGGGCGCAAGCCCGCTGCTCTGCCTGCTGCCCGGCAGCCGCCGCAAGGAGGTGCGACGGCTGTTGCCCGTGTACCGCGCGACGATCCAGCGCCTGAAAGGCGCCGGCCTGGCGCCGGTCTGTTTGATGCCCACCGTGGCCTCGATCCGCGACCTGGCGTCTGCCCTGACGGCGGACTGGCCGGCGCCGCTGGTTGCGCTGCCCGCCGATGCGACCAGATATCTGGCCTTCGCCGCGGCCGATGCGGCGCTTGCCGCCTCCGGCACGGTTACGGTCGAACTGGCCTTCGCCGGCACGCCGGCGGTCGTGACCTACAAGCTGCCCCGGCTCGAAGGACGGCTCGCGCGATTTCTCGTGAACGCGCCCTATGCTTCCGCGGTCAATTTCGCGGCCGGCGAGGAGATCATGCCGGAGCGCCTTCTGGAGCAGTGCCGGCCGGACGCGATCGCCGGCGCCCTGGCGCCGCTGCTGCGCGATCCGGCGTTGCGCCGCGCCCAGGCAGCGCGTATTCGTGCGGTGGCGCAAACGCTCTCGGTCCCCGGCCGCAAGCCGAGCGCGATTGCCGCCGAAACCATTCTCCGGATCGTCCGGGAAAGGGCCCAGCCATGAGCGATGCGAAACCCGCCTTCCGGATGCTGCACACCATGTTGCGGGTCCGCGACCTCGAGCGGTCGATCGCCTTCTACACCGGCCATCTGGGCATGACCCTGCTGCGCAGGCGGGACTTTCCCGGCGGCCGCTTCACGCTCGCCTTCGTCGGTTACGGCGACGAAGCCAGCAATACCGTGCTGGAATTGACCCATAACTGGGACCGGGAAGAGCCCTACGATCTCGGCTCCGGCTACGGCCATATCGCGCTCGGTGTGCCGGACATCTACGGCGTCTGCGCGAAGCTGGAAGCCGCCGGCGTCGCGATTCCACGCCCGCCGGGCCCGATGAAGCACAGCACCACGGTCATCGCCTTCATCGAGGACCCGGACGGCTACAAGGTCGAACTGATCGAAAAGTAGCGCTGGCGGCGTTAGCCGAATCGTTGCTGAGCGGCGAAGTCCGGTGCGGGACAGCGGTTCAAACAGCCCGGATCCCGGTATCCGGCAACTTGCGCGGACGGCAGGTCCGGTCAGGTCATGGATTCGGCCTTGATCGACCATGGCAACCAGATTTTCTGCACCTGCTGGACGATCTGGTAGAGCACGACGCTCATCAACGCCAATGCCACGACCGACGCGATGGCCTGAGCCAGATCGAAATTGGTAGTGGCGGACACGATCAGAAAGCCGAGACCCTTTTGAGAGGTAATGAATTCTCCGACGACGGCGCCGATCACCGACAAGGTAATTCCGATTTTCAGGCCGCTGAAAATGAAGGGCGCAGCGTGCGGCATGCGGATGGTGAGAAGTTCCGTCCCGAACGACGCGCCGGTCGATTTGCTGAGGTCGAGATATTCCCGCGGCGTATCGAGAATACCGGTCGCGGTGGCGACCATGATGGGGAAGAAACAGACCATCAGGGTGATTACCAGACGCGATTCCAGGCCGGTTCCGAACATGACGACGATGATCGGCGCGACCGCGATCACCGGCACGGCATTGGCAAAGACCAGAAGCGGATAAAGCGCCTCGGATACGGTCTTGTTGATCGAGAGGCCGACCCCCAAGGGTATCGATATCGCCGTGGAAAGCGCAAATCCAGACAACACGGTAAGCAGCGTTGCCGTTATGTGACGCGGCAGCACCGCGGCGATATCGACCGCCGCCGACCAGACGCGGCTCGGCGCGGGCAAAAGATAGGCGGGGATGTCGAAGCCGAAGACCGCCAATTCCCATATCGCCAGCATCGCCGCCAGGCTGGCCGTCGGCAGCAGGATCAACCGAAGCTTCATGGCTGTCCCCGGTCTCGTCCGTAAATCAGTTCGCGAATTCTGTTGTCGAGTTGCCGGGCTCTGTCGAGCCGCAAGGTATCGAGCGTGCGCGGATACGGCATGCCGGTTTCGAGCGTTTCGGCGATCCTTCCCGGCGAAGTCGCCATCACGACAATCTTCGACGACATGAGGACGGCCTCGGGAATGGAGTGCGTTACGAAGACGATCGTCTTGCCGCTGTCGGCATGGATGCGGAGCAGCTCGAACTGCAACTCTTCGCGCGTCATGGCATCGAGCGCGCTGAACGGCTCGTCCATGACCAGGAGTTCGGGATCCAGAATCAGCGAGCGGCAGATTGCGGCGCGCTGCTGCATGCCTCCCGACAGGCTGCTCGGCGGCTGGTCCGCGACCCGCGACAGGCCGACCATTTCAAGGAGGCGCAGGGCCTCGTCCCGTTTTTCTCGCGCCAGTCGTTGCGAGCGCACCCGTGCCGGGTAGACGACGTTTTCGAGTATGGACAGCCAAGGCAAGAGCGTGGGCTGCTGAAAGACCATCCCGATTCGCTCGAACCCGGCGGCGATTGGGTCTCCACTGACGCGGATGTCACCCCGGGTCGGCGCATCGAGGCCGGCAATCAGGCGCAGAAGCGTGGACTTGCCACAGCCCGAGGGCCCCAGCAGGAGCACGAATTCTCCCTGATCGATCGTCAGGTCGATATTGTCGAGGGCCACGAAAGGTTCCGCGGCTCCCGTTTCGAATTCCTTCGCGACTTCGGATACGACGACATGCGCCCGGTTGTCGCCCGCTGTCATCCGGTGCATCCGAAGCCGCTGAAGGTTTGGCGGTTCACTCGAATTTGTGGATGTAGGCGGCGCCCGCTGCGCCTTCCACCTTTTCCCCTTGGGCGGTCAGCGCCAATTGAAAGGTCCTTGCGATCCGGTCCATATCCCAATTGAAGCCGTGCTTCTTGTAGGTTTCGGCTTCGAAAGTCAGGATGATCCCGCCTCTGATGCTGGCGAGTTCCGCGCCTCGCTTCTTCGACGGAAACGCGACAAGCAACGCATCCGCCGCCGCCTCGGGATTGGCGCGGGCGGCCTCGTAGGCGCATTTCATGCCGGCCATCAACCGCTTCGCCACCGCCGGGCGCTCCTTGAGGAACGCGTCGGTCGCGAAGATGACCGAGCCGTAGATCTTCAAGTCCCTGCCGTAATGGTAGAACGCAACGTCCTTGCCGGCGCTCTTCGAAACGGCTTTCAGGATTTGCGCGGTCGTCAGGAACGTCGTGAACGCCTCGACCTTTTCCCGCAGAAGCAGCCCGAGCAACGCCGAGAAATCGGCACGCTCGGCCTTGACCTTCTTGAAGTCCGCTCCGGCGAGCTGCATAGCATACGGCAGCATCTGGATGTTGGAATCGCCCGGACCGGCCGCCAGCTTCAGCCCTTCGAGATCCTTCAACGAGGCGATCTTGGTGGATTTCAGCGACAGGATGCCGAACGGATTGTCCATATAGACGGGAAAGATCGCTTTGACGCCGGCCTTATTCTTGTGCGCACCGATCAACACCGTTCCCAGATCGGCCATGCCGACATCCGCGAGCCCGGACGCCACCTTCGCGACGGTATCGACGCCTCCCGAACCGCGCTGCAGCGAGACTTCCAGGTTCCGGTCGCCGAAGCAGCCATTCACTTTGCCGGCGTACCAGGCGGCGTGCCAGCCGCCGGGAATCCAGTCGAACATCACCTTGACGCTGTCTGCTCCGAACGACGGGGACGCCGCCGAAGCCGTCATCGCAACAGCAGCGAGGCCCAGTTTCCAATACCTTAGCGGTTTCATGTCACTCTCCCTCCTTAGATTACGCTCTCCACAAGCTGCATGCGTTTGTCCGAAGCGACGAGCCCCTTGTTGGTGAAGCCGTAGTCCGGAATATTCGGCAGCGAGAGAAAATTCATGTTGATCAAGGCCTTGTCGCTTAGATCTGCGCCAAGGATGCCGTTCAGCGCGTCCTCCAGCGCCGTCAGGTCCGACGCCACTTCCTCGATGCTGGCTTCCGACATGAGCCCGGCAATGGGCAGCGCGAGTTCGGCAACGATCTCGCCATCGCAGGCCAGAACGTATCCGCCGCCGATTTCGGCGAGGCGGTTGCCGGCCAGCGCCATGTCTTCGTGGTTGGCGCCCAGAAGCATTACGTTGTGCGCGTCGTGGTTGACCGAACAGGCTATGGCGCCGCGCCGGAGCTTGAGGCTGCTGGCGAACCCGCGCCCGATTTCGCCGCTCGCCTTGTGCCGTTCGACGACGGCGAGCGCGTTGATGCCGCGTTCCGGCGCAGGAACGATGACTCCGTCGAGGACAGGGAGTTCGGTTTCCGTCGCCGTCTTTTTTCCCCTGCCGGTCGGCGCGGCGATGCAGCGGACCGTTGCCGTATCGGCATTGCGCGTCGGTCGCAGCGAAAGATCGGTGGCCGTGAGGGGCTTGGCATAGCGGATCGTCGACTTCGTCCAGTCGGGATAGCTCACGCTCCCGGTTGGTCCGCGGTATTCTCCGTCCGTATAGACGATTTCGCCGGCGATGATCGCGGTCGAGACCGTTACCGCCCGAAGATCGTCGAGCAGAACGATGTCGGCCATCTTGCCCGGACCGATGCTGCCGTAGTCGCGGTCGACGCGAAGCCCCTGGGCGACATTGACGGTAGCGAATTGAAAGGCCTCGACCGGATCGAAGCCTGCCTGGATTAGGGCACGCAGGCGATGGTCCAGGTGGCCTTCGTGGAGCAGATCGTGAGCATGGATGTCGTCCGTGCAGAGCTGAAACAGCCTAGTGTCCAGCCGGTCTTCGGCAACCCGCCGGGCCAGTTCCATCAAGTGGGTGGCCTCCAGCCGGCGGGCCGGGCGTAACGCGAGCACCGTGCGCATCCCCGCGCGGGTGTTCTCCACGATTTCGTCGACCGAACTCGCAACGTGCGAATCTTCGGGGCCGGCGGCGACAAACGCCGATAGCGCGCGCCCGCTCAGGCCCGGCGACTGGCCGGAGATCGTTACGCCCAGTTCATCGGCCAGTTCGAATTTTTCCAACTGCTCCCGGTCCTGCCGAAGGACGAGGTTCGGATTGATGTCTCCGGCGAGGCACAGGGCCTCCGGCCAATCGAACATGGCGCGGGTGTCGGCGACGCTCAGCTCGCCGTTGGAGGTCTCCATCCAAGCCGGCGCCGCGGGAATTCGTCCAGGCACACGCAACCTGACCCGAAGAGGCACTGCGCTCGCTTCCTCGAAGAGGACTTTCATACCGGGAAGCCCCAGAACGTTGCCGATTTCGTGCGGATCCGCTGCAACCATCGTGGTGCCGCGCGGAATCACGGCGCGGGCGTATTCCGCAACGGTAATCATGGAACTTTCGAGATGGACGTGCGGATCGATGAAGCCCGGCGCTGCGAACCGGCCTTCGGCCTCGATGACGCGAACGCTCCGGTCGTAGGCGCCGCCCGGTTCCAGAACGGCCGCAATCCGGCTGTCCTTGACCAGAATGTCCGCCGGATGGAGCTCGCGGCTGAGTACGTTGACCAGGGTCGCAGATCGAACGACCAAGTCAGGGGGATCAACGCCCAACGCGACACCGATAAGGTCTCGTCGCTTCATTTCGTTGCGCCCGGAATTGTCCATACAGGGCAGGGACGATCCTAACCCGGATTTCTCACCGCAGTCACGGCCTGCGTCGCGTCCGGACGTTCGATCCGCCCCGTTCAGTACTGGGAGCGGGCCGAAAGGCGTAGCCGGGACTACGGTCGAGGCCCGCGACGCCGCGGGCGGACGTCCGGTCGCGACCCGAAGGGCGGCGCTGTCGGGCCGGCAGGGTGCGTCAAGCCGCTTGCCCGATGTCCCGCATCGCGCGGCGCGGCTTTCCTGCCCTGCCGGCCCGACAGCGCCGCGCAGGTCATGACTGCGGTGAGAAATCCGGGCTAAACCCCGTTGGAAGGCCGTCAACGAATTAGCGATGCGCCTGCCTCAGGCTGCGGCTTCGGCAGATATGGTTCCGGCTTCCGAACCGCCCGGACCTGTTGCGACGGCGGCAGCGCCGTGTCGGCCTACCGCTCGTCCAGCGGCACGAAGGGCCGGCGGGCTTCGCCGGTGTAGAGCTGGCGCGGCCGGCCGATCTTCTGGACCGGATCCTCGATCATTTCCTTCCACTGGGCGATCCAGCCGACCGTGCGGGCGAGCGCGAACAGCACCGTGAACATGGAGGTCGGGAAGCCCATCGCCTGGAGCAGGATGCCGGAATAGAAATCGACGTTCGGGAACAGCTTGCGTTGCTGGAAATATTCGTCTTCCCCGGCGATCCGCTCGAGTTCCAGCGCCAGTTCCAGCAGCGGCTCGTTGCGCACGCCCAGCTCGTCGAGCACCGAATCGGTCGATTCCTTGAGGACCGCGGCCCGCGGGTCGTAGTGTTTGTAGACCCGGTGGCCGAAGCCCATCAGGCGGAACGGATCGTTCTTGTCCCGGGCGCGTTTCAGAAATTCCGGGATGCGGTCCTTGCTGCCGATCTCGCGCAGCATGTTCAGCACGGCTTCGTTCGCGCCGCCATGGGCCGGGCCCCAAAGCGAGGCGATGCCCGCGGCGATGCAGGCGAACGGGTTGGCGCCCGACGATCCGGCCAGGCGCACCGTCGACGTCGAGGCGTTCTGCTCGTGATCGGCGTGCAGGATGAAAATACGGTCCATCGCGCGCGCCAGCACCGGCGAGATGCGCTTGTCCTCGCACGGCACGTTGAAGGTCATGTGCAGGAAGTTCTCCGCGTAGCGCAGATCGTTGCGCGGATACATGAAGGGCTGGCCGATGGAGTATTTGTAGGCCATGGCCGCGATGGTCGGGATCTTGGCGATCAGCCGGTGCGAGGCGACCATGCGCTGGTGCGGATCGTCGATATCGGTGCTGTCGTGATAGAAGGCGGACATCGCCCCGACCACGCCCACCATGATCGCCATCGGATGGGCGTCGCGGCGGAAGCCGCTGAAGAAGGTGCGCATCTGCTCGTGGACCATCGTGTGCATGGAGATGGTCTGTTCGAAATCCTGCTTTTCCGCCTTGTCCGGCAGATGGCCGTAGAGCAGCAGGAAGCAGACTTCGAGGAAATCGCTGTGCGCGGCCAGTTCCTCGATGGCGTAGCCGCGGTGCAGCAGAATGCCTTCCTCGCCGTCGATAAAGGTGATCTTGGATTCGCAGCTGCCGGTAGAGGTGAAGCCGGGATCGTAGGTGAACATGCCCAGGTCGCTGTACAGCCGGCGGATATCGGCGACCCGCGGCCCTTCCGTGCCCTGGCGGACGGGCAGGTCCAGCGTCCCGCCGGTGGCGTTGTCGGTCACGGTAAGGGTCTGGATCGCGGCGCCGTCGGCTGCTGTGGGCTTATCGTTCATGGTGCTCCCGGATTCTGAATGCCGTCATGCCCGGCGCGGCCTGCGGGCCGTGCCGTGGTGCAGCGCAATATCGTGCGGAAAAATAGTCCGTCCTGTCCGTTTCGGCAAATGCAACCTCGGGCGGGGCGCGGCGGTCGCGGCGCATGGGGCGCTCAACCGGCCGGGCGCTCGAGGCTATCGTCGATCCGGCCGAGGCTTTCCGACTTGCCGAGCACGTCGAGCACCTCGAATATGCCGGGCGAAACGGTGCTGCCGGTGAGCGCGGCGCGCAGCGGCTGGGCGAGCGCGCCGAGTTTCTCGCCGGCGGCCTCGGCGGCGGCCCGGACGGCGGTTTCGGCGCTCTCGGCCGACCAGCCGGCGATTCCGGCAAGCGCCGCGCGGGCGAGGGCGAGCCGTTCCCGGCCGTCGCCGTCCAGCAGTTTCGCCGCTTTTGCGTCCGGCTGCAGCGGCCGGGGCCGGCAGTAGAACAGGGCGGCTTCGGCGAGGTCGACCAGGGTTCTGGCCCGCGGCTTCAGGCCGGGCAGGCCGGCGACCAGCCGCGCCCGCTGCAATGCCGTCAGCGGCGCGCCGAGGCGCGCGGCGAGCGGCGGCTCGATCAGGCGGGCGAGCCGGGTATCCGCCATTTCGCGGATGTAGCGGGCGCTGAGGCTGGTCAGCTTCGCAATATCGAAGCGGGCGGCCGACCGGCCGATATCCTTCAGGTCGAACCAGCTTGCGGCTTCGGTCATGGAGAAAATTTCGTCGTCGCCGTGGCTCCAGCCGAGCCGGGCGAGATAGTTGCACACGGCTTCGGGCGGAAAGCCCATGTCGCGATAGGCCTCGACGCCCAGCGCGCCGTGCCGTTTGGACAGCTTGGCGCCGTCCGGCCCGTGGATCAGCGGGATGTGCGCGAAGACCGGAATGTCCCACCCCAACGCCCGGTAGATCAGGGTCTGGCGGAATGCGTTGGTCAGGTGATCGTCGCCGCGCACGATATGGGTGATAGCCATGTCACGGTCGTCGGCGACGACGGACAGCATGTAGGTCGGCGTGCCGTCGGCGCGCAGCAGCACCATGTCGTCGAGTTGGTCGTTGCGCACCGCCACCCGGCCCTGGACGTCGTCGTCGATGACGGTTTCGCCGTCCAGCGGCGCTCTCAGGCGCACGACCGGCGCAACGCCTTCCGGCGCCTCGGCCGGGTCGCGGTCGCGCCAGGCGCCGTCGTAGAGCCGTCCGCTGCCCCGCTTGCGCGCGGCTTCGCGCATGGCGGCCAGCTCCTCCGGGCTGCAATAGCAGCGATAGGCCCCGCCGGTGTCGAGCAGCGTCCGGGCGACCGCCGCATGGCGTTCGGCGCGGGCGGACTGGTAAACCGGCTCGCCATCCCATTCCAGGCCGAGCCATTGCAGGCCCTCCAGGATCGCCTGCTTCGCCGCCCCGGTCGAGCGCGCCCGGTCGGTATCCTCGATGCGCAGCAGGAACTTTCCGCCGTGCCGCCGGGCGTAAAGCCGGTTGAACAGGGCGGTCCGCGCGCCGCCGATATGCAGAAAGCCCGTCGGCGAAGGGGCAAAACGGGTAACGACAGTCATCGGGGCTTCATGTAGATTTCGCGGCAACGGCCGGAACGCCCCGCCTCGACCGGGCGCGGGCGGGAGAAACGGGCCGGACGGGTGCGTGCCTTAGCACAGCCGCTGTCGCCATGCACGCGCCCGAAACGAACGGAAGCGTTGAGGAGTACGCCCGATCGCGGGCCCGATCGAGCAGTCGGACGGGATTTTGCCCGGCCTGCCCCCGGCGGCAGGCGGCCGGCTGCGCCGCGTTGCGGCCTCCATCTGCCGCGGCATGGCGGCCCGCCTTGCCGATGAGCGCGAACGCTGGCTGCTCTGGGCGCCTGCCGCCGTCGGCGTCGGCGTCTATCTCTATTTCGCCGGAACCTCCGAGCCGCCGCTCGCGATGGTCCTGGCCTTGCCGGCTCTGGCGGCGCTCCTGCTGACGGCGCTGCGGCGCCGGCCGGCGCTGCGCTTTGCGGCGCTTCTGCTCCTGCTCTGCGCCACCGGCTACGCCGCCGGAGCGGTGCGGACCTGGAGCGTCGAGGCGCCGTCGGTCGGCCGGAAGATCGGGCCCGTAACCGTGACCGGACGGGTGGTTGCCGTCGATCCGCTCCGCCACGGCGCCCGGGCGGTGCTGGACGACCTCTCGATCGGGCGGCTCGCCGCAGCCGAAACGCCGGAGCGGGTGCGCCTGACGGTTCGTGTCGACTGGACCGCGCTGCGGCCCGGCCGGGTCGTCACCGTCCGCGCCGTCCTGCTGCCGGTCCGCCCGCCCGTGGCGCCCGGCGCGGCGGATTTCCAGCGCCGGGCCTTCTTTGCGCGCATCGGCGCGACCGGCTTCGCCGTCACGGCGCCTGTCCCGGTGCGGGAAGCCGAAAGCGGATGGCTCGCTTCGCGGATCGAGCATCTGCGCGATACGGCGGCGCGGCGGATCGCGGCCGTTCTGCCCGGCGATGCCGGTGCGGTCGCCGCGGCCCTGCTGACCGGGCACCGCGGCGGCATATCGGCCGGAACCATGGCGGCGATCCGCAATGCCGGGCTGGCGCATCTGCTGGCCATCTCCGGCCTGCATATCGGCATGGTTGCCGGCATCGCCTTTTTCGCCCTGTGGTTCGGGCTCGCGCTCGTACCGGGCGCGGCGCTGCACTGGCCGACCCGGAAGATTGCGGCGGCCGGCGCACTGGCGGTCGCGGCCGGTTATCTGCTGCTGACCGGCGCGACGATCCCGACCCAGCGCGCCTTCCTGATGCTGGCGGTGGTGATGGCCGGCGTGCTGATCGGGCGGGTCGCAATCTCGATGCGGCTGGTGGCTGCGGCGGCCGCGGTCCTGCTGCTGCTGTCGCCGGAGAGCCTGCCAACGCCCAGCTTCCAGATGTCCTTTGCCGCGGTCGTGGCGCTGGTCGCGGCTTACGAGGTCTGGTCGGCCCGGCGGTTGCGGGGGGCGCAGGCGCCGCGGCTGCCCCGGCCGGTGCGCACCCTGGCCGGCGTCGGTGCGACGAGCCTGATTGCCGGCGCGGCGACCGCGCCGTTTGCCCTGTTCCATTTCCAGCGGCTGGCGATGTACGGCCTCGCCGCAAACCTGGTCGCCGTACCGGTCGTTTCGGTCTTCATTCTGCCGATGGGCCTGCTCGCCCTGTTCGCCATGCCGTTCGGCCTGGAAGCCGGGCCGCTCTGGCTGATGGCCCGGGGCATAGACTTGATGCTGTGGGTCGCCCACGGCGTTTCCGGCCTGCCGGGTTCGCTGGCGCTGGCGCCGGCGCCGCTGGCGTGGGGCATGGCGCTGATCGTCGCCGGCGGCCTCTGGCTGACGATCTGGCAGCGCCCCTGGCGGGCCGCCGGTGCGGCGGCGGTCGCCCTGGGCCTCGCCAGCAGCGTGTTTGCGGCCAGGCCGGATATCCTGGTGTCGCCGGAGGGGCGGATCGTCGCGACCCGCACCGCCGACGGGGCGCTCGCGATGTCTTCGGCGCGGCGCGGCCGTTTCGTCGCGCGGGTCTGGCGCGAGGGCGAGGCGCAAAGCGAACCGCGTTTCTGGCGCAGCGACCGGCTGAGCAGGGTGCGCTGCGACGCGCTGGGCTGCATCTACCGGCTCGGCGGACGGCTGATCGCCTTTCCGGCCGACCCGGCAGCCTTGGCCGAAGATTGCGGCCGGGCGTTCATGATCGTGGCCGGCTTCGATGTCCGGCGGCGCTGCCCGGATGCGCCCTGGGCCATCGACCGGACTGTCCTGAGGCGCAACGGAAGCCATGCCATCCGGTTCGCCGGCGGCCGGGTGGACATCCGGACCGACCGGGACGTGCGCGGCGACCGGCCCTGGGTGAACCGGCCGCCCCTGCCGTCCCGCCGCGTCCGCCTCGCGCGCAGGGGCGCCCTGGCCGAACTCCCGCGGTAGGGAATTTGCCCATTTCCCCGGCTGGCGTTCGCCGCTATGGAACCGCCATGCGCAAAACGATCTCCTCCGGCTCCCGTCTGGAAGCCGACTATGCCTTTTCCCGCGCCGTGGTGGACGGGGACTGGGTGTTCGTCGCCGGCACGACCGGCATGGATTACGCAACCGGCGAGATGCCGGACGATGCCGCGGCGCAGGCCGAGCAGGCCTTCCTTACCGTCGAACGCATCCTGGCCGAGGCCGGCGCCTCGATCGACGATACCGTGCGCGTGCAATACACGCTGACCGATGCGGCCGACCTGCCGGCCCTGGAGCCGGTCATGCATCGCTGGTTCGACAAGGTGCGCCCGGCCGCGACCGCCGTGATCGCCGGGCTGGTCGACCCGCGCATGAAGATCGAGATCGAAGTGACCGTCCGGAAGAGGACTGCCCCATGAGCTCCATGAACAACGTCCTGATTACGGGCGCGGGCCGCGGCATCGGCCTGGAATTCGCCCGCCGCTTCGCCGCCGCCGGCGCCCATGTCCATGCGACGGTGCGCGACCTCGCCAAGGCCGGCGCCCTGCGCGCGCTCGGCGCGTCGGCGACGGTCCACACTTGCGACGTCACCTCGGACGCCCATGTCGGGGCGCTGGCCGACCTGCTGGGCGATACGCCGATCGACATCCTGATCAACAATGCCGGCGTCCTGCTCGGCCGCGGGGAAACCTTCGACACGCTCGACGTCGCCGGCCTGGAGGAGACGCTGCGGGTCAACACCGTGGCGCCGGTGCGGGTGATGCAGGCGCTGGCCGGCAACGTGGCGCGCTCGGAGCGCAAGCTGATCGTCAACATTTCCAGCCGCATGGGTTCGATCGGCGAGGCGAGCGGCGGCAACTATTCGTACCGCGCGTCCAAGGCGGCGCTGAACATGGCGGTGAAGGTCCTGGCGAACGACTTGAAGGCGCAGGGCGTGACGGCGATCGTCGTCCATCCCGGCTGGGTGCGCACCGATATGGGCGGTTCCTCGGCCGCGCTGTCGGTGAAGGAGAGCGTCGACGGGCTGATGAAGGCGATCGACGGTGTCGGCATCCGCGATACCGGCAGCTTCATCAACCACGACGGCAGCCGAATACCGTGGTAGGGCGCGCGTCCTTCGATACGGGCGTTTCGAGACGGCCCTGCGGGCCTCCTCAACGCCCTCCTCGGGATGAAGTCGAGTATATTGAACCGTCAAATCTCTTGATCCGGGGGAGAGGCTGAAGAGCGGTCCGCAGAACCGCGTCTCCAAGCCTCGTCTCGAAGGACGGCGGCCCCAATGAACCGACATCGAAGCCGACCATGCTGACCGACGACCAGATCATGATCCGGGACACCGCCCGGCAGTTTGCGCAGGAGCGGCTGGCGCCGACGGCGGCCGAGCGCGACCGCACCGGCGAGACGCCGCGCGGGCTGCTCGCCGAAATGGGCGCGCTCGGCTTCATGGGCATGACGATCCCGGAAGAATGGGGCGGGGCGGGCGCCGATACCGTGGCCTACGTTCTCGCGATGGAGGAGATCGCAGGCGGCGACGGCGGCGTCTCGACGATCATGAGCGTCAACAATTCGCCGGTCGCCGCCGCGCTCCACGGCTACGGCTCGACGGAGCAGAAGGAGCGCTTCCTGAAACCGCTGGCCCGCGGCGAGATCAACGCGGCCTTCTCGCTCACCGAACCCCAGGCCGGCTCCGACGCCTCGAACCTCAAGACCCGCGCCGAAAAGCGGGGCAACAAATACGTCCTGAACGGCGCCAAGCAGTTCATCAGTTCGGGCGCGACAGCCGATATCAACCTGATGTTCGCGGTGACCGACCCGGCGGCCGGCAAGCGCGGCATCAGCGCCTTCGTCGTGCCGACCGGCACGCCGGGCTACAAGGTGGTGCGCAAGGAGGAGAAGCTCGGCCAGCGCTCGTCCGACACCTGCGCGCTGATCCTGGAGGATATGGAGGCGACGCCGGACCTGCTGGTCGGCCGGGAGGGCGAGGGCTACCGGATCGCGCTCGCCAACCTGGAGGCCGGGCGGATCGGTGTCGCGGCGCAGGCGACCGGCATGGCGCGGGCGGCCTACGGGCACGCCGTCGCCTATGCGAAGGAGCGGGTTTCGTTCGGCAAGCCGATCATCGAGCATCAGGCGGTCGCCTTCCGCCTCGCCGACATGGCGACCCAGATCGAGGCGGCGCACCGGATGGCGCTCAACGCGGCGCGCCTCAAGGACGCCGGCCTGCCTTGCCTCAAGGAAGCCGCGATGGCCAAGCTGTTCGCCAGCGAAATGGCGGAACGGGTCTGCTCCGACGCCATCCAGATCCACGGCGGCTACGGCTATCTGCAGGATTTCCCGGTCGAGCGCCTCTGGCGCGACGTCCGGGTCTGCAAGATCTACGAGGGCACCAGCGACGTCCAGAAAATGATTATCGGCCGGGCGATCGCGGCGGAGTAAATCGAAAAGGCGCAGCCGGGTTGCGCCCGGCGCATGGCGCGGGCGGGGTGTCCGTGGTAGAGCGGGGCCGGTTCGCGTTTCCGCCCGGAGCACCCCTTGTCCGCACCGCCCGCCGTATCCGGCGCCGCCGACTTTCCGCACTACAAGCGCAACATCGCCCTGCTGTTCGCCTGCTGGGCGCTGACCAGCACGTCGATGATGCTGCTGATCACGGTGTCCGCGCTGGTCGGCGCCAGCCTGGCGGAGAACAAGGCGCTGCTCGCGCTGCCGATCGCGATCCAGTGGTACGCCTCGGCCTTCTTCACGATTCCCGCATCCTTCATCATGGCGCGGATCGGCCGGCGCAACGGCTTCCTGCTGGCCGTGACCGCCATGACGGTCGGCGCCGGCCTGTCCCTGCTCGCGGTCTACGAGGGCAGCTTCGCGCTGTTCTGCTTCGCCAGCCTGGTGGTCGGCTTCGCCACCGGCTTCCAGTGGTACTACCGCTTCGCGGCGGCGGAAGTGGTGCCGGATTCCTTCCGCAGCCGGGCCATTTCCCTGGTCCTGGCCGGCGGGGTGGTCGCGGCGGTCGTCGGGCCGACCCTGGCGCGCTATTCGGTCGACTGGCTGGCGCCGGTGACCTACGCCGGCGCCTATGTCGGCGTCGTCTGCATCCAGGCGGCGATCATGCTCATCCTGCTTACCGTGCAGATTCCGCGGCCGGCCAGAATGGCCCTGCGCGGCGGACGGCCGCTCGCCGAGATCGCCCGGCAGCCGAAATTCATGCTCGCGGTGGCCGGCGGCGTGATCGGCTACGGCGTCATGGTGCTGCTGATGTCGGTGACGCCCAAGGCGATGGAGATGTGCGGCCTGAGCTTCGGCGAGGCGACCCATGTCATCCAATGGCACGTCCTCGGCATGTATGTTCCCGCCTTCTTCACCGGCCACCTGATCAAGCGCTACGGCGCCCAGCGCATCATGCTGGCCGGCGGCCTGCTCAACGTCGCCTGCCTCGCCATCGCCATGACGGACATCGCGTTCGAGAATTTCCTGGCCTCGCTGCTGCTGCTCGGCGTCGGCTGGAACTTCCTCTACACCGGCGCGACGACCCTGCTGACCGAAACCTACACGCTCGCCGAGCGCGCCAAGACCCAGGCGCTCAACGAGTTCCTGGTCTTCGGCTTCGTCGCGACGGCGACCTTCTTCTCCGGCGTGACCCTGCAGCTCTACGGCTGGCAGAACCTTGCGATCGGCACGCTGCCTCTGCTCCTGATCGTGCTCGCCGCCACCGTCTGGCTCATGATGCTGTCCCAGCGCGAGGCCGCCGCGAAGGCGTAGAGGCGGCGGCGGGGCGCGCTGCGCCGCGGCCGGGGGCCGTTCGGGCTCCGGCTGTAGCGTGAGTCGGTCGCACGCCGCCGTGAATCGTCATGTTCTGTCATGGAATGTCATGTTCGCCGTCCGTCCAGGCGGTTTCCCGCGCGCCGCGGCACGGGCGGTCGTAGGCGAATTGGCGGAGATAGGCGCCGGCGATTCCGGTCACATAGGGCGGGCGGGTGCGGGCGAGGCGCCGGAGGAAGGCCCGTTCTTCCTCTTCGGCGCGCCGCTCGTCGGGTCCGGGTTCTCCGGCGGGCTGCGGGAAACCGGCGCAGCCGGCGTGCTTCACCCCCTGGATGTCGTCGGGGCAATCGGCGTTCCGCCTCCGGATCCCGGCGGCGCACCGGTCGACGGAAGTCCTGTAGGCGAGCATTTCCAGATCGGTGAAGGGGCGGCCCTCGGCCTGGATGCGCGCGATCTCGGCGCGGTGGTCGGCGAACCAGGCCGGCCCGTCGAGCGCCCCGCCTGCCGAAGCCCCACCGTCTTCCGTTTCCGCCGGCAGCAGGCCGGCCCGATGTAAGGAAATGTCATGTTCCGCCGGGACCGGGGCGCCCGGCGCGCCGTCCCCCGCGCCGTCCCCCGCGCCGTCCGGCGCCGTGTCGCGTGCGCCGTCCGGCGCCGGCGCGTCCGCGGCCCCGTGCAAGGCCCCGTGCAAGGCCCCGTGCAAGGTCCCGAGTAAGGAAATGTCATGTTCCGCCGTGTCGGGGCGGTTCGCGGCGGGCGCGGGCCGGCCCGCCTGCCTGCCTGCCGGCCGGGCCGGAGTGCGGGGCCGGCGCTCCTCGGCGGCGGCGTGCAGGCGCTGGGCGGCGGCCAGCCAGTCCGCCTCGTCGAAATCCTTGCGCTTCTCCAGCGCCCTGCGGTTGGCCCGGTGGACGGCGAGCGCCCGTTCGGTGCGGTGGCGGCCCCGGCGCACCGCCTCGGCGATGGGGCCTTCGAGCGGCCCTCCGGCCCCGTCTCCGCTTCCAACCCCCGCCGTTTCTTCCGCCTCTTCCCCCGGCAGGGGCCACAGGGCGGCGCGGCGGCCTTCGCTGCGCGGGCCGAGGCCGGACAGGTCGGCCTGCAACTTGACCACCCGGATCATCAGGGCGGTCGAGCCCTTCTCCACCGCGGCGTCCCAGGCCTGTTCGAGCCGGCCGAGCAGGATCTGCGCCTCTTCGCGCTCGACCGCCCGCCACGCCGCCCGGATGGCGCGCACCCGTGCGGCGACGGCGGGCCGGTCCAGCAGCTCGTGCCCGGTCTGGCGCGCCGAGCCTGCGGCATAGCCGGCGTCCCGCGCCGCCCCGGCGGCGTTGCCGACCGCCGCATAGTGGCGGCAGAACGCCTCCTGGCGCAGGGTGAGGGGCGTCTCCGGAGAAGGGGTCTCCGGGGGATGCGCCTCCGGAGCGGCATCGGGCACGGCACCGGGCGGGGAATCGGGTGAGGCCGGGGAAAGGGGTGCAGTCATGGCGGATGTCCCGTTGTTCGATAAATGTTCTATACGGGAATATAGAGAAACAGGTGAGATAATCAAGCATAATATTCCTCTGCCCAGACAAACCCCCTCCGTCATTCCGACCGGAGCGGACGCCAGTCCGCGTAGTGGAGGAAGCTCGTCGCCGGTGTCCGGGTTTCCGTTGTCGGGATCGAGCCGAGATCCCTCCGCTCGCTTCGCTTCGGTCGGGATGACGGTGGGGAGGCCCGGTCGGGATGACGGTGAGGGGACGGGCCGGTCGGGATGACGGGTTGGGAAGGGCCGGCCGGGACGACGGAGAGGGAAGGGCAGGTGACGGCGAAACGCCCGTCTCGAAGGCCCGGCTCGAAAGACGGTCCGCATTCGCCGCTACCGCCGGCCGGGGAGCTGTTCTAAAACGGGCCGTCTTTTTCTGGCCGGACCGGCGCCGTGGCGGTTATCCGTTCCAACCTCAACACCCGAACCGCGCAGTTCCGCGCAAACGACGCGCACAACCGGGCGCTGGTCGCGGACCTGCGCGAGATCGTGGCCGCGATCGGGCGGGGCGGGCCGGACCGCGCCCGCGAACGCCATCTGGCGCGCGGCAAGCTGCTGCCGCGGGACCGGGTGCGCACCCTGACCGATCCCGGCTCGCCGTTTCTGGAACTCAGCCAGCTCGCCGCCCACGGCATGTATGGCGGCGACGTGCCGTCGGCCGGGATCGTCACCGGGATCGGCCGGGTCTCCGGCCGGGAATGCGTCATCGTCTGTAACGACGCCACGGTGAAGGGCGGCAGCTATCACCCGATTACGGTCAAGAAGCACGTCCGGGCCCAGGAAATCGCGATCCAGAACCGGCTGCCCTGCCTCTACCTGGTCGATTCCGGCGGCGGCAACCTGCCGACCCAGGACGAGGTCTTCCCCGACCGCGACCATTTCGGGCGCATCTTCTACAACCAGGCCAACATGTCGGCGCTCGGCATCCCGCAGATCGCCGTGGTCATGGGCTCCTGCACCGCCGGCGGCGCCTACCAGCCGGCGATGTCGGACCAGGCGATCATCGTCAAGGAGCAGGGCACGATCTTTCTGGGCGGGCCGCCGCTGGTCAAGGCGGCGACCGGCGAGGTCGTCAGCGCCGAGGAGCTGGGCGGCGCCGACGTCCATTCCCGCACCTCCGGCGTCACCGACTATTACGCGCTCAACGACCGCCACGCGCTCGCCATGGCGCGGCGCATCGTGGCCGACCTGAACATCCCCAAGCCGCTGACGACGACGCTCGGCGCGCCCGTCGAGCCGCTCTACGATCCCGAAGAACTGTACGGCCTGATCCCGGACGACGTGAAGAAGCCCTACGAGATACGCGAGGTCATCGCCCGGATCGTCGACGGCAGCGATCTCGACGAATTCAAGCAGCTTTACGGCACGCAGCTGGTCTGCGGTTTCGCGCGCATCTGGGGCTATCCGGTGGGCATCGTCGCCAACAACGGCATCCTCTATTCCGAAGAGGCGCTCAAGGCCGCGCATTTTATCGAACTGTGCAGCCAGCGCGGCATCCCCCTGATTTTCCTTCAGAATATCGCCGGTTTCATGGTCGGCAAGAAATACGAGGCCGGCGGCATCGCCAAGGACGGCGCCAAGATGGTGACCGCGGTCGCGACGACGAAGGCGCCGAAATTCACCCTGATCGTCGGCGGCAGCTACGGCGCCGGGAATTACGGCATGTGCGGCCGGGCCTATTCGCCCCGGTTCCTCTGGATGTGGCCGAACGGGCGCATCTCGATCATGGGCGGCGAGCAGGCGGCGAGCGTGCTTTCGACCATCCGGCGCGACGCCATCGAGGCCGGCGGCGGCGTCTGGTCGGACGAGGAGGAGGACGCCTTCAAGGCGCCGATCCGCGAACAGTACGAACGCCAGGGCCATCCCTATTACGCATCGGCGCGGCTCTGGGACGACGGCGTGATCGATCCGGCCGATACGCGGATGACGCTGGCGCTGGCGCTCTCCGCCGCGCTGAACGCGCCGGTCGAAGAGACGCGCTTCGGCGTGTTCCGGATGTAGGGAGCAGGGCGAATGAGCGAGGAAAGAACCGTCCTCACCGAAATCGACGGCCGCGGCGTCGCGCGGATTACGCTGAACCGGCCCGAGGTCCGCAACGCCATGGACGCGGCCTTCATCCGCGACCTGACCGAAGCGGTGGAGACGGTGGGCGCGGACGAGGCCGTGCGGGCGGTCGTCCTGACCGGCAGGGGCAAGGGCTTCTGCGCCGGCGCCGATCTCGCCTGGATGCGCGAGACGGCGGACTATTCGGCCGCGGAGAACTACGCCGACAGCGGCCGGCTCGGCCGGATGCTCCACCGGCTGAACACGCTGCCCCGGCCGGTCGTCGGGCTGATAAACGGCCACGCCTTCGGCGGCGGGGTCGGCCTCGTCGCCTGCTGCGACATCGCGATTGCGAGCAGCGCCGCCAGATTTTCCCTGTCGGAAGTGCGGCTCGGCCTGACTCCGGCGACCATTAGCCCCTATGTCGTGCGCAGGATCGGCCAGAGCCACGCAAGGCGCTATTTCCTGACCGCCGAGGCGTTCGACGCCGCGCGGGCCGAGGAAATCGGCCTCGTCCACGCGATCGCCGAACCGGACGCGCTGGAGTCGGCGGGGCAGGACTTCGTCGACCTGCTGCTGCTCGGCGGGCCGAAGTCGCAGGCGGTGAGCAAGGACCTCGTCTTCCGGGTGAGCGACCGGGAGATCGACGACGGGCTGATCGACTGGACATCGCGCCTGATCGCCGATGTCCGCGCGAGCGACGAGGGCAGGGAAGGGGCGGGCGCCTTCCTGGAGAAGCGCAAGCCGGCTTGGCAGGTCCGGGACTGAGGGCGGCCGCCGCATGTTCGACCGCATCCTGATCGCCAACCGGGGGGAGATCGCCTGCCGGATCGTCCGCACGGCGCGGCGGATGGGCGTCGGGACGGTTGCGGTCCATTCGGATGCCGACGCCGGCGCCCTGCATGTGCGGCAGGCGGACCGGGCGGTTCGGATCGGCCCGGCGCCGGCGGCGGAAAGCTATCTGGCCGGAGAGCGGATTATCGAAGCGGCGCAGCGGACCGGCGCGCAGGCCATCCACCCCGGCTACGGCTTTCTCTCGGAAAATGCCGGCTTTGCCGAAGCGTGCGCGGCTGCCGGGATCGTCTTCATCGGCCCGCCGGCCGGTGCGATCCGGGCAATGGGCTCAAAAAGCGCCGCCAAAGCCTTGATGGAAAAGGCGAAAGTGCCGGTCGTGCCGGGCTATCATGGCGCCGGCCAGGAGCCGGACGTACTGGCCGAGCAGGCTGCCCAAATCGGCTTTCCGGTGCTGATCAAGGCGTCGGCCGGCGGCGGCGGCAAGGGTATGCGCCGGGTCGACCGGGCGGAGGATTTCGCCGCCGCGCTCGAATCGGCGCGGCGCGAGGCGGCGGGCGCCTTCGGCGACGACCGGATGCTGATCGAGAAATTCGTCGAGTCGCCGCGCCACATCGAGATCCAGGTGTTCGCCGACAGCCACGGCAATGCGCTTCATCTGTTCGAGCGCGACTGTTCGATCCAGCGGCGGCACCAGAAGATCGTCGAGGAAGCGCCCGCGCCGGGCATGGCGGAAGCCCGCCGGGCGGCGATGGGGGCGGCCGCGGTCGATGCCGCGAAGGCGGTCGGCTACGAAGGGGCGGGCACGGTCGAGTTCATCGTCGGGGCCGACGGCGCGTTCCATTTCATGGAAATGAACACGCGGTTGCAGGTCGAGCATCCGGTGACCGAAATGATTACCGGGCAGGACCTGGTGGAGTGGCAGTTGCGCGTTGCGGCTGGAGAGCCGCTGCCGGCAGCGCAAGAAGATCTGTCGATCGCCGGCCACGCCATCGAGGTGCGCCTGTATGCCGAGGACCCGGACCGGGATTTCCTGCCCCGGACCGGGACCCTGAAGCGGTTGCGGTTCCCCGAAGGCAAAGGAATCCGCTGCGATACCGGCGTGCGGGAGGGCGACGCGGTCGGCGTCCATTACGATCCGATGATCGCCAAGCTGATCGCCTGGAGCCCGGACGGCCGTTCCGCCGCCCTGCGCCGCCTGAAACACGCGCTGGGGGAGACAGAGATCGTCGGTCTGGAAAACAATCGCGATTATCTGCAAAGGGTTATCGCGCATTCTGCATTTATCGAGGGAACATTCGATACCGGTTTTGTCGAGACGTTCGCCGACGCTATAGCGGCGCCCGACTCGCCGCCGGCGGAAACGGCCCTGGCCTGCGCCGCCTTGGCGATCGAACTGGACCGGCAGGAGAAAGCCGCGGCGGCCGCCTCGGCCTCGACCGAGCCCTGGTCGCCCTGGCATCGGGTGAACGGCTGGCGCCTCAACGATACCGGCCGCCACGATATCCGGCTGGCGTCGGGCGGAACGGAGCATGTCGTTCCGGTCGCATACCGGGCGGCCGGCTATGCGCTCGATCTGCCGTCGGGGCCGGCGGCTTGCTCGGTCGGGAAATCGGGCGGCCGGCTCCGTATGCGGATCGGCGATCTCCGGATCGTTGCCGGCGCCCATATCGAAGACGACTCCGTCACCGTCTGGATCGACGGCAAGCGGACGCCGTTCGAGCGCATCGATCCGCTGGCCGCCGTGGCCGACCTCGAAGAAGCCGACGACCGGCTGGTCGCGCCGATGTCCGGCAAGGTCATCCGGGTGATGGCGGAGGCCGGCGCGGCGGTGGAGGCCGGAGAGCCGCTGCTGGTGCTCGAAGCGATGAAGATGGAACAGACGATCGCGGCGCCCTGCGACGGCACGGTCGGCGCCGTTCGCTACAATGCCGGCGACCAGGTCGAGGAAGGCGCGCAGTTGGTCGATTTCGAGCGGAAGGAGGCCTGACATGGCGGCCGGAAACGGGCAGGGGGACCGGCGCGTCCGGGTCCAGGAAGTCGGCCCGCGCGACGGGCTGCAGAACGAACCGCGGACGGTTCCCGTCGAGGTCAAGGTCGACCTGATCGAGCGCCTGGCCGCCGCCGGCCTGCCGGCCGTCGAATCCGGCGCATTCGTCTCGCCGAAATGGGTGCCGCAAATGGCGGATTCCGAGGAGGTCTTCCGCCGGATCGAGCGGCGCGAAGGCGTGACCTATCCGGCGCTCGCGCCGAACATGAAGGGCTTCGGGCGCGCCGTCGCCGTCGGCGTGACCGAAGTCGGCGTGTTCGCGGCGGCTTCCGAAACCTTCTCGCAACGCAACACCAACTGCACGATCGAAGAAAGCCTGGAGCGCTTCCGGCCGGTCTGCGCGGCGGCCGGCGAAGCCGGCGTCAGGGTTCAGGGTTATGTCTCGACGGTGCTCGGCTGCCCCTACGAAGGCGAGATCGATCCGGGCGTCGTCGCCGATCTGTGCGGCCGGCTGCACGAGATGGGCTGCTACCGGATTTCTCTCGGCGACACCATCGGCGTCGGCACGGCGTCGAAGGCGGCGGCGCTGGTCGACCGGGTCGCGGAGGCCGTGCCGCTCGAGAATATCGGCATCCATTTCCACGATACCTACGGCCAGGCGCTCGCCAACACGCTGGCCTGCCTGGACCGCGGCGTCCGGACGGTCGATTCCTCGGTCTCCGGCCTCGGCGGCTGCCCTTACGCGCCCGGCGCGGCGGGGAATCTGGCGACGGAAGATCTGGTCTACATGCTCGACGGCCTCGGCATGGAAACCGGGGTCGATCTGGATGCGGTGGCCGAAACGGGCGCCTTCATCGCCGGCCGGCTGGGCCGTGCGCCGGTCTCGCGCGTCGCCCAGGCCCTTGCCGGCCGGAAGGCGGCCTGAAAGGGGCATGGCGCTTCATCTGCTCAAGCTGAGCGTCGGGTCCGCCTCGGTCGAAACGCTGGCCCGCTGGCAGGCCGGCCGCCTCGTGCGCACCGGCGCCCTGTTCCACGAAACCCGGCATTATCCGCGCCGGGCCGGCGAAATCCTCGACGGCGGCTCGATCTACTGGGTCGTCAAGGGCTTCGTCCGCGTCCGCCAGCGGATCGTCCGGCTGGAACGGCGGGCCAGCGAGGAGCGCGGCCGGTTCTGCCGCATCCATCTCGATCCCGCGTTGATCCGGACCGAATTGCAGCCGCGCCGGCCGCACCAGGGCTGGCGCTATCTGGAAACCGCAGACGCCCCGCCCGATGCGCCCGAAGGCGCGGTTCCGGAAGAGCCTCCGCCCGCAATGGCGGCGGAGTTGCGCAACCTGGGCCTGCTGTAGCCTGCCCGCGCCGGCCCCCGGAGGATTCCTCTGCGATAGGGCGAGGCCGAGCAGAGCTATACCTCCCCCTCTTCAGAGGGGGAGGCCCGGACAAGAATCGGGGAGGGGGTGCGGCAACACTTGTACCGCCCTACAGGCACAGGCACACCCCCATCGACCTCGCTGCGCTCGGCCACTTCCCCCTCTGAAGAGGGGGAAGGACAGGATTGCGGCTTTCGCAGAAGAATCCCGGACGAAGGGCCGTGTTCCGGTTCGCCACTTCGGCTTCGCTCAGGGCAGGCCCCTTCGACTTCGCTCAGGGCAGGCCCTTCGATACGCCCCGGCCGGGGGCCGGGGCTACTCAGGGTGAGGGTGGAAGAGAATGAGCGCATTACACAACCCCTCATCCCGAGTAGGCGCGCCAGCGCCGTATCGAGGGGCGCTACCGGAAGCGCTCTTCGGCGATCGCGTCGGCGACGTCCGCGGTCGGCCGGTCTTCGGCGTCGGCGCGGGCGAAGATTTCCGTCAGCGTCGCGTCGATCCGGTGCAGTTTTGCCCGCGCCGCCTCGATATCGAACCCCAGTGCGAAGCGCGCGACGTCGATCAGGCCGCCGGCGTTGATGACATAGTCCGGCGCGTAAAGGATGCCGGCGCGGCGCAGGGCGGCGCCGTGCCGCGCGGCGTCCAGCACGTTGTTGGCCGATCCGGCGACGATCGGGCATTTGAGGCGGGGCAGGGTGGCGTCGTTGACGGCGGCGCCGAGGGCGCAGGGGGCGAACAGGTCGCAATCGAGGCCGTAGATCTCGTCCGGGCCGACGACGGCCGCGCCGAAATCCCGCTCCGCCCGCTCCAGCGCGGCCCGGTCGATGTCCGTAACGGAGAGCCGGGCGCCGGCCTTGTGCAGGTAGTCGCACAGGAACCGCCCGACGTTGCCGACGCCCTGGACGGCGACGTGCAGCCCGTCGAGCGTGTCCCGGCCCAGCTTGTGGCGCACGGCCGCCAGAATGCCGATGTAGACGCCGTGCGCGGTCGAATTGGACGGATCGCCCGCGCCGCCGGTCACGCCGACGACATGGTCGGTCACGGTCCTGATCCTATCCATGTCGGCCACGGTCGTGCCGACGTCCTCGGCGGTGATGTAACGCCGGTTGAGCCGGTCGACCGCCCGGCCGAACGCCTTCATCAGCGCTTCGGACTTGTCCTTCTTCGCATCGCCGACGATGACCGCCTTGCCGCCGCCCAGGTCGAGGCCGGCCATCGCCGCCTTGTAGGTCATGCCGCGCGACAGGCGAAGGGCGTCTCCGAGCGCCTCCGCCTCGCCGGCATAGGGCCACATCCGGCAGCCGCCGAGCGCCGGGCCGCGGCTGGTGTTGTGGATGGCGACGATGGCGCGCAGGCCGGCAGCGCCGTCGTGGCAGAAGACGACCTGTTCGTGGCCGGCGAAATCGGGATGGCCGAACAGGACGGCCTGTCCGGTCGCCTGTCCGGTTGCCTGTCCGGTCGCGGGGCCGGCCGCGCCGAATCCGTCCGGCGGCACGCTGCCCTGTGGCATTGCGGTTTCGGCCATGCTAGCCGCCTCTCCCGAAGGGGCACCGGGCCGGCGCCGCGCCGGGTAAACCCTTATGCCGCGGTCCAGACATCGATAAGCAGGAGATGGGGCGTTTGATCGGCGGTGTCGACCAAATTCTCGTCATAGCGTTCATCGGCGGCGTGGCCGGCTGGCTTGCCGCCACCGTGCTGCGGTTCCGGGTGAAGAGCATCGTCGGCACGGTGGCGGTCGGCGTGATCGGCTCTTTCGTCGGCATCGTGCTGTTCCGCCAGTTCGACATCCGGATCGAGGGCTACCAGATCGGACCGTTGCCGGTCGGCCACCTTTTCGCGGCATTTTCCGGCGCCGTCCTGCTGGTTCTGCTGCTGCGCCTGTTCCGCGGGCGGCGCTACTAGAGCATATCTGTTTCTGTCGGAACCGCCCACGCAACCGGAGACGCCCCTTCGGCAGGCTCAGGGCAGGCTCAGGGCAGGCTCCTTCGGCAGGCTCGGGGCAGGCCCTTCGATACGCCCCGGATTAAATCCGGGGCTACTCAGGGTGAGGGTGAAAGGGGATAAATAGACCTCCACCACCCCCTCATCCCGAGTAGGCGCGCGCCAGCGCGCCGTATCGAGGGACGTATTGCTACCGTGGTTCAAGCTAGGGCGGATATGCGCCAGGCGAGTGGCACGGGCGTCCGGGTCCGGGCGGGAGACTGGACGCCCGTTTTGCCGCGGCCTATCTACGAAGCGCAGTTCAGCAGCGGATCGAGCATGGGCAAATCCGTCACGCGGCAGGGCCGGGCGCTGTCCGGCGCCGGGACCGCCGGCGAGGTCGACGCCTTCCTGCAGTCGATGGCCCAAACCCCGGCCGCCGGCGCCGGCCGCGGCCGGCTGATTTTCGCGATGGACGCCACGGCAAGCCGCGAACCGACCTGGGACATCGCCTGCGACATCCAGGCGGAAATGTTCGCCGCAACCGACACCCTGGGCGGCCTCGAAGTCCAGCTCGTCTTCTACCGCGGCATCGGCGAATGCCGGGCCACCGGCTGGCTGACATCGTCCGCAGACCTGATCGACCGCATGGTCAAGGTGCGCTGCCTGGGCGGGCGGACCCAGATCGGGCGGGTTTTCAAACATGCCATCAAGGAGTCCGGGAACCGGGCGGTCGGCGCGCTCGTGATCGTCGGCGACGCTTTCGAAGAGGCGATCGACCCGGTCTGCGAACTGGCCGGCCGGCTCGGGCTCATGGGCACGAAGGCGTTCCTGTTCCAGGAAGGCGGCAATCCCGACGCGACCCTCGCCTTCGGGCAATTCGCACGGCTGACCGGCGGCGCCTGCTGCCGCTTCGACGCCGGCAGCGCACAGCAGTTGCGCGAACTGCTGGCCGCCGTCGCCGTCTACGCCGCGGGCGGCCGGCCGGCGCTGGAAGATTATTCCGCCGGCCGCAGCGGGCCGGTTCTGCAGATCGCCCGCCAGATCGGCGGCGACGGCCGCTAGATGGGCTGGTTCCTCCTCGGAGTCGCGCTGATCGCCGCGGCCATTCTGCTGTTGTTTTCGCTGCCCCAGGCGAGCGTCGGCCAGCTGGTCCGGTTGCTGCGCGGCATCGCTATGACCTGTGCCGCCATCTTCGGCCTGTTCGGCCTGTTCACCGGCAAGCTGCTCTGGGGCGTGCTCGGGCTCGGCGCCGCCCTGGCCATCTATTTTATGGGCGGCAGCATGCCGTGGAATTTCAAGAAGCCGGAGAAGGGCGTTTCCGAGGTCGAAACGCCGTGGCTCAAACTGCAGCTCGACCACTCGACGGGCGGCATCACCGGCGATGTGCTGGCCGGCCGCTACGCCGGCGCCAGAATCGAATCGCTGGACCGGGACGATCTGACGGTCCTGCTGGCCGAGTGCGCCCGCGACGACGCCCAGTCGGCGCGCCTGATCGAAGCCTATCTCGACCGGATGTGGCCGGAATGGCGCAATATCGACCGCGGCGGCCCCGGCGGCGCCGGTCCGATGGACCGGGCGGAGGCGCTGTCCGTGCTCGGCCTGGACGAGAGCGCGACCGAGGAGGATATCCGGCGCGCCCACCGCGAGCTGATGCGCAAGCACCACCCGGACCGGGGCGGCTCGGACTGGCTGGCCGCCAAACTCAACGAGGCCAGGGAGGTCCTGCTCGGCGAGTGATTGCGCACCGGAGGCGGCGGCGAAACCGGCGGCGGCCAAACCTGCGGGGGCGCGCATTTTGGCGCGTGGTCACACAACGGGTTTCGTGCTGCAAACGCCGCGCTTCCGAGCCGGCCGGACCCGCATAGCCATCCATCTCCGATCCCGCCCATGCCGAAACCGATCCGCAAAGCCGTCTTTCCCGTCGCCGGCCTCGGAACGCGTTTCCTGCCGGCGACCAAGGCGGTGCCCAAGGAGATGCTGCCCGTCGTCGACCGGCCGCTGATCGACTATGCCGTCGCCGAGGCTGCGGCGGCCGGCGCGGCCCACATGATCTTCGTCACCGCCAGGGAGAATACGGCGCTGGAGGCCCATTTCGACCGTAACGCCGGGCTTGAGGAGGCGCTGGAGGCGAAAGGCAAATCGGCCGAACTCGAACGCCTTGCCGCAATCGTGCCCGACGGCGTGCGGTTGAGCACGGTCCGCCAGCCCGCGCCGCTGGGGCTGGGCCATGCCGTCCGGTGCGCCCGGCCTCTTGTCGGCGACGAGCCGTTCGCCGTGATCCTGCCGGACGATCTGGTGATGGCGCAGACGCCGTGCCTTGCCCAGATGGCCGCGCGCTACGCCGGGACCGGCGGCAACCTGCTGGCCGTACAGGATGTGCCGCACGCCCATACCGACCGCTACGGCATTCTCGATGCCGGCGCCGACGAGGCGCGGCCCGGCGGTCTGGTCGAAGTGCGCGGCCTGGTCGAAAAGCCGGCGCCCGGGGCGGCGCCGTCGACCCTGTCGATCATCGGCCGCTACATTCTCCAGCCCGAAATATTCGATATCCTGGACAGCGGCGAACCGGGCGCCGGCGGCGAAATCCAGTTGACCGACGCCATCGCCGCGCTGATCGGCCGGCAGCCGGTCAACGGCTTCCGGTTCGAGGGCCGGCGTTTCGATTGCGGCGACCGCCGGGGCTGGCTGACGGCCAATGTCGCCTTCGCCCTCGGCCGGCCGGATCTCGCGGGACTCCGCGAATCGCTGCAGAACCTGCTGGAACCGGCGGCCCGGCCGGAAAGCACCGGAGGCGCGGAATGAAAATCGCCATGGTCGGAACCGGATATGTCGGCCTCGTATCCGGCGCCGGTTTTTCGGAATTCGGCACGACGGTGGTGTGCGTCGATACGGACGCCGACAAGATCGCCATGCTGCGCAACGGCGAGTTGCCGATCTACGAACCGGGCCTCGACGATCTGGTCGCCCGGAATGTCGAGGCCGGGCGCCTGCGCTTCACGACGTCCCTCGACGAGGCGATGGCCGGCGCCGAAGCGGTGTTCATCGCCGTCGGCACGCCCTCCCGGCGCGGCGACGGCCATGCCGATCTGAGCTTCGTCCATGCCGCCGCCCGGAACATCGCGGCAGCGATCCGGGACTATACCGTCGTCGTCACCAAATCGACCGTGCCGGTCGGCACCGGCCGGGACATCGAAGCGATTATCCGCGAGGCCAATCCGGACGCCGACTTCGACGTGGCGTCCAATCCGGAATTTCTGCGCGAAGGTTCGGCGATCGGCGATTTCATGCGGCCGGACCGGGTAGTGATCGGCACGGGCAGCCCGCGCGCGCGCAAAGTTATGCGCAAACTGTACCGCCCGCTCTATCTCATTGAAACGCCCATACTTTTTACCCGGCGCGAGACCTCGGAACTGATCAAATACGCCGCCAACGCCTTCCTTGCGACCAAGATCACCTTCATCAACGAGATAGCAGACCTTTGCGACCGGGTCGGCGCCGACGTTCATCAGGTTGCGCGCGGCATCGGGCTGGACGGCCGGATCGGGCCGAAATTCCTCCATCCCGGCCCGGGCTACGGCGGTTCCTGCTTCCCCAAGGATTCGCTCGCGCTCGTCAGGACGGCCCGGAACAGCGGCGCGCCGCTGCGCATCGTCGAGACCGTCGCCGACATCAACGCGGCGCGCAAACGCGCGATGGCGCAACGGGCGATCGACGCCTGCGGCGGCGACGTGGCGGGCCGGAGGATCGCGATCCTCGGCGTGACCTACAAGCCCAACACCGACGATATGCGGGAAAGCCCGAGCCTTGACATCGTGCCGGCGTTGCAGGCCGCCGGGGCCGCCGTCTGCGCTTACGATCCGAAAGGCATGGCGGAGGCGGCGCCGCTGCTGCCCGGCGTAACCTGGTGCGACGACGCCTACGACGCCGTCCGGGGCGCCGACGCCGTCGTCATCCTCACGGAATGGAACCAGTTCCGGAATCTCGATCTGGACCGGGTGAAAGCGTCGATGAACGCGCCGGTCTTCATCGATTTCCGCAACGTCTACAATCCCCGCGACATGGCCGAGGCAGGCTTCCGCTACACGTCGGTCGGCCGGCCGCTCGAGGCGCTGACCGGCTGAATGCCCGGGATTCAATGCTTGGGCGATCGAATGCTTGGGCCGGTCGACTTCTTCTTCTACGGCACGCTGCGGGACGCCGGGATCCGGCGGATCGTGCTCGGAGCGGAGGCGCTGTCGCTGAGCGTGGTACCGGCGACGCTGGAGGGATACCGCTGTGCGCCGGTCGAACGGGGGCGTTTTCCGGGTATCGTGGCCGAGCGGGGCGCCGCGGCGCCCGGCGTGCTGGTGCGGGGCGTGCTGGTGCGCGGCGTGTCCCTCGATGCCGCCGCCCGGACCGGCTTTTTCGAAAGCGAAGGATCCCTCTACGACATCGCGCGGGAACCGCTTGCCGCCGCCGGCGGCCGGGACGCCGAAGCCTGGGTCTACGTCGCCGCTGCGGCCTTGCCGGTCGAGGCGGGCGAATGGCGGTTCGAGGAATGGCGGCGGCGCTGGCGGCCGGCGGTCCTGGGCGATGCAAGGGCGGCGATGGCGCGCGCGACTCCGGCCGAACTCGGCCGGTATCGCCGGGTCTGGTCCGACCGGCTTGGCCGCTTTAGCCCGGATTTCTCACCGCAGTCATGACCTGCGCGGCGCTGTCGGGCCGGCAGGGCAGGAAAGCCGCGCCGCGCGATGCGGGACATCGGGCAAGCGGCTTGACGCACCCTGCCGGCCCGACAGCGCCGCCCTCCGGGTCGCGCCCCAATTCGCAATCCGGGGACGTCCGCCCGCGGCGTCGCGGGCCTCGACCGTAGTCCCCGCTACGCTTTTCGGCCCGCTCCCAGTACTGAACGGGGCGGATCGAACGTCCGGACGCGACGCAGGCCGTGACTGCGGTGAGAAATCCGGGTTAGCCGCTTGCGGACGTCCTGACCGCCATGCAGTCGAGGCTGCGCCGTTTCAGGATGTGGCAGGCTTCGCGGGCTTCGCTGAAGGAAAGGCCGGTTATGCGGGCCCGGTAGATCGGCCGGCGCGACCGGTTCCGTTTCGCCAGGATGCGGTCGCTCGTGCCTTCGGCCAGCCGTTCGGGCAAGACCTTGTGGGCCCGTTCGAGGCCGCGCCGGGCCCATTTGTAGCGGTCGAAGGCGCCGACCTGTATCGCGTAACGCCGCGGTTTCGCCTTCTTGCTCCGGCCGGCGACGCGCTTCGCGGCCGGCGCCCCGGCGGCCGCCACGATCGAGACCGGCAGGCAGTCGATGCCGCGCCGCCGCACGGTTCCGCAGGCGCGCTGCGCCTGGCGAAGCCCGAAGCCCATGAGCCGGGCGAGGTAGACGGAACGCCGGTTCACGCGCTTCCGGACGATCGTGCGGGTCGCCCGGTTCCGGTAGCTTTTCGGCAGGGCGCGGATCGCCCGCCGGAGCGCCGACCGGGCCTGGTGCCGCCGGTAGAAAGCGCCGACCTGGACGCCGTGGACGCGCCGCCGGTTTGCGTTCGACCGTGGCGCCGTCTGCCGGACCTGCCGCCGGTCGGGCGCAATGCGCGGCGCGGCCACCGCCGCCGAAGCGAGGGAAATGTCGATCCGCGGCTTGTCGGGGCGCCGTCTCGGCACGGCGGCGACCTGCTTGCGTTTGCCGGTGCGGACGGCGGCCTTCGCGTGGGCGGTCCCGCTGCGGCGCGCCCCGGTTCCGGCCGGTTTGCCGCCGCCGCCGTCGCGCATCGCGATCCGGACATAGCCGTACGGCGTCTTGCGCAGATGGGCCGAGCTGCGCGCCGTGCGCCATCCGTGCGCCAGCAGCCGCGCGGTTTTCCGGTAGCGGTGCCTCGACGTCCGTGCGCCCAGCACGACGGTAATCAGTTGGACGCCGTCCTTGCGCGCGGTGGTCACGAGATTGTAGCGCGCCCGGCGCGTGTAGCCGGTCTTCATGCCGTCGACCCGGGGATTCGACCGGAGCAGCCGGTTGGTATTGCGGAACGTGCGCCGGCCGTACCGGTAGAACCGGGTCGAGAAAACGTCGGAATACTGCGGAAAATGGTGGATCAGCGACCGGGCCAGAATCGCCATGTCCCTGGCTGTCGTCCGCTGGCCGCGGGCGGGCAGGCCGGAGGCCGTGCCGAAGACCGTGCGGCGCATGCCGAGCCGGCGCGCGCGCTGCGTCATCAGCCGGGCGAACCGGCGTTCGCTGCCGGCGATCTTTTCCGCCAGGGCTGCCGCGGCGTCGTTCGCCGACTTGATGGCGGTCCCGTAGACCAGATCGCGCACCCGGACGCGCTGGCCGGTGCGGAGGTAGAGTTTCGAGGGCTGGCGGGTCGCCGCGTAGCGGGAAATCCGCACCCGCGTGTTCCAGCCGAAACGCCCGAGCGAAATGGCCTCGAAGGTGAGGTAGAGCGTCATCAGCTTGCTGAGCGATGCCGGCGGATGGCGCGCGTCCGCATTGTGCGACTGGAGCACCAGGCCGCTCCGGGCATCGATCGTAATCGACGATTTCGTGTACGCCCCGGCAGGGCCGGCCCAGGCCGCGGCGGCGAGGCCGCCCGCCAGCAGCGCCGCCGCAGCGATACGCCCGGCCGGGCGTATTCGCTCTCCGGCACGCAATACCGATCCGCTGGCCGGTTTCCCGGCTGCCAGGCTCACGCCATTCATCACGGAACTATCCCGGTCCCCAACCGAACTGTTTCAGCCTTCGGAACGCCCCCGCCGCCGCAGACAGCGGTTCGGCACGGACACTCTTCCCGCACTCCGCATCGTTTCGCAGGCCCAGGCGGTATTTTCCGCCCCGAATTGCCGGTCGTCGAATTGCCGGCCGTTCCTGCGTTCGGCTTGTTACGTCACCGGATAGAAATCCTAAGATAGACGGGCCGGCGGCATATGTCAAAAAATACTTGTCCCGGCCGGTCGGGCCCGTTTGGGCGGCCCTGCAGCGCACCCCGGCCGGCGCGCCCGGCAGGGTCCGAATTTCGATCTTCACCGGAGACTTTGCTTTGCCCTATCATTCCCTACCTAAGGACGGGCGCCGCGCCGGCCGGCCGGCCGGCGCGGGAAGCCCGCGGACAGTCGGGAACGAGGCGGAAAGAGCGGCCCGGAATGGGCGAGTGGGAATGAGCGAGTGGGAATGAGCGAGTGGGAATGAGCGAGCTGCAATGAGCGACAGGGACCGCAACGGCGGCGACGGCCAGACGGGCGTCATCGTCCGGTCGAAAACCAGGACCAAGAAGCCGGCGCTCTACAAGGTGCTGATGCTGAACGACGACTACACGCCGATGGAATTCGTCGTTCATGTGCTGGAGCGCTATTTCGGCAAGAGCCGCGAGGAGGCGACGCGCATCATGCTCCATGTCCATCAACGCGGCGTCGGCGTGTGCGGCGTCTACACCTACGAAATCGCGGAAACCAAGGTCAACCAGACCATGGAGCTGGCGCGCAAGCACCAGCATCCGCTGCAATGCACCCTGGAAAAGGAATAACCGGCTGAGGGCGCCCGCCCCGAAGGCCACGCCAGGCAACACCGGGACAAGCAGAAAGCCGCCGCAATGCTGTCGTCAAATCTGGAACGAAGCCTCCACCGTGCGCTGGCGCTGGCCAACGAGCGCAGCCACGAGTTTGCGACTCTGGAGCATCTGCTGCTGTCCCTGGTCGAGGACCAGGACGCCCTTTCCGTCCTGCGCGCCTGCAATGTCGACGTCGACAGGCTGCGCGCCGAGGTCTCGGACTACATCGACACCGAACTGACCGGCCTCGTCACCGACCGGGACGAGGACGCCAAGCCGACGGCCGGTTTCCAGCGTGTGCTCCAGCGCGCCGCGATCCACGTCCAGTCCTCCGGCCGCGAGGAAGTCACCGGCGCCAACGTCATCGTCGCCATGTTCGCCGAGCGCGAGTCCCACGCGGTCTATTTCCTGCAGGAGCAGGACATGACGCGCTTCGACGCCGTCAACTACATCTCCCACGGCATCGCCAAGGCGCCGGGCGAGGATGCGGCGCGGACGCCCGAAGGCGCCGACGACGCCGGCGGCGAATCGGTCGTCAAGCAGGGCACGGAGGCGCTGGCCGCTTATTGCGTCGATCTCAACGCCAAGGCGGCGGACGGCCGGATCGACCCGCTGATCGGCCGCGAGGCCGAGGTCGAGCGCACCGTCCAGATCCTGTGCCGGCGGACCAAGAACAACCCGCTCTATGTCGGCGATCCGGGCGTCGGCAAGACGGCGATCGCCGAGGGACTGGCGCGCCGGATCGTCAACGGCGAGGTGCCGGAGGTGTTGGGCGAATCGACCATCTACGCCCTCGACATGGGCGCGCTGCTCGCCGGCACCCGCTATCGCGGCGATTTCGAGGAGCGGCTGAAGGCGGTGCTGAAGGAGCTGGAGAACACGCCCGGCGCCGTCCTGTTCATCGACGAAATCCACACGGTGATCGGCGCCGGCGCCACCAGCGGCGGCTCGATGGACGCGTCCAACCTGCTCAAGCCGGCCTTGCAGAGCGGCGCGCTGCGCTGCATCGGCTCGACGACCTACAAGGAATTCCGCAACTATTTCGAGAAGGACCGGGCGCTGGTCCGCCGCTTCCAGAAGATCGACATCCACGAACCGTCGCTCAAGGATTCGGTCAAGATCCTGCGCGGCCTGAAGCCCTATTACGAGGAGCATCACGGCGTGCGCTACACGAGCGACGCGCTGACCGCGGCGGTCGACCTGTCGGCCCGCTACATCCACGACCGCAAGCTGCCCGACAAGGCGATCGACGTAATCGACGAGGTCGGCGCGGCGCAGAACCTGGTGGCGCCGTCGAAGCGCAAAAAATCGATCGCGGTGCGCGACATCGAGGATGTCGTCGCCAAGATCGCGCGCATTCCGCCCAAGAACGTCTCGCGCGACGACAAGGAGACGCTGCGCAACCTGGAGCGCGACCTCAAGCGCATGGTCTTCGGCCAGGACACGGCGATCGACGCGCTGGTCGCCGCGATCAAGCTGGCGCGCGCCGGCCTGCGCGAGCCGGAGAAGCCGATCGGCAACTACCTGTTCTCCGGCCCGACCGGCGTCGGCAAGACCGAGGTCGCGCGCCAGCTCGCCCTGACGCTGGGCGTCGAACTGGTCCGCTTCGACATGTCGGAATATATGGAGCGCCACAGCGTTTCGCGGCTGATCGGCGCGCCGCCCGGCTATGTCGGCTTCGACCAGGGCGGCCTGATGACCGACGCGATCGACCAGAATCCCTATGCGGTGATGCTGCTGGACGAGATCGAGAAGGCCCATCCCGACCTGTTCAACGTGCTGCTCCAGATCATGGATCACGGCAAGCTGACCGACCACAACGGCAAGCAGATCGATTTCCGCAACGTCATCCTGATCATGACGACCAACGCCGGCGCCGCGGACCTGGCGAAAACCGCGATCGGCTTCGGCCGCACGGTGCGCGAAGGCGACGACAGGGAAGCCATCGACCGCATGTTCTCGCCGGAATTCCGCAACCGGCTCGACGCGACCATCGGCTTCGCCGGCCTGCCGCCGGAGATCGTCCGCCGGGTGGTCGACAAGTTCGTCATGCAGCTCGAGGAGCAGCTTGCCGACCGGGGCGTGACCATCGAGCTGGACGGCGAGGCGCGCGTCTGGCTGGCCGAGAAGGGCTACGATCCCAGGATGGGCGCCCGGCCGCTGGCGCGCCAGATCCAGGAGCACCTCAAGAAGCCGTTGTCCGAGGAGCTGCTGTTCGGCGAACTCGCCAAGGGCGGCTCGGTGCTGGTCTCGCTCAAGGACGGCAGGCTCGATTTCAAGGCCCTCAAGAGCCCGGCCGCGCGCAAAAAGGGCGGCGGGAAGAAGGCGAAGTCCGAAGCGACAGACGCTTCCGGCGAACCGGCGGTCGAACCCGAAGACGCCTGACCAAGCGCCCTTCGATACGCCCCGGCCTGACGGCCGGGGCTACTCAGGGTGAGGGTGAAGGGATAACCCTCCACCAACCCCCTCATCCCGAGTAGGCGCGCTTGCGCGCCGTATCGACGGGCGCGTAAAGAGGTTACCGCGTGTCCGCACATGAACCGCCGACCTATGTCTACATGCTGCGTTGCGCCGACGGCAGTTTCTACACCGGGCTTACCAGAAGGCCGGTGGAAGAACGGGTCGGCGAGCACAACAGCGGCGTAATCGATGGTTATACGTCTGCCAGACGACCGGTCGAGCTTGTCTGGTGCGAGACCTTTCACTGGGCGACCGACGCCATTGCGGCGGAACGTCGGATCAAGAAATGGTCGCGCCGGAAGAAGATCGCATTGATCGAAGGGGATTGGGACGCTCTGAAGAAAGCCGCGAAGAAGGATTTCAAACGGAAACGGTAGCGCCCCGCCCTTCGATACGCCGCCTGCGGCGGCTACTCAGGGTGAGGGTGAGAGTGCAACAGGTTGTGAGAAATAACCCTCATCCCGAGTAGGCGCGAAGCGCCGTATCGAGGGGCCTCATCCCGAGTAGGCGCCCCTCGGCTTTGCTCGGGACAGGCTCCGCGCCGTATCGAACCCGAAGACGCCTCACCCTTCGCCCTGCTGCCGGTAGGGCGAGTGGCGGGACATGATGCGCATTTCGTGCAGGATCGCCGCGCTCTCCCGCTCCAGGAAATCCTCGACGGCGGTGCGGAAGCCCCGGTCGGCGATCCAGTGGGCGCTCCAGGTCTCGACCGGCAGGTAGCCGCGCTGGACCTTGTGCGGCCCCTGGGTGCCGGCCTCGACCCGGCTCAGGCCGCGCTCGATGGCGAAGTCGATGGCTTGGTAATAGCAGGTCTCGAAATGCAGGAATTTCACGTCCGCCGCGCAGCCCCAGTTGCGGCCGTAGAGCGCGTCGGCGCCGATGAAATTCAAAGCCCCCGCGACCGGCGCGCCGTCCGCCGTCGCCCAGATCAGCGCCACCCTGTCCGCCATCCGCTCGTGCAGCAGGCGGAAGAAGCCGCGGGTCAGGTAGGGATAGCCCCACTTGCGGTCGTAGGTATCGGTGTAGAAGCGGTGGAAGATGTCCCAGTGCTCGCTGCGCAGGCCGCCGCCGGTGAGCGCCCGAACGTCGATGCCGGCCGCGGCGACGGCGGCGCGCTCCTTGCGGATCGCTTTGCGTTTGCGCGAGGCCAGCGCGCCGAGAAAGTCGTCGAAGCTGCGATAGTCCCGGTTGCGCCAGTGATACTGGAAGGCCCGGCGGCGCAGCAGGCCGAGATCTTCGGCCAGCGCGGCTTCCCCCTCCGTCGGGAAGGTGATGTGCAGGTTGGTGACGCCGATGCGTTCGGCGATGCGCACCAGCGCGCCGGCCAGGGTGCGCTGCAGCTCCGCCCGGCGCGGCCCCGGCGGCGCCAGCAGGCGCGGCCCGGTCACCGGCGTGAAGGGCACGGCGACGATCAGCTTGGGATAATAGCGCCCGCCGGCCCGTTCGTAGGCGTCGGCCCAGCCCCAGTCGAAGACGTATTCGCCCTGGGAGTGGTTCTTCAGATACATCGGCGCGACGCCGAGCACCGTCCCGGCCCGGTCCTCCAGGACGGCGTGCTGCGGCAGCCAGCCGGCCTCCGCCCCGACCGAGCCGCTTTCCTCCAGCGCGTTGAGGAATTCCCACGAGACGAACGGGTTGTCCGCGCCGGCGCAGCGGTCCCACACCGCCCGGTCGACCCGCGCAACCGCCTCGACGGTGCGGACGGCGAAGGTTTCGGCGCCGTCAGGCATCGCCGCCGGCCGGCCCCGGTCTACGGATAATAGCGCCGCAAGGCCCGCGCGCCGTCCGGAATGCGGGCGCGGACCACCCTGGCCTCGGCCTTGGCCGCCTCCTTCGGGCCGACGGCGACGCCGGCGTCGAGATCGAACGAGCCGCGGGCGCCCAGGCCCGGCAGGGTCAGCCGTTTCCGGATCGGCCGGTTGCCGACGCTGCCGCGGAGGCTGACCGTAATGCCGGCAAGGCGGTAGCCCGTCCGGTTTGTCACCTGCACGATGAGCCGCCGGAAGCGGAACGCGGGCCGCGCCGAGACGTAGCGGCCGGGATTTTCCGCGATGTCCAGCACGGCGTAGCGGGCCCGCGCCGCTTCGCCGACATCGCCTTTGGCGTTGGCCGCGGCGGCGAACAGGGTCTTGGCGCCGGCGCGGTCGCCGCCCTGGAGACGGAGGGCGCCCAGGGCGTAACCGGCAAGCGACGTCGGCAGGAGGTCGTAGCTGTTCCTGAGGTCGCTTTCCGCCTCCGACCGCCGGTTCAGCGCGGCATAGGCGAGGCCGCGGCCGAGATAGTGCTCGTAGAATCCGGAATCGCGCCGGATCGCACTGCCGTAGGCCGCGGCCGCCGCCCGGTAGCGGCCCATGCGGGCGAGGATCTGGCCCTTGAGGCCGCGGAACTGCGCCTCCTGCGGCACGCGGGCGATCGCCGCCTCGATCGGGGGCAGCGCGCGCGCCGGCGAATAGGCCATGACCTTTTTCGCCTTGTCCGCCGCGGCGTAGGCCGGCCGGCGGGCGCGCAGCCAGGCCAGCGCCCGGTCGTAGCGCTTGCGGCCGAAATCGCCGCCGGGCGGGAACTTCGCCAGCGCCTTGCGGTTGTTCTTCACCCGCTCCTTCGACGGCGGATGGGTCGCGAACAGGCCGGTCAGCCAGTCCTGCCGCCGCCCTTTGCTGAGCGCCAGGAACTTCTGCTGGAGGGTGACGGCGGCGCGCGTGTCGTAGCCGGCCCTGTGCATGTATTTCATGCCGTAGAAATCGGCCTCGCGCTCCGCGCCGCGGCTGTAGCTCCGGTTGACGAGCTGGAAGGCGAGGCCGGTGCCGCCGAGGATGTAGTTGCCGTAGGCCGATTTGCGGCCGGCCAGCGCGACGGCGATCTGCGCGGCGCCGAACAGCAGGTTGCGGGTCAGCGCCTGGCCGCCGTGGCGCGCCGCGGCGTGGACGACCTCGTGGGACAGCACGGCGGCGAGCTCGGCCTCGTTCTCCATTTCGAGCAGCAGGCCGCGGTTGACGGCGATCTTGCCGCCGGGCAGGGCCCAGGCGTTGGGCACGCCGTTGTTGATGACGACGAATTCGTAGGGCAGCTTCGTGCGGTCGCTCACCCCCGCGACGCGCCGGCCGACCCCGCGGACATAGGCGGCGAGCTTCGGGTCGGTCTCGAAGCGGCCGCCTTGGGCCTGTTGCAGCGGCGCGTAATGCCGCCTGCCGAGCGCGATCTCGTCCCGCGTCGAATAGGGCGCAAACTCCTTCTCGCCGGTGACGGGATTCTTCGAGCAGCCGGCGAGGAGGGCCGCGGCGAGGAGGAGGGCGAGGGGGAGGGCAGGCTTCACGCGGGCGATGGGCTTCATGGTTCCGTCCCGGTAAATTTCCCGGCGCGCCGGCGCGCCGGCCCGGCATATTGCGCCGGTTATGCCGCGAAAGTCGAACGTCTTGTTGCGCTTCGCCTTTGCCGTCCGGGCCTTCCGCGCACCGGCCGTCGTATCGAACCGGCCATCGAAACCGCAATGCCTCACCCGTCATTCCGACCGGAGCCGCCCGGAGGGCGGCGTAGCGGAGGAATCTCGGCACTGGCTTCCGGTTTCCCGTTGTCGGGATCGAGTCGAGATTCCTCCGCTCGCTTCGCTCGGTCGGAATGACGGCCTGGGGTTTGCGCCCGATCGGAATGACGGGCGGGCTGGCGCTGTGGGCTGCGGCGAGGCGGGCCGGAAAGGTTGACAAAGCAGGGCGTCGCCTTAATGATAGGTGTATAAATGTTTATCCGCCTTTGCATAGAGGAGGGGGCCATGACCCGGTGGAACCTGTCCATCCCGGAGGAAACGGACCGTGCGGTCCGCATGTTCCTGGCGCGCAACGGCGGCCGGAAAGGGGATCTGTCGCGCTTTGTGGACGAGGCCGTGCGCCGCCGCGTGCTGGACCTCACCGTTCGACAGGTGAAAGACCGCAACGCGCCCTACGACCAGCAGGAAATTCTCAGCCTCATCGAAGAGGAATCGGCGGTGGCGCCCAACGGCGAGACGGTCGAAGCCATGAAGGCGGCCCGGCGCGGCGATCTGGCCGCCGCCAGCGGCGTCGAAGAATTGATGGCCGACCTCAATGCGGACGATTGAACGAACCGCGGCCGGCCCCGATTTCCCGGCGGTGTGACCGGCGACCCGGAGAACCGAAGCGCCCTCTCCCGGGGGAACCCCCTGTTGCCGCCCCGGACGGAGCGAAGCGACGATCCGGGGCCCAGAGCCACGGGCAGAAGCCGTGCCGGGTAGCTCTGGTCCCCCCCGGATCGGGGGTCCGGGGCGGCAACCGAGGGGAGAGGAATAGCCCGCGCCGCCGGTTCCGTCAGAAGCGGAAGGTTACGCCGGCCTCGAAATTGTGCGTGGCGTAGCTGGCCTGGGTGTCTCCGAAGTCCGCTTCGCCGGTCGCGAAATAGCGGTAGCCCAGCCGGGCTTCGGCGGAGTCCGAAAGGGGGTAGGCGATCCCCGCGAGCGCCTGGTACGCGACCACGATAACGTCGTCGGAGACTTTCGGCACGGTGTAGGTGGTGTCGTTTATCTCGAACGACTGTTGGGCGTATGTGCCGGTGTGCCGGGCCATCCCGATCCCCGCGCCGACATACGGGCGCAGCCGCCACAGATCGAAAGCGTAGATGCCGTTGGCCATCAGGCTCAGCGTGCTCATGCTGCCCTTGACGGGAAACGAGCCGGAGATCGCGTATCTCGTTCCCCCTACGGTGACGGAGATGTCCTTGTATTTGTCGAAGTCGAATTTGCGGTAGCCGAGTTCGATTTCCCCGCGCAGGCCCTTGGCCGCGCCGTAGCCGACAGCGACGGAAAAGCCGAAGCTGCTCTTCGCCTCCAGAGCGGCCGACGCCGAGACGGTTGCCGCCTTCTCGGTCACGTCCGATTCGGCCGGGATGGCGTACATCCCGCCGATGGAGACATAGAAGCGGTTGGCGGCGTCCTGCGCCTGGGCGGCGGCGGGCGCGAGCGCCGCGGCCAGAACGGCGGCGCATGCAAGGCGTCGGAGCGGAGGGGTCATGGTTTGTCTCCTGCGGTTGCGGTCCCGGCTCCGGCGGGCGCCGGGCCGTTGCAGACAACCAAGACGAATGGATGACCCCGCCTGTTCGCCGGGCGCGGGGAGCTACCCCTTGCCGGGTCTGAGGGCTGTTGTATTCAGCGGGCGACCCGACCGATGCGGGAGTCGCCTTGGTATGTCTGCGGGACGGACCTTGACGCGGCGGGCGGCGGCGGGTCAAGGAAAAACGGCGATGAGTTAGGCAATAATGTCGCTCTACGGCGCGATGACAGGTAACCCGCGAATTCGGGCTGCCACCGAATAGCTGGAGTCAAGAAGTGTGCGTGCCGTTATGGAGCGCGATAAGCTCACAGGGTAAACTTATGAAACTGCTTATCTGCCCGACCGGCTACCTGGTGAACCGCGATTCGTCCAATCCGACGCCTAAAATGTATAGATGACTATTGTCTATATTACTTAGAGCACGATATTTGAAGCACGATTCTCATCAAATTTTCCAATATATGCAATATCTCCATTCAAAGTTGCTTGCACGCTATATTCGCTGAATTTTTCGCGTAGATCATATACTTCTGGCCGCGAATCAATTCTAAATTCACTCAGATTATAGTACCTTCTTCTGCCTTCTGAATTCCATTCTATCTTGAGATCAAACGGCCCACGCATATCAGGAGAAATATTTGAATAAAATATTATTTTCGATTCTCTACTCGATAGTACTGTGTTTTGTATAAACGTGCCAATTTTTTGAAACAAACGTCTATTTCCCTCATCGATATGAATTCTTTTTATCCAAGTTTTTCGAGCATTGAATGAAAGTAGGTTTAATAAAGTTTCTCGTTCCGGTGCAGATCGGCAAACTATGTGCTTCAAATGGCCCAATGATAATTCATCCTCTATCAACACTTCACTGTGCCGCGCATTTAGAATTTCTGAACGTCTCTCAGATTCTCCTCTTTTCCCAACTGAGCTATCGTGATACACATCACCAAAATCAATTGATCTCAAAAACTTCGCAGTCTTACCAATATTTGCTGTGCGTGTAAGCCTACCGCGACTAAATTGCACACCATCAACTGCCAGCAAAGATGCAGAAAACAACATATAAACTGGTACAGGCATGTGTGCCGAGTATTGAATTTTGCTTTGCGGCCGTATTCCCTCATTGGAATATTGAGTCGGTGTGCGCGGTCGAAAATAGAGACGTACAAATTTACGATGATGCGCGTGGAGCTGGCTAATGTGTTGGGGACTTCCAGCATCTTTGATGATCAAACCCTTCGTTTCAGCATTTGCACGAGATAACAATTTCCCCGAATTTAGGATAGCGGCGGCATTTTCGACATGATCAGACCGGTAAATCCAATTAGGCCATTGCTTGCGCACACCTGTCAATCGCAATTGGGATGCGAGCCCCTGCATGTGATCTAAAATCAATTTTGCATCTGGTTTATATGACGGAGACATGGTTCGCAAACAAATCATCCTTTGGTGGCCGTTCGGTAGCCGGAGGAGGCATCACCTGTAGTGCTAACGCCGGATTTCTTCCAAGGCCCGTAGTCGATGCCGATATCACAATGCGTCCGACATAAGGTAGTCTTTCAAATAAAGGCATAAGATATGAAAATTGACGATGTTCGGGCGAAATACTACCGTGGCTGATTCCAAAGTCTCGGAGTTGTTTCCAAAATTCCATTATTTCATCTACAAGGACCTTAGTGGTTTTGCTCTGTGCATGTATTGCAATACCTTCTGGCTCTGATGTAGCTTCAATTTCAAACAAATTACCTTTACTTGGGGTTTGGAAGTATTTTACAGATTGTAGTAATTCAAGTATATCGATCCATACCTCTTCAAAAGGAAGTGCTGCAGGTTCTGAACGTAACCAAGTTTTGATAGTATTAATATCCCTATGCTCCGGTGGTGTTGATACCTCATTTGTAATGTAAATGAACGTAGAGACAGATAGTTTACCTAAATATAATTCCATTATCGGTTTAACTTGAGTTTCAAAATCTAATTCACCATTTCCACAACCAAGGGCAGGAAACGCAACCGATGTAAATCCCAATTCACTAAATGATGCCACAAACTTTCTTAACCCAGCCTCAATAAATTCGACACGAGATGGTTTTCGCCAGTCACGCTTAGTTGGGAAATTAAGGATCCATTTGTGTTCGGTTTGATACAGATGTAGATTGCCAATGTCAAATCTTCTCGCTTCACAATATTCTCTATACGCTAAGAACATTTCAGGATAAATTTTCTTAAATTGTAGCGCAATACCTTTTCCCATTACACCCCTCGTATTTACAGTATTTACCAACACCTTTGCTGGAGAAGAAAACAGATCGCCCTTAACGTAGGTTATCATGATTTCCTCAACTTTTCACATGGTCGTAGTGGGAGGCAACGTTACACCCGTATCGCAGGAGCATGATCCCCGTCCGGTTACATCATCACAGTCCCAAGATACACCATTTTAAATCAACTGAAACCGCAAAGGAACAGCAGTTACCGCCGCCCCTCACCCCACCTCGAACACCGCGTCGATCTCCACCGCGGCGTCGAAGGGCAGGGACGGGGCGCTGACGGCGAAGCGGGCGTGTTTGCCGCGGTCGCCGAAGACGGCGACGATCAGGTCGCTGGCGCCGTTGACCACCTTGGGCTGGTCGGTGAAGTCCGGCGTCGAGTTGACGAAGCCGCCGAGCTTGACGCAGCGCGTCACGCGGTCGAGGTCGCCGCCGCACGCCGCCTTGAGCTGGGCGAGGATGTTGACCGCTACGATGCGCGCGCAGGCCTGGCCGTCCTCGACCGAAAATGCGTCGCCCAGCTTGCCGACATGGCCCAGCTTGCCCTCCTCGAACGGCACCTGCCCGGCGATGAAGACCAGGTTGCCGGTCACCACCCAGGGGACGTAGTTGGCCGCCGGCAGCGGGGCTTCGGGGATTGCGATGCCGAGTTCGGCGAGGCGGGCGTCGATGGCGCCGGTCATGGCGGGCTTCCTTTGCGGGCGGGGGCCGATGGGGCGGTTCCGGGCCGTTGAGTAGCCGCCCGGCGCGGCGCGGGCAAGACTGGACGCCTGCGGCGGGACGCGGCATTCTCGCCCCGCCATGCTGACCGCGGAACAGAACGCCCTGCTGACCCGGACCGGCCCCGGCACGCCCGGCGGCGCGCTGATGCGGCGCTACTGGCAGCCGGTCGCGCTGTCGGAGGAGCTGGCCCCGGAATCGGACAACCCGCGCCCGGTCAAGGCGGTGCGGCTGCTCGGCGAGGACCTGGTGCTGTTCCGCGGCGCGGACGGGCGGCCCGGCCTGATCGGCCGCCATTGCCGCCACCGCGGCGCCGACCTCGCCTTCGGGCGGCTGGAAAACGGCGGCCTGCGCTGCCCGTTCCACGGCTGGCTCTACGACGCAACCGGCGCCTGCCTGGAGCAGCCGGCCGAGCCCGAAGGCTCCGACCTGCATAAGCGGGTGCGCCAGCCGGCCTATCCGTGCCTGGAGCGCAACGGCACGATCTTCGCCTGGCCGGGGGAGGGGGAACCGCCGCCCCTGCCGGACCTCGACTGTTTCGCCGCGCCGGACGCCTACAGCTTCGCCTGGAAGGGCCTGTGGGAATGCAACTGGCTGCAGGCGCTCGAGGTCGGCATCGACCCGGCCCACGCCTCCTTCCTGCACCGCTTCTTCGAGGATGCCGACGAAGATGGGGACGACCGCTACGGCCAGCAGTTCCGCGACCGCACCGGCGGCCTGGCCCAGACCGCGGTGTTCCGGGATTTCGACCGGCCGGAAATCCACGTCGAGACGACGGGGTACGGCCTGCGGCTCACGACCCTGCGCGATCTCGGCGACGGGCGGCGCCATGTCCGCGTCACCAACCAGGTCTTCCCCCACGGCATCGTCATTCCGATCTCGGCGACCATGAACATCACCCAGTGGCACGTCCCGGTCGACGACGAAAACTGCATCTGGCACACGCTGTTCACCGACTATGCCGCACCGGTCGACAAGGACCGGATGCGCGCCGACCGGCTCGCCGGCTGCACCCTGCCGGACTACCGCTCGATCCACGGCCGGGCCGACGGCTGGGGCTACGACCCGGCCGAGCAGCGGCTGCGCACCTATACCGGCATGGGCGAGGACATCAATTTCCACGACCAGTGGGCGGTCGAATCGCCCGGCCCGGTCCACGACCGGACGAAGGAAAATCTGGGGACCACCGACGCCGGCATCATGGCCTACCGCCGGCTGCTGCGCCGGGCGCTCAAGACGGCGGAAGCGGGCGGGCCGGCGCCGTTCGAGCGCGGCACGGCCGGCGAGGCGCCGCTGGCCATCGACACCATCGGGCCGGCCGCCGAGTGGCGCACCGTGTGGCGCAAGGACGAGGCGGCGCGGCGCGCCCGCTCGCCCTGGGCCGGTGCGCGCGAAACGGCGGCGACAGGCGAGGCGGCGGAATGAGCCGGCCGGACAGCGGGCCGGGCCTGGGCGTCGGCCGCACCGGATTCGTCGAACGATACGGGCTGTGGACGCCGGAACAGGCGGAGGCGGGCGCCGAAATCGCCGGGCGGATCGACAGCGGCGAGGTCGAGACCCTGCGCTTCTCCTTCGCCGACCAGCACGGCATCGCCCGCGGCAAGGCGTTGATCGGCGAGGCGGCGAAGGCGGCATTGGCGAGCGGCGTGTCGCTGCCCTCGACCCTGCTGACCAAGGACACGTCCCACGCCACCGTGTTCCCGGCCTTCGCCAAGGGTTCCGGGCTCGGCCTCGACGAACTGACCGGCGCAGGGGATATCGCGATCGTCGCCGATCCCGCGACCTTCGCCATGCTGCCCTGGGCGCCGCGCACCGGCTGGGTGCTGTGCGACGTCTATTTCACCAACGGCAGGCCGGCGCCGTTTTCCGGCCGGCGCATCCTGAAAGAGGCGCTCGAACCGCTGGCGGCGGAAGGCCGGCGGCTGATTACCGGGCTCGAAATCGAATTCCACCTGTTCCGGCTGGAAGATCCGCGTCTGGCGCCGGAGGACGCGACCCAGCCGGCGGCGGCGCCCGAGGTCAGCCTGCTGGCGCGCGGCTTCCACTATCTCACCGAGACGCGGCTGGACGAGCTGGAGCAGGGCGTCGCGCTGCTGCGGAAAAACCTGCTCGAAATGGGCTTGCCGCTGCGCTCCGCCGAATGCGAGTTCGGCCCGAGCCAGGTCGAGTTCACCTTCGCGGCCGACGAGGCGGTCGCGTCGGCCGACCGGATGGTCCTGTTCCGCACCGCCGCCAAGCAGATCTGCCGGCGCAACGGCCTGCACGTCACCTTCATGTGTAAGCCCGGCCTGCCCAACCTGTTCGCCAGCGGCTGGCACCTGCACCAGTCGGTTTCCGACGCCGGCGGGGCCAACCTGTTCGCGCCGGACGGGGAGGGGGATTTGCTGTCGCCCTACGGCCGAAGCTGGGCCGCCGGGCTGATCGAGCACGCCGCCGCCTCGGCGCTGCTGACGACGCCGACCGTCAACGGCTACAAGCGCTACAAGCCGAACTCCCTGGCGCCGGACCGGGCGGCCTGGAGCGCGGACAACCGCGGCGTCATGCTGCGGGTGATCGGCGCCGGCGCGGGCGATCCGGCGACGCGGATCGAGAACCGGATCGGCGACCCGGCGGCCAACCCCTATTTCTACATGGCCTCCCAGGCGCTGGCCGGGCTGGACGGCGTCGCCCGCGGCCTGGAGCCGCCGCCGCCGACCGACACGCCCTACGAGGAGGCCGGCGCGCCCGCCCTGCCGCAGAGCCTGATGGAGGCGGCGCCGCATTTCCGCGCCAGCGCGCTCTACCGCGAGAAGCTCGGCGACCTGTTCGTCGACTACTGGGCCGACATGAAGCAGGCCGAGACCGCGCGCTTCCTGTCGTCCGTCACCGACTGGGAACAGCGCGAATATTTCGAGATTTTCTAGAGAGCCGGAGAACGCCGCGATGCTCGAACTCTATCACCACGGATCCTCGGTCTGCGCCGCCAAGGTGCGCCTCGCGCTGGCCGAGAAGGGGCTGGACTGGGACGGCCGCTATCTCGACATCCTCAAGGGCGACCAGTTCGCGCCGGAATACCGCAAGCTCAACCCCAAGGCCGTGGTGCCGACCCTGGTCCACGACGGCGCGGTCATCGTCGAATCCACCGTGATCTGCGAATATCTCGACGAGGTGTTCCCGGACCCGCCGCTGATCCCGGCCGATCCGGTGCAGCGCGCCCGGATGCGCTGCTGGACCAAGGCGGTCGACGAGGAGGTGCACCGCGCCTGCGGCCCGCTCACCTTCATGGCCTCGCACCGCCACACGCTGATGCGCCTCGGCCCGGAGAAGCTGGAGGAGTTCCTGCAAAGCACGCCGGCCGATTCGGTGACGTCGGACTGGAACGTCCGCAAGCGCGGCTATATCGAGCAGGGTTTCGACGCGCCCGACGCCGGCAGCATCGTGCATCTCTACGACCGCTATCTCGCGAAGATGGAGGCCGATCTGGCGGACGGCCCGTGGCTGGCCGGCGACGCCTATACCCTCGCCGACGCCGGCATGACGCCCTATCTCGCCCGGCTCGATATGCTCCGGATGCAGGCGATGTGGACCGAAAGCCGGCCGCGGGTCGCCGACTGGTACGACCGCATCCGGGCCCGGCCGAGCTACGCCGAAGCGATCGACCGGTGGATCCCGGACCATCTGCGCAACGACCTGAACACCTTCGGCGCGCAGAGCTGGCCGGCCGTGCGGGACATCCTTGCGGCCTGACATGGCCGCCGGCCCTTCCTCCGGGACCGCGATCCTGGCGATCGACCAGGGCACCACGAGCAGCCGGGCCATCGCCTTCGATCTGGGCGGCGGCATCGTCGCCGCCGCGCAGCAGCCGCTGCCCCAGCATTTCCCGCGCGACGGTTGGGTCGAGCAGGACCCGGAGGACATCTGGCGCACCGCGCGCGACACGGCCCGGCAGGCTGCGGCGGAAGCCCGGGCGAAGGGCTTCGCCCTCGCCGCCATCGGCATCGTCAACCAGCGCGAGACGACGGTCCTGTGGGACCGCGGGACCGGCCGGCCGGTCCACAACGCCATCGTCTGGCAGGACCGGCGCGGCGCGGCGCGCTGCCGGGCGCTGGTCGAAGAGGGCGCGGCGCCCGCGGTCCGCAAGACGACCGGGCTGGCGCCCGATTCCTACTTCTCCGCCACCAAGCTGGAATGGCTGCTCGGCCATGTCGAGGGCGCCGGCGCGGCGGCGCGCGACGGGAAGCTCGCCTTCGGCACGGTCGACAGCTTCCTGCTCTGGCGTCTGACCGGCGGCGCCGTCCACGCGACCGACGCGTCCAACGCCTCGCGCACCATGCTGTTCGATATCGAGGCGCAGGCCTGGGACGGCGCCCTGTGCCGGGAGTTCGGCGCGCCGGCCGCCGTGCTGCCCGAGGTGCGGGACAGCGCCGGCGCGTTCGGCACGGCCGATCCGGAGATATTCGGCGCGCCGGTTCCGATTACCGGCATGGCCGGGGACCAGCAGGCGGCGCTGGCCGGGCAGGGCTGCCTGACGCCGGGCATGGCCAAGAGCACCTACGGCACCGGCTGCTTCATCCTGGTCAACGCCGGGCGGGAGCGGCCGGAACCCGGCGCGGGCATCCTGGCGACCGTCGCCTGGCGGCTCGGCGGCGAAACCGTTTACGCCGCCGAAGGCGCCATCTTCAACGCCGGCACGGCGGTACAGTGGCTGCGCGACGGGCTGGGCGTCATCGCCGAGAGCGCGGCGAGCGAGGCGCTGGCCGCCGGCCTGCCGGACAACGCGGGCGTCTATCTGGTGCCGGCCTTCACCGGCCTCGGCGCGCCCTGGTGGGACGCCGGCGCGCGCGGCGGCCTGTTCGGCCTGACGCGGGACACCGGCGCGGCCCATCTGGCGCGCGCGGCGCTCGAGGCCTGCGGCTACCAGACCGCCGACCTGCTCGAAGCGATGGCCGGGGACCGGCGGGAGGCGGGCGCGGGCCGGCTGCGCGTCGACGGCGGCATGGCGGCCAACGGCTGGCTGATGCAGTTCATCGCCGACATTACCGGCGCGCCGGTCGAGCGCCCGGCGGTGACCGAGACCACGGCGCTCGGCGCCGCCCTGCTCGCGGGGGTCGGCGCGGGGCTCTACGATTCGCTCGAAGAAGCGGTCGCCGCAACCTGGCGCCCGGACCGCATCTTCGCCCCGTCGATGCCGGCTGACCGCCGCAAGGCCCTGCTGGCCGGCTGGCGCGCGGCGGTGGACCGGGTGCGAAGCGGGCCGTAGGGCTGGATTTCCCACCATTTCCCGTCATATCGACCGGAGCCGCCCGAATGGGTGGCGGAGCGGAGATATCTTTGGGGCTAACGAAGATCGGTTGACGGAGCGACCCGAAACGGCCCGCCAACGCGCCCCGGCGCGCCCGATGCCCCTCCTTGTCGCCCCGGACGGAGCGCAGCGACGATCCGGGGCCCAGAGCTACGAGTAAAAGACTTTCGGGCAGCCACTGGACCCCGGCTCTCCCTTCGGTCGGCCGGGGTGACAATTTCGGTTTTTCCCGTTCGGTTTCACAGGGGGCGGCGCTTCGGTTTGCCGGGGAAGGAGTTTGCCGGGGAGGGTTCCGGCTTCTTTCCGGCGCAGAAATTCGGGACCGCCCATGAGACGACCGCCTCATGTCAAATATCTCCGTAAGCCCCATATCTTTTCCGCGCCGTCCGGCTCCGCTCCGGTTTCGGTTCCGCTGACACGGTCGTTGGGCGGGCAGGCGGGCGTCCCTCGATACGGCGCGCAAGCGCGCCTACTCGGGATGAGGGTGTGTAATACGTTTACTCCCTTCACCCTCACCCTGAGTAGCCCCGGATTTAATCCGGGGCGTATCGAAGGGCGAAAGCCGGCGCGCTGCGGAGCGTTCGGTGCTTCGCGCTACCCCGCCCGCTCCAGGATGGTCACGGCGCAGGCGGCTTCGTCGAAGCCGATGACGCCGCCGCCGTTTTCCGACAGGGCGAGCGCCGCGCCCTGGACCTGGCGGGCCCCGGCCTCGCCGCGCAGCTGCCGGGCCAGCTCGTAGATCATCGACAGGCCGGTCGCGCCGACCGGGTGGCCCTTGGAAACGAGGCCGCCCGACGTGTTGACCGGGATGCGCCCGCCGATCGCCGTTTCGCCGCTCTCGACCAGTTCGCCGCCTTTGCCGGTTTCCGCAAAGCCCATCATCTCGGCCTGGTAGATCTCGCAGAAGGACGTCGCGTCGTGGACCTCGGCGACGTCGATGTCCTGCGGGCCGACGCCGGCCCGGGCGTAGGCCTTCTGCGCCGCGACATGGGACAGGCCGGGCTCGTCGAGCCGGCGATACTTGCCGCCAGCCAGTTCGCAGGCGCGGATGCGGACGGCGCGCTCCTGCACTTCCGCCGGCTGGCCGCGCAGGAAATCCTCCGAGCAGACCAGCACCGCCGCGGCGCCGTCGCCGACCGGCGAGCACATGGCCCGGGTCAGCGGCCAGCTCACCGGCCGGTCGTTCAGCACGTCCTCGACCGAAAGCTCGAAGCTGTACTGCGCCTTCTCGTTGCGCGCGCCGTTGCGGTGGTTCTTGGCCGCGCCGGCGGCGATCTGGCGCTGCGTCGTGCCGTGGGCCTTCATGTGCCAGCAGGCCTGCATGGCGTAGGTGTCCATGAACACCGTGCGGTCCGGCCCTTCCTCGAACGGCTTGCCGGCCTCCTCGCCGGCCTCGGCGTAGTAATTCCGCCATTCCTCCGGCGTCAGCCGGTCGATCGCCGCCCGGTAGACCGCCATCGTGTCTTCCGGCGCGGCCGGGTTGAACAGCTTTTCGACGCCGATGGCGAGGCTGACGCCGCACTGGCCGGACAGGATGTCCTTCCGCGCGCCGTGCAGCGCCATCTGGGCCGAGGCGCACCCGCCCTCGACGTTGACCATCGGCACGCGCTCCGGGAACAGGCCCTCGCGCACCAGCGGCGCGAACAGCACCTGGCCGCGGATCGAGGCCTGGCCGTCGACCCACAGGCCGCAGTTGGAGAACCAGCCGAATTCGATGGCCGCGCCGGTCTCCATGCCGGCGTCGGCGAGGGCGGCGCAATAGGCCTCGCGGGCGAGGTCGCGATAGCTTTTTTCGGGCGCGCGTTCGAAGCGGGTCGAACTGGCGCCGACGATCCAGGCGTCGGTCATGGCAGGAGCCTCCGCATGTCGGGGCCGGGCATGTCCGGGGCGCTCAGCCGGCCGACGACCGGACCAGGCGCGGCCGGCGCTCGACCGCGCCGATCACCTCTTCGAGCGACGGGGACTGTTCGATCGTCTGCGGGCCGGACCTGAGCACGAACAGGCCCGGACGGCCCTTGGGGCCCGCCGTTTTGGTGATGGCGTATTCCGGATGCTCGGCGGCGCAGCGGTAGAAGGAGACGGTCGCCTGGGTGGCGTCGTGGTCGATGGCGTAGTCGCGCCATTCGCCGTTGACGACGCGCCGGCTGTAGAGGCCAAGCAGCTTGCAGAGTTCGGACCGGCTGAAGAAGGTGTGGCGGGAGGCGGGCGGATGCCGCGCGGGGGAGGGGGGCGGATGGCGCGTCCCGGTTGCCGGAGCCCTGCGGCCCGCCGCGCGCCGGGACGCGCGCGCCTGTTCGATGTCGATCAGCGTCCCCATGCCGGCCCGGCCCTCCTGTTCGTCATGCGTTGCCCGTCTTGTCCCGAGTGTTCCTGCCTTCGCGCCGGCCCGGCCGAAACGGTATCGGCCTGTAACGGTACTGCAACATGCAGTTTCACCGAAGGCGGACGCAGAGTCGAGTCCGGACAGGGCCCTTCGAGCCTCTGTTCGGCGCCTCGCCATCGGAGACTACCGCGCCTTCGCCTGACCCAGCACCTCGATACTCTGGACGAAGCATGCCGGGATCGCCTTGATTTCGAACTTGCCGTGAAGAAAGGGGCTGAAGCGCAGTGGTTTGTATTATTGAATTTCGGAGGCGTCGGTGCTTCCATACGGCGTGTCAACACTATCGCAACACCGCGATCCGGGCAGCGAATCTCACGCCACCGCGCCGAGACCGTTCTTCGCCACCAGCGTCAGCAGCTTCAGCGAGGGGCCGCGCGGGCGCTTCTCGCCGCGCTCCCACTGGCTCACCAGACCCGCGGTCACGTTGAGGTAGCGCGCGAACACCGCCTGGCTCGCATGCTCGCGAAGCCGAAGCGCGCGGATGTCCTCCGGCGTCATTTCCTTGACGGGCGTAAGGCACATCTCGTCGAACTTGCGCATGGTCCGCTTCGACATCAGTCCCGCCTCGGCCAGGCCGAGCGCGGCTTCGTGCACCGACGCCAGCACCTCGCTCTCATACTGCTTCGTCATCGCATTCCACCTCGATTATCGCTCCAGTGGCCTGTGCGGCCGCAAGGCCCGCCGCGTCCAGCGACAGATACTCGTTCGCCAGCGACCGCAGCCCTGAGAGTTCCTTGCGCCGAAGGTTCTCCCGGTCGCTCTTCGCGAACCCGTGCACGAAGAACGCCAGCGCGCCCCGGCGGAACACCAGGATCGTGCGGAAACCGCCGGAGCGGCCGCCGCCCTTGCGGGCGATCCGCTGCTTGATGACGCCGCCACCGAGGTCGGCGTCGATCAGGCCGTCCCGCGCACGCCTGACGGCCTCGCACAGGGCCGCATCCTCCAGTCCCTCGCGGTCCGCGAACCGGGCGAACGCCTCGGTCTTGAAGGTCTGCAATCCGATCCTCGCGAGCGCCCGTCCTCACGATCTAATTGTAATACCGAGTGCGACTTTTTTCAATCCGCCGGCGCGGCCCGGCCGCCGGTTCCGCTGCGGCCTCACGGCGCCGTTTTCTCCGGGCGCAGAATCCGGCGCATGACGTCGGTTTTCAGCACGAAATGGTGGTAGAGCGCGCCGGCAACGTGCAGGAGCAGCAGGGCGACGATAACCGGCATCCCGGCCCGGTGCGCCGCGGCCGCCGCCTCCACGCCGCCGAACCACGCGAGCGCGCCGCCGAACGGCATCAGCAGGATGACGGCGTAGAACAGAAAATGGACGGCTTTGGCCGCGAAGCGCAGGATCGCGCGCTCCTCGGCCGGCGGCGGCGGGGCGCCGCGGCGCAGCCGCAGGACGACGCGCAGCAGGGCGAGAAGGAACACCGCGATGCCGCCGGCGACGTGCAGGTCGGCCATCAGGCGCTCGGCGTCCGTCGGCGCCGGCCCGCCCCCCGAATCGCCCTGGGCCGCGCCGTACACCGTCTCCATGCCCTCGTGCAGCACGACCTGCGCGACGATCAGCACCGCGATGATCCAGTGCAGCGCGATCTGCGTTGCGGAGTACCCCGTTCTGGCAGGCGGCATGGCGGAACCTCGCGACAGGAACTTGGGGCGGCGCGGACCGGGCGGGAGCCGAAGCGGACGCGACACCTATAGCGGAATATACGCCGAACCGCGTGACTTCCGGCGGTTACGCCTCGGTTTGCGCCGTGACGAGATCGTATTCACGGACCAGCAGATCGGCCGGCAGGCCCCATTCGGCCGACAGCGCCCGAATCATCGGCAGGGTGAGGGCGCGTCGGCGGTTCAGCACCTCGGAGGCGCGCGGCTGCGAACCGATCACCGCGGCGAAATCCTTTTGCCGAAAACCCCGGGCTTCCATGATGTGCTCGATTGCAGAAACGGGATCGGGTGCCTCGATTGGCCAGTGTTCGGCCTCGTAGGCTTCCACGAGCGTGACGAGGATCTCCAACTCGTCGCTCTCCTGCGACTCGGGTGCTGCGCCCATCAGCCGGTCGATGGCGGCGAGGGCCGCGTCGTAGTCGGCTTCGTTCTTGATTGGGCGGATGTTCATTTCGAATCCCTAGATTCTGGACGCGTCGATGCCGTCATACTCCGCATGCGTGCCGACAAAGCAGATGAAACCGATTCGCTTTGTGTAGTCGAAGCGCACGATAAGCCGGAACCTGTTGCCCCCGATGTTGAAAACGACCCGATCGTTGCCGACGATGCTCGCGTTGCCGAATGTGGCCTTGACATCGGCCGGGAAGACCACTCGGCTTTCTTGGCGATGGAATACCAAGCCTTCAGGGGTTGCTCTGCCCGAGGTTCAGACTCCCCAATATGTGCGCAACGTTCGTTTCGCTACGATTCGCATTCGTACCCAAAGGGTATAATTATCCCATTATGGGATGTAAAGATATTGTTACAAGCGTGGCAATTCCTCAGGATATCTCCAGCCCGTCACCCCATCGTAATTCTCGGCAGCGTCTCCGCCGGCGGGGGCGGGCGGCGGCCGGGGTCGAGCCAGCCGCAGTTGCCGCAGGTGCGCAGCTCCTCGCTGGCGTAGTAGTTGCGGAACACCGGCGGCAGGTCGTCGACGATGCTGTTGAGCTGGAACTCGTCGCGGTGGATGCGGTGGCCGCACTTGTCGCAATACCATTCGAAGGCGTCGAGATGGCCCTCCGGCCGCCGGGCCTCGATCACCAGGCCGTAGGAGCCGGGCTCGGGCCGCTGGGGCGAATGGCGGGTGTGCGGCGGCAGCAGCAGCACGTCGCCCTCGCGGATCGGCACGTCCCTGATCCGGCCGTCCTCGATGATGCGGAGCGTCATGCCGCCCTTGATCTGGTAAAAGAACTCCTCCAGCGGGTCGTCGTGAAAATCCGTGCGCTCGTTCGGCCCGGCGACGACGGTGACGATGAAGTTGGCGTCCTGCCAGATCTGGGCGTTGCCGACCGGCGGCCTGAGCGCGTCGTCATGGTCGGCGATCCACTGCATCAGATTGAAGGCGGCGAGTCCGGGCATGGTCGTGGTCCGGTTGCGAAGGCTGGCCCAGCATACCGCGCGGACGAGCGGATCGCCAGCCGCGTGTCGTGCGCCGCCCGTCCTTCGATACGCCGCTTCGCGGCTACTCAGGATGAGGGTGAAGATGGGGATGAGAAGGGATTTGCCGGATTGAGTTCCAATTCCAACACCCCCTCATCCCGAGTAGGCCCGCAGGGCCGTATCGAGGGACGGCGCTGGCCCCTCCTCTCGAACAAACGCGGCGGCTGCGGACGTACCGGTCACGCACCGTGCGGCGCGAACAGGATGATGCCGGCGCCGATCAGCACGACGCACGCGCCGATCAGGTCCCAGCGATCCGGGCCGGCGCCTTCCACGATCCACAGCCAGAACACCGACGCGGCGACATAGACGCCGCCATAGGCCGCGTAGGCGCGGCCCGCCGCTTGCACGTCGGCCAGGGTCAGCAGCCAGGCGAAGACCGCCAGCGCGACCATGCCCGGCGCCAGCCACCAGGCCGACTTGTCGAGGCGGAGCCAGGCCCAGAAGGCGAAGCAGCCGGCGATCTCGGCGAGCGCGGCCCCGATATAGGCGGCGACGGTTACGGCGTTGGCCATGTATCCCGTCCCGAAGGGCCCCGGCGCACGTTGGCCGCCAGATCCCCGAGATAGCGCAGCCCGGCGATGGCGCGGCTGCCGTACCAGCTGCAATATTCGCCGTCGACCATCAGCGCCTTCTCCGGCGGGCAATCGTGGTCGCGCAGGAAGGCGTCGATTTCCGCGCGGGTGAAGTCCCAGGGCTCGGTCGGGAACAGGAACAGGTCGGTCGCCGCGACGGTCTCCGGCGTCAGGTCCACCGCCGGGTAGCGGACGTCCGGATCGTGATGGGTCGTCCGCCAGCCGACCAGGCCGAGCATGGCCGAGATGTAGGTGTCGCGCGACACCGTCATCCACGGGTCCTTCCAGATGAAATAGAGCACGTCCCGGCGCCCGGCGGGACCGGCCGGCGGCAGGGCATTGCGCGCCGCGCGGAATTGCCGGCTCAGCGCCGCCGCCTCGGCCGCCTTGCCGAACAGGCCGCCCATCAGGGCGTAGAGCCGCAGATTGTCCTCGGGGACCAGGGGATGGGTGACGACGACGTTGGGCACGAACGCGCGCATCGCCTCGGCCATCCCGGCGGTGTTTTCGTCGATATTCAGGACGGCGTGGGTCGGCGCCAGCGCCTCCAGCTTGCGCAGGCTGACCTTCTTGGTGCCGCCGATCGCCGGAATGCGCGCCACCGCGTCGGCGGGATGGATGCAGAAGCGGGTGCGCGCGACCAGCCGCTCGCCCAGGCCGAGATCGACCAGCAGCTCGGTGATCGACGGCACGAAACAGGCGATCCGCGCCTCCGGCCCGGCCGGGGCGAAGCGGTTGCCGGCGTCGTCCTCCGGCAGCGGTTCGGTCGTTTCCGCCATTGCTTCGCCGTTCGCTGCCTGCCATCGGGTTCGGGGGAGAGAGAAGCGCGCGGCTCCCGGCGGCGTCAACCGCTTTCGCCGCGATGCTCATGGCTTCGATTGGATGCAGCGAACGGAGCAACGGCGACGCCGGCTGCACGGCGGCACACCCTCTCCCCTTGGGATTCCTCTGCGAAAGGGGGCAGCGCCGCGCGCGCCGCCTGCCCTGAGCGAAGCCGAAGGGGCAGGCTACTCCGCCCCGGCCCGGTTTTCCGGGGCCCGGACGCGATTTTCCTTCGGGAGGCGGGACCAAATTGCCCCTTATCCCGGAAGGGGCTTCTGCTCTATCACCCGCGCAGCGGCAAAGGCGGGAGCGCGCGGTGACGGGCAGGACGGAAGACGGCTGGCACGAGACCGGCCGCGGGGTGGTGGTGCCCTGGAAATGCGATCATTTCGGCCACATGAACGTGCGCTTCTACGCCGAGGCGTTCGACGATGCGAGCTTCCACATCTGGTCGGCGATCGGCGTGCCGATCCTCGAGATGGAGGAGAAGCTGGGCCTGATCGGCGTCGTGGCGTCGCTCAAGATCGATTTCCTGCAGGAAATGCGGGTCGGCCAGCTCTGGGTCGTCGAAAGCGCGATCGTCCGGGTCGGCTCCAAGAGCTTCACCTACCGCGAGCGGATGCGCGACACCCACAGCGGCGTTGTCCACGCCACCGCCGACCTGGTCGAGGTGTTCTTCGACAAGGCCGAGCGCAAGGCCGCGCCGATCCCGGACGATATCCGCGCCCTGCTGGAGGCGAAGCTGGCGGCCGGGGCGTAACCCGGAGCGGTCCGCGATCCTCAGTCCGGGCGGATCGTCCAGAGCAGGCCGCCTTCGGCTTCGGCCCCGACCTCGACCTCGACGCGCATGAACCGGCGGTGGGAGGCGACGGCGCCCCGCCAGAGCTCGATCCAGCAGGCCAGCAGGATGTCGCGTTCGGCGCCGGACAGGCCGCGCACGATGCGCAGCCCGGTGTGGCGGAGGACGGCGGCATCGGGGCCGGACCCGGCCCCGGGCTCTTCCCGCACGGCGCCGTCGCCCATGCCGCGGAACATCGCCTGAAGGAAACCGGCCGCGTCCTGCGGGCCGCCGTCCGCCGCGCCCACGGCGTCGGCCATCCGGCGGTACTGCTGCAGGCCGGTCAGCCGCGCGGCGAGCCTGCCATGCTCCAGCGCCCTGTCCGCGCCGATCGCCGGAACCAGCGCGCCGATGCCGTTGCGGATATAGGCGACCGCGTAGTTCCGCCGGGCCTTCGCGAGGCGGTCTTCGCTCCATTCGTCCGCCGGCAATGCCGGCTGCCGGTCCGGATCCCAGGGCGGCGGGCGTTCGCCGGGCGCAAAGACCAGCCGCTCGTCCGCGCCGAGCGCGCGGTCGTATTCCCGGAAATAGCCGCACAGCCCGTACTGGCCGCTCATGTCCTCCGACACGCAGACGAAGCCGAGCCGCGGGTTGTTCAGCGATACGCCGTTGTGCGCGTACCAGCCGCGCAGGAAGCCGCGGCTCGCCTCGATCGGCGCGCCGCAGATCGCCGGCCCGTCATACATCCAGCGCGGATAGCGGAAGCGCACCCAGGCCTTGGCGGGGGACTCCTCCATATAGTCGACGGCGACGCCGCCGATGCCGTTGGACAGGACGTGATACCGGGCGCAGGCCACGGCGTGGGGCAGGCCGTCCAGGCCCAGTTTGCGCAAGCCGGGAAGGAAACTCGCTTCGTGCTGGCGGCGGAACAGCCGGAACATCCAGTCGCCGACCGCGCCCGGCCCCTCTCGGGTCGCGACCATGAGCTGGAGGCCGAGCAGAAACTGGTGATGGCATTCGGCCTGGGCCGAAACGGCCGCGGACATCGGGGCTGTTGCGGTGTTCATGGGTATGGCTTAGCCCGGATTTCTCACCGCGACCACGGCCTGCGCGGCGCTGTCGGGCCGGCAGGGTTCCATCCGAAGCAGAAGACAGGACCGGTTTACCGATGAAACATGTCAGGATCGAACGGGACGGCCGGATCGCGACCGTCACCCTGGACCGCGGCAACGCGGCCAACGCGCTGTCGCTCTCCGCGATGCGCGAACTGACCGAGGCCGCGCGCCGCTTCGAAAACGACCATGAGACCTCGGCGGTCATCCTCGCCGGCGGCGCGAATTTCTCGATGGGCTTCGACCTGCGCGACGCCGAATCCGGCGAAGTGCGCGCCCTGGGGCTGGCAGAGCGGCGCCAGCGGCTCGCCGCGGGGCCGCGCATGTGCCAGGCGTGGCAGGATATCGAACCGTTGACGATCGCCGCCATCGAGGGCTGGTGTATCGGCGGCGGCGTCCGCGCTCGCTGTGGCGTGCGATTTCCGGGTCGTCGGCCGCTCGGCGACGCTCTACACGCCGGAGATCGAGCGCGGCATGAGCATGAGCTGGGGCTCGGCGCCGCGCACGGTCCGCGCTGATCGGGCCGGCGAAGGCCAAGCGTCTGCTGATCCTGGCCGAGCGGCTGGATGCCGACCGGGCGCTCGACTGGGGCCTGGCCGACGAAAAGGCGGAGGATGGCGAAGTTCTCGCCGCGGCGCGCCGGATCGCCGAACGGGCCGCCGGGACTGCCGCCGGCGCAGGTGCGCATGATCAAGGAGTTGATCGACGCCAACGCCCACGCCCTCGGCCGCGCCACCGCCGCCATCGACCGCGACCAGTTCATCCTGTCCCAGGCCAGCGGCGATTTCGAGGAAGGCGTCCGCTCCTTCCTGGGAAAAGCGGCTGGCGAAATTTACCGGATCGTGAAGCGGCGCCGGCCGCGGAGCCGGGCGACAGGGCCGCCCACGCGCCCTCGCTCCGCATAACGCAAAGCGCTAAGCGAAGCCGAGTGGGTCCTCCTATGGATTACCGGGACAACCTCCAGCTATCCCTTGGCGATTTCAATATTGCACACCAACGGTTGCTCTACGAGACGACCGAGGGCTTGTGCATGTCTACAGCAATGTTGTATGGTGGAGGGGTATGCGGGAGCAGGTATGGTCCCGAACCGAGCTGGGATGTACGATCTACCGCAATGGATGTAGAGGTCGCGGTAGCTGACATAAGAGCAGATGTTCGGTATGCTTGGTGAACGGTAACATTGAACCCGCGGAGTTGAAATGACAGAAAAAAAATCCAAGAAAGCCCAGAAAAAATGGAAGATCCCACGGCTTTGGCGCTTTTGTTCTGTCCGATGATGATGCGGATCGATTTTCTGAAGCCGCAAGTAAGCATATTACAAAGGTAACCAAATCAAAAAAAATCGCTCGGAAAAAAATTACACGAACTTGGAACGCACACTGCAACTGGGCGTCTTTCCAAAAGATACGGCTGACTGTTGCATCGCTTATCTTCTGCATTTGTTCTCGGGTACCACGGTTGCGATAAAGCGACCGCAGAAAACCCTTTTGAATGGGGAAAGATTCAAGGCAAGCGAAAACGACTATGACTGGCTAGGGCACGGTATTTATTTCTGGGAAGCCAATCCGGTTCGCGGTCTCGAATTTGCCAATGAGTTGATGAACAGTAGTTGGGGAGCGAACGTTACGGAAACAGCCGTTGTTGGAGCTGTAATCGATCTGGGACTTTGTCTTGATTTAATGACGTCAGCTGGTATTCGCCTAGTAGAAGAAGCCCATGAGACATATGTAAAAACTTGTGAAAAGGCGGAAGTTGCAACTGCCAGAGAATTCATCAGATGAAGATAAACTTCGTCGAAGGTTTGGATTGCGCGGTGTTTGAGCAATTGCATGTTATCCAAAAAGAGGCCAAGGACTCAAGTATAGATACAGTACGCGGCGTTTTTGTTGAAGGTAATCCGGTATACGAAGGGGCAGGGTTTAACAAGAAAACGCATATCCAGATCTGTGTTCGAAATCCAGCAAGCATAAAGGGCATATTTCGTGTTTCTAGCGATCAATTACCGTAACGCCATCGAATAATATCAATCGACATTCTACTTTAATCCCTGATCGGTGCGCAAAGCTGACTTCTCCAGGGACCGGTCTTTGTCCCGGGGAACCCGCACAGATTTGCATAGCGCTTCGCGTTACGAGGAGCGAAGAAGCCCGGCACAGCCGGCAATTTGGAAAACATGCGCGCCTTCGCGCGCGGCTCTCGATCTGCTGCTGGAAGCGGTGACGGCGGAGGCCCGCCGCAGGAACGGACCGGAACGGGCCGCCCCCAAGGCGCCCTGAGTCCGGGCCGGGCGCGCCGGCGCCGGAGGGAACGGCGGTTTGCGTCCGCGCGGCGCGTATATTGCCTTGCGGCGGCGCTGTGGTAGACGAAACGCCCGAAGGGCCGGCGGCGCGCCCCCTTCCGGTCTCCGGCACGGGAAGGACGATTTAATGAGCGCCTGGTTTCTCCCTGGCTTGCGCCATCGCGCTTGAGGTGGCGGGAACATTGCTGCTGAAACTGTCGAACGGTTTCGAAAAGTGGCATTGGGGCGTGCTGGCCATCGCCAGTTACAGCGCCTGCTTCTGGGTCATGGCGCCGGCCCTCAAGGTCATCCCGGTCGGAGTCGCCTACGCGATCTGGGCCGGTCTCGGCATTCTTGCCATAACGCTGATCGGGTTCGTTCTGTTCGACGAACATCTCGGATTCGTTCAACTGGCGTGCATCGCGCTGATCGTCGTCGGCGCCGTCCGGCCTGCGCCTGACCACCGCAACGCCCGTGGCCTGATCCGAATTTCGCGGTTGCCGGGCCCGAGGGCGCGGCCCGCCAGCGCCGGCCGCCGACCCGCAGTGCGTTCAGCCAAGCAATTCCCAGTCGGCGCCGCCGGGGCGGTCCTTGATCGCGACGCCTTTTGCCCGCAATTCGTCGCGCAGGGCGTCGGCGGCCGCCCAGTCCTTGTCGGCCCGCGCCTTTTCGCGCCGGGCGATCAGGTCCATCAGGTCGTCGGGGAGCGACCGGCTCTGCGCCGCGGCGGCGAGGCCGAGGCCGAAGATCGTGTCGAATTCGAGGATCAGGGCGAGCTTTTCGGCCGGCCGGAGCTCCGGGTCCCGCGCCATTTTCCAGGCAACCGCCAGCGCGTTGGGAACGTGCAGGTCGATAGCCAGCGCGTCGCGGAAGCGCGCCCGCCACCCGGCCGTCTCGCCGCCGCGCACGCCGCTTTCGTCCCGCGCCGCATAGCTCCAGTCGTGGGCCAGGTTGCGCAATGTCTTCAGCGACTGGCGCGCGCCGTCCAGCGCCTCGAAACTGAAGCTGAGCCGGGCGCGGTAATGGCCGGTGAGCAGCAGGTAGCGGTAGTCCATCGGCTCGTAGCCGGCCTCGACCAGCCGGTCGAGATGCAGGAAATCGCCGCTCGATTTCGCCATTTTCGCGTCGTCCACGACCAGGAATTCGCCGTGCAGCCAGGTCTCGACCCAGCGGTGGCCGAAGCAGCCCTCGGACTGGGCGATCTCGTTGGTGTGGTGGACCGGCACATGGTCGATGCCGCCGCAATGCAGGTCGATGGTCTCGCCGAGATATTCGCTCGCCATCGCCGAGCATTCGATGTGCCAGCCGGGGAAGCCGGCGCCCCAGGGCGAGTCCCATTTCATGATCTGGTTGGGATATTTCGACTGGCCGAACCACAGCACGAAATCCGCCGGGTTGCGCTTGCGTTCGTCCGCGCCGGCCCGCTCGGTCGCCTCCTGGGCGTCCATCTGCAATCGGGCGAAAATCCGGGTAGGCCCGGGAAGGTCGCCGTGTCGTAATAGACGTTGCCGCCGGTCTCGTAGGCATGGCCGCGTTCGACCAGCCGCTCGACCATGGCGATCATCTGCGGAATGTGCTCGGTCGCCCGGCAGACCGTGTCCGGCCGGCGGATCCCCATCATGCCGGCGTGGCGGAAGAACTCGTCCTCTGTAGAAGCGGGCGATGTCCCAGGGCGATTTGCGCTCGCGCGCCGCCGCCAGCATCATCTTGTCGTCGCCCTCGTCGGCGTCGGATTCGAGATGGCCGACATCGGTGACGTTCATGACGTGGTGCAGGTCGTAGCCCGCCATGCGCAGCGTGCGTTGCAAAAGGTCCTCGAACGCATAGGTCCGCAGGTTGCCGATATGGGCGTGGGTTGTAGAACCGTCGGCCCGCAGCAATAGAGCGTCACCTTCGGCGGCGCCGCCGGCTCGAACGGCTCGATCCGGCGGGTTCGCGTGTTGAAGAAGCGCAGCGGCAGGAGTTCGGACATCGCGCGACGGGCGGCTCGGGAAGGCGGAAGGACGGCGCAGGGACGGCCCAGGGACGGCCCAGGGACGGCTGTGCGCGCAAAGTGGCCACGGAAGCGCCGGTTCGGCAAGGGCAAGCCTTGACCCGCGGCAACTTTCGGGCTTGGTGGCGGGAATCTTGCAACGGCGGAGCGGAACATGGCGGGCGGCGACGGCAGCAGGTTCGGCGAAAGGTTCGGGGGCCGCGCGGCGGTTGTCACCGGCGGCGCGAGCGGCATCGGCCGCGCCGCGGCAATGCGGTTTCTCGATGAAGGGGCGCGGGTCACCTTCGCCGACCTGAACGACGCCAACGCCGAAGAGACGCTTGCCCTGGCGCGCGCCACCGGGCATGGCGACCGCATCGCCTACGTCCGGGCCGACGTGACCGACGAAGCGGCGGTGAAAGCCTGCTTCGAGGGCGCCGCCGCCCGCTGGGGCCGGCTGGACGTGGCCTTTCTCAACGCCGGCGTCGGCGGCGCCATCGGGCCGGTGACCGAGACCACGGTGGAGGAGTGGGACACCAGCTTCGCCTTCCTGGTGCGCAGCGTGTTCCTGGGCGCGAAACACGCCGTGCCGGCGATGCGCGCCAATCCGGCCGGGTCCGGCGACGGCCCCGATGGCAGATCCGGCGACGTTCCGGCGGGCGGGGCCATCGTCGCGACCGGCAGCGTCGCCGGCCTGTCCGGCGGCGGCGGGCCGCACGCCTATTCGGCGGCCAAGGCGGCGGTCATCAACCTGGTGCGCAGCCTCGCCCTGGAACTGGCGGCCGACCGCATCCGGGTGAACGGCGTCGCGCCCGGCCTGATCGACACGCCGCTCGCCCATGGCGGCGACCCGGCGCGCCTGCCCGACATGCGCGAGCGCCAGCCCTGGCCCGACCGCGGCCGGCCGGAGGACATCGCCGCGACGGCGGCCTTCCTCGCCTCGGACGACGCCCGCTTCATCACCGGCGAGACCGTTACGGTCGACGGCGGCGTGATGGCCAACGGCAGCAACATCTGGGGCCTCGGCGAGAACTGCCGCTTCCTCCGGAAGGCCGGGCTGAACAAGGGCACCACCGGGCTGGAAAACACCGTGCGCGAACTGGGCGAGGCGCCGTAGCGCAGCCGCGGCAGGGGCGGGGAGGGCGCCCGGCCGGCGGCGCGGCCCGTTACCGCAGCGGACGGCGCGGTTCCCGATAGCTTTTCCCTGTGGCTTTTTCGGTCCCCAGCCCCTATATGCCCGCCATCGGCGACCGGCGCCGCCGTCGCGATGCGCCGCTCCGGACCGCAGCGGACCTTTCATGGAACTCATCCTCCTGATCGTTCACCTGGTTCTCGCCGTCGCGCTGATCGGCGTGGTGCTGCTCCAGCGCAGCGAGGGCGGGGCGCTCGGCATCGGCGGCGGCGGGGGCGGCGGCATGAGCGGCTTCCTGACCGGCGCGGCGACTGCCAACCTGCTGACCCGCGCGACGGCCGTGATCGCGGCGCTCTTCATCGCGACCAGCATGGGGCTCGCGATCGTGTCGGGCAACAAGCGCGCGCCGACCAGCGTGGTGACCGGCGCCGGCAATGGCGCGCCCGTAACGCAGCAGGGCAGCGCGAACGCGCCGGCGGAACAGGCGCCCGCGGCGCCGACGGCCCCGAAGCAATAGCGGTGGCGGCGGCGCGCTCTCCGAGCCGTCGGCCCCGATACCCCCACTGTCCCGCAGAACCGGCCCCACACGGGTCGAGAGAACACGGGTCGAACCAGCCCGGGCCGCGGCCGCTTTTCCGGCCGGCGCGCCGGTGGTACGGTGCGGCCCCGTCATGGGTATGACGCGCTACATCTTCATCACCGGCGGGGTGACGTCGTCGCTCGGCAAGGGGCTGGCCTCGGCGGCGCTGGGCGCGCTGCTCCAGGCCCGCGGCTACACGGTTCGCCTGCGCAAGCTCGATCCCTATCTCAACGTCGATCCGGGCACGATGAGCCCGTATCAGCACGGCGAGGTCTTCGTCACCGACGACGGCGCGGAGACCGATCTCGACCTCGGCCATTACGAGCGCTTCACCGGCGTGCCGGCGCGCCGGACCGACAGTTTCACCGCCGGGCAGGTCTACCGCAACGTGCTGACGAAGGAGCGGCGCGGCGACTATCTGGGCGCGACGGTGCAGGTCATCCCGCACGTCACCGACACGATCCGCGAGATGGTGCAGCGCGACACCGGCGGCATGGATTTCGTGCTGTGCGAGATCGGCGGCACGGTCGGCGATATCGAGGGCCTGCCCTTCCTGGAGGCGATCCGGCAGCTCGGCAACGAACTGGGCCGCGAGCGCTCCATGTTCTGCCACCTGACGCTGGTGCCCTGGATCCCGTCGGCCGGCGAACTCAAGACCAAGCCGACACAGCACAGCGTCAAGGAGCTGCTCGGCCTCGGCATCCAGCCGGACATCCTGCTGTGCCGCTGCGACCGCGAGATACCGGAGGGCGCGCGCCGCAAGATCGCCCTGTTCTGCAACATCGCCCACGACCGGGTGATCCAGGCGCTCGACGCCGAGACCATCTACGACGTGCCGCTCCGGCTGCACGCCGAGGGTTTCGACACCGCGGTCTGCCGCTATTTCGGGCTCGACGAGGCGGAGCCGGAGCTGCGCCAGTGGCAGCGCATCGTCGAGCGGGTGGTGCGGCCGGAGGGCCGGGTGACGATCGCCGTCGCCGGCAAGTACACCGGCTTGCAGGACGCCTACAAGTCGCTCGAGGAGGCGCTGACCCACGGCGGCATCGCCAACGACGCCAGGGTCGAGCTGCGCTGGATCGATTCGGAGATTTTCGAGCAGGAAGACCCGGTCCCCCATCTCGGCGGCGTCAACGGTATCCTGGTGCCCGGCGGCTTCGGCGAGCGCGGCGCCGAGGGCAAGATCCTGGCGGCCCGCTTCGCCCGCGAACATGCGGTGCCCTATTTCGGCATCTGCTTCGGCATGCAGATGGCGGTGATCGAGGCGGCGCGCAACCTTGCCGGCATCGCCGGAGCCAATTCGACCGAGTTCGGCCCGGCCGACGACCCTGTGGTCGGCACGATGACCGAATGGATGCGCGGCGGCGAACGGGAGACCCGCGCGGCCGATAGCGACCTGGGCGGCACCATGCGCCTGGGCGCCTATCCGGCGAAGCTGGCGCGCGGCAGCAAGGTCCACCGCATCTACGGCGAGACCGCGATCAGCGAGCGCCACCGCCACCGCTACGAGGTCAACATCGGCTACCGCGAACGGCTGGAGGCGGCCGGCCTGCGCTTCTCCGGCCTGTCGCCGGACGGCGCGCTGCCGGAGATCGTCGAGCTGGAGGGCCATCCCTGGTTCGTCGGCGTGCAGTTCCACCCCGAGCTGAAAAGCCGCCCCTTCGCGCCGCACCCGCTGTTCATGTCCTTCATCAAGGCCGCGATCGACCGGAGCCGGCTGGTGTAGGGCGGCGCCGGGGCGGCTGCCAGGCGCGGCCCTGCGGACGGCGCCTCCGGGTCATCCGCCCTCCAGCGCGATGCGGTGGCTGTCGAGCAGGCCGGGCGCGCGGGCCGGGTCGCCGCGGCCCCAGCCGCATTCGGTGGCGATGCCGAAATCGGCCACGGTCTGCGCCGCGGCGGCGATGCGGCGCCGGTCGCCCTCCCGGTCGTCGTGATGGACGACGCCCAGGTAAAGCTCGCAGCCCTCCGGGAGGCTCAACGCCGAAAGCGGCGCGTAGTAGGCGGCGTCGTCCCGGTGCTTGGGCGCCGGGACGTGGACGAACTGCAACGGGCGCGCCAGCCCGGCGAGGACGCCGTGGATCATCTCGACCGCGTTGGCGAGGTCCGCCGGCATGACGACATGCTCGTCGTTCGGCGTGCCGTAGCACAGATGGTAGCCGAGCTCCGCCGCTTCCGGCACCGCGTTGCCGAGGCGCGCCAGCATCCCGGTAATGTCTTCCTTGTAGCTCGCCGGCCGGTTCGGGAAATAGCCCTCCCAGGCCAGCACCTCCTGGCAGACGTCCCACTGGACCGCCAGGTCGCCGGGGGGGATGGCGGCGCAGATCTTCGCCAGGTCGGCCTTGAAGGCGCGCTCGTAGGCGGCGAAGAAGTCCGGCCGCGCCGACGGCGAGACGAACCAGTAGCCGACCGCCATCGGCGTCGGCAGGCAGACCTGGAAGCGCACATCGGCCGGCAGCGTCCCGGCCTCGCGCAGGGCGGCGAAGCGGGCGTAGGAGGCGATGGCTTCGGGCGCGTAGCCGGGGTCGAAATCGACCGCCGCCGGATCGACGCCGGGCCTGAAGCGGAACAGCTCCCATTCGCGGATCAGCTTGCCGTCCCACTGGTGGATGCGCTGCATGTCCTCGCCGGCGGCGGCCTCCATCGCCGGATGCTCCGCGACCCTGGCGCGCTGCCAGAAGATCCAGCGCGCCCGCTCCCCGGTCTCGCCGTCCGGGATGCGCTTCAGGTGCCCGCCGAGCCGGCCGGCGATCTCGCGGAAGGCCGTATCGGCGTCCGGATAGGGCAGGCTGCCGACGAGGTGTGCGCAGGTGAGGGGCATGGGGCGTCTCCGGCAGGCGGCGTCAACCGAGTGTGTCACGATATGTCATGATTTGTAAGGATTCGCCATGAGACCCTGCGCGCCTTCCGTCCGGCCCCGCCGTATCGGCCGGCGCGGCCCGCCTGCCGCGCGCCGCGATGGGCTTGTTTCCCTGTATTCTGGAACGATCGTTCAATTTCCCGTTCCCGCAAATCCGCAGATTTGCGCCGTTTCCGGCCCGCCACAAAATAGAACGACCGGTCTGTCTATAGCGTTTTTTTGCATTTTTTTGCGCCCTGCCGGCTGCGCCGGATCGTTCGGTTCGAGTTTTGTTCATATAATGTTCAAGCCGGTGCGCGTCAAGGGTTTTCGGATGCAGCCTGCGCGCGCCGCCGTTTGCGCGGTCCGCGCCGTGTCGCGCTTGCCGTTGCCGTTACCGAAGGGCTACGTTATTTCATGGTCGCGCCGCCAAGGGCTGGACGCGGCGGTATACAGGAGAATTGGCGATGACGGATCCTCTCGCCACGGAGAAGGCGTTCCTGAAGCAAAACCAGGCGATGCTGGCCGAACGGCATCCGGGCCGGTATCTGCTAATCGAGGGCGAGCGGGTTCACGGCGCGTTCGAAACATACGAGCAGGGGGTCAGCGCCGGCGTGCGGCAGTTCGGCGCCGGCCCTTTCCTGGTCCGGTCTGTTCTGGAGCCCGACGACCCGGAAGCGCCGAACATTCCGGCGCTGTCAGTAGGAGTGCCCTTCGTTGCCCATACTTGAGGGGGCCTACGCGCCCGCGGCCTGGGCCGCCTTCCATTCGGCCATCGTCCTGCCGCCCTTGCTCCGGTTGCAGCCGGAGCATAGCAGTTGGAGATTGTCGGGATGATCGGTCCCGCCGCGCGACCGCGGCAGGATGTGATCGACGTCCATAACGCGGAACGGGAAATGCGTGTCGCAGCCGACGCAGACGCCCTCTTGCTCGCCATAGAGCCGGTGCCGGTGCGTCCGGTAGTTCGGCAGATCGCCGAGGTCGGTACGCTTGGGCGGCTCCGTCAGCGCCGTTGCGCCGCCCCATAGACTGCCGCCGATATGGTCGCCACCCTTCTTGTCCGCCCTGTCCGCCGCGATCCGGTCGTTGACCAATTTCACCGCCAGCGGCGATAGGTCGATACCCGCCCATTGCCGTTTCAGCCTGTCCGCTGCGACCAGCGCGGTCGCACACCCGCAGAACGGGTCAAATATCATGCCGCCTTCGTTACTCGATGCTTGAATGATCCGGGTCAATAGGGCGAGCGGCTTTTGTGTCGGGTAGCCCGTCCGCTCTTTGGACTGGCCCTGAACAGGAACGATGTCCGTCCATATGTCTTGAATCGGGACGCCGGGCATTTCATCCAGATACCGCTTGTAACGCGGGACCGCGCCGGGGCGGGCTTGTACAATCCGGCCGGCGTCGATGAGGCGCTGCATCTCGGCTTCCGAATACCGCCAGAACCGAGTGACCCCCATGACCTCGTATTCAGGGCAACCCTTCGCGGCGCCGCCCGGACCTGTGATGTCGCCGAGCGTGTATCTGCGGCCGGTCCTCTCCTCGATATGGCGGTAGGTTCGGGCGATATAGTCGTCCGAATACGGGACATATTGGGGGTTCCACGTCCATTCTCGCCCCATCGTGTAGTAGAGGATGTTGTCCTGAATCCGACCGTGCTGTTTGCGCCCCTGTTTCCCGTCGCTGTGCGCCGATGAGCGTTTCCACGCGATACAGGTTCGGAACCGCGATACACCGAAAACGCTATCCATGAGCAGCTTGAGGTAGTGCGAGGCGGTCGGGTCGCAGTGCAGGTAGATGCTACCCGTCTCTTTCAGTACCCGCCTCATTTCAAGCAACCGTACCGCCATAAAGATCAGATACGACTGCATTCCCTTGCCGTGCGCCTGGCGCGCCGCTTCGATCACCGAATACGCCGCCGGGTTGCGGTCGGCCAGTTCGCCATGCTCGTGCACGTCCACGTCGTCCAGCGTCCAGGCATCCTTGAACGCGGCGCCGGCCGCTTTGCTGCCGATCGGGGCTTCGTAGTGGCGGTTCGAGTTGAAGGGCGGATCGAGATAGATCAGGTCGATGCAGGCGTCGTTCATGCCGCGCATGACCGGCAGGTTGTCGCCGGTCCAGACTGTCCCGGTCGCGAAATTCGGCTCGGTCATCGGTGCGGTTCCGGTTGGATGATGGAAGGGCGGGCGGTGCGCCGCCGGTCGCCGCGCGGCAATTCGTTCATAACATGTTCACGAAGAGGCCGGCAACCGGCCATCTCCATTCTGCGAACCGATCATGCCGAGCGCACGACCAACTTGGTCACCACGGTTGCGAGGCAGTGTCGGTGTGGGGATGGGGGTGCCGCCCATTCCGTCCCGCCGCCCGGCCTACGCGCCCGCGGCCTGCGCCGCCTTCCATTCGGCCATGGTGCGGCCGCCCTTGCTGCGGTTGCAGCCGGAGCACAGCAGTTGCAGGTTGTCCGGGTGGTCCGTGCCGCCGCGCGACCGGGGCAGGATGTGATCGACCTCCATGACCCGGAAGGGGAAGTGGATGGCGCACCCGGCGCAGTCGCCTTCCTGCTCGCCGTAGAGGCGGTGCCGGTGCGTGCGGTAGTTCGGCAGGTCGCCGAGATCGGTGCGCTTCGGCGGCTCTGTCAGCGCCGTCGCGCCGCCCCACAGGCCGCGGTCGCCGGCGATGCGCTCGTCGACCAGCTCGATCGCCAGCGGCGACAGGTCGATGCCGGCCCACCGGCGCTGCAGCCGGTCCGCCGCCACCAGCGTCGTGGCGCAGCCGCAGAACGGGTCCAGCACCATGTCGCCCGGATTGCTGCTCGCTTTGATGAGAAGGTCGAGCAGCGCAAGAGGCTTTTGCGTCGGATAGCCGAGCGCCTCTTTCCGGTTGTAGTTCGTGAGGCCGGTCGGCGAATAGACGATGTCCTGCAACGGCTTGCCGAGATCGCCGTCGGCATAGCGTTTCAGGCCCGGCCAGAAGCCCTGTTCGGGATGTACGATAAGCCCCGCCCTGTCCAGCGAATCCAGCCGGTCGTGCACCCCGCGCACCGCCTTGTAGCCGGGAATCAGGACTTCATCGATATAATCGGCGTAGGTTCCCTTTCTCGGCGCCGACCAGACCCGGCCGCGCGACGCCACGTCGTAGCCGCGCCATTCGCGCGCGGATTCGCCGGCCGCCGCGCCGTGCACCGGCCCCGTCAGGTCTTGCGACCTGTAGCGCCGCCCGTCCTCGTCGGTCAGCGGATAGGCTTCGGCGAGCTTTTCGGGGCTGAGCGGAGTTCTCACCGCGCTCCACGTCCATTCGCCTCCCTTGGAATAGAAAAGGATGCGGTCGGAAATGCGCCCGAAGCGTTTGGCGTCGTTGTGGGAAACGGCCCGCCGCCAAGCAATGTCGTTCCTGAAATTCCCGGCGCCGAACGCCGCGTCCATCAGGAGTTTGAGATAGTGGCCCGCGGTGTCGTCGCAGTGCAGGTAGACCGACCCGGCGGGCTTGAGGATGCGCTCCAGCTCCAGCAGCCGCACCGCCATGAAGATCAGGTAGGATTGCATGGATTTGCCGTGGGCCAGCCGCGCCGTCTCGATGACGGAGTAGGCCGCCGGGTTGCGGTCGGCCAGTTCGCCGTGCTCGTGGACGTCCACGTCGGCCAGCGTCCAGGCGTCCTTGAACGCCGCGCCCGCCGCCTTGCTGCCGATCGGGGCCTCGTAGTGCCGGTTGCTGTTGAACGGCGGATCGAGATAGATCAGGTCGATGCAGGCGTCGTTCATGCCGCGCATGACCGGAAGGTTGTCGCCGGTCCAGACCGTCCCGTTGGCGAAATTCGGCTCGGTCATCGGTACGGTTCTCCGGCCGGATACTGGAAATGCGGCGGTGCACGCCCGTCGCCGCACGGCAGTTCGTTCATAATATGTTCACGCAGAAGCGGGCAACCGGCAATCTCCGTTCCGCGAACGGGCGATGCCGAAGGCGCCACAGTTTCGGCCGCTCGACACCCGGCCGGCTTCGGTCCACGGCTCTCCCGGAGCGGCGGTAGTGCACCGGCCTTCTGACACGCTCTCTCGCACCGTCCCGCTTGTTTTCCGGTTGACACCCGGCCGGCAGGCTCTCATATTGCCTCCAGAAATCCTGAAGTGCCGACCCGGTTGTGGGCGGCAGACCCTATGGCCACCGTCCGGTGGCCATAGCCATGTCAGGGGAATGGATGAAAGCCTGCTTCATCGACGAGGCCGGGGATCTCGGAACAGTTGCCAATCCGCCGTTACCGAACGACCAGCCCATTCTGGTCGTCGGAGGGCTCTTTCTCGATACTGCATCTCTCCAAAGCCTTACCGATGATTTCCTGAACCTGAAAAGCCGATACTTTCCCGGCCTGCCTTATCCGTCTCCCAGACATCTGGATCGAATCCTGCCCGAGATAAAGGGGGCTGACGTCCGCAGAAACGCGACGCGCGGGACCGCGCGGCAGAAGAATCACGCTATCGGCTTCCTGGACCGGATTATCGGGCTTCTACAGCGGTACGACGCCAAACTGGTCGCACGCATTTGGGTGAAGGGTGTTGGCTTGCCGTTCCACGCCACCGCCGTCTACACATCTTCGATACAGGGAATCTGCTCCTATTTCGACCATTACTTGACCCATATGAACGATACTGGCGTCTGCATCGCAGATAGCCGCAACAAATTCAAAAATGTCAACGTCTCACACTCCATTTTTACCCAAAAATTCAGCCCATTCGTGCAGAGCTACCGAAAGATTGCGGAGCTGCCGACTTTCGGACACAGCGAAAATCACGCCGGCCTTCAAGTCTGCGATATAATTTGTTCCGCGCTGCTCTATCCCGTCGCCTGTTTTGCCTATTGCACCGGACATGTAAGCAACGTCCATGTCCAAAGCGGAGCCGTAGCTCTCAAACAGCGCTACGGGCAATATCTGAAAAATCTCCAATACCGGTACCGGGATACAGCAACCGGTCGTTACCGGGGCGGTATCGTGGTTTCCGACGCTATCCGGCGCCGGAACGGCTCGCTGATGTTTCGCTGAGACAGGGTCGAAACGTCGGGGACGCCCGGCCCAACCTCGAATAGACCGGAAAAACCGGGGCGGCCCGTTCGGGCGCGCCCCGCAGTTTCAGGGAGGAGTAACGGACGGGCAGTAATGCCCGGTCAGCTGCACCCGCTCGTCGCCCCGCAGGTGTCGCACTTGAGACACGTTCCGTTGCGCACCAGGGTGAAGTTCCCGCACTCGCCGCAGGGATCGCCCTCATAGCCCTTCATCCGCGCCTCGCGGATCATGTCGAGCTTGAGGTCGACCGCCTCGGCGACGGCGGGAGATACCCCGAGGGCCGCCGACCCGCCCCCGGGCTCCGCGGTCTGCAAGCCGCCGTTACCGCCGCCGGAGGAGGATACGGCGGTAAGACCGGCAGGCTTGCCGACCGAAGATTGTTGGCCGGAACCGTTGCCGGTCCCGTTGGCGGCGCCGTTCGCCGCCCCGTTCGTTGCCACGTTCGCTGCCGCGTTGGCCGCGCCGTTGCCCTTGCCGTTCGCGCCGTCGCTGGCGGACCCGTTGCCGGACCCGTTGCCGCCGAACGACAGGCCGCCTTCCAGCACGGCGAACTTGCTGCGCACGAAACCCTTGCTGGTCACGCGCTGCATACCGTCGAGCACCCGGGCGGCCGCGGCCTGGGCGGCCTCGTCGTCCGCCAGCGCGCTCTCCGCGACGCCGCTGCCGACGATGTCGGGCAGCAGGTCGGCGCCGGTGGCGTGGGCCAGGTCGTCCCGGCCGAGATAGGACACCGCCAGTTCGCGGAAGATGTAGTCGACCACCGAGGTCGCCATCTTGATGGCGTCGTTGCCCTCGACCAGGCCCTGGGGCTCGAAGCGGGTGAAGGTGAAGGCGTCGACGAACTCCTCCAGCGGCACGCCGTATTGCAGGCCCATCGAGACGGCGATGGCGAAGCTGTCCATGATGCTGCGAAAGCCGCTGCCTTCCTTGTGCATGTCGATGAAGATTTCGCCCAGCGCGCCGTCCTCGTATTCGCCGGTGCGCAGATAGACCTTGTGGCCGCCGACGATGGCCTTCTGGGTATAGCCGCGGCGCCGGTCGGGCAGGCGTTCGCGCCAGGCGCGCTGCGCCATCTTCTCGGCGACCTTCATCGCGGCGTGGCTGGCGACCTGGGCGGCGCGCTCCGCCGCCGGGGCCTGCACGACGGCCTCCTTCGCATCCTCGGCGGCGTCCCCGGCGGCGTCCCCGTCGCCCAGATCGTCGAACACGGTGGCCGAGAGCGGCTGGCTGAGCTTGGAGCCGTCGCGGTAGAGCGCGTTGGCCTTCACGCCGAGCCGCCACGACAGTTCGTAGGCCTTGCGACAGTCCTCGACCGTCGCCGCGTTGGGCATGTTGATCGTCTTGGAGATCGCGCCGGAGACGAAGGGCTGGGCCGCCGCCATCATGCGGATGTGGCTCTCCCAACTCAGGAAGCGCCGGCCGGTCCGCCCGCAGGGCGAGGCGCAGTCGAACACCGGCAGGTGCGCGTCCTTCAGGTGCGGCGCGCCTTCCAGGGTCATCGCCCCGCAGACCCATTCGTTCGCCGCCTCGATTTCGCTGCGCTGGAAGCCCAGGGCGGCGAGCATGTCGAATTCCGGATCGTTCAGCGCGTCGGCGCCGAGGCCGAGATGCTTGACGCAGAAACCTTCGCCGAGCGTCCATTTGTTGAAGACGAACTTGATGTCGAAGGCCTGGCCGAGCGCCCGTTCGGCCCGCTCGATCATGTCGTCGGTAAAGCCGGCTTTGCGCAGCGCATCGTGGCCGAGCGCCGGCGACCCCTTCAGGGTGCCGCGGCCGACGGCGTAGCGGATCATCTCGTCGATCTGCGCCCGGCTGTAGCCCAGCGTCTCCAGGGCGAGCGGCGCCAGCCTGTTGACGATCTTGAGATAGCCGCCGCCGGCCAGCTTCTTGAACTTGACCAGGGCGAAATCGGGCTCGATCCCGGTGGTGTCGCAGTCCATGACCAGCCCGATGGTGCCGGTCGGCGCGATCACCGTCGCCTGGGCGTTGCGGTAGCCGGCGGCCGCGCCCTTCTCGTAGGCCCGGTCCCACGCGGCGCGGGCGGCGTCGAGCAGGGCCGCATCCGGGCAGGCCGCCCGGTCGAGCGGGACGGGCAGGACGGAGAGGTCCTCGTAGCCGTCGGTCTCGCCCCGGGCGGCGCGGCGGTGGTTGCGCATCACCCGCAGCATGGCGCCGGCATTGTCGGCGTGGCCGGGGAAGGGGCCGAGTTCGGCGGCCATGTCGGCCGAGGTCTCGTAGGCCGCGCCGGTCATCAGCGCGCTCACCGCGCCGCAGAAGGCCCGGCCTTCGTCGCTGTCGTAGGGCAGGCCCGAGGCCATCAGGTAGCCGCCGACATTGGCGAAGCCGAGGCCCAGCGTGCGGTAGCGGTAGGACAGTTCGGCGATCCGGCGCGACGGGAACTGCGCCATCAGCACGGAGATTTCCAGCGTCAGCGTCCACAGGCGCACGGCATGTTCGAAGCCCGGCACGTCGAACGACCCGTCGGGCCGCCGGAAGGCGAGCAGGTTGAGCGACGCCAGGTTGCAGGCCGTGTCGTCGAGGAACATGTATTCCGAGCACGGGTTGGAGGCGTTGATGCGGCCGCCGGCCGGGCAGGTGTGCCACTCGTTGATCGTCGAATCGAACTGGACGCCGGGATCGGCCGACTGCCAGGCGGCCTCGGCGATCTGCCGCCACAGATCGCCGGCATTCACCGTGCCGTGCTCTTCCCCGGTCGTGCGCTTGAACAGGGTCCATTCGCCGTTCGCCATCGCGGCGTTCAGGAACTCGTTGGTGACGCGCACCGAATTGTTGGAATTCTGGCCCGAGACGGTCAGGTAGGCCTCGGAATCCCAGTCGGTGTCGTAGGTCGCGAATTCGATCGTCTCGAAGCCCTGCTCGGCGAACTGGATGACCCGCTGGATATAGTTCTGCGGCAGCATCGCCTTGCGCGCGGCGCGGATCGCCTTCTTCAGGCTGGGGTTGGCGCGCGGGTTGAAGGGCTCGGCGCCGTCGAACCCGCGGCAGGCCTGCATGATGTCGTTGAGATGCTTGCGCGCAAGCTTCGAGCCGGCGACCAGCGCGGCGACCTTCTGCTCTTCCTTCACCTTCCAGTTGACGAAGTCCAGGATATCCGGGTGGTCGACGTCGACGATGACCATTTTGGCGGCGCGCCGGGTGGTGCCGCCGGACTTGATCGCGCCGGCCGCCCGGTCGCCGATCTTGAGGAAGCTCATCAGGCCGCTGGACTTGCCGCCGCCCGACAGCGGCTCGTCCGCGCCGCGCAGGTTCGAGAAGTTGGTGCCGGTGCCCGAGCCGTATTTGAACAGCCGCGCCTCGCGCACCCACAGGTCCATGATGCCGCCGTCGTTGACCAGGTCGTCGGCGATCGACTGGATGAAGCAGGCATGGGGCTGCGGCCGCTCGTAGGCCGACGCCGCCTCGGTCAGCGTTTCGGTCCTGTGGTCGACATAGTGGTGGCCCTGGCCGGGGCCGTCGATGCCGTAGGCCCAGTGCAGCCCGGTGTTGAACCATTGCGGCGAGTTCGGCGCCGCCATCTGGCGCGCCAGCATGACGCGCATCTCGTCGAAATAGGCGCGGGCGTCGGCCTCGCCGTCGAAATAGCCGCCCTTCCAGCCCCAGTAGGTCCAGGCGCCGGCGAGCCGGTCGAACACCTGCTTTGCGCCGGTCTCGCCGCCGTTTCGGGCGCCCTTCTTCGGCTTTTGGCGCCGCAGCCAAGCGGGCACGCCCCGTTCGGCGACCGGCTTCAGGTCCGCGGCGTCGGCGACGCCTGCCTTGCGGAAATACTTCTGGGCCAGGATGTCGATGGCGACCTGGGACCAGTCCTCCGGCGCCTCCACCCGGTCGTTGCTGAACACGACGGAGCCGTCCGGATTGCGGATCTCGCTCGTCGCGTTCCGGAAGGCGATGCCGTCATAGGCATCCCGGCCCTCGACCGTGAAATGGCGCCGGATCTTCATCGGCATGTCTCCCCTGTCCGTCGGGCGCGCAAGAGGCGCCGGGACCTCATCCCTATATATTGGGCTTTACCGGCCCGTTACCCCCAGATATTGCGCGAGCCGGACGGTCGAGTCAACGGAATTTGCACAATATGTTGTGGGCCGGTCGGTCGATGCAGACTATATCGTGAGGAATTTTCTATATTTAGCGGCTTTTCCTAACAACGTACATAGCATGGAAAAACGGGAAGCGGACGCGCTTCCGCGACCGTCCGGCCTTTCCGCCGGGGCGCAGGGGAGGGTTCGAAACCTCCCTTGCATTTCCGGAGGATGCCGGTGGGGGAAACGTCCGGTTCGCAGCGCGCTGTCCGGCCGGAAAGCGCCGCACAGGCCATCGCCGCGGTGAGAAATTCGGGCAGCTAGCCCTTTCGGCCCCCGGCCAGCGCGACGCCGAAAATGGCCAGGACGACCAGCGCCGCGCCGAGCCACTGGGCCGCTTCGAAGGCTTCGCCGAACAGGGCCACCGCCATGACGACGGTGAAGACAGGCTCCAGGTTCATCGCCAGGGCGGTGCGCGATTCGCGCAGGAAATCGAGCGCGCCGTAGAACAGGACGAAGGCGGCGCAGATGAAAACGACCGTCCCGGCGAGCGCCGCCCAGCCGGCCGCGCCGGCCGGCCACTGGAACCCGCCGGAGGCGGCGAGGCTGCCGCTGTACAGGACGGACGAGCCGAGCACCATCCAGAAGGCGACCGCAACGGGCGACATGCCGTGGCGCATCAGCCTGGCGCTGACCAGGATGTTGCCGGAGATCGCCAGCGCCGATGTCAGCGCCAGCGCGACGCCCATCGGATGCAGGTCGCCACCGGTATCGAGGGCCAGGTAGAGGCCCGCGAAGGCGGCGGCGAAGCCGACCGCCATGGCGGGGCGCAGCGGCTCGATCCGCAGGGCGGCGGCCAGCAGGCCGACGATGAAGGGGAACAGGTAGAAGACGAGGATCGACAGGCTGACCGGCATCCGGTCGAAGGCCGACAGCAGCGCCCAGCCGTTCAGGGAAAACAGAACCGCGCCGAGCGCGAGCCAGCCCGCCATGCCGCGGGGAACCGCCGGCCAGGTCCGCCGGGCGGCGAACCAGAGGCAGAGCAGCGGCACGAGAAACCAGGAGCGGCCGACCAGCACCGTGTCGACCGAAGCGCCGTGCCGATAGGCTTCCTTGGCCAGATTGTTGTTGGCGCTGAAAAACACCGCCGCGACCGCGATCAGCAGAAAGCCGACCGCCGCCCGGTCGCCGAGCAGGCGGGCAGCCGGCGAGCGGCGTGGCGGGGCGTCGGCCTTCCGGGCGTCGGGGGTCGGTTCGGCGGGCGGTGTCATGGGCCGCCTCCTGTGCCAAGCCGGCGGGATGCGGGCAAGGCTTTTCGGCGGTCAGGTGTCTTGTACCGGTCGCCCTAGTGTGTATCTAATTGCGCATGTTGCGCAACAGCCGGGACATCGTAAAGCGTCTCAAGACCGAAGGCTTCGAACTGGTGAGCGTGAAGGGGTCGCACCACAAGTTCAGAAAGGGCGCGATCGTTGTGGTCGTTCCGCATCCGAAGAAGGACCTGCCCGTCGGCACGGCCCGGAGCATCGCCAGGCAGGTGGGCTGGAACTGAGGAGGCAGCCATGCACTATGTCGCCGTCATCGACAAGGATCCCGGAAGCGCCTACGGGATCCGGTTTCCGGAGGCGCCGGGATGCTATTCGGCTGCCGACAACTTCGATGACATCGTTCCCAACGCGATCGAAGCGTTGAGCCTGTTCTTCGAGGACGGCGAGCCGGCGCCGCCGCGCGGCATCGAAGCGGTGCGCGAGCAGGTTGCCGACAGCATCGCGGAGGGCGCGGTGCTGATGATGATTCCCTATGTGCGCGACCGGAAGCGGGTCGTGCGGGTGAATTTGAGCCTGGAGAAAGGGTTTCTCGATACCCTCGACGAGGCGGCGCGCCTGCGCGGCATGACTCGCTCCGCGTTCGTTCAGAAGGCGACCGCGCGGGAAATACTCGACCCTGCCTGAAACAGGCGCAGCAGCCGGTCGGCGCGCCTTTGCGGCGCTGCGCCGCCGTAGTCGAGCGCCGTGAAGCGGCCTACTACGGCGCAACAGACCCCACCATCGGACCGAGGCGACCGGTCAAGCGGTCATAAGGGCGCCGAATGCCGCCGAGGGCGACCGGCGCCTGGATCGGTCGGTGGAAAAGTTTCAAGGCTGCGCCGGCCAACGTCGTTCCCTTAACCGCCCGGTGGCTCTACGCTGTACGATGACCATCATCATCCAGCCGGTAAGACAAGAATGTTCCTGACCACCGAAAATCTCGAAGCGCGTTTTGCACACCTGCTTTCTGGCTCGAACCGGGTCGATATCGCTACTGCGTGGGCCACTCGCGGCCCAGTCTTGGATCTGCTTTGCAAAGCGGCAGAGGAAGGGGGTGTGAAGGTTCGGGCAATCGTCGGAACCTACGGGAATGCGACACATCCATATGCACTTGAGCGTTTACGGGATATCGGGACTCTACGTCTGGTTGAGGGTCGGCGGGCGATGTTTCATCCGAAGGTCTACATATTCACGGGAAACGAAGGAGCCTGTGCCTGGATCGGCAGTGCGAATTTCACCGGTGCGGGTTTCGCCCGCAACGAAGAAGCGGTTCATTAGACGCAGGATGTCGACGGCGCGGTCAAATGGTTCAAGAGGCGCTGGAAGGACTGTGACCCGCTGGACCCCGGGGCGATCGACGCTTACCGCGAGCGCCGTCGAAAGCAGGGAGTTTCAAAGGCCCTAGCTGTGATGGTCGGACGACCGGAAACGGATAAGGGCAACAGGCTTGGCTTGCTCAGAGATGCGGATAACTGGAACGCATTTGTGCGCGCCCTTGAGAAATGCAACGAGTTGCGGCTTGATGAAGGAAGGGGGTGGTCGGTCTTGGAAAAATCTTGCAGCTACGTCCACACCATTGAGGAGGGGAGGCGCATCGCGCGCTGCAGTTCATGGGTGGGTTTGACCGATGAGGAGAGAACAATTCTCTTGGGATTGCGCGACGGCGATGACGGCGTATGGGGCCTCCTGGGAACACTGAATCAGGCGATTACGGTAAAGGGCGTATTCAAGCGTTTGAACGAAGCCCGGAACCGGCAGATACTGAGACGAGTGAGAAACGCCGTTGAGCAAGTGATCAATGCGCCCGACGATGACTTCCCGGATGCAGGCGTGTCGGCACTTGAGCAAATCCGTGGGGAAAATAGGTTCAGCCACGGCGCGGCTACGAGGCTTCTTGCGCTGGCGCGGCCAGACAGGTTGGTGTCTGTAAATTCGAAATCCTGCGCCGGCTTGGCGACTATGTTCGATCTTAAGCCCACGACGTTGGGGAAGCCAGAGAACTATCGCCTACTGCTTGAGAGGTTATACGCGGAACCGTGGTACGATGATCGGCCAGGCCGCAGCAAAAGGCAGCGTCAGCTATGGAACATGAGGGCGGCTCTGATTGACTGTTTCGTCTATGACGCCAGCAGTTAGCCCTGGGGTCAGAGCGCGGGGGATTAGGAGAAAAAGTGCAGCTTAGCGGCAGTCGCCTGGACGCCGATTGCTGCAAGATTTCAGACGCGCAGTTTGCCGGGGCGCCTGCCGGGGCGAAAATCCAGTTGGTTCCGTTACTGGCGCTGAACGCCGTCGGCGCACTCCCATCACAAGGAATGAGAGCCATGCTCTCGGTTTCCCATCCCGGCCGGCTGTTGAGGCGCGAACTCGATGCCCGAGCCCTGAGTGCAAACCGGTTCGCGCGCGCGCTCGGCGTATCGCCGGGCCGCGTGACGGACATTCTGAACGGCCGCCGTTCGATCACGGCAGACACGGCGGTTCGCCTCGGCCTTTTTTTCGGCAACGGCGCATCGTTCTGGACCGGCCTCCAGAGTCAGTACGATATCGCAAGGATCGAACGGGACCGCGGCGCCGAGATTGCCGGCCATGTACGCCCGGCGGACGCCGCTTGGACCGCCCCCGCCGCCGGGCGCGCCCTTGCCCTGCGCCGGCGCGGTTCCTATGATCGGGCCATGACCGAAGCCATCGCCTTCGACACCCACCGCTTCGTCAAACGCCTGACGGACAGCGGCTTTACCGAGAAGCAGGCCGAGACCCTGGCCGAAGAGCATGTCGCCCTGCTCAACGCCAACCTCGCGACCAAGGCCGATGTTGCGGCGATCCACGCCGATATCGCGCGGGTCGAGGCCGGGGTCGAGGCCCTTCGTCAGGAGACCAAGGCGGATATCGCGCGGGTCGAGGCCGGGGTCGAGACCCTGCGTCAGGAGACCAAGGCGGATATCGCGCGGGTCGAGGCGCGGATCGAGGCTTCCAAGGCCGATCTGCTGAAATGGCTGTTCGGCGCGCTGGTCGCCCAGGGCGGACTGATCGTCGCCCTGGTCAAATTGCTGTAGCGTCTCTGCGGGATTGTGCGAATGGCGCAAAACCCGCGCCGCCGCACCTAAGCTGGACGCAAGGCCGGCGGCTTGCCATATACTGCGCCGCACGCATCACCGCCTTTGCCGCGACGGGAGCGCATCACGCCTTGGGCACGCATATCGGCACCCGCATCTACACCGCCCTGAACGGCCTGCAGGTCGGCGAGGACGGCCAGGGCAACCGGTATTTCGTGGAGAAGCACGAGCCGAAGGGCCGCCGGCGCAAGCGCTGGGTCATCTACAGGGGCGAGCGCGAGGCGTCGCGCGTGCCGCCGGAATGGCACGGCTGGCTGCACTACACGGTCGACGAGACGCCGGAGGAAGCGCCGGCCGGGCGCCGGCCGTGGCAGGCCGAGCACCAACCCAACCTGACCGGCACGCCCGAGGCCTGGCACCCGCCGGGCAGCGAATACGAGGCCGGCCGGCGCGACGCCGCGACCGGCGACTACGAACCGTGGCGGCCTTCGTAGGGGCGGGCCCGGAGACGGTTGCGCAGCGGTCGGCCCCAAACGCCCCGTCCCCAACGTCCGTCCCGAACGCCCGCACCGAACGAAAGGGACGCCGTGCAATCGCCGCAATTCTCCTTACATAAGGCCCCTGCATAGAGAATGCCGGGTCGACACACGCCGCGTCCATGAGGGAAAACCGCACCGTCCTTGCGCTCACCGGCGCGCTCGCCATCGCGCTGATCCTGCTCGGCATGGTCGTCGGGCTGGCGGCCGGCGAGGGCGCGCGCAGCGGCTATCTGCTCCACGCGACCTACGACCAGGCCGACGGGCTGGCCGTCGGCGCGCCGGTCTATCTTGCCGGCGTCAGGGTCGGGGCGGTCGAGCGCATGAGCCTCGACCCGGAGCGCTTGAGGGCGCGCGTTACCCTGCGGATCGAGGATACCGTCGGCGTGCCGGAAGAGAGCGCCGCCATGATCGTCAGCGACGGCGTGCTCGGCGGCAAATCCGTCAAGATCGAGCCGGGCTCCGGCGAGGACACGATGGCGAAGGGCAGCGCGTTCGAGCTGGTGCAGGACGCCGTGATCGTCGAGAGCCTGCTCGAGCGGATCGTCGAGGCCGCCGCGGCGCGCCGGACCGGCGCCGGCAGGTGAGGGAGGCTTTGCCGTGGGACAGAGGCTGATCGAAACGGCGATGGGCGCGGTCGTCCTGGCGGTCGCCGCCCTGTTCCTGGTCTTCGCCTGGAACACCGCCGATCTGCGCCCGGTCGAGGGCTATACGCTGAAGGCCGGCTTCGCCTCGGTCGGCGGACTCGCGCCGGGCAGCGACGTGCGCATCGGCGGGGTCAAGGTGGGTTCTGTGACCGGCCAGCGGATCGACCCGGAGAGCTATCGCGCCGAAATCGACTTCACGGTGCGGTCCGGCCTTTCACTGCCGGCGGATACCGAAGCGTCGGTGACCAGCGACGGGCTGCTCGGCGGCAAGTATCTGCGGCTCGTCCCCGGCGCGTCGAAGCGGCGCCTGGAGCCGGGCGAAACCCTGAAAAAAACGCGCGATGCGCTGGCGCTGGAAGAATTGCTGGCGCGCGCGATCTTCCTGCTCGCCGAGCCGCCGCGCGCCGAACCGCCCGGCGGGGCGGACGGCCGCGGCGGGACCGGAAAAGAGGGCGCACAATGACCGACGCGCACCGCGCCATGGAGTCCGGCTCGCGGCCCGGCGAGCAGGGCTGGGATCCGGACCGCTACGCCCGGCAGGCCCGCTTCGTGGCCGATCTCGGGATGCCCGTCGTCGAACTGCTGGCGCCGCGGAAGGGCGAGAAGATCCTCGACCTGGGCTGCGGCGACGGCGCGCTCACCCTCAAGCTCCGCGACATGGGCTGCGACGTGACCGGCGTCGACGCCAGCGCGCCGCAGATCGAAGCCGCCCGGGCGCTCGGCCTCGATGCCCGGGTCATGGACGGCCAGAGGCCCGACCTGCCGGCGGAAGCCTTCGATGCGGTTTTTTCCAATGCCGCGTTGCACTGGATGGACGAGGACCCGGACGCCGTGATCCGCGGCGTCTGGCAGGCGCTCAAGCCCGGCGGCCGCTTCGTCGCCGAAATGGGCGGCGGCGACAATGTCGGGCGCATCCGCCGGGCGGTCGAGGCCGCCTTCCGCCGGCGCGGCCTGGACCCCGACCGGTACAATCCCTGGTATTTCCCGGAGCCCGACGAATACCGGGTGCGGCTCGAAAACGCCGGTTTTGCGGTGCGCGATATCCGGCTGATCGACCGCATGACCCGGTTGCCCGGCGAACTGGGCGGGTGGCTCGACACCTTCGCGGAAAGCTGGTTGGCGGCGCTGGAGCCGGCCGAGGCCGAGGCGGTCAAGGCCGAGGTCGCGCGCGAGGCGGCGCCGGCGCTGCGCGACGCGGACGGCGTATGGACCGCAGACTATGTCCGGCTGCGCTTCGCCGCCGACAAGCCGCGGTAGCCGCGGACGGATCGCGCAACCGAGGCTGCCGGCGCCCTGTTCGAGATGACTATTCCGCAACTCTTCGGGGCAGGCGCTCTCCGCCCGCTTCTGGCCGTTTCGCTGGCGCTCGCCCTCGGGTCCGGTCCTGCCGGCGCCCAGCAGACCGGGCAGGATCCCGCGGCCGTCCGGCCGAAGCAGGCGGAAAAGGAGCCGCCGGAAAAGCCGTTCGAGCCCGATCTCCGGAATGTCGTCCTGCAGGGCCTCGACAAGGAAACCGCGCGCATCCTCACCTTCGGCGGCAAGGTCGGCGAGACCGTCCGGTTCCGGACCCTGGACATCGTCATCCGCCGGTGCCAGCGGACGCCGCCCGGCGAGCCGCCGGAACGCGCGGCCTTTCTCCAGATTTACGATACCGACCCAGAAACCGGAAAGCGGGCGCTGGCGTTCAGCGGCTGGATGTTCAAATCCCGGCCGGCGCTCTCCGCGATGGATCACCCGATCTACGACGTCTGGGTGAAGGACTGCACATAGCGTTCGAATTCGCTTTCCGGCAGCGCCGGCGGAAACTCGGCCTCGACCGACAGCGCGCGCTGCAGCAGGAGGCGGTATTCCCGGCGCGCCACCTCGACCGCGCCGAACTGCGCCAGATGGTCGGTCAGGAACTGGGTGTCGAGCAGCCGGTAGCCGGCATGGTCGAGCCGGGCGACCAGATGGACCAGCGCGACCTTGCTGGCGTCGGTTTCCGCGGTGAACATGCTCTCGCCGAAGAACGCCCCGGCGATCGCCACGCCGTACAGGCCGCCGGCCAGCGAGTCGCCGCGCCAGCACTCGACCGAATGGGCGTAGCCGGCCCGGTGCAGCTCTGCATAGGCGCGCAGGATGTCGCGGTTGATCCAGGTTTCGCGCCGGCCGCGGCGCGGCGCGGCGCAGGCCTGCATCACCCGCTCGAAGGCCGTATCGGTCCGCACGTCGAAGCCTGCGTTGCGCACCTTCCGGCGCAGCCGCCGCGAAATGCGGAAACCGTCGAGCGGAATAACGCCGCGCCACTCGGGATCGACCCAGACGATATCGGATTCGCCGCGCGCCTCGCCCATGGGAAACAGGCCGCCGGTATAGGCGCGGAGCAGCAATTCCGGGGTCAGTCGGTATTCCATGGCCGGGATTTCAGCCCGCGGCCTGTTCCGCGACATAGTCCTCGAGCCAGCGGATGTCGTAGCGGCCGTTGATGAAATCGCTCTGGGACGTCAGCCGCTGGTGCAGCGGGATGGTCGTGCGCACGCCGGTGATGACGAATTCCTCCAGCGCGCGGCGCAGCCGCATCAGGCATTCGTTGCGCGTCGCGCCGTGGACGATCAGCTTGGCGATCATGCTGTCGTAATGGGGCGGCACGGAATAGCCGGCGTAGAGGCCGGAATCGACGCGGACGCCCAGGCCGCCCGGCGGATGGTATTCGACGATCCGGCCCGGCCAGGGCGCGAAGGTCTCGGGGTCCTCGGCATTGATCCGGCATTCGATGGCGTGGCCGTGGAAATCGACATCCTCCTGGCGGAAGGAGAGCGGCGCGCCGTCGGCGATGCGGATCTGCTCGCGCACGATGTCGATGCCGCTGATCGCCTCCGAGACCGGATGCTCGACCTGGAGGCGCGTGTTCATCTCGATGAAATAGAATTCGCCGTTTTCGTAGAGGAATTCCAGCGTTCCGGCGTTGCGGTAGCCGAGCCGGCGGACGGCGGTGCAGCCGATCTCGCCGAGCCGCTCGCGTTCCTCGGCGTTCAGCGCCGGGGAGGGCGCCTCTTCCAGCACTTTCTGGTGTTTGCGCTGGAGCGAGCAGTCGCGCTCGCCGAGATGGACGACATTGCCCTGCTCGTCGGCGATAATCTGCAATTCGATATGGCGCGGGTTGGCCAGGTATTTTTCGAGATAGACGCTGTCGTCGCCGAAGTTCGCCTTGGCTTCGCGCCGGGCGAGGTTGATTTGCTCCGCCAGCATGTCCGGCGTTTCGGCGACCTTCATGCCCTTGCCCCCGCCGCCGCCGGACGCCTTGATGAGCACGGGATAGCCGATCCTTCCGGCGTTCAGCTGCGCCTCGTCGGGGGAGCCGACGGCGCCGTCGCTGCCGGGGACGACCGGCACGCCGGCGTCGATCATCGTCTGCTTCGCCGCGACCTTGTCGCCCATGGTCTGGATGTGCTGCGCCGACGGCCCGATGAAGGCGATGCCGTGGGCTTCGACGATTTCCGCGAAATCCGCGTTCTCGGAGAGGAATCCGTATCCGGGGTGGATCGCCTCGGCGCCGGTGATCATCGCGGCGCTGACGATATTCGGAATGTTGAGATAGGACTGGGCCGACGGCGCCGGGCCGATGCAGACGCTTTCGTCGGCCAGCCGGACATGCATGGCGTTTTCGTCGGCCGTCGAATGCACCGCGACCGTGTGGATGCCCATTTCGCGGCAGGCGCGATGGATGCGCAGGGCGATCTCGCCGCGGTTGGCGATCAGGACTTTGTCGAACACGGGTTTGCGGTTTCCGATCGGTCCGGGTGGCGGGTCAGGGCGGCCTCCCGGGCTATTCGACGATCGCCAGGACGTCGCCGAACTCGACCGGCACGCCGTTTTCGACGACGATCTGCGTGACGGTGCCGGCGTGGGGCGCCTTGATCTCGTTGAAGGTCTTCATGGCCTCGACCAGCATCAGGGTCTGGCCGATGCTCACCGCGTCGCCGACGCCGATGAAGGCCGCCGCGCCCGGTTCGGGCGAGAGATAGACGGTGCCGACCATCGGCGAGGTAACGGCGCCGGGATGGTCCGCCGCGACCGGCGCCGGCGCTTCGGGCCCGCCGGGCGGGGGCGCCGGCGCGCCGTCCCCGGCCGGTCTGCCGGACGGCGGCGGGGCGGCGTGGGCGGCGTGGGCGATCGCGCCCGACTGCTGGCGGGCGACGCGGATCCGGAGATCGCCGTCGTCGTACTCGATTTCCGTCAGCCCCGTTTCGTCGAGCAGCTCCGCAAGGCGGCGCACGCTGTCGTCGTCGATCGTCTTGGACATCAAGGTGCTCCGTGCGGAAAGGCGGGGCGGCCGGCGGCCGGCTCATCCGCTCCCCGGCGAACCGGCCGTCGGCGAGCCGGCCGCCGATAAGTGCAGCGCCAGCGCCTGAAGCGCAAGCCGGTAACTGTCGGCGCCGAAGCCGGAAATCGCGCCGAGCGCCGCCTGGGCGATATAGGAGCGGCGGCGGAAGGATTCGCGGGCGTGGACGTTCGACAGATGCACCTCCACGGTCGGCAGGCCGACCGCGCGGACCGCGTCGAGCAGGGCGACCGACGTGTGGGTAAACGCGCCGGCGTTGACGACGATGCCGCCGCAGCGGCCGGCGGCGCCGTGGATCAGCTCGACCAGTTCGCCTTCGTGGTTGCTCTGGCGGCAATCGACATCCAGCCCGAGTTCGGCGCCCCAGGCCCGGCAATTCTCCTCGATTTCCGCCAGGGTCGCCGCGCCGTAGATATCCGGCTCCCGGCTGCCGAGAAGATTAAGGTTCGGGCCGTTCAGTAAAAGGATGGCGTGCATCGGAGCAATCGTGGCTGTTCTGCCGGGTTTGTCTTGCAGGCTGGCGAGTGTACTCAAAGATAGCGCTCAAGTTTCAAAATATCCAACAAGTCGGCCGACCGGAAATCGCCGATGCGCCGGACGTCCTTTCGCGTTGCCCAGGACCGGCCGCAACGGATTTTGCAGGGGAGGATTCAAAACTCTCCTCTACGGCCCGGCCTCAAAGCGCGCGAGGTTCCCTGTACGATACTGCAACCGGGCGGCTTGCATCCGGTCGGGCCGTCGCGTCTGCCGCATCCGGTTGATCCGGCGGTGGAGCCGGCCCATCTGTTGCCGGCACGGAGCGGCAGGCGGACATGAGCGGATACGATTTCGATTTCTTCGTCATCGGCGCGGGGTCGGGCGGCACGCGGGCGTCCCGGATCGCGGCGGCGCACGGCGCGCGGGTCGGCGTCGCCGAGGAGCGCCATCTGGGCGGCGCCTGCGTCAACGTCGGCTGCGTGCCGAAAAAGCTGTTCACCTACGCCGCCCATTTCGCCGAGGATTTCGAGGACGCGGCGGGCTTCGGCTGGACGGTCGGGCCGCGCCGCCATGCCTGGCCGGCGCTGATCGCCAACAAGAACCGCGAAATCGCCCGGCTCAACGGCATCTACGAGCGGCTGATCGCCGGGCCGGGCGCCGAAATCTTCGACGCCCGGGCCACCTTCGTCGACAACCGCACGCTGGATGTCGGCGGCCGGCGGCTCACGGCCGAGAAAATCCTGATCGCGGTCGGCGGCCGGCCCTTCGTGCCCGACATCGAGGGCCGCGAGCACGTCATCACGTCGGACGACGCCTTTTTCCTGCCGGACCTGCCCGAACGGATCGTCGTGGTCGGCGGCGGCTATATCGCGGTCGAGTTCGCCGGCATCTTCAACGGGCTGGGCGCGCAGGTGACCCAGCTGTACCGCGGCAACCCCTTCCTGCGCGGCTTCGACGACGACGTCCGGGAATTCCTGGCCGGCGAGATGGTCAAGAAAGGCGTCGACCTGCGCTTCGACGCCGATGTCCGGCGGGTAGCGCGGCGGTCCGACGGCAGTTTCTCCGTCGTCCTGCAAGACGGCGGCGCGGTCGCGGCCGACCTGGTCATGTATGCGACCGGCCGGGTTCCCAACACCGGCGGCCTCGGGCTGGAGGCGGCCGGCGTCGCGACCGGCCGGAACGGGGCCGTAATCGTCGATGCCGGCTGGCGCACCGGTATCGACAATATCTACGCCATTGGCGACGTCACCGACCGGATCCAGCTCACGCCCGTGGCGATCCAGGAAGGTCACGCGCTGGCCGATGCGCTTTTCAACCCGTCCGGCAAGACCGTGGGCTACGAGTTTGTTCCATCGGCGGTTTTCAGCCAGCCGGAAATCGGCACGGTGGGCTACACGGAAGCGGAGGCGCGGGCGAAATTCGGCGCTCTGGACATCTACCGTTCCGAATTCCGGCCCATGAGGCACACGCTGTCCGGCCGCGACGAGCGCGGCCTGATGAAGCTGGTCGTCGTGCGCGGGACCCAGCGGGTCGTCGGCCTCCATGTCGTCGGCCCGGGCGCCGGCGAGATGACCCAGGGTTTCGCCGTCGCCATTAACATGGGCGCGACCAAGCGCGACTTCGACGCCACCATCGGCATCCATCCGACCGCGGCCGAGGAACTGGTGACGATGCGGGCGCCGGTCCCCGACCCTGTGCCCCTGGCGGCCGAATGACGCCGAAGCCCGCGCTGCCTGCGCTTCGGCCCGCCCGACGGCGCGACGCCGCGGTTGAACGGCGCGCCGAACGCGGCTTTACTGCCGCCGCCGCACTTTACTGAGGAGGCCCCGCCCCATGCCGGAAGGTTCCATCGTCGTCAGCCCCGAGGGCATTGCCGACAAGGTCGTCGCCATCCGCGAGAAATGGCACACCAAGAAACATCCGTTTTTCCAGGCCATGCTCGACGGTTCGCTGCCGCTGCGCGCGCTCGGCGTCTACATGGCCCAGCATCTCAAATTCGTGAACTATGTCGTGCCGTCCTTCGGATTCCTCTATTGGCGCGGCCCGTCGGACATCCGGCGCATGATCGCCGAGAACATGGCCGAGGAAGAGGGCCTGATGGCGATTCCCAAGCCCGGCCATGTGCCCCACGACCATTTCGAGATGATCTCGGACTTCTGCCGCCACGCCGGCCTGTCCGACGAGGAGATCGAAAATACGAAACCGACGCCCGGCTGGTGGGCGCGGACCCTGTTCTACTGCCACGTCAACCGGGAGGAGCCGCTCGGCGTCGCGCTCGCCATGGCCTCGACCCAGGAGGGCCAGCAGGTCGCGCTGAACAACGAGATCACCATCCCGTCCTTCGCCCGGCATTACGGCCTGACCAAAGACGATCCGGAAATCGCCTTCTTCGTCGAGCATGCCGAGGCCGACCTGGAGCATTCCACCCGCCAGCTCGACCTGTGCGCGAAATATATCCGGACGCCGGAGGAGGCCGCCCGCGCGCTCGAGGTCTGCGAGACCGCGGTCCATCTGCGCTGGGCCTCGACCAACGATATCTGGCGCGAGGAAGTGCTCGGCGAGACCGACATGCTGCCCGACGGCGTCAGCGGCTGACGGCGGCGCCGGCCCTTCGATACGCCCCGGCCGGGGGCCGGGGCTACTCAGGGTGAGGGTGAAGGGGGGTGGACGCATTACACACCCTCATCCCGAGTAGGCCCCGCAGGGGCCGTATCGAGGGGCCTCATCCCGAGTAGGCCCCGCAGGGGCCGTATCGAGGGGCCTCATCCCGAGTAGGCCCCGCAGGGGCCGTATCGAGGGGCCTCATCCCGAGTAGGCCCCGCAGGGGCCGTATCGAGGGACGATCGGCTTCGAATCTATCCCGTTTCCCGGAGCCGGACTGCATCGGCGGTTTTCCCGGACGTCTGCATCAGCGCGCCGATCCGGTCGGCGGCTTCCCTGTAGTCGGCGAGGGCGAACAGGGCGCGGTCGGCCGCGGCATAGTCGGCCATCGCGTCCTGAAGTTCCGCAATCGCGCCGCTCAGCCGCGGCGGATAGCCGGCGTCGGACACCGCCTCGCCCGCGAAGCGCATCTCGGCGGCGCGCCGGCGGCCGTGGCGCAGGACGCGCTCGAACACATAGTCGGCCCTGGCGGCCCAGTCGATTTCCGGGTCGCTCTTCTGGAGGGAGGCGAGCACGGCGGCGTCCGCGCCGTATTGCCGGGCGGCCAGCATACTCTCCACCACGATCGCCTCGATCCCCTTGACGATGACGCTGCGGCACAGCTTGACCGCGGCCGCCGCGCCGAACCGGTCGCCGACGACGGCGAGGACCATGCCGAAGGGGCGGAGCAGGCGCAGCGCGTCGGAGGCCGCCGGCCCGGCGAGCAGGACTTCGCTCGCAACGCCGTTTTCGATGACCGGCGCCATGATCGTCGCCTCGACATAACGGGCGCCGGAGGCTTCGACGATCGCCGCCCCGGTCTCCTTCTCGCGCGGCGAGACCGAGTTCATGTCCATGAACAGCTGCCCGGCCCGCAAATGGCCCGCCGCCTCCGCCGCGACAGAGCGCGCTGCATCGGCCGGGACCAGCGACAGGACGATCGCCGCGCCGTCGATGGCGTCTCCGGCTGCGGCGCAGACCGCCACGCCGTCGGCCGCCGCATTCGCCCGGATGGCGGCGCCTTCGGGCGTCGGCGCGAGGATATCCCAGGCCGCCACCGTTGCGCCGGCCCCGGCCAGCCCGGCGCCGAAGGCGCGGCCGGCCTCGCCGTAACCGATGATGCCGATGCGTGCCGTCATGCTATAACCCTGTCGTTCGGAATGCCGGAGCGCGTTACTCTAGGGCGCAGCGCCCGCCCGGGAAACCGTCGGAAGGGAAGATCGGCGTGAGGTTTGTCGGAATCGAAGCGGTCACCTACGGCGTGACCAACCTGCCGAAGGCGCGGCGCTTCTGGAGCGATTTCGGCCTGGAGGAGCGGGCCGGCGGCACGTCGTCCGCAGAATTCGCGGCGGCGAACGGCGCGCGCGTGATCCTCAAACGGCGGAGCGACCGGTCGCTGCCGCCGGCGGTCGAGGCGGGGCCTTCGATCCGGCTGACGACCTGGGGCCTGGAGACCGCCGAAGACGTCGAGGCGGTGCGGGAACGGCTGGCCGCCGCCGGCTGCCTTGCGGACGGGCCGGGTGTGCGCGCGGTCGATCCGGCCGGCTTCGCCCTCGAATTCGCCGTGTCCCGGACGCAGATGCCCGAGGTGGCGCCGTCGCCCGCCAACGCGCCGCAGGAAATCAACCGGATCGACGCCCGCGCCGGCTTCTACGACCGGGCCGAACCGCTGAAGATCGGCCATATCGTGCTCAACGCGCCGGACGCCGCCGCCTGTTCGGCCTTCTACCGCGAGGTTCTGGGCTTCCGCCTGTCGGACGCCTACGACAACGGCAGCGTATTCCTGCGCTGCGCGCCGCGCCACAGCCATCACAACCTGTTCCTGCTGCAATCGCCGACCGGCCGGCCGGGCCTGAACCATCTGGCCTTCGCCGTGCGCGACATCCACGAGATGTTCGCCGGCGGCCAGCGCCTCGCCCTCTGCGGCTGGAAAACCGCGGTCGGGCCGGGCCGGCACCGCATTTCCTCCTGCTATTTCTGGTATGTGCACAATCCCTGCGGCGGCCTCGCCGAATATTTCTGGGACGAGGATTACCTCACCGAAGACTGGGAGCCGGGGCTCTGGACGCCGGGGCCGGAAGTCTTTGCCGAATGGATGCTGCCGAAGGGCCTGCCGCTGCGGAAGACCCGCCCGGCGCGCTGAACCGGCGCGCCCGCATCGGGGCCCGGATCGGGGCCCGGATCGGGACAGCGCGCCGCGGCCCGCGGCCTTGCACCGCCCGGAAAATCCGCTTATCGCCCGCTGCGTCATGAAGCGCGCCATCCTGTCGGCCTTGCAGATCGCGGCGCTCGCCGCGCCGGCGGTCGCCGCGGTGCCGGCCGAAGACCTGCCCGACAACCCGAACTGCCAGCAGGTGTTGAAACGCGGCTGGACGGTCTGCGTTTCCACGGTGCGGCTGCCCCTTGTGCCCGAGAAACCGGGCGACCCGACGGTATTTTTCCATCCGCGCCATGCCGCGGACGGCGATCCGAAAACCGCCTGGGCGCCCGGCCAGCGCGGCCTCAACCTCGGCGCCCTGATCGAGCTTCGTTTCACGGCAGTCCGGCGCCTCCGCTACCTCACCCTGTGGAACGGCGACGGCCGGTCGCCGAAGGCCTGGGCCGACAGCGGGCGCTTGCGCCAGGCGCTGATCCAGACGTCGGACGGCCTGACCGACCGGGTCGACCTGGTCGAGCGCAACGGCGTGCAGATGATCGTGCTGTCGCGGCCGGTGGAGACGGCCTGGCTCCGGCTGATTGCGACGGCCGTTGCGCCGGGCAAACGGTATCCCGCCTTTGCGATCGGCGAGTTCCGGCCGTCGGACGGCCGGCGCGAACTGGATGTGCCGGTGGTCGGCGCCGCCGCCGTCGACGACTGGCTGCCGGCGCCGCCGGACGACGGGAACCGTTAAAGGGCCGCCGCCGCGCGGGGCGGCCAATCCGGTTCGACCGGCAGGCCGCCAAAGGCCCCGCTATTGCTCCCCGGACAGCGCCAAGCCCCGCGCCATCGCCCTTCACCGGCGCCGACCCTCACGGCGTCGCCGTCCACGACCTTCGCGGCGGGCCAGTCGTAATCGGCGGCGCGGGCGCACCCGGCGAGCAGCGGAATTTTCCGCATGTTTCGGCCTCCGTCTCTTTGCCAGAGGATTCCCCTGCGAAAGGGGGGAGACCGCGCCGCGCCCGCCGCTTGCCCCGCCGGTCATTCCGGCCGAAGCGCACCCCCTCGCCGTCATTTCGACCGAAGCGAAGCAGCCTGCCCTGAGCGAAGTCGAAGGGAGTGGAGAAATCCGGCTGGCGACGGGCGCCGGGCGGACGCCGGAGCCTTGGGCGTCGGTGGAGCGCCCGCCGGGTTTCTCCACTCCGCCCCGGCCCGGCGGGCCGGGGCTCCGGTCGAAATGACGGGGGAGGGTCGGAATGACGGGAGAGGGGGCGGCGGTTGCGCGCCGCCGATTCGGGCGAAGCGCAGACCCCCTCGCCGCCATTCCGACCGGGCGGAGCCCCCTCCCGTCATTTCGACCGAGCGCCCCCCTCCCGTCATTTCGACCGAGCGGAGCGAGTGGAGAAATCCGGCCGGCGACGGGCGCCGGGCGGACGCCGGAGCCTTGGGCGTCGATGGAGCGCCCTCCGGGTTTCTCCACTCCTCCCCGGCCCGCCGGGCCGGGGCGTCGGTCGAAATGACGGGTGGGGGAAGGCCGCGCCGGTACCCGTTTCCGCCTTATCCCCCTTTCGCAGGGGAATCGAGGGGAGGGGGGACGCGTTGCTTTGTCGGTGGGATCGGACCCGTTGCTTTGCGCAGCGAAAATCCGGCGGATGCCTGTGTTGCAGCGCTGCCGGGCGGCGGCTTCGGGTTAGCGCGCAGGCTCCACCCGCAGCACCCGGCCGTCGTCGCTGTCCGTGAGTAGCCAGATATATCCGCGCGGCCCGATCCGCACGTCGCGGATCCGCTCGTCGAGTTCTTCGAGAAGCCGTTCCTCGCGCACCGGGCGCGTGCCGTCGAAACGCAGCCGGACCAGCATCCGGAAGCTCAGCGCGCCGACCAGCATGTCGCCGCGCCACGCCTCGAACACCGGGCCGGTCACGAAAGCGAGGCCCGAGGGCGCGATCGACGGGTCCCAATAGTGCACCGGCTGTTCGAGGCCGGGCTTGTGGGTGCCCTCGCCGATCCTGCCGCCCCAGTAATGGCGGCCGTAGGCGATGACCGGCCAGCCGTAGTTGCGGCCGGGCTCCGGGACGTTCACCTCGTCGCCGCCGCGCGCGCCGTGCTCGTGGATCCAGAGCCGGCCGGTCGCCGGATGCAGCGCCGCCCCTTGCGGGTTGCGATGGCCATAGGACCAGATTTCCGGCCGGAACCCCGTGCGCCCGACGAAGGGGTTGTCCTTCGGGATCGAGCCGTCCTTGCCGATGCGAATCACCTGGCCGCGGTTGATGCCTGTATCCTGGGTGCGCTGCCGCTCGCCGCGCTCGCCCAGGGTGACGAAGAGGGCGCCGTCCCGCGCAATGACGATGCGCGAGCCGAAATGCCGGCCGCCGCGCGACTTCGGCGTCATGCGGAAGATGACTTTCAACTCTTTGAGCGCGTTGCCCTCCAGCCGGGCGCGCGCCACGGCGGTTCCGGCGCCGCCGCGGCCGGGTTCGGCGTAGGACAAGAAGACGGTCCGGTTGCGGGCGAAATTCGGATCGGCGACGACGTCGAGCAGGCCGCCCTGGCCCCCGGCCGCGACCCTGGGCGCGCCGCGGACCGGCGCGCCGACGCCGCCGTTGCGCGTGACGATGCGCAGGCGCCCCGGCCGTTCGGTGACCAGCATCCGGCCGGACGGCAGGAAGGCGAGGGCCCAGGGATGCTCCAGGCCGCGGACCACCGTGACGACCCTGAGCGGCCCGGCGCTCGACGGAAAGGTCTCGGCGAACGCCGGCGCCGTAACCGGCAGGCCGGCGGCGAAAGCGAAGACGAAGGCCGCGGCCGGGACGAGGGCCGGAACAGGGGCCGGAACAGGGGCCGGGACCGGGGCAGGGAAATCCCGGTGCGGGGCGGTTCGTTCGGGGTGGGGCATGGCGCGCGCGGATGGAGGAGGATGAATCGGATATGGGGCTTGCGCCCTCCCGGCCAAGAGACCCCGGACAAGAAATCGGGACAGGAATTCCGGACAGGAATTCCGGACCGGCCGGATTTCAGCCGGCAATGTCCCGCTACCGTACGGAATCCGGCAAAAAAAACCCCGCCGGGGTGACGGCGGGGTTCCGGAGTTTCGGTGTCAGACACATCGTTGGGGGAGATGACGGAGGTCATACGCAATGTGTCTGGCGCGATCCTTATAGCAGATTCCGCGGCCCGCGTGTTATTTTTGTCACACGAAAAAAATTTTTCTTACGAGGATGTATTGTCACATGGATTTTCATTCCCGCTCCACTTCCGGCCCGCGCGCGCCGGCGGGCGCCGCTGCGGACCGGCGCCGGAAACCGCTGCATCCGCTGCTGGCCAATCGCGCCGGCCTGTGTTATCGGCCTGTGCTACCCGGAGGGCCGGAACCGTTCGGCGCCTCGGGTTCGGCGTACGTCCGTACAGGCGCAATTTCCGCGTCAAATGGCGCATGGCGGGAGGTTGCCCCAACGCGCATTTCGGGGCGCGCATTGCGTATCGACCCGATCGGGGCTTTCTTTACGCCGGCTTTGCGCCGGTCCCGCCGGCGCCCGGCGAATGAAAACCCGCCCGGCCGGCAACCTACCAGGGAATGAGTAACATGAGCGACGTTGCAGATCGCGTGAAGAAAATCGTTGTCGAACATCTGGGCGTCGACGAGGCCAAGGTGTCCGAGGAGGCGAGCTTCATCGACGATCTCGGCGCGGACAGCCTCGACACGGTCGAACTCGTCATGGCGTTCGAGGAAGAATTCGACATCGAAATTCCCGACGACGCGGCGGAGAAGATCTCGACCGTCAAGGATGCGATCGACTTCATCACCGACATGAAGTCCTGACCGGCGAACGGCGCCAGCGCCGCCCCCGATGCTCCGAAGGGGTCCGGCGGATGACCGCGATATGCCGGAACTTGCCGGGAAACCTCCCGGCTTCGGCCCTTCCGGCGGCCGGCCGGCCCATGGCGCCTGAGCGCGCCGGCCCGGGGGCGCCGCCGGCCCGGGGGCGCCGCCGGTGAGGCGCGTCGTCGTCACCGGCCTCGGCCTGACCGCGCCGCTCGGCGTGACGGTCCGCGAGAACTGGGACAATCTCGTCGCTGGCCGGTCCGGCATCCGCGCGATAAAGCGCTTCGACGTGTCCGACATCCCGTGCCGGGTCGCCGGCCAGATCGTGCGTCACGATCTGGGCGATGCGCCGGACGACGCCCCGGACCATGTCACGTCCTTCGACGCCGAAGCAACGGTGTCGCGCAAGGACTTGAGAAAAACGGATAATTTCATCGTCTACGCCATCGCTGCGGCCGAGCAGGCGATCGCCGATTCCGGCTGGATGCCGGAAACCGAAGAGGCGCAGGACCGCAGCGGCGTCCTGATCGGCTCCGGGATCGGCGGGCTGGAGACCATCTACGACGGCTCCATCGTGCTGCACGAGCGCGGGCCCCGGCGCATCTCGCCCTTCTTCATCCCGTCGGCGCTGATCAACGAGGCGTCCGGCCACGTCTCGATCCGCTACGGCTTCAAGGGGCCGAACCATTCCGTCGTCACGGCCTGCTCGACCGGGGCGCACGCCATCGGCGACGCGGCGCGCCTCATCATGCTCGACGATGCCGACGTCATGATCGCCGGCGGCGCCGAGGCGGCGGTGTGCCGCCTTGGCATGGCGGGTTTCTGCGCCGCCCGGGCCATGTCGACCGGGTTCAACGACGAGCCGGGGCGGGCGTCCCGGCCGTGGGACCGCGACCGCGACGGCTTCGTGATGGGCGAGGGCGCCGGCATCGTCGTTCTCGAGGAATACGAGCATGCGCGGCGGCGCGGCGCGGCGATCCATGCCGAGATCGTCGGCTACGGCCTGTCGGGCGACGCCTATCACATCACGGCGCCGGCCGAAGACGGCGACGGCGGCTACCGCGCCATGCGCAACGCCGTGCGCCGGGCCGGGCTGAACCTGGAGGATATCGACTATATCAACGCCCACGGCACCTCGACGCCGCTCGGCGACGAGATCGAGTTGGGCGCGGTCAAGCGGCTGTTCGGCAACCATGCCTACGCGCTCACCATGTCGTCGACCAAATCGGCGGTCGGCCATCTGCTGGGCGCGGCCGGCAGCGTCGAGGCGATTTTTTCGGTGCTGGCGCTGAAACACGGCGTCGCGCCGCCGACGCTCAATCTCGACAATCCGTCCGACGGCTGCGATATCGACCTCGCCGCCCACGCGGCGAAAGAGCGGCCGATCCGCTACGCCCTGTCGAACTCCTTCGGCTTCGGCGGCACCAACGCGTCCCTGCTGTTCGCCGCCGCGCCGTAGATCCGGAGCCCGGGAGGGCGAAGCCGCCGCACGGGAAGGAATGGTGCGCTACCTGAAATGGGCCGTCGCGATCCTTGCGCTGTCGATCCTTCTGGCGGCGGGCGCGGTCGGCTACGCCTTCCATCTCTTCGCCCGGCCCGGGCCGCTGCAGGCCGCCGGGTCCATCGACGTGCCGAAGGGCGTCGGCATGGACCGGGTGATCCGGGAGATGGCGGCGGCCGGGGTTATCGAACACCCGGACGTATTCCGGGTCTGGGTGCGGATTTTCGGCGCGGACCGCAGGATCAAGGCCGGCGAATACCGCTTTCCGCCGAAAGTCAGCCAGCGCGAGGCGCTGGGCATCGTTATCGCCGGCCGCACCGTGCTGCGCCGCCTCACCGTCCCGGAAGGCCTCACCACCTGGCAGATCCTCGAACGCATCCGGCAGGCGCCGGGCCTGAGCGGCGCGATCGCGCTTCGGCCCGCCGAGGGCGCGCTGATGCCGGACACCTACCTGTTCGCCAGGGGCGAGACGCGCGACGCCATCGTCCGGCGGATGCAGGCGGCCATGACCGAGGCGCTGGACCGGGCCTGGGCCGGCCGGGCGCCGGACCTGCCGCTGCGCACGAAGCGCGAGGCGCTGGTTCTGGCCTCGATCGTCGAGAAGGAGACCGGCAAGCCGGACGAACGGGCGCGCATCGCCGGCGTCTTCGTCAACCGCCTGCGCCGGGGCATGAAGCTGGAGACCGACCCGACGGTGATCTACGGCCTGACCGGAGGCAAGGCGCCGCTCGGCCGCCGGTTGCTGCGCAAGGACCTGAAGACGCCGCACAAGTGGAACACCTACGTCCATCGCGGCCTGCCGCCGACGCCGATCGCCAATCCGGGCCGCGAGGCGCTCGCCGCCGCCGTCCGGCCGATGAAACACGACGAGCTCTATTTCGTCGCCGACGGCGCCGGCGGCCACAGCTTCTCGAAGACCTACCGGCAGCATCTCAGGGACGTGCGCAAGTGGCGGAAAATCCGCCGCAGGCTGGAGCGGGAAGGCAAGCGGTAGGGGCGGGTTCCTTCGAGACGGGGTTTCGACACGCGGTTCTTCGAAGGGCGTCACGCCGTTCCCCAGACCTCTTCGGCCAGGTCGACGATCATGGCGAGCTTGTCGAACTGCTCGCTCTCGGAGATCAGGTTGCCGATGGCGTTGGAGGAGAAGCCGCACTGGGGCGACAGGCAGAGCTGGTCGAGGTCGACATGGGCCGAGGCCTCCTCGATCCGCCGTTTCAGCTCGTCGCGGCTCTCCATCTCGCCGCGCTTGGAGGTCACCAGCCCGAGCACGATCTTCTTCCTGCCCTTCGGCACATAGCGCAGCGGCGCGAAGCCGCCGGAGCGCTCGTCGTCATATTCCAGGAAGAAGCCGTCGACCTCGGTGAGGTTGAACAGGTGGTCGGCGATCGGCTCGTAGTCGCCCTCGGCGAACCACAGGCTGCGCGCGTTGCCGCGGCACAGATGCACGCAGGCGGCCATGTCGGCCGGCCGCTCGCCGATGCAGGCGTTGATGAGCGCGGCGTAGGTGCGGGGCAGTTCGTCCGGATCCTCGCCGCGCGCCCTGGCGTCGGCGCGCATCTTGCTGTCGCACAGATAGGCGAGGTTGGTGTCGTCGAACTGGATGTAGCGGCAGCCGGCGTCGGCCAGGCCGGCGATCTCCTCGCGGTAGAGGCGCGCCAGGTCGGCGAAGAAATCCTCCATCTCCGGATAGGCTTCGCGGTCGATCGCCTCCCGGCCGCCGCGGAAATGGGTCATGGTCGGCGAGGGCATCGTCACCTTGGCGGTGGAGTCCGGGCCGACCTGCGTCCGGAGATAGCGGAAATTCTCCACCTCGATCCCTTCGGCCGGCCGGACCATCCGGCCGACCACGTCGACGGTGAGCGGCGCCTGCTTCTCGCCGCCGGCTTTCGTCTTCTCGCCCTGGAGGAAGGCGCGGCCGATGGTGAAGTTGGTCTCGATGCCGCCGATCCGGTCGATGAAGTCGAAATGGAAGCTCTCGCGCCGGTATTCGCCGTCGGTGACGGATTTCAGCCCGACCGCCTCCTGCTTGCGGACGGCTTCGGCGATGGCGGCGTCCTCGCGCTGCCGGAGCTCGTCCGGGCCGAGCGCTTCTTCCTTCCAGCGCTCGCGCGCTTCGAGCAGCGACTCCGGGCGCAGCAGGCTGCCGACATGGTCGGCGCGGAACGGCGGTTTCATGGGATTTCCTCTCCGGGTCCGGGCTGCTCCGGTCGTAACCCGGCCGGCCGGCCCGGTCCAGTGGGGGCGTATCGGGGCGGCGTCCGGGTCAGATCACCGCGCTTTCGACGAACGGGCGGCCTTCGGGGATGCGGCGGTAGAGGAAAGGGCCGAGGTCGAGGGTGCGGAACTCGCCATAGAGGATCCATTCCGCCGTGCCGCGGCCCATCGCCGGCGACTGCTGGAAGCCGTGGCCGGTAAAGCCGTTGGCGAAGAGGAAATTGGCGACCGTCGTGTGCGGCCCGAGGATCGCGTTGCGGTCGAAGGTGTTGTAGGCGTAGTGGCCGGCCCAGGAATTGCGCAGCTTCAGCGCGTCGAACTGCGGAATCCGGTCCATCAGCGCCGGCCAGACCCGGTTTTCCCACAAAGAGCGGTCTTCGACGAAATCGTCGGGATCGACCGGCGGGTCCGCGTCGGGGGGCGGCGCGCAGCCGGCGAGATAGTCGGCGCCGTCGGAGCGGGCATGGACGCCCGACGGGTCGATGGTCAACGGCAGCGGCCGGTCCAAGGGCCTTTCGGCGGCGAAGACGAAGCTGTAGCGCTTGCGCGGCTCGACCGGCAGGTCGCCGATCCCGGCCATCCGCGCCGTGCGCGCCGCCCGCGGCCCCGAGGCGTTGACCACCGCGCCGCAGGCGATCCGCTCGCCGGATTTCAGCGTCACGCCGTCGACCGCAGTGCCGGCCGGGTTGAGGGTCATGGCGACGACCTCGTTGGCGACGTATTCCGCGCCGCGTTCGCGCGCCGCGCGCCGCCACCATTCGAACAGGGTCGCGCCCTCGAAAAAGCCCTCGTCGACCGGGTTGTGGTTGGCCGCGACGATGCCGTCGAGATTGTAGAACGGGTATTCGGCCGCGATCTCCGCCGGCGTCATGTGCCGCGTGCCGGCGCCGCAGGCCGCCTGGATTTTCTGCGCGTCGCGCAGGGCGGCGGCGAACGCTTCGGTGTCGGCCAGATACATATAGCCGGTGCTGACGAGCGCGACGTCCGGCACCCGCGGATCGTCGTCCATCCAGGCGCGGAAATTCTTCACGAAATCGGCGGCGAACTGCGAGACCCGCACGTTGGCTGCGCTGGAAAACTGCTGCCGCATGCAGCTGTTGGTATGGGCGGTCGAGCAGAATTCGTAGCTCGGATTGCGCTCCACGACGAGCACGCTGCCGTCGAAATCCGGGTTGCGCGTCAGCCACCAGGCGATCGACGAGCCGTACATCGCGCCGCCGACGATGACGACGTCGTAGCTGCGGCGCTGCGGCGGCTCGGCGGGCAGGGCGCTGGCGGGCGGCGCGAAGGTCATGGCAGGCGCTCGGCAACGGCGAAAACGGCGTTCCCGGCGACCCATACGGGATCGGCCGCCGCCGCGCCAGAGCGGTATCGGCGCCGGCGCCGGTCCGGAGTGACAGTGGATTTGCCGGGGCGGGGCTCGAACCCTCCCCGCACCCGCGCGCGCCTATCCCACGATCTCCACGTCGCTGAAGAAGAAGCGGATTTCGGCCGCGGCGGTCTCCGGCGCGTCGGAGCCGTGGACGGAGTTGCGCTCGATATTCTCGGCGAAGAGCTTGCGGATCGTGCCGTCTGCGGCCTCGGCCGGGTTCGTCGCGCCCATGACGTCGCGGTAGCGCGCGATGGCGTCCTCGCCCTCCAGCACCTGGACGACGACCGGCCCGGAAGTCATGAAGGCGACTAGGTCGTTATAGAAGGGCCGCCCGGCATGGACGGCGTAGAAGCCCCTGGCCTGCGCTTCCGTCATGCGGATGCGGCGCTGGGCGACGATGCGCAGGCCGGCCGCCTCGATCGCCGCATTGATCCGGCCGGTCAGGTTGCGCGCCGTGGCGTCGGGCTTGACGATCGAGAAGGTCCGTTCGAGGGCCATGGCGCGGCTGCTCCGTCGATAAAAGGGCGGTGAAGGGGGATGGGGTCCGGGAAAAGTGCCGCCGGGTATAGGAATCGCCCGCGGCGCCGTCCATGCGACGGGATGGCGGCGCGGCGCGTCGGCCGGCGCGGGCCGCGAAAAGGCGGTTGCGCAACGCGCCGGATTTTCGTAAACTGTCCTTATATGCGAATGCGACGCATTTGCATTAATGCCCCATTCCTTCTTTCGGGAGCGCCGGCCCGCCGGCTCGCGCGTTCTGGACGCAGGGGACGATACTGTGCGACGGTCGGCAATGGACCGGAAAACCGGACGATCCGGATTGGACCCGCGGCGCGCCGTCTGGTTTACCGTCGGTTTTGTCGCGCTGCTGCTCGCCGCGCTGGGCGCCGTGCTGCCGCTGCTGCCGACGACCGTGTTTCTGCTGGTCGCGGCCTTCGCCTTCGCCCGGTCCTCCGACCGCTGGCACGCCTGGCTGCTGTCCCACCGGGTGTTCGGGCCGCTCATCGCCGACTGGCGCGACCACCGCGCCATCGACCGGCGGGCCAAGATCCTCAGCGCCGCGTCGATGGCCGCAGTCTTCGGCATATCGCTCGCGCTGGGCGCCGGTACGCTTGTCCTGGCGGTGCAGGCGGCGGTCCTGGGCGCGGCGGCGGCCTTCGTGCTGTCCCGGCCCTCGCCGCCGCCCCGCTGAAGTGCAACCGGCCCGGAAAGGCGGACTGGCAAGGCGGGCTGGGAACCGGGCGTTCCCTCGCGCCGGCGACCGGACCGCCCTGTCGGGGGCCGGCGTTACCCCTTCTTCTCCCAGCCGCGCTCGCCCTGCTGCCAGTAGGTGAGGGCGTGGCCGGCGTCCTTCCAGGCCTTCCATTGGATGCGGGCGTGGGCGACGGCGGCCTCGTCGCGGCCGTCGAACAGGGCGAAGCAGCGGGCGTAGTCGCCGAGCGCGCCGGAGTCCGCGCCGTCGGTCAGGAACAGGAAGGTCGCGCCGTTGGGATTCTCTTCGGCGGCGGTCAGCCACACGGGTTGCATTCCGGCATTGCCGTCGGCCGCCGTGCCGTGGGGCAGGAAGCCGGCGTTGCGGTTCGACGGGCCCCAGCGCCACAGGGCGTCGTCGAGCTGCTTGACCCGCGCTTCGGAGCCGGCCTTGACGACCGCCCGCGCGCCGCTTTCCAGCGTTTTTTCCAAAAGGCGCGGCAGCGCGGATTCCAGCGGCGTGCGCAGCAGATGGTAGAAGCCGATCTCGGTCATACCCTGTCCGGCGCCCTTCGCCCTCGCGCCCCTACGCCTCGTAATGCTCCGCGACCAGGCGGTCGAGCAGCTGCACGCCGAAGCCGGTGCCGCCCTTGGGCGCGGTCGGCTTGTCCTTCTTGCTCCAGGTCACGCCGGCGATGTCGAGATGGGCCCAGGGCACGTCGTTGACGAAGCGCTGCAGGAACTGCGCCGCCGTGATGCTGCCGGCGCCGCGCCCGCCGATATTCTTCATGTCCGCCGCGTCGCTGGTCAGCTCCTTGTCGTAGGCGTCGCCCAGCGGCATGCGCCAGGCGTGCTCGCCGACCGCCTTGCCGGCCGCCGCGATCCGTTCGGCCAGCTCGTCGTCGTTGGAGAACAGGCCGCAATTCTCGTTGCCCAGCGCGATGATGATCGCGCCGGTGAGCGTCGCCAGGTCGATCATGAATTTCGGCTTGAAGCGGTCCTGCGCATACCAGAGCGCGTCGGCCAGAACGAGCCGGCCCTCGGCGTCGGTATTCAGCACCTCGACGGTCTGGCCCGACATGGAGGTGACGATGTCGCCCGGCCGCTGGGCCGTGCCGGAGGGCATGTTCTCGACCAGCCCGGCGACGCCGACGGCGTTGCACTTCGCCTTGCGCCCGGCGAGCGCCTTCATCAGGCCGATCACGACGCCGGAGCCGCCCATGTCCCACTTCATGTCGTCCATGCCGGCGGCCGGCTTGATCGAGATGCCGCCGGTATCGAAGGTGACGCCCTTGCCGATAAAGGCGACCGGCTGCTCCTTTGCGCCGCCGCCCTGCCACTGCATCACCAGCAGCTTGGATTCGCGCGCGCTGCCCTGGCCGACGCCGAGCAGCGAGCCCATGCCGAGGTCGCGCATCTCGGCTTCGCCGAGCACCTCGACCTCGACGCCGAGACTGCGCAGCGCCTCGCCCTGGGCCGCCAGGGTTTCCGGATACATGACGTTGGGCGGCTCGGAGACCAGGTCGCGGGTCAGAAACACGCCGTCCGCCAGGCTGTCCAGCGGCCTGAACGCCTTGCGCGCCGCCGCGGCGTCCGGCGCGCCGACGGTCATCCGCGCCAGCGTCGGCTTCCGGTCGGGCTTCTCCTTGGTGCGGTAGCGGTCGAAGCGGTAGCTGCGCAGCCGGGCGCCGAAGCCGGCCCGCGCCGCCGCCTCCGCGCCGCCGATCTTGCCGCCGTCGACCGGATCGAACAGCAGGGCGGCGGATTTCGCGCCGGCGCCATTGAGCGCCGTCACCGCCCGTCCGCCGGCATTCTGCGCCGCCAGGGCGTCGAACTCCGCCGGCTTGCCGAGGCCGAGCAGGACCACCCGCTCCCAGCGGCCGTCGCCGGGGCTGGGCAGGACCAGCGCATCGCCGCCGCCGCCCTTGAAGCGGCTGGCCGCGACCGCGCGCGAGACGGCGCCGTCCAGGGCCTCGTCCACGGCCTGGGCCGAAGCGGACAGCGCCCGGTCTTTCAGGGCGAAGACGACCAGGGAGCCGTCTTTCGGCAAGTCGAGCTTGCTGAAACGGATTTTCATGCGCGGATACCTGTCGGAGGAGAGCGTGAAGGGCCAGCAGCCTCATACTTAATCGGCCCGCCGCCCCAGCGCAATCGACGGGGTTGCGTCGCATATCCCTTGGCGTTAATAACGCGAAGCGTTACGTTGAAGCGATGAGGCGGTTCAAGGACAGGAAAGCCGAACGAATATTCGAAGGGCACAACGTCCGGCGCCTGCCCCCTTCGATATCGCGCCGTGCTCGTATGCGGATTCAGCGCGTCGTGGCCGCCAGGAGGCTGGCCGACCTCCTCGTTCCGCCGTCGCATCGTCTTGAAGCGCTGAGAGGCGACCGAAAAGGCCAACACAGCATTCGCATCGACGAACGATGGCGCGTTTGCTTTCGATGGACCGAGCGCGGCGCCATGGACATCGAAATTGTCGACTGTCATTGAGGAATTCCATGTCGAACATCGAACCCATCCATCCGGGCGAACATCTGGCGGAGTTTCTCGACGAACTCGGGATCAGCCAGTATCGCCTCGCGACGGCGATCCGTGTGCCGCCGCGCCGGATCAACGAGATCGTTCACGGCCGCCGCAGTGTGACGGCGGATACCGCGCTGCGCGTCGGCAAGGCGCTCGGCACGACGCCCGAATTCTGGCTCGATCTCCAGCGGATGTACGATCTGGACGTCGCCAGAAGCTCGACCGACGTCGAGGACATCCAACCGCTGGTGACGGCAGCCTGATTCCCGCTGCCTTCCGGGCCCGGAACAGGCGTTCGCCTTCGCCTCCTCAGGATGAAGAATTTGTAAATTCCACAATTTCAACCTCATCCCGAGGAGGGGCTGGGGAGCGGTTCGGAGAACCGCGTCTCGAAACCCCGTCTCGAAGGGCGCTGCCGGTTCGACATCCGGCGCGGGCCGTGCCATGCTTCCCGGCCCCCGGCAACGGCGGCGGCCATTATGCGAACGGCGCCGCATCCGGCCGCAACCGACCGTTCGAGCCATGACGGCAGCGCCCGACCTCCCCCAACTCACCGTCTATATCGACGTCAAGAGCCCCTTCGCCTACCTCGCCATGGAGCCGGCAAGGGCGCTCGCGGCGGCGTTCGGCATCGAGCCGGTCTGGAAGCCCTACACGCTGGAAATCCCGGACTTCCTGGGCGCGGTCGAGACGCGCAACGCGCACCAGTGGCGCAAGGTCCGCTACGCCTACATGGACGCGCGCCGGATCGCGAACGCGCGCGGGCTGACCGTGCGCGGTCCGCAGAAGATTTTCGACAGCTCCATCGTCCATATCGGCATGCTGCGCGCCCAGGACCACGGCCGTTTCGAGGCGTATATCGACCCCGTGTTCGAGCGCTTCTGGAAGCGCGAACTGGAGATCGAGGACCCGGCCGCGGTCGCCGCGGTGCTGGAAGAGGCCGGCGTGCCGTCGGCCGGCTTCGCCGAATGGGCGCAGGGCGAGGGCCGCCGGCGCCACGATGCGCTGTGCCGGGAGGCCGAGGCGCTCGGCGTGTTCGGCGTGCCGACCTTTATCTACCGGGGCGAGCTGTTCTGGGGCAGCGAACGCCTCGACATGCTGCGCGCGCGGATCGAGGAAACGCTTGCGGCGTAAGGGGCGCCGGGCCCCGGTCTCATTGCGGAAGACAATTCAGGGCAGGGGCGGGGCGGCCGGCGCGCCGCCGCCGGACCGGCCGCGCCGGCGGACGACCCGCTCGCCCTCCACCCGCACCGCGCCTTCGGCCACCAGCCGCAGGGCGGCGGGGTAAATCCGGTGTTCCTGCGCCAGGACGCGGGCGGCGAGGCTGCCGGCGGTATCGTCCGGCAGCACCGGCACGGCCGCCTGCATGACGATCGGCCCGTCGTCCAGTTCCGGCCGGACGAAATGGACCGTGCAGCCGTGCAGCCGCACGCCGGCCGCCAGCGCGCGCTCGTGGGTGTCGAGCCCCCGGAAGGCGGGCAGCAGCGAGGGATGGATGTTGAGCAGCCGGTCGCGCCACCGCTCGACGAAGCCGGCGGTCAGCAGGCGCATGAAGCCGGCGAGGCAGACGAAATCGGCCCCGGCGGCTTCGAGCCGGGCCGTCATCGCGGCGTCGAACGCGGCGCGGTCCGGGAAGCCGCGGTGATCGACGACCGCCGTCGGAATGCCGAACGCCTGCGCCCGTCCGAGCCCCGCCGCGCCCGGCTCGTTGGACAGGACGAGGACGATGTCGGCCGGGAAACCGGGATCGGCGCAGGCTTCGGCCAGCGCCGCCATGTTGGAGCCGCGCCCGGAAATCGGCACGCCGACCTTCAGGCGCGCCATCGGTCTTCCCAGCCGGCCTCCCAGCCGGCGATCCGCACCGCCGGCGCTCCGGCGCCGCGCGGCACGACCGTGCCGATCCGCGCAACGGTTTCGCCCCGTTCGCGCATCTGCGCCTCGGCGTCGCCGGCGGCCTCCGGCGCGGCAATGGCGACCATGCCGACGCCGCAGTTGAAGGTCTGCGCCATTTCGGCGGAATCGAGCCGGCCGGCCGCGCGCAGCCAACCGAAGACCGGCGGGATCGGCCAGGCGCCGCCGTCCAGATCGACGCCCAGGCCGGGCGGCAGGACACGCGGGATATTTCCGGTCAGCCCGCCGCCGGTGATGTGCGCCAGGGCGCCGATGCCGCCGGCGCCCTTTTGCCGGCTCGGGTCCTGCCAATTCAGGGCCGCCAGGACGCTGCGGACGTAGATCCGGGTCGGCGTCAGCAGCGCTTCCCCGAGCGTGCGGGCCGGATCGAACGGCGCCGGATCGCTCCAGCCGATCCCGGCCTCGGCGCACAGCATCCGGACCAGCGAAAACCCGTTGGAATGAAGGCCGTCCGACGCCAGGCCGAGCACGATATCGCCCGGCGCGACCGCCGCGCCGGTCAGCACCCGCCCGCGCTCCGCGGCGCCGACCGCGAAGCCGGCGAGATCGTAGTCGCCCGCCGCATAGAGGCCCGGCAGTTCCGCGGTCTCGCCGCCGATCAGGGCGCAGCCGGCGCGCCGGCAGCCCTCGGCGATGCCCTCGACGACCTCCGCGGCGACGTCCGGCTCCAGCCTGCCGGCGCCGAAATAGTCCAGGAAGAACAGCGGTTCCGCGCCGGCGACGACAAGATCGTTGACGCACATGGCCACGAGGTCGATGCCGACCGTGCGGTGGCGGCCGGTCTCGATGGCGATGCGCAGCTTGGTGCCGACGCCGTCCGTCGCCGCCACGAGGATCGGATCGCGATAGCCGGCAGCGGCAAGGTCGAACAGGCCGCCGAAGCCGCCGATCCCGCCCGTCGCGCCGGGCCGCGCGGTCGCTCCGGCCATCGGCGCGATCCGTTCGACCAGCCGGTCGCCGGCGGCGATATCGACTCCGGCGTCCCTATAACTCCGGGGCCGATTGCTTCGGGGCCGATTGCTTCGGGGCCGATTGCTTTGGGGCCGGTCACTTCTCGGGGTGCGTTCGGCAGCGATGACGGCGGTTTCCCCGGCTGGAATTCCGGGCTAGATTTAGGCGGCCTTGCAGGCCCGACGCAATCCCGCTTTCGCCGCCTCTGCCGATGATTCCGATTTCGCCGTCCCGACGACCGCTCCGCCCGGCCGCCCGTACGGCAGGCGTCCGCCTGCCGGCCGCCGCGTTTGCCGCTCTTCCCGCCGTTCTTCTCGCTTTCTTTCTTGCCGGCCTTCTTGCCGGGGGTCCGGCGACCGCGCAAAGCGACATCTACTGGGTCCGCGACGTTGCGGCGAAGGGCGAGGACAAGACCGACCGGGCGGCCCGGACCGATGCCGCGCTGAACGCCGCGCCGGCGGCCCTGGAGCGCCTGCTGCACCGGCTGACCTCGATCCGCGACCGCGAATTTCTCCCGCCGGTCCCGCCGGAGCGCGCCCGCGCGATGGTCCGGGGGCTGGAGGTTGTGCGCGCCAAGCGGCAGGACAGCCCGGCCGGGCGCTCGTTCGACGGTGCGCTGAGCTACTTGTTCGATCCCGAGGCGGTCGGCGCCTTTCTCAAGGCCGAACAGCTCGGCTGGTCGGCGCGGCGCAGCGATCCGGTGCTCGTCCTGGCGGTCTGGCGCGGCGAGGGCGGCGCGGTCCTGTGGGACGATCCGAATCCGTGGCGCGACGCCTGGACGGCGACCGAACGCGAGCCCGGCCTGGTGCCGGTCGTCCTGCCCGAGGGCAGCCTGAAGGACCTGCAGGCGATCGACGCCGAGCAGGCGGCCGGCCGCGATGCGCAGAGCCTGGCGGCGGTCGCGCGCGCCTACGGGGCGAAACAGGTGCTGGTGGCGGTCGCCGCTGCCGGGACTGCTAGCGGGACCGTCACCGGGACCGAAGCCGGGACCGCCACCGGGGCCGAAGCCGGGACCGGAGCCGAACCCGGAGCCGGGGCCGCGACCGGGACCGCCACCGGGGTCGAAGCCGGGGCCGAAGGCGGCATGACGGTCTTCGCCGCCCTGTTCAATCTGCGCAGCGGCGTGTCAGAGCACCTCGAACCGCTGGCCGCAGAAGGCGAGACCGCGATGGCGGAAGCCGTGGCGGTGCTGACCGGGCGGCTCCAGGAACGCTGGAAAGACCGGGTCATCGTCCCCGATGGGCCGGTGTCGACCACGCGGGTCGTGCTGCGGTTCGACGATCTCGCCGCCTGGGTCCGGGTGCGCGAAAATCTCGCCGCCGCCCCGTCCGTCACCGGGCACCGGGTGATCGCGTTTTCCGCCGGCAGGGCGCAACTCGCCCTGACGCACCGGGGCGATGCGGACACGCTGGCGGCGCGTCTGCCGGCCTTCGGCCTGGCGTTGCAGCAGGAGAACAGCGGCCGGGGGCGGAAGGCGAAGACCTTCTGGGTCCTGGGCGAACGGCAGCGGGAAAGCGGACCGTCCGAATGAGGCAGGGAAACGCCGGGAGGCCGCGCCAACTGACGCTCGATCTCCCGTTCCGGCCGGCGCTGGCGCGCGAGGATTTCGCCGTCGCCGGATGCAACGCGCTGGCGGTCGGCTGGATCGACCGCTGGCCCGACTGGCCGGGCGCCGGGCTGATCCTGCACGGGCCCGAAGGCTGCGGAAAATCCCATCTCGCAGCGGTCTGGCGCGCCGTCAGCGGCGCCGCCGAGCCGGGCGACGGCGCGCTCGACCTGGGCGCCGGCCGGGACCTGGCGGAGCGGGGCGGCGCCCTGCTGCTGGAGGATGTCGACGCCCGCCTGGCCGCGGTGCCGGCCTGGCAGGAGGCGCTGCTCCACCTCTACAACGCCGTGCGCCTGGCCGGCGGCAGCCTGCTGCTCACCGCGCGCACCCTGCCGGCGGCCTGGCGCGCCGACCTGCCGGACCTGCGCTCGCGCATCGCCGCGCTGCCCGCGGCCGAAATCGCCCTGCCCGACGACGGGCTGCTCGAAACCGTGCTGCGGAAGCAGTTCGGCGACCGGCAGCTCGCCGTCCAGCCGGGCCTGGTCCGCTATGTCCTGCCGCGGATCGAGCGGTCGTTTCCGGCCGTCCGGTCCTTCGTCGAGCGGATCGACCGGCTGGCGCTGGAGCGGCGGCGCCGGATCGGCCGGGAACTGGCGGCGGAACTGTTGAACCGGAGCGGCGGGCCGGACGAGCCGGCCGCCGCCGGCGGGAGGGAGGACCATGGATCTGGGACTTGACGGGAAGACGGCGCTGGTCTGCGCGGCGAGCAGGGGGCTGGGCCGCGCCTGCGCCGAAGCCCTGGCCCGCGAGGGCGTGCGCGTAACGATCACCGCGCGCACGGCGGCCGGCCTGGAGCGCGCCGCGGCGGAGATTTCCGCGGCGACCGGGCAGGCGGTGACGCCGGCGCCAGGCGACATCGCGACCGAAGCGGGCAGGGCGGCGGCGCTCGCGGCCTGCCCGGAGCCGGACATCCTGGTCAACAACGCCGGCGGCCCGCCGGCCGGCGATTTCCGCGAATGGGGCTACGGCGATTGGGCGGCGGCCTGCAACGCCAACATGATTACGCCGATCCTGCTCATCAAAGCGGTGATCGACCCGATGATCGGGCGGCGCTTCGGCCGAATCCTGAACGTCACCTCCTACGCCGTTAAGAAGCCGCTGCCCGGCCTCGGCCTGTCGAACGGCGCGCGCGCGGGCCTGACCGGCTTCGTCGCCGGGCTGGCGCGCGAGACGGTGAAGCACAACGTGACGATCAACAACGTGCTGCCGGGGCCGTTCGATACCGACCGGCTGCGCTCGAACGTGGCGGCGATGGCCGAGCGCAAGGCCATCCCGTTCGACGAGGAGATGCAGAGCCGCTACGACGGCAATCCCGCCGGCCGCATCGGCGATCCGGCGGAGTTCGGCGCCATGTGCGCCTTCCTGGCGTCGGTCCATGCCGGCTACGTCACCGGGCAGAATATCGTTATCGACGGCGGCGAGGCGATGTCGACGCTGTAGGACGGGGCTGCGGCAACCGGCGGACAGGCCCGGCGCCGGTCCGGATCGGCATTGACGGCGCGCCGGTCCGGGGGCGGAATCCGGCACGCAAAAAGGGGGCGAGGTCGATATGTCGGCGGCAATGGTGCGCACCGGGGGAATCCTGGTCTTTTTCCTGATCCTGGCGGTGCTTGTATCGGGAATCATGCTGGCCGGGGCAGCGGTCGGAGCGGGCGGCCGGCCCGATCCCGCGGGCTTCGGCGCGATGCTGGTCCTGATGACCGCGGTCTACAACGGCGTCATGACCTTCGTCTACTGGACGACGAAGGGCCTGTTCAACGCGTTCTCGTACAGCAGGGCCGATTTCCCGATCCTGACGCTGATGACCGCCCTGGCGCTGAATCTGCTGCTGACGCTGCTCGGCGGCGGCAACCTGCCGGCGACGGGCGCCGCGCCGGCCGGGGGCGGGGGCCTCGGCGTTCTGGACGCCCTGTCCTTCGGAGTCGTCCTTGCGATGATTGCGGCGTGGATCTGGTTTTCGGTGGCGGCGATCGGCTTCGGCGCCCAGGTCGGCTCCCTGCTCTGGAGGGCGATCGGCATCGTTTACCTCGCCGCGAGCGGTCTGGTCGCGGTCGCCCTGGCGCTGCTCGCGTCGGGCAGCGGGGCGGCCTTCGGCATGCTCGCGCTGCTTGCCGGGGCGGTCATGCTCGGCGGCTGGATCTGCCACGGCATCGGCCTGATCGTCGGCGCGAAGGAGATGGCCCGGACCTGAGCGGAGGCGGGCCCGGGCACATGGCAGGACATACGGGCGGAAATGCGCCGCCGGACGGAGGAAGAGAGCAGGCCGGCCATGACGATCGCCGTCCCCGGCGCGCTCGCCGCACTTCTGACTTTCCTCGCCTTCGTCGCGCCGGCGCTGTTGGGCCCGGCGCCGGTGCTGGCGCTCGCCGCTTCGGCGTGCCGGCTCGCCACGCTGATGCTGTTGCGCCGGGCGCCGCACTGGCCAGGGGCGGCGGACGATGCGGCGGTCCAGCGGGGCTCCGGATCCTGTTCCTGGGCGAGGCGCTGTTCGCCGCCACGACGGTCTAACCCGGATTTCTCACCGCAGTCATGACCTGCGCGGCGCTGTCGGGCCGGCAGGGCAGGAAAGCCGCGCCGCGCGATGCGGGGACATCGGGCAAGCGGCTTGACGCCCCCTGCCGGCCCGACAGCGCCGCCCTCCGGGTCGCGACCGGACGTCCGCCCGCGGCGTCGCGGGCCTCGACCGTAGGCCCCGATCCGGCGGTCAGGCCCGGTAGTCCGTCCGCGCGGTCGGGGAGATCGGGCAGGGCTCGACCGTGGCCCGGATTTCGGTCTGGACGTGGCGCTCGACGGTCGGTTTGGCGGTGCCGCCGTCGGGCTCGCCCCAGAGCACCGATACCTCCGTGCCGGGCTGCGCTGCGGCCTCGTCGAGCAGCGCCAGCGAGATCCAGGCGCGCACGTTGGAACTGTAGACCGGGTAGTGGGAAATGCCGGCGGGCCGGCCCTCGTGGGTCACGAGGTCGTAGGGCAGAGTGGCGTAATGCGAGGCCGGGATATCCAGATATTTGAACCGGTCGCCTTCGCTGAGCAGGCTGGCGAAGACGCGCACCACGTCGTCCTTGTTCCAGCGCAGCGTCGTCTTGCGCTTGTGGGGGCGGTCCTGCATCGCCTCCAGCGCGCTCCGGCCGATGTAGTCGTGGTCGAACTTCACGATGTGGCCGTATCCGAGGTCCCAGGGCGTCAGGTAATAGTCCTCGATATTGGCGCTGACGAGGCTGCCGCCGAGCGAGATGCTGGCCTCGAAACCGTCGGCCGGCAGCCATTCCCTGTATGCTTTCAGGTCGTCGCCGGAATAGATCGCCGGCATCGGCGAGGGGAACCAGCCGCTTTCGTGCGCGACGGTCGAGTAGGTCCGCGATCCGGCCGGCAGCAATCCGAATTCCTGTCCCGCTTCGAGCAGCGCATCCCGGACGAGGCCGTGGTCGTCGAACGGGCCGAACAGCTCCAGCCCGGCCTCGCCGGCCATGCCGTGGCGCAGCGCGCGGACCCGGCGCCCGGCGACATTGATTTCGCCCATGCGGAAGAACTCGATGCCTTCGATCGGGCCGCCGTTGACCTTTTCGAGGATCGCCCAGGCGTTCGGGCCCTGGACCTCGAAGCGGTAGCCCAGCCGGCGGCCCCGGTTGTCCAGCGCCCGGTCGTCGGTGGTCAGTTCGACGTCGAATCCGCCCTGTTCCGCGTGCCAGACGACCCAGTTGCGCGTGATCGGCTTGTTCACGATGTTGACCCGGTTCTCCTCGAGGATGAACAGGATCGCGTCGCCGACGAAATAGCCGCTCGGCGCGCAGGCGACGAACTGCTTGGCGACGTTGCGGCGCCAGTTGGCCGCCGCGTTGGCGGTGAGGCGCTCGACCAGCTTGCGGGTGTCGGGGCCCTCGACATAGAGATCCGTCATGTGGAACGACTGGTCGAACAGGACGGCGGTCCGGCGCCAGGCCTCCTGCTCGTCGCGCCAGTTGGAGAACTCGGATTGGATCGGAAACTGGTACGGGCCTGCCGCGGCGTTGCGCAGCATGTCGACCGGGTTGCCGATCGACCGGATCTTGTCTTCGAGCGACCGGACGGTCATCTGGCGTTCCTCCCCCCGTGTTGCGCGGTGTTGCGCGCCGGCCGGGCCGGCGCGCGCCTTCCTTAGAGCAGGCGTCGTCGCGCGGGCAAGTTCTGAAAGGGGAACGATGTCCGCAGGCTATGCGTCTGCAGCCCGCTGCCGTTCCGACTGCCGATGCGGTCCGCTTCCCCTGGGCGCCGCCCCGGCCGGACCGATCGGCTTCCGGCGCCGGATACCGGGCCTAACCCGGATTTCTCACCGCAGTCGCGGCCTGCGTCGCGTCCGGACGTTCGATCCGCCCCGTTCGGTACTGGGAGCGTGCCGAAAAGCGTAGCGGGGACTACGGTCGAGGCCCGCGACGCCGCGGGCGGGCGTCCCCGGATTGCAAATTGGGGCGCGACCCCGAGGGCGGCGCTGTCGGGCCGGCATGGTGCGTCAAGCCGCTTGCCCGATGTCCCGCATCGCGCGGCGCGGCTTTCCTGCCCTGCCGGCCCGACAGCGCCGCGCAGGTCATGACTGCGGTGAGAAATCCGGGTTAGGCCAGGTCCTTCGGGCGGACGAAGCGCAGCAGGGCCGCCTTGCCCGGCCCGAGCGCGGACCAGGGGCCGTCGAACGCGAGATCGGCGACGGCGGCGGTCGGGAACTTGGCGCGCATCTCGGCGATCCCGGGCGCCGCCCGGTCCGCGGCAAGCCGGATCGCCAGGCCGTCGAAGCCCGGATGATGGCCGACCAGGCAGACCGTCGCCACGCCGTCGTCGAGCGAACGCAGGCGGTGCAGCAGATCGGCGGTCTCGGCGAGATAGAGGGCCTCGTCATGCACGGCTTCCGGCGCGTCGGGCCATTGCCGGGCGACGATCGTCCAGGTTTCGGCGGCGCGCCGGGCGGCGGAGCACAGGACGAGGGACGGGACCGGCGCTTCGTCGGCCAGCCAGGCTCCCATGAGCGCGGCGGCGCGGCGCCCCCGGCCGTTCAGCGGCCGCTCGAAATCCGGCCCGGCCCCGGCGTGCCAGTCGGACTTGGCGTGCCGCAGGATCAGGATGCGGCGGTGGTCTTCGGTGCCGGCCATTATGTTCTCCTGCGAATCTGTTATATATTAGCCCGGAGAAGGGCCGACGCCCGATATTGACGCGGACCCCCCGATGGACGACCGGATCGCCCTGCTACAGGACAGCGACGCTAGTTTCGCCGACGCCGGAGAGGACATTCCGGACGGCGAAGGCATCTCGCCGACCGATTCCGGGCGCTTCATCAACCGGGAGCTTTCCTGGCTCGCCTTCAACGAGCGGGTCATGGAAGAGGCGGACAATCCGGACCACCCGCTGCTGGAGCGCCTGCGCTTCCTGTCCATTTCCTCGAGCAATCTGGACGAGTTCTACATGGTCCGGGTCGCCGGGCTGAAAGGGCAGTTCGAGGCCGGCGTGACCGCGCCGAGCCAAGACGGCCTGACGCCGGCGGAACAGTTGCGCGCGATCCACGAGCGCGCCGGCGACCTGATCGATTCCCAGCTCGATACCTGGCGGCGGCTGAAAGCCGATCTGGAGCCGCGCGGCATCGGCGTCGTCGATCCGGGCGCGCTGAGCGCCGCCGAACTTGCCTGGCTCGACCGGCATTTCATGGAAGAGGTGTTCCCGGTCCTGACGCCGATCGCGATCGATCCGGCGCACCCGTTCCCCTTCATCCCCAATCTGGGCCTGGCGGTCGCGCTGGAGCTGGCGCGGCCGGACAAGGGCGATTCGCTCTACGCGCTGGTCCGCCTGACCGACCAACTGCCGCGTTTCATCCGTTTGCCCGGCGAATCGGCGCGCCATGTGACGCTCGAGGACCTGGTCGGGCTGATGCTGCACCGCCTGTTCCCGGATTTCGAGGTTCTGGCGCGCGGCCTGTTCCGCGTGATCCGCGACAGCGACATCGAGATCGAGGAAGAGGCCGAAGACCTGGTCGCCCTGTTCGAGACGGCGCTGAAACGGCGCCGGCGCGGCCATGTGATCCATCTGTCGGTCGATGCCGCGATGCCGGAGAGCCTGCGCCGCTTCGTCGTCAAGGAAATGGAGGTGCCGGAGGACGATGTCATCGAAATCGACGGCCTGCTCGGCCTCGCCGACGTCAACCAGCTGATCGACAACGGGCGGCCGGACCTGCTGTTCGAGCCCTACAACCCGCGTTCGCCGGAACGCATCCGCGACTTCGGCGGCGATTGCTTCGCCGCGGTCCGGGCCAAGGATATCGTCGTCCACCATCCCTACGAGAGCTTCGACGTCGTCGTACAGTTTCTGCGCCAGGCGGCGCGCGATCCTTCCGTCGTGGCGATCAAGCAGACCCTGTACCGGACGAGCACCGATTCGCCGATCGTCGCGGCGCTCGCCGAGGCGGCAGAGGCGGGCAAGAGCGTCACGGCGCTGGTCGAGCTGAAGGCGCGCTTCGACGAGGAGGCCAACATCCGCTGGGCGCGCAACCTGGAGCGGGCCGGCGCCCAGGTCGTCTACGGCTTCATCGGCCTGAAGACCCACGCCAAGGTCTCGCTGGTCGTGCGGCGCGAGGGCCACGGTCTGGCCAGCTATGCCCATTTCGGCACCGGCAACTACCACCCGGTCACGGCGCGGATCTATACCGACCTGTCCTTCTTCACCTGCGATCCGGTGCTGACCCGCGACGCTGCCCACCTGTTCAACTACATGACCGGCTATGCCCGGCCCGAGCCGATGCAGAAGCTTGCGGTCGCGCCGATCGACCTGCGCCAGACCCTGCTCGAGCTGATCGAAACGGAAATCGCCAACGCCCGGGCCGGCAAGCCGGCGCAGATCTGGGCCAAGGTGAACGCGCTGGTCGACGGCCCGCTGATCGACGCGCTCTACCGCGCCTCCGGGGCCGGGGTGCAGATCGACCTGGTGGTGCGCGGCATCTGCTGCCTCCGGCCGGGCGTGCCGGGCCTGTCGGAGAATATCCGGGTCAAGAGCATCATCGGCCGCTTCCTCGAACATTCGCGCATCGTCGCCTTCGCCAACGGCAAGGCCCTGCCGAACCGCGATGCGCCGCTCTACCTGTCGTCGGCCGACTGGATGCCGCGCAACCTCGACGGCCGGGTCGAGAGCCTGGTGCCGATCGAGAACCCGACCGTGCACGAGCAGATGCTCGACCAGATCATGGTCGCGCAGATCAACGACAACCGGCAGAGCTGGGTGCTCGACGCGACCGGCCGCTACGCCCGGGTTTCGCCCGGCAGCGGAACCGGCGCCGAAACCGGCGCTGGAACCCGCGACGCTTCCGGGCGTGCGCCGAAGGATTTTTCCTGCCATACCTATTTCATGACCAATCCGAGCCTTTCCGGCCGCGGCAGCGCCCTCTACGGCAAGGGGCGCAGCAAGGGCCGGCGCCCGCCGGCCGACCTGCCGCCGCCGGAATGCAATTGAGGGGACGACGTTGAGGGAACGCGCCTGAATGGCCTCCGGCCTCGCCGAAGACGCGGCCGCGCAAAGTTTGGCTGCCGGTAACGTTGCCGTACTGCCCGTAGGAGAGGGGGCGGCCGGTCCGGGCGCGGACGGCGGCGAAGCCGGCCCCGAATCCGCCCCCGAATCCGCCCCCGAATCCGCCCCCGAATCCGCCCTTGGGGCCGGCCCGGAGGCCGGGGCGTCGCACGACTATCTCGGGCGGCGGGTCGCCGTCATCGATATCGGCTCCAATTCCATCCGCCTTGTGGTGTTCGAGGGTTCGGCCCGCGCGCCGATCCCGATCTTCAACGAAAAGGTGATGTGCGGGCTGGGCCGCGGCATGCGCGCCAGCGGCCGGCTCAACCCGGAGGGCGTTGTCCAGGCGAGGGCGAATCTGGGCCGCTTCGCCGGTGCGACCGCCGCCATGAAGGTGGCGAGCCTGTCGGCCTTCGCCACCGCGGCCGTGCGCGAGGCGGCGGACGGCGCCGACTTCATCGACGCGCTGCGGCGCGATCCGGGCCTCGAGGTCCGGGTGCTGAGCGGCGAGGACGAGGCGCGGCTTTCGGCCTACGGCGTCATGGCCGGCTTTCCCCGCGCCGAGGGTATTGTCGGCGACCTGGGCGGCGGCAGCCTGGAACTGGTCCGGGTCGGCGGCGAGCAGGCCCGCGAAATGGCGACGCTGCCGCTCGGCCCGCTGCGCCTGAACGAGGCCATGGCGCAGGGCGAAACGGTCGGCGGGCCGGTCAGGAAGGCGCTGACCGCAATTGGCTGGCTGGCCGGCGTGGAAGGCAAGACGCTCTACGCCGTCGGCGGCGCGTGGCGCTCGCTGGCCAAGGTGCATATGGCGCAGCACGGCCGGGCGCTGAGGATGATCGACGGATACCGGGCCGGGGCCGCGGACTTCGCCGAATTCGCGAAACTGCTGGCGCGCCAGAGCGACCGGGCGCTGGAGCGGCTCCCGGCGATTTCCGTCCGGCGGATCGAAGCGGTGCGGGCTTCGGCCATCGTGCTGCGCCGCCTGATCCGCATCGCCCGGCCGGCGCAGATCGTCTTCGCCGCGCGCGGCGTCCGCGAGGGGGTGCTGTACGAAGCCCTCGACCTCAAGGCCCGGCGCGCCGATCCGCTGCTCGCCGGCGCGGCGGCTTACGGTCAGCGCTTCTGCCGCTTTACCGGCCTCGGACCGGCGCTCGCCGCTTGGACCGCCGGCCTCTTTCCGCAGGAAACTCCCGAGCGGGCGCGCCTGCGCCGGGCGGCCTGCGAGATTGCCGACGCCGGCTGGATCGACCATCCGGACTATCGCAACCGCCACGCCTGGGACCGCATCCTGACCGCCCCCCTGATGGGTCTGGACCATCCGGGCCGCGCCTTCCTCGCCCTGACGGCAAGCGCGCGCTACAGCGGCGGCATCGAGGAGCATATGGAACGGATCGCCCGCGACACCGGCCTCGGCGAGGAGGACATCCGCGACGCCCGCGCGCTCGGCCAGGCCCTGCGGCTGGGTTACACCATAGCCGCCGGGCGGGCCGAAATCCTCGCCGGCAGCCGCTTCGAGCGCACGGACCGCGGCCTTGCATTGCAGGTCGAAGCCCATGCGGCCCACTATTCCGGCGAAGCGGCCGGCCGGCGCCTCGGCGACTTGGCGGCAACGCTGGAACTGGAGCCGGAGCCGATCCTGGACTAGGGATGCGTCCCCGGGGACGCACCACCGCCCTCCGGGGCGGCTGGGCGGCCGGGCCCTGAGCGACGGATAACCTGTACGACCACCGGACGGACGCCATGACGGTTGCAGAAGGCCTGTTCCAGTTTCTCGCCCAGGAGCGCGTCGGCTGGGGCGCGCCGACGCCCGCGGCGGTCGCGCGGGAGATGGCGGCGCTCGGCGCCGGGCGGGCGCTGATCGTGGCTTCGACGACCCTCGCCACCCGGACGGACCTGATCGCCGCCATCGAGGCCGAGCTGGGCGACCGGCTCGCCGGCCTGTTCACCGGCTGCCGGGAACATACGCCCATCGACACCGTCATCGACTGCGCCGCCGCGATCCGGCGCAGCGAGGCCGACGTCGTCGTCACCGTGGGCGGCGGCACGCCGATCGACACCGTCAAGGCCGCCATCCTGTGCCTCGCCGAAGATGTGCGCGACGCCGAGACCCTGAAATCCTACCGCGTGACGGTGGCCGAAGACGGCGCGCGCACCGTGCCGGCGGTCGGACCCTCCGCGGTCCGGCAGATCGCGGTGCCGACAACGCTGTCCGGCGCCGAGTTCAGCAACATCGCCGGCGTCACCGACCCGGCCCGCGGCATCAAGGACGCCTATATCGCGCGCGACAGCGCGCCGGCCGCCGTGATCCTCGATCCGGCGGCGACGGTCCACACGCCCGAATGGCTGTGGCTGTCGACCGGGGTGCGCGCGGTCGACCATGCCGTGGAAACCCTGTGTTCGCGCTCGGCGCAACCGCTGCCCGACGCCACCGCCGTCCATGCCCTGAAGATTTTCGCCGGCGCGCTGCCGCGGACGAAGGACCGGCCGGACGACCTGGCGGCGCGGCGCGACTGCCAGATCGCGGTGTGGCTGGCGGCGTTCGGCCTCGGCCGGGTCGAATACGGCGCCAGCCACGGCATCGGCCACCAGCTCGGCGCGGTCGGCGGGGTGCCCCACGGCCACACCAGTTGCGTCATGCTGCCGAGCGTGCTGCGCTGGAACGCGCCGGCGAACGCGGCCCGGCAGGCGCTGGTCAGCGACGCCTTCGGCCGGGCAGGGGAGGCGGCGGCCGACGTGCTCGCCGACTTCATCGCCCGGCTCGGCCAGCCCGGCAGCCTGCGCGCGGTCGGGATCGCCGAAGACCAGCTCGACACAATCGCCGAAGGCAGCCTCGGCAACATGATGGTCCGCTCCAACCCGCGTCCGATCGACAGCGCCGCCCAGGTGCGCGAGATTCTCGACCTGGCGTGGTGAGCGGGGGAAGGGCGCTCAGTCCCCGTCGGCCGCTTCGGCCTGGGCGACGTGCAGGCTGCGGATGAACTCGATCAGGAAGGCCGTGGTCAGGCCGAACAGGATCAGCCCGTCGGCGGCCATCATGCCCGACAGCAGCCGGTAGGGCTTGTCCAGCAGAACGTCGCCGAAGCCCAGCGTCGTGAACGAAACGAGCGAGAAATAGAGCGACACTTCCAGATCGGCCAGCGCGCCGGTCCAATGGAGAAAGACCGCCCAGATCCAGACGGTCGCGCCCAGGCCCGCCAGCAGCCAGAGCGAGACGCCGCAGAAGGCGGCGGCCAGCTTCGGAAAATGCGGCGGCCGGCCGAGCCAGGCCGCACTGCGCCGGACCGTCCGGACGGCCGCGGCCATCAGGACGGCCTGAATCGCGAGGGACAGCACGATCAGGGCCGTTCCCCAGGCAAGCTGGCTGGTCATTCCGCGGGTTTCCTCTCGGAGTGTCCGGCCGATGGTGCCAGATTTGCAGCATCCGGCCTACGGTTCGATTGCGCGAAGACCGGGTTCGAACCCTGCGCACGGGAAACTCTGCGCACGGGAAACCCTTCTCACGGGCGGTCCGGCAACCGCAAGGCAGATCCGGCCCTTGACGCCGCCCCGGCGACGGTCCATATGAGAACCGGCGCCGATTTAGACCGACTTGCGGGCGCTTTGAAGAAATGCGGCTAAAGAGGTGGGAACCCGTCCGGAAGCCGCGACGGGTTTTTGTATGGGCCGATCCCCCTTACCGGATCCGCGGGATTTGATCGGGCAGCTTGCATCCGCGTCATCAACTGCTAAAGCGCCACGGAGGCATCTTCCGTGGGCCCGCCGACCGGCAACAACCCATGGGGATGACCGTGAACCGGATTCTTCAGCCGACCCCGGAACCCCTGACAGGGGCTTTTCTCCGGGATTTCCCCGATCCGCTTCACCCGGAGACCGCCGCCGTGCACGGCGGGATCGCGCGCAGCCGCTTCGAGGAGACCGCCGAGGCGCTCTATCTCACCTCCGGCTATGTCTACGGCTCGGCCGAGGAGGCGGCGGACGCTTTCGAGAACCCGGACCTGCGCTACGTCTACAGCCGCTACGGCAACCCGACGGTGCAGATGTTCGTCGACCGGCTGTGCGCCATCGAGGGCGCGGAGGCCGGCGTGGCGACGGCGAGCGGCATGTCGGCCGTCTTCACCGCCCTGATCGGCCTGCTGCGCGCCGGCGACCGGCTGGTCGCGTCGCGCGCGCTGTTCGGCTCCTGCGCCTTCGTCTGCACCGATATCCTGCCCCGCTTCGGCATCGTCACGGAGTTGGTCGACGGCGCGGACCTCGCGGCGTGGGAGCGGGCGCTTTCCATCCCGGCAAAGGCGGTCTTCCTGGAGACGCCGACCAATCCGCAGCTCGAAATCGTCGATCTCGCAGCGGTCGCCGGCCTGGCGCATGCCGCCGGCGCGGCGGTGGTGGTCGACAATGTCTTCGCCACGCCGCTGCTCCAGCGGCCGCTCGAACTCGGCGCCGACGTGGCGGTCTATTCCGCGACCAAGCATATCGACGGGCAGGGGCGCTGCCTGGGCGGCGCCATCCTCGGCTCGAAGGCGTATTGCAGCGAGGCGCTGTCGCCCTTCGTGCGCCACACCGGGCCGAGCATGAGCCCGTTCAACGCCTGGGTGCTGCTCAAGGGGCTGGAGACCCTGGCGGTGCGGGTCGAGCGCCAGTGCCGGACGGCGACCGAAATCGCCCAATGGCTGGAACGGCGCGCCGGCGTCCGCCGGGTGCTCTATCCGTTCCTCCGCTCCCATCCCCAGGTCGATCTGGCGCGCCGCCAGATGGCGGACGGCGGCACGGTCGTCACCTTCACGATCGAGGGCGGCCGGCGCGAAGCCTTCGCCCTGCTCAACGCCCTGCAACTGATCCCGATTTCCAACAATCTGGGCGACGCCAAGAGCCTGGCGACGCACCCGGCCTCGACGACGCACCACCGGATCGGCGCCGAGGGCCGGGCGGCCGTCGGCATCGGCGACGACATGATCCGCCTGTCGGTCGGCCTCGAACATCCCGACGACCTGATCCGCGACCTCGACCGCGCGCTGAACCGTGCGGGGGACCGTTCGGGCGCCGCGGCCGGCCCCGGCTTACGGCAAACGGCCTGACGAAAGGATCGGATACGATGGCGACTCTTTCGAACAAGAAGAACATCACCGTCCAGGCGGTCGACGTGCACCGGGCGAAGATGCTGCTGGAGGCCGGCGAGGCCGTGCTGATCGACGTGCGCGAGGACATCGAATACGAGGACGAATACATTCCCGGCGCGGCGCACTTCCCGCTTTCGACGTTCGACAGCTTCCGGCCCGAGGGCGACAGCGGCAAGATCGGCATCTTCCACTGCCGTTCCGGGCGCCGGACTGCGGAGAACTTCGCCCGCTTCCTCGAAACCGGCTACCGGGAGGTCGTCCATATGGACGGCGGCATCGTCGACTGGTCGATCGCGGGCTATCCGGTGCGTACGGAAGACGAGACCGCAGAGGAACCGGTACGGCCGTCCGGACCGGCGGCGGCGTGAGGAGAGCTACTCGCCCTTGCCGTGCTTCGCCTTGTAGGCTTCGATCGCTTCCTTGAGCTCGGTGTATTCCTCGCAGCCGAACAGGCAGGCCCGGTCGAGCACGGCGAGCCGTTCCTCGGCCTTTTCGAGCTGGCCCAGCACGAGATAGAGCGCGCCCAGATACTCGTTCGCCCCGCGGTGCCGCGGTTCGAGACGGAGCGCGATCCGGTAGTGTTTCAGCGCGGCGTCGTAGCGCTTCAGGTTGCGCAGCGCGTAGCCGAGCCAGTTGTGGACATCGGCATTGTCCGGCGTCTTCGCCTCCGCCTTGCGGAGCAGCGGGAGCGCCCCGGCGAAGTCGCCTTTTTCGATCAGCGCCACCGCCCTCGTATAGTCCGGGTTCGCCGGCGTGCCCGGCTGCGGGCTGCTGCCGGACCCCGCCGCCGCGGCCGGGCCCGCCGCAAGCAGCGCGCAGAGCAGGGCGGCGAACGCCGCCGAAACCGCGCGCCGCACAAGGGGGCCGTCCTCCTCCGTTGACCGGGCGCTGAGCCGCAAGTCCCCAGCGGGATACGGCCGCGCCGGGCGCATCCATTTTGAAATCAGCGTTCTCAAAACGACAAGATAGTCTTTCATTTTCATTGAGTTATTGGTTGAAGTTGGCGGATGGGGTGGGATTCGAACCCACGAGACGCGTTCACGCCTGCCGGTTTTCAAGACCGGTGCCTTCGACCGCTCGGCCACCCATCCGTCGTTTGCGAACGGCCCCCGGTCGCCGGGAATACTAATGCGCAATGCACGCCGTTAGTAGGGGACGGTTTGAAACTTTCCCCGGCGATGACGGGCGCGTGCCGAAGCAATGCCGGCGCGCGAGGCTATCCGGGCGGCAAATTATCCGTACAATGGCGCTGCTTCCGACCGCGCCGGGTGACGATGCATTCCTGCCTGCTCTTACTCCTGCCGACATGCCTGATCCTGTCGCCGGCCACAGCAGCGGAAGCGGGCAGGGCGGCCGGAAGCGCCATCGCCAGCCCGGCGAAACAGGCGTTGCTGGTCGAGTATCCGTCCTTTCGCACGCTCCTGGCGAAGAACGCCGGGGACAGGATGCGGCCCTCGTCCATGACCAAGCTGATGACCGCCCTGCTGGTTTTCGAGGCGTTTCGGTCCGGCAGGCTCTCCGCGGAGGCGCGGATCGCCGCCGGCAGGCGCGCCGCCGGGCAGCGCGGCGCGCGCGTCGGCCTGAAGCGGGGCGGCCGTTACCGGGCGCGCGACCTGGTGCGGGCCATGATCGTGTATTCCGCCAACGACGCCGCGGTCGCCCTGGCCGAGCGGCTGGCCGGCAGCGAAACGGCCTTCGCCGCGGCGATGACCCGGCGCGCCCGGCAACTCGGCCTGCGCGACACATCGTTCCGCAACGCCACCGGCTTCACCGCCCCCGGCCATCTCAGCAGCGCGCGCGACATCGCCCGGCTTGCCGGCGAGATCGTCGCCCGGTTTCCGGAACGCTACCGCTTGTTCGCCCTGCGCAGTGTGCAGTTCGGCGGCAAGACGTGGCGCAACCGGAATCCGGTGCTCGGCCGGGTCGCGGGCGCGGACGGTTTGAAGACCGGCTACACGCGCGCCGGCGGCTACGGCCTCGTCGCCTCGGCGAAACGCGGCGGCCGGCGGCTGATCCTGGTCGTCAACGGCCTCCGGAGCGATCGCGAACGGCAACGCGAGGCGGTGCGGCTCCTGCGTTGGGGCTTCCGCCGTCCGGCAGCAGGCAGGGAATGACGGACCGCAGCGTCGTGCCCGGCCGTTTCATCACCGCCGAGGGCGGGGAGGGGGCCGGTAAGTCGACCCAGCTCCGCCGGCTCGCCGCCTGGCTCGACGGGCGGGGCATTGAAACCGTCGTGACCCGGGAGCCGGGCGGCACGCCGGGCGCCGAGGCAGTCCGCGCCTTGCTGGTCACCGGCGATACCGATCGCTGGGACGCCACGGCCGAAGCCCTGCTCGTTACCGCGGCCCGGCGCGATCATGCCCAGAAGCGCATTCGGCCGGCGCTGGCGCGCGGCGCCTGGGTGCTGTGCGACCGCTTCGCCGATTCGACCCTGGCCTACCAGGGCTATGCCGGCGGCCTGCCGCTGGACGGGCTGACCGCGCTCGCCCGGTTCGCGGTGGGCGGCCTGACGCCGGACCTGACGGTCGTTCTCGACCTGCCGGCCGACGCGGGGCTGGCGCGGGCAGGGCGGCGGACAGCGTCCGGACCGGCGGCCGAGAGCCGCTTCGAAGGCCGCGACCTCCGGTTCCACGAAGCGGTGCGCGACGGGTTTCTCGACATCGCCAGGAGGGAACCGGCGCGCTGCGTCGTCGTCGATGCGTCCGCGCCGGCCGACGCGGTGGCCCGGCAGATCGCCGCGGCGGTCGAAAGCAGGCTGCTCACCGATGGCTGAGCCGAAGGATGCGGCGACCCGGTCCGGCCCGGAGAACGCCCATGCGCTGTTCGGCCACGAAACGGCCGAGGCGGTGCTGGCGAAGGCGTGGCGCAGCGGCCGGCTGGCCCACGGCTGGCTGCTGACCGGCAGCGAGGGCATCGGCAAGGCGACGCTCGCCTTCCGCTTCGCCCGCGCCGTCCTGTCCGGCGCGCTGAACGGCGCGGGACCGCCGGCCGAACGCCTGCCCGACGTCGCCCCGGACGATCCGGCGGCCCGGAAGATCGCCGCCGGCGCCCATCCCGGACTGCGGGCGATCCGGCGTTCGGTCAATCCGGATACCGGGAGAATGCGCGGCGAAATCGTCGTCGGGGACGTGCGCCGCGCCATGGAATTCCTGAGCCGGACGGCGGCCGACGGCGGCTGGCGCATCGTCATCGTCGATCCGGTCGACGAGATGAACCGGAACGCCGCCAACGCCCTGCTCAAATCGCTCGAAGAACCGCCGGACAAGTGCCTGTTTTTATTGGTAAGCCACGTTTCCGGCGTCGTTCTGCCGACGATCCGCTCGCGCTGCCAGATTCTCGCCCTGCCGCCCTTGCCGGCTGCGGATGTCCAGGCTGCGGTCGGCGCGGCGGCGCCGGATCTGGCGCCGAAGGCGGACGAGGCGCTGCTCGACCTCGCCGCCGGCAGTCCGGGTCGGGCGATCCGGCTTATCGAGGCGGACGCCGGCGCGCTGCAGGCCCGGATCGACGCCATTCTCGAAGCGCCGGAAGCGGGCGGCGGGCTGGCGGCGCTGGACCTGGCCGAACAGGTCGCGCGCAGCGGGGCGACCGCCGCCTTCCGCATCGTCGGCGAACTGCTGGCGCGCCGCAGCGCCCGCCTGGCGCACGCCGCCGCGTCGCCGGCGGCGCGGGACGCCGCCGCCGCGCTGTGGTTCGAGGTCGCCGACCGGTTCCGCGAAGCCGAGCGGCTCAACCTCGACCGCCGCCACACCGTATTGAAGGCGTGCCGCGATACCGGCCGCCTCGTCCGGGCGGCGGATCCACCCGGCGGATAAACGCTTGCGCCGACTTCTCCTTATTCAAGGATACGGGGATTCTGGCGGTACCGCTTTCCGGGGACCCGCGTGGGCGATTGGCCGCTGTAGCGCCGCAGCGCGGCTTGGCGTATGTCTCTGGTCCCGGCGCGCCCGGCCTTTCTGCAACCCTCGACGCCCCGCGGTTCCGACGGCATGACCGACAAGCCCAAATTCTACATCACGACGGCGATTTCCTACGTCAACGGCGCGCCCCATCTCGGACACGCCTACGAAGCGATCTCGACCGACGTGATCGCCCGCTACAAACGGCTGGACGGCTACGACGTGTTCTTCCTGACCGGGACCGACGAGCACGGCCAGAAGGTCGAATCCTCGGCGCGTGCCCAGGGCATGGAGCCCAAGGCCTTCTGCGACATGATCGCCGCGCAGTTCGAGGAGATGACCCGGACGCTCAACATCTCGAACGACGGCTTCATCCGCACGACCGAGCCGCGCCACTACGCATCGACCCGGGCGATCTGGCAGAAGCTGGTCGACGCCGGCGACATCTATCTCGGCAGCTACGCCGGCTGGTATTCGGTGCGCGACGAGGCCTATTTCAGCGAAGACGAGCTGGTCCGGGACGGCGACCGCTGGCTGACGCCGGGCGGCGCCGAGGTCGAGTGGATCGAGGAGCCGAGCTACTTCTTCCGCCTGTCGGCCTACACGGACCGGCTGATCGCCCATTACGAAGCCAACCCGGACTTCGCCGCGCCGCCCCACCGGCGCAACGAGCTGATGAATTTCCTGCGCCAGGGGCTGAAGGACCTGTCGGTGTCGCGCACCAGCTTCCGCTGGGGCGTGCCGGTGCCGGACGACGACGAGCATATCGTCTACGTCTGGCTCGACGCGCTGACAAACTACATTACCGCTGCCGGCTATCCCGATGAAGAATCGGAGTTTTACCGGCGCTACTGGCCGGCCGACATTCACATCGTCGGCAAGGACATCATGCGCTTCCACGCGATCTACTGGCCGGCCTTCCTGATGTCGGCCGGCGCGCCGCTGCCCGGCCGGGTGTTCGGCCACGGCTTCCTGACCATCGAAGGGCAGAAAATGTCCAAGTCCCTGGGCAACGTGGTCACGCCCGACGCGATGCGGGAAACCTACGGCCTCGACCAGATGCGCTATTTCCTGATGCGCGAAGTGCCCTACGGCAGCGACGGCTCGGTGACGCCGGAGGCCATCGTGCAGCGCATCAACAGCGACCTGGCGAACGATCTGGGCAATCTCGGCCAGCGCGTCCTGACCATGATCGCGCGGAACTGCGGCGGGCGGGTGCCGGAACCGGGCGGTTTCACGGCGGAGGACGAGGCGCTGTTCGCCGCCGCCGCGGCGCTGCCCGGCGAGACGCGGCGCGCCATGGAAGATCTGGCGGTCCACCGGATGCTGGAGGCGATCTGGCGCGTCGTCGGCGACGCCAACCGCTATGTCGACGCCCAGGCGCCCTGGGCGCTGCGCAAGACCGATCCCGCCCGCATGAACACGGTGCTGTATGTTCTTGCCGACGTCATCCGGCAGCTGGCGATCTTCGTGCAGCCGGTGACGCCGGACGCGGCCGGCGCGCTGCTCGAACAGCTTGCGGTGCCGGATGGCGAGGGCGGCGGGGAGGGCGCCCGCGACTTCGCGGCCCTGCCCGCGCGGCTCGCCCCCGGCACGGCGCTGCCGGCGCCCTGGCCGGTATTCCCGCGCTTCGTCGCCGAAGACGCCGCCTGAGCCTCTGCGGACAACGCCCGACGATGCTGGTCGACAGCCACTGCCACCTGGATTTCGACTCCCTGGCCGAGGACCGCGCCGCCGTCCTCGACCGCGCCTGGCAGGCCGGGATCGAGACCGTTGTGACCATCTGCACGCGCATGAGCCGGTTCGGCGACATTCTGGCAATCGCGGCGGAACACGAGCGGATTTTCTGCTCGGTCGGCGTCCATCCGCACAACGCCGACGAGGAAGGCGTCGGCAACGCCGCACAACTGGTTGAAAAAACGGAACATTCCAAGGTCGTCGGGATCGGCGAGACCGGGCTGGACTATTTTTACACGAACAGTCGTCCGGAAACCCAGCGCGCCAGTTTCCTCGCCCATATCGCTGCCGCACGCGAAACCGGCCTGCCGCTGATCGTCCATGCGCGCGACGCCGACGCCGAGACGATGGAAATCCTGACGGCGGAGCGGGAGAAAGGCGCCTTTCCCGGCGTCATCCACTGCTTTACCGGCTCGCGGGCGCTCGCCGAACGGGCGGTCGCGCTCGGCCTCTACATTTCCTTCTCCGGCATCCTCACGTTCAAGAAGGCGGACGATCTGCGCACGATCGCCCGCGACCTGCCGGGGGACCGGATCCTGGTCGAGACCGACGCGCCGTTCCTCGCGCCGGTGCCGCATCGGGGCAGGACCAACGAGCCGTCCTTCGTCGTTCACACCGCCGAATGCCTCGCCGCAGTGCGCGGTATGCCGGCGGAACGGCTCCAGCAGGCGACGACGGACAATTTTTATCGTCTTTTCAACAAGATAGCCCGTCCGGCTCTGATATTTTCAACCTGATTAATTTTCCATAATATATATTATGCGAATCACCGATACGGCGCACAGGAAGTGAATCGATGACGACGGACCCCTCTCCGGCTGCCGAAATCCCGGCTGCCGAAATCGCCGCCGCCGATCCATCCGATGGGGCTGCGGACGCGGCAACGCAGATTCGGCGCTTGCTCGCCATCATGGCGGCGCTGCGCAATCCGGACGGCGGCTGCCCCTGGGACCTGGAGCAGGATTTCGCCAGCATCGCGCCCTATACCATCGAGGAGGCCTACGAGGTCGCCGATGCGATCGGCCGCAACGACATGGCCGACTTGCAGGACGAGCTGGGCGATCTGCTGTTCCAGGCCGTGTTCCACGCCCGGATGGCGGAAGAAGCCGGCGCGTTCGACTTCGCCGACGTCGCCCGGTCCATCGCCGACAAGATGGAACGCCGCCATCCGCATGTATTCGGTGCGGAACGGGTCGCCTCGGTCGAAGCCCAGTCCGCCGCCTGGGAGGACCACAAGGCGCAGGAAAGAAACAAAAAATCCCGACAACGTGTTGAAAATACGAGCGTTCTGGACGATGTGCCGGCCGCCCTGCCCGCCCTGCTGCGGGCCCACAAGCTCGGCCGGCGGATGGCGCGCGCCGGCTTCGATTGGCCGGACGCCCTGTCCATCCTCGGCAAGGTCGAGGAGGAACTGGACGAGCTGCGCGCCGAAATCCGGCCCGAAGCCCATGGGGGCGACGAAGGCCGCATGGCCGGGGAGCTCGGCGACCTGCTGTTCACCGTCGCCCAGGTCGGCCGCCGGCTCGGCATCGACCCGGAAGAGGCCCTGCGCCGGGCCAACCGCAAGGTCGAGCGGCGGTTCCGCGCCGTGGAAGACGGCATCCGGCGCGACGGCGGCGATATCGCCGCGCTGCCGATGAAGGACCTGGAGCGCTACTGGCGCGCGGCGAAGGCCGCGGAATAGGAATTTGGTAGAACGGGAACTTTGCGGAACCGGGGCGATCCTGCCCGCGCCGCCAGCGCCGGGCAGACTTTCGCCGGGGCCGCGGGAGAAAGTTTGAACCGTCCCCTACAGAATAAATCGGCGGATTCCGGCCATTTCCCGGCCTCCGGTCATTCTCCGGTCAGCGTGTCGCGGATGGTGCGCCAGCTTGCGGCGTCGGGCGCCAGCAGGAAGGGAATATCGCGTTCGACCGGCCGCCACGGGCCGGATTGCGGGGCGCCGTCGATATAGCCGTAGCAGCCGCCGGCCTCCGCAATCATCAGGATTCCGGCGGCATGGTCCCAGGGCAGCAGGCGAGTGAATACAGTATAGTGCGCCCTGCCCGTCAGCATCGCGATATATTCCCAGGCGGCGCAGCGGGCGAAGCGGCGCGGACCGAGACGCCCGCGGCTGCGCAGCGCCTTGATGCGCTCGAACATCGCCGGCGCCCGCGATTTGCCGACATAGAGCGCACCCGTCATGGCGCCGAAGGCGGCCGGCGCCGGCATCCGGAGCGCGCCGGCCGCGCCGCGTGTCCCCTGCCCCAGCCCGGCCGCGTAGGTCTCGTCGCGGACCGGCAGATGGATGTAGCCGCGGACCACAACGCCGTCGCGCACCAGCGCCACGATGATGGCGAAGCGCGGATTGTCGTGGGCGTAGTTCCAGGTGCCGTCGATCGGGTCGATAATCCAGACGTCTCCGGGCCGTCCGAGCCGTTCCATGACCGACGGATCGGCCGCCGCCGCTTCCTCGCCGATCGTCGTCGAGCCGGGCAGCGCGCGGGTCAACGCCTCGCGCAGAAAGGCTTCGCAGCGTTCGTCGGCGACGGTGACGAAATCGTTGGGACCCGTTTTCGTCTTGACATCCGCACCGGCGAGATTTTGAAAGTGCGGCAGCACGATGGTCCGGGCAGCCTCGCGCAGGATACCGTCGACGGTATCGAAGTCCGGCAGGCCGGACAGGTCGGGAAGAGGCGGCAGGCCGGCCGGCGGCGTCATCCAACCGGCCTCGTATTCAACCCGTATCCAGAATACTGCATGCAGTAGTGCGGTTTTACACGCTGTATACCGGGCGTCGGACTCACGGGCGGCCGGGTGCGTCGCCCGCCCCGCCCCCGGTTGGGGACGCGGCGCTCACGCCGTAGCGGCGGTCCAGGGTCCGGCAGTCCGATCGGTCGATATCGACGGTCAGCAGGCTGCCCTCCTCGTCGTCCGTGCGCTCGACGACGGCCCCCCGGCCGTACAGCCAGGCCAACGCCGCGCCCTTTTCGTGCGGCACGCGGACCGTCATGCGCCGGCGGGCGGCGCCGAGCAGCGCCTCGACCTCGGCGCACAGCCCGTCGACCCCGGCGCCGGTGAGCGCGGAGACCGGCCGTATCCGGCCGTTGGCCCGGCCGGCCCGGTTGAACAGGCGTTCCAAATCCGGGCCGTCGAGGCGGTCGATCTTGTTCCAGACCTCGATCGTCCCCGAGGCAAGCCGTTCTTCAGCGACCAGATCCTTCAGGATCCGGCGCACGCTCTCGGCCTGGGCCGCCGTATCCGGCCGCGCGATGTCCCGGACATGCAGGATGACATCGGCCAGCGCCACCTCTTCCAGCGTCGCCCGGAAGGCCGCCACGAGCTCGGTCGGCAGGTCGGAGATGAACCCCACGGTATCGGACAGGACGATCCGCCGGCCGCGCGGCAGCACGGCCTTGCGCATCGTCGGGTCGAGGGTCGCGAACAGCGCATCCTCGGCGACGACGCCGGCGGCGGTCAGCCGGTTGAACAGGGTCGATTTGCCGGCGTTGGTGTAGCCGACCAGCGCCGCTACGGGATAGGGAACTTTCGCGCGCGCCTTGCGTTGCAGGGCGCGGCGCTTGCGCACCGTTTCGAGTTCGCGTTTCAGCCGGGCGATCCGGTCGTCGATCGACCGCCGGTCCAACTCGATCTGGGATTCGCCCGGCCCGCCGACGAAGCCGAAACCGCCGCGCTGGCGCTCCAGATGGGTCCAGCTGCGCACCAGCCGGCTGCGCTGCCAGGTCAGGTGCGCAAGCTCGACCTGGAGCCGGCCCTCCCGGGTGCGGGCGCGGGCGCCGAAAATCTCCAGGATCAGCGCGGTCCGGTCGATGACCTTGCAGCGCCAGCGCCGCTCCAGGTTGCGCTGCTGGCCGGGGCTCAGGGTGCAGTCCATGACGACGAGCTGTGCGTCCGCGGCCGCAACCTCGTCGCCGATCGCTTCGGCCGCGCCCTTGCCGATCCAGGTTGCCGGCACGACCCGCGCGCACGGCACCGGGCGGGCGCTGCGGACATCGAGCCCGATGGCGCGCGCCAGCCCGACGGCTTCCCCGAGCCGGTCCTCGCTGCGTTCCGCAGCGCCGCCGTCGCCGCGCCGCCATGGGTGAACGACCAGGGCCCCCGGCCCTGCGGCGTGCGCATCCGGCGGGGCCGGCCCGGCCGCCTCTCCCGGCGCGCGGGGCCGCAGCCCGTTCGGCTGTCGTTCGGTAGCGATGGCGGCGGCCCGGTTTCAGGCTTTGCTGTCGGCGCCCGCCGTGTCCGGTTCGAACAGTTGGACCGGCTGCGACGGCATCACCGTCGAGACCGCGTGCTTGTAGACCAGCTGCGAATGCTGGTCCCGGCGCAGCAGGATGCAGAAATTATCGAACCAGGTGACAATTCCCTGCAATTTGACGCCGTTCACCAGAAACACGGTCACCGGCGTCTTGTTCTTCCGGATGTTGTTCAGAAAAACGTCCTGAAGGTTCTGTTTTTCCGACGACATGCTCGATCCCTTCTTTATTTTTCTGCAATCGGTTGCGACACGCCAGCGTCAGAGTCTCTCTTTGTCCCGGTCGTACGGGTCATATGGGCCGCCGCGCATCGACGGCAAGCCGTAATATGCCTTCGGAAGAATCCGCCACAGCCGCCGGCGGCCATTCGCGGAGCGCAGCTTCGGGTTCGTCGCCGGTCGCCCGCAGGACCGGCGTGCAACCGGCGCGGATGGCGCATTCCATGTCGATCGCTGCGTCGCCGACGAACCAGACCGCGTCCGACCGGCCGATGCCGGTTCCCCGAAGCGCCAGGTCGACCGGCGCGACGGCCGGCTTGTCCTCGACCGCATCGCCGGCGCCGACGGCCCGCCCGAAGTAACCGCCCCAGGCGAGATGGCGGATTTCCTTGCGCAGATAGTCGCCGTTCTTGTTGCTGACGACGCCGACATAGACGCCGAGCCCGTTCAGGCCGCGCAGCAGCCCGGCGGCGCCGGGCAGCGGATTCAGCGTTTCGAGATGGTTCGCGCGGAAACTGCCGTAAAAGATGTCGCGCGCCTCGGTCCAGGCGTCGCCGAACATGGCGGGAAAACTGTTGCGCATCGACTGCCGGACCCAGCCGCGCACCGCCGCTTCGCTCATTTCCGGATGGCCGAAGGCGCCGCGCGCGGCGTTCAGCGCGCGGGCGATCGCGGACCAGTTGTCGACCAGTGTGTTGTCCCAGTCGAACAGGACGGCGGCCGGCGCCGGCAGCGCCGTCATGCCGTATCCGGATGCGCGATGCCCGCGTGGGCGGCGTAGTCGGCCTGAAGCGCCGCGGTCAGCGGGCCGGGCCGGCCGTCGCCGACCGGCGTATCGTCGATCCCCACGACCGGCATGACTTGGGAGGTCGTGCTGGTCAGGAAGGCCTCGGCCGCGGCCCGCGCTTCGTCGAGCGAGAAGACCCGCTCGACGACCGCGTAGCCTTCGCGCTCGGCGATGGCGCGGACGGTGCGGCGCGTGATTCCGTTGAGGATCGCGTTGGTCGGCGGCCGGGTTACGACCTCGCGGCCGGCCGTCACGATCCAGGCGTTGGCCGACGTGCCTTCGGTGACGTCGCCGTCCGGCGTGACCATCCAGCTTTCGTAGGCGCCCGCCTCCACCGCCCTCTGCTTGGCCAGCACATTCGGCAGGAGGCCGACCGTCTTGATGTCGCAACGCTTCCAGCGGATATCCTCCGTCGTCACCACAACGACGCCGTCGGCCAGCGCCGCCGACTTCGGCTTCGTCGACCGGGCCGTCACGACGAGGGAACTGTCCCGCTGCGCCGGAAAGGCGTGGTCGCGCCGGGCGACGCCGCGCGAGACCTGCAGATAGACGATGCCGTCGCGCACCCGGTTGCGCCGGACGGTTTCGCGCAGGATGCGTTTGAGGGCGGACCGGGCCGCCGGCGGCGCCATGCGCAACTCGCCGAGCGAACGGTCGAGCCGGTCGAGGTGAGGCTCCTCGTCGACGAAGCGGCCGTTCTGGATCGCGATCACCTCGTAGACGGCGTCGGCGAACTGGTAGCCCCGGTCCTCGATATGGACCGCCGCGTCGCGGTGTCGGGTGAAGCGGCCGTTGACATAGGCGAAACGGGACATGGCGGGACTCGGAAACGAGATCGGGAAAGGCGCGGAATACGATGTGCGGCGGCGCTAGAAGAATTCGAGGCTGACGGAGAACAGTTTTTCGACCTTGCGCACGACGTTCGGCAGGGCATAGAGGATCACCCGGTCGCCCGCCTCGATCACGGTATGGCCGCGCGCCATGATGACGGCGTCGCCCCGGACGACCGCGCCGACCATGATGCCCTTGTCCAGCTTCGCGCTGCTCAGGGGCTTGCCGACGATCCGCGAGGTATCCATCGCCTCGGCCTCGACGATCTCCCCCACCCCTTCGCGCAGCGAATGAACCGCCCGGATGCGCCCGCGGCGCAAATGCTGGAGGATGGTCGACACCGTAATGGCGCGCGGCGAGACCGCGACATCGACGCCGAGCGAGGTGACCAGCGGCTGGTAGTGCTCGGTGTTGACCAGCGCCACCGTGCGCGCGCAGCCGAGCCGCTTGGCGAGCAGCGCCGCGAGCACGTTGACCTCGTCGTTGTCGGTAACGGTGATCAGCGTGTCGGTATGGGGAATGTTGAGGTCTTCGAGGATTTCGTTGTCCAGGACATCGCCGTGGACGACGACGGTATGGGACAGGGACGCCGCGACCAGCTTCGCCCGCGCCTCGTCCTGTTCGACCAGCTTGAGAGAGACCTCCTCGTCCTGCTGCTCGATCTCCTGGGCGAGGAACAGGCCGATGTTGCCGCCGCCGACGATGATGACCCGGTGCGCTTCCGGCTCTTCGTGGCCGAACGCCGCCATGGCGCGCGCGACATGGTCGCGGTCGGCGACGAAGTAGATTTCGTCGCCGGACAGCAGCTGGTCGTCCGGCGTCGGCACGATCGTCCGGCCGTCGCGCAGGATGGCGACGATCACCGTGGCCAGATCGGGAAACAGGGACGTCAACTGGCGGATCGGCGTGTCGAGCACCGGGCAGTCCTCGCCCAGCCGGGTGCCGATCGCCTGCACCTTGCCGAGGCTGAGCGGAATCGCTTCGAAGGCGCCGGGAACGTGCATGCGGCGCCGGACCGCCCGCGCAACCTCGACCTCCGGGGAAATGCGCACGTCGATCGGCATGTGATCGGCGCTGAACAGGCTCGCCCAGATCGGCTGCAGGTAGGATTGCGCCCGGACCCGGGCGATCTTGGTCGGCACCTCGAACAGGGAATGGGCCACCTGGCAGGCGACCATGTTGACCTCGTCGGTCTGGGTGACCGCGATGATCATGTCGCAGTCGGCGGCGCCGGCGCGCTCCAGCACGTCGGGGTGCGGCGCATGGCCGACGATGGCGCGCACGTCCAGGGCGTCGCCGATGCGGCGGATCAGCGCCTCGGACCGGTCGATGACGGTGACCTCGTTGTTCTCGGTCGCCAGGTGGCGGGCGATGTTGAGACCCACCTGCCCTGCCCCGCACACGATTACGCGCATGATGTCAACGGACTCCGCATTGGGTGAGGCTGTCCCCGGTTTGGCCGTCTTGGGTTTGGCCGTCTTGGATTGGGCCGGGGCCGATCAATGGACCGTATCGCCGCCGTCGCCGTCGCCGACGCGCTCGCCGCCGGTCAGGCCGAGCAGCTTCAGCTTGCGGTGCAGGGCGGAGCGTTCCATGCCGACAAATTCCGCCGTCCTGGAGACATTGCCGCCGAACCGGTCGACCTGCGCCGCCAGATACTCGCGCTCGAACATTTCCCGGGCCTCCCGCAAGGGCAGGGCCATTATCTCGCCGCCCTTTTCGAAGCGCGGCAGCATGGTCTCCTCGCCCAGGATTTCCGGCGGCATCATCTTTGCCGTCAGCTGTTCGCCGGGGCCGGCCTGGGCCATGATGAGAAGCCGGTCGATGACGTTGCCCAGCTCCCTGACATTGCCCGGCCAGTCGTAGGCCTGCAGGGCCGCCAGCGCGTCTTCGGAGAAGCTGCGCGCCGGCAGGCCGGACCGGGCGGCGGCTCTCGCCATGAAATGCCGGGCCAGTTCGGGGATGTCCGGGCGCCGGTCGCGCAGGGGCGGAATATCGATGGGAACGACCCTGAGCCGGTAGTAGAGCTCTTCCCTGAAGCGCCGGGCGGCGATTTCGGCTTCGAGGCGCCGGCTCGTCGACGCGATGACGCGAATATCGACCTCGACGGTCGCCCGGCCGCCGATCCGCTCGAACCCCCGGTCCTGGAGAATCCGCACGAACTTGCCCTGGGTTTCCCACGGCATTTCCGCCACTTCGTCGAGCAGGAGCGTGCCGCCGTGGCAGAGTTCGAGAATGCCGCTGGTCGTGCGTTCGCCGGTCTCTTCGCCGAACAACTCCTGTTCCAGCCGGTCCGGATGCATGGTCGCACAGTTCACGCTCACGAACGGGCCGTCGCCGCGCGCGCTGCGCTGGTGGATCAGCCGGGCGACGACCTCCTTGCCGACGCCGGCGGCCCCGGTGACGAGCACCCGGCTGCTCGTGCGGGCAACCCGCCCGATCGCCTGGTCGATCTGCGCCATCGCCGGCGAGTTTCCGATCAGCCGGATGGCGCCGCCGGCGCGCTCGAGCAGCGCTTCGTTCTCCCGCTTGAGGCGCTCGGTCTCGATAGCGCGCTCGACCAGCAGGAGCAGCCGGTCCGTCTTGAACGGCTTCTCGATAAAGTCGTAGGCGCCCATCTTGATGGCGTTCACGGCGATTTCGACCGTTCCGTGGCCGCTGATCATGATGACCGGCAGGTCGGGATGGTCCTTCTTGACCAGACCGAGAATTTCGATGCCGTCCGTCCGGCTGCCCTCCAGCCAGATATCCAGCAGGATCAGCGACGGCCGCCGGGCGCGAATCTGCCCGAGCGCCTCTTCGGCGTCGGCGGCGATACGGGTCTGGTATCCCTCGTCGGTCAGGATGCCCGATATCTGCTTGCGGATATCGGCTTCGTCGTCGACGACGAGTATTTCGGCGGACATCGGCTAACCGTCCGGGCGCGGCCGGGGCCGGGAGCGGGAGCGGGACATATCAGGCTTCCGCCGGAACGGGCCGGTCGGCCTTGTCCGCGCGGACGGTCGCCGGGAACGCCATGCTGACTGTTGCACCGCAGATCTTCCTTTCCGCCGAATAGTCGTTCTTCAACCGCAACTCTCCGCCATGATCCTCCATGATCTTGCGCACGATGGCGAGTCCCAGTCCGGTGCCTTTCGCCCGGGTCGAGACGTAGGGCTCGGTCAGCCGGTGCAGCATGTCGGTCGGCAATCCGGGCCCGGTATCGGCGATCGACACGGTTATGCCCGCCTCGTCGTCGTCGATCGTGACGGCGATGGCGCCGGCCGGGCCCGAACCCGAACCCCCCGGGCCGCGCTGCTCCTCGATCGCGTTGGCGGCGTTCTGAAGCAGGTTGGTCAGCGCCTGGCCGATCTGGTGGCCGTCGCACAGGACGCGCAGCGGCGTCTGGGATTTCGCGAATTCATAGGCGATCGCCGGGTGTGCCGAGCGTTCGAGGAAAATAGCCTGCCGGCACAGCGTCCGCAGGTCGTTTTCCTTCATGCGCGGCGCCGGCATCCGCGCAAAACTGGAAAATTCGCTGACCAGCCGGCCGATATCGTCGACCTGCCGGATGATCGTGTCGGTGCAGGTGTCGAAGACTTCCGGATCGGTCTCGATTTGCTTCAAATACTTGCGCCGCAGGCGTTCGGCCGAGAGCTGGATCGGGGTCAGCGGATTCTTGATCTCATGGGCGATCCGGCGGGCGACATCGGCCCAGGCCGCTGTGCGCTGGGCCTGCTGCAGGTCGGTGATGTCGTCGAAGGTGAGGACGTAGCCGACGGTTTCCGACCCCAGGCGCTCGGCGGCGAGGCGCACCATAAGGGTGCGCGCCCGGTCGTTGCGGTGAATGACGATCTCGCTGCCGTGGCGGCGCGCCGGATTGCGCTCGACCCGGTCCATCATCTCGCCGAATTCCGGCACGATATCGGCGATCTTCTCGCCGATCCGGCTTTCCAGGTCGATTCCGAGAAGGTCGGACGCCGACCCGTTCGGCAGGTTTATCCGGCGCCCGGCGTCGAGGCCGATCACCCCGGCGGTCACGCCCTCGAGCACCTTCTCGGTAAACTCGCGGCGCGCCTCGACCTGTCGGTTCGCCTCGACAAGTTCTTCCCGGTTGCGTTCAAGTTCTCCGGTCATTTGATTGAAAGACCGGGATAAATTGGTAATTTCATCCTGCCCGAAACTGCGCACCCGGACGCCGAGGTCGCCCTTGCCGACCCGCTCCGACGCGGCGATCAGTTCGGAGATCGGCCGGATCATCCGGTTGGCGAAATAGAGCCCCAGCCAGACCGCGGCGAGCAGCAGCAGCAGGGAAACCACCCCGTACAGCAGGAAATAGCCGATCTGCATCCCGGAGCGCTGCCCCTCCAGCATGAGATATTCGTCGACCGCCTCCTTCATGCGCAGCATGTGGGAGCGCAGGGTCGGCTCGATCGGGCGGCTGACATAGAGATAGAGGTTCGAATCGAAGAAGATCGTCAGCCGCGTTATCGCGCGGATATTGTGCTCGCCCCGGCGCGCCACCAGGACGATGTCGCCGTCCCTGCGGATGCGCGAGATGGCGGCGCGGAGATTCGCCGGCGTTTCGTTCGCCGGCGAAAAGCTGCCGACATTGCCGACCAGCACGCGCCCGAACTCGTCGAACACCGATGCGCCGACGATGCCGCGTTCGCGCACGCGCCGGTTGAAGAAGTCGGGCAGGCGCTGCGGCTCGTTCATCAGTTCCAGCGCGCTCTCGTTGATATCGGACGCCAGATTGCGGATGTCCGCCTGCAGCGCGATGATGTGCTCGTCGACGTATTTCTCGGTCATCTGGACCGATTCGCGCAGCGCCGTGCCGACCCTGCTGCTGAACCAGGACTGGATGCCGAATTCGAACATCGCGGCGGAAAACACCGCGACGACGATCGCCGGCGCCACCGCCACGAAACTGAACAGAAGCACCAGCCGCGCGTGCAGCCGCGACCCGGCCTTGCCCCGCCGCCGGGCCGACCAGAGCAGGACGATCCGGAACGCGATGAGCCCGGCAAGCGGCAGGACGACCATCAGGTCGATCAGGATCAGCGCGACGTTGATGGCCGGATCGGCGCCGAGCGGCGATTCCGCGAGGTTGATTGCGGTCGCCAAGCTGATGACGACGGCCGCGATCGTCAGCCCGACGGTCAGGCGGCTCGACAGGGCGACGCGGTTGGCGAGCGCCGAGAGCCGCAGCATCAGGCGCTGGCGCCGGCGGACGGGAGCGACGGCGCTGTCCATCAGGCGCCGCCCCGGCCGGGCCCGGCGCCGCGCTCGCGCGCCGTCCGGCGGCCGCGCCCGAGGTCGATGCCGAGATCGCCGATCTTCTTGCGCAGGGTGTTCCGGTTGAGGCCGAGCATCCCGGCGGCGCGCAGCTGGTTGTTGTCGGTCGCGGCCAGCGACAGTTCGATGAGCGGGCGTTCGACCTCCCGGATCACCCGCGCATAGAGGCCGGACGACGGCAGTCTGCCGTCATGGGCGTCGAAATAGGCGCGCAGATGGCGCTCCACCGAGCCGCCGATGCTCTCGCCGTCCCCGCCGGCGCGGTCCGGGGCGGAGTCCGGCGCCTCGTCCCGGTCCGCCAGTTCCGCCTCCACGATCCCGGTCGCGATCGTTTCTTCGGAATAGAGCGCCGCCAGGCGCCGGATCAGGTTTTCCAGCTCCCGCACATTGCCGGGCCAGCGCGCGCGCGCCAGGCGCGCCACGGCCGCTTCGTCGAGGGTCTTGCGCGGCAGGCCCTCGGCTTCCGCGCGCGCCAGGAAATGGTCGACTAGGTCGGGAATGTCCTCGGGCCGTTCGCGCAGCGGCGGCACCCGGATCGGCACGACGTTCAGCCGATAGAACAGATCCTCGCGGAACAGCCCCTGGCGGATCAGGGTGCGGAGGTCGCGGTGCGTGGCGGCGACGATCCGCACATTCGCCCGCATCGGCGAGCGCCCGCCGACCGGAAGATACTCGCCCTGCTGGAGCACGCGCAGCAGCCGGGTCTGGGCCTCGATCGGCATGTCGCCGATTTCGTCGAGGAACAGGGTGCCGCCCTCGGCCTGGGCGAAGCGGCCCGGCGCGCGCGAATCGGCGCCGGTGAAGGCGCCCTTTTCGTGGCCGAACAGCTCGCTTTCGATCAGGTCGCGCGGAATGGCGGCCATGTTGATCGCGACGAACGGCCGGTTTTTGCGCTTGCCGTAGTCGTGCAGGGCGCGCGCGATCAGTTCCTTGCCGGTTCCGGATTCGCCGGTCACGACGACCGAAAGGTCGGTCGGCATCAGGCGCGCCAGCGTGCGGTAGATCTCCTGCATGGCCGGCGAGCGGCCGATCAGCGGCAGGCCGTCGTCCGGGGCCCGGCCGGGCCGGCGATTGGCGCCCTGGGGGGCGGATGCCGTCAAACCCCGTTTAACGACGCCGATCAACTCATTGATATCGAAAGGTTTTGGAAGATATTCGAACGCGCCGCGCTCGGTCGCCCGAACGGCGGTCGCCAGGGTGTTCTGGGCGCTCATCACGATCACGCGCAGCGACGGCCGCAGCTTGCGGATGCGCGGCACGAGATCGAGGCCGTTCTGGTCCGGCAGGATGACATCGGTAATCACCATGTCGCCCGCGCCGTCCTGGATCCAGCTCCACAGGGTGGCGGCGTTGCCGGTCGCCTTTACGTCGTAGCCCGCGCGGACGAGGGCGTGGCTCAGCACCGTCCGGATGCTCCGGTCGTCGTCGGCCAGCAGGATGGTTGCGTCGGCCATGGGTCAGGGCCTTTCCTGCGCCGGCAGCCGCACCTGGAACACGGTGCGCCCGTTGTCCCGGTCGAATTCGACGACCCCGCCCAGCTCTTCCACCAGCTTGGCGACCAGCGCGAGGCCGAGGCCGCTGCCCGCCGATTTGGTCGTCACGAACGGATCGAACAGGTGATTGCGCAACTCGCCGGGTATGCCGGGGCCATTATCCTCGACCGAGACGACGATCGGCAACCGGATAGCGCCGTCGCCGGCCGGCGCCGCGATCCGGACGCCTGCGCGGTAGGCGGTGCGCAAGCGGATCTCGCCGCCCCGGTCCGGCGCCGCCTCGGCGGCGTTCTTCACCAGGTTCAGGAATATCTGGACCAGCCGGTCCCGGTCGCCCGGAACCGGCGGCAGGGACGGATCGTAGTCCTCGACGATCCGCAAGCTCTTCGCGAAACCGTATTCGGCGCTGCGGCGCACCCGGCCCAGCACTTCGTGGATGTTGACCTCCTCGCGCCGGACCAGCGGCCGGTCGGCGAAGATCTCGAACCGGTCGACCAGGGCGTTCAGCCGGTCGGCCTCCTCGCAGATCAGGCTGGCGAGCGGCCGGTCCTCTGCGGACGCTGCGGCTTCGAGCAGCTGCGCCGCGCCCTTGATGCCGCTCAGGGGATTGCGGATTTCGTGGGCCAGCAGGGCGGCCATGGCGGAGACCGACCGGGCGGCGCTGCGATGGCTGAGCTGGCGGTCGATCTGGTGGACGATGGATTGTTCCCGGAAGCTGAGCACGATCGATCCCGCACCGTCGCCCACCGGGCTGGCGTGGACCGCGACATGGGGGATCGCCCGTTGCCGCGATTCGAGCGACGCGTCGCTGTCCGCGACGGTGCTGCCGGTCTCCCGGGCCTGTTGCAGGAGCGAGAAAACCGGGCTGTCTTCCGGAAAATACTGCGCGAGCGTCCGCCGGCAGATGGCTTTCCGGCTGGAGCGCAGCAGATTTTCGGCGGCCGGGTTGGCGAACCGGATGGCGTTTTCCCGGTCGACGACGAGGATCGCGTCCGCCAGCGCGTTGAGACAGGCCCGGCCGTCCGCCGGCTTCTCGGCCCGGTCCCCGGTTCCGGCGCCGGTCCGCGCCTGCGGCGCTGAGGCGGCGGTCAGGGCCACGGTCAGGCCGCCGGGGCCGCGGGCTGCGGCGCGGACGCCGCGAAAGCCCGGTCGATCAGGTCCAGAACCGCGGCGGGACCGGTCGTCCGGTTCGCTGCGGCCCTGAAGGACGGCGGCACGCCGGCGGCGTCGGCGTACCAGGCGAGATGCTTGCGGGCGATCCTGCCCCCCGCCGGAACGCCGTAATGTTCGAGAATGGCGCCGTAGTGGCCCTTGACGAGCGCGGCGAGCGCCGGCCCGGCGGGCGGCGTGGCTGCCGGGCGGCCGGCCATGCGCCGCATCGCGTCGCGCAGCAGCCACGGCCTTCCGCACGCGCCGCGGCCGATCATGACGCCGTCCGCTCCCGAATGCGCCATGGCTTGCGCCATGTCCGCCGGCGAGCGGATGTCGCCGTTGACGACGACCGGCACGCCGACGGCGCGTTTGACCGGCGCCACCGCCGCCCAGTCGGCGCTGCCGCCGAAGCGCTGTTCGCGGGTCCGGGCGTGGACGGTCAGCATCCGGGCGCCGGCCGCTTCGCACAGCCGCGCGAATTCCGGCGCGTTGCGGTGCGCATCGTCCCATCCCAGGCGCATTTTCGCGGTCACCGGCAGCGGATCGGCGGCGCGCACGACCGCCTCGACGATGCGCGCCGCAAGCGCCGGCTCGCGCATCAGCGCCGATCCGCACGCCTTGTTCACGACCTTTTTCGCCGGACAGCCGAAGTTGATGTCGATCAGGGCCGCGCCGCCGTCCCGGGCCATCCGGGCCGCCTCGGCCATGTCCGCCGGGTCCGCGCCGGCGAGCTGGAGCGCGGCGGGACGGGGCTCGCGGCTTAGGTCGCCCCGGAGCCGCGACTTGCGGGTCCGCTGCACCATCGTGCGGCTGGCGACCATTTCCGAAAAGACCAGCCCGGCGCCGAACGACCGCACGAACCGCCGGAACGGCGGATCGGTCACGCCTGACATGGGCGCGAGCAGGACCGGCGCGTCCAGCGTCACATTTCCGATCCGAATGCCCATTTTTCGTCCAGCGCCTGTTCATTGTGCAATTCGGCAAACTAGGCCGCCGCCGGCGCCGCGGCAACGCGCGCCGGCGCTGCGGCGGTCAGCGCGGGATGGGAACGATGCCGGATCGGTGATATGAGCGGCAGCATGACGGAAGAGCCGAAGCCTGCTGTAGCCGGAGGACAGGACGGAGAGCCCGGCGGAGGATTGGGCGCCTGCGCGGCCGTGATCGTGGCGGCCGGGCGCGGCGTGCGCGCCGGCGGCGACGTGCCGAAGCAATATGCCCGGATCGGCGGCGAACCGGTGCTGCGGCGGACGGTCGGCGTCTTCGCCGCGCATCCGGCGATCTCGACCGTCGTGGCGGTCATCCACCCCGACGACGAGGCGCTGGCCCGGCAGGCGGCCGGCCCGGCGCAGGTCCATTTCGTGGACGGTGGCGCATCGCGTCAGGAATCGGTCTACAACGGTTTGAAATTCCTCGATAACCTCAATCCCGAATTCGTCCTCGTCCACGATGCCGCCCGCCCGTTCGTCACCGCGGATATCATCGGCAAGTGTCTCGATGCAGCGCGCCGCCACGGCGCCGCCGCCGCCGGCGTGCCGATGGCCGATACCGTCAAGAGGACCGACGGGGCCGGCATCGTGACCGATACGATCGCCCGCGACCGGCTGTGGCGGGCCCAGACGCCCCAGGCCTTCCGCTACCGCGACCTGCTGGCGGCGCACGCGGCAGCGGCCGGCCGGGCGCTGACCGACGACGCCGCGGTTGCCGAAGCCGCCGGCCTGGCCGTGGCCATGAGCCCGGGATCGGAGGACAATTTCAAGATCACCGCGGCCGAAGACCTGGCGCGGGCGGATCGGATGGCGCGGGCTTCCGCCGATCGGCGGGTCACGGTCGTCGGGCAGGGGTTCGACGTTCACGCCTTCGGCCCCGGCGACCGTATCGTGCTGTGCGGCGTCCGGATCGACCATTCGCACGGGCTCGAGGGCCATTCGGACGCCGACGCCGCCCTGCACGCCCTGACCGACGCCATTCTCGGCGCGCTGGGCGAAGGCGACATCGGGCAGCATTTTCCCGACAGCGATCCGCAATGGCGCGGCGCGGCCTCGGACCGGTTCGTGCGCCACGCGCTCGGCCTGGTCGCCGCGGCCGATGGGCGGCTGATCAATCTCGATCTCACGCTCGTCTGCGAGCGCCCGAAACTGCAACCGCATTACGGCGCGATGAAGCGCCGCCTGTGCGCCCTGACCGGCCTGCCGCCGGCGCGGGTCGGCCTCAAGGCGACGACGACCGAAAAGCTCGGCTTTACCGGCCGCGGCGAGGGCCTGGCGGCCCAGGCGGTCGTGTCGCTCGACCTGCCGGACACGGTGTGACGTGGCCGCCGGGCGCCCGACGGGCTTCGCCGGCTGGCTGGCGGTGTGGTTCGGCGCCGGCCTGTCGCCGGTCGCGCCGGGAACGGCCGGTTCGCTGGCCGCCCTGCCCTTCGGCGCGGCGATCCTGTGGGCCGGCGGCGCGACGGGCTGGCTCTGGCTCGGCCTCGCCGTCCTGCTGCTGCTGCCGCTCGGCGCCTGGGCGGCGGCGCACTACGACCGGCAGACCGGCGGGCGCGACAGCGCCGCCATCGTCGTCGACGAGGTCGCCGGCCAGTGGATCGCCCTGCTGCCCGCCGCCCCGATGACGGTTTTCGGCGCGGCGTGGTGGCACTATGCGCTGGCGTTCGGCCTGTTCCGGCTGTTCGACATCGCCAAGCCCTGGCCGGTCGGCTGGGCCGATCGGCAAATCGGCGGCGGCTGGGGCGTCATGGCGGACGACGTCGCGGCCGGCCTCTATGCCGGTGCGCTGACGTGGCTGGCCATCCGGCTGGAGCCGAACCTGTGAACCCGGAAGCAAGGCCCGTCGATCCGGCGGCGCTGTTGCAGGCGGCGCGGACGGCCGGCCTGACCGTCGCCACGGCCGAATCCTGCACCGGCGGCATGGTCGCGGCCGCGCTGACCGACATCGCCGGCTCGTCCGACGTGTTCGAGCGCGGTTTCGTCACCTATTCCAACGCGGCCAAGGCGGATCTGCTGGGCGTCGATCCGGCGTTGACCGGGCCGGGCGGCCCCGGCGCGGTCAGCGAGCCGGTCGCACGGGCCATGGCCGAAGGCGCGCTGCACCGGTCCCGGGCGGACGTCGCCGTGTCGGTCACGGGGATCGCCGGTCCGGGCGGCGGCTCCGCCGGCAAGCCGGTCGGCCTGGTCCATTTCGGCTGGGCGGCGCGCGGGGGCGCGCGCAACGGGGCGGCCGGCGCCGACCGCCGGATTTTCGCCGGCGGCCGCGCAGAAATCCGCGCGGCGGCAACGCGGCACGCCCTCGCCCTGCTCGCCCAAGCGATCGATGGGGCGATCGATGGGGCGGTCGAAGCGGCGGCCGGCGCAGGGAAGCCATGAGCGCGGCCCCGACCGTAACCCCGAAAACGGCCGGGACGCCGAAACCGATCGCCGGGCGCGACCTGCTGGTCGCCGTCGGCGTCGCCGTCCTGGTCTACGCCTTCACGATCCAGTTCGTGCCCCTGCTCAAATCCGAGCCGGTCACCGGCGCCGGCAAGCAACTCGTCCTGATCGGCTACCTGGCCGCCAACCTGGCCGCGTTCGGCGCCGCCGTCTCGGCGCTCCTGCTGCGCGATCCCGGCTATAGCTGGCAGGATCTCGGCGTCAGGCCGGTCGACGACATCTGGAAACGGCGCGCCGTCCTGTTCGGCCTTGCGGCGACGCCGCTGGCCTTCGCCGCCGGCCTGTTCCTGCGCCGGACGTTCGATCTCGACCCGCCGGCCATCGACTTTTTCGCACCGGACGGTTTTTCCTGGGTCGCCGCCGCCACGATCGTTCTGTACGGCGGGCTGCTCGTCCCGATGTTCGAGGAACTGTTCTTCCGCGGCGCGGTCTATTCCTGGCTGCGCAACCGGCTGGCGGCGGCGAGCGCGATACCGCTGAGCGCGCTCGCCTTCGCGGTCGTGCATCTGCGCATCGAGGTCATGGTCGTCGCCTTCGCGATGGGCTGCCTGCTGGCCTGGCTCTACGAAAGATCGCGCTCGATCCTGCCCAGCATCCTGCTGCACCAGACCTTCAATACGGCGCAGCTGGCCTTCGTCTACGGCGCGGTCGCGCTGGCCCCCGACCGCAGCGGGCTCGGTTAGTGACATTACGATTTCGACGGTCCTGCCGTCGAAACAGCGCGCACCGACCGCGTTTTCGCACTCTTCAGCAGCTTCGGAACCGCCCTTCGATACGCCCCGGATTTCATCCGGGGCTACTCAGGGTGAGGGAATTTTTTAAGTATTGCTAAGCCTTACTGCCCTTCCCTCATCCCGAGTAGGCCCCCCAGGGGCCGTATCGAGGGACGGATCGCCGTACAGCTTGCGGGCGCGGCTTTCGAAGGCGGAGACCATCTTGCGCACCGCCTCGTGGAACAGGGCCCCGATCAGCCGTTGCAGCAGGCGAGACTTGAACTCGAAATCGAGGAAGAACTCGATCTCGCAGCCGTCCGGATGGGCTTTGAAGACCCAGTGATTCTCCAGATAGCGGAACGGGCCCTCGGTATAGGTCACGTCGATCCGGCCCGGCCGGTCGAGGCTGACGCGGGACGTGTAGCGTTCCCGGATCATCCGGAAGCCGACCAGCAGGTCCGCGACGATCAGGGTCTCCGACCGGCGGCGGACGCGCGCGCCCGTCACCCAGGGCAGGAATTCCGGATAGCGCTTCACGTCGGCGACCAGGTCGAACATCTGGTCCGGCGCGTAGGGCAGGATTGCGGTCTGGCGGTGTTCAGGCACCGCCCTGCCCGCCGGCCGCCTCCGCCGCGGCCCGCGCCGCCTTCAGCCGGGCGAAGTCGTCGCCGGCGTGATAGGAGCTGCGGGTGAGCGGCGAGGCGGAAACCATCAGGAAGCCCTTGCCCCAGGCCATTTTTTCGTAGGCCCGGAACTCGTCGGGATGGACGAAGCGGTCGACGGGGGCGTGCTTGCGCGTCGGCTGCAGATACTGGCCGATCGTGAGGAAATCGACGTCGGCCGAGCGCAGGTCGTCCATGACCTGGTAGACCTCCTCCCTCGACTCGCCGAGCCCGACCATGAGGCCGGACTTGGTGAAGATCGACGGATCGGTCTCCCTGACCTGCTGGAGCAAGCGCAGCGACGCGAAATAGCGCGCGCCCGGCCGGATCGCGGGATAGAGCCGCGGCGCCGTTTCCAGATTGTGGTTGAACACGTCCGGCCGCGCCCTCGCGACCGTTTCGGCCGCGCCCGGCTTGTTGAGAAAATCCGGCGTCAGGATTTCGACCGTTGTGTTCGGCGCGTGGCGGCGGATGGCGGCGACCGTCTCGACGAAATGGCCGGCGCCGCCGTCCGGCAGGTCGTCCCGGTCGACCGACGTGACCACGATATGCTCGAGGCCGAGCTGCGCCGTTGCCAGGCCGACATTCTCGGGCTCGTGCGGGTCGAGCCGGTCCGGCAGGCCGGTCTCGACGTTGCAGAAGGCGCAGGCCCGGGTGCAGACGCTGCCCAGGATCATGAAGGTGGCGTGCTTCTTCGCCCAGCACTCGCCGATATTGGGGCAGGCGGCCTCTTCGCACACCGTCGCGAGATTGCGGTCCCGGACCAGTTTCCGGGTGGCGTTGAACGCCTCGCCCGCCGGGGCCTTGACGCGAATCCAGCCGGGCTTGCGCCGGATCGGGCTGTCCGGCCGGTGCGCCTTTTCGGGATGCCGCGGCTTCGCCCGGTCCCCGGCCGCGACGGCTGCGGATTCGGAAATCGCCATGCCCCGGAAATGCCCCCTCGCCCGCCGCCGTTCAAGGCGCGATTGCGCGCGGAAGGCCGCCGGGCGGGACCGCAGGAAAACGCCGGTCAGCCGATCGGACGGTCGGTGCGGAAATTCTCGGCGTAGCTTTTTGGCCTGACCGTCCGTTCCCGCGGCTCGCGGACCTGGTAGTCGATGCCCTTGCGCTTGCAGAAGGCGATCGCCTCGTCGCGGGTCGCGAAACCCATCTTCACCTGCTGGCCGGTGTCCGACGAGCTCGTCCAGCCGGTCACCGGGTCCTGCTTCATGGCCGCCTGCGGCTCGTATTCGACAATCCAGCTCTTCGCGTTGCCGCGGCCGGACTGCATGGCGGTCTTGGCCGGGCGGTAGATGCGTGCGCGCATGGTCGGTTTCCGGATTCCGGTCGATCCTGCCTGGACACTTCCGACTGGTCGGGGCGGACGGATTCGAACCGCCGGCTTCCTGCTCCCAAAGCAGGTGCTCTACCTGGCTGAGCTACGCCCCGGCACCCGCCTGCCGATAGCCGAACCCGCGGCCCGCGGCAAGCGCCTGTCGCAGGGGAGATGTGGTATCGCCGAACCTGTGTTATCAAGACGCCCGTCCGCGCCGGACCCGGCGTCCCCCCTCCCTTTGCAGTCAACGTCCAGGAATCCGCCCATGTCCCGCCGCACCGGCCAGCTCACCGACGCGCTCCACGCCTACCTGCTGCGCTGGGGCGTCGACGAACCCGCCCCGGTGCGGGCGCTGCGCGAAGACACGCACAGACTTTCCCAGGACGGCTGGCAGAGCTCGCCCGAACAGGCTCAGTTCATGGCCCTGCTCGCCGGCGCGACCGGCGCCCGGCGGTTTCTCGAGGTCGGCGCGTTCACCGGCTATTGCACCCTGCGCATGGCGCTGGCGCTGCCGGCGGACGGCCGGGTCGTCGCCTGCGACGTCACCGACGAGTTCGTCGAGAAGGCGGGCCGCCGGCACTGGCGCGAGTCCGGCATGGAGGACCGTATCGACCTGCGCATCGGCCCGGCGGCGCAAACCCTCGAAGGGCTGCTGGCCGATCCCGGCCCCGGCAGCTTCGATATGGCCTTCATCGACGCCGACAAGGAGGATTATCCGGTGTACTTCTCCTTGTGCGCGCAGCTGGTCCGGCCCAACGGGCTGGTGCTGATCGACAACGCCTTCTGGGGCGGCCGGGTCGCCGACCCGGACGATACCCGCAAATCGACGGCCGCGATCCGCGAGGCGACGCGCATGGCCTTCGAGCGCGACGATTTCGAGGTCGCGATGGTGCCGATCGGCGACGGCCTGATGATGGCCAGAAGGCTGCGCTAGCACGCCCCGCCGGCAACCGGCGGGTCGGCGATCGACGCGAACCAGCGCTCCGGCGGATTGCGCCCGCGGGAATGGCTCCAGGTTACGGCGCGCAGCACGGCCCGGGCTTCGGCGTTTATCGGGTGCTCCGCTTCGAGGCCGTTCAGCACGCCCCAGACCCGGGTCCAGCAGCGCGCCGTCGCCCAGGGATTGTAGCCGCCGCCGCCCGTCACCAGCAGGCGCGGGGCGAGCGCGACCGCCGCCGCGGCCGTCCGGGCGTGGCTGGCGTTGCTGAGCCCCAGCCCGCTCATCGGATCGTCGGCCAGGGCGTCGGCGCCGCATTGCAGGACCAGAAGCTGCGGACCGAAGGCGCGGACCGCCGGCAGGATTTCCGAATTCATCAACGATTCGAAGTCCTTGTCCCCGAATCCTGCCGTTACGGGAAAATTGTGGACATGCCGCGGCGGGTCGCTGTCGGCGCCGGTGCGCGGCCAGCGCCCGGCCTCGTGGATCGACAGGATCATGACCCGGGGGTCGTCGCCGAGGGCGATCTCCACGCCGTCGCAATGATGGGCGTCGATATCCAGATAGGCGACCCGCGTCGCGCCCCGGTCGAGGGCGGCGAGGATGCCCAATACGGGATCGTTGAAGAAGCAGAAGCCGCTTGCCCGGTCCTTCAGACCGTGATGGGTGCCGCCGGCCGGGCTGAACACGATGCCGCCCTTTTGCAGCAGTTCGATGGCGTGCAGCGTCGCGCCGGCCGCCGTCGCCGGGCGCCGGAAGACCTCGCCGAACACCGGATTGCCGTTGACGCCGAGATTGAAGCGCGCGCGTTGTTCGTCGGTCGCCGCCCCGTCGCGCTCGCACTGCCGGACGGCCGCGACATAGTCCGGATCGTGGAACCGGGTGAGCTGTTCGACCGTGGCGACCGGGCTGTCGATATACCGGTCCGCCGGCAGCCAGCCCAGGGCGCGGCACAAATCGACGGCGAGCGAGACCCGCGGGATCGCCAGCGGATGTTTGCCGCCGTAGCGGGATTTCCGGTAGATCTCGCTGGCGATGAAGCGGGGCGCGGGCATGACGCCGGGGAAATAGCGCGTCCCGCCGGCCGTTCCAGCCCGGCGATCGATCCGGAATCGAAACCGCTCCCGGCCTGCAGCCTCATACATTTCTCCCGCTTTGGAGTCCTCTGCGGAATGCGGATAAAGCGGAAACGGGCGCCGGCGCGGCCTTTCCTGCCGGACGTGCGCCCGGTCCGGCCCTCGAACCCAACCCGTCATTTCGACTCCCACCCCCGTCATTTCGACCGGAGGCCCGGCCCACCGGGCCGGGGCGGAGTGGAGAAATCCGGCGGGCGCTCCACCGACGCCGCAGGCTCCGGGGCCTGGTCGGCGCTCCGTCGACGCCCGAGGCTCCGGCATCTGGCCGGCGCCCGTCGCCGGCCGGATTTCTCCGCTCGCTTCGCTTCGGTCGAAATGACGGCATGGGGGTGCGCCGGCCCGCCGAAATGACGGAAGGGGGCTTGCGCGCCGCCCGAAACGGCGGAACGGCCGCCGCCCCCTCTCCCGTCATTTCGGCCGGAGGCCCGGCCCACCGGGCCGGGGCGGAGTGGAGAAATCCGGTCGGCGTTCCGTCGACGCCACAGGTTCCGGCATCCGACCGGCGTTCGTCGCCGGCCTGATTTTGAACGGATGTTCAATATTGGTTTGCCAAGTCTTTGAAATCGCTCGATTTTTGGAATTGGAAAGGTCGTTCAATAAAATATATTTCTTTGCGCTCGTCAGCTCTAACCCTTTGGAATCGTTGGAAAAAATTGCTTCGGACGTGCGCAAAATCAATCCCGGTAGGAAATTTTCCAGAATTCCGGCCGACCTAAGGGAGAGCCGGGGTCCAGAGCTACAAACAAAGGACTTTCGGGTAGCCGCTGGACCCCGGATCTCCGCTGCGCTCCGTCCGGGGCGACAATTCCGGTTTTCCGGAGCGGCGGATCGTCGGGGCCGCGAAGCGTATCCTTCCCCCTCTCCAGAGGATTCCCCTGCGAAAAGGGGGGGGCCGCGGCGGGCGCGCCGCCTGCCCCGCCATTTCGACCGAAGCACACCCCCGTCCCGTCATTCCGACCCAAGCGCAACCCCCAACCCGTCATTTCGACCGAGCGGAGCGAGCGGAGAAATCCGGCCGGGGACGGGCGCCGGGCGGATGCCGGAGCCTGTGGCGTCGACGGAGCGCCCTCCGGGTTTCTCCACTCCGCCCCGGCCCGGTGGGCCGCGGCGTCGGTCGAAATGACGGGGGTGGGGGAGCGCCGCCCGCGCGCTGTCGATTCGGGCGAAGCACAACACCCAACCGTCATTTCGACCGAGCGGAGCGAGTGGAGAAATCCGGCCGGCGACGGACGCCGGCCAGAGCCGGAGCCTGCGGCGTCGATGGAACGCCGACCGGATTTCTCCCCTTCGACTTCGCTCAGAGCCCGCCCTGAGCGAAGCCGAAGGGGCAGGCTGCTCCGCCCCGGCCCGGTGGGCCGGGCCTCCGGTCGAAATGACGGCGAGGGGAAGGCCGCGCCGGCGCCCGTTTCCGCCTTATCCGCATTCCGCAGAGGAATCCAGAGGGGGAAGTCCCGGAGCGAAGCGGAGGGGATGGGGGTGTGCTTGCGCCGGCGGGCCGCGGCGGGCGCATTTCGGGCGTTGACGGGGCCGATATGGGGCGCGGGACCTGCCGTGTCAAGGAATATTATCTAGAAAGAGGAAATATTTAGGACGGCGCCGGGCCCGGCCCTGCGACGCCGCGCTTGCATCCGTGGGCCGGCTGTCATAATCCTGTCCGCATCACTTGGGGGAGCCCTAGCCCGGCTGAGAGGTTCCCTGCCCGTCCCCGGCCCTTTTCCGTGGGCCGGACGGCGCAGCGAACGACCCCTGGAACCTGATCCGGTTCGCACCGGCGTAGGGAACAGTGACATGGCCGAGAGCCGCGACAGCAGCCGGACCGCCCCCCTACTCCCAGCGAGCGCGACGCCGGAGGCCTTTGCGCCGGACGATCCCTTTGCGCCGGACGGGGCCGGCGCGCTCGAACGCGCAATCCGGATCGGCGTCATCCTGACCGGCGTTGTCGCCTTCTGGTACGCCGCGATCCTGCTGACCGGCGCGCCGCGCTTCATCCTGCCGCCGCCCGACGCGGTGCTGGCCTCGCTGATCGGCGACGCCGGCCTGCTCGCCGCCAACGCGCTCGTCACGATCGGCGAAATCCTGCTCGGCATGGCGTTCGGCCTCGCGATCGGCTGCGCCACGGCGCTGGCGATGGCGGCGAGCGCGCCGGTGCGGCGCTGGATGCTGCCGGTGCTGGTCGCCAGCCAGGCGGCGCCGGTCTACGCGCTGGCGCCGGTGCTGGTGCTGTGGTTCGGCTTCGGCATCTGGCCCAAGGTCGTCATGGCGACCCTGATCATCTATTTCCCGGTCACCGCCGCCTTCTTCGACGGGCTGCGCCGGGCCGACCGGCAGTGGATCGACCTGGCGCGCTCGATGGGCGCGTCGCGCGGCGACGTGCTGCGGCTGGTCCGCCTGCCGGCCGCCCTGCCCTCGCTCGCGTCGGGCATCCGCATCGCCGCAGCGACCGCGCCGATCGGCGCCATCGTCGGCGAATGGATCGGCGCCAGCGCCGGCCTCGCCCATGTCATGAACCAGTCCAAGGCCCAGGCCGAGGAGCCGCGCATGTTCGCCGCGCTGGTCGTCATCGCGGTCATCGCCGTCGGCCTCTATTTCGCCGTCGACCGGCTGCTGCGCCTCGCCGTGCCCTGGCGCGCGGAGGCCGTTTGAACATGGGTCTCCCTGCACCGAAACGACGCTGTTGCAGTCCGGATTCCCCTCCCCTCAGGATTCCTTTGCGAAATGCGGATAAGGCGGAAACGGGCGCCGGCGCGGCCTTCCCCTCCCGTCATTTCGACCGGAGCCCCGGCCCTTGGGCCGGGGCGGAGCAGCCTGCCCTGAGCGAAGTCGAAGGGGAGAAATCCGGTCGGCGCACCGTCGACGCCACAGGCTCCGGCATCCGCCCGGCGCCCGTCGCCGGCCGGATTTCTTCGCTCGCTGCGCTCGGTCGAAATGACGGGAGGGGGGTTGCGCTCGGTCGAAATGACGGGAGGGGGGTTGCGCCCGGTCGAAATGACGGGAGGGTGTTGCGCTTCGCTCGAATCGGCAGGGCGCGACCGCCGTTCCCTCTCCCGTCATTTCGACCGGAGGCCCGGCCCTTGGGCCGGGGCGGAGCGGAGAAACCCGGCGGGCGCTCCGTCGACGCCGCAGGCTCCGGCATCCGCCCGGCGCCCGTCGCCGGCCGGATTTCTCCGCTCGCTGCGCTCGGTCGAAATGACGGGAGGGGGGTTGCGCTCGGTCGAAATGACGGTTGGAGAATACGCTTCGGTCGAAATGACGGGCCGGGGGTACGCTTCGGCCGGAATGACGGGCGGGGCAGGCGGCGCGCCCGGCGCGGTCTTCCCCCATTTCGCAGGGGAATCCTCAGGGGAGAGGGCGCCTTGCCTTTTCCATCGGCTCCCGCTTGCGGCGCATCGCAGAGCAATTCCGAACATGGAGGCATCCCATGCCGTTTCCGTCCCCGATCCGAGCGTTTCGCGCCGCCTGCCTGGCCGGCGCCTTTGCGGTCCTCGCCAACGCGACTCCCGCCGCCGCCGCCGACAAATTCACCGTCCTGCTCGACTGGTTCGTCAACCCGGACCACGGACCGTTGTTCGTCGCGCAGGAGCGCGGTTATTTCAAAGCGGCCGGGCTGGACGTCGAACTGATCGCGCCGTCCGACCCGAACGACCCGCCCCGGCTGGTGGCGGCGAAGCGCGGCGATGTCGCCATTTCCTACCAGCCGCAGCTCCATATCCAGACGAGCAAGGGCCTGCCGCTGGTCCGGATCGGCACGCTGGTCGCGACGCCGCTCAATTCGCTGGTCGTGCTGCGCGACGGGCCGGTCAAGCGGATCGCCGACCTCAAGGGCCGCAAGGTCGGCTATTCGGTCGGCGGCTTCGAAACGGCGCTGCTGAAGGCGATGCTGGGCAAGCACGGGCTGGCGATCGGGGACATCGTGCTGGTCAACGTGAATTTCGACCTGTCTTCGAGCCTGATGGCCGGCAAGGTGAGCGCGGTGATCGGCGCCTACCGCAATTTCGAGCTCAACCAGATGGATATCGAGAAGCGGCCGGGCGCCGCCTTCTTCGTCGAGGAAGAGGGCGTGCCGCCCTACGACGAGCTGATCTACGTCGCCCATAAAGACCGGACTTCCGATCCGAAAATGCGCAGATTTATCGATGCGGTGGAACGCGGCGTTCAGTATCTGGTGAATTATCCGCAGCGCAGCTGGGCGCTGTTCGTCAAGGGCCGCGAAAAGGAGCTGGACAGCGAGCTCTTCCGCCGGGCGTGGCGGGACACCCTGCCCCGGTTCGCGCTCCGGCCGGCGGCGCTCGACACCGCGCGCTATGCGAATTTCGCGGCCTTCCTCAAGCAGCAGGGAGTCATCGCCAAAATCCTTCCGATCGCGGACTATGCGACGGAACTGAAGTGACGAATCGGCGGCCGCCGGCCTTGTCACGGCTGACGGCGCTCACTAGGGTTCGCGTCCGAAAGCGTTTTGGAGAGGATTGGAACGCCGTGCGGCTGGTCGGCCTGTATCTTGCCCTGTTCGCCTTCTGGCTGCTGATGTCCGGCCATTACGAGCCGCTGATTATCGGCTTCGGCGTCGCCTCCTGCGCCGCGGCGGTCTACATCGCCCGGCGCAAGGATATCGTCGATCACGAGAATCTCTCCTGGTACCTCAAGCCGAGGCTGCCCTTCTACTGGCTCTGGCTGCTCGGGCAGATCCTGAAAGCCAATTTCGACGTTGCAACGCGCTGCGTCCTGCCCGGCAACCGGATCGACCCCTGCGTCTTCCGGGCGCCGGCGAACCAGGACACCAGCGTCGGCGTCGTGACCTACGCCAACTCGATCACGCTGACGCCCGGCACCGTCTCCATGCAGACCTGGGACCACGAAATCCGGGTCCACGCGCTGACCCGCGACGGCGCCCGGGATGTCCTGGGCGGCGAGATGGACGGGCGGATTTGCCGGGTCGAGGGCCGCACGAAGGATGGAGCGGAGGACGGGCCATGATGTTCGCCGCAGCGATGGCCGGGGTGCTGGCGGCGATGGCGTTGACGCTGGTCCGCGGCCTGCTCGGCCCGACGGTGTTCGACCGGGTTCTCGCGCTCAACACCTTCGGCACCGTAACCGTGCTGGCGATCGCCGTGCTCGGCTTCCTGATGGGCCGGCCGCAATTCCTCGATATCGCCCTGCTCTATGCGCTGATCAATTTCGTCGGCACCATCGCGATCCTGAAATATCTGCAATACGGCGATCTCGGCGCCTCCGGCCGGGAGGCCGGCGCCGGCGAGGCCGACACCCGCCGGGGCGGCGGCCGGCCATGACGCTGGCGGTCGATATCGCAAGCTGGCTCTGCCTGGTCGCCGGGGCGCTGCTCTGCCTCTCCGGCGGCATCGGCATGATCCGCTTTCCGGACGTCTACGCGCGCAGCCACGCCGCCGGGGTCATCGATACCGGCGGCGCCCTGTTCATCCTGTTCGGCCTGGCGCTCCAGGCCGGGTTTTCGCTGGTCGCGGTGAAGCTGGCGATTATCGGGCTGCTGCTGTTCTTCACCGGCCCGACGGCGACCCACGCGCTGGTCAAGGGCGCGCTCGCCGGCGGCCTCGAGCCGCTGTGCCGCGAACTCGGCGCCGACGAAACCGCCGAGCTGGCGACGAGGCCGAACCTTGATTACCGCGACCAACCTGGCGCTGCTCGCCTTCATGGCGGTCACGGCCTGGGCCATCGCCCGGACCCTCAACCTGTTCGTCGCGACCATGCTGGCCGGCATCTACAGCCTGCTGATCGCCACCGTCTTCGTGCTGCTCGACGCGGTCGACGTCGCCTTCACCGAAGCGGCGGTCGGCGCCGGCATCACCACGGTGCTGTTCCTCGGCGCCCTGCTGCTGACGGACCGGCAGGCCAAACCCCATAAGCACCGCTTCGGAACCTACGGCCCGATGCTGCTGGTCGTGCTGCTCGGCGCGGCGCTGGTCTACACGACGCTCGATCCGCTGATGCCGCATTTCGGCGACGCCGGGGCGCCGGCGCAGGGGCGGCTGGCGCCGGAATTCCTCGCCGATTCGGTGCGCCAGGTCGGCCGGGACGCGCCGACGGCGACCCATATCCCGAATGTCGTGACCACGACCCTGGCGAGCTACCGCGGCTTCGACACCCTGGGCGAGGTCGTCGTGATCTTCACCGCAGGCGTCGGCGTGCTCATCCTGCTCGGCGGCGGCGTGGGCAGCGGTCACCGGCGGCGGCCGGGACGGCGGAACCGCGAAGAGACGACGGCCGGCGAATCTGCGGCCGGCGAATCGACGGCCGGCGAATCGACGACCGGCGGGGCGGGCCCATGATCGAGCATGTCGTCCTGCGCGTGATCGCCAAGCTTCTGGCGCCGTTCATCGTGCTGTTCGCGCTCTACGTCCAGTTCCACGGCGATTTCGGGCCGGGCGGCGGCTTCCAGGCGGGGGTGATCTTCGCCTCGGCCTTCATCCTCTACGCGCTGATCTACGGCGTGGAAAACGCCCGGCAGATCGCGCCGCCCGCCGTCGCGCAGGCAGGAATCGGGCTGGGCGTGCTGATCTACGCCGGCGCCGGCGTGGCCGGGATGCTGCTCGGCGGCAGGTATCTGGACTATTCCGTCCTGGCCCACGATGCCGGGCACGGCCAGCACTACGGCATCCTGATCGTCGAGTTCGGCGTCGGCGTGACCGTGGCCGCGGTGATGATCGCGGTCTTCTTCACCTTCGCCGGCCGGCGCGGCGTCCTCGAAGCGCGCGAAGACACCGCCGCACCGCCCGACGGCGACGACGAGCGGTAGCCGGCGCCCATGTGGCAGACCTTCCTCGGCCTGTACAACTACTGGATCGTCATCCTGCTGATGATGGCCGGCTTCTACATCGTGATGTCGCGGCACAATCTGGTGAAAAAGCTGATCGGCCTGAACATCTTCCAGTCCGCCGTGTTCCTGTTCTACATAAGCGTCGGCAAGGTCAGGGGCGGCACGGCGCCGATCGTCGAAGAAGGAATAACCAGTTATTCCAATCCGTTGCCGCACGTTCTGATCCTCACGGCCATCGTCGTCGGCGTCGCGACCGTCTCGCTCGGGCTGGCGCTGGTCGTCCGGCTCAAGGAGGCCTACGGCACCATCGAGGAAGACGAAATCAACGAGATGGACGCCGCCGGCTGATGGGCGAGCATCTGCCCATATTGCAGGTGATCCTGCCGTTGATCGCCGCGCCGGTCTGCCTGTTGATCCGCCACGGCGCGGTCTGCTGGCTGATCGCGACGCTGGTCAGCTGGCTGTGCCTCGCCATCGCCGTCCTGCTGCTGCTCCAGGCGCTCGACGGCGGCGCGGTCCGCTACCAGCTCGGCAGCTGGGTGGCGCCCTGGGGCATCGAATATGTCGTCGACCGGCTGAACGGCTTTATCCTGGTCATCGTCGCCGCCATCGGCGCCGTGGTCGCACCCTACGCCCTGCGCAGCGTGGCCGAGGAACTGCCGGAGCGGCAGATCGGCCTGTTCTACGTCATGTATCTGCTGTGCCTGGCCGGGCTGCTCGGCATCGCGATCACCGGCGACGCATTCAACGTCTTCGTGTTCCTCGAAATCTCGTCGCTGTCGTCCTATGCGCTGATCAGCATGGGCCGGCACCGCAAGGCGCTGCACGCCGCCTACCAGTATCTGGTGATGGGCACCATCGGGGCGACCTTCTTCCTGATCGGGGTCGGCCTGCTCTACCTGATGACCGGCACCCTCAACATGGCCGACCTGGCGGAGCAGTTGAAGCCGCTCCACGGCTCGCGCATCGTGCTGGCGGCCTTCGGCTTCATCGTCGTCGGCATGGGCCTGAAGCTCGCCGTGTTCCCGCTGCATCTGTGGCTGCCGAACGCCTACGCCCACGCGCCCTCGGCGGTCAGCGTCTTCCTCGCCGGCACGGCGACCAAGGTGTCGCTCTATGTCGTGCTGCGCTTCATCTTCACCGTCTTCGGCTTCGAGTTCAGCTTCGCCGGCCAGCCGTTCGGCCCGGCCCTGCTGATCCTCGCCATCGCGGGGGTCGTCGTCTGCTCGCTGGTCGCGATCTACCAGGACGATGTCAAGCGGCTGCTCGCCTGGTCGTCGGTGGCGCAGATCGGCTACATGCTGCTCGGCCTCTCCTTCGCGACGGCGCTCGGATTGCAGGCCGGCCTGCTGCACATCTTCAACCACGCGATCATGAAGGCCGGCCTGTTCCTGGCCATGGGCTGCGTGTTCCTACGCCTCGGCAGCTGCCGGCTCGAGGCCATCGCCGGGGTCGGCCGGCAGATGCCCTGGACCATGACGGGCTTCCTGCTGTGCGGCCTCAGCCTGATCGGCGTGCCGCTCACCGCCGGATTCGTGAGCAAATGGTATCTGGTCCTGGCGGCGCTGGAGAAGGGCTGGTGGCCGGTCGCCGCGCTGATCGTGCTCACCTCGCTGCTGGCGGTCGTCTATATCTGGAAGGTCGTGGAGGCGGCGTGGTTCCGCGAACCGTCCGGCGCCGCGGCGGGAGTCCGCGAAGCGCCGCTCGCCATGCTGGTCCCGCTCTGGACCGCCGTCGCGGCGAACGTCTGGTTCGGCCTCGAGACCGGCGGCAGCGTCGATGTCGCGAAAGCCGCCGCCCTGGCGCTGATGGGGGCCGTCGAATGAGCGGCGGCCTGGCGATCGCGCTCGCGCTGCTGATCCCGCTGGCCGGCGCCGGCCTGATCGCCCTTTCGGGGCGCCGGCCGAACCTGCGCGAAGCCGTGACGATCGTCACGGCGGTACTGCTGTTCGCGGTGAACGTCCGGCTGGCGATCGGGGTTCTGGACGGCAAAGCGCCGGCCCTGCGCGTCCTCGAACCGGTCGAAGGCGTTCCCATCGCTTTCGCCATCGAGCCGCTCGGGATGCTGTTCGGGCTCGTGGCCTCGTTCCTGTGGATCGTCACCTCCTTCTATTCGATCGGATATATGCGGGCGAACGGGGAGGCGCGCCAGACCCGCTTCTATGCCTGTTTCGCGCTGGCGCTCGGCGCCACGATGGCCGTCGCCTTCTCGGGCAACCTGCTGACGACCTTCATCGGCTACGAGGCGCTGACGCTCACCACCTATCCGCTGGTTACGCACCGCGGCGACGCGAAGTCCGTGCGCGCCGGGCGGACCTATCTCGGCATTCTTCTCGGCACCTCGATCGCCCTGCTGCTTCCGGGCATCGTCGCAACCTGGATGCTCGCCGGCACCCTCGACTTCCGCGCCGGCGGCATTCTTTCGGGCACGGCGTCGGACGGCGTCGTCCTCCTGCTTCTGGGCCTTTACATGTTCGGCATCGGCAAGGCCGCCCTGATGCCGATCCACCGCTGGCTGCCGGCGGCGATGGTCGCCCCGACGCCGGTTTCGGCGCTGCTGCACGCGGTCGCCGTGGTCAAGGCCGGCGTCTTCGTCGCCCTCAAGGTCATCGTCTATGTGTTCGGCATCGATCTGCTGAACAGCAGCGGGGCCGGCGCGTGGCTGGTCTGGATCGCAACGATCACCCTGGTGCTCGCCTCGGTCGCCGCGCTGACCAAGGACAATCTCAAGGCCCGGCTCGCCTATTCCACGGTGAGCCAGCTCGCCTACGTCGTGCTGGCCGGCGCGCTCGCGACGCAGTGGGGCATTCTGGGCGGCGGTATGCACATCGCCATGCACGCCTTCGGCAAGATCACCCTCTTCTTCTGCGCCGGCGCGATCTACACGGCGCTCCACAAGACCGAAGTCAGCGAGATGGGCGGCATCGGCCGCGCCATGCCCGTCACCATGCTTGCCTTCCTGGTCGGCGCCCTGAGCGTCGCCGGCCTGCCGCCCGGCGGCGGCACCTGGAGCAAGTGGTATATCGCGCTGGCGGCCGCGGAGACCGGGCATCTGATAATCGTCGGCGCGCTGATGCTCAGCACGCTGCTGAACATCGCCTATTTCATGCCGGTCGTCGCGCGCGCCTGGTTCGCGCCCCGGGCGGTGCATCCGGCGCGCCCGGCGCGCTCGGCGGGCGCCATGGCGGCGCCGGACGGCGGCGAAGGGCTGAAGGAAGCGCCCCTGTTCTGCCTGATCCCCCTGTCCCTGACCGCCCTGGGATGCATCGCCCTGTTCGTCTTTGCCGGCGAGCTGCAGGCATTTCTGGCGCCGATGATCGACGGACTCCCGACGAAGGGCCGATAGCGATGACCGCAAACGATTCCGATAAGCCTGACCCGCCGGAGCGGCGCTACTGGCTCGACGAGCGGCGCAACGTCGACAAGATCTACCGCGCCCTGCTGATCGTTTGCGCCGGCCTGTTCGCGGCGGACCTGTTCTACGACAAGCACGGCAAGTTCGCGGTCGAGGACTGGTTCGGCTTCTACGGCCTCTACGGCTTCATCGCCTGCGTCTTCCTCGTTCTGGCGGCCAAGCAGCTGCGCAAGCTGCTGATCCGGCCGGAAGACTATTATGATCGCTAGCCTGCCGCCCGGCCTGCTGCTGATCGGCGGCGCGCTCGCCGTCCCGTTCCTGCGCGGCTGGCTGCGCTGGGCGTGGATGCTGGCGCTGCCGGTCGTCGGCTTCGTCGACCTGATCGGGCTGGAGCACGGCGCCCACGTCACCGTCGCCCTGTTCGACTACGAACTGCAGCCGGTCCGGGTCGACAGGCTGAGCCTCGCCTTCGGATACATTTTCTACATCGCGGCGTTTCTGGGGATCCTCTACGCCGTCGCGATCAACCGGACCGCAGAGCAGGTCGCCGCGCTGATCTATATGGGCAGCGCCGTCGGCGCGCTCTTCGCCGGCGACCTGATCACCCTCTTCGTCTACTGGGAGGTGACGGCGGTCGCCTCGGCCTTCGTCGTCTGGGCGGGCAACACGGAACGGTCCTACCGGGCGGGCATGCGCTACCTCGCGGTCCAGGTCGTCTCCGGCGTGCTGCTGCTGTCCGGCGCGCTGGTGCAGATTGCCGAGACCGGCTCGGTCGCCTTCGCGCAGTCCGGCCTCCAGAGCCTTGCCGGCCTGCTCATTTTCCTCGCCTTCGGCATCAAATGCGCCTTTCCGTTCCTGCACAACTGGCTGCAGGACGCCTATCCCGAAGCGTCGCCGACCGGCGCCGTCTTCCTGAGCGCCTTCACCACGAAGCTGGCGGTCTACGGCCTCGCGCGGGGGTTTGCGGGCGAGGACATCCTGATCTGGATCGGCGCGCTGATGACCGCCTTCCCGATCTTCTACGCGGTGATCGAAAACGATCTCCGGCGCGTTCTCGCCTACAGCCTCAACAACCAGCTCGGCTTCATGGTCGTCGGCATCGGCATCGGCACGGAACTGTCGCTGAACGGCACGGTCGCGCACGCCTTCACGCATATTCTCTATAAATCGCTCCTGTTCATGTCGATGGGCGCGGTGCTGTACCGGGTCGGCACCGTCAAGGGGTCGGAACTCGGCGGGCTTTACAAGTCCATGCCCCTGACGGCCGCCTTCTGCATCGTCGGCGCCGCGTCGATCTCGGCGTTTCCCCTGTTCAGCGGCTTCGTCTCGAAATCGCTCATCATGAGCGCCACGGCCGGCGAAGGACTGCTCTTTATCTGGTTCGTGCTGCTCTTCGCCTCGGCCGGCGTGTTCCACCATTCGGGGATCAAGATCCCCTATTTCGCCTTCTTCGCGCACGATTCGGGCAAGCGCTGCAAGGAAGCGCCGCTGCCGATGCTGCTCGCGATGGGCGCGACGGCTTTCCTGTGCATCGGCATTGGCGTCTGGCCGGAACCGCTCTACGCGCTGCTGCCCCATCCGGTCGACTACGTCCCCTATACGACCGCGCATGTCGTGACCCAGCTGCAGCTTCTCCTGTTCTCGGCGCTGGCCTTCGCCGTGCTGATGCGGACCGGCCTGTATCCGCCGGAGTTGCGCTCGGTCAATCTCGATATCGACTGGATCTACCGGCGGGGATTGCCCGCGGCCGGGCGGATGCTGGCGCGCGCCTCGGTTCCGCTGCGCAGCGCCCTCGCCTTTGCCGGCGCGCGGACCGCCCTCGGCTTCCTCGACCGCACGAACCGCCTCGCCGGCCCGCAAAGCCGCATGGCCCGCACCTGGCAGACCGCCGGCATGGCCGGCCTGATCGCGATCGCGATGGCGGTCTACCTGGTTCTTGCGCTGGTGTGACCGCCGGCCGGGCCGCCGCGCGGCCACGGTCACCGGTCTGTGCTTGCATTATGCTGTCTATGACTGCATAATGCATTTATGTCGGTTCAGATCACGATACGGGGCGTTGCCGAAGAGGTTCGCGACGAGCTGGCGTTGCGCGCGGCGGCGCGCCGCCAGTCCATGCAGGAGTTCCTGCGCGGCGAGCTGGAGCGGATCGCATCCCGTCCGTCCGTCGATCTCTGGCTCCGGGACGTGCGCCGGCGCAAGGCGGCGGCCGGCGCCCCTGTGCCGCGGGCGGCTATTCTGCGGGCCCGGGACGCAGACCGCAGGTGAACGCCGCGGTTGTCGCGGTCGATGCGTCCGTGGTCGTCGCGGCGTTGATTGACGCCGGTCCGGACGGCAGATGGGCGGAATCGGCCGTCGCCGAGGATACGCTGGCCGCGCCGGAACTGGTGCTGGCGGAAGCCGCCAATATCCTGCGCCGGCTCGAACGGACGAACGCGATCTCTCAGGTCCAGGCAAACGGCGCGCACGCCGATCTGCTCGGACTGGGCATCGAACTGTTTCCCTTCGCCCCGTTCGCCCGCCGCACCTGGGAACTGCGCAGCAACCTGACCGTCTACGACGCCTGGTATGTGGCGCTGGCCGAAGCGCTCGGCTGCCCGCTCCTGACGCTGGACCGCAAGCTCAGCCGCGCGTCCGGCCCGAGATGCCGCTTTATCGTCCCGGCGCGCTCCTGAGCCGTTCGCGCGCCGATCCCGGGGGCGGACGGGGCCGCTACCCGCCGAGGAACAGGCGGCCGACCTCCGGGTTTTCCAGCAGGGTCTTGCCCGGCCCGGCCATGGCGAGGCGGCCGGAGACCAGAACGTAGCCGATATCGGCGAATTCCAGACCCTTCTTGGCGTTCTGCTCGACCATGACGATGGTCTTGCCCTCGCCGCGCTGGAGATCGTCGAGGATTTCGAACACCATGTCGATGAAGCGCGGCTCCAGGCCGATCGACGGCTCGTCGACCAGCAGGACCTCCGGGTTCATCACCAGGGCGCGGGAGATTTCCAGCAGCCGCCGCTCGCCGCCGGAAAGCACCTTGGCCGGATGCCGGCGCCGGGCGGCCAGCCGGTCGTATTTCTCGAACACCCGTTCGGCGGCCCTTCTGGCGTCGGCCGGGTCGGGCATGAGATAGCCGCCCATCCAGAGATTTTCCTCGACCGTCATGTCCGGGAAGACCGACTTGTCCTGCAGGATGTAGGCGATGCCGGCGCTTTTCAGCTTTTCGTTCGAACTGAGCCGGGTGACGTCGCGCTTTTCGGCGCCGTCGGTGGTGATCGCGCCGGAGAAGATGTCGGTGAAGCCGAAGATCGAGTGGAGCACGGTCGACTTGCCGGCGCCGTTCGGCCCGATCAGGCACAGCGACTGGCCCTTCGCGACATGGAGATGGAAATCGTGCAGTATTTCCATCTTGCCGTAGCCGGCGCACAGCGTGTCGATGGACAGGAACGGGTCGTCGTTGGCGAGCGCGGCGAGTTCCCCGGCCGAAGGTCCCTCCTCGGCGATTTTCCGGACCTCCCGGACGACATCCTCGACCGAGATGACCGTATCGACCGAACCGGCGCCGTAGCCCGCGGCCGGTTTGCCGCCCGGACCGTTCGCGCCCGCGGCCATCAGTGCGCCCCCAGATAGGCGTCGATCACCCGCTGGTCGTTGCGCAACTCGTCCGGCGGGCCGTCGGCGAGCAGTTCCCCGTGGGCGAGGCAGTAGATGTGCTCGGCCAGGTTCATGATGACCCGCATGTTGTGCTCGATCACGAACAGGGTGACGCCGAAGCGGTCGTTGGCCAGGCGCAGCCGGTCGATCAGGCCGTTGATCAGCGTCGGGTTGATGCCGGCGGTCGGCTCGTCGAGCAGCAGCACCTTGGGCTCGTTCATCAGCGCCATGGCGAATTCGAGCAATTTCTGCTGGCCGAAGGACAGGTCGCCGGCGCGCAGCTTGCGCTTCCGGTACAGGCCGACGAAATCGAGCAGGCCCTCGGCCCGCTCCTCGGCCTGGCCGGATTTTTTCGCAAACATGCTGCCGAACGCGCCCTCGCGGTGGGAGAGCGCGGCGTGCATGTTCTCGACGCAGTTCAGCTTGCGGAAGATCCGGGTCTGCTGGAAGGTGCGCAACATGCCGAGCCGGGCGATCTGCGGCACGCGCAGCTTCGAGATTTCCCGTCCCTCGAAGCGGATGCTGCCCGAATCGATCGGGTGGAAGCCGACGATGGAGTTGAACAGGGTGGTCTTGCCCGAGCCGTTGGGGCCGATCAGCCCGGTGATGCTGCCCCGTTCGACGTCGAGCCCGATGGCGTTGTTCGCCACGACGCCGCCGAACGACTTGGAGACGTTGTCGACTTCGATCAGCGCGGTCATCGGGCCGGCTCCCGGGCGGGTCCGCCGGTGTCGTCCAGGGCGGCTTCGAGCGCTTCGGCCGCTTCGGCGTCTGCGCGCTGGCCGGCCGTGCCGCGGTCGACCTCGATGCCGAACCATTCCGGCCGCCGCTCCTGCAGCCAGCCGACGATGCCCTGCTGGAAGAACACGACCGTAACGACGATCAGCAGGCCGAGCACGACCCACTGCCAGCCCAGAAGATGGGTCCAGGTCACTTCCTTGATGATGTGGAACAGGGTGGCGCCGATCACCGGCCCCCAGAGCGTGCCCTTGCCGCCGAGCAGCGCCATCAGCACCATGAAGATGCCGAAGGTGACGGTCGGGAAGGCGACCTCCAGCGGCTCCATGAAGCCGATGATGTTGCCGAACAGCGCGCCGGAAATGCCGAGGAAGAAGGCGGAGACCGACCAGGCGACCGTCTTGTAGAGCTGGGTGCGCACGCCGAGCGCCTCGGCCTTGGTCTCGTCGTCCCGGATCGCGTTCAGCATCAGGCCGAAGCGGGTGCGGTAGAGCCAGCGCAGGAAGACGAAGGTCAGCACCGCCAGGACGAAGCAGGTCCAGTAGAAGAAGACGCCCTGCAGGTCGGCGGACTGGATGTCGCCGAACGGCACGCGGAACAGCGGCTCGGCGTCGGTGCCCGACGGGAAGACCGGCAGCCGGATGCCGCCGCCGCCGCCGATCCAGTCCCAGGCGCCGATCAGTTCGCCCGCCGCGATCGCCATGCCCAGCGTGCCGATGGCGAAATACGGCCCGCGCAGGCCGAACACGATCAGGCCGAACAGGACCGCGAGCACAACCGACCCGACCGCGGCCAGGACGACGCCGAGGGCGAGGCCGAGGAAATACTGGTCGGTCGTGAACGAGGTGGTCAGCGAACCCGACGGATCGGTGTATTCGCCGACATCGTACCAGGGCCAGATCTGGCAGACCGCGGCGATATACATGCCGGCGCCGAAAAAGAAGATGTTGCCCAGCGAGTTGTAGCCCATCTGGCCGCCCATCGTGTCCCAGGTGAGCGCGAACACGATCATGATCCAGAGCATCGCGATCTGCTGGACGTAGGCGGGGAAGACCAGCGGCGCGATGACGCCGAAGACGGCGAGCAGGGCGTAGCCGGGCAGTTCGAGCCGCTTCCCGGTCATCGGGGCCTACTCCACCACCCGGCGGTGCCGGTTCTCGACGATCTGGCGCCAGATCAGGACCAGCAGCAGCAGGCCGACGACCGTCGCCTGCTGGAAATCCGCGCCGAGGACGAAGCCGCTGTACTGCTCGGCCACGCCGAGGCCGAGGCCGGCCATGATGACGCCGGGCAGGTTGCCGAAGCCGGCCGCCGTCACAATGACGAAGGAGCGGATCGAGTGGGTGATGCCGTAGAAGGGCTGGATCACCCAGATCATGGCGATCAGCACGCCGGCGGCGCCGCAGATCGCCGCGTTCAGCGAATAGGTGAAGGCGTAGACCCGGTCGGTGTCGATGCCCATGACCCGGGCGGCGCGCGCGTCCTGCGCCGTGGCGCGGATCGCCTGCCCCATGCGGCTGCGCTTCATGAAGATCACGACGGCCAGGGCGAGCGCGCCGCACATCAGGAAGGCGGTCAGCTTGATCCAGGCGAAGGTGAAGGCGCCGCCGCCGAGGGTGACGGTGGCGGTCGGCAGGCCGGAGCGCGCGGTCTGGACCTCCGGCCCGAAGATCAGGTTCAGGCCCTGCTGGAGGACGATGGCGATGCCGAAGGTCGCGAGCAGCGAGGTGAACAGGTCGCGGTCGATGACGCGCCGGATGACCAGGACATAGACGGCCCAGCCGAAGCTGAACATGAAGACGATCGCGATGGGCAGGCCGAAAAACGGGTGGATATCGTTGGCGTAGAGGTAATAGGCGATATAGCCGCCCATGATGACATATTCGCCCTGGCACAGATTCTTGACGTTCATCACGCCCCAGACCAGGGCGAGGCCGTAGGCGGCGAGGGCGAAGATCGCGCCGATGAACAGCCCGTCGAGCAGCAGCTGGATATTCTGCTGCCAGGCGATCCGGAGGATGGTGAGGTTGGTCTGGGCCTGACCGCTGATCGCCACCAGCACGACGCAGACCAGCGCGATCATCGCCAGCAGGGTCCAGCCCTCGCCGGACGATTTCAGCCAGGCCGGCGACAGGAACCCCGTCCGGGCGGGGGCTGCGGGTTTCGGGCTCGCCATGATTCGGATCGTGCGGTGCGGCGCCGGCGGGCGGAACGCAGCGGCCCGGCTCCCGAAGGAACCGCGCGCACTGCGTCCGGCTGCCGGCCGCCCCTTGCGGGGCTACTGCACCTTGCGCGGATGCTGGACCTTGTGCGACGCCCATTTCGACGGCGCCACCACGACATATTCGCCGTCCTGGATCTGGCGCAGCACCATCGGCTTGGCGATGTTGTTGCCGGCCTTGGAGAACTTGATCCGGCCGTAGAAGGTCGTCATCTCGGTGCTGGCGATCGCCTCGCGGACCTTTTCCTTGTCGAAGCTGTTGGCCCGCTCGAACGCCTCTTTCCAGACCAGAACCGCCGCCGCGGCCTGGGCCGACTGGTAGGGCACGGTCTTGTAGCCGCTGAACGTCGCCTTGAACTTCTTGTCGAAGTCGGCGGCGCTGCCGAAATACTTGCCCGTGTAGGACAGGGTTTCGGCCCACTGGGTCGGGCACAGGAAGCCGTTGACCGACGCGCCGAACTTCGAGACCACCTTGGCCGATTCGCAATGGGTCATCGCGATCATCGGCGTGGCGATCTTGAGCTCCTTGATCTGGCGGGCCGCCGTCGCGGCGCCCTTCGAATGGCCGGAGACGACCAGGAGATCGGGCTTGAGCGCCCGCACCTTGGTGAGCGTCGCCGTCATGTCCGACAGGTCGCGCGGCAGCCGGTCGTCGATCGCGACCGTCATGCCGAGGCGCTTGATGTCGTCGATCACGCCGGCGCGCACGTCGAGCGAGAAGGGATCGTTCTCGAACGCCATGGCGATCTTGACGTCCTTGCGCTTCTTGCCCGCCTTGTCGGCGATCTCGGCCGCGAGCTGGATCGCGCTGGCGAGATACTGCTCGGAGGTCGACAGCACGGCGAACAGGTATTTGTAGCCCTTGGTGAACAGGGAGCGCGAGGCGCCCTCGGCCTCGACCATCGGGATGCGGTATTTCTCGGTGACCGGCGCGATCGCCTTGGTGAGGCCCGAACTGTACGGTCCCAACATGTATTTCACGCCGTCCTGCCGGATCAGGCGTTCGGCGAGCTGGGCGCCGCGGGCCGGGGTCGATTCGTCGTCGTAGTAGATGACCCGGAGCTTGTAGGACTTGCCGCCGACCTTGACGCCGCCGGTCTTGTTGATGAGGTCGATGGCGATGTTGTAGCCGTTCTTGGCGTGGATGCCGTTCGTCGAATATTTGCCGGTTTCGGACAGGGCCGAACCGAGGACGATGGTGTCGCCTTCGACCTTCGCCGAGGCCGGCGCCGCGACGACCGCCGCGATGGCGGCAGCCGCAGCGGCCGCAGCCGGGCTGCAATGTTTGAGCATGACGTCTCTCCCTGGGTGTTGCCGAACGGAAACGGGCCGGCCGGGTGTACCGGGCCCGGAGCCCCGCTTCCCTGACAGTAGGACGCGCGTCGTAGGACGCGCGCCGGTGGCGTGGTGTAACAGACTTGAAGCGGTTGCCAAACGGCATTTTGCCGTAGGCCCGCGGCGGGCCGGCAGGTCGCGGCTTGCAGGAATTCCGGCGCACGTCTACTAACGCCCCGGTCTGCCCCCGCCCTGCGTACCGGAGCGCCCCTGCCATGGAAATGAACGGCGAGTACCGCATCCCCGCCAACCGGGAAACCGTCTGGCAGGCCCTGAACGATCCGGATGTGCTGCGCGCCTGCATTCCCGGCTGCCGGGAGCTGGAACGGACCTCCGATACGAGCTTCGCCGCAACGGTCAAGGCGAAGGTCGGGCCGGTATCGGCAACCTTCACGGGCGAAGTCCAGCTGGAGGATATCGACCCGCCGGCCGGCTACCGCATCCAGGGCGAGGGCAAGGGCGGCGTGGCCGGCTTCGCCAAGGGCGGCGCCACCGTGCGGCTGGCCGAGGACGGCGGCGAAACCGTCCTGACCTACGATGCCGACGCCAGGGTCGGCGGCAAGCTCGCCCAGATCGGATCGCGCCTGATCGCCGGAACGGCGCGCAAGTTGGCGGACCAATTTTTCGGCAATTTCGCCGAGCATGTCGCGCCCGGCAGCGGGGGCGCCGCAACGGAATAGCCGCCCGGACGAACGGCGGCGGACTCACTCCCGCCGTTCGGCCAGTTTCTGCACTTCGCGCCGGGCCGCCCGGTCGATCAGATCGGGCGCGTTGCGGTCGAGCCATTCGCGGACCGCCGCCGCAAGTTCGTCCTTCTCCGGCGGTTCGAGCCCCGCTTCGCCCGGCCCGCCGCCTGCGGCGTTCCGATCCGTCCCGGCCGGGCGCCGACCGAGGCGGACGACCGAACCGTCGGGCGCGATCATGTCGGTGAGGAGGAGCACTTCATCGCCGGGCGCGGCGTCGGTTTCGGGGCCGGTTTCGGCGTCCGGGACGATTGCGGCGTCCGGACCGGGGCCGGCGTTATCGGCGCCCCCAGCGTCCCCGGCGTCCCCGGCGTCCTCGTTGGCCGGCCTGTCTGCAAACGCCGGGGCCCGGGGAGCGGGCGCCGGCGCTTCCGGCGGAACGGCCCGTGCTGCACCGGGAGCGCCGCCAGGAACCCTCGTTTCGGCTTGCGGCGGTTCGGCCGCCGGCGCCGCGGTTTCGGCGGGCTGCGGCGCCTCTGGAGCGGCGGTTTCCTCCGCAGCCGGCCGGCCGGCAGACGGGCGACCGGCAGACGGGCGACCGGCGCGCGGGCGGGAGCTGCCGGCTTCGGAGGCGCCCGCGCCGGACGCCGCCGCCCCGCCGTCGGACTCGAAGACGATCCGGCGGATCGACGCCAGGATTTCCTCCATCGACGGTTCGGTCTGCTGCGGTCCGTTTCGCCCGGAATCGTTTCGCCCGGGATCGCTGCGTTCGGGGTCGTTTCGTTCGGGGTCGGTCATCGCCGGTCGCCTCGATGGAACTTACGGCCTGGCCGGAATGCCTATTGCGCAGTTGCCGGGCCTTCTCCGATCGGCCCGCCGAACCCGAAGGCCTTGTTGCGGACTTTCCTGTAATGCTCCTCCGGATCGTAGACCGTCACCCCAAGTCCGAGTTTCTTCGCATTCATCCGGCCGACGGCGGCGAGAAGCTCGTAGGTCGCGACGACCAGGTCGCGCCGCGCCCGCACCAGATTGACCTGGGCGTTCAGCAGTTCCTGCTGGGCGTCCAGGGTATCGAGCACCGTGCGCAGGCCGGCCGCCGCTTCCTGGCGCACGCCGTTGAGCGCAATCCGGCTGGCCTCGAGCTGCGCCTCGAACGCCGTGACGCTCGAACGCGCGGTCCGCAGGATGGCGTTCGCCCGCGCCGCGTTCTCGGCGGCGGCCCGCTGGGCCTGGCGCAGGTCGTCGCGCCGGCGGAACACGGTCTGTTTCGCCGCCCGCACGCGCGACGCCACTGCGCCCGACCGGTAGAGCGGAATCGCGATATTTGCGGTGACGCTGGCGGAATCGCCGATCGTATCCGGCGTCTGGGCGTTGTAGCGCCGCTGAAGCTGGCCGTTGATCGACAGGGTCGGCATCAGCTCGCCGCGCACCAGGTCGACCGCCGCCCGCGCCGAGCGTTCGTCCCACAGCGCCGCAACGACCGCGGGATTGTCGCGCTGGGCCTGTTCGGCGATTTCCGACGGATCGCCCGACAGGCCGGTCGGCGGCCGGGGCGCCTCGACGGCCCCGGGCACGACGCCGACCACGTTGGCATAGTTCGCCCGCGACGCCTGCAGGACGCCTTGGGACTGAATGGTCGCGGCGCGGGCCCGGGCAAGGCGCGCCAGGGCCTGGGACACGTCGGTCCGGGTCACCTCGCCGACGCTGAACCGGTCGCGGGTCGCCTGGAGCTGGCGCGCCAGAACCTGCTCGTTGTTCCTGTTCAGCCGAACGACGGCGAGATCGCGAAACACGTTCATGTAGGCGCGAACCGCGTTCAGGAGCACAGTCTGTTCCACTGCCGCCAGCCGGGCGCGCTGGGCGGAGATGTTGGCGTTGGCCCGGCGCAGCTGGTGCCGGTTCCGGCCGCCCCGGTAGAGATTCTGGGTCACGTTCAGCGACGCGCCGGCGGGAACGCGTTCGGTGCTCTGGAAACCTCCCGGCCGACCCGCGGCTGCGGGAGATTTGCTCCGGCTCGCCGTAAATCCGGCATCGGCCGAGAAGGAAACGCCCGGCCGCCAGTTCGCATGGGCCTGCGCCGCCTGCTCGTCGACCGCGCGCAGGGCGGCCCGCGCCGCGAGCAGCTGCGGATTGTGCTGGTAGGCGCGCGCCAGGGCCTGCGCCAGGGTCTCGGCCCGCATCTCGGGCGCGCCGGCGCCGAGCGCCAGCAGCGCGGCAACCGCGGCCATCCCCACGCGTGCCGGCCCCACGCGTGCCGGCCCCGTAAGGGCCTTGCGCCCGGCCCGGCGCAAGCGCCGCCGGAATGCCGGCGATTTGCACTGCGTGTTGCGCTGCATGTCCATCGCTCCACCCCTCCCCGTTCGGGCCCGCCCCGCCGCCCGCCTAAAACCTGAATACGCGGGTCTTGGCGAATTCCGGCAGCGGCGGCACCCCTGCGTCGAACACCGGCCGTTTCGATACGATGCCGCCATACGCGATTCCGACCGTCGCCCGGCCGACTCCGATTCCGGCTCCGGCTCCGCCGCCGGTCAGAACGCCGACCATCCGGCCGCCTTCGGCGCACTGGGCCGCCAGCGTATCGGGAAATTCGGGAATCGCGCCGTCGAACAGGATCGTATCGTAAGGCGCCTGCTTCGGATAGCCGGCGCCGGCCGGGCCTTCGACGATCAGCGCGTTGTCGATGCCGAGGTCGGTCAGCGTGGCGGCGGCGCGGGCGGCCAGCGCCTTGTCCGATTCGACGCCGATCACCGTTTCGCACAGGCGCGCCAGAACGGCCGCGGCATAGCCGGTGCCGCAGCCGACCACGAGGGCGATCCCGTCGGGGTCCGGCGCCGCCGTCTGGATCAGCCGCGCCAGGACCATCGGCTCCATCAGGTAACGGCCGCCGCCGATCGGCAGATCCTCGTCGACATAGGCCAGCGGCCGCCGTCCGACCGGGACGAACTGTTCGCGCGGCAAGGCGGCGAGCGCGCGGATCAGCGCCGGATCGGTCACCTTGTTGGGGCGAATCTGGCTTTCCACCATGTTCGCCCGGGCTGCTGCGAAGTCTGTCATTCCGCTCCGAAGACGGCGCACACGGAACTTTCCGCGGCAGTGCCGGGACATCGCGGCCGAAGCGGATTTATAGGTTGCGCACCGCCGGGTGACAACGGCCTCTTCGCGCCGCGTCGCCCCCGGCGTCCCGATTCTTGACCCTGCGCCGGCCGTCTCCTATATGTCGCGGCCCGGCGGCGACGGCGCAGGCGATGGCGCGTGAGACGGCGCAGAAAGGGCGCCGGCATGGCGTTGGGCATGACGGCCTTCACCCGGCCGCGCGCCGCGCCGGAGGCGGCCGAATCGGGGCCCGGTGGCAGAGTGGCGATGCAGAGGACTGCAAATCCTTTTACGTCGGTTCGATTCCGGCCCGGGCCTCCAGATTGCGCAGATCCCACCGCCGTTGCGCTTGACCTTTGACGCCCGCGAATTAGAAGAACGGGGGAATTGGGGCGCCGCAAATTTCCCGTCCGCACCGCCGGAACCGCAAGCGGCGCACCGCATCCGGTCCGGAGTAGCTCAGCGGTAGAGCAGGTGGCTGTTAACCACCCTGTCGGGGGTTCGAATCCCTCCTCCGGAGCCACTACAGAGGGCCGGTCCTTTCACGGACCGGCCCTTTTCCGTACCGGGCTGCATCTGGACGGGAATGGATCGGCTCAATAGATTTCAAGAGGCTTCGAGACAACGACCGTTGATGGATGGCCCCTATGACAACCGGGCCCTGGGATAGACTGCATCGTCTTGCGGGCGCCCTTCCCGCAGGCGAACTCCTGGCGGCCGAACGCTATCTCGAGTTTCTGCCCGCCCGTTCCGGATACAACCCCTCCAGGCCGCCCCGGTTCGCGGCGCAGACGCCGCGTTCGGTGACCAGCGCCGTCACCAGGCGCCGGGGCGTCACGTCGAAGGCGTGGTTGGCCGCGCCGCTCCCGTCCGGCGTGATGCGGAAACTGCCGATCCTGCCGTCCTCGGCGACGCCGCGCAGGGTCGTCACCTCGTCGGCCGCGCGTTCCTCGATCGGGATGTCGCGGCCGTCGTCGAGCGACCAGTCGATCGTCGGGCCGGGCAGCGCGACGTAGAAGGGCACGCCGTTATCGTGCGCCGCCAGCGCCTTGAGATAGGTGCCGATCTTGTTGCAGACGTCGCCGCCCGCCGTCGTCCGGTCGGTGCCGACGATGCAGAGATCGACCTCGCCGCGCTGCATCAGGTGGCCGCCGGCATTGTCGACGATCACGGTGTGCGGGACGCCGTGGCTGCGCAGTTCCCAGGCGGTCAGCGCGGCGCCCTGGTTGCGCGGCCGGGTCTCGTCGACCCAGACATGGACCGGCAGGCCGGCGTCGCTGGCCTGGAAGACCGGCGACAGCGCCGTGCCCCAGTCGACGGTCGCCAGCCAGCCGGCGTTGCAATGGGTCAGCACGTTGAGCCGCCCCTTCTCCCCTTTCTCCTTCCAGTGCTTCTCGAACAGGCCCAGCGCGTGCACGCCGATCGCCCGGTTCATGGCGACGTCTTCGTCGCAGATGCGCGCGGCGCGGGCGTAGGCGGCCTGCATCCGCTCGTCCGGCGGCCGGCCGGCGACATGGCTGCGCACGTCGTCCAGCGCCCAGCGCAGGTTGACCGCGGTCGGCCGGGTCGCCAGCAGCCGTTCGCAGGCGGCGTCGAGCGCATCGCCGGAGGGATCGTCGCGCAGCGCGAGGCACAGGCCGTAGGCCGCCGTGGCGCCGATCAGCGGCGCGCCGCGCACCCGCATCGCCGCAATGGCCTCCGCGGCGTCCTCCAGCGTGTGGAGCGGCCGGGCCGCGAACTCGAAGGGCAGCAGCGTCTGGTCGACGATCGTGACCGTGCCGCCGCCGTCGAGCCAGATCGAGCGGTAGGGCGCGCCGTCAACGCGCATGGCGGGGACTTTCGGGCATGCGCGATGCTATCCCGTCTGCACGGCCGGGCAAAGACGGTTCCGGTGCGCCCTCCGTGCCGGCCGGAAATCCGGGCCGTGACAGGGGCGCGAAAACCGGGTTAGGTTCCGCCGGGTCCGACAGTTGCGGGAGGGAGAGCGTGACGGAACCGCTTGTCTTCGAGAAAGAGCCGCAGGACGGCGTGCCGGTCGCCGACGCCGGGCCGTCGGCCTTTCTGGAGCCGACCTGGTATATGGATTTCGAACAGCCGGCCGTGCAGGACTATGCCGAGCGCAACGCCGGCGACGCGCCCGACGATCTCGGCAAGGCGGTGAACCTGTTCTACGCCATCCGGGACGATTTCCTCTATTCGCCCTACGCCATCCCGATCGACCGGGCGGAATACCGGGCGAGCGCCCTGATCCGGCGCGGCAGCGGCTGGTGCGTGCAGAAATCGCTGGCGATGGTCGCCTGCTGCCGCCATCTCGGCATCCCGGCCCGGGTCGGCTATGCCGACGTCAAGAACCACCTGACGACGCCCAAGCTGCGCGACGCCATGGGCACCGACATCTTCTCCTACCACGGCTACGCCGACATCTGGCTGGAGGGACAGTGGGTGAAGGCGACGCCGGTGTTCAACCGCACCCTGTGCGAGAAAGCGAAGGTCAAGCCGCAGGAGTTCGACGGCCGGGGCGATGCCCTGTTCCAGGAATACGACGCCGCCGGCCGCCGCCATATGGAATATCTCCAGGACCGGGGCATCTACAGCGACCTGCCCTTCCACGAGATCATGACCGACTTCGCCTGGCGCTATCCGAAATACAAGGAAGAGCAGTGGAATCTCGGCGACTCGGACCCCGAGAGCTTCGCCGAGGACGCCGCCGGCCACGCCCAGCCGGAGACCGGCGCCGGCAAAGCGGCCTGACCGTGCCGGACGGCGCCGCCGCTCCGGAGATGACGGCCGAACGGGTCAAAGCCCTCGCCGCGGACCTCGGCGCGGACCTGGTCGGCATCGCCGCGGCCGACACGCTCAACGCCTTCCCGCCGGATCCGCGCTGGCCCCAGACGCCGGACCGGGTCTCGCCCCACGTCAGGTCCGTGGTCGCGATCGTCCAGCATATCCCGGTCGCCGCCTTCCGGGCCAAGACCAACATCGCCGTCCAGTATATCGACATGCTGGTGCTGCGCCGGATGGACCGGATCGCCTTCCGGATCGCCGAGGCGCTGGAGGACGCCGGCCATCCCTCCTTCGTCACGGCGGCGCAGGAGACCGACTGGAACCTCAAGCGCGCCAGCTACGGCCGGCTCTCGACCCGCCATCTCGGCATCGAGGCCGGGCTCGGCGCCTTCGGGCTCGAGGTCAACATCCTGACGCCGGAATACGGCCCGCGTGTCTACCTCACCGGCATCCTCACCGAAGCCGAGCTGGAGCCGGACGAGATCCTGACCGAGCAGGTCTGCATCGGCGAAAGCTGTTCGCGCTGCCTCTACTCCTGCCCGTCCGACGCGGTGCGCCATTTCGGCATCGACAAGCGCGGCTGCGCCACCGAGGCCCAGGAATTCGGCTACGCCCAGATCACCGGCTTCTTCGACCGCTATATCGGCCTCGACCGGGAGCGGAAGCGCGACTTCAACAAGAGCCGCGGCGTGTTCGGCTTCTGGCAGGGGCTGCTGCGCGTCGTCGGCTCGTTCGGCGATTGCCCGCGCTGCCTCGCGGTCTGCCCGGTCGGCAACGACTACCACGCCTATCTCGCCGAGGTGCAGAAGTTCATTCCGGAGAAGACGCCGCAAAAGGTCGAGAAAGCGAAGGCGTTCAAACAGGCGCGCAAGGACGGCGCGGCGATCGACGGGCTGAACGCGTGGAACGAACGCTGGGTCGGGCCGGAGGGCTACAAGGGCATGGTCGCGCGCCAGGTCCAGGCCTTCAAGCAGGCCCAGCGCGAACGCGAGGCGGCGGCGGCCGGGCCGGAGGACTGACCCCGTGGCGGTATCCGTCTTTCAGGAGCCCCTGACCGCCGCCGACATCAAGGCGAAGGCGCGGGACCTCGGAGCCGACCTGGTCGGCATCGCCGACAGCGCCGAGATCGACGCCAACCCGCCCGACCCGGCCGACCCGCGCATTCCGGCCGATATCTCGGACTACGACGCCGGCCGGACGATCGTGCTGGCCAAGCGGCTGTCGGCCGGCGTCACCAAAATCCCGCGCTGGGACGAGCGGCACAAATACTATAACGACGAACTGACCATGACGAAGCTCGAGGAGATCGCCCTCGAGCTGGTGCTGTGGCTGGAGGCGAAGGGCTGGCCGGCCCTCATCGTGCCGCCGACCCATGTCGATCCCTGGCGCTACCGGGGCGACCCCGACGAGCCGATGAAGCCGCTGCTCTCCCTCGACCATTGCGCCGTCGAGGCCGGGCTCGGCACGCTCGGCCTGAACCTGCAATTGCTGACGCCGGAATACGGCCCGCGGGTCATGCTCGCCGGCGTGCTGTGCTCGGCGCCGGTCGATTGCGACGGCCGGATGGAAACCGCCCTGTGCAGGGGGCCGGAATGCGGGCGTTGCCTGCGCACCTGCCCGGGCGACACGGTCGGCCACTGGGCGCGCGACTGGGCGGCCTGCGACAAGTTCCGCGCGCCCCACGGCTTCCACCATCTGACGGACTTCATGGACCGGATGCTGGACGCCGAACCGGCGCAGCAGAAGACCATGCTGCGCTCGGAGGACACTTTCGACCTGTGGCAGTCGATCCTGCGCGGCGCGGGCGCGATCACCGGCTGCCGGCGCTGCCAGGACGTCTGCCCGGTCGGCGCGGATTTCGAGCGCATGATCGGCGATTCGCTCGACGACATGCCCGAGGACAGCGCGGAGAAGCAGGCGCGGCTCGCCGCCTACGCCGAAGCCGAAGCGGCCGGGGCGATGCCGGAGGGCTACGAAGCGCAGAAACGCTGGATCGGCCGGTTCGCATGACCCTCGCCCTTCCGGCATCGCAGGCCGAAATCGACGCCGTCCGGCGGGAGCGGATGCGCGCCGCCGCCGAGGCTGCGCTCCGTGCGCCGATCCACCGGAAACGCCTGCCGGCCGACCTGGACCTCGACTGCATCCACGAGCCGGAGGAATGGCGGCGCATTCCGGTGCTCGACAAGGAGGAGCTCCGCGCACTCTCCCCGCGCGAATTCATGACCGATTTCAACATCGCGCCGCGCGAGGACATCCAGGAATACTGGCGCTCCGGCGGCTCGACCGGCAAGCCGCTGTTCTACCCGCGCACCTTCCGGGACATGGAATTCATGTTCGAGGGCTTCCGGCGCGGCATCCGTCTGGCCGGAGTCGCGGCCGGCGATACGGCGCATATCTCCTACCCGCTCGGCATCCACCCGGTCGGCCATGTCAGCGCCCGGGTCTGCCAGCGGATGGGCGTCGGCGTGAACTGGGCCGGCGCCGGCGCCAACACGCCCTCGGCGGTCCAGGTCGAACTGATCGGCCAGATGCGGCCGACGGTCTGGATGGGCATGCCCGGCTATGCGCTGCATCTGGCGAACCTCGCCGAGGCCGCCGGCTTCGACCTGAAAAATTCCTCGGTAGAGAAAATCCTGTGCTGCGCCGAGCCGCTTTCCGCCGCCAAGCGGGCCAAGATCGAGAGCATGTGGGGCGCCACCGTCTTCGACGGCTTCGGCATGACCGAGATGTGCATGATGGGCGCGGAGGACGACCTGCACGACGGCTTCCGCATGTGGACAGACATGTTCCACCTCGAGGTGCTGGACCCGGAGAGCCATGAGCCGGCCGCCCCCGGCGCGGAAGGCGTGCTGGTCTCGACCGCGCTGTGGAACGTCAACGCCACGCCCTTCATCCGCTGGAATTCCGGCGACCTCGTCGTCTGGCGCTCGACCGAACCGGAAGGCGACGGCTTCGGTGTCTTTCCGCGCCTGAAACACGCCCACCGCACGGCCGGCTTCTTCAAGGTCCGCGGCGTCAACGTCACCCACGGGGATTTCGAGGATTTCATGTTCGGGATGGCCGGCGTGCAGGATTTCAAGTGCGAGGCGCTGGCCGGCCCGGACGCGCTCGACGTGCTGCGCGTGTCCTACGAAGCGCGGCAGGGCGCGGACACCGGCGCGCTGGCGGCCGAACTGGCGGAGAAAATCCACACCGTCTTCGAACTGCGCCCCGAACTGGTCCAACTCGACCTCGGCACGCTGGCGAGGGAATTCGAAGGCGCAGTGAAAGCGCCGCGGTTTCAGGACAAGCGGTAGGCGGCGTCACGGATCCGGTCCCAAATCCGGTCCCGGCCGGCCTCGCGAAACGCAGCCTGCAAGCCCCGGCCGCCGACGCTGGCGTCGCGCAGGGTGAACGGCGCCGGCGCCTGGCCGGCGCGCAGCACCTCGATCAGGCCCCGTTCGACGAGCGACCGGAAGGTGACGCCCTCCTGCGCCATGTAGGCCCTCGCCTCTTCGGCGAGGCCGTCGGAAATTTCCACCGTGATCTTCATCCGATGCTCCCGATATCCGAGACATGAGGCGTCGTATTTGATCCTACGGGCATACGGTGTCCATCCCCGCCACAACGGGGATTGCGCAAGCGCCGCCCCCGTTATTGCGACCCGATCATTCCCCACCCGTCATTTCGACCGAAGCGGCGAAGCCGCGTAGTGGAGAAATCTTTCAGCTACAGTGCCCCGGACCGCGCGCCACAGTTGAAAGATTTCTCCGCTTCGCGGTTCTCCGAACCGCTACGGTCGAAATGACGGGACGGGCTGCGTCGATCGATCGTGCGGGGCAGGTTCGAACCCCTCCCCGACGGTGCCGCGTCGAAGCACGGTCGGGCACCGCATATGGCTGCGCCGCCATCACCCCACAACCGCCGCCCCGTCGTCAATCACGAACTGCACGTCCTCGCGGCCTTTCCAATCGTCGGCGCGCAGTTTGCCGGCGAGGTTCAGCGCGCCGCCGCCTGCGGTGAGCAGGGCGTCGCCCAGCGGCTCGCCGAGGCTGCGGAAGGCGATGGCCTTGAGCCGGCCGCCCTGGGCGTCGGCGAGGAAGCAGCGGACATGGTTCTCGCCGACGGCATCGGCCTTCGCGATCCGGGCGCCCGACAGCGCGAAGCGCGGCTCCGGGTTGCCGGCGCCGAACGGCCCGACCCGCCCGATCTGCTCCTGGAGCGCGCGGGTGGCTCCGGACGGGGTCAGCACCGCGTCGATCCCCAGGGTGCGCACCGCGCCGGCCGCGGCGACCGCGCCTTCGACCCGCCCGCACAGGTAACGGTGCAGCGCCCCGACCCTGCCCGCTTCGACGGTCAGGCCGGCCGCCATCTTATGGCCGCCGCCGTTGAGCAGCAGGCCGGCCTGGCGCGCGGCGATCACCGCAGCGCCCAGATCGACGCCGGGGATCGAGCGGCAGGAGCCCTTGCCGGTCCCGCCGTCCAGCGCGACCACGCAGGCCGGCCGGGCGGTCCGCTCGGCGATGCGGGACGCGACGATGCCGATGACGCCGGGGTGCCAGCCCTCGCCGGCGACGAGCACCAGAGGCAGCCCTTCGGCCGCCTGCGCCTCCGCCCCTTCCAGCGCGGCGGCCAGCACCGCCTTCTCGATCGCCTTGCGTTCGGCGTTGAAGCCGTCGAGCCGTTCGGCGAGCCGGCGGGCTTCGGCGGGATTGTCCGCCGTCAGCAGCCGGGCGCCGAGATCGGCCCGGCCGACCCGGCCGCCGGCATTGACCCGCGGCCCCAGCACGAAGCCGGCATGGTAGGCGCCCGGCGGCACAGAGAGCCGGGCCACGTCGGCCAGCGCCGCCAGGCCGATGTTGCGCCGGCGCGCCATGACCGCGAGGCCGCGGGCGACCAGCGCCCGGTTGAGGCCGGTCAGCGGCACGACATCGCACACCGTGCCCAGCGCGACGAGATCGAGCAGCGCCATCAGGTCGGGCTCCGGCCGGTTCCCGAACCGGCCCCGCCTGCGCAGCGCCCGGTTCAGCGCGACCAGCAGCAGGAAGGTCACGCCGACCGCGGCGAGCGTCCCGTGCGGGCTGTCTTCGTCCAGCCGGTTCGGGTTGACGACCGCCACGGCCGGCGGCAGCGCCGGTTCGGCGACATGATGGTCGAGCACCACAACATCGAGGCCCGCGGCCTGCGCCGCCGCCAGCGGCTCGTGGGCCGAGATGCCGCAATCGACCGTCAGCACCAGGCGGATGCCCTCGCCGTGCAGGCGCAGCAGGGCTTCGGCATTGGGGCCGTAACCCTCGGCGACCCGGTCGGGCACATAAAGGCGCAGGGGCACGCCCAGATCGGCGAAATAGCGGTGCAGCAGGGCGGCGGACGTTGCGCCGTCGACGTCGTAGTCGCCGAACACGGCCATCGGCTCGCCCTTCTCCAGGGCGGCGGCGATCCGCTCCACGGCGACGTCCATGTCCCTGAGATGGGACGGGTCGGGCAGCGCGCGTTTCAGGCTCGGCTCGAGAAAGTCCGCGGCGCTGTCCGGCGTCTCGCCCCGGTTCGCGAGCAGGCGGCCGACGATCTCCGGCAGGCCGAACCGCTGCGCCATCGCCATGCCGAGCCGCTCGTCGGCCGCCGGGTCGCCCGCGCTGCGCGCCTGCCAGCGCCGGCCGCCGAGCGACCGCTCGACCCCCAGAATCGCCGGCGTGACCGCGCCCTCAGGCATCGCCGGACCCGTTCGTCGCCGGTCTACAGATCGGGCGCCGCCTTGCGCTGGAAGTTGTGGGTCGCCTCGATGGTCCGGACCGTGCCGGATTTCGAGCGCATGACGATCGAATGGGTCGCCGCGCCGGCGCCCCAGCGGCGCACCCCGCGCACCATGGACCCGTCGGTGACGCCGGTGGCGGCGAACATGACGTCGCCGTGCGCCATGTCCTCCAGGCCGTAGACCCGGTTCATATCCCCGATCCCGGCCGCGTGCGCCCGGCGGCGCTCGTCGTCGTTGCGGAACAGCAGCCGGCCCTGCATCTGGCCGCCGATGCAGCGCAGCGCCGCCGCCGCCAGCACGCCTTCCGGCGCGCCGCCGGTGCCGAGATAGATGTCGGTGCCGCTGTCCGGCTTCGAGGTCGCGATGACGCCGCTCACGTCGCCGTCCGAGATCAGCTTGATCCGCGCGCCGGCCTCCCGGACTTTCGCGATCAGCCCGGCATGGCGCGGCCTGTCGAGGATGCAGGCGACGAGATCCTGAACCTCGACGCCCCGGGCGCCGGCGAGCGCCTTCAGGTTGGCCGCCGGCTCGGCGTCGATGTCGATCAGGCCGTCCGGCAGGCCGCCGCCGACCGCGATCTTGTCCATATACACGTCTGGCGCGTGGAGAAAGCCGCCCTCCTCCGCCATGGCGACGACGGCCAGCGCGTTCTCGGTCCCCTTGGCGGTGATCGTCGTGCCTTCGAGCGGATCGAGCGCGATATCGACCTTCGGGCCGCCGGCGCCGACCCTTTCGCCGATGAACAGCATCGGCGCCTCGTCGCGCTCGCCCTCGCCGATCACGACGACGCCGTCGATCGACAGCACGTTGAGCGCCGTGCGCATGGCGTCGACTGCGGCCTGGTCCGCGGCCTTTTCGTCGCCCCGGCCCATCAGGCGCGAGGCCGCCAGCGCCGCCGCCTCGGTCACCCGGACCGCTTCGAGCGCCAGATTGCGTTCCAGTACGTCGCCTTCAGCCATGCCCGCGGTTTTCCTCTCGCCGTCGTTCAGGGGTCCTCGATGCGGATCAGGCACGGTTCCTCCAGAACCGTCTCCAGACCGCCGATCCGGACCAGCGCGCGCTTCAGCGCCGCCTCGCCGCCCTCGTGGGTGGTCAGCACGACCGGCACCGCATCGTCCGGCGCCCGGCCGCGCTGGAAGACGTTTTCCAGCGACACCCGCTCGTCGCGCAGGGCCGCCGCGATGTCGGCCATCACGCCGGGACGGTCGCGCACGATCAGCCGGACATAGAAAGCGCCGCGCCTGGCCTCGGCATCGGCGCGCTGCAACGGTTTCAGCGCCCCGGCCGGAATGCCGAAGGCCGGCAGAACGCGCCCGCGCGCAATATCGACGATGTCGGCGACCACGGCCGAGGCGGTCGGCCCTGCGCCGGCGCCCCGGCCCTCGTAGGTGGTGTCCTCCGCCGCGTCGGCCTGCACCGTGACGGCATTGTAGACTCCGTCGACCGCGCCGAGCGGCGAGCCGCGCCGGACCATGCAGGGTTCGACGCACTGCTCGATCCCGGAGTCCGTCAGGGCGCCGATGCCGAGCAGTTTGATGCGGTAGTCGAGCTCCTCGGCGAAAGCGATATCGACCGGCGTGACCTTGCGGATGCCGGCGATCGAGACGCCGGCGAAGTCGACGGCGACGCCGAAGGCCAGGCTGGTCAGGATGGCGAGCTTGTGGGCCGCGTCGATCCCGTCGACATCGAAGCGGGGATCGGCCTCGGCATAGCCCAGTTCCTGTGCCTCGGCGAGCGCCTCGTCGAACGGCCGGCCGCTGTGGCGCATGTCGGTGAGGATATAGTTGCAGGTGCCGTTCAGGATGCCGACGACCCGGCCGATCCGGTTGCCGGCCAGGCCCTCGCGCATCGCCTTGACGATCGGGATGCCGCCGGCGACGCCGGCCTCGAAGGCCAGCGCGACGCCCGCGGCGTCGGCCTGCGCGGCGAGCGCCGCGCCGTGTTCGGCGATCAGCGCCTTGTTGGCGGTCACGACATGCTTGCCGGCGGCGAGCGCGGCCTCGACGGCGGCTTTCGCCGGCCCGCCGGCGCCGCCGATCAACTCGACGAAAATGTCGTAGCCGCCGGCGCCGGCCATTGCGACCGGATCGTCGCGCCAGTCCGCGCCGGCAAGATCGACGCCCCGGTCCTTCGCCCGGTCGCGCGCGCACACCGCCGCGACCGTCAGGCGGCGGCCGGCCCGGGCGGCGATCGGGCCGCCGTTGCGGTCCAGCAGGTCCACGACGCCGGCGCCGACCGTCCCGAGGCCGGCCACGGCAAGTCTGATCTCGTCGCTCACGTCACCCCGTCTGGAGGAATGCCGCCCGGAAGGCGCGGCCGCTCAGGCGGCCGCCGCATCGCCGGCAAGAAAGGCCTTGATATTGCGGGTCGCCTGCCGGATGCGCTGCGTGTTCTCGACCAGCGCAACCCGCAAACGGCCCTCGCCATATTCGCCGAAACCGATGCCCGGCGATACCGCGACTTTTGCCTCGCCGAGCAGAAGTTTGGCGAATTCCATCGAGCCCATGTCCGCGAAACGCGGCGGCAGCGGCACCCAGGCGAACATGGTCGCCGGCGGGCTGGGGACGTCCCACCCGGCCGCCGCCAGCCCTTCGACCAGCACGTCGCGCCGCCGCCGGTACAGGTCGCGGAATTCCGCCACGCAGTCCTGCGGCCCGTTCAGCGCCGCCGTGGCCGCCACCTGGACCGGCGTGAAGGCGCCGTAATCGACATAGGATTTGACGTGGGCGAGCGCCTGGACCAGCCGCTCGTTGCCGACGGCGAAGCCGACCCGCCAGCCCGGCATCGAATAGGTCTTGCTCAGCGACTGGAACTCGATGGCGATGTCCCGCGCGCCGGGCGCTTCGAGGATCGAGGGCGGCGGGTCGCCGTCGAAATAAATCTCCGCATAGGCGAGATCGGAAACGATGAGCAGATCGTTGCGGCGGCAGAAATCGACGACCTCCCGGTAGAAATCGAGATCGACGACCTGCGCCGTCGGGTTCGAGGGGAAATTCAGGATCAGCGCCGTCGGCGGCGGCACCGAGTGGCGCACCGCCCGGTCCAGTTCGCGCAGATAATCGTGCGCCGGCGTCAGCGGCAGATGGCGGATCGAGGCCCCGGCGATGATGAAGGCGTAGCTGTGGATCGGATAGGTCGGGTTCGGCGCGATAATCACATCGCCCGGCGCGACAATGGCCTGGGCCAGATTGACGAAGCCTTCCTTGGAACCGAGGTTGACCACGACCTCGCGCTCCGGATCGACCGTCACATTATGGCGCCGCTCGTAGTAGGCGGCGATCGCCCGGCGCAGGCCGGGAATGCCGCGCGACGCCGAATAGCGGTGGGTCCGGGGGTTGCGGACGGTCTCGACCAACTTGTCGACGATATGGTCCGGCGTTGCGCTGTCCGGGTTGCCCATGCCGAAGTCGATGATGTCCTCGCCCGCCGCGCGCGCCCGGTGCTTCATCGCGTTGACTTCGGCGAACAGGTAGGGCGGCAGGCGCTTGAGGCGGTAGAACGGCTCGGCGTGCGTCACCGGTCGGCGGTCCCGTTGCGGCGCGGAAGGGCGGACTATTGCTTCGGCACCTTGCCGCCGGACATGTAGACGTCGACCCGCGAGGCCGTCCCCTTGCCCTTGCGGACGCGGATCTTGCCGGCCGGCACGCCCATGGTCGTCAGGCCGGCCGCGACGGCGCGGGCGCGGGCGAGCGCCGCGTCCGCCGGTTCGCCCCGGCCGATCAGCGTCAGCGTGCTCTCGAGCACGTTCTGGATTTGCGCGATGCGCACGATCTTGCGGCCGCTGCCCGGCGGCAGGGCGGTGTTCTTGCCGGCGAACGCGACGGCGGCGATGAAGCCGGAACGGACGATCCGGACGCCGTCGACCGTCCTGACCCTGGCCTCCCGCTGCGCGCTGCCCGGCCGGATGATCTCGGCGCGCACTTCACTGTCCGTTACCTTGTCCGGCGCCCTGCCGTAGCCGGCCCGGGGCCCGCCGCCTTCCAGATAGCGGGCGTTGCGCCGGTCGGCGAACAGCCCTTCCTGGATCTCCATGCGCTGGCGCGGGTCCTGCCCCGCGGGGCGCTCGGGCACCGTCGCCAGATTCGGGAACGGCTTGTCGGCGCCCGGAGCCTCGCCCTTTTCCGGGTTCTGGCTGCAAGCGCCCAGAACGGCCAGCGCGACGATCGGCGCGGCCAGCTTCATTCTGCGCGGGGCGGACATCCTGGGCTCGGCGACGCTCATTATCGAAACTCCCAATGCAGGCCGCCCGCCCGTCGGCAGGCCGGCCCGGCGACACAGAACTGGTAGCATATCCTGCCCGCTGCAAGCCAACGGGCAGGATATCGCCCGGCCCGCGCCGCTGTGCGTCAACCCGTCGCCGCCGGGCGGACAACCGGTCATCCTGCCGGAGGCCCGCCCGGTTATACCTACCGGGCATACCTGACCGGATCGACCGCTTTCAGGAAATGCCCGCAGGCTGCCCGTCCGGAACGCGCCCGGAAAAGGCCGCCATTCCCGGCGCCGCGGGGAAAGGACCGACGCCATGACCGAACCGCAGACCGACGCCGCACCCCCGGATATGGCCGCCGCAGCCGAGCAGTTCGCGTCGATCGCCGAACGCAGCCGGAAGATCGTCGAGGATTTTCTGGAGTCCGGGAAGGAGGAGGGCCTGCACGACCCCGATCCGCTGAAGATCGGCGGCGCGTTCATGGAGCTGACCCGGCAGATGATGGCCGATCCGGCCCGGCTGTGGGAGATGCAGACCCGGTTCTGGTCGGATTACGCCGACCTGTGGACCGATACGGCGCGGCGCATGGCCGGCGGCCCGGCGGACGTCGCGGCGGACGGCCCGGCGGACGGCCCGGCGGGCGGGCCGAAAATCGCGCCCGAGGCCGGCGACCGGCGCTTCAAGGACGCGGCCTGGACCGACAACGCCGCGTTCGAATTCATCAAGCAGTCCTACCTGCTGGCGGCGCAGCATATCCAGAAATCGGTCGCCGGGACCGAGGGCCTGGACGACCACACCGCCCACAAGGTGGAATTCTTCACCAAACAGTGGATCGACGCGATGGCGCCGACCAACTTCGCGGCGACCAACCCCGAAGTCCTGCGCGCGACCGTCGAGACGAAGGGCGAGAACCTGGTCAACGGGCTGAACAACCTGCTGACCGACCTGGAGCGCGGCAAGGGCAAGCTCGCCATCCGCATGACCGACGACAGCAAATTCGAGGTCGGCGGGAATGTCGCCGCCTCGAAGGGTTCGGTCGTGTTCGAGAACGACCTGATGCAGCTCGTCCAGTACGCCCCGCTGACCGAAAAGGCGTACAGGACGCCGCTGCTGATCGTCCCGCCGTGGATCAACAAGTTCTACATCCTCGACCTGCGCGACTCGAACTCCTTCATCCGCTGGGCGGTCTCGAAGGGCCATACGGTCTTCGTGATTTCTTGGGTCAATCCGGATTCGAAGCTCGCGGACAAGACCTTCGAGGACTATCTGGCCGAGGGCCCGCTGGCCGCGATGGACGCCATCGAGCGCGCGACCGGCGAAAAGCAGGTCAACGCGATCGGCTATTGCCTCGGCGGCACGCTGACCGCCTGCGCGATGGCGCATCTGGCGAACGGCGGCCGGGCCGGCCGGGTGAAAAGCGTGACCTATTTCACCACCCTGGTCGATTTCGAGAATGCCGGCGACCTGTGCGTCTTCATCGACGACGAGCAGTTGAAGGGCCTGGAGCAGCGGATGGCCAAGCACGGCTATCTCGAAGGCAAGGACATGGCGAACACCTTCAACATGCTGCGCGCCAACGACCTGATCTGGTCCTTCGTCATCAACAACTACCTGCTCGGCAAGGACCCCTTCCCCTTCGACCTGCTGTACTGGAACTCCGACGCCACGCGAATGCCGGCGGCGATGCACATGTTCTACCTGCGCAACATGTACCAGCGGAACCTCATGGTCGAGCCGGGCGCCATCGACCTGCTCGGCACGCCGATCGACCTCGGCGCGGTCGAGACGCCGACCTTCATCCTGTCGACCAAGGACGACCATATCGCGCCCTGGAAGGCGACCTATTCCGGCACGCAGCTCTACGGCGGGCCGGTGAAATTCTGCCTCAGCGGCTCGGGCCACATCGCCGGCGTGGTCAACCCGGAAGGCTCGGAGAAATACGGCTACTGGACCAATCCGGAGAACCCGGCCGACCCCGACGCCTGGTTCGCCGGCGCAAAACAGCACGGCGGCTCGTGGTGGCCGGAATGGCGCCGCTGGATTTCGCGCAAGACCGGCGGCAAGGTCGACGCGCGCCAACCGGGAGACGGCGGTCTCGACGTCATCGAGCCGGCCCCCGGCCGCTACGTCAAGGTCCGCGCGACGGATTAGCGGGTATCCGATTCGGATAGTACCATGTCGGCCCGGCGCCCCTCGATACGCCCCGGAAAAATTCCGGGGCTACTCGGGATGAGGGTATATTGGATGTCCCCAACATCCCCTCACCCTGAGTAGCCGCGAAGCGGCGTATCGAAGGGCGCGCTCCTTCTGCTCATGTAAGACAGGGAGCGAGCAAACCCCGACCGGAGGAGACCATGAGCGAGCTCAAGGCAGTGCCGACCGTGATGATCGAGGACGAGCGGGTGCGCGTGACCGAGTGGCGTTTCGCCCCCGGCGCGGCGACCGGCTACCACGTCCACGAGTACGATTACGTCGTCGTGCCGCTGACGACCGGCACCCTGCGCCTGGTCGAGCCCGACGGCGCGCGCGAGGCCGAACTCGCCGTCGGCAAGCCCTACAACCGGGGCCGCGGCGTCGAACACGACGTGATCAACGCCAACGACTACGAATTCGCCTTCATCGAGATCGAGCTGCTCGAAAACCGCTGAGCGGCCCCCGCCCGGCCTCACACCATCAGCCGGCCGCCGTTGATGTAGAGGGTCTGGCCGGTCATGAAGCGGGCCTTTTCCGACAGCAGGAACAGGACCGGCCCGACGATATCGTCGGTGACGGCGATGCGGCCGAGCGGGATCGTCGCCAGCATGGCCGAATTGTCCATCCCGGCCGGAAAATCCTGCTCGTTCTTCGGCGCCGTGTCGCCGCCGCGCCCGGTGCCGCCGCGCAGGAAGGCGGTGTCGACCGCGCCGGGCGCGATGCAGTTGGCGCGGATATCGGGCGCGTTCTCCTTCGCCAGCCCCTTGGCGAGCGCGATAATGCCCGCCTTGGCCGCCGAATAGGCGCCGGTGGTCTTCTCCACCAGGGTCGCCAGGCCCGAGGCGGCGAAGACCATGCCCGAAGCGCTGCCGGTTTCGCCCGCCCCCTTGCGGAGCAGCGGCAGCGCCGCCTTGACCGCCAGGAAGGCGGACCTGAGATTGACCGACAGCGCCTCGTCGATCTCGGCCGCCGTCAACGCCTCGACCGGCCTGGGCGGCGACATGTAGCCCGGCAGATGGACCAGACCGTCGAGCGCGCCGCCCCAGATGCCGGCCAGGGCCGCGAACGCCCGGTCGGCGCCGTCGTCGTCCCGCGCGTCGTAGGGCAGCGTCTCGACCCCCGCGGGCAGCGCGTGGCGCTCCAGCGAGCCCGGCAGGTCGATGACCGCGACCCTGAGCCCTTCCGCGACCGCCACTTCGGTCAGCCGCCGGCCGATGCCGCCGCAGCCGCCGGTAATCGCAAGGCGGTAGCCGGCGGGTGGCGCAAGGCGGGAGAAATCCGGGATCGGGAGGGTCATGGCCAGTATCTTCCTGTATCTCTTGCCGCTGTGCGCGCCGCGCCGGGCGGCGCCTTACAGCGTCCGCGCGATCAGTTCCTTCATGATCTCGTTTGTGCCGCCGTAGATTTTCTGCACCCTGGCGTCGGCATACATGCGCGAGATCGGGAATTCGTCCATATAGCCGTAGCCGCCGAACAGTTGCAGGCACTCGTCGATCACCTCGTTCTGCTTCTGGGCGCACCACCATTTGACCATCGCGGCGGTCGCGACGTCGAGCTCGCCGGCGAGGTGGCGCTGCAAACAGTTATCGACGAAAACCCGGGCGATATGCGCCTCGGTCTTGCATTCGGCGAGCTTGAAGCGGGTGTTCTGGAAATCCAGGATGCGCTTGCCGAACGCCTTGCGCTGCTTGACGTAGTCGGCCGTCAGCTCGATCGCGAGGTCCATCGCCGCGCAGGCGCCGATGCCGACGATCAGCCGCTCCTGGGGCAGCTGGTTCATCAGCTGGAAGAAGCCCTGCCCCTCCTCGGCGCCGAGCAGGTTGGCCGTCGGCACGCTCACGTCGTCGAAGAACAGTTCCGACGTGTCCTGGGCCTTGAGGCCGAGCTTTTCGAGGTTGCGGCCGCGACCGAAGCCCTCGGCCCCTTCGGTCTCGACGACGATCAGCGAGACGCCGCGCGCCTTCTCGTCCGGGTCGGTCTTGGCGACGACGATGACCAGGTCGGCGTGCTGGCCGTTGGTGATGAAGGTCTTCTGGCCGTTGACGACATACCGGTTGCCGGCCATGCGCGCGGTCGTACGCACGGCCTGGAGGTCGGAGCCGGCGCCCGGCTCGGTCATGGCGATGGCCCCGACCAGTTCGCCGGCCGCCATCTTCGGCAGCCAGCGGCGCTTCTGCTCCTCCGAGCCGTAGGCCAGGATGTAGTGGGCGACGATGCCGCTGTGCACCGCGTTGCCGAGGCTGCGCACGTTGGCCTTGCCCTGTTCGTAGAGGATCACCGTCTCGTGGGCGAACGTGCCGCCGGCGCCGCCGTATGCCTCCGGGATGCCGGCGCACAGCAGGCCGGCCGCGCCCGCCCGGTTCCACATCTCCCGCGGCATGATCCCGTCCTTCGCCCACTGCTCCTCGTGGGGGACGAATTCGCGCTCGAAGAAGCGGGCCGCCGAATCCCGGAGCAGGGAAAGCTCCTCGGTCATCCAGGGGGAGACATAGTCGCCCATGAGAATTTTCCTTGTTTTTCGCCCGGCTATGGGCCGTTCCGAACGCCCGCCGCCCGGATCAGATCAGCAGGCCGCCGCCGGCGACGATGACCTGGCCGCTGATATAGTCGCTCTCCGGCGTGCAGAAGAGGTAGACGGCGTCGGCAGCCTCCTCCGGCGTGCCGCCGCGGCCCATCGGGACGATGGCCTCCATCATGGCGATCGTCTGCGGCTGGACGCCGACGCGGATGTCCCGGCCGCCGATGTCGAGGACCGGCGGATCGTCCTTGTCCATCGGCTGGGTCATGCGGGTCTTGATGTAGCCGAAGGCGACGCAGTTGACGCAGACCTTGTAGCGCCCCCATTCCTTCGCCATCGTCCGGGTCATGCCGATCATGGCGGATTTGCCCGCCGAATAGTTGATCTGGCCGGCGTTGCCGTAGAGCCCGGCGATCGACGAGATGTTGACGACCTTGCGGATAACCTCGCGGCCCTCCATCGCCTCCTTCTTGGCGGCGATGCGGATCGGCTCGGCGGCGGCGCGCAGGATGCGGAAGGGCGCCTTGACGTGGACGTCCATGACCGCGTCCCACTGCTCGTCGGTCATCTTCTGGATGACGCTGTCCCAGGTGTAGCCGGCATTGTTGACGACGATGTCGATGCCGCCCCACTCGTCCATCGCCGCCTTGACGAAGCGGTCGGCGAAATCGTCGGCCGCCACGTCGCCGGCGCAGACCGCCGCCTCGGCGCCCAGCGCCCGGATCGCCTCGGCGGTTTCGTTGGCGGGATCGGCGTCGAGGTCGTTGACGACGACCCGCGCGCCCTCGCCCGCCAGCTTGAGCGCCAACGCCCTGCCGATGCCCCGCCCCGAGCCCGAGACGAGGGCGACCTTGCCGTCGAGTTTGGCCATGCGTTTTTCTTTCCGTTTAATTTCAGGAAGTTGTGGGACAGTATGAAGATTCCGCAGTCAGCCGACCGCGACGACGGCCTCGCCTTTCAGCTTGACGTCGCCGTGTTCGTCCGTGGCGGCGATGTCGAGGCGCAGGCGCCGTTCGCCGTCCTGCTCGAACCGTTCCGTCACCGTGCCGGTGCAGCGGATCCGCGCGCCGACCTGGGTGATGGACGCGAAGCGGACGCCCCAGCTGCGCAGGGCCGATTGCGGCGCGAAACCGGTCAGCGCCCGGCCGAGCCAGGCCATCACCAGCATCCCGTGGGCGAACACGTCGCCGACGCCGGCCCCGCGGGTGAAATCCGTGTCGATATGGATCGGGTTGTGGTCGCCAGAGGCGCCGGCATAGAGCGCCAGCGTCTGCCGGGACACCCGCTCGACGACCAGTTCGGGAATGGCGTCGCCGACTTTCATTTCCGCCGCTTTCATGCCGCTCTCCCCTGGCCGTGGCGCTGGACGACGACGGCGGTCATCCGCGCGCACAGGGCGCCGTCCCGGTTCGCGGCGTCGGTCTTCTGCACCATGAATTCGAGCAGGCCGCCCTTCTTCTCGTAGATGTCCTCGATCCGCGTCGTCAGGGTAACGGTGTCGCCGGCGCAGACCGGATGGAAATACTCGAAATGCTGCTCGCCGTGCAGCAGTTTCGCCACGTCGAAGCCGAGCTTCGCCAGGGCTTCCGTCGGCTCGGAATTGCGCTGTGCGAGGCAGAACACCAGGGTCGGCGGCGCAACGAGGTCCGGATAGCCGGCGGCCTGCGCCGCGGCGGGATCGGTATGGATTGGGTCGGTCGCGCCGATCGCGTCGGCGAACTGGCGGATCTCGCCCTTCTCGACTTCCGCCACGACCGGCTCCAGCACCGTGCCGATCAGGTTTCTGTCCAGCCTCGGCATCGCCGCGTCCTTCGCCGTCCCGCATCGCTCTCCGGTGGGGCTACCGCCCGCGCCGCAGCCTGTCAACGCGGCAAACGGAAAGGTTTGCAGCCCCGGCCGTCCTTCGAGACGGGGCTTCGAGACGCGATCCTGGCGGATCGCTCCTCAGCCACTCCTCAGGATGAAGCTGTATGGGCGAAGCGAACACAAACCTTCAACCTGAGGATCGTTCTGCGAAACGCCGCACGGCGGGCAGCACCCCTTTCGTAGAGGAATCCTGAGGAGGGGCCGAGGAGCTGTTCCCCTCGGCTTCGCTCGGGGCAGGCTCAACACCGCGTCCCGAAGCCCCGTCTCGAAGGGCGCCGCTTGCATTCGCGCCGCCAGCCGCTAGGGTCGCCGGCGCGCGACCCGGAACCGCAGAGCTGCCATGCCCGACGCCGAAAGCCCCGCCGTTACTTTCGATCCGCTGTCGGCCGCGGCGATCCGCGATCCCTATGCGGCGCTCGCGCCGCTCCAGGCCGAGGCGCCGGTCTGGCGGTCGGACATCCTCGGCGCCTGGGTGGTGACGCGCTACGACGACATCCGCGCGGCCTTCCGCGACCCGCGCCTGTCGTCGGACCGCATCCGGCCGTTCATCGCGCGCGCGCCGGCCCCGATGCAGGACATGCTGAAGCCGCTGGGCGACCATCTGAACCTGTGGGCCGTGTTCACCGACCCGCCGGACCATACCCGCCTGCGCGGCCTGATGAACCGCGCCTTCACGGCCCGCGCCGTCGAGGCGCTGCGCCCGGAAATAGCGCGGATCGTCAACAGGTTGCTGGACGGTATAGACACAGAAATCGAACGGACGGGAAGCCGCGGGTTCGACCTGATCCACGCATTCGCCTATCCCCTGCCCGCCCTGGTCATCGCCCATATGCTCGGCGTGCCGGAGAAGGACGTCGACAAGCTGAAACGCTGGTCCGACCTGCTGGCGAAATTCGTCCTCACCTCGCGGAGCGATCCGCAGAAATACCGCATGGCGTCGGACGGCGTCGTCGAGATGGAGGCCTGGTTCCGCCGCTTTCTGGAGGAGCACCGGGCAAGCGGCGCCGAAGACGTGACGACCGGCCTGCTCGACGCGCGCGACGAGGGCGACCGGCTGACCACCGACGAGCTGGTCGCCTGCTGCGTATTGCTGCTGTTCGCCGGCCACGAGACGACGACCCAATTGATCGCCAACGGGATGCGCGCCCTGATCGAAAACCCGGCGCAGATGGCCGACCTGCGCAGCAATCTCGACGATCCCGGCCTGGTGCGCAACGCGGTCGAGGAGATGCTGCGCTTCGACGGGCCGTCGCTGTCCATGGTCCGGGTCGCGGTGGAGGATTTCGAGTGGCGCGGCGCGCGCATCGCGAAGGGCGACCGGCTGTTCCTGATGATGTGCGCCGGCAACCGCGATCCGCGGGCGTTCGCCGATCCGCACCGCTTCGACATCCGCCGCGGCGAGGCGAAGAAGAATTTCGCCTTCGGCTACGGCATCCATTTCTGCCTCGGCGCGCCGCTCGCCCGGCTCGAGGCGGAAATCGCCTTCCCGCTCCTGCTGCGGCGCTGGCCCGGCATCGCCCTGGCCGAGGACGACCCGCCCTGGTCCGACAGCATCCTCAACCGCGGCATGCTGCACATGCGCGTGCGGGTGTAGGCTGCGATCCGGCGCAAAGCGCGGCGGGTATTGCCGCGTTTCGGGATGTCATGAAATGTCATGATCCGTCATGGGCCGCCTCTTTCTCCGTCCCCGTCCACCGTTCCGAACCGGACACCGATACTGCAAACCCCACGCCGTCATTCCGACCGAGCGAAGCGAGCGGAGGAATCCCGACTCGATCCCGACAACGGAAACCCGGAGTCCGGCGACGGGATTCCTCCACTACGCCACCCTCCGGGCGGCTCCGGTCGGAATGACGGGTGAGGCTTGCGCCCGGTCGGAATGAAGGTCTCGGAATGAGGTTCCCGGAATGCGTCAGGAAATGTCATGTTTCGTCATGCCGCCGCCCTTCCGGTTCCTGCGCTGCCCCGGACCTCCCCGGATCGAATGACGGCAACCCGGAGGGCGGCCGGCCCTGTCACGACCGGCCCTGTCACGACCGGCCCTGTCACGACCGGCCCTGTCAGGAAATGTCAGGATTTGTCATCGCAACCCACCGGTGTTGCCAAATCCAAAAAGTTCATATAATGTTCTTATTCGTTCCGTCAAGCGCAGACCGTGCCTGACCGTTCGAACCCTGGGCCGGCAAAGCAGGGCGCACCGCGCCTCAATAGGCGTATTTCACCGAGCAGCCGTATTGGCGCGTCACCGGTTCGCCGACCTTCTTTCCGGCGGAGATTTCGCTCAGCGCCGCGGTCACATAATTTTTCGCCCGCGGGATATCGGCGGGGTCGGCCGAGCGGATGCTGTCGATCGCGCCCATGTAGAGCAGCGCGCCGCTCCTGCCGGCGATGAACATGTGCGGCGTGTTCGTGGCCTCGTATTTCCGCCCGATCGTTCCTTTCGGATCGAGGATGACGTGGCTCGGCGCCGCGCCGCGGGTCTCGGTCAGCCGGTTCGCTTCGGCGCCGGCTTGCCGACCTGGGGCGACGCGATCGCCGGGACCGGGGCCGCCAGGGCGATTGCGGCGGCGGCGGCGAGACATTTCAGGCGCTTGGACATCGTTCTTCCCCTCGATCGATAACGGCCGCCGCCCCCGGCAGGCTAATTGCTCGGCCGCTCGGCCCGCTTCGTCTCCGCGGCCATGCTGCGGATCGCCGCGACCGTGCCGCCTTCGGTCAGGATCTGCGGCAGCACCAGCGGCCGTTTCGGCGAACCCTCCGGCGGATAGATAACGTAGAGCGGCACGCCGGAGCGGCCGAATCCGGCCAGATGTTCCGCGATGGCCGGGTCGCGCCGGGTCCAGTCGCCCTTGAGCGCCGCCATGCCGGCCGCGTCCAACGCCCGCCGCACGCTCTGTAGCCGCAGCACGACCTGTTCGTTGGCGATGCAGGTGATGCACCAGGCCGCCGTGAAGTTGATGAAGACCGGCCGGCCTTCCGCGCGCAAGGCCGCCAGCCGCGCTTCGCTGAACGGCTGCCAGGCGATGCCGGTAGCGGCGGCGCTCCCGGAGTCCGCCGCGGCGTCCGGTCCGGGCGTTCCGGCAGCCGGCGCGCCGCTTTCGGCAAAGCGCACCATCGCGAGCGCGGCGACGATGGCGGCCGCAGCCAGGCCGATCCCGGCGGGCCTCCAGCGCGGCGCGGCGCTTGCGCTCGCCTGCCAGAGCCAGACCGCGAAGGCGATCAGGACGGCCCCGGCGAGCGCCCCGAGCAGCGCGGCATCGCCGGCCTGCAGGGAGAGGACCCAGATCAGCCAGGCCGCGGTTGCGAACATGGGGAAGGCGAGGAACTGCTTGAACCGGACCATCCACGGCCCCGGTCCGGGAATCAGCCGCAGCAGGCCCGGCGCCATGCTGAGCAGCAGGAACGGCAGGGCGAGCCCGAAGCCGAGGGCCAGCATCACCGCCATGGCGACGGCCGCGGTCTGGCCGAGCGCGAAGCCGACTGCCGCGCCCATGAAGGGCGCCGTGCAGGGCGTGGCCACGATTACGGCGAGCACGCCGGTGAAGAAGGAGCCGCCGAGGCCGGAGCGTTCCGCCAGCGCGCCGCCGATCCCGGCGAACCGGCCGCCGATCTCGAACAGGCCGGCGAAATTCAGCCCGATCAGCACCATGAGATACGCCATGAGCAGGACGAAGACCGGTTCCTGAAGCTGGAAACCCCAGCCGGCCGCCTCCCCGACGCTGCGCACCGCCAGCAGGATGGCGCCGACGACGGCAAAGCTCGCCAGGACGCCGGCGGTATAGGCCGCGCCGTGCCGCGCCATGCCCCGGCCCCGGTTGGCGTGGCGGGCGAAACTCAGTGCTTTCACCGCGAGCACGGGCAGGACGCAGGGCATCAGGTTCAGGATCAGGCCGCCGAGCAAAGCGAGGACGACGGCCTCCCAAAAGCCGATGAGCGGCGCCACCGCCGCCTCGGTCGCCGTCAGCCGGAAGGCCTGGGTCGCGACCGCGCCGTCGCCGAGCCGCTCCTTGACGACCAGCAGGCCGCCCACATCCGTTATCGGTTTCGCCGCCTTGCCGCGCTGGGTTTCGAGGGTGAGCGCCCGGTCCGTCACCGTCAGCCTCTGCGGCGCGGCGTATTTCACGACGCCGTGGCCGTAGGGGTAGAACCAGGCGTCCTCGATGACGTCGCGCTTCAAACCCGCCGCTGCAACATCGAGCCGGAACCCGTTGCCGTTAAAGCGGTATTTTGCGGTCCAGGGCGAAGGCTTCGGCAGCGCCGCGCGCGCCTTCGCGAAGACCGGGCCGGCGCGGAAACCGGCGACCGGCGGGCCGGCGTCGACCGGCAGGTCGAGCGTCAACACCCCCACCTCCGGAATGCAGACCTCTTCGCACACCAGCCATGACGCGCTCGCGGTCAGCGTCGCCGTCTCGCCGGGCCGCGCGTCCTTCGGCACCGAAATCGGCACCATGTGGATCGCTTCGCCGCTGTAGCCGTAGTTGACCAGCGGGCCGACCGGGATGCGCTCCGGCGGCAGCCAGACGATCCCGCCGGCGGCATAGCCTTCGGGCAGATCCCAGTCGATCCGCGTCGCCTCGCCCGAATCGCCGGCATTGCGCCAGTAGGTGTGCCACTTCGGGACGATCCTGAAGACCAGCGCGACCCAGGCGGTCGCGCCCGGCCGCAGGGCGATATGCTCGCTGAGCAGTTCGGCGGTGACGTGCTTCGTCCGGAAAACGCTGTCGGCCGGCGCCGATCGCTGCGCGCCGCCCTGCGGCGTCAGGCCGGGCAGGTCGAGGCCGCGCAACGTCCCCGGCTGCGAGGTCTGCGCCACGGCGCGCTCCACAGGCGCAAGCCCCGCGAAGAGCGCGGCGCACAGGATCCAGAGGGCAAATCTGCGAGTCATTCCGGGGCGGTTACCGGCTGCCGGATCGTTCGGCGCAATATGGGTACCCGGATGCGGCGAAAACAAGCCGGCCGGGTTTCGCAGCCCATCACGTTCGCGCCATTGCCGCCCATTCCGCCGCGGCGGCCGGTTACTGCCACTTCGGCCACTGGCAATCGGGCGCAGCGCTGGTGTAAACATCCGGCGACGGCTCCAGGCAGTTCGGGAGGTAAACGCCATGGCCGGCTCGGTCGCCACCATCATGGATTATCCGCTCACCCTCAATCATCTGCTCGGGCGGATGCGCGAGGTCTATCCGACGCGCGAGATCGTCACCCAGCGGCCCGACAAGTCCGTTTTGCGCCAGACCTATGCCGAGATCTGCGAGCGGGCGGAGAAGCTGGCCCGAGCCCTCGTCGAGGCCGGCGTGAAGAAGGGCGACCGGGTGGCGACCCTGGCCTGGAACCACAGCGCGCATCTGGAATGCTATTACGGCATCCCGGCGGCCGGCGGCGTCATGCACACGCTGAACCTGCGGCTCGGCCCGGCCGACATCGGCTATATCGCGACCCATGCCGACGACCGGATCGTCATCGTCGACGACGTTCTTTTGCCCCTCTACGACCAGTTCAGGGACCGGATGCCGGCGCACCGCACCGTCGTCATCCCGTTCGGCGGACCGGTCCCGGACGGCATGGAGAGCTACGAGGATTTCATCGAGACCGGCGATCCCGCAACCGGATTGCCGGAGATCGACGAAACCGACGGCTGCGCCATGTGCTATACCTCCGGCACGACCGGCGACCCCAAGGGCGTGATCTATTCGCACCGCGGGATGGTGCTGCATTCGATGGTCGGCGCCCAGCCCGACATGCTGAATTTCAGCATGAACGACTGCATCCTGCCGGTCGTGCCGATGTTCCACGCCAACGCCTGGGGCATCCCCTACGCCGCGACCATGACCGGCGCCAAGCTGGTCTTCCCCGGCCCGCATCTCGATCCCGACAGCCTGATCGCCCAGTTCATCGGCGAAAAGGTCACCTTCTCCGGCGGCGTGCCGACGGTCTGGCTCGGCATTATCCAGACCATCGAGAAGGACCCGGCGAAATACGAGGCGCTGCGCGGGCTGCGCACCGTGGTCGGCGGCTCGGCGGCGCCGCCCGCCCTGATCCGGCGCTTCCAGGATTTCGGCATCACCGTGCTCCACGCCTGGGGCATGACGGAGATGTCGCCGCTCGGCACGGTCGCCAACGTCAAGCCCCATCTCGCCGGCCAGGGCGACGAGGTCTATTTCGACTACCGCTCGAAGCAGGGCTACGCCGCGCCCTTCGTCGACCTGCGCCACCGCGACGGCGACGGCGCCGTCCTGCCGTGGGACGGCGAGTCGATGGGCGAACTGGAGGTCCGCGGGCCGTGGATCGCCGGCAGCTACTTCAACTATCCCGAGGCCGGCGACCGCTGGAGCGACGACGGCTGGTTCCGCACCGGCGACATCGTGACGATGGACAGCGAGGGCTACGTCCAGATCACCGACCGGTCGAAGGACGTCATCAAGTCCGGCGGCGAATGGATCAGCTCGGTCGACCTGGAGAACGCCATCATGGGCCATCCGGCGGTCAAGGAGGCCGCGGTGATCGCCCTGCCCCACGCGAAATGGGACGAACGGCCGCTCGCCTGCATCGTGCTCAAGGACGGCGCGTCGCTCACCAAGGCGGAGCTCGACGGCCACCTGCTCAACGACTTCGCCAAATGGCAGCTTCCGGACGACATCGCGGTGATCGACGAGGTGCCCAAGACCTCGACCGGCAAGTTCCAGAAACTCACCCTGCGCAACCGCTTCGCCGACTGGCAATGGGGCGCGGACGCGCGGATGGCGGGCTGACCGTGGCGGCTCCCGAAGACGGCGCCGGCGCCCGCCCGACGGCGCTGTTCGCCGCCGGCGACATCTCGAAGCGGATCGATTCGCTGGCCGGCGACATCGCCCGGGCGATGGGGCCGGACTTCGTCCTGCTCTGCGTCCTGAACGGCGCCTTCATTTTCACCGCGGACCTCGCCCGCGCCCTGGCGGCGCGCGGCTGCCGGCCGCGCATCGAGTTCGCCAGCTTCAAGAGCTACGGCAGTTCGACCGAGAGTTCCGGCCGGGTGCGGCTGGTCGGGGAGTTTCCCGGCAACCTGGCCGGCGACCGGGTCCTCCTGGTCGACGACATCCTCGATACCGGCCGCACGCTGCTGACCGCGCGCATGATGGTCGAGGACGCCGGGGCGGAAACGGTCGCGACCTGCGTGCTGCTCGACAAGCCGGCGCGCCGCGAGGCGCCGGTGGAGGCCGACTATGTCGGCTTCGCCATCGACGACGTCTTCGTGGTCGGCTACGGCATCGACTACGCCGAAAAGTTCCGCTACCTGCCGGACCTGGCGCATATTTCGGGGTAGCGACAGGGCTCCCGGCGCCCGCCGGGGCCGCCGCGCAAAACGGCGGCCGCTATCCTTCCGCCGCGGCTTCGACGATCAGCGTCGTCCCCTCGACATCGACGACCTCGATCCGGGCGCCCGCGGCGAGGTCGCGCCCCTGGGGCCGCACGGCGAACCGCCACACGCCGTCGCCGATCCGGACCCGGCCGCGCCCGCCCGAGGTCGCCGTATCCAGCGTATGCTGCGAGCCGACCAGGGTCCTGCCGCGCCGGTTGAGGGTCGGGTGGTCGGTCGGCGCCTGGCGGGCCGAGACGACGCGCCGGCCGACGAAGATCGCCAGCACGGAGAGGACGGCGAACAGGACCGCCTGGATTTCCCAGCTCATCGAGGGGATCGCGGCGAAGGCGAGGCCGGTCAGGACCGCGGCGATGCCGAGCCACAGAAAAATGACGCCGGGCACCAGAACCTCGACCAGCATGACGAGCACGCCGAAAGCCAGCCAGTGCCAGTAGGAAAGGCTCTCGGGCCATTCGATCATCGGTCGTCCTCCCGAGCCCGCGCGTTAGTCCTTGCCGGCCTTGCCTGACGACGGCGCCGATCGCCCGGCCGGCTTTCCGGACCCGCCGTCGCCGCCACCGTCGCCGAAAGCCTGGCGCGCGATTTCGGTGAGGCCGCTGACCGCGCCGATCACGCCGGACGCCTCGAGCGGCATCAGGATCACCTTCTGGTTGCGCGCGCTGCCGATGGTCTCCAGCGCGCCGACATATTTCTGGGCGACGAAATAGTTGACCGCCTGGATGTTGCCCTCGCCGATCGCCCTGGAGACCATTTCGGTCGCCCGGGCTTCGGCTTCCGCCTCGCGTTCGCGCGCCTCGGCGTCGCGGAAGGCGGCTTCGCGGCGCCCCTCGGCGTCGAGGATCTGGGCCTGCTTCTGGCCCTCGGCGCGCAGGATTTCCGACTGGCGGACGCCCTCGGCCTCCAGAATCGCGGCCCGCTTCTCCCGTTCCGCCTTCATCTGGCGCGCCATGGCGTCGACCAGTTCCGTGGGCGGCGTGATGTCCTTGATCTCGATGCGCGTGATCTTCACGCCCCAGGGCGAGGTCGCCTCGTCGACGACCCGCAGCAGGTCGGCGTTGATCTTGTCGCGCTGGGACAGCAGCTCGTCGAGGTCCATGGAGCCCATGACGGTCCGGATGTTGGTCATGGTGAGATTGAGGATGGATATTTCGAGGCGCCGGACCTCGTAGGACGCCTTGACGGCATCGAGGACCTGGTAGAACACCACCCCGTCCACCGTCACCATGGCGTTGTCCCGGGTGATGATCTCCTGGGACGGGACGTCCGTGACCTGCTCCATCACGTTCTGCCGCCGCCCGATCCGGTCGATAAGCGGCACGATCAGCGCCAGGCCGGGCGACAGGGTGCGCGTATAGCGGCCGAACCGCTCCACGGTGTATTCGAAGCCCTGCGGCACCGTCTTGACGCCCATGAAGACGAGCGCGATCGCCAGGACGATGACGACGACGACGAAGATCGAGAAGGGATCGATCATTTCAGGAAGCTCCCGATAGCGGCCCGCCTTGCGCCGGGGACCGCGCCTCTCCAGTCTGCCAGAATATTGTCAGGCCCCCCATCGATACAATGGGGCCGATACAACAGGAGCCGGTACGATGGGATCCCGGCGGCCGGGGCGAACGGTCCCTTCCGGAGCGCCCGAACCGGAAAACCTTGACATCGACGTTCGGAACAATATATGAACATATGGCAGCGGCGCCCCTGCCCGGCGGGTCCGGTTGTTGGTGCTGCCGCTGTGGCGGCTGTCCGGGTTCGGCAATTCCCTTCCGTGCGAAAAAACGGGGTATGAAGAACGGTCTGTCTGCTTTAGGAAAATTCCTCAATCCTTTGTTTTAACGATATATACCGCAGAATCGCATGTAAAATGAACGGTCCTTAAAATAGTGAACAATATCCTATATTTGCTATAATCGCCCTCCGTACGCCGCCGAACGGTTCCGGCCGGATGGACGAAAGAGACAGTGGGCAGGCCGGGCGCGGCAGGGCTCAGCTCCGCCAGCGCAGGACCGTCTCCGGCACCGGGTTGCGGAAGGCGCGGCCTTCGGCGCGGGAGGCCGCCAGCTCCTTCTTCAGCGCCATGTACCATTTCGCCGGCGTGTCGGCGTCCGGCAGCAGCATGGCGGCGTCGGACTTCCTGCGGCCCTCGCGCTGCAGGTTCATCGCCGTGCGGTCCTGGTTCAGGAAATTGCGCGTGACCGGGACGACCAGCGGCTTCGCCAGCGTCATCAGCGGGTGCGACCAGTACATGACGTGGTGCATCGCCGTGCGGTATTCCGAGACCGGGGTCATCGCCGTCACGCCGACATAATAGTGCCGCTCGCCCAGGGTCATATGCTCGACGCGGACGCCGGGCAGCCGGAAGCTTATCTCCACCGTCTTCTCGCCGCGCAGCAGGCGGATGATCCGGCTGTTGGCGCTCGGCGCGTGGCGCACCATGGTGAAGCCGAGCTCCGACGGCGCGTAGCGCTTGGCCTTCTCCGTCAGCGTCTTCGACGAACGCCACCACCAGTTGCGGTGGACGTAGGCGCCGTGGGCCGGGTCGATCAGGCCGATCGCGGCGTCGTCGAAATGGCATTCCAGGTCCAGGGTCTCGGCGATGCCGGGCCGGCCGCGCGCCGGGATCTCCGGTACGGCCGGCAGGTCTTCGGGCGCGGCGTCCGCCCCGTCGCCCATATAAACCCAGATCAGGTGCTGCGCCTCGCGGCAGGGATAGGATTTGACCCCGATCCGGTCGAGCCGGACCGTCTTGCGATAGTCCTCGACCAGCGAGGGAATGGCGCGGCACACGCCGTCGGCGCCGAACTGCCAGCCGTGATAGGCGCAGGTCACCGTTTCGCCGTCGAACCGGCCGGCCGAGAGCGGCATGGCGCGGTGCGGGCAGATATCGCGCAGGGCGAAGACCGCGCCGGCCCTGTCGCGGCCGATCAGGACCGGTTCGTCCAGCAGCGTCCGGTGCACCGCCGCGCCGCGCCTGAGCCGCGTGCCCGGCATGGCGAGATACCACAGGCCGCGCGGCGCGGCCGGAACGCCGCCCGCCTGCGCTTCGGCGCCCCCGATCGCCGTTTCCGAACGCGGTCCGGCCGTGCTGCCGCCCATCTCTATCTCCGCCTGCGCCGCGCCGGCCCCGGCAGCGGCGCCGGGAACGGACCTGGAGCATATCCGTTTCGGTTGGAGCCGCCATCTCACCGGTTGCCGGCCCTTCGATACGCCCCGGATTACATCCGGGGCTACTCAGGGTGAGGGATATGGAGCGTCCTGAACACTTTTCTCCTCATCCCGAGTAGGCGCGCCTGCGCGCCGTATCGAGGGACGCCTCGCCGCCGCGGTTCCTTCCAAGGCGGATATATGCCCTAGGCGCCCATCCGCGCCTGCAGGCCCTCGTCCAGTTTTTCGAGAAACCCGCCGGTTGTCAGCCATTCCTGGTCCGGCCCGATCAGCAGGGCGAGATCCTTGGTCATGCTGCCGCTCTCGACGGTCTCGATGCAGACTTTTTCCAGCGTCTCGGCAAACTCCGAAACCGCCGGCGTCTCGTCCATCCGCCCGCGGAATTTCAGGCCGCGGGTCCAGGCGAAGATCGAGGCGATCGGGTTGGTCGAGGTCTCCCTGCCCTGCTGGTGCTGGCGGTAGTGGCGGGTCACCGTGCCGTGGGCCGCCTCGGCCTCCACCGTCTTGCCGTCGGCGGTCATCAGCACCGAGGTCATCAGGCCGAGCGAGCCGAAGCCCTGGGCCACGGTGTCGGACTGGACGTCGCCGTCGTAATTCTTGCAGGCCCAGACGAAGCCGCCGGACCATTTGAGCGCCTGGGCGACCATGTCGTCGATCAGCCGGTGCTCGTAGCCGATGCCGGCTTCCTTGAATTTACCGGCGAACTCGGCCTCGAAGACCTCCTGGAACAGGTCCTTGAAGCGGCCGTCATAGGCTTTCATGATCGTGTTCTTGGTCGACAGGTAGACGTCCCAGTTCCGGCTCAGCCCGTAGTTGAGCGAGGCGCGGGCGAAGTCGCGGATCGACGCGTCGAGGTTGTACATCGCCATCGTCACGCCGCCGCCGGGGAAGTCGTAGACCTCGCGCTCGATGGTCGTGCCGTCGTCGCCGTCGAAGCGGATCGTCAGCTTCCCGCTGCCCGGCACGACGAAATCGGTCGCGCGGTACTGGTCGCCGAAGGCGTGGCGGCCGATGACGATCGGCTCGGTCCAGCCCGGCACCAGGCGCGGCACGTTGCGGCAGACGATCGGCTCGCGGAACACGGTGCCGCCCAGGATGTTGCGGATCGTGCCGTTGGGCGATTTCCACATCTGCTTGAGGCCGAACTCCTCGACCCTCGCCTCGTCCGGCGTGATGGTCGCGCATTTGACGCCGACGCCGTGCTCGCGGATCGCGTTGGCGGCGTCGACGGTGATCCGGTCGTCGGTCGCGTCGCGCTTCTGGATGCTCAGGTCGTAATAGTGCAGGTCGATATCGAGATAGGGCAGGATCAGCTTGTCCTTGATGAACTGCCAGATGATCCGGGTCATCTCATCGCCGTCGATCTCGATGACCGGTTTCGCGACCTTGATTTTGCTCATGTCCTGGTGTCCGGAAGGTGGGATTCAAGCGGGAGATTCGGGTTTATCGGAAGGTTGCGGCGCCGGTGCAAGGATGGCGGCGCCGCACGGTAGCGCGAAGAGCGGCGCGCCCGGCCGGGCCGGCCGGCTTGCGGTTCAATCCTGCGGCTCCACCCAGCGGGACCAGGCGGCGCGCTCGCTGCGCTTGTCGCGCAGGCCGCCGGAAATGCGCTCGCCGCCGTCGTTCGGAAACACGAACACGGCGCCCAGCAGGATCTGTTCGGCCGGGATGCCGAGATGGTCGAACGTGGCGGCGTCGCGCAGATAGCCGCCGCTCGACCAGTAGGTCGTCAGCCCGCGTTCCGTCGCCGCCAGCAGGAAGGACTGCACGGCCGCGCTCGCCGCCGCGATATGCTCCATATTCGCCATCGTCGGCTCGAACAGGCCGCCGGAGCCGGCCCCGCCCTCCCCTTCGCGCTCCCCTTCCCGGTCGGGCGGGTTGGGCAGCCAGGTCGCCAGCACCAGGGCCTCGGCGGCCGCCAGCATCTGCGGCACCCGGCCGGGCTTTTCCGCGCCGGCCAGAACGAAGCCGATCAGGCGCCGGCAGGTCCGGGCGTCGGCGAGATAGAAGCGCCAGGGCTCGATGGTCCGGGTGCCGCGCCAGTGAACCCGGTGCGCCGGCTTGTGAAACGGCGCCCAGCCGGCCACCGCGATCAGGGATTCGATGGTGTCCCGGTCGGTGTCCGGCGCCGCCGGATTTTCGTGATCGAACATGACCTTGGTGGTCTTGCGGGCGGTCAGGATGTCGGCGACGGGAAAGGAAGGCATGGCGTCTCGGCGGTCGGGGGACACTCGGAGCAACGTGTACCGGCGTATATGGGCCTCGGGGCCGGCATTTTCGAGGGACGGTTCGGCGCGGGTCAGGCCTTGTCGGCGGCAAAGCCCGCGGCGGAGTCTCCTGCGCCCTCCAGCGCCGCGAAAACCCCGTCCACCGAGCGGGCGACCGTCATCAGCGCGCGGTGCGCCGGATCGACGAAGCCGCAGGCGATCTGGGCTTCGACCAGGTCGAGAAGCGGCTGCCAGTATCCGGCGATGTCCGCCAGGACGACCGGCTTGTCGTGGAACCGCAGCTGCCGCCAGGTCAGGATTTCGAAGGTCTCGTCGAGGGTGCCGAGGCCGCCGGGCAGCGCAACGAAGGCGTCGGACAGCTTGGCCATCAGCAGCTTCCGCTCGTGCATCGACTCCACGACATGCAGTTCCGACACCGCCCGGTGGCCCTGTTCGCGCGCCTCCAGGTCGCGCGGGATAACGCCGACCACCCGGCCGCCGCCGGCCATGGCGGCGTCGGCGGTCGCGCGCATCAGGCCGATATTGCCGCCGCCGTAGACCAGGCCGATGCCGCGCGCGGCCAGGCCGGCGCCCAGCTCGGCTGCCGCCGCCTGCCACGCCGGATTGCCGCCGCTGCGGGAGCCGCAATAGACGCAGACGGCGCGGGGAAAGCGGCTCACGGGCATGTTCCTTTCGGCGCAAGGACGGGAAGACGGCGCACGCGCCCGATTCACACGCCGCCCGCCGTCCTGTCAATGTCCCGCAGCCGCGCCGGTTTCGCCGCGCCGGCTTCGCCGCGCGGGTTTCGCTGGGCGGGTTTCGCTGGGCGGGCAGACCCCGGCTTTTTTTGTCCGGCGCCCGTGCGCTCCGCCGCGGTTGCGCCTATAGTAGCGGCGCATCGGCCTTTCGGCACAACGGACCGACCCTGGAGACGACGATGGCAAAACTGTCCCATACGAAACGAGCGATTGCCGGCGTCGCGCTCGCCGGCGCCATCCTTTCCGGCGCCATTCTGTCTGCGCCCGCGCAGGCCCTCGATCCGGGCGACGCCATCCAGACGCGCAAGGCGGTCATGGCGTCGATCGGCGCCCATATGAACGGCATCAAGGCCGGCCTCGGCGCAAAGAACGCCAAGCTCGTCGCCGGACACGCCGGCGCGATCGCCGCGCTGGCGCCCGTCCTGCCCGGACTGTTCCCCAGGGGAAGCGGCCCGGAGGCGGGCGAGACGCGGGCAAAGGCGGAAATCTGGCAGCAGTGGGACAAGTTCGTCGCCACGACAAAGGCGCTCGAGGAGACGGCCGTCGAACTGGCCGAGGTTGCGGAATTCGACGACATGGCCATGCTCGCCGCCCAGTTCGGCAAGATGGCGCGGGCCGGCTGCGGCGCCTGCCACCGCCCCTTCCGCGCGCCGAAGAACTAGCCCGGATTTCCGCTTCGCTCCATCCGGGGTGACAAGCAGGGAAACAGGCAAGGAACGCGGTAGGACGGCCCCGCGCTTCCTAAAACGTAAGGCTCGGATTGCGGACGTTGCGGTCGCAGTCGATCAGGTTGACCTGCTTGGCGAGGATCGAATAGCCGTCCGCAGCCGGTTGCAGGCGGTGGCCCGCCCAGCCGGCCCAGTGGCGCAACGCGCCGTCGAGCAGTTCTGCGATCTGGAAATTGGAGCGCGCCATGACGATGCCGGCGTCGCCGGTCGCGAACAGTTCGACGTTGGAGACCGAGCGCACCGTCCGGCTCGCCGGATGCTGCGACCAGGCGTAGCCGGTGCGCAGCCGGTAAACCCGGTCCTCGAGCTGGCGGCGGTCGTGGAACGCGAAGGCGATTTCCCGCCGCGGGTCGCCGCGCTCCGGGGTGCCTGGAATCCAGTAGGCGCATTCCGGCGCGAAGAGCGCCAGCCAGTCCTCGAGCCGGCCCCGGTCGAGCAAACGGGCCTCGCGTTCGAGAAAGGCGCGGGCGGCGTCGCGCCGGGCCGGGTCGGAAATCGCCAGTTCGTCCCGGTCCCAGTCGGCGAACGCGTCGACCAACTCCCGGTAGAAAGCGTCGCCGACATAATACGAGCTAGTCGACGGGTCCTGCGCTGCCGGCGCGCCCATCACGCGGTTTCCCGCGTCGGCGCGATCGCCGGCTCGGTCTGCATCAGCCGCCGGTAGACCCGCATATAGTCGCGCATGAAGACCTCGTCGGTCGCCGGGCCGACCGTCGCGCCGCCTTCGGCCTCGCTGTAGCGCTCCGGCAGGCCGAGGCCGCGGTGCATGTAGATCCACGCGTCCTCCTCGGCGGCGAGCCCGGCCTGGATCTGCTCGAAATTGGCCAGGTCGTCGACCTCGCCGAAGGTCGGGAACTGCTCCTGGGTGCGCATCCTGAGAGCGTTGACCGGCCCCAGCGCATCGCCGAGTTCGCCGTCCGGATCGACCACGGCGGTGCCGTACCACGTCGTCGCCGTCTCCGTCACCGACAGGGGCTCGCTGACCTGGATATGGTTGCCCAGGATATGGAGATTGGGAAAGACGTTGATGTTGACCGGTTCGGACGACGCCAGGTCCAGCAGCGCGTCCGCCCGGCCGGGGAAATCCCGGCGCAGCGCCGCCTCGTAATGCTCCATGCCGGGATGCAGCCCCTCGATCGCCCACAGCGCGCCGGGGCGCTTCGGAATCGCGTCGCGCTTGTCCTTGAAATGGTGCGCGTTGGGGAAGGAATAGAGCTTCACCGGGCCGGTGTCCGGGCTGTCCTTGTAGTAGGACATGCCCTTGCCGTCGCCCTTCTGGAAGCGGTTTTCCATCATCAGCAGCGAACGGTGCGAGAAGACGACGTGGTAGCCGTCGGCGGAATTGTCGTAGAGCAGCTTCCAGTTGCCGTTGAATTTCAGCCGGTTGGCCTCGCGCACCTCGAGCGCGCCGCCGGGATGGCGGTCGAGCCATTCGTCGAGCGGCCGGCGCACGGGCCCGAGATAGTCGGTCAGCCCGGGCGCGTCGGCGTTCAGGGTGGCGAAGATCAGGCCGCGGTAGCTCTCGACCCGCGGCGCCTGCATCAGGTTGAATTCCGGACGGGAAAAATCGCAGCTGTAGCCTTCGGGCCAGGGCACGCCGGAGAGCTTGCCGGTGTTGAGGTAGGTCCAGCCGTGATACGGGCACTGGAACGCCTTGGCCGACCCCCTGTCCTGCCGGCAGACGGTGGCGCCGCGGTGGGTGCAGCGGTTGTAGAGCGCGCGCAGGACGCCGTTCGAATCGCGCACCACGATGACCGGCCGCCGGCCGAGCCGGGCGCGGACGAAATCGTTGGGCTGCGGCACCTGGCTCTCGTGGGCCAGAAAGACCCAGACCGCGCCGAAGATGCGCGTCATCTCCAGGTCGAAGATCGCCGGATCGGTATAGAGCGACCGGTGCACCCTGTCCTCGTGGACCAAGGCGTCGAAATCGTGAACCCGCTCGGGCAGGATCGGTTTCTGCTGCGTCGTCATCGGCGCCTCCCCGGCTGTCCGCTAACCCGGATTTCTCACCACGGTCATGACCTGCGCGGCGCTGTCGGGCCGGCAGGGCAGGAAAGCCGCGCCGCGCGATGCGGGGACATCGGGCAAGCGGCTTGACGCCCCCTGCCGGTCCGACAGCGCCGCCCTCCGGGTCGCGCCCCAATTCGCAATCCGGGGGCGTCCGCCCGCGGCGTCGCGGGCCTCAACCGTAGTCCCCGCTACGCTTTTCGGCCCGCTCCCAGTACTGAACGGGGCGGATCGAACGCCTGGACGCGACGCAGGCCGTGACCGTGGTGAGAAATCCGGGTTAAAACGCATCGAAATACTCGTTGACCTCCCATTCCGTGACGCCGGCGGCGGGATCGGCGCCGGTTTCGGAGAGGAAGGCGTCGAAGCGGGCCATCTCGGCCCGTTTCAGGGCCAGATAATAGCCGATATAGGCGTCGCCGAAAGCGTCGCGGTAGAGCGGCGACCGTTCCAGGGCTTCGAGGGCCGCCGGCAGGCCGGTCGGCAGCATCGGGCGGTCGGCGGTATAGGGCGCGTCGTCGGCCGGCCAGGGTTCGGCCGCGCGCGCCAGCCCGTCCAGCCCGGCGGCGACCTGCGCGGCGATGAAGAGATAGGGGTTGGCCGCCGGCTCGCCGACCCGGTTCTCGTAGCGCGTCGCCGGATCGCCGGCGCCGCCGAGCACCCGCACCATCGCGCCGCGATGGTCGAAGCCCCAGGTCGCGCGGTCGGGGGCGAGCGAAAACGGCCGGAACCGGCGGTAGCCGTTGACCGTCGGCGAACCGAACACGACGCCCGCCACGGCGTGTTCGAGCAAGCCAGCGAGGAAGTTGCGGCCGAGCGGCGACAGACGATCGGGCCCGGCCTCCGGCATGAGCGCGTTGGCGCCGTTCCCGTCGCGCAGGGAAAAATGCAGGTGCCAGCCGCTCGGATACAGGCCGCGCCGGCCCGGCGCCGCCATGAAGCTCGCCATATGGCCCATCCGCCGGCAGATCTGCCGGGTCGCGGTGCGGAACAGGACATAGTCGTCCGCGGCGCGCATGGCCTCCCGCGCCTCGAAGGTGCATTCCACCTGCCCGGCGCCCCACTCGTTCTCGACCGAGCGCAGTCCCAGATCGAGCGCCTCGTAGTGCCCGGCGAGCGCGCTCAGCATCGGCTGCATCAGGTCGAGGTTGCTCTCGCTGTGGTAGGAGAAGCCCGAATCGTGCGGCGCGGCCGGAAGCGGGCTGCCGCGCTGCCCCAGGATGCCGATATTCTCCTCGCCGAGCGTGTCGTCGAGCAGCTTGAGGAGGTACCACTCCGCTTCGACGCCGACGAACGCGCCCAGGCCGCGCGCCGCCAGCGCGTCGAGCGTCCGGCGCAGCACCCGGCGGGCCGAAAAGCGGAACGGCGCGCCGTCGCGGAAATACTCGTCGCACAGGACCCAGCCGACTCCCGGCGCCCAGGGCAGGATGCGGAAGGTCGCCGGGTCGGGCACCGCGACCAGGTTGGGCGAGCCGGTCATCTCCGGCAGGTCCATGCCGCCGCCCGGCGTGAAGGAGGCGAAGACGCGGCTGCCGGAAGCGTCGAGCGTCCACAGCGCCACGTTGATGTTGTGGCCGTCGGCGAGCGCCGCCTCGAACGCCGGCAGGGTCAGCGCCTTGGCGCGGACATGGCCGTGGCTGTCGGACCAGGCGAGCCGCACCAGCTGCAGCTTCTCGGCCCGCGCCCGCGCGGCGATGTCCCGGGCGCAGCGCGCCTGGTCGTCGGTCCACAGGCCGTGGCGGGCGATGAAGCCGCCCAAATCGGTTCGGGGATCGGTTCTGCCGGTCATGGCCGTACAGGTTAGGCGATCCGCCCCGGCCGGGGCAATTTTTTGGGAGAACCGTATTCGAGAGTAACAAACCGCGGGCCGGCTTGACTCCTGCCCGGTCTCCGATACCGCATCGCACCCGTCAACGTTCACAGGCGTCCCGCTCCGTTGGGTCGCCCGCCGAATACAACAGCCCTTAGCCCGGATTTCTCACCGCAGTCACGGCCTGCGTCGCGTCCGGACGTTCGATCCGCCCCGTTCGGTACTGGGAGCGGGCCGAAATGCGTAGCGGGGACTGCGGTCGAGGCCCGCGACGCCGCGGGCGGACGTCCCCGGATTGCGAACTGGGTCGCGACCCGGAGGGCGGCGCTGTCGGGCCGGCATGGTGCGTCAAGCCGCTTGCCCGATGTCCCCGCATCGCGCGGCGCGGCTTTCCTGCCCTGCCGGCCCGACAGCGCCGCGCAGGTCATGACTGCGGTGAGAAATCCGGGTTAGAGCATATCCGCTTTGAACAGAACCGTGGCGGCCCCGGAAAAGTCCGGGGTTGCATCGCCGGTTCCGATAGAAACGGACACGCTTTAGATTTCTCCGCTCCCTTCGACTTCGCTCAGGGCAGGCTGCTTCGCTTCGGTCGAAATGACGGGGAGGGAAGCGCCCCCTTCCGTCATTTCGACCGGAGCGCCGGCAGGCGCGGAGCGGAGAAACCCGGAGGGCGCTCCATCGACGCCGCAGGCTCCGGCGTCCGCCCGGCGCCCGTCGCCGGCCGGATTTCTCCACTCGCTCCGCTTCGGTCGAAATGACGGGTTGGGTGTTGCGCTCGGTCGAAATGACGGTTGGGTGTTGCGCTTCGCCCGAAATGACGGGGGAAGGAGGCGCACCCCCTCTCCCGTCATTTCGACCGGAGGCCCGGCCCATCGGGCCGGGGCGGAGTAGCCTGCCCTGAGCGAAGCCGAAGGGGAGAAACCCGGAGGGCGCTCCATCGACGCCGCAGGCTCCGGCGTCCGCCCGGCGCCCGTCGCCGGCCGGATTTCTCCGCTCGCTCCGCTCGGTCGAAATGACGGGGGAGGGAAGCGCCCCCCTTTCCGTCATTTCGACCGGAGGCCCGGCCCATCGGGCCGGGGCGGAGTGGAGAAATCCGGCGGGCGCTCCATCGACGCCGCAGGTTCCGGCATCTGGCCGGCCTCCGTCGCCGGCCGGATTTCTCCGCTCGCTCCGCTCGGTCGAAATGACGGGAGGGGGTGCGCTCCGGTCGGAATGACGGGCGGCGTGCCGGGCGCGGTCTCCCCCCTTTTCGCAGGGGAATCCCCTTGGGGGAGGGAGTTAGGAGGTGCAAACCGGATGCTTGGGTAAAAGTCCGGACGGGAAACAGGGGCAGCGCGGGCGAAGTCTTACGGCGCGGCCGGGGCGCCGTAGTTGACGCAGATCTTGGTGCTGTCGATCGCGGACAGCGGATCGCCCGTCAGCCCGCAGCGGTGGGCCTCCCCGCCGAAGCCGTTGCGGCAGAAATGGGTGCAGTCGGCGCACATGCCGAAGCCGAGGCTGCCGTTGCCGGCCTGCAGGCAATCGACCACGCGGTCGAGGAAGCGGCTGGCTTCGTCCAGTTCGTCGCCGAGCATCCCGGCGACCGATGCGACGCAATGCAGCGGGTCGTCCTCCAGCGCCGCCCTGCCCTCGCCGGTCAGTTCGAGCAGGACGGCCCGCCGGTCCCGGCCGCTGGCCGCGCGGCGGATCATCCCCTTGGCCTCCAGGGCCTTGATGGTCTGGGACACGGTGCCGCGCGTCGTGCCGAGATATTCGCTGATCGCCGTGGGCGTGCGCGAATAGCGGTTGGCGCGGCCGAGATAGCGGAGAACGGCCCATTGCGCCGGGTTGAGGCCGTCGGCGAATTGCAGGCAATGGACCGCCCGGCCGAGGCGGTCGACCAGGCTCGTCATGCGGGCGACCGCCGGATCGCCGACGGATTTTCCGCCGCCGTCCGTACAGGGATCGCAACCGTTGGCAGCGCGTCCGTTGGACGCGGGCACGGAACGCGGAGAGGCCTGGGCAGACGGCGTACCGGTCATGCAACGAAACTAGGCCCCGGCGATTCGATGTCGAGTCGCTATTTTTCGCTTGTAATAATATTGCGCGCAATATATTATCGAGTCGAAATCATCTGAAAATCCGATCGACTGGAAAGGATGCGGTAGCCCCATGGCTTACGCAGACTCTGCCGCAACGGAACGGAGCAACCGGCGCTATATCTCGGCGGCGATGGACGCGCCCGTTCTGGAGCGGGAATACGAAGTGGAACTCGCCCGGCGCTGGAACGACGAGCGCGACGAGCGGGCCATGCACGAGATCGTCGAGGCGCACGCCCGCCTCGTCGTCCGCATCGCCGCCGGCTTCCGCTCGAGCGGCCTGCCGATGGCCGACCTCATGCAGGAAGGCAATATCGGCCTGATGGAAGCGGTCGAGCGCTTCGACCACGAGCGCGAGGTCCGCTTCTCGACCTATGCGTCCTGGTGGATCGTCGCGTCGATCCAGAACTACATCCTGCGCAACTCTTCCATCGTGCGCGCCGCGACCACGCCGAAGCAGCGCCGGCTGTTCTTCAACCTGCGCCGGCTGCGCGCCCAGCTCAGCACAGGCTTCGACGGCCAGCTGACGACCGACGAGCGGCAGATCATTGCCGACAAGCTGGACGTCACGGTGGCCGACGTCGAGCGGATGGAACTGCATCTCACCCGCCCGGACCAGTCGCTCAACGCGGCGATCGGCCTGGAGGACGACGGCGCCCAGTTCCAGGATCTGCTGGAGGACACCGGCCCCGGCCCCGAGGAGCTGGCCGCCAACGCCAGCGGCCGGCGGACGCGGAAAAAGTGGCTGGAATCCGCGCTCGACAAGCTGACGCCGCGGGAACGGCGCATCATCGTCCGCCGCTTCCTGGAGGAGGACAAGAGCACCCTTGCCGAAATCGGCGTCGAGTTCGGCGTGAGCAAGGAGCGGATCCGCCAGATCGAGAGCCGGGCGCTGCAGAAGATGCACGCGTCGCTGGCCCAGATGGGCGGCTCGCCGAAGGATCTGTTCGACAGCTGAACCGCACCGGTCGTGCGACGGCCGGACGGCGGCCGGATTTTCCGGCCGCCGTTCTGCGTTTCCGGCATACCGGCTGCCCGAGAGACTGTCCCCTTTGCCCGACGCCTTCGAACCCGGCGAAGGCCGATCCGCCGCCGCGCCCGGGTTCGCGCCGCCGCCGGCCGGCGCCCGTGCGCGGACGCGCCGAATTGACGCGAAGCGGCGATTCCGCGTCCGGCTTGTCTGGCGCGAAACAATCGTTATACCGTCCCCGAAGTCCTGCTCTGGAGGAAAAGATGAAACGAATTAAAAGGCTTGCCCCGGCGGTTGCCCTGCTGGCGGCGGCCGGGCTGCTCGGCGCCTGCGACAACAAGGAGGCCGTCGAGAAGCTGTCCGGCCAGATCGAAGCGGCCAAGGGCGAGATCGCGGCGGCGGCCAAGGGGCTGGACGACCGGCTCAAGCAGGGCATGGCGGCGCTGGACGCCAAGATCGCCGCGGCGGCAGGCGCGGCGGACAAGGCGGCGGCAACCGCGGCCGCCAACGCCGGCAAAGCCGGCGCGCTCGATACCGCACTCGGAGAGGTCAAGGCACAGGCCAGCGCGTCGACCGAGGCTTTGACCGCAGCGCTCGACAAGGTCGTGGACCGGGTCGGCGCGGCCGTTGCCGCGCTCGACAGGAATGTCGCGGCGGTCGGTAAGAATCACGAGCGGATCGGCGAACTCGCCGAGGCGGCCGATTCGCTGAGCGGGATTGTCGAGAAAAACCGCGCGGACCTCGGTGCGGTCGCCGGCGCGGCCGACGGGCTGCAAGCGGCCCTCGAGAAACTTCGGGCCGAAATCGCAGCATCCGAGGCCAGTAAGGCCGCGGCGGCGGGCGAAGAACGGATGAAGAAGCTCGACGGCGCGCTCGCGGCGATGGCGAGCCGGCTCGCAACGGCGGAGAAGAAAGCCGAGCGAATGGCGGCAGCGGCGGCCGCCGGCGCCGCCGAGGCGGCCGGTCTCAGGAAGCAGCTTGAGGACCTGGCGAATCGGGTCGCGGCGGCCGAAGCCAAGCTGAACGCGCCGGCCCAGAACTAGGGGCGCCGGCGGTGCCCGATTCCGGCCCGGCATCGTCCGGCGGCCGGCCGGGCCGGTCCGGATACTATCGCGCCACGGCGAACCGGCCGCCGCGCCGGACGGTCTTAACGGCGCTTGCCGAACTCCGCCGCCCGCCCGGTCCGGTCCCGGCGCAGGCGGTCGACCTGGGCTGCGGCGGCGGCCGCGACACGGCCGCGCTGCTGGACGCCGGCTGCACCGTGCTGGCCATCGACCGGGCCGAAGAGGCGGGCGCCGCGCTGCGGGCCCGGTTTCCGGCCGCATGGCAGGACGGCCGGCTGACCTTCCGCCGGGCGGATTTCTCGGACGGCGGTCTCGACCTGCCGGCGGCCTGCCTCGTCAACGCCGGTTTCTGCCTGCCGTCCTGCCCGCCGGAGCGCTTCGATGGCCTGTGGTCGGCGATCGCAGGGGCCGTTGTCCCCGGCGGGTTCTTCGCCGGCCATCTCTACGGGCCGAACGACAGCTGGGCGCGGCGGGGCGACCGCCTGACGATCCACGACCGCGGCGCGGCCGAGGCGTTGCTGGCGGACTGGGAACCTCTGCTGTTCGAGGAAGAGGAAACCGATTCGGTCACGCCGCGCGGCGAGTCCAAGCACTGGCACATCTTCCACATCGTCGCCGGGAAGCCGGCCTGACATGGGCGCCGCGCCGGCCCCCGCCGCCCGTCCCGGCCTGGCGCTGGCCCTGCCGCTGGCCCTGCTGGCGTGCGCCGTCTTCGGGGATGCGGCCTATGCGAAATGCCGGAAAGGCGAATGCTGGGGCGCCGTCGCGTTCAGCCGGCTGACCGGATACTGGGTCTATTCCATGAACCATCCGGACCGGCTCTCGGCGCGCAGCCGGGCGTGGACGATGTGCGGGAAACGCTGTTCCAACGTCGTGACGGTCAGGAACGGCTGCCTTGCCCTGTTCGTCACCCCGAAAGGCCGCTACGCCACCGGGAACGGCCCGACGGCGGAAGAGGCGACCGCAGCGGCCCGGCGGCAGTGCCGGGCCAGGCGCGGCAAGTGCGTGTTTCGCATCGCCCGCTGCACCGCGGATTTCGAGGAACTCAAACGCCGGGCGCTCGAGAAGGAGCGGAAGCGGAGCCAGGGGCGCCCTCCCGTCGCGCCGGAAAAACCGCCGCCGGCGCAGGTCGAAGAACTCAAATTCTAACCCGGATTTCTCACCGCAGTCATGACCTGCGCGGCGCTGTCGGGCCGGCAGGGCAGGAAAGCCGCGCCGCGCGATGCGGGACATCGGGCAAGCGGCTTGACGCCCCCTGCCGGCCCGACAGCGCCGCCCTTCGGGTCGCGACCCAATTCGCAATCCGGGGACGCCCGCCCGCGGCGTCGCGGGCCTCGACCGTAGTCCCCGCTGCGCTTTTCGGCCCGCTCCCAGTACTGAACGGGGCGGATCGAACGTCCGGAGGCGACGCAGGCCGTGACTGCGGTGAGAAATCCGGGCTAGCGCAATTCCGAAACGAATGCGCCCGCCGGCTTGCGCCGGCGGGCGTTGACCGTCCGGCCGCTCCGGTTGCCCGGAACGGCGGATTTGCAGCGTCAGACCTGTTGCAGGTTGACGGCCTTCGGGCCGCGGGTGTCCTGCTGGGTTTCGAACTGGATCTTCTGCCCTTCCGAAAGCTGGCCCAGGCCGGCGCGCTCCACGGCGGTGATGTGGACGAACACGTCCTTGCCGCCGCCGTCGGGCTGGATGAAGCCGTAGCCTTTGGTGGTGTTGAAGAACTTCACGGTACCGGTTTGCATTCTTGCGTACTCACTTCGTTGTTGTGGCGGCCGGACATGCCGGCCGCCGGGTCCGCCGCAATGGCGGAAGGATCCCTTCTTAGGCCCGGACGGTTCGGCTTTTATGACCGCACGGGCCGTCGAAAGGCGGAAACGACTCGGTCAATCTTCCGGAAGGCCTTCGAACGGAACGGTCCGGGCGTCCGAACCGTCGGTAGAAAAGTCGACCAGCAGGCTGGCGTATGCCGTTGGCGGAAATGTAGGATTTTTTGCGCCGGGGGCAAGGCGGAAAACGGTGCGGCCTCGATTCGTCCCGGTCCGCCGCTGCGCCGCAACGGCTCAGGAGCCGGCGAAAATCCGGTCGACGATCCGGCTGTCGTTCTCCAGGCGGGCTGCCGGATCGCGCAGGCCGTCCCAGTCGCAGGGCGCGCCGGTCGTCCGCCGCAGCAGGTCGATCAGGTGCTCGCCGCTGTCCGCCGCTTCCCGGCACGCCGCCTTGACGAGGGCCTGGGCCTCGGCGCGCGGCATGTGCGCCGAGAGCGCATAACTGGCGGCTTCCGCGAGCAGCAGCCCGTTCGACGCCTCCAGGTTGGCGCGCATCCGTTCGGGCCGCACGATCAGCCGGTCCAGCATGTCGTCGGCGATGCGCAGCGCGCCGCCCGCCGCGGCCAGCATGGGCGGCAGGAGCATCCATTCGGCCGTCCATCCCGGCCCGCCCCGTTCGTGCTCCTGGGGCGCGGCCTGGAACACGCCGGCGAGTTGCGTCGCGGTCCAGGACGCCAGCGTCTGCAGGGTTTCCGCGGCGATCGGGTTGGCCTTCTGCGGCAGGGTGCTCGAGCCGCCGCCGGCGCTGTCGGCCAGTTCGCCGACCTCGGTCATCGCCATCAGCGCCACGTCGCGCCCGATCTTGCCCAGGCTGCCGGCGACCAGGGCGAGCCACGCCGCCAGTTCGCCGATGCCGTCGCGCGCGACATGGCCGTTCGCCGGCGCCGGCGCCAGGCCGAGTTCTTCCGCCAGGGCGTCGGCGACGGCGAACCCGTCCGGCCCGAGCGCCGAGAGGTTGCCCGCCGCGCCGCCGAACTGGACGCGCAGGACCCGCGGGCGCAATTGTCCGAGCCGCGCGCGATGGGCGATCAGCGGCTGCGCCCAGCGCGCAGCCTTGAGGCCGAAGCTTATCGGCAGCGCCTGCTGCGACCGGGTCCGGCCGGCCATGGGCGTGGCCCGGTGGGCGTCGGCGAGCGCCTTCAGCTTCGCCACGATGCCGGCAAGGCGGCGGTCGGCGATCTCGAGCACCGCCTGCGCCTGGAGCAGGAAGCCGGTGTCGATAATGTCCTGGCTGGTCGCGCCCCAATGGACGTAAGTCGCCGCCTCGCCGCCGACATGGCGGCGCAACTGGGCGACGAATTCGACGGTCGGGACGCCGGTGACGGCGGCATCGGCGCCGATGGCGTCGAAATCGGCGCTGAAGTCTTCGAGAGCTTCGCAGATCCGCGCGGCGGCGTCCGGCGGAATGACGCCGAGCCGCCCCTGCACCGCCGCCAGCGCCGCCTCGACCCGCACCATGGCCGCAAGAGCCGCCTCGTCGGTCAGCGCCGCGTTGACCGCCGGGTCGGAAAGCAGCGGCGCGGTCAGGCGCGAAGCGAAGGGGCCGGCCGTCACGGAACCGGGCAGCGCGGCTGCGCGTCAGACATCGAAGAACGCCGTCTCGCCGTCGCCCTGGAGGCGGATGTCGAAGCGGTAGACGGTCCGCCCGCGGCTCCGCGCCCGTTCGGCGATCAGCGTCGGGCGGCGCGCGGCGTCGACCGCGCCGAGCACCGGATCGGCCGCGTTCGCCTCGGCCTCGTCGGAGAAATAGAGCCTTGTATAGGCGTGGGAGAGCATGCCGCGGGCGAACACGCAGACGACGATATGCGGCGCCTGCCAGGCGTTGCCCAGGCCGGGCGCCGGCCCCGGCTTGACCGTATGGAAGCGGAAGCCGCCGTCCCTGTCCGTGCCCGTGCGGCCGAAGCCGTGAAAGCTGTCGTCGAGCGGCGCGTCGGCCCGGTCGTCCTCGGTGTGGCGGTAGCGGCCGGCGGCGTTGGCCTGCCAGATCTCGACCATCGAATCGGGCACCGGGTCGCCCTGCCCGTCCAGCACCCGGCCTTCGACGACGATATGCTCGCCGGCGGTCTCCTCCGTTGTCAGCACGTTGGCGGTGTAGCCGGTGTAGCGGATGCCGTCGGCGAGCTCCGGCGTCAGGCCGTAGAGGAAGAAGGGGCCGACGGTCTGGGATGCGGTCTGCTTTGCCATAATGCCGCCGCCCTATGCTTCCATCGGGGTCGCGTCGCGGCCGCGCAGGACGATGTCCCATTCGTAGCCGAGCGCCCATTCCGGCCGGGTGATCTCCATCGAGAAGTCCGCGACCAGCGCCCGCATCGCCTCCGGGCTCGGCGAGCCGTTGAAGATCGGGTCGAATTCGAGCAGCGGATCGCCGGGAAAATACATCTGGGAGACCAGCCGGGTCGCAAAGCCCGGCCCGAACAGGGAGAAGTGGATATGGGCCGGCCGCCAGGCGTTGTGGTGGTTGCCCCAGGGATAGGCGCCGGGCTTGATCGTGACGAAGCGGTAGCGTCCCTCGGCGTCGGTCACGGTGCGGCCGGCGCCGATAAAGTTCGGATCGAGCGGCGCGTCGTGCTGGTCGACCTCGTGGATGTAGCGGCCGGCGGCGTTGGACTGCCAGATTTCGACCATCGTCTCCGGCACCGCCCGGCCGTTCTCGTCGAGCACCCGGCCGGTGACGATAATACGCTCGCCCATCGGCTCGCCGTTGACCCGGGCATTGACCGTCAGGTCGGCGTCGCCCTCCGGCGCGGCCTCGCGCCCGAAGGACGGCCCGGTCACTTCGGACAGTGTGTGCGGAATCGGCACCAGAGGCTGTTTCGGCGCGCGGAATTTCGTCGACGCATAGGCCGGGTAGTCGTAGGCGGGATGCACGTCCCAGTCGCGGGCGCGGTAGGGCGCGGGATCGGCCATCATCGGTCTCCCTCTTCTTCGGCCATCTCGGCGAGCGTCCGCTTGGCGACGGCAAAGGCCCGGTTGGCCGCCGGCACGCCGGCGTAGACCGCGACATGCATCAGCGCCTCGCGGATGTCTTCCGGCGTCGCGCCGGTGTTGCGGGTCGCGCGGACGTGCATCGCCAGCTCCTCGTAATGGCCGAGCGCGCCGAGCAGGGCGAGGGTGAGCAGGCTGCGGGTCCGCCGGTCGAGCTGCGGGTCGCTCCACACGTCGCCCCAGGCGCGCGCCGCGATGTGGCGCTGGAAACCGGCGTCGAACGGCGTGGCGCCCGCCGAAGCCCGGTCGACATGGGCGTCGCCGAGCACCGCGCGCCGGGTCGCCATGCCCCTTTCGTAGGCGTCCCTTTCGGGGGTATCGCCGCCCGGTTCAGCCACCGCCATGCTCCTGCATGAAGCCGGCGATCGCGTCGGCCAGGGCCGCCGGCTGCTCGATACAGGGCAGATGGCCGGATTGAGGAATTTCCAGGTAACGCGCGCCGGGAATGGCGCCGGCCAGTTCCCTGTTCATCGCCGGCGTGGTCGCGCCGTCCTCGGCGCCGCAGACCACCAGGGTCGGCACGTCGATCCACGCGCAATGATCGCGCAAGTCGCCGTCCTTGAGCGCGTGGGAGACCCCGGCGTAGCCGGCCGCCGGCGTGTGGACCAGCATGGTGCGCCAGCCGGCCAAGGCCACCGGGTCCGTCTTCGGGAAGCCGTCGGAGAACCAGCGTTGCAGGATGGCCTCCGCCATGCCGGCGATGCCGTCCGGGCCGAGGGCGTTGTCGATCCGCGCCTGCCACATGGCGTCGTCGCCGATCCTGGCCGCCGTGTCGCACAGGATGAGCGCCCGGACCTTGCCGGGATGGGCCTTGTGCAGCTGCTGCGCCGTCACGCCGCCGACCGAAAGGCCGCAGACCGTGGCGCGGCCGAAGCCGGCGGCGTCCATGACCCCGGCGAGGTCGTCGGCCAGCCGCTCGATGGCGTAGCCCCCCTCGGGGCAGGATGTCAGCCCGTGGCCGCGCGTGTCGTAGCGCAGGATGCGGTAGCGGCCGGACAGGCGGGCGGTCACGGCGTCCCAGGTCCGGAAATCGGTGCCGAGCGAATTGGAAAACACCAGCTTCGGCCCGCCGGCCGGCCCGTCGACCCGGTAGTGGACGACGATGTCGTCGATTTCGGCGAACTGCAATCCGCCGGTCATGCCTTCACCCGTCATGCGTATGCGGCCTCCCTCCCCGCGCGTTCGTGCTGCGCTCACCATAGCGGGACAGGCCGGCCGGCTTCAACTCGGCAGGCTTGTCGCGGGGCGGCGGAATCTCCCCGTGGATTCCTCTGCGAAACGCGGATAAGGCGGAAACGGGCGCCGGCGCGGCCTTCCCCGCCGGACGTGCGCCCAATCCGGTCCTCGAACCCATCCCCGTCATTCCGACCCCCATCCGTCATTTCGACCGGAGGCCCGGCCCGCCGGGCCGGAGCGGAGCGGAGAAATCCGGCGGGCGCTCCACCGACGCCGCAGGCTCCGGCGTCCGCCCGGCGCCCGTCGCCGGCCGGATTTCTCCACTCGCTCCGCTCGGTCGAAATGACGGGGAGGGGGTACGCTTCGGCCGGAATGACGGGCGGGGCAAGCGGCGCGCCCGGCGCGGTCTCTCCCCTTTCGCAGAGGAATCCTGAAGAGGGGGAGAAATAAAGCAGTGGATGTTCTTCCCCCGCCTCAACGGAGGGGATGCGGTGTCCATGCGCCTGTACGGCCCTGCCACCGCCGGTTCCGCCCTGCGCCCTCCCCCCGCCCCTGGAGCGGCTCCGTCCGCGCGAGCGTTGCAGGACAAGCGCCGTATACATCGCAACCGGTGCAGACGAAGCTGGCCCTGGGACCGTTCGGGAATGTTGTCGCCAATGCCGGGGCGCCCGCCTATGATGGCCGGAAGACTTCGACGTTCCCGGCCCGGATACCTTCGGAAAGGTTGGACCGTCAAACATGCCGACCGAAGCCAAGCCTTTACGGGCGGTCGATCCGATCGAGCTTGAAATCATCCAGGAGGCGATGATCTCCATCGTCCGCGAGATGCGGGTCAATCTCGTGGCGACCGCCTATTCCTCGATCATCTACGAGGCCTACGATTTTTCGTGCGTCCTGATCGACGGCACGGGTCAGATCGTGGCGCTGGCCGAGGACAACCCGTCCCATATCTTTCCGGTGCCGTGGTCGGTCAGGCAGATGTTCGACACCTTCGGCGACGATATCCGGCCGGGCGACGTCTTCCTGCACAACGACCCCTATACCGGCGGAACGCATCTCAACGACATCGCCATGATGTTTCCGGTGTTCGCGGAGAATCGGCTGGTGCTGTTTCCGTGCGTGCGCGCCCACTGGGGCGATGTCGGCGGCACGACGCCGGGCAGCATCTCGGGCAAGTCGACGGAGATTTTCCATGACGGGGTGCGCCTGCCGATCGTGAAGATCGCCAGCGGCGGCGAACTCAACCGGGGCCTGTTCGACGTCATGATGGCCAACATGCGCGTGCCGCGGGAACGGCGCGGCGATTTCATGTCGACCTGGGGCACCTGCCAAGTCGCCGAAAGGCGCATTGCCGAACTGTTCGAACGGTATGGCGTCGCAACGGTCGAGGGCGCCATCGCCGAGTTGATAGACCGGGCCGAGCGCAGAACGCGGCAGCGGATCGAGGTGCTGGCCGACCGGGAATATGTCTACGAACACTATCTGGACCCGGTCGGCGCCGATGCAGAACCCGTGATCGCGAAAGCGCGAATCCGCATCGAAGGGAGCGACCTGGAGGTCGACTTCACCGGATCCTCGGGGCAGACCCGGGCGGCCATGAATGCCGGTCCTGCCGTTGCGGCAACCGGCGCGTTTATCGTGCTCAAGGCGTTCCTGGATCCTGCCCAGCCCATCAACCACGGCAATTTCCGGCCGATATCCGTCACGGCGGCGGAAGGCTCCTTCTTCAATGCCCGCTATCCCGCCTCCTGCGCCGGTTCGTCCGAGGTCCGGCACGCCGCCATCTCGGCGGTTCTCGGCGCGATGTCCCAGGCCATGCCCGAACGCATGGCCGGCGACATCAAGGGCACCTCGAACCACATCTATATCGGCGGCAAGGATCCGGCCCGGCCCGAACCCTTCATCTTCTACGAATATCCCGCGGGCGGCACGGGTGCGACCGCCGAAGGCGACGGCGGCGACGCGTTGCGCAATTTCGCAGAAGGGGATTTCGCTTCCATACAATCGGTCGAATCGATTGAATGCGAAAGCCCGCTGCTCGTCGAGCGCTGCGAAATCCGGCGCGACTCCGGCGGCGCCGGGCGGCACCGCGGCGGCTGCGGCCTGCGCCGGGACGTACGCGTGCTGGTCGACGAGGCGCTGCTGTCGGTTTCCTCCAACAAGAATATCCTGCCGCCGTTCGGCGTCGCGGCGGGATGGCCGGGCGCGCCCAACAATTTTTCGGTGATCCGCAACGGCGCGGAACAGGCGCCTTCCGATACGCCCGGGCAGGTGCAGGGCTTCCCCCTGCGCCGCGGCGACATCGTCGTGATGCGCAGTTCCGGCGGCGGCGGTTTCGGCGATCCGCTGGAACGGGAGCCATCGCGCGTCCTCGACGATATCGCGGAAGGCCGGCTTTCCGTGGAAGCGGCGCGGCTCATCTACGGCGTTGTCGCCGACGCCGCGGCGATCGATACCGACGCCACAACGGCGTTGCGGGCGGGAATGACGGCGGAGCGGCGGCGGCTGGCCGCCGATCCCGTGCCTGGTTCGCCGCCGGCCGGCAGAAGCTGGTGCGAACTCGCAAACGGAACGATCGCGCGGCTCGGACTGAGGGACGGCGGGGCTCATGAAATCCTCGACGCGGGCGGTCCGGGACTGCGGATCTGGATCCGCGGCGGCGAGGGGATCGACGAGGATACGCTCAGGCTGCCGGAGCGCATCTGCCGCGCCCTGAACCTGCGCCGGGGCGACGGCGTCGCCCTGCGCCCGCTGACGGAACCGCCGGGCGCCGGAACGCCATGACCGGACCGTCGGACCAGCGCAACCTGATCGAGACCGCTGCACGCATCTTTCCGGGCGGCGTGCTGAGCCGGCACAAGCTCGACGACGACCGTCAGCTCGTCTTCGCGTCGGGCCGCGGGGCCCATGTGACCGATGCCGCCGGCCGGGAATTCATCGACTTTACCTGCGCGGGCGGGGCCGTGCTGCTCGGCTACGATCATCCGGGCGTTCTGGCGGCGCTCGACGCCCAGGCCCGGCGCGGCACGCATTTTTTCGGACTGCTCAACGAGCCGGCGATCCGCTACGGCGCCGAGCTTCTCGACGTGCTGCCCGTCGGCGGGCAGATCCGCTTCTGCTGCTCGGGCGCCGAGGCCACCTTCAACGCGATCCGGCTTGCCCGCGCCTGGACGGGCCGCAACAGGATCCTGAAGTTCGAAGGCGCCTATCACGGCCATCACGACTACGGCATGTGGAGCTACAACAGCTTCGCTGCCGACGCCTTCTCGCCGGTCCCGAACTCGGCCGGCATGGCTGCCGGGATCGCCGACGACATCCTGCTCGCGCCCTACAACAACGCCGCCGCAGTGGAGGACGTGTTCCGGCGCGAAGGTCCGACGATCGCCGCCGCGATCATGGAGCCGGTGCAGCGCATGACGGCGCCGGCGCCGGGGTATCTCGAGCGGGTCCGGCAGCTTGCCTCGGAAAGCGGCGCCGTCCTGATTTTCGACGAGACGGTCACCGGGTTCCGGATCGCTCTGGGCGGCGCGCAGGAGCGGTTCGGCGTGCTGCCCGACCTCGCGGTCTACGGCAAGTCGCTGGGCGGCGGGCTGCCGCTCGCCGCGGTCGCCGGCGATCCGGAGATCATGGCGCTGGCGTCGGTCGAGGCCTGGCAGAACGATCCCAGAGGGGTCTTCTTCTCCGGCACGCTGTTCGGCAATCCGATGGCGTGCGCCGCCGGGCGGGCATTCCTCGAAGCGTTGCGGAAGCCGGACGCATTTCCCCCCTTCCTGGCCCGCGTAGAGGCTCTCAAATCCGAGCTCGCCGGGATTCTCCGCAAGCATGGAGTCGATGCGCACGTCATCGGCGAGGGGCCGATGTGGCGGCTCTATTTCGGCGATCCGGAACGCATCCACGATGTCCGCGCGACCGCCGACAAGGATCGCCAGCGCGCCTTCGATCTCGGCCTGCTCGATTCGGGCATCTTCGTGAGGCCCGGCGGCGGGCACTATTTCTCCATGGCCCACACCGACGAAGACGTCGAAGCGGTCCTGCGCGCCGCGGACCGGATCGTTGCACGGCTCTAGGACAGGCAACGCATGGCGATTGCGGTCGGCATCGATATCGGCGGGACCTTCACGGACGTCATCGCCCTCGATCTCGAAACCGGCGACGTGCGCGCCGCGAAGTCGCTCACGAGCTACGGCGACGAAACCAGGGCCCTGCTGGAGGGTCTGCGCGAGGTCGGCGTTCCCTATGGCGACATCGACCGGCTCGTTCACGGGACGACGATAGGCACGAACGCCATCCTGGAGCGGCGGGGCGCGCGCACAGCCCTTCTGGCGACCCGGGGTTTCCGCGACCTGCTCGTCATCGGCCGGACCCGGCGCATGGCGCCGAACACCCTGTTCGACCTGACGTTCCAGCGGCCGGAACCGCTGATTCGGCGGGCGCTGCGTTTCGATGTCGAGGAACGGGTCGGCGCGTCGGGCGAGACCGTCCGGCCTCTCGACCGCGATGCGCTCGCAACCGTTCTCGACGACCTTCAACGGCAAGACGTCGAGTCGGTCGCCGTGTGCTACCTGCACGCCTACGCGGCGCCGCGACACGAGCTGGAAACGCGCGCGGCGATTCGGGAAAGGCTGCCCGGGATCCCGGTGTCGCTGTCCCACGAGGTCGTGCCCGAGTATCGCGAATTCGAGCGGTTGAGCACCACGGTCCTGAACGCCTACATCGCCCCTGCGCTCGAAGACTATCTGGCAAGGCTCGAAAGCGTCCTGCGCGGTGAGGGCATCCGGGGCGCCCTTTTCATCATGGCTTCGAGCGGCGGCGTGCTCTCCCTGGAGCGGGCGCGCCTCTTCCCCGTGACCACCGTTCTTTCCGGACCGGCCGGCGGCGTCGTTGCCGCGGTGCAGGCGGCCGCGGCGGCCGGCGCGCGCGACCTTATTACCTGCGACATGGGCGGCACTAGCACGGATGTCAGCATGATCCGCGACCTGACGCCGACGGTGAAGAAGGACGGCGTCATCGCCGGAATGCCGCTGAAATCGACCCAGATCGACATCAGCACCGTCGGCGCCGGCGGCGGCAGTATCGCCTGGGTGAGCGAGGAGGGTCAGCTTCATGTCGGCCCGAAGAGCGCGGGCTCGCGCCCGGGGCCGATCTGCTACAGCCTGGGCGGGACCGAACCGACGATCACGGATGCCAATCTCGTCCTCGGCCGCCTGACCCTCGGTCGTAAACTCGGCGGCCGGATCGAACCTTCGACGGAACAGGTCGTACCGGTACTCGAGGCCCTGGCGCGCCGCATCGGTGTCGAGAGCCGGGAGCGCATGGCCGACGGCATCATCCGCATTGCCGTCGCAAAGATGGTTGCCTCGATCCGGGAAATCTCGGTCGCCCGCGGCCACGACCCGCGCGGCTGCGCGCTGGTTGCCTTCGGAGGGGCCGGTCCGATGCACGCCACCCAGGTTGCCGAAGCCCTGGCGATCCCAAGGGTGATCGTCCCGCCGCACGCGGGGAACCTTTCGGCGCTCGGCCTGGTCTCCGCCGATCTGCGTATCGACCTGAGCGAAACCGTGCTCCTGCCGAACGAAGCGGCAGGCATGGGAACCGCGGAAGATGTCTTCGCGCGGCTGGAGGAAACCGGCCGCCACCGGTTCGCCGCAGAAGGTTTCGCCGGTGACGGGATCATCGTCGAACGGGTGGCCGAAATGCGCTATGTCGGCCAGGCGCACGAACTCGCCGTACCGGTGACCGGCAGACCGGACCCGGCCGGCCTCGCCGATGCCTTCAACGCGAGCTATGAACGGGCCTACGGCCATTGCAACCGGGACGAGGCGATCGAGATCGTCAACCTGCGCCTGGCCGCCATCGTGCCCGTCCAGCGGCCACGGTTGCAGGCGCGGGAAAGGAACGCCGGCGGCGGAACGGACGAACGCGATGTCTGGTTCCGGGACGGTTTCCGGCCGACTCGAGTCTTCGAACGATACCGGCTTCCGATCGGCGTCTGGACCGAAGGACCGGCGATCGTCGAGGAAGCGGGCGCCACGACCGTAGTGTTCCCCGACTGGCGCATGCGCCGGGACGAGCACGACAATCTGCGCCTCGAACGAATCGGCTGAACAGGGCCGCTCCGCCCCGTCAAGCGCCTTTGTTGACAGGTCAATGCCGCGTGGTAGGCTTCGTCCAGTGCAAAAATGAGGGCGGCTCCCATCCCCCACGGCCATTGGGGTGTCGCTGTTGGATTCGTTGCACTCCAATGGCCGCGTGCGATGGACAAACCGTCCCCGATCCGAACCGAAGAAGCGTCCGAAGAGACAGGACGCTGTGAGGAGGGAATGGGATGTCTATTTTAATTCGCTGGTTAACCGGCCTTCTGGCGCTCGCCATTGCATCGGGCGCCTATGCCGCGCCCAAGAAAACGGACTGGACCATTTCGTCGGGTGTCGACCCGTCCGGGCCGTTTCAGGTCATTGCCGAGGCCATGGGCTTCTTCAAGAAGCAGGGCCTCAACGTCACGGTCAAGAAATACTCGTCGGCGACCCGCGGCTTCCGCGGCATGCTCGCCGGCGAGAACGACATGGCGAACTCCGGCTCCTTCGCCCCCGTCAGCACGCTGGCGCAGGGGTCGAAGAAATTCAAGATCGTCGGTTCCACCCGGAACAGCCAGAGCGGCTTCACGGCCATCGTCGTCCGGCCGGGGATCGCGGACGCCAAGGGCCTCGAAGGCGCCAGGATCGGCATCGCGCGGGGCAGCCCGTCGTCCCACATGTGGTTCGACAAATACGCCGCCAAGAACGGGCTGAAGAAATTCGAACGGCTGTGGCTGCAGCCGCAGGAACAGCTCATCGCGTTCAGCAAGGGCGAGATCGATGCGGTTTCTATCTGGTATCCGTGGGCCGGCCGGGCCGCCGGCGTGCTCAAGGGCGCCAAGGTGCTGGCGCGCGACAAGGATATCGGCTTCGTCAACGATACGCCGATCACCTTCAGCGCCGGTCTGCTGGCGGACCGCGACGCCGCGCTCGGCATCATGAAAGGGATGGTCGAGGCCAGCGCGTTCCTGGATGCCAATCCGGACGAATCGGCCAAGATCGTCAGCAAGGCGTTCAAGATCGACCTGAAGGACACCAAGGCGATCTCGAAGACGATCAGCCTGAAGGTCCAGTTCTCCGACGGCACCACCGCCGATCTGTGCCAGTCGCTGAACTTCCTCAAGGGGCTCGGCAAGGTCAAGGGCCAGCCCGACTGGAAGACCGGACTCGATTCGAGCATCATGAAGGCGGTCGCTCCGGATCGCGTCACCGCGAAATCGTTGCCGAACTGCTAGCAGTCGGCGCGTATGCACGCGGCTGAATTCATCGGGGTAAAGAAGCAATTCGGCGGGCGGGGACAGGATCCCAGCCCGCCGGCCCTCGAGAATTTCGAAGTGGCGATTCGCGAGCGGGAATTTTTCTGCCTGCTCGGCCCGAGCGGCTGCGGCAAAACCACGGCGCTCACCCTGCTGGCCGGCTTCGAAATGCCGACCGCGGGTCAGGCGCTGCACCGCGGCCAGCCGGTGCGCGGCCCGAGCGCGGACCGCGGCGTCGTCTTTCAGGGCGACGATTCCCTGATGCCCTGGCTCACCGCGCGGGACAACGTCCTGCTCGGGCCGAGGATACAGGGCCTTGAAAAAGCCGAGCAGGGCGAGATCGCAGAACGCCTGCTCAAGCTTGTCGGCCTCGACGGCCATGGCCACAAATACCCGCGCGAACTGTCGGGCGGCATGAAGCAGCGCATCCAGATCGCGCGGGTGCTGGCGACCGAGCCGGACATGCTGCTGATGGACGAGCCGTTCGCCGCCCTGGACGCCCAGACCCGCGGCCAGATGCAGGACGAACTCACCCGCATCTGGAGCTCGAGCCGGCGCACCGTGCTCTTCATCACCCATGACGTGGTCGAAGCCCTGATCCTGGGCGACCGGGTCGGCGTCATGCACGCCGGGCCGCGCTCGTCGATCCGGGAAATCTTCCCGATCGACCTGCCGCGCCCGCGCGACCGCACCGATCCGGAGCTGCTGAAGATTTACCGGAGAATTCAGGAGATCCTTGCCGAAGAGGTCCAGAGGAGCCGCGAGGAATGAAGCGGATCCTGCTGGGCCGGGTGCTACCCTATTCGCTGACGGTCGTTCTGCTTCTGAGCCTCTGGGAGATGGGCTCGCGGATGATCAATCCGCTGTTCTTCCCGCCCCTCGAGACCGTCGGCGAATCCTTCGTCCGCATGGCGACGGGGGATCTCTGGGCCCAGGTCCTGGTCAGCCTGCTGCGCATCTGGACCGGCTTCCTGCTCGGCAGCATGCTCGGCGTGCTGGTCGGCATCCTGATGGGCGGCCTGCCGCTGGCGCGGGGCATGCTCTACAGCGTCGTTGAGTTCTTCCGCTTCATCCCACCTATCGCGATGATCGTGCTCGCCGTTTCCTGGTTCGGCACCGGCGATGTCGCCACAATCTTCCTGATCGTCTTCGCGACCGTGTTCATCGTGACGATCAATACCGAGGACGGCGTCTATCATGTGACCCGCAACCGGGTCCGCGCCGCCGAAAGCCTGGGTGCGAACACGGGCCAGGTCTTCCGCCTGGTCATCTTCCCGTCGACGCTGCCGCACGCGCTCACCGGCATGCGGGTCGCGATGGGCAACGCCTTCTCGACCATCATCGCCGCCGAGATGATCGCCGCCGATTTCGGCCTCGGCTTCATGCTCCAGCAGGCGCGGGTCTTCCTCAAGACCGGCGACATCTTCGTCGGCCTGGTGGCGCTCGGGCTGCTCGGCTTCGCGACCGACCGCCTCTTCCGCATCCTGATCGACCGTTGCGGCGGCGAATACGCCAGGGTCGCCTGACATGGCCGCCACACGAGCCTTCGACCTGCTTCTGGCGCCGAGCTGGCAGGCCAGCGAAATGGAGCGGCCGGGCGCGGTCGTCCTTCCGGTTACCGGCGCCGCCATTCTGATTGCGATCTGGGGCTTCGCCTCGCTGCGCTACGACGTGACCATCCTGCCGTCGCCCGGCCAGGCGCTGGAGGAAGGGATCGACCTGCTGGCCGGCGGCGAGCTGGTCTTCCATGCGCTGGCAAGCCTGCAACGGCTGCTCATCGGGTTCCTGATCGGCTGCGCGATTGCGATCCCGATCGGTTTCGGCATGGGCCTGTCGCCCTTCTTCCGGCGCATGATGGAGCCGATCACCGAGTTTTTCCGTTACATCCCGGCCATCGCCATGGTGGTCTTCGCGCTCATCTGGTTCGGCATCGGCGAGGCCTCGAAAGTCTTCCTGATCTTCTACAACACCTTCTTTTCCGTGGCGCTGGCGACCGAGGCCGGCGTCAAGCACATCTCCCAGGTGCGGATCGACGCCGTGCGCAGCCTCGGCGCGAATCGCCGGCAGGTGTTGCAGTTCGTGGTCGTGCCCTCGGTCGTGCCCTACGCCATCCAGGGCATGCGCATGGGCATGGGCCGCGCTTTCGCAACCATCGTCTCGGCCGAAATCCTGGCGGCGAACTCGGGCCTCGGCTTCCTGATCTTCTCGTCGCGCGAATTTTCGCGGATGGACTCGGTGATCGTGGCGATCGCCGTGCTCGGCGTCCTCGGCATCGCGATCGACCGCCTGTTCCGCCGCATGACCCGCATGGTCGGCGGCAACTACCTGCCGAGCGAGATGGCTTGATGCGGGGCCGGCGCGCCCTGCCCGTTCAGACGTAAGCGATCGCATCCATTTCCAGCAGGATGCCGGGGCCGATGAAGCTGACCTCGGCAGTCATTCTGCCGGGCGCGTCCTTCGGAAAATACTCGCGATAGACCTTCTCGAAGCCCGGCTTGTTGCCGATGTCGGTCAGGTAGACCGTGACCTTGACGACCTTGTCGAGCGACGAGCCGGCCGCTTCGAGGATCGCCTTGAGGCTTTCGAACACCCGGCGCGCCTGGACGTCGATGTCGCCCTCGACGATCTCGCCGGTTTCGTGGTCCTCGGGCGCGATGCCGCCGGTGAACACGAAACCGCCGACCTTCCAGCCCTGCGAGAACGGGTAGGAGTGGTTGGCGATTTTTCCGGGCGCCAGCGGGGACTCGATCTTTTCTTTCTTCAGCATGTCTTCTGGTCTCGACCGTTTCCGCGAACCTAACCCGGATTTCTCACCGCAGTCACGGCCTGCGTCGCGTCCGGACGTTCGATCCGCCCCGTTCAGTACTGGGAGCGGGCCGAAAAGCGTAGCGGGGACTACGGTCGAGGCCCGCGACGCCGCGGGCGGACGTCCCCGGATTGCGAATTGGGGCGCGACCCGGAGGGCGGCGCTGTCGGGCCGGCAGGGGGCGTCAAGCCGCTTGCCCGATGTCCCGCATCGCGCGGCGCGGCTTTCCTGCCCTGCCGGCCCGACAGCGCCGCGCAGGCCGTGACTGCGGTGAGAAATCCGGGCTAACTGTCGAAATATCCGATGCCGGACTCGTTCAGGTCGACCCAGACGGTCTTCTCCTCGCAATATTCCTCCAGGCCCGAAAGACCCTTCTCGCGGCCGATTCCGCTCATCTTGTAGCCGCCGAAGGAGGCCGAAATCTGGGTCTGCCGGAAGGTGTTGACCCATACCGTGCCGGCCTTGAGACGTTCGGCGAGCCGGAGCGCGCGGCGCATGTCCTCGGTCCAGACGCCGGCGGCGAGGCCGTAGACCGTGCCGTTGGCGTCGGCCACCAGCTGCTCGTCGTCGTCGAAGTCGAGCACCGAGAGGACGGGGCCGAAAATCTCCTCCTGGGCCAGGCGCATGTCCGGCGCGACCCGGTCGAAGACGGTGGGCAGGTAAAAGTATCCGCCCGCCAGGTCCGGATCGTCGGGCGGCGCGCCGCCGGCGACCAGTTCGGCGCCTTCGTCCCGGCCGATCTCGACATAGCGCGCCACCTTGTCGAGCTGCTCTCGGGTGGTCAGCGATCCGACATGGGTCTCCGGATCGAGCGGATCGCCGATGCGGATCTGCCGGACCATATCCAGCAGCTTCTCCATAAAGGAGTCGCGGATGCTGCGGTGGACGAACAGGCGCGGGCCGGCGTCGCAATACTGACCGGCGCCGGCGAAAATACCGAACAGGGTTCCGCGGACCGCGGCGTCGAGATCGGCATCCTCGCAGACGATGTTCGGCGCCTTGCCGCCCAGCTCCAGGGTGACCTTGGTGAGATTGTCGATGGACGCGCGCAGGATCGCCTGCCCGGTCGAGACTTCGCCGGTGAACGCCACCTTGTCGATGCCGGGATGGCTTGCCAAGGCGGCGCCCGCCGTCGGGCCGAAACCGGGCAGGATGTTGACGACGCCCTCGGGCACGCCGGCTTCCATCAGGATTTCGCCGAGGACCAGCGCGGTGACCGGCGTGTGCTCGGCCGGCTTGAGGATCATGGTGCATCCGGCCGCGAGCGCCGGCGCCAGTTTTTGCGCCGCCTGGGGCAGCGGGGAGTTCCAGGGGATGATCTGGCCGCAGACGCCGATAGGCTCCAGCACCGTATAGGTGTGAAACCGGCCGCGCACCGGGATGACATGGCCTTCCAGCTTGTCCGCCCAGCCGCCGTAATATTCGAAATAATCGGCCGAGGCGTTGACCTGGGCGCGGGTCTCCCGGATCGCCTTGCCGTTGTCCAGGGTCTCCATACGGGCAAGCTCATCGCCCCGGGCGCGGATTTTCTCTGCTACCTGCAGCAGCAACCGCCCGCGCGCCGCCGCATCCATACGCGGCCACGGGCCGGCGTCGAAAGCCTGCCGGGCCGCCGCGACGGCGGTGTCGACATCTGCCGCATCCGCTTCCGCCACGTCGGCGACATGCGCGCCCGTCGCCGGGTTATGAGTCGCGAAAACCTTGCCGGAAGCGGCATCGGTCCACTGTCCGTCGATCAATAGCCGGTAGTGACCCGCCATATTCGGTTCCTCCCGTCGCTGTGGCCTAAAGCGCGTCGACCAGGGTCTCGAGCTCCCGTTCGGTATTGTAGAAATGGGGGGCGATGCGCAACCCGTCGTCTACGGCGCTGACAACGAACCGCTTGCCCAGCAGCGCGTCACAGCGCTGCGGTGCGTCGTCCATTCCGATCGTGACGATCCCCGCGCGCGCGCCGTCGGCCCGCGGCGTGATACAGGGCAGTCCCTCGCGGTCGATGAGATCGATGAGATGGCCGGTCAGGGCCCGGACCCGGTCATGGATGGAAGGAATACCGACTTCGCCGATGAAGTCGACTGCCGCTTCGAGAGCGCAAACGCCGCCGTAGTTCATGTTGCCGTGCTCGAAGCGGCGCGCGTCGGCGTGAAACGCGGGAATCCCGGCATCGGGCGCCGTGTCCGCCAGACTCGAACGCGCCGCGAACGGCGGCATCAGGTCGGGGATCAGCGATTCGCGGCACCAGAGAAACCGAGCCCGTGGGTGGACATGAGACCCTTTTGCGGCCCGCAGGCCAGCGCGTCGATTGCCGGATCGTTGACATCGAAGGGCACCGTGCCGATCGCCTGGACCGCATCGACCACGAGCAGGGCATTGTGCCGCCGGCATCGTTCGCCGAGTTGCCCGAGATCGAAGCGCTGCCCGGTGCGAAAGCTGACGGCGGAAATTGCAACCATGCGGGTGGTCGGCCCGATGGCGGCCAGGATGTCTTCGACATCGATGGTCGGGCCGGCGCTTTCGACCACCCGGACCTCGACGCCGCGGCGCCGCAGGTTGATCCAGCCATGCAGGTTGTTGGGATGCTCCCGGGCATGCACGACCATGCTGTCGCCGGCGCGCCAGGGAAAACTCTGGGCGATCGTGTTGAGCCCTTCGGAGGTGTTCTTGACAAACGCAATTTCGGAAGGGCGGGCGCCGATCAAAGCGGCCACCTTGGCGCGGAGGGTTTCTGCACGCCGCTTCCAGCCGTTCTTGTCGCCGGGGCCCTCGTGCTGATCGACGAGGAACCGGAGCCATGCGTCCTTGACGGCGCGCGGCAGGGGCGCCTTGTTGGCGATGTCGAGATAGACCCAGTCGCAGGTGACCGGAAACTGCTCCTGCCATTTGCCGGGGTTGGGCACGGCGCCGGTCGTTCCGGGAGGGCCGCGGCGCTTCAACGCGGCCGGCCGTTGCCGAAGATTTTCGCTTCGGCCGCCTGGGTATCGCCGAGCAGCGTCGGCAATTTGCCGAATGCGTGCTCCACGGCATCGACGACGCGGTCCGGTCCCCCGAACCGTTCGACTTCCGTTGCGGTCGGGCGCAGGCGCAGCGAAACCCGGGCGCCCGGCCGTTCCGCGACATTGGAGGTTACGATGCCGTGGTCCTCCAGAAGCGCCATGCCCAGGATGCACGACGCTTCGGCCGGAACCAGGACGCAATCGCCGGCGCATTCGTTCCGGCCTTCCAGAGCGATGGACAGTACGTCCTCTTCGGAAATCGTCGGGCCCATGCAGAGATCGAGAACGCGTTCCGCTCCGAACCGGTCCTGCAGGCCGGACGCGATCTGTCGGGCGACCGCCGAATCGTTACGCAGGGTCTCGGGCCGGTAGCTTTCGAGCGAGCGCAGCACGCCGAGGACCAGCGGGCCGCGCGCTTCCAGGCCAAGGCCGCTGGCCTGCGCAACGGCCCGGTCGACCAGGTCGGGCCGGCCGACCATGAGTCCGGCCCGCGGGCCGCCCAGGCCGGCCTTGTCGCAGCTCGTGATGCCGTAATCGGCCCCCAGCTCTAATGTCTTTTCCTGCCCCAGGAGCACCGGACCGACGCGCGTTCCGTAGGCGTCGTCGACGAAGACCGGCGATCCGGCCGCTTTCGCCATGGCCACGATGGCCCGGGCCCGTTCCGGGGCCAGGGTGTCGAGTTCGCTGGTCACCCGGGTCAGGACCGTCAGAACGGCGCCGTCGAATTCCGACGAATCCAGACCGTTTTCCGGATCCGGCTCGCTAAGCCGGGCGCCGGCAAGGCTCGCCCCGCGCCGGATCGACGGATGGGTCCGCCCGTTCGACGCCACCGCAACGACGCGGTCGCCGGCCGAGGCAGCGGAGAGAATTGCCGAAACGATCCCGGCGGCGGACCGGTTAAACAGAGCCACAGCCGCTTCGCCGCCGGCGCCGAAATGATCCTGCGCCAGTTGATTGAACCGGTCTTCGATCAGCGGCGTACCGATCCACTCCTCGGCGAGGTTGTCCGTGAGATCGTTGTCCCGCGCGAGGAAATCGCGCCGATGGCCGGTAAAATTGTACAGCCGGTCGCGCCCTTCGGAGGCGACCTTTGCCCGGAGTATGTCGAGACCGTGGGCGCGCCGGCGGAATTCGTCCAGGGGGCCGGCAAGATGCGCGCCGCGCGCATAGCCGACCGCGGGATCGAGCGGGTTTCCGAAACGATCCTGCATGATCCTGCTGCCCCCGAGACGCTGGCGCCGGCCGCCGCTGCCGCCGGTTTCCTGTAGCACACTTCGTGCCGGCTCATTCGGAATTCGGCGGCTCTATTGTGTTATGTCGACAAAATATGCCTGCATCCTCTACAAGGTCAAATTGCGGCAGATGGAACCGGTCGTCCCGCCGCCGAGGAGCGGGATTCGGACCGCGGGGCGTATCGACGATGAACCGGGGAGACGATTCTTGGGGAGACCCGCCTCAGACAGAGCCGATAATACCGGGACCGGGTCTTACGCCGAGACGGTCGCCCGGGCCGAACGGGTCCTGCCGGGCGGCGTGCTGGGTCGGCATGTCTATCCCGACGGTGTCGAACATATCCCGGTATCGGGCAAGGGCGCCTGGATTTTCGACCATGCCGGTCGCGAATTTCTGGACTATTCCTGCGGCGGCGGTTCCCTGATCCTCGGCTACAGCCATCCGGCTGTGGTCCGGGCCGTACAGGCGCAGGCCGAGCAGGCCACGCAATTCGTCAGCATCCGCAATTTTCCGGCGTTGCAGTTGGCCGAGCGCGTCAAGGAACTTGTCGGATGGGTCGAAAGGGTCCGGTTTGCACTCTCGGGTGCGGAAGCTGTCATGTTCGCGTTGCGCCTGGCGCGCGCCGCGACAGGGCGGGACAAGATCGTCAAGTTCGAGGGGGCCTATCACGGCAATTCGGACTATGCGCTCTGGGGCATGGCGCCGCGCGAACCGGTCTCTTATCCGGCAGCGCAAAGGGATTCCGCCGGCATACCCGGGTCTATCGCGGAACTGGTCCTGGTGGCGCCGTATAACGATCCCGAAGCGACGGCTTCGATCGTCAACCGGGAGTGGCGCGATATTGCGGCCGTCATCGTCGAGCCGGTTCAGCGCTACTACGCGGCCGAGCCCGGCTTCCTCGAAACGCTGCGCCGCGTGTGCGACGCGCGCGGCATCGTGCTGATCTACGACGAAGTGGTGACCGGCTTCCGCCACGCACTGGGCGGCGCGGCCGAATTGACGGGCGTCGAACCGGACCTTTCGGTCTTCGGCAAGGCGCTCGGCGGCGGACTGCCGGTCAGCGCCGTCGCCGGCAGGGAAGAGGTCATGTCCCACGGCGACCCGAACCGGGGCGGCCCGGAAGACGGCTACTGCTATGTGACCTCGTCCCAAGCCGGCAACCCGCTCGGCTGTGCGGCTGCGCTGGCGACCCTGAACGAACTGTCGCGGCCCGGGGTCATGCAGGCGTTTCACCGTTTCGCCGAGGATCTTAAGACCGGGCTCCGCGACATTATCGGGCGGCAGCAGGGCGCTATGGCAGCACAGGTCGTCGGCTCCGGACCGCTTTGGGATATCGTGTTTGCCGAAGGGCCGATCCGGGATCATCGCGCGGCGGCGCGCGCCGACAGCGCCCGACACCGGCGGTTTCATCTCGGCCTGGTCGAACAGCGCGTGATGGTGCGGATCGGCGGACGGAGCTATTTCTCGACCGCCCACCGCGAGCGGGAGGTCGAACTCACGCTCCGGGCTTCCGAGGCGGCCCTCCGGGCAGCGACGCGATGACAGTCGAGACGGCAGAGAACCCCGGCCGGAGCGGCTATCGCCTGGGCTTCGATGTCGGCGGCACGTTCACCGACTTCGTGTTGCTCGATTCCGAGGGCCGCGTAAAGGGTACCGCGAAGGTGCCGACGAATCCTGCGGATATCGCCCTTGGCGCCGCCGCCGGAATCCAAACGCTCCTTGACCGGCAAGAACTCGATCCCGGCGCGATCGCATCGCTGATACACGCGACGACCCAAACGTCGAACACGTTGATCGAACGAAGCGGGCCGCGCATCGCGCTGATCGCGACCGAAGGCTTCCGCGACATCCTCGAATTCGGGCGGGAGGCGCGCTACGACCTTTATGACCTGACGGTCCGGCCGGTCGTCCCGCTGGTGCCGCGCCGTCTGAGGTTCGAGGTCGAAGAGCGGCTCAACGCCGACGGCTCCATTGAAATGCCGCTCGATACCGAACGGGTCCGGACGCTCGCCGGCGATCTCGCAGATGCCGGCGTAGAGGCCGTCGCGGTCTGCCTGCTGCACGGTTACAGGAACGGCGTTCACGAAACGCGCGTCCGCGAGATCCTGCGCGAGGCGGGTTTTATGGGGCCGATCGTGCTGTCGCACGAGACCTGCCCGGAAATCCGCGAATACGAAAGAGCCTCGACAACCGTCGCCAATACCTATCTGAGCCCGCGGGTTGCGGGCTATATCCAACGCTTGGACGGGCTGTTGAAGCAGGACGGCATAAGCGCGCCATGGCATCTCATCTCGTCGCACGGTGGACGTTTGCGCGTGGAGGCGGCGGTCCGCCGCCCGGTCGAACTGCTGGAGTGCGGCGCGGCTGCCGGAGTCCTCGCCGCGGCCGGCATCGCCCGCCGGGTCGGCTGGCCGAAGGTGCTAGCGTTCGACATGGGCGGAACCACGGCCAAGGCCGCGATAGTCCTCGACGGCAAGCCGGTCCTGACCCGCAGCTACGAAGTGGCGCGCAATGCGCGGCTCAAGAAGGGCAGCGGCATTCCGATCCAGGCCGCCGCGATCGACCTGATCGAGATCGGCGCGGGCGGCGGCAGCATTGCGCGGATCGACCGTCTCGGGCTGGTCGAGGTCGGGCCGGACAGCGCCGGCAGCGACCCCGGCCCCGCCTGTTACGGCCGGGGCGGGCGTGCGCCGACCGTTTCCGACGCCTGCCTCATACTCGGATATCTGAATCCGGATGGGCTCGTCGGCGGCGAGTATCCCCTGGATGCCCGGGCCGCGGCCGAGGCGATATCGGTGGCTATCGCACGTCCGCAATCGATCGATGTCGACACGGCGGCGGAAGCGATCTTTCGCGTCGTCGTCGAGACCATGGCGAATGCGGCGCGCATCCACATTCTGGAACGCGGACTGGATCCGCGCGAATTTGCTATTATCGTATGCGGCGGCGCCGGACCGATGCATGCCGCCGCGCTTGCCGGGCATCTCGGCGTGAAGGACGTCCTGATCGTGCCGCGCGCCGGAGTCGGCGCCGCTGTCGGCCTGCTCGAGGCGCCGGCGATCGCCCGCACATCGCGGTCGCGTCTCGAGGCGCTCGACGATGTGCAGTGGATGGAAGTCTGCGATCTGGTCGAGGACATGCGCACCGAATTGCTTGCGGATCTCGGGACAGGCGGCGCGCACGATCTCGCATTCAGCCTATCCTGCGACATGCGCTACCGGGGCCAGGGACACGAAATCGATGTCCCGGTCCCCTGGCCGCTACCGGCGGACGGGCGGCGCGGCGCCGTGAACGGGGCCTTTAGCGAAGCCTACCGGAAGCTTTACGGACGCACCAATCCCGGCGGCCGCCCCGAGGTGGTGAGCTGGCGGCTGGAAGCAACGGGTTCGCGCCCCGATCCCGCCGTCCACACGGTCGAGTCTTCGCCTTCCGCAGCTTTGGCAGGCACGGTGCGCCAGGCGCGTTTCGCCGGCTGCGCGTTGGACGTTCCGGTCCTGCAAAGAAGCGGGCTCGAACCCGAAATCCGGCTCGAGGGACCGGCCCTGGTCGAAGAACGCGAGACGACGACCGTGGTGCCGCCGGACGCCGAATTCCGGGCGGACGGCATCGGCAATCTCAGGATCCGGATCGGAGGCGCTGGATGATGGATGCGCCGGCACGAACGGCGGCGCCCGCGGACGCGGGGGGCGCAGATCTCCGACCCGGCGACATCGAGATCGTCTGGCGCAGGCTCATCTCCTTCATGGACGAGGCGATGACGACCATGATCCGGACGGCCTATTCGACGACCATCCGGGAAAGCCGCGACCTGACCGTCGTGCTGTTCGACCCGAGGGGCCGCGCCATCGCCGAATGCACCTCGGCGAATGCCTCATTTATCGGCACGTTGCCGCGCTCCATGCAGGCCTTTCTCAAGGCGCATCCCGCCGGGGAGTGGCGCGCCGGGGATTGCGTCATCACCAACGATCCCTGGATCGGCGCCGGCCATCTGCAGGATATCACCATGGCGTCGCCGGTCTTCCTGGGCGACGACCTGTTCGGGTTTGTGCTGATCGCCGCCCACGGACCGGACATCGGCGGCGGCCTCTATTCGGCTCTGAGCCGCGAGGTGTTCGAGGAAGGCCTGCGCATTCCGATTTGCCACTATGCCAGGGCGGGCGTGCGCGATCCGCTGGTGCGCGATTTCATCGTGTCCAACGTGCGGGTGCCCGAAAAGGTAATCGGCGATCTTGAGGGTATGGCGGCCTGTGTGGAAAAGGCCGGGCGTCAGGTCCGCGACCTTGCGCAATCCATGACGCCCGCCCGCTATCTGGCCTGTGCCGACGAGATCGTCCGCCGGTCGGAAACCGCCATGCGCGCAGCGATCCGGGAAATTCCGAACGGTGTCTACCGCAGCGAATTGACGACCAGCGGCCTCGAAGAGCCGATTCGGATCGCCTGCACCGTGACGGTTGCCGACGACGCCATAGGCGTGGACTACAACGGCACGACCGGCGCCCAGCGCTTCGGCATCAACGTGCCGCTCTGCTACACCTACGCCCATACGGTCTATCCGCTCAAATGCATCCTTGCGCCGGAGGTTCCGAACAACCACGGCGCCCTGACGCCGCTCGCCGTGAGCGCACCCGAAGGATGCGTGCTCAATCCGGTGTTTCCGGCGCCGGTTTCGGCGCGCCACCTGACCGGGCAGTTTCTCAGCGCGGCGGTTTTCCTGGCGCTTGCCGAGTGCATCCCCGACCGCATCATGGCGGAAAGCGGCGTGACCCGCCCGCAACTGGTGTTCAGCGGCAGGACCCGCGAAGGCGAGCGATTCGTCGAGCACATCTTTATGGTGAGCGGTCTTGGCGCGCGCTCGGTCGCCGACGGTCCCAACGCCCTGTGTTTCCCGGCCAATACGACCTGCACGCCGATCGAAATCATCGAGGCGCTGACGACATTACGGATCGAATGCAAGGAACTGGTGCCGGATTCCGGCGGCCCCGGGCGATGGCGCGGCGGCTGCGGCCAGCGCATGGCGGTGCGGAATACGTCCGGCGCGCCGATCCAGTTGTCGGTCCTTGCGGAACTGACCCATCGCGGCGCGCAGGGACTGTTTGGCGGATCGGAGGGCCGGCCGGCGGTCATCACACTCGACGGGAAAACCATACCCGACAAGGCCTTGATCGATTTTCCACCGCAATCGGTTCTGGTCGTGGAGTCCGCCGGCGGCGGCGGATTCGGCGCGGCCGATCGTCGTGACGCCGCGGCAGCGGACCGCGACCTCCGCGAAGGCTATGTGAGCGCTTGAGTCGGCCGGTTCGGCAGCAATCGTTCGGGCGGGGTCAGCCCTGCTTCGCCGCGACCGGGAGGTTGGCCTTCAGATGCGCCTTGATCCGCCCGATATGTCTTTCCGCAATGTCGTGCGCCTTGCTCGAATTGCGGGCATCGATGGCGGCCAGCAACTCGCTGTGGTCTTCGAGCGACTTTTCCGTTTCGCCGGGCAGCAGGATGTCCGCTACCGGATAGAGCGCCAGATCGACGCGGAGCGAGCGGTAAATCGAGTTCAGCTTGGGATTGCCGGCAGTGGCATAGATCAGGTTGTGAAATTCCTGGCCCAAGGCATGAAACGCGGAATCGTCGCCCTGCCGGAAAGCGGCGCGCTGGGCCTCGTGAACCCTCTTCAACTCCTGGATGTCCGCTGCATCGGCCTTTTCCGCCGCCAGCCACGCCGCCAGCCCGTCGAGCGCGACGCGAACCGTTAACAGTTCCTCCATCTCCTCGACGGTAACGGATTTCACGAAGGCGCCCCGGCGCGGCTGAATTTGCAACAGGCCGCGCGTTTCGAGGGTGTAGAACGCCTCGCGCAGCGGGGTCCGGCTGACACCGAGCCGCTTCGCAAGCTCGACCTCGCGCAGCCGCTGTCCCGGCGGATAGCGGCCTTCGAGGATGGCGCGCTCCAGAAGATTGGCGATTCGCGCGGATACCGGCAGGTTCAGATCGTCGACGAGATCCTTGTCGAGATCGGAATTCCGTTTGTGCGGTGCTGCCATCCGTCATAGTCCGTTGCTGCTGCGAATATTGCCCGCCTCCTGCCGCCGACGGCGCCCCGCCGCCGCGAACCGGGGCAGCATCCGCAAAATTGAATTTTGTACACAATCCCGTGTTGACAGGAAACCGGGCGCCTGCCCATACTCGATTTTTCCAAGCTGATCCTGCCGCCTGGCGCGGCGCTGCCGCCGCTGGCAGGCCTTCGTTCGATCCGGCCGAGCATTGCCAGGGCACTCGGCCTTGCCGAGTGAGAGGGAGCGTCGTCATGATTTCGAACGGTTGCCTGAAGGGTGTGCGCAACGGTGCAGCCGCGGTCCTTGCCGCCGGCGCGGTCCTGGGCCTTTCCGCCATGTTCTCTGCGGTCAACGCGGGCGACGGCCCGGGCGGTTTCCCGAAACGGCAGATCACGATCATCGTCTGCTTCGGCGCCGGCGGCGGCAGCGACCAGATGGCCCGCGCCATGGGCGCGGCGGCAAAGAAAGTGCTCGGCGTTCCGGTCGTGGTGACCAACAAGAAGGGCGCCGGCGGGCTGGGCTGCCTGCCCGATTTCCTCGGCGCTCCGGCGGATGGCTACACGATCCTGCAACATACCGACAATCTGGTGACGCTCTATGCGTCGAAGAAAAGCAACCTGAACCCGGCGACCGACATCAAGCCGCTGCTGATCGCCAATGTCGTGGCCAGCCAGATCTTCATCAACCCGAAGGACATGCGCTTCCTGACCGACGGCAAGCCGGATTTCGACAAGGTGCTGAAATACGCCAAGGCCAATCCGGGCAAGTTGACGGTGGCGAACTACGGCACGTCGGAGAATCTCGAAGGCGTGACCATGGGCAAGCTGGAGAAATTCTTCGGCATCAAGACCAAGATCGTCGCCTTCGACAAGCCGGCCGAACGCTACGGCTCGGTGATCGGCGGACGCATCGACGTACTGTTCGAGCAAATCAGCGACGTCCGCTCGCTGGTCCAGAGCGGCGATCTGGCGCCGGTCCTCTCGATTTGGCCCAAGCGGTTCAAGGTCTATCCGGACACCAAGGCGACCGGGCAGGACTACGGAATGAAATGGGTCCCGACGGTCAAGTGGCGTGCGCTGTTCGTCCGCAAGGACACGCCCAAGCCGGTCTTCGACTTCCTCGAAGCGGCGATGAAGAAGGCGTGGGCGACCGAAAGCCACCAAGCCTGGCTCAAGAAGAAGGGCATGCATCTGTTGAATTCCTACCGGAGCAGCGCCGAGACGACGAAGATCGCGGCCGACGAGATCAAGACCTACTCGGACGCCTATCGCGAACTCGGTTTGCCGAGCCGGTAGCCGCCTGTCAGCCCTCCGTTAGTGTCCGGGGCGGGCCGCACGCCTGCCCGGCACGCAGAGCGGACCGTAAACTATGGGAGCGCGCGCCGCCGAAGGCCTGATCTGGCTTGCCTTCGCGGCGCTCGCATATCTTCTGACCTACGAATTCGACCAGCCGTTGCGCGGCTACGCCCTGGGCGCGACGACCTGGCCCCGGGCGATCATCCTGATGATCGGGCTCGGCGCGGTCGGCTTGCTGGTTTCCGGGTTACTGAATCCCGGCGCAAAAGCGGACCGGAGCGCCAATCTCGACAGTTCGTTCGACGTCGAGGCCAAGGCGTCGTCGCCGGCCGCCTCGACCGCCGAATTCTGGCGGCAGGCGCTGGAGCCGAAGCGGGTGCTCAGCTTCGGCCTGCCGCTCGTCTATGTCGCCGCCATGCACCGGTTCGGCTTCCTCTTCGTCTCGCCGGTCTTCCTGCTCGCCTACATGTACCTGTTCGGCTATCGCAAGTGGCCGGTTCTGATCGCCGTCAATCTCGCCATCTACGCGCTTGTCCTGCTGGTCTTCGTGCGCCTGCTCTATACCCATTTCCCGCCCGGCCTCGGAGTATTCCACAGCCTCACCGGCCGGTTTGTCGATCTCATCCAATAGGCGGACCAGCGGGCGGTGGAGAACTTTCTTCTCGGAACCTATCAACTCGTCAGCGATCCGAACGCGCTGCTTCTCTTTGCTGCCGCGCTGATCGCCGGGCTCGTCTTCGGCTCGGTGCCGGGCCTCAGCTCCATGACACTGGCGGCAATTTTCCTGCCGTTTTCCGTTTTCCTGCCGTCGGAACACGCGATCCTGTTCTACGGCGTCATCTACGTTTCCGGGGTCTATGGCGGGGCGACGACGGCGATCCTGTTCAACATCCCGGGATCCGTGGAGAACACGCCGACGACCTTCGACGGCCATCCGATGGTCAAGAAGGGGCAGGCCGGACGGGCGGTCGGACTGGCTATTACCGCCTCGGCGGTCGGCGGCACGCTGTCCTGCATCGTCATGATGATCGGCACGGCGCCGATCGCCCGCTGGGCGATCTCCGCCATCGGCCCGATCGAAAAGTTTGCCATTGTCTTCTTTGCGCTTGCCGTCGTTGCGGGCATCGGCCGGGGTTCCTTCTGGAAACGCTGGCTCTCGCTGTTCTTCGGCCTGTGGATCGGAACCATCGGGACCGATCCGGTAGGCGGCCTCGGCCGTTTCGCTTTCGGCGACTATTACGTCATGACCGGGATCAACTTTACGGTGCTGATCGTCGGCTTCTTCGCGGTGTCCGAAGTGTTCGTACAGGGCGAACGGCTGGTAAGGGGCACCTACAAGGCGCCCAAGGTCTCGGTCGACTTCCCGCGTTTCGTTGAGTTCTGGCGCCTGAAAATCGCCGTTCTGCGCTCATCGGTCATCGGTTTCGCTTGCGGCGTGCTGCCCGGCGTCGGCGCGGCGCTGGCGTCGTTCCTGTCCTACAGCGAGGCGGTGCGCTGGTCCAAGCACCCGGAGCGCTTCGGCACCGGCGAGCCCGAAGGTATCGTCGCCGCGGAAACGGCGAACAACTCGGCGACCGGCGGCGCGATGGTGCCGTTGCTGGCGCTCGGCCTGCCCGGCGGCGGGTTCACGGCGATCATGATCGGCGTCCTCACGCTGCACGACCTGACGCCCGGCCCGCTGGTCATGATTCAGCACAAGCCGCTGGTCTGGATTCTGTTCTGCGGCATGTTCTGGGCCAGCATCGCGATCCTCGCGCTGGGCCTGATCGAGACCCGCATGATCGTCAACCTGCTGCGCATTCCTTTCTCGATTCTCGGCCCGGCGATCATCTTCTTCTCGGTCATCGGCGCCTTCTCGCTGCGCAACAACATTCTCGACGTATGGACGATCTTCGTCGCGGGTATCCTGGGCTACGTCCTGCGGCGCTATGGCTATTCGCTCCCCGCCATCGTGATGGGGGTGATCCTCGGGCAGATCGGCGAGGAGGCCTTCTACCAGTCGATGGTTCTGATGGACTACCGGCTACTCGGCTTCTTCGAATACCCTACCGCCGCGGCGTTTCTGCTTCTCGGGTTCGCCACCATCGCAGCGCATCTTATCCAGACCGCGCGCCGCAGTCGCGCTCGCTGAGGGCATACCTTGAGGTCGCAGGTTCAAATGCGACGCCAATAGTACTTTGTTCTGAGATGCTTTGCCCGAGACAGCTTGAATGGGGCGCGGCGAAGACAGACGACGTGATTTTCGCACGGGGGCGCCAAGCAAAGGCGATCGGGGACACGAGTTCGATTTCGGAGGCTTCCAGTACGATGATAGACCCCCGCACCCGATTCCGCGGAGAGAGCAAAGAAACGAGGAGTTCCGCCGGTTCCGCCCTGCGCCCTCGCCGGCCTTGAACCGCGCCGCTATCGGGCGGACAATGGCCCGGCGCTTCCCGATGCGCGGCGTTTTCCGTTTCCTGCGAGGAGCCGGCCATGAGCGATCCGGCGATCGACCGGCACAGCGATGCCCTGATCGTCGTCGACGTGCAGAACGATTTCTGCCCGGGCGGCGCGCTCGCGGTCGACCGGGGCGATGCGGTCGTGCCGGTCATCAACGCCCTGTCCGCCCGCTTCGCCCATGTCCTGCTGACCCAGGACTGGCATCCGCGCGACCACAAGAGCTTCGCCAGCAACCACCGCGGCGGCGCGCCCTTCGATACGGTGGAGATGCCCTACGGCGCCCAGACCCTGTGGCCCGACCACTGCGTCCAGGGCACCCGCGGCGCCGAGTTTCACGGCCATCTGGACGTCGCGCGGGCCGAGCTGGTGATCCGCAAGGGTTTCCGAAGCGAAATAGACAGTTACTCGGCGTTCTTCGAAAATGACAGGAAGACGCCGACGGGCCTGACCGGCTATCTGCGCGAGCGCGGCCTGAGCCGGCTGTTCTTCGCCGGCATCGCGACGGACGTCTGCGTCGCCTATTCGGCGCTCGACAGCCAGGCCCAGGGTTTCGGGACGGTCGTGGTCGAGGACGCCTGCGCCGCCATCGACCGCGACGGCTCGCTCGACGCCGCCATGAAACAGATGACCATGCAGGGCGTCGCCCTCGTCTCCAGCGCCGCGATCCGGTAGGCCCCGACATGGATTTCTCGCTCTCCCGCGACCAGCTTGCCCTCCAGGCGAAGGCCCGCGAACTCGCCGAAGGCGTTTTCGCCGGCCGCGCCGCGGAGATCGACCGGACCGAAGCCTATCCGTGGAACAACGTCCGCGACATGACCGAGGCCGGCTTTTTCGGCATGACCATCCCCGAAGCCTATGGCGGCGGCGGGCGGAGCTATCTCGACACCGTGCTCGTCATCGAAGAGATGGCGAAGGTCTGCGGCCCGTCGGGCCGGATCGCCGTCGAGGCCAACATGGGCGCGATCGGCGCGATCGTGGCCTATGGCAGCGAGGAGCAGAAGAAGCTGGCAGCCGGCTTGGTGCTGGACGGCGACAAGCCGGCGATCTGCATCACCGAGCCGGAGGCCGGCAGCGCGGCGGCCGACATGACGACGCGGGCGGAGCTCAGGGGCAACCGCTACGTCGTCAACGGCATGAAGCACTGGATCACCGGCGGCGGCGTCTCGCGCCTGCACCTGATCTTCGCCCGGGTTTTCGACGCCGAAGGCGCGGAGCAGGGCATCGGCGGCTTCATCGCGATCCGGGACGAAACCCCCGGCCTGCGCATCGGCCGGCGCGAACCGGCGATGGGCCTGCGCGGCATCCCCGAAACCGAGGTCCATTTCGAGGACATGGAAATCGCGCCGGACCGGATGGTGATTCCGCCGCGCGGCCTGCGCAAGGGCTTCGCCGACCTGATGAACGCCTACAACAGCCAGCGGGTCGGCGCCGGGGCGGTCGCCCTCGGCCTCGCCGCCGGCGCCTATCGTCACGGGCTCGACTACACCCAACGCCGCGAACAGTTCGGCCGGCCCATCGCCGAGTTCCAGGGCCTGCAATGGATGCTGGCCGACATGAGCATCCGGCTCGACGCCGCCCGGCTGATGCTGTGGCGCGCCGCCGCCAGCGCCGCGACCGGCGGCACGGGCTTCCCCGACCCGCTCGCCGCCGCCCAGGCCAAGGTCATGGCCGCCGACCTGGCGATCGAGGTCACCAACGGCGCCCTGCAGCTCTGGGGCGCGGCCGGCTATTCGCGCAACAACCCGATGGAGCGCTACGTCCGCGACGCGCGCATGTTCGCCATCGCCGGCGGCACGGCGCAGATTCTGCGCACGCTGGTCGCCTCGCGCATCCTCGGCCGCAAGCTGCCCCAGACCCGCGACGGGTATCCGAAGCCGGTCGAAGCGGAAGCGAGGGCGGCGGCGGAGTAAGGAAACGCCGCCCTTCGATACGCGCGGCCCTGCCGCGCCGATCCTGCCGGTTACGGCCTGACACCTTGCGCCTTGCCGCTGCCGATAGACGGCATATGGTTGCCCGCCCGGCGGCCGCCGCAGATTTTTCGCAAGCAGGGTTTCGCATTGCTGTCAGGACGACACATCCGGCCCGGCCGGCCCGGCCGGAAAGCCGAGCTGCTGGCGCGGGAAACCGGCTGGCGCGGCTATTTCCGCCTCGACCTGCTGACCCTGCGCCATACCCGCCACGACGGCTCGATGAGCCCGGCGCTGGAGCGCGAGATGTTCGAACGCGGCCATGCGGCGGGCGTGCTGCCCTACGATCCCGCGCGCGACGAGGTTCTCCTGATCGAGCAGTTCCGGCCCGGCCCCCTCGCCGCCGGCGATCCCGACCCGTGGCAGATCGAGATCGTCGCCGGCATGATCGACAGGGAAGGCGAAAGCGCCGAAGACGCCGTGCGGCGCGAGGCAATGGAGGAAGCCGGGATCGCGGTCCGCGACCTGGAGCCGATCGCCGACATCTACACCACGCCGGGCGCGTGTACCGAGCGGATCGCCCTGTTCTGCGGCCGCTGCGACCTGGCCGGCGCCGGCGGCATCTTCGGCCTCGCCGGCGAGGACGAGGATATCCGCGCCTTCCCGTGCAGCATGGCCGAGATCCGGGAGGCGCTGGCCCGGCGCGCGATCCGCAACGCCATTACCGTCGTCGCCCTGCAATGGCTCTGCCTGAACCGTGCGCGCCTGCGTGCGGCGTGGCAGAGCCGCTAGCGCGATCCGGGCGCCCCTTCGACTTCGCTCAGGGCAGGCCCTTCGATACGCCCCGCCCTTCGATACGCCCCGGCCGGGGCCGGGGCTACTCAGGGTGAGGGTGGAGGGGATTAATCTCCACCAACCCCTCATCCCGAGTAGGCGCGCAGCGCCGTATCGAGGGGCCTCATCCCGAGTAGGCGCGCAGCGCCGTATCGAGGGGCCTCATCCCGAGTAGGCGCGTTTGCGCGCCGTACGAGGGGCGCTTCGCCGGCAAGGGGAGAAAGTCCGGCAGCGGACGGAAACCGTGACAGTGGCGAGAAATCCGGGCTAGGGTGCCGCATTCCTCGGACATTCGGGATTGTGCCCGCGCAATGACTATCGACGACGGTTTTGTCGGCGCCATCGGCAACACGCCGCTCATCAAACTGAAGGGACCGTCGGAAGCGACCGGCTGCACCATCCTGGGCAAGGCCGAGTTCCTCAACCCCGGCCAGTCGGTGAAGGACCGCGCCGCGCTCGCCATTATCGAGGACGCCGAACGGTCCGGGGCGCTGCGGCCCGGCGGCACGATCGTCGAGGGCACGGCGGGCAACACCGGCATCGGCCTGGCGCTGGTCGGCAACGCGCGCGGCTACCGCACGGTGATCGTCATTCCGGACAACCAGTCCCGGGAGAAGAAGGACATGCTGCGCCTGTGCGGCGCGGAACTGGTCGAGGTGCCGCCCGCGCCCTACCGGGACCCGAACAACTATGTCAAGGTGTCGGGCCGGATGGCGGAGAAACTCGCCGAAACCGAGCCGAACGGCGCGATCTGGGCCAACCAGTTCGACAATGTCGCCAACCGCGACGGCCACTACCGCACCACCGGGCCGGAAATCTGGGACCAGACCGGCGGCAGGGTGGACGGCTTCATCTGCGCCGTCGGCTCCGGCGGCACGCTGGCCGGCGTCGCGATGGCGCTGCGCGAGCGCCGGAAAGACGTGCAGATCGGCCTGGCCGACCCGATGGGCGCGGCGCTGTGGCACTATTACGTCCACGGCGAGTTGAAGGCCGAGGGCGATTCGATTACCGAAGGCATCGGCCAAGGCCGGATCACCGCCAATCTCGAGGGGCTGGAGATCGACCGGGCCTACCGGATCGACGACCGCGAGGCCCTGCCCTACTGCTTCGACCTGCTGCAGCACGAGGGCCTGTGCCTCGGCGGCAGCAGCGGCGTCAACGTCGCCGGCGCGGTCCGGCTGGCCCGGGACATGGGGCCGGGCCACACGATCGTCACCGTGCTGTGCGACTACGGCAACCGCTACCAGAGCAAAATGTTCAACCCGGCCTTCCTGCGCGAAAAGGACCTGCCCGCGCCGGCATGGCTGGAGGGATAGACACGCGCATGACCTACGCCAATCCCGCCGCCCTCGTCTCCACCGATTGGCTCGCCGCGCATCTGGATGCGCCGGACGTGCGCGTCGTCGACGCCTCCTGGCACCTGCCGGCGATGAACCGCGACGCCAAGGCCGAATACGCCAACGCCCATATCCCCGGCGCGGTCTATTTCGACATCGACGAGATCGCGGACACGGAGTCGCCCTACCCCCACACGCTCCCCAGCCCGGAGAAATTCTCGTCGCGGGTGCGCAAGCTGGGCCTCGGCGACGGCAACCGGATCGTGGTCTACGACGGCGCCGGGATTTTCAGCGCGCCGCGGGTCTGGTGGATGTTCCGCCGCTTCGGCCATAGCGACGTCGCCGTGCTCGACGGCGGCTTCCCGAAATGGCTGGAGGAGGGCCGGCCGGCCGAGGCCCTGCCGCCGATGCCGCAGGAGCGGCATTTCACGCCCCGCGTCGACCACACGATGGCGCGGGACCTGCCCCGGATGCGGAAGATCGTGGCCGAGGGCCGCCGGCAGATCGCCGACGCCCGCTCCTTCGACCGCTTCACCGGCGAGGCGAAGGAGCCGCGCCCCGGCCTGCCGTCCGGCCACATCCCCGGCAGCCTGAGCCTGCCGTTCCTGAAGCTGCAGGACGGCGACAGCGGCACGATGCTGCCGGCCGGCGCGCTCAGGGCGGCGTTCGAGGACGCCGGAATCGATCTCGACAGGCCGGTGGTCGCGACCTGCGGCTCCGGCGTTTCGGCCTGCACGCTGGCGCTCGGCCTGCATCTGCTCGGCTGCCGGGACGTCGCGGTCTACGACGGCTCCTGGAGCGAATGGGCGGCCCAGCCCGGCGCGCCGGTCGCCACCGGGCCGTAATGCGTTTCCGATTCTACCGGAACCGCCCGCGCAACCGGGAACGTCCGCCTCGACAGGCTCGGGAAGGCCCTTCGATACGCCGCTTTGCGGCTACTCAGGGTGAGGGCAAGGATGTATTTCCAACACTTTCTCCTCATCCCGAGTAGCTCCGGAAGCAATCCGGGGCGTATCGAGGGACGCCAAGCCGCCGGGGTTCGGTCCAGGGCGGGTATGCCTTAGATGACCGACGATCCCGCCGCCGCCCGCATCCGGCCCTGCACCGACGGGGATTTCGACGCCATCGCCGCGCTGTGGGACAAGGCGGGGCTGATCCGGCCGTGGAACGATCCCGCAGGCGATTTCAGACGCTGCCGCGAAACCCCGACCGCCGAACTTTTCGTCGCCGAACTCGGCGGCGCCGTCGCCGGCAGCGTCATGGCCGGCCATGACGGGCACCGGGGCTGGGTCTACTATCTCGCGGTCGATCCGGCGGTGCGGCGCAACGGCCTCGGCCGCCGCCTGATGGGCCGGGCCGAGACCTGGCTGAAACGGACCGGCGCGCCGAAGGTCCAGCTGATGGTGCGCACGGACAACGCGCCGGTGCGCGCCTTCTACGACGCGCTCGGCTATGCCGAATCCGGGGTCGCGACCTTCGAGAAATGGTTCGACGGCGACGCGGCGGCGAAGAAGGCGGCGGCCGGGAGCGGCCCCGGCGCCGCAGCGACCCTCGACGTCACCATCACCTGGCTGGAGATGACGGCGCGGCCGGCCCGCCCGTCCTTCGCGCGGCCGAAGGGCGTGGCGCTGATGCGGGCGCGCGATCCGGGCGTCGCTTTCTACCGCTATCTCTACGACCGGGTCGGCGCGGACTGGCTGTGGTACGAGCGGCGCAAGCTGGACGACGCGGCGCTCGGCGCCATTATTTCCGACGAGCGGGTCGACCTCTATGTGCTCTACCGGAGCGGCGCGCCGGCCGGCTTCGCGGAGCTGGACCGGCGCCAGGACGGCGAGATCGAGCTGGCCTATTTCGGCCTGGCGCCGGAGGCGATCGGGCGGGGCTTGGGCGTCTGGCTGCTGCACGAGATCGTCGACATCGCCTGGTCCCACGAGCCGGAGCGGCTCTGGCTCAACACCTGCACCCACGACCACCCCCGCGCCCTGCCCCTCTACCAGCGCGCCGGCTTCGTCGCCTACCGGCAGGAGACGCAGACGATTCCCGACCCGAGGGCGGCGGGGCCGATTGCGTACTCGGCCGGCAGCCGGGCCGATTTGCGTTGAACCGGCATCGCCGGACTCGCGGCCCAAGGCGGCAGCCTGCCGCTACTGGACGGGGTCTCCTGGCGTCCCACCATCGATACGGCTCCAGGTCGTGGAAACCCGGAAAACCGAAGCGCGTCAGCCCGAAAACCTCAACTGACTTTATCGACGGTATCGAGCCATTGCAGTCATCGGCGGACGATCGGTGGCCTATCCCGGATTTCTCACCGCAGTCACGGCCTGCGCGGCGCTGTCGGGCCGGCAGGGCAGGAAAGCCGCGCCGCGCGATGCGGGGACATCGGGCAAGCGGCTTGACGCCCCCTGCCGGTCCGACAGCGCCGCCCTTCGGGTCGCGCCCCAATTCGCAATCCGGGGACGTCCGCCCGCGGCGTCGCGGGCCTCGACCGTAGTCCCCGCTACGCTCTTCGGCCCGCTCCCAGTACTGAACGGGGCGGATCGAACGTCCGGACGCGACGCAGGCCGTGACTGCGGTGAGAAATCCGGGCTATCCGCCTGGGCACAGGGAACGGAGCTTCTCATTGGTCGCTTCGGCATGGTTGCGGATCGAATCGATCAGATCCTGCGTCAGCGCTGGAGCACGCCAGTACCGCGGCCTCATGAGGAACATCTCGAATGTCGACGTCGGCCGGAAGGGAGCCCATTTAAGGGTCGGCCCTTCATATTTCAGGGCGGTCAGCACATCGACGATCGCGATACCGACCCCTCGGGAAACGAGTTCACAGGCGGAATAGGCGGTGAAGGTCTCAATCCGGCGGCTGGGCCGGATGCTGCGATCGTCAAGCGCCGTTTCGACCGCAAGGCGCCGGTGATCGAAATTCGAAAGCGAAATCAGGGTTTGCCGATCCAGGTGCATGGAGTCGACGACCGGGAGACCCTGAAACGGATGAGCCTCGGGATAGACACAGACCAACGGGACCGACATCAGCAAGTCCTTTGACACGCCGTTGTCGCTGCCGCTCGAAAGCCCGATACCGAACTCGACCCGGCCTGCCGCGACCCATTCCACGATCCATCGCGAGCTTCGCACCGGCATCGACATCGAGACATTCGGATTGTCGCTCAGGAATGCCGCCGCAATGTCCGGCAGCCAGCTGTGGGCGATAAGCGGCATTGCCGCCATGACGATCTCGCCGTGGCGGTCGTTCTTCAGGTCGTCGGCGTAACGCGACAGATGACCGAGCCCGAGATACGTCCGCTCGATCTGGTCGAAGAAGGACTGTGCCGCCGCGGTCGGCTGGAGCCGGTTGCCGACCCTGTCGAACAGCGCCACGCCCAGATGCTCCTCAAGCCGTCTCAGATGTTTGGTCACCGAGGGTTGACTCACATTCAGGCGGAGCGCCGCCCCGGTCACGGAGCCCGCTTCCATCGTGGCCTTGAACGCCTCGACCTGGCGAATATTCAGATCCATAGCCGATCCTCCTGCTCGAAATTATAACTTTTTTTCCGTATACGGCGAAAAAGATGAATTTTCGGCTATGACTCGATTGCGGCTAAAGTAGGGAAACCCGGCAATCGCCCTACCGAGTATCCGCACCATGCTCGACAGTGGGACCAGCGCCCCACCGCAAACCCGCGATCGATGGAACCTTCTCGCGTTCCCGATCGAAACCTATCGGGCGCGGCTCGCCTCCGTGCAATCGGATCTGACGGATAAAGGACTCGCCGGTTGCCTTTTGTTCGACCCCGAGAACATCTACTGGCTGACCGGCTATCAGACGATCGGCTATTTCACCTTTCAGGCGCTCTACGTCAGCGCGGCGGGCCTGCCGACTCTGGTGTCCCGGTCCGTCAACCGCGACCTGGCGTTGGCCCATCCCACGATCGGAGATGTCGCGGCCGTTACGGACACGGACGACCCGATCGGGCGCCTGATTGCTTTTCTTAAGGATGGCGGCCGCGCGCCCCTCGGGCTCGAGACAACATCCTGGTATCTCACCGCGCAGGACTACACGCGCCTGATGGCCTCGGACGCAGGGCCTTTCGCCGACTGGACAGGGGTCATCGAAGCCTGGCGCCCCGCCAAAAACAACGCCGAGATCGAGCGCATGCGCCGAGCCGCCCGCGCCGCCGAAGCCGGTCTCGACGCCGCCATAAAGGCGGTCGCGCCAGGCAGGACCGAGAACGACATCGCGGCCGCAATGTTCGAAGCGAGCATTGCAGCGGGCAGCGAGTATCTGGGCCATCCGCCCCTGGTCGTGACTGGAGAGACGACAGCGCTTTGCTTTGCAATGTGGCGTCGGCGGACGGTCGAGGTCGGCGACGTTGTGCTGTTGGAGACGGCAGGCTGCGTCGATCGCTATCACGCCATGCTGTCCCGACCGGTCGTGGTGGGAGAGCCGCAGGCGCGTCATCGCGAAGCCGCAGACGCCTTACGGGGTGTGCTCGAGGCGGCTGTCGAGAGCATTCGGCCCGGCCGCACGTCGGGCGAGGTCGATGAGCAATGCCGGCAAGTCGTCGAGCGGCAAGGGCTGGGACGCTACTTCAAGCACCGGGCCGCCTATGGCATCGGCATCGGCTTTCCGCCGAATTGGTCGGAAGGGCACATCTACGCTATCCGGCCGGACGATCCGCTGGTGCTGGAACCCAACATGACTTTTCATGTCATCCCGACTCTTTTCCTGGACGATTTCGGGATGTGCTTCAGCGACAGCGTGCAGGTGACTGAGGACGGCTGCGAACTGCTGACTCAATTCCCGCGCGACCTCTTTGTCATCGATCCCTAACCGCAGAACCATCGCGATGGAGCAAACCATGACCCCGATATCCCTCGTTCGCCTCTTACCCGCCGGCGCCCTTGCCTTGACGACCGCAGCCGCTGTCGCCGCTTCCGCCGTTGCCGCCGAAAAATGGGACATGCCGGCGGGCTATTCGGCAAAGAATTTCATCACCAAGAGCTACATCGCCTTCGCCGGGGCGGTGACCGAGAACTCCGGCGGCAAACTCACGATCGTCGTTCATCCGGCAGGTTCGCTTTACAAGGCGTCGAAGATCCTCCGCGCGGTCCGGTCCGGCCAGGTGCCGATCGGGGCCCGCTATATGGGCGCCCATTCCAAGGAAGACCCGATCTTCGGGGTCGACACCGTGCCATTCCTTGCCACTAACGCGGCAGAGGCGTGGAAGCTGTATCGAGCGTCGAAGCCGGCATTGGAAGCAGCTTTGGAGAAGCGCGGCATGAAGCTTCTGTTCACCGCCGTCTGGCCGCCCCAGGGGCTGTTCACGAAGAAGCCGATCGACACCATCGCCGACATGAAAGGCGTCAAATTCCGAGCCTACGACGCGACGACGGCGAAACTGGCGCGGCTCATGGGTGCAATTCCGACCAAGACGGAAGCCACGGAAATCGGCCAGGCCTTTTCAACCGGAATTGCCGAGAGCATGATCGCGTCGGGCGCAATCGGCGTGTTTCGCAAGATGTGGGACTACACGAAGTATTTCTACGAAGTGAACGCCTGGCTCCCGAAGAGCGCCGTAGTTGTCAACAAGGCCGCGTGGGACAAGTTGGACGGCAAGACCAAAAAAGTCGTCCTGGCCGAAGCCGCCAAGACCGAAAAGGCGGTGTGGGCGGCCATGAAGCCGACCAACGACTTTTACAAGAAGACGATGGCGAAGAACGGCATGGAGGTCGTCGAACCGAGCGCGGAGTTGCAGTCCCAATTCAAGAAGATTGGCCAGGTGCTTGGCAGCGATTGGGCAAAGGCTGCCGGGACACATGGCCAGAAAGTGATTGAGGCCTACCGGAAATAGGGTACAAGCGGGCGGCGGCCGGCTGCGCCGGCCGCCGCCCGACGCGACGCAGAAGGGCAACGCCTGTGCGTCTGCTGCATGTCCTGGATCGCTGGCTTAACGCCTTCTATCGCGCCTGCGGCGTTCTCGCCGCCCTGTTCATCGTCCTGATCGCGGGGCTGGTCCTCGTCAACATCGGCAGCCGGGTCGCCGGCGCCTTCGTTCCGGGACTGACCGAGTCCGCCGGATACTGCATGGCGGCGGCCGGGGCGCTCGGATTGACCTACACCTTCGCCGAGCACGGCCACATCCGCGTGACGATGCTCATCAACCGTTTCCGCGGCCGGCGGAGGTTTGCATTCGAGCTCCTGACCCTCGCTGTCTCGACAGGGCTGGCCTGTTACCTGGCGGTCTATGTGACCCGGATGGTCTGGGTTTCCTATCTCTACGAAGAGCGCAGCGACGGTTCCGACGAGCTGTTGATCTGGATACCGCAACTCCCGATGGCGGCCGGCTTCGGCGTCTTCTCGATCGCGCTTGTCCATGCGCTCGTTAAGGCCGTGGCCGTCGGCGAGCTCGAGCACCCGGCCGAGACGGCCCCGGACGCCTAGATCATGGACGGACTTGCCGCCACAGGGCTGCTCCTCCTGGTTCTGGTCTTCCTGCTTGCGCCGGGCGTCTGGATCGGGATGGCCCTGTTGGGCGCCGGCGTTGCGGCGATGATCCTGTTCACCGATCGGCCGATCGGCGACGCAATGGCGACGACGATCTGGTCGCACACCTCGCTGTGGGGTCTATCGGCGCTCCCCTTGTTCATCCTGATGGGTGAGATCCTGTTCCGATCGAAGTTGTCGGAAACGCTGTTTGCCGGATTGTCTCCGTTGATGCGGCGCCTCCCCGGCGGCCTCCTGCATGTCAATATCGTCGGCTGTTCGACCTTTGCGGCCATTTCGGGCTCCAGCGCGGCGACGCTCATGACAGTCGGCAAAATGACGCTGCCGGAATTGCGCAGTCGCGGCTATCCGGACTCCCTGAGCGCCGGCACGCTTGCCGGAGCAGGCACGCTGGGGCTGCTGATCCCGCCTTCGATCACGATGATCATCTATGGCGTGACCGTGCAGGAATCGATCGGCCGGTTGTTCATCGCCGGGATCCTCCCGGGCCTGATGCTGGCCGGTCTGTTTCTGCTCTATATTTTCATCTGGGGCATCGTTACGCAGGAAGGCCGGGCGCGGCGGGAAACGCCGTCAACTTTCGGCGAAAAGCTGATCGGGTTGGGCAAGCTTACGCCGATCGCGGTGCTGATCGCTCTCGTGATCGGATCGATCTATCTCGGAATCGCCTCGCCGACCGAGGCGGCGACTATCGGCGTGATCGGGGCGCTCGCCCTGTCGGCGCTTCAGCGGACCCTGAGTCTGACGAGTCTGAGGGCGGCGCTTGCGGGAACCGTCAAGACCACCTCGATGATCATGCTGCTCCTTGCCGGGTCCGCCCTTCTGACCCAGGCGATGGCTTTTACGGGCTTGCCCAGGACGCTCGCCGAATGGATCGGGACGCTCGGACTGTCGCCGACACTGCTCATCGCGATCCTGACCCTGTTCTACATCGGGCTTGGCTGCTTTCTCGACGGCATCTCGATGATAGTTCTGACCATGGCGGTGATCGAGCCGCTGGTTCGCACCGCCGGGATCGACATGATCTGGTTCGGTGTCTTTGTCGTGATGGTCGGCGAGATGGCGCTCATCACGCCACCCATCGGCTTCAACCTGTTCCTCGTCGAGAGTATGACGGGGCGGGGCATCGGTTATATCTCGCGCGCAGCGCTGCCGATGTTTCTCTTGATGCTCTTGGGAGTGATAATTCTCGTCCTCGCACCGGAGCTGGCGACCTGGCTGCCGTCGGCGATGATGTCGCGCAATTGAGCCTGCTATGGAAAAGCTCGGAACGAGTAAGATCCGGTTCGATGAGGGCCCTTATCCGCGGGCGCGGCTTGGCTTCGTCTGTGTCGCCAATGCCGGGCTGACCGAGGGCGACATGTTCCGGATGCGGCCTGACGGCGTAGGCCTCAGCTTCACCCATATGCGCATGCAGAAGGAATGCACAGTCGAGAACCTTGCACGGATGGAGCATGACCTGGACGAGGCGCTGGCCGGGTTTCTGCCGGCGCGAAACGACCTGGACGTACTGTGTTACAATTGCACCTCCGGCAGTTTCGTCATCGGCGAAGAGGTCATCCGCCGCAAGCTTGAGGCCGGGCGAAACGGCGCGATCGGGACCACGCTGCTCTCCGGCGTCGTCGCGGCCTTACAGGCGCTCGGCGTGCGAAGACTCAGCATCGGCACGGCGTACACGCCGGATATCGATGCGCTGGAGAAAGCCTATTTCGAGCAGCAGGGCTTCGAGGTGGTTGCGACCGGGGGCCTGTCGCTCACGACCGATGTCGAGATGAACCTGGTGAGCCCCGCCTATCTCCTCGACTTCGCCGTCGGCCTGGACCGTCCGGACGCCGACGCGGTTTTCCTCAGTTGCGGCGCGCTACGCTCGCTCGAGATTATTGAGGACGCGGAGCGGCGGATCGGAAAACCTGTCGTGGGAAGCAATCAAGCCAGCTTCTGGCATTGCCTCCGCCTGATCGGCATTGAGGACAAGGTTACGGGGTTCGGCAAACTGCTGGAGGTATGAGGATGAGGCGGATCGAACCGATCGTCCGGATGTCGGAATTGGGCTGGAAACAGACGACAATGAGCAGGGCGGAAGACGGCCGCATTTCGTTGAAAACCAGACATCGGCCCTGCGCCCCGGACCGGTAGATCCACGAGCGAATCCCGGCCGTGAGTCGAACCTGAAAGTTGCAGAGCTTGCTTCGCGGTCCCTGCCTCGATTTCCCCGATCGTCAGTTCGATGCAACTGGTTCCCCCTCCGCTACTTGTCCAGAATCTGGCTGAGGAACAGCTTGGTGCGGTCGGATTGGGGGTTGTTGAAGAACTCGGACGGCGTGTTCTGCTCGACGATCTGGCCCTGGTCCATGAAGATCACCCGGTCGGCGACCTGGGAGGCGAAGCCCATCTCGTGGGTCACGACCAGCATCGTCATGCCGGATTCGGCGAGGTCGACCATCACGTCCAGCACCTCCTTGATCATCTCCGGGTCGAGGGCCGAGGTCGGCTCGTCGAACAGCATGATGTTGGGCTGCATGCACAGCGCCCGGGCGATCGCCACGCGCTGCTGCTGGCCGCCGGAGAGCTGGCCGGGATACTTGCCGGCCTGCTCCGGAATCTTGACCCGCTCCAGATACTGCATGGCGATCTCTTCGGCCTCTTCGGCGGGCATCTTGCGCACCCAGACCGGCGCCAGGGTCAGGTTCTCCAGTACGGTGAGGTGGGGAAACAGGTTGAACTGCTGGAACACCATGCCGACCTCGCGCCGGATGGTGTCGATATTCTTCAGGTCGCGGCTCAGCACCGTGCCGTCGATGACGATGGCGCCTTCCTGATGCTCCTCGAGCCGGTTGATGCAGCGGATCAGCGTCGATTTGCCGGACCCGGACGGGCCGCAGATCACGATCTTCTCGCGGCGCTCGACCGTCAGATCGATGTCGCGCAGCACATGGAAGGCGCCGAACCACTTGTTGAGCCCTTCGATCGTGATGATCCGCCTGTATTCCTGCGTCGGATCGCCGGCCGGGGCGGATTTCGCGCCGGGGGACGCATCGGGGGTCGCGTCGGCCATGCGTCAGTCCCTCCGTTCGGTGTCGAGGCGCTTCTCCAAGTGGATCGAATAGCGCGACATGGAAAAGCAGGCGATGAAGAAGAAGAAGGCGATGAACACATAGGCCTCGGTCGCCAGGCCCAGCCAGTCGGGGTTCGACACCATCGCGTTGCCGATGCCGAGGATGTCGAACAGGCCGATGATGATGACCAGCGTGGTGTCCTTGAACAGGCCGATGAAGGTGTTGACGATGCCGGGGATGGAAATCTTCAGCGCCTGGGGCAGGACCACCAGGAACATCGTTTGCCAGTAGCGCAGCCCGAGCGCCTGCGCCGCCTCGTACTGGCCGCGCGGGATCGCCTGCAGCCCGCCGCGGATCACTTCGGCCATGTAGGCCGACGCGAAGGCCGTCACCATGACGATGACCCGGATCAGGGAGTCGACCGTCACGTCGGGCGGCAGGAAGATCGGCAGGATGATGTTCGAGACGAACAGGAGGGTGATCAGCGGCACGCCGCGCACGGCTTCGATAAACACGACGCACAGGACGCGGACGACCGGCATCCGCGAGCGCCGGCCGAGCGCCAGCAGGATGCCGACCGGCAGGGAGAGCACGATGCCGGCCAGCCCCACCGTCAGGTTGAGCATGAAGCCGCCGAACTTGTCGGTCGGCACGCCTTCCAGCCCGATGCCGCCGACCAGCAGGAAGGCCGCGATAACCGGGTAGGCGAGCGAGAACCAGCGCAGCTGGCGCGCAAAGGGCACGCGCTCGAACAGCAGCGGCGCCAGCGCCGGAACCAGCAGGACGACGGCGAGATCGACCCGCCAGGTCTGGTCGGGCGTATAGAAACCGTAGAGGAACTGGCCGATGCGCTGGTCGACCCAGGCCCAGCAGGCGCCGGCGCCCGTGCAGGCGAAGCGGTTCTCGCCGGCCGTGTCGGCCTCGAGGAACGCCCAGTCGATAACGGCCGGCACGATCAGCCACAGCAGATACAGCGCGATCAGGGTGAACGCCGTGTTGGCCCAGCTCGAGAACAGGTTGGCGCGCAGCCATCCGACGGCGCCGGCGGACGCTACCGGCGCCGCGCGCTCGGGCAGCATCTCCGCCTGGCTGCGGTGGAAGGGTTGCGCCGTCATCGCTCGACCAGCGCAATGCGCTTGTTGTACCAGTTCATGAACAGCGAGGTGAGCAGGCTCAGGCTGAGATAGACCGCCATCCAGATGCCCACGACCTCGAGCGCCTGCCCGGACTGGTTCAGGATGGTGCCGCCGATCGACACCAGATCCTGGTAGCCGATCGCGATCGCCAGCGAGGAATTCTTGGTGAGGTTGAGATACTGGCTGGTCAGCGGCGGGATGATGACCCGGAGCGCCTGCGGGATCACGACCAGCCACATGGCCGGGCCGGGCCGCAGCCCCAGCGACCCCGCCGCTTCGGTCTGGCCCTTGCCGACCGAAAGGATGCCGGCGCGGACGATCTCGGAGATGAAGGCGCCGGTGTAGGTCGAGAGCGCGATCCACAGCGCCACCAGTTCGGGCGTCACGTTGAAGCCGCCGCGGAAATTGAACCGGGTCGGCTCGGGAATATCCCAGGCGACCGGCGAACCGGCGATCCAGTAGACGAGGGCCGGCAGGCCGGCGATCAGCGCCAGCCCCGTCCAGGCGACGGGAAAGTTCTGCCCTGACAGCTTCTGGCGCCGCCGCGCCCAGCGCGCGACGAAGACCGCCGCGGCGATTCCGGCGGCCAGCGCGGCGGCGACCCATTCGAAGCCGGATTCGAACAGCGGCGCCGGCAGGCGCACGCCGCGGTTGTTGAGGAACACGGCATCGCCCAGGGCCAGGCTGTCGCGCACCTTCGGCAGGCCGCTCAGGACGACCCACCAGAAGATGATCTGCAGCAGCAGCGGCACGTTGCGGGTGATCTCGACCCAGGCGCCGACCATGCGGCTGAGCAGGAAATTGGGCGACAGGCGCAGGACGCCGGCGAAAAAGCCGATCGCCGTCGCCGCGACGATGCCCAGCGCCGAGACCAGGACCGTGTTCAGCATCCCGACGACCAGCGCGCGGCCGAAGGTCGAGGTCGACGAATACTCGATCAGCCGCTGGTTGATGTCGAAGAAGGCCTGCTCGGACAGGAAGCCGAAGCCCGAGGCAAGGCCGACGCGCTGCAGGTTGGCGATCGTGTTGGAAACGATGAAGGCGGCGACCAGCGCCAGCCCGAGGACGACGAGCAACTGGTAGATCAGGCCGCGCGAGCGTTCGTCGGACCAAAGCCGCCGCCATCCGGGGCCGCCGGTCCGCCGGGCGGATGCGTTACGGGCCATGCTCGGCGCCGGTGCGGCTGCGCCGCCGGATCGAAGAACGGAAACGAAGGGAGTGTCCGCGCCGCTCGGCCGGCGCGGACACTCCCGCTCCCGTCAGCGCATCGGCGGCGCGTAGAGGATTCCGCCGTCGGTGTACAGGGCGTTCAGGCCGCGCTGGAGGCCCAGCGGCGTCTTGGTTCCGAGATAGCGCTCGAAAATCTCGCCGTAGTTGCCTTCGGCCTTGAGCACGTCGACCGCCCAGGTCTTGCGCAGGCCGAGCCAGGCGCCGAGCGAGCCCTCGGTCCCGAGCATCCGGTTGATCTCGGGATTATCGGTCTCTTTCGCGGCCAGCTTCTCGACATTGGCGGACGTGACGCCGTATTCCTCGGCGTTGATCAGCACGTTGAGCGTCCAGCGCGCGATGTCGGCCCACCGGTCGTCGCCCTGGCGCACCAGCGGCCCCAGCGGCTCCTTCGAGATGATGTCCGGGAACACCATGTGGGCGTCCGGATTCTCGAACGTCGTCTTGGTCGCGGCCAGACCCGAAGCGTCCGTCGTGTAGACGTCGCAGCGCTCGGCGAGATAGGCCTTGCGGGCCTCCTCGTTGGTCTCGATCGGCACCGGCTCGTACTTGATCTTGTTGACGCGGAAGAAGTCCGCGAGGTTGAGCTCGGTCGTGGTGCCGGTCTGGATGCAGACCGAGGCGCCGTCGAGTTCCTTGGCCGATTTCACGCCCAGCGCCTTGCGGCCGATGAAGCCCTGGCCGTCGTAGTAGCTGACGCCGATGAAGGTGAAGCCGAGGTCGACGTCGCGCTTGAAGGTCCAGGTCGTGTTGCGCGACAGCACGTCGATCTCGCCGGCCGCCAGCGCAGGAAAGCGGTTCTTGCCGGTGAGGTTGACGTATTTCACCTTGTCCGGATCGCCGAACACGGCGGCCGACAGGGCGCGGCAGTAGGCGACGTCGAACCCGGTCCACTTGCCCTTGTCGTCGGTGTAGGCGAATCCCGGCAGGCCGGTATTGATACCGCATTTGAGCACGCCGGCCTTCTTGACGTCGTCGAGCGTGGCGGCGTGGGCCGCGCCCGCAACGAGGAGCGCCGCTGCGCCGGCAACGGCCGTTTTGAGAACGGATTTCATTTGCTTCTCCCGTATTTGCCGAAAGTTCTTTTGCCGGTGTTGGCTGCCCGGACCGGACCGGCTTCCCGTTTCGGGCCTACAAAATCCCGACGCGACGCCCATTCCTCCTTCGCGCGGCCGAATGAGGCGCATTGCAGACCGGTAGATCTATAGGATAAGCGAAGGCGGACGTTGCAAGCAACATACCGCGTCGGTCGACTCACGACATTGTTTTCCGCCGCCGAAACCGGAAGACCGCCGCCGACCGGGCCACCGCCAGGACCGTCCCTCCAGGATCCGCCATGAAAACCGAAACCACGCTTGTCAGCGCCGGCCGCCATCCGGAGGATCATTTCGGCGCTGTCAACCCGCCCGTCTATCGCGCCTCCACGATTACGCGCCGCTCCATGGCGGAATGGAAGCAGGTCCGCACCCGCATCTTCGACGATATCGTTTACGGCCGGTTCGGCACGCCGACCACCAAGGCGTTCGAAGAGGCGGTCGCCGCGCTCGAAAATGCAGACCGGGCGGTCGCCGTTTCTTCCGGCATGGCGGGCTGCACGGCCGCCATCCTGTCCGCGCTCGAGGGCGGCGATCATTTTCTGGTGAGCGACAGCGCGTACCAGCCGGTCCGCAAGCTTGCCGAGAATTTCCTGAAGCCCTTCGGCGTCGAGACGACCTACTACGACCCGGCGGCCGGCGCCGGGATCGCGGCGCTGATCCGCCCGAACACCCGCCTGATCTGGCTCGAAGCGCCGGGCTCGCAGACCATGGAGATGCAGGATATCCCGGCGATAACCGCGGTCGCCCGCGAGCGCGGCATCCGGACCGGCATCGACAATACCTGGGCGACGCCCCTGCTGTTCAAGCCGCTGGATTTCGGCGTCGACCTGTCGGTCAACGCGGCGACCAAGTATCTGGTCGGCCATTCGGATGCGATGCTGGGCGTCGTCTCCATGCGCGCCGAACTGTTCGAGAAGGTCAAGATCACCGCCAATTCGATGGGCAGCTGCCCCGGTTCCGAGGAATGTTATCTCGGCCTGCGCGGCCTGCGCACGCTGGCCGTGCGCCTCAGGCAGCACGAAAAAAATGCGCTGCGGGTTGCGCAATGGTTCCAGGGCCGCCCGGAGGTCGACCGGGTGCTCTATCCGGCGCTGCCGGACGATCCGGGCCACGCGATCTGGCAGCGCGATTTTTCCGGCGCGTCGGGCCTTTTCTCGGTGATCCTCGAGCCGGCGGGCGAAGCGCAGGTCGCCGCCCTGGTCGACGGGCTGGAGCATTTCGGCCTGGGCGCGAGCTGGGGCGGCTACGAAAGCCTGGTCCTGCCCTTCGACCCGACGGGCTACCGCACCGCCACCGAATGGCGCGCCGCCGGCCCGTGCCTGCGCTTCCATATCGGCCTGGAAAATCCAGACGACCTGATCGCCGACCTGGAGGCCGGCTTCGCGCGCCTGCGCGCGGCCGGATAGGTCCGGGCCGCCCCGTAGCTATGTGCGGCCCGCAGCCGCGTGTGGACAGTGCGGCGCGTCCCCGTTAGGATTGCCTTCATGGATACCGATCTCGCCGGTTTCATCGCGCTCGGGGCATTGATCCTCGGCCTGTTCGCCTGGCTGCGGCAGGACATCCGCGCCTTGCGCGCCGAAATGAACGCCTTGCGCGAGGACATGACCGGCAAGATCGGCGCCCTGCGCGAGGAGATGGACGGCAAGATCGGCGCCCTTCGCGAGGACATGACCGGCAAGATCGGCGCGCTGAACGGCAAGATCGACGCCCTGCGCGAGGACATGACCGGCAAGATCGACGCCTTGCGCGAAGAGACGAACGGCAAGATCGGCGCGCTGAACGGCAAGATCGACGCCCTGCGCGACGAGGTGGGCGAACTGCGCGAACGGGTGGCGCGCATCGAGGGCCTGCTGGAGGCCGTGTTCATGCGACGCGACCTGACTCCCGTGCCCGAACCGCCTCCGTCCGGGACGCCGGACAGGTCTGAGGCCGCCTGAACCGCCCCCTTTTCCCGCCGGCCGGGCAATCCTAAACTCTCCGCGAACCGCGCCGGCTGCGCCGCGCCGCCCCGAACGGGCGCCGTCCCCCCGGCCCGCCCTTACGAAGCCGAGCCCGCCATGAACATCGCCTTGCCGCCCCGGCAGATCGCCAAGGTCCCGCAGAACACCCATCCGCCCTTCCAGTGGGACGATCCCTTCCTGCTCGACGGCCAGCTCACCGAGGACGAGCGGCTGGTGCAGCAGACGGCGCGGCAATACTGCCGGGACAGGCTGGAGCCGCGCGTGCTGGAGGCGTTCCGCCACGAGCGCTTCGACCGGGAGATCATGACCGAGTTCGGCGAGCTCGGCCTGCTCGGCGCCACCCTGCCGGAGCGCTACGGCTGCGCCGGCATGAGCTATGTCGTCTACGGCCTGGTCGCGCGCGAGGTCGAGAGGGTCGACAGCGGCTACCGCTCGGCGATGAGCGTCCAGTCCTCGCTGGTCATGCACCCGATCCACGCCTACGGCACCGAAGAGCAGCGCATGAAATACCTGCCGAAGCTGGCGACCGGCGAATGGGTCGGCTGTTTCGGCCTGACCGAGCCGGACCACGGCTCCGACCCCGGCTCGATGAAGACCCGCGCGGTCGAGACGGCGGACGGCTGGCGCCTCACCGGCTCCAAGATGTGGATCACCAACTCGCCGATCGCCGACGTCTTCGTCGTCTGGGCCAAGACCGGCGACGGCGCGATCCGCGGCTTCATCCTGGAAAAGGGCATGGCGGGCCTGTCGGCGCCGAAGATCGAGGGCAAGTTCTCTTTGCGCGCTTCGCTGACCGGCGAGATCGTCATGGACAATGTCGAGGCGCCGCGGGACAGCCTGCTGCCCAACGTCGCCGGGCTGGCCGGCCCGTTCGGCTGCCTGAACCGGGCGCGCTACGGCATCGCCTGGGGCGCCATGGGCGCGGCGGAGTTCTGCTGGCACGCCGCCCGGCAATACACGCTCGACCGCAAGCAGTTCGGCCGGCCGCTCGCCGCGACCCAGCTGGTCCAGAAGAAGCTCGCCGACATGCAGACCGAAATCGCCATCGGCCTCCAGGCCGCCCTGCGCGTCGGCCGCATGTTCGACGAGGGCAGCCTGTCGCCGGAGGCGATCTCGCTGGTCAAGCGCAACAATTGCGGCAAGGCGCTGGACATCGCCCGCGCCGCCCGCGACATGCACGGCGCCAACGGCATCGCCGACGAGTTCGGCGTCATCCGCCACATGATGAACCTGGAGACGGTCAACACCTACGAAGGCGCCCACGACGTCCACGCCCTGATCCTCGGCCGGGCGCAGACGGGGATTCAGGCGTTTTCATAGCGCGGCGCGCTCCGTTTCCCTCCGTCATCCCGGCCGGCCCGACCCCCCTCACCGTCGCCCCGGCCGCCCCCCTCACCGTCATTCCGACCGAGCGAAGCGAGCGGAGGAAGCCCGGCTCGATCCCGACAACGGAAACCCGGACGCCGGCGACGGGAGTCCTCCGCTACGCGCCCCTTGGAATTCCCCTGCGAAATGCGGATAGGGCGGAAACGGGCGGCCGCCGCGGCCGTCCTTGCCGGACATGCGCCCAATCCGGTCCTCGAACCCATCCCGTCATTTCGACCGGAGCCCCGGCCCGCCGGGCCGGGGCGGAGTAGCCTGCCCCTTCGGCTTCGCTCAGGGCGGGCTCTGAGCGAAGTCGAAGGGGAGAAATCCGGTCGGCGCACCGTCGACGCCGCAGGCTCCGGCGCCTGGCCGGCGCCCGTCGCCGGCCGGATTTCTCCACTCGCTTCGCTTCGGTCGAAATGACGGTGAGGGGGGTCGGCCGGAATGACGGACAGCGGTTTGTCGGGGCAGAGGAATATTATACTTGATACTGTCCATTTACCTTCTTATATTCCTGTATAGAACATTCATTGAACATGAGGGAGTCCGCCATGACTGCACCCCTTTCCCCGGCCTCACCCGGTTCCCTACCCGGCGCCGCGCCCGACGCCGGCCCGGAGGCTCATCCCCCTGCCCCGCCCCTCACCCTGCGGCAGGAGGATTTCTGCCGCCATTATGCGGCGACCGGCAACGCCGCCGGGGCGGCGCGGGACGCCGGCTATGCCGCAGGCTCGGCGCGCCAGACCGGGCACGAGCTGCTGGACCGGCCCGCCGTCGCCGCACGGGTGCGCGCCATCCGGGCGGCGTGGCGGGCGGTCGAGCGCGAAGAGGCGCAGATCCTGCTCGGCCGGCTCGAACAGGCCTGGGACGCCGCGGTGGAGAAGGGCTCGGCGGCGCTCATGCTTAGGGTCGTCAAGTTGCAGGCCGACCTGTCCGGCCTCGACCGGCGCCATGCCCACCGGCGCGCCGGCCTGTGGCCCCTGCCGGGGGAGGAGGCCGAAGAGAGGCCGGTTGACGGCGCCGAAGGCCCCATCGCCGGGGCGGTGCGCCGGGGCCGGCACCGGACCGAACGGGCCCTCGCTGTCCACCGGGCCAACCGCAAGGCGCTGGAGCGGCGCAGGGACTTCGACGAGGCGGACTGGCTGGCGGCGGCCCAACGCCTGCACGCCACCGTCGAGGAGCGCCGGCCCCGCGCTCCCGGCCGCACTCCGGAGCGGCAGGCGGGCAGGCCCGCCGCCGCCATAACGGAACCCGACAATTCCTTACACGGGTCCGCACATCCCGCCGCGGACGCGCCGCCGCCGGACAGCATGGGGGACAGCGCGGGGGACTGCGCGCCGGGAGCCCCGGTCATGACAGACCATGACATTTCCTTACACCGGGCCGGCCTGCTGCCGGCGGAGGGCGGCGGCTACGAAGGCATCGACCCGAAACGGTACGCCGCCTGGGCCGCCAACCTGGCCAGGGACGTCGCCGCGTACGAGCGGCAGGACCGGGACGAGACCCCCGAAGCGCGCTGGACCGGGGACATGCCGGGCGCCGTCGACATCCAGCCGCCCGCCGGCGAACCCTGCCCGATCGAGCGGCTCGCGGCCGAAGACGAACAGGAGTATCTCAAAGAACTCGCCCGCACCCGTCCGCCGCTGGAGAACCGCACCGCCGGGATGTATCTCACCGAATTCGGCCATCTGCGCCCCTGCCGCGGGGAGGAGTGGACCGCGACGGACCATGACGAAGCCTGACATATCCCGACAATTCATGACGGAACTCGGGCCATCGCACTATCCTCTCCCCGTCATTTCGACCGGAGCCCCGGCCCGGAGCCTGCCCTGAGCAAACTCGAAGGGGCCGGGGCGGAGCGGCCTGCCCCTTCGGCTTCGCTCAGGGCGGGTTCTGAGCGAAGCCGAAGGGGAGAAATCCGGCCGCGCATCGCCGACGCCCGGGGTTTCAGCGCCTGGCCGGCTTCCGTCGCCGGCCGGATTTCTCCACTCGCTCCGCTCGGTCGAAATGACGGGGAGGGTTGCGCTCGGTCGAAATGACGAGGAGGGTCGCGCTCGGTCGAAATGACGGGGAGGGGCCGCTCCGGTTCGAATGACGGGGAGGGTCGCGCCTGCTCGAAATGACGGTGAGGAAGCCGCGCCGCTCGAAATGGCGGCTCGGGCGCGCGCCGGCCGGAAGGACGGGGCAGGGAAAGGAGGGAAACGGCGGCGGGGCCGTTGGCGGGCGTACGAAACCCTCCATGCGCTACGGTCTTTTGCGCGGAGAGCTCGGGATCGAACGGTCGTATAAAAACGGCAACCCGCCGGCGGCCGGGCCTCAACGCAGCGGGAAGCCCACCGCCGCTTCCAGTTCGGCCAGGGCGGCGGCCGGGTCGGCGACCTTGATCGTAGTCATACCAAGCTCCCGCGCAGGTTTAAGATTGATGCCCAAATCATCGAGATAAATCGCATTTTCCGGCAACACGCCGAGCGCGTCGCAGGCCAGCCGGTAGATGCGCGGATCGGGTTTGCGCAGGCCGGCCTTGCTGCTCTCGATCACATGGTCGAACAGGGCGAAGACTTCGGCGACCTCGGCGGCGAGGGCCGCCCCGCCGCCGTCGCCCTCGATGTCGCCGGGCGCCATGGCCGGGCCTTCGCCGGCGGCGACGTTGTTGGTGATGCAGCCGACCTTCAGCCGGGCCTTGCAGGCTTTGAGCGCATCGACCATTTCGGGCCGCAACCGCCCGGCCAGCAAGGCAATAACGTCCTTTCCGTCCACAGGATGGCCCAGGGCGGCGCTCTCGGCGCGGAAGGCGGCGTCGAAGGCGTCCGGGCCGATCTCGCTGCGCTCGAACCGGGCCCAGGCGTTGTCCAGATGGTTGCGCGCGTTGACGGAACGCAGGAAATCCCGCGGCAGGCCGCGTTCCGCCTCGAAGCGGTTGAAGGCGACGAACGGGCTGTCGGTCAGCACGCCGCCGAAATCCCAGATCGCCGCTTCGATCGCCATGGCCGCCTGCCTGCCGCCGTTGCCCGCACGGAGCAGGCGTAGCGTCAGCCGGCCGGCCGTTCCAGACCGATTTTGGCGCAGGCGTCCAGAATGGCGTCGGTATCGATGCGGTGCGCGCGGTACAGGTCGGGAATGTCCGCCGACTGGCCGAAATGCTCGACGCCCAGGCTGTGGGTGCGGTGGCCGTAGACCGCGCCGAGCCAGCTCAGGGTCGCCGGATGGCCGTCCAGCACCGTCACCAGCCCGGCGTCGGGCGCCAGCGGCGCGAGCAGATTTTCGATATGGGACCGTGCGTCGGGCGGCGAACTGCCCGGCGCCGGCGCGGCGCACTGGCGGGCGCGCTGGGCGGCGGACCAGCCGGCGTTCAGCCGGTCGGCGGACGTGACGGCCAGCAGGCCGGCGCCGGGAATGTCGCCGGCGAGCGCCTCCCAGGCGGCGAGGGCTTCCGGGGCGACCGCGCCGGCGTAGACGACCGCCAGTTCGGCGCCGGCGGCCGGCGGTTTCAGCCAGTAGGCGCCGTCGACGATATTCCGGCGCAAACCGGCGTCGATCCGCCGTTCCGGCTGGGCCAGCGCCCGGGTCGACAGCCGCAGATAGACGCTGCCGCCCTGGGCGTCGCGCAGCCAGCCGCGGCCCCGGCCCGCCGAGCCGTCGCGCTGCAGATAGTCGAAGGACCAGGCCATCAGCGCGGCGAGTTCGTCGGCGTAGGCCGGCTCGAAGGCCGCCAGCCCGTCCTGCGCCATGCCGATCAGCGGCGTGCCGACGGACTGGTGGGCGCCGCCTTCCGGCGCCAGCGTCACGCCCGACGGCGTGGCGACCAGCAGGAACCGCGCGCCCTGGTAGCAGGCGTAGTTGAGCGCATCCAGGCCGCGCTGGATGAAGGGATCGTAGAGCGTGCCGATCGGCAGCAGGCGGGCGCCGAAGGTCTCGTGGGACAGGCCGAGCGCGGCGAGCAGGATGAACAGGTTGTTCTCGGCAATGCCGAGCTCGATATGCTGGCCTTCGGGCGACTGGCGCCACTGCTGGGCGCTCACCACCTTCTCGTCGCGGAAGGTGTCGCCGCGGTCGCGCCGGTCGAAGATGCCGCGCCGGTTGACCCAGGCGCCGAGATTGGTCGAGACCGTCACGTCCGGCGAGGTCGTGACGATGCAGTCCGCCAGCGGGTCGTCGCCCCGCGCCAGAGCGTCGAGGATCTGGCCGAACGCCGCCTGAGTCGAGAGCGTTCCGCCCTGCCCGGCCGGCCCCGGCGTCGCGACCGCCGGGACGGGGACCGGCGGCGCCGTCGTGCGGCGCGGATAGCGGGCGGCGAACGGCACGGCGCCGAGAAAGGCCCGGAGCTCGTCCGGATCGACGTCCAGCCCGGCGAAGCGGTCCCATTCCTCGCCCGGCGCGATACCCAGCTCTTCCCGGAATCCAGTGACTTGCGCAGGGTTCATCAATCCGGCGTGATTGTCCTTGTGGCCTTCGAACGGCAGGCCGAACCCCTTGATGGTGTAGGCGATGAAGCAGGTCGGCCGGTCGTCGCCGACGGCGCGGAACATCGACCGCACGGTCGCCATGTCGTGGCCGGCCAGATTGGTCATCAGCCGTTGCAGGCCGGCGTCGTCCAGTTCGCCGAGCAGCGCCCGGATGCCGCGCTCGTCGCCCAGGTCGGCCAGCAGATGCTCGCGCCAGCCCTTCGTACGCCCGTCGTCCGGCGCGCCGCGGGCGAGCGCGCCGCCCTTGTAGCAGAGCGCGGCGTAAAGCGAGTTGGGGCAGCTGTCGATCCACTCGCGCAGCGCGCCGCCGCCGGGCCGCCGGAACGCCGCCTCCAGCAGCGAGCCGTATTTCGCCGTCACGACGCGCCAGCCCATCGCTTCGAACAGCCGGTCGAAGCGGCTGTAGAGCTGGTCGGCGATCGTCGAATCGAGGCTCTGGCGGTTGTAGTCGATCACCCACCAGACGTTGCGGATATCGTGCTTCCAGCCCTCCAGCAGCGCTTCGTAGACGTTGCCCTCGTCCAGTTCGGCGTCGCCGACGACCGAGATCATGCGCCCGCGCGGCTGCCCGGCCGGGAGCCGGCCCTTGACGTGCAGATAGTCCTGGACCAGCGCGGCGAAGCTCGTCATGGCGGCGCCGAGGCCGACCGAACCGGTCGAGAAATCGACGTCGTCGGTGTCCTTGGTGCGCGACGGATAGGATTGCGCGCCGCCCAACGCCCTGAAATTTTTGAGGTTTTCGAGGCTCTGGCGGCCCAGCAGATACTGGATGGCGTGAAAGGCCGGGCTGGCGTGCGGCTTGACAGCGACCCGGTCCTCCGGGCGGAGAATGTCGAAATAAAGCGCGGTCAGGATGGTTGCGACGGAGGCGCTGGAGGCCTGGTGGCCGCCGACCTTGAGCCCGTCGCGGTTCGGCCGGATGCGGTTGGCGTGGTGGATGGTCCAGCTCGACAGCCACAACACCTTGCGCTCGAGCGCGCGCAGCAGGCGGAGCCGCCCGCCCGCCGCCTCCGCCGGCGCCGGTTCCGGTGCAGACACCATCGGCAGGTTCCGTCCTTCGGTCGCTTCGGGTTCCGGATGCGGGACAGTCTACGCCGATTCGGGCTGCGGCGGCACGGTGAAAACGCGCGGGGAAATCGCGCGGGGAAATCGCGCCCCGGCCGCCGTTTTGGAACGATATACCGGCGCGCTATCTGGCCGGAGCCCGGCCGAAGGCGGCGGAGAGCGCTTCGGGCAGCCGGTCCGGCAGGTCGTCGGCCAGCAGTCCGGGCCCGCAGAGCCGGGCGGATTCGGCATGGCACCACACCGCGGCGCACGCCGCCTCGAACGGAGGCATGCCCTGCGCGCGCAACCCCGCGACGATGCCGGCCAGAACGTCGCCGGCGCCGGCGGATGCGAGGCCGGGCAAGGCATTGGCGCCGATTGCCGCCCGGCCGTCCGGCGCGGCGATGACCGTGTCGTAGCCCTTGTGGACGATCGTCGCGCCGGTTTCGGCGGCGGCGCGGCGGGTCCGCCCGACCTTGCCGGCGCCCGGGTCTCCGGCGCCGGCGATTCGCTCGAACTCGCCGGCATGAGGCGTCAGGACCGTTCCGGCGTCCGGCGCTCCGGATTGCCCGTCCGAAACGGGCACATCCGGAAAGAGCGCATCCGCATCCAGTATACAGGCGGGGGGAAGCCGGGCAATTTCCGCCAGCTTCTGCTGCCGTCCGGCGGCGCGGCCGAAGCCCTGCCCGGCAAGTATCGTTTGGACTTTCCGCTCGCGGCAGAAGCGCGCCAGATCCTCCGTTTCTCCCAGATTCCGCCTCAGAATCGCTGCCGGAAGCCGGGCATCGAAAAACGGCCGGACCGCCGCATCGTCCTCGGGAAACCAGCCGACCGTGACCATGCCGGCGCCCGCCCGCGCCGCGGCCCGGGCCGCCAGCGCGGACGCGCCGGGCATCTCACCCGCGACGACCAGGACGTGGCCGCGGGTGTATTTGTGGTCTTCCGGCGCCGGCGGCCGCAGCGCGCGCCGCCACAGGGCCGGCGCGTTGACGGCGGTCTGCGGCGCCGCCGTGTCCGACTCCAGCACCGCGTCGTCGATGCCGATGCCGCAAACCGCCAGGGCGCCGCACATTTCCCTGCCGGGCAGCAGATAATGGCCCGGCTTGGCGCGGAAGAACGTGACCGTGAGGTCGGCCGGCGCGACCGGCCCTCGGCACGCCCCGCTGTCGCCGTCCACCCCGCTCGGCACATCCACGGCAACGACCGGAACGCCGCCATTCCGCCGCCGCGCCGCCGCCCGGACGAGCAATTCGGCCGGCGCGCCGGCGACCGGCCGGGTCAGGCCGGCGCCGAACAGGGCGTCGACGATCAGTTCGGCCCGGTCCACGGCTTCGGGCGCCCATTCGGACGTTTCGGCAAACTTCCCGCCGGCGCCGGCCGCCGCGGCCCAGCGGTCGAAAGCGGTCCGCGCGTCGCCGCGCAGCCGTTCCGGATGCGGCGCATGGAGCACCGAGACGGACCATCCCGCTTCGAGCAAAAGACGGCCAATTACAAAACCGTCGCCGCCGTTGTTGCCCGGTCCGCAGAGGATGGCGGCGGGCCTGGGCCGCCAGCGCAGGCGGATTTCCCGCGCCACCGCCGCCCCGGCGGCCTCCATCAGGTCGATACCCGGCGTTCCCGCCGCGACCGCCGCCCGGTCGGCCGCCGCCATTTGCGCCGTCGTGAGGAGGCAATGGGCCTGCCAGTCCGATATCGCCATGGTCTGTGCCTTCGGGGTCTGTGCCTTCGGGGTCTGTGCCTTCGGGGTCCGTGCCTTCGGGGTCTGTGCCTTCGGGGTCCGTGCCTTCGGGGCTTCCGGCCGCGCACCGGGCCGCCCGGACGCGCGCCGCCGCCCGTTGGTTCCTATCCGGCAGAAAAGCGCCTGGTGTCGCCTGGCACAATCCGCAAAACGCCTCTTCCCCCTGCCCGTTCCGGACTCCCCCGGTTCTCTTCCCGAAAACCGCGCCGGCCGCCATGTCCGGCGACGATCCGCCCGCAGCCTGTTGCGCGGCGGATGTGCAGGCTTTGCCGCGGCCTGTCCCGCCATTCGCGGCTTGACGCTCCCCGCCCCCGCAATAGACTACGGCCGGTGGTGCACCGCAGCCGCCGGCGCCGGCGCAGGAATGCGCCCGACGCGCCGGCGCCGGTGAGTTCTGGGAAACGTGTTTCTGGGAGAAGCGCTTCATGACTGTATCCGTTTCGTTGACGGTCAACGGCGAGGCCGTTTCCGCCGACGTCGAGCCGCGCACATTGCTGGTGCAGATGCTGCGCGAAGATCTGGGCCTCACCGGCACCCATGTCGGCTGCGACACCAGCCAGTGCGGCGCCTGCGTCGTCCATGTCGACGGCGAATCGGTCAAGGCCTGCACCATGCTGGCCGTCCAGGCCGAAGGCGCGGACGTGAAGACGATCGAGGGCGTGGCCGACGGCGACACGCTGCATCCGATGCAGCAGGCGTTCCACGAGAACCACGGGCTGCAGTGCGGTTTCTGCACGCCGGGCATGATCATGAGCGCGCTCGACCTGGTGAAGAACAACCCGGACCCGACCGAGCGCGAAATCCGCGAGTGGCTGGAGGGCAACCTGTGCCGCTGCACCGGATACCACAATATCGTGAAGTCGATCGACGCGGGCGCCCGGGCGATGCGGGGCTAGGAGCCGCCGGACCGTCCCCCATGGAAGCGACCGTCTCAAGCGCAGTGAGGAATTCATGACCGAGCAAGGCATCGGCGCCGCCGTTGCGCGCCGCGAAGACCGCCGATTTGTGACCGGCCGGGGTCACTATACCGACGATATCAACCGCAGGGGCCAGACCTACGCCTGCTTCGTGCGGTCGCCCCATGCCCATGCGACGCTGAACGGCGTCGACACCGCCGCCGCCGCGGCCATGCCGGGCGTCCGGGCCGTTTTCGTCGGCGAGGATATGGCCGAAGTCGGGCCGCTGATCTGCGGTTGGGCGATCACGGACGTGCACGGCGAACCGTTCCGGGCGCCGCCCCACCCGGCGCTCGCGATCGGCAAGGTGAACTATGCCGGCGAAGCCGTCGCCGTCGCGATCGCCGACACGCTGGAGCAGGCCAAGGACGCCGCCGCGGCCGTCGAGGTCGATTACGGCGTTCTCGACGCCGTGGTCGATCCGGCGCAGGCGACGGCCGGCGGACAGCCGCAAATCCATGAGGCGGCGCCCGGCAACCTGAGCTTCGAGTGGGCGATCGGCGACAAGGCGGCGGTCGACGCGGCCTTCGACGGCGCCGCCCATGTCACGTCGCTCGAATTCGCCAACAACCGCCTGGTGCCGAACGCGATGGAGCCGCGCGCCTGCGTCGCCGAATACGACGCCGGCAGCGGCGAGCACACGCTGCATATCGCGTCCCAGAACCCGCATGTGCACCGGCTGGTGATGTCGGCGTTCCACGGCCTCGCCCCGGAACACAAGCTGCGGGTGGTGGCGCCCGACGTGGGCGGCGGCTTCGGCTCCAAGATCTTCATCTATGCCGAAGAAGTCGTGCTGACCTGGGCGGCGAGCCGGGTGCGCCGGCCGATCAAGTGGACGGCGGAACGATCCGAGAGCTTCCTAACCGACGCCCACGGCCGGGATCATGCGACGACGGCGGAACTGGCGCTGGATTCGGACGGCAAGTTCCTCGCCATGCGGGTGGATACGACGGCGAATATGGGCGCCTATCTCTCCACCTTCGCTTCGGCGGTGCCGACCTATCTCTACGCCACCCTGCTGGCCGGCCAGTACACGACCGGCGGCATCTACTGCAACGTCAAGGCGGTGTTCACCAACACCGTGCCGGTCGACGCCTACCGCGGCGCCGGGCGGCCGGAAGCCGCCTATGTCGTGGAGCGGCTGGTCGAGGCGGCGGCGGCGGAAACCGGCCGCGATCCGGCCGAGTTGCGCAAGACCAATTTCGTGCCGGCCGACGCCTTCCCCTACGAGACGCCCGTCATCATGCAGTACGATTGCGGCGATTTCGCCGGCTCGATGGACCGGGCGCTGGATCTGGCCGGTTATTCCGGCTTCCAGGCCCGCAAGGCGGAATCGAAAGCCGGCGGCAAGCTGCGCGGCATCGGCTTCTCCTCCTATATCGAGGCCTGCGGCGTTGCGCCGTCGGCGGCGGCCGGCTCGCTCGGCGCCGGCGTCGGCCTTTGGGAATCGGCGAATATCCGCTTCAACCCGACCGGGAATGTCCAGCTCTTCACCGGCTGCCATTCCCACGGCCAGGGCCATGAAACGGCCTATGCCCAGATCGTCGCGGACAAGCTGGGCGTGCCCTACGAGCAGGTCGAGGTGATCCACGGCGATTCCTCGAAAATCCCCTTCGGCATGGGCACCTACGGCTCCCGTTCGGCCGCCGTCGGCGGTTCGGCCATCGTCAAGGCCGCCGACAAGGTGATCGAGAAGGGCCGCAAGATTGCCGCCCATACCCTCGAGGCGTCGGAGGACGACATCGAGTTCGCCGGCGGCAACTTCACGGTCAAGGGCACCGACAAGGCGATGAATATCGCCGAGGTCGCCTTCACGGCCTATGTGCCGCACAACTATCCGGAAGGCCTGGAGCCGGGGCTGGACGAGACGGCGTTCTACGATCCGCTCAACTTCTCCTTCCCCGCCGGCACCCATATCTGCGAGGTCGAGATCGATCCGGAAACCGGCAGCGTTTCGATCGAAAGATACGCCGCCGTCGACGATTTCGGCGTGCTGATCAATCCACTCATCGTCGAAGGCCAGGTCCATGGCGGAATCGGCCAGGGCGTCGGCCAGGCCATGCTCGAACACGCGGTCTACGACGGCGCGGGCCAGCTCGTCAGCGGCTCCTACATGGACTACACCATGCCGCGCGCCGACGACGTGCCGAGCTACGATGTCGGCTTCAACGGCGTGCCATCGCCGCTCAACCCGCTGGGCGTGAAAGGCTGCGGCGAGGCGGGAGCCATCGCGGCGCCGGCGGCGGTCATGAACGCGGTCCACGACGCGCTGCGCGATGCCGGCGTCGGCCATATCGAGATGCCGGCAACCCCGTTGCGGGTCTGGCAGGCCATCCGGGATGCGGCATAGGCGCGGCGCGACAGGCTGAACCCATCGAATTCGGAACGGAAAGTTCGGAACGCATCGGACGCGCACCCGGGCAGGCCCGGCAGGAAGGAACCAATCCATGTACAATTTCGAGTACAAGAAGGCTGGCAGCGTCGACGAAGCCGCCGGCATCGTCGGCGCAGACGAGGAGGCGAAACTCCTTGCCGGCGGAATGACGTATATTCCGACGCTCAAGCAGCGCCTCGCCGCGCCGACGACCGTCGTCGACCTGAACGGCGTCGGCGGCCTGGACGGCATTTCGGCCGACGGGAACGGCGTGACCGTCGGCGCCATGGCCCGGCACGCCGCGGTCGCCGCCTCCGCGGGGGTCGCCGCGGCAATTCCGGCGCTGGCCGACCTGGCGAGCCATATCGGCGATCCGCAGGTGCGCAACCGGGGGACGATCGGCGGCTCGATCGCCAACAACGACCCGGCGGCGGACTATCCGGCCGCCCTGGTCGGCCTCGGCGCCACGGTGCAGACCGACAAGCGGGCGATCGCGGCGGACGACTTCTTCACCGGCCTGTTCGAAACGGCGCTGGGACAGGACGAAATCGTAACTTCGGTTTCGTTCCCGAAGGCCGGCAAGGCCGCCTACATGAAATTCCCGAACCCGGCCTCGCGCTATGCCATCGTCGGCGTCTTCGTCGCCCAGGCGGCGGACGGCGTCCGGGTCGCCGTGACCGGCGCCGGCCCCTGCGTCTTCCGGGTCGCGGAGATGGAAGCCGCCCTCGCGGCCAACTGGTCGGCCGACGCGGTGGCCGATATCGGGATTTCCGCGGACGGCCTGAACGAAGATATCCACGCCAGCGCCGAATACCGCGCCCATCTGGTCACCGTCATGGCCAAGCGCGCGGTGGCGAAGGCGGGGTAAGGCGCCCGGCCGGTTCTTTTCCTCTCCCCCGCTTGCGGGGAAACGTTAAAGCGCGGCCCTTTCTCGCTGGTTTCAGGGGCTTATTCGCCGCTGGCGCCTGCATTACGAACCGGCGTTGCGGCAGGGATTTGCCAGTGACGGGCGCCGGTGACCGATCGTCCGACGGCGTCCGGACCGGGCACGGTAAGGTTCATCCGCCCGGTAACGGTCCTGCGATCCTGCCTGTCTTGGCTATTTGAACGTCCAGCCTAAATCGTACCGGTTCGGCGGCGCCCCGTCCGCTATTGGCCGTCCGCTATTGGCCGTCCGCTACTGGAATGTGCATGTCAAAACAAACCGCCCTGCCCGATTCCGTCGATGCGACCGAGAGCCTGCTCGCTGCCGGCGCCTATGTCGCCGACCGGTCGCTGGCGACGGCGCTCTATCTGGCGCTGAAGCTCGGGCGGCCGTTGTTTCTAGAAGGCGAGGCCGGCGTCGGCAAGACGGAGATCGCCAAGGTACTGGCGGAATGCCTGGGGCGCGACCTGATCAGGCTGCAATGCTACGAAGGGCTGGACGTGTCGAGCGCCGTCTACGAGTGGAACTATGCCCGGCAGATGATCGAGATCCGGCTGGCCGAAGCGACCGGCGACGCCGGCGGACGGTCCGGGCGCGCCGCGCTCACCCGGGACGTGTTCTCCGAGGATTTCCTGATCAAGCGCCCGCTGCTCCAGGCGCTGGAGCCGCGGGAGAGCGGCCCGCCGGTCCTGCTGATCGACGAGCTGGACCGCACCGACGAACCCTTCGAGGCCTTCCTGCTCGAAGTGCTGTCCGATTTCCAGATCACAGTGCCGGAAATCGGCGTCTTCGGCGCCGAGGCGCCGCCCGTCGTCGTCATTACGTCGAACCGGACCCGGGAAATCCACGATGCCCTGAAGCGGCGCTGCTTCTACTACTGGGTCGATTATCCGGATGCCGAGCGCGAACTGGAAATCCTCGGCAGGAAAGCCCCGGAAGCCGGCGAGGCGCTGCGCCGCGACGTCGTCGCCTTTATCCAGAAGCTGCGCGACGTCGACCTGTTCAAGCTGCCCGGCGTCGCCGAATCGATCGACTGGGCCCAGGCGCTGGCCCAGCTCGACGTCGTCGCCCTCGAACCCGAGACGCTCAACGCCACCCTGGGCACGCTGCTCAAATACCAGGACGATATCGAGCGCATCCGGGGCAGCGAAGCCATGCGCATCCTCGACGAAATCCGGACCGAGGCGTCCCTGAACCGGGTGCGCGGGTCCTAGAGCGAAGCCGGACGCGCCGCTTCCATGCCGTTCGACCCCCCGCCCGATCCGGAACCGCCCGGCCGCGGCGGCCGCAACGGCGGCGGCCGGCTGCCCGAAAACATCATGCACTTCGCCCGCGTGCTGCGCGCCGCCGGCCTGCCGGTCGGTCCCGGCCAGGTCATCCGGGCGATCGAGGCGGCCGACGCCGTCGGCATCGGCACGCGCGAGGATTTTTACTGGACCCTGCACGCGGTCTTCGTGAACCGCCGCGACCAGCGCGAGCTGTTCGACCAGGCCTTCCATGTCTTCTGGCGCAATCCGCGGCTGCTGGAACGGCTGATGACGGCGATCCTGCCGACGATCGAAACGCCGCCGGACGAAGACCGGGAAGAAATGTCCCGCCGGCTCGCCGAGGCGCTCAAGGGCCTGACGGAGGCCGCAGATCGGGCGCCGGAGCGCGAAGAGATCGAGCTGGACGCGGCGATGACCTGGACCGACCGGGAGGCCCTGAACAGCCGCGATTTCGAGAAAATGTCCCAGGCCGAAATGGACGCCGCCAGGCGGGCCTTGGCCCGGATGCGCCTGCCGGTGGAGCGGGTGGCGACGCGGCGCTACCGGCCCGACCCGGCCGGCCCGCGCATCGACATGCGCCGGATCCTGAGGCGCAGCGTGCGCAGCGGCGGCGACACCATCCTGCTCGCGCGCCGGCGGCGCAAGACACGGCGGCCGCCGCTCGTGGTCCTGTGCGACATCTCCGGGTCGATGAGCCGCTACTCGCGCATGCTGCTGCACTTCCTGCACGCCGTCACCAACGACCGGGACCGCGTGCATACCTTCCTGTTCGGCACGCGGCTGACCAACGTCACACACTACCTGCGCTACAAGGATGTCGACGAGGCGCTCGACAAGATCGGCCAGGTCGCCGAAGACTGGGACGGCGGCACCCGGATCGGCCGGACCCTGAGCGAATTCAACCGCCTCTGGTCGCGCCGGGTGCTCGGCCAGGGCGCCCTCGTGCTCATCATCACCGACGGGCTGGACCGGGACGGCGGCGCCGGCCTGGAAAGGGAGATGGACCGCCTGCACCGCAGCTGCCGGCGGCTGATCTGGCTCAATCCCCTGCTGCGCTACGAGGGCTTCGAGCCCAAGTCGGCCGGCATCCGGGCCATGTTGCCCCATGTTGACGACTTCCGTACCGTGCACAATCTGGAGAGCCTGGAGCAGTTGGGCGCGGCGTTCGCCCGGCCCGCAACCCGGCAGGACAGGAGCGTGACCCGATGGCTGCCGATGCTGAGACCCTGACGCTGTCGAGCGACGAGGTGATGGGCCGGGCTGCGGCATGGCGGGACGCCGGCAAGGACGTGGCCGTCGCGACGGTCGTCAACACCTGGGGCTCGTCGCCCCGCCCGGTCGGCAGCCAGCTCGCGGTCAGCGGCGGGCAGGAAATGATCGGCTCCGTTTCGGGCGGCTGCATCGAAGGCGCGGTGGTCGCCGAAGCCCAGGAAGTGATCCGCAGCGGGGCGCCCCGGCTGCTCGAATTCGGCGTCGCCGACGAAGACGCCTGGGCCGCCGGCCTGGCCTGCGGCGGCCGGATCGAAGTGTTCGTCGAGCGGCTCGACTAGATGGACCGGGTTCTCATCGACAGGCTCGCCGCTGCCCGGAAGGACCATCGGCCGGTGGTCGTCGCGACGGATCTGGCGTCCGGCAAAAGGACCTGGATCGAGGGCGGGTCGGCCGCCGGGCCGGTGCGCGTCGATGACGCCGTGCTCGCCGCCGCCGATACGGCCCAGCGGGACGACAGGAGCCGGACGATCGAGACCGGCGACGGCCGCCGCCTGTTCCTGCACGTCTTCAACCCGCCGCTCCGGCTCCTGATCGTCGGCGCCGTCCATATCGCGCAGTCGCTGGCGCCGATCGCCATGCTTGCCGGCTATGCCGTAACGGTGATCGATCCCCGGGGGTCCTTTGCAACGTCCGACCGGTTTCCGGGCATCGTCCTGACCGGCGACTGGCCCGACGAGGCCCTGGCGGGGCTGAAACCCGACGCGCGCACCGCCATCGTCACGCTGACCCACGATCCGAAGCTGGACGACCCGGCCCTGCACAGCGCCCTGCGTTCCGACTGCTTCTATATCGGCTCCCTCGGCTCCCGCCGGACCCATGCCTCGCGGGTCGAGCGGCTGAAACAGGCGGGATTCGGGGAAGACGAGATCGCCCGCATCCGCGGTCCGATCGGCCTCGACATCGGCGCATCGTCGCCGGCCGAAATTGCGCTTGCGATCATGGGAGAGATCACGGCCGCGCTCCGCAGACCGCAGGCGAAAGCCGCCTGATCCGGGCCGATGCAGTTCGGTTCCGTTCCGACGCAAGAGGCCGAAGGCGCCATCCTCGCCCACGCCGTCAAGACGGCGGACGGCCGCCTCGCCAAGGGCCGGCGGCTGACGAACGAGGATCTCGCCGCCATTGCGGACGCCGGCTTCGACAGAATCGCGGTCGCCCGCCTGGACCCGGACGATCTGGACGAAAACGATGCCGCCGCGCGCATAGCCGCCGCCCTCGCCTCGGCCAGCCTGCGCGCCGGGCCGGCCGCGAACGGCCGCTGCAACCTGTATGCCCGCCATCCCGGCGTGGCCCTTGTCGACGCTGCCGGCGTTACCGCAGCCAACCGGATCGACGAAGCGCTCACCCTGGCCACGCTGCCGGCCTGTGCGCCGGTCGTTCCCGACCAGCTCGTCGCGACCGTCAAGATCATCGCCTTCGGCGCGCCGGCTTCGAGCGTCGAGCGGGTTGCCGGCGCCGCGGCGGGCACGGTATCGGTCGCCGCCTACCGCGCCCAAAGCGCGGCGCTGATCCAGACCCGGCTGCCCCACACAAGCGCGGCCCTGCTGGCGAAGACCGAACGCTCGACCCGTGAGCGCCTAGCCCGGATCGGCGCGTCCGTGACCCATGTCCGGACGACGGACCACCGTGAAGACGCGCTTGCCGCTGCCCTGTCGGAGGCGGCCGAAGCCGCCGACCTGATCGTTGCGATCGGCGCTTCGGCCATCGTGGACCGGCGCGATGTCGTCCCCGCAGCCATCGTTGCAGCCGGCGGCACCGTCGAGCATTTCGGCCTGCCGGTCGATCCCGGCAACCTGACCCTGCTGGCCCGGCTGGGAAAAGCCACCGTGGTGGCAATGCCGGGTTCGGCCCGTTCGCCCCGGGAACAGGGTTCCGACTGGCTGCTCGAACGGCTCGCCGCCGGCCTGCCGGTCGATGCGGAAACGATCGCCGGTTTCGGCGTCGGGGGCCTGCTCAAGGAAATCCGCTCCCGGCCCATGCTGCGCGACCGCGAGCCGCCGGGCGGGCAGAAACCCGAACCGGTCGTCGACGCCATCCTGCTGGCGGCCGGGCAATCGACGCGGATGGGCGCGCGCAACAAGCTGCTGGAGCCGGTCGGCGGCGAGCCGATGATCCGGCGGGTGGCGGCAGCCGTCCGCAGCGCCGGAATCCGCCGCCTGGTCGTCGTGACCGGCCACGAAGCCGGCCGGGTGCGCGACGCGCTTTCGGGTCTGGATTGCGCGTTCGCCGACAACCCGGACTATCCGTCGGGCATGGGATCGTCGGTCGCCGCCGGCGCGCGGGCGGCGTTCGATGCGCCGGACCCGCCCGGCGCCGCGATCGTCTGCCTGGGCGACATGCCGGACGTCGGACCTGCCATGCTGGACGCCCTTATCGCCAACTACGATCCGCAGGCCGGCCGCACCATCGTCGCCGCCGCCAGCGGCGGACAACGCGGGCATCCGGTGCTGTGGGACCGGCGCTTCGCCGACGACCTGACAAGCCTCGGCGGCGATACCGGCGGGCGGAACATCCTGCAGGAGCACGCCGGCCAGGTCGTGACCGTGGAGATGGACGACGACGCGGCGCTGCGCGACCTCGATACGCCGAAGGCGTTCAACATGTACCGCGAGGGCCCAGGCGACGAACCCGCCGCCTGAGCGGAACAGCCCCGGTATTGTATCTCAGTTCGCGACCAGGACGAAGTCGTACTCGACCTTCTGGTACGGCGCGGTCACGCCGTAGGCGCTCGCCTCCTCCGCATCGGCGGTCTCGTCGAAATCCACCCGTAGCGAATCGCGCACGGCGAACACGGCGTCGCGGTCGATCCAGTCGTCGTCGCCGGGGAACAGTTCCGTCACCAGCGGGAGGTAGCCGTCGGCGTTGATCCAGATATGGTAGTGCGCCGGCCGCCAGGCGGTGCGCGAGGTCGCGCGCAGGATCTCGCCGGCCGGTCCGTCGTCCGGCACCGTGTAGGACACCGGTTTCACCGTGCGCACGCCGTACCGGCCGTCCGCTCCGGTGAACTGGTGGCAGCGCAGGTTGGGCACCGCCCCCTCATGGGTCTCCTGCACGTCGTACAGGCCGTTCGACTGGGTCTGCCAGAAGTCGAGGCGCGCGCCTTCGACCGGTTCGGACTGTTCGTTGAGCACGCGGCCGGTCAGCACCACCTCCGTGCCGGGGTCGTCGCCGGCGAGATTGCCTTTGAGCGGGACTTCCGGCGCGCTGCCGACGAAGAACGGGCCGAGCGCGCTGTATTCCGTCCCGCTGGTCACGCCGCGGCCCTTGATCATGTCGACCAGCGACGACAGGCCGAGAATATCGGAGGTCAGGATGAACTCGTTGCGCTCCGGCGTCGAAATCTTGCCGGCGTCGTAGAGATACTGGATGCCCCGCATCCATTCGTCCTGCTGCAAACCCACTTCCCGGGCAAAGGCGTGCATATGCTTGACCAAGCTGGTCATGATCTCCTTGAGCCGCGGGTCCTCGGTCCCCTCCATGGTCTGGAGCACGGCTTCCGTGATGTTGTCTTCCTGCAGATTGCGCATCGTTCTTCCCCTGCCCCTGCGGTTCTTCGTTGGGCCTATAGAGACGCGGCTGCCGAAGCCCGTCAATGCCCGAGCCCGTTATCCCGTGTAGATGTTCGTATACCGGTCGCGCAGCGCTTTCTTCTGGACCTTGCCCATCGCGTTGCGCGGAATCTCGTCGACGACGACGATCCGTTTCGGCCGCTTGAAACTGGCCAACCTGCCGGCAAGGCTGTCGAGGAGCGCATCCGGGTCCAGCTGCGCCGAGCCGTCGGGCACGACAACGCCGGTGACCCCTTCGCCGAAATCCGGATGGGCCACGCCGAACACTGCGGATTCCCGGACTCCCGGCAGGGCGTCGAGGCATTGCTCGACCTCTTTTGGATAGACGTTCAGCCCGCCGGAAATGATCAGGTCCTTCGCCCGGCCGACGATCGTCACGCGGCCGGATTCGTCCATCTGCGCCATGTCGCCGGAAACGAAGTAGCCGTCCGGGCGGAATTCCTCTGCGGTCTTCTCCGGCAGTCGCCAGTAGCCGGCGAAGACGTTCGGGCCGGTCATTTCCAGCACGCCGGCCGTGCCGCGCGGCACTTCCCGCCCGGTTTCGTCGGCAATCCGCACGGACACGCCCGGAAGCGCAAAGCCGACCGTGCCGGCGACCCGCCCGCCGTCGAGCGGATTGCTGCACGCCATGCCGGCTTCCGTCATGCCGTAGCGCTCGAGGATGCGCTTGCCGGTGCAGGCCTCGAAGGCGGCGAAAGTTTCCTCGAGCAGCGGCGCCGAGCCCGAAACGAACAGGCGGATGTTGCGCGCGGCGTGTGCCGTGAATTCCGGCGAATCGAGCAGCCGCGTATAGTAGGTCGGCACGCCCATCATGACCGTTGCATCGGGCAGCCGGGCAATCGCCGCTTCCGCAACGAAGCCCTTCTGGAAAATCACCCGCGCTCCGCTCAGCAGCGCGCAGTGCAGCGCCACGAACAGGCCGTGGACGTGATAGATCGGCAGGGCGTGCAGCAGCACATCGGTTGCCGCAAAGCCCCAATAATCGCGCAGGACGAGGGCGTTGGACGACAGGTTGCCGTGGGTCAGCATCGCACCCTTGGGCCGGCCGGTCGTGCCCGACGTGTAGAGGATCGCGGCGAGATCGTCGGCGCGCCGCGCTACCGCCGGTCCGGCGGGCCGCGCCCTTCCGGCGGCGTCGAGAAGGGCGCCCGAACCGTCGTCCAGCGTCAGGACGGCGCCGATCCCGGCCTCGCGCGCCAACGCTTTCGCCGTCTCGCGGTCCGCTTCCCGGCAGACGAAGGCGGCGGGCTCGGCATCCGAAAGGAAAAAGGCGATTTCCTGCGCGGTATATGCCGTGTTCAGCGGCACGAAAACCAGCCCGGCGCGCAGGCAGGCGAGGTAGAGCAATACGGCGTCGGGCGACTTGTCCACCTGCGCAACGATCCGGTCGCCGCGCGCGGCGCCGTGCGCCGCCAGGGCGGCGGCAATCCGGGCGGCGCGCGCGTCGATCTCGCGATACAGCAGCGGCGGCCCGCCCTCGACCTCCAGGAACACGGCGGCCGGGTCGGTCGGAAACTGCGCCGCAATCAGCGCATAGAGATTTTCGGACATGCTTTTTCGGATAGGTCCTGACGTCTCGCGCATTCAGTCCTGCTGTCGCGGTCCGCTCAAGCGGGCAAATCGCCGTCCCGCCTGCCGCCGTCTATTCGCCCTTTTCTTCCAGACGTTTGCGGATGCGCGAGGCCAAGTCGGGCCGGTCCGCGACCAGCGGCAGCAATTTACGCCAGTAAGCCTTCCCTTCGGCATCTCGGCCCCGCTCGAAGGCGTACCTGCCGAGATAATAGAGGGCAAGCGGGTGGCGCGGCTCAAGCGTGCGCAGGCGTTCGAACAGGCGGAGCAGGTCCGGATCGAGCGGATCGTCGGGATTGCGCAGGCGAAGAACCGCCATCGCGTAGAGCGTCAGGACGCGGACATTGTCCGGCGACAGGGCGACGGCCCGGCCGTAGGCATCGGCCGATTTGTCCAATTCGCCGAGCACGCTGAGCGCGCGGCCGAGGCGCAGCCAGCCGGCAAGATCGCCGGGATTTTCCTCCAGCCGTTCGGCCAACCCCTCGACCATGCCGCGGATCATGTCCCGCCGCTCCTCCGGCGTCATCCGCTCGGCGGCGCGCATATCCTCGGCGGTTGGGCCGCGCGCCGGCGCCTGCACCGTCAGCATGCGGCGGTCGGCGAGTTCGGGACGGCCGAGCGCGGCATAAAGCGCCAGGCTGAGCACCGGCACAGCCGCTGCCAGGAGCACAACGGTTGAGCGCGACAGGGTTTGCGGCGAGGCCGCCCTCCCCGCTTCCTCGCGGCTTTCGGCGGCCAGCGCCCGGCGGCGGATTTCGTTGCGCGCCGCTTCGGCCTCCGCCGCCTCGATCGTGCCGCGCGCCAGGTCCCTGTCGAGTTCGCGAAGCTGGTCGCGGTAGACTTCCAGGTCGTATCCTGCCGCTCCGGTTTCCGGCGACGCGTCGCCAGCCCGGCGGCGCGGATACAGGCGCCAGGCGACCGCTGCACCGGCTGCCAGACTGAGCAGGGCCGCGACCAGCCAGATCACGGCTCGTCTCCACGGTCTCCGAGCAGCGCATCGGCGCGCGCCGCCTCCTCCGGCGAAAGAGATTCGGCAGGCGCAGCCGGCCGGGGCCGGCGCAACCGCCAGAGCAGGAAAGCCAGTGCCGCGAGAAGGGCTACTGCCGGGCCGAACCACAACAGCCAGGTCCGCTCGTCGACCGGCGGGCGCAGCAGCACGAAATCGCCGTAGCGGGCATGGATATAAGCGACGACCTGCCTGTCGTCGTCGCCCGCCGTCAGCCGCTTGCGCACCAGCCGGCGCAAGTCGCGCGCCAGCGGCGCATCGGAATCGTCGATCGACTGGTTCTGGCATACGAGGCAGCGCAACTGCCGGCCGATGTCCCGGGCGCGGTCTTCCAGATTCGCGTCTTCGAGCGCCTCGCCCGGTCCGATGGCTGACGCGGGCGCTGCCGGAGCGGCAACGGCAATGAGTAGTGCGAGCAGAATCGGGGCAGCGTATCGCCTCATCTCTTCAGCGTCTCGATCGCCGGCAGGATTTTCTCCTTCAGGACCCCGACCGTAATCGGGCCGACCTGCTTCAGCCGGATCCGGCCGGCGCGATCGATCAGGAAGGTCTCCGGCACGCCGTACAGGCCGAATTCCGGCGCGATCTCGCCAGCCGGATCGACGCCGATCCGGGCATAGGGATTGCCGTGCCGGGCCAGCCAGTTCGCCGCGTCCGCCGGCTTGTCCTTGTAATTGATGCCGACCAGAGCCACGCCCGGCGTTTTCGATAAGGCCGTAATCTGCGGATGTTCGACCAGGCACGGCGTGCACCAGCTGGCGAAGAAATTCAGCACCGTGATCCGCCCCTCGAACGACGCGCTATCGACGCCCTGCCGGACGATCCTGTCGTCATGTTCGAGGCCGGGCGCGGAGAATGTCGGCGCGGGCTTGTCGATCAGCGCCGACGGCAGCAGGCGCGGGTCGCGCCCGCTCTGCAGATAGAAGGCCGCGGCCGCGGCGATGACCGCGAAGACCGCGAGCGGCGCCAGATACAGCAGCCGGCGGGACAGCATGACGCTTCAGGCCTCCGCCGGCCGCGCCGGCGCGGGCCGGGCCGGGCGCCGCGGGGCGCCGACCCGGTGGCGCCGGTCGGTCAGCGAAACCATGCCGCCGAGGAACATCAGCACGGCGCCGATCCAGATCCAGGGCACCAGCGGATTGTGATAGAGCCGCACGGCATGCCCGCCCTTTTCGTCGGGATCGCCCAGAACGATGTAGAGGTCGGCGAACCAGGTGGTGCGGATGGCGGCTTCGGTGGTCGGGGTGCGCTGCGGCAGGTAGACCCGCTTTTCGGGCCATAGCGTCGCTATGGCGGCGCCGCCTTCGGACACGGTGAACTGCCCCCGGCGGGCCAGGTAGTTACCGACCCTGACTTCGCGGACGCCTGCGAAAGCGACGGTATAGCCGGCCAACTCAGCGCTGTCGCCCGGTTCCATGACCCGGACGATCTCGGTCTGCCAGACGCTCGATGCCGTGATCCCGGCGACGACCACGCCCGCGGCGGCATGCGCGAGCGTCATGCCCCAGGCCGAGCGCGGCATGGCCGCGGCGCGGCGCAGGCTTTCGCCGAACGGCGCGCGGAACAGGCGAACCCGGCCGGCAACCTCGAGGGCGGATGCGCCGATCGCCCAGACCGCAAGGCCGATGCCCAGCGCCGCCGCAAAGCTGTGCCGGTCCTCCAGGAAGACGACGACGACCGCCGCGCCGATCGTGACGGCGACGATCGGTTTCAGCCGGTCCAGCGCACCGGCGAGGTCGGCCCGTTTCCAGGGCAGGAACGGCGCGATGCCCATCGCCAGGATCAGCGGCGCCATCAAGGGGATGAAGGTGGCGTTGAAATAGGGCGGCCCGACGCTGATCTTGCCGAGGCCGAGCGCATCGACGATCAGCGGATATAGGGTGCCGAAAAGGACCGTCAGCGCCGCCACGGTGATCAGCAGGTTATTGACGATCAGCGCGCCCTCGCGCGAGATCGGCCGGAACAGGCCGCCGCCCTTGAGCGCGGGCGCGCGCCAGGCATAGAGAACCAGCGCGCCGCCGATGGTGACGGCCAGGATTGCGAGTATGAACAGGCCGCGCTCGGGGTCGGTCGCGAAGGTGTGGACCGAGGTCAGCACGCCGGAGCGGACCAGGAAAGTCCCCAAAAGGCTGAGCGAAAAGGTGAGGATCGCCAGCAGGATAGACCAGCTTTTTAAGGTATCCCGCTTTTCGGCGACGATGGCGCTGTGCAGCAGTGCGGTGCCGACCAGCCAGGGCATGAAGGAGGCGTTCTCCACCGGGTCCCAGAACCAGAAGCCGCCCCAGCCCAGCTCGTAGTAGGCCCACCAGCTGCCGAGCGCGATGCCGAGGGTGAGGAAGCTCCAGGCTGCCAGCGCCCAAGGCCGCACCCAGCGGCCCCAGGCGGCGTCAACCCTACCTTCGAGCAGCGCCGCGATGGCGAAGGCGAAGGTGACCGAAAAGCCGACATAGCCCAGGTAGAGAAGCGGCGGATGGAAAGCGAGGCCGGGGTCCTGCAGGATCGGGTTGAGGCCCCGCCCGTCCGGCGGCATCGGATTCACCCTGTCGAACGGGTTCGAAGTCAGCAGGACGAAGGCGAGAAAGGCCAGCCCGATCACGCCCTGAATGGCGATGACCCGGGCGCGCAAGCCGGGCGCGATATTGCTTCCGAACCAGGCGACACAGGCGCCGAACAGGCTGAGGATCAGGCACCAGAGCACCATCGAACCCTCGTGGTTGCCCCAGACTCCGGTGATCTTGTAGAGCAGCGGCTTGGCGCTGTGCGAGTTCTGCGCCACGTTGGCGACCGAGAAATCGGACGTCACGAAAGCCCAGGTCAGCGCGCCGAACGCGATCGACACGAAGACGAACTGGCCGGTCGCCAGCGTGCCGCCGAGGGACATCAGCGCGCCGTGGCGCCGGACGGCGCCTGCCATCGGGAAAACGCTCTGGCCGAGCGCCAGCACGGCGGCGACGATCAGGGCGAAATGGCCGATCTCCGCGCTCACACCGCCGGCCTCCGGGTCAGGATTTGGCTTCGGCGCACGGTTTGCCGCCACCGTCGGCGTGCCATTGCCCCTGTTCCTTCAGCTGATCGGCAAGGTCTTTCGGCATATAATTTTCGTCATGCTTGGCAAGGATCGTGTCGGCGCGGAAAACGCCGCCCGGCTCCAGTTGGCCGATCGCCACGACGCCCTGACCCTCCCGGAACAGATCCGGCAGTACGCCCTTGTAGACGACCTGCAGGCTGTGGATGCAGTCGGTGACCCGGAAGGCGACGCTCACTCCGTCTTCCAGGTTCCGGCGAGTGCCCCTCTCGACCAGTCCGCCGAGCCGGAACTGCTGTCCGGCAGGCACGTCGTTCGCCGCGACTTTTGAGGGCGTGTAGAAGAAGGTGACGCCGTCCTCCAGCGCCGTCAGCACCAGAGCGACCGCCACGCCGAGCAGAACGAGGCCGACCGACAGGAACGCCAGGCGCCGCCGTTTAGGCCGCAATCTCCGCCTCCCCGTCCGCGTCTCCCGCCGCTTGCGACCCGGCAGTCCGCGACCGTTCGAGTTCCGCCGCGGCCCGTTCCTCCTGCCGCAGGCGGCGCGAGGACTGCCAGGCCAGCCCGATCATGACCGCAGCGGTCAGGCCGAGCGCCGGCCAGACATAGGCGGCATAGCCGCCCATCGCGAGAAATTCGGCGATCCCGTCCACCCGGTAACCTCCAAGCGCTCCTGTCTGGCTCAGCGGCGGCCTGCCGCCGGCCCTTGCCGCGTGACGGAGATAATAGCTGGCCGCGCGACTGGCAGCGCGCCAATCACCGCATAACGGCTTCGAAGCCGTTATCCGCGCATGCGCGCGCCGGCCGGGTCGAACAGCGGTTCTTCGAGAATTCGTGCGGCACGACGTTCGCCGAGGATTTCGACTTCCAGACGGTTCGGCATTTCCGCCACATCGCGCGGCACATAGCCCAACGCGACCGACCGTTGCGACACATGGGCATAGCCGCCGGACGTCACCCGGCCGACAACGGCGCCGTCGTGCCAGACCGGTTCGTCGCGGAACGGATCGGCGTCCGAAACGTCGACCGCCATGGCGACGAGCCGCCGTTCGCCGCCCTCTTCCTTTTCCCTGAGCGCCGCATCGCGGCCGATAAAATCGTTCTTCGCCAGGTCGACGAAGCGGCCAACGCCGGCTTCGTAGGGGCCGTAGACCGGCCGGTATTCGAACGCCCAGGCGCCGAAACTCTTTTCCAGCCTCAGGCTGTCCAGCGCGCGGAGACCGAAGGGCTTGAGGCCGAGCGGCGCGCCCGCTTCCATCAGCAGGTCGTACACCGCAACCTGGTATTCCGGCGCCATCCAGATTTCGTAGCCCAGGTCGCCGGTATAGGAGATCCGGCCGACCAGCGCCGGCGCCGGTCCGATATCCATGGCCCGGATATCGAGAAAGCGGAAGGCCTCGGCCGATACGTCGGCATCCGTCACAGCCTGCAACAGGCCGCGCGCCGCCGGTCCGGCGATCATCAGGCCGACACGGTCGAGGCCGAGTGCGCGCACCGCGACCGAACCGTCGTCCGGCAGATGCGCTTCGAACCAACGCATATGGTATTTCTCCGCCGGGCCGGAGCCGACGACGTAGAATTCCTCCTTGCCCGTCCTGGCCACGGTAAAATCGCCGATCAGCTTGCCGTTCGGGTTCAGCATCGGGCTGAGGATCAGCCGCCCTTCCCGCGGCGTCCGGTTGGCAAGAATCCGGGACAGCCAGATTTCCGCGCCGGGCCCTGTCACCGAATATTTCGCGAAGCCGGACGACTCGTAGACGCCGACTCCGTTGCGAACCGCTGCCGCCTCGCGCCCGACATTGGCAAAGTCGTTGGAACGCCGGAAGCTGACGATGTCTTCCGCCCGCTCGCCCTCGTCGGCGAACCAGAGCGGGTATTCCAGGCCGTAGGCCGCGCCGAATACGGCGCCCCGCGCCTTGAAGCGGTCGTAGATCGGCGTCGTGCGCAGCGGCCGGCCGGCCGTCAGTTCTTCGTTCGGAAACGGCACGTTGAACCGGCGGCTGTAATTTTCCCGCACCTTGGCGTTGGTATAGGCGAGTGTCGCCCAGTCGCCGAAGCGCGCGACGTCCATGCCGAACACGTCGAAGCCGGGATCGCCCTCCGTCATCCAGTTGGCGAGCGTCAGCCCGACGCCGCCGCCCTGGCTGAAGCCGGCCATCACGGCGCAGGCGCACCAGTAATTCTTCAGGCCGCGGACCGGCCCGACCAGCGGGTTTCCGTCCGGCGCGAAGGTGAACGGGCCGTTGACGATCTGCTTGATGCCCGCACGGCCGTAGGGCGGGAAATGCTTGAAGCCGATTTCCAGCGACGGCGCGATCCGGTCGAGGTCGGGCGCCAGCAGTTCGTGGCCGAAATCCCAGGGCGTCGTCTTCGGCGACCAGGGCTTGCCGGCCCGCTCGTAGGTGCCGATCAGCATGCCCCTGCCTTCCTGGCGGGTGTAGATCTCGCCGCCGAAATCGAGGGCGTGCATCATCTGGCGGCCGGTCGCTTCGTTGAAAGCGGTAACTTCGGGAATTTCGTCGGTCAGCAGATACATGTGCTCCATGGCGAGCACCGGCAGTTCCACGCCGGCCATGCGGCCGACCTCGCGCGCCCACAGGCCGCCGGCATTCACGACGTGCTCGGCGCGAACCGTCCCTTTTTCGGTCACGACATCCCAGCCGCCGTCGGATCTTGGCTGCAATTCCTCGACCTTTGTATGGAGGTAAATCTCCGCCCCGCCGATCCGCGCCGATTTCGCGTAGGCCTGGGTCACGCCCGACGGATCGACATGGCCTTCCACCGGGTCGTACAGGCCGCCGACGAAGCAGGCGGGATCGATCAGCGGAAACAGCTCATGGGCTTCCTGCGGCGTCACCAGTTCGGTGTCGAGTTTCATGTGGCGGCCGATCGCGCGGGCGGTCTTCAACCAGTCCATGCGATCGGGCGTGTCGGCCAGTATGACGCCGCCGGTCAGGTGGACGCCGCAGGATTGGCCGGAAACTTCCTCGATCTCCCGGTACAGGTCGATCGTGTAGCGCTGGAGCGCCGAGACGTCCGGATCGCCGTTCAGCGTGTGCATGCCGCCGGCGGCGTGCCAGGTCGAACCGCTGGTCAGTTCGGAGCGTTCGAACAGGGCGACGTCCTTCCAGCCGGCTTTGGTCAGATGGTAGAGCACGCTGGCGCCGACCACGCCGCCGCCGATCACTGCCGCCTGCAGGTGAGATTTCATAGGCTCGCTCCGGTGTGCCGCGCGCCGGCCGCGGCCGGCGGCGGTCCAGGTCTAATAGTCCGTCGGCACGCCGCCTTCTTCCTTGCGCCGGGCGACGAAGGCGTCGAGTTCCTCGCGAACCGCCGGGTCCATCGGCGGCGCTTCGTACAGCGCCAGCTTTTCCTTGTAGAGCCGGTGCAGATGGTCCCCCGCGGTCGGCGACCCGGCGGCGGTCCAGGCCTCGTAGTTGCGCCAGTCGGACACCATCGGCGCGAAGAAGGCCGTCTTGTAGCGCGACTGGGTATGTTCGGCGCCGAAATAGTGGCCGCCGGGCCCGACCTCGCGCATGGCGTCGAGCGCCAGTTCGGCCTCGTCGACCCGGAACGGCTCGAGGAAAGCGGCCACCATGTCCAGCAGGTCGGCATCCAGCACCATCTTCTCGAAGGAGGCCTGGAGCCCGCCTTCCATCCAGCCGGCGGCGTGCTTGAACAGGTGGGCGCCGCCCATCACCGCGCCCCAGAGCGAGAACACGCTCTCGTAAGCCGCCTGGGCGTCGACCGCGTTGGCCGCGTTGACGTTGGACGAGCGGTACGGCACCCGGTAGCGCCGGGCGAACTGGCCGCCGACCAGGGCCGATTTCATATATTCCGGCGTGCCGAAGGCCGGCGCGCCGCTGCGCATGTCGACATTCGAGGTGAAGCCGCCATAGACGAAGGGCGCGCCCGGGCTGTTCAACTGGTGAATGGTCAGGCCGGCGAGAAATTCGGCGTTCTGCTGGGCCACGGCGCCCGCCAGCGTCACCGGCGCCATCGCGCCGGCCAGGGTGAACGGCGTCATTACGACCGGCTGGCCCCGGTCGCCCATGCGCAGGATGCCTTCCACCATCGGTTTGTCGAGCCGCAGGGGCGAACTGGAATTGATCACCGTGATGACCGAGGGTTCGCGTTCCAGCGTCTCGCGGTCGACACCCCGGGCGATGCGGGACAGCTCGATGCCGTCCAGCACCCGCTCCCGGCCCAGGCTGTAGGCGTGGATCGGCTTGTCGGTCATGGTCAGCGCGGCGTGCAGCGCATCGAGATGGCGCACGCTCGGGTGGATGTCGGTCGGTTCGACCGGGTATCCGCCCCACATGTGGATCGCCGGCAGCACCTGCCCCAGGCGCAGGAACTGCTTATAGTCCTCGAAATTCCCGACCCGGCGCCCGCCCTCGAAATCGGCGGCGTTGGGCGTGCTGCTGACCGCGCCGAAGACCAGCCGGTTGCCGCCGAAGGTGAGGGTGCGCTCCGGGTTTCGGCAATAGAATTTGAAGGTTTCCGGCGGTTTGCCGATTTGCGTTTCGACGAGATCGGCGGGAAAGCGGACCCTGTTTCCATTCGGCGCCACGTCGGCGCCGGCATCCTTGAGGATGGCCTTCGCCTCGTCGTGCAGGAGGTCGATGCCGATTTCCTGGAGCACGGTGAGCGCCGTCCGGTGGATCGCCTCGATCTCGTCTTCCGAGACCGCGGGCACCGGATCGAACAGCCGGCGCGGTTGCGGCCGGATTGCGGGCTCCCGGGCTTCAGCCGGAACCTCGCCGCCGCCACGCCGGCGTCTGCCGCTGCGGCCGCGCCTTTCGGAGGGCATCGGTTTCCTTTCGTTTCTCGTCGCGCCGTCGGCCGAACGACAGGTGGCGCGCCGGATTAGACCAAAATACCGCTGCGGTCATGCCGAAAGTGCAGGGTCGCCCCGCGGACCTGCCCCGAGCGGCGTTGTAGACAGGGTTGCCGCTTGCCGGCGGTTCGGCGTCCCGCTACCTTGCCGCCATCGCCATCAAAACAAGGAGGGCCGCCGATGAACGGCCTGAGTTTCGAGGCTGCGCCCCTGTCCGTCCGGGACGACATCGCGGAGGCCCTGCCGCAGGTCTGGGCCCGGATCGGCGAACCGGGGACCTGGCTGACCGCGCGGGAGCGGGTCGCCGTCGCCGCCGAGAGCCGCAACGCGCGGCATTGCCGCCTGTGCGCCGACCGCAAGGAAGCGCTCTCGCCCTACGCGGTGCGCGGAGAACACGATTCCCTCGGCGAACTGCCCGACGACAAGGTCGAGCTCGTGCACCGGATGATGACCGATCCGGCACGCATCGCCGGTCAGTGGTTCGAAGCTCTGAAGGACGGCGGCCTGCCCGAGACCGAATATGTCGAGATCGTCGGCGTGATCGCCTGCACGGTCGCCATCGACACCTTCTGCCGCGGAATCGGCATGGCGCCGCCGGCCTTGCCGGAACCGCAGGACGGTGCGCCGTCGCGCGAAACGGTAGGCGAGGAACACCTCAACCGCGGGCTTGCCTTTGCACCGACCCTGGACCCGTTCGTCGAAGGGCCGCTCCAGAAGGAGTTCTTCCCGGCCGGCCCGCCGACCGCCGCGCATATCCGGCGGGCGCTCTCCTCCGTGCCCGATACACAGCGGGATTTCTGGCGCATCGCCAACGTGCTCTACATGAACGGGTTGCAGATGCGCGATTTCTCGACCGAGTACCGCGCCATTACCCATGCGCAGATCGAGCTGGTTGCCGGCCGGGTCTCGGCCATCAACCAGTGCGTCTACTGAACCACCAGCCATGTGGCCCTGCTCCGTGCGAGCGGCGAATATACCGGCGACGACTACGATCTGAGCGCGGTTCTGGGAGATTCCGGCGAGGACACCGGCATACCGCACGCCGATGTCCTGATCCGGCTGGCCGAGACGGCGATCGCCTACGACGACGCGGCGACGGACGCGGCCCGCAATGCCGTGATCGAACGGATGGGCGAAGCCGCCCTGGTCGATGCCGCAGCCATCGCGGCCAACTTCAACGCCATCGACCGGGTCGCCGACGCCATCGGCATTCCGCTGGAAGAGGAGAAGGCGGCTATATCCGCGGACTTCCGGGCCGAACTGGGAATCGACAGTTTCGGCCAGGCTGGCCTGCCGGCGGCGGCCGAATAGGCCGGTCCCGATATCCTGCGTCCGGGTCGAAGCCCCGCTTCGGCCTGGGCACCTTTATTTGAACCGGATCGCGGCCTCACCGGAATTCATCCCGGTCGTTTCGCCGATAATGGCGGCATCCGCATATCCGGCCTGCCGCAGCGCCTCGACGCATAGATCGGCGCGATCGCCGGGCACGGCGGCGAGCAGACCGCCGGCGGTCTGCGGATCGGCGAGAATTTCCCGTACGTTTGCTTCGCAAGCCGGCTTCAGCGCCGCCCGGTTGGCCGGATGGAGCGTGCTGGCATGGCCGGCGGCAAGCAGGTCGGCGGCGCCGGGCAGCAACGGCAGCGCGGCCTCGTCCAGCACGGCGCCGCAGCCCGACGCTTCGAGCATTTCCAACAGGTGTCCGCCCAGGCCGAATCCGGTCACGTCGGTGCAGGCGGTCGCGCCGTGCTGCCGCAACACGCCGACCGCTGCCTCATTGCCCGCCAGCATGCCGCTCAACGCCGATTCGACATCCCGGCCCTTGGCGGCGCGCGCCATTTCGGCCGCCAGCACGACGCCGGCGCCCAGCGCCTTGGTCAGGACCAGCCGCTCGCCCGGCGTTGCGCCGCCCTTGCGCCAAGGCGCGCCGTGGCCGACCGTCCCGTTGATCGTCAGCCCTACCGCCATTTCGGCGCCTTCGGCGGTGTGTCCGCCGATCAGGACGGCGCCCGCCTCTCCGAGACTGCGCAACACGCCGCGCAGCACCTGCTCCAGGTCGCGCTCGACGATGCGCGGCGCTGCAAACGGCAGCGTGACCGAGACCAGCGCGGAGACCGGCGCGCCGCCCATGGCGTGGATATCGCCCATGCAGTGGTTGGCGGCGATCCGGCCGAACAGCCAGGGATCGTCGACAAAGGCCCGGAACTGGTCGACGGTCTGGTACAGCGCTCCCTCCGCCGGCGCCGCGACAGGCGCTGCGTCGTCCGGACTGTCCAGCGTCAGCGTCCGGGAGGTTTCCGGATCGGCGCGCAGCCGGTCGAGCACCGCGTTCAGGACCGCTTGGGGCACCTTGGCGCCGCAGCCGCCGCAACGCATGGCTTCTGCCGCCGGGTCTGCCGCCGGCGCGCCGGTCATGACGGGCAGGTCGGCGCCGTAGCGCACCATCCAGCGCCGGTCGATCCGGTCTTTCCAGCGCCAGACCCAGTTGCCTTCGGCCGCAAAGACGGCCTTCGAGGCAATGGCGCGTTTTTCCCCCAGCGAGATCAGCGAGAGCACGCGGCGCTGCGGCCGGAAGGGTTGCAGCGGCTCGCCCCGGGCGGCGCGGCGCAGATTTTCGGCCAGCACCGGACCCTGGCGGACGGCGTAGACGCCGGATTTCGGCAGCGCGGCCGAATTGAATGCAGCGCAATCGCCGGCGGCAAAGACCGTACCGTCGGACACGGATTGCAGCGTTGGGCCGACCTTCAGGAAGCCGCGGGGATCGACGTCAAGGCCGGTCTCGCGCAGCCACGGTGCGGCTTCGCCCTGTGTGACGAGGATTGCCGCATCGTGTTCGAAAGCGCGCCCGGACCTGCACAAGATCCGACGGGATTCGATCGCCGCAGCCGTCTCGCCGGTTTCGACTGCGAAGCCATTGCGGCGCAGCGCCGACAGCATGCGGCGGCGGACTCCTGCGGCGTGCCCCGGCATGATTTCCGGCGTCATCGACAGGATCGTGAATTGCGGTCGTGCAGTAATGTTTTTTTCTTTAATTTCAGGCTTTTGAAAGCGCGCGTTCATTCGGCTATGCAATGCCATCGCCGCTTCGACGCCACCGGCGCCGGCGCCGATGACAGCGATCCGGACCGCCCCGCGCCGCGCCTCCGCCAGCGCTTCGACTTCCGCCCATCGCTCCAAGAACGCCGGTACCGGCTTTAGCGGAATGGCATGTTCCGCGCCCTCGATCCCGCCGGTCGCGGGGACCGAGCCGATGTCGATGCTCAGCAGGTCGTAGGGCAGCGGCAGCCGGCCCACGAACGATACCTGCCGCGCCGCCCGGTCGATGCCGCTTGCCCGGTCGACGATCAGCCGCGCGCCGGCGAAACGGCACAGGCGGCGCAGATCGATCATGCAGTCGTCGAAGCCGTAGTGCCCGGCCAGATAGCCCGGCAGCATTCCCGAATAGGGCGTATCGACCGGCGTCGAGACCAGGGTGAGGCGTACGCCAGGCTCCGGCTTCATGCCGAACCGGCGCACGACCTCGACATGGGCGTGGCCGCCGCCGACCAGCACGATATCGGTCTCGATCGGGAATGCCGGAAGCACCGTTTCAGGCCGCGGTTCCGGGCGGGAAAGGTTGGCGGAAGAGGGTGGGAGTCGAACCCACCAGACACGCGCTGGCGCGTCTCAACGGGTTTGAAGCCCGCGCGGCCCACCGGGCGCCGATCCTCCTCCGCCGGTCCGCCAATGGGCCCGGCAGTGCTAGCACGAAACGGCCGCCGCCGGAAACGCCCTCCGCCGATCCCGTCTGCCGCTCAGTCACGCGCCGCGGTCCCGAAGATCTCGGCGGCAGGCCGGCGGATCACGCGCTCGTTGCCCGCCCGGCGGGTGAAGCCCGTCCGGTCGAAATATTCCAGCATCTCGACGCTCAGATTGCGGCCCAGCCCGGACCAGTCGCGGAAGTCGGCCACGGTAAACCGGTCGCCGCCGGAAGCGGCAAGGCCCGATTCCGCCGCCTCTGCCAGCGCTTCCAGCGCCGCCGGTGTCAGAAACCGGTTCTTGGAGACCTGCATGACCAGCCCGGCCGCCTGGGCCCGCTTGAAGAAGCGCGCTGCTTCGTTCCGGGCGATGCCAAGCGCTTCGGAGACCTCCCACACCGTGCGCGGCCGGCCCGACGCCGTGAGCGCCGGTTCGATCCGGAGCCACAGCCCTGCATCGCGCGGTTCGAGCCCGGCCCGCCGGCCGGCAAGGACAATCCGTTCGCCGCGCCGCTCGGCGATTCCGTCGCGTATCAGCCCGTCGAGGGCCGCATCGATGCAAGCGGCAAGCGGACGGCCGGGCAACAGCCGGGGCAGTGCCGCGGCAGGCAAGCCGGACTCGCTGTTCGGCCCCTCCGCATGTCCGGTCAGTGCCGCCCGGATCGCTTCGGCAAGACCGGCGAGATGGCGGTCGAGAATCGCCGCGTGCCGTTCGCCGCTGCCGGCGAGCACCAGTCCCGGCGCCTCGAGGCCCGCCAGTTCGGTCTCGGTCAGGTTCCGGTTGCGGGCGAAAGCGGTGAGGTCGACGCCGCCGGCAGCAATATCCAGCAGCGCCGCCAGGGCTTCGGCATGGTTCGGGCGGCGCTGCGCCCGGACGATAGAGAGGCGCTGAGGCGTCGCCCGGCCGCGCTGCGGACCGTGGCAGTCCAGCACCGCGCCGCCGCCGATCGTGCGTTGCGCCGACTGGTCGCGCAGGACGACCGCATCGCCCCGGCACACGCAGACGCCGCGGTCGAGTACGAGCTGTGCAAGCATCCGCCCTTCCGGCGCCAACCTGCCCGCTTCGAGCAACGCCACCCGGCCCGGAGTGTCAGCGGTCCCCAGATGGACATGGACCGGCGTCCAGTGGCGCAACGGCCTGTTTTCCGAAGCGAGCAGCCGGAGATCGATGTCGATCCGGCGGCTGACCGACTTCGAAGCCGGCGCGACCAGCCACTGCCCACGGCCGATCGCGTCCCGCTCGGCATCCGGACCTGCCAGATTGACGGCGCAGCGGTCGCCGGCTCTCGCGGCGTCGGCCGCCGCATCCTGGACCTTCAGGCCGCGCACCCGCGCTTCGATCCCTTTCGGTCCGGCGGGGCTGACCGCCAGCCGGTCGCCGACCCTCAGCGTTCCCGATTGCACCAGGCCGGTCACGACAAGACCTGCGCCGCCGACGATAAAGCTGCGGTCGATGGCCATGCGGAAGCCGCCGCACGCCGGCTTTTCCGGCGCCGGGAGAGCCCGAACCGCCGCGACCAGCCGGTCGAATCCCGCGCCGGTCGCCGAGGAAACCGGCACGACGGGCGCATCGGCCAAGCCGGTCGGCTGCACCAGGGCGCGCGTCTCGGCAATGACGGCGTCCAGCCATTCGGCGTCCGCCAGGTCGGTCTTCGTGACCGCGACGATACCGGTGCGCACCCCGACAAGATCGAGGATTGCCAAATGTTCCCGGGTCTGGGGCATCGGCCCGTCATCGGCCGCAACGACCAGCAGGGCGGCATCGATAGCGGTCACGCCGGCCAGCATATTGCGGATAAACTTCTCGTGGCCCGGCACGTCGACGAAGCCGGTGGTCTCGCCAGGCCGCAGCGTGTCCGCGTAGGCAAAGCCGAGATCGATGGTGAGGCCGCGCCGTTTCTCCTCCGGGAGCCGGTCGGTATCGACTCCGGTGAGGCGTTTCAGCAGGCTGGTCTTGCCATGGTCCACATGGCCGGCGGTCGCGATAATCATGGCGGGCACGGCCATGCGAGGCTGTCGATCTGCCCCAGCAGCGTCTCCGGCGTCTCCAGGCAGCGCATGTCGAGCCAGAAGGCGCCCTCCCCGACCCGCCCGATCGCCGGCAGCGGCAGCGCGCGGAACGCCGCGGCTGCATCGCGGAGCATCCGGCCCGCGGCCCTTTTTCCCATTTTCGGGCGTCCGGCTTGCGGTATCAGGCGCACGGCGACGCTGGGCAGCGCCTCGGCCGGCAGGGCGCCGCTGCCGATCTGGCTGAAACAGTCGGCGGCCTCGACCCGCCAGCCTTCCGGGGCCGACGGTTCTAGGCCAGCCGCGACCCGTTCGGCGACGGCGCGGATGTCCGGCAGCGGCCGAGCGAGCCAGCGCAGCGTCGGGACGGTCTCCGCAAGCTTTTCGGGCCGGTGGTAAAGGGCGAGGGTCGCGTCGAGCGCCGCAATCCTCAGCTTGTCGAGCCGGAACGCCCGCTGCATCGGGTTTTTCTTTATCCTTGCAATCAGGTCCGCACGACCTGCGATCACCCCGGCCTGGGGCCCGCCGAGCAGCTTGTCGCCGCTGAAGGTCACAAGGTCGGCGCCGCCGGCCAGCGCCTCCTGCACCGTCGGCTCGTGCGGCAGGCCGAAGCGTTCCAGATCGATCAACGTGCCGCTGCCCAGATCGATGCAAAAGGGTATGCCGCGGCGCCGGCACAGGTCGGCCAGTTCCCTTTCCGGAACGGCCTTCGTGAAGCCGATCACGCTATAGTTGCTGGTATGCGCCTTCAGGACGAGGGCCGGACGGGCCGCCATCGCCTCTTCGTAGTCCTTCAGATGGGTCCGGTTGGTGGTTCCGACCTCGACCAGACGGGCGCCGGCACGGCGCATGATATCCGGCAAGCGGAAGGAGCCGCCGATCTCGACGAGCTCACCGCGCGAGACCGGCACGGCGCGGCGGTTGGCCAGCGTGTTCAGCACTAGCATAACGGCGGCAGCGTTGTTGTTGACCGCCGTCGCCGCCTCCGCCCCGGTCAGGGACCGGATGCGGGCTTCGAGACGGCCCTCGCGGCTGCCCCGCCGGCCGGCCGGCAGGTCGTATTCCAGATCGACCGGCTGCCGGGCTGCCTGCGCCATGGCCTCGATCGCCGGCTCCGGAAGCGCGGAGCGGCCGAGATTGGTGTGGATAACCGTGCCGGTCAGGTTCAGCACCGGGCGGAGCGACGGGGCTGCCGCCGCGGCGACATGGGCGACGACCCGCTCGGCCAGCCCGTCCGGATCGACCCGGCCGCCTTCGAGCAGACGGGTGCGCGCTTCGTCCAGCACCGCGCGCGCTGCTTCGACCACGCAATTGCGGCCCGCCCGTGTCGCCAGGTCCGACAGGCGCGCATCCTGCAGCAACCGGTCCACGCCGGGTAATCCGGCCGGTGCGGCGATCATTTCGGTCTGGTCGGTGCTTGCAGGCATTCCGGCGGCTTTAGCACGCTTTTCCGACAGGGCGTTAGTGCGGCGCAGCTGAAAGGCCCCTTGCCCGGACCCGGCATTCGCGGTTCCTTCCGCCCTTACCGGCCGGTTCCGGAGGGTCGCAACAGGGAATACCGGCCCCGATGTCCGTTCGGTTGCAAATCCGGCAAACGGCACGCTAATTTCAGGCTTCGGAGGACTTGGGACGATGCTGCTGGCGCGCCTGATGGACAAGTGCCTGTCCGCCGGCCGGCTGACGATTGTGGACGCCGCCGGGACCCGCCATGTGACCGGACAGAAGCGCGAAGGCGCCGCCGACGTCACAGTGCGGATTCACGACCGTGCGGCGCAGCGGCATTTGCTGTTCAACCCCAAGCTTGCCTTCGGCGAACTCTATATGGACGGCCGCCTGACGATCGAGGACGGCACGCTCTACGACTTTCTCGACCTTTTGTGCAGCGCCGTCAGTTCCTTCGAGAACGATACGGCGATCGGGCGCATCAGCGGCGCCTACGCACAACTGACGCGCCGCCTCAGGCAGTACAATCCGGTCGGCAAGGCGCAGCGTAACGTGGCGCATCACTACGATCTGTCCGGCCGGCTCTACGACCTGTTTCTCGACAAAGACAAACAGTATTCCTGCGCCTATTTCGAAGACGAGAACGACGGACTCGAGGAAGCGCAGCGCAACAAAAAGCGCCATATCGCCGCCAAGCTGCTGCTCGAACCGGGGCAGAAGATTTTGGACATCGGCTGCGGCTGGGGCGGACTGGCGCTCTACCTGGCGCGCGAGGCCGAGGCCGAGGTCACGGGGCTCACGCTTTCGGAGGAGCAGTACGGCGTTGCAGAAGAGCGCGCCCGGAAGGCGGGGCTCTCCCGGCAGGTCCGCTTCCGCCTGCTGGATTATCGCGAGGAGCGCGAGACCTACGACCGGATCGTTTCCGTGGGTATGTTCGAGCATGTCGGCGCGACCCACTATCGCGAATTCTTCGGGAAACTGCGCGGTCTGCTCAAGGAAGACGGCGTCGCCCTGCTTCACACGATCGGACGCGCCGGTCCGCCGGGCACGACGAATGCGTGGCTGGCGAAGTATATCTTTCCCGGCGGCTATACCCCCGCCCTGTCTGAAATGATGGCGGCGATCGAGAAGGAGAATCTGTGGGTCACGGACATCGAGGCGTTGCGCCTGCACTATGCGAGCACCCTGCGGCACTGGCGGGAGCGTTTCGCGGCCAACCGCGACGAAATCCGCGATCTGTACGACGAACGATTCTGCCGGATGTGGGAGTTCTACCTGACCGGCTGCGAACTCTCCTTCCGGCGGCTCGACCAGCTCGTTTTCCAGATCCAGATTGCCCGGCGCCAGGACGCCGTGCCGCTGACCCGCGGCTATATCGAACGCTGGGAAGACCGGCGCCGCGGCGAAGCGATCCGCGAAGCGGCCTGACGCCACCCGGAGAAGCGCTACTCCGCCGCCTCCCGCGCCGCGCTCCACACGCCGACATGCTCCAGCGCAGCCTCGACCTGCCGTTTGGAACTTTCGGCGATTTCGGTCAGCGGCAGCCGGGTCTCCGGCGAAGCGAGGCCCATCAGGCTCGCGGCGTATTTCACCGGGCCCGGACTCGCTTCGCAGAACAGCGCCTCATGCAACGGCATCAGCAATTCGTTGATCCGGATCGCCTCTTCGATATTTCCGGCGCGCCAGGCTTTGTGCATCGAAGCCAGCAGGCGCGGCGCGACATTGGCCGTGACCGAAATACAGCCGTCGCCGGACTGGGCCAGCAGAGCGAGCGCCGTCGCATCCTCGCCGGAAAGGATCGCGAAATCCGGGCCGCAGGCGAGGCGCGTTGCTAGCGGGCGGTCCAGCTTCGCCGTCGCGTCCTTGACGCCGGCGATATGGGGCAGCTTCGCCAGTTGCGCCATCGTTTCGACCGTCATGTCGATGACCGAACGCGGCGGAATGTTGTAGATGACGATCGGCAAGTCGGTGGCGTCGTGGAGCGCGGTATAATGGTCGATCAGTCCGGCTTGGGTCGGCTTGTTGTAGTACGGCGTGACGACAAGCTGGGCGTCGGCGCCGGCCGCGCTGGCATGTCTGGCGAACTCGATCGCCTCGCGGGTGGAATTGGAGCCCGTTCCGGCAATCACCGGCGCCCGGCCCGCGGCTCGCTTGACGCACAGCTCAACCACGCGCATGTGTTCCTCGTGGCTCAGCGTCGGCGATTCGCCGGTGGTCCCGACCGGGATCAGGCCTTCCGTTCCCTCGTCGATCTGCCAGTCAACCAGCCGGGAAAAACCGTCCTCGTCCACCGCGCCATTATCGAACGGCGTAATCAGGGCAACCATCGAACCCTTGAACATGGGAATTCTCCGGGATCTGCAGTCCATGATGCTTCACGGTAAGGTAGACCGGCGATCCGCCGCCATCAAGCGAAGGCCTTCCGGCAGCAGCGGGACCGAAGCCATCGCGGACCGGAAGCGTTGAACCGTTGCCTACGCTTTCCGGGCCGGACCCGCCTTTTTCTGGCGGCCTGTCTTTGCGCCCTTCTCGACCCGATGGCAGCGGCGCCGTCGGCAGGCGGCGCGCAGGCGGCGAAACGCCAGACCGGTCCGGCGGGACAGGCGCTGGCCGCTATCGAGCGGCGACAGTTTGTCCGGGCGCGACGGGCAACGCGGCGAATCCGCGACTCCTTCGAGCGCGACGCCGTGCTGTTTGCGTATCTTCGCCGCGAAGGCAGCCCGGCGACGGCCGGGGAAATTATCGGATTTTTCGAGAAACGCCCGGACTGGCCGTTGCAGTCTGCCCTGAAGCGGCGGGTGGAGGGGGCGCCACCCGGCCGAATAACCGCTCCGCGAATGCTTGCCTGGTTCGCCGAGCATCCGCCGGCCACGCCGATCGGCTGCATTCGACATATCGACCTGTTGCGCAAGCGCGGCGACCGGCAGGCGTCCGGAAGCGAAATCGCCCGCTGCTGGCGCAGCCTTTCCATGCGAACCGCCGCGGAGAAAAAGTTCTTCCGGATGTACGGGCGCAGGATCGCTCACGCAGACAGAGCGGCCAGGGTCCGCATGCATCTGGACCGCGGGCGCTACCGCAGTGCGTACAGGCTGATACTCTTTCACAAGCTTGCCGCCGGCCACGCTGTCCCGCTCAGGCTGCGTATCGACCTTCAGCGCCGGCCGCGTCCCTGGACCGTTCCCAAGCTGCTCAAGCGGCTCCGGAAGGCGCCGGCCAAGGCGGTGGCGGCGGCCGGGTTCCAGCTCGACCTGGCGCGCTGGAACCGGCGGCGGGGCAAGTTCGAGGCGGCCAGCGCGGGCTTGATTGCGCTGCCGGCCCCGGCGGCAGACGTGGAAGGCCACCACTGGCTGGAACGCACGATACTGGTGCGCGAACTGCTGAAGGAGCAGCGCCTTGACCGCGCCTATGCAGTGGCGGCGAGCCATCGCCACACATCCGACTACCGGTTTGCCGGGGCCGAAAGCCTCGCAGGCTGGATCGCCCTCCGCAAACGCGGCGAATCCGAGGTTGCACTGAAACATTTTGAACGCATCCATGCCAAATCGCGGCGTCACGATCTTCAATCGATGGCAGCCTGGTGGCTCGGCGAAACCTGGCGGGACAAACTCCGCCCCGGCGAAGCGGAAACCTGGTACCGGAAAGCCGCGCCGGCGACCTTCGGACTGTACGGTCAGTTGTCCCGGATGCGGCTCGAATCGCGGACACTGGCCTTGCCTTCTGATACGGTGGTTCCGCCGGAATTGCGGACATCGTTCGACAGGGAGGCGGCCGTGCGGCTGGCGCGTCTTTACAGCCGCAACCGGGCAAAATCGGAAAGCCGCCTGCTGCTCTGGTGGCTGATCCGCAGCGCTCGCCGAACCGCCCAGGGTTCTGCAAGCGATCCGCAGCGGACCGGCCACCGCCTGTTGCTGGTCGCCGAGCTGGCCGACGAACTGGGCGAACGGCACATTGCGGTCCGGGCGGCACGCCTCGCCCTGACGCGGGACTTCGTCCGCCGCCGCCTCGCCTATCCGGTTATCGCCCTGCCGCGACGCCTGCCGGTGGAACCGGCGCTGGTCCTGTCCGTCATTCGCCAGGAGAGCGAGTTCAATGCCAGGGCCCGCAGCCGGGCCAACGCGCGAGGCGTTATGCAGCTACTGCCGTCAACCGCGAGAGTTGCCGCCCGGCGCGCCCGGATAAAGTGGAGCCGCAGGCGCCTGAGCCGCGACACGGCTTACAATATCCGTCTGGGTTCCGCCTATCTCGCCCATTTGCTGGACCGGTTCGAGGGTTCCTACCTGCTCGCCGCGGCGGCGTATAACGCCGGCCCGACCCGGGTGGGGCGGTGGATAGCGCGCTTTGGCTATCCCGACCGGGATGTCGATCCGGTCGACTGGATCGAATCCTTACCGTTCGGCGAAACCCGCAACTTTGTGCGGCGCGTGCTGGCAAATGTCGCCGTCTACCGCGTGCGTTTGGGCAGCAACGAATTCGCTGCAACGCCGGCGCTCGCATGGCGTGCACCGGGGTCGGCGGCCGCTTGCGCCGCAGCGGGCGCCTGCAAGTGGGCTCGCCGCCCCCCCTCGCCACATCCGCCCGCCGATGCTAGTGCTGCATCTGCCGAAACACCGAATGACGGACGGGAAAGATGAGCGAACCGACGACGTACCGGGAACGTCGTTTTTTCACGCAGGACGGGCTCAGCCTCTACTACCGCGACTACGACTGCGGAACCGGGGCCGGCGTTCCCTTGCTCTGCCTGGCCGGGCTGACGCGCAATTCTGCGGATTTTACCGCCCTCGCCGGGGCCCACGCTGCGGAGCGGCGCGTCGTTTGCATGGACTATCGCGGCCGGGGCGCCTCCGACCGCGCCGACGACTGGCGGACCTACACTCCCGAAACCTATGTCAACGATATCCGGCATCTGATCGTTGCCGCGGGTCTCCATCATGTCGTTCTCGTCGGCACTTCGATGGGCGGTTTCCTGTCGATGGGACTGGGCGCCGCGATCCCGTCGTCAATCGCCGGCGTCGTTCTGAACGACGTGGGCCCCGAGATCGAGGCTTCGGCGACCGCTGAGATCGTCGACTATGCCGGCAAAGACCGGCCGGTGCCCGATTGGCCGGCCGCCGCCGCCGCGGCGCGGGAGCGCTTTCCGGGCTTCGAGGCGTGGGACGATGCGGTCCTCGAAGATGTGGCGCGGGCCACCTATCGCGAAGGCGACGACGGCCTGCTCCATTTCGATTGGGACGTGCGGCTGGTGCAGCCGATCCGGCGCGGAACCGGCAGCGCGCCGGATGCCTGGGCCATGTTCCGCGCGCTCCATCATGTGCCGGTTCTGGCGATTCGCGGCGGAAATTCCGATTTTCTGACCGACGCCGGCCTGAAAGCCATGCTGGACGATCATCCGGACATTGCCGGCGTCACCGTCCCCGGAGCCGGACACGCGCCGCGCCTTCACGAACCCGCCGCAGCCGAAGCGGTCGGGGCATTCTTGAAATCGGTCGACAGGCGGCATGGCCGGTACGGCTGATCTCCGCCCGCCGGACTTCGAGAGCATCGTCGACGCCGCACGGCTGCTGCGCGGCGTAGCCGCCGTCACGCCGCTTTTGCGCTCGGACGCCCTGGATGCTCGCCTGGGCGCTTCTATCTGGGTCAAGGCCGAATGCCTGCAACGGACCGGATCGTTCAAGTTCCGCGGCGCATGGACCAACATATCCCGCCTGCCCGATGCGCGCCGCAAACGCGGCGTCGTCGCGTATTCGTCGGGCAATCACGCCCAGGCGGTCGCGGCCGTCGCCAGCTTGCGGAATATTCCCGCGACCATCGCGATGCCGCAGGATGCGCCGGCCATAAAACGCGCCCGGACAGAACGCTGGGGCGCCGATGTCGCGCCGTTCGATCGCGAAACCGCCGACCGCGTCGGCTTTGCCGAGGCGCTGGCCGACGACCTCGAGCGTCCCATCGTGCCGCCCTACGACCATCCCGATACGATCGCCGGCCAGGGTACGGTCGGGCTGGAGATCGCAAGCCAGTGCCGCGCGCTCGGGATCGCTCCCGACGCCGTCGTCGTGCCCTGCGGCGGCGGCGGCCTGATCGCCGGTATCGCGACGGCGCTCGGAACGGCCATGCCGGGCGTGCCGGTCCATCCCTGCGAACCCGCCACCGGCGACGACACCATACGATCGCTGCAAGCCGGGCGGCGGATTGCCCTGCCCGGCCCGGTCCGCTCGGTCTGCGATGCGCTGCTTGCCGACACGCCCGGCGCGCTGACCTTCGAAATCAACCGGCGAATTCTGGCGTCCGGCGCCGCCATCTCCGATGCGGAGGCGCTCTACGCCATGCGAATCGCGTTCGAAGACCTCAAGCTCGTCCTCGAGCCCGGCGGCGCGGCCGGCCTTGCCGCGCTCGCCGCGGACAAAGTTCCCTGCCGGGGGCGAACCGTCATTGCGGTTGCCTCCGGCGGCAATGTCGATGCCGGCATGTTCGCCCGGGCATTGAACAGCCCGGATACGCGATAGCCAGGCTCAAGAGCTATCCGGCGGCGTTCGCCGACGCACCCTCCGGCTTTGCCGGCGCAACGGGCTTTACGGTTGCCTGAGGCTGGGCATTCGCCGGCTTCTGCGGCGCCTTTGCAGATTTTTGAGCCTGCACCATCTGGGCGGCCGTCTTCGGAACCTCCAGTTCGCTGGCCGGCCGGCGCTGGCACCGGCCCTGGAACTCGGCGCCGCTCTCGATCGACAGGACATCGTGCAGTACGTCGCCGATCACATGAGCCGTCCGGCCGATGGTGACGGTCTTCGCACTGATCTGACCCTCGACGGAACCGGATACCGCGATCTCCTCCGCAACGATCTTGCCCTCGATCTTGCCCGAAGCTCCGATCGTCAGCCGGCGGACATGAATATCGCCGGCCACGGAACCGTCGACCAGAAGCTCGCCCCCGGATGCGAGGTTACCGGTGACATGAAGGCCTTCGGTGATGACAGACGCCTTGCCGGACGCACGCTGCTGCGCGGGCTTCGGCGAAGGCTTGCTTTCCGCTGCGGCTTCGGACGTTGCAGAAGGCGCCGGGGGAGCCGGGGGCGCGGGCCGGGCCGGCGCCGGCGCAGGGTGCTCACCGGCGCTGTTCTTGGACTTGTCTCTCGAAAACATGTTTGCCTGCCGTGCTCGACTTCAGGGGGATGCCGCGGGTCATGCCCGCGATGCGCGATTGTACGGCGGTCCATTATGGGCCGACCGGTGACTGGAAACCAGAACTGGCAATGTATCGTTCCAACGGGTTCGGGCAAGATTAAGACGGCGGTCGAAATGTCCGGAACACGTCCCCGCCGGGAAATACTGCCCGATTTGGTGGGCGGTGACGGGATCGAACCGCCGACCTACTGGGTGTAAACCAGTCGCTCTCCCATCTGAGCTAACCGCCCGCGCGATGCCGCCGTTGCACTGCGCCGCGATCCGGGACCGCATTCCGGCCCGAAACCCGCGCTGTCCTGTCGACAAGACAGAATCGAAAATGGCCGCCCGTTTTCGGACGGCCATTTCCTGTATACGCTCTGTTCCTGGCAAGAGGGCCTAATTCAGCGCATCTTTCAGGCCCTTGCCGGCCTTGAATTTCGGCTGACGGGAGGCAGCGATCTGTATGGTTTCGCCGGTGCGCGGATTTCTGCCGGTGGATGCCGCCCGATGGGTGACATGGAAGGATCCGAATCCCACCAATTTCACCTCGCCGCCGGACTTCAGGGCGTCGGTAATCGAAGCGAGCGTTGCATCGATTACCGATGCAACGTCGGTTTTGCTCTGGCCCGTGCCAGCGGCAACGGCGGCTATCAGGTCGTTCTTGTTCACGAAGGTTCCCTCTTGTCCCAGGAGTGTTGTCGTTAATCTGTCGGATCGGCTGCCCGCACCGGTCCCAATTCACACGCGGATATGCCTCCCGACAATCGAGCGCGATCAGCCAGATTGCGCAAAGTGTACGGCTATCGCGGCAAACCGGTCAATGACGGAAGCCACCGAAATCGACCCGATTTCGCCGAGTCCGCCGGCCGGCCGGATTGTAGTGCGCGTTTTGGCCGCTAGTGGGTCACCACGCCGACTTCGCCGCCGGCGCTCTCGCCGCGCACCGCCGCTACGCCGGTGTCGGCTTCGACCCACTCGATCGGCGACAATGTCGCAGTCAGCGCATGTTCGAGTATCTGGTCGACGGAACCGACCGCGATAATGTCGAGGCCGCGTTTGACATTATCCGGAATTTCCGCGAGGTCCTTCTCGTTCTCGTCCGGAATGAGCACCGTTTTCAGGCCTCCGCGTAACGCGGCGAGCAGCTTCTCCTTAAGACCGCCGATCGGCAGGACCCGGCCGCGCAGGGTGATTTCTCCGGTCATCGCGACATCCTTGCGCACCGGAATTCCGGTCAGGACGGAGACGATGGCGGCAATCATGGCGACGCCGGCCGACGGCCCGTCCTTCGGAGTCGCTCCTTCGGGCACATGCACATGGATGTCGCGTTTCTCGAAAACGGTCGGCTTGATGCCGAAGCTGACCGCGCGGGACTTCACGAAGCTTTCGGCCGCATGGACCGATTCCTTCATGACGTCGCCGAGCTTTCCTGTCGCGGATACCTTGCCCTTGCCGGGAAGGGTGACGGCCTCGACCGACAGCAATTCGCCGCCGACTTCGGTCCAGGCCAGACCGGTGACGACGCCGACCGCATCCTCGTCCTCGGCAAGGCCAAAGCGGAACTTCCGGACGCCGGCAAATTTTTCGACATTCCGGTTTGTCACCGCGACCTTGTCCACGGCCCCGCCGACAATCTGCTTCACTGCCTTGCGCGCCAGGTTGGCGATCTCGCGCTCCAGATTCCGGACGCCGGCTTCGCGGGTGTAGTACCGTATCAGCGAGCGTAGCGCCGAATCGGATACCGACCATTCGTGGTCCTTCAGGCCGTGCGCCTCGACCTGTTTGGGAATCAGGTGCCGCTTGGCGATTTCGATCTTTTCATCCTCGGTATAGCCGGGCAGGCGGATGATCTCCATGCGGTCCATCAGGGGCTGCGGCATGCGCAGCGTATTGGCCGTCGTAATGAACAGCACGTCCGAAAGATCGTAGTCGACCTCAAGATAGTGGTCGTTGAAGGTCCCGTTCTGCTCCGGGTCCAGGACTTCGAGCAGGGCCGAGGAAGGATCGCCGCGCCAGTCCGCGCCCAGCTTGTCGACCTCGTCGAGCAGAAACAGCGGGTTCGAGCTCTTGGCCTTTTTCATCGACTGGACCACCTTGCCCGGCATCGAGCCGATATAGGTGCGCCGGTGCCCGCGGATTTCCGCTTCGTCGCGCACGCCGCCAAGGGAAAGACGAACGAAGTTGCGGCCGGTCGCGCGGGCGACGGATTTGCCCAGCGAAGTCTTGCCAACGCCGGGCGGGCCGACCAGGCACAAAATCGGCCCCTTGATCTTCTTCATCCGCTGCTGGACGGCGAGATACTCGATAATCCGTTCCTTGACCTTCTCGAGACCGTAATGGTCCTCGTCCAGGACCCGCTCGGCGCGTCCGATGTCGCGCTTGATCTTGGTCCGTTTCTTCCACGGGATGCCGAGCAGCCAGTCGAGATAGTTGCGCACCACCGTCGATTCGGCGGACATCGGGCTCATCGAGCGGAGCTTCTTCAATTCGGCCTCGGCCTTTTCCCGCGCCTCTTTCGACAGCTTGGTCTTCTTGATCTTTTCCTCGATTTCGGCCAGCTCGTCCTTGCCGTCCTCGCCTTCGCCCAGCTCCTTCTGGATCGCCTTCATCTGCTCGTTCAGGTAGTACTCGCGCTGGGTCTTCTCCATCTGGCGCTTGACGCGGTTGCGGATGCGCTTCTCGACCTGCATCACGCCGATCTCGCCCTCCATGCAGGAGTAGATTTTCTCCAGCCGCGCGCCGATCGGTGCGGTCTCCAGCAGTTCCTGCTTTTCCGGGATCTTGAGATTCAGGTGCGAGGCCACCGTATCGGCCAGCTTGCCCGGCTCGTCGATCTGGTTGATCGACACCAGGACCTCGGGCGGAATCTTGCGGTTCAGCTTGATATACTGCTCGAACTGCGCGACCGCCGTGCGCATCAGCGCCTCGACTTCCTTGTCGTCCTCGCCCTCTTCCTCCATGACCTCGGACCAGGCTTGGAAGAAGGAGTCGTTCTGCTCGTAGCGCAGGATCTTCGCCCGCTGGCCGCCTTCCACTAGCACCTTCACCGTACCGTCGGGCAGCTTGAGCAGTTGCAGGACGGTGCCGACCGTGCCGACCGTGTAGATGTCGGAGGCCGACGGATCGTCCTGCGCAGCGTTCTTCTGCGCGACCAGCAGGATCTGCTTGTCGTCCTTCATCACGTCTTCGAGCGCACGGACGGATTTTTCCCGGCCGACGAAGAGCGGCACGATCATGTGCGGAAATACGACGATATCCCGAAGCGGGAGTACAGGCAGCAACACACCGCCCTGAAGTTCGAACATGCGGTTCACCCGAATGGTTTGCGACCGACCCCATCCGGGCACCGACCGCAGGAAAGACTATAAGCCCGCAAATCGGCGCCGGGACGGCAACTGCGAGAAAGGCGCCGGCAATCCGCCTGTCGCGATAGTATGGCCGAACCGCGCGCCTGTATGCCGATACATCGGTTCGTTCGCCGTCGGATCAAGGGCTTCGGGGAAAAGTGCGACTCCGGGGCGGCGCTTCAGGCGCTGGCTCCGGCCATTTCCGCCTGGCGGTCGGCGTACAGCAGCAGGGGCTGCGCCCCGCCCTCGACGACTTCCTGACTGATCGCAACTTCCTCGATCCCGTCATCGCCCGGCAGGTCGAACATCGAATCGAGCAGGATATTTTCCATGATCGAGCGCAGGCCGCGGGCGCCCGTCTTTCTTGCGATGGCCTTGCGGGCGATCGCCGCCAGGGCATCCTCGGTGAAGCTGAGCTTGGCGCCTTCCATGTCGAACAGGCGCTGATATTGCTTGACCAGCGCGTTTTTCGGCTCGGTCAGGATCCGGACCAGCGTATGCTCGTCCAGGTCCTCGAGCGTCGCGATGACCGGCAGGCGGCCGACGAATTCGGGGATCAACCCGAATTTCAGCAGGTCTTCCGGCTCCAGATCGCGCAGGACCTCGCCGGTCTTGCGCTCGTCGGGCGCGCGGACGTCGGCGCCGAATCCGATCGACTTGTTCTGGCCGCGCGAAGAGATGATCTTCTCCAGGCCGGAGAAGGCGCCGCCGCAGATGAACAGGATGTTGGTGGTATCGACCTGGAGGAATTCCTGCTGCGGATGCTTGCGTCCGCCCTGGGGCGGTACGGAAGCGACCGTCCCCTCCATGATCTTGAGCAGCGCCTGCTGCACGCCCTCGCCGGAAACGTCGCGGGTAATCGACGGGTTGTCGGCCTTGCGGCTGATCTTGTCGACCTCGTCGATATAGACGATGCCGCGCTGCGCCCGCTCGACATTGTAGTCGGCAGCCTGGAGCAGCTTCAGGATGATGTTTTCGACATCCTCGCCGACATAGCCGGCTTCGGTGAGAGTCGTGGCGTCGGCCATCGTGAACGGCACGTCGATGATGCGCGCCAGCGTCTGGGCCAGCAGGGTCTTGCCGCAGCCGGTCGGCCCGACCAGCAGGATGTTCGACTTGGCAAGTTCGACGCCGTTGGACTTGGCGCCGTGCGCCAGGCGCTTGTAATGATTGTGGACCGCGACGGACAGCACCCGCTTGGCATGATGCTGGCCGATCACATAGTCGTCGAGGACCTCGTTGATCTCAAGCGGAGTCGGAACGCCGTCGCGACTCTTGACGACGTTGGACTTGTTCTCCTCCCGGATGATGTCCATGCAGAGCTCGACGCATTCGTCGCAGATGAACACCGTCGGGCCGGCAATCAGTTTACGCACCTCATGCTGGCTCTTCCCACAGAACGAGCAATAGAGCGTGTTCTTGGATTCGCCGTTGCCGGATTTGCTCATCGGTAATCGGCCCCGTCAGGATCGGCTTGCAGATCGAAGACCCGCATGAACCGTTCCGGCCACTGTTCCCGCAACGTCTCTTTCCGAGACGCCGCGTCGGGCGCGCATGATAGCGACGGGGCCGCACCGTGACCAGATTGAATCCGGAAGGCGGCGTGCGACGCCCGACTATCCGCCGTTCCCATTGCCGTCGTCGCTTTCCTGCGGCCGGCTGGCCACGACCTCGTCGATGATTCCGAATTCCCTGGACTCTTCCGGAGTGAGAAAGCGGTCGCGGTCCATCGCCTCCTCGATCGCGGCAAGTTCCTGGCCGGTATGCCGGACGTAAATATCGTTCAGCCGCGCGCGCACGGCAAGAATTTCCCGGGCGTGGATTTCGATGTCCGTCGCCTGGCCCTGGAAACCGCCGGAGGGCTGGTGGATCATAATGCGGGCATTCGGCAGCGCATAACGCTTGTCCGGAGCTCCGGCGGCGAGCAGCAGCGAACCCATGGAAGCCGCCTGCCCGACGCAGACCGTCGATACCTCCGGCCGGATATATTGCATCGTGTCGTAGACCGAAAGGCCGGACGTCACGATGCCGCCCGGCGAATTGATGTAGATCGAGATGTCCTTGGTCGGGTTTTCGGCTTCCAGAAACAGCAGCTGCGCGCAGATCAACGACGACATCTGGTCTTCGACGGCGCCGGTGATAAACACGATCCGCTCCTTGAGCAGACGCGAATAGATGTCGTAGGCCCGTTCGCCCCGGTTGGTTTGCTCCACGACCATGGGCACGAGGGTGTTCATATAGTGATCGGCGGGATCGGGCATACGGTTCTCTCGACTTCGGTTCTGATTCGACAGCGACCGGGCCGGCCGGGCCGCCGCCTGTAGATAGGCTGCCCTGCGGGCGCTGCCAGTCCGGCGGTTGCGGAGCCGGGCTTTTTACGCCGCCGCCTCACCGGCAGGGGCGCCATTCGTTTCCGATCCGGCGACGACCTCCTCCAGTGTCGCATCCCGTTCGGTCACCTGCGCGAGTTCGACGATATAGTCGATCACCTTGTCCTCGTAGATCGGCGCCTTGAGGCCGTCGCGCATCTCGGCGCTCTTCTGGTAGGCCTCCATTACTTCGCGCTGACGTCCCGGATAGTTCTGCGCCTCTCGCAGGATGGCACGGTTCAGCTCTTCGTTCGTCACCTCGATTTCCTGCTTGGCGCCGATCGCGCTGAGCACGATGCCGAGGCGGACCCGCCGGGCGGCAATATCGCGATATTCGTCCTTGAGCGCCTCTTCGGACTTGTCTTTTTCGTCCCCGTCGAGCCGGTCCTGCGCCTTGCGCTCCTCGTAGTGCTTCCAGATCGCCTCGAATTCGACCTCGACCATGCCGGGCGGCAGGTCGAAATCGTGGCCGTCGGCCAGAATGTCGAGCAGGTCGCGTTTCAGGCGGGTCCGGCTCACGCCGTTGTAGTCTTGCTCGATATCGGACTTTACAGCCTCCCTCAGCGCGCTCAGGTTTTCCGCGCCGAGGGATTTGGCGAATTCGTCGTCGATCTCCGGCAGCTTCGATGTACGCAGTTCCTTGACCGTAACGTCGAAAACCGCGTCTTGGCCGGCCAGATTTTCCGCCGGATAATCTTCGGGGAAGGCGATTTTTACGTCCTTCCGGTCGCCGGCCTTCGCGCCGATCAGTTGGTCCTCAAAGCCCGGAACGAAGGTGTTGGCGCCGAGACTCAGGTGATAGTCCTCAGCCGTGCCGCCGTCGAAGGCCTCGCCGTCCACGGTGCCGCGGAAGTCGATGACCGCGACGTCGCCGGCCGCCGCATCGTGGCCGTCGGGCGCCGGTTCGGTCTCCTTCCGGTTTTCGGCGAAGGAGGCGACCGCCCGATCGACGATATCGTCCGCCACCGGGACCTTGAGCCGCTCCAGTTCGATCGACGCCAGGTCCATGACGGCGAAATCCGGCAGAATTTCAAGCGACATGGTGTATTCGAGGTCGCCGCCGTCCTCATAGTCGCCGATCTCGATTTTCGGCTGCATCGCCGGTTTCAGGTCCTTGTCTTCCAGCGTCTTCGCAACGCTTTCCTGGAGCGTCTCCTCCAGCACCTCGCCCAGCACCGACTTGCCCAACCGCATTTTCAGGACCGGCAGCGGCGCCTTGCCCCTGCGGAACCCCGGAAGCTGGATATCTCTGCCGACTTCGGTCAGCTTGCTGGTGACCTTGCCGTCGATATCTTTCGCCGGGATGGAAACCCTGTATTCGCGTTTCAGGCCTTCGGCCGTCGTTTCCGTCACCTGCATGGTTCGGCACATCCAATCTTGAGGCTCGGGCGAAGCGGGCGCCCGACCGGTTCGTTTCCGTTCGATCCGGCTGGCCGGATGGTGCGGGCGGAGGGACTTGAACCCCCACGACTTTCGTCACTGGCACCTAAAGCCAGCGCGTCTACCAATTCCGCCACGCCCGCGCGGCACCGAAGGACCGGAACGGGAAAGTCCCGGACGGGCCGGAGCGCGCCGCCGCCGCGCGGGGAGCGTATAAGGCCGCCCCCGCCATCGTTCAAGCGTTGCCCGGCGATCAAGACGTTGCGCCGCAATCGTCCGGGAACCGGGCAGACGGCCCGTCAGGCGGACACCTCCACCTCGTAGTCCACCGGAAAGCCGCGCAGGAGCGACCTGACCCGCTCCTCCGCAGCGTCGTCTGCGCCGCCCAGCGCAATATGGGCCGAGAGGCCTGCCGCCGACTGCTGCGCAGTCACCGTCACGGCAACGCCGTCGTCCTGCAAGGGGGCCAGCGCTTCGCCGAAAACCCGTTCGATCGACTGCAGCCGCAAGGCGGGTTTGAACACCTTGCCGAGTGCGGTCTGCGGCAAGTCCGGCAGGATATGCACCCGTTTCGGCACGGCCGGCCGTTCGGCGATCAGCGGCGTCACGAACGCCAGAATTTCCTCTTCGGTCGCCGCCGCATCCGGTTTGAGCGCGACATAGACGACGGGCAGTTCGCCGGCATAGGCATCCGGCTGGCCGATCGCGGCGCTCATTTCGACCGCGGGATGGCGGTTGACCATTTCCTCGACCATGGCCGGATCGATATTGTGGGCGCCGCGGATGATCACATCCTTGGACCGGCCGGTGACGAAAACATAGCCGTTGTCGTCGACATGGCCGAGGTCGCCGCTGATCAGCCAGCCGTCTGCGGCGAACGTGCCGGGGTTGCGTTCCGGATCGGTGTAGCCGGGGCTGACATGGCCGCCGCGCGCCGCCAGTACGCCGGTCTCGCCGGCGGGCATCGGCCGCGAAACATCCACGTTATCCGGGCCGTCGAGCGCGGCCGCGATAACCTCGGTATGGGGCAGCGGCAGCCCGCACGAACCGCCGACCCGCGCCGGCGCGTGGAACGGTTCCATGGCGATGATGCCGGAACTCTCGGTCATGCCGAACACGTTGCGCACCGGAATGCCGAAACTCTCCTCGAAGGCGTCGGCCATTTCGGTCGGCAGCGGCGACCCGCCGATAATCAGGCCGCGGACGGAAGACATATCGGTTTCCGGGACGGGCCGGCCGAGCAGCGTCGCCAGAAGCGTCGGCACCGCAGACAGGATCGAAATACGGTGCTCCGCGACATGCTCCCAATAGCGGGTGACGATGTCCGGATGGCGCATGCCCAGGCGCGTCGGCAGGACGATACTGGCCCCGCCGGCCAGAAACGCCATTCCGAACACCATCGACCCCGCGACGTGGAACAGCGGGAAGCCGTTGATCGCCGCATCTTCCGGCCGGACATCCAGCATCAGGCAGGCCGACCAGGAGATGTGCAGTTCGTTGCCGTGGGTATGCAGGGCGAGTTTCGGCGCGCCCGTGGTGCCGCCGGTATGGAAATAGGACGCGATATCGCCCCGCCGGATCGTTCGGCCGGAGGTCAGGCGGTCGGCCGGATAGCCGGCGATCGCCGCGGCGAAATCCTCCGCCCCGTCCTGCGCGCCGCCGATCGACAGCACGGCGTTCAGCCCCGGCGCCCGGTCGCGCACTTCCAGCGCCCGGCTCCAGATATCGAGGTCGGGGTCCGGGCCCAGCGCCACCAGCACCTTCGCGCCGGCCGCCTCGACCAGATCGACGATATGATCGGTATTGAGCAGATTGTTGACCGGGCAAGTTCGGCCGGCCGCCTCGCCGCCCCACAGCGCGAAATGCGCCTCCGGCATGTTCGGCGCCAGCATGGCGACCGCGTCGTCCGGGCCGACGCCGAGATCGGTGAACAGGTTGGCGGCCTGTGTCACCCGGGCGAACAGGTCGGCATGGGAGATGTCTACCGCCGGGCCGCCCGGCACGCCGGTCTCGAGGAAACGAAAGGCCGGCCGGCCGCCGAACAGGTCGCGCGCCCGCGCCAGCATTTCCCAGGTCGAGGCCACGGGCAGGTAGCTGTCGCGCGTGGCGGCCTCCAGAGCCCTCACATCCGCCCGGTCGCGGATTTTCCGGTTTATTGCAGGCGCATTCATGCGGCATCCAACCCCATCTGCCAGAAACCGACTTCCAACCGTGTCGCTTCGTCGAAAATCTTCTGTACGCCGGCCAGACGGGCCTCGCTGCCGCGCCGGGCCCAGAGATCGTCCAGCGCCGCCGCCCCACCGCGCGCAACCTCCTGATATTCCTCCCCCGAATACATCTCGATCCAGGCCCGGTAGGGGTTGTTCGCCACCGTTTCGAGAGTGCCGAGCGTCCGGCCGATTTCGCCGTAGCCGACCACGCAGGGGGCGAGCGCGACATGCAGGTCCAGCAGATCGCCGCGCAAGCCGGTCTCCAGCACATAGCGGGTGTAGGCGAGGCAGCCCGGCGCTTCCGGCGCGGCTTCCATATCGGCTTCCGTCAGGCCCCAGGAGGCGCAGAAGTCGACGTGCAGGCGCATCTCGGTATCGGAAATTGCGCCCAGCACCTCGGCGGCCGAGCGGATGTCTGCCAGGGTTTCCGCCTTGTAGGCCGCGAGCGCCCAGGCGCGCGAGAAATGGACGAGGAACAGATAATCCTGGATCAGGTAATGCCGGAAAGCCGCTTCCGGCAAGCTGCCGGAAGCCAGTTGCCGGACGAAATCGTGCCCAACATAGGCGTCCCAGTGCGCACCGGCGCCGGCCCGCAGCCGGTTGAACAGCGCGCCTTCGTAAACGGGTTCAGCCGAAGCCTCGACCATGTCAGAGCAGCATGTTGCGGACGTCCTTGGGCAGGCGCACGACCAACCCGTCCAGCGCATCGGTCAACGTGATCTGGCAGCCGAGGCGGGAGGTCTTCTGGATATCGTAGGCCAGGTCCAGCATATCCTCCTCATCCTCGGAAGGATCGGGCAGCCTGTCGAACCACACCGGGTCAACGATAACGTGGCAGGTCGCGCAGGCCATCGAGCCTTCGCACGCGCCCTCGACGTCGAGTTCGTTGTCCCAGGCGATTTCCAGCAAGGTCTGGCCGACCCGGGCCTCAATTTCCTGCGGATTGCCGTTGCGCTCGACGAAGGTGACTTTCGGCATGGCGGTTCCGGCAACCTTGCGTCGCGGCGGACGTCAGCGATGGAATGCTGTCAGGAAATGTAATGATTTGTCGGGAACCGAAATCTAGACGGTGAAGGATTCGCCGCAGCCGCACCGGCCCTTTTCGTTGGGATTGACGAAATCGAACCGGGCGTTGAACCGGTCTTCCACCCAGTCCATCTCGCTGCCGAACAGGAACATGGTCGCCGAGGGCTCGATGAATATCCGCACCCCCTTGTCCTCCACCACGTCCTCGAATTTCTTCTGCTCCCGGGCGTATTCGACATAGTAGCTCATGCCGGAGCAGCCTGTGGACTTCACGCCGACGCGCAGGCCGAGCACTTCGTCTTCCGCCTTGGCGATCAGGGCCTTCGCCCGGTCGGCGGCGCGGTCGGTCAGCGTGATTACCTGGGGCATCATGGGCATCGTCTCCTGCCGGCGATGTAAGGCGGCATTTTCGGATTTTCCAGCCGTCGTTTCAACAGTCCGTGCGCTTTCCGCGTTCAGAACATGTCGAGGATGAACTTCGCGTCGTCGCTCATCTGCTCGGGCGTCCAGGGCGGCGACCAGGTCAGTGTGACCGCAACCCGCCCGACGCCGTCCACAGCGGCCACGGCGTCGGCAACCTGCTGCGGCATCTCGCCGGCGACCGGGCAGTGCGGCGCGGTCAGCGTCATGACGATCTCGACATCGCCGTTCAGCCGGCGGTCGGCTTCGTAGATCAGGCCGAGATCGTAGATGTTGACCGGAATTTCCGGGTCGTGGACGGTCTTCAGCGCCTCGATCACCGCGTCCCGGTCGGCCCGCCCCTGCGGGGTCCCGAGCGCGGCGCCGGCGACCGCCGTCAGCCCCTCTTCCGCCGGCGCCTCCATGAAATCGGCGAGGCCGGGCGCGCCGGTTCCAGTATCCGCATTGCCGGCCATTGTCAGGCCGCCTGGAAACCGGGCCGGGCGCCGGCCAGCTTCTGGAGATGTTTCAGCATCGCCATCATGCCGACCTGGCGCTGAGTCGTCAGCGCGCCGAGATTGAGGCGGCGGACATGATCGAGCGTGATCTGCGCCAGCTCCGCCGTCGTCAGGCCGCTGAAACTGTCGGTCATCATCGTCACCAGCCCCTTGACGATGGCGGCATCGGAATGGCCGCGGAAATAGTGCCGGTCCTCCGAAATATCGTGGACGATCCAGACCCGCGACATGCAGCCGTGCATCAGGTGGGCATCGTCCATCGCCTCTTCCGGGAAGGGCTCGCCCCGCTTTTTCTTTGCGATGTCGAGCAGGTATTCGAAGCGCATCTCGTCGTCGAGCGCCTCGAGCGTCTCGGCATAGTCCTCGTAGGCCGAAAGATCCATCGCGCCTAGGCCAGCAGCTTCTGCGCGTGGCGGATGCCGGCGGCCAGCGCATCGATTTCTTCGGTCGTGTTGTAGAGCGCCATCGAGGCCCGGACGGTCGATTCGATGCCCATGCGCGCCATCAGGGGCTGGGCGCAGTGATGGCCGACGCGCACGGCGATGCCCTGCCGGTCGAGGATCGCGCCGACATCCATGGAATGCAGCCCGTCGACGACGAAGGACACGATGGCCGCCTTGTCCGGCGCCTCGCCGATGAGACGGACGCCGGGCACTGCGCGAAGGACCTCCATCGCATGGCTGCAAAGGAGATGCTCGCGGGCGCCGATGGCCTCCATGCCGAGCGCCTGCACATAATCGATTGCGGCGCCGAGGCCGATCGCCTGCACGAAGGGCGGCGTCCCCGCCTCGAAGCGCAGGGGCGGATCGGCATAGACCGTCCTCTCGAACGACACGGACTCGATCATGTCGCCGCCGCCCTGCCAGGGCGGCATCCCGGCCAGCCGCTCCGACGCGCCGTAGAGCACGCCGATTCCGGTCGGCCCGTAGAGCTTGTGGCCGGTAAACGCATAGAAATCGCAACCGATGGCCTGCACGTCGACCGGCTGATGGACGATGCCCTGGGCGCCGTCGATCAGAACGCACGCGCCCGCCGCCTTCGCCAGCCGCGTCACTTCGGCGACCGGAACGACGGTGCCGAGCACGTTCGAGACATGGGTGACGGAAACCAGCTTCGTCCGGGCGCTCAGAAGGGCGGCGAACTTTTCGAGATCGAAGCACCCGTCGTCCTCGACCGGCGCGACCCTGAGCACGATTCCCTTGCGGTCGCGCAGCAACTGCCAAGGCACGATGTTGGCGTGGTGCTCCATCTGGGTGATGACGATCTCGTCGCCCGCCGAAAGATGGGCGTCGGCCCAGGAGCAGGCGACCAGGTTGATCGCCTCGGTCACATTCTTGGTAAAGACGATGTTCTCCGGCGCCGGCGCGTTCAGCAGACCGGCAACCTTCTCGCGCACGCCCTCATAGGCTTCTGTCGCTGCGCCGCTCAGATAGTGGGCGCCGCGATGGACGTTGGCGTATTCGCGGGCATAGCCGTCCTGCACCGCATCCAGCACGGATTGCGGCTTCTGCGCGCTCGCGCCGTTGTCCAGAAACCGCAGCGGCTTGTTGTAGACGGTGCGCGACAGGATCGGGAAATCCGCGCGCACGGCCGCCGGATCGTAGGTATTGCGGCCATATGACGGCGCCGCTCGCAGGGCCGGCGCCGCGGTCATGATGCGGGCCGCTCCGCCATCCAGCGCGCCACATTGCGCTCCAGCGGCAGGCGCATGCCGGCGAGCGCCACCGCATCGATCGCCTCGTTCAGGAAGGCCTCGACCAGCAGTTGCCGGGCCTGCGCCTCCGGCACGCCGCGCGAGCGCAGGTAGAACAGCGCCTCGCCGTCGAGGTCCCCGGCCGTCGCGCCGTGGCTGCACTGCACGTCGTCGGCATGGATGAACAGTTCCGGCTTCGTGTTGACTTCCGCAGTTTCCGACAGCAGCAGGGCCCGGCTCATCTGATGGCCCTCGACCTTCTGGGCGTCCTGCCGGACCGTCACCTTGCCTTGGAACACGGCCCGCGCCCGGCCGTCCAGCACGCCCTTGTAGAGCTGGTCGCTGTGGGTTTCCGGCGCGGCATGATCGACCGACGTGGTGTGGTCGCAATGCTGCCGGCCGCCGGCCAGATAGGCGCCGTTGAGGCGGCAATGGGCGCCCGGCGCATCCAGCGAAACCCGCAATTCGTTGCGCGAAATCCGGCCGCCCAGCGTGAAACAGAAACTGTCGAACATGGCGCCGCTTGCCAGCGCGGCATCGAGCAGGGCGATATGGATCGCCTCCCGGGATTCGTCCTGGACCTTGCAATGGCGCACGATGGCTTCAGGCCCGGCGGCGACATCGGTCACCAGATTGGCGAAATAGCCGCCGATGCACAGGCCGATATGATGCTCGACCACCGTGACCCGGCTTCCCGCCCCGGCGACGATGAGATTGCGCGGCTGATAGGCCGGCGGCAAGGCCCCGCCGGTGCCGACGGACAGGATCTCGATCGGCATGGCGACCGTGACGCCGTCGGGCACGATCAGGACGTAGCCGTCCTCCAGCCAGCTGTCGTTGAGCGCCTTGAGCGCGCCGCCGTCGACCGCCACCCGCTGCTTCAGCAGGTCCGCGACGCCCGGATGACCCGACGCCAGCGCCTCGGTGAGGGAGGTCAGCAGCGTGCCTTCGGGCAGGGCCGGCAACGTCGACAGGGCCGGGCGAACCTGCCCGTTGACCAGGACCAGCCGGCATTCCGCCTCCCGGCCGAAGACGAGTCCCGGCAGGCTCTCTTTCGCCACATCGGCCGGCGCAGGCGCCCAGTCCAACTCAAGACCCGTCAAATGGGCGAGATTGGTATAGCGCCAGTCCTCGACCCCCCGGTCCGGCAGGCCGCGCACGGCGAAACGGCCGGCCGCTTCCGCCCGTGCTGCGCCGAGCCAGTCCGGCGCAATATCGAGGCCTTCTCCGGGTCCCTTGCGCCAGCCGGTCAGCCAGTCGGCGCCGGAATCGGCGGGCCCGCCGGCCGCTTCATCGATCGGAGCGAGGCGCGCCATCGCTCAGGCCGCCGCCCGGTCGGCGAAGGCGCCGTAGCCTTCATTTTCCAGCCGGAGCGCAAGCTCCTTGCCGCCGGATTGGGCGATCCGCCCGCCGGCCAGAACATGAACCCGGTCCGGGACGATATAGTCGAGCAACCGCTGATAGTGGGTGATCACCAGCATCGAGCGGCCCGGCCCGCGCAGGGCGTTGACCCCTTCGGCAACGATCTTCAGCGCATCGATGTCGAGGCCGCTGTCGGTTTCGTCGAGCACGGCGAAGGCCGGTTCCAGCACCGCCATCTGGAGGATTTCGTTGCGCTTCTTCTCGCCGCCGGAAAAGCCGACGTTGACGGCGCGTTTCAGCATGTCGTCGCTCATGCCGAGCGCCTTGGCCTTCTGCCGGACCAGTTTCAGGAATTGCATGGCGTCGAGTTCTTCTTCTCCGCGCTGCACCCTGAGCCCGTTCACGGCGTGCTTGAGGAAGGTCATGTTGGTGACGCCGGGAATCTCGACCGGATACTGGAAGGCGAGGAACAGCCCGGCCGCGGCGCGCTCTTCGGGTTCGAGCGCCAGCAGGTCCGCACCCCTGAACCTGACGCTGCCTTCGGTGACTTCGTAGCCGTCGCGGCCGGAAAGCACATAGCTGAGGGTGCTCTTGCCGGAACCGTTCGGGCCCATGACCGCATGCACCTCGCCCGGCCCGACCGCCAGGTCGAGGCCGTTCAGGATCCCCTTGCCGTCAACGGCGGCGTGCAAATTCGCGACTTCGAGCATGTTTCCCCGAACCTGTCTGTCTGTTTCCCGGCTGTTTCCCGGCGGGCGTCCCCAACACCCCGCCGCCGTCTAGCCGACGCTGCCCTCGAGACTGATGCCGACGAGCTTCTGAGCTTCCACGGCAAACTCCATCGGCAATTCCTGCAACACCTCCTTGCAGAAGCCGTTGACGATCAGCGCCACCGCATCCTCCTCGCCGATGCCGCGCTGGCGGCAGTAGAACAGCTGGTCCTCGCCGATCCGCGAGGTCGTCGCCTCGTGCTCGACCGTGGCCGTCCGGTTCCTGCTCTCGATATAGGGCACCGTGTGCGCCCCGCAGCGGTCGCCGATCAGCAGCGAATCGCATTGGGTAAAATTGCGTCCGTTCAAAGCCTTGGGACCCATTCTTACCAGACCGCGGTAGGTATTGCGGGCGCGGCCGGCCGAAATCCCCTTGGAGATGATGCGCGAGCGCGTGTTGCGGCCGAGATGGATCATCTTGGTGCCGGTATCGGCCTGCTGCGCGTTGTTGGCGATGGCGACAGAATAGAATTCGCCGACGGAATTGTCGCCCTGCAGGATGCAGGACGGATATTTCCAGGTGATCGCCGATCCGGTCTCGACCTGGGTCCAGCGGATCTTGGAATCGTCGCCTCGGCAGGCGCCCCGCTTGGTGACGAAATTATAGATGCCGCCCCTGCCGGTCTCGTCGCCGGGATACCAGTTTTGCACCGTCGAATACTTGATCTCGGCATCCTTCAACGCGACCAGTTCGACGACGGCGGCGTGAAGCTGGTTCTCGTCGCGCATCGGCGCCGTGCAGCCTTCGAGATAGGAGACGTAGCTGCCCTCGTCGGCGATAATCAGCGTACGCTCGAACTGGCCGGTATCCTTCGCATTGATGCGGAAATAGGTCGACAGCTCCATCGGGCAGTGGACGCCGGGCGGGATGTAGACGAACGAGCCGTCCGAGAAGACCGCCGAATTCAGCGTCGCATAGAAATTGTCGGTATAAGGCACAACGGTGCCGAGATATTTGCGGACCAGATCGGGATGGTTCTGCAGCGCCTCGGAGATCGAGCAGAAAATGACGCCGTGGCTCTCCAGCTCCTTCTTGAAGGTCGTGGCGACCGAGACCGAATCGAACACGGCGTCGACCGCGACCTTCGGCGCGCCCTGCACGCCGGCGAGCACTTCCTGTTCCTTCAACGGAATGCCGAGCTTCTCGTAGGTGCGCAGCAGTTCGGGATCGACCTCGTCGAGGCTTTTCGGCCCCTCCGTGTTCTTGGGCGCGGCGTAGTAGTAGATGCCCTGGAAGTCGATCGCCGGATAGTCGACCATGGCCCAGGACGGCTCGGTCATGGTCAGCCAGTGGCGGTAGGCCTTTAGCCGCCAGTCGAGCATCCAGTCCGGCTCGTCCTTGCGGGCCGAGATGAAGCGGACGATGTCCTCGTTCAGCCCCTTGGGGGCCGTCTCCATCTCGATCTCGGTTTCCCAGCCATGCTTGTACTTGCCGAGATCGCGGACCTGGGCGACGGTCTGTGCGGTGGCTGCCATGACTAGCGCGCCTCCCCGGCCATGTCGGCCGCCGGAGACGCCTCCGCGGCGTGGAACGGCACGCCGAACATCGCCGGGATCGCCATGTCCTCCAGCGTCACGTCGGCCAGCGCCCCCCGGATCGCCGTGTTGACCCGGTCCCAGTTGCCGCGCACCGGGCACAGCAGTTCGACGTCGCAATCGCCTTCGGCGCCGTCGACGCAGGCAGTCAGGCTGACCGGCCCCTCCAGCGCGCGGATGACTTCGAGCATCGAAATGTCGCCGGCCGGACGGGCCAGCCGATAGCCGCCGTGCACGCCGCGCTGCGACGCCAGCACCCCTTCCTTCGCCAGCGCCTTCAGCACCTTGGCGACGGTCGGCGCCGGCACGCTGGATTCCTCCGAAAGCTGCGGCGCGGTCACCTGCTTGTCCGGTTCGCGCACCATCTGCGTCAGCACGACGACGGCGTAGTCTGTAATCCTGTTGAGGCGCAGCATCGGCGGCCCTCCCGAAATACCCGCGGCGAGGCGGCGCGCCGCCAAACCGGACCGGATTTGCCTCGATTAAGGTAGGCCGCTCAAATTGAAATCAAGACCGATCCGGTGCGGTATTGCCGCAGCGGCGGTTCAGGCGGCCCGGCGTTTTGCGGTCACCGTCTCGCTCCAAGCGGCGAGGAACCGGTCGATATCCCGCTCGGTCGTATAGAGGCCCTGGCTGATCCGGATGGCCGATCCGGCGATTTCCGGCTCGACCCCCATCGCCGACAGGACCGGCGAGGCCGCCACCTTGCCCGACGAGCAGGCCGAGCCTGCCGATACGGCGATGCCGGCCAAGTCGAGGCGCATCGTCATCAGGGCCGACGGGATGCCGGGGACGGCCGCACAGAGGGTGTTCGGCAGCCGTGGCGCTCCCTCGCCGACAATGCGCATCGCGGGAACGCGCTCCCGCATCGCCGCCTCGAGCCGGTCGCGCCGGGCCCGCACCTCGGCCCATCCGTCGGCCTCCCGGCCCGCCGACCGCGCCGCGGCGCCGAAGCCGGCGATGCCGGGCACGTTTTCGGTCCCGGCCCTGACGCGCTGTTCCTGCCCGCCGCCGGCGATCAGGGCCGGCCACGCGCCCGGGTCGCGCACGATCAGCGCGCCGGCGCCGGTCGGCCCGCCGATCTTGTGGGCGGTCACGCTCATGCTGCCGCAATGGGCCCAGATGTCTGTGAGCGCGGACTTGCCCGCCTGTTGCACCGCGTCGACATGAAGGCGGACCCCGGCGGCCCGGCACAATCCGGCGGCCTCGGCAACCGGCTGCACCACCCCGGTCTCGTTGTTCGCCGCCATCAGGGCGACAGCGGCGATGTCCCGGTTTTCGTCCAGCAGGGTTTCCAGCGCCGCAAGGTCGATACGTCCCTCGGGCAGACAGGCGATCGTCCGTAGATCGCCGATATTTTCCAGAATCGACGGATGCTCGATTCCGGCGGCGGCGACCGGCCCCGGAGACGCCTTCATCGCCATGGCGTTGGCTTCGGTCGCGCCGCTGGTGAAGACGACCGACGCGGGGTCGCAACCGGCCAGCGCGGCGACATCCGCCCGCGCCCGTTCCACAACGGCGCGCATTTCCCGGCCCTCGCCGTGAACCGACGACGGGTTGCCCCTCAGGGCCATGGCCGCCGTCATCGCCTCGGCCGCTTCGGGCCTGAGCGGGGCGCTGGCGTTGTGATCGAGATAGACGCGCGTCATCGGCGGGGCGCCCGTTAGCGAAGAGAAACTGTGGTGGAGGACCGGCGGTCAGGCGGATTTGGCGGCCGGCGGTTCCTCGCGCCGGTCGCGCTCGGATTCCAGTTCCTCGATCCGCTCGGTCAGGGCATTGACCTGGCTGCGCAGTGCTTCGATCGCCGGCACCATCGGATCGCTCAGGTCGCCGGTCGTGCCGTAGGCGACGAATTTCTTCACCGTGCGCTTGTCCTTCGGCATGACGGTCTTGGCCGGAATGCCGGTCACGGTGACGTTGGGCTGGACATCGCGCACGACGACGGCGTTCGCGCCGACCCGCGCGTTGGCGCCGACGGTGATCGGCCCGAGGACCTGGGCGCCGGAGCCGACGATCGCGCCGTCTTTCAGGGTCGGATGGCGCTTGACGTTGCGCTGGGCCTCGGAATCGACGCTCGGCGACGTCCCGCCCAGGGTCACGTCGTGATACAGGGTGACGTCGTCGCCGATCTCGGCGGTCTCGCCGATGACCACGCCCATGCCATGGTCGATGAACAGGCGCTTGCCGATTTTCGCGCCGGGATGGATTTCGATCCCGGTCCAGAAGCGGCCCCATTGCGAAATCCAGCGGCCGAGCAGGAACAGCCGGCGCCGCCAGAACCATTGCGCCGTGCGATGGAACAGCAGGGCATGGAAACTGGGATAGTTGAGGGCGACCTCGAGGCGGCTGCGGGCCGCCGGGTCGCGGGCCATGATCCCGTCGATTTCGTCGCGCAAGGTGCGAAACATGGCGTCTTCGCTCCTCCCCGGCGGGGCCCGACCGGCGCCTGCCGCGGCCGCTCCGCTTCAATCTGGCGCTTGAAAATCCGGACGGCCGGAAGCATATCGACCGGCGCTCGACGTCTGCCGGCGCCGGATTGTACCGCCCGCGTCCAACGCGCCGGATTACCAGATAATTCGTGCTTCAGAGCGGTCAAGACGCGTGAATTGCTGCGCATCTTCGGGGCGGGTTTGCGCCCGACGGAGAGCGCGGACGGGGGCCGGGGCGGAACGAAGGGACCCACCGGATGCCAGATGTGATTCTTCCCGGCCCGGACGGCCGGCTGGAAGGCCGCTACCATCACAGCAAGAGGCCGAACGCGCCGATCGCGCTGATCCTGCATCCGCATCCGCAGCACGGCGGGACGATGAACAACAAGATCGTCTACCGCCTCTATCACATCTTCGCCCGGCGCGGCTTCTCCACGCTGCGCTTCAATTTCCGCGGGGTCGGCCGGTCCCAGGGCGTCTACGACCGCGGCGAGGGCGAACTGTCGGACGCCGCCGCCGCCCTGGACTGGATGCAGCAGCACAACGAGAACGCATCCGGGTGTTGGGTCGCCGGTTTCTCTTTCGGCGCCTGGATCGCCATGCAGCTTCTGATGCGCCGCCCGGAACTGGACGGGTTCATCACGGTCGCGCCGCCCGCCAATATGTACGATTTCTCCTTCCTGGCGCCCTGCCCGTCGTCCGGGCTCATGGTGCACGGCCGGGAGGACGCGCTGGTCTCGCTGGAATCGGTTGAAAGGCTTGCCGAAAAGCTGATGACCCAGAGGGGAGTCGTCATCGATCTCCGGGCGATCGAGGACTGCGACCACTTCTTCAACGACCATCTCGACGAGATGCAGGGCCATGTCGAGCAGTATCTCGACGTCGCCCTCGCGACCCCCCGGGTCCGCGCCATCGGCGGCCGGCGGTAGTTCCGGTCAGTCCGGCCCGTCGATAACGCCGCCGCTCGTCGGCGCCGATACGCCGGTCGTCTCCGGCAGGCTGGTTGGCAGTCCGTCGACCACCCGCAGCGCCAGCCAGGCGAAAGCCTGGGCCTCCAGGGCGTCGCCGTTCCAGCCCACCGCCTCGACCGGACCGACCGGCGCGTCGAGGGCCGCGCGCAGGCAGTCCATGAGAAATCCGTTCCGTCGTCCGCCGCCGGCAACAAGCCAGCGCCGCGGCGCCTCCGGCATCCACCGGACGGCCCGGACGACGGCCTGCACGGTGAAGGCAGTCAGCGTCGCCGCTCCGTTCTCGACGCTCAGATCGTCGACCGCGGCGTCGAAGGCGTTCCGGTCGAGGCTCTTTGGCGGTGCGGTCCGGAACCACGGATGGCCGAGCCAGGCCGCGATTCGCCCGCCATCCGCGGCACCGCGCGCCGCCGTTTCGCCGTTGCGGTCGAACGGCGCGCCCGTCCGATCCAGCATCCAGTCGTCGAGCAAAGCGTTCGCGGGACCGGTGTCGAAGGCCAGCAGGGGCGTCTCTTCGACACCTGTTTCCGGTCCGGCGGAACCGATCCAGGTCACGTTGGCGACGCCGCCGAGATTGAGCACGGCAAGCGGCTTGTCGAGACCGGCGGCAAGCGCGGCATGGAAGAGCGGCGCCAGCGGCGCGCCCTGCCCGCCCCGGCGCACGTCGGCGCTGCGAAAGTCGCTGACGACCGGAATGCCGAAGGCTTGCGCCAGTATCCGGGCATCGCCGATCTGGAGGGTCACGTCGTTTTCCGGATCGTGGAAAACCGTTTGGCCGTGAAAGCCGACAAGATCGACCTCGCCGGGCCGCAGGTCTTCCGCAATGAGAAACGCCCGGAGCGCCGCCAGATGGGCATCGGTGACCGCCGCGACCGCCGCTCCGGACGCCCGTTCCCGGCCCAGGCAGGCCCGGATCGCGGCGCGCTGCGCTCCGGAGTAGCCGCAGGTCCGCGCCGGCCCGGCCTCGATCCGCCACACGCCGTCCGAACGGATCAGCGCGACATCGACGCCGTCGAGCGAGGTGCCGCTCATCGTCCCGATAGCGGTGCGCAGCGTCATGGGCGGATCTGGAAAACCGAAGCGGGCATCTCAGTTTGTCCGGGCAATTTGTCCGGCCGGGCGGGCTGTGATAGATCGCCGGTCCACCGGGCCGCTGTCGCGGTTCGCGCCCCGGTCGAAAAGGGGGCCACGAGGGAGATAGCGCGGCCCATGTCCGGCTTCAAATCCGAATTCATGACCGTGCTGCACGAGCGCGGCTATGTCCACCAGTGCACCGACGCAGACGGGCTCGACGGGAAAGCGGCAAGCGGGGTCGTGACCGCCTATATCGGCTTCGACTGCACGGCCGACAGCCTCCATGTCGGCAGCCTGCTACAGATCATGCTGCTGCGCCGGCTGCAGCAAAGCGGCCACAGGCCGATCGTCCTGATGGGCGGCGGCACGACGCGGGTCGGCGATCCCTCGGGCAAGGATTCGTCGCGCCAACTTCTGAGCGATACGCAGATCGCGGCCAACATGGCGGGCATCCGCAGCGTGTTCGAGAAGTTCCTGACCTTCGGCGACGGGCCGGCGGACGCGGTCATGGCCAACAACGCCGACTGGCTGAACGATCTCGCCTATGTCGATTTCCTGCGCGAATACGGCCGCCATTTCACCATCAACCGCATGCTGACCTTCGACAGCGTGAAATTGCGCCTCGACCGGGAGCAGCCGCTCACCTTCCTGGAGTTCAACTACATGATCCTCCAGGCCTACGATTTCGTCGAACTGGCGCGGCGCTACGACTGTTCGCTCCAGCTCGGCGGCTCGGATCAGTGGGGCAACATCGTCAACGGCGTCGAACTGGGCCGGCGCGTCGAGCAGCGCGGGCTGTTCGGCCTGACGTCGCCGCTCATCGCCACGGCATCGGGCGCCAAGATGGGCAAGACGGCCCAGGGCGCAATCTGGCTCAACGCCGACAGGCTCAGCGCGTACGACTACTGGCAGTTCTGGCGCAACACGGAAGACGCCGATGTCGGCCGTTTCCTGCGCCTGTTTACCGACCTGCCGCTCGGCGAGATCGCCCGGCTGGAGGCGCTGGGCGGCGCCGAAATCAACGAAGCCAAGAAAGTCCTGGCGACCGCGGCGGCGGCAATGCTGCACGGGGCGGACGCCGCCGAGGCGGCGGCGGAAACGGCGCGCCGGACCTTCGAACAGGGCGAAGCGGACAGCGGCCTGCCGGTGCTCGAAGTGCCGGCCGCCGACCTGGAAGCCGGCATCCCCGCCTTCGACCTGTTCCGGCGCGCGGGCCTTGCCGCCAGCGGCGGCGAAGCCCGGCGGCTGATCCGGGGCGGCGGCGCCCGGATCGACGGCGAGCCAGTAACGGACGAAAACCGGGCGATCGGCGCCGGGGAGATCGGCCCGAACGGCGCCATCAAGCTGTCCGCCGGCAAGAAGCGGCACGTCCTGGTGCGGCCGGCCCGCGCCGCCTGAAGCGTGTCCGTTTCCATCGGAACCGCCGGCGCAACCGGGAAAGCCTCCCGGCGCCGCCGTTCCGGCCGGCATGGCGGAGCCGTTATAGGATATAATTCTTCACGCGTATCGGATTTTTGAGCGGCCGTTCAAGTTCCCAAGGCCGCATAATCCCGGAATTGCGCCATTTTCCGGCCAAAGGCAAAATAAGACAGACCGGTCTGTATATAGTGTTTTTTTGCATTTTTTTGCGCCTTGGCGGCCGATGCGGCAATTCCGATTGTTCATATAATGTTCTTCCGCGCCGGGTCAAGCCTTGCCTTGCGCCAACCGCAGAACCCGCCCCGGCGCGGTTCCGTCCGGGGCGGACAGGCTTTAGTTCCGCCCGTCCTTGCGCCGCTTGCCGCCGCTGCCGAAATCGAAGAGCCGGCGCAGCGCCCCCGGCGTGAGCAGGGAAATCGGGTTGACCTGGAAATTCGGCTTGTCTAGCGAGCCGGACACCGTGAAATGGGCCGCCAACAGGCCGCTGCCCTTCTCGCCGACCAGCAAGTCGCCGATGATCGGCACCTTGCCGAACGCGCTGTTAAGCTCGTAGAGCGGCACGATCGTGCCGCGCAACCGGACATCCCTTTTCGCGCGGCCGATCTCGCCGGCCGCAGTCACGCCGATCAGGCTGCTGTAGGCGCGGCCTTCGCGGATCGCAAGCCGGTCGTCCCGAAGGTCGAATTTCATGTCGAGCCGCTGCATCCGGATGCTGCCGTCGATGCGGCGGCGTTCCGCGAGAGCGAAAAAGCGGGCGATCGCCGGCGCCCGCTCGACCCGGAAATTCTTGAGACGCAGGGCGCCGGACATCGGTTTGCCCTTGAGCGCCGGGCGGCGAACGGCGCGGACGGACAGCGCCCCGCCGCGCAGATTGTCGACGATGCCGAGGGCGCGCAGAGCGCCGCCGCCGTCATCCGAAGCGAGCATGACCGTCTGACCGCCGCCGCCCGGCGCCAGGCGCAAGCTCAGCGATTTGCCCGACGGCAGCGCCGCCGTCAGGCGCGCCCGGCGAAGACCCCGGCCGTCGTACCGCGCAGCGCCGGCTGCGGACCGCAGGGGCAGCGAGCCGGAAACGAACATCCGATCCACCTTGAAATCTATGTCCAGGGGCTCGACGAAGGGCGCGGCGGGCGGCCGGGCTGCACCGGCGCGCGGAGATGCCGCCGGCCGGGGCTTGAGCAGCGGCGCCAGGTCGAGCGTACGGCCGGCCAATCGAAGGCGCCGCCCTGCCTTGCCCCGTCTCTCAAGCGTTGCCGAAATCCGCGTCCGACCGGCTGCAAACCGGGTAACGGTCAGGCGGCGCAGCGTGCGGCCGTTCGGCTCCATCGTCGCCTTGCCCCGGAATGCGACCGGCGACGATTCCAGCGAGAAGCGGGGAATGCCGGCAAGCCGGCCGCCCCTCAAGACCAGCCTGGCGGAACCGCGGGCCGGCAGTTTCGCCGGTTTCGCGATGTCGAGCACCGGAACCGAAAGGCGGGCGCGGCGGAAATCGCCGACGGCATCGACGAGCGTGCGTCCGCCGTCGTAGGCGCTGAGCGTGACACCGGCGCGGAACGGGCCGGTCACGAACCTGCGGAGGTCCAGACCCGCGGCGCGCAGCAGCTTCGGCGTCACTACGCCCTCTATCGACAACTGCCGGCGCCAAGACTTCGACACCGTTCCGAACTTCTCCTGCCAGCCCAGCTTTGCCGCGGCGCCGTCGATCGCGCCCTCGCCGTCCAGCTCGATCCCCGTCTTGCGGACGATGAGGCCGAACCGGCCTCCGGACAGATCGAGGCCGAACAGCGCCTTCGGCCAGGTCACCTCGCGGAGTTGCGCGTCGACCGCGAACGGAACCTCCGCCAAGGACAGATCGTCTTTCAGCGGAAAGCCGGACTTGAGCCGGACGCGAGCTTGCCCCCGGATCGTGGCGGGATCGGCTCCCAGCCGCTTTACCGACGCCAGCGTCTTGCGGCCGATCGGGCGCAGGAAATCCTGCACTGCCCCATCGGCCGTCGCGTCGATGGCGATCCTTTCGGTTTTGCCGCCCAGTCCGTCGATCCGGACGGATCCCGCGCTTATCCTGCTGTTCCCAAGCCCGCCCCGCCGGATGCTGAAGTCGATTTTTTCGGAATCGAAGCGCGCCTCACCGCTCGCGTCGCGCAACGCCGGCAGCGATCCCGGCAACCGGATTTTCAGCCCCTCGAAGCCGAACCGGCCGGCAAGGCGATGGACCTGCACCCTGCGGTTGCCGCCCTCGGGAATGGCAAGGCGAAACCGGGCATCGATTTTCGTCACCCGCCCGGCGCCGACGCTGCGGAGGACCCATCGTCTGGCGTTCGGGCCGATCTTGCCCGGCCACAGCCGACCCAGCGCCTTGACGCCGAATCCGGCGAGCGACCCGTTCCCGTCGATCGCCAGGCCGTTACCGGCGCGCCGCACGGTCCCGGAGACATCGAGCTTCGTATCCCCGAGATCGGCCCGAAGCCGGCCGATATCGACGATCCGCGCACCTTCCTCGACTACTGCCGCCATATGCAGGGACTCGATCCGCACCGGTCCGCGATAGACGCCCGGCGCCTTGACGGTTCCGGCGCCGCCTGCGATTTCGAGTGCGCCGCCATGAAAGCGCCCGTCGTCCGAACCGGCAAAGGTCATCTTGCCCGACAGAGGCAGCCGCAGGGCGTCGAGGACGTCAAAGGAGTCCGAAACGGCTGCGAGGGCGGCAGGCTCCAGGCCCTCGAATGTCAGGGTTCCGGAAATCCGTCCGCCGTCCTTGCGGTAAACCGCTTCGCCGCTTATTCGCGCCGGCGCCCTGCCGTTTCCCAGAGCAAGGGAGAAATCGCCCGCGAGGCCGTCCGGGCGGCGCCGCAAGGCAGAACGCAGCGAATCGGCCCGCCATACCCGCCGCGCCGGCCGATCCGAGAGCGTGATCTTGCCATCGACGATCTCGATCGATCGGAGCATGCCCAGCGGCTCGTTTTCCGCCGGCTCGCCGGCAAGACGGCCGAACAGCATCGCCAAGAGCCTGTCCTGCCCGCCCGGCTGCGACGAGCCGGCCCGCAGCGCAATGCTGTCCGGGTCGCCGCGCTCCAGGGCAATCTCCGGCCGTACGAAGCGGATCGACCCCAGCCGCAACTGTCCGGACAGCAAGGCGAGCGGCAGAATCGTCACGACGACTTCGGGGAAATGCGCGACTTCCCCGCCGTCCCTGCCGATCAGTCGTAAATCTCTGCTGCGCAACGGCAATTCCGACATATCGCCGGGCCAGACCGCCTCGGTCTTTCCCACCGCGATCGTCAGGTCCGGAAACGAGCGCGCCAGTTCCGCCCGGACATGACGGGCGGCGAATTCGGCATCGACCGGGCCGAGGTAAAGACGCCAGGCAACCGCACCGACAGCGATGGCAACAAGCACGATCGTAATCGCCAGGCTCTTGACGACGATGCGGATCGGCTTGCGAATCACCGGACCGGCGTCCTAATCAGGGGGCGGGCAGGATTGCGGCGCCGAATTTCACCGCGGTTCGCCGCATGCCCTCCAACCGGCCAGCGGCGCGACTCGTGCGGGCCCGGCAAACTGCAAACACAATGGACAAACGGTGACCGAGAGCCCGTTCCACCGCTTGAGCGCACCGCCGTCGCCGGCCGATCCGGAGATGCTGGCGCGCAACCTGGAGAGATGGTCGGCCGCCGTCGAGCAGGAACTGGAGGGCGATGCGCGAGAAGCTGCAACGCACCTGCTCGACGGACGGAACGGGCGGCTCCTGCGCGCATGCTTCGGCAATAGTCCGTTTCTTTCCGAATGTCTATTGAAGCATCCGGACTTCGCGTTGACATGTTTCACCGCCGGTTACGACACGGCGATCAGGAATGCGCTCGAAACGGCGCGGCGGGAGCTCGCCGCGGCCGCGAAGATCGAGACGGCCGCCAGGCTTCTCCGGGTGGCGCGCCGCCAGGTTGCCCTGGGCATCGCGCTTGCCGACCTGTCCGGCGCCTGGGCCGTGCCGGCCATCACGGCAACGCTGAGCGACTTTGCGGACTGGGCCATCGGCTCGGCGCTGGATGCCCTGATCCGGGAAGCCGCAGGGCGCAACGTTCTGACGATCGACCCGAAGCAGGCCCTCCCCTCCAGGGGCAGCGGCCTGTTTGCGATCGGAATGGGGAAGCTCGGCGCGCACGAACTGAACTACTCCAGCGACATCGACCTCATCGTCCTCTACGATCCGGAAACCGTACCGATCGCACGTCCCGAACGCCTCCAGCGCGAGATGGTGCGGTTGACCCAGGGCCTGGTCGACCTGCTGCACAAACGCACGGCGGACGGTTATGTCTTCCGCACCGACCTGCGCCTGCGTCCGGATCCGGCCTCGACCCCGGTCGCGCTCTCGGTCGACGCAGCCGAGGTCTATTACGAAAGCATGGGCCAGAACTGGGAGCGCGCTGCGATGATCAAGGCGCGCATCGTGGCCGGCGACGTGGCTGCGGGCACCGCCTTCCTGAAGCGGCTGCGGCCGTTCATCTGGCGCCGCAGCCTGGACTTCGCGACCATCCAGGACATCCATTCCATCAAGCGCCAGATTAACGCCCGACGGGGCGGCGGCGCCATCCGTTCGCCGCACGGACTGCCGGGCCACGATGTCAAGCTGGGCCGGGGCGGCATTCGCGAGGTGGAATTTTTCGCGCAGACCCAGCAGCTTATTTTCGGCGGCCGGGATGCGAGCCTGCGTCAGCGATCGACGGTGCGGGCGATCGATTCCCTTGTCGCGGCCGGCCGTGTCGAACCGCTGGCGGCCCGCGACCTCGCGGCGGCATACGAATTCCTGCGCACGGTAGAACACCGCCTCCAGATGGTGGAGGACCGGCAGACGCAAACACTGCCCGAAAGTGCGGACGCGTTTGCCTCTTTCTCGACCTTCATGGGTTACTCGTCGGCCGACGCGTTCCTGGCCGATCTGTTCACCTATCTGCAACGTGTCGAAAGCCACTATGCCGGCCTGTTCGAGGAGGCGCCGCCACTCGGCGGACCGAGCAGCCTGGTTTTCACCGGCGGCGAACACGATCCCGACACGCTGCAAACTCTCGCAGATCTCGGCTTTGCGGAGCCGGAGGCGGTTTCGGCGGGGATTCGGGGCTGGCATCACGGGCGCTACCGGGCGACCCACAACGACAGGGCGCGTCAACTGCTGACGGAACTGACGCCCGCGCTGCTGCAGGCGATCGGCAACACGCCCGCTCCGGACCAGGCCTTCCACCGGCTCGACGCGTTCATTCGCAGCCTGCCGGCCGGCGTACCGCTGTTCTCGCTTCTGCACGCCAACCCCGACCTGTTCGACCTGATTGCCGAGATTATGGGCGCCGCGCCCGAACTGGCCGGCACCCTGGGGCGCAGGCCCACCCTGTTCGACGCCCTGCTCGACCGCGGTTTTTTCGACCGGGCGCCGGACCGGCGGGAGCTGGCCGACGGGCTTGCCGCCGCCATGCCGAAGGAATGCAGTTTCGAGGAAAGCCTGGATTCCGTGCGCCGCTGGTGCGCCGAGGTGCGGTTCGGAATCGGCGTTCGCTTCCTGCGCGGGACGATTTCGGCAGCGCAGGCCGGCGCGGCCTACAGCGACGTTGCCGATGCTTCCTTGAATGCGATCCTGCCGCGTGTCGAAGCGGCGTTCGCAGAAAAGCACGGGCGCTTCGACGGCGGCGGCTTCTGCGTTCTGGGTCTCGGCAAGCTGGGCGGCCGGGAAATCACGGCAACCTCCGACCTCGACCTCGTGTTCGTCTACGAGGACCGGCTGGCCGACGCGCAGTCGAACGGCGCCAGACCGCTGGCGCCCAGCCACTACTATGCCCGTTTCGCCCAGCGTCTGTTCAGCGCGCTGACGGCGCCGACATCCGAGGGAGGGCTTTTCGAGGTCGATCTGCGGCTGCGGCCGCTCGGCGACAAGGGGCCGCTGGCGTCGAGCTTTACCGCCTTCGAAGACTATGAAGCGAGCCGGGCCTGGACCTGGGAGCAAATGGCTTTGACCCGGGCACGGGTCGTCGCCGGGTCCGAGAGCCTTGCCCGGGATGTCATGGAAGTCGTGACGCGTACCGTCACCCGCGCGCGGACGGCAGAAACGCTGGTCGTCGATGTGGCGGACATGCGCCGCCGCCTCGCCGAAAACCGCGCGGCGCCCTCCCACTGGCATGTCAAGAATATGCCCGGCGGCATTCTCGATATCGAATTCGTCGCGCAATACCTGATCCTGCTGCACGCCGCGGCGCATCCCGGATTGCGGCAGGCCAATACGATTTCGGCGCTCAAGGCGCTTCGGGCGGCCGGATGCCTCGACACCGGGGACGCCGACACGCTGTTGCACGCCGCCGGCCTCTGGCAGACCGTCCAGGCCTTGCTGCGTCTGACCGGCGCCGTCCCGGACCTCGCCGAGGGGCCGCCGCCCTCGCTGCTCCCCCTGCTGTGCCGGGCGACCGGGAAACCCGATATTCGGGTGTTGGAAGCCGAAATGCAGGAACTGTCCGGCGCGGTGCGCGGAATTTACGACAGGCTGGTCGCCGGACCGGCTGCCCGGGCGACCCCCACGGACGCCGGAGCGCGGCCGCCCGTCGCAGGGGAAACATCGAAAGGAGATTGACGTCATGCCGCTTGCCGAAGGCGACAAGGCCCCGGATTTCACCATACCGGCGGATGGCGGCGGCGCGGTTTCGCTCGCCGGGCTGAAGGGCGGGCAGGTCGTGCTGTATTTCTATCCGAAGGACGATACGCCCGGCTGCACGAAGGAGGCCTGCGCCTTTCGCGACGCCCAGCCGGACTTCTCCGCTCTCGACGCCCGGATCGTCGGCGTGTCGAAGGATTCAGCCGCGAAGCACGACCGGTTCAAGGCGAAGTACGATCTGCCCTTTACTCTCGCCTCCGATACCGACGGGAGCGTGTGCGAAGCCTATGGCGTGTGGGTGAAGAAGAAGCTCTACGGGCGCGAATATATGGGTATCGAACGCGCGACCTTCCTGATCGGCGCCGATGGCCGGGTGAAGAGGATCTGGCGCAGGGTGAAGGTGCCCGGCCACGCCGAAGCGGTGCTCGAGGCCGCGCGCGAAGCCGCTGTCGCCTGAGCGGTCAGAATTTCTCCACCCACGGCCGCAGCTCGACCTCCCAGGTCCAGGCGCTGCGGTGCTGGCGGTGGACGTTGAGATAGGTTTCGGCGATGGAGTCCGGCAGCAACAGCCCGTCGTCGCCCCGGTCGTTGCGCGGATCGTCCGGCCCCGCGCTGATGCCGCCGTCGATCACGAAATGGGCGACGTGAATGCCCTTCGGCTGCAACTCCCGCGCCATGCTCTGGGCGAGGCCGCGCAGGCCGAACTTGCCCATCGCGAAGGACGCCGACTGCGGATAGCCCTTCACGCTCGCCGAGGCGCCGGTGAACTGGATTGAGCCGCTGCCGCGCGGCAGCATGAGTTGCGCCGCCTTCTGGCCGACCAGGAAGCCGCCGTAGCAGGAAATGAGCAGCGCCTTGCGCACCTCCTCCCGGTCGAGGCCGGCCAGCGGGCCGCGCTCCCGATAACTCGGATTGTAGACTACCAGGTCGGGCACGCCGTGTTCGGCGACCGCCGCATCGAACAGCGCGTCCACGGAAGCGCCGTCGATGGCGTCGCACGGACGCGCGGTCGCGCCGGTCTCGGCGATCAGCCCGGCCAGCTTGCCGGTATCGCGCGCCGCCACCGTCACCGCCATGCCCTGCCCGGCGCACAGCCGCGCCAGCGACGCGCTCAGCCCCGGGCCGGCGCCGACGATGAGCGCGGATTCTCCAGTCTCGGTCATCCCCGTTTCCCCGATCTGTCCGTCGGACGATAGGTAGCGCAGCCCTGTGCGGCGCGGGGAGGACAAGGTGACGCCGGACTTCCCCGGGGACTTCCCCGGGGACTTCCCGGCCGCGCCGGCCGACCGGGGCCCTGCACAGCTACGGATCGCGCCTGGCGCCGATTTTCGCAGCTAGCGCCGCTTCGAGGAAACCGTCGATATCGCCGTCGAGGACGCCCTGGGCGTTGCCCTTTTCGACGTCGGTGCGCAGATCCTTCACCATCTGATACGGGTGCAGCACATAGGAGCGGATCTGGTGGCCCCAGCCGATCTCGCTTTTGGCTTCGTGCGCTTCCTGGACTTCCGCCTCGCGTTTCTGCAGTTCCAGTTCGTAAAGGCGGGCGCGAAGCAGCTTCCAGGCCTCCGCCCGGTTGCGGTGCTGGGAGCGGTCGTTCTGGCACTGCACCACGATTCCCGTCGGCGCATGGGTCAGGCGGACGGCGCTATCGGTCTTGTTGACATGCTGGCCGCCGGCGCCGGACGCCCGGTAGGTGTCGACCCGAACCTGCGATTCGTCGACCTCGATATCGATATCGTCGTCGACCACCGGATAGACCCAAGCCGAGGCGAAGCTGGTGTGGCGGCGGGAACTGGCGTCGTAGGGCGAGATGCGCACGAGGCGATGCACGCCGCTTTCCGTCTTGAGCCAGCCATAGGCGTTGTCGCCGTTGATGCGCAGGGTCGTGGACTTGATGCCGGCCTCTTCGCCGAGGCTTTCTTCGAGCCATTCGACCCCGTAGCCGTGGGCGTCGGCCCAGCGGGTGTACATGCGCACCAGCATCTCCGCCCAGTCCTGGCTCTCGGTGCCGCCGGCGCCGGCATGGATTTCGAGGAAGCAGTCGTTGCCGTCCGCCTCGCCGGACAGCAGGCTCTCGAGCTGCCGCTTGGCCGCCACGGCCTGCAACGCGGCGAGCGCCTTCTCCGCGTCGTCCAGGGTCTCGGCGTCCGCTTCCTCCTCGGCGAGGGCGATCAGTTCGAGCGTGTCCTCGAATTCCTGTTCCAGCGCCCGGAACCCGGCGAGGCGTTTTTCGGTCGCGGTGCGTTCGCGCATGACCGCCTGGGCGCGCTCGGCATCGTTCCACAAGTCCGGCTCTTCGGCCTGGGCGTTCAGCGCGCCGAGGCGCCGTTCCAGGGCCTCCGGGTCAAAGATGCCTCCTCAGCAGCGCGATCGACTGCCTGATTTCATCGGCAACCGCCTGGGTTTCCGCTTTCATGTCAACCTTCGCTCGAGAGTGGCGCCGGAACCGCCGCCGCGATTCGCAGGTCCGGCAACCGGCGTATCCGTCTATCATGTCCGCCGTCCCGAACGGAAGCCGGGCCGGCAGGCGGCCGTCAATACTCGTCGCTCGCCGCCTTGTCGATGCCCGGCCCTGCGCTGCCCGGCGTGAGGCCGTCGGGCGCCGAACCCGGCTCCACACCGATCTTGAAATATTCGAGATAGGGCTTCCCCCCGCCCTTTCGGTTTTTCCCGGCAGGCGGTTCGACGCGGATCGCCACCAGACCCTCGGGCGGCCGGAAATCGTCCTCCGGCCCCGAAAGCGCCTTTTTCATGAAATCGCGGAAGACAGGCGCTGCGGTTCGGCCGCCTTCTTCGAATTGACCCAGCGAGAAGGATTTTTCGAAACCGACCCAGGTCGCGGCGACCAGGCCGGGCGACATACCGACGAACCAGGCGTCGACGATGTCGTTGGTGGTTCCGGTCTTGCCGGCAAGCGGCCGGCCGACTTCCGCAACCCGGCGGCCGGTGCCGCGCTGCACCGCCCCCTGCAGGATCGAGACAATCTGGAATGCGCTTTGCCGGCCGATTACCTGTTCCCGCTTATCGGGTATTTGCGGCATTTCCTGGTTCTGCCATTCCGGCTCCCGGCACGCCGCGCATTCGACGGGATCGTGCCGGAAGACGGTCCGGCCGCGGCGGTCCTGGATTCGGTCGACCAGCGTCGGCGTCACCCTCCGGCCGCCGTTCACGATCATCGAATAGCCGACGGCCATCCGGAGCGGAGTCGTCTCGTAGGCGCCCAGAGCGGCGGACATGTCGGACGGCAGGTTCTTCGCGATGCCCAGCCGGCCCGCCATTTCCGACACCCGGGACAGCCCGACTCGCTGGGCGAGGCGGATCGTCATCACGTTGCGCGACAACTCCAGGCCCCGGCGCAGCGTCGTCGGGCCGTAGAATTTGCCGGAATGATTGAGCGGCTTGTAAAATTCTCCGTCCGGCAGCCGGACCACGACCGGTGCGTCCAACACCTTTGTCGTCGGCGTGAAGCCGTTTTCGAGCGCAGTCAGAAAGACGACCGGCTTGAAAGCGGAACCGGGCTGCCGGCGCGCCTGGGTCGCCGTATTGAACTGGCTGATCCGGAAGCTGAAGCCGCCGCTCATGGCGAGAATGCGGCCGGTGTGCGGATCAATGGCGACGAGCGCCCCGGTCGCTATCGGAATCTGGCGCAGCGTGTAGGCGCCCTCGGGATAGGCCTTGCCCCGCGGCGTCCGCCGCACCGGTTCGACCAGTATGACGTCGCCCGCCCGCAGGACACCGCCCGCCTTTCGGATACGCGGCCCGACCGCAGTATACGTTTTCTTGCCGCTCTCGCGCGTCCGGATGCCCTGCTTGCGGGCCCAGGCCAGTTCCGCGAGGGGGACGGTTCCGCGCGCGCCGTCGGCAAACCCGATCGCGGCGCGGTTCTTTTCCGTTTTCAGGACGACGGCCAACGGCCACGATCCCGCGCCGGCGGGCCTTTCGACCCGGGACAGCTTCTTGCGCCAGTTCTCCGCCCAGCGCGCGCCGTGAATCTCGGGCAGCCGGGCGACCGGTCCGCGGTAGCCGTGGCGCCGGTCATAGGCCGCCAGGCCCTTGCGCAACGCCTCGTCGGCATATTGCTGCAATGCCGGATCGAGCGTGGAGCGGACCGAATAGCCGCCCTTTTTCATTTTTTCTTCGCCGTATTTGGCGATGAGCTCCCGGCGCAGTTCCTCGACGAAATATTCCGCGCCGACGCCGGTTCGGGCTTCCTGACCGACCAGGCCCAGCGGCGCCCGCAGAGCGAGACGCGCTTCGTCTGCCGAAATAAAGCCGTCGGCGCGCATCCGCTGGACGACATAGGTGCGCCGGGCGAGGGCGGCCTTCGGGTTCTTGAAGGGATTGTAGCGACTGGGCGCCTGCGGCATACCGGCCAGGACGGCCGCCTCGGCGACCGAAAGGTCCCGGAGCGGCTTGTTGAAATAGGTCTGGGCGGCGGCGGCCACGCCGTAGGCGCGGTTGCCCAGGAAAATTTCGTTCAGATACAGTTCCAGAATCTGCTCCTTGGAAAGCGCGGATTCGATGCGCATGGCGAGGACGATCTCGCGGATCTTGCGCTTCAGCGTCTTCTCGCTGGTAAAGAAGAAGTTCTTTGCGACCTGCTGGGTGATCGTCGAGCCGCCGACCACGCGTCGCCCGCCGGTGAGGTAGGAGCCCGCGGTGGTAAGGCCGGCGCGGACAGTGCCGATCAGATCGACGCCGCGATGGTTGAAGAAACGCTGGTCCTCGGCCGAAACGAACGCATCGACGACCGTTTTGGGGATCAGCCTGTAAGGCACGAAGATGCGTTTTTCGGTCGCAAACTCGCCGATCAGGCGGCCGTCGCCGGCATAGACGCGGCTGACGATGGGCGGTTCGTAGTCCGCAAGCTTGGCGATTCCCGGGAGATCGCGGCCGTAGTACCAGAAGCCGAACAATACGATGGCAAAGCCCAGAACGGCGGCCACGAAAGCGAGGTTTAACAGACCGACGATCCAGCTGCCGAGGGTGCGCCGCCGCTTGCCGGACCTGCGATGCGCCATTCTGGAAGGTCGCGGCCGGCCGGTCCGCAGGGGCGGCTTCCCGGCCGCTATCCGGTCTTCAGGCGAGACTTTGATATCGCTCATGGAAATTTCGCTCTACCCGTCCCGCGGGCTCTTTCCGGTGCAGCCGACCGGAAGAAGCGCGCCGGTGCCGGACACGCAACGCCGCTTCAACCCGGATGCCCGCCGGCGCCCGAACAACTACCCTGATATCGGTATATGGTGGAACTAAGGCGCAGCGCCACTCGGGCGCAATGCCACTTATCGGCGGGATTCCGTCGCGCCTGCGGCACGATAACCCGCGCCGTAGCCGGCCCCGGCCGCCGTCCCGGCGTCCCTGAAAAACCGCGCGATCGCCCGCGCCAGGACGGCCGCAACCCGTTTCCGGTAGTCCGGAGAGCGCAGCAACCGCTCATCGTGAGGATTGGTGAGGAACCCCAACTCAACGAGTACCGACGGCACATCCGGCGCCCTCAATACCGCAAAATTCGCCGAACGTTGCGGCTTGCGCAACAGCCGGACCCGGTTGCGCGCCGACCGGACGATCAGCGACGAAATCCTGGCGGAACCGGCACGGGTCTCGCGCTTCACCAGATCCAGGAGTATCGACGAAACCGACTTGCCGGCACGGCCCAGATCGACGCCGGCTGCAACATCGGACCGGTTTTCCCGCTCGGCCAGCCGCGCGGCCAACCGGTCGGACGCGCGCGCCGAAAGCGTATAGGCCGAGAGGCCGCGATACCTGGCGAAGGGATTGGCATCGGCATGAATCGAGACGAACAGACCCGCCCGGCGCTTGCGGGCCAATTCGTACCGCCGGCGCAGCGGGACATAACGATCGTCGTCCCGGGTAAGGATTACCCGAAAGCGCCGGTCGCGTTCCAGAAACCGGCGGACCGTGCGGGCGGCCGACAGAACCAGCGCTTTTTCCTCGAGACCCGTGGGGCCGACGGCGCCCTTGTCGATCCCGCCATGTCCGGGATCGAGCACCACCGTCCAGCGCGGCGGGTCCGCCGAACCCGGATACCGGCCGGCCTCCTGCGCTGCCGCCGCCGAAGGCGTTGCCGCGATGGTCGAAACGGCCAAAACACCGGCAAGTCGAACCCGCGCTGGCTTTTCTCCGATTTCCTTTACGCTACGCCCCGGCATCGTCTGGTCATTTCCCGTCGATTTGCCAGCGGTTCAACCATGGAGATATCTTCGAATTTATACTGCCAAGATTATTCAAATTTTATTGAAGTTCATATTCCCGATTGTCGCGCCGCCGGTTAGAGCCTATTTTCCCGGCGTTGCGGCCCGTGCTGGAATTCAGCCTGCTCCCACGGGAGTGTATTTTCCGGCTACGCGGACCCGGCGGCGTCATTCGCATCGGAACCGACAACAGGGATGCGAAGCGCCGCAGGAAGTGCGCGTCGGGGCCAGGGCAACGAAATGCATTGGCGAAACCGCCGGACAGGAACCCCGGCGCCGCAGGACGCCAGAGTCGTGCCGATCGGGCGCATTCCCACCGCGCCTTCGGAACGACCGGACTTCGGCGATGACGCAGGCGCCACAAATCAAGCCCGTGCCTTTGTCGGGCTCTTTGTAGCACCCGTTCCGCAGAACGCGCGTTCTGCGCCCTGTTTCCGTACGGCGATTTCAAATTTCCGGCTGACCTCCGTCCGAGGGGCGGCCGTACGGAGACATCTATGACGACACGCATGTTGATTGACGCGACCCACCCCGAGGAGACCCGGGTGGTCGTCGTCAGCGGCAACCGGCTGGAAGATTTCGACTTCGAAAGCAGCCGGAAATCCCAGCTGAAAGGCAATATTTATCTCGCCAAGGTGACAAGGGTGGAACCGTCGCTCCAGGCGGCGTTTGTCGACTATGGCGGAAACAAGCACGGTTTCCTCGCCTTCAACGAAATCCATCCCGACTATTATCGCATCCCGATCGAGGACCGCGAGAAAATCCTCCGGCAGGAGGCGGCGGCGGCCGAGGCGGAAGAAGAGGAGATCGATGCGCCTGCCGACGCCGAGGCGGAAGATGCCGGCGATTCCGAACCGGAGCCGATCGAAACGCTGGACGACGCATCGACGGAAGATGCCGTCGGGGAAGACGCCGCCCCGGCAGACGACGGCAGCGGGGAAAATGCCGGCAACGGGACCGGACCCGACGAGTCCGGCGGGCCGGCGGCTGCCGATTCCGCGGGCGAACCGGATGGCGAGGAGGAGAAGCCGCGCCGCAGGCCGGGCCGGGGCTCCCGCGCCGCAAGGGCGGAGAAAAATGTCGATACGGTAGGCGGCGACGAAATCGAGGACATGGGCGAGCGACGCCGCCGCGCATTGCGCCGCTATCGCATACAGGAGGTTATCTCCCGGCGGCAGATCATCCTCATTCAGGTCGCGAAGGAAGAGCGCGGCAACAAGGGCGCGGCGATTACCAGCTACATTTCCCTGGCCGGCCGCTATTGCGTTCTGATGCCCAACACGCCGCGGGGCGGCGGCATTTCGCGCAAGATATCGAATATGGCCGATCGCAAGCGCCTGAAGAAAATCCTCGACGAATTCGATATTCCCGACGGCATGGCCGTCATCGTCCGGACCGCGGGCGCCCGGCGCACCAAAGCGGAAATTCGCCGCGACTACGAATACCTGATCAAGCTGTGGGACGAAATCCGCCAGCGCACGCTGGAATCGACGGCGCCTGCCCTGATCCACGAAGAGGGCAACCTGATCAAGCGCTCGATCCGCGACCTATACAGCAAGGAAATCGACGAAGTCCTGGTCGAGGGCGACGACGGATACCGGACGGCCAAGGATTTCATGAAGCTCCTGATCCCCAGCCACGCCAAGTGGGTCAGGGCCTACAAGGAGCCGCAAATCCCCTTGTTCCAGCGCTACCAGGTCGAAGCGCAGATCGACAATATCCAGAGCCCCGTCGTCCAGCTCAGGTCCGGCGGCTCCATCGTGCTGAACAGCACCGAGGCGCTGGTGGCGATCGACGTCAATTCCGGCCGCGCGACGCGCGAACGCAACATCGAGGAAACGGCCCTGAAGACGAACCTGGAGGCGTCCGATGAAATCGCGCGGCAACTGAAGCTTCGCGATCTGGCGGGCCTCATCGTTATCGACTTCATCGACATGGAGGACGGCCGCAATCGCCACGCGGTCGAACGGCGCCTCAAGGCCGCCATGGGCAGCGATCGGGCGCGCATACAAATCGGCAGGATCAGCGCGTTCGGACTGCTGGAAATGTCGCGCCAGAGGCTGAGGCCGAGCGTTCTCGAAGTCTCCAGCAACGCGTGCCCGACCTGCGGCGGCAGCGGACTGATCCGATCGACCGAATCGACCGCGCTTACCGTTCTGCGCGCCATCGAGGAGGAAGGCACCCGGCAGCGGGCCGAAGAAATTACGGTGGCCGTGCCGCCGCAGGTTGCGTTCTACATCTTCAACCAGAAACGGACCGAACTGACGGCGATCGAACAGCGCTACGACTTCCGGGTGCTGATAGACGCCGACGAAACGCTGATCCCGCCCGAACACAGAATCGAAAAGACCGTGTCCCGGCCGGGCGCGGCCGACGAGGAAGAAGCGGACGCTGCGGAAGAAACCAACGGCAAGCGCCGCCGCCGCCGCGGCGGCCGGAAACGGCGCGGCGACGATCCCCGGTCCGACGACGGACAGGCGGAGACGCAGGCCGGAGCCGAGGCCGCCGAAGAAAGCGGCGATGCCGGCGATGACGCCGGGACAGAGGCCCGCGCGGACGACTCCGACGAGCCGAAACGCCGGCGGCGGGGACGGCGCGGCGGCCGGCGGCGGCGCGGCGACGAGGAAGGCGCCAACGGAGGAGACGGCGATGCCGGTGCGGAGACCGAAGCCGCCGGCCGATCGGACAACGACGCAGCACCGGAAAATACCGACCTGACGGACGATGACGCCGCGCCGGCTCCAGCCGCAGCGGAAGCCGCAACGCCCGAGGTCGAAGCGGAAGCGAAACCGCGCACCGCCCGGCGGCGCCGCACCGCGAAGCGGACTGCGACCCGGTCCGACGAACCCGCCCCCGAGCCGGCCCCCGATCGGACCCCCGGGCAGACCCCCGGGCAGACCCCCGAGCAGCCGGCCGGGAGCGCAGCCCCCGACGCCAACGCGCCGGACGGCACTTCCGGAAGCGGGCCCGCGCCCGCCGACGAAGAGGCCGCGCCGCCGGAACCGCCCAAGCCGGCAAAGGGGCGCCGGTCCCGCGCCAGGAAGACCGCCGCCGGCGCCGAACCCGAGCCGGCCGCGGCGGCGCCCGAAGCGGCGGAGCCGGAGAGTGGCGAACGGGAATCGGCCGCATCGGGCCGGACAAACGGTTCCGGGGCGAGGCAGGGCAACGACGCGCCGGACGCCTCCGGCGAAACCGCCGCCTATCCTGTCGCGGACAGCGGCGAAACGGACGATTCGCCGACCAGAAAGCGCCGCGGCTGGTGGAATGTCGGGCGGTAGCGAGGCAGACCGGGCCGCCCGCCTCGTTGCAGCCGGACCGGGCGGACGGGCCGGCTATTTCCTCCAGTCCGCCAACCGCTCCAGTGCGGTTTCGATCGCCGCTGTCGAGGCGCAGTAGCTGATCCGCATCTGGGTATGGCCCCGCGCCGCATCGAAATCGACTCCCGGCGTGGTCGCAATACCGGTCTCCTCCAGCATCCGGGCGCAATAGTCCCGGCTGTCGTTGGTGAGACCCGCAATATCCGCGTAGAGATAGAAAGCGCCATCGGCGGGGGCGAGACGGTCGAAGCCGACGGCCGGCAGGCCGTCGACCAGCAGCGCCCGGTTGCGGCGGTAGACAGCGACGTTGGCTTCGCACTCCTCGTGGCAGCCGAAGGCGGCGACGGCGGCGCGTTGGCTGAGCGTCGGCGGTGAAATGAACAGGTTTTGCGCCAGGCATTCGACCGCCCGGACGAGGTCCGGCGGCACGATCATCCAGCCGAGCCGCCATCCGGTCATCGAAAAATATTTTGAAAAGCTGTTGATGACGACGGCGTCCGGATCGATCCCGGCCGCAGTCGGCAGCGCATCGCCGAAGACGATTCCGTGGTAGATCTCGTCGGCGATCAGACGAACGCGGCGAGCCTTGCACCAATCGGCAATCGCACGGTACGCATCCCGGCCCAGGACCGTGCCGGTCGGATTGGACGGGCTGGCGACGATCAGGCCGTCGAGCGGCGCTTCGCAATGCGCCGCATCGAGCAGCGCCGGCGTCGGCTGGTACCGGTCCGCCGCCGAACTTTCGAGGAGAACCGGCTCGATCCCGAACGCACCGAGAATGTTGCGGTAGCAAGGATAGCCGGGGGATACCGTCGCGACCCGGTCGCCGGCGTCGAATGCCGACAGAAAGCTGAGAACGAAGGCGCCGGACGACCCGGTCGTCACCGCAACCCTGTCGGCCGGTATGTCCACGCCGTACCAGTCGCGGTAGTGCCCGGCGATCGCCTCGCGCAGAGCCGGAATGCCGAGGCTGTCCGTATAGCCGAGCGGACCGCCGGTCATTGCCGCCTTCGCCGCGTCGATCACGCCCTGCGGCGCACCGGTGGACGGCTGACCGACCTCAAGGTGAATCACGTCTCCGCGAATTGCTTCGCGCTCGTTGGCGGCCCGCATGACATCCATTACGATAAATGGCGAAATCCGGCCGCGTTTCGCGACTTTGAGCACTGTGGCAGCGCCTCCGTTTGCAAGGGACGTGCGGAGAATCGGCCGCAGGCGAAGATCGGCCGCCCGAACCGTATGTTCCATCGAGGAACCAGACCCCAGCGCCCTACTCGATGATCCGCTCCTTTGCAATCCTGCTGGCTTTCGCCGTCTGGTTCGCGCTTCCGGCCGCACCGCAGGCGCGCGGTCTGCCGTTGATCCGGGATGCCGAAATCGAACGCGCCATCCGGGCCTACAGCACGCCCATTTTCGCCGCCATCGGCGTGTCCGGCAGCGACGTGCGCGTCCACATCGTCAACAACAGGAAGCTCAACGCCTTCGTCGCCGGCGGACGGCATATCTTCGTCAATACCGGCCTGCTAATGGAGGCCGAGGACGCCGGAATGGTGATCGGCGTCCTGGCCCACGAAACCGGCCATATCGTCGGCCAGCACCTGACCCAGTTGCGCGGGGCGCTCCGAGAGGCCCAGATCAAGCAGATCATCACCTTCATACTCGCCGCCGGCGCCGGCGTCGCAACGGGAGACGGACAGGCCGCCGGCGCCGTGGCAAGCCTCGGCAGTTCCATCGTCAGCGGGACTCTCTACCGCTATACGCGCAGTATGGAAAACGAAGCCGACGCCTTCGCGCTGACCACCCTCGACCGGATGGGCGTTTCCGCACGCGGCCTGGAGAAGCTGATGGAAAGGCTGTTGTCGCAAGAGGCGCTTCAGGGAGCGTTCCAGGATCCGTATTTGCGGACGCACCCGTTGACGCGGACGCGCCTCGACCGGATCCGGCGCCATGTGCGGCGCTCGCCCCATACCGGCAAACCGACGCCGGCGCGCTTCCGGAAAATGCACCGGCGTGTGCACGCAAAGCTGCACGGGTTCCTTTCTCCGCCCGCCACGGTCATTGCACGCTATGGCGATCGGTCAGGGACGCCCGAGGCGCGCTACGCGCTTGCAGTCGCCTATCACCGCGCCGGCAAGATCGACAAGGCGCTCTCGACGATCGACCGCCTGATTCGCGAGGCGCCGCGCGACGCCTTCTTCCACGAACTCAAGGGCCAGATCCTGCTGGAACGGGGCCTCGCCCATCGCGCCGCCCGGGCCTACGCCACTTCGGTCGGCCTGGCGCCGCAGGAGCCGTTGATACGGAGCGCCTACGCCCATGCCCTCCTGGAAACGGGAGAACAGGCCCGGGTTCCGGAAGCGTTGCGCCATCTGGTCGAGGCCACGTCCGGCGACAACACGTTGGCGACCGGATGGCGGTTGCGGGCGGTTGCGCACGGACGGCTGAAACAGTTCGGGGAAAGCGCCGCCGCGCTCGCCGAATACTATCTTCTGATGGGCGATCGCGGCGAAGTGCAGCGGCAGGTCAAGCGGGCCGAGCGCCTGCTGAAGCCCGGCTCGCCGGGCTGGCGGCGGGTACAGGACATCAAGGGAGCCGAACTCGGCGACGGGCGCCGCCGCCGGTAGACCGGCGCAAAGGCGCCGGTTTTGCGGCGACCGAACCGAAAGAGAGGCACACCATGGTCAACCGCATCGCATCCTTGGCTCTTGCGATCGCCCTGCCCCTCGGCGCGGCCGCGGCGCCAGCGAAAGCCGATACCGGCTTCGACGAAAGCCAGAAGCGGGAAATCCGGAACATCGTCCGGGACTATCTGATCCGGAACCCGGAGGTCATCGTCGAAGCGATCCGCGAAATGCGCCGGCGCGACGAAGCGGCCAAGGAAGCGGCAACCGTGAAAGCCATCGCGGAAAACCGCGATGCCCTGCTGCGCAACGCCGCCGACCCGGTCGGCGGGAACCGGAAGGGCGACGCCACGGTGGTCGAGTTTTTCGATTATAATTGCGGCTGGTGCAAACGGGCCTACCCGCACCTGCTGGCCGCCGCCAAGGCCGACGGCAAGGTCCGGATCGTCTTCAAGGAATATCCGATCCTGGCCCCCTCCTCCCGGCTCGCGGCGCGCGCCGCCCTGGCCGCAGCCAGACAGGGCAAATACCGGGAGATGCACGACCGGCTGATGCGACATCGCGGGGCGCTCGACGAAACCAAGATCATGGCGGCCGCCGCCCAGGCCGGGCTCGATATGCCGAAGCTCAAGGCCGACATGAAGGCGCGCGAGATCGAGGCGGCGATCGACGCCAACCTCGCCCTCGCGGAGCGGCTCGGCATCCGCGGCACGCCGGCCTTCGTCATCGGCGGCAAGATGATCCCCGGCATGATGCGCGCCCGGCAATATCCCGCCGAACTCGCCCGCACCCGCAAGGAATGCGCAGACCGGAAAGCGGCCGTCTGCTGAACGGGTTGCCGACGCCCCGGCGCTCGGCGGGGGAGCCAACGGGGCCGGCGCCCGGCCGCGCTCAGATCTGGCCGCGGAAGGCGTTCGTGATCGGGTAGCGGCGCTCCTTGCCGAACGCCCGCTTGCCGACCTTGACGCCGGGCGGCGCCTGCCGGCGCTTGTATTCGGCCGTATCGAGCATCTTCCAGACCCGGCGCACCGTCTCCAGATCGTGGCCGCGGGCGACGATGTCCTCCGTGCCCAGATTCTCTTCGATCAGGCAGTGCAGGATATCGTCCAGGGCTTCGTAGGGCGGCAGGGAATCCTCGTCCTTCTGGTCCGGCCGCAACTCCGCCGAGGGTGGCTTGGCAATCACCCGCTCGGGCACGACCCGGCCGGCCGGGCCGAGCGCGCCGGGCGGGCGCTGTTGGTTGCGCCAGCGGCACAGCCGGAAAACGTCGGTCTTGTAGACATCCTTCAGGACCGAATAGCCGCCGCACATATCGCCGTAGAGCGTGGCGTAGCCGACCGACATTTCCGACTTGTTGCCGGTCGACAGCACCATGTGGCCGAATTTGTTGGAGATCGCCATGAGCGCCAGGCCGCGCGAGCGCGCCTGGATATTCTCCTCCGTCTCGTCGGCCTCGCGACCGTCGAACTGCGGCGCCAGCATGGTCCCGAATGCGTCCATGGCCGGACCGATATCGATCGTGTCGAGGCGCACACCGAGCAGCGCCGCCGTCGCGGCAGCGTCCTCCAGGCTCTCTTCCGAGGTGTAGGGCGAAGGCATCATCGCGGTCCGGACCTTGTCCGGCCCCAGGGCGTCGACGGCCACGGCCGCGGAAAGCGCCGAATCGACGCCGCCGGACAGCCCCAGAATGACGCCCGGAAAGCCGTTCTTCCGCACATAGTCGCGCAGGCCCAGCACCATGGCCCGATAGACGGATTGCAGGCCGTCCGGCGGCGGCGTGCGCTCGCCTTCTTCGCACACCCAGCCGCCGCCGTCGCGCCGCCAGTGCGTCATCGCGACGGTCTCCTCGAAACCGGGCAGCTGGACGGCCAGCGAATAGTCCGGATTGATGGCGAAGGAGGCGCCGTCGAAGACCAGTTCGTCCTGGCCGCCGACCTGGTTGACATAGAGGATCGGCAGGCCGGTTTCGCGCACCCGCTCGAGCACGACCTGGAGGCGGGTGTCGTAGCGTCCGGCCTCGTAGGGCGAGCCGTTGAGCACGATGGCGAGTTCCGCCCCGGTCTCGGCCAGACACTCCATCACGTCGGGCGTCCAGACATCCTCGCACACGGGAATGCCGATCCGCAGCCCGCGGAAATCGACCGGCCCGGGAAGATCGCCGGCGGCGAAGACCCGCTTTTCGTCGAAGACATCGTAGTTGGGCAGGTCGTGCTTGCGGCGCACGCCGACCGTGCCGCGGTCGATCAGCACGGCGGCGTTGTAGACCCGGCCGTCGTCCCGCCAAGGCGCGCCGAACAGCAGCCCGGCGGAAACCTCGCGGGAAAGCCCGGCGAACCGGTCGATTTCCGCATGGACGGCGTCGAGGAAAAACGGCTTCCGGACGAGATCCTCCGGCGGATAGCCGGACAGGCAGAGTTCGGGAAAGACCGCCAGGTCCGCGCCCTTTTCGGCCGCCATGCGCCAGTGCTGCCGGATCGCCGCGGCATTGCCGTCGACATCGCCGACTGTGGGATTGACCTGGGCGACGGCGATGCGAAGCGAATCTGTCATGGTCGTCCTGCGTGCCGGCGCCGTCCGCCTGGAACCGGCGGCGGCCGCCGGCCGGGGCTACCGGTTGGGGCGCTTCCCCGGAAATATTGCCGCCCGGTGCGTTGCTGGAAGGCGGCGGAACATCGCAATGGGGCCGGATCGGAGCGCACAGGCGGCAGCGGTTGCCGCGCCTACTGTCCCGGACACGGATATGCTATGGTCGGCGCATCGTTAGTTCGGAGACCGGAGACATGGCCCGGCCCCAAGCGGCCCGAAAATCCCTCGAACGCCCGGCGACCTACCGAGACGTGCTGGACGCGCCGGCGCACATGGTCGCCGAAGTCGTCGAAGGGGCGCTCCATACCCATCCGCGGCCGGCTCCGCCGCATGCGCTGGCGGCGTCGTCTCTCGGCGTGGAACTCGGAAGCCCCTTCCAGAAAGGCCGGGGCGGCCCCGGCGGCTGGTGGATCATCGACGAGCCGGAATTGCATCTCGGCGAGGACATCCTGGTGCCCGACCTCGCCGGCTGGCGGCGCCAGCGGATGCCGGACTTTCCCGATACGGCCTTCTTCACCTTGGCGCCGGACTGGGTCTGCGAGGTGCTTTCGCCCTCGACCCGCGATCTCGACCGCCACGGCAAGCGCCCGGTCTATGCCCGCGAGGGCGTCGCCCACCTCTGGTTTATCGACCCGGTGGCGCGCGACCTGGAGGCGTTCGAACTCCGCAACGGCGAGTGGGTCCTGATCGCCACGGCGCGCAACGACGAACCGGTCTCGATCCCGCCCTTCGAGGCGATCGCCTTCCCGCTCGACGCGCTCTGGCCGTAGCGCAGGATCGCGGTCTCCGTTTCGAAACTTACAGGCCGAACCCGCACCGTGCGCAATTTCTCCGCCCTGCCGGCCGTCCTGACGGCCGCCGCGATTTCCGACCCGGCGCCTATCCGGGCTTGACCTGCGCCCTCCTTGCGCCTCGAAGTGTGCCGGAAACGGACGTATACGGCCGAACGGGACCGACCCGCATGATGTATTTCTGGATCGCGCTCGGCAGCGCCATCGGCGGCATGGGCCGGTACTGGTGCAACGAGCTGGTGACGGCCCGCATGGGGCTGGACTTTCCCTGGGGCACATTGCTGGTCAACGTGACCGGTTCGTTGGTCATCGGCATTCTCGCCGCGCTCAACGCATCGCTCGACAATCCCTGGCTGGGAGCGGAGGGCCGCGCCTTCGTCATGGTCGGCCTGTGCGGCGGCTACACGACGTTTTCGGCATTCAGCCTCCAGACCCTGATATTGCTCGACAACGGCGACTGGCTGCGCGCCGGGGGCAACATCCTGCTGTCGGTCCTGCTCTGCCTGATCGCCGTGTGGCTCGGCTATCTCGCCGGCACCGGCATCGAACGGCTGCGGGCCGGCTGAACCGGGGGCTCACCCCGCTGCCGCGCGGACCGCTTCGATTATCCGGTCCGCCGTGTCGTCGCACATATAGGCGTGCATCGGCAGGCTTACGATCCGGCCGCACAGCGCCTCGCTGACGGGCAGAGAGCCCTCGCCGCCGCCATACTCCCGGTAGGCAGGCTGCAGGTGCATCGGCTCCGGATAGTAGACCGCGGTGGGAATGCCCGCTTCGCCGAGGCGGACGCGCAAACCGTCGCGGTCGTCCGTCAGAACGGAATATTGCGCCCAGCTGCTCAGGAGGCCGTCGAAGCGGGCCGGCGTTTGCACCGTATCGCCCAGGCCGGCATCGTAGCGGTCCGCCAGCCGGTTGCGCGCCGCGACCTCGCCTTCGAACGCCGGCAGCTTGCCGAGGAGAACGGCGGCCTGGAAGCTGTCGAGCCGGGCGTTGAGGCCGACCCGCTCGACGGCATATTGCACGCTGCCCTGTCCGTGGACCCGGATCGAACGCAGCAGGGCCGCCATCCCGGGGTCGTCGGTCAAAACCGCGCCGCCGTCGCCGTAGCAGCCGAGCGGCTTGGCCGGATAGAAGCTGGTCGTCGTGACCGGCGCAAGGGTGCCGACCTTCCGGTTGCCGCGCCGGGCGCCGAAGCTCTGGGCGGCATCGGCGATCAGGTTCAGGCCCTCCGCCCCGGCAATCCGGTTGAGCGCCTCGTAATCCGCCGGCAGGCCGAACAGGTCGACGGCGATAACCGCCTTCGGCGTCAACGCGCCTTCGTCGCGCACCCTGGCTATGCTCCGCTCGAGGCCGGCGGGATCCAGGTTGAAGGAAGCGCCGTCGACATCGACGAAGACCGGCATGGCGCCGAGCAGCAAGACCACTTCGGCGGTCGCGGTGAAGGTAAATCCGGGAACGAACACCGCATCGCCCGGCCCGACGCCGAGCGCCATGAGGGGCGCAACCAGCGCATCGGTGCCGCTGGAAACCGCCACGGCATGGCCGGCGCCGCAGAAGTCGCACAGCGCGTCTTCCAGCGCCTCGATCTCGGGCCCCATGATAAACCGGCCGTGGCGGAACACCTCTGCGATCCGGGGCGCGATCGCGTCTTTCAGCGCGGCGTACTGGGCCCGGATACCGGCGAATTCCAGGTCCGGCACTTCGGTTTCCGGCAGGAAGAACGCCTGCGGCGTCTCGGATGACATGTCGGGTTTCTTCTCCGGCGCGGTCGATGCCGCCGTCGGTTTCACTCGGTCGCTAAGCTGTCGGGATCGCCCGGCCCTGTCGTCGGAATCATGCCGCGGGTTTGAGCGCCAGCCGGTTCCAGACCGCCGAAAGGGATGCCGCCAGATGCTCGATGTCGGCGTCCGAATGCAGCGGCGACGGCGTGATGCGCAGCCGCTCCGTGCCGCGCGGCACGGTCGGGAAATTGATCGGCTGGACATAGATGCCGTAGTCGTCCAGCAGCAGGTCGGAAATCTGCTTGCAGATCGCCGGGTCGCCCACCGGCACCGGCACGATATGGCTGGAATTGTCCATATGGCGGATGCCCCGTTCGGTCAGCTTCCTGCGCACCTTCGCGACCGTTTCGCGCTGGCGCTGCCGTTCGGTATCGCTGGTCTTCAGATGGCGGATGCTTTCGATCGCAGCCGCGGCGACGGCGGGCGGCAGGGCAGTGGTGAAAATGAAGGCCGAGGCATAGCTGCGGACGAAATCGACGATCGCGGCCGAAGCGGCGATGTAGCCGCCGACGCAGCCGAAGGCCTTCGCCAGCGTTCCTTCGATAACGTCGATCCGGCCGGCGACGCCGTCCCGCTCGGCAACGCCGCCGCCGCGCGGGCCGTACAGGCCGACGGCATGGACCTCATCCAGATAGGTCAGCGCGCCGTAACGTTCGGCCAGGTCGCAGAAACGGGCGATCGGCGCGATATCCCCGTCCATCGAATAGACCGATTCGAACGCGATCAGCTTCGGCCGGTCCGGGTCCGCTTCGGCCAGCAGCCGCTCCAGATGGTCGGCATCGTTGTGCCGGAAAATGCGTTTTTCCGCGCGCGACTGGCGGATGCCCTCGATCATCGACGCGTGGTTCAGCGCGTCGGAAAAGACGATACAGCCGGGAAGCTTCGACGCCAGCGTGCTGAGTGCTGCAAGGTTGGCGACATAACCCGACGTGCAGACCAGCGACGCCTCCTTGCCGTGAAGGTCGCACAGCTCCCGCTCGAGCAGGACGTGGAAGCGGTTCGTGCCCGCGATGTTGCGGGTGCCGCCGGCGCCGGCGCCGCAGCGGTCGATCGCGCCGTGCATGGCCCGCAGCACCTCCGGATGCTGGCCCATGCCCAGATAGTCGTTCGAGCACCATACCGTTACTTCGCTCGCGGCGCCGTCCTTGCGCCGCGTGGCCTTCGGAAAGTCGCCGGCATGCCGCTCGATATCGGCGAACACCCGGTAGCGGCCCTCCCGGTGCAGATTCTCGATCTGCTGCTGGAAGAAACGGTCATAGTCCATCGGTCGTTCCATACGGTCGCCTTGGCCGCCGCTGCTCGTCTCCGGCGCGGCGGGCAGCCCGTGTCCCGGTCCTGTGTCCAGTACCGCCGATCGTGCCGATATTCGCCACGGAAAAATGCCGCAACGATGTTATGTCCACCGGATTCTAATCACCGGGCGGTCGCTGCCGAAACCGCAGCCGCACCCGGCCGCTACCCCTCCGGACTTTCGCCGGCGGCTAAGCACGGCGTTGCGGACCGGAATTTCGTGCAACCGCGGCAAATGCGTCCCGGAAGTTCCTCAAGCACAGTTGTAATCCGCCCCGGCCGTTCGTTTCCGACACCGGACTCCGGAATCGGCGCATCGGCGTTTGCGTACCCTTGCTTCCCGCACTCGCCGGCAGGCTACCGGATACCTCTTGACGTTTCGGCCGCTCTATCCTTCGAAACTTCGTCTTGTTTTATTGCCCGATTTGGTTTAGGGAGCTTTCGCCGGTTAATTCAATGTTGTTTCGGAAGCGCGAAACTGTCATGTCCGAAGCGGGCTTAAGGACTGTTCATGCCGGATCGCCGGCTTTGAACGGTTTCGGCAATGTCGAAGCAGGCTCTGCCGGTTTCGATTCATCGAGTACTCGAAAGCGGTCGTTCTCCCGGCAAAACCGTTAACCGAAAGAGGCAAATCAAGCATGTCTTCGCATTCAATCGACCAGAGCAACCTGACCAAAGGCCAGGTTCGCAAACTCAACGCGTTGTGCAAGTCCGTGGGCCATGAAATCGGCGAACGCGCCTTTGTCGAATGGCTTTCTTCCCAGACGGAAGAGGAAGGCGACAGCGGCGCGGAGACGATCGCGAATACGCTCTGGCCCCTGGTCCAGGACGGCAGCCTGAAAATTCCGCGCGGCGGCTATCGGGTCCGGCGCGGTCGCGGCCGGATTATCGTCGAACCGGCAGGTTCGTAGCCCGACCTTCGGATCGCCTGCCTTGTCGCGGGGCCGCCGGCCTTGTGCCGGCTGGCCCCGTTTTGGCTGGTCCCGTTTTGGCTGGTCCCGGCGCACAGCCGCTTCGCGCCCTTGCATTCGTCCGGCCGTTTCCGGATTTCGTTCGTCCGGTTCGACCCGGGATGCAGCGCCGGGGCGTAGCGGCCTGTCATGGACTCCTTTGGCCGCCCTCTCCCGCTAATTTCCCGAATCCGTCGAATTCGAACGCGGAACAGTCCGAACGGAACGGGCTGCGCTCCGAACTTTCCGGCGCGGCGGTTTTGTTTCGATGGGTTGCGGTGCGGTTTCGGTTTCATCGATCGCCCGCGAACCTGCCGTTCCGGACCGCCGAATCGAGCGCAAAGAACGGTCGGGATTGCGTGGACTTTCGACCGGAAATGCAGACATTGCCGGGCTGCCGTTCGCAGAAATTCCGATCCGTTGCGCAGCGCGTCCGGATTTCGGCGAATACCCGTCTTCACCCACCGATGGCAGCGCACAGCATCTTTCGGGGCGCGGGACACGGGAATACGCTATCGACACCCTACAGGAATCCGAGCAAGTCCGAAACGGATTTCCGCACCCGAATTCGCCGTTCCGCCGTCGCGTAATTTCTCCGGCTGAAATTCGCGCCGAAAACCCTTCCGGCGATTGAATCGGCCGCAACGCACCGGCCCTCGCGCAGGATGGCAACGCGCGGGAAGCGTGCTAGAACCTGCCGCGGCGCACGATAAGGGGTCGATTGATGGCTCGGTTTCCCGGCATGAAGACGGTTCGCATCCAGGACCGGCCGGCGCAGGTCTACCGCAGCGACCTTTGCGTTGTCGGGTCGGGCGCGGCCGGCCTGTCGGCAGCGCTGGAAGCGGCCGGGCTGGGCCAGCAGGTCGCGATCGTGGACGCTGCGCCCAACCTCGGCGGCCAGGCGGTCGGGGCCGCCCTCGGCACGATTTGCGGCCTGTTCCGCAACGGGCCGGTTCCCAGACGCCTGACCCACGGCGTCATGGACGGCCTGTTCGAAACCCTGTTCGCCCGGGGCGACGCCGCCTTGCGACGGGTGCGCGGCACCTTCATCCTGGACTATGTGCCCAACGCCTGGATGCGCTGGGCCGAGGAGCGGATCGCCGAATGCGGCATCGTTCCCCTGCCCGGCGCTATCGTCCGCCGGGTCGAGCAGCGCGACGGCATCGTCGAGGCGCTCCTTCTCAGCACCCGTTTCGGCGACGCCCGGGTCGAGGCCAACCGCTTCGTCGACGCGTCGGGCGACGCGGTCGTACCGTGGCTGGCGGGGCAGGATCTGCGCGAATCGGTAAAGCCGGTCCTCGGCTCGGTGATGGCGATCCTGGAGGATGTCGAGACGTCCCTGTGCGCCGGCTATCCGCGCTCGCTCTACCACGACCTGATCCGCAGGTTCGGCAACGAATTCGGCCTGGTGCGGGCCGAGGGGCCGGTTTTCGTCGTGCCGGGCACGCGCAAGCTGCTGCTCAACCTCACCCATGTCGAAACGCCGATGGAAACGGCCGGCCTGGCGCTCGCCGGGATCGAGGGGCGTCGCCAGGTCGACGCGCTGCTCAGCCTGTTCAAGCGCGAGCTGCCGGAGGCGTTCGGCGAAGCGAAGGTCGCGGTCTACGGCAATGCCGGCATCCGCCAGACGAGGACGATCGTCGGCCGGAGCCATATCACGGTCGAGGATGTCGCGACCGGCGCGCGCCCGCCCGACGCCATCGCGCGGACGACCTGGCCGATCGAACTGCACGGCGACATGGCGGGCACCCACTGGACGGTCTTCGACGAGAACCATATCCACTACATTCCGTTCGGCGCCATGCTGCCCCGGGGGCTGCACAACGTGGTGGTCGCCGGCCGCTGCATCGACGCCGAACCGGCGGCGCTCGCAAGCCTGCGGGTCATGGGCCCCTGCTTCGCCATGGGCCGCGCCGCAGCGACGGCCGCGCATCTCAACCGCAGCGGCTCCCTGCACCAGATCGACACCGCGGCCCTCCAGGACGCGGTCGGCGATAACCTCGACCGGGAAACGACCGATCCCTGGGCCAAGGAAGCGGTTAGCGAGACCGGCCCGGAGGCGGAGGGCGCGGCAGAAGGCGCGACTGGACCGCGATCGCGACCGGGTCCGGCCCGGTGACCGTGACCGGGGCAGGATTTTCGGGCTAGGATGGCCGCAGCTCCCCAGCTTCGAGAGAAACGACGATGCCGGCCGACCCGATCGCCTATCTGAACCCGCCGAACGCCAGCCCGGCCCAGGGCCTTTACTCCAACGCCACGGCGGTCCCGGCCGGCCCCACATTGCACGTCGCCGGCCAGCTCGCCGTCGGGCGCGACGGCAGCGTGGTCGGCAAGGGCGATTTCGACGCCCAGATGCGCCAGGTGCTCGACAATCTGGGCGCGGTCCTCGAAGGCGCCGGCCTCGGCTTCAATCACGTCGTCAAGTTCACCACCTACCTCGTCCACTCCCGGGATATCGAGCGCTTCATGGCAATCCGCGCCGAAGTGTTTCCCGCGCTGTTCGGCGGCGGGACATATCCGCCGAATACGCTGCTGATCGTCGATCGCCTGGTGAAGGAGGAATTCCTGATCGAGATCGAGGCGGTCGCCTACGCCGATCCCGACGGCGGCATGCGCCAGCTCTGAAGCCTGCGCGCAGCGGTAATGTAACCGCCTGCGGTTTACCCGCCCCCGGCCGGTATACCGCCGGTCCGGGCGCCATACGCCGGCTCGGCCGCAATCCCGTAGCCCTCGCGTCCGAGCCGCCGGGCGAGTTCCGCGATGTGGGCCGGCCCGATCTCGCAGCAGCCGCCGACGATCGTCGCGCCGGCCGCCGCCCAGCCGAGCGCGTGGCCGGCATAGGCCGCCGGGCCGAGGTCGTCGCGCGCTTCCAGCGCGTCGACGGACCCGGCGGCTTGTCCCGGCGCCACCGAAACGAACCCGTTGGCGTAGGCCCCGAAGGGCGCACCGGTTCCGGCCAGCGCGGGCAGCGCCCGGGCGATGGCTTCCGGGCTCGAGCAGTTGGCCAGCACCGCCGCCGCGCCGGCGTCGAGCGCCGCGCGGGCGCCCTCTCCGACCGGTTCGCCGGACCGCAGCACCGTGCCGTCGGCGTCGTCCACCGTCAGCGCAGTCCACACCGTCCGGCCGCTCTCGCGCGCCGCCAGCGTCGCCAGGCGCGCCTCCCGGACGGTCGCCAGGGTCTCGCACAGGAACAGGTCGACGCCCGCCGCCTGGGCCGCGACGATCCGGCGATAGTCGGCCAGGCAGACCTCCTCGGACGGCGTCAGGTCCGGCCGGTAGGAGGCCGTGAGCGGCGGCAGGCAGCCGGCGATCCGGATATCGTCCCGCCCGCTGCGCTCGCGCGCGGCGTGCGCGGCGCGGAGGGCGGCAGCCTGCAGGGCCCCGAACATCTCCTCGCGGCCGGCGCGGGCCAGCCGGTGCGGCGTCGCCGAATAGCTGTTCAGGGTCAGGACCCGCGCGCCGGCCTCGATGAATTCGAGATGCACGGCTTCGACGAGGTCCGGATCGTCGATCATGACCCCCACCGACCACAGGGGCGTAGAGGGACGCCGGCGGCGGCGGTACAATTCCTGGCCGACGCCGCCGTCGAGCAGCGCGACCGTCCTGCCGGGCGCGGGGATGTCGGGATCTGTCATGTTGCGCCGAACCGGCCAGGCTTGTCCGGGAAATGGCGGAAGACCGAGAGCAGCGGATTGGCCGCGGCCTGGCCGAGGCCGCAGATCGAGGCGTCGGCCATCGCGGCGGACAACTCCCGCAGCAGCGGTTCGTCCCAGGTCTCGCGCTGCATCAGCTTGACTGCCTTTTCGGTGCCGACCCGGCAGGGCGTGCACTGGCCGCAGCTCTCGTCCTCGAAGAACTGCATCAGGTTGAGGGCGCAGGTCTTCATGTCGTCCCGGTCGGACAGCACGACCACGGCGTGGGAGCCGACGAAGGAGCCGAATTTCTCCAGTTCGCCGAATTCGAGCGGCCGGTCGGCCATCGACGCGGGCAGGATGCCGCCCGAGGCGCCGCCCGGCAGAAAGCCCCGGAGGGTGTGGCCCTCGGCCATGCCGCCGCAAAATTCGTCGATCAGTTCGGCGAGCGTGACGCCGGCCGGCGCCAGCTTGACGCCCGGCTCCTTCACCCGCCCGGAGACCGAATAGCTGCGCAGCCCCTTGCCGCCGTGGCGGCCGTGGCCCGCGAACCAGTCCGCGCCCTTCTCGACGATGACGGGAACCCAGAACAGGGTCTCGACATTGTTGACCAGGGTCGGCCGGCCGAAGATGCCGTTCTGCGAGACGTAGGGCGGCCGGTGCCGCGGCAGGCCGCGCTTGCCCTCGATCGATTCGATCATCGCCGATTCCTCGCCGCAGATATACGCCCCGGCGCCGCGCCGCAGATGGATTTCGGTGTGCGGCGCCAGGCCGGCCGCCTCCAGCACCGCGATCTCGGCGCGCAGGATTTCGCGGATATGAGGATATTCGTCGCGCAGGTAGAAATAGACCGCCTCGGCCTCGACCGCCCAGGCGGCGGTCAGCATGCCTTCCAGCACCCGGTGCGGCTCGGTCTCGAGATAGAAGCGGTCCTTGAAGGTGCCCGGTTCGCCCTCGTCGGCGTTGACCGCCATCAGGCGCGGCCCGGCCTCGGCGCGCACGAAACGCCATTTCTGCCCGGTCGGGAAGCCGGCGCCGCCCAGACCGCGCAGGTTGGCGTCGCTCAGGATGCCGATGATGTCCTCCGGTGTGCGCCGGCCGTTCAGACAATCCTCCAGCAAACGATAGCCGCCTTGCGTCCGATAGGCCGCCAGAGCCTGATACGGCGGCGCAGCCGGGTGAATGTCTCCGGCGCGGATCGCCGCCCCGACCCGTTCGGCGGTGGCGGCGACGACATGGTTGTGGCCGACCTCGGCGACCGGCGCCGTCTCGCACCGGCCCATGCAGGGCGCGCGCACGATGCGCACCGCGGCCGGGTCCGAAGCCGCCGCGAGCGCGTCGATCAGGCCGTCGGCGCCGGCGAGCGCGCAGCTCAGGCTGTCGCACACCCGCACGGTAAGGGGCGGCGGTGGGATCTCCCCTTCTTTCACCACGTCGAAATGGGCGTAGAAGGTGGCGACCTCGTAGACCTCTGCCTGGGACAGCTTCATTTCGTGCGCCAGCGCCGCCAGATGGGCCGCGGAGAGATGGCCGTGCGCGTCGTGGATCAGGTGCAGATGCTCGATCAGCAGGTCGCGCCGCCGCGGCGCCTGGCCGAGCAGCGCGCGCACCCGTTCGAGCGCTGCCGGATCGACCTGGCGACCCTTGGGCGTCGGGCGGGCCTTGCGCCGTCCTGTCCTGGCGGCTTCTCGGGTGACTTCGGTCATGGAATCATCGTTCGTTCCGGCCGGCGCCGGTCCTGTCCGTCGATGTGCCGACTAGCCGATCCGGAACCCCCGGTCGAGCCTCGAACGCCGCCGCCGTCGCGGCCAAATTGCCTTTCCGGCTCATTTCAGGCGCCGCCGGAAAGCGGCTTGAGCGTATAACCGTATTCCTGCGCGGCATCGGCCAGCCAGCGCCAGAGGAAGCGTGCGTTCGACCGGCCGACCGTGACGTCGAACGCCGGCGGCTCATCGTCCACGAGGCGCGCGACGACAACCGTTACCCGGCCGAACAGGGTGCGCGCGGCCGAGCCGGCCGGGAACGCGTCGGGATGCAGGTCGACCGTGGCGGCCTTGGCGAGAACGTCGCGCGCCCGCGGCCCGGCGATGCCGATGGCGAGCCAGGCGTCGGAAACATCGGTCGCGCCGACCGGCCCGGCGGCGCCGGCCTTCAGCAGCCGGTCCGCCAGCTTGCGGTCCCTGCACCGGAGCTGCCACCAGTCCGGCCCGAGCCGGAACAGCACGCCGCGGGCGTTGGACGCCGCCCGCGCCACCGGCGGCGAGGCGAGCCCGAGCGGCTTCTTGAGAAAACCGTCGAGCGCCGCCCGGTCCCGGCAGCGCAGATCCAGCAGGACGAGCGGCGGTTCGGCCGTCAGGACGACGGCGGCGCTGTCCGGCCCGGCCCGTTCCGGCGGTCCCGCAAGCGGATCGGCAAGCGGATGGGTAATGGCGAGGGAATCAGCCACGCATCCGCCCTCCGTCCCTGTCGTAGAAGGCCGGCGCGACGACCCGCGCCGGGTCGGCGCCCTCGTCGAGGCGTAGGACATGGACGGTATCGCCCATGCGGTTGCGGCCGTTTTTGAGCAGCGCCAGGGCGAAGCCGCCGTCCAGGCTCGGCGATTTGTAGCTGGACGTGACGTGCCCGAGCATCGTCACCGGCGGTTCCTGCGCCGGATCGTCGACGATCTGGCCGCCCTCCGGCAGCACGGTCCTGCCGTCGAGCGGCAGCAGGCCGACCAGGTGCTTGCGGTCGGGCCGCGCCGTATCGGGCCGGCTGTAGGAGCGTTTGCCGATAAAGTCCTTGCGCTTGCTGACCGCCCAGCCCATGCCGAGGTCATGGGGCGTCACGGTGCCGTCCGTCTCCTGGCCGACGATGATGAAGCCCTTCTCGGCGCGCAGGACGTGCATCGCCTCCGTGCCGTAGGGCGTCGCGCCGCCGTCGATCAGCGCCTGCCAGAGCGCGAGGCCGCGATGCGCCGGGACGTTGATTTCCCACGACGCCTCGCCGCTGAAGCTGACCCGGAACACCCGCGCCGGCGCGCCGAGCACGGTTCCGGTCCGGACCGCCATGTGCGGGAAGGCCTCGTCCGACCAGTCGATGTCGCTGTCGAGGCCGGAGACCAGCCTGCGCGCCTCCGGCCCGGCGACGGTCGCGGTCGCATACGCCTCCGTCACCGAGGTCGCGAACACCCGAAGCTCCGGCCATTCGGTCTGTAGCCACATTTCGAGCCAGTTCAGCACGGTGGCGGCGTTGCCGGTCGTCGTCGTCATCAGATAGTGGCCGTCGGCGAGCCGGGCGGTCACGCCGTCGTCGAAGATCATGCCGTCTTCGTGGCACATCAGGCCGTAGCGGGCGCGGCCGACCTTCAGCGTCTCCCAGTCGTTGGTGTAGACGCGGTTGAGCAGCGTGACGACGTCCGGCCCCTTGAGGTCGATCTTGCCGAGGGTCGACGCGTCCATGACGCCGACCGCGTTGCGCACCGCCCGGACCTCGCGGTCGATCGCGGCCTCCAGCGCTTCGCCGCCGCGACGGTAGGCGTAGGGCCGTTTCCACTGGCCGACATCCTCGAAGACCGCGCCGTTGGCTTCGTGCCAGCCGAACATCGGCGTCTCGCGCACCGGGTCGAACAGGGGGCCGCGGTCGCGCCCGGCAAGCGCGCCGAAGGGAACCGGCGTATAGGGCGGCCGGAAGGTCGTCGTGCCGACCGCTTCCGGCGGCCGGCCGGTCTCCATCCCCATCAGGGCCAGGCCGGTCACGTTGGCGGTCTTGCCCTGGTCGGTGCCCATGCCGAGCGTGGTGTAGCGCTTGAGATGCTCGACCGAGCGGTAGTTCTCGCGCGCCGCCAGCGCGACGTCCTTCACCGTCACGTCGTTCTGGAGATCGACGAACGCCTTGCCCCCGGCGCCGCCGGGCCGCCGCTCCGCGACCGCCCAGAGCGGCCGGACCGGCGCGCCGGCCGCGCTGTCGTCGGTCTTCAGCGCCGGCTTGCGCGTACGCTTCGTCCGGCCGGCCGCCCGGGCAGCGTCCCGGCCCGCGGCGTAGCCCTGTTCCAGGCAGTCGGCGAGGGTTTCGGCGCCGGTCACGGCGCCGGCAGCGACCACGCCGAGCGCGGTCAGGTCGGCCGGCGCGAAACAGGCCTGCGCCTCGTTCCAGACCGGCTTCGCCCCGCGGTGGGACGCCAGGTGCAGCGCCGGGTTCCAGCCGCCGGACACGCCGACCAGATCGGCCTCGACGGTGCGCGGCGCGCCGGAGATTTCGCCGTCCGGCAGGACGCGGCCGATTTTCGCGCCCCGGACCCGCCGGCCGCCGACGGCCGCCGAAACCGCGCAGCCGGCCTCGACGGCGACACCGGCATTGCGCGCCGCATCCGCCAGCGCGGCCGGCGGCGTCTCGCGCGCATCGGCAAGGGTCACGGCAAGCCCGGCCTGCGCGAGCAGGAGCGCCGTGCGGTAGGCCGAATCGTTGTTGGTTCCCAGCACCGCCTGCCGCCCCGGCGCCACGGCGTAGCGCCCGGCATAGTGGCGGACCGCGTTGCCCAGCATGACGCCGGGCGTATCGTTGTTCGCAAAGGCGTAGGGCCGCTCGTGGGCCCCGGTCGCCAGCACGATCCGGCGCGCCCGGATGCGCCACAGGCGCAGGCGCGGCAGATGCTCCGGCGCGCCGGGGCCGAAGCGCTCGCCGACGCTTTCGACCGCCGTCGCGAAATTGTCGTCGTACAGGCCGGCCACCGCCGTCCGGCGGAGTACGGTTACGTCGGGCGCTGCATCGAGTTTACCGAGCGCCGCCGCAACCCAGTCCATCGCCGGCGCATCGTCGATGCTCCGGTCGCCGGCCAGCAGGTCGCCGCCCGGTTCGGCCTGCTCGTCGGCCAGGATCGCCCGGCAGCCCCGGTTGGCCGCCGCCAGCGCCGCCGAAAGGCCGGCCGGACCGCCGCCGACGACCAGCACGTCGCAATGGGCGTTCATGCGCTCGTAGCGGTCCGGGTCCGGGGCGCTCGGAGCCGTGCCGAAGCCGGCGGCGCGGCGGATGAAGGGTTCGAACAGCCGCCACCAGCGTCCGGCGCCGATCCCGGCGCCCATGAAGGTCTTGTAGTAGAAGCCGGAGGGAAGGATCGGCGACAGCCAGTCGTTCACCCGCATCAGGTCGAAATCGACCGACGGCCAAGCGTTGACGCTCGCAGCCGTCAGGCCGCCGTAAAGCTCGATCTGGGTGGCGCGCAGGTTCGGCTGGCTGCGCCCGCCGGTCTCGAGCTGGACGAGCGCATTCGGCTCTTCCGCGCCGGCGCCGAAGATGCCGCGCGGGCGGTGGTACTTGAAGCCGCGGGCGAGCGGGAAGCTGCCATAGGCCAGCAACGCGGAGGCCAGCGTGTCCCCGGCATAGCCGGTGAAGCGCTCGCCGTTGAACGAGAAGCCGAGCGGCTTGTCCCGGTCGATCCGGCCGCCCGTCAGGACATGGGCCGGCAGGCGGTATTGCGGCCCGCTCACCCGTCCGCCTCCGGCTCGACGCCGCCGAATACGCCGGCCTCGCCATGCTCGTGGGTCACGGTATCGCGCACCAGTGTAAACCAGCGGCCGCAGCCGTGGATATGGACCCACTGTTCCTTGAACCGGCCCCTGGCATTGGTGCGCATAAAGACATAGTCGGCCCATTCGGCGTCGCTCAAGGCGTCGGGATCGGGCGGCCGGGCGATATCCGCTTCGCCGCCATAGCTGAATTCGCTCTCGTCGCGCGGTCCGCACCAGGGGCAGTGGATCAGCAGCATGGCGCCCTCCCCTCCCCTAATGCGCCACCGCCGCGGCGCCGTGCTCGTCGATCAGCGCGCCGGTCGCGAAGCGGTCGAGGGAGAAGGGCGCGTTGAGCGGGTGCGGCTCGTCGCGCGCGATGGTGTGGGCGAAGGCCCAGCCGGAGCCGGGAGTCGCCTTGAAGCCGCCGGTGCCCCAGCCGCAGTTGAAGTAGAGCCCTTCGACCGGGGTTTTCGACAGGATCGGGCTGGCGTCCGGGCAGGTGTCGACGATGCCGCCCCAGCTGCGCATCAGGCGCAGGCGCGAGAAGACCGGGAACAGTTCGACCAGCGCGCCCATCTGCCCTTCGATGATCTGCCAGCTGCCGCGCTGGGCATAGCTGTTGAAGCTGTCGATCCCGGCTCCGATCACCAGTTCGCCCTTGTCCGACTGGCTGACATAGACATGCACGGCGTTCGACATCACCACGCAGTCCAGCACCGGCTTGATCGGCTCGCTGACCATGGCCTGGAGCGGATGGCTGTCGATCGGCAGGCGGAAGCCGGCCATTCCGGCGAGCACGCTGGCGTGGCCCGCGACGACGACGCCGACCTTGCCGGCCTTTATCGGGCCGAGGGTCGTCCGGACGCCGGCCACCCGGCCGCCCTCGCGGTCGATGCCGGTCACTTCGCAGTTCTGGATAATGTCGACGCCGCGGTCGTCGGCGCCGCGCGCGAAGCCCCAGGCGACCGCGTCGTGGCGCGCCACGCCGCCGCGGCGCTGCAGGGAGGCGCCGAGGATCGGATAGCGCATGTCCTTCGAGACGTTGATCGCCGGCGCGAGCTTCTTGATTTCGGCCGGCGTCAGGATTTCCGAATCGATCCCGTTGCCGCGGATGGCGCGGACCCGGCGCGCCATTTCCTTCAGGTCGTGCTCGTTGTGCGCCAGGTTCAGCACGCCGCGCTGGCTGAGCATGATGTTGAAGTTCAGTTCGCGCGACAGGCCCTCGTAGAGCCTGAGCGATTTCTCGTAAATCGCCGCGCTTTCGTCCCACAGATAGTTGGAGCGGATGATCGTGGTGTTGCGGCCGGTGTTGCCGCCGCCGAGCCAGCCCTTTTCGAGCACGGCCACGTTCGAGATGCCGTGCTCCGCCGCCAGATAGTAGGCCGTCGCCAGCCCGTGGCCGCCGCCGCCGACGATAACGACGTCGTATTCCGGCTTCGGCGCCGGGCTGCGCCAGGCCTGCGGCCAGTTGCGGTGGCCGGTCAACGCATTGCGGGCGAGCGAGAAGATCGAATAGCGCTGCATCGCCGCCCCATATGGCAAGGTTCGAGGGGCCGTCAAGCGCGCGGAACGGCGGGCAAGCCCCGGCTCGCGATAGCGTGAATTGCCGCGCCGCCCAACGGCCTTTCCGACGCGCCGCCCGCCGGGCGGGGCGGGGCCGGCGCCGCCGCGCCCGTTGACCGGCCGGGCGAACCGGTCTAGCCGGTCGCCATGAATGTCCCGATGCCCCATCTGCCGCCGGCCCCGGTCCCGCCCCAACCGCGGGAGCGCCATGCCGTCGCCATGCCCGACGGCGCGACCGTCATCCTGCGCCGCCACGGCAACCCGGACGGGCCGCGGGTCGCGCTCAGCCACGGCAACGGCATGGCGATCGAGGCCTATTACCCGTTCTGGCGGCTGTTGCTGGCCGCCTGCGACGTGATCCTGTTCGACACCCGCAACCACGGGCAGAACCCGCCCGACGGCGCCGGGAACCATACCTGGGACCGGTTCCGGGAGGATTTCGAGGCCGTGCGCGGCGCCATCGACCGGCTGTTCGGGGCCGGGCCGGTCGCCGCGGTCTTCCATTCCATGTCGGGCATTTCCGCGCTGCTCCAGACCCGGGCCTACGGCGAACGCTGGTCGCCGCTGATCCTGATCGACCCGCCGATCTTTCCGCCGCCCGGCCACGATCTGCAACGGACCCAGAGCCTCCACATGGAGGACATGGAGGCGATCGCCCTGCGCCGGCCCGACCGTTTCGACGATCCGGAGGACCTGGCCGCCGTCCTGCGCAAGCGGCCCGCCTTCCGCCGCTGGCCGCCGGGCGCACACGAGCTGTTCGCCCTGGCGACCACGCGCCGGACGGAGGACGGCTGGACCCTCGCCTGCCCGAAGCGGCTCGAAGCGCAGGTCTTCGCGGCCAATATCGACCCGACGATCTGGCCCGCGGTCGGCGCCATGCCCGGCGACATCGCGGTGGTCGGCGCCGATGCGTCGCTGCCGGAGGTGCAGCCGCCGGCCCTGCTCGGCCGGGCGCTGGCGGAGGAACACGGCCTGCCCTACACCATGATTGCCGATTGCACCCATTTCCTGCAGATCGAGCGGCCCGAGGCCGTCTGGCAGGCGGTCGAGGCCTTTCTCCGCCGCTTCGGCCGCGCCGCCTGACCCGAGGCGGTCCCCCGATGCGGCAACCGCGCGAATTGCCCGCGCCCCGGCGGCGGGCCTATCTGTGCGGCCAAGCCCTTCCCGGCAGCCCGGCGCCATCGCCGGCACGTCCGCAGTGCGCCGACCGGTTCCGATGCCCCTGCTCGATCCGCCCGAACCGAAATCTCTGAACGATCTCGCCCGGCTGCTCGGTGCGGAGGTCGTCGGCGACGGCGATTTCACCGTGACCGCCGTCGCCCATCCGGTCTTCGCCCCGCACCGGGAGACCCTGGCGCTCGCCATGGACGAGGGCTCCCACGCCCTGCTCCCGCGCAGCCATGCCGGCGCGGCGGTCGTGGCGGCCGGCATGGAGATCGATACGACGCGGTTCGCCGGCGGCCTGGCGGTCGAGGGGCGGCACAGGGTTGCGCTGGCCCTGCTGACCCGGCTGTTTTCGCCGCCGCTCCGCTTCACGTCCGGCGTCCATCCCAGCGCCGTCGTCGATCCGGCGGCGAAGATCGGCGACGGCGCCTCGGTCGGGCCGCTCTGCGTCGTCGGGCCGGACGCGCGGGTCGGGCCGGGCGCGGTCTTGCTCTCCCAGGTCACGGTCGCGGCGGGCGCGGAGGTCGGGGCCGGCAGCATCCTGCATCCCGGCGTGCGGATCGGCGAGAACTGCGTCATCGGCCAGGGCTGCATCCTGCACCACAACGCGTCGGTCGGCGCGGACGGGTTCAGCTTCGTCACGGCCGGGGAAAGCAGCGTCGAGAGCGCGCGGCGGACCGGAGAGGTCACCGCCTTCAACTTCGATATCCGCCGCATCGCTTCGCTGGGCAACGTCATCGTCGGCGACAATGTCGAGATCGGCGCGGGCGCCTGCATCGACCGCGGCACCCTGGGCCCGACCCGGATCGGCGACGGCACGAAAATCGACAATCTGGTCCAGATCGGCCACAACGCCACGGTCGGCGAGAATGTCATGATCGCCGGCTGCACGGGCATCGCCGGCAGCGCCGCGGTCGGCGACCGGGCGGTCATCGGCGGCATGGTCGGCATCGCAGACCACAAGAAAGTCGGCGACGATGCCGTGGTCGCCGCAAAGGCGGGAGTCGCCGGCCATATCGCGGACCGGGCCGTTTTCGCCGGATTTCCCGCCATGCCGATCCGGGAGCAGCGCGCGCTGGAGATGAACCAGCGGCGGGTCGGCCGCGCCTTGGCCAGGCTGCGCGACCTGATCGCCCGCGTGGAGCGGCTGGAACGCGCCGCCGGCAGCCCGGCGGACCCGGCGCCGGACGACGGACGATCGACAACGGATGAATGACGACGGACGACCGGCGCGGGCCCTGCCCTCCCTGCCGGCCAAGCAGCGAGACGAAAGCCCTGCCGGATCGCTTACGGTAATTTATTACCACATTGGTAAATCACTGGAAAATTTGAAATTTCAGCCTTGACGCTGCGAAATCCGGGCCTTATCTGTCGCCGCGTCCACCGACCCCCGGTCCCGGCCCGCCGCCGGGCGCCCCGACTTCCAGACACGCCGGAACCGACCCGATGAAAACCTACTCGGCAACGCCGTCGGACATCGAGAAGAAATGGTGGCTGATCGACGCCCAGGACCTGGTGCTCGGCCGGCTCGCCGTCGAAGTGGCCGACCTGCTGCGCGGCAAGCACAAGACCACCTACACCCCGCACATGGATTGCGGCGACCATGTCGTGGTCGTCAACGCGAAGAAGGTGCATCTGACCGGCAACAAGCGGGCCGGCAAGCGCATTTACTGGCACACCGGTTATCCCGGCGGCATCAAGAGCCGCACGATGGAACAGATCCTGGACGGCAAGCATCCGGAGCGCGCGGTCCTGAAGGCCGTGCAGCGCATGCTGCCGCGCGGGCCGCTGGGACGGCAGCAGTTTTCCCATCTGCGCGTCTATGCCGGCGCGGAGCATCCCCATGAGGCGCAGCAGCCCGAGGCGCTGGACCTCGGCGCGCGCAACCGCAAGAACAGGCCCAAGGACAGAAAGGCCGCGACCCGATGAGCGCACCGGAACCTGCCGATACGGCGGTCGAAGACACCCCTGCCGAAGAAACCGCCTCCGCAACTGCCGCAGGGGCCGCGGGCGCCGGAGAAGCGGGCGCCGAAAGAGCGGGTGGAGGCGAACAGCTGAGCGGCCTGGACAAGGCGGCGGCCACGCTTGCGTCGCTGCTGCCGACGGGTGCGGCGGCGAAAGACGCGGGCAAGCCGGCCGAGCCGAAGCTCGACGCCCAGGGCCGCGCCTACGCAACCGGCAAGCGCAAGGACGCGGTCGCCCGGGTCTGGATCGGGCCGGGGGCCGGCCGGGTCATGGTCAACGGCCGCGACGCCGAGACCTATTTCGCCCGCGCCACCCTGCGCATGGTGATGAACCAGCCCTTCGAGGCGGCGGACCGGCGCGACCAGTTCGACGTCATGGCGACGGTCTCGGGCGGCGGCCTCAGCGGCCAGGCCGGCGCGGTGCGCCACGGCATCTCCAAGGCGCTGGCGAATTTCGAGCCGGGCCTGCGCCCGGTCCTGAAGAAGGGCGGCTTCCTGACCCGCGACAGCCGCGTCGTCGAGCGCAAGAAATACGGCAAGGCCAAGGCCCGCCGCAGCTTCCAGTTCTCGAAGCGCTAGGCGCAGGCGCGCCGGGCGGTCCCGGGGGCAGTCCCGGGGGCGGTCCCGGGGGCAGTCCCGGGGGCGGTCCCGATCGCCGGGCGCCGCGCCGGTCAGTCCTCTTCGTCCTCCTCCTCCGCCCCTTCCGGCAGGGGCTGGGTCGCCACATGTTCGACATAGTCGCGCAGCGTCGCGATCCGCTTGCGCAGCGTGATTTTCGGGATCGGCCCGAAACCGAACATGTGGGCGTGCAGCTCGACGCTGGTCTCGTTCTCCGGATCGTCCTCGCTCTCGCGCAGGAAAACGGCGAATTCCGAAGGATTGCGGAACAGGCGGCCGAGCAGGCCGACATTCTCCCGGACGTGGAAGGCCCAGCCGGAATCGTTCAGGATGCGGAAATGCGGCTGGTAGAACAGCGCGCGCATGAACACGGACAGGTCGTTCGCCGAGCGGGCGACGGTGACGGTTTCGGAGACACGGGCCATTTGGCGTTCTGGACGTTGGGCGGCGGTCCGACTAGTTCCGCTCTCACCTACAGGACTTTGGCGCCGGCGGGAATGGGCGGAAACACCGGCCGCCGCACGGAAAACGGATCGATGGCATGAGCACGGACCGGATCGGGGTCGGCGTCCTCGGCGCCAGCGGCTATACGGGCGCCGATCTGGTGCGCCTCGCCATCACGCATCCGAACCTGGAAATCGCGCTGATGACGGCCGACCGGCACGCCGGCAAGCCGATGCAGGCGGTGTTTCCCCATCTCGGCATGGCGGATCTGCCGGACCTCGTGACCGTCGCGGAGGCCGACTGGAGCGCCTGCGACGTCGCGGTCTGCGGCCTGCCCCACGGCACGACCCAGGAGATTGTCGCCGGCCTGCCCGGCCATCTGAAGATCGCCGACATGTCGGCCGATTTCCGGCTGCGCGATATCGGGACCTATGCCGAATGGTACGGCCACGAACACCGGGCGCCGCACCTCCAGCCCGAGGCGGTCTACGGCCTGACCGAATATTACCGCGACGCCGTCGCCGCGGCCCGGCTGGTCGCCTGCCCCGGCTGCTACCCGACCGCGGCGCTGCTGCTCCTGCTGCCGGTCGTCGGCGCCGGCCTGATCGACCCGGCCGATATCGTGATCGACGCCAAGTCCGGCGCGTCCGGCGCCGGCCGCGGCCTCAAGGAAGGCACGCTGTTCTGCGAAGTCGCCGAGGGCATCCACCCCTACGGAGTCGCAAGCCACCGGCACGCGCCGGAGATCGAGCAGGAAGTGTCCCTGGCCGCCGGGCGGGAGGTGCTGGTCAATTTCACGCCGCACCTGATGCCGATCAACCGGGGCGAGCTGCTGACGACCTATGTCCGGCTGAGCGGCGGCGCGACGGCCGGAGACCTCAGGGCCTGCCTCGAAGCGCGCTATGCGAGCGAGCCCTTCGTCCATGTCGCGCCGGAGGGCATGGCGCCGGCGACGCGCCACGTCCGCGGCTCCAACCATGTCCTGCTTCAGGTCTATGCCGACCGGCTGCCGGGCCGGGCGATCATGGTCTCGACGCTCGACAATCTGGTCAAAGGATCTTCCGGCCAGGCAATCCAGAACATCAACCTGATGTTCGGCCTGCCGGAGACGACCGGGCTGGAGCAGGCGCCGCTGTTCCCCTAGGCGGGCCGGTTCAACGCAGCCAGTCCAGCGGCCCGCCGTCCAGCCAGGCCTTGCCGCAGGCGTAGAGCCGTTCGACTTCCGGCCCCTTCAGCCCCGGCATGTCGCGCTTGACGTCGTAGCCGATCTGCGTCTGCAAATAGGCGAGATGGCGGTAGCCCGCCGGAAACCGCTCGAGGATTCCGGGATCGAGTTCGACGGCCGCCGCCGGATCGACCGGGTCCATCCGGTCCTTTTCGTAGATCGGCTGGCGCAGGACATAGCCCCAGCGGCCGTCGCGCCGCTCGATGAAATCGCAGAAGCGGCCGGTGCAGACGACGTCGACGAGGACGCCGTGGACCTCCGCGCGCTGGGAGATCGTCATCTTGGTCTGGCAGACCGCCCGGTCGCCGTTCAGCTCGATCGTCGTGCCGCCGAGGAAATGCAGAATGCTGACGCCACGCTCCCAGCCCGCCTTGTTCATGGCGATGAATTCGTCGCCGGCGCCCTGGGTCCAGGTCGCCATCATCACGCCGTCGGGGTGCCAGACGGTGCGGAAGCGCTCCCAGTCGCCGGCGTCGCGCCAGAGTACCCAGTTCTCGATCAGGTCGCGCAGGGCGAGCCGGTCCAGGGTTTCCCGGTCCACGGCCGGTCTCCTTGTTCAATGTTCAACGCAAGGGACGCGCATCCTTTCGCGCGATGGCAAATTGGCGCCGCGCCGCTAGGATAGCCGGAACGGAGGAGAAATCCATATGCCCTACACCGCCGAAGAAGGCGCCTTCCTGAAGCGCGCCCACAACGTGCGCACGATCGCCGAAACGCGCGAATTCTACTCGGACTGGGCGGAAACCTACGACGCCGAACTGACCGGGGACAACGACTATATCCAGCCGCGCCGCAGCGCCGAAATGCTATCCCGTTTTCTGCCGGTCCGCGGCGCGGCAATCCTGGATATCGGCTGCGGCACCGGACTGGTCGGCGCCGTCCTCGCCGAGACCGGCTACCGCACCCTCGACGGCTGCGACCTGACGCCGGGAATGCTGGAGAAGGCGCGGGAGCGCGGCATCTACCGGCGGCTGTTCGAGGCCGATCTGAACCGGCCGCCGCTCAAGGTCGGCGACGGCGCCTATGGCGCGGCCATCGCCGTCGGCGTCTTCAGCTTCAGCCTGATCCATCCTGACGCGCTGGACGAAATTCTGCGCCTTCTTGCGCCCGGCGCGCCCCTGGTTATCGGCGTGAACGCGGATTTTTACGCCGAAGGCACGCTGGCGCGGAAGCTGGAGGCCCTCGTCTCCGCCGGCCGGATCGAACGGCTTGCCGACGAACATGGCGACCATATCAGTTCGGCGGGCATGACCGGCTGGGCCGTCGCCGTCCGCAAAACGCCGGTGGCCCCAGGCTGAACCTGTCGGAGCAAAGGGAGAATTCCGCATGGCGGACGCGCCGCAGAACGACCGCTTCCTGAAGACCGTCTATCGGGTGCGCGATCCCGATGAGGTCCGCGATATGTACGATCGCTGGGCGGAGTCCTACGACACCGAGCTGATCGAGGAAAACGGCTACGCCCAGCCGCGCCGCTGTGCGGAAATGCTGTCGCGCTACCTGACCGATCGCCGGGCCGAAATCCTCGATATCGGCTGCGGGACCGGCCTGTCCGGCGCCGCCCTGGCCGAAGCCGGCTACGGCGTCATCGACGGCTGCGACTTTTCCGCGGGGATGCTGGAGAAGGCGCGCGGGACCGGCCTCTACCGCCGCCTGTTCGGCGCCGACCTGAATGCGCCGCCCCTCGATGCGGCCGATGGCGCCTACGGTGCGGCCGTCGCCGTGGGCGTCTTCGGCTTCGGCCACATCCAACCGGAGTGTCTGGACGAAATTCTGCGCATCGTGTCGCCCGGCGCGCCGCTCGTCATCGGCCTGAACGAGCATTTCTACGAAGACGGCGCCCTGACCGCCAGGCTGAACGCGCTCGCCGCCGCGGGCCGGATCGAGCGGCTGGCCGAGGAGCATGGCGACCATATCCGGGGCACCGGCGTGACCGGCTGGGTCATCGCCGTGCGGAAGACGGGCGCCGGCGGCTGAACGAAGGCGGCAAAAAAACATCCCTGCCCGCCGCTGAAGCGGGGGAGGTATAGGCAAGGTGCATCCGTCGGCAGATACTTGCGGCTTTTCGCAGAGGGCTCCTATCCCGGCGGGATGAGGACGAACTTGCCGACGAAGGTCTTGGCCAGGAATTCCTCCTGCGCCCGGCGGATTTCCGACAGGGGAAAGGTCTTCGCGACCAGCGGCCGGATTTCGCCGCGCTCGATGTAGGCGACGAGGTTCTCGAACACCGCGTCCTCCTGGAAGGTGCAGCCGAGCAGCGTCAGGTCCTTGAGGTAAAGCGTCCGCACGTCGAGCGCGACCAGCGGGCCGGCGATCGCGCCGGCCGTCGCATAGCGCCCGCCGCGCCGGAGGATATCGAGCAGTGCCGGCCAGGACGGCCCGGCGACGAGGTCGATCGCCGCGTCGATACTGTCCCGCCCGACCGCGGCCGCGAGGTCGGCCCGGCGGTCGACCACTTCGTCCGCGCCGATGTCCCGCAGCGTATCGGCCTTCGCCGCGCCGGCGACGGCGACGACATGAGCGCCGCGCCGCTTCGCAAGCTGCACCGCGGCCGAGCCGACGCCCCCCGAAGCGCCGGTCACGAGCACCCGCTCCGCCCCGACAGAGGCGCGGTGCAAAAGGTTTTCCGCCGTCGACCAGGCGCACGGGATCGATGCCAGTTCCGCGTCGGACCAGTCGCAGTCGACCTTGTAGGTTTCGGCGGCCGGCGCCGTGGCGTATTGCGCGAACGCGCCGTCGCACTCCGATCCGAAGGTCCAGCATTCGAACGGGCGGTGGCCGACCGGGCTGCGCATCATGCTGCGGACGATAACGCGCTCGCCGATGCGGCCCCGGTCCACGCCGGCCCCGGCGCCGGCGATCCGGCCGCAGCAGTCGGCGCCCTGGATGCGGGGAAATTCCAGCGCGGCGCCCGACCAGCCGGCGTCTGCCGCGTCGACCCCGTCGAACCCGCCGGCGCCGCCTGCGTCCGTCGCATCGCCGACCGATTTCGAATACCAGCCGATACGGGTGTTGATGTCGGTGTTGTTGACGCCCGCGGCGGCCACTTCGATCAACACCTCGCCGGGGGCCGGCGCCGGCACGGGAACGTCGGTGCGGTAGTGCAGCTTGTCGAGGCCGCCATGGCCGACGAGTTGAACGGCCGCCATGCGAGAAGGGAGTGTCGAAGTCATGCTACCGCCCGGCCGTCGCTGTTCCGGAGAATTCAGGGCGCCGCCGCGGCTTCAGTCCGGCGCGGCGGGGCCGGACCGGCGGGCGTTCCGGTCCCTGCGCTCAAGGTGCTTGAGCGCCTCGCGCCGGCTCAGGACGGAAAGCCCGGGATTCGCTGCGATGAACGCCGACACCCAGGCCGGGTCGGTTTTGGAATACTCGCGCAGGGCCCAGCCGATGCCCTTGCGCAGGAAGAACTCCGGGTCGCCGATGGACGGCCGTATGGCGTCGGCCAGCAGCGCCGTATCCGTCTCGCCCTTTGCCCGAAGCTGAGCGAGGATCGCAGTCCGCCGCTTCCAGATGTCGTCGTCCTTCGCCCAATCGCGCAGTACGGCTTTCACCGGGCGGGGATGGGCGGCGAGCATGGCCCCCATGCCCCGGCCGGCGATCGCGTCCACATAGTCCCACCAAGCGCCGGTAACCACCAACTCCTCGACCATGGGAAGCCTTGCCGGCTCCAGCCAGTGCGAATAGCGCCTGAAGAGCAAAAGCTCGATCGCCGCGTAGCGTTCCTCGCGGTGGACGGCCCGGCGCCACAGGTCGAGAATCGCCGCCTCCCACGCGCGGGCGTCGGGCAGCGGGTGCGCCCTGAACACGGCGCCGGCGATGCGCCGGCAGTGCGGAACGCCGACGCCGAAATAGGGCATGTCGGATTTCATGTAAGCCTGCTGCTGCGGCGCCCTCACCGGGTCGGCGGCGGCGCGCAGGGCGGCAACGACGGAGTTTCGAAGGTTCATCGGACGGCCGGCCGCCTGAGCGCCTCTCCGAATCGGCGGGCTGCCGGAACCGCCGTCCCGGCGATCAGGCGGCTTCCAGGCGTTTCAGCGCCTCGGACAGCTTCGCCCGGGCGCGGTCGGCCTCGTCCCGGCGCTCGCGGTTTTCCTCGACCACGTCCGGCGGCGCCTTGGCGAGAAAGCCCCGGTTCGACAGCTTTTTGTCGATCTTCGCGATCTCGCCGTCGGCCCGGCCGATCTCCTTGCGCAGCCGCGCCTTTTCCCGGTCCAGGTCGATAACGTCGGCGAGCGGCAGGACGACGGTCGTCTCGCCGACGACGTCCTGGATCGATCCCGCCGGAACGTCGTCGCCGAAGCGGATGTCCGACAGGCGCGCCAGCCGGTCGATCGGGGCGCGGTGCGTGGCGACGCGGTCCCGGGTTTCGGCCGATGCGCCTTTCAGGATCAGCGGAATTTTCGCGCCGGGCGGCACGTTCATTTCGCCGCGGACGGCGCGGATGCGGGAAACGATCTCGACCAGCCAGCCGAGCTCCCCGTCGGCGGCGGCGTCCATCAGCGACCGGTCCACGTCCGGCCAGTCGGCGGCGATCAGCAGGCTGCCGCCCATCCGGCCGCTGCCCTGCCCCGTTTGCTCCCACAGTTCCTCGGTCAGGAACGGCATGAAGGGATGCAGCATGGTCAGCGCCTTGTGCAGCGCCCACAGGGCAGTCGCGCGGGTCTCGGCAAGCACGGCAGGATCGTCCGACTGGAGCAACGGCTTGGCGAATTCGAGATACCAGTCGCAATAGCTGTGCCAGACGAATTGGTAGAGTTCGTGGGCCGCCTCGTTGAAGCGGTAGCCCTCGATGGCGGACTTTACGCGCGGTTCCAACTGCGCGAGCTGGCTGACGATCCAGCGGTTGACCCGGCTTTCGTTGGCCGCCGGGTCGAAATCCGGCCCGTAGGCCGCGTCGTTCATCTCGCAGAAGCGCGCGGCGTTCCAGATTTTGGTCGCGAAATTGCGGTAGCCGGCGATCCGGCTCTCGGCGAGCTTGATGTCCCGCCCCTGCACCGCGAGCGACGCCAGGGTGAAGCGCAGGGCGTCGGCGCCGTATTTGTCCATCAGGTCGACCGGGTCGACCACGTTGCCCTTGGACTTGGAGTATTTCTGCCCCTTGCCGTCGCGCACCAGCCCGTGGATGTAGACGTCGGCGAACGGCGCCCGGCCTTCGCCGGCTTCGTCGCGCATGAAATGCATGCCCATCATCATCATCCGGGCGACCCAGAAGAAGATGATGTCTTCGCCGGTCACCAGCACGCTGCCGGGATAGTAGCGCGCCAGTTCGGGCGTCTCGTCGGGCCAGCCGAGGGTGGAGAAGGGCCACAGGGCGGAGGAGAACCAGGTGTCGAGCACGTCGGTATCGCGGGTCAGCGCCGTCGGCGCGCCGTAATGGGCGTCGGCCGCGGCCTGCGCCTCCGCCTCGGTCTCCTCGACGAAGATTTCGCCGTCCGGGCCGTACCAGACCGGCACCTGATGGCCCCACCAGAGTTGGCGCGAGATGCACCAGGGCTGGATGTTGCGCATCCACTGGAAATAGACCCGGGAAAACTGCTCCGGGACGAACGTCGTCCGGCCGTCCTCGACCGCTTCGATACAGGGCCGGGCGAGCGTCGCGGCGTCGGCGAACCACTGGTCGGTCAGCCAGGGCTCCAGCGGCACGCCGGAGCGGTCGCCGTGGGGCACGCTGTGCCGGTGATCCTCGATTTGCGCGATCAGGCCCTGCGCTTCGAGATCGGCGACGACCCTCCGGCGCGCCTCGAACCGGTCGAGGCCGCGATAGGCGGTTGGCGCGTTGTCGTTGATCCGGGAGTCGGCATCGAGAATGTTGACAATGTCCAGCCCGTGGCGCCGGCCGACCTCGAAATCGTTGAAATCGTGCGCCGGAGTGATCTTGACCGCGCCGCTGCCCTGCTCCGGATCGGCATAGTCGTCGGCGACGATCGGCAGGCGCCGGCCGACCAGCGGCAGGATCGCGTGCCGGCCGACCAGGTCGCGGTAGCGCTCGTCCTCCGGATGGACGGCGACGGCGGTATCGCCCAGCATGGTCTCCGGCCGGGTCGTCGCCACGACGATATGGCGGCCCGCTTCGCCCTCGACCGGATAGCGGAGGTGCCAGAGATGGCCGTCGACCTCGCGCTGCTCGACCTCGAGGTCCGAGATCGCGGTGTGGAATTTCGGGTCCCAGTTGACCAGCCGCTTGTCGCGGTAGATCAGCCCCTCCTTGTAGAGCTGCACGAAGACGCGCAGCACGGCGCGGGACAGGCCCTCGTCCATGGTGAAGCGCTCGCGCGCCCAGTCGCAGGTCGCGCCGAGCCGGCGCAGCTGCTTGAGGATCGCGCCGCCGGATTCGGCCCGCCAGGCCCAGACCTTTTCGATGAAGGCCTCGCGGCCGATCGTCCCGGTATTGCCGTCCTTCGGCGGGACGCCGCGGTCGAGGGCGATGCCCTGCTCCGCCAGCATCCGTTCGACGACCATCTGGGTCGCGATGCCGGCGTGGTCGGTGCCCGGCTGCCACAGCACATTGCGGCCCTGCATCCGGTGGAAGCGGATCAGGATGTCCTGGATCGTGTTGTTGAAGGCATGGCCGAGATGCAGGCTGCCGGTGACGTTCGGCGGCGGAATCATGATGGCGTAGGGCGCGCCGCCGGCCTCCGGGTCGGCCCGGAAAGCGCCCGCCGCTTCCCAGCGTTCGTATTGCCGGCCCTCCGCCGTCTCGGGCCGGTAGGTCTTGTCCAACATGATGCGCCGCGCCGCCGGTTAAGCTGTTGTGCCGCGCAATATCGGCGCCCGGCCGCGGCGGTCAATGGCAGCGATGTCGCTTGGCCGCGGCGCCGTCAGCGCCCCCAGCGATCGCGGACCCAGCGGGCGGCGCGGTCCGGGCCGGCATCGGCGCGGCGGATCAGGCCGTCGAACTGGGTCGTCAGGGCCCGAACCTGTTCGGTGCCGCTGATCACCAGATAGGCCCGGCCGAGAAAGACGGCGGCGCGCAGCGGGCCGTAGATGGTCTGGGGCACGGCGAATTCGCGCCGGCCGTCGAACAGGAACAGGCGGAAGGTCGGATAGAGTTCCTCGAGCCGGTCGGCGAAAAGCGCGATCTGTTCGGCGCGGATGGCCGGATCGAGCTCCGACCAGATGCCGTCGCCCCGCGCGATATGTTCGAGAGTCTGCCACGGCATGCAGACCTCGATATCGGTCTCCGGCCGGCGCGAATAATCGAGCTGCCGCTGGCTCTGGGACCGGCGCGCCTCGATCTGCGAGCGGCCGCCGAAGCGGAATTCGAAGCCGGTCAGCATCTCGTGGCGCAGAAGGTCGGGCACGGTCCAGGGGACGTAGCGGATCTTGTAGCCGAGCGCCTCGCGGTACCAAGTCCAGAACCGCTCTTCGTCGGCCGGTCCCTCCGCCTGCTCGACGGTTAGCGCCGGCGCCACTTCCGCGACCGTGGCTTCGTCCTGGCTCAGGCCGAGCAGCCAGTCGAGGGTGACGCCGTTGGCCTCGGCAAGCCGCGCCAGGGTCTCCGCCCGCGGCAGGCGGGTCGATCCCGCGGCCAGAAACTGGGTCAGCGCCGAGCGGTCGACGCCGGCCTTGCCGGCGAATCGGCTCAGATTGCCGCCGGAGCGCTCGATCAGGAGCGAGACGCGGTCCTGGAAAACGCGGGAAAGGTCGCGCTTGTCGATCACGGTCCGTTTCGCAAATTCCGATTTTGTTGTGAGATATAACAAATACTATATTACCGTTACAATAATCCATATTCGCTTCGATAAACGCAAATTGAACCGCTCGCGCCGCCATGACTACGCTTTCCTCCTCGGCATCGGGGAGACAGCCTCTTGGCGCGCCGGACGGAATGGCAGACGGTGGCTCTGGCAGCGGGCGTCTACGGCGCCTGGGCCGGCCTGCTGGCCGCGGCGCCCTGGATCGGGGCGACGGCCGCCGCGTTGCTGGCGATCCCGGTGCTCGTGCTGCATTCCTCGCTGCAACATGAATTCATGCACGGCCACCCGTTCGCCGACCGGCGCTTCAATGAACTGCTCGGCACGCCGGGCCTGGGCCTCTACCTGCCCTATGGCCGCTTCGCCGCGACCCATCTGGCGCACCACGCTACGCCCGGCCTGACCGACCCGCTGGCCGATCCGGAGAGCTTTTATGTCAGGCCGGAAGACTGGCGCCGCTACGGGCCGGTCCGGCGCGGCATCCTGCAGGTCAACCGGCGCCTGGCGGGCCGGATGGCGATCGCGCCGCTGTTGTTCACCCTGGGCCTGCTGCGGCGCGACCTGCGCGCCATCGCCCGGGGCGACGGCCGCATCCTGCGCGCGTGGCTTTTCCATTTTGCCACCGTGCCTGCCGTGCTCGCCCTCGTCGTCCTTGTCGGCGGCGTCCCTCTCTGGCTCTATGCCCTCGCCTGCTACGCGGCGCTTTCGATCCTCTCGATCCGCACCTTCCTCGAACACCGGGCCGTCGCCCCGTTCCGCGAGCGCAGCGTCATCGTCGAGCGCGGCGGGCTGCTCGGCTTCCTGTTCTTGAACAACCACTTGCACGCTCTCCACCACGCGCGGCCGGAAGTGGCCTGGTATCGGCTGCCCGCCCTCTACCGGCGGCAACGCGGCCGGGTCCTGAAGAACAACGGCGGCTATGCCTATCCGTCCTACGGCGCCGTCATCCGGCGCTACCTGCTGGCGCCCAAGGAGCCGGCGGTGCATCCTGGCAAGATGCCGGAAACCCCTTCCGCGCCGTCGGGCTGACCGCCGCCATGCCGGGACTCGCCCAGCTCCCGATGTACGACTGGCCCGAGATCCGGGCCGGGACCGACGCGCTGTGGGCCGCCATCGCCGCGAACCTGGCGGCGGTCGGCATCGACGCGCCGGACCGCCTCGACCGGACGACGCCGGCCGGCGACGCCTGGATTTCGCCGGACCTGCTGGTCGGCCAGACCTGCGGCCGGCCCTATGTCAACGGGCTCGCCGGCCGGGTCGCGCTGCTCGGGCGCCCGACCTATGACGCGGCGGGCGCCGGGCCGGGGCGCTATTGCAGCATCCTCGTCGCGCGAATCGCGGACGGGCGGGGACGCCTTAGCGACTTCCGCGGCGCCGTCGCCGCCTGCAACGGCGAAACCTCGCAATCCGGCTGGGCCGCCTTGATCGATTCGCTGCCGGACGGCGAAACCCTCGACGGCTTCTTCGGCGCAGTCCGGTTCACCGGCAAACATCGCGATTCGATCCGGGCGGTCGCCGGTCGCGCGGCGGACATCGCCGCCATCGATTGCGTCGCCTGGGCGCTGGCGCTGCGGCACGAGCCGGCGGCGCGCGGCCTGAAGGAAATCGGCCGGTCGCCGGACTATCCGAGCCTGCCCTTCATCGCCGGCAACCGCCGCAGCGCCGAAGAGATCGCGCGCATCGTCGAAGCGCTGCGCCGGGCCGTCGCCGGGCTGCCCGCCGAGGTCCGCGAGTCCCTGATGCTGGCCGGAATGGAACCAGCCCGGCCGGCCGACTACGCCTGCCTGAAGAAGAGCGGGCGCGCCGCCTGAGCTACAGGCTCTTCAGCACCTCGTCGAAGCTGTCCTTGGCGTCGCCGAACAGCATCCGCGTGTTCTCCTTGTAGAACAGCGGGTTGTCGACGCCGGCATAGCCCGTCGCCATGCTGCGCTTGGAGACGACGACCGTCTTCGCCCGCCAGACCTCGAGCACCGGCATCCCGGCGATCGGGCTGTTCGGATCCTCCTGGGCCGCCGGGTTGACGATGTCGTTGGCGCCGATCACCAGCACCACGTCGGTCTCCGGGAAGTCCTCGTTGATCTCGTCCATTTCGAGCACGATGTCGTAGGGCACCCTGGCTTCGGCGAGCAGGACGTTCATGTGCCCCGGCAGGCGGCCGGCAACCGGATGGATGCCGAAGCGCACGTTGATATTCCTGCTGCGCAGCCGGTTCGCGATCTCGCTGATCGTGCCCTGGGCCTGGGCGACCGCCATGCCGTAGCCCGGCACGACGATGACTTCTTTCGCGTCGCCCAGCATGGCCGCGGTTTCCTCGACCGAGGTCGGCGCCACCTCGCCGCCCTCGTCCGCCGCCGCCGTGCCGCCCGACGTGCCGAAGCCGCCCAGGATCACGGCCACGAAGTGCCGGTTCATGGCCCGGCACATGATGTAGCTCAGGATGGCGCCCGAGGAGCCGACCAGCGCCCCGGTGACGATCAGCAGGTCGTTCGACAGCATGAAGCCGGTCGCCGCAGCCGCCCAGCCGGAATAGCTGTTCAGCATCGAGACGACGACCGGCATGTCCGCCCCGCCGATCGCCATGACCAGGTGCGCGCCGACCGCGAAGGCGATGGCGGTCATGACCAGCAGCGGCCACAGGCCGTCGGGGACGGTCTCCGCCGCAAGGAAAAGACCCATCAGGACCAGCGACACGACGATGCCGGCGAGGTTGAGCAGGTGCCGGCCCGGCAGCATCAGCGGCTTGCCGGAGATCGAGCCCTGGAGCTTGCCGAAGGCGATCACCGAGCCGGTGAAGGTGATCGCGCCGATGAAGACGCCGAGATAAATCTCGACGTCGTGGATCGTCTTTTCGACGCCCTTGTAGTGCTCCGCCGTCGCCGGATCGACGTAGCTGCCAACGCCGATCAGCACCGCCGCCAGCCCGACGAAGCTGTGCAGGATGGCGACCAGCTGCGGCATCTGGGTCATCTCGACCTTCAAGGCCACCGAGACGCCGATCAGCGCCCCGACGATCATGGTCGGGACGAGGATCATCAGCGGCACCTCGACATCGGCAACGTCGAGGAACACCGCCACGATGGTCGCAACCATGGCGATCGCCATGCCGACGATGCCGTAGACGTTGCCGCGCCGGGAGGTTTCCTGGTTGCTCAGCCCGCCCAGGCTGAGGATGAACAGGACGGCGGCGCCGATATAGGAGACGGCTATCAGTCCGGTCGCCATGGCGTCAGCTCTTCCGGAACATCTGCAGCATCCGCTGGGTGACCAGGAAGCCGCCGAAAATGTTGATGGTGGCGATCAGGCAGGCGACCGCCGCCAGCGCCAGAACGAGGGTCGATCCGCTGCCGAGCTGGACCAGCGCGCCGACCACGATGATGCCGCTGATCGCGTTGGTGACGCTCATCAGCGGCGTGTGCAGGGCCGGCGTGACGTTCCAGATCACCTGGAAGCCGACGAAGACCGCCAGCACGAACACCGTAAAGTGGTTCAGGAAGGAGGGCGGCGCAAAGGCCCCGACAAGGGCGAGCGCGATGCCGCTGATCACGAGCAGGACGGCGGCGCGGATCGCCTTCTCGCGCACCGTCAGCTGCTTCGGCCCGATCTTGGCCGGCGCCTCTTTCGGTTTCGTCGCGGGCGGCGCGGCGGCGAGCGTCGGCGCCGGCGGCGGCCAGGTGACCGCGCCGTCCTTGATGACCGTCGTGCCGCGGATCACCTCGTCCTCCATGTCGACGTTAATGACGCCGTCCTTCTCCGGCGTCAGGTCGGCCAGCAGATGGCGCAGGTTGGTGCCGTAAAGCTGGCTCGACTGGGTCGGCAGGCGGCTCGGCAGGTCGGTGTGGCCGACGATCGTGACGCCGTGCTTCGTCGCCACCCTGTCCGGCTCGGTCAGTTCGCAGTTGCCGCCCTGCTCGGCCGCCAGGTCGACGATCACGCTGCCGTCCGTCATGGATTTGACCATGTCGGCGGTGATCAGCTTCGGCGCCGGCTTGCCGGGGATCAGCGCCGTGGTGACGATGATGTCGACCTCCTTCGCCTGCTCGGCGAACAGCGCCATCTCGGCCTCGATGAATTCCTTGGACATGACCTTGGCGTAGCCGCCTTCGCCGCTGCCCTCCTCCTCGAAATCCAGCTCGAGGAACTCGGCGCCCATGCTCTCGACCTGCTGCTTGACCTCGGGCCTTGTGTCGAAGGCGCGGACGATGGCGCCCAGGCTCACCGCCGCGCCGATGGCGGCGAGGCCGGCGACGCCGGCGCCGATCACCATGACCTTGGCCGGCGGCACCTTGCCGGCGGCGGTGATCTGGCCGGTGAAGAAGCGGCCGAAATGGCTCGCCGCCTCCACGATCGCCCGATAGCCGCCGATATTGGCCATCGAGCTGAGCGCATCGAGCTTCTGGGCGCGCGAGATGCGCGGCACCGAATCCATCGCCAGCACCGTGGCGTTGCGCGCCGCCAGCCGCTCCATCAGCGCTTCGTTCTGGGCCGGCCAGACGAAGCCGATCAGCGTCCCGCCTTCCTTGAGCAGGTCGGCCTCGTGCACGCCCTCCTTCGGATGGTCCGCCGGCGGGCGCACTTTCATCACGATATCGGCCTGCCAGATTTCCCTGGCCGACGCGCCGATCGCCGCGCCGGCCTCGCGATACGCGGCGTCCGGAAACTTGGCGGCCTTGCCGGCGCCGCTCTCGACGGTCACGGCAAAGCCCAGCCCGGCGATCTGCGCCACCGTGTCCGGCGTGGCGGCGCAGCGCATCTCGCCCTTGTGGATTTCCTTCGGAATACCGATCGTCATCGCCATTGGAATGAAGCCTCCGCGGGAAAACCCCGCCCATGCCGGCGCAACGCCCGCGCCCGGGCCGGCGGAAATTCGGATATGCGCCGCGACCCGGCATATAGAGGCCCCGCCGCCGCGCCACAAACCGACAATCGGTCCCATGCCGCGGAATCCGGGGATGCCGGCGCGCGCGCCGTTTCGAAAGCGATCCGGTATCGCGGCGGGCGGCGCGGACTTTGCGGCAGCCGCCCCGCCGCTACCGTTTCGCGGGGCTGAACCGGTCGGCGTAGACGTCGTCCGGGTCGACGCCGATCCCCTCCAGGACCGGCATGGCCGCGTCGATCATGGCCGGCGGGCCGCACAGGAAAGCCTCGGCGCCGAAGCCGTCGAAGACCGTGTCCGCCAGCAGTTCCGTGACCGGGCCGCGCGGCCCGTCCCAGCCGCTGCCTTCCGGCTCGTCCGACAGGGCGACCGCGTAGCTGAAATCCGCCGACCGCGCGGCCCAGCCGTCGAGCAGCGCGGTATCGTAGAGGTCGTCCTGCCGGCGCGCGCCGTAGAGCAGATGGATGCGGCGGCCGGATTTCCGCGCCAGGTCGTCTTCTACCATCGCCTTGACCGGGGCGAGACCGGCGCCGCCGGCAACGCAGATCGCCGGCCGGCGCCCGTTCGCCGTGAAGCCGAAATGGCCGTAGGGCCCGGCGAGTTCCAGCGGGTCGCCCGGAGCGAGCGCAGACCGGACGAGACCGCCGACGGCGCCGCCCGGATAGATCCGGATGTCGAAGACCAGTTCCGCTCCGCCGGGCGCCGTCGCCGCCGAGAAATAGCGGTTCGGCGCGATGCCGGGGACGATCCATTCGAAATACTGGCCGGCCCGGTAGGCGATCTCCCGCGGGCAGTCGACGGCCACCTGGACCACGCTGGCGGAGACCCGTTCGACCCGGCTCACCGCGGCCGTCACCTGCTCGATCCGCGGCGCGCCTGCGCCGTCGCGCAGCACGATCTCCAGCGCAATGTCGGAGGTCGGCGCGCACAGGCAGGTCAGGATGCGGCACTTGCGCCGGTCCGCCGCGGTGAAGACCGCCGGGTCGGCGCCGGGGCTTTCGTCCACGCTGCCGCTGAGCAATACGGCCCGGCACTCGGCGCATTCGCCGGAGCGGCAGTTGTAGGGCATGGGCAGGCCGGCCGCGAGGCAGGCTTCGAGCACGCTCTGGCCGGCGTTGCAGGGAACCTTCGTGCCGTCCTGCAAGGCGACGGTGAAGGCCGGCAAGGCGCTCAGCCCGCGGCGGCGGGGTCTGGCCGGGACGCTTCGCCGGCTGCGGCCGTGTAGACCGCCGGGTCCCCGGCCAGTTCGATGCCCCAGTCGCGCGCGGCGAAAGCCCGGACCTGGCGGTAGTAGGCCGCGCGCATGGCGGCGTTGGTCTCGGTCTTGAAGCCCCAGTAGCGGTAGCGGTCGTTGGTCCGCGACCGGTCGGCGCCGAAGGAGGCGAGTCCGACCCCGAGCCATTTCGGCACGGCGGCCTCCACGGCGGCCCGGCCCTCCGGCGTCTCCAGCAAGTCCTTCACGCCGTCCATGCCGAAGCCGACATGGCCGTATTCCTCGTTCAGCGTGTCCCGGCAGGCCTGGCGGAACGGCGCGTAGGGCGATTTGACGAACTGGCGGAACTGGTGCGCGGCCGCCCGGTCCACCAGCGCGAGAAAGACCATCTGGTCGGCCCAGTCGTCGATCGGCGTGTCGAAGGTTGTCAGATGGTCCTTGCCGGCGCTGAATTCGCGCCAGTCGAGGCCGAGCTCGTCGAGCAGCGCCCGGAACCGCAGATGGTGGCCGTATTCCTCCGCCACGGTTTTCGCCATGCGCATCTTCGCTTCCGGCGTCGGCGCGCGCAGGATCGACGGCTCGAAACAGTCGGCGCCGTAATCCTCGCTGACCACATGGATCTTGATCAGGTTGAGCTGTAGATCGCGGAATTCCTCGTCCTGGTCCCAGAAGGTCTCCGGCGTGACGTTGGGAATTCCCGCCTCTCCGTAGGTGACGGCTTCGGTAACGGACATGGGGGCGTTCTCCGCTGTCGCCGGCGCGCGCCGTATCAGGCCGCGAAGCCGGCTTCGGCTCTGGCGGTCACCGTGCCGTCGCCCTTGGCGGCGGTGAGCGCGCAGGTGACGGCATCGCCGGCGACCGCTTTCACCACGGCCTCGATCCTGAGGTCCTCTTCCGGGAAGACCGGCGCCGTGAAGGTGACGTCCAGCCAGCGCAGCCGGTCCTGCCCGACCCGCTCCGCGAGCAGGCGGGCGAAATGGGCGGTGGTCATCGGGCCCTGCTGCAGCACGGTCGGAAAGCCGGCGGCCTTCGCGAATTCCTCGTCGGTGTGGATCGGGTTCGGGTCTTCGGTTCCGGCGGAAAAGTCGGCAAGTTGCGCCCGGCCGGCGCCGGGCACCGTCGCGTCGAGCAGGACATCGCCTTCGCGGTACGCCATCGGCCTATTCCCGTTCGATCAGCCGGGTGATTTCGCGCAGCACCCGCGTGCCGTCTGCGCGCGCATAGTCCAGCGCGACGTCGGCGAACCAGATTTTGCCGCTGCGGCCCTGCTTCCCGGTGATTTTCTCGACGGTCGCGGTGACCGTGAGTTCCTCGTCCCAGGCGACCGGTTCGTACCACTCGTAGCGCTGGCCGCCGTGCAGGGCGCGCCTGCGGTCGATGCCGAGCGCCTCGAACAGGTTGGCGCCCCGGGTTTCGCCGCGCAGGAAGATCATGTAGGTCGGCGGCACGGCCGAGAGATCGACCGGCGCGCCCTGGCCGCGCAGCAGCTTCTCCGCCAGCGCCTTCTCGGGCCGCACGGTAAAGGGCGGAAAGACATGCCCCTGCCGGTCCGGGTTCATCGCCGTCCTCCGAAGATCGCCGGTCTTTACGTTTGCGTAAACACAACGTCAAGTTCGGCGGAAATCCGGTCCCGGTTTCGCGCCGCACCGCCCCGGGCCGGCGCGGCGGATTCCATCCGGCGCGTATCGCGGGACGCGGCGGGCGGCTCTGCTGCCCGCGATCCGGTCAGGCCAGCTGTTCGTCCGGCTTCGGCGCGGAGATCGGGTCGCAGCCGGTTTCGGTAATCACCACCTGCTCTTCCAGCTTGACGCCTTCCCTGCCGCCGACCCGGCCGGTGTAGCTCTCGACGCAAACGACCATGCCGGGCTCGAACACGCCATCGAAGCCCGCTTCGTCGAAATCCTGCGGATAGGGAATGGCCGGCCACTCGTCGCACAGGCCGACGCCGTGGACCAGGACGCCGTAGCGCCGGGGCAGGCACTCTTCCGGCAGCAGCCGGGCCTTGTCGACGAAGTCGCGGAAACCGAGGCCGGGCTTGAGCAAGTCCGTATTGTACTGCACCTGCTCCTGCGCGATGGCGTAGAGCGCGCGCTGCTCGTCGTCGCCCCGGTCGTCGCCGCACAGCCAGGTCCGGGAAATGTCGGCGCAATAGCCGTAGGGGCCGACCAGGTCGGTGTCGAACCCGACGATGTCGCCGGCCTGGATGGCGTAGCCGCTGCATTCCTGGAACCACGGGTTGGTGCGCGGCCCGGCCGCGAGCAGGCAGGTCTCGACCCATTCCGAACCCCGGCTGACCGCCGCGTTCCAGAACGCGCCCCACAGTTCCAGTTCGGTCATGCCGGGCGTCAGCGCGGCCCGGGTATCGTCCAGCGCGTCCAGGCAGGCGGTCATGGACCGGCGCATCGCCTTGATTTCCTCGGCCGACTTGATGCTGCGCGCCGTCTCGATGATCGGCTGGGCGTCGACCGCCTGGAGATTGTGGGATTGCAGGGCGGCGATGCCGTCGGGCGCGCTGTGGTCGATCGCCAGCCGGCGGTTGCCGCCGCCATGGCCGTCGATCAGGTCGGCGATCTCGGCCGACCATTTGCGGTAGACCTCGGGCAGGCGGCTGCCGGCGTGGAAGAAGTAGGGCCCGGTGGCCGGGCGGATCTCGTCGATGACGACCGAATGGGCGCTCAGATGCCGGCAATGGTGAAACTCGAACAGCACGACCGGCCCTTCGGTCGCGACGAAGGCGTAGCGCGCCGCGTTATGCGCGATCCAGACCTGCATGTTGGTCGAATCGGTCAGGTAGCGGACGTTGAGCGGATCGAACAGCACCATCCCGGCGATATCCGCCTTGCGCATCTCGGCGCGCACCCGCTCGACCCGATAGCGCTGCATGGCCGGCAGGTCGGGCGCTTCGAGGCCGCGCGCCGTCCAGTCGGCCTCGACCGCCTCGCCATAGCCGATCAGGTAGCGGTTCAGCCTGCCGGCTTCCTCCTGCTGACGGGCATCGCGCTCGGCGAGCGACAGGGCGCCGCCGCCCGCCGGCCCGGCGCCGGGCGGCCGGGAAAAGGGCCGGGGATAAGGAGGTCTGGTCATCGGCAAACTCCGCTGCACGGGGCGCGGTTCATGTCACCGATTCCGTGCAGCGGCAAGGGATTTCCGGCTCAACGGGACAGCGCTTCGGGCGGCCCGCCGCTTCAACCGGCGCCGGCGCTTCCGGTCTCCGGTTCCGGATCCTCCAGAACCGCACGGACAACATCCAGTAGCGCACTGGCCCGGAAAGGTTTTTCGAGAATCCGATCGGCGCCGAACGCCTGGGCCCGGCGCAGGCCGGACAGCGAATCGAGCTGCCCGGCGCCGCCGGAAATCGCGATGATCCGCGGCCTCGGAACGGCCCCGGACAGCGCCCGGACGATATCGATGCCGTCGGGCCCGGGCATGGACAGTTCGGTAATCACCAGGTCCGGCCGGGCGGTCCGGAACATCGCCAGGCCGGCATCGCCCGACCCGGCGGAGGCAACCGTATAGCCGTTGCTTTCCAGAAGCTCGCCGATCGCCGCCCGCAGCAGGTCGTCATCGTCGATGAGCAGGATGCGGCGCGCCATGATGGGTTCCCGGATTGCGGCATACGGTTATCGCCCGAACGGCCCGGTCCGGACATCAACATCCCGTCACAATCGGGTGACGCCGTTAAGGACGCCCCTTCGACAAGTTCAGGGCAAGCTCTTCGATACGCCCCGCCCCTTCGACTTCGCTCAGGGCAGGCCCTTCGATACGCCCCGGCCGGGGGCCGGGGCTACTCAGGGTGAGGGTGAAGGGGAGCGGAGACTCTGGAGAATTACCAACCCCTCATCCCGAGTAGCCCCGGATTTAATCCGGGGCGTATCGAGGGACGCCGCACTTCAGCCCGCGGCCCCGTTCAGCAGGCGCCAGATGCGGTGCGGCGTCGCCGGCATGTCGAACCCGTCCACGCCGCACCGGTGCAGCGCGTCGGCGACGGCGTTGGCGACCGCCGGCAGCGCGCCGGTCGTGCCGGCCTCGCCGCACCCCTTGACGCCGAGCGGATTGGTCTCCGTCGGCGCCGGACGGTCGCCGACGACCATCTGCGCCAAATCCGGCAGGTCCGCGGCGCGGGGAATGCAATAATCCATCAGCGAACCGTTCAGGCACTGGCCGTCGCCGTCCAGCGCGACCTCCTCCATCAGGGCCTGGCCCAACCCCTGGGTCACGCCGCCGTGCATCTGCGCCTCGACCAGCATGGGATTGACGATCGTGCCGAAATCGCCGATCGCGGCATAGCGGTCGACCGCGATCGCGCCGGTCTCCGGGTCCAGCTCGATTTCGCAGATATGGCAGCCGTTCGGAAAGGCCGAGGGCGGCGTCTCGACGACCAGCGCGACATCCAGGCTGTCGAGGCCGTCTCCGGGCGGCGGATCGGCCTTCATGCGCGCCGCGAGATCGTGCAGGGCGATGGCGCGGTCGGTCCCGGCGACGCGGAACCGGCCGCCGCCGAACTCGATATCGGCCTCCGCCGCCTCCAGATAGTGCGCGGCGGCCGCCCGGCCCTTTTCGATGACCGCCTCGGCCGCTTCGACCGCCGCCTTGCCGCTCGCCATGAGCGAGCGGGAGCCGCCGGTGCCGCCGCCGTGGAGCAGCGCATCGCTGTCGCCCTGGAGCAGCCCGATCCGGTCGTAGGACACGCCGAGGGCGGGCCCGAGTATCTGGGCGTAGGCGCCCTCGTGGCCCTGGCCGTAATCCTTCGTGCCGGTGAGGAAGGCGATCCGGCCGCCGGCCTCGAAGCGGAGGCCGCCCATCTCCTTGCCCGGCGGGGCCGTCGCCTCGAGATAGCTGGCGACGCCGAAGCCGCGGACCAGGCCGCGCGCCCGGCTGTCGGCCCGGCGCGCCGCGAGGCCGGCGGCGTCGGCAGCGTCGAGCGCCGTGTCGAGAACCGCTTCGAATTCGCCTTCGCGATAGACCTGGCCGGAAACCGCCGTGTAGGGCAGCTCGTCGGGACGCAGCAGGTTCATCCGGCGGAATTCCGCCGGGTCCCTGCCGGTCTCCAGGGCGGCCCGGTCGACCAGCCGGTCGGTGAACAGGTTGCCGTCCGGCCGGCCGGCGCCGCGATAGGCGGCGACCGGGTTCCGGTTCGTCAGCACGCAGCGCATGTTCACGAAGGCCGCCGGAATGCGGTAGAGCGAGGCGCCGTTCTTGAGGATATTGGTCGAGCCCGGCAGCGGCCCGACGCCGGTGACGAAGGCGCCCATATTGGCGACGCCGATCAGGCGCATGGCGAGAATCCGGCCGTCCGCATCCAGCGCCAGTTCGCCGTCGGCATGGATATCCCGGCCCGCCGCGTCGCCGAGGAAACTGTCGGAGCGGTCGTCGCGCCAGCGCACCGGCCGGCCGGTCAGCCGGGCCGCGGCCAGGCACAGCACATGCTCGGGATAGGCGCCGCCCTTCATGCCGAAGGAGCCGCCGACATCGCCCATCAGCACCCGCACGTCGCCGGCCTTGCCGCCGACCAGTTCGGCGAGGCTGCGCGACAGGCCGAAGACGCCCTGCCCGCCGGTATGGAGCGTATAGCGGCCGGTTTCCGGGTCCCACAGCCCGGTCCCGCCGCGCGGCTCCATCGGGACCGCCGCGACGCGCTGGCTGGCGATGCGCAACCGGGTGACATGGGCCGCGCCGGCGAAGGCCGCCGCCGTCGCCGCTTCGTCGCCGCCGATCCAGTCGAGCGCGACGTTGCCGGGCACGCTGTCGTGGATGAGCGGCGCGCCGGCCTCCGGCGCCTGCCACGGATCGAGCAGGACGGGCAGCGGGTCGATCTCGAGCGCGATCGCCTCGGCGGCGTCGCGCGCCCTATCGGGCGTGTCGGCGACGACGAAGGCGACGGGCTCGCCGGCGTAGCGCACCCGGCCGCGCGCCAGGGCATGCCGCTCCGGGGTCAGGATCGCCGCGCCGCCGCGCCCCTTGATCGGCAGCTTGCACGGAAAGGGCCGGCAGCCGAAATCGACCAGGTCCTGCGCGCGCAGGACGAGGCGCACGCCGGGCATGGCCGCCGCGGCCGAGACATCGAGGGTGCGGATATCGCCGTGGGCCTCCGGCGAACGCAGGACGCAGCCGGCGAGCGCGCCCTCGATCCGCACGTCGTCGGCGTAGCGCCCGCCGCCGGTCAGCAGCCGGCGGTCTTCCTTGCGCGGCGCCCGGTCGCCGATGCCGTAATGCCGTTCCCCGCCGCCGTCCACGATGTCCGCTCCCTCCCGGCAAACGAACGGCGCCCGCAGGAGCGCCGCCGTGGGGCGAACATAGGAGCCAGGGGCGGACGCGGCGAGTCATGGCCGGTGCGCCGTTTCGGTATGCCGGCGGGCGGCCGGGCCGCAACCGCAGGCCGGCCTGCGCCGGGACCTGTCATGAAATGTCATGTTTTGTCATGCCGGCCGGCTTTCCCTCCCCTGGAGGCTTCCTCTGCGAAAGGGTGCGCCGGACGGGCCGGACGCCGGCCGGACGCCGGCCGGACGCCGGAAAACGGCCGGATTTTGAATGAATGTTCAATATCGGGCCTCCCAAGTCTTTGAAATCGCCCGGTTTTTGGAATTGGGCAGAGCGTTCGATAAAATATGTTTTTTCGCGCCCGGCGGCCCTAACCCGTTGGAATCGTTGGAAAGACGCCGTTCGGATGTGCGCAAAAGCTATTTTCGTAGGAATTTTTCCGGACGGATGGCCAAACGGAAGCAGCGCTCGACACCGGGGCGGCTTCCCCGGGCGCGCCGCCTGCCCCAACCGTCATTCCGGCCGGAGCCCACCCCCTCCCGTCATTTCGACCGGAGCCCCGGCCCTTGGGCCGGGGCGGAGCGGAGAAACCCGGAGGGCGCTCCATCGACGCCGCAGGCTCCGGCGTCCGCCCGGCGCCCGTCGCCGGCCGGATTTCTCCACTCGCTCCGCTCGGTCGAAATGACGGTTGGGTGTTGCGCTTCGCTCGAATCAACAGCACCCGACCGCCTCCCCCCAACCCGTCATTTCGACCGGAGCCCCGGCCCGCCGGGCCGGGGCGGAGTGGAGAAACCCGGAGGGCGCTCCATCGACGCCTCAGGTTCCGGCCCCTGGCCGGCCTCCGTCGCCGGCCGGATTTCTCCACTCGCTCCGCTCGGTCGAAATGACGGTTGGGTGTTGCGCTTCGCTCGAATCGACAGCACCCGAACCGCCGTCCCCCCTCCCGTCATTTCGACCGGAGCCCCGGCCCTTGGGCCGGGGCGGAGTGGAGAAACCCGGAGGGCGCTCCATCGACGCCGCAGGCTCCGGCGTCCGCCCGGCCCCCGTCGCCGGCCGGATTTCTCCACTCGCTCCGCTCGGTCGAAATGACGGGAGGGAGTGGCGGAGGAGGCGTCCGCCCGGTCAATAAGGACGGCGAGGGGGGCTGCGCTTCGCCCGAAATAGCCGGACGGCCGCCGCCGCTCCCCCACCCCCGTCATTCCGACCCTCACCCGTCATTTCGACCGGAGGCCCGGCCCGCCGGGCCGGGGCGGAGCGGAGAAACCCGGAGGGCGCTCCATCGACGTCGCAGGCTCCGGCGGCCGCCCGGCCCCCGTCGCCGGCCGGATTTCTCCACTCCCTTCGACTTCGCTCAGGGCAGGCTGCTCCGCTCGGTCGAAATGACGGGAGGGTGTTGCGCTTCGCTCGAATCAACAGCACCCGACCGCCTCCCCCCAACCCGTCATTTCGACCGGAGGCCCGGCCCGCCGGGCCGGGGCGGAGCGGAGAAACCCGGAGGGCGCTCCACCGACGCCGCAGGCTCCGGCGGCCGCCCGGCGCCCGTCGCCGGCCGGATTTCTCCACTCCCTTCGACTTCGCTCAGGGCAGGCTGCTCCGCTCGGTCGAAATGACGGGAAGGGGGTGCGCCGGTCGAAATGACGGGAAGGGCGCGCGCCCGGCGCGGTCTTCCCTTTCGCAGCCGAATCCTCGAGAGCGGCGGATCCGGCCGGCGCGCGTTTACGGGCGCCCCTGCCCCACCGCCTCCGGCAGCGTCGTGGCCGGCGGGGTGTTGCGCGAGCGGCCGCAGCGCACGGCGCCGTCGACGATCACCATGCCGACGCCCGGCACGTCGCCCATGCGCACCGAGTCCAGGATCGTGTTCCCGGCCGAGTGCTGGGCCTTGTCCATGATGACGAAATCGGCCGCCCGGCCCTCCTCGATCAGGCCGACATCGAGGTCGCGCATCCGCGCCGTGTTGCCGGTGGCGAAGCAGAACACGATCTCCGGCGGCGCCTCGCCGATGCTCGATAGCATGGCGATCAGGCGCAGGATGCCGAGCGGCTGCACGCCGGAGCCGGCCGGCGAATCGGTGCCCAGGATGATGCGCTCCGGCTGGCCCAGCTCCATGGTCGTGCGCATGGCGTAGAGGGCGGCCAGCTCGTTGCCGTTGTGGACGATCTCGACGGCGCGGCTGCACTGCTCGCACAGGCAGCGGATCTGGTCGAGCGGCAGGGCGGTATGGCCGCCGTTGATGTGGCCGATCACGTCGGCGTCGGCCTCCAGCACGACATCCTTGTCGATCAGGCCGGAGCCGGGGATCGAGGGGCCGCCGGTGTGGATCGTGCTCTGGATGCCGTATTTGCGCGCCCAGGCGACCATTTGCTTGGCTTCCTCGCCCTGCTTGACGCCGCCGAGGCCGACCTCGCCGAGCAGTTTGACGCCGTTGCGCGCCATCTCGGCGAAATCCTCTTCCTCCATGCCCTTCTCGATCACCGGCGCGCCGGCGTGGACCTTCATGCCGGCCGGGCGCATGGCGTCGAAGGCGCGCTGGGCGGTCACCGCCAGCGCCTTGAGGCCGACGATGTCCTTGGGCCGGCCGGGCAGATGGACCTCGCCGGCCGAGATCATCGTGGTGACGCCGCCGTTCAGGAAGCTGTCGATCCAGTTGAACTGGTTCTGGCGCGGCGTCCAGTCGCCGAACACCGGATGGACGTGGCTGTCGATCAGGCCCGGCGCCAGCGTCGTGCCTTTGGCGTCGATCGCGGTGTCGGCCCCGGCGGTGTTCAGGTCGCCTTCCCTGCCGAAGCTGTCGATCCGGCCGTCCACGGCCACGATGCAGTCGGCGTCGAGGATCGGCCGGGCCAGGTCGCCGGACAGCATCAGCCCGATATTGCGGACGACCGTCTTGCCCTTCGGCGGCGCGGTGGAAACGGTGAGGGTCATCGCATATCTCCCTGTTCCGGGCGGACTCCGTCGCGTTCGAGCCGCAGTCCGGCGCCGGCGCGGCGCTGCGGCCCGAATCCCCCTGCCCTTGGGGTAGGGGTTAGGGGAGGGTTTGTTTGCCGGCGCGCAGGAGCCCGAATTCGGCGCCGCGGTAACGCCCGCGGACCCCTCCCCCCGGCCCCCTCCTCCAAGGGGAGGGGGGAACGATCCGCCACGAAGCGCATGGCGGGTCTTCCGATTACCGATCCGCGGGTCCGCACGTTACCGCAGCCCGTCCTCGCCCTTGACCTCGTCGACGGCCAGGCCGCCGACCCGGGGCAGCGGCCGGCCGCTGTCGGTCACGGCGACCGCGACCAGGATCTCGTCGGCCGCCGGCGCATCGGGAATCCGCACCTCGATACCGTCGAAATGGCTGCGGACATAGGCGGCGTCCTTGTGGCCGAGCGGCACGTCGAGCGGCGTGCCCGGCCCGCCCCGCTTCTTCGACGACGGCACCAGCGCGGCGCCCTTCTCCACCGCCTTGCGCAGCGGCGCGCCGAGCCGCGGGTGCAGGATGGCGGCGGCGTGCTCCAGTTCGCCGCGCTCGCCGACCACCGCCGCCTTGCCGTAGCTTTCCGCGGCCGACGGATCGATGCCGAGCACGGCGACCGCCTTATCGCCCAGATAGCCGCCGAGTTCCGCGCCGATCTCCATCAGCGGTTCGAGGTCTTCGACATAGCGGCCGGCGAACGGGTTGGCGATCACGGCGATGGCGACGGCGCGGCGGGTCGGCGGGTCGATCGCCCGGCCCATCTCCTTGCGGGTGTCCTCGACCAGCACCGCGGTCTTGCGGATATCGGCTTTCACGGCGGTTCCTCCTCCCCGTTCCGCACGGGTCAAACGGTCAGATAGGTGTTGCGCACTTCCGCATCGGCGGCAAGCGCCTCCATCGTGCCTTCGTAGCGGATGCGCCCTTTCTCGACGATGTAGGCGCGGTCGCTCACGGCGGTCGCGAAATGGAGATTCTGCTCCGACAGCAGGATCGACAGCCCCTCGGCCTTGAGCGCCTGGATCGTCGCGGCCATCTGGTCGACGATCACCGGGGCCAGGCCCTCGGACGGCTCGTCGAGCAGCAGGACCTTCGGATTGCCCATCAGGGTGCGCGCCACGGTCAGCATCTGCTGCTCGCCGCCGCTCATCCGCCCGGCCTGGCGGGTGCGCATTTCGGCCAGGTTGGGGAACATCCCGAACAGCCGCTCCGGCGTCCAGGCCGGCGCGCCGGCCCGCTCCGGCTGGCGGCCGACCTCGAGATTCTCCATCACGGTGAGGTCGCCGAAAATCCGCCGGTCCTCCGGCACATAGCCCATGCCGGCCCGGGCGATCGCATGGGGCTCCCGGCCGGTGATATCGGCGCCTTCGAGATGCACCGTGCCGGCCCGCATCCGGACCAGCCCCATCACCGACTTCATGGTCGTCGTCTTGCCCGCGCCGTTGCGGCCGAGCAGCACGACCACCTCGCCGTCGTTCAGCACGAAGGACAGGTCGGCCAGAATATGCGCCCCGCCGTAATAGGTGTGCAGGTCGCGCGCTTCGAGAACCGGCCGGGGCCCGGATGCCGTCATGGCGCGCCCGCCTCGACCGAGCTGCCGAGATAGATTTCGCGGACCTGTTCGTTGGCGCGCACGGCCGCCGGCGCGCCCTCGGCGATCAGTTCGCCCCGGTTCAGCACCATGATCCGGTGGGCGTGGGCGAACACCACGTCCATATCGTGCTCGGTGAACAACACGCCGATGTTGCGTTCGGCGACGATCTCGTCGGCCAGGCGCATCAGTTCGATCCGCTCCCGCGGCGCCATGCCGGCGGTCGGCTCGTCCATCAGCAGCAGGTCCGGATCGTTGGCCAGCGCGATCGCCAGTTCGACGCGCTTGAGGTCGCCGTAGGCGAGGACCGAACAGGCGCGGTCGCCCTGCTCCGCCATGCCGACGCGATCGAGCAGCGCGTCGGCCTGCGCGGTCTCCGTTGCCGCTGCCGGCCGCCAGAGTTTGCGGCTTGCATGGCGATGGCTGATCAGCGCCATCTGGACGTTCTCGCGCACGGTCATGGAGGAAAAGGTGGCGGTGATCTGGAAGGTGCGGCCGACGCCGAGGCGCCAGATGCGGTGCGGCGACAGGCCGGCGATGTCGCGCCCCTTGAGCAGGATCGCGCCATGGTCCGGCCGGATCTGGCCCATCAGCATGTTGAAACAGGTCGTCTTGCCCGCCCCGTTCGGGCCGATCAGCGCCAGCAATTCGCCGGGATTGACGGCGAAGGACACATCCTGCACCGCGCGAACGCCGCCGAACGCCTTGGAGAGCCTGTCGACTTCGAGCAGCGCGGTCATGCCGGCGCCTCCCGCCCTTTTGCCCCGGACTCCGATCCGGGGGCGGCCAGGCCGAGCCGCCGGCCGGCCCGGCTGTCGCCCAGCCCGACCAAGCCGTCCGGCAGCAGGAGCACAAGGCCGATGATGGTGGCGCCGAGCAGGAAGCGCCAGTAGCTCAGCTCGCTGAACAGGTCGTTGAGCCAGGTCAGCGCCGTCGCGCCGACGATCGGGCCGGTGAGCGAGTGAACTCCGCCCAGCAGCACCATCAGCAGGGCGTCGAACGAGCGGGCGATCTCCATCGCCGTGGGAAAGACGCTGCCCTTGGAATAGACGAACAGGGCGCCGGCAAGGCCCGCGAAGGCGCCGGAAATCGTAAACGCGATCCACTGGTGCCGCTTGAGGTCGATGCCGATCGCGGCGGCGCGCAGGGGCGAATCCCGGCCGGCGCGCAGGGTGTAGCCGAAGGGCGCGAACAGCATCCGGCGCAGCGCCAGGAGGCCGGCCACGACGAAGCCGACGGTCATGTAGTAGTAGGCGATGCGCGAACTCGCCCAGTCCGAGGGCCAGGTGCCGAGAATGCCGTCGTCGCCGCCGGTCACCTCGCCCCACTGGAAGACGATCGACCAGGCGATCTGGGCGAAGGCCAGGGTCAGCATGGCGAAATAGACGCCGGTCAGGCGCACGCAGAACCAGCCGAACAGGATCGCCAGCAGCGCAGCGCCGGCCGGAGCGGCCCAGAAGGCGATCTCCATCGGCGCCTCGGCGAACTTGACCAGCAGCGCCGCCGCATAGGCGCCGCCGCCGAAGAAGGCCGCATGGCCGAACGAGACCATGCCGCCCGGCCCCATGATGAAATGCAGGGCCGCGGCGAACAGCACGAAAATCATGATCTCGATGACCAGGACCAGCGAGAAGTCGCCGACCAGGGACGGCGCGATCAGATGGGCGACCGGCAGCAGCAGGAGGACGGCCAGCACGGCCGCCCCCACGATGCGCAGCCCCCGGCCGGCCGGACGCAACGGCGCCTCCGGCGCCTCGACGACGCCGTGGCCGGGGATCTCCGGCCGGCCGAGCAGGCCCCAAGGGCGGAAAATCAGCACTACCGCCATGACCAGGAACATCAGGATCAGCGTGCTGTTGGGAAATATCTGGATGCCGAAGGTCTGGAGCAGTCCGATCAGCATGGCGGCAAGGAAGGCGCCGCCGATGCTGCCCATGCCGCCGACCACCACAACGACGAAGGCGGCGGCGATGATGTTGAAATCCATCAGCAGGTCGGCGCCGCCCTTGGGCAACTGGATCGCCCCGCCGAGCCCGGCCAGGGCCGAGCCGAGGAACAGCACGCCGGTAAACAGCCAGCGCTGGTTGACGCCGAGGGCCGAGACCATCTGGCGGTCGAGGGTCGCGGCGCGCACCAGGGTGCCCCAGCGGGTGCGGTTGAACAGCAGCCACAGGCCGGCCAGCACCAGGGGCGAGACCGCGATCAGCACGAGGTCGTATTCCGGCAGCCGCTGGCCGAGAATGGTGACGGCGCCGGTGAAGCCGGGCGCGCGCGGACCGACCAGGTCCTCCGAACCCCAGATCCACAGGGTAACGTCCTGAATCACCAGGATGACGCCGAAGGTCGCGATCAGCTGGAACAGTTCCGGCGCCCGGTAGATGCGGCGCAGCAGCAGGACTTCCATCGCCACGCCGATCAGGCCGACCGCAACGGCGGCGAGCAGGATGGCGATCCAGAAACCGACCGCCCCGCCGCCGACCGCGGCGACCGCAGTCACGCCGATATAGGCGCCCAGCATGTAGAAAGAGCCGTGGGCGAAATTCACGATCCGCGTGACGCCGAAGATGATCGACAGGCCGGACGCAACGAGAAACAGCGCAGCCGCGCTGGAAAGGCCCGTCAGCAGTGTGACGATGAATTCACCCATCGCGGCGCCCGGCGTTCAGCGGAAAATCGATACCGCCGGCATTGGAAGCCGGCGGCCGGAAACCGGCGGCCCCTCGCCAGGGGCCGCCGGCTTCGCGGCGGTCCCGTTTACTGCTTGCGCAGCTTCTTCGTTTCCTCGACAGACGGCAGGTAGTTCGCGCCGTCGAGATACTGCCAGCGCTCCATGGTGCCCTTGCCGTCCTTGAGCACCGTCCAGCCGACATAGGCGCCCATGGTCGACTGGTGATCCACGGCGCGGAAGGCGATCGGCCCGGTCGGGGCGTCGAAGCTGAGGCCCTTCATGGCGGCGACCATCTTGCCGGTATCGGTCGAGCCGGCTTTCTTCAGCATGGCGGCGATCGCCAGCATGGTGTTGTAGCCGACGATCGAGCCGATGCGCGGATAGTCGTTCCAGCGCGCCCGGTAGGCGGCGAGGAACTTCTTGTGCGCCGGGGTATCGATGTCCTGCCACGGATAGCCGGTGACCAGCCAGCCGACCGGCGCCTCGCCCTTGAGCGGGTCGATATATTCCGGCTCCCCGGTCAGCAGCCCGACGATCAGCTTGCCCTTGAACAGGCCGCGCGTGCGGCCTTCGCGGACGAACTTGGCGAGGTCGGAGCCGAAGGTGACGTTATAGATTGCATCGGGCTTCAGCGCGGCGAGCGCCTGGACCTCGGCGCCGGCGTCGATCTTGAACAGGCCCGGCCATTGCGAGCCGACGAAGGTCACGTCCGGGCGGAGCTTCTTCAGCACCTTCCGGAACGCCGCCACGGCGTCCTTGCCGTAGGCGTAGTTCGGCGCGATGGTCGCCCAGCGCTTCGCGTCCTTGCGTTTGGCCGCCTCGGCCGCCAGCATCGCCGCCTGCATGTAGGTCGAGGGGCGCAGGCGGAAGGTGTACTCGTTGCCCTTGGCCCAGACCAGCGCGTCGGCCAGCGGCTCGGCCGCCAGATAGAGCGTCTTGCGCTGCTTGGCCCAGGAGGCCAGCGCCAGGCCGATATGCGAGAACAGCGAGCCGGAAATCAGCGCCACCTTGTCCCGTGAGCGCAATTGCTCGGCGACCTTGACGGCCTCGCCCGGCTTGCCCTGGTCGTCACGCGAAACGAAGACCAGCTTCTTGCCCAACACGCCGCCGGCCTTGTTGATCTCTTCGATCGCCAGGGTCGCCCCGCGACGGTAGGGAATCGTGTGGGCCGGCAGCCGCGTGTAGCTGTTGATGTCGCCGATCTTGATCTCGTCGGCCGCAAGCGCCGGCGCGCTCGACGCAAGAGCGCCGGAAAGGACGCCGAGGGCGACGCCTGCCGTCAGAACGTATTTCACTTTCATGAGGATGTCCCTCCCTGGTTCGACGCCCCGGAAATATCGCCGGCAGGCCGGCGGCCGCTCCGGTGCGTCATCTACAACGCGTTATTCCGCGGCCTCCACGGCCGCGGCCTGTTCCGCCCGGAGCATCTTGTCGACGATGCGCCGGCTGCGGTTCGGGCCGTTGTCGATCGCCAGCCGGACCGTCGGTCTGATCCCGGCCTCGTCCTGCGAACGCTGCACCGCCTCGAGAATGTCCCGGTCTTCCTCGAACGCCATGACGAACTGTTCGGTCATGCGCTCGGACACCGACGTGTTTTCCGGCTCGAAGTTGCGCACCTGCATCCAGAAATAGTGGGTGCTGCTTTCGGTCTCCGGAGCGAGATAGTGGCAGGAGAAGATGCGGGTGCCCCGTTCGCGGTCCCTGTCCGAATGGCCCATGCCGACCGGGCCGATCCCGAAATCCACGACATTGATCGCCGGCGGATAGAAGAAATAATATTGCCAGCGATCGACATGGCCTTCGATTTTCATAAACTGCTCGAAGATCGGCACGGGCGGCCGGTCGAGGGTCCAGCGGTTGACCTCGACGATGCCGCCGACCTGCTTCGTCTCGACCGGAATGTCCTCCATCTCGGCGCTGCCGAGCGACGAAGGATGCACGAAGCTGACATGCGCCGGATCGAGCAGGTTGTCGGTGAGCTGCTGATAGTGCGCCGCGACGTGGGTGTAGGGGCCGTGATTGACGCCCCAGGCCGGGTTCCGGTAGGGCGGCAGGTCGAACAGCAGCGCCTCGTCGGCCTGCGCGGGCTCGCCGGTCCAGACCCAGACCAGGCCAAGCCGCTCGGCGACCGGATAGGACCGCACCCGGATGTTGCCCGGAATCAGCTTCTGGCCCGGAATCTTCCGGCAGGCGCCGGCCGCGTCGAATTGCAGGCCGTGATAGCCGCACTCGATGCAGTCGCCCCGCACCCGGCCCTTGGACAGGGGCAGGAACTTGTGCGCACAGCGGTCTTCCAGCGCCGCCACGGAGCCGTCGCCGGCGCGAAAAACCATGACCGGCTCGCCGAGCAGCCGCCGGCCCAGGGGACCGCCGTCCAGCTCGTCCAGCCAGGCGATCGGGTACCAGCTGTTGCGCACGAATCCGTTCATTTTCAGGCGTTCCCGTCGCCGGAGGCGGGCCGCGCCGGATTTCCGGCTGCCGTAACCGTTCCGTGCAGGGCGATCGATTCGCTCATGCGGCTCTCGCCCTGTCCTCGCGCCTGTAAACCACAGGGCCACCGTCCGCGATAGCGGGCAGAGTCGCGCTCCCGGCAATTGCGTTCCGGCCGCACAGGACCAGGGCCGCCCCCGCGATGAGGCGGCGGCCGATCATCGCCTGCGCTGCCGCCCGGCCGGCCTCCAGCGCGGTCTCGATCTCGGCCGTCGTCAGGGCGCCGACCCCGACGGTCGCCGGCCGGCCGCCAAGGTCGCTGTCCGGGTCCAGGTCGCACGCCGGCGTCCGGGCGACGGCGGGACTGTCGGCATCGACCGCATTGGCGATCAGCGTCGCCGCGACATCGGCCGCGGCGGCGGTTTCCGCGAGGACCGTCACCGAATCGGCGATGCCGAGCGACAGGCTGCGGCCGCGCCAGCCGCTGGTTGCGATTCCGCCGATCCCGTCTGCGCTCCCGATTCCGGCGATACCGGCGGCTTCCGGCATGTCGCCCAGCGCAACCATGCCGGCGCGGAACCGTTCGCCCGGCGCCAGATGGAGCGCGATATCGCCGCCGTTGTTGATGTAGGCGCGGTGCAGGTTCCGGCCGGCGGTCCCCGCCGCCAGCACCTCGTCCGCAACCGCGCCGGCGACGGCCGCCATCGGCGTGACGAAGCTGCCGCCATGCGGCGCGCAGGCCGCCGCCATGCGCCGCGCCGTGCTGCCCTTCACGGCCGGCATGGCGCGGACATCGGTGCGCAGCGCGGCCAGTTCGCCGGCCAGTTCGCCGAGCACGGTGCGGAAGCGCGCCCAGGCCTGCTCGTGGAAGGCCGCAACGTCTCCGGCCGGGCCGAAGGCGTCGAGCACCAGGTCGATCGGGCCGTGCTGGAAATGCCGGCGGCGGCCGTCGGGCAGGACGGCCCGGACCGCGCCCGGCATGGCCCTGTCCGGCGTTGTCATGTTGCGCGCGCCGCTCATCCGTCCGCCGCTCATCCGTCCGCCGTCGGGCCGTGCAGCGGCGCGCCGGGCCAGGGCGCCCGGTCGTGCCATTTCTCGACCCGCAGCCGGTCGGCGTCGACGATCTCCCCGACCTGCCGCACGGCGTCCATATGGCCGCCGAGGGCGGCATAGTCGGCGAGCCGCAGGGTGAATTCGATCGGCGCGACGATGGCCGGCGTCGGCACATAGCCGAAGCTGTTCTCCGGCATGGTCGTGACATCGACCATGATGGTGATGCCGCCGCCCGGCCAGACATAAACCGGCGCGCCGCCGGCGGTGACGCGGGTCAGCGCGCTGCGCACCGAGCGGGTGAGCCGCACCGGGTTCTCGGTCACCCCGGCGCGCAGCGAGCCGCCGGCCCCGGCCATAAAGGCGACCGTGGCGAGCGCCGGTTCGCAATTCTCGCCGATCCGGTCGACCACGACCGAGAGTTCGGGCGGCATCGGCGCCGTCTGCGGCCGGAGTTCGTCGTCGAGGATGAAATATTCCGCGTCCTCGCCGGTCGTGCTGACCATGAGCAGCCGTTCGCCCGGCCAGGCGACCTTCGGGTCGATCGTGTCGACGATGGACAGCGGGTCGGTCACGTCGGTGCCGCCCCAGCCGCTGCCCGGCTCGGCGACCTGGAAATAGCGCCCCGGCGTGGACTTGCGGCCGCGCACCCGGATTCCGGCCGGCTTCATGTCGAGAAAACGCCCGGCCTGGTGCTCGGTCAGGACGCCGGTGATATGGTCGTCGACGACGATCACCTCGTCGGTATGGCCGAACCATTGCTGCGCGAAGATGCCGATGGTCGCCGAGCCGCAGCCGACGCGCATCCGCTCCTCGTGCCGGCCGCCGATGACCGGCGCCCTGCCGGCCCGGAGCGTGAGTTCTTCGCCGCCGTCGATCGTGAAATCGATGGCGTCGCCGTTCGACAGGCGCAGCATCGTATCGCAGGTGACGACGCCCTCCTTCTTCGAGCCGCCGGTGAGATGGCGGACGCCGCCGAGCGAGAGCATCTGGGAGCCGTATTCCGCCGTCGTGACATGGCCGACCTGCTCGCCCCCGACCCGGACCGGCGCAGTCTCCGGCCCGATATAGCGGTCGGTGTCGATCTTCACCTTGAGGCCGCAATAGCTGAAGATGCCTTCGGAGACGACCGTCACCATGTCGACGCCCTCGTGCTCGCTGGCGACGATGAAGGGCGCGGGCTTGTAGTCCGGATAGGTCGTGCCGGAGCCGATGCCGGTGACGAAGGTTTCGGCGTTGGGGATCAGCGAACCGTCCCAGTCCCGGTCCTGGAAGGGCACGAGGTCGCCGTCCTTGCCGGCGCGCTGGGCGACCACGAACGGGTCCATCCGGGTCAGGACGCCGTCGACATTGCCGTAGCGGTCGCAGGCGCCGGTGCGCCCCTCGCGGATCCGGCACAGGACGGGGCAGGCGTCGCAGGTGACGATGCCCGGCTTGTCCTTGGCAGTTGCAGGGGTTCCGTCAGGCATGGCCGGCCTCCCGCGCGGCAAGCAGGGCTTCGCGGACCCGGTGCGGCAGCGCCGGCGCATGGCGCAGCCGCACGCCCGTCGCATGATGGACCGCGTTGAAAATCGCCGGCGCGGTCGGGATCAGCGCCTGCTCGCCGATGCCCTTGGCGCCGTAGGGGCCGAGCGGTTCCGGGTCCTCGATCAGGATCGTATCGATCGGCGGCACGTCGCCGAAGGTCGGGATCAGGTAATCGTGCAGGTTTTCCGTCCGGCCCGGGACAAACTCTTCCATCAGGGCGAGGCCGAGGCCCTGGGCGACGCCGCCGTGGATTTGCCCTTCCAGCAATGTCGGGTTGATCGCGCGGCCGACATCGTGGGCCGCCACGATGCGCCGGACCTCGATCGTTCCCAGGTCGACGTCGATGTCGATGACGGCCAGATGGGCGCCGAAGCCGTAGGTCGCGTAGGGCACGCCCTGCCCGTTCGCATCGAGCGGCTTCGTCGGCGGATCGAAGGTGCCGGCGGCGGCGAGCACGTCGCCCTCGGCGTCGGGCGCCATCGCCCGGAGATCGAGGGTCCGCTCGGCGTCGCCGTCGCGCAGCACGATCCGGCCGTCGCCGATCTCGAGCGAAGCCGCCGGGCCGACATTGGCGAGGCGCAGGATGTTCGCCCGCAGGGTTTCGCCGGCGATCTGGGTCGCCCGGCCGGACACGAAGGTCTGGCGCGACGCCGAGGACTTGCCGGCGTCCGCCGTCCGGTCGGTGTCGCCGGCGACGTTGGCGATCCGCCCGACCGGCACGCCGAGCGCGTCGGCGGCGATCTGGGGCATGATCGTGTTCGGCCCCTGCCCCATGTCCATCGCGCCGTTGTAGAGCGTCACCTGCCCCTCGGCGGAAATGCCGAGCTTCATGGTCGACGGGTTCGACATGGAGGTGTTGCCGCAGCCGTACCACATGCCGGCGACGCCGACGCCCCGGCGCAGCGGCCCGCCGGCCCGGTCGATCCGCGCCGCTTCCGCCCGTTCCCGGTCCCAGTCCGGTTGCAGGGCCTCGAAACAGCCGGCGAGGCCGGCGCTGTGCTCCAGCACCTGGCCGGACGAGGTTTCGTCGCCCTTGCGGATGGCGTTCTTCAGCCGGAAGGCGAGCGGATCGAGGCCGCATTGCCCGGCGAGGTCGTCCAGCAGCGCCTCGTTGGCGATCGCCGACTGGGGTACGCCGAAGCCGCGGAAGGCGCCGGACGGCGGCGCGTTGGTCAGCCAGGCGCAGCTCGTGTTCTTCACATGCGGGATAACATAGGGCCCGGCCGCGTGGACCGGCACCCGGTCGGCGACCGTCGGACCCCAGGAGGCGTAGGCCCCGGTATCGAAATCGCCGTGAAATTCGAAGGCGGTCAGCCGGCCGGCCGCGGTGCAGCCGGCGCGCGCCCGGATCGCCGCCGGGTGGCGCTTGGTCGAGGACGCCATGCTCTCCGGCCGCGTGTAGGTGCAGCGCACGGGCGCGCCCAGCATCCAGGCGGCGAGCGCGATCAGCGGCTGGACGGAGATATCCAGCTTGCCGCCGAAGCCGCCGCCGCAGGCCGTCGGGACGATCCGCACCCGGTCTTCGCCGATGCCAAGGATCAGCGCAGTCTCGTCCCGGTCCATGTAGGGCGACTGGGTGGAAACGTGGATTTCGAGCCGGTCGCCGACGCGGCGCGCCCAGCCGGCCTCCGGCTCGATATAGGCGTGCTCGACGAAGCCGGTCCGCCATGTGCCCTCGGCGACGCAATCGGCCTCGGCAAAGCCCCGCTCGACATCGCCCTTGACGACCCGGCCGCGCGCCAGGACGTTGCTGTCCCGATGCCCCTGGACCAGCGCCGCGTCGGCCGCCGACGCGGCGTCGATGCCGGTGACCGGCGCTTCCTCGTGCCAGACGACCGGCAGGTCCTCGTCGCGCAGGGCGGCGACGGCGCCGGCGTTGCCCACGACGGCGAGCACGGCCTCGCCCCGGTAGCGCACGATTCCGTCCGCCAGCACGGGCTGGTCCTTGCCCACCGGATAGACGCCGAAGGCGTTGCTGCCGGGGATATCGGCGGCGGTCAGGACGGCGGCGACGCCGGGCCGGGCAGCCCGGAAAGCCTCCAGGTCGCCGGTCTCGAACCGGCCCCGCGCGATCGGCGAACGCAGGACCCGCAGGGTCAGCGCATCCGGCGGCGCGAAGTCCGCGCCGAACACCTCGTCGCCGGTGAGCTTTTGCGCGCCGTCCAGCCGTTCGATCCGGGCGCCGACCGCGGCGCCGGCTTCGGCGCCGGTATCGATTGCCGCGCAGTCCTGCGATCCGGTAACATCCAGCACGGCCTCGACGATCTTGCGGTAGCCCGTGCAGCGGCACAGCACGCCGCCCAGCGCGTCGGCCGCCTCCTGTTCGCTTGGCGACGGGTTGCGGTCGAGCAGGTCGCGCGCCGCCATCAGCATACCCGGCGTGCAGATGCCGCACTGGGCCGCGCCGTGGCGCAGGAAGGCCGCCTGGAGCCCGGACAGGGCGCCGTCCCGCGCCAGCCCTTCCACCGTCGTCACGTCGCGCCCGGCGGCCTGGGCCACCGCCACCATGCAGGAACAGACCTGCGCGCCGTCCAGCAGCACGGTGCAGGCGCCGCAATCGCCGGCGTCGCAGCCGACCTTGGTGCCGGTCAGGCCGAGTTCGCTGCGCAGGGCGTCGGCCAGCCGGGTCGCCGGCGGGCTGCGCAGGGCCGTCTTGTCGCCGTTGACGGTCAGCGCCGTCGAAGCTGCGGCGATGTTCATGCCGCCTCTCCCATCCGCCGGCCCATGTCCGACAGGCCGCGGCGCAGCATCGTGACGGTGGCGTCGAGCCGGTAACCGGCCGAGCCGCGCACGTCGTCGATCGGCGACAGGACCGTTTCGACCGCTTCGGCGGAAACCGCCGCGCCCAGCCGGCCGTCGAGCGGGCGGCCGTTCAGGGCTTCCTCCAGCGCCGGCAAACGCCGCGTCACGGGGGAACAGGCGCCGACGGCGACCCGGGCGTCGCCGACCGTATCGCCGTCCGGCGCCAGGACGATGCCGATCATGACGATGGATATGACCAGATAGCGCCGCGCGCCGAGCTTCAGGAAGGCGCTGGCGGCATTGTCGGGCAATTTGGGCACGAGAACCGCGGTAACGATTTCGCCCGGCCCCAGCGCCGTGGTCCGGTTGCCGGTCAGGAACTCCGTCACCGGCAGGCGCCGCACGCCGTCCGCGGCCGAGAGTTCGACCTCGGCCTCCAGCGCCGCCAGGTTGGGCGCGCCGTCGGCCGCCGGCGAGGCGTTGCACAGGTTGCCGGCGATCGTCCCGGCATTCTGGATCTGGACGCCGCCGACCTCGCGCGCCGCGTCCTTGAGGCCGTCGAAACAGGCCGGCAGACCGGCCCGGATCAGGTCCGTCCAGGTCGCGAGCGCGCCGATGCGCCAATGGCCGCCCGCGTCGGCGATGCCGCGCAGAGCGGCGATACCGGTCAGGTCGAGCAGGTCGTCGTCGAGCGGCCGGCCGACCCGGCCGGGATAATAGTCGGTGCCGCCGGCGAGCACGGTCAGCGGCGCGCGCTGCAACGCATCCAGCGCCTCTTCGAGATTGTCCGGCCGCAGATACACCGACATCGCCGTCCCCGTCCGCTCGAATCCGCCGCTCTTACCGGCCGCTAAAATTGTTTGTATACGAACGAATTTGCACGATCTTATCGAACCCCCCGCCGCTGCGCAAGCCTCAAACGATCTTCTCCAGCAAACGCAACAATGTTGCGCGTTCGCGCGGCGAGAGCGGGTCGAGGATTTCCGCCGTGACCGCGAAACCGTCGCCGTAGGCCGCCGCCAGCAGGGCCGCGCCGGGGTCCGTCAGGCGCCACTGGGTGCGCCGCCGGTCCTCCTGGTCCGCCCGGCCGGCGATCAGGCCGCGCTCCGAGAGCCGGTCGGTCACCCCTTTCATGGTCGCCGGGTCCATGGCGGTCAGCCGGCCGAGCCGGTTCTGCGAGACCTCGCCCTCGTCGGCGATCTTCGCCAGCGCGGCGAACTGGGTCGGCGTCAGCCCGTATCCGGCGAAGCGCGCGGTGAAGACCGCGGTCGCCCGCTGCTGCGCCCGGCGCAGCAGGAAGCCGACCTGCTCGTCCAGCCGATAGTCGCCGGCGCTCATCCCGCCCTACTCTGCGTTCGCCCGCTGGCGCAGCTCGACGCGGCGGATCTTGCCGGAGATGGTCTTCGGCAGCTCCTCGACGAAGGCGATCTCGCGCGGATATTTGTAGGGCGCGGTCGTCGCCTTGACGAAATCCTGCAGGGTCTCCTCCATCGCCGCGCCGGGCTCGAAGCCTTCGGCCAGCACGACGAACGCCTTGACGATCTCGCCGCGCAGCGCGTCCTTCTTGCCGATGACGGCGGATTCGGCGACCGCCTCGTGCTCGATCAGCGCGCTCTCGACCTCGAACGGGCTGATCCGGTAGCCGGCCGAGGAAATCAGGTCGTCGGCCCGGCCGACGAACCAGATATAGCCGTCGGCGTCCCGGGTCGCGGTGTCGCCGGTATAGTACCAGCCGTGGCGGAAGCATTTCGCGTTGGCCGCGTCGTCCTCGTAATAGCCGTGGAACAGGCCGGGCGGCCAGGTGTCGCCGTCGGTCCTGACCGCGATGTGGCCGACCTCATCGTCCGGCAGCCGGTTGCCGCTGTCGTCGACGATGTCGACCGCCATGCCCGGCAGCGGCTTGCCCATGGAGCCCGGCCGCACCTCGAATCCGGCGACGCCGGGCACGTTGGCGACCAGGTTGACGGTCTCGGTCTGGCCGTAGCCGTCGTGAATGACCGTGCCGGTCGCGGCCTTCCAGGCGCGGATCGCCTCCGGGTTGAGCGGCTCGCCGGCGCCGACCGTGTGGCGGAGCGACGACAGGTCGTAGGCCGACAGGTCGACCTGCATGAAGGCGCGGAACACGGTCGGCGGCGCGCACAGGGTCGTGATGCCGTGCTCGGCGAACAGCCGAAGATGGGCGTCGGCGTCGAAGGCCGGGGCCGGATTGTAGAGCATCACGGCCGATCCGACCTGCCACTGGCCGAACAGCTTGCCCCAGGCCGCCTTGGCCCAGCCGGTGTCGCTCATCGTCCAGTGCAGGTCGTCCTCGCGCAAATCGTGCCAGTAGCGGGCGGTCAGCGTGTGGGCGATGGCGTATTCGTGGCTGCGCGGCACCAGCTTCGGAAAGGCCGTGGTGCCGGAGGTGAAATAGGCCAGCATCGTCTCGTCGAGGCGCGTGGGCGCGACCTCGCTGCGGTCCAGCGTGTCGCTCGCCGCGGCGCAGGCGGCCTCGCAATGGACCCAGTCGCTGTGGGGAGCGCCGTGCGGCGCGCCGATCGCGATCACATGTTCGAGCGTCGGGCACTTGCCGCGCACCGCCTCGATCTTCGCGATATGGTCGGCGGTGACGATGGCGAAGCGCGCGCGGCTCTTGTTGATGCGGTATTCGATGTCCTTGGGCTGCAGCAGGTTGGTGCCCGGCATGGCGATCGCGCCGAGCTTGATGCAGCCGATCGTGGCTTCGTACCAGGCCGGAATCCGCGGGATCATCATGAAGGCGAAATCGCCTTTGGCCGCGCCGAGGCCGCGCAGCATGTTGGCGAAGCGGTTGGACGCGGCCGAGAGGTCGGAAAAACGCCAGGTTTCCTGCGCGCCGGTGTTGGCGTCGGCGTAGACGAAGGCGGTCTTGTCCCGCTCCGCGGCCCGGCGGTCGATCAGGTCGAAGCCGAAATTGTAGAATTCCGGCGCCGGCAGGCGGACGCCTTCGGCCAGCGCGGTCGCGTAATCGGGCAGGTCGATATAGCCGGTCATGGCGGCTCCGGACGATCGGTCGGACGGGCGGGAATCTGGTGGCCCGCCGCCGCCGCGGAGTCAAGCCGCGATGGCGCCGGCCCGCGCGCCATTCGAGGCGGCCCGCTTCGCTTGACGCCCCACCGGCCGGTTCCTATGTTCCGCCCCGCCGATGCGGGGTCCTTCCGATGCCGCTAACCGCCGGCCGGAGCAACCGCCCTCCCGCCGCCCCCGCCGCGGCACAGCGGGCGCCCATAGCTCAGTTGGTAGAGCAACTGACTTTTAATCAGTAGGTCGCTGGTTCGAATCCAGCTGGGCGTACCAATTATTTCAACCGGCTAGCGGCGTTTCAGAAAGCGGCGATCCAGCCGATTGCGCCTCCCTCAACGCCGGCAAAACCTCCCGCGTCAGCAGGTCCGCCGTGCGGGCCGCCTCCTCGTAGCTCAGGTCGCCGAAGGCCATGCGGCAGACCAGGTAGTTGACGCCGGAGTCGGCGGCCAGCGCCGCCATCTTCGCGCGCGCCTGGGCCGGCGTCCCGGCGATGGCGACGCCGGTCTCCATCAGCGCGTCGAATTCGTCCGGAAACGATATCCCGATCGGCGCCCGGCCGGCGCGCTCCCACAGCAGGTAGAAGCTCTCGCGCCAGACCCGGTAGCCGCGCCGCGCCGTCTCCAGCGCCGCCCGCTCGGTCTCCGCGATGACGAGGTGGAAGCTGACGCCCATCATCGGCAGGTCCGCCCCGGCGCGCCCGGCGTTACGCCATTCGGCGCGGTAGGCGTCGGTAATCGCCCGGGTCAGCGGCGGCGGCTGGTTGCTGATGACGTTGACCCCGCGGGCGGCCGGCCAGGCCGCGGAATCCGGCCGGCTGAGGCCGTACCAGAGCGGCGGATGGGGCTGCTGCGCCGGCGACAGGACCATCGGCACGCCGGCGGCCCGGTAGTATGCGCCCTCGAAGCTGAAGTCGCGGCCCGCCGACGCGGCGGCCAGCCCGTTCAGGACGAAATCGAGCGCCTCCCGGTACATCGCCGGCATTTCGGCCGGATCGAGATCGAAGAAGGCGACCTCGATCGGCGAGATGCCGCGCCCGACGCCGAGATCGAGCCGGCCGCGGCTCATCCGGTCGAGCATGCAGATTTCCTCGATCAGGCGCAGCGGCGGATAGAGCGGCAGGCAATAGACCGCCGGCCCGAAGCGCAGGCGCGTCGTGCGCTGAGCAACCGCGGACAGGAACACGCCCGGCGACGGCGCCATGCCGAGCGGCGTGCCGTGATGCTCGGCCAGGTGGTAGGCGTGGAGGCCGGCGCGGTCGTACAGTTCGATCAGCCGCAGCCGGTCCTCGTAAAAGTCCTCCGGCGCCCCGGCGCCCCGGTCCAGATGGTCGAAAACGCCGATGCGCAAGATGGTGTTCCGTCGGTTGGCCCGTTGGCAGGAATGCGGCGCGACCTTGCCACCGGGCGCCGGGGCTGTCGAGCGCAGGTAATTCATGCGCCCTACCCGCTTCGCCCGCGCATCCGCTCCCCCGCCGGATCGAAAGCCGGCGCGATTTGCATCCGGGCGGCGTGGCGGATGCCGGCGATGTCGACTTCGACGCGCCGGCCGTCGATGCCGCCGGCCTCGATATGGCCGAGGGCGACCGGCCGCCCGATCCGGTAGCCGAAGGCCGCCGAGGCGGTGCGGCCGACGATCTTGCCCGCGCTGTAGACCGGCTCGTGGCCGAGGGGGACGGCGTCCGGATCGTCGAACAGGACGGTCGCCAGCGTCCGCCGGCCGGTCTTGCGGCGCTCGGCGACCGCGTCGCTGCCGATATACGGCTTCGTCCGCGAGCAGAACCGGTCCAGTCCCGCTTCTACCGGCCCGGTGTCGCCGTCGAGCTCGTGGCCCATCGCCGCAAAGCCCTTCTCGATCCGCATCGAAGTTTGCGCATACAGGCCGGCCGGCGCCGCCCCGGCCCCGGTCAGGGCTGCGTAGACCGCCGACGCGTCCTCCGAACGGCAGGTAATTTCCCAGCCCGCCTCGCCGACGTAGGAGAGCCGGGCGGCGCGCACCGGGCATCCGGCGATCCGCGCGCAGCCGTGCCGGAAATAGCCGAGGGCGTTCAGCGCCTCCGCGCCCAGCTCGGCCGCAATGCGGGCGGCTTCCGGGCCCATCAGGCCGAGCAGAGCGTAGCGTTCCGTGACGTCGGTCAGCGCAACGTCGAAATCCGCGGCGTGGCGGCGCAGCCAGGCCAGGTCCCGGCGGACCGCCGCGGCGCCGGTGAACAGGCGGTAGCGGCCTTCGGCGAGGCGCTGGGCGGTGATGTCCGACTCGTAGGTCCCGCGCTCATTCAGGACAGGCGTGTAGACGGCGCTGCCCGGCGGCCGGTTCATGTCGTTGGCGCAGACATGCTGCAGGAAGGCTTCGGCGTCCGGCCCCTCGATCTCGATCTTGCCGAATGGCGAGCCGTCGAACGCCGCGGCCTTGCGGTGCGCGGCCATGACCTCGCCCTTCACGGTATCGAACCGGTCCGGCTTTCCGAAGGTCGGCTCCGGCTCCTGCGGACCGCCGAACCAGAGCGGCCGTTCCCAGCCGTAGACCTGGCCCGTCCGCGCGCCCGCCGCCCGGTGTTCGGCGTCGAGCGGCAGGCGGCGCAGGCCGCGCGCCGTCGCTGGCTGAAGGCCCGGATAGGCGATCTCGTAATGCCGGCCGAGCACCTCCGGCGCCCGGGCCATCAGATGTCCGGCGCTGTCGAACTGCGGCGCGAAGCGGTTGGCCCCGGCCTCGGACAGGTCGTAAGCGGTGTGGCCGTGGACGATGGCGTGAGCCAGGTTCATGCCCGCGCCGCCGCCGCAGGCGATGCCGACGGAATTCATGCCGCAGCCGAGGAACAGGCCGCGGGTTTCGGCGGTCTCGCCGAGCATGAACATGCCGTCCGGCGTGAAGCTTTCCGGTCCGTTGAGCAGCATCCGGACCTCCGCCGTCCGGAGCGCAGGCAGCCGGTGCAGCGCGTTTTCCATCATCGGCTCGAAATGGTCCCAGTCTTCCGGCAGGAGCTGGAATTCGAAGGTCTCGTCCAGCGCGCCCGGCGGGATCGGCTTGCCCATCGGTTCGAAACAGCCGACCAGCAGGCCGCCGCTGTCGTCGCGGATGTAGAGATGGCGGTCGTGGTCCGACAGGGTCGGCAGGTTGCCGGCGACGCCGTCGACCGGCCGGGTCAGCAGGTAGAAATGCTCGCAGGCGAGCAATGGCGCCCGTGCGCCGGCCATGGCGCCGACCTCCCGCGACCACAGGCCGGCGCAGACCGCCACGGCGTCGCACATGACCGCGCCGCGCGCCGTCTCGACGCCGCGGACCCGGCCGTTTTCCGTCAGGATTCCGGTCACGCCGCAATTCTCGAAGAAGCGGGCGCCGAGGCCGCGCGCGGCCTTGCCGAGGGCGGCGCAGACATCCGACGGGCTGACCCGCCCGTCTTCCGGCGACCAGACGGCGCCGAGCACGTCGTCCGCGTTCATCGGCGGCCAGCGCTCCTTGGCCTCGCCGGCGCCGATCTCGTGCGTCTCGATGCCGTAGGCCCGGGCCAGCGCGGCCTGGCGCCGGATGTGGGTCAGCCGGTCCGGCGTCGTCGCGATCGACAGGGAGCCCTTCCGGATCCAGCCCACGCTCTGGCCGGTTTCCGCTTCGAGCCGGGAATAGAGGTCCGCCGAGTATTGGATCAGCCGGGTGAGGTTGCGCGACTGGCGCAACGCCCGCACCTGCGCCGCGGAATGCCATGTCGTGCCCGAGGTCAGCCGGTTGCGCTCCAGCAGGATGGCGTCGGCGACGCCCATCTGCGCCAGATGGTAGAGCGTCGAACATCCCATGATGCCGCCGCCGATGACGACGACCGGCGCATGGAATGGCAGGGTTTCGGGCATGGGCGGTTCCTCTGCCTTGCAAATCCGCCATCGGATGGCAGAATTGCAAGGTTATTCGAGGAATAGGTCGGCCGATTGAGGCGGACTGGCACTCCCGACTGCCGGAAGGAAGGCCGCAGCCCGTCTTCCGGACGCGCCGGAGTATTGCCGCTCCGGCCGAAGCACCCTGGATCGCCCTGGACCGCCCCCTGGACCGCCCCCCTGGACCGCCATGAGCCGACAATCCGTGATCGACGCCGTGACGGCGGAACTGGCCGGAGACCCAAGCTATTTCCGGGCCGCCCTGCTGCGCGAGGATCTTGCACGGCTGAACCGGCTGCGGGAACTGGCCGCCGAGGCGGAGGACGAAGCGGCCTTCGTGAAGGCGGCGGGGCTGGCCGGCTGGACGCCGGGCGACCTGCGCACCGGCGAATTGCGGCCCTGGCTCGACCCCTTCCTGCGCGCCTGGTACGGCGACGGCGACGGCGAGGACAGGGCGCTGCCCGGCCTGTGGCGCGAATTCGACGTCAACCGGCTCGATATCCTCGCCGGCTGCCTGTCGACCCGGCCGCTAGCCGGCGTCGCGCGACCGTAAGGCGGCGGTTCACTCGCAGCCGGCGAAGCCGTCCTCGTCCATCTTGGCTTCGTAGGGCGCGGCGACGTCGGCGCCGGGCGTCAGCGTCGGCTTCACGCTGTCCCAGTCGTCCGGCCGGAGCACGACCATCCAGGCGCTGTACGGATCCCGGTTCGCCAGGCCCGGCTCCTCGACCAGCGCCTCGTTGACCTCGACGACCTCGCCGCCGGCCGCCGACTTGGCCGGGCCGACCCATTTGCCGGATTCGACGGTGGCGCAGGACCGCCCGGCCTTGACCGACCGGCCGACCTTCTTCGGCGTGAAGGCGACCAGGTTGCCCGCCATCGCCGTCGCCACGCCGGTCATGCCGAGACGCAGGTTGCCGTCGCCGGTTTCGGCGAACCAGATATGGTTCGGCACGTCGTAGAGCAGGTCGTCGGGCAGATGGCATCCACGGACAGTCGGCATGGATCAGGCAACCTTCGTCAATTCGGGCGCTTCGGCTGCGTCCCCATCGAGCGAGCGCAAACCGCGCGATGAACAGCAAAATTCGCCCAGCCCCGCAACCTGCATTTTGCCCGAGACGAAAAGCAGGAGATGGCGCACCAGCATCGCCATCATGGCCGCGCGGCGGCCGGTTTCGCCATGGTCCGGTTCCAGGCGCAGCAGGTTGGCGCGATAGGCGATCTCGCGGCAGGTCTCCCGGCACGCATTGAAGCTGGGCTCGCCGCGCGCGCCCTGCCGGTGCAGGGCGAGCAGGCGGAAGCCTTCGCGCTCTTCGACGGTCGGCGTCTCGCCGCGCGCCCCGGCCCAGTTTTCCAGCACCGCCTCGGCCAGCCCGAGCAGCCGGCCGGCCGGATCGGGTTTGGCGGGATCGAAGCCGTCGAGCGCCGCTTCGATATCGGCGAACGGTGTCATGCCAGGCCCTTTTCCTTCAGGAAATCGCGCGAATCGGAGACATTCTCGTGCACGCCGACCTTGCGCGGGCTGAGGCCCAGCGCGACGCCGAGCAGCTGGGTGAAATAGAGGATTTTCACCGTCGTTTTCCGGCCGAGCCGCTTTTCGGCGCGGATCTGGTGCATTTCGAGCCCGGAATGGCAGGTCGGACATTCCGTGGCGATAACGTCGGCGCCGGCGGCCTCGGCGGCTTCGAGGATGTTCAGCACCAGTTTCGTCGAAATGTCGCTGTCCGAGAGCGTGTGGGCGCCGCCGCAGCAGGCCGTCTTGAGCGGGAAATCGACATTTTCGGCGCCGGCCGCGGCCAGCAGGTCGTCCATGAAGTGCGGTTCTGAGGTCGATTCCGAACCCGGCCCGGCGTCCTTCTCCGGGAAGATGTGGCGCGGCCGCGTGTACATGCAACCGTAATAGTTTGCGATTTTAACGCCTTGCAGGCTGTTCTTCACCCTGGATTTCAGGCCGTCCTCGCCGATCCCGTCCTTGATCCAGTCGAGCGCGTGGATGGTTTCGACCTGCCCGGCCTCGTAGGTTTCATGGCCGGCCTTGGAGGACAGGCGGCCGACGACCTCGCGCGATTTGCCGTCGTGCTCCAGGTCGTATTCGGCCTTTTTGAGATTGTGGTAGCAGCCGTTGCACGGCGCCATGACGACATCGTGGCCCATCTCGTTCGCCGCGATCGACATGACCCGGGACGACAGGTAGGTCTGGATCTTCGGATCGATATTCTTGACCTCCATCGCCCCGCAGCAGTTCCAGTTCTTCACCTCGTCCAGCTTCAGGCCGAGCGCCTTGCCGACCGCCTTGGTCGAGCGGTTGTAGGCATGGCCGGTGCCTTCCAGCGCACAGCCGGGATAGTAGGCGACGCGGTCGTATTTCCGTTCTTCGCTCATTCCTGCTTCCCGTTGCCCAGGCCGAGCGCCCGGCGCTGTTCGCGTTCGCACTCCTCGACATAGTCTTCGAGCGCCGTCCGCGCCTTCGACCAGCCGGCGGTGCGCGGCCGGAACAGCACGGCCAGGCCCATGCGCCGCATCAGGCCGATCGGCAGCTTCATCATCAGGCTGCGCGCCATCGCGATCAGCCAGTCCTGCATCAGCGGCTGGCCGGTGCGCTTGAGGAACGTCCGGATGATGGACGATTCCTCGATCTTGCCGCGCGCGATCACCTGTTCGGCGAAAATCTCGTCGAAAACGATCGAGGGCGATTTCGGCGTATGGCCCTTCTTCTCCAGCCAGTGCGCGGTCGCCTTCATCACCCCTTCCGGCTCGACGTCGCGCGGGCAGGCGTAGGTGCACTTGTTGCAGGAGACGCACTGCCAGATGATGTCCCGGTCGCGCAGCAGTTCGGATTCCATGCCCATGCGGATCAGGTAGATCCAGTAGCGCGGGTTGAAGTCCGGGTTGACGGCGTTGACCGTGCAGGAGTTGGTGCAGGAGCCGCATTGCCAGCAGCGGTGGATATGTTCGCCGCCGGGCAGCGCCGCAATCTCGTCCTCCAGCGCCTCGTTGTAGTCGGTGACGACCCGGGGCTCGATGAAGGTCGACCAGTGGCCCGACACGTCGACGCCGTCGAGCACCAGCTTGTCGTGAGTCCGGATATTCTCCGGCCGGATCAGCGACTGTTCGTGGATCGGCATCGCGCGCCCGGGCCTAGTTGAGCAGCCTGGGGGCGCCGGCGGGCCGCGCGTCGCCGTCCACCGCGGCGGGCTTCGTCCGGCCCCTGGCGCCGACTCCGTCCAGCCCGAGCATCCGGCGGGTGTGCAGCATCGGATCTTCCGGCGTCGCGAAATCGGTGCGCAGATACTGCCCGCCCTGTTCGCCGATATAGCCGGCGTAGACATGGGCGAGGAGCAGGTCGACATATTGGAGAATGTCCCGGAAGACGCCGTTTTCCGTGAGGAATTGCGACAGTTCCTCGCGCAGCACGACGAAGGCGCCGTAGCTGTCCGGCACGTCGATCATGATGTGGTCGACATCGTCGCCCCACCAGATCTCACGCAACACGCCGGTGTTGGTCTTGGCGTCCCAGACCCAGCGCTGCATCGGCGGATAGCGCTCCGGATCGAGGTTGTGCAGCAGTTCGGCCGCCAGGTCGCGCACCCAGCGATGCTCCCGGTCGCGCGGGAAGGCGCGCCCGAAAGCGGCGAGCCGGGCGTCTGTCGTCGTCGTGTCGGTCCTGCCGTCCAGCAACGCACCGATTGCCGCGCAGACGGCCGCAAAACCCGTCCGGTCGAGATAGGGCCCGATGCGCCGGCGCACCGAAGGCATCAGGGCGCAGAGTTCGCCGAACGCCGCGGGCTTCAGGCCGGCCGCACCGCCGGCGAGGGCGTCGCCGAATGCGGAGGCCTTGAGCTTCAGGGCCTCGACGTAGCGTTCGACGCCGCCCTGCTCCTCGCTGCCGGCGATCAGGCTTTCCAGGGCCTGGCGCAGGCGCGGGCCGGAGAGATGCAACTCCGGCCGCTCGGGGACCGGCTCGTCCCGTCCCGCCGTCCCGCGCAGGGCGTACGCCATCATCCGCTCAGGCCGCTTCGTCCGCCGCCGCCCGGCCGGCGCCGAGCGCCGCGATGGCCGCGGCGTTCGCCTGGGCGATCGAATCGTCGATGGTCTCCGGCCCGGTCGCCGCGCCGGCGACGAACACGCCGGGCCGGCTGGTCCGCCCCATGCCGCCATAGGCCGACTGCCGGGCAATATTGCCGTGCGGCTCCAGGTCGACCCCGAAGATTGAGGAGAGCAGCAGGTTATCGACGTTCGGGTCCATGCCGATGGCGTGGACGACCATGTCGAAGGGAATGGTGATCGGCCGTTTGACCAGCGTGTCCTCGCCCTTGACGATCAGCCGTTCGCCGTCCGAGGTCACTTCGGCGATCCGCGCCTTGATATACTTGACCTTGAACTCCTCCTGGCTGCGCCAGTAGTAGCTCGTCTCGTAGAGGCCGAAGGTGCGGATATCCATGTAGTAGATGTAGACGTGGCAGTCCGGCAGTTCCTCGCGGATTTCCATCGCGATGTTGGCGCTCACCGTGCAGCAGATCTTGGAGCACCATTCGCGGCCGATCTGGCGGTCGCGGGAGCCGACGCAGAGCAGGATCGCCACCCGTTTCGGCGTGCGGCCGTCCGACGGGCAGCGCACGCCGGCGCCCGACGAGATCATCTGCTCGACCTGGGTCGTGGTCACGACGTCGGGGAAGCTGCCGAAGCCCCATTCCGGCTTGTTGACCGAATCGAAATGGGTAAAGCCGGTGCACAGGATGGCGGCCGAGGCCTCGACCGTGGCGCCGTCCGACAGTGTGGCCGCGAACGCGCCGGGCTCGCCGCCGAATTCGCCAACCGTGCAGCCGGTCCGGACATCGACGGCGGCGTCGCTTTCCACGCGCGCGGCCATGCCGCCGATGGCGTCCTTCGCCCATTCCCCGGTCGGCACGAGCTTGGCGTAGCCGGAGAGGATCGGCGCGCCGCCGAGCCGGTCCTCCTTCTCAACCAGAACGGCGTTCCGGCCGACGCCGGACAGCGCCTCGGCTGCGGCGAGCCCGGCCGGGCCGCCGCCGACCACGAGGACCGGTCTGGTCATGCGCCCGTCTCGAGTGTTCCGTTCTCGATCCGCTTGAAGCCGGGGCCCGAGGTGATCATCAGGCGCGGATCGTAGAGATTCTCCTGATCGCCGGCCTCGACCTGCTTGAGATAGGCCTCGAACTCCGCCTTCGCGGCGCGCCAGTCGATGCCCAGCTTCTCCATCAGCGTCTCGGTCGACGAGGCGTGCCAGTGCGACTGGACGATCTTGAACGGATGGGCGCCGCAGACCAGCGCCGCGAACTGGCAGTCGGCCAGAATCGGCAGGTCGTAGTCCTTGCCGGCGGCCTTGCCGATCCACTGGTTCTTGTCCAGCGTCGTGATGCAGCCGGTGTCGTGGCCGATCATCACGTCGGCGCGCGCCTCCTCCACCGCGACCTTGACCTTGCGGTCGATCGCGAAGGAGCGGGTGAACTCGCGCTCCGAGATGATGTGGCGGAAGCCGAAGCCGCAGCAGTCGTACCATGTCGAATAGTCGATCACCTGGGCGCCCAGCGCGCCGATCGCGCCGGTCGAAACCGCGACCCGGTTCCCCTCCAGGATATCGTCGTCGTAGATCGCGTCCTCCGGCACCATCTTGTAGACGTGGCACGCCGGGTGGATGGTCGCGCGGATGGCGCTGGCGTCGATCGTCTGGCGGGCCGCGATGCGGTCGCGCATGACATGCACCCATTCCGAATAGTGCACGACCTCTTCCGGGATCAGCAGCTTGCCGTCGACCAGCCGGTCGAGCTTGGCGAGGATCTTCTTCACCCGCTCGCGCAGCTCGGCGGAGTGCAGCAGATAGTGGCGCACCTCCTTGTAGTTGCCGAACGACGTGCCGCAATGGACCAGCGGATAATAGTAGGCGTCCGGCAGGCCCTGGGCGCGGGCGCTGACATAGGCCTGGTGGAAATTGCGCAGGAAGACGGCGGCCAGGCTCTCCAGGTTGCCGATGCCGGAGCCGTGATAGTTCCAGGCGGTGCAGGAGGTCTGGTCGGTCTCGTCGAGATACTCGATGCCGAGCTCGTTCATCAGCCAGAGCAGCGAGGCCGGGTAGCCCGGAATGTTGCCGCACTGGCCGCAAGACTTGTGGTGCCAGAGCCGGGCCGTCGGGATGCGCTTGGTCCAGCCGTAGAGCGTCTTGACCTCGACCGGCGCGTGGCCGTCGCCGACCCGGTGGACGGCGATCTCGCCGTCTTTCTCCAGCTGCCACATGATATCGCGCACGTCCTCGACGCGATCCTTGTCGGTCAGCATGGAGCGCTTGTCCACCTTCGCCTCGACCCAGGCCGTCGCGGTGCGCGCGTCCTGCGCCGACAGGTTCGCATCGCGCCATTCGCTGCCGTGGCCGGTAAAGCGTTCGCCGCTTTCGCCCGAAGCGTTCCCGGTATCGTTCCCGGTGTCGTTCCCGGTGTCGTTCGCGGTATCGTTCGCAGTGCCGGTCATGTCCCTTGTCTCCTGCGCAAGCCGCCGCGGGCGGCTCAGTCGTCGTCTTCGTCCTCGTCTTCCTGCTCTTCCAGGAAGTCTTCCCAGTCCTCGCGCTTCTCGTCCATGATGTCGGCGATGACGTCGAACAGGTTTTCGTCGATCCCTTCGAGCTGGTCGAGAACGCCGGTCATTTCCCAGATCGTGTAGAGTTCCACCGAGGTCTTGAGATTGACCTCCCAGGCCGTCGCCGTGGTGTTGAGCGTCGGCATCGGAATCGCCTTGCGCAGCAATTTGAGCGGCGCATCGACCTTGGCGATGTTCGGCCCCCAGTCGGCGAAATGGTCCGGGTTGATCATGTCCGGCGCCAGCTGGTTGCCGGTCGAAATCAGCTTGAGCATGACCCGGCTGAACGGGCGCAGCACATTCTTCGCCGATTCCATGCCGTGCTTGATCGCGACCTCGCGCATCAGCATGACGAGGCCGCCGGGGCTGTTGCCGAACGGGCAGCGCGCGGCGCAGGTGTAGCACTGGGCGCAGGCCCAGATCTTTTCCTGCATCGCGTCGTAGATGCCCTCGAGATTCTCGGTCCAGAGCAGCTGGACGATCTCGCGCGGGCTGAAATCGTAATAGTGGGCCGCCGGGCAGGTCGCCGTGCAGATGCCGCAGTTCAGGCAGCCGTTGAGTTCGTGGTCGTAGCGCAGGTCGGCCTGGATATCGCCGAAAATCTCTTCCAGTGCGTCGCGGCCGAGCGGCGGCGCGTCCGAGACCGGATCGCCGATATGCTCCTGCACGCGGGTGGCGGCGCCGTGGTCCATGTCCGTTGCCGGTACCCCTTCCTCAGTAGGTCAGCACCTTGACGTCGTCCTCCATGATCTCCTCGATCAGATGGGCGCCGCCGACGATGCCTTCGCATTCGGGGATCAGGTCGTCCTTGGTCATGTCGAACAGGTCGAGATTGGGCGAGCAGCAGTAGAATTTCACGCCCGCCTCGTGGGCGTCCCGGATGAAATCGTAGACCGATTTCGGCGAGCCTTCCTTGACCGTGAGATGCTCGGCGACGCCCTTCTTCATCAGGCGGCCCGAGGTGGCCGTGCAGATCACGTCGACCTCGTATTCCATCGCCGCGGCGACGGTCGCCTGGAAGATCGGCGCGCCCAGCTCCTCGCCGTTGCGCGTGTCCGTATTCGCCATCACGATGACCAGCTTGTCCGTCACGACGTACCCCCTTCACCGCTCGCTGACTGGATGACCTTTGCAGGGTATTGAAACAGCGGAAAGATAGCAACTTTTGAATATGTCGGCAGCGCGGGCAAATCCCCGCAGCGGATCGCGCGGATCGAGCGTCTTTCCGTACAGCTTCGAACTGTCGATCCGCAAGGCGCCGCCCTCTCCCCCGTCATTTCGACCGACCGGAGGGAGTGGAGAAATCCTTGGGAATCATATCCGTAACTGTGCGTTTGCGGCCCTTCGGGCCGTTCCGGTCGATACGACGGCCGGGGGATGGGCCGGCCGCCGACCTCGACAGGACGGGCCGCCCGCCGGTGGAGCGCCCGTTACACCGAGTCCGCCTGCATCAGGCCGGTCATCTGGACAAGGCCGGTCATGACCGGCACCAGCGCATCCTCGATGGCGCGCTGGGCCGCCCGCAGGTCGCGCAAGGCGGGCGCCGGATCGGCGGGCGCTTCCTCGAATTCCATGATCAGGTCCTCGACCATGGCGACCTTGAGGCCGGGATGGCCGGCGAAGCCGAACGCGTTGCCGCCGATCTGCCACAGCGCCGGCTCGCCGCCGCCGGTGCGCGCCAGGACCTGCGCATAATCCGGCGGCGCGGCCCGGTCGCGGCCGTAAACGGCGACGGGCCAGGATTCGGGCAGATAGCCGTTCAGCGCCTCGTCCATGCAACGCAGCGCCGTATCGACGGTGAAGCGCAGGGGCGCTGCCTCGACCGAGCCGCCTGCCGCCAGCGCCAGGATCTGCGCGCCCAGCCCGATGCCGATCACCGGCTTCTCGACCATCAGGCAGGTCCGGGCGGCGGCGATTTCTTCTTCCAGCGTCGGCAGGTCGCGCGTCCCGGCCGATCCCCAGGGCCCGCCGCCGAGCAGGATGAGGCCGTCGGCAACGGCGTCGGGATGCGGCGGCGCAACGCCTTCGGTGAACGGGCGGACATAGGTGAAGCGGATGCGGCGGCCTTCGAAATGGTCTTCCATCAGGCCGAGATATTCGGCCGAGGTATGCTGGATGACCGTGAGCGACTTCATGCGCCGGCAAAAGCCGCGGCAACGGCCCCGGCAAAGGCTTCCGGCGGCGCGGTCGCGATCTGGGGCGGCGACTCGCTGAAGAAGGCCGCTATATGCGCCGCGACCTCGCCGGAGGCCGCGCCGCGCAGGCTGCCTTCCAGGTCCATGACGAGGCGCGGCGGCACTATGACGAAATCGCCGGTGAACAACACCTCGCGCACCCGGTCGTTGCGCCGGCCCTCGACCCGCAGCCAGGCGTTGACCGGGCCGCTCTCGCCGTGACGCACCGAGGCGTCGGCGCCCGGATCGTCGATTCCGGCAATGAACGCCGGCGTGCCGATTTCCTCATCGCACAACCGCTGGGCCAGCGCCTCTTCCGCTTCGCCCGGTTCGGACGCGGTGCAGGCGATCCCCAGCCCGGCCTCGAAGCCGGCGACCAGCGCGGCCTGAAGGCGCGGCATCGAGAGGTCGGCGGCCGGCAGAAGAGCGCGCAGGGTCGTCACCCGCGGCGGCGGCGGCGCGCCCTCTTTCGGGCCCGCCACGTTGATCGCCGCCATCATCGCCGGCAGGTCGAGATCGACCAGGGTCGTGCCCTGGCACATGACGATGTCATCGTCGAAATAGCCGCCGGCGCCGCAGATCTTCTGCCCGTCCACGACGATGTCCGTCGGCGGGCGGTATTCGGCGGCGATGCCGAGAGTCGAGAGGCCGGCCGCCGCCGCCGTGCAGATCCGGGCGGTCATGTCCGCCAGCGTCGCCACGCCGATCTTCCGCCGGTCGCAGACGATCTCCCAGCCGAGCTGGCCCTCGTCCAGATAGATCGCGCCGCCGCCGGTGATGCGCCGGACGATGCCGATGCCGGCCGCGCGGCAATGGTCGAGCTTCAGTTCGCGGCTCAGATCCTGGTGCCGGCCGATCAGGGCGGTCGGCGGAAAACGCAGGAAGCGCACCGTGTCCGGCGCCGCGCCGGCCTTGCGCAGTTCCACGAGCGCCCGGTCGAAAGCGATCTGGAGGCTGCCGTCGCGGACGCCGGTATCGATGACCCGGAATCCGGGCCTGTCGCCCGCCTCGCTCAAGGCGCGCGCGCTTCCGGCGCAGGGGAATCGTCCGGGTCGTCGAATTCCTCGCCCGGTTCGTAGGTCTCGCCCGGCTTCTCCATGTCGAGTTGATGCCGGATGCGGCGGATATCGGCGCCGGCGGGCTGGAACGGATAGCTGGCGATGTTGCTGGGCGGCGAATCGCCGTAGGGCCGGTCGCAGGCCGAGATATCCTCCTGAAACTTGCCCGGGCAGCCGGAGGTGCGGAAGGCGATCCCGGCGTCGATAATCGCGTCGAGTTCGCTTTGCGGCAGGCCGAAATCCGTCACCCTGCCCTCCCCGTCGAACGCCATCCGCTCCACGCGGACATCGCAATAGTCGATCAGGTAGCGCGCGAGCTGGACGCGCCGCCACTGGTCGCGCGGGGTCGCCGGCAGATGGTCCATCAGCGAGCCCTTTTCCGGGAAGAAGCAGAACATGTGGCTGTGGCCGCCGAGATCGACGAGCCGCTGGATGAGGTTCAGCACGTCGGACTCGGTCTCGCCCATGCCTACGATGATATGGGCGCCGAACTTCTGCGGCCCGAAAATGTCCCGGGCGTCCATCAGGATATCCCAGTATTTGCGCCAGCTGTGCGGGCTGTCGACGCCCTTGCCCCGCGTCCGGTCGAAAATCTCCGGCGTCGCCGCGTCGAGCGCCACGGTGAAGATGTCGGCGCCCAGGTCCTTCAGCGTCTCGACATCCGACCGCTGCATCGTCGTCGGATTCGACAGGATCGAGACCGGCACGGTCGCCGGGTCGATCCGGCCGGTCCACTGTTTCAGCACCGTCACCGTGTCGTCGTCGGAGCGCGGATGGGTGATCATGCTGATGCACATGCGGTGGAACGGCGTGTTTTCGCCGTCCGCCGCCACCTTGTCCACGATCTCGGCCATCGGCACGGCCGGCCAGTCGACCCGGATGAAGTTGCGGTCGGCATAGTCGCGCTTGGCCTCCCGGTGCCGCGCCAGGCCGCAATAGGCGCAGTTGGCCCGGCAGCCCTCGGGATAGGTCAGCAGCAGGTTCAGGCAGCGGGTGCAGGCGCAGCGGTAGAGCATGCCCGGCATGATGCCGAGCGTTATCGCCGCCGCGGTCGACATCTGGACGTAGTCCGGCGAACGCATGGCCGGCGTGATGACGTTGTTGTTCGGCAGGTAGACGCCGGCCGGCGCCACGCCGGCCGCCTTGACCCGGCCGCCGTTGCGGAAATCCCGCGGGATCGCGTCGGGCCGGCGCGGCTGCATCGCCGCGAAGGGGTTGAAATCCGCGCCGTCCGGGCCGGTTTCGGCGGGCAGCGCGCTTTCGGGCTTGAGGCAGGTCATTGCGCTCCCATCGCATTCTGCGCTTCGGGCGTCGGAACGGCCGACCGGGCGGCCCAGTATTCGGGATAGGCGATCCAACCGCGCCGCAGGTCCGCCGGTTGCGGGACCGAATCGGCGAAGGCCCGCTCCAGTTCCCGCCGGCGCGCCACGGCGCGGCGCAGCGAGGCGCCGAACAGGTCGTCGATCTCCTCGGCATAACCGTCGAGCGCATCCGCTGCGCCGGCCATCCGGCGGGCGGCCGCTTCCCCGGCCAGGGCGCCGGACATGACGGCGGCGGGAATGCCCGCGCCGGTCACCGGATTGGTCAGCCCGGCGGCGTCGCCGGCCAGCAATACGGGCGTGCCGTCGGGCAGCGCGGCGACCGGCCCGACGATGCCGTCGACCGGGATCGCGCCGCCGGTATGGCCGAGGATTGCGTCGCCGATCCGGCCCTCGCCGATCAGGCGGCGGCGCAGGCCCTCCAGAACCGGCTTCAGCTTCGAGCGGGCCGCCGGCGCAACGCCGAGGCCGAGATTGGCGACGTCGCCCTTGGGGAACAGCCAAGCGTAGCCGCCCTCGATTTCCGCCGAGAGGAAGACGTCGGTCGCATTGTTGGGATCGAGCAGCGGCACGGTTATCTGGCGGGTCTCGATCGGCCGCGGCTCCGGCAGCCCCGCCGCGGCGCGGACCTTCGACCGCGGCCCGTCGGCGCCGATGACCAGTTCGGCCGTAACCTCGAAGTCGCGCGCCCAGACCGTATCGAAGCGGCACTCGGCCCCGGCGTCGCGCGCCTGCTCCACGAGCAGGGCGTCGAAGCGGCTGCGGTCGATCATCGTGCCGGTGAAACCGTCGGCGCTGTCGAAATCCGCGGCCTCGACAAAGGTATGCATGGCCTCGATGGGCTGGACGGCGACCGGCGCCACGCCTTCGACATCCTGGCCGATCAGCCGCGGCACGAACTCGGCGCACTGCACCGGCGCGCCGGCCGCGCGTTTGCGGTCCACAGCCAGCACCGACGCTCCGGCCCGCGCCGCCTCCCGCGCCGCCGACGCGCCGGCCGGTCCGAGGCCGACGACGAGGATATCGACGCGCCCGGTCACGCGGCGCAGCTTGCCGGCACGGTCACCGTCTCCCCGCCCACCCCGATCGAACAACAGGCATGCTGCTGCTCCATCGGCCGGCCGATGGCCCCGGCAACCGCCACCGCGCCGTCCGCCGGGAAGGCGATGCCGTCCAAGCCGGCCATGACGGCGTAGGCGTCGGTCACCCGCTTGTGCATCCCGGCCGGCCGGGCGCAGCCGAGCAGCACCTGCCGGTCCGGGATCCGGCGGCGGGCTTCGAGGAACAGGCGGCCGACGGCGGCGGCGTCCGGCGTCTCGAAGGTTCCGGCCTTGGCGTAGAACGGCATGATGACAACCAGCACCAGGGCGTGGATGCCGTGGCGGCTGCAAATGTCGAGCGCGTTGGTCTCGCCGAGCAGGCGGCCGTAGTGCAGCCCGGCGACGATATGGGGCACGACCTCCATCGACGTGCCGCACAGCGCGGCCAGCGTCGCCTCGAAATCGGCGACCGGCCGGTCGAGATGGTAGACCCGTTCGATGGTCTCTTGCGCGCCGATCACGTCCATCATGGCGGTATCGACGCCGGCGCTCTCCATCGACCGGGCGCGCCGTTCGTCGAGCAGCGCCGAATGGATGGCGATTTTCAAATGGGGAAAGTCGCGCTTCAGCCCCTCGATGACCGGGTAGAAGCGCTCATAGGCAATCTCGTTGCGCCGGTTCGAGCCGCCGGAGAGCAGGAAGCCCTGCAGATCCTGCAACAGCACCAGGTCGCGCACCTTGCGGTCGAGCATCTCCGGGCTCGTCGCCGGGATCATCGGCTCCAGGATGCTGGCCTGGCAGTGGTCGCACATCAGGGCGCAGCCGCCCGCCGTGATGGAAAACGCCGGAAAACTGTTCTTGCCGCAGCCGGCCAGTTCGCCGGTCTCGTATTCCTTGAAGGTCGGCGTCGAGAAGCGGATCGGCCGATCGGCGAACGCCGGCGCATTGCGCTGCATTTCGGCGACCAGCGCGGCGTCGAACTCCGCATCCTCCAACGGCTCGATGTCGCCAAGGCGGTCGAGCCAGTCGGCGGTGCGGCCGGGAAATGCGGATCCGTCCATCACAGGCGCCACTCGATATATTTCAGGCCGGCGATCCCGCCGGCGATAATCGCCAGAATGGCGAGCACGGAGCCCAGCGCAAGGGTCGAAATGCCGGTGAGCCCCTGGCCGACGGTGCAGCCCAGCGCCATCACGCCGCCGATGCCCATCAGCGCGCCGCCGGAGATGTTGCGCAGCATGTCCTGGACGTCGGCGAAGGTCGCCAGGTGGAAATTGCCGCGCAGGATCGCGGAGACGAACGCGCCGAGGATCACGCCGCCGACGCTCGCGATGCCGAAGTTGATCGTCGCGCCGGTGAAGGTCATCAGATAGACCAGCGCGTTGCCGGTCGGCGCGACATAGGTCAGCGACGTGAGCGGCGCCGGTTCGAAATCGTCGTAACCGAGGACTCCGGTGGCGTACCAGCCGGCGACGATGGCGAGGCCGACGCCCAGTCCGGCGACGATGTTGCGCGGCGAGCGCCGGAAGGCGCCGTCCATGAAGCACCAGATCAGCAGGCCGGCGACGGCGACGACGGCGACGACCGGGTTCACGGTTTCGGCCGCCGCGCCGAAGACGCCGGCCAGCAGGACCCCGATCCCCTGCGAATCGATGCCGGCCGCCTCCAGATCGACATTGGCCGCGCTTTCGAGTTCGACGCGGACCAGCCCGGTCAGGCCGCGCAGCGTCATGTAGGCGAAGATGCCGAGCACCAGGAGGACGACCAGCGAGCGCAGGTCGCCGGCGCCGAAGCGCACCAGGTTGCGGGTGCCGCAGCCGCCGGCGATGGTCATGCCGAAGCCGAACAGCAGCCCACCGAGGATCGCGCCGAGCCAGCCGAGATTCGCCGTGAGGTAGATCGATTGGCCGAGATCGATCGTCTCCGCGCCGTGCAGCGCCTGGGCGCCGACGATCGCGACCGCCATCGCCAGCATCCAGGCCCGGAAGCGGCGGAAGTCGCCGAAGGTCGCGGCGTCCGAAATCGCGCCCATAGTGCAGAAATTCGTCCGCTCGATGACGAAGCCGAAGCCGAAGCCGATGACAAGACCGGCGAGCGCCATCAGGGTTACCGTCTCCAAGGTCCGCTCCCTCCTCCGGGCAAATCCGCTACGCCGCCGCACGCCGCACGCCGGGGCTCCAGCGCCCGCGCCGCGGCACGGTCAGCGCGCACCGCGCCAGCGCCGCCGTCCCGGGCCGCGCCGTCATGTCTTGCCGTTCGTCGGCCAGCGTCGTCAACCAGCGCGGATCCCGGTCTTCCTCGTCGACCAGGTCGCAATCCAGCCCTTCGAGCCGCCGGACCGCGGCGGGCGGCAGCCGGTCCGGCAGTGCAAAGCCGTTGAGCACGCCCCACAGCCCGGCCCAGCAGCGGGCCACCGTCCACGGATTGTAGCCGCCGCCGCCCAGTATGACAGCGCCCGGCGCCTCGGCGGCCAGCGCCGAGGCGGCGTCCCACAGCGCCCGGTTGGACAGCGCCATCCGGGACAGCGGATCGCCGGCCAGCCCGTCGGCGCCGCAGGTGACGACGATGAGTTCCGGCGCCGCCCGGCGGACCAGCGGCAGCACGACATCCGCTATCAGCAGGTCCAGGTCGGCGTCGGCGAAACCGGGCGCCACCGGCAGGTTGCAGCTTTGCCCGCCGCCGGTGTCGTCCAGCGCGCCGGTATGGGGCCAGCGCTCGCGCTCGTGGATCGAGACCGTGTAGACCCGGGGATCGGCGGCGAAGGCGTCCTGCACGCCGTCGCCGTGGTGGGCGTCGAGATCGGCATGAACCAGCCGGCCGACGCCGGCGTCCAGCGCGGTCAGGATGGCGAAAACCGGGTCGTTGAAATAGCAGAAGCCGCTCGCCCGGCCGGGGCGGCCGTGATGGGTGCCGCCCGCCGGATGGTAGGCGATCCGGCCGGCAAGCGCCTGCTCCGCCGCGGCGATCGAGCCGCCGACCGAGGTCGAGGCGCGCCGGAACACGCCGGGAAACACGGGATTCTCCAGGGCGCCGAGATTGTAGCGCCCGCGCGTTTCCGGCGCGATCTCGCCGTCCTCGTCGGCCCGGCGCAGCGCCTCGATGTAGGCGGGATCGTGGAACCGGCCGAGGGTCGCGGCGCCGGCGACCGGGCTTTCGACCCAGGCGTCCGGAGCGATCCAGCCGAGGTCCCGGCACAGGTCTACCGCCGTCTCGACCCGCGGAATCGCCAGCGGATGATTGCCGCCATAGGCGGCGCGGCGATAGATGTCGTGCCCGACGAAGACCGGCCGGGATGCCGCTGCCTTGCTGATCCTGCGCTGAGTCAGAGCCCCGGTCTCCGGCCGTCCGCCCGTCCCATTGACGGGCTGCCGGATATTGTATTCAATATTTTGAATGAATGGCAATCGCCACCCCGGATAATCTGTTGGCCCGGACAATTTGCCGGATGTTTCGGGCGCCTGCCGGGATGACAGAACGGCTGCGGCGACCCAGATTGCAGCGCGTCGCCGCCGGACCGCAACAACAGACGACGGAAGACCCCCGCCGATGGCCGACCAGTTCCTCGACACCAAGGGCCTGAACTGCCCCCTGCCGATCCTGAAGGCGAAGAAGGCGCTGAAGAAAATGGCGTCCGGCGGGCTGCTGGAAGTGCATGCGACCGATCCCGGCGCGACGGCGGATTTCGAGGCCTTCTGCCGCCAGACCGGCTGCGAACTGATGGAAACCGGCGAGGACGGCGGGGTGTATCGGTTCGTGATCAAAAATGTTTGAAACCGTTTCTTAACAACGGGTTATTTCTACATTTTTATATTCTGTGGAAAGCAAAAAGCTAACCGGTCATTCCTCCGACACCCCTTCCTTGCCGCCCCGGACGGCGCGTAGCGACGATCCGCGGACCGGAGCCACGAGCCAACGCCGTTCCGGGCGACTCTGGACCCCGGCTCTCCCTCCGGTCGGCCGGGGGATTGCAGGAAACAATCTATCCCGACCGCTTCAGCGCGGCGCGCAGGTATTTGCGGAACGAGGTTTTCTCGTACGCCTTTTCCCGGACATAGCGGAACATGATGAGGAACGGGGCCGGCTTCAGATAGCCAGGCATCCGGGCGATTTCGAGGGCCTTGCCGGCCTTGCCTTCGGTCGCCGCCACCGTCGCCGGCAGGAACTGAATCGTCGGCGTGAAGCGGACGCCGTAGCGGCGCGCCAGCTTCTTCTCCGACATTTCCTCGCCGTCGAAATCGGTCACCGGCCGCCCGCCCCAGACATCGAGCTGCAGGACGACGAAATTCGCCTGGAGATACTTGCGGATCGCCGGGTCGACGAAATTGACGTGGTGCAGCTCCTTGCAGTAGGGGCAGCCCTTCTGCTCCCACAGGATGACCAGGCGCTTGCCGGCGTCGGCGGATTCCTGGAGGTCTTCCCGGAGATCGAGGAAGCTCTGGAGGAACCAGTCCTGGTGATACAGGCCGTCGCCGCCGACCTTGACCTCGTCGGCCTTCGCGGCGGCGGCCAGCGCAAAGACGATTGCTACGGCTGCTATCAGCGTGCGCATCGTATCCGCTCCTAGGATTGGGGCCGGGTCAGCTTGTCGAGGCGGAACGGGTCGCCGCCCTTGTCGTGGATGGCGCGGAACTTGGTCAGCAGATAGCGCTGGAAGCTGTCCTTCTTGTAGCCCTCGTCCCTGACGAATTCCATGTAGGTCAGGAAATGCGCCGGCTTCAGGTAGCCCGGCATGCGCGCGACCTCCGCCTCGAGGCCCGATTTGCCTTCGACTTCGGCGACCGTCGGCGGGAAGAAGTTGACCGTGGGCGTGAAGTTCACCCGCCAGCGCCGGGCCAACGCCTTCTCTTCCATCGCCTTGCCGTCGAAATCCGTCGCCTCGCGCGAGCCCCACATGTTGAGCTGCACGACCAGGAAATGTTCGCGGATGTAGTCGTTGATCTCCGTCAGCGCGAGGTTGCGCTTGTGCATTTCCCGGCAATAGGGGCAGCCCTTCTGCTCCCAGATCGCCATGAGGCGCTTGCCGCCGGCGGCGGCTTCCGCCAGGTCTTCCTTCATGTCGAGGAAGCCCCGATGGAACCAGGGCTGGGTATGCAGGCCGTCGTCGTCCACGGAGGCCCGGTAGCCCGGCACCCAGTCCGGGTTGCTCGCCCGCGCCGGACCGGCCGGACCGCCCGCCCCGAGCGCGACTGCCGCGGCGCCGCCGCCGATCAGGAATTGCCGCCGGTCGATCATCGTCCCAACTCCCTTTTCTGTGCGGATGCCGGAAGTCTATCATATTCGCGGGCGTGAATGTAAGATATCCGCCCGGCTGCCGGAGGCGCCCGGAATCACATAGTCCCGAAGCGCGCGATGCAAAGAATATTCGTCCTGCTCCTGGCGCTTTCGCTCTCCGCGGCGGCGGCGGGCGAGGCTGCTGCAAAGACCGTACGGCTGGCGGACGGCGACCGGATTCTTCTCGGCAGGCTGCTGGTCCCGGACGGCGCGTCGCTGGCGGACGGCGCCGTCCTCATGGTCCACGGCAGCATGGCCCATCTGGGGCAGGAAACCGTCGCGGGCGTCCAGAATGCGCTGGCCGAACGGGAAATCCCGTCGCTCGCGATCACCCTGTCGCTCGGCGAATCGGCCCGCACCGGCATGTATCCGTGCGAGGCGGTGCACCGGCACAAGCACAGCAACGCGGTCCGGGAGATCGGCCTGTGGCGCGACTGGCTGGACCGGCAGGGCGCGGCCAAAATCGCCCTGTTCGGCCATTCGCGCGGCGGCAACCAGATCGTGCGCTACGCGCTGAAAGCGCCGCCGGGCGCGCTGGCCGCCGCGGTCGCCCTGGCGCCGGCGACCTGGAGCGCCGACCGCGCCGACGCTGCCTACCGGACGCGCCACAAGCGCGACCGGCTGGCCGACGTGAAGGCGGCAGCCGCCAGGGGGGACGCTTTGCTCAGGGACCATCCCTTCCTGTCCTGCCCGGGCGCGACGGTGGCGGCGAGCAGCTTCGTCGACTATCACCGCAACGATCCCGGCCGCGACACGCCGGGCCTGCTCGGCGCCTATCGGGGCGCGCCGCTGCTCGTGCTGGCCGGCCGGGAAGACCGGGTGGCGCCCGACCTGATCGCGAAGATGGCCGCGGTGAAGAACCCGCGCGTCGGTTTCGCCGTTATCGAGGAAGCGGACCACATGTTCCTGGATTTCTACGCCGAGGACGTCGCCGACCGGATGGCGGAATTCCTGGAGGACAAATTCCGATGAGACGGCTGCTCCCCGAGATGGTTGCCGGGCCCGTTCTGGGCCTGATGCTGGCGCTCCCGCTCATGGGGCCGCCCGGTCCGGCCTTCGCCGGCGGCATCGAAGATTTCCACCTGAAGGTCGGCGCGGCGATGAAGCATGTCCGCTCCGCGCAATTCTACCTGCGCACCGGCAATCTGGCGGTCGCCGGGGCCGAGCTCGACGAAGCGACGGAGAAATGGGCCGCCGTATCCGCGGCCTTCGGCGCAAAACCGCCCGGCAAGCTGGCCGGAGACAAGGCCGTCAAAGGCGATATCGCGGCGGTGGCAAAGACCCTGTCCGCCGCCCTCGCCGCCGTGGACGCGGACGAGAGGGACGCCGCTGCCGCGCGCCTCAAGCCGGTAGCGGGCCGCCTCGCGGCGCTGCGCAAACGCAACGGCCTGTGGATCTACAGCGACTGCATCGCGGCCATGAACCGGGCGATGGACGGCGTTTGGGCCTATCGCCGGAAACCGCCGGACTTCGGCGATGCAGCCCAGGTCGCGGAGATGGACAAGCGCTTTGCCGCGCTGAAACACTGGTACGAGCGCTGCCAGCGCGAGGCGGGCCCGCGCGAACGCGGCCATCCGGCCTTCAAGCGCCTGTTCGACGGCAGCCTCGACTCGATCCGCCGGCTGATCCTTGCCGGGAAGGACAAGAGCGCGCTCCGCGTCGTCAACAACCTGCGCGAGCTGCGCTCCTTCGACCGGCTGATCTGGCTGCACCTGGGATAGCCGGCGCCCCGCCCTTCGATACGCCGCCTGCGGCGGCTACTCAGGGTGAGGGGGAAGGAGAGCGAGCTCCTTACACATCCTCATCCCGAGTAGCCCCGGATTCAATCCGGGGCGTATCGAGGGACGGCGCTCTATCCCGCCAGCTTCGCCAGCCCCGGAAAGGCTTCCTGGATCCAGAAGCCGATCTCGTTCAGCGAGCCGGTGATGAACAGGACGCCGGTGAGGATGAGGAGGGCGCCGAGCGCCCGCTCGACCCACGGGATAAAGCGGCGGAAGCGTTTCATGAAACGGAGGAAAGCGCCGGCGAACAGCGCGGCGACCAGGAACGGCACGCCGATGCCGAGCGCGTAGACGCCGAGCAGAAAGCCGCCTTCCAGCGCCGTTTCCTTGCCCGCGGCCAGCATCAGGATGCCGGTTAGCACCGGGCCGACGCAGGGCGTCCAGCCGAAGGCGAAGGCCAGCCCGACGACATAGCCGCCGGCCGCGCCCGCCGGCTTGCGGTCGACCTGGAAACGCGCTTCGCGGAACAGGAAGCCGATCCGGAAAACGCCGACGAAATGCAGGCCCAGAACGACGATCAGGATGCCGGCGACGGTCGCCAGAATGTCGATATTGTCGCCGACGAAGCGCCCGATGGCGGACGCCGCCAGCCCCATGGCGACGAACACCGTCGTAAAGCCGAGGACGAAGAAAACGGCGGCGCGGAAGACCTTGAGCGCCTTGGCCCGGTCGGTCTGCCCTTCCACGTCGATCTGGTCGAGCGCGATGCCGCCGAGATAGGCGAGATAGGGCGGCACGATCGGCAGGATGCAGGGCGACAGGAAGGTCAGGATGCCGGCCAGCAGGACGCCCGGATAGCTGATGTCCTCCAGCACGGCCGGCTCAGACGCCGCTGACGCGGATCTTTCCGCGTGCAGGCTGCGTGACGATCTTCTTGCGGCCGATATAGCCGGCGACGACCTCCCAGACCGGCGGGCCCTTTGTATCGGGGTTGACCGAGGCCCAGCCGGACACCGTGTATTCCCGGGCCGGGTCGATCGCCTCGCCGTTGCGCATCAGCGTCATGTTGGAAATACGGCGGCCGATCTTCCTGCCGACATCGATGTCGTAGTTCAGCCCGCCGACGCGCACCATGTCCCCGCCCTGCTGGTAATAGGGGTCCGGGTTGAAGATGTTGTCGGCCACGTCTTCCAGCACGGTCTTGAGGAACGCGCCGGTGAATCCGATCCGGTAGGCCGCCGGATAGGTGATCGCCGTCTGGTTGTAGACATCGTTCATGGAGATATCCTGCCCGGGCAGCAGCGACGCGCCCCAGCGGAAGCCCGGCGACAGGGAAATCTCGGCGTCCCGCTCTTCCAGCAGGGCGTTGCAGATCAGGTCGTCGAAGGTGCCGTTGAAGTTGCCCCGGCGGTAGAGCAGCGTATCGGTCCGGCCGATCACCTTCTCCGTCACCGCCCGGTGCGGAGCGCGCAGCCTGTCGAGCAGCGCCTTCATCTTCGGGTCCGGCGCGATGGCGTCGCTGAACAGCGGAATCAGCCGGTAGCGGAACCCGGCGACCTTGCGGTTCTTCACGTCCAGATCGAGGCGCGACAGGTATTTGCCGTGGGAGCCGGAGGCGACGAGCAGGGTATCGCGCACCTGCACCGCCTCGGGCAGCGCATCGTGGGTATGGCCGGTCAGGATGACGTCGATGCCGTCGACCCGCGACGCCAGCTTGCGGTCGACGTCGAAGCCGTTATGGCTCAGCAGAACGACCAGGTCGGCCTTCTTCCGGGCCGCCGCCACGGTTTTGCGGATTTCCTTTTCGCGGATGCCGAACGACCAGTTTTCGATCAGGTGGCGCGGGTTGGCGATCGGCGTGAAGGGGAAGGCCTGGCCGATAACGGCGATATCGACGCCGCCGCGCTCGAAATACTGCGTGCTCTCGAAGACACCCTCGTTCCATTCCGTATCGCGCACATTGCCGGCGAGGAAGGGGAATTTCAGTTCGTCCTCGACGATTTCCTGCACCCGGTCGGTTCCGTAGGTGAATTCCCAATGGGCGGTCATGACATCGACGCCGAGAGCGTTCATGGCTTCGACCATGCTGCCGCCGCGCGTCTTCAGCGAAACATAGTCGCCCTGCCAGGTGTCGCCGCCGTCGAGCAGCAACGTCCTGCCGGGGCGTTCGGCGCGGATGGCCTTGACCGCCGTCGCCATGCGGTCGAGCCCGCCGAGCCGGCCGTAGGACGCCGCCAGCCGGGCGAAATCGACGTTCGAAAGCGCATAGGCCTCCGCGCTGCCCGGTTTCAGCCCGTATTTCTTCAACAGCGCCGCGCCGGTGATATGCGGCGGCAGGCCCTTGACCGCGCCGACCCCGAGATTGACCGACGGTTCGCGGAAATAGAGCGGCGAGAGCTGGGCGTGGATATCGGTGAAATGCAGCAGGGTCACCTGCCCGACCGGTTCGAAGGCGAGCAGCTTGTCCTGCGTCAGCTTCTGCTGCGCGGCCAGCCGGCCCAGCGAACCCGATCCGGCGAGCAGGGCTGCCGCGGCGCCGGCCGTTGCGAAATCCCGGCGTGTAATCATCGGGTTTCCCCTCCCCGAACGCCCCAAACGAAAAGGGCGGCCGGCCTGCCGGCCCGACCGCCCCTCAACGGCGTTTCGATAAAGCCTACTGGCGAACCGAAGGCGCTTCGACCTTCAGGCCCTGGCCGCGCCACGCCAGATACAGCTCCAGATTGGTGTATTCCGGCGAGCCGCGCTTGTAGGGAACCGCCCGGATATTGTTGTTACAGCCGCGGAAGCGGCGGTGCAGCGAGCCCAGCTTCTGCCATTTCAGCCGGTAGGTCGGGAAGCCGTTGGAGTGGCCCTGGCTCAAAAAATCGGCGCGGATGTACTGGCCGAAATTCCCCTGGTGGCAGTGCACGCAGGCCAGGTCGAACTGGCCGCGGCGCTGATGGTAGAATTTCTCGCCGGCCTCGAAGAACTTCTTCGCCGGCCCGTCGATCGACACGTTGACCGGCATACCGCGCGATTGCAGGCCGATCAGGGAAGTCATGCCGAGCATCTTGTCGGATTCCCACTTCCACTTCTTGGCCTTCATGTAGTTTTCGCGGCAGTAGTTCACCTGGTGGGTGATCGCCATCATCTTCTTGTTCTTGGCGGAGTAGACCGGATAGCGGGCCGACACGCCCTTCATGCTCTTCTCGACGGTATCGTGGCAGCTGGAGCAGGACTTGCCGGCCTTGCCGTCGACAGTCGTCCATTCGCCTTCGGCCTGTTCGACCCACAAGAAGGCCGGATTCTCGAAATCGTCGTCCTGCAACGCCCGGGTCTTCGGCGTCCGGAACCAGTAGCCGGAGACCAGATAGTCGAGCGGGCTGCCCTTCGGCGGCTTGACGTGGTTTTCCTTCCGCTCCCAGGGCTCGAGCGGTTTGTCGTCTGCCGCGGCGCCGGACACGGCGCCGATGGCGAACGCCGCAAGGGCGACCGCAGCGATCGATATACGCAACATCTGGGGGTCCTGCCTCTTTTCGTTGTCGGGCGCAGTTCCGGGCGCGCCGTCAGGCGACCGTGAATTTCGCCGATTTGGTGAAGGTCTTGCCGCCGTCCTCCGTCCAGACGAAATCGATCTTCCCGCTCTTCTTCGGGCTGATCGCGAACGAAATATACGGGTTGGAGGAGACCGCCGGATGCAAGGCGGCCTTGAAAACCGTCTTGCCGTCGATCCTGGCTTCGAAGCTGTTGATGATCTTGCGCGGGATCAGCTTGCCCGTCTTCTTGTTGCGGCGCACGCCGGTTTCCATCCTGTGCGCAATCAGCGTCTTGATGGTGACCGTGTCGCCCTTCTTGATCTTGCGCGGAACGCGCACGCGGGGTCGTGACATGGTTCGGTTTCCCCTCGGTCCTGATGTCCGTCTCGATGTGTGTCCTGATGCCGGTCCTGCCGTGGCGGCGGGAGATCAGCCGCCGCAGCCGCCGATCGTCACCTTCACCAGGCGCTTGCCCATATAAACCTTGCCGTCGGCCATTTCGGCCACGGCGATGAGGTTCTGCGTCTTGGCCATGCGCATCCGGAACGCGCCGCGGGCGGCGCCGCTGTCTGCGGAGAACCAGAAATTCGCAACCTCGGGGCGCGGATTGCCTTCGGCGAAAACGTGCACGGCCTTGACCATGTCGCCGCCCGACATCTTGCTCTCGACCTCGAAGCCGACCGGGACCGTATTGCCGTTCTCGGCGATTTCGGGGCCGTCGATGGACACCCTGCCCTCGATCGGCTTCCTGTCGCCGATGACCTTCTGGATCGCCTGCTCGGTCAGCGCCTTGTCGGCCAGCGCGATGCCCGGCGCGAACTGGGCGGCGGCGAAGGCGGCGCCGCCGGCGCCGGCGGCGATCAGGAAACTGCGGCGATGCACGCCGCCGGATACTTCTGTCTGTGACATGGCTCCTGTCCTGTTACCTCGTTGGGCCGGCCTGCGACGGGCGGCCGGCGCGGATGGCTACTGCTTTTCCTCTTCCTTGAGCGTCAGGAGGTAGGCGACGATGTCTTCCACCTGATCGGCGCTCAACATCGTCTTGCCGACGAAAGCCTTGCGCACCCGGTGGAATCCGTCGGCCTTGTAGAAGGCCGGCATCATCGTGTCTTCGTTGACCACCTTGGGATTGACGATCAGCAGCCGGAGTTGCCCGGCGTTGTAGCGCGACGCGACGCCGACCAGGGACGGCCCGACCTCGCCCATATACGGCTGGTCGACCGGCATGACGTGGCAGGCGATGCAATGGCCGAGCCGGCCGGCGATGGCCCATTTCTTGCCCTTTGCCGGGTCGCCCGGCTTGCCGGTCAGCGACTTGGGGATGCTGTCTTCGTCGACGATCTTGTATTTGACCGGCGGGGCCTTGCCTTGGGCGAGAGCCTGCTGCGCGGCGAACGGGGCGGCCGCGAGCGCGGCTGCGAAAAGGGGTGTCAAGACACGTCGACCGAACTTCAAACCTCTGCCCTCCTGGCCGGGGCTCGCCGGCGTTCCGGCCGGCGGAGCCGATGCTCCCGGGGCGGTTCCGGAGCCGCAAAGTTGCCGCAAATCCGGTCTTCCCCGCCGCCGGGGTTGCGGTATCATATTCAAGGTTTCTAATTTAACAAGCGTTAATCCGAATGGCCGGTTCGAGGGGTGCGACGCCCTGCGAAACCGGCGAATGTCAGCGGGCGCCGATGCCGAACTTCCGCATTTTGCTGCTAGCCGTTGCAGTTGCCGCAGGCCTCCCTGCCGCCCCGGCGCGCGCGGCGGAATTGCTGCTGTTCGAATCGGCGACATGCGAATGGTGCGAGCGCTGGCACGAGGAGATCGGGCCGGCGTACGGCAAGACGCGTTTCGGCCGGATCGCGCCGCTGCGCAGGGTCGATATCGACCGCGCGATCCCGGCGGCCTACCGCTCGGTCCGCGGCATCGCCTACACGCCGACCTTCGTGCTGTGGCACCGGGGCCGGGAGGTCGGGCGGCTTGTCGGCTATCCGGGCGAGGACTTCTTCTGGCCGCTTCTGGAGCGGCTGCTGAAAAAGCTGCCGGCCGCACAGCGCGACCCGGCGGGCAGGACGAAAGGATGACCATGTCTCGGTTGCGGACCGGTTTCTCGAGAATGGCGGCCGGCGCCGCCGCATTGGCGCTGTCGGGCGCGTTTGCGGCCTCCTCCGGCGCCGGGGACAAGGCGCTGGCGACCTTCAAGGTGATGACGCCGAAGACGGCGCTTGCGCTGGCCCAGGCGACCCTCGAAGCCTGCCGCAAGGGCGGATACCAGGTCGCGGTCGTGGTCACGGACCGGTTCGGCGGCGTTCAGGTGGCGCTGCGCGACCGGCTGGCCGGCGCCCATACGGTCGAGACCGCGCGGCGCAAGGCCTGGTCGGCGGTGTCCTTCCGCACCGACACCTGGGAAATGTACGGGCTGATCAGGGACGGCGCGGTCAACCCCGGCGTCCGCCAGATCGGCCAGGCGCTGTTCGTCGGCGGCGGCGTCCGGGTTACGGCGGCCGGTTCGATCGTCGGCGGCGTCGGCGTGTCCGGCGCGCCCGGCGGCAAACTCGATCACGATTGCGCCGTCGAGGGCATCGAGGCGATACAGGACATTCTCGAATTTTAACTGCCCCGCCGCGGCCGGCGCCGCGTCTTCACTATCGATCCACCATGGAGACCGAACGATGAAACTGCTCGCTTCTACGATTGCGCTTTGCCTGATGCTGGCATTGACGCCCCTGTCCCCGGCGCCGGCCCATGCCCAGGCCAAGGTCCACAAGGTGGCGATCCATGTCGACGACCGGGATACCATGCGGATGAACATGGCGCTGAACAACGCCCAGAATGTCCGCAAGTATTATGCAGCCAAGGGCGAAAGGGCGATGATCGAGATCGTCGCCTACGGCCCCGGCCTGCACATGCTGCGCGCCGATACCTCGCCGGTGAAGAGCCGCATCGCGGCGATGAGCCTGGCCGATCCGGACCTGCGCTTCTCGGCCTGCGGCAACACCCACCGCAAGATGAGCAAGAAGGCCGGCAAACCGGTCACGCTGGTCGCCGAGGCGAAGAAGGTGCCGTCCGGCGTCGTGCGCCTGATGGAGCTGCAGGAGCAGGGCTGGAGCTATATCCGGCCGTAGCCCGGCGCCAGAGAGAAGAAAAAGGGGCCGCCCGGATCGGGCGGCCCCTTTTTTGTTCGCGGTTCCCGGTTCGGGAAACGGCCGGCCGGGCTATCCCCAGATATCCGCCGCGATGCTGGCGTACCAGCCTCGGGCATAGCGGGCTTCCTCGGCCCGGAAGCTCGCGGGCGCGCCCTTCGGGCTGACGCCGCCGGAACCCTTGACGCCGACCAGCTTGCCGCCCTGCCAGGCATAGACCTTGGCGACCGAAATGCCGTATTCCGGCGCCACCAGGCTGTAGCAGGTGTTGGCGAAGGACGGATCGGCCACGGCCTTGCCGCCCAGCGAATCGACCGCCCCGGCGGCCACGACCTTGCCCTGGCTGCTCGCCGAGAAGCCGGACTTCGGCATCGGCGAGGCGATCGAGGCGTCGCCGATCACATAGACGTCCTTCTGCATCGTCGATGCGAAAGTCCGCCGGTCGACCGGGGCCCAGCCCGATTTGGCGGTCACGCCGGCGATGTCGGCCACCTTGCCCGCCTTCTGCGGCGGAATCAGGTTGACCACCGCGCCCTTGTGCTTGGCGCCGAACTCGGTGATCACCGTGTTATTGGCGACATCGACCTCGGTCACCGGGCCGTCCTTCTTCTGCGGGATGAACTCGATCATCGGCCCGTAGACTTTCTTCCAGCCCTCCATGAACAGGGGCATCTTGGAAAACTTGTCCTTGGAATCGACGATCAGGACCTTCGACTTCGGCTTCGCGGTCTTGAGATAGTGGGCGATCATGCTGGCCCGCTCGTACGGCCCGGGCGGGCAACGGAACGGGTTGGCCGGCGGCGCCAGAACGACGACCCCGCCATCCTCCATCGCCTCGAGCTGCTTGCGCAGCAGCACGGTCTGCGGCCCGGCTTTCCAGGCGTGCGGGATTTTCTCCGCCGCCGCCGCGTCGTAGCCCTCGATCTTGCCCCACTGGAAGTCGATGCCCGGCGACAGGACCAGCTTGTCCCAGCCGATCGAGGCGCCGCCGGCGGTCGTCACCGTCTTCTTGGCATGGTCGACCCCGGTCACCGTTTCGTGGACGACCTCGACGCCGTGCTTGCGCATCGCGTCGAAGCCGTGCCCGATCGCGCCGATCTCCAGCAGGCCGCCCAGCACGAGATTGCTGAACGGGCAGGTGTAGAAGGTCTTGTTCGGCTCGATCAGCGTGACCTCGACGGCAGCGCCGCCGAACATCTTGGCGTATTTCGCGGCGCTGGCGCCGCCGAATCCGCCGCCGACCACAACGATCCGGCCGCCCTTGCCCTGCGCCACGGCAGGCGCGGCAAACGCAGCCGCCGAAGCGCCGGCCGCTGCAGCAAATTCGCGTCGTGTCAGTGTTGTCATGTCGCGAACTCCTATTTCAGGCCGGAAATGTAACCGGCGAGCGCCTTGATTTCGGCATCGGTGTAGCCCTTGCCGATCCGCATCATCACCGAGGATTTCCGCTTGCCGTCGCGGAAAGCGATCATCTCCTGGACGATAAACGCCGCGCTCTTGCCGGAAATCCCCGGAATCGTATCCGGGCTCTTGCCGGCAGGGCCGTGGCAGCTGAAGCAGGAGAGGGCCAGATTGCGGCCGGACGACTCCGCCGCAGCGCCGGCCGGCGCCAAGGCGATCAAAGCCGCGGCTGCGAGCCCGGCGACTGCCGGGCCGTATAGCTGTTTCATGGGCTTCCTCCATCTATCGGCGCCGGAACGGACCCGCATCCGCTCCGGTCCTGCATTTCTATGCTAGGCCGCGACCGCCGTCGTTGGAAGCAAATTCGTACCCGGACCGGAGGAAAAGCCGCCCCTTGAGGCCGGGATTCCGTCCTATCCGTTGCAAAACGCCTGATGGACGGCGCCGATGATCGATTCGACCTTGGGATCGCTGATCCGGTAATAGATGTTTCTGCGCCGGCGCCGCGTCGCAACCATGCCGTTGCGGCGAAGCTGGGCCAGTTCCTGCGAAATGCTGGACTGCCGTACGTCGAGCAGCTGCTCGAGTTCCATGACGTTGCGTTCGCAGTTCACCAGATAACACAGGATCAGCATGCGCTTCGGATTGCCGATCGTCTTCAGGAACCGCGCGGCCTCTTCGGCACTGCGCGCCATGGCCTCGGTATCTATCGTGTCGATGGCCACGCAAAAGCTCCCGGGCAATTCCCCTGTTCGGCCAGTCGCCGGCCCGGCGCCGGACCGGCCGAACCGCCCTAGAACATAGCCCGCCGCGGAAAATGTTCAAATTCCCGGATGCGCCGGCGCCGCCCGGCGCTGCAATCCGGACGTGCGGCGCCGGCCGGTTTCCGCGCCGCCGGCCGGACGGCGGCGGTCAGACTTTCTCGCACACAAGGTAGATGTGGACATAGTCCATGGCGTGGCCTTCCGGCTTCCGCCGGACCCTGTCCTCGTAGCTGTCGTAAAACCGGTCGACGACGGCCTGCCGCTCCGCCGCGGCGCGGTCGGGCGACAGGCCGGCCATGAAGGTGTGCTCGCTCCAGGAGCGCAGGGTCGGGATATATTCGGCAGCGAACCTTGCGGCGTCGCCATGGCCGGCGAAATCGCGTTCGTACGGGCAGCGGACGACCCGGGTCTCGACGTGGCTGAGCCGCAATCCGGCCCGGTAAACCGGGCTTTCCTCGTCGGTCAGCGGCGCGCAGAACTGGTCGACGGTGCGGTAGCATTGCGCGAAATTGGTGTTGCGGTATTCGTCCTGGGAGATCGCTCCCTGCCCGGCCAGGTCCCGCCACAGTTCGTTGAACGTATCGAACATGCTGACGCCGCCGGTGTTGCCGAGATAGCGGCCCGCCTCGTCGATGCCGAAATTGAACAGGGCGAGCCGGCCGCCGGAGACGAGTTCCCGGGCGCGCTGGAGCATCATCGCCTCGAGGTCCCGGGCGCCCTGCGCCTCGTAGGCGGCGCGCACCGCGCCGCCGGCCCCGACCATGTGGACATGGTCGGGAATCGTGCAGGGCTTGTCGCTGATATAGTGCGATGCGGTGGCCGAAAAGCCGAGATGCAGGCTGCCGGGCGGAAAGATGCCCTTGTGGAACGTGGTGCCGCTGGCAAAGACGTAGACCTCCGGAATATCGAGCAGCGGGCTCTCCAGATCGGTCAGGCCGTGGACATTCTGGAACAGCTGGCTGAAATCGTTCCGGGGAAGGTCGGTGTACACCATCCGGATCGGCGTGGCCGGCGCGCGCCGGCGCAGCGCCCGGAGCACCTTGCCGATCATTTCCATCGAGGTGCCGCCGTCGGCGCAGCCCATGTCCGCGACCGTGATCGGCCGGCCGTCGCCGGGGATCGGCAGCGCGGCCGCAGCGTCGAGCACCATCGGCGTCGCGTTGTCGATGACGTCCTTCGCGCCGGCCGTCGACCTGGAATAATAGCCCGCGCCTTTCATGGCGACATCGCGGATGCTGGACGCGCCGGTCATGTCCGGTCCCTCCGTTGACGGATAGCGGTTCAGGCCGACAGGGCGCGCACCCTGTCGGCCGTGGCGGCATCGATATCGATCGGGCCGGCGGCCGCCCGCGCCCGCGCAGCCTTGCGGCCGGCGCCGTGGACCCGGGCGCCCGGCTGGTCCGCGATGGCGGCGACCAGGTCGGCCACCCGCGCGCCGAAAGCGCCGCCGGAGGTCGTCTCCGCCTCGACGGCGATAAAGAACTGGCCGGTCGCCGGCGGTCCGCCCGCCGTCCCGGTAAACGGGCTCGCATGAATGCCCAGCGTGGCGCCCGCAGCGGCCCCGGCGAACAATTCGACCATCAGACCGACGCCGAAACCCTTGTAGCCGCCGCTCGGCAACATGGAGCCTGCCAGCGCCGCCTCCGGATCGGTCGTCGGACGGCCGTCGGCGTCCAGGCCCCAGCCTTCGGGAATCGGTTCGCCGCGGCGCGCAAACTGCATGACCTCGCTGCGGGCGACGACGCTGGCGCTCTGGTCGATCAGGACATGCGCCTCGCCCTCGCCGTCCGGCGCCGCGACCGTGAAGGGATTCGTGCCGATCGTCTTGCGGGCGCCGCCCGCCGGCGCGATGGCCGCCGGCGAGTTGGTAAAGCCGATCGCCAGCAGGCCCTGCCGCGCGAGCCTGAAGGAATGCCAGCCCAGAACGCCGCAATTGTAGGAGTTGCGGATCGCCAGGCAGGCGATCCCCTGCTCCCGCGCCAGCGGAACCAGCCGCTCGAACCCGGCGTCGATGGCCGGATGGGCGAAACCGTTGCCGGCGTCGGCGACCAGCGCCGCCGGCTTGGGGCGGTCGACGGCCGGCACGGCATCGCCCTTCACCCTGCCGCAGCGGACATGCTCGCAATAGATCGGCACATAGGGCAGCCCGTGCGAGTTCACGCCGTCCGCGTGGGCCGCAGCGGTGGACCGGGCGACCGAGCGCGCGTTCGCTTCGGCGGTCCCGGCTTCGACGAGGGCGCGAAAGGCCAGGTCCTCGATATCGTCGAGGGTCATGGCGACGGTCTGGGGGCCGGACATCCAACCTTCTCCCCTGTTTTCAGTCGGTTTCGATCAGGTCGCCGCCGCCGGCGCCGCGCGCCTGCGATTCGGCGCTTTCCGGCACATACGTCCGGGCGGCCCGGCGGTCGAGGCGGGCGTAGACCTCTTTGTCGATCGGGACGCTGCCGTCAAGCCGCGGCAGGTCCGGCGGCATTCCGCCACCGCCCCACGCTTCGATCCGGACGGCTTCCGCCAGGGCCATGCCCTCGATCGCGCGGCACGAAACGGTAACGGCGTGCGGCCCGATTCCGATCCTCGGCGTTTGCGGCCCGGCCGAGACGGCCAGCCGCGCGCCGCCGGCCTGCGCGATCCCGGCCAGGAACGGCACCGCCAGGAGAGGCCAGCGCACCCGGTCGAGAACGAGCGCGCCGCCGCCGGCGAAAGGAAGCGGACCATCCGCCCGGTCGGCCAGCGTCATTCCGGCGAGCAGCCCGTCGATCTCCCCCGATTCCGCGCGCCACGCGCCGCCGCCGGGAACCGGGAAGCAGCGCCGCCAGTCCGGCCCGGCCAAGCTTTCGAGCGCGCCGTCGAGCGCCGACAGGCCGGCAAGGCCGCGCGCCTCCAGCCAGCGCGCCGCGCGGCCGGCCTCGTCGGCTACGCCCCAGGGCAGCCCGGCGCCGCGCGCCGCCTTGGTTGCCTGGCTCTGGATTTCGTTCAGCGAACAGGACAGCGGTTCAGGCATCGCGGCGCGGCAGGATCCAGTCGTCCGGCGGCAGGGACTCCAATTCGTCCGGATAGGGCGCGTGGCAGAACATGTTGATACGCAGCCAGCGGTCCGACTTCGGATCGAAATGCGTGGCGCCGAAGAAGGCGAGCTTGCAGCGCAGCAGGTTCAGCGGCAGCAGGTCGGCGCCGACGAGATTATCGCGGATCTGGCCGTACGGTCCCAGTTCCGGATCGCAGAGCCGGCGGACGGTATGGCGATGCTCCGGGCGGCGCAGCAGGAAGTCGGCGAGCCGTTCGTCCGGCGCCGCCTCGCACAGGTCGGCGTGGCACGCGGCGATGTCCCGGCCGGTCGCCAGAGGCAGCTCCAGGTCCGCCCCCGCCTCCTCCCGCCGTTCGCCCAGACGCGGCTCCAGCTTGTTCGCCGAGACGTACCAGAAGCGCGCCTGGGCGTCCGGAGCGGCGTAGTCCGGCGCCAGCGCCCAGCCGAAGCCGTCTTCGATGCGGCCGCGCAGGTCCCCGGCACTGCCGGACAGGCCGGCCGGCGGCATTTCCGTTTCCGCCAGCGCCATGCGGTCGGCCAGATCGTCGACAAGGCCGCCATGGGGTTCGATGAGCAGCGACACGGTGAGTTCCTGGCCTTCCAGCGACAGATTTTCGGCCGCCCAGTCCCGGACTTCGGCCCAGGGCGCGCCGGACGCCGGATCGAGTCCGGCCGAGAAGGCGTCGAGCCGTTCGAGATCGTCCGCCAGCCGGCTGATTTTTTCCGCCTGAATCGGATCGGGGACGGTCCAGGCCGCGACATCGGCCCCGGCGCGGGCGATCCACCGGCGGAAGGCGCTCCAGTCCGCAGCCGGAGCGCTCTCCTGTGCGCAGACCCGGCCGAGCGCCAGCTCGCGGCATTCGACCCAGCGCGCGAACAGCGCGGGATGGTTGACGATGAACGGCCCGAGGCCGAGGCCGGTCGAGTTGCCGATGCCGAGGCGCCGCCGGAGCGCCCGGTCGAGCGGCACGGCGCCGGCGCCGCCCGCGGCCCGCGCCGCACGATCGACGAGATCGGCGACGAACTGGCGAATCATCCAGACCGTGAGCATTTCCAGCCGGAACGGGCCGCCGAAACCGGCGCGGCCGGCGTAGCGATGCCGGTCCGCAATGCCGAACTTTCCGTTGCCGTAGACCGCGGTCGTCCGCATGACGTAGCCGACATCCTTAAGTCGCGCCGCTTCGGGCTGCCGGCCTTCGGCCAGGCAACCGACGACGTAGTCGAAAAGACGGGCGCTCTTGTTGGTGCGGGACAGGATCAGGTCGGTGTGGCGATAGCGTCCGGCCTCCTGCTTCGGCGCATTGGCGCGCAGGCGTTCGATCTCGCCGTCGTCGGGAATGCCGTCGTAAAGGACGTAGGTGGCGTCCCAGGCCTCGGCGATCACCCGGTCGGTGCGCATCGCAGGATCGAGGTCGTGGGCGAAACAGACCAGCGAATAGGTCCGCTCCGGCCCGCGCGCGGCGTAGACCGCGGCGCCGACGCCATCGTCGCCGATGTCCCAGCGATCGTAGCCGAAGCGGTATCCGGCGGCTGCGACGTGGCGCAGCGTCGCCCGCAGGAAACTGAGCCGCGTCTGGTGAAAGGCGCCGAGGCGGGCGAGGCGCATGACCGTTTCCGGCGGCCGCAGGCGCAGGGTGCGCCCCGTCCGGCCGTCGGGAACCTCGAGGAAGTCGCCGGGTGCGCCCAATTCAGGCCGCCTGCGGTTCGAAGGCGCGCTCCATGAAGCGGAACCAGTTGTTGCCCATGATCCCTGCGGTTTCCTCCGCCGAGAAGCCGGTCTCGCGCAAGGCGCGGGCGATGCCGGGGAAATCCTCGTTCGAGCGGAACCAGGACGGCATGTCGGGAAAGCGGACATGTTTTACGCTCTCCGGCGGCGGCGTGTCCGCGTCCTCCCATACGCCGCTGCGCATCCAGCGGACGATCGAATCCGGTTGATCCTGACAGAGGTCCGACCCGATGCCGATTCGGTCCGCGCCCATCAGGTCGGCGGTGCGGGCGGCCATGCCGCAAAAACTCCGCAGTGTCGTGGCCGGGCCGTCCTTCATGTGATGGGGGTAGAGGCTGAAGCCCAGCAGCCCGCCGCTTTCGGCCAGCGCCTTCAGCACGGTATCCGACTTGTTGCGCCCGGTGTCGCGCCACGACCGGGGATTTGCGTGGGACACGACAATCGGCCGGGCCGAGCTTTCGATGGCCTCCAGCGTGGACCGTTCGGCGGAGTGGGACATGTCCACGGCCATGCCGACCCGGTTCATCTCGGCGATCGCCTCCCGCCCTTTCGGCGTGACGCCCTCGTCCGCCGCTTCTTCGGCCCATCCGGTCGCCAGCGAGCATTTCGCATTGTAGGAGAGCTGCATGAACCGGACGCCGCGGCCGTGGAGGTCTTCGATGCGGGCCAGATCGTCCTCGACGGGCCGGCAATTCTGCATCCCGAAGAAAACGGCCGTCTTGCCCGCCGCCTGCGCCTGCCGGATGTCGGCCGCCGTCCGCCCCGGCGCGACACGGTCGCCGAAGCGGTCGAACAGGGCCGACCATTCGTCGAGCCGGGCGAGCGCGCCGCGATAGTCCTCGTGATAGACGACGGTCGTGTGGACCGCGTCCACGCCGCCGGACCGCAACTGGCGGAATATCTTTTCCGACCACCGGCAATATTGCAGGCCGTCGATCACGGTGTCGGGTTTACGGTCCGAAACGATCTCGATTCTCCCGGAAGCCGCGGCGGGCCGCTTCGCGTTCAATAACAGCAAAACCGATTCGGCAAACAGCGGAAAACCGCTGCACGGGCCGGCCGAACCGCTCGCTACATGCGCATCCTTTCGCCCGGGGGATCGTACGGCGAGGCCGGAATCACGGCCGCTTCGCGCTCCACGCCGACGATATGGGTCCGCAGACCGGCGCCCGGCTCGGCAAACTCCGGTTCGACCAGGGCCATCGCGAGGCTCTTGCCGACGGTATGGCCGTAGCCGCCGGACGTGATGAAGCCGACCCGCCGGCCGTCGCGCCAGACCGGCTCGAAACCGGACGCATCGGCGTCGGGCGAGTCGACCTCAAGCGTCACCAGCCGCTGCGGCGCGGTGTTTTTCCCGCGTTCGGCGAGCGCGGCGTCCTTGCCGACGAAGTCGCCCTTGCCGAACGCGATCCAGCGGTCGAGGCCGGTCATGCCCGGCGTATAGCCCTGGGTGAATTCGGCCGACCAGATACCGAAGCTCTTCTCCAGGCGCAGCGAATTGAGGGCGTAATAGCCGTATTCCCGGATGCCGGCCGCCGCCCCGGCTTCCAACAGCATTTCGCGCAGGGTGACATGCGCCGCCGCCGGGCAGTTGATCTCGTAGCCCAGCTCGCCGGCGACCGAGAGCCGGCCGACCCTGGCCCGGACCAGCCCGACATCCATGAGGCGGCAGCTCATGAACGGCATGGCTTCGCGGCTCACGTCCTCATGGGTCAGCGCCGCCAGCACGTCGCGGGATTTCGGGCCGGACAGCGAGAAGCCGACGGTGGCGTCGGAGATGTCGCGCACCTGCACGTCGCCGTCGCGCGCCGGGTCGAGCCGGTCGTGGAACCAGCGCATGTGCCATTCGCGCAGATAGTAGGAGCCCATGATCCACCAGGAACCGTCGCCCCAGTTCAGGATCGTGAGGTCGCCCTTCAGCCGGCCGTCCGGCGCCAGCATCGGCGACAGGCGCACCCGGCCCGGTTCCGGCAGGCGTCCCGCCATCGTCCGGTCGAGCCAGGCTTCGGCGTCCCGGCCCGTCGCCTCGTAGCGGGAGAAGCCGGTTATATCGAGCAGCCCGACACCCTCGCGCACGGCGCGGCATTCCTCGCCGACGAGGCCGAAGGCGTTGGACCGCTTGAGCGTCGGCGTCTCCTCGAATCCCGGCGGCGCGAACGCGAGCGGCACCTCCAGGCCCCAACTCACGCCCCACAGCGCGCCGGCCGCCTTCATGGCGTCGTGGGCCGGCGCCTTGTTGAGCGGGCGTCCGGCGGGCAACTGCTCGTTCGGATAGGTCATCACGAAGCGGCGGGAATAGAACTGGCCGGTCGTCTGGCGGATATATTCGCGGTTCGAGGCGAACGGCCCGTAGCGCGCAATGTCCATCGACCAGGCGTCGGCCTCGGGCTCGCCGTGGATCATCCATTCGGCGAGCGTCTTGCCGACGCCGCCGCCCTGCAGGAAGCCCGCCATCACCCCGCAGGCCAACCAGTAGTTCGGCAGACCGCGCACCGGGCCGACCAGGGGGTTGCCGTCGGGCGAGAAGGTGAAGGCGCCGTTGACCCAGTTCTTGACGCCGACCCGTTGCAGAACGGGATAGCGGGTGAACGCCAGTTCGAGCTCGTTGGCGATCCGGTCGGTATCCTCCTGGATCAGGTCGAAGCCGTAGTCCCAGGGCGCGCCGTCGATGTTCCAGTGCCGATGGTCGATTTCGTAGATGCCGACCAGCACGCCCTTCTGGTCCTGGCGCAGATAGGTGAAGCCTTCGAGGTCCACCGTCATCGGCACCTCGAAATCGAGCGCCTCGATCTCCGGAATGGACTCCGTCACCAGATAGTGGTGGGCGAGCGGCGAGACCGGCAGTTCGAGGCCGACCATGCGGCCGACCTGCTTGGCCCACAGGCCGGCGGCGTTGACGACATGCCCGGCGAGAATCGTGCCCTTTTCGGTCACGACCTCCCAGGACCTGTCCGGCCGCTGCTTCAGTTCGAGCACCCGGTTGCGCTCGATCACCGTGGCGCCGCGCTTGCGCGCCGCGCCGGCATAGGCGTGAACGGTTCCGGTTGTGTCGACATAGCCTTCCCGGTCGGCCCACAGGCCGCCGATCACGCCCTCGACATCCATGATCGGGCAGCGCTCCTCGATCTCCGCCGGCGTCATCAGGTGGCAGTCCTCGATGCCGATGGTCTGGAAGATGCGGTAGGCGCTTCGGAGCCATTCCCAGCGCGCGGGCTCCGAGGCGACCGTGATCCCCCCGGTCATGTGCAGGCCGATATCCTGGCCCGATTCCGGCCCGATCTCGCGCAGCAGGTCGATGGTGTAGGCCTGGAGCGCCGCCATGTTCGGATCGGCGTTGAGCGCATGGACGCCGCCGGCGGCGTGCCAGGACGAACCGGCGGTCAGGACGGAGCGTTCGACCAGCGCGATATCGGTCCAGCCATACTTGGCCAGATGATAGAGGACCGAGGCGCCGACCACACCGCCGCCGATCACCACGACCCGGTACTGCTCCATCGCTCCGCTCCCTGCACGCGCCGGAAACCGCTTCCGTTTCCCGGCCGGTGTTGCCGGACCGGGGCTCACTAAAGCGAATTGGCCGGACGATCCAGAAACGATTTGCCGGGGCGGTGCAGCCCGCTCCCCCCCTTGTTGCCGCCCCGGACGGCCGGAAGGCCGGCGCGCGGCGAAATGGCCCGGAGGCCGGCGGCATTTGCGCGGCGTTCCGGGGCCGGGCCGGGGGTAGTGTCGCCCGCCGGGAGCACGGCGATACGGGAGGACGACATGCGCGGCCTGGACGGAAAAAATGCGTTGGTAACCGGCGGCGGCGCCGGCATCGGCCGCGCGATCTGCCGGCGGCTCGGCGAGGAAGGCGTCACCGTCGGCGTCCTCGACCGCGACGGCCCGGCGGCGCGCGAGACGGCGGGCCCGATCGCGGCGCAGGGCGGCGGCGCCCACGCTTTCGAGGCCGATATTACCGATTACGGCGCGGTCGCCGCCGCCGTATCCGCCTTCGAGGCCGCCGCCGGCCCGGTCGACATCCTGGTCAACAATGCCGGCGTGGACGTCGCCATGCCGTTCCTCGACACCGATACCGCCCTGTGGCGCAGGATCGTCGAGATCAACCTCTTCGGGCCGCTGAACCTGCACCATATCGTCGTGCGCGGCATGGCGGAGCGCCGATCCGGCAAGGTCATCAACATTTCCTCGGACGCCGCCCGCGTCGGCTCGTCGGGCGAGTCGGTCTACGCCGCCTGCAAGGGCGGCATCGTCTCGTTTTCGAAAACCCTGGCGCGGGAGCTGGCCCGGCGCAACGTCCAGGTGAACTGCATCTGCCCGGGCCCGACCGACACCGGCCTGTTCCGCACCTTCGCCGGCGACGGCGAGGCCGGGCGGAAACTGGTCGCCGCCCTCGAACGCGCGATCCCGATGCGCCGGCTCGGCCGGCCGGACGACTATCCCGGCCTGGTCGCCTTTCTGGCCAGCAGCGACGCCGACTTCATCACGGGGCAGACGATCAGCGTCTCCGGCGGCCTGACGATGGCGGGATAGCGCGCCGCCGGGCGGTCTGCGGTTCGGTGCGCCTTGACTGCCGGGCGGGATCGGATTGAATGGCAGAGTCGATTGGCGAACAGCCGCGGGAAAGGCCGTTGCCTGCATGAACGATGCGAGCGAAGCGCAGGACGCCGGCGGGCAGGAGATAGCCGAGGCCCTTGAACGCCTGCTGCTTGACGACAGCGGAATAGGCGAGATCGAGGCGGAACTGGGCGGATTCAATATCTTCGACGCCATGGGTAACGCTCGCCGTGAAAGCCTTCACTCCGACTTTCTGGCTTTCCTGCTGGACCCGAACGAAACTCACGGTCTCGGCGCGGCGTTTCTAACCCGCCTTCTCGCCACCGTTCCCAAGGGGTTGCGCGGCAAGTCAGATGCGGGAAAAGTCGATCCCAACGCCCTGTTGGACCTTGAGGGTTGCAGGGTGATGCGGGAGCGCCACCGGATCGATGTTCTATGCGTCAATGAGACGAGCCGCTTTCTTCTGGCTATCGAGAACAAGGTCGGATCCGGTGAGGGCAAGAACCAACTAGAGCGGTATCGCGCCAAACTTGAGGAGGAGTACCCGGATTTTCGCCGCGTTTTTATCTACCTGAGTCCAGAAGGGCGGAACCCGTCGGAAGGAAACGATGCTTGGGCGCCTATCGGGTACGATGCGGTATCGAAAATTGTAGAATCACTGGCCAGAGAGCGAAGCAAAACCCCCGGCGATACGGTCGCCGTGACCTTGAATCACTACGTTAACATACTGAGGAGACACGTTGTGGCCGACGACGACCTTGTGAAAGTCGCACAGAAATTATATGAGAAGCACAGCATGGCTTTTGATTACATAATTGAACACAAACCGGACGGTCGAAGTGAGATCAGCAAATCTCTTGTAGAGTGCGCTAGGCATTATGAGGATAAAGAGGTAGGAAAAATTGAAATTGCAAGATCGGCGAAAACATATATAAATTTCTTTCCTACGGAGCTTGAAAATTTCTCCGAGCTCAAATCAAAATCTGACAATTCGGTACCTTGGAATCGATATTCTTTGCTGTTTGAAATTATGAATCTGCCGACGTCACTCACAATGCTTCTTGTGATCGGACCATCAGAGAACGATAGACTTCGACGAATTTTGTTCCAATGTGCTAAAGACAATTCAGACGTATTTGGAAAATCTAGAGAACAGCTTTCGGAAAATTATACAAGGATATACTCTTCTACTTGGATTACAAGAGGAGGAATGGATAAAATAAATAATGGTGAAGATTTTGACAAAATTCGAGATGAAACGCTGAAAAAGTTTAAGGAATTCATGGATGGTGATTTTGAAAAAATTGTCGCTGCTCTTGCCAAAGCTCTTCAAGAAACAAGCGCGGACGAACTCCAAAGCGAAGACCAGCTCGCCTAAAACATCGATTTCACCGGAATCACGCCGCCGCGCGTCTCGTCCTCCTCGTAGACGCTCTTGTCGCCCAGCCTCTCATAAGATTCCCTGACCGCGGCAAAGCGGCCCTTATCCAGGGTCATGCCCAAGTCAGGGCCGGTTGCCCCGATCAGTCAGTGCGATGACGCACATATTGATGGCGAAGGGCAGGGCCGCCTTCTCGCGCACCCGCGCCATGACGAGGTTTCCCCACACCGGGACCTCGAAATACTCCGGCCCGATCTCCTCCAGTGCCCGGCCCAAGCGGATCGACCCCGGCCGGTAGCCGGTCACAATGGTGCCGTTCAGGCGAATTTCGCCCTTAGCGCCTTTGCGGTGTTCGGCGGGACGAAACTCCCGATGTCGCCGCCCAGCGAGGCGATTTCCTTGACCAGCCGGGACGCGATGAACTGCTGCTGTTCGGAGGCCATCAGGTAGACCATTTCGACGTCCGGGTTGAGCCGGGCGTTCATCCCCGCCATCTGGAATTCGTAGTCGAAATCCGAGACCGCCCGCAGGCCGCGGATAATCATGACGGCGCCGTTCTCTTCCGCGAAATGCATCAGCAGGCCGCCGAAGACCTTGGCCTGCGCCCTGCCGCCGTTCGCGCCGTTGACGATGCCGAGTTCGCGGTTAACCAGGGCCAGGCGCTCTTCGAGCGTAAACAGCGGGCTCTTGCCGATATTCTCGGCGACGGCGACGATCAGGCGATCGCAGATCCGCAGGGCGCGCCGAATGATATCGACATGCCCGTTGGTGATCGGATCGAATGTGCCCGGATAGACTCCGATGCGCTCGGCCATGGATGCGCTCCCTGCTCGCGAAACGGCTCCCGACACGCCTAGGCGGGCGCCGTCCCGAATGCAACGGCCAATCCGGCGCGGCGGGACCGGCGCGCGTCAGCCGGGGCCGGCTTCGGAGTGGGATTCCTCCGCGCCGTTCGCGTCGTGCAGGCGCGATACCGAAACGACGCGCTCGTCGTCGTCGAGCCGGAACAGGGTCACGCCGCGGGTTTTGCGGCCGACGACGCCGATGCCGTCCACAGGCACGCGGATGATCTGCCCGCCGTTGGTCACCAGGATCAACTCGTCTTCTTCCCGCACCGGGAACGACCCGACGATCCGGGCCTCCGCGCCGTCGCGCTCCAACTCCATGTTCACGATGCCGCCGCCGCCGCGCCCGGTAATGCGGTATTCGTAGGCCGAAGTCCGCTTGCCGAAGCCGTCGTCCGAGGCGGTCAGCACGAATTCCTCGACGGCGTGCATATCCGACCAGGGCGGTTCGACGATCCGGGCCGCCAGTTCGACATCCTCCCGGTTGGGGGTTTCGCCCTGCCCGATCCGCGAGCCGGCCCGCTTATGCGCGTTGGCGATCCGGATATATTCGTCCCGCATGTCGGTTTCGGCATCGACATGGTTCAGGATGGACAGGGAAATAACCCGGTCGTCCGGCGCCAGCCTGATCCCGCGCACGCCGCGGGAACCCCGGCCCTTGAAGCGCCGCACATCGGACACCGGGAAGCGGATCGCCCGGCCCGCGGCGGTGGCCAGCAGCACGTCCTGCCCGGCATCGCAGGTCTCGACCCCGACCAGCGATTCGCCCTCTTCGAGCTTCATGGCGATCTTGCCGTTGGACATGACGTTGACGAAATCGGCCAGCGAGTTGCGCCGCACCGTGCCGCTGCTGGTCGCGAACATGACGTCGAGATTCTCCCACTCCGACTCGTCGGGCAGCGGCAGGATGATCGAAATATTCTCGCCCGGCCGGAGCGGCAGCATGTTCACCATCGCCTTGCCGCGCGCCTGGGGCGTGCCGAGCGGCAGCCGGTAGACCTTGAGCTTGTAGACCATGCCGGTCGAGGAGAAGAACAGCACCGGCGTGTGGGTGTTGACGACATAGACCCGGTCGACGAAATCCTCCTCCTTGGTCTTCATGCCGGCGCGGCCCTTGCCGCCGCGCTTCTGCGCCCGGTAGGTGGCGAGCGGCACGCGCTTGATGTAGCCGCCGTGGGTGAAGGTGAGGACCATGTCCTCGCGCTGGATCAGGTCCTCGATATCCTGGTCGAAGTCGCCGTCCTCGATCGCCGTGCGGCGCTCATCGGCGTAGGTTTCCTTCATCTCGCCGAGTTCGTCGCGCAGGATTTCGAGCACCCGGATGCGCGAGCCGAGAATGTCGAGATAGTTGCGGATTTCCTCGACGATCTGCCGGAGGTCCGCGCCGATCTTCTCGCGCTCCAGGCCGGTCAGGCGATGCAGCCGGAGATCGAGAATCGCGCGCGCCTGCGCTTCGGACAGCCGGTAGCCGCCGTCTTCGCCGACCGTGCGGCCGGGCTCCGCGATCAGCGCGATCAGCGGCGCGACGTCGGCCGCCGGCCAGGCCCGTTCCATCAACTGTTCCCGCGCCGCAGCGGCGTCGGGCGCGTGGCGGATCAGCGCCACGACCGCGTCGATATTGGCGACCGCGACGGCGAGTCCGGCCAGCGTATGGGCCTTGCCGCGCGCCTCCTCGAGCAGGAAGGCGGTGCGCCGGACGACAGTCTGCTCGCGGAAGGCCAGGAAGGCCCTGAGCACGTCCAGGAGCCCCATCTGCTCCGGCCGGCCGCCGTTGAGCGCGAGCATGTTGACGCCGAAGCTGGTCTGGAGCTGGGTGAAGCGGAAGAGCTGGTTCAGCACGACCTCCGGATCGGCGTCGCGCTTGACCTCGACCACCAGGCGCACGCCGTCCCGGTCGGATTCGTCGTTGGCGCCGGCGATGCCCTCGATCTGCTTGGAGCGGGCGAGTTCGCCGATTTTCTCCAGCACCCTCTCCTTGTTCACCTGATAGGGGACTTCGGTGAACACAAGATTTTCGCGTCCGTTGCGGCCGGGCTCGACCTTGTGGCGCGCGCGCATGACGACGGCGCCGCGGCCGGTGCGGTAGGCCTCGTGGATGCCGGCCCGGCCCATGATCAGGGCGCCGGTCGGGAAATCCGGCCCCGGCAGCAGCTCCATGATGTCTTCGAGCGCGGCGTCGGGATCGTCGATCAGCGCCAGGCAGGCGTGGATCACCTCGCCCAGATTGTGCGGCGGAATGTTGGTCGCCATGCCGACCGCGATGCCGCCGGCGCCGTTGACCAGCAGGTTGGGATAACGCGCCGGCAGAACGACCGGCTCGCGGCGCGACTCGTCGTAATTGTCCTGGAAGTCGACCGTGTTGCGGTCGATGTCGTCGAGCAGCGATTCCGCCGCCTTCGCGAGCCGCGCCTCGGTGTAGCGCATGGCCGCCGGCGGGTCGCTGTCCATCGAGCCGAAGTTGCCCTGGCCGTCGATCAGCGGCAGGCGCATCGAGAAGGGCTGGGCCATGCGCACCAGCGCGTCGTAGATCGCCTGGTCGCCGTGCGGATGGTATTTGCCCATCACGTCGCCGACGATCAGGGCCGATTTGCGGTAGGGCCTGTCGCTGGCGTAACCGCCCTCGCGCATGGCGTAGAGGATGCGCCGGTGGACCGGCTTCAGGCCGTCGCGCACGTCCGGAATCGCCCGCGCCACGATCACGCTCATGGCGTAATCGAGATAGGAACGCTTCATCTCCTCTTCGATGGAAATCGGCGCGATGTCGCGTTCGGGCGTCGTCGGCTCGGCCAAGGCGGTGCGGACTCTCTAGATCGAAGGGGGCTGCGGCGGTTCCCGGCGGCGAAAGCGGCGGAAAACCGGCAATGCCGGACGCCGGGCCGGGACGGCAGGACGGCGGATCGGGTCCGGAGCGAAAAACACCGCAAAATTTAGCATGTAGCGGGGCCGGTTACAACAATACGATGTGGTGTAATGGCTCCGTTCGCGCAACCGGCGGCGCCTGTCCGCCCTTCTCCGGGCGCCCGGCTCCGGTCCGGATTCAGGCCTGTTTCGCCCGGACGTAAGCCGCCACTTTCGGCGCGAGTTCCGGCGCTATCGCGAGCCCGGCTTCGGCCGCTTTCCGGGCCGCTATATCCGGCTCCCACCGCTCGCCGACCGTGCAGACCGCCAGCGCCATGGCGGCGGCCCGGGCGCCCGACGCGCAGTGGATCAGGATCGGCGCCGGCAATTCCTGCATCCTGCGGCTGAGGTCGTCGGTCATCTCGACGTCGCCGACCCGGGGCGGCGCGAGCGGAAAGTGCAGCCACGCCATGCCGGCGGCCTCGACCGCAGCGCCTTCGCGCTCCGGCGGCAGCGTCTCGCCGCGCTCCCCGGCCGTGCGCAGGCTGACGACGGCGTTGAAGCCCTGCGTTTTGATGTCGTCGATTTGGGCGGCGTCCGGCGCGCCGTCGGCAACGGCGAACCGGCCGGTGAGGAAACGGATGTTCATGGCAGCGTTCTATATATTCAACTGTACGAATGTAAATGCGCTGCGGCGATGTTGACGGCCTGCCGGACATCGTCCACGTTGGCCCCGATGCCGCGCGTATGCGGTTCGACGGCCGGCCTTCAGGGCCTGCCGGGTTCCGGGGAGAGGCGATGGGCGATTTACCGACCCCGGACTGGATGGAGCGCTACCGGCAGCGGGTCAACGCGGACCCGGAGATGGCCGTGATCGGCGACTGGTTCTCGCTCGACTTCAAGCTCGCCTTCGACGGCGATGCCTGGCTGCTCTCGGTGCGCAAGGGGCGGATCGTCGATATCGTCCGCAACCCGCGCTTCGACCGGCCGGCGCGGTTCACGATCTTTGCGCCGATGCGGGTCTGGACGAAATTCATCCGGCCCGACCCGGAGCCGCTGTACCACGATTTCTTCGCCATGCTGATGCGGGCGCCGGACTTCGGGATCGACGGCGATTCCCTCGCCGCGATGCAGAACGCCCGCGCCCTGCACCGCATGATGAACATTCTCAAGACGATGGAGCCGCTCGATGGCCGATCTTGAGCCGGCGGTCGGCCGTTATCTCAACCTCGAAAGCGGCGGGCGCCGCTACCGGATCTATTACGAGGAGGCGGGCGCGGGACGGCCGCTGATCTGCCTGCATACGGCGGGCGCCGACAGCCGGCAGTTCCGCCACGTCCTCAACGATGCGGACGTTACCGGCCGGTTCCGCGTGCTCGCCTTCGACCTGCCCTTCCACGGCCGCTCGAACCCGCCCGACGGATGGTGGCTGGAGCGATACCGCCTGACCACGGAGGTCTATCTCGGCCTGATCCGCGATTTCTGGCGCGCGCTCGGGCTCGAACGGCCGGTGGTGATGGGCTGTTCGATGGGCGGCGCGATCGTGCTCAGGGTCGCCGCCGACCACCAGGACGAGATTACCGGCATCGTCGGCCTCGAAAGCACCGCCTTCGCCGAGGGGCGCGACAACGACTTCCTGCACCACCCGGCGATCCACGGCGGCGAGCTCGCGGCCTGCTACACCTACGGGCTCAACGGCCCCGACTCGCCGGAGGCGGGCTGCCGCGAGAACTGGTGGTACTACAGCCAGTCCGGCCCCGGCGTCTACAAGGGCGACGTGTATTACTACTGCGAGGACTGGGACGCGCGCGAGGACATCCGGCGGATCGACACCGGCCGCTGCAAGGTCTCGCTGCTGACCGGCGAATACGACTATTCGGCGACGCCGGCGATGACGCGCGACGTGGCCGACGCGATCCCCGGCTGCCGCTTCACCGTGATGAAGGGGATCGGGCACTTCCCGATGGTCGAGAACTACCCGCTGTTCCGCACCTACCTGCTCGAAGAACTGGCGCGGATGGTGTAGCGCAGTCGGGGAGGCTCGTAGCCGCGGCGGACCGGAGGCGGAAGATCGACTCCGTGCCGCTCCCCGAAATGCCGGGCGAACGCCTCCGACGGCTTCGGACGGCGCTCGGCTTTGGTCCGCTTTTCGCGAATCAGGCGGCGGACCAGTTCTTCCATCGACACGCCGGTCCGGCGGGCTTCGCGCCGGAGCCAGGACTTGTCCCCCGGATCGATATCGCGGACGGTGATGCTTGTGCTCATGCCGGCAGCTCCGGTTCGGTCGACAGTCCGGCCGCGAACCGCCTTGCCAGCAAATTATGCTATCGGGGAATGCAGGTCAAAGGCTTGCGGCTGCGGTTCTTGTCGTTCGCGGTCCTGGTTGGACCCTCAGACCCTATGAGTTCAACAGAATATCGTACCGATCGGCGTCAAACCCATGTGGCGGTCAACACGCACTGGCCGGAAGCGCCTCCCGGCCGATTTCGGGCCAGCCGGAATGCGGCGGCCGACCGGCGCGAAGCAGCCTGCCCACGGGCCGGGGGGAGGGGGCCGCCCGCGCGCCGCCGATTCGGGCGAAGCGCAACACCCACCCGTCATTTCGACCGAAGCGAAGCGAGTGGAGAAACCCGGCCAGGGACGGGCGCCGGGCGGACGCAAGAGCCTGCGGCGTCGACGGAGCGCCCTCCGGGTTTCTCCCCTTCGACTTCGCTCAGAGCCTGCCCTGAGCGAAGCCGAAGGGGCAGGCTGCTCCGCCCCGGCCCGGCGGGCCGGGCCTCCGGTCGAAATGACGGGGTGGGGGCGGAATGAAGGGCGAGGGGGCGGCCCGCGCGCCGCTTGCCCCAACCGTCATTTCGACCGGCCGGGCGCCCCCTGTCCCGTCATTTCGACCGAAGCGGAGCAGCCTGCCCTGAGCGAAGTCGAAGGGAGCGGAGAAATCCGGCCGGCGACGGGCGCCGGGCAGGCGCCGGAGCCTTTGGCGTCGATGGAGCGCCCTCCGGGTTTCTCCCCTTCGGCTTCGCTCAGAGCCTGCCCTGAGCGAAGCCGAAGGGGCAGGCTGCTCCGCCCCGGCCCACGGGCCGGGGCGTCGGTCGAAATGACGGGAGAGGGGGGAGAAAGAGCCGCGCGGGCCGGGTGATTTATTCCATTGAAACGGAAACCGGTTTATTGCATTAACTTTCCGACCCTCCGCTCCATTGCCCGGAATGTGCCGGCCCATGATTCGATCTCTGCTTTCCACCCCCCCCCCCCCCCCCCCCCCCCCCCGCGATTCCGGCCCCGGCGCATGATTGCCGCCCGGCGCGCCGCCGCCTTCCTCTTCGCCGCCGCGGCCTTTACGGCAGCGCCGGCCGCGGCGCAGGGCCCGGTTTGCCCGAAACCGGCCGGCAACCCCACCGACAGCAACAAACGGGTGAAGTGCCAGAAGGTGTCCGATGGCGATAACATCGACATCCAGCTGAACGGATACGACATTACGGCCGAAGAACAGGACCATCACGGCGTTGTAGGCTCGCATTCCGGCAACGGCAATATCGACATCCGCGTGACCGGCGGCAAGATAAAAGTCGGAAAGACGCCGGTATATGAACAAGGCGTGTTGATTAGTACCGGCCGAGCCCGGGGTATCTTCGGCAGCGCTGAGGGCAGTGGGGACATCGACATCCGGATCGACGGCGGGGAGATCGAAACGGACGGCCTGTACAGCCGGGGCGTTTTCGCCGAGATGAAGGGCGGCGGGCGCGTCGCCATCGGTGCGGACGGCGCCCGCATCGAAACGAAAGACGATTACTCGCAGGGCGTTTTCGGAGTCGCCCGCGGCGCCGGCGATCTCGACATCGATATCCGCGACAGCGAAATCCTGACCGGCGGCGTCAATGCCTTCGCGGTCGAGGGGCTGCACACCGGCGAAGGCGCCCTGCGCATCCGCATCCGGGGCGGCCGGCTGGAAACGAAGTCCCGCTCGACCCAGGCGGTCTATGCGCGCCGCAGCGGGACCGGCCTCCTGCGCATCGAGACGCGGGACGCGGACATCGTCACCCTCGATCTCGGCGACGGCCGTTCCCACGGCATCGTGGGCCGCCGGTTCGGCGGCAGCGGCGACATCGAAATCGACGTGAAGGGCGGCTCCATCGCCACGGGAGGCAGCCAGTCCGTGGGCGTTTACGGCTGGCATCAAGGCGCGGGCGGCATCGACATCGCCCTGGCGGACGGCGCCTCCGTCGCGACCTCCGGCGCCGGCGCCGACGGCATCCACGCCGCGCACGTCTCCGGCGACGGGACGATGACGGTTGCCGTCGGCGCGGGCGCGTCGGTGCGCGCAACCGGAGAGAATGCGAGCGGCGTCCAGTTCGGCCGGTTGAACTCCGACACGACCGACAATATCCTCGACGGAACCCTGGAGCGGGCGGCGGACCCGGACGGCGACGGTTTCCGCCGGCAGACCGCGGCGGTGCACGGGACGGTGCGCGGCGGGACCGGCGACGCGGCCGGCGTCTATCTGGCCGGCGGCGGCAGGGTCTATATCGGGCCGCAGGGGACCGCCGGCGCGGCCTCCGGCGTTTCGGTGTGGGCCCGGCGCAAGCTCGATACCGAGGATGCCCCCGCGCTCCATGTCAGCCTCAATCCCGGCGGCCGGACGATGGCGAAGGTGCTGGACGGCGGCTGGATCCTGAACGACGGCGGGAAGACGACCATCGTCATGAACGGCGTCAAACTGCACGACGGGACGGCCGGCGCGACCGGCCTGTGGGCGCCCAACGGCGCGCGCGACGTGACGATCCGCGAGAAGGGCGAGAAGGTGACGGACCGGGACTTTTCGGCGGACGATTTCATCGTCAGCGAACATTACGCCCCGCGGGCGGCGGTCTACGAGGCGCTGCCGGGCTTCCTGCTGCGGCTGGACGGCGGCGGTGTGACGGCCGGGGCGCTGTACGGCCCCGGCCGGATGCAGGCGTCGGGTAGCCCGGCCGAGGTCGCGTCGTCCGCCGGCGGGGCGTCCGGCGCGGGCGGCGGCAAGGCGCGCGCGCCGGGGTCGCCCCTGTGGCTGCGCATCGGCGGCGGGTTCGGCAAATACGCCGCCCGGCAGGCCGACGCAAAAGCGCGCTACCGTTTCCGGCGCTGGGAGGCCGAAGCGGGCATGGATTTCCCGCTCGCCGAAGGCGTGACCGGCTATGCGTCGGCCCGGCTGGCGTCCGGGTCGACCAGGGTGGCCGCGCCGGGCGGCGGCGGCAAGGCCAGCGCGACGGGCTACGGCCTCGCCGCCGGGGCGGAATGGACCGGCGCGGACGGCTGGTTCGCCGCCGGCCGGCTCTCGGCGATGCGCTACAGCGTGGACGTGGAGTCCGCAACGCGCGGGCGGCTGAAGGGCGGCGCCGGGGCGTGGGTCTTCGGCTACCGGGCCGAGGCGGGCCGGCGCTTCGCGCTCCGCGGCGCGGCGCACCTGACCGGGCGGGTCTGGCTCGACGGGGCGCGGATGGCGCTCGACGGGTTTTCCGACGCGGTGGCGTCGCAGGTCGAGGCCGCTTCCGCCGGGCGGCTGTCGGCCGGCGCGGGCCTCGGGACGGAGACCGTGCGGGCGCTGTCCGGCGGCGGCGGCCTGGCGCTGCGCGGCGCGTTCGGCGCGGCGTTCCGGCTCGACGAGGGCACGAAGACGGACGTGTCGGGCGAGGCCCTGCGCTCCAAGGGGCCGGGCGCGCGCCTGCTGCTCGGCCTGGGCGCGGAATGGCGGCCCCGCAAGGACGACGCCGGAACCGCCCTCGGCTTCGACGCCGAAGCCAGCGGCGCCGGCTCCCGCGACGCCGCCTACAGCCTCAACATAACCCTGCGCACGGCGTTCTAGAGCGGATTTCTCCCCGCAGTCATGACCTGCGCGGCGCTGCCGGGCCGGCAGGGCAGGAAAGCCGCGCCGCGCGATGCGGGACATCGGGCAAGCGGCTTGACGCACCATGCCGGCCCGGCAGCGCCGCCCTCCGGGTCGCGACCGGACGCCCGCCCGCGGCGTCGCGGGCCTCGACCGTAGTCCCCGCTACGCTTTTCGGCCCGCTTCTGGCGGATCGAACGTCCGGACGCGACGCAGGCCGTGACTGCGGTGAGAAATCCGGGTTAGAGCATATCCGCTTTGAACAGAACCATGGCGGCCTGGCGCCCCTCGATACGCCCCGGATAAAATCCGGGGCTACTCGGGATGAGGAGCTTTGGATCTTCGTTCACCGTTCGAACACGCACCCTCGCCCTGAGTAGCCGCGAAGCGGCGTATCGAAGGGCGGCCCCGGAAAAGTCCGGGGTTGCATCGCCGGTTCCGATAGAAACGGACACGCTTTAGTGGCTCAGTTCCTTGATCGCGTCGTCGAGGCCCCGGAGGGTCAGTTCGAACATGCGGCGCTCGAAGATGTCGCCGATCATGCCGATCGAGGGGGTGTACTGCCAGTGCCGCCGGGGCACCGGGTTGAGCCAGACGCAATGGGTGAAGGTCTGGGTTATCCGGTTGAGCCAGACCTCGCCCGCCTCCTCGTTCCAGTATTCGACCGAGCCGCCCGGCATGGCGATCTCGTACGGGCTCATGGAGGCGTCGCCGACGAAGATCGCCTTGTAGTCGCTGCCGTAGGTGTGGAGCACGTCCCAGGTCTGCATCGGGTCGCTGTTGCGCCGGCGGTTGTCTTCCCAGACGTAATCGTACAGGCAGTTGTGGAAGTAATAATATTGCAGGTGCTTGAACTCGGTCTTGCAGGCCGAGAACAACTCCTCGCACACCTTGACGTGCGGGCTCATCGAGCCGCCGACGTCGAAGAAGATCAGCACTTTCACGGCGTTGTGCCGCTCCGGCACCATCTTGATGTCGAGCCAGCCCTGCCTGGCGGTGGAATGAATGGTGTCCGGCAGGTCGAGCTCGTCGGCCGCGCCTTCGCGCGCGAAGCGGCGCAGCTTGCGCAGGGCGATCTTGATGTTGCGCGTGCCGAGCTCGACCGAATCGTCCAGGTTGCGGAATTCGCGCTTGTCCCAGACCTTGACGGCCGAGAAGTTGCGGTTGCCGTCCTGGCCGATGCGCACGCCTTCGGGGTTGTAACCGTAGGCGCCGAACGGGCTCTTGCCGGCCGTGCCGATCCACTTGGCGCCGCCCTGGTGCCGGCCCTTCTGCTCTTCCAGCCGCTTCTTCAATTCCTCCATGAGCTTTTCCCAGCCGCCCATGGCCTCGATCTCGGCCTTCTCCTCCTCGGTCAGGTGAAGCTCGGCCATCTTGCGCAGCCAGTCTTCCGGGATGTTGGCCGGATCGAACAGTTCGGACAGCATCTCCAGACCCTTGAAGACATGGCCGAACACCCGGTCGAACTTGTCGAGATTGCGCTCGTCCTTCACCAGCGCCGAGCGGGAGAGATAGTAGAAATCGTCGACCCGGCAGTCGGCCAGCCCCTGCTTCACCGCTTCGAGCAGCAGCAGGTATTCCTTCATGCTGACCGGCAGGTGGGCCTTGCGCAATTCGAGGAAGAAGCTGGTGAACATGGCGCTCGCCGAAGCCCGGGGAAGCCGCGCCCGGCCGGACAGGAAGCTCCCGGGCGGCCGGTTGCGGGCCGGCGCACTATAGTCCCGTCCCCGCCGCGGCGGACATGCGCCAAAAGAACCTGCCGCCCCGGACGCCGATCCGGGGAGCGAAGCGGAGATCCGGGGTTTGCGGACCGGCGCGGCCAGCGCGCGCTGACGGCGGCTTGACTTCCGTTTATCGGAACATTATATGAACAAAAAAACACGGGCCGCACGCTGCGGCGCAGCAGGGCCGGCGCAAAAAAGTGCAAAAAAAGTGGGTAGTCAGACCGGTCTGTCTATTTCACGCCGGGCCGGAAACGGCGCAAATCCGCGGATTTGCGGGAACGGGAATTTGAACGATCGTTCAAGAATACAGGAAAACAGACCCATCGCCGCGCGCGCCGGGCGGGCCGCGCCGGCGGAACATGACGGATCGTGACATTTCATGACACTTCTTACCGCCTCCCCTTTCCGTCATTTCGACCGGAGCCCCGGCCCCCGGCCGGACATGATGGAACATGACGAATCATGACATTCCATGACATATGCCATCCCCTCTCCCGCCACCCCGGCCGGGCGCCATGCGCGCGGGCCGGTTCCGGGTTGCGGGCGATTATTTTATATATAAACTATTTAGACCTAAACTAATTGCCGCCGGCTTTCCTGCGGCGGGAACGGCGCGGGGCGGCGGCCGGAGGGCGACGCGATGTGGAAACCGCCGGAACGGATCAAATATGCCCCCGAGCCCGGCGCCTGGCCGACGCAGGAGCAGGCGGCGCGCTCCCTGTGGTTCAGCCCGATCCGCATCGGGCCGCTGACGCTCGCCAGCCGCACCTGGGTGCCGGCGATGGTGCCCTGGCGCTCGAACGAGGACGGCTGGGTCACCGACGACGTGCTGGACTGGTACGAGCAGTTCGCCCGCGGCAAGCCCGGCGGCCTGGTCATCGAAGCGACCGGGATTCGCGACATCCCGTCGGGCCCGCTGCTGCGGATCGGGCACGACCGCTACATCCCCGGCCTGCGGGAAATCGCCCGGACCGTGCAGCGCGCCAGCGAGGGGCAAACCCGCCTGTTCATCCAGTGCATCGACTTCCTGGCGATCCGGCGCCGGCCGGACCCGGCGAAATTCCTCGACCGCTTCCTCGTCGTGACCGACGATATCCGGGCGGCGCTGGGGATGGAAGACGCGCCGGAAGCCGACATCCGCGAAACGCTGAAGGCGATGCCGGACGCGGACCTGGACGGCGTCCTCGACGCGCGCCAGCTCGAATCCCTGCGCATGGGCTTCCGCGAACGGGTCGGCGATACCCATGTGCCGCACATCCGCGACCTGCCGACGGTGCTGCCGGACCTGTTTGCCGACGCCGCCCGCCGGGCGCAGGAAGCCGGCATCGACGGCGTCGAGCTGCACTATGCCCACGCCTACACCATGGCCTCCTTCCTGTCCCGGACCAACGACCGGGACGACGGCTATGGCGGCTCCCGGGAAAACCGGGTCCGCCTGCCGCTCGAAGCGTTTGCCCGGGTGCGGGAGGCCGTCGGCGCGGATTACCCGGTCGGCTGCCGGTTTCTCACCGAGGATATCGTGGACGGCGGCTCGGAAGTCCCGGACAGCAGCTACTACGCCGCCGAATTCGCCCGCGCCGGCATGGATTTCCTGTCGCTGTCGCGCGGCGGCCGGTTCGAGGACGCCAAGCAGCCCAACGTCGGCGAGGCGGCCTACCCCTACACCGGCCGGTCGGGCTACGAATGCATGCCGGCCTACATTTCCGACGAGCGCGGGCCGTTCGGCCGCAACGTCGAACCGGGCGCGGCGATCCGCAAGGCGGTGCGCGACGCCGGTTTCGAGACCCCGGTCATCGTCACCGGCGGCATCCACGGATTCGAAAAGGGCGAACGGATCCTGCAGGAGGGCAAGGCGGACATCGTCGGCATCGCCCGGCAGGCCCTCGCCGACCCGGACTTCTTCCTCAAGGTGCGGGCCGGCTGCGGCGCCGAGGTGCGGGTCTGCGAATACACCAACTATTGCGAGGGGCTCGACCAGAAGCACAAGCAGGTGACCTGCAAGCTGTGGGACCGCAAGGAACTGGACGCGCCCGGCGTGAAGCGGACCCTGGACGGCAAGCGGCGCACCACGGCGCCGGCCTGGGCCGGCCCGGCGTAGGAGGGCTTGCGCCGGCCGAGAAAGTCTTTGCGCGAAACCCGGTCCGCTTTCTACCATCGGGCGGCCGGACAACGGGAACGGGAGGCCCGCCATGTTACCCATGCCAATCGGCGACCTGCACGCCATCTCCCGGGAGCTTGCCGAAACCGGCCGGCGGGTGCATGTCCTGTGGCAGGAGCCGGAAACCCTGCTGTTCGTCGCGCGCGGCCGCGAATACCGCAGCGAGTTCCACATCAATCCGAGTTCCGAGGTCATGTACATGATCTCGGGCGAGATGAACCTGCATTACCGCGACCCGGACGGGCGGGAGGACATCCAGGTCCTCAAGGCGGGCGAGGCTGTCTACACCGCGCCGCTGATCCCCCATTCGCCGCGCTTCCCGCCCGACGCCTTCCTGCTGGTCCAGGAACGAAAGCGCCGGCCGGGCGAGATCGACCGCTTCCAGTGGTTCTGCCCGGAATGCGACGCCTTCCTGCACGAGGAGGAGTTCGCGGTCGTCGATTACGCGCTCGATCCGGTCTCGAAGGCCTACAGCAATTTCTTCGATGTCGAGGCGCACCGCACCTGCACCGCCTGCGGCCACGTCATGCCCGCGCCCGCCGAATAGGTTTACGGGGAACCGCCATGCCCAAGGAATTCGTCGCCTCCGCCACCGCGCCGACCACCGGCTTCACCGACCGCAAGACCGCCTCGCCGCTGGCCCAGGGCATCCGCTGGGGCGACATGCTGTTCGTCTCCGGCCAGGGGCCGCTCGACCCGGCGACCCGCGAGGTCGTGTCCGACGACATCCAGGTCCAGACGCGCCAGACGCTGACCAATCTCCAGGGCGTGCTGACGGCGGCCGGGGCGAGCTTCGCCAACGTGGTGAACATGCGGGTGTGCCTGCGCGACACGGCGGATTTTCCGAAGTTCAACGAGGCCTTCACCGAATTCATGGCCGGCGAACGGGTGACGCGCACCTGCATCGGCGGCGCGCCCCACCGCAAGGGCGTGAATGTCGAGATCGACTGTATCGCGATGTTCGACTGAGGCCGGGCTCTACGGGACCGTGCCGCCCTACCCCTTCTCGCGCATCAGCCGCGCCCTCTCGCGCTGCCAGTCGCGCCGCTTGTCGGTCTCGCGCTTGTCGTGCTGTTTCTTGCCGCGCGCCAGGCCCAGATCGAGCTTGGCGACGCCGCGCTCGTTGAAATAGACCGACAGCGGCACCAGCGCGATGCCCTTTTCCTGGACCGCCGCGATGAGGCGCGCCATCTCCCGCCGGCGCAGCAGCAGCTTCCGCGGCCGGCGCGGCTCGTGGTTGTTGTAGCTGCCGGCGTCGTATTCCGGGATATAGCTGTTGAAGAGATACAGCTCGCCCCGGTCGTCCCGGGCGTAGGCTTGGGCAATATTGCCCTTGCCCGCGCGCAGCGATTTCACCTCCGTGCCGGTCAGGACGATCCCGGCTTCCAGGGAGTCGTCGATGAAATAGTTGCGCCGCGCCTTGCGGTTCTGGGCCACGAGGCGGTGGGCATGCCGGTCGTTCCGCGCCATGGCCGGAAAGTGGCCCGTTCCGCCCGGTTTGTCATGGGGCAAAGCGGCCGGCGCGCCCGACCGGCCCGACTCCCGCGGCGACGCCTGTGATACCCTGCAAAAAGCGCGCATCCTGCGCACGGAAGGGGGACATGCCGGAGATCTTCGCCGCAAACGAACCGGCCATCAGGCTCGGTTTCTTTCTCGGCATCTTCGCCCTGGTGGCGCTGTGGGAGGTCGCGGCGCCGCGCCGGGCGCTCGCCCGGCCGCGCTGGCTGCGCTGGTACGGCAATATCGGCATCGTGGCGCTCAACACGGTCCTGGTGCGGCTGATCTTTCCGCTGGCGCCCGTCGGGCTGGCGCTGGTCGCGGCGGAGCGCGGCTGGGGCCTGCTCAACGCGGTCGCCCTGCCCTTCTGGCTCGAAGTCGCGCTCTCGGTCGTCGTGCTGGACCTCGTCATCTACCTCCAGCACGTCATGTTTCACGCCGTGCCGGCGCTGTGGCGGCTGCACCGCATGCACCATGCCGATCTGGATTTCGACGTGACGACCGGCTCCCGCTTTCATCCGGTCGAGATTATCCTGTCGGTCCTGCTCAAGCTGGCCGCCGTCGCCGTCATCGGCCCGCCGGCCGTCGCCGTGCTGATCTTCGAGGTGCTGCTGAACGGCGCCTCCATGTTCAATCACGGCAACGTTCGCCTGCCCCTGCGGCTCGACCGGGTGCTGCGCTGGTTCGTCGTGACGCCGGACATGCACCGGGTCCACCATTCCGACATCCCGGCGGAGACCAACAGCAACTTCGGTTTCAACCTGCCGTGGTGGGACCGGCTCTTCGGCACCTACCGGGCGCAGCCGGCGCTCGGCCACGAGGGAATGACGATCGGGCTCGATGCCTTCCGCGAAGCCGGCGAACTGCATTTGCACCGGATGCTCCTGCAACCCTTCCGGCGCGGCAGGGGCGGCTATGCGATCGACCGCCGTCCCTGGGACGGCGGCGGGGACGGCGGCGGGAACGGCGGCGGGGACAGGAGCGAAAACGGCGGGGGTTCCTGAGTCCCGCTACACCGACCGCGCGAGGCCGCCGTCGATCCGGATATTCTGGCCGGTGATGTAGGCGCCGCCCGGCGAGGCCAGGAAGGCGATCGTGTCGGCGATCTCGCCCACGGTGCCGTAACGCTGCATCGGAATCTGCGCGCGGAATTCCTCCTGCGGCGGGAAGCTGTCGATATAGCCGGGCAGCACGTTGTTCATGCGGATATTGTCGGCGGCGTATTTGTCGGCGAACAGCTTGGCGTAGGCGCCGAGGCCGGCGCGGAACACGCTCGACGTCGGGTAGGCCGGCGACGGCTCGTAGGCGGCGTAGGTCGAGATGTTGACGATAGCGCCGCCGCCCTGGCGCTGCATGACCGGCGCGACCAGCCGGGCCGCGCGCACGACGCAGAGGAAATACACCTCCATGCCGGTGCGCCAGTCGTCGTCGGTAATCTCCAGGATCGGCGCGCGCGGGCCGTGGCCGGCGCTGTTGACCAGCACGTCGATCCGGCCCCAGGCCGCCATCGTCTTGTCGACCAGCGCCCGGAGATCGTCGTTCGACCGGTTGGAGCCGGTCACGCCGACGCCGCCCAGCTCCTCCGCCAGCGCCTCGCCCTTGCCGGAAGAGGACAGGATGGCGATCCGGTAGCCCAGTTCCGCCAGTCTGCGGGCCGCCGCGGCGCCCATGCCGCTGCCCGCCGCCGTCAGCACGGCAACCTTGTCGTCGGCCATCGCAGCCCTTCTCCCCGGAATTCGTTTCGCCGCGGACCGGTTGTAACGGAACGGCCCGGCCAGTCGCCGGAAAAAGTCAGCGCGCCGGGACACCCGAAGCCGGGGGCGGCCGGTGGACGCCGCCCCCGGAAGGGGCAGCGCCCAAGGCCGTCCGTTGCCTACAGCTTCTGTTTGCGGAAGTCGAAGCGCGGCGGCAGCAACGATTCCATTTCCGCGCGCGGGATCCGCCGCTTGACGACGAATTTGTCGTTCAGGACCTGGCTCATGTAGCAGTCGATCATGCCGCTGTGGTCCTCGCCGCGCAGCAGCTTGGCGCCTTGCGGATGCGCCAGGGAATTGTCCATCTCCAGGCCTTCCAGCGCCTGGATGGCGCCCGGCGTGTCCTTCTTGCGCTGCCAGCCCGACGCTTCGATCGCCTTTTTCAGCACGAAGAAGTTCTCGTAGGACTGCCAGGCATGGCTTTTCGCCATGACCCGGTCGGAGCCGTTTTCCTGGGCGTGGACCGGGTCGATATTCATCATTTCGATGAATTTCTTGTGGTGCTCGTCGTTCTTGTACTCCAGCGGGCGCGGGAAGTTCTCGAGGAAATAGACGTTTTCCGCGGCGCCGTTGATCGCCTTCGGATGGATCGCCTCGATCGTGCCGCTGACGGAGTACATCTTCATCTTCTCGTCGAGCCGCATCGCCTTCGACTGGGTATAGAAGGCGACCGACAACGCGCCGAAAAAGACCGAGAACAGGACTTCGGTTTCTTCCGGAATCTTCGCGAGATAGGGCACCAGGTCTTTCGTGCCGAGCGGCACCGCAATCGGATCGTTGACCTTGCCGCCCATCGATTCGATCAGCTTGCGATGTTCCTGGTGATGACTGTGGCCCCAGGCATAGTCGGGGAAGATCATCGTCCAGTTCTTGCCGAGATTCTTGAAGGCCCAGGGAGCGCCCGCCGCCGCCAGGGCATAGGTGTCGGTGCCGGTGCGGAAACTGTAGCGCGAGCCCCTGGAGCCCGTCGCCTCGGTCGCCTCGCCGGCGGAGAAATAGGGCGTCTTCAGCTCGGTCGCGATCGGGATCGACGCAAGCATGATGCCGGAATGGACGGAGCCGACGACGAAACGCGCCCGCGAGCGCTGAATCAGCGAACGCAGCTTGCGCGCGCCGGCAGCCGGGTTCGATTCCGTATCGACCACCGGCACTTCGAGCTTCCGGCCGGCAATGCCGCCGCCCTCGTTGATCAGCGTCGCGGCGGCCTTGGCGCATTTGTCGTGCCAGTAGCCCCAGGACGAAAATCCGCCCGTCAGTTCGCATTGATGCCCGATCACGATGGGCCCGCTCTCCTTAGCGACGAGATCGCGGGTGAGCGACAGATAGGCGGTCGACGCCACCGCGCCGCCGGCCAGCGCCGTCTGCAGGAAGGACCGGCGCGGCAGCTCCGCCCGAACCTTCTTTGCAGTCGAATTGCTTTTCTGGATTTTGCGGGTCATTTCCTCTCTCCCTAAAGTTACTATGCGGCCATACCGAGATACCGATGAATGACATCGGGCTGGGTCTTGAGGTCTGCAGCGCTCGACCGATGAACGATGGCCCCTTTTTCCATCAGGTAGATCACGCTGCAAATCTTGAAGGCTGTCACCAGATTCTGCTCGACCAGAAGAATGGATACGCCGGTCTTGTTGATCTTGCGGATTTCGGATCGGATTTCCTTGATCAGGATCGGCATGATTCCTTCGGTCGGCTCATCGAGTATCAGCAGTTTGGGCTGCATGACGAGGCAGCGCGCGATCGCCAGCTGTTGCTGCTCGCCGCCGGACAGCGTGCCGCCCTTCTGAGTCAGCCGTTCCTGCAACTGCGGGAAGCGACCGAACACCAGGGCGCGTTGCTGCGCCGACGGTTCGCTCCTGAGGCCGAGAAACAGATTCTCCTCGACGGTGAGATTCGGAAAAATCCCCCGCCCCTGCGGAACGTAGCCGATGCCGTGAGCCGGCACCCTGTGTGCGGCGAGGCCCGTAAGGTCGACGCCGTCGAACGTCGCCCGCCCCGCCGAGGCCCGGACCAGGCCCATGATCGCCTTCAGCGTGGTCGTCTTGCCGACGCCGTTGCGGCCCAGCAGGCCGACGATTTCGCCGTCGGCGACATCCAGCGAAACGCCCTGGAGCACTTCGACCTTGCCGTAACTGGCGTGAAGGTCGCGCACCTCAAGCATCGGGATCGTCCTCGTCGTCCTCTTCCTCGCCGAGATAGGCTTCCCGCACCGCTGCGTTGTTCGCGATCTCGTCCGGAGCGCCCCGGGCCAGGATACCGCCCTGCGCCATTACCGTGATCCTGTCGGCGAGATCGAACACGACCGGCATGTCGTGCTCGATGACGATAATATCGACCGACTCGGCAAGATGGCGAATTTTCTCGACCGTCGCCGCGGTTTCCGCCGGCCCCATCCCGCAAATCGGCTCGTCGAGCAGGAGAAGGGACGGCCCGGTCGCCAGCGCAATGCCGATTTCCAGCAAGGCGACGTCGCCGTAGGACAGTGTGCCCGCCGGGACGCTGCGCAGCCCGGAAAGGCCGGTCTGTTCCAGGACTTCGTCGACGCGCTCGGCGGTCCGGCCGAAGCGGGCGCGGCTGGCGAAGGGATGCATGACGCCCTGCCTCGCCTGCGCCGCGATCCATAGATTTTCCGCCACGGTCATCGAATCGAACACGCTCTTGATTTGCAGCGAACGGCTCATGCCGAGACGGCTGATCCGGTGCGGCGCCATCCCCGAGATATCCGTACCGCGAAACCGCACCGTGCCGGAATCCGATTTGAGCATGCCGGAGATCGTGTTGAACAAGGTCGTCTTGCCGGCGCCGTTCGGGCCGATGATCGCGTGCAGCACGTCCGGTTCGAAGTCGAGCGTCACATGATCCAGCGCCACCAGGCCGCCGAAGCGCTTGGTCAGGTTGTCGATCTCCAGCATGGGCGCGGTCATGGGCGGCCCTCGCGGGGGACCGGCGCGGCGGCGGCGTCCTCTTCCTGCGGCGGCGCCTCTCCGGCCGCCCGATCCGCGGGCCGCTGGGTCATGCGGTCGAGCAGCGCATTCCAGAAACCCATCAGCCCCTTGGGCGCGAAGATAACCGTCAGGATGACGACGATGCCGACCAGAATGGGATAGTGCTCCCACATATTGGAAAGTTCTTCGCGGACGACGATGAGGAGCGCGGTGCCGACCACCGGGCCGAACAGCGTCCCCGCACCGCCGATGATCGTCCACACCACGCCCTCTCCGGACACATGATAGAACATGTATGTCGCCGAGGCATAACGCCCGAACATGGCGAACAGGCATCCCGCCAGCCCGGCGAATGCGCCGGCGATCACGAAGGCCGACCAGCGCAGGAAGTAGACGTTCAGGCCGATCAGGGATGCGCGAACGTCGTTCTCCCGCACCGCCATGAGCGCCATGCCGAACGGGCTCCGGACAATCAGGAATTTCACGAAATAGGCCGCTGCTACAACTGCGAGAATAAAGAAATACTGCACCGTCTGGTCTGTGAGGCTGAGTTCGAATTCGCCGGCCTCCAGCATGGCCGGCATGACAAAACTCGTTCCGTCGTCGCCGCCGGTCAGCGGTTTTGCGCTCAATGCGATAAAGTAGAAGATCAGCGAGAAGACGACGGTGATGATCGCGAAATAGTGCCAGGTCAGCCGCACCGCGAGCGCGCCGGTGATTGCCGCCGTTCCGACGGCAACCGCCATGCCCAGCCCCAGGGCCGGCCAGAATCCGAGTCCGAGCTTCGCGATGCCGATCGCGACGCCGAACATGCCCATCCCGAAAAACAGCGCCTGCCCGAAAGACAGCAGCCCGGCATAGCCGAACAGAATATTGACGCTCGCCGCGAACAGGGACCAGATCAGGACTTCGGCCAGGATGTCGAGCCAGAATTCGTGCTCGACCGCTTGCAGAATCCACGGCGCCACGATCAGCAGCGCCGCAACGGCAAGCAGGACGGTGCGGTCGATGCGCGCCTTCATCGCGTTGCGCCGGTGAAGAGGCCGTGCGGCCGTGCAATCAGAACGGCGCTCATAAGGCAGAGCGATACGATGCGCGCGACCGTCGGATCGGTGAAGCTGGTCACGACGCCTTCGGTAACGGCAAGCAGAACCGCGGCGGCCACCGTTCCCGGCAGGTTGCCCAGGCCCCCGATTATCACCGCCATGAAGCAGAAGGGCAGCACATCGACGCCGGTCTGGAAATCGACGGTCGTGATCGGCGCGGCCACCGCCCCGCCGAGCGCCGCCATCGCGAATCCGAGGGCGAAGGTGACCATGTAGACGGTGCGCGCCGGCACCCCCATGGCGAGCGCGGTGTCCCGGTCGAAGCGGACGGCGCGCATCCATGTACCGAGCTTCGTGCGATGCAGGAAGGCGAAGAACACGAAGATCGCGACGACGGAAACCGCCGCCGCAAAGATCCGGTAGTAATCGTACTCTATGCCAAAGAGCGGTATCGTTCCCTCGATCGGCGGCAGAATGCGTTTCGGCGCGGCGCCATAACCGGCCCGCACGACCCTCCTGAATGATGATCGAAAGACCGAACGTCGCCACGATGGAGAGCGCCGCCATGCCCCGGATCGGCTGAATGACCGAGCGTTCGACCAGGGCCCCAAGCAGGAAGCCCAACAGCGGCACGATCAGAAACGCAAGCCAGTAGTTCCCGGTCGCTTCGAGCACGAACCAGGTGAGGACGGTCCCCACCATGAAAAAATCGCCGTGCGCCAGATTGATGATGTCGAGCAGACCGAAGATGATCGACAGGCCGAGCGCGATCAGCGCAATGATCAATCCCCAGACCAGGCCGTTCAGGGCCAAGGCGATGACAAGATCCATTGGCCGGCTGCTTACCCGAATCGCTTTCCGCTATGCCGGAAACCGCTTCCGATTGCGCCCGCGAGAGATGTCAGGGTGAGATACAATTGGTGAAGTGTCCCCCGGTTTGAAAAAAATGCGCGATCGAGGATGTTCCCGATCGCCGCGCGAAAGGTCCTTCGCTTCGGAAAACCCGGTTTGAACCGGCCCTATCCGGCCCTGGACCGCGGCGAGAACCGCTGCCTCGCGCTGGGCCTGGCGTTCGCTCGCCGCCGAACGGGCCGCCGCCTCGATGTCTGCGCCCGCCGCTTCCGGCGATCCGGCGTCGAACGGCGGCTGCGGATTGTATTCTATGGCGAGCTGTATCTTTTTCGCGACATCCGGGCCGAACAGTTCGCCGGCAACGGTCAGGGCGAAATCGATCCCGGCCGTCACCCCGCCGCCCGAGATAATGTTCCCGTCGATGACGACCCGGGACGGGTCCGGAATCGAGCCGAAGGCCGACAGCATTTCCCGCGACATCCAGTGGCACGCCGCCCGCCGCCCCTTCAGGAGCCCCGCCGCTCCCAGAACCAGAGAGCCCGTGCAGACCGACGTGACGTAGCGCGCGCCCTGGGCCTGCCGGCGAAGAAAATCCAGAGTGTCCGTATCCGTCAGCAGGGCGTTCATGCCGGCGCCGCCCGGCACACAGACGAGATCCAGCTGGGGACAATCGTCATAGGTCACATCCGGCAGAATCCGCATTCCGCCGCCCGACCGCACCGGGTCGAGGGATTTCGAGACCAGCAGCACCTCGGTGTCGGGAAAATTGCAAAAGACCTCATGCGGCCCGGTCATATCGAGTTGCATGATATCGGGAAAAAGCAGCAGGCCGATTCGAAACGCCATTTCAAAACCATCGATTTCCATCCACCCGGCGGAATGATTCCACGATTTAGAATCCCTTGCAACCTGCCGACTCCCAAGGCTTTGGGACGCGCCGGCAAACGCGATCGCTTCGCGGACTTTCCCGGCCGCGGCGTCTCGACAGGGTGTCTCCGACGAGCCGGAGTCCGGCGAAAGATGTGTCCGCACGGACACCGGTCGCAATCGCCGGCGAGACTATAACGCGGTTCCGGTCCCTACGGTCAAAGCCGGCAGGCGCCGTCACTCGGCCGGAACCGGCGCCCCTGCGGCGCGCGGGTCCCGGCCCAGGAAGACGCGCCCGAAATCGGTCTGGATAGCGATCAGCGACGGCACGACGAACAGGACCAGCAGGGTTGCGACCATCAGGCCGAAGACCAGCGTAATCGCCATCGGGATCAGGAACCGCGCCTGGAGGTCGGTCTCGAACAGGAGCGGCGTCAAGCCGCCGATGGTTGTCGCCGAGGTCAGGACGATGGCGCGCAGGCGGTCGCGCGCGCCGTTGGCAATCGCATCGTAGACCGGCTCCCCGGAGTCGATGCGTTCCTTCACCACCGACACCAGGATGATCGAATTGTTGACCACGATGCCCGACAGGCCGATCAGCGCGATCAGGCTGAGGATGCTCAGGTCGAAGCCCATCAGATAGTGGCCGAGCACCGCGCCGATGAACCCCATCGGGATCACCGACATGACGACCAGCGGCCGAAGATAGCCGGCGAACACCCAGGCGAGGATGATGAAGATCAGGGTGAGGCCGATGCCGGCGCCGATCTGCATGTCCTTGAAGGTGCGCCTCTGCTCCTTGTCGCGCCCTTCGAACCGGTACTCGACGCCGTATTTTCGCGCGATGTCGTCCAGTCCGGATCTTTTCATTTCGGCGACCGCCTGCTGGGTCGTCATCACGCGGGTGTTCAGATCGGCGGTCACGGCGACCTCGCGCAGGCCGTCTTCGCTCTTGATCCGGGCAAATCCCTGTTTTTCCCGGATGCTGACAACGGCGCCCAGCGGTACGAAACTGCCGTTGGGCGCGCGAAGATGCAGGCTGTAGAGCGCCTCGGAAGTCAGCCGGTCTTTCGGGAAACGCACCCGGACGACCACTTCCTCGTCACCGCGCGCAAACCTTTTGGCGATCGCGCCCTCGAAGGTGTTGCGGACCTGGCGGCCGACGCTCTCCGTCGTGAAGCCGAGCGCCCGGCCGCGCGGGGTCAGCTCGAGGATCGTCTCGATCTTGCCGTAGGGCAGATTGTCTTCCGTCGCCCGGACGCCCGGGATTGTCTGCAGGACGAGCTTGAGTTCCTCCGCCGCCTTCTTGAGTTCGAGGGTCGACGGGCCGGTCAGGCGGACATCGACATCCCTGCCCGGCGGCCCGCCGGTCGCCGACTTGATCTTCAGCTGCTGCTGCCCGGGCATGCTGCGAATCCGCTCCTTCCACGCCGCGATGAATTGATCGGACAGGATCGTGCGCCGGTCGGCCGGAACGAGTTGCACGAACATGCCGCCGACATGGCCGCCCCGAACCGGCGATTCGTTCGGCCGGGTGCCCAGGGGATAGCCGATCACGCTGTAGCTGAAGCGGACCAGGCCGTTCTTGCCGGCGGTCAGGTGCCGTTCCGCGGCGCGCATGGCCCGTTCCATCTCTTCCACCATTGCCTTCGTGTGCGCCCGCGGCGTCCCGGCGGAAAACTCGACGGTGGCGAATACGTTGTCCACCTCGGGATTGGCGAAGAAGACGAAATTCATGCGCCCACCGGCGACGATGGACGCGGCGCCGATCAGGGCGGCGAGCGCCAGCGCGACGGTCGTATAGCGCCAACGTATCGTCGTGCGGACGATCGGAAGAAAAACCCGCTCGCGGAAGAATTCGAATGCGCGGTCGAACCCGCGCTTGACCGCCATCAGGATGCGGATAAGCAGGCGGAGAAGCAGAACCGGGGGAATTGCGGGCCAGAGCCAGACCAGGGGGATGCCGAACAGGGGCGCGAACCAGCGCGCCGGGCCGCGCCGCCGGGCGGTGAGTTCCAGCGCGTGGCGCATATGGCCGGGCAGCACCAGGAAACACTCGATCAGGCTGGCAACGATCACGGCGATCACCACCAGCGGAATAGTCCGGATGATCGAGCCGATGACGTCGGTAATCAGCAGCAGCGGCAGAAACGCCGCGATCGTCGTCAGCGCCGCGCAGATCACCGGCGTCGCCATGCGCCGGGCGCCCGCTTCGGCCGCCAGCTTGTTGTCGTAGCCCTGCCGGTGCAGCGCCTCGGAATGCTCGCCGACGACGATGGCGTCGTCGACGATGATGCCGATGGCCATGATGATGCTGAACAGGCTGACCATGTTGATCGACTGGCCGGACAGCCACATCACCAGCATCGTCGCCGCCAGCGAGATCGGGATGCCGGCAGCCACCCAGAAAGCCACCCAGCCGTTCAGGAACAGAAACAGGACGACCAGAACGATAAGCAGTCCGGTCGTGCCGTTTTCGAGCAGCAGGTTGATGCGGCTGCGGACCAGCTCCGCCTGGACGTCGAAACGCTCCAGTTTCAGGTTGGGCGGCAGGGTCGGGCCGATTTCCGCGAGATACCGGTCGACCTCGTCCGCCAGGATCAGGGCGTCGTCCGCCGGCGTGCGCTTGGCGTGCAGTTCGATGGCGCGGTTGCGGCCCCGCCAGTAGCTCCGCCCGTCGTCGTCGAAGGCCTCTCGTACATTTGCTATGTCGCGCAGCAGGATTTTCTCGCCGCTCGCCAGCGACTTGATCTCGATCCTGCCGAGTTCCCGGGCCGATTTGACGTCGCCGACGCTGCGCAGTTGGCGCTCCGCCCGGCCCGCAACGTCGCCGGACGGGACATCCTGCGTGATCTGGCGGATTTTCTGGGCAACCTCATTCAGCGTCAGTTCGAGGCGGCGCAGCGTTTCCGGCCTGATTTCGACCAGAATTTCCTCTTTGCGGCCGCCGCCCATGTCGATCTTGTCGATGCCGCGGCGGAGCAGACCGTCGCGGATCTGCTTGGCGTAGACCTTGAGCGCGGCCTCCGAATACGGCCCGGACACCAGGATGCGCGACAAGGTATCGTAGCGCACGATGCGCCGGACGGTCGGCGTCTCGGCATCCTGCGGCAGGGTGGTCACCTGGCCGACCGCCGTTTCGATGTTCGAGAGCGCGCTCTGCATGTCCGAGCCCGGCTCGAATTCGACCGCGATCGAGGCCCGCCCTTCGAAAGCCGACGATTTCACCGCCTTCACGCTGTCGATGAAGCGGACTTCCCGTTCTACGGCCTGAACGATATTGCTGTCGACATCGCTGGCGCTGGCGCCGGGCCACGAAACGGAGACCAGCACGACATCGATCCCGAAATCGGGAAAGAACTGCGTGGTCATCCGGTACAGGCCGAAGAAGCCGGCGATCAGCATCAGCACCATCAGCAAATTCGCCGCCGTGCGGTGACGCGCGAACAGGCCGATCAGATCGTTCTTCCGGCGGATATTGCGCGGCCCGAATCCGGTTTCGGACCGGGTGCTGCCCGGCGCTCCCGAACGGTCTGCCGAAACGCTCATCGACGTGGAATCACTGGGTATTGCGGGCAGACGCAGAGGGCACGTCGACCTTCAGGGCCGGCCCGATTTCCGGAAATGTGCGCGCTACGATCCGGTCGCCGTCGGCGATTTCGCCCCGCACCAGGATGTCGTTGCCGACCCGCCCGGCGATCGTAACCGGCCGCCGCACAAGGCGTCCGTCAACCACGACATAGACGAAGCGCCCGTCGTCGAGCGCGTCGTCCGGCAGCCGGAACACGTCCCGGTACGTCGTGTCCGCCATCCTCACCTCAACGAAGACCCCGGGCCGCAACAGGGTCGTGGTGTCCGTCGCCTGCAAGCGGGCAAACAGGTTGACGCCGCCGCTGGCGCTCGACACCAGGCCGGAAACGCGGGCGATGGTCGCCGGAAATGTGAAATTGCGGCCGCCCGTCTGCCAGACAACGGATGCCGGCCTGCCGATCACCCTCCCTTCGCGGACCAGCCGGCCGTACTGGGCGTCGCTGACCTGGAACTCCGCTTCGAAGCGTCCGGCGTCGGTCAGGCGCGCGATCTTGTCGTTAACCCCGACCTTCTTGCCGATCTCGGTCGAGATATCGCTCAAAAATCCGTCGAACGGGGCAACCAGCCGGGTGTCGCGCAAGTTCCGTTCGGCGCGGGTAAGGGCCCATTCGGCCCGCGCGATAACCGCTTTCTGCTGGACCAGGCGCGCTTCCAGCGTCGTCGCGCGGCGTATGCGTTCGTCCAACCGCTGCCGCTGACCGCTCAAAGCAAGCTTCGAATCGTCGAGCAGCTTCACGGTGCCGGCCCCGCGTTCGAGCAACGATTTCCGCCGGGCAAGATCGCGCTGACGCAGTTCGATCTGGTTCCGCTCGTGCTGGATCAGGGCTTTTTCGCCCTTCAGGTCTGCTTCGATCTCGGTCAGGCGCGCCTGCGCCTCGGAAAGCTGGGCTTTGCGTTCCGTCACCGCGATCCGGTAGTCGAACGGGTCGATCTCGACCAGGAGGTCGCCTTTCCTGACGATGCCGCCGTCGGAAAAGGATTTTGCGACGCGGACGACGCGGCCGGAGACCAGGGGACGCAACTCGACCGCGCGCCCGGCGACGATATTGCCGTAGAGCACCAGCCGCGGCACGATCGTGCGTTCGGACCCCGTGACCGTGTCGACGAAATAGACCTTTTCCGCCACCGGCTTGCGAACGACCTCCGGCCGGGTGGCCATCATATACTGGAAGACCATGAACGCGCCGCCCAGGATAGCCACCGGGACAGCCGCCTTGAACAGCAGGACAATGCCGCGGCCGACCGTGCGAAAGAATCCGCCCTTTCCGGCGGGCCGCGAAACCTCCGCAGCCGCCGCAATCTCCCCGGAAGGCTGCGCCGGCGGACCCCCTTGTTGCGCCTCAACTGTCATGAGCGCCGGATTCCCTCAAGTGACGGCCTGTCAATGGCTGGCCGGCCGTGCGTTCGACAAATAGGAAAACGAATCGCGGATGCGAGTCCGTCGCAGCCTCGTGCGGCAAGTTACGCCAGTTCCGCCAATTTTTCCATCGCGTCGAATTCCCGATCTGCGCACATGGTAGCACAGGTCCTCGCCCGGCCGCACTCCACGCACCCGAAAGAGCTTGACCTTTGAGGCCGACCGGGGTCCGTGTGGCGCGTTCGGAAAGGAGACCCGGCCGGCGATGACGCGCGCGGAATTCGATGAGGTTTTCCGGAGGCACATGACCTGGCTGCTTACGGGCGGCAAGACCGGTGCGCGCGGCGACTTCCGCGGCGCAACGCTCGATGGCCTCAACCTCCACGGCCACACGCTGGAGGGCGCGGACATGGAGGGCTGCTCGCTGCGCGGCGCCGAACTGATCCGTGCCGACCTGTCCCGCGCCAACCTGAAGGGCGCAGACCTGTCCGGAGCGTTCATGCACCGGGCGCTGCTGGTCGAGGCCGACCTTACCGGCGCCAACCTGGCCGGCGCCGAGCTCAACCACGCCAACCTGGAGCGGGCCCGGTTGGCCGGCGCCGTGCTCGCCGGCGCCGATCTTTACGAAGCCCGGCTCGACAACGCCGGCCTTGCCGGAACGCGGTTCGACGGCGCAGCGCTGGACGGCGCTCTGGGCCTGCCCGATTCGGCGACCGGATAGCCGACTTCCGGATCGTTCGCCTGCAATCCGACGAAGGAGCCTTTGCCGTATGCCCCTTTACAGCCTGGACGGGATCACGCCCGACTGCCGCGATGCACTCTGGATAGCGCCGGACGCCAGCCTGATCGGCAGGGTCTCGCTGGCGAAGGATTCCAGCGTCTGGTGGCAGGCGGTGCTGCGCGGCGACAACGAGCCGGTGACCGTCGGCGAAGGCAGCAACGTCCAGGATTTCGCAATGCTTCACACCGACATCGGTTTCCCGCTCGACATCGGCCGGGAGGTGACCGTCGGCCATCATGCGACCCTGCACGGCTGCACGATCGGCGACCGGGCGCTGATCGGGATTGGCGCAACGGTCCTGAACGGCGCGACCGTCGGCCCGAACTGTCTGGTCGGCGCCGGCGCGCTGGTCACCGAGGGCAAGTCTTTTCCGGCAGGCTCGTTGATCGTCGGCGCGCCGGCCAAGGCGGTCCGGCAACTGGATGCGCACCGGATCGACGGCCTGCGGTTGAGCGCGCAATACTATATCGAGAATGCCCGGCGCTACCGCGACGGGCTGAAGGAGGCAGGTCCGGCGGTTCGGTAAACGGCCAGGCGCCCGTTCGACAGTTCTACCCCCAAACCTCGCGCGCGAGACCGACGATCAGGCCGAGCTTGGCCCACTGCTCGCCGGGGCTGAGCGCGTTGCCGTGATGTGTGCTGGAGAAGCCGCATTGCGGGCTCAGGCACAGCCGGTCGAGCGGCAGGAACTTCGCCGCCTCTTCGATGCGCCGGAGCACGTTGCCGCGGTTTTCCAGGTCGCCGGTCTTGCTCGTAACCAGGCCGAGCACGACATGCTTGTCGGCGGAGGCGTGAGCGAGCGGCTCGAAACCGCCGGCCCGGCCGGTATCGTATTCCAGGAACAGGCCGTCGACGCCCAGCGTCGGGAACAGGGTCTCCGCCACCCGGCCGTAGCCGCCCTCGGCAACCCAGCTGCTTTTGAAATTGCCGCGGCACATATGGGTCGTGACGGTCAAGCCCGCCGGCCGGCCGCGCAGCGCCTCGTTGGTGACGTCGCGATAGAGGCGCAGCACATCGTCCGGGTCCTCGCCGCGGTCGCGGAAGCCGGCGCGCTGGCCGTCGTCGCACAGATAGGCGAAGCTGACATCGTCGATCTGGAGGTAGGTGCAGCCGGCATCCGCCAGCGCGGCGATCTCCCGCCGGTAGGCTGCCGCGAGGTCGGACCAGAACAGATCCATGTCGGTATAGGCTGCGGGATCGACGGCCTTCTTGCCGGCGCGCAACTGCATCATGCCGGGACCGGGTATCGTGATTTTGGGCGTGGCGCCGGGGGCGATTTCGTCGACCGCCGCCGTCAGCCGCCGGAAGGCCTCGACGAAGATGCCGCCGTCCGGCCAGCCGATTTTCCCGGTACAACGGACGAGCGGCGGCTGTTCGGCCACCCTGAAGCCGCCGCCCAGTTCGGTGTGCCACATCTCCATGCCGTCGAACCCGGCGAGAAAGTCGAGATGCCACCAGTCGCGCTGGTATTCGCCGTCCGTGATCGCCTGCAAGCCGGCGTCGCGCTGGCCGGCAACGACACCGCGGATCGCCACCCTTTCGACGGCGCGGAAATCGTCTTCGGGCATGTCCCCGGCCTGCCAGCGCCGCCGGGCGTCCGCCAAATCCGGCGGCCGGAGCAGGCTGCCGACGTGATCGGCGCGGAACGGCGGTGTCGTACGCTGGCTCATGCTGCTTCGTTCTCCTCCGACGGGCCGCCGTCATAGCGGTACAGCCCGGCGGTCGCCGCCTTCTGCGCCGCCAGGGCGTAGACGGTATCGATGGTCGGCGTGTCGATCCCGGCGATGTCGCCCATTTCGCGCACCGCGTTGACGATGACATCGAGCTCGACAGGCCGGCCCTGCTCGTAGTCCTGCCGGGTCGATGTCTTGAAGCCCGCCAGCGAACCGCCGAGATCGATGCGCTCCTCGGCCGTCATGCCGGGTTCGAGGCCGAAATATGCACCGACCGCCGCGGCCTCCTCGAACATGTCCAGCATCAACCGCCGGATGTCCGGCGTAGCGGCCAATACGTCGTTGATCGCTCCCGTAATCATGCTGATCGGCGCGAAGGGCAGATTGCCGAGCAATTTTATCCACACCTCCTGTTGAATGCGCGTTGTCGTTTCGGCGCCGATTCCGGCAGCCGCCATGGCGTCGACCAGGCCGCTCACCCGCGAACTCAGGGCGCCGTCGGGTTCGCCCAGAATGAAACGATTCATGCTTCTGTGCCGGACCAGGCCGGGTTCCGGCACATCGCAGGCGGTATGCAGAACGCAGCCGATCAGCCGCTGCTCGTTGCCGAACCGGGCGAGCGTGCCGTCGCCGTCGACAGACCGCAGGGCCAGGCCGTCATGTGCGCCGAAGCCGTCGAACATCCACCAGGGAATGCCGTTCATGGCGGTGACGATCGGCGTCTCGGGCCCCAGCAGCGGGTCCAGCATCGGCAGAACGGCCGGCAGCGCCGGAGCTTTCACCGCGACGATAACGATGTCCCGGTTGCCGAGATCGGCCGGATTATCGGAAGCCTCGACCCGCGCCGTGATCCGGCGCCCGTCGAAATCCAGGCGCAGCCCGCCGTCCCCGATCGCAGCGAGATGGGCGCCGCGGGCGACGACCGAGACGTCGTGGCCGGCTTCGGCCATCAGGGCGGCGATAAATCCGCCGATCGACCCGGCGCCGACGATGCAGAGTTTCACGCTACGCCCTGTAGCTCGGATCGACAGCGTCGACGGTCCGGCGCAGCGCGTCGAACACGTTCTGGCCGCCGCCGTATTTCCGGTCGAACTGGAGATTGACCCGGGCGCATTGCTGGCGGACTTCCTCGGACAGCGGAATCGACGGTCCCGGAATCCCTTCCGCGGCCATCTGGATTTCGCACGCCCGGTTCAGGGTCCACAGGCGGGCGAAGGCCTCGGCGATGGTCTCGCCCCAGCTCAGCAGGCCGTGGTTGCGCAGGATAAGCTGGCGCTTGTCGCCGAGGCTGGCGAGCAGGCGGACCTTCTCGCCGGGATTGACCGTGATCCCTTCGAAATCGTGGTAGGCGACCTGATTGTAGATCTGCGCCGAATAGAAATTGTTCCAGTCCAGCCCGGCTTCCTTGCACGCCACCGCCATGCCGGCGGTCGTGTGGGTGTGCATGACGCAATGGGCGTTGGGGCGATGACCGTGAATGGCGCTGTGGATCGGCAGGCCGGCAGGATTGATGCCCCAGGCGCTGTCGCCGATGATGGTCCCCTCGAGATCGATCTTGACGAGGTTGGAGGCCGTCACTTCGCGGTACATCAGGCCGAACGGGTTGATCAGGAAGTGGACCTCCCCGCCGGTCGCGCTTTCCGGCACCCGCGAGGTGATGTGGTTGAAGATCAGTTCGATCCAGCCGAGACGGTCGAAGATGCGGTAGCAGGCCGCCAGTTCGACGCGCATAAGCCACTCTTCTTCGTGGATGTGCGCCGGGCGGTTGGCCAGGTCGTCCAGGGTTACGGAACCGTCCATCCTCGCCTCCTTATCGAACGCCCATGGTCGCCACCGTGCAGCCGACGGCAAAGATCGGGATCGGCGCATAGAACCACAATTCGCCGGTCGCGCCTTCCGTCGCCGCAGCGATCGCGATGAAGGTGCGGATTTCGAAACCGCCGTGGCCGGCCTCGCGGTAGACCTCCTCGTCGGTGTAGGCGAGCAGGTCGTCTTTCCGGTTATTGACGAACTTGTCGAGAAAGTCCCGGTCGAACGCCTCGTTTACCGTGCCGCTGTCCGGCGTGCAGGGCCAGTGGGAGATACCGCCGGTGCCGATGAGCGCGATGCGCTCCGGCGCGGCGTCGCAGGCCTTGCGCAGCGCCCTGCCGAACGCCCAGGCGCGGTGGAGCGGAGTCAGCGGCGGCTCCTGGCAGTTGATGTTCACCGGAACCACCGGCAGGTCGTAGCGCGGCGTCAGGAAATGCAGCGGCACCGAAATGCCGTGGTCGAATTTCCACTCCTGGGCGTAGGCGACGTCGCAATCGTCCATGATCCGGGCGATCAGCCGCTTCGACAGGTCCGGCGCGCCGGGAATCCGCCGGCGCTGGATGCCGAGCCATTCCTCGTCCTCGATCGGGCCCTCGTAGAAGTCGGCCATGCCGATGCAATAGGCCGGCATGTTATCGAAGAAGAAGTTGGCGAAATGCTCGGCGCCGACGACGACCAGCGCGTCGGGCCGGCTGTCCTCCAGCGCGCCGCGCAGCCTGCGGTAATGGCTGTAGAACTCGTCGCGGACCGCCGCATCGGCCAGATGCGCCCGGCCGGTGATCCCGGGGGCATGGCTGCATACGCCGGCGAAGACCAGCGGCATCGCGCTATTCCTCCAGCATGGCGTAAAGCCCTTCGCGCACCTTGCCGTGCTCCTCGACCCCGTCGCGCATCGCCTGGATATAGTCGGCCCAAGGATACCGGTGCATCGCCGCGTAATGCATCAGGAGCTGGCCGTTGACGCCGAGCACGAACAGCAGGCCGATATCCGGCTTTCGGATGGCTTCCAGTTCCTCGTCCGTCAGCTCGTATTCCTGCAGCAGGCTTTCCGGATCGGTCTCGAAGCGCTCGCGCACCCGGGGATCGCGGTTGAGCTGGTACATCAGTTTCTGCACATAATAGAGGCTCATTGCGTCAGGCGCCCATTCGCGGAATCCGGTGATCGCCCAAAGCGACGCAGATATTCTTGGTCTCCATGTAGAAATCGAAGCTGTAGTCGCCGCCGTCCCGGCCGATGCCGCTCGCCTTGGCGCCGCCGAAGGGCGACGGCAGGTGCCGGACATTCTGGGAGTTGACCCAGATCATGCCGGCGTCGAGCGCCTGCGCGACCCGGTGGGCGCGGCCGACATCGCCGGTCCACAGATAGCCGGCCAGGCCGTAGCGCACATCGTTGCCGATGCGCACGGCCTCTTCCTCGTCCTCAAACGGAATCACCGTCAATACGGGCCCGAAAATCTCCTCCTGGGCGATCCGCATACCCGTCCGGGCGCCGGTGAACAGGGTGGCGCTGACGAAATTGCCGTCGCTGGAGTAGGCGGCGCGCGCGCCGCCGGCGGCGACGGTGGCGCCGTCCGCCTGCGCCACGTCCATGTAGCCCATCACCTTGTCGAAATGGACGGGATGGATCAGCGGGCCGACCTCGGTTTCCGGGTCCAGCGGATGGCCGACGCGGATGTTGCGCACCCGCGCCGCCAGCTTCTCCACGAAGGCATCGTGGATGCTGCGCTGGACGAGGAGCCGGCTCGAGGAGGTGCAGCGCTCGCCGTTCAGCGAGTAGATCATGAACACGGCGGCGTCGAGCGCCCGGTCGAGGTCGGCATCGTCGAACACGATCGCCGGGTTCTTGCCGCCCAGTTCGAAATGCACCCGCTTCAGGGTCGGTGCGCCCTGGGCCATGATTTTCGACCCGGTCGCCGATTCGCCGACGAAGGCGATGGCCTTGATCGCCTCGTGCTCGGTGAGCGCGACTCCGGCATCCTCGCCCAGCCCGTGCACCAGGTTGTGGGCGCCCGCGGGCAGGCCGGCTTCCTGCCCGATCTCGGCCAGGATCGTAGCGGTGACAGGGCTCCATTCGGCCGGCTTGTGGACGACCGTGCAACCCGCCGCCAGGGCGGGCGCGATCTTCCATGTCGACAGCATGAAGGGCGTGTTCCACGGCGTGATGACGCCGACCGGGCCGATCGGTTGGCGCGTCGTGTAGTTCAGATGCTCTTCGGCCGGCAGCGCGAGGCCGTCGGCGGCTTCCGGCGCGCGGTCGGCGAAATAGCGGTAGTTGGCCGCCGAGCGTTCGGCCGCCGCCTTCATGAAGCGGATGGTCTGGCCGGTGTCCAGGCATTCGAGCAGCGCGATCTCCTCGCGGCGCGCCACGATCAGGTCGGCGATCCGGTGCAGGATCCGCTTGCGCGCCTTGCCGGAGGCCGTGCGCCAGTCCGCGAACGCCGCTTCGGCCGCTTCGGCCGCCTTGCCGATCTCCGCCGCCGCGCCGCGCGCGACGTCGCACAGTTTCGAATTGTCGACCGGCGTCAGGTTCTCGAACGTCCGGCCCGACGAGCCCGGATCCGGCGCGCCGCCGATATGATGCGGCAGGATGCCGGCGCAGATACGCTCCCGGTAGGGCGCCAGCTTCGCCAGATGCTCGTTCAGCATGTCGGTCATTCGGCCGCCTCTGCGGTTTCCGCCCGCGCTTTCATATGGTCCCGGATGTTGCCGGCCTTGAAATTCAGATCCGGATGAATCTCGGCGATTTCGAAGGAAAGGGCAACCGGCCGGCGCGCCAACGGGCCCGCCATGTGATCGCTGAGGGCGGCGAACACCGCCTCGCCGGCGCGGCGCAATGTCGGAACGTCCCGCCCGGCGCCGACCCGCAGTTCGACATGGACGAAACCGTTGTCCGGATGGCCGTCGGCAACGCGGTACAGGTCCCGCGGCAGGGCCCGGCAACGGATTCCCGCCAGCGGGAACACGCCGGTGCCGGCGGCGGCCTCGGCCAGCCTGTCCAACAACGCCGGTATGTCCAGCGCCGCTTCCAGGTTGCGCGAATACTCGACCCTGAAATGGGGCATGGCAGGGACCCCCGCCCGTCGCGGCGGCGGCGATTGACCTGCCGCCGCCAGACTATTAACATGTTAAGTAATATTGCCTGCGGGTCCGGCTGTCAATCGGATCGCCGGTTTGCGCAGGCTGCACGAATCCGCCCAGGACGGGAGAAACGGCCTCTTGAAACTGTTGAGCTTCCATGCCGGCGGGCAGGACCGCTGGGGCGCCGCCGACGATGCCGGCGCGATCGATCTCGGCGCCCGGTTGAGGCGCTATCCCGATCTCCTGTCGCTGTTGCGCGCCGGGGCGCTCGCCGAGGCGGCGCAAGCGGCCCGCGGCATAGCTGCCGATTTTGCCCTGGAAGACATCCTGTTTCTGCCCCCGGTGCCCAACCCGGAAAAAATCCTGTGCATCGGCGTGAACTATGCAAACCGGAACGACGAATATGCAGACAGTTCGGACCTGCCGAAATATCCGAACGTGTTCATGCGCACGCCGGGGTCGTTGACCGGACACCGGCAACCGATCCTGCGGCCGCCCGAATCCGAACAGTTCGACTATGAGGGCGAGATCGCCATCGTCATCGGCAAGCCCGGCCGGCGGATTCCGCAGGACCGGGCCGAAGAGCATATCGCCGGCCTGACCTGCCTCAACGAAGGCTCGGTCCGCGACTGGATGCGCCACGGCAGGTTCAACATCACCCAGGGCAAGAATTTCGAGCGGTCCGGCGCGGCCGGCCCGTGGATGGCGACGGCCGACGAGTTCGACGGTTATGAGGATCTGCGCGTGACGACCCGGGTCAACGGCGAGGTCCGCCAGGACGATACCGCCGCCAACATGATCTTCGGTTTCCGCTATCTGATCGCCTACGTCTCGGCCTTCGCGGCGCTGAAGCCCGGCGACGTGATTTCCACCGGCACGCCGACCGGCGCCGGCATCCGCTTCGACCCGCCGAAATGGCTGGCGCCGGGCGACACGGTCGAGGTCGAGGTGACGGGCGTCGGCGTCCTTTCGAACACGGTAGCGGACGACGGGGCTCCGGCCGCCCGGTTCGACGGGTGAACGGCGGAAACGACGCCGGCGCGCCGATGCGGGACTTCTCCCGCTCCCTGCCCATGGCGCTGCTCAGGGCGCGCGAAGCGGTGATGGACCGCTTCCGGCCCTCGCTGCGCGATTTCGGCGTGACCGAGCAGCAATGGCGGGTGCTGCGCGCCCTGTACGACCGCGGCGAGGTCGAGACCGGCGCGCTGGCCCGCCTGTGCTGCCTGCTGACGCCGAGCCTGAGCCGCATCCTGAAACATCTGGAAGCGACCGGCCTTGTCGCGCGCCGTCCCGCGCCGTCGGACCAGCGCCGGACCCTGGTCGCCATCGCGCCGGCCGGCCGCGCACTTCTGGAGCGGCGGGCTCCCTGTTCGGAAGCCCAGTACCGCGCCATCGAAGAGGCGTTCGGAAAGGAGCGGACCGCCGCCTTGTACGAAACGCTCGAAGACCTGCGCAACGCCCTGCAAAACCCGGAATCGCGACCCCCGAATCGCGACCCCGAATCGCGACCCGAATCGTGAATTGACAGGGCGCGGCGGCGGCGCGACAATACTCCCGCGCTGCCGAAAGGGCGGCACGGTGACACCCGTTCAGGAGGCGCCGTATGACGAACGAACCGCCGGACGAACTTCCGGGCCGTCGCGCCCGCTGACGGACGAAACGGCCCGCTTCCCCGACAATTCGAGAAAATATCTGCGGCTCCCAGAAATCGAGCCGTTGTTGCCGGTCCGAGAGACCGTTACGCGCGAAATGCGCAGAACCCCGCCGGACTTCACGCCGCCCTCACCGGGTATTGCGCGTTGGAAGCGGCGGGGTTCTTGTATGTTGCCGGAATGCGGGACGAAGAGCGCGTTTACGCGAGGCGTTGGGATTTTGCGGTTGCCGGGCGGCGCAATTACCGGAACCGCGACCGCAAATACGGTGGAATTCCCGCTCGCGCCGGCTGCCGGAAACCGGACGCCGCGCGGTCCCCGGCGCCCGATCCGCCGCCTCTCCGCCCCGCTTCCCGTCCTTCGGGACGGCCCAGGCGTTCGCCTCCTCGGGATGAAGCTGAAATTGCGGCGCCGGCATACCCCTCCGTCCTGAGAAGGGGCTGAGGAGCGGTCCGGCAGAGCCTGCCCTGGGCTTGCCGAAGGGATCGCGTCCCGAAGCCCCGTCTCGAAGGACGAAACCCGTCTCGAAGGACGCGATCCGGGGCAGGCGTCCGGGGCGGCGCGGCCGGATTTACGCGGCGGGCTGCGCCGGCCGGGACGCGCGGACGGCGGCTTGACATCCGCTCTCTCGAACATTATATGAACAAAATGCGGGGCGCACGCTCCGGCGCAGCCGGCCCGGTGTAAAAAAGTGCAAAAAAAGTGGGTAGTCAGACCGGTCTGTCTATTTTACCCCGGGCCGGAAACGGCGGAAATCCGCGGATTTTCTGGAACCGGAATTTGAACGATCGTACCAAAATACAGGAAACGAGCCCGTCCCGGCGCACGCCGGGCGGGGTTTGCGGTTCCGATGTCCGGTCCGCAACGGCGGACGGGGCGGAAAGAGGCGGACCATGACGAATCATGACATTTCATCACTAGTGTCCGGTTAAGGTGCATGACTTTTGGGAAAACGTGTTTGGTATCAGACTGTTATCGGTGATTTTGGGCGGTGTCGATTTTGGCGGGCCGCCGGCTGTGTCGAGACGCCGTCGGACGCTGCGGGCCGTGCGCTGGTTTATGGCGGTCGTTTCTTGTGGAGGAGCGGCCATGTCGGGACGGACCCTTTTTGCTCAAACCATGGATTTCCTGCCGTGGACGACCTTCGAGCGGATTGTGCGCCGGTATCGGGGGAACCGCCGCGTCCGGACGTTGCGGTGTGCCGAACAGTATCGCGCCATGGCGTTCGCGCAACTCACCTACCGGGAGAGCCTGCGCGACATCGAGACCTGTCTCGGCGCGCAAGCGGGGAGACTTTACCATAGCGGGTTCCGGGCCCCGGTTCGGCGCTCGACCCTGGCGGACGCCAACGAGCGCAGGGACTGGCGGATCTATGCCGACTTCGGGCAGCGGCTGATCCATCGGGCGCGCCTCCTGTACGCCGGAGACCGCAGTCTTGCCCCGGTGCTGGACGAGACCGTGTATGCGCTGGACGCAACAACCATCGACCTGTGCCTCTCGGTGTTCCCCTGGGCGCGGTTCCGGTCGACCAAGGCGGCGGTGAAGTTGCATGCGTTGCTCGACCTCCAGGGGGCGATACCGGCTTTTGTCCACCTCTCCGACGGCAAGTTCCACGACGTCAACGTGCTCGACCTTCTGGTCCCCGAACCCGGCGCCATCTACGTCATGGACCGCGCCTACGGAGACTTCCTCCGGTTCCATCGCCTGCACCGGGCCGGCGCCTTCTTCGTCACACGGGCAAAGAACAATCTGGATGCGCGCCGGGTGTACTCCCGGCCGCGCGACCCGGCCAACGGCATCCTCTCCGATCACCTCATCCGGCTCGGCGGCGCACACAGCAGGGCGCGCTATCCCGAACTCCTGCGCCGGGTCCGCTTTCGCGACCCGCAGACCGGCCGACCGCTGGTCTTCCTGACCAACCGCATGGATTTCGACGCGCTCACCGTCTGCAAGCTCTACAAGTCGCGCTGGCACGTCGAACTGTTCTTCAAATGGATCAAGCAACATCTGCGCATCAAGCGCTTCTTCGGCACATCGGAAAATGCCGTCAAAACCCAACTCTGGATCGCCGTGTCCGTCTATGTCCTGGTGGCGATCGTCCGCAAGCGGCTCGAACTCGATACCCAACTCTACAGAATGTTACAGGTCCTCTCCGTCATGCCCTTCGAAAAAATCCCCCTAAAACAAGCACTTGGCTCAATCGAACCCCAAAACCAAACCCCCATACACGCTAACCAATTGAATCTATTCGAAAATTTAACCGGACACTAGTGACATTTCATGACATTTCATGACACAGGCCATCCCCTCTCCCGGTCCCGGCCGGGCGCGCGCCCCGGATTCAATCCGGGGCGCAGCGGAAGGACGGGGGCGTTGACGGGCAGGCGAAACCTGCCGGGCGCCGCGCTAGCCCGGATTTCTCACCGCAGTCATGACCTGCGCGGCGCTGTCGGGCCGGCATGGCAGGAAAGCCGCGCCGCGCGATGCGGGACATCGGGCAAGCGGCTTGACGCACCATGCCGGCCCGACAGCGCCGCCCTTCGGGTCGCGACCGGACGTCCGCCCGCGGCGTCGCGGGCCTCGACCGTAGCCCCCGCTACGCTTTTCGGCCCGCTCCCAGTACTGAACGGGGCGGATCGAACGTCCGGACGCGACGCAGGCCGTGACTGCGGTGAGAAATCCGGGCTAACCGCCTGCGCCGGTGAGCAGCCGCGCGCAGTCGGCGGCGGCGCGCTTCGCCTGCACGGCGAGCGCCGGCCCGTCGGCGCTGCTGATCGGATGTTCGATCGCGGCGAAGGGATAGCCGTCTGCGCCGAGCGCGCGGGCCATCAGTTCGGCCGCGCTGGCGAAGGCCTCCGTCATGATGCCGGCGGAGGGGATCCCGAGGCGCTCGCCGGCAACCGCATCGTGCAAACTGCACGACGAACAGCTGCCTCAGTCGCCGACCCCGGCGACCAGCGCGTGCCAGCGCTTCGCCTCGTCCATCAGCGCCGCGTCCGCCGGCGCGCTGTAGTTGGACTTGGTGCGCAGCACGACCTGCGCAACGCCGTAGCGCTGCCGGAGTTCCCTTTCGAAAGCGGCGAAGAAGCCCCTGGTGCCTTCCTTGCCGTTGGAGATCACCCCGACGGTCGCGCCCTCCAGCGCGGCCAGACGGGCCGCCGGCGCGAACTCCGTTGCGCTTTCCTCGTGCGACGGGTCGAGCAGCTGCATTCTCTCTTCGCCTCCGGGCCGGCCGGTCAGGGTATTTCGCAATCGACGCAGGCGCCGACCGCCACCGTCACCGCCCGGCTTTTCCCGCCCAGCCAAGGCGGAATGACGGCGCCGAAACCGCCCGCCGGGCCGCCGGCCGCCACCACCAGCAAATCCTCCGGCGCGGTCAGGGCGGCATATTCCCGGTCGCCCCGGTCGCGCACCACCGCCCCCTTGCCGCACTCGGCCCACTCGGCCCGCTTGATGCGCGCCTTCTCGAAAATGCAGGCGCGGATATCGGCCTTGGACCAGCCGGCGGCGTTGAAATGGGCGCGCAGCTGCGGCGGCACGACGATGACGTAGTTGCCCGGCCAGATCGAATAGTGGCGCATGTTGGCGCGCATTTCGGCCGCATAGGTATCGAGGATTTCTTCCGGAACCGCGGTCCATTCGTTCATCAGCTGCCGCGGCGCGCCGGCCGCCATTACCGTGACGCAGGACGCGCCGGCCGGCATGCCGCGTTCGTCGGCAAGCGGCAGCCATTCCGAGCCGGCCTCGTCTTCGGCGAGGCAGTAGCTGATCTTGCCCGGATGGCCGAGCGACGAGCGGTCGATATCGCCGGGCCGGACATCGAGCAGGTTGATCAGGCACAGGCGGAGCGCCCGGCCGATGACCGTCGAGGCGCGGTCGCTGGAGGCCAGCGCGTTGAAGGTCGGGTTCATGCCGGTCTCGGCGGCGATCGGCCCGTTGACGATGAGCAGCACAGCGCAGCCGCCCGTGCTGGCGGTCGCGCCGTGCAGGAGGAAGGGTTCCCGGAGCATCGCCGCGAAGGCCGCCACGACGACCGGGAAATGCATCGGCAGGCAGCCGGCCATGACGGCGTTGACCGCCAGCTTCTCGGCGGTGATCGCGCGGGCGCGCACCGGCTCGACGCCGACCGGACGGTCCGGCGCGAGCATCGCCCATTCCAGGCACGCTTCGACCGCCTCGGCGGTCGGCGGGACAACCGGCAGCCCGTCGGTCCAGCCCCGGCTGTGGTAGAATTCCTGCGCCGCCATGACGTCGGCGACATCGTAGCGCCGGGATGCAAGCTGCATCGGTCCTCCAGTGCTGGAATGCGGCCATCGGCCGGCAGGTCGCGGCGTATCGTGGCCCGGCGGCGTTGCCGGCGCAAGCGCGGAACCGTCTCGATCCACCCGAGAAATCTGCAAGGGCCCGGAACCGTTTCCGGAGCGGCAGGTCCCGCCATTCGAAACAGACCCGCCAGGCGAGACCGGCTCTCAGGCCGGAAGGCGCAACACTCTCGAATGCAACGAACGCAGAACTTGATCTAGGTCATTTTGTGCGGGGGCCGCGACCGATATACTGCACAGGCAGTTGTGGTTCGGAGGCCGCGATCCATGCACGACCTGACGGAGGTCACCGGTAGCGACCGGTACCGTGCGCTCGGTCTGAGCACATTTTCCTTCACGGTCTGTTTCGCCGTCTGGACGATCTTTTCGATCATCGGCGTCAAGATCAAACAGGATCTCGGCCTTTCGGAGACCGAATTCGGCATCCTGGTGGCAACGCCGGTCCTCACCGGGTCCGTCAGCCGGATATTCCTCGGCGTATGGACCGAGCAGTATGGCGGGCGCCTCGTCTTCACCCTCCAGATGCTCGCCACCGCAGTGGCCTGCTGGCTGCTGTCCGAGGTCCGCACCTACGAGGTGTTCCTGATCGCGGCGCTCGGCGTCGGGCTGGCCGGCGGGTCGTTCATCGTCGGCATCGCCTACACCTCGCAATGGTTCGAGAAGCAGCATCAGGGCACGGCGCTGGGCATCTTCGGCGTCGGCAATGTCGGCGCCGCGGTCACCAACTTCGCCGCGCCGTTCCTGGTGCTGGCATTCGGCTGGGAACAGACCGCCCAGATCTACGCCGTCCTGCTCGCGCTGACCGCCGTTGCGTTTTACTTCCTGGCCAAGCCGGATCCGTCGGAGGTGGCGCGCAAGCGCGAGGGGCGCAAACCGGTTTCCGCCAAAGACCAGTTGGCGCCGCTCAGGAACATGCAGGTCTGGCGCTTCGCCACCTATTACTTCTTCGTGTTCGGCGGCTTCGTCGCCCTCGCGTCCTACCTGCCGCGCTTCTATGTCGGCGCCTACGACCTGTCGCTCGCGACCGCCGGGATGCTGGCGGCGGCTTATTCGATGCCCGGTTCGGTGTTCCGCGCGCTCGGCGGCTGGATGTCCGACAAGTGGGGCGCGCGCTTCGTCATGTACCTGACCTTCATCGTGTCGCTGATCTGCCTGTTCATCATGAGTTACCCGAGCACCCGGTATACGGTGCAGGGAATCGAAGGGCCGATCGAATTCACCTTCGGAGTCAGCCTGACGGTCTTCGTCATCCTCAGCGTGCTGCTCGGTTTCGTAATGTCGCTCGGCAAAGCCGCCGTCTACAAGCATATCCCGGTCTACTACCCGCACCATGTCGGTTCGGTCGGCGGGCTGGTCGGCATGATCGGCGGCCTCGGCGGCTTCGTCCTGCCGATCACGTTCGGCATCCTCAACGACTGGTTCGGCGTGTGGACCAGTTCCTTCATGCTGATGTTCGCGATCGTGCTGGTGAGTACGGTCTGGATGCACGTCGCCATCCGCCTCATGGAGCGCCGCCGCCATCCGGGGCTCGCCGACGAGCGCTATCTCAGCGACGTGCCCAACGCGCCGGAGCCGGCGCCCGCATCCGCGCAGTAAGCCGCCCCGCCCGGGCGGCCGCTGCCCGGACGAAAAATGAGAGGGAATTCGATGGCCAAGAACCTGGCGGCCTGGGATCCGGAAGACGAGGCATTCTGGCACGCCGAAGGCAAGCGCGTCGCAACCCGGAACCTGTGGATCTCGATTCCCTGCCTGCTGTGCGGCTTCGCGGTGTGGCTGTACTGGGGGATCATCACGGTTCAGATGATCAATCTGAAGTTCCCCTTCTCCCAGGCGGAGCTGTTCACCCTTGCCGCGATCGCCGGATTGAGCGGCGCGACCCTGCGCATCCCCTCCTCCTTCTTTATCCGCATCGCCGGCGGCCGCAACACGATTTTCCTGACGACGGCGCTGCTGATCCTCCCGGCGGCCGGAACCGGCTTCCTGCTGCAGGATCCGACGACGCCGCTGTGGCAGTTCCAGATCATGGCGCTGCTTTCGGGCTTCGGCGGCGGCAACTTCGCCTCCTCCATGTCGAACATCTCGTTCTTCTATCCGAAGAAGGTCCAGGGCTACTCGCTCGGCATGAATGCCGGCCTCGGCAATTTCGGCGTCACCACGATGCAGATCCTCGTGCCGCTGGTCATGACAGTGGGCGTCTTCGGCGGCTCCGCCCTGATTCTCGAGAACAGTTCGGGGACGCTGGTCGGCAAGATTCCCGCCGGAACCGAGACCTATATTCACAATGCCGGCTACATCTGGGTCGCCATCCTGATCCCGCTGGTCATCGCCGCCTGGTTCGGCATGAACAACATCACCGCGAGCCACGTTTCGCCGGGCCTCGGCTCGACGGTTGGCGCCTTCGGCAAAATCCTGGGCATGCTGGCGATCGGCCTGATTACCGCGGCGATCGGGCTGTGGCTGCTGCTGCCGGAGAATGCCGGCGGCTCGGGACTGGAGTTGAGCAAATGGCTCGTGCTGCCTCTCGTGATCGCCGCCACGGTCTTTGCCCTGCGGCTTATCCCCGGCACGATCCGCCAGAGCCTCGACCAGCAATACTCGATCTTCCGGAACAAGCACACCTGGGCGATGACGGTCATCTACACGATGACTTTCGGGTCGTTCATCGGCTATGCCGCCGCCTTCGGACTGGCCATCAAGGTCGTGTTCGGCTTCCAGCATATCGAAGTCGACGGCGCGATGACTCACACCACGGTGAACCCCAACGGGCCGAGCGCGCTGATGTATGCCTGGACCGGGCCCTTCATCGGCGCGTTGATCCGCCCGATCGGCGGCATGATCTCGGACCGTCTGGGCGGCGCGCTGGTCACGCAGATCGTCTCCGTCGTCATGGTCGTCTGCGCCCTGGGCGTGGCGTATTTCCTGTCGCTCGCCTACGCCTCGCCGACGCCGGAAGAATACTTCACGCCGTTCCTGATCCTGTTCCTGATCCTGTTCGCCGCGACGGGCATCGGCAACGGCTCCACCTTCCGCACCATCGCCATCGTTTTCGACAAGGTGCAGGCCGGCCCGGTTCTGGGCTGGACTTCGGCAGTCGCCGCCTACGGCGCCTTCATCATCCCTAAGGTGTTCGGCGAGCAAATCAAGGCGACCACGCCGGAATACGCCCTTTATGGCTTCGCAGCCTTCTATTTGGTTTGTATCGGCATCAACTGGTGGTTCTATCTGCGCAAGAACGCCTATGTGAAGAACCCGTGAGGAGGCGAACCGGATGAGCCATTTTCTGGATCGGCTGACCTTTTTCAGGAAGACCGTCGACACTTTTTCCGACGGACACGGCATCGTCACCAACGAGGACCGCGACTGGGAGGATTCCTACCGGGCGCGCTGGCAGCACGACAAGATCGTGCGCTCGACCCACGGCGTGAACTGCACCGGCTCCTGTAGCTGGAAGATCTACGTCAAGGGCGGGATCATCACCTGGGAAACGCAGCAGACCGACTATCCGCGGACCCGGCCGGACCTGCCGAACCACGAACCGCGCGGCTGTTCCCGGGGGGCGAGTTATTCCTGGTACATCTACAGTGCCAACCGGCTGAAATATCCGCTGGTGCGCAGCCGGCTGGTCCGGCACTGGCGCGAGGTGCGCAAGACCATGGCGCCGGTCGCGGCCTGGGCGTCGATCGTCGAAGACCCGGCCAAACGCAACGACTACCAGCGCGTGCGCGGGCTGGGCGGCTTCGTCCGTTCCGACTGGGACGAGGTCAACGAGATCGTCGCGGCGGCCAACGTCTACACGGTCAAGACCCACGGGCCGGACCGGGTGATCGGTTTCTCGCCGATTCCGGCCATGTCCATGGTCTCCTACGCCGCGGGCTCGCGTTACCTGTCGCTGATCGGCGGCGTGTGCATGAGCTTCTACGACTGGTATTGCGACCTGCCGCCGTCCAGCCCGCAGACCTGGGGCGAGCAGACCGACGTGCCGGAAAGCGCGGACTGGTACAACTCGACCTTCCTGATGATGTGGGGCTCGAACGTGCCGCAGACGCGCACGCCCGACGCCCATTTCATGACCGAGGTCCGCTACAAGGGCGCGACCACGGTGACGGTGACGCCGGACTACAGCGAGGCGTCGAAATTCGCCGACATCTGGCTCAATCCCAAGCAGGGCACCGACGCCGCGCTGGCGCTGGCGATGGGCCATGTGATCCTCAGGGAATGGCATCTCACCGGCAAGAGCGCGTATTTCGAGGATTATTGCCGGCGCTATACCGACATGCCGTTTCTGGTGATGCTGCGGCAGACGGAAGGCGGCTATGTGCCGGACCGCATGCTGCGCGCTTCCGACCTGCCCGGCGCGCTCGACCAGGCCAACAACCCCGAATGGAAGACCGTCGCGGTCGACGAGGCCCGGGGCGACGCCCTTGTCTGCCCGGTCGGCTCGATCGGTTTCCGCTGGGGCGAGACCGGCAAGTGGAACATCGAGGAGAGGGACGGCGCCGACGGCGCGGAGACGAAACTGCGCCTCAGCCTGATCGATATCCGGGACGATATCGCCTCGGTCGGCTTCCCCTATTTCGGCAACGCCAAGCACGACCATTTCGCCGGCACCGACCATGACGACGTGCTGTGGCGCAACGTGCCGGTGAAAACCGTCGAGACGCAGGACGGCCCGGCGCCGGTCGCTTCGGTCTACGACCTGTTCGTCGCGAACTACGGGCTCGACCGCGGCCTGGGCGGCGGGAATGTCGCCGAGTCCTACGACGACGACTTGCCCTACACTCCGGCGTGGCAGGAGCGTATCACCGGGGTCGCCCGCGACAAGGCGATCGCGGTGGCGCGCCAGTTCGCAGAGAACGCGCACAAGACGGAAGGCCGCTCGATGGTCATCGTCGGCGCCGCGCTCAACCACTGGTACCACATGGACATGATCTACCGCGGCATCATCAACATGCTGGTGATGTGCGGATGCGTCGGCAAACCCGGCGGCGGCTGGTCGCATTATGTCGGACAGGAGAAGCTGCGGCCGCAGACCGGCTGGCTGCCGCTCGCTTTCGCCCTCGACTGGAACCGCCCGCCGCGGCAGATGAACAGCACCTCGTTCTGGTACAGCCACACCGACCAGTGGCGCTACGAAAAGCTGGCGGTCGACGAAATCGTCTCGCCGCTGGCGCCCGAAGGCGATTGGGAGTCGCTGAGCCTGATCGACTTCAACGTCCGTTCGGAACGCATGGGCTGGCTGCCCTCCGCCCCGCAACTGGAGACCAACCCGCTGGAAGTCACCCGCGCCGCCGGCGACGGCGATCCGGTGGCGGCGGCGGTCGACGGGGTCAAGGCCGGGACGTTGCGCCTGTCCTGCGAAGATCCGGACAATCCGGCGAACTGGCCGCGCAACCTGTTCGTCTGGCGCTCCAACCTCCTGGGCTCCAGCGGCAAGGGCCACGAATATTTCCTGAAGCACCTGCTGGGCACCCAGCACGGCGTACAGGGCAAGGATCTCGGCGAAACGGGCGGGAGCAAGCCGGTCGAGGTTGCGTGGCACGACGCGGCGCCCGAAGGCAAGCTCGACCTGCTGGTCACGCTCGACTTCCGCATGTCGACGACCTGCCTCTATTCCGACATCGTGCTGCCGACGGCGACCTGGTACGAGAAGAACGACCTCAACACGTCGGACATGCATCCCTTCATCCACCCGTTGTCGGCCGCGGTCGACCCGGTGTGGGAGACGCGCAGCGACTGGGAGATTTTCAAGGGTATCGCGAAGAAATTCTCCGAGGTCGCCGAAGGGGAGCTTGGCACGGAGCGCGACCTCGTGCTGGCGCCGACCCTCCACGACACGCCGATGGAACTGGCGCAGGCGACCGGTGTCAGGGACTGGAAGAAGGGCGAGTGCGACCCCGTTCCGGGCAAGACCATGCCGAACATGGTCGTCGTCGAACGCGACTATCCCAGCACCTACAAGAAATTCACCGCGCTCGGTCCGCTGATGTCGAAGGCCGGCAACGGCGGCAAGGGCATCAACTGGAACACCGAAGACGAAGTCGCCTTCCTGAAGCAGCTGAACGGCGAAGTCCGCGAGGAAGGCGTCTCGAAGGGCCTGCCGAAGATCGATACCGATATCGACGCGACCGAGGTCGTCCTGGCGCTGGCCCCGGAGACCAACGGCCATGTCGCGGTCAAGGCGTGGGCGGCGCTGGGCAAGGCGACCGGCCGCGAGCACGAGCATCTGGCGGCGGCGCGCGAGGAAGACAAGCTGCGTTTCCGCGATCTGCAGGCGCAACCGCGCAAGATCATCTCCTCGCCGACCTGGTCCGGCGTCGAGGCGGAAAACGTCACCTACACCGCCGGCTACACCAACGTCCACGAACTGATCCCGTGGCGCACGCTCAGCGGGCGGCAGCAGCTCTACCAGGACCATCTCTGGATGCGCGCTTTCGGCGAGCAGCTGTGCGTCTACAAGCCGCCGGTCGACACCAAGACGATCCGGCCGATACTCGACGACAAGGACAACGGCAGCCCGCAGGTCGTGCTGAATTTCATCACGCCGCACCAGAAGTGGGGCATCCACAGCACCTACACCGACAACCTCCTGATGCTGACCCTGTCGCGCGGCGGGCCGATCGTGTGGATCAGCGAGGTCGACGCCCGCAAGGCCGGCATCGAGGACAATGACTGGATCGAGGCGTACAACGCCAACGGAGCCCTGGTCGCGCGCGCTGTCGTCAGCCAGCGGGTGCCGGAGGGCATGACGCTGATGTATCACGCCCAGGAGAAGATCGTGAACGTGCCGGGCAGCGAAGTGACCGGATCGCGCGGCGGCATCCATAACTCGGTCACCCGCGCGACGGTCAAGCCGACCCACATGGTCGGCGGCTATGCGCAACAGTCCTACGGCTTCAACTATTACGGCACCGTCGGCTCGAACCGCGACGAGTTCGTGATCGTGAGAAAGATGCAGACGGTCGACTGGATGGAAGGTCCCTATCGGCCCCCCGAAATGAATGCGGCGATGGAGGCGGCGGAATGAAGATTCGCGCACAGATCGGCAAGGTCCTGAACCTCGACAAGTGCATCGGCTGCCACACCTGTTCGGTAACCTGCAAGAATGTCTGGACCAGCCGCGAGGGCATGGAATACGCCTGGTTCAACAATGTCGAGACCAAGCCCGGCGTCGGCTATCCCAAGGAATGGGAGAACCAGGAGGTCTGGAACGGCGGCTGGGTGCGCAAAAAGAACGGCCGCATCGTGCCGAAGATGGGCGGCAAGCTGCGCATCCTGGCGAAGATATTCGCCAATCCGGACATGCCGCAGATCGACGACTATTACGAGCCTTTCACCTTCGACTACGAGCATCTGCACAACGCGCCCGAATCGCAGGCGCCGCCGACGGCGCGTCCGCGTTCGCTGATCAGCGGCGAGCGCATGGACACGGTGAAATGGGGTCCGAACTGGGAGGAAATCCTCGGCGGCGAATTCTCCAAACGCAGCAAGGACGTGAATTTCGAGGCGCTCGAAAAGGACATCTACGGCCAGTTCGAAAACACCTTCATGATGTATCTGCCGCGCCTGTGCGAGCACTGCCTGAACCCGAGTTGCGTCGCGGCCTGCCCCTCGGGAGCGATCTACAAGCGCGAGGAGGACGGCATCGTCCTGATCGACCAGGACAAGTGCCGCGGCTGGCGCATGTGCGTCTCTGCCTGCCCCTATAAGAAGATCTACTACAACTGGCGGTCCGGGAAGTCGGAGAAGTGCATCTTCTGCTACCCGCGGATCGAGGCGGGGCAGCCGACGGTCTGCTCGGAAACCTGCGTCGGGCGCATCCGCTATCTCGGCGTGCTGATGTACGACGCCGACCGGATCGAGGAAGCGGCGGCGGCGGAAGATCCCCAGGACCTGTATCGGGCGCAGCTCGACATCTTCCTCGACCCGTTCGATCCGGCGGTCATCCGGCAGGCGCTCGAAGACGGGGTGCCGCAGGCCTGGATCGATGCGGCGCAACGCTCGCCGGTCTGGCGCATGGCGATGGACTGGAAAGTCGCCTTCCCGCTCCACCCGGAATACCGCACCCTGCCGATGGTCTGGTATGTGCCGCCGCTGTCGCCGATTCAGTCGGCGGCCGAAGCCGGCGCGCTGGGCCTGAACGGCGCCATTCCGGACGTATCGCAGTTGCGCATTCCGCTCCGCTACCTCGCCAACATGCTGACCGCTGGCGACGAGGCGCCGGTCAAGCTGGCCTTGGAGCGGATGCTGGCGATGCGGGCCTACATGCGGGCCAAGCATGTCGACGGCGCGCGCGAAATACGCGCCTTGGAGCAGGTCGGGCTCACCGAAACCGATATCGAGGACATGTACCAAACCATGGCGATCGCAAATTTCGAGGACCGGTTCGTGATCCCGACCACGCACCGCGAATATGCCGAGGAGGCCTTCGACCTGCGCGGCGAGTGCGGCTTCAGCTTCGGCGACGGCTGTAGCGGCGGCAGCGGCAAGCTCGACCTGTTCAGCCACGAGGTCCGGGTCGGGCCCAGCGCCGGCGGCCGGTCGGACCGGGTCGGCGCTCCCCGATGAAAACCCGATGATGAAGACCGGCCGATGAAGACCTACCGCGCGCTCGCGGCGCTGCTGCACTATCCATCCGCCGGGCTGGCCGAGGCGGCCGGCGAGGTCGCCGCCCTGGTCAAGGCGGAGGCGCGCCTGTCCCGGCAGGCCGCGGCGGCGGTCGACCGCTTGGCGGCGCAGCTGACGCTCGGCGACCTGCTGAGCGCGCAGGAGGCCTATGTCGGCCTGTTCGACCGGTCGCGCAGCCTGTCTTTGCACCTGTTCGAGCATATCCACGGCGAATCCCGCGACCGCGGCCAGGCGATGGTCAATCTGGCGGCGCACTACGAGGCGCACGGCTACAGCATCGATTCGAACGAGTTGCCCGACTATCTTCCGCTGTTCCTGGAGTTTCTGTCGCTGGTAGAACCGCGCGAGGCTGCCGACCTCCTGTCGGACGTCGCCCATATTCTCGCCGCGATCCGCATCCGGCTGGAGCGGCGCGGCAGCGACTATGCCGGGGTCTTCCGGGCGCTCGAGGAACTGGCCGCCCGGAAACCCGATCGCGCCGCCGTCGACAGCCTCCTGGAACGGGACAGGGCGCCCGAAGACGAAGCCGCCGACCTCGACCGGGAATGGGAGGAGGCGCCGGCCTTTGGCGGCGCCCCGGCGGGAGCCCCCGACGGCGGCTGCGCGGCGGCGCGCGACACCCTCAACCGCATGGCGGAGCTTGCGGCAGACCCGCACCCGCCCCGGCAGGACGGAGCATGATCATGGGCGACTGGTTCCATATCCTCGTCTTCGGCTACTACCCCTATTTCGCGGCCACGGTGTTCCTGGCCGGCAGCCTGATCCGCTTCGACCGCGAGCAATACACCTGGCGCAGCGGATCGAGCCAGCTGCTGCGGCGCCGGCAGCTCATCATGGGCAGCGTGCTGTTCCATGTCGGCATCCTGATGCTGTTCCTCGGCCATCTCGTCGGCCTGCTGACGCCGAAGGATATCTACCACGCCGTCGGCCTCAGCTCCGGCGCGAAGCAGATGCTGGCGATCGTCGCCGGCGGCATCTTCGGCCTCGTCTGCTTCGTCGGCCTCTCCATGCTGCTGCACCGGCGGCTCGCCGACCCGCGCATCCGCCGGACGTCGAGCGTCATGGATATCGCGATCCTGGCCCTGCTGTGGGTCCAGCTCGTCCTCGGCATGGCGACCATCCCCTTCTCCTGGGCGCACCGGGAGGGCGGCGAGGTCATGGTCGCGCTGTCGCTGTGGGCGCAGAAAATCGTCACCTTCCAGTCCGACGCGGCGGATTATGTCACCGACGTCCACTGGGTCTACCAGCTGCACATCTTCCTCGGCGTCACCGTCTTCCTGATCTTCCCGTTCAGCCGCCTGGTCCATATCTGGAGCGCCCCGGTCGGCTATCTCGGACGTCGCGGCTACCAGGTGGTGCGCACCCGGGAAGGCCGCCGCCCCGCCTGACGTGCCCGGACCCGATTCGCCTGTGCCTGAGCCTGATCCGAACGCGCCCGCGATCCGCGTCAACGGCCGCTGCATCGACGAGGACGCGATCCTGCGCGAGATGCAGTATCACCCGGCGGAGAATGTCGCCGCCGCCCGCCACGCCGCGGCCGAATGGCTGGTCATCCGGGCCTTGCTGCTGGACCGGGCAGGCGCCCTCGGCATCGACGCGGCGGACGAGGCGGCGGCGGTCCAGGCCGTGATCGAGCGCGAGGTCGACGTGCCGGCGCCGGCCGAAGCCGAGTGCCGCCGCTACTACGACAACAATCCGGCGCGCTTCCGCAGCGCCGATCTGGTCGAGGCAGCGCATATCCTGCTGGCCGCCGCGCCCGACGACGCGGACGGGCGCGCCAAGGCCGAAGCGCAGGCCGCCGAACTGATCGAAATGCTGGCCGGTGCGCCGAACCGGTTCGGCGACTTGGCGCGGGCCCATTCGGCCTGCGACTCGAAGCACAATGACGGCCGTCTCGGCCAGCTTTCGCGCGGCGATACCGTGCCGGAGATGGAGACCTTCCTGTTCAACCTCGAAGAGGGGCAGATCTCCCCGATCCCGGTCAAGACGCGCTACGGCGTCCATGTCGTGCGCGTCGACAAGCGCGTGCCCGGCCGGGCGCTGCCCTACGAGGCGGTGGCCGGCAAGGTCGCGGACTATCTGAAAGAGGCGTCCTGGCGCCGGGCCTTCCGGCAGTACGTCCAGCTGCTCGCCGGCGACGCCCGCATCACCGGCTTCGACATCGCCGCAGCGGAGTCGCCGCTGGTTCAATAACGCGCGGCGGCGCTCCGAACGCCCTCGCATTCGGCTCAGGATTCCGCCCCGGCCGCAGGATACCGCGGGTCGGCGCTCAAGCCTCCGACAGCATCGTCACCGCAGCGAAGCGGGGCGAGCCGACTCGCACACGCGCCTAATGCGCCAGCACCGCCAGCATGAGCAGCGCAACGATGTTGGTGATCTTGATCATCGGGTTGACCGCGGGCCCGGCGGTGTCCTTGTAGGGATCGCCGACGGTGTCGCCCGTCACGGCGGCCTTGTGGGCTTCGCTGCCCTTGCCGCCGTGGTTGCCGTCCTCGATGTATTTCTTGGCGTTGTCCCAGGCGCCGCCGCCGGCCGTCATCGACAGGGCGACGAACAGGCCGGTCGCGATCACACCCAGCAGCATGGCGCCGACGCAGGACAGGGCCGCCGACTTGCCGCCGATCCCCCAGATCGCCAGGAACAACACGATCGGGGAGAGGACCGGCAGCATCGACGGCACGATCATCTCCTTGATCGCGGCCTTGGTGAGCAGGTCGACGCAACGGCCGTATTCCGGCTTGCCGGTGCCTTCCATGATGCCGTCGATCTCGCGGAACTGGCGGCGCACCTCCATGACGACCGCTCCGGCGGCCCGGCCGACTGCCGTCATGCCGAGCGCGCCGAACAGGTAGGGCAGCAGGCCGCCGACGATCAGGCCGACCACGACATAGGGATTGGACAGCGCAAAGTTCACCGTCACGTCCTTGAAGAAAGGCACCTCCGCCGTCTTGAAGTAGGCGATGTCCTGGGTGTAGGCGGCGAACAGGACCAGCGCGCCGAGGCCCGCCGAACCGATGGCATAGCCCTTGGTTACCGCCTTGGTGGTGTTGCCCACGGCGTCCAGCGCGTCGGTTGTGTTGCGCACCTCTTCTTCCAGTTCCGCCATTTCGGCGATGCCGCCGGCATTGTCAGTGACCGGGCCGTAGGCATCCAGCGCCACGACCATGCCGGCGAGCGCCAGCATTGCGGTAACGGCAATGGCGATACCGAACAAACCGGCCACCAGGTAGGTCGCCAGAATGGCCACGCAGATGATGATCGCCGGCAGGGCCGTGGCTTCCATCGAGATGGCGAGGCCCTGGATCACGTTCGTGGCGTGCCCGGTCTCCGAAGATTTGGCGACCGAGCGGACCGGCCGGTAATCCGTGCCGGTGTAGTATTCCGTCACCCAGATGATCAGGCCGGTGACGACCAGACCGATCACGGCACAGACGAACAGGTCCATGCCGGTGAAGGCGGTGCCGCCGGCCTTGAAGGCCGTGTCGAAGCCGAGGACAAGTTCGGTGACGATGGCGATGCCGACAAGCGACAGGACGGCTGCCGCGATGAAGCCCTTGTAGAGCGCACCCATGATGTTGCCGGACGGGCCGAGCCGGACGAAGTAGGTGCCGACGATCGAGGCGATGATGCAGACGCCGCCGATGGCGAGCGGATAGATCAGTCCCGCCTGCATGCCGAAAATCAGCGCCAGCACCATGGTGGCGACGACGGTCACGGCATAGGTTTCGAACAGGTCGGCCGCCATGCCGGCGCAGTCGCCGACATTGTCGCCGACATTGTCGGCGATCACGGCCGGATTGCGCGGGTCGTCTTCCGGAATGCCGGCTTCGACTTTGCCGACCAGGTCGGCGCCGACATCGGCGCCCTTGGTGAAGATGCCGCCGCCGAGACGGGCGAAAATCGAGATCAGCGAAGCGCCGAAGCCGAGCGCCACCAGCGCGTCGACCAGGCCGCGCTGGTCCACGCCCAGAGCGTTCAGGACGAGCAGGTATCCGGCGACCGCCAGCAGGGCGAGGCCGGCCACCAGCATCCCGGTAACCGCGCCCGCCTGGAAGGCGATTTTTAGCCCCTGGGCGAGCCCCTGGCGCGCCGCTTCGGCCGTTCGGACATTGGCCCGGACCGACACATTCATGCCGATATAGCCGGCCGCGCCGGACAGGATGGCGCCAATTGCGAAACCGACGGCAACCCACACGCCGAGCAGCAGGGCCACGATGATCGCGATTGCGACGCCGGCCACGGCGATCGTCAGATACTGGCGGTTCAGATAGGCCCGCGCGCCCTCCTGAACGGCGGCGGCGATTTCCTGCATCCTCTCGTTGCCCGCCCCGGCCGACAGCACCATGCGACTGGTGACAATGCCGTAGACGACCGCAAGCAGCGCGCAGACGAGCGCGAAATACGGTACCCAATCCATTTCAGGAATGTCCTCTTCCCAAGATTCTCTTCGCGGAGTCCGTTTGGAGGCCCGGCCAACGCCAGGACTCCACGATACGCGATTTCCGATGAGGCCCGGCCCCGTTGCCGGTCATTTCCGGGCGCATGGCCAGCGGATCGATATCCGACGCGCCCCGGCGGGCCCGGCGACGCGGCCGGACACTGCCGAAACGATCGAGGGCTAGCAATGTGACAAGTTTGCGGCGCAAGCCTGCGCGGGCGGCCTAGCGGTGCCGCCATCCGGTTCGCGCGACGGGAACGGGCGCCCCGTCCCGGTCGAGGACCTGTATGCCTGAGCCCGGCCTCATTCTGCCGATCCGGGTGACGGGTGTTTCCGTTTGCCGGGCGGCCCCCCTGACCGCGTCCCGCCGATCCGGCGGCGCCGTGAATGCAAGTTCGTAGTCGTCGCCCGCCACGATCCGCTCGGTCTCGGAAAAAGAGGACGCCTCGGCGGCATCGGACCGCGGCACATCCGCCAGCAGAATTTCGGCCGCAAGGCCCGACGCTCGGGCCAGATGGCCGAGATCCGCAACCAGCCCATCGGACACGTCCAGGCACGCGGTCGCGGTGCCGACCAGGGCCGGACCGAGTTCGACCCGGGGTTCCGGAAGCCGGTAGCGGTCGATGGCAAACCGGCGCTGAGCGGCATCTAGCCCGGTCGCCTCGCCGCGGCAGACCCGCAGGCCGAGGCCGCCGTCGCCGATCGTTCCCGAAACCCAGACATCGTCGGCGGCCGCCGCGCCGCCGCGACGCAGTGGCGGGCCGTGCGCGAGGCGGCCGATTGCGGTGACCGCGAGCATTGCCGGCCCCGAGTCGCCGTCAGCGCCGCCGCCGACAGTATCGCCGCCGATCAGGGTGACGCCGTAGCGCGCCTGGTCCGCCGCCAGGCCCCGCGCCAGGGCGGCGACCCACTCGTCGTTCCGGTCTTCCGGAATCCGGAGCGCCAGGGTGTAGACTTCCGGCGTCGCGCCCATCGCCGCCAGATCGGACAGGTTCACCCGCAGCGCCTTTTGCGCGATCCGGTCGGGCGGATCGTCCGGCCGGAAGTGCGTTCCCTCGACAAGAGCGTCGGTCGTGACGATGCGGTCCGCGCCGTCGGAGACGCCGAACAGGGCGGCATCGTCGGTCAGTCCGAACGCGCCGGACCGGTTGGCCGCCAAGGGGGCAAAATAGCGGGCTATGAGGTCGAACTCGCCCAACCGGGCGCTTTGCGCCGCCACGGCCTCAGGCCTCCGGCCCGGCCTTGCCCGCCGTCGGAGCGGAATTCCGGATATCCGTCGTTTCCGGCGATGCGGGCTCTTCGCTAAATTCGCCGGACCGCAGGATCCGGGCCAGGCGATCGAGCACGCCGTTTACAAAGGCGGGCTCGCGCTTGTCGAAGAAACCCCTGGCGACATCGACATATTCGGCGATGACGACGCGGGCCGGCGTTTCCGCCCGGCCGAGCAGTTCCCAAGCGCCGGCATTGAGCAGCGCGACCAGTACGCGGTCCATCCGCTCCAGCGACCAGTTTTCGGACAGCGATTCCCCGATCATCCGGTTGAGCGCCGCCCGGTCGCCGCAGGCGCCGCGAACGATTTCCTCGAACAGCGCCTTGTCGGCGGCGGCGGCCGGGCCCGCCTCGCGCATCCGGTGCAGATGGAATTCGTCGACGACGTCGTCCGGCGCGGCATCCGTCGCGCTGAGTTGATACAGCGCCTGCACGGCTGCAATCCGGGCTTGCGTCCGCCGGTCCCGTCGCCGGTCGTGCTGCGGGGCAGCCGGGCGGCCGGACCCGGCCTCGGGAAGAGCGTCGCTGGTCCCTGCCGGGGCCGCCGTCATGGCCTCAGGCGCCGGTGAAGCGGCGCTTCACCTCGATCATGCGCAAGCAGGCCACAACGGCGTCGCGGCCCTTGTTTTTCTGCTTCGGATCGGCCCGGACGACAGCCTGTTCCCGGTTTTCCGTCGTGAGGATGCCGTAGCCGATGGGTGCGCGCTTGTGCAGCGCCAGTTCCTGCAGGCCGCGCGCGCTTTCCGAGCAGACATAGTCGTAGTGGGTGGTTTCGCCGCGAATCACACAACCCAGAGCCACGAAACCGTCGAACCGGTCGAGAGCGAAATTGATCGTCGCAGGAATTTCGAACGTGCCCGGCACGTCGATCCGTTCCCAGGTTGCGCCCACCTCGGTCAGCGCCGCTTCGGCGCCCAGCACCAGCAGGTCGGCGATATCGGCGTAAAACCGCGCCTCGACGATGAGAATGTGGGGCGGACGGGAATTCATGCGGAAACCCGGTTCTATTCGGCCGGGATCGGCCGGCGTTCGCCGATCGAAAGATCGTAGCCGTCCAGACCGATCACGGTGCGGTTGCTGTTGGTCAGGAGGATCATGTCGCGGATGCCGAGATCCGTCAGTATCTGTGCACCGACGCCGTAGTTGCGCAACTCGCCCTGCGGTCCGCCAGCCTTGTCGCCAACCGATGCGCGGTTTCCCAGATGGCCCGATGTTGCCAGCGATAAAGGCTCGCGGATCAGTACGGCGGCGCCGCGGCCGGCATCGCCGATCATGCGCATGGCGCGCTGAAGTTCGCCCGACTTGCCCGTACCGGCCTGGTACAGGAGATCGCTGAATACATTGAGCGCGTGCATCCGGACCATGACCGGCGCGCTGTCCGCGACATCGCCTTTGACCAGTGCGATATGCTCGGTGCCGGAAATCCGGTTGCGGTAGATGATGGCACGGAAAGTACCGCCGAAATCCGACGTGAAATCGCCCTCTTCCACCCGCTCGACGATCTTGTCGAAGCGTCGGCGATAGGCGATCAGATGCTCGATCGATCCGATTTTCAGGCCGTGGAACTGCGCGAAGGCGACCAGTTGGGGCAGCCGCGCCATCGAGCCGTCCTCGTCCATGATCTCGCAGATCACGCCGGAGGCGTGCAGGCCCGCCAGCCGCGCCAGATCGACCGCCGCTTCGGTATGCCCGGTGCGCACCAGCACACCGCCGTCGCGCGCGACCAGCGGGAACACATGGCCGGGAGTCGTGATCGCGCTGGCGTCGGACGCTTCGTCGATCGCCACCGCGACGGTATGGGCCCGGTCGTGGGCGGAGATGCCGGTCGTCACCCCTTCGCGCGCCTCGATGGAGACGGTGAAGGCCGTCGAAAACCGGCTGTTGTTCTTCTGGGGCATCAATTGCAGGCCGAGATGGGCCGCCCGTTCCCCCGTCATCGCAAGGCAGATCAGCCCGCGGCCGAATTTGGCCATGAAATTGATCGTCTCCGGTGTCGCCTTTTCCGCCGGGATCACCAGGTCGCCCTCGTTCTCCCGGTCCTCGTCATCGACGAGGATGAACATCTTGCCCCTGCGTGCGTCTTCGACGATCTCCTCGATCGGCGACAGGAAGGCGAGATCGTCCGCCGCGCGGCGCACGTCGTGCTTCGATACCAGGCTCAGATGTTCGCGATTGCTCACGCCGAGGCCTCTCCGCTCGCCGGCCCGAACGCCAGTATGCGCTGAACGTAACGCGCCAGCAGGTCCACTTCCAGATTGAACGGTCCGCCCTGCTGCAAATCGCCCAAGGTCGTCACGGCCAGCGTGTGCGGGATCAGGTTTACGGAAAACCGCGCGACCGCGCCGTCTTCGCCATCGTCGACGGCGTTGACCGTCAACGAAACGCCATCGACCGCGACGGAACCCTTGGATGCGATGAATCTGCCGAACGCCCGGTCGACGGCAAAACGGAAAACCTCGCTGCCGGACGCCGGTTCGCGCGACGCCACCCGGCCCACCGTGTCGACATGGCCGGCAACGATATGCCCGCCCAATTCATCCTGCGCCCGCAAGGCCCGCTCAAGGTTGATGCGCCGGCCTTCGCGCCAGCCGCCCAGGGTGGTGCAGGACAGGGTTTCGTCCGACGCCTGCACGGCAAACCAGTCCGACCCGGTTTCAACCACCGTCAGGCAGACGCCGCTGCATGCGATCGAGGCGCCGATGGCGACACCGGCCGTGTCGTACGCCGTGCCTATCTCGAACCGCGTGTCGCCGCCGGCCGGCCGCGTTCGGCTGCGGATGCGGCCGATGTCGGTTACGATTCCGGTGAACATGGGCCGTCCTTCGCCGGGCCGCCGCGCGCGCGCGCCTCGCGATACCAGATTTCCAGCAGATCGTCACCGCAGGACTCGCGGGAATGCAAGCGCCATGCGGCGGCGGCGGTCAGGCGGTCGAGGCCGAGTTCGCCGACCGCCGGCCTGGCGTCGCCGCCCAGCACCGCGCCGGCGCGAAACCAGTAAAGCCGGTCGACGAGACCGGTACGCATCAGGCTTGCGGCCACCTGCCCGCCGCCTTCGACCAGGACATCGTTCAACCCCTCACCGCCGAGCGCGGCGGCAACGGCATTCGGATCGGGCCGGCCGGTGCTGTCGGCGGCAGCGGTAATCCGGCGGACCGGCGTTACCGCCGGCGCTTGCCCGGCGGTCGAAAACTGCCAAACGGGGTGTTCGGCCGCGGTCTGGACCAAACGGCAGTCCGCCGGCAGCCGGGCCTGCGAATCGAGGACGATGCGAAGGGTCCGCCGCGTGACGCCGGGCAGGCGGCTGGTGAGCAGCGGATCGTCCGCCAAGGCGGTGCCAATCCCGATCGCGACGGCGTCGTGCACCGCGCGCAGTGCGTGCCCGCGCGCCCGGGCCAACGGGCCGGTGATCCACCGGCTGTCGCCGCCCGCCGTCGCGATACGCCCGTCCAGGCCGGTTGCCAGCTTGAGCGAGAAGCGCGGGCGTCCTGCCCGCTGACGCATCAGATAACCGCCGAGATCCTCGGCGGCTTCTTCTGCGCAAACGCCATTCGTTACTGCAATTTCGCTCTGCTTGAGCAGCGCCAATCCCTGTCCGGCGACGCGGCTGTCCGGATCGCCCAGTGCGGTCACAACACGCGCAACCCCGGCCTCGATCAGGGCGTCGGCGCAGGGCGGTGTGCGGCCGCGATGGGCGCAGGGCTCCAGAGTGACATAGGCGGTGGCGCCTCGAGCCGCTGCGCCGGCCCGGCGCAGCGCTTCGGTTTCCGCATGCGGCCGTCCGCCCGGCTGCGTCCAACCGCGCCCGACAACGCGGCCGCCCCCGACCAGGACGCAGCCGACCGATGGATTGGGCGCGGTCGTGCCGAGGCCGCGCCGGCCCAGGGCCAGCGCCGTCCTCATCCAGCGGCGGTCGGCGGCGCCGTTGCTCAATCTTCGACCGCCGCTTCCTCTTCCCGCTCGCCCAGGCTGCCGAGGAACTGCTCGAAATCCCTGGCTTCGCGGAAGTTCTTGTAGACCGAGGCGAAACGGACGTAGGCGACCTGGTCGAGGCCGGCAAGCGCCTCCATCACAAGCTCGCCGATATGCTTGGCGGGTATGTCCGATTCGCCGGAACTCTCCAGCCGGCGGGTGATCGAATTGACGATCCGGTCGATCCGGTCCTCGCCGATCGGCCGTTTGCGCAAGGCGATGGAAATGGACCGGAACAGCTTATCGCGATCGAACGGCACGCGCTGGCCGTTCTTCTTGACCACCACGAGGTCGCGGAGCTGCACCCGCTCGAACGTCGTGAACCGCGAGCCGCAGGACGCACAGAACCGGCGCCGCCGGATCGACGAACCGTCCTCGGTCGGCCGCGAATCCTTGACCTGGGTGTCGTCACCCCCGCAGAACGGACAGCGCATGGCCCCTCTCCTTTTCGATCCCGGACGTCTTCGACCCCAAACGCCGCGCCGCCGGCAAGACAGCCGGTTTGCCGGGCCGCTACATTCCTGAATAGACCGGAAAGCGCCGGCACAGCGCGCGGACCTTTTCCCGGGCCGCCGCTTCGGTCGCCGAATTGTCTTCGGGATTAGCCGCCAGTCCTTCGAGCACATCGGCGATCAGGTCGCCGACCTGTTCGAATTCCGCGACGCCGAACCCGCGGGTCGTCGCGGCGGGTGTACCGAGACGAATGCCGGAAGTTACCGTCGGCTTCTCGGGATCGAACGGGATAGCGTTCTTGTTGCAGGTGATCCCGGCCCGCTCGAGGCTCTCGTCGGCAATGTTGCCGGTCACCTTCTTGGGCCGCAGATCGACCAGCATAAGGTGGGTGTCGGTGCCGCCGGCCACCATGGCGAAACCGCGCTCGACCAGACGGGCCGAGAGCGCCTTCGCATTCGCGACGATGGCTTCGCAATAGGTCCTGAATTCCGGTGTGAGCGCTTCCTGGAAGGCGGCCGCCTTGCCGGCGATCTGGTGCATCAGCGGCCCGCCCTGGGAGCCGGGAAACACCGCCGAGTTGATTTTCTTCGCGAGCGTTTCGTCGTCGGTCAGGATCATGCCGCCGCGGGCGCCGCGCAGGGTTTTGTGGGTCGTCGTCGTCGTCACGTCGGCGAACGGCACCGGGCTGGGATGCACGCCGGCCGCCACCAGTCCGGCGAAATGCGCCATGTCCACCATCAGCTTCGCGCCGACGCTGTCGGCAATCTCCCGGAAGCGGGCGAAATCGATGAAGCGCGGATAGGCCGAACCGCCGGCGATGACGAGCTTCGGCCTGTGCCGCTCGGCCAGCGCCGCGACCCGGTCGTAGTCGATCAGGTGGGTGTCCTCGCGAACGCCGTACTGGACCGCATCGAACCACTTGCCCGAAAGCGCCGGCGCCGCGCCGTGGGTCAGATGGCCGCCGGCCGCCAGCGAGAGGCCGAGAATCGTGTCGCCCGGCTTGAGCAGCGCCATCATCACCGCCGTGTTGGCCTGTGCGCCGGAATGGGGCTGCACATTGGCGAATGCGCAGCCGAACAGCGCTTTCGCCCGCTCGATCGCCAGGCTCTCGGCGACATCGACATGGTCGCAGCCGGCATAGTAGCGCCGCGCCGGATAGCCTTCGGCATATTTGTTGGTGAGCACGGAGCCCTGGGCCTCCAGCACCGCGCGGGAGACGATGTTCTCGGACGCGATCAGTTCGATCTGGTCCTGCTGCCGGCCCAGCTCGGCCCGGATGCTGTCGAACAGTTCCGGATCGGACTGGCGCAGCGAGGCGGCGAAGAAGCCGTTGTCGAAGGGAAGGACCGTTGCGGCGCCGGGGTTTGTCATTGCGGAATCTTCCGTAGGGCGACCGACGGCCGGTCAGCCGGCGCCGCTGTCGATCTTGTCGACCCGCGCCGCATGCCGCCCGCCGTCGAATGGCGTTTCGAGGAACACGCGCAGCGCGTCGAGGGCCGTCTCCACACCGATCAGCCGCCCGCCCAGCGCCAGCACATTGGCGTTATTATGCTGCCGCGACAGGCGCGCCGAGAGGCTATCGTGACACAGCGCGGCGCGGATGCCCCGGTGGCGGTTGAGCGCGATGCTGATGCCGATTCCGGAACCGCAGACAGCCACGCCCAACTCCGCTTCGCCCGTTGCAACCGACCGGGCCAGCGCATGGCCGAAATCCGGATAGTCGACCGGCTCGTCGGAGGCCGGCCCCAGATCCAGAACCCTGTGGCCCGAGGACGTCAGGTCGTCGGCCAGGGCGGACTTGAGGACGAGCCCGGCATGATCCGATGCAACGGCTACGGTTTTCGCAGTCAATCGCCGTTCCTTCGATAGCCGGCTTCGGCTTCTCCGCCTTCCGGCCGGCGACGCAAAGTCCCGCCCGAACCACCAGATATCGCGGATCGCGCCGGTGCAACGACACGATCTCGTATATCCCTTTCGCAGACTGAAGGCAATTCCGCGCGGCGCCCGCCGGCCCTTCCCGCTGTCGCAACATATCCCTCAATGCTGCCGGAGTGGCGGCCGGGCCATGAGCAAGTCGGAATAAATTGGATGCAACTAAACGGCGCCGGGAAACAGACGTGCGTGAATATCGCTTTAACAAGATCGAGTAACAATTTGATTCGATGAAAAGAAACAGGATTTGGGAGAATTGACTTCCGATCAATACTGTGCAATAGAGTGAAATGCGTGCCGGCAGGTTAACGCCGAAAAAGGCGGGCCTGCCGGAAAAGTCAAGCGCATGAAAAAAGGACGCGGGGTATGAGTAACGAACACACGGAGCGTATCTCCCGTGAGGAGATGCTCCGGATGACCACCGATGTCGTCTCGGCTTATGTTGGCAACAACGCGACCGCGACGAACCAGCTTCCGGACCTGATCAAGACCGTCCACGGTTCGCTCAACGCATTGGGCGAAGCGCAGGCGGTCGAGGCGGCGCCGAAACCGGCCGTGCCGGTGCGCCGTTCGCTGACGCCGGAATATCTTGTCTGTCTGGAAGACGGCAAAAAGCTGAAGATGCTGAAGCGCTATCTGCGGACGACCTACGACATGTCGCCGGACGACTACCGCCAGAAATGGGGGCTGCCGGCGGATTATCCGATGGTCGCGCCGAACTACGCCAAGCGCCGTTCGGAGTTCGCCAAGCGTATCGGACTCGGCCGCCGGGGGCGCGGCGGACAGCCGGAAGCCCGGGTGACGAACTGATCCGGCATGGAAAAAGCCCGGCGGTTTCCCGCCGGGTTTTTTCTTCCGAGGCTCTGTTGCCGGAGCGGGCTGCGGCTATTTCGCGTAGTCGTAGGTGCCCTTGCTCCAGACATACCAGACGTAGCCGGGCGCGGTCACGTCGCCCTTCTTGTCGAAGCCGATCTTGCCGAGCACCGTGTCGAACTGCTCGGAGCGCAGCACCTTCACGACCTTGGCCAGGTCGGTCGAGCCGGCCTTGGTCACGGCGGCGGCCCAGGCCTGGATCGCCCCGTAGGTGTAGAGGGTGTAGCCTTCGGGCTCGTATTTCTGCGCCTTGAACTTGGCGACCACCGGGGCGGCCACGGCGTTCTTGCGCGGATCCGGCGAGAAGGTCATCAGGACGCCCTCGCCCGCATTGCCGGCAATCTTCCAGAACTCGTCGGTAACGAGCGCGTCGCCGGAAACGAGCTGCGGCTTGTAGCCCATCTCATGGGCCTGGCGGATCATCAGCGCGCCCTCGGTGTGGTAGCCGCCGAGATAGAAGACGTCGATGCCCGCCGCCTTCATCTTGGAGACCAGCGCGGTATAGTCCTTTTCGCCCGCCGTATAGGCCTCGACCATCGCGGCCTTGCCGCCGGCCTTCCGGTAGTTCTCCAGCGTCGCGTCCATCAGGCCTTTGCCGTAGGCCGTCTTGTCGTGCAGGAAGGCGACCTTCTTGCCCGGATAGTTCTTGTGCAGAAAGGTGCCCGCCACAACGCCCTGCTGGTCGTCGCGGCCGCAGACGCGGAACACGTTCGGGCCGCCTTCGTCGGTCAGCTTCGGATTGGTCGAAGCCGGCGAGATCTGCAGCACGCGGCCGGCCGTGTAGACCTTGGAGGCCGGTATCGACGAGCCGGAGCAGAAATGGCCGCCCACGAACACGACCTTCTGGCTGACCAGCTTCTTGGCCACCGCCACGGCCTGCTTCGGATCGCAGGCGTCGTCGCCGATTTCCAGCTTGACCTTCTGGCCCAGCACGCCGCCGGCGGCGTTCAGATCCTTGACCGCCTGCTCGGCGCCGCGGCGCATCTGCTCGCCGAAGGAGGCATACTGACCGGTCATCGGCCCGACCGTGGCGATCGTGAGATCGGCCTGCGCCGGCGAGAATGCCAGCACCGACGCTGCGGCCGCTGCTGCAAACGAAAACTTCAAACGAGTCATTACGGAACCCCTCCCTGTTCGTCGGAGACATGGCTGCCGGCTCCGGTCGGCGAGGCGGCGCACGGCCCCTCCAGACTGTCGATTGCCGACCGGAGACGACAGCAGCGAAGGCGGTATTGTATCAAGGCGGCCATGCTTCGCAACGTCGAAGCCGGATAACGGCCGGCTCACAATATCGCGAAAGAGCGCCGCCACCCGGAGCGGGCCGGCCGCCTCGCGGGAAGCTACCGCCTGTCGCGCCAGCCGAACGGCCCGGCGCGCTCGTAGAGCCAAGGATACTGCGTGACCATCCGGCGCGCCCGGGTGAGCCGGTAGGCCGCGAAGCCGACGGCGATCAGGTACGCCGTATCGATGACATAGCCGGAGACCGACAGGCCGTCGCCGCCGAACAGGCCCCAGACCAGGAAACGGTCGGCAAAACCGAGCATCAGGCCGTAGGGCAGCATCTGCCACGCCGGCCGCCAGGTATTGGCCAGCGCCTGCCCGGTCATGAAGGCGGCGAAACCGACAATGATCGCCGTGACGAACAGGGAGACCAGAAGGTCCGGAACCCCGAACAGCGCCGCCATCAGTGCCCCCCTTCCAGATAGGCGGCGCGGACCTCGGCATTGGCCAGCAGCTCCTCTCCGGTCCCGCTCAGGATGATCCGGCCGTTCGCCATGACGTAGCCGCGGTCGGCCAGGCGCAGCGCGTGATAGGCGTTCTGCTCGACCAGAAAGACCGTCGTTCCGGCATTGTTGATCTCGGCCACGACTTCGAAAATCTGCTTGACGATCATCGGCGCCAGGCCGAGCGACGGTTCGTCGAGCAGCAGAAGGCGCGGCCGGCTCATCAGCGCCCTGCCGATCGCCAGCATCTGCTGCTCGCCGCCGGACAGCGTGCCGCCGCGCTGGTCGGCCCGGTTCCGCAGGATCGGGAACAGGTCGTAGACCCGCTCCAGGTCCCCGTCGAAATGCTCCTCGTCGCCCGTGGTCGCCCCGAGCTGCAAATTCTCCCGCACCGTCATCCGCGGAAAGATGCGCCGGCCCTCCGGAGCCTGCGCCAGCCCCATCCGCACGATTTCGAAGGTCGCCTTGTAGGTGATGTCCACGCCGTCCAGCGTAATTCGGCCGGCCGCGGCCCGCGGATCGCCGCAGACGGTCATCAGCAGGGTCGACTTTCCCGCGCCGTTGGCCCCGATCAGCGTCACGATCTCGCCGCGGCAGACTTCGATATCGACGCCGCGCAGGGCTTGGATGCGGCCGTAAAACGTCTCGACGCCCCTGATATCGAGCATGACATCCCGGCCGGACCGGGCCTCCGCAACGGCAGCTTCGGTCATGACGGCGGTCCCGCGCTGCCGGCGTCGTCGGCAGACAGGTCCTGCCTGACGATTTCGGGCAGGTCCTCTTCCTCCTCCTCGCCCAGATAGGCGCGGATCACCGCCGGGTCCTGGCGCACGAATTCCGGGTCGCCGTCGGAAATCTTGCGGCCGTAGTCGAGCACGACGATACGGTCGGAAATCTGCATGACCACGCTCATGTCGTGCTCGATCAGCAGAATGCCGATCCGGTGTTCGTTCCGGATAAAGGTCAGCAGCGCGTTGAGATCGGCGCTCTCCCGCGGGTTGAGGCCGGCCGCCGGCTCGTCGAGGCACAGCAGGACCGGCTCGGTGCACATGGCGCGCGCGATCTCGAGCCGCCGCTGGTCGCCGTAGGGCAGGCTGTCGGCGTCGTCGTCGGCCCGGTCGACCAGGCCGATCTGCTCCAGCCAGTAGCGCGCCTGCTCGACCGCCTTCTGCTCCTCGCGCCCGTAACCGAAGCCGAACAGCCCGCGCACCGTGTAGCCGGACGCCCGCATCAGCTTGTTGTGCTGGGCGACCACCAGGTTTTCCAGCAGGGTCATCTTCGGGAACAGGCGGATGTTCTGGAAGGTGCGCGCGACCCGCGCCTCGCCGGCGATGCGGAAGCCTTCCATGCGCTCCAGATAGGCCGGCGCACGGCCCTCGCGCTGCAGGGTCAGGCGGCCCACCGTGGGCTTGTAGAAGCCGGTCAGGCAGTTGAACACGGTCGTCTTGCCGGCGCCGTTCGGGCCGATGATCGCCGTGATTTTCCGGTCCTCCGCCCGGAAGGAGACGTCGTCGACCGCCACCAGGCCGCCGAAGCGCATGGTCAGGTGCTCGACGGTCAGCAGAGGCGGCCCGCCCGCGTTGCCGTTACCCGCGTTGCCGGTACCCGCGCCGCCGTTCACGGCGATATCGCCATCCGGCGCCGTCATCCGCCGCTGCCCGTGCTGGCGCGCGCCCGGCGGCCGTGCATGCGGATCGTCGGCTCGCGGTGGGCCAGAAGCCCGGCCGGCCGCCACAGCATGATCAGCACCATCGAGCCGCCGAAGAACAGCATCCGGTATTCCTGCAATTCCCGGAAGATTTCCGGCAGGCCGATCAGCAGGAAGGCGGCGACGACCACGCCGATCTGGCTGCCGAAGCCGCCCAAGACGACGATGGCGAGGATCACCGCCGATTCGATGAAGGTGAAACTCTCCGGGCTGACGAAGGTCTGGCGCGTGGCGAAGAAGGAACCGGCGAAACCGCCGAACATGGCGCCGAAGCCGAAGGCCGTCAGCTTGGTGTTGGTCGGGTTGATGCCGAGCGAGCGGCAGGCGATCTCGTCCTCGCGCAGCGCCTCCCAGGCCCGCCCGACCGGCAGCTTGCGCACCCGCACCGTGAAAAAGTTGGTCGCCAGCGCCATTGCCAGGATCACGAAATAGAGCAGGACGGTCGTGTCCGCCTGGTCGAATTCCCAGCCCATCGCGGTGTGGAACTCGGTGGTGTTCTCGAGCGTCTCCTCGTCCATCTTCGACTGGGTCGAATAGCCGAGCAGGGAGGGCGGCGGAATGTTGGAGATGCCGTCCGGGCCCTTGGTCAGGCTGTAGAAGTTCAGCAGCGTCACCCGGATCATCTCGCCGAAACCCAAGGTTACGATGGCGAGATAGTCGCCGCGCAGGCGCAGCACCGGGAAGCCGAGCGCGACGCCTGCGAGCGCCGCCATCAGCCCGGCGAAGGGCAGGCAGAGCCAGAAGCTGACGCCTTCGGTCCAACCCAGATCCTGGAGCAGCGGCGAATCCGGCGAGGCGAAGAGCGCAAAGGAATAGGCGCCGACCGCGTAGAAGGCGACGTAGCCGAGGTCGAGCAGCCCGGCGAGCCCGACCACGATGTTCAGGCCCCAGCCGAGCATGATGTAGGTCAGCACCAGCACGGCGATATCGAGATATTGCAGGTTGACGCCGGGCATGAACGGGAACGCCGCGGCGGCGAGGAACAGAATGCCGCCGATCCACAGGGCGTTGCGCTGCACCTGGGCGCTCACCCGGTCCATCGGGGCAACCTGCCCGTCCGGGGCCGCCCCCTCTTGTGCAGAGTCTTGCGCCCCGTCTTGTCCAGCGTCTCGAGCGGGGCCGGCCCCGGAAAGAACCGGCCGGCCCTCGCGCGCCATCCGCACGGCCGAACCGATGGCGAATCCGGCCGACAGGACGGCCAGCAGCCATTGCAGCAGCTTCGCCTCGAACGGCAGCCAAGGCTGCACGCCGGCGCCGCCGAACAGCAGCGAAACGACCAGCACGGCGGCGACCGCGGCCGCCGAGGCCGCCACGACGCGGCGGTGGCCGTGGCGCATCAGGATCAGCCAGCCGCGGACGACGATCGCGATGACGACCGCCGAGGCGACGTCGACGAACCGCAGGTCGAGGGCAATGCCGCCGGAGATATCCTTGATGTGGAAGCCGACCAGCGAGACGGTGAGCGCGAACGCGACCAGCGCGGTGCCGCCCAGTTCGATCAGGACGCCCTTCCGGTCTGCGGGCGGGATGTTGATCGCCACCGCCTCAGACCTTCTCGATATCCGGCTTGCCGAGCAGGCCGGTCGGCCGGAAGATCAGCACCAGGACGAGGACCGTGAACGTCGCCACATCCTTGTATTCCAGGTTGAAATAGCCGGCGAAGAAGACCTCGATCATGCCGATCAGAAGGCCGCCGAGCATGGCGCCGGGCAGCGAGCCGATGCCGCCGAGCACCGCCGCGGTAAACGCCTTCAGGCCGGTCAGGAAGCCGACGAAGAAATCGGTCGCGCCGTAGCGCAGCATGAAGATCAGGCCGGCGACGGCGGCGAGCGACGCGCCGATCACGAAGGTCAGCGCTATGGTGCGGTCGACGTTGATGCCGAGCAGCGCCGCCATGCCCCGGTCCTGCTCGCAGGCGCGCTGCGCCCGGCCGAGCGCGGTGCGGGTGATCAGGACCGTGAAGACGACCATGAGGAAGATCGTCAGCACGATGATCAGCATTTGCAGGTAGCTGAGCGAGACCGCATAGGCCTGCCCAGCCTGGTTGGTGGTGTTGACGACCTCGACGCCGCCGGTGATCTGCGGCGGCAGCGGCTTGTTGCGCGCGCCCTGCAGGAGCTGGACGTAGTTCTGCAGGAAGATCGACATGCCGATGGCGGTGATCAGCGCCGCCAGGCGCGGCGAGGCGCGCAAACGCCGGTAGGCGACCCGCTCCAGGGTCCAGCCGTAGACAGCGGTGAACAGCATGGCCGCGAGCAGCACGAGCAGGATCGCCAGCGGCAGCCAGACGCCGCCGGCGAGGCCGAGCAGCAGGAAGACGATCAGCGAAACGAAGGAGCCGATCATGAAGATTTCGCCGTGGGCGAAATTGATCATGCCGATGATGCCGTAGACCATCGTGTAGCCGATGGCGACCAGACCGTAGATCGCGCCCAGCGTAACGCCGTTGATCAGCTGATCGAGGAAATAGGCGACGTGATACATGGGCTAGCGCGGCGCCGGCCGGCCGCCCAGGGGCGTGACGCTCCGGGCCGTGCCGCCGGAAGGCGACTCTGGAAATCCGGCCATGGCGGCTGTCGCTCCTCCGATGCGGCGTATGCAGGGCGGGCCCGGCGCCGCGCCGCACTCCGGGCCCTCTGCGGGAACCGCGCAACATTAGCCGGCGCGCCGCGCCATGCAAGCGCGTTCGCGTCCGGCCATTTGCATCCGGCGCGGGCGCGCCGGCCGGCTGACGGCTGCCGCCGTCTTGACAGCCGCGCGGCGCGCTCCATACATAGCGTCTCCGGCGGGCGGCGCTGGCGCGCGATGCCGGGCCGCGGGCGTTTGCCGGCGGAACCCGGTCCCCCGCCCAGGCGGCGCGGCGGGCCGGCAAAACAGGGCGCGTAGCTCAGCGGGAGAGCACTGTCTTCACACGGCAGGGGTCGCTGGTTCGAACCCAGCCGCGCCCACCATAGTTTTCAAGCGTTTAGCGGATTTCTGCCGTCTGCGATAATCGCAGATAATTGCGACTTGTCACAGAAACGCGAAAAAATCCGATCGCCGTTGCAGGACGTATCGAAAGGGCCGGCGCCTAACCCGGATTTCTCACCGCAGTCACGGCCTGCGTCGCGTCCGGACGTTCGATCCGCCCCGTTCAGTACTGGGAGCGGGCCGAAAAGCGTAGCGGGGCCTACGGTCGAGGCCCGCGACGCCGCGGGCGGACGTCCGGTCGCGACCCGGAGAGCGGCGCTGTCGGGGCGGCCGCCGATCTTGTGGTTCGCCCCGGCGCTTGCGCGTGGGCATTGCGCCATGATAACAATTTGCTATCCCATGAGTGGAGGCGAGCCCATGGTGACGATCAATGTGCGGCGGCTTGACGAAGACGTGGTGGCGCGCCTCAAGCGTCGCGCCTCGTTGAACAACCGCTCCCTGGAGGGCGAGGCGCGCCACATCCTGGAATGCGCCGCCGCCGACGACATGGCGGCGAAGCGCGCCGGGTTCCTGGAGGCCTCGCGCCGGCTGCGGGAGAAGACCGAGGGCCGCAAGCATACGCCGTCCGAAGCGCTGATCCGCGAGGACCGCGACCGCGGCCATCGCGACGACTTCTGATGCGCTTCGTCGTCGATGCGAGCGTGGCGGTCAAGTGGCTGGTCGCCGAAGAAGACGCGGATCTTGCGGATCGACTGGCGGCGGGCGGGGAGGAGTTGCACGCACCGCGCCTGATGGCTTCCGAGGCTGCCAACGTGCTGTGGCGCAAGGCGCGGGTGGGGGAGATCGGGCGCGCTCAAGCCGGCGCCGCCATGGCCTTGCTTACCGACATGCCGGTGCGCTGGAGCGACGACGAGACCCTCGGCGCGGATGCGGTTCGTCTGGCGCTGGCCCTCGGCCATCCGGTTTACGACTGCGTGTATCTCGCGCTCGCGCACCGCATCGGCGCGACGGTGGTGACGGCGGACCGGCGATTCGCGACGGCGGTTGCGCAGACCGAACACGGCGGGGCCGTGATGACGCTGGCCGACCGCGCCGGGATGCTGTGACAGATTTTTCCCGGTCGTCCTGCAGGCGGCGCGGCGGGCCGGCAAAAGGGGGCGCGTAGCGCAGCGGGAGAGCACTGTCTTCACACGGCAGGGGCCGCTGGTTCGAACCCAGCCGCGCCCACCAATGCTGGTGCCCCCCCCTCAATCCGCCCTTTGCGTCCTCTCGCGGCGTTCGTGGCGTTCCTGGGCTTCGATGGTCAGCGTGGCGATCGGCCTCGCGTCCAGGCGGTCGACGCCGATCGGCTCGGCGGTCTCCTCGCAAAAGCCGTAGGTGCCGTCCTCGATGCGCCGCATGGCGGCGTCGATCTTGGCGATCAGCTTGCGCTGCCGGTCGCGCGTGCGCAGCTCCCGGCCCCAGTCCGATTCCAGGGCCGCCCGGTCGGCCATGTCGGCCTCGTTCAGGCTCTCTTCCTGCATGGTGTGGATGGTGTCTTCGGCATCGCCGAGGAGCTGGTCGCGCCAGCGCTCCAGCTTCCGCCGGAAATAGGCGGCCATGACCGGATTCATGAACGGCTCGTCCGTGCTGGGACGATACGATCCGGGGACGTCCGGCCAGGTCCGGCTCATTGCGCCACCTTGGGTTCCGGCGATTCGGGCGGTTCGGGGACGAAGCGGCCGGGACTATACGGGCGGCGCAAGGGGCCGGCAAGACTTCGGGAAAGGCGTAACCGGGCCGATGCGGCGGACTGTCGGACGGCGCGCCGGCCCGCCGGATGCTATGGCGCCCCCGAGATCCGGAGGCCTGCCCCGAAGGATTGCCCCGGAAGATTCGCCGGCGGCGGTTCCGGGTCTCGCCGCAGCGGCACAACAGGGCGCCCATGGCGGAAACCAACCATGCGATTCCCCATGTGATTCCGGGCCTGTCGGCGGTCGCCGGGCGGTACGACGGCTATATCCTCGATCTCTGGGGCACGATCCACAACGGCGTCGAGCCGCTGCCGGGCGCCGTCGACTGCCTGCGCGCCCTGGCGCAGCGGGGCAAGGCCGTCCTGATCCTGTCCAATGCGCCCCGGCGCGCCGGCGCCGTCGTCGCCCGGATGGATGCGGTCGGCATTCCGAGGGATTGCTACGGCCCGGTCCTGTCGTCCGGCGAGGCCGGCTGGCTGGCCCTGCGCGAGCGCGCCGATCCGTGGCACGCCGGGCTCGGCGACCGCGCCTTTCTCATCGGCGAAGCCGGCGACGAATCGGTTCTCCAGGACCAGGCCGTCGAAGAGGTCGATTCCCTCGAACGGGCGACGTTCCTGCTGTGCGTCGGGGCCTTCCGGCGGACCGACACGGTGGAGAATTACACCGCCCTGCTGGCCGAGGCGCGGGCGTTGCGGCTTCCCATGCTGTGCGTCAATCCCGATCTCGAAGTGCTGCGCGGGCCGAAGCGCGAGATCTGCGCCGGCGCCATCGCGGCGCGCTATGCCGCGGCCGGCGGCGACGTCGGCTATCACGGCAAGCCGCACCGGCCGATCTACACGCTGGGTTTCGGGCGGTTTCCCGGCATCCCGCCCGCACGCATCCTGGCGGTCGGCGATTCGCTGCGCACCGACGTCGCCGGCGCCAACGCGGTCGGCATCGATTCGCTGTTCGTGACCGGCGGACTGCTGGCCGAGGAGCTGGGCATCGCCCCGTTCGGCGAGCCGCCGGCCGGCGCGCTGGCGCCGCTCTACGCCCGCTACGGGCAGCGTCCCACCTGGGCGGCAGCCGCTTTCCGCTGGTAGGCCCGCTCGCCGCCGGGGCCGTTTCGCCGCCGATTCCCCTGCGAAAGGCCGCAAGCGTCCGCAGAGGTATCCCTCCCCCTCTTCAGGTTTTCCTTGCGAAACAGGGGCGCCGGACCGGCTGTTTTTGAATGGTTGTTTAATATCGAGTCGGCCAAGCCTTTGAAATCGCTTGGTTTTTGGAATTTTATAGAGCGTTCAATAATAATATATTTTTGCGCCCGGCAGGCCTAACCCTTTGGAATCGTTGAAAACACGCCCTTCGGGAGTGCGCAAAAGTTATTTCGGTAGGAAATTTTCCAGATTTCCGGCCGGCCCCGGATTTCCGGCCGGCCGCGGCAGGCGCGCTTCGGGCGTTGACGGGGCCGATATAGGGCGCGGGATACGCATTTCAAGGAATATTATCGAGAGAAAGGAAATATTTTGAGGCCGGCTCGGCGGACCCCGCCGCATGAGGTGTGCAGAGCCGCCCGGCGCGGCTTCCGTTTGCGGCTCCGGTCCCTTCGACTTCGCTCGGGACAGGCGACCTCGCTGCGCCCGGCATTTCGACCGGCGCACCCCCTCGCCGTCATTTCGACCGAAGCGAAGCAGCCTGCCCGCTCAGGGCAGGCTCTGAGCGAAGCCGAAGGGAGCGGAGAAATCCGGCCGCCGACGGGGGCCGGGCGGCCACCGGAGCCTGTGGCGTCGACGGAGCGCCCTCCGGGTTTCTCCGCTCCGCCCCGGCCCGGCGGGCCGGGGCGTCGGTCGAAATGACGGGAGAGGGAACGGAATAACGGGGGTGGGGGAGCGCCGCCCGCGCCCCGCCGATTCGGGCGAACCGCAAGCCCCCTCGCCGTCCTTATTGACCGGGTGGACGCCGCCTCCGCCTCCGCCACTCCCACCCGTCATTTCGACCGAAGCGAAGCGAGCGGAGAAATCCGGCCGGGGACGGGCGCCGGGCGAGCGCCGGAGCCTGTGGCGTCGGTAGAGCGCTCTCCGGGTTTCTCCACTCCGCCCCGGCCGGTGGGCCGGGGCTCCGGTCGAAATGACGGCGAGGGGAAGGCCGCGCCGGCGCCCGTTTCCGCCTTGTCCCCCTTTCGCAGAGGACTCCTCCGGGGCCGTTTTGCCGGTCCGGCGCGACGATTCGGGCGATTCCCGGCAGAATGTTGCCCGATTTCGGGTATAGTCGAAAGCGGGTAGATGGCCTGCGGCCCCGGCAGGGGCGGCATCGGCCGCCGCAACACGGAAGACCCCGATGAACCGCTGGACTTCACCGTTTCCCGGCCGGAACCTCCCGGCCACGCTCGTCGTCCTGGCAGTTTTCGCCGCCCCGGCGCCGGGCGCGGTTACCGCCGCAAGGGCCGAAACCGGCGCTTCGCCCGCCGCAGCGCCGGATGCGGCGCAGGCCGGACAGACCGCCCTGCCCGACCTCGTCGCCCGCCTGCTGCCGTCCGTCGTCAGCATCGCGACGGTCCAGGGCAGCGGGCCGGCGCAGCACGGGAAGGCGCCGGAGGGCTCGCCCTTCGAGCGGTATTTCAAGGACTATTTCGAAAAACGCCGAAGCCGCCAGCGCGGTTCGGCCATGGGCAGCGGTTTCATCGTCAGCGCCGACGGCTACGTCGTCACCAACAACCACGTCATCGACAAGGCGGCGGCGGTGCGCGTGATCCTCGACGGCGGCCGCCAGCTCGACGCCAAGGTCGTCGGGCGCGACCCCCGGGCCGATCTGGCGGTGCTCAAGATCCGGTCCGGATCGCCCCTGCCCCATGTGCGATGGGGCGATTCCGACTCCATCCGCATCGGCCAGGACGTCGTCGCCATCGGCAACCCGTTCGGCCTCAGCCAGACCGTGACGACCGGCATCCTCTCGGCGCGCGGCCGCCATCTCCAGAATTTCGGCGGCATTCCGGGCAGCTCCTTCGTCGATTTCCTGCAAACCGACGCGGCCATCAACAAGGGCAACAGCGGCGGCCCCCTGTTCAACCGGGCCGGCGATGTCATCGGCGTCAACACCGCGATCTATTCGCGCGCCGAAGTGAACGCCGGCATCGCGTTTGCCGTGCCCTCGAACCTGGCGGCGCCGATCGTCGAACAGCTGCGGCGCTACGGCCGCACCCGGCGCGGCTGGCTGGGCGTGAACATCCAGCCGGTGGACGACGAGCTTGCCCGGTCGCTCGGCATGGAATCGCCGGCCGGGGCGCTGGTGGCCAATGTCGTGGCCGGCAGCCCGGCGGCCGAGGGCGGCATCGTCTCCGGAGACGTGATCCTCGGGTTCGACGGCGCGCCGGTGCCCAACCCGTCGCGCCTGTCGCAGATCGTGGCCGCCGCGCCGGTCGGCAAGCGCGTGAGCGTATCCGTGTTGCGGGACGGCAAGACCCTCGCGCTCGCGATCGTCCTGGGCGAGCTGGAAAAGGCGATGGAGGCCGGGGCCGCCGGGGATGCGCCTGCGGAAGCGATCGGGCCGGGCCTGTTCCCCGAACTCGGCCTGCGCCTCGGCAGGATCACGCCGGAGTTGGCCGAACGCTACAAGACGGCAGCGCCGGAGGGCGCGATCGTGCTCGGCGTGGAGCCGAAGGGCGACGCCGACCGCAAGGGCGTGGCGCCCGGCGACGTGATCGTGGAGATGGAGCAGACCGCCGTTGCGACTCCCGAGGCGGTCAGGAAACTGGTCGACGAGGCGAAGAAGGCCCGCAAGACCTCGGCCCTGCTGCTGATCCAGCGCGGCGAGGACCGGCGCTTCGTCGTGCTCAAGTTCAGGCTGCAACAGGGGCGGTGACGGTTGCGGCAACGGGCGGGGCCCGCAGCGCCGGGCGGTCAGGCTCCCGACTCCGGCGCCGCGAATTCGTCGCGCCGGTACCCCTGGAGATACAGGAGGGCGGTGAGATCGCCATGCTCGATCCGGTGTCCGGCGGCCGCGGCGGCGGCCGGCTTCGCGCGATACGCGACCCCCGCGCCGGCCGCCTGCAGCATCGGAATGTCGTTGGCCCCGTCGCCGACCGCAAGCGCGTCCTGCCGGGCCAGGCCGCGGCCGGCGAGAAACGCATCCATGGCCTCCAGCTTGCCCTGGGCGCCGAGCACCGGCTGCTCCAGCCGGCCGGTCAGGACGCCGCCGTCGAGCACGACGTCGTTGGCGACATCGATATCGAATCCGCATTCGCCGCGGACATATTCCGAATAGATGCGGAAGCCGCCCGATACCAGGGCGGTCAGCGCGCCGTGCCTGTGCATGGTGCGCACCAGGGTCCGCGCGCCCGGCGTGAACTCGATGCGGTAGCAAAAGGCCTGCAGGAATTCCTTTTCCAGGCCGCCAAGCATTTCGACCCGCACGGCCAGCGCCTCGCGGAACGGGATTTCGCCGTTCATCGCCTGCCGGGTGATCCGGCGCACGGTCTCGCCGACCCCGAGCAGGTCGGCCAGTTCGTCGACCATCTCGTTGCGGATCACCGTGGATTCCATGTCGGCGACCAGCAGCCGCTTGCGCCGGTTGTCCGCGCCGGTCACGACCGCATCGACCGGCAGCCGGCCGACCGACTGCGCGACCGCCGCCTGCGCGGCGCCGGGGTCGCCGCCGGCGAACGGAATATCGCAGGCCACCTGGGGCGCCAGCCATTCGGGTTCGCCGCCCTCTGCGCCGGCGTCTTCCAGCGCCCAGCGCGCCGACGTGACGGTTCCGTCGGACAGGCGCGGCAGCGCCGGGTTGGCAATCAGCGTCACGAAGTGACTCATTGCGGGCGAAGATTATGGCGCCGGTAGGAAATTTCCCTGCGGCGCGATCGGGAAACGGATGGGCCTGAGCGCAACGGAAAGCCGGCCGGCGGACCTTCCGGCCCGGCCGGAGGAAGTCGTCGTCGTCGGCGGGCCGACCGCCAGCGGCAAGTCCGAAATCGCCCTCGATATCGCACGGGAATTCGGCGGCGCGGTGATCAATGCCGACAGCATGCAGGTATATCGGGAACTCAGAATCGTCACCGCGCGGCCCGATGACGCGGCGTTGTCGGCGGCGCCGCACCGGCTGTACGGCATCCTGCCGGCGCGCGAGCGCTGCTCGGCCGGGCGCTGGCGGCGCATGGCGCTGGACGAGATCGCCGCTGCGGGCCGGGCCGGGCTGCTGCCGGTCGTGGCCGGCGGGACCGGCCTGTATCTCAAGGCCCTGCTGGACGGCATCGCCGAGGTTCCCGACATTCCCGAAGCGGCGGTGCAGGCCGTTGCCGCCTGGCTGGACGAGGCCGGGATCGAGGCCGGCCGCGCGCGGCTGCGCGCCGTCGATCCGGCGACCGCCCGGCGCCTGCCGGCGCTCGACCGCCAGCGGGTGATCCGCGCGCTTTCGGTCTACGAGCGGACCGGCCGGCCGCTCTCCGCCTGGGCGAACGATACCGGCGGTGCGCCGCCTTTGCGCGCCTTCAGGATCGCCGCGCTGCCGGCGCGCGAGACGCTGTACCGGCGCATCGACGACCGCTTCGCGCGGATGATCGAGCGCGGCGCGCTGGACGAGGTCCGCAGGCTGGCGGCGTTGCGGCTCGATCCGTCGCTGCCGGCGATGAAGGCGGTCGGCGTGCCGCAGATCCTGGCCCATCTCCGCGGCGAGACCGACCGCGCGACGATGACCGCGGCCGGCCAGACCGCGACCCGGCGCTTCGCCAAACGGCAGTTCACCTGGTTCCGGCGTCAATTTCGTTCGCCGGATGCCGTTTTTGCGCAATTTTCGGAAAGTATGCGCGACGAAATGTTTAATAAAATTCGTCAATTCCGGTTGACGGGGTGAATCGCGGCCCGTATTTCCCGGCTTCGGATCGACCGCCGTTCCCGCCGCCGCGAGCGGCGGTTTTTTTCGCCGCCGGACGACGCTGCTGCCGGACGGGGCTGCTGCCGGACGGGGCTGCTGCCGGACGGGGCTGCTGCCGGACGGGGCTGCCGCCGGACGGGGCTGCCGCCGGACGGGGCCGCCCGGCCCGGAATAAATCCGGCGGGACGAATCCGCGAGACGAATCCCGGGAGACGGATCGATGTCGCAAGAGATGACAGGATCGGAAATCGTCCTGCGCGCCCTGGCCGACCAGGGCGTCGACACGGTCTTCGGCTATCCCGGCGGCGCCGTGCTGCCGATTTACGACGCCCTGCACGTTCAGAACTCGATCCGGCACATCCTGGTGCGCCAGGAAGGCGGGGCGGTCCACGCCGCCGAAGGCTATGCGCGCTCCACCGGCAAGGTCGGCGTCGTCCTGGTGACCTCCGGCCCCGGCGCGACCAACGCCGTCACCGGGCTGACCGACGCGCTGATGGATTCCGTGCCCGTGATCTGCCTGACCGGCCAGGTGCCGACCCATCTGATCGGCAACGACGCCTTCCAGGAGGCCGACACCACCGGCATCACCCGGCCCTGCACCAAGCACAACTATCTGGTGAAGGACATCGACGGCCTTGCGCGGACCGTCCACGAGGCCTTCTACGTCGCGCGCAGCGGCCGGCCCGGCCCGGTCGTGATCGACCTGCCCAAGGACATCCTGCAGGGCAAGGGCAGCTATACGCCGCCGCCGGTCAACGGCCACCGGTCGTACAAGCCGAAAAGGAAAGGCGATATCGGCCGGATCGAAGAGGCCGCCGCGGCGATGGCCCGGGCCGAGCGCCCGCTGTTCTACTGCGGCGGCGGCGTCATCAACGCCGGGCCGAAGGCGTCGCACCTGCTGACCGAACTGGTCAAGCTCACCGGCTTTCCCTGCACGCTGACGCTGATGGGCCTGGGCGCCCTGCCCGCCTCCAGCAAGCAGTTCCTCGGCATGGTCGGCATGCATGGCACCTACGAGAGCAATCTCGCCATGCACCACTGCGACCTCATGATCAATATCGGCGCGCGCTTCGACGACCGGGTGACCGGCAAGCTCGACGAATTCGCGCCCCATTCGAAGAAGATCCACGTCGATATCGACCCGTCCTCGATCAACAAGAATGTCCGGGCCGACATTCCGGTCATCGGCGACGCCGCCCATGTGATCGAGGACCTGACCAAGGTCTGGAAAGCCCGGCAGTATCGCGCCGACCGCAAGAAGCTGGACGCCTGGTGGGCGCAAATCGACGAATGGCGCGGCCGGGACTGCCTGAAATACAAGCCGTCGGACACGCTGATAAAGCCGCAATACGCGCTGGAGCGGCTGCGCGACCTGACCGGGGGCCGGGACGATGTCTTCATCACCACCGAGGTCGGCCAGCACCAGATGTGGGCGGCCCAGTTCCTGCCCTTCGAGAAGCCGAACCGGTGGATGACATCCGGCGGCCTAGGCACCATGGGCTACGGCCTGCCGGCGGCGATGGGCGTGCAGGTGGCCCATCCCGACGCGCTGGTGATCGACGTGGCGGGCGAAGCCTCCGTCCTGATGAACATCCAGGAGATGAGCACGGTGGCGCAGTACCGCCTGCCGGTGAAGATCTTCATTCTCAACAACGAGTATATGGGCATGGTCCGCCAGTGGCAGGAGCTGCTGCACGGCGGGCGCTATTCGGAAAGCTACATGGACTCGCTGCCCGATTTCGTGAAGCTGGCCGAGAGCTTCGGCGCGGTCGGCCTGCGCGCGGAGAAGCCCGAGGACGTGGACGGCGTTATCGAGGAGATGATCGCGGCCGACAAGGCGGTGATCGCCGACATCCTGGTCGACAAGGCGGAGAACTGCTTCCCGATGATCCCGTCCGGCGCGGCGCACCACAAGATGCTGCTCGGCCCCGAGGACCAGGCCGACAATCCGGTGTCCGAAGAAGGCATGGTGCTGGTCTAGGCGCCGGCCCCGGAAAGAGACTCCCGCGCAATTCCCCGCAAAGACCGAGGCAGGACAAGCCATGACCGAGCGGCACGTCATCGCCGTGCTGGTGGATAACGAACCCGGCGTGCTCGCCCGGGTGATCGGCCTGTTTTCCGGCCGCGGCTACAACATCGAGAGCCTGACGGTCTCGGAGGTCGACGCCGAGGCCGGCCTGTCGCGCATCAACGTCGCGACCATCGGCACGCCGATGATCATCGAGCAGATCAAGAACCAGCTCGACCGGCTGGTGCCGGTCCATTCGGTCCGCGACCTGACGGAAGAGGGCCCGCATGTCGAGACCGAGCTGGCGCTGCTCAAGGTCGCCGGCCAGGGCGACAAGCGGGTCGAGGCCCTGCGCATCGCCGACATTTTCGGCGCCAAGGTGGACGACACGACGCTCGAATCCTTCATCTTCCGGCTCGACGGGCAGACCGAGAAGATCGACCGCTTCATCGGCCTGATGAAGCCCCTCGGCCTCGTCGAGGTCGCCCGCACCGGCGCGGTCGCGATCAGCCGGGGGCAAGAGGGGATTTGACCGGAAGGCGGGAGGCCCCGAACGCCGGCCGCCGGCCGGCAGGCCGGCAGGCTCGCAACGTCATTCCGGAACCAGGTCGTCCACGGCGATTTCGAGAGCATCGGCCAGCTTGCGCAGGGTGCGCGCCGATCCGGCGTTGCGCCCGGCCTCGATATCGACGATCTGCACCCGGCTGACGCCCGACGCCCTGGCCAGCGCCGACTGCGACAGCCCGCGATGTTCGCGCCACACCCTGAGCGCCGCCTCGCCGTCGATCAACCGGTCGGCGACCTGCGCGGGCACGAGTTCCTCCGTCCCGGCGGCGATGCGCGCCTCGACGGCCAGCGCCGCCCGGAGATCCGAAAGCTCGTCTTCCGCAGCGCGCAGGCGCTCGTATTCGGCCCCGGGAATCGTCACGGTATCGTCCATGCGCTTTACTCCCGGTACGCGCTGCCCCGGCCGGCGACATGGGGGATAGGATGCCGGGAAATGTCATGACGTGTCATGAAATGTCATGATTCGTCATGCGGGGCGGGGCGGCGGCCGGGGAAAGCCGGTGCCGGCCCTGCCGCGCCGAAAGGCGTGCCTCGCCCGATGGAACGATATTTATTCATATAATGTTCTTAAACCTCCACGTCAAGTCCGTTCGGCGCGCGTGCCGGCCGCGGCACAAGCCGCCGCCCCGCTTCAGAGCCGGATGAAGACGGTGCCGCCCTCGACCTTTATGGGATAGGCCGCTAGGTCCTCGCACACGGGGGCCGACAGGGCCTTGCCGGTGACTCCCTCAGGCCACCGCCACAAGTTCATATTCTCCTGCGGCGTTCTTCTTGAGCTCTTCCTCTTTCGCATCGTAGGCAAAGAACTTTACCCGCACCGTGTACGGCGGCGCGGACGATCCAGGTTTCGGCGGGACGACGATCTCGAAATCCTGCGGCACCGTTTTTCTGGTCGAGACGGTGTGCCGGTGTTCAGCACCGTAAAAGGACCACCAGCACGCTTTCTCAAAGTCCAAGAAGAGATCAACCCATGTCAAAATAAATTCCGAGCCAGAACGAAGCTCTCTCCGGCGAAAAACAGCATTATCTGTAAACATATCGAAGATCAGGGTAGAGGAATTGGGTGTGCCTGTTGCATGTTTAGCACTGATCACGCTTTCCAAAATCCGATTTTCATGGCTCTTGAGCAGCTTTATCTGTCTTTCTTGGCTCCAGAACTGTACGTTCGCTTTAGTTTGTCTCGACTCTTTCTCGATTCGGTCCTGATTTTCGCACCATTTCTCCAGTTCTTTCCGTGTGTTGTCCGGCAGCGGAAATGCCGGCTGCTCACCGGAATCCCCCTTACTCTCCAAGGTAGGCCGGAGATCCCCGAACGCCCTGTCCCGGTCACCCTTTTCGAGATAGGCTAAACCGCGGAGATAGCGGGCTGAGTTGAGATAGCGGGCTGAGTTTGTGTCGAAGTCGAACCTGTTGGGGTTCGCTAATCGCAGAAAGTTGGAAGCGGCCTCAACTGTTCCATCGAAATCTCGTTCGAGAAACATTTTCTTTCCCCGATAGAACCATGCGTTGGCATTCTCGAATTCGTGCGCGTGCCGGATGAAACCGGAAATGTCCATGAATATCGACCGAGAGTCGATGCCTCTCGATCTCTTCAAGTAGCCCAGGACTTCCTGCTTTTCGTCCGCGTCGATGGTCCATATCTGCACATACGGCAAATGCCGGTCGTCCAGATAGCCGCTGTCCGTGCTGACGAAAACACTCTTCTGCGCGGCCGCCATATGGATCGGATGGGTGATGTCCCTGACGGAGACGCCGGCCTCCTTCGCCGCATCCGAATCGTCCAGCATGATGACCCGGCCCGGCTCGCGCTCCATACCCTCGGCGGTTCCGCACGCGAAGAACAAAGCGACGCCGAGATCGCGCGTGAAGTCGATTTGATTCGTCCTTCCGCCCCGGTGCTGAATTTCGCACAATATGTCGAGTTTGTCCTTTCTGTCGGTGAAGAGGCGTGCATTCTTGACTATTTCGTTCTCGACCGCCTCAATGCTGAAATCTCCCTCGCCTTTCTCCAGACCGTAGGTGCGATAGAGTCCGGAACTGACCTTATCGAAGCAAGCTGGTTCTCCGCGGAACACGCGATCAAAGGTTAGACACCATTCGATACTCTGTACGATTTCGACGATGCCCCGCTTCACTCGGCTTCCCCCGCAGCTTTGCCGCCATTCATCGCCAACACCGCCCCAATCCGCCGCGCGGTGTCCGTGAAATGCTGGACTTCGTCGATCCGCAGCGGGCGGCCGAGGATGTCGCGCTCGCGGTAGGAGAGCCATTTCTTGAGCACCCGGTAGCCGCCGAGGCGGTAGGACCAGACGGCGGCGGGGACGTTGCGCCAGAAGGCTTCGCCGTTGAGGTGGATGTCGAAGGTCGTCCCGCCGAGGGCGGGCAGCGCCCCGCCCAGCGCGGCGCGTTCCTCCGGCGTGAAGGCGCGTTCGACGGCGCGGCCCCGGCCCGGCATCACAGCGTCGCCCTGGCCGTAGCGGCCCCAGCCCGCCGTGACCGCGAAATCGCCGCCGGCCATGTTGCGCCCGTGCACGGTGGCTGCCGCGGCGACGGCTTCGATCTCCGGGCGGAAGGGAGCTTGCGTCACGCCGGGGACGGGCGTTCCGGAATCGAGCAGCGCCGCCAGTCTGCGCCCGCGCGCCGCCGACTCCGCCAGTTCCGCCGCCGCGCCGCCGTCCGCGCCGTCCGGCCAGCCGGGCAGCGGGATGCGCGGCCAACCCAGGCGCAGCGCCCCGGCGTTGGCGTCGCGCCAGGCCGGATCGTGCAGGACGGCGAGGACGTGGTGGAACAGGTCCTCGGCGCCGAGGCCGAGGCGCTTCAGGTAGCTGCGCGCTGCGGCGCTCAGGTTGGCCCGGCGCGCGCCGTCGCCGTTGCCGCCGAGATCGTCGTCGCGCAGCCTGAGCGGGAAGAAGCTGGAAAGGCCGTTGCCGAAATTGTCGGCAAGGTGGCGAACCAGGGTTCCGCGGGAATACTCTTCTTTGGCGTCCCGTTCGCGCGCTTCGATCCACAGGTTGCCGTCGAACGTATGTGGCCGGTAGTCGGGACGCGGGCGATCGAGAAGACCGCTCTCGCCTTCCGTTTTGAGTTTATGGGTGTGTTGCCGTCCGAAGGTGTCGCGAACCGATTCAGCTTCCTTGGAAACGACATCCAGGCTGCTGCGCTGCCCATGCTCGCCGAACACATGCGGCCTGTATTCGGCCCGCTTCTCGTCAAGCAGCTTCGTATCCTTGTCCCAATAGAGCCAGCGGTCGTCGAACGGCCGGTAAGCGAAGCGGATAAAGCCGGATTCGTCCGGCCCGCCGCGTTCGAGCAGCGCGTTGCGCGTCGCGCGGGCGTCGAACCGATCGGTGTCCCGCATAACCGCAGGGTAGCGCCGGGCGATCTCCTCGTGGCTTAGCGCCGGATCGAAATAGTCGGCGACGCGCGCCCTGAGCCGGTCGAGGTCGGTATCGACCAGGAAGGCATCGCGGCTGGTCTTGACACCGGGGAAGGACACCGGGAACAGGTCGGGCAGCGCCGGCCAGCGGCTCCACTCCGCGCCGGCCGCCGCCCGGACGAAGGGCAGGCCGAGCGGCAGGGCGGGTTCGAGGCGCTCGTAGAGCGCGTCCGGTTCCGTCTCCGCAGTCTCCAGCAGTTCCGCCCGCTTGGCCCGGCCCCACAGATGCCGGAAACCGACCGTACCGGCCGGCCTATGCTCCGCCTTGCGCACCAGTGTCGCGATCGCCGTGCCGACCTGGATGCCGACCGGATCGCCCTCGGTCGAGAAGACGCTCGGATCGGGCGTGCCGTCGGGCGCAACCTTGCCGGTCTTGTATTTGTCGCCGTTCAGGCAGTCGATCCGCACCGCGTCGAACGCCTCCAGATAGCGTTCGCGCATCCCGGTGAAGGAGAGGCCGTCGAGCCACGAATAGTTGGAGATGAAACAGACGACGCCCCGGCCGGTCTTCTCCGCGATGCGCCGCTCGGCCATGCGGAAAAAGCGGACATAGAGGTCGTTCAGCCCCTGCCCTTCCGGCCGGCGCACCCGCTTCGCCGTGCGGTAGGCTTCGGTCAGTTCGCGCTCCTCGTCCATCGCCATGCCGGCGAAGCCGTTGTAGGGCGGGTTGCCGAGGATCACGAGAATGGGACGGTCCCGCTTCACCCGCTCCGCCCGGTCGCGTTCGTCCAACAGTTCGGGAAAGGCCACCAGTTGCTTCTCCCGGTCGGTCGGCTCCCAGCCGGTCAGCGCGTTGGTCAGGTAGACGCCGGCGCGTTCGGTCTCGTCGTCGGCCAGCGGCGCGTCGAGGTCCTGCATGGTCAGGCCGATCTGGAGATGCGCGACGACGAAGGGCGCGGGCATGATCTCGAAGCCGAACACCCGTTCGGCCGCCGCCTGCTTCACCCGCGCGCCGGCGAGCGCGCCGAGGCCGTGCCCTTCCAGATTGGCCGCGATCCGCCGCAGCACTTCCGCCAGATACGCGCCCGTCCCGCAGCACGGGTCCAGCACATAGACATTCTCCGCCGCCAGCCCGTCGGGGATGCCGAGATCGTCCTTCAGCGCCCGGTCGACCCGCGCGACCATGTAGCGGACGACCTCGCCCGGCGTGTACCAGACGCCGAGTTGCTTGCGCAGCGCCGGATCGAAGGCTTCGAGGAACGGTTCGTAGAAATAGGGCACCGCCTCGCCTTCCGCAAAGCGGGCAAAGAAGGCCGGCCGGTCCACCCGGTCGAGCGCGGCGGCGGTCCAGTCCAGCACCTCCACCAGGCCGAGCGGTTGCAGCCGGCCGGGGTCGGAGAGCTGCTGGAACAGCGCCCGCAGCACCGGGGCGCGCAAATGCCAGACCGCCGTGCGCCAGTCGAACCGGCCCGCCCCTCTATCCCCCCTTCCATTCCCGGGAACCGGCGTCTGCCGCGCCCACAGCACCCAGGCGGAAAAGACGCCGTAGAACAGGGTCTGGACCAGCGTCGAATGGAAGAAGCGTGCGCCCTTTTCGCCCTCGAAACGCACGCCCAGCGCCTCTTCCAGCGCGGACCGCACCGCCTGGAGCGAGGGCGCGTCGCCCGCCGCTTCGACGCGGGCAAGGCCGTCGCGGGCATAGGAGGCGAGCAACCGCGCCAGGTCTCTCGGCTCGGCCAGCGCGGCCCGGTGCGACAGGGCGCGGACGAGATATTCGCCGAGGCCCGCGCCGGCCGCGTTGGCGAAGGCGCGCGGCTTGTCCAGCCTGCGCCAGAAATCCTCCGCACTGTCCGCCAGCCGGAAGGTCTCGAGCTTCGCCGGCCGGCCGGCCGCGCCCTCGCCGACCAGCACGAAATCGCGCAGGTTCGTCACCAGCACCAGCCGGTAGCGGTCCCGATAGCGGCTGACCTGCGCGCTGTCCGCGGTCAGCCAGGCGTCGTCATCGGCGGGCTTGACCTCGACCGCGCCGCGTTCCGGCGTCTGGCCGTCGCGCGGCCGGCCTTTCTGGACCTGCTTCGCCGCATAGAGCCCGAAATCGGGATGGCCCGCGCCTTGGTCGGCAAGATTGCCGACGCAGAACACCCTGGGCTTGAGCGCCGCGCCCACGGCGTTCAGCAGGTTGGCGAGCGGGCCGTAGTTCGACAGTTCGCCGGTCCCGCCGCCGGACGCGCGGACCCGCGCCAGATCGGCGAAATAGGTTTCGGCCGCCTGCCTCAGTTTCGCGTCCGTTCCCGCCATGCCCGCCCTTGTGGCCGAGTGCGGCGCAGGGTGCAAGGGGGCTTGCAACGGGGCTTCCACGATCGGGTGTATTCCGGCCCGTTCCCATAACCGGCAGAGGAGGGAGAGCGGTTCCGGACGCCCTTTCCCTCTTGTCCCGGACCCGATCCGCGAATCTTCCCCCGGGCGGCGTCCCGGCGCTATACTCGGCGGCAACCGGCGGCCGGCCGGAGCCGTTCCGCCGCCGATTTATCGAGGCCGGACCCATGAACCTCGCGACATCGCCTCCCGCGGCACCCGCTTCCGGCGAAACCGCCGCCTTCACGACCGTGCCGGTCGTCGACATCGCCGGCCGGACCCAGGGGGCAGCGGCGCGCCGGGCGCTGGCGGACCGGCTGGGCGGCATCTGCCACCGTGTCGGCTTCGCGATCGTCACCGGCCACGGCATCGCGCCCGAAGTCGTCGACGACGTGTTCGGCCGGACCGCCCGTTTTTTCGCCCTGCCCGAGGCCGACAAGCGCTGCATCGACAAGCGCAACTCGCGCCATTTCCGCGGCTGGGAGCCGGTCGGCAGCGAATACACCAACAACCGGCCGGACATGCGCGAGCAGATCGACCTGTGGACCGACCATCCGGCCCGGCCGATCGACGTGACGCCCCGCTACCTGCGCCTGCTCGGGCCGAACCAGTGGCCGCCGGAAGGCGTCGCGCCCGGCTTCAGGCCGGCGCTCGACCGCTGGTTCGCCGGGATGTCGGACCTGGCCGACGACCTGCTGCGCCTGCTCGCGCTCAGCTTGGAGCTGGACGAGGGCCATTTCGACGCCCTGTTCGGCGCCGAGCGCATGTCGCTCACCAAGCTGATCGGCTATCCGGAGACGCCGCCCGGCCAGTTCGGCGTCAACGCCCATCACGACGCCGGCTTCCTGACCCTGCTCGCGCCGGGCAAAACGCCGGGCCTGGAGATCGAGAACGCCGACGGCGACTGGATTCCGGCGCCCATCGTGCCGGGTTCCCTGGTCCTCAACCTGGGCGAAGTCCTGCAAAAGATGACCGGCAACTATTTCGTCGCCACGCCGCACCGGGTGACGACCCGCGAACCGCGGCTTTCGGCCGGTTATTTCCACGGGCCGTCGCTCGACATGGCGCTCGACCCGCTGCCGCTCGACCCGCGCTTCGCCGAAGCCGTCGCCCGCAGCCCGCGCCACGCCGATGCCGGCTTCATGGCCCAGCGCGACGAGACCGAGGCCGGAGTCGGCGACATGCAGAGCCGGCGCCATCCCGGCACCTACGGCGAGCAGCTCTGGAACTATTTCGCGCGCAGCTATCCCGACAACGTCGCGCGCTATTATCCGGACGGCTGAAGCGCCTCCCCGGCGGCGACGATATCGGAGCGCGGGATGAACGCCTGATTGGCGCCCTCGATGCGGATCAGCCGGGTCGGCCGGGTCCGCTTCGGCGAATGGACCGCGCCGACGCCGTAGAAATGCGCGTCGCCGGGCTTCATCGTATAGGTCCGCTCCGGCACGACCCGAATGGGCTTCCCGCCGCCGCCTTCGTCGACGATGCGCCAGTCGGTCATTTCCGTCGTGCCCTCGGCCTGGCCGTAGATCGCCCAGGTCGTGCCGTGGTCGTGGGGCTTGCCGGCCGACGCGCCGGTGTTGACATGGCCGCAGATGCAGAAGCCGAGCTCGGGATCCTCGTACAGGATCTCGCGCACGGCTTCGCCGTCCCGGCGGTCGGGCAGCATGGCGGCCGTGAACGCGCGGTCCTTCAGGGCCTCGCCGAGAATGCCGCACAGGGCCGCCGCCCCGTCCGGGACCGGGGTGGCTTTCATCGAGTCGCGCAACCGCTGCGCCAGGGTTTCCAGGGTCATCATGTCGTGCCGTCCGCCGCCTGCGCCGCCGTGACCGCGATCATGTGATAGACATCGTCTTCTGTACAGCCCCGCGACAGGTCGTTGGCCGGCCGGGCGAGACCCTGCAGGGTCGGGCCGAGGGCGGTCGCGCCGCCCAGCCGTTGGGCGATCTTGTAGCCGATATTGCCGGCGTTGAGGTCCGGGAAGATCAGCACGTTGGCCCGGCCGGCGACCGGCGAGCCCTGCGCCTTGGACGCGGCGACATCGGGCACGAGCGCCGCATCGACCTGCAAGTCGCCGTCGACGGCGAGGCCAGGCTCCCGCTCCCGGACCAGCTCCGTCGCCCGCTGGACGGCGGCGACCTTGTCGTGCGCGGCGCTGCCCTTGGTGGAAAAGGAGAGCATGGCGACCCGCGGCGCGCCGCCGACCAGCTGGCGGTAGCTTTGCGCCGACGCCCGCGCGATGGCGGCAAGCTCCTCCTCGTCCGGCGCGACGACGAGGCCGCAGTCGGCGAAGATCAGCGCCCGGTCGGGCCAGACCATCAGGAAGAAGCTGGAGACCAGGGCGTAATCCGGGCGCTTGCCGATGACCTGCAAAGCCGTGCGGACGGTGTCGGACGAGGTCGCCACCGCGCCGCCGAGCGTGCCGTCGGCCAGCCCCTCGCGCACCATGAGCGCAGCGAAGGTGAGCGGATGGCGCACCGCCGCGCGCGCCGCCTCCCTGTCGACGCCGCGGTGCTTGCGCAGGGTCCAGTAGACATCGGCCAGCCGGCCGCGGTCGGGCGACTCCGCCGGAGCGATAACCTCCACGCCCTCCCCTGCCCGGCCGCCGCCGTCGCGCAGCAGGGTGATCCGCGCCAGCCCGTCGGCCGCCGCGCGCGCCGCGCCGCCGGCGATCCGCGGGTCTTCGCCCTCCGGCAGCACGATATGGGGCCGCAGCGCCCGGGCGCGGTCGGCAAGGGTTTCGAGAACGGACACGGTATCGCCGCAAAGCCTGTTGTGCAGTCCGGCCGTTATTCAATACTATCCGCAGGGAGATTGCGACGGCTTCGGAGGCTCTCATGGCGGATACGCCGAACTGGCGCATTGTCGGCGACTGGTTCGACAATTGCAGCTGCGCCGTCGCCTGCCCCTGCACCTTTGCCCAGCCGCCGGACAACGAATTCTGCGAATCGGTGCTCTTCTGGCATGTCACGAAGGGGCATTACGGGGAGACCGTCCTCGACGACCGCGCCTTCGTGCGGGTCGGCCGCTGGGACGGCGACCTGTGGGGCGCCAGGGTCAAGGGACAGGCCGGCATCTTCATCGACGACCGCGCCGACGACGCGCAGGCCGACGCCCTGGCGGCGATCTTCGGCGGCCGGGCCGGCGGCTTTCCCGGCGAGGTGAACGCCCTGTTCACCGGGGGCCGCAAGGTCATCGGCGTCGAGCGCGCGAAAATCTCCTTCGAGATCGCGCCGAACCAGTCGCGCTGGGGCGTCGACATCGCCGGCAAGGTCAAGGCGTGGGCGGAGGCGCTCATCGGGCCGACCAGCAATCCGGGCGAATATCCGCGGCTCGCCAACGCGCCGGGGTCGGAGACCGGGCCCGGCCCGCAACTCGTCACATGGGGGAAGTCGACCGCGTGCAGCGTCGACGCTTTCGGCTTCAAATTCTCCTGGGACGTCAACTCGTCCAAGCACATCCCGTTCGACTGGACCGGCCCGTAGCCCTTCGGCGCGGGCGGTCAAAGCGCTACCGCGGCGCCGGCGGCAAGCAGGGCCGCGCTGTAGACCCAGGTCAGCCACGCCGGCAGCTGCGGCCATTTTTCGAGCGCCACGGCGACGGTGAGGACGGCGATCCAGACCGGGTTCATGACGCCGGCGGCGAACAGCAGGAGCATGAGCGCCCAGCAGCATCCGGCGCAATAGAGGCCGTGCCTGAGGCCCATCGCGAAGGCGCCGCCCGCGCCGTCGCGCCATTCCGCCAGCAGGAATCCCTCCGGCGTCCGGCAGTATTTCAGGCAGGCCCGCTTTAGCGGCGTCAGCTGGTACAGGCCGGCGAGGATCAGCAGGCCGGCGGTCAGCCCTTCGGAACGGCTGACGATCATCGGCGTCAACATGCCGCCGGCCTGCAAAGCCCACTGCGCGCCGGCGGCGAGCGCGGAGAAACCGATCCACACCAGCAGATAGGCGCCGGCGAAGGCGAGCGAGCGCGGCGCCGCCCGCCCGGCCGGCGCGCTGCGGCGCTCCAGGGCGTCGAAGGTCAGGATCGCCGGGGCGGCCGAGGGCAGCATCATCGCCACCATCATGCCCGCCCACATGACGACGACGGCAGCCGCCGTCGCCGGGGACCAGGCGGCGTCGAGCGGCATCGCCAGCCGGACGGCCGGATGGGACATGTCGGCCGTCATCCAGATGACGAACGCCCAGCCCGCCGCGACGACGAGCCCCAGCGCCGTCAGGATTTCAGCGTGGCGAAGAAGCCGGCGGGCGAGTGTGGACATTGCCGCTCGTTCGTCGATCCCAATAAAACCAACAATGCCGCCCCGGATTTAATCCGGGGACCAGGGCCGCGAGCCGAGGCCGTGCCGGGCGACTCTGGTCCCCGGATCGTCGCTTCGCTCCGTCCGGGGTGACAAGTCGGGATTGGAAACAGCGCCCGATCAACCTGTCCGGTCAACAAACTCGGGATAACCGGGATTCCGCTACTCGCCCCTCGATACGGCCCCTCGGGCCTGCTCGGGATGAGGGGAATTCGGAATTGTTGTGCCGCCCGAGCCCCTCCATAACCCGCACCCTGAGTGGTCCCGGCTCAAGGCCGGGGCGTATCGAAGGGCCGGCGCCGGATCCGCAAACTCCAGGATGCCCTACGCCGCCTGTTGCGGGCGCATGTCGGCGGGGTCGATGCCGGCGACCTCGACCGGCTTCTTCATGGCGTCGCGGCGGAAGGGTTCGCCGAGCTCCTGGTTGAGCAGCACCTCGATGAAGGTGGTCACGCCGTCCTTCATCTGGGCGTCCACCGCCTTCTGCAACTCCGCCGCGAGTTCGTCCATCGTCGCGACCTGCACGCCCTTCAGGCCGCAGGCTTCGGCGATCCGCGCATAGTGCACGTCGAGGTCGAGTTCGGTGCCGACGAAATTGTCGTCGAACCACAGGGTCGTGTTGCGCTTCTCGGCGCCCCACTGGTAGTTGCGGAAGACGACCATGGTGATCGCCGGCCATTCCTCGCGGCCGCAGGCGGTCATCTCGTTCATCGAAATGCCGAAGGCGCCGTCGCCGGCAAAGCCGACCGCCGGCGTGTCCGGGCAGCCGATCTTGGCGCCGACGATCGCCGGGAAGCCGTAGCCGCACGGGCCGAACAGGCCGGGCGCGAGATATTTCCGGCCCTCCTCGAAGGTCGGGTAGGCGTTGCCGATGGCGCAGTTGTTGCCGATGTCCGACGAGACGATCGCGTCGGCCGGCAGGGCCGACTGAATGGCGCGCCAGGCCATGCGCGGGCTCATCCGCTCCGGCTCGCGGGCGCGGGCGCGCTCGTTCCATGTCGTGCCGGGATCGTCGTCCTCGTGGTCCATGCCGCTCAGCGCCTGGAGCCAGGCCGAGCGGGTGTGGTGGATCGTCGACAGCCGGGTCTCCCGGTCGGTGTCGCCGGCGTCGGGCGCGAGATTCTCCAGAAGCTGCTCGGCGACCAGCTTCGCATCGCCGGCGATGCCGACGGCCACCGGCTTGGTCAGCCCGATGCGGTCCGGGTTGATATCGACCTGGATGAGCTTCGCCGCCTTCGGCCAGTAGTCGATGCCGTAGCCCGGCAGGGTCGAGAAGGGGTTGAGGCGGGTGCCGAGCGCGAGCACGACATCGGCTTGCGAGATCAGTTCCATGGCGGCGCGCGAGCCGTTGTAGCCGAGCGGCCCGACGGAGAGCGGATGGCTGCCGGGGAAGGCGTCGTTGTGCTGGTAGTTGCAGCAGGCCGGCGCGCCCAGCCGTTCCGCAAGCTCGCGGGACGCGTCGATGGCGCCGCCCAGCACCACGCCGGCGCCGTTCAGGATGACCGGGAAGCGGGCCTCCGAGAGCAGCGCCGCGGCGGCCTCGATGGCGGCCCGGCCGCCGGGCGAGCGCTCCAGCCGCACGATCTGGGGCAGTTCGATATCGATCACCTGGGTCCAGTAATCGCGCGGCACGTTGATCTGCGCCGGCGCGCTGCCGCGCCACGCCTTCTCGATCACCCGGTTCAGCACCTCGGCGATGCGCACCGGATCGCGCACTTCCTCCTGGTAGCAGACCATGTCCTCGAACACGGCCATCTGCTCGATTTCCTGGAAACCGCCCTGGCCGATGGTCCGGTTGGCCGCCTGGGGCGTCACCAGCAGCATCGGCGTGTGGTTCCAGTAGGCCGTCTTGATCGGGGTCACGAAATTGGTGATGCCGGGGCCGTTCTGGGCGACCGCCATGCTCATCTTCCCGGTCGCGCGGGAATAGCCGTCGGCCATCATGCCGGCGTTGCATTCGTGGGCGCAGTCCCAGAAGGCGATGCCGGCCTTCGGGAACAGGTCCGAGATCGGCATCATGGCCGAGCCGATAATGCCGAAAGCGTGCTCGATGCCGTGCATCTGCAGCACTTTCACAAAGGCTTCCTCGGTCGTCATCTTCATCGGTCTGTCCTCGCAGAATGCGCTTGCGTCAGGCCGCCGCCCTCAGGCGCGCCGACAGCAGTTTCGGAATGTCGCTCGGCACGTCGGCGACGGCGACACCCGCCGCTTCCAGCGCCTTTCGCTTCGATTGGTAGTCGCCTTTGCCGCCGGAAACAATGGCGCCGGCATGGCCCATCTTCTTGCCCGGCGGCGCGGCGCGGCCGGCGACGAAGGCGACTGCGGGCTTGGCCATCCCGGCGGCGTATTCCGCGGCGTCCTCCTCGGCGCTGCCGCCGATTTCGCCGCAGATGACGACTGCCTCGGTCCTGGCGTCGGCGTCGAGGATTTCGAGCGCTTCGCGCGTCGTCGTGCCGATAATCGGATCGCCGCCGACGCCGTAGACCGCCGACTGGCCGAAGCCGTTCTGGGTCAGCACCAGGCTGAGCAGGGTGCCCAGGCTGCCGGAGCGCGAGACCACGCCGACGCCGCCGGGCCGGAACACCCGCGGGTTGAAGGCCGGCAGGATGCCGGCGAAGGTCTCGCCCGGCGTCACCAGGCCGGCGGTGTTGGGCCCGACGATCCGCGTGCCGTTCGCCCGGCCCGCGGCCATCATCTCCATCACGTCGTGGGCCGGGATGTGTTCGGTCAGGCAGACCAGCAGCCTGGCGCCGGCCTCGCAGGCGTCGAAGGCCGCGTCCTTCGCCATCGCCGGCGGAATGAACATCAGCGCCACCTCGAACGGCGCTTCGCGGGCGGCTTCCGCGGCCGAGGCGTAGACCGGCAGGCCGAGATGGACCGTCCCCGCCTTGCGCGGGTTGACGCCGCCGACCACGGCCGCGCCGTAATCGATCATCGCCCGGGTCCAGAAGGTGCCCTGCTTGCCGGTAACGCCCTGGACGAGGATGCGGTGGTTCTTGCGCAGGATCATGCCGCCGTCCCCTGCCCTGCGCCGCCGATAGCCGCGCCGCCCGCAGCTGCAACGACAGCCGCCTTCACCGCGTCGTCCATCAGGTCGAAGGGCCGGTGGCCCAATTCGCGCTCGACCAGCGCGATCGCTTCGTCCTCCCCGGTGCCGTGGATGGTGAAGAAGACCGGGATACCGGGATCGAGTTTCTGCCACGCCCGGACCACGCCCTCCGCCATCACGTCGGTGCGGGCGAAGGCGCCGCAGAAATTGACCAGCAGGGAGCGGATGTTGGGGTTCCCGAGCAGGATGGTGAGCGCCGTTTCGGCCTTCGTATACGCCTCGCCGCCGATCTCGAGGAAATTGGCCGGCCGGCCGCCGGAATGTTCGATCGCGTCCATGGTCGCCATCGTGAGCCCGGCGCCGTTGGCCAGCACGCCGACGCTGCCGTCGAGCTCGATATATTTCAGGCCCGCCGCGTGGGCTTCGGCCTCCAGCGCCGTCATGCGCTCGGGCGACCCGTTCGCGGCGACCGTCGCCTGCCGGGCGGCCGAGGAATCGTCCAGCGTATACTTGCAGTCGAGGCACAGCAGCCGGCCGTCTTGGGTCAGCGCCAGGGGATTGATCTCCAGAAGTTCCGCGTCGAGCGCCCGGTAGCTGTCGTAAAGTCCCGCCAGCAAATCCGCGACTGCGCCGGCCTGCCCGTTCAGGTCGAGGCCGGCGAGCGCCGCGGCCGCCTGCCCGGCAGTCAGCCCCGCGGCGATATCGGCCTCGATCCGGCGCATGGCTTCCGGATCGGCCGCCGCCATTTCCTCGACCTCCATGCCGCCCATCGCCGAGAACAGGGCGACCGGCCCGCGGCTCGCCGGGTCGTTCAGCACCGCGGCGTAGAATTCGGCGGCGATCGGCGCCTGCTCCTCGACAAGAAGGCGCTCGATCCGGTGGCCGCCGATGGTCATGCCGAGAATGTCCGCCGCCGCCGCGCGGGCCTCGTCCGGCGACCCCGCAAGCCGGATGCCGCCGGCCTTGCCGCGCTTGCCGGTCGGCGCCTGGGCCTTGACGACGCAGGAACCGCCGAGCGCGCGCGCCGCGTCGGCCGCCGCTTCCGGGCTCTCCACCGCGAAGCCGTCCGGCACCGGCAGGCCGCGGGCCTTCAACAGCGCCTTGGCGGCATGTTCCTCGAAATTCATGCCGCGCCCCGCTACCGTTCCCTGCCGCGATAGCAGCGCCTAACGCCCATATTTCGCCCAGTGGTTCCCGAACATCTCTTCCTCGCCCGGACGGTCCTCCGGGATCGTGGTGACGAGGTGGGTGACATTGATGAAATGGGACCAGTTAAGGTTTTCCGAGATCGTGTTGCCGGCCCAGGTGCCGCCGCCCATCGAGAGGGTAAACGGCATGGCGTTGTCGAAGCTGCCGCCGTTGCCGAAGGTGTGGGCCTGGTTGACCAGCACCCGCACGACATCGGTCGATTCCGCCAGATCGCGGGCGCGGTCCATGTCCTTCGTGTGGATGCCGACGGAATGGCCGAGGCCGGTGACGTGCAGGATATCCGTGGCGATGCGCTTGGCGTCGGCGAAATCCCCGGCCCGGTAGACCGTCAGGACCAGCGAGAGCTTCTCGTCCGCAAACGAGTGTTTGCCGCCGACTTCCGCCTCCTCGACCATGAAGAATTTCGCGCGCTCCGCGGCTTCGGGCAGGCCGAAGACCTGCGCGGCGACATCGGCGTCCTTGGCGATGACGCGGCGGTTCAGGACGCCGCCCTGCCAGAGCACGCCCCCGATCGCCGCTTTCTCGCGCAGCGTGCAGCGGTAGCCGCCGGCTTCGACCAGCGCGGCCACGGCCGCCTCGTAGACGTCGTCCAGGATGATGACGGCGTTTTCCGACGAGCAGGACGTTGCGTTGTCGAAGATTTTCGAGGCGCAGATCTTGTGCGCCGCGTCCGTCAGATCGGCGCTCGAATCGATAATCGCCGGCACGTTGCCGGGGCCGACGCCGATGGTCACGGTGCCGGATTTCATGGCGCGCCGGACGTTGTTCTGGCTGCCGGTGACGACCACGAGGTCGCTCATGTCCATCAGCGCCTGGGTCATGGCCTTGTCGACCGGCGGCGGCAGGATCTGGACCAGGTCCTCGGGGTGGCCGGCCTTGCGCAGTTCCGCGCGCATCAGGCGGACGGTCTCCAGCGTCGTCCGCTGGCCGGCCGGCGACGGCGCGACGATGACGGCATTGCCGCCCTTGAGCGCCATCATGGCCTTGTTGACCGGCGTCGCCGCCGGGTTGGTCGACGGGCAGACCGCGCCGACGACGCCGACCGGCTTGCCGTATTTCACCAGGCCGCGCGCAGGCAGTTCCTCGATAACGCCGACCGTTTTGACCCGCATCAGGTCGCGCAGGGCGCCGAAGGTCTTGCGGGTGTTCTTGACGACCTTGCTCCCGACGTTGCCGAGGCCGGTGTCCTCGACCGCGAGTTCGGCCAGCATCCTGGCGTTTTCCGGCTTGTAGATCGACCAGGCGAGGGCGGTGACGGCTTCGTCGACCCGCGCCTGATTATCGTTCTCGTAGGCATCCATCGCCGCCCGCGCCCGGTCGACCAGGCCGGCGACGATCGCTTCCGGGCCGGCCTCCGGAGCCGCCCCGTCGTCCGACGGCGGCAGGACCGCCGCCAATGGAGAGTCTTCCGTCACCCCATTCTCCGTTCATGCGCAGGGCGCCGCGCGGGGCGGCTTCCCTGCGTTGCCGATCGGGCGCCGCCGCCGTCCGCGCGATCCCGGCGGACGGCGGCGGGCATCCGCAAGGCGCGGACTACAGGTCCTTCAGCAGGCCGGTCAGGAACTTCTGGCGCTCTTTCCACATCTTCTGCACCGCGGCGCGGTCCATGATGCGGATCGGCGAGCCGCCGTTGCGCATCTGCTTGGCGACGCGCTTGTTGGCGAACATTTTGGGCATGACCGCGGCCAGCTTGTCGATCACCGCCTGCGGCGTGCCCTTGCGGACCATGATGCCGCGGAAGTTGACCGACGAATCGTCGACCGCATAGCCCTGCTCCTTGAAGGTCGGCACGTCGGGCAGGAACTGCTTGTCCCGCTGGAGATCGGCGATGCCGAGGATCTTCAGGCTGGAGCGGCTGCGGTAGGAGTCCGACAGGTTGTTGACGCCCGCCATGACCTGGCCGCCGAGCACGGACTTGAGCGCCGGCGCGCCGCCCTTGTGCGGGACATAGCGCAGCTTCACGCCCAGCGCCTTCTGGATCTGCAGGAAGGCGATGTGGTGGCCGACGAACAGGCCGGCGCCCGAGACCGTCACCTTGCCCGGATTGTCCTTGGCCCAGGCCGCAAGGTCCTTCACCGAATTGAACTTGCTGTTCTTGTTGACGACGAGGACCGCCGGATCGGCGCCCCAGTTGGCGATCGGCTCGAGATTGTCGATGTTGTACTTGGTCTTGAACTTGATCGACTGGGCGATGAAATGCGGCACGTTATAGGCCGCCATCTGGTAGCCGTCGGTCGACGCCTTGGAGGCGAAGTGGTTCCAGCCCACCTTGCCGCCGGCGCCCGGCCGGTTGAGGATCACGATCGGCTGGCCCAGCAGGCCCTTGTTGGCCGCCACCATGGTGACGATGCGGGCCTGGAAGTCGGTCGCGCCGCCGGGGCTGTAGGCGATCGTCAGGCTGACCGGCTTGCTCGGATAGTCGGCGGCGGCCGCGTGCCCCGCCGGTATTGCGACGGCCAGCGCCGCCGCGGCGATAAGGAATTTCTTCATCTTCGGTTTCCTCCACTTCGATTCGATGGCGCGAACGCCGGTTGGCAGCCGGGCCGGCGGCACGGCTAGAACAGGATGCCCTCGGGGGTCTGCACCTTCAGCCCCAGGGCGAAAACGGCATAGATGACGGCGACGAAGCCGGCGGTGACGGCCAGCCTGACCGCCCATGTCCGCACGCTGCCGTGCGGCTGCGGATCGTACAGGCTGTACAGGGTGAGCATGGCGAGAAAGGCCGCGCTGTAGAAGCCGAGCCGATCGGCCAGTGCGAAGACGTAGACCAGCATCACGGCGAGGCCGGCCGCGATGTTCAGGAACTGCCCGCCGCCGATGCCGGCGCCGGTGCGGTTCTTCCCGCGCAGCGCGCGCAGCAGGGCCATCAGGGACAGCGCAACCATGAACCCGGAAAGAAGCTGAGGGAACAGGTAGGGCTGCGGATCCTCGACATCGAAGCTGACGATCGCGACCCAGCAGGCGACCGCCAGGATAATCAGGGCGGCGGCCGATTGCTGCACCCTGCCGGCGACCGCCGGTGCGGGCGCGGTTTCCGGCCCGGCGCCGGGCGCGGCGTTGGCCGGGGCCGCGCTTTCGGGCTTGCCGGTCACGATGCGGCCTCCGCTGCAGCGGCCCGCTCCTGCCGTTTTACGCGGATTTCGGAAACGATGCTGTAGACCAGCGACAGCACGACCAGGGCGATCAGCAGGATGTTCAGCCAGCCGGTGAGGAAATAGGGGGCGATGCCGTCCTGCGCCTCGCCGATAATCCGGCCCTGGACATAGTTGTGCTCGGCGATCGGCCCCAGGATGATGCCGAGCACCAGCGGCGCCGGGCTGAAGCCGTATCGCGCGAGGAAATACATGCCAATGCCGAGCACCAGCATGATCGCCACGTCGGCCATCGAGTTCTGCACGCTGTAGCTGCCGAACACGGCGAGGACGAGAATGGCGCTTGCGAGGATCGGCGGCTTGACCTCGATCACCTTGGCGGCGAGGCCGGCGATCGCCAGGCCGAAGACCAGCATCAGGATCTGGCCGATCAGCATGGAATTGATGAAGGAGAAGGCGACTGCGGCGTGTTTCTGGAACAGGTCCGGCCCCGGGAAGATGCCGTGGATCAGCAGCCCGCCGAGCAGGACCGCCGCCGTCGGGCTGCCCGGCACGGAAAGCGTGAGCAGCGGCACCAGCGACGGCCCGACCATCGCATTGTTCGCGCTTTCGGCGGCGACGACCCCCTCGCTCTCGCCGGCGCCGTATTTCGCGCTGTTCCTCGAAAAACGCCGCGACTGGTCGTAGGCGACAAGGCCGGCGATCTGGCCGCCGGCGCCGGGGATCAGGCCGATGACCGTGCCGACAAAGCCGCCGATCGCCAGCGCCCGCACCTTGGACACCGTCTCCAGCGCCGAGCGCCAGATGTTGGCCCGCCGGACTTCGAAGACCGTCCGCCGCGGATCCTTGCGGCCGCCTTCCAGCATCTCGATGACCTGCGGGATGGCGAACAGCCCGATCAGGGCGGCGATGATATGGACACCGCCTTCCAGCTCCTCGGTGAAGATGAAGCGCTCGACGCCCTGGATCGAGTCCGAGCCGATCATGGCGATCCACAGGCCGATGCAGCCGGCGAGCAGCCCCTTGACCACGGACTTCGAATCCAGCGTGCCGATGATCGTCACGCCGAGGATGGCGACCCAGAACAGGTGCGAGGGCCCGAATTTCAGCGCCCACTCCGCCAGCACCGGCGTCAGGAAGATCAGCACCAGGATGCCGAGGACGCCGCCGATCGCCGAAGAGATGAAACAGATCTGCAGGGCGCGCGCGCCGGCGCCCTTGCGCGCCATGATGTTGCCGTCGAGCGCGGTCGCGATGTTGGCCGGCGCGCCGGGAATGTTGAGCAGAATGGCGCTGACCGCCCCTCCCGCAACGGTCGAGGTATAGGCCGCGCCCAGCAGCATCAGCCCCTGGGCCGGGTCCATGTGGAAAGTGAACGGGATCAGCAGGGCGACCGCCATGGTCGGCGACAGGCCCGGCGTCGCGCCGAGCAGCAGGCCGCCGATGGTGCCGGCGCACAGGATCAGCATGGAGGACCATGTGAAGACCGCGCCGAAATGGTCGAGAAATTCCAAGCCCGTGTCCCGTTTCGTTCGAATCCGCCACGCGGCGTGCCGGTCGCCGTCCGGCTTTTGCCTTGCCGCCCCGCGGCGGGCGCGCCCTGCGAAATCCGCTTTAGAACCACGGTAGTGAATGAAAACAGTTTTGCAAACGTTTTCATTTTCGGCCGGCGTTTCGCGCAATGCGGCGCCGGTTCCGGATCCCTGCGGGCAGATTCGCCGGACGCCCGCCCCGGGAAAAGGGGGGACCGCGCCCTACATCAGGGCGCGCACCCCGATGCAGATAAAGGCGGCGAGAAACACGGTCTCGGCGCAGATCAGGACGATGGCCGGCGCGCCGACCCCGGCGATCTTGCGCAGCGACGTTTTCATGCCGACCGCGGCGATGGCGGTGAGCAGCGCCCAGCGCGAAATATCGGCGAGCAGGCCGCGCACCGCCGCCGGAATCAGGTCGAACGAATTGGCGGCGGCCAGGGCGAAAAACAGCAGGATGAAACCGGGCACGAGCGGCGGCCTTTCCCCGGCCCGCCGCTCGACGCCGAAACCGGCGAGACACAGGCCGAAGACCAGGATGACCGGCGCGAGCATGGTCACCCGGATGAGCTTCACCACCGTCGCGGTTTCCCCCGCCGTTTCCGATACGGAAAATCCGGCGCCGACCACCTGGGCGACATCGTGGATCGTGCCGCCGAAGAACACGCCGGTCGCCGCCTCGCTCAGGCCCAGCAGGTCGGCGGCGATCGGATAGGCGATCATCGCCAGGGTGCTCAGCACGGTCACGCCCAGGACCGTGAAGGTCAGGTTGCGCGCCGAATGTTCGTTCTTCGGCAGGATCGCGGCGATGGCCATGGCGGCGGACGCGCCGCAGATCGCGACCGCCCCGCCGGTGAGCAGCGCAAGGCGCCACCCCCGGCCCAGCATCCGGGCGCCGGCAAGCCCGAACAGGATCGTGGCGAAGACCCCGGCGATGACCAGGGCGATCGGCTCCCAGCCCAGCCCGGCGACCAGCTCGGCGCTGATGCGCACGCCCAGCAAGGCCACGCCGATGCGCAGAATCGTCTGGCCCGACAGGTCGATGCCGGGAACGCAGCGCCCCTCCTCGGCGAGAAAGCCGAACGCGATGCCCAGCAGCAGGGCGAGCAGCATCGCCGGCGCGCCGTAATGGTCCGAGAGGAACTGCGCCGCGATCGCCAGGACCGCCGACAGCAGGACGCCGGGGCCGTAGACCGCAAGGCGCTGCCGGAGCGGGGAAGAATTCAACGGAACCTCTCCGGGGCCGGCCGCCTCGCCAAACGCCGGCGGCGTCCTTGAAGTCTGCGGCGCCGGCGGGTTAGAAATGCAAACGGGTTTGCAAATATTTTCATCACCGCCATGGCGCGACTCGGGAAACGCGGACGGCTGCCGGGCATCGTCGATGTCGCCGAGCGGGCGAAGGTCTCGCCGGCGACCGTCTCGCGCTATTTCAACGATCCGGATATCGTCCGCTACCGGACACGGGAGCGCATCCGGAAGGCGGTCGAGGACCTCGGCTATGTCCGCAACCGCGCCGTGCGCGCCATGGTCGGCGGCGCCACCGGCTGCATCGGCCTCGTCATCCCGACCATCGACAACGCGATCTTCTCGGAGATGCTCCAGGCCTTTTCCTCCGCGCTGGCGACCCACGGCCGGACTATGCTGATCGCCGCACACGGCTACGATCTCGCCCGCGAGGCCGTGCTCGTCCATTCGCTCTCGGAACAGCGGGTCGACGCGCTGGCGCTGATCGGGCTGGAGCACCGGCCGGAGACGCTGGCGCAGATCGAGCGCCAGGGCATTCCGGCGGCGATGCTGTGGAACTACCGGCCCGACAAGGACTGGCCCCGGGACTGGCCCCGGGACTGGCCCTGCATCGGCTTCGACAACGAACTCGCCGGCCGGATGGCGGCGGAGCATCTGCTGGCGCTCGGCCACCGCGACATCCTCTTCGCGACCGCCGAAGAGCGCTCCAACGACCGGGCCGCCGACCGCCGCCGGGGCGCGCTGGACGCGGTCCGCGGCGCCGGCCTGCCGGTTCCCGGGCGGCGGCGGATCGTCTGCCCCTACGACATCCGCATGTCGAAGGAGCTGATCGCCGGCACCCTGCGGGCGGGAGACCGGCCGTCCGCGATTTTCGCCGGCAACGACGTGATCGCCCAGGGCGCCCTGTTCGCCGCGGCGTCGCTCGGCATCCGGGTGCCCGGCGACCTGTCCGTCATCGGGATCGGCGATTTCCGCGGCTCGGACGCCTTCGAACCGGGCCTCACCACCGTGCGCATCCCGGCGCGCCGGATCGGCCAGCTTGCCGCCGACGCCCTGGTCGAGACGATCGACTGGCCGGAGGCGGACTTCCACCACGAACATTGCTGCCCGCTCGAACTGATCGTGCGCGGGACGTGCGGGGCGGCCAACCCGGGCGTCTGAGAGGCCGGGATCCGCGCCGGCCCGGACCGCTTGCCCCGCCCGTCATTTCGACCGAAGCGCAACCCCTCCTCGTCATTTCGACCGAAGCGAAGCGAGTGGAGAAATCCGGCCGGCGACGGAGGCCGGCCAAACGCCGGAGCCTGCGGCGTCGATGGAGCGCCCGCCGGGTTTCTCCCCTTCGGCTTCGCTCAGGGCAGGCTACTCCGCCCCGGCCCGGTGGGCCGGAGCGTCGGTCGAAATGACGGGGGTGGGGCGTCGGCGGCCGCGCGCCGCCGATTCGGGCGAAGCGCAACACCCACCCGTCATTTCGACCGGATACCCGGACCGCGCATTGTGGCGCCGGGCGCCCGCTGCTACGGTCGGCGCCGGAAGGGACCGCATGAACGAACCGAACGATAGCCCGGCGATGCTCGCCGCCATCGGCAATACGCCGATGGTTGAGCTGCGCAACCTGGATACCGGCCCGTGCCGGCTGTTCGCCAAGCTGGAGATGTTCAATCCCGGCGGGTCGATCAAGGACCGGATCGCCCTCGGCATGGTCGAGGCGGCGGAGCGCGACGGCCGCCTGAAGCCCGGCGGGACGATCGTCGAGGCGACCTCCGGCAACACCGGCATCGGCCTCGCCCTGGTCGCCGCCCTCAAGGGCTACCGCATGGTCCTGATCATCCCGGACAAGATGAGCCAGGAGAAGATCCAGCAGTGCCGGGCCATGGGCGCCGAGGTCATCGTCACCCGGACGGACGTGCCGCCGGGCCATCCGCTGCAATACCAGACCATGGCCGCCGACATCGAGGCGCGCACGCCGGGCGCGCTTTACATCCGCCAGCACTACAACCCGGACAACCCGGCCGTCCACGAAGTGACGACGGGCCCGGAAATCCGGCGGCAAATGGGCGAGAATTTGGACGCCGTCGTCGGCGGCATCGGCACGGCCGGCACCATGACCGGGCTGGGGCGGTATTTCCGCAAGGTCGCGCCCGGCGTGAAGATGATCCTGGCCGATCCCGCCGGCTCGCTGCTCGCGCCCTATGTCCGGACCGGCGAGTTGACCGAGCCGGGCGCCTGGGTCGTCGAGGGCATCGGCGAGGACGAGCTGCCGCCGGTCGGCGACATGTCGCTGATCGACGAGGCCATCGTCGTCAGCGACCGGGACAGCCTGCTGACGGCGCGCGACCTGCTCAAGGCCGAGGGCATCATGGGCGGGTCGTCGACCGGCACCATTATCGCGGCGGCGCTGCAATGGTGCCGCCGGCAGGCAGCGCCGAAGCGGGTCGTCGCCATCGTTCCGGACGGCGGCGACAAGTATCTCTCCAAGATGTACGACGACCACTGGATGGCGGACCAGGGCTTCATCGAGCGCAGGACCTACGGCGACCTGCGCGACCTGATCGCCCGCCGGCACGACGGGCACGAGGACGTCACCGTGCCGCCGGACGCCACCCTGGCGATCGCCCTCGGCAAGATGCGGCTGTTCAACATTTCCCAGCTTCCCGTGATGCAGGACGACCGCATCATCGGCCTGATCGACGAAACGGACCTGCTGCAGAGGGTCCTTGCCAGCGCGGACAGCCGGGGCGCTTTCGGCGACCGGGTCGAGACGGCCATGACGACGAAGCTGGAGACATTGCCGCCGGACGCCGGCCTGAACGACGTCAAGGCCACGTTCGACAAGGGCTTCGTCGCGCTGATCCGGGACGGCAACCGGTATTGGGGCCTGGTGACCCGGACCGACCTGCTGAACTGGCTGCGCCGCAACCGGCCGGCGGCCTGAGCCGGGCGCGGGGGCGGCCGTGCCGCGGGATTCGGCGCGCAGCGGCGGCCGCCGCGGGAAAAAGGTCCGCGTAAAGACGGCGCGCCGGCGCCCGGCCGCCTCGACCCGGTGGCTCGACCGCCAGCTGAACGACCCCTACGTCGCCGAAGCGCGCCGGCTGGGCTACCGCTCGCGCGCCGCCTTCAAGCTGATCGAAATCGACGAGCGGGCGGGCCTGCTCCGGCCGGGGCAGGTCGTGGTCGATCTGGGCGCGGCGCCGGGCGGCTGGACCCAGGTGGCGCTGGAGCGGACCCGGGCGGCGGAGACCGGCGGCCGGGTCGTCGCGCTGGACCGGTTGGAAATGGACCCGATACCGGGCGCGGAACTCCTGCCGGGCGACTTTCTCGAACCGGAGACGCTGGCCCGCCTCGAAAGCGCGGTCGGCGAAGCGGCGGCCGATCTCGTCCTGAGCGACCTGTCGCCGTCCACGACCGGCCACAAGGCGACCGACCATCTGCGCATCGTGGCGCTGGCCGAAGATGCGCTCGGCTTCGCCGAACGGGCGCTGAAGCCCGGCGGCGCCTTCGTCGCCAAGGTGTTCCGCGGCGGCGCGGACGGCGGCCTGCTCGAGCGCGTCCGGGCGCGCTTCGAGCGCGTGCGCCACATCAAGCCGCCGGCGAGCCGCCCGGATTCGGCGGAGACCTATCTGGTCGCGCAGGGCTTCCGGCCGCCGCCCGCCTGACCGTCCCGGCGGCCTCGTCTCCTCCCCCCTCTTCGATTCCCCTGCAAAAGGGAGAGACCGCGCCGCGCGCGCCGCCCGTCATTCCGGCCGAACGGCGCCCCCTTCCCGTCATTCCGGCCGGCGCAACCCCTCCCCCGTCATTTCGACCGAGCGGAGCAGCCTGCCCCTTCGGCTTCGCTCAGGGCGGGCTCTGAGCGAAGCCGAAGGGAGCGGAGAAATCCGGCCGGCGACGGGCGCCGGGCGAACGCCGGAGCCTGTGGCGTCGATGGAGCGCCCGCCGGATTTCTCCGCTCCGCCCCGGCCCGGTGGGCCGGGCCTCCGGTCGAAATGACGGGAGAGGAAGCGGCGGCCGCGCGCCGCTCCGCTTCCGCCGCCGGAAACGGCCCCCCCTCACCCGACCTTCGCGCCGGTGGCGCTGCTGATCATTGTCGCCGGATGGCCGGCGTCGGACAGGGTCTTCAGCACGGCCGCGACGTGATCGGCGTCGCGGGTTTCCAGCACGACGTCCAGTTCGGCCTGTTTCAGCGGCACGTTGTGGAACAGCCGCTGGTGGTAGACCTCGACGATATTGCCGCCGGCCTCGCCGATCAGCCGGGCGACGGCGCCGAGCACGCCGGGCCGGTCCTGGATGTCGATGCGCAGCCGGACCAGCCGGCCCTGGCGCACCAGCCCGCGCATCAGGATGTCGGACAGCACGCGCGAATCGATATTGCCGCCGGAGACGACGACGCCGACATTGCGGCCGGCGAAGCGGTCGCGGTTGCCCAGCACGGCGGCCAGCGCCGCCGCGCCCGCCCCCTCGACCGCCGATTTCTCGATTTCGAGCAGCATCAGGACGGCATTTTCCAGCGCCGGCTCGTCGACCAGCAGAATGTCGGCAACATGCTGCCGGACGATCTCGCGGGTGATTGCGCCCGGCCGCTTGACGGCGATGCCTTCGGCGATCGTGGTGCCGCCGGTCCGGATATCTTCGCCGGCCAGGCATTGCTTCATCGCCGGATAGAGCGCCGCCTCGACGCCGAAAATCTCGATGCCGGGCTTCATTTCGGCCGCCATCGTCGCCATGCCGCCGATCAGCCCGCCGCCGCCGATCGGCACCACCAGGGCGTCGAGCTCCAGCGCGTCCTCCAGCATTTCGAGCGCCGCCGTGCCCTGCCCCGCGATGATCGCCGGGTCGTCGTAGGGGTGGACGACGGTCAGGCCCTCGCGGCCGGCGATTCCGACGGCATGGTCGTAGCTCTCTGCCAGATCGGCGCCGTGCAGGACGATCCGCGCCCCGAAATGCTCGGTCTGCCGCACCTTGTTGAACGGGGTCTGCGCCGGCATGACGATGGCCGCCGGAATGCCGAGGCGGCGGGCGTGGTAGGCGACGCCCTGGGCGTGGTTGCCGGCCGAGGCGGCGATGACGCCGGCCTTGCGCGCGGCGTCGCCGAGCGAAACCAGTTTCACATAGGCGCCGCGGTCCTTGAACGACGCGGTGTATTGCAAATTCTCGAATTTCAGCCAGATGCGGCAACCGGCGATGTCCGACAGGGTGCGCGAATGCAGCGTCGGCGTGCGCACGATGTGGCCGTCCAGGAGTTCCGCGGCCCTGCGGATATCCTGCGCGGTGACGGTCATTGCGCGGCCGCCTGGGTATCCGCCGCCTGCGGCGTGAGGGTCAGGACGCCGACGGCGCCGCGCCGCGCCGCCGCCTCGTCCGGCGCCAGCCGCCAGTGGCGCACGTCGCGCCAGTCCTGCACCAGGTTGTCGTAGTAGGGCGAATAGGGGTTGCCGGACTGGCCGCTGCTGAGGGTGAAGCGCGATTTCTTCAGGTCGGAGAAATCGTAGACGCCGCGGAAGCCCGGGCCCTGCCGGGTCGCATAGGAATTGTCCGACCGGAAATCGACCGGCGCCTTGAGCACCGTGAAACGCGAGCCGTTGGCGGCGATCCTGATGGTCGTCAGCGGGCCGAGCAGGGGAATCGGCCCGAACGCCTGATGGCGCATTTCGGCGTAGTGCAGATCGCCCCAGCGCCAGACCGCCGGATCGTCGCCCAGCCGGTCGGACAGGAAATCCAGCGCCGCCGCCAGGCTCTGTTGCAGAATGGCGGGGCAGTCCTCGGCCGCGTCCGTCCTTACATCGTTGCACCATTGGCGATGCTTCGTCAGGATGCCGATGACCGCGTCCGGCCGGTTGGAAACGTAGCGCTTCGCCACCTCCCCCAGCTCGTCGGCGTAGAGGCGATGGTTCAGCTCCCGGAACCAAGCGGTGTAGATCAGCGGCTCCGGCCGGGTAAGCGCCATGGCGCCGTCCCACGCCTTCAGCATTGCGACCGCCCGCTTTTGCAAATCGCCGGCCGGCCGGACTTTCAGCATATGCGGCAGCGCCGCGCGCGCGGCGAGCGAGACATGGTCGCCCTGCATCCGGGCGATCTCGTCCGGCGCAAAGCGCTCTTTCGCCGCCAGCATCTGCGCGATCCGCGCGGCGCGGTAATGGTCGCCCCAGCTTTGCGACAGGAAATAGGGATAGTCGCTGCCGGCGATCCGGTTGTTGGCGTTGATCAGCACGCCGCCCGGCGGATTGAAGCTCTGCGGCAGCGCATCGAAGGGGATGGTTCCGGCGAGCGCGGTTTCGGGGGCGGTCCCGTCCTGGGGCAGCCAGCCGGCGTCCGGCCGTTTGCGGACCGGAATAACGCCGGGAACCAGATAGCCGATATTCCCCGCCGTGTCGGCGTAGACGAAATTCTGGATCGGGCCGACGAACGGGCGCAGGGCGTTGCGGAATTCCTCCCAGTTCGCGGCCTTGTTGATCCCGGCGAAGGCGGCGGCGGTCGTGTCGGCGCTGCTGAGCCACGGCGCGCGCAGAACGGCGACGCGCCCCTCCTTCTTCTCGAACTCCCGCAGCTCCGCCCGGTAATCCAGCACCGGCCCGTTGCGCGATTCGCGGACCGTCAGCGTTACGTCCGCGCCGAAGCGGACCCCGATCGTTTCGGTGCGGACCTCAAAGGGCACGGATTCGCCGCCGGCCATGTAACGGCCCGGATCGTTCGGGTCGAGCTTCTCCAGGATGATGTCGTCGGTATCGATGTAGGTGGTCGTGACCCCCCAGGCGATGCGGCCGTTATGGCCGAGCAGGAGCAGCGGCCCGCCCGGCACCGTGGCGCCGCTCAGCGTCAGGCCCGGCGCGGCGATATGGGCGAGATACCACAGGACCGGCGCGTTCATGCCGAGATGCGGGTCGCTCGCCAGGATCGCCGCGCCGGTGGTGGTCCGTTCGGGGCGCAGCGCCCAGACGTTGGAGGCGCCCCCGCGGCGCGCCTCCGCCGGCAGGGCGGCGAGCAGCGCGCCGAAATCCACGCCTTTCAGCAGGCCCTCCCTGTAAGATTCGACCGTCACCGGCGCATCGCCCGGATAGGGCGGGAAGAGGACCGGGATCGCGTCCTTTCCGGCCTGCCGGATAATCTGCGCGCGCAGCAGTTCGCCCTGCCAGTCGGTCGAGAGCCGGACCGCCATCAGCTTGCCCCAGACCAGCGTGTCGGCCGGCTTCCACGGTTCGAAATCCAGGCCGGTCAGGTTGAATTCCGGCGGCAGCGTGCCCTTGCGGGTCTTCAGCCACTGGTTCACGCCGGCGGCATAGGCTTCGAGCGTTTTCAACTGTCCGGGCGCGAGATGCTTCACGCTCGCCTGCGCCCGCCGGTAGAGGCCGAGGGTGCGGAACAGCCGGTCGGCCCTGAGGCCGGGCGGGCCGACGATTTCCGCCAGCCGCCCCTGCCCGGCGCGGCGCTGCATTTCCATCTGGAACAGCCGGTCCTGGGCGTGGACATAGCCGAGGGCGAACCAGGCGTCGTTTTCGGTTTCCGCGTAGATGTGCGGGATGCCGCGCCGGTCGCGCACGATGCTGACCGGCCTTTCGAGGCCGGCGACCGTCACCGGACCGTCCAGCCGGGGCAACGAGGTGCGGAACCAGAAGAACATGACGACGCCGGCGACCGCCAGCATCGTGACCAGCGTCGCCGCGATCCGCAGGGTCCAGCGCAGTACGGCCCGGATCATGCCGGGCCCCCGCCGAATTCCGCACGCAGCCGGGCGCCGTGCTCGTCCAGCCGCGGCGCGGGCGGGCGCGTCGCCCGGTCGGCATAGGCCGACATCTTGATCGGCAGGCCGGCGGACTTCATCGCGCCGGCGTCGGGATCGTCGATGTTCACGATCATGTTCCGCGCTGCAATGTGGGCGTTCTCGAACAGGTCCGGCACGGTGTTGATCGGCCCGCAGGGGATGTCCGCCGCTTCCAGCAGGGTATGCCAGCGGTCGCTCGTCCCCGTGGCCAGGGCGGCTTCGATCTCCGCTTTCAACGCATCGACGTGGGCCAGCCTGTCGGCAAGGGTCGCAAAGCGCGGATCGTCCGGCCAGTGCGGCCGTCCGACCGTTTCGGAGAAGCGCCGGAACATGTCCTCGTGGCCGGCGGCGACGACGATATGGCCGTCGGCGGTGCGGAAGGCGTCGAACGGCGCGACCGACGGGTGCCGGGCGCCGAGCGGGCCGGGCGCGACGCCGGTCGCGCCGTAGCGGGCGACGGCGTTTTCCAGCAGGGCGACCTGGCTGTCGAGCATGGCCACGTCGACCGCCATGCCCTCGCCGGTGCGGGCCCGGTGCTGCAACGCCGAGACGACGCCAAGCGCCGTGAACAGCCCGGCCGCGATATCGCCGATCGACATGCCGACGCGGGTCGGCGGGCCGCCGGGATGGCCGGTGACGCTCACGATGCCGCCCATGGCCTGCACCACCATGTCGTAGGCCGGGCGGTGGCGGTAGGGTCCGGTCTGGCCGAAACCGCTGGTCGCGGCATAGACCAGGCGCGGGTTCAGGCCCTTCAGCGCGTCCCAGCCGTAACCCAGCTTCTCCATCGTGCCGGCGCGGTAGTTCTCGTAGAGCACGTCGGCGCGCCGGACCATCGCTTCGAAGACCCGGCGGTCGGCGGCCTCCTTGAGGTCGAGGACGATCGATTCCTTGCCCCGGTTGAGGGAGGCGAAATAGGCGCTCCGGCCCGCGACATGAGGCCCGATCTCGCGCGCCTGGTCGCCGCCCGGCGGCTCGACCTTGACGATCCGCGCGCCGAGCTCGCCGAGCAGCATGGTGCCGTAGGGCCCGGCGAGCGCGCGGGTCAGGTCGATCGCGGTAACGCCGGCGAGCGGGCCGGCGGCGGTTTCCGGGTTCTCGGTCATGAGCCTCCCATAACGCGAAGCGGGGCCGGCCGCCATGCCCTTCGGCGGCAGCCGGCGCCGCGCACCGGTCGGGCCATTCGACCCGGGCGGCAGCCGTGCCATATAAGCGGCATGGACGGCCCCGCAACCGCCGCACACGCAATCGCGAATTTCCGGCCGCGCGCGCCCTGGTGGGGCGGCGATCTGCAGACCCTGCGCAACGTGCTGGTCCGCCAGCGCATCGACCTGTCGCCCTGGCCGGAGGAAACCCTGCGCTTCGACATGCCCGACGGCTCCGGCGATGTCCTGACCGGCAGGCTGGCCGTCCCGCACGGCGCGGCGGACCGGCCGCTGGTCGTCCTGATCCACGGCCTGACCGGCTGCGAGGACAGCATCCATGTCCGGGCGAGCGCGCGGGCCCTGTTGCAGGCCGGTTTCCCGGCCCTTCGGCTCAACCTGCGCGGCGCCGGGCCGACCGCCGGCCTGTGCCGCGAACAGTATCATGCCGGCCGCACGGAGGATTTCCGGGCGGTGCTGGAGCGGCTGCCGGACCGGCTCGCCCGCAACGGCCTCGCGGCCGTCGGCTACTCGCTGGGCGGCGGCATGCTGCTCAAATATCTCGGCGAGGAAGGCCGGGCCGCGCCGCTTTGCGCGGCGGCCGCGGTTTCGGCGCCGATCGATCTTGCGGCGGCCTGCAGCCGGTTCCATCGCGGGCGCAACCGGTTCTACAAGCGCTACCTGCTCGACCGCATGAAGCGCGAGGCGTTCCGGGCGCGCGGCGGCCTGCCCGAACGGTGGCGCGAACCGGTGCGGCGGGCGCGGACGATCCGGGACTACGACGCCGGCTACATCGCGCCGCGCTACGGGTTCGGCACCGCGGAGCGGTATTATGCCGGGTGTTCCGCGGTGCGCTTCATGCCGGCGGTCCGCGTCCCGACGCTGATCGTCCATGCGCGCGACGATCCCTGGATTGCGCCGGAACCCTACGAGCGGTTCGATTGGGCGGGCGCGCCGGCCCTGATCCCCTGCCTGCACGACAGCGGCGGCCATGTCGGCTTCCACGGCCGGGGCAGCCGCACGACCTGGCACGACCGGTATATCGCGGCCTTCCTGTCGGCTACGGTTTGAGAACTGAAATTTGCGCACGGATTGGGCCAGGACCCGGCCCGCATCCATTCTCCACATGGCCTTCACATCGTAAGGAATATTCCTTACGACGATGCGCAGCACAAAAGGGAACGCCGGTCATGTCGATTATCCACGAAGTCGCCACGATCACCGCGAAGGGCCAGATCACCCTGCCCAGGACGGTTCGCCGGGCGCTGGGGGTCGATGTCGGCGCCGAGGTGGCCTTCGAACTCCATGAGGACGGGCAGATCGTCGTCAGCCGGGCCGACGCCGGGCACGAAGATCCGGCCATCGCCGCGTTCCTCGACCTGCTCGCCGGCGATATCCGGGCCGGGCGGCACGTTCGGGCGATCCCGGACGATCTGGCGCAGAACATGCTCGAACAGGCGCAGCGCGAGGCGGGGCCGGAGGGCGACATCGACGGGAACATCCACGGCGCCGTCACCCTCTGATGCAGCGCCACGGATGGACGCTGCTATTCCACGATTGCCTCATCGACCAGCTGCGCAGGCTCCACCGCGCAGCCCAACGCGCACAACGAAACGATCCGGCGGGATTCGCATCCAATGCGAACGTCAAGCTGTTCCATACGTTGAGCCGGCTGATGCTGGAAGTCGTCCCGCAGGATCCGTCCCGGGACGCGTACCGCCAGGGCGGCGCGCTCGGCCCGCGCTGCCGCCATTGGCGGCGCGCCTGGATCGGCAGGCGGTTCCGCCTGTTCTTCCGCTACGACGCGACGGCGAAGGTCATCGTCTACGCGTGGGTCAACGACCGGTCGACGCTGCGCTCTTCGGGGAGCAGGACCGTTCCGTACACGGTCTTCGCCGGGATGCTCGGGCGGGGAAATCCGCCCGACGACAGGGCCTCGTTGACGAGCGAATCGGGGCAGGACTGGCAGCCGGGGAAATAACCGCCGCCGGATTGCGGCGGCCGCCGGACCCGGCGCGGCCGGTATATCGCGGCGTTTCTTTCAGGCGCGCCCCGGCCGCAGCCGCAGCGCCGACATAGCCGGTTTCAACCCGCCGCCCGCTCGCGCAGCCGGAACTTCTGGATCTTGCCGGTCGAGGTCTTGGGCAGCTCGCCGAACACGACGGCGGTCGGGCATTTGTAGTGCGCCAGCCGGCCGCGGCACCATTCGATGACCTCGGCCTCGGTGAGCGCCGCGCCGGGGCGCAGGCCGACGAAGGCGCAGGGCGTCTCCTCCCACTTCTCGTGCGGTTTGGCGACCACCGCGGCCTCGGCGATGTCGGGATGGGCGTAAAGCGCGGCCTCGACCTCGATCGACGAGATGTTTTCGCCGCCGGAAATGATGATGTCCTTGGAGCGATCGCGGATCTGGACATAGCCGTCCGGGTGCCACACCGCGAGGTCGCCGGTATGGAACCAGCCGCCCCTGAACGCCGCCTCGGTCGCCTTCGGGTTCTTCAGATAGCCCTTCATGATCGAGTTGCCGCGATGGAGGATCTCGCCCATCGTCGCGCCGTCGCGCGGCACCGGCTCCAGGGTTTCCGGGTCGGCCACGATCATGCCGCCGTCCATGGTCGGATAGGCCACGCCTTGGCGCGCCTGCCGCTCGGCCAGCGCGCCGGCGGCAAGGCCCTCCCAGTCCTCCTGCCAGGCGCAGTGGGCGCTCGGCCCGAACGCTTCGGTGAGGCCGTAGACATGGGTCACGTCGAAGCCCAGCTTCGCGATGCCTTCGAGAACCGCGGGCGGCGGGGCCGAGCCGGCGGTGTAGACCTTCACCGGCCGGTCGAACGGAACGCGGTCTTCTTCCGGCGCGTTGATCAGGGTCGAAAGCACGATCGGCGCGCCGCACATATGGGTGACGCCGTTGTCGGCGATGGATTGGAAGATCGCCCGCGCCTCGACCTTGCGCAGGCCGACATGGGTGCCGCCCATGACCGCGACGCTCCACGGGAAGCACCAGCCGGCGGCGTGGAACATCGGCAGGGTCCACAGATAGACCGGCCGGTGCGGCATCGCCCAGGTCACGGCGTTGCCGAGCGCCTCCATGTAGGCGCCGCGGGCGTGGTAGACGACGCCCTTCGGGTCGCCCGTGGTGCCGGAGGTGTAGGACAGCGCGATCGCCTGCCACTCGTCCTCGATGCCGGGCCAGTCGTAGTCCGGGTCGCCTTCGGCGATCAGCGTCTCGTAGTCCAGATCGCCCAGGCGCTTGCCGCCGGGGCCCTCGCTGTCGTCGATATCGACGACCAGCGGCTTGACCCTGGCCAGACCGAGGGCGGCCTCGATCGTCGGCGCAAATTCGGTGTCGGTCAGCAGGACCTTCGCCCCGCCGTGATCGAGGATGAAGGCGATGATCGCCGCATCGAGCCGGATGTTGAGCGGATTGAGCACGGCGCCGATCATCGGCACGCCGAAATGGGCTTCCAGGCTCTCGGGCGTGTTCGACCCCATGAGCGCGACCGTATCGCCCGTGCCGATGCCGCGCTTCGCCAGCGCGCTCGCCAGCCGGACCGAGCGCTCGCGCTGCCCGGCATAGGTGAAGCGCCGGTCGCCGTGGATCATCGCGGTTCGGCCGGGAAACGCCTCCGCCGCCCGCTCCAGGAACCGGCTCGGGTGCATCGGCATGTAGTTGGCGGGATTCCTGTCGAGATCGGTCTCGAACGGGTTCGGGCCGGCGGCGCTCATCCGATCCTCCGTTGGCGGTTCATGTTCGCGGCGACCCTAGCCCGGATTTCTCCCCGGTGTCATGGCCTGCGAGGGGGCCTGCGAGGGGGCCTGCGAGGGGGCCTGCGGGGCGCCGGCGGGGCGGATGCGGCGGGCGGGCCTTTCAGTGCAGAGCGGCCCGGCCGTGCGGGCGCATCAGGTCGAGTTCCGGCCCCTTCGGTACGATGCCGGTCGGGTTGATGCGCAGGTGGCTGCCGTAATAGTGCCGCTTGATGTGGTCCATGTTCACCGTACCGGCGACGCCGGGCTGCTGGTAGAGGTCGCGCAGGTAGTTGCCCAGGTTGGGATAGTCCGCGATCCGGCGCTTGTTGCACTTGAAATGGCCGACATAGACGGCGTCGAAGCGCACCAGGGTCGGGAACAGCCGCCAGTCCGCCTCGGTGATCCGGCCGCCGACCAGATAGCGCTGCCTGCCCAGCCGGGCCTCCAGCTCGTCCAGGGTCGCGAACAGCGCCTCGAATGCCGCTTCGTAGGCCTCCTGGCTCTGCGCGAAGCCGGTCTTGTACACGCCGTTGTTGACATGCTCGTAAACCGACCCGTTCACCGCATCGATCTCGCGCCGCAGGGGCGGCGGATAGAAATCCGGCTCGCCGTCGCCCCAGGCGTTGAACGCCGTGTTGAGCATCCGGACGATCTCCGACGATTCGTTGTTGACGATGGTCGCTTCCTTCCTGTCCCACAGAACGGGGACGGACACCCGGCCGGTATAGTCGCCCTTCGCGGCCCCGTAGATGTCGCGCAGATAGCGGGCGCCGTTGACGCCGTCCGGAATGCAGCCGGGACCGTCGCTGAAATGCCAGCCTTCGTCGCTCATGTGCGGATCGACGACCGATACCGAAACCGCATCCTCCAGCCGCCGCAGCGCACGGAAGATCGTCGTGCGGTGCGCCCACGGGCAGGCGTGAGAGACGTAGAGGTGATAGCGGCCGGGCTCGGCCGGAAATCCCGACGATCCGTCGGCGGTGACGAAATTGCGGAACGACGTCGTCGCCCGCCGGAAGCTGCCGTCGGCCGCGAAGGCAGTCCGCTCTTCCCTGTGCCACACGCCGTCGATCATCACGCCCATGGCGCCCTCCGAAGTGTCTGCGGGCCGGAGCCGCAACGCCCGCGCCGGGCGCGCGGCCGCGATACGGTGGACTATACCTTCAGACGCCGAAGGTGAAGCGGCTGCCGAGGTAGGAGCGCACCAGCCGGTCCGGCATCCGCCGCCGCATCGCTTCGATGAAGGGCTCCCCGGTGCAGTGCATCGGGATGACCGCGTCGGGGGCCATCTTCTGCAATTCGTCGATGGTGAATTCGATATAGTCGGGCTTCGCCAGGCCGAGGTGGAAGCCGCCGATGACCGCGTGCAGCCTGTCGGTGCCGGCGACCGACATGGCGGTGCGCACCGAGTTGACGATTCCGGCATGGCCGCAGGACGAAATCACGACCAGCCCGCGGCCGCGCACCAGGTAGCAGGTCGCATGTTCCTCCGGATGGCTGTCGAAGACCAGTTCGCCGCGCCGCTCGGCTTCGCTGAAATGGTCGTGGACCTCGATTTTCGATCCTCCGGTCACATCCTCGAAGGAGTCGCGCTCGATGTAGCCGGTGGTGAAGGGGCCCTCGAGCGCCTTCGGGGCCGGGCAGCAGACCGGCGCGACCGCCCGCTCGATCAGCGAATCGCGGTCCGGCGCGCCCCAGTACAGCATGTCCTGCTCGCCGCCGGGATCGGGAGGCCCGGCAGGAATCCAGCGCACATGGAAGGCTTCTTCGGCGCCGACATAGAGCTGCATGTCGTCGCGCATGGCGCTGCGGTGCCGGTCCACGAAACCGTCCAGCCCGCCGTAATGGTCGCGGTGGCCGTGGCTGAGGATCAGCCCGTTGAGCCGGCCCGGTTCGATGTCGAGAAACCCGAAATTGCGGTTCAGGACGTCCGGCGTATAGCCGAAGTCGAGCAGATACTGCGCGCGCGCGCCGCCGGCCCGGGAGTCGAGATGCAGCGAGAGGCCCCATTCTCCGGCCAGCGTCGTCATGTGCCGTCCGGGAACGATCCCGACATTCTCGACGGCGACGTGGGGATGCTCCGTTTTGGGCAGGAAGAGTTCGTGATGGGAATCGACGACCACCCGGACGGACAGGGAATCGACCACCGGCGCTTCGAACGGAATGTGCTTGTCGCGGCTCATCGGCTTCCTCCGTGCCCGGCGCCCTTCGCGCCGGAACGATAGTAGTCCGGCCGCGAACGTCCGGGTAGCGGCAAAATCTTCGGGAGGCGGGCCGGCGCGCGCCGCGCCGGGCGGGCGGTGCACCGGGCAATACGCCGGGCAATCCGGCGGACGGTCCGGCTATTCCGCAAAGGCGAGTTCGCGGGACACGGTGCAGGTTTCGCGGACGACGAGGCTCGAAGGCAGCACGGTGTGCCGGGCCGGACTGTCGGGTTCCTCGATCCGCCGGACCAGCAGCGAAGCGGCGCCGGCGCCCATCTCCTCCCGGGAAACCGTCGTCGCGCTCAGGGCGGGATGCGCAAGGCCGGCCTCCTCGACGTCTTCGGTCCCGATCAGCGCGAAATTCCTGCCCGGCAGGAGGCCTTCGCGCTGGAGGCCGGAAGACAGGCCGAGCGCGACGGCATCGTTGTAGCAGATGGCCGCCGTCGGCTTCGGATCGAGGCCGGCGATCCAGTGCGCCGCTTCGAAGCCCGCCTGCCGGCTGGGCGCCGAGGGCCGGACGAGCGCCTCGTCGAATTCGATCGACGCCTCCTCGAGAGCGTCCTTGTAGGCCCGAAGCCTGTCGCCGAAGCGGTGCAGGCTCGGATCGCCGCCGACTGCGGCGATGCGGCTGTGCCCCGACCGGAGCAGCCGTTCCATGGCGAGGAGGACCGATTGCCGGTCGTCGCTAACGATGCTGTCGTAGCCGAGTCCGGGAATTGTCCTGGACGCGAAAACAATGGGCGGCGGGCCGAGATTCCGGAAGCTAAAATCGTCAGCCGTCGATCCGATCGCCGGTATAACGATAATCCCGTCCGCGTTGTATTCCGTCATTGTGCGGATAAACTTCGATTGCAATTCGACCGATTCGTTACTGTTGCACAGAAAAACCGTCCGCCCGAAACTTCTCAGCGCTTCCTCCATGGCGGCGAGCAAAGTGCAATAAAACGGATCGGAAATATTGTTGAGAACGATGCCGACGGTATGGGTCCTGGCCGTCCGCAGCCCGGCGGCGCTGCGCTGATAGACATAGCCGGATTCTTTCAGGGCGGCCTCGACCCGCTCCCGTGTCTTTTGCGAGATTTTCGGGCTGCCGCGCATCGCAAGCGAAACGGTGGCGGTCGAGACGCCCAACAGTTCGGCAATATGGCTCAGCGTTGGCCTGGACATCCTGCCCGCTCCCGTTCGACGAGGAGGCCCGTTGCGCTCGCGCACCGCCATTTAACGGATTTTCCCGTTTTTCGCTGCCGGCCTTGAGCGGCTTCTGAGTCGCGAAGACTGCTGCCGCCCGGGTCCGCGCTCCGGCGCGAAGCGGCGATGCTTGGGAATACTAATCGATTAATGAGCCCTCACTCGCGGGAATGTTAGCGGCGGCGCCGCGATCTGGCAACCCATTGAACCGCCAAACTTAGAGTATGCGGGCCGGATCGGGCATAGCCGTCCGGCAAAGGCGCATTCGTTTCGGTCCCGCCGGCGCCGGAACGAAAGTTGGAACCGGGATCGAAGCGTTTACGAACCAGAACCGGCGCGCCGCGGATCCGGGCAACCGCGGCAAGCAAATCGGCAACCGCCGCCGCTCTAGTCGTGCAGCAGTTCGATGGCGATCGCCGTCGCCTCGCCGCCGCCGATGCACAGGGAGGCGACGCCGCGGCCGACGCCCCTTTGCTCCATGGCGTTCAGCAGGGTCACGATAATCCGCGCGCCCGAGGCGCCGATCGGGTGGCCGAGGGCGCAGGCTCCGCCATGGACGTTGACGATGTCGTGGGGCAGGCCGTGCTCCTTCATCGCCGCCATGGCGACCACGGCGAACGCCTCGTTGATCTCGTAGAGACCGACGTCGCCCTTCGTCCAGCCGGCCTTCTCCAGCACCTTTTCGATGGCGCCGACCGGGGCGGTGGTGAACCGGGCCGGCTCCTGGGCGTGGGTCGCGTGGGCGGCGATGCGGGCGCGGGGCTCGAGGCCGCGCTTCCCGGCCTCCGACCGCGTCGTCAGCACCAGGGCCGACGCGCCGTCGGAGATCGACGAGGAATTGGCCGGCGTCACCGTGCCGTCCTTGCGGAAGGCCGGCTTGAGCTTCGGAATTTTGCCCAGGTCGGCGTTGAAGGGCTGCTCGTCCTGCGCAACCGTAACTTCGCCCTTGCGGGTCCGCACGGCGACCGGCTCCATCTCGCGGTCGAAGGCGCCGTCCTCGTTGGCCGCTTTGGCCCGCTTGAGCGAGGTAATGGCGAAGTCGTCCAGGGCCTCGCGGGCGAACTGGTAGTGCTGCGCCGTGTCCTCGGCGTAGGCGCCCATCAGGCGGCCGGGCTCGTAGGCGTCCTCCAGCCCGTCGAGGAACATGTGGTCCCAGACCCTGCCGTGGCCCATGCGCAGGCCGCCGCGCGCCTTGTCCATCAGGTAGGGCGCGTTGGTCATGCTCTCGAGCCCGCCGGCGACCATCACCTCGTTGACGCCGGCCGCCAGCATGTCGTGGGCCAGCATGGCCGCCTTCATGCCGCTGCCGCACATCTTGTTGACGGTGGTGCAGCCGGCGTCCCACGGGATGCCCGCGCCGTGCGCCGCCTGCCGCGCCGGCGCCTGGCCGAGCCCGGCCGGCAGCACGCAGCCCATGATCACCTCGTCGACTTCCTCGCCCGCAACGCCGGCGCGCCTGAGCGCGCCTTCGATGGCGACGGCGCCGAGCGCCGTGGCCGCGATGTCCTTGAGCGTTCCCTGAAAGCTCCCCATCGGCGTGCGCGCGCCGTCGACGATGACGACGGGATCGGCGGCGGTTGCGGAGGTCATGGCAGTCTCCTCGCTGGCGCCGGCGGCTATCGGAGCAATTCTACTGCGATGCCGGCGTCGAGCGCCGTCCATTTTCTGTCGCAAGTCAGCGCCGTTGCGCCCAGATGCGCCGCGAGGCTGAGGCAGACCCGGTCGCCGAACGACAATCCGAAGCTGCGGGTCGTTTCCCGGAGAGCGCCGGCGTCCAGCGCAACTTCCCGGTCGAGCGGCACGGAATCGATGCGGATACCGGCTACGATCCCCCGTGCCTCGTCGGACGGAAATCCCCGATTGACCAGGGCCGTTACCGCTTCGCCCAGATTGACCGTCGAAATCGCACAATCCGTTAATACGGCCGCGACACGACCGGCCCCCGGCTCGTCCCGGATGAACGCCAGCAGAGCAGACGCGTCGGCGACGAATCTCACCGACATCCGGAGGTTATTCGGCCGCCGATTTGCGATCCGGATTGCGCTTCAGCCATTCCCGGTCCCTGGCGTACTCGCGTTCCGCCTCGGCGTACTTCTCCTTCAGGAACTCGTCTACGACGCTGACGCCCTCGGGAATCCGGGCGCGCACCATTGCGCGGATTTTCTCGATATTGCCGAGTCTGGTGCTTATCCGAACCTCGCCGTCAACCGCAGAGAGCAGCACTTCGTCGCCGGTCTCGACACCGAGCGCCTTGCGCATGGCGGCCGGAATCACGATGCGGCCCCCGCCGCCGACCGTCGTGGGATGCCAGTCCGAAAATCGTGACAATTCTTGATCGGTTGCCATTCTTAAGAAGTATGACAAACGTGGAGAGAGTCAACCGGAAATTGCGGCTTCCGGTCTTCCTCCGCAGGACCGGTCGGCCTGCAAGGCTTCGTCCCAACCTGCCTCTTCGCGGCAGTTTCGGCGGCTATCGGAGCACGCGGATATCGACGCCGATATCGAGTTCGCGCCACATGGTATCGCAGGCGACGACCGGCAATTCCAGCTTTCCCGCCAGACACAGGCAGATCCGGTCGCCGAACATCATGGCCGGAACCGGCGACGAACCGGGAACGACCCGTTCGCCACGCAACGGGTCATTCCGCAGCCCGTTCAGCGGCGTGGGCGGCGTCGCGGGCATTTTCCCGCGCCGCTTCTGCCCGCTTGTCGGCGAGGAACCGGTCGACGAGGTCGCCGGTCGGCGGCATTATCGCCCGGACCTGCGCCTGGATCCGTTCGGCGCTGCGCGCGTAGGTTTCGATTCGCACCGTTCCGTCGTCGATAGTCAGCACAAGCGGCTCGCCCTCGGCGAATCCCAGCGCGCCGCGAATCGCAGCAGGGATCGCGACGCGCCCGCCCACGCCCATCGAAACGCGCCAGAAGTCTCTTTCGTAGTTGCTGTTTTTCTTCTTCGCCATGCTTCTGAATTTACCTCGGATCGCTTACGCGGCGAGAGGCAACGAGACCGTTCCCGTCCGCCGGGGCTACCGGATCAGGCGGACATCGACATCGAGCGGCAGGTCCCGCCACGCCCGGTCGGCCGTGTAAACGGGCAACCTGAGCGTAAGCGCCAGGGCGAGGCAGGCCCGGTCGCCGAGCGAAAGGCCGGCCTGCCGCGTCGCGGCCCTCAATGTGCCCGCCAGTTGCGCGAGGGCCAGCGTGTGATCGACGGGGCGGAAAGGCTGCGCTTCCGTCAAACGAACCGCCGCGCCGGGGTCGGCGCCGTTCTCGACGAGCTTGGCGATGACCTCCGAAAGATTGACGGTGGAAATGGCGGAATCCGGCAGGATGGGCCGGACCTTCTCGCCGCCGGGCTCACGGTGCAGCAACGCCAGGACGGCCGACGCATCGAGAACGGCATCGGGCATATCGCGGCCCCGGACGCGGTTACGCCTCGCCCGCCGCTTCGCGCCGCCGGTCCTCGATCAGCGAGTCGGACAGGCTGACTTCGGCGGGGACCGCCGCGCACACGATGCGCTGCGCCATGCGTATAGCCGCCGGAGCGCTGGCCAGCTGGACGATGCCGTCTTCGTCGATCGTCGCGACGAGCGTGTCGCCCTCTTCCGCCTCCATCGCCGCGCGAAAAGCCGCCGGTATGACGATCCGGCCGCCGGGCCCGATCTTCACCTCGACCCGGTCGCCGATCCCGTAGACAGCCCCGGCGCTGTCGTTCAACGCCAGGCGGGCCGCCGGGCCGCAGTCCCCCGGCGCGCCGGACGGCTGCGCCGTGCGGACCGCAGGACGCCCACTCTTCGGCGGCCCCTGGATCAGCACGTTGCGGACATGCTGGTAACGGATACCGAGGAAGCGCGCGATATCGGCGCGCGTGTAGCCGGCCGCGTCGAGCGCCCGGATTTTCGCGGATTTCGTCGGCAACCCTTGGGCGATCGCCGTCATATTTTCGTGCATTTCCATCGTAATCTCCGTAGCGGAACGGAAACTATATATTATGATCTATAAATTGTCAATATTAATATTTCTTTGTTATATTACAGGTTGTATTCCCGCTACCGGAACAAGTGGCGGCTGTTGTATTCGCTGCGGCATTCGGCCGGAAATGCAGCATCCCTGCCCGATTCAGCCCTTCCCGGATTTCGCGGCACGATACCGCGCCAGCGCCGCCTCGTCCGGCGGATAGAGGCCCTTGACCGGCGCGCCGCGCTCGATCTCCGTCAGAATCCAGGCTTCCAGCGCTTCCTGTTCCGCGCCGTCTTCGGCGATTTCGGCGGCCAGCGCCCGGGGCAGCACCACGGCGCCGTCGTCGTCCGCCACGATTATGTCGTCCGGAAACACCGCCACGCCGCCGCAGCCGATGGGCTCCTGCCAGCCGGCGAAGTACAGGGCCGCGATGGAGGGCGGCGCGGCGGCGCCGCTGCACCAGACCGGAATGCCGACCGCGCGGATGCCCGCAACGTCCCGCACCGGGCCGTCGCTCACGATGCCGGCGACGCCGCGTTTCTTCATCCGGCCGGCGAGGATGTCGCCCAGCGTCCCGGCGCCCTGCTCGCCCCGGCTGTCGATCGCGGCGACGGCGCCTTCCGGCATCGCCTCGATGGCGTCGCGCAGCGAGCCCGGCGCGGCGTAGCTCTCCCGGGTCGAGACGTCCTCGCGCCCCGGCACGAAGCGCAGGGTGAAGGCCGGCCCGGCGAGCCGCGGCCCGCCCGGTTGCAGCGGCTTCGTCCCCGCCATCCAGCCGCGCCGGATGCCGCGTTTGAGGAGCTGCATCGCGAGCGTCGGGGTCGAGATGCCGTGCAGGGCGTCGACAGGGACGTCGGCCGGGGCGGGCTCGGTCGCCATCGCCGGTCAGGCCGTCTCTTCGAACAGTTCGCGGCCGATCAGCATGCGGCGGATTTCGCTCGTGCCGGCGCCGATCTCGTAGAGCTTGGCGTCGCGCAGCAGGCGGCCGGTCGGGTATTCGTTGATATAGCCGTTGCCGCCCAGCGTCTGCACCGCCTCCAGCGCCATCCAGGTCGCCTTCTCGGCGGCGTAGAGGATGGCGCCGGCGGCGTCCTTGCGGGCGGTCTCGCCGCGGTCGCAGGCCTTGGCCACGGCGTAGACATAGGCCTTGCAGGCGTTCATCGTCGTGTACATGTCGGCCATCTTGCCCTGCATGAGCTGGAATTCGCCGATCGGCCGGCCGAACTGCTTGCGCTCGTGGATGTAGGGCACGACGACGTCCATGCAGGCCTGCATGATGCCGATCGCCCCGGCGGCGAGCACGGCGCGCTCGTAATCCAGGCCCGACATCAGGACATGGACGCCCTCGTTGACTTCCCCGACGACGTTCTCCTCCGGCACCTCGCAGTCCTGGAACACCAGCTCGCCGGTCGGCGAGCCGCGCATGCCCAGCTTGTCCAGCTTCTGGGAGGTCGAGAAGCCCTCGAAGCCCTTCTCGATCAGGAAAGCGGTGATGCCGCGCGGGCCGGCGTCCGGGTCGGTCTTGGCGTAGACCACCAGCGTGTCGGCCTCCTCGAAATTGGTGATCCACATCTTCGAGCCGTTGAGCACGAAGCGGTCGCCCCTGCGGTCGGCCCGGGTGCGCATCGAGACCACGTCCGAGCCCACGCCCGGCTCCGACATGGCGAGCGCGCCGACATGCTCGCCGGAAATCAGCTTGGGCAGGTAGCGGCGCTTCTGCTCGTCGTTGGCGCAGCGGCGGATCTGGTTGACGCACAGGTTGGAATGGGCGCCGTAGCTCAGGCCGACCGAGCCGGAGGCGCGGCTGATCTCCTCGACCGCCACGGCGTGCTCCAGATAGCCCATGCCGGCGCCGCCGTAGTCCTCCTCCACCGTGATGCCGTGCAGGCCGAGTTCGCCCATCATCGGCCACAGATGGCGCGGGAAGCTGTCGGTCCGGTCGATCTCAGCCGCGAGCGGCGCGATATGGTCCGAGGAAAAGGTCATCACCGAATCGCGGACCGTGTCGGCGGTCTCGCCGAGGTCGAAATTGAGCGCGGGAATCTGGTTCGGGATCATGGCGGTGTATCCGGAATTTCGGCCTGTGCCGGGCCGGAGCATTGTGCGGCTATTCGGCGGCATGTCGATAGCCGCCGGCGCCGCGCCGGCGGCGGGCGGCGGGTGCGGAGGCATGTAAGGAAATGTCAGGATTCGTCATGTTGTGTCGGGAGTCGCCGGGTTCCGCCATGTCCGCTCCTGCGCCGCCGGCGGCGCGAGCGGACCTGCGGCGCCGCGAAATGTCAGGATTTGTCGGGCCGCTACCCCTCGACCCTTCCCGTCGTTCCGACCGGAGCGCCCCGCAAGGGGCGCGTAGCGGAGGAATCTCGACTCAATCGCGGAAATGCAAAACCCGGACGCCGGCGACGAGATTCCTCCACTACGCCGCCCGGCGGGCGGCTCCGGTCGGAATGACGGGTGGGGGCGTGTCAGGAAATGTCATGTTCCGTCATGCCGGGCGCCGTCGTCCTGCCTTGCCGCGCCGGATTTACCGGACGCCGGCCGGGCGCAACGGACGATGCAGCCACCCCGGCGCGTCCGGCTTTATGGTAAATGTTCATTTAGTGTTCCGAAAATCCCGGTCAAGGGAGAGCGCACGCAATTACCGCCCGCAGCCCCGCCCCTCAGAAATGCACGACCCGGCCGTAGGCGTCGAGGACGGCTTCGTGCATCGCTTCGGAGAGCGTCGGGTGCGGGAAGACGGTGTGCATCAGGTCGGCCTCGGTCGTCTCCAGGGTCTTCGCGATGCCGTAGCCCTGGATCAGCTCGGTGACCTCCGGCCCGGCCATATGGGCGCCGAGCAGTTCGCCGGTCCCGGCGTCGAACACGGTCTTGACCAGCCCCCGGTCGTCGCCCAGCGCGATCGCCTTGCCGTTGCCGGCGAAGGGGAAGCGGCCGACCCGGACCTCGCGGCCGGCCTCGACCGCCGCCGCCTCGGTCAGGCCGACGCTGGCGACCTGGGGATGGCAATAGGTGCAGCCGGGAATGAGGCTTGTGTCGAGCGGATGGACGCCGGCGAGGCCGGCGATCTTCTCGACGCAGATAATGCCCTCGTGGCTCGCCTTGTGGGCCAGCCAGGGCGGGCCGGCGACGTCGCCGATGGCGTACACGCCGGGCTCGCCGGTCTCGCCCCACGGGCCGATGGCGATATGGCCGCGGTCGACCGTCGCCGCGGTGTCTTCCAGGCCGAGCTCCTCGACATTGCCGGTAATGCCGATGGCGAGGATGACCTTCTCGACCGTGACGGTCTGCTTATTCGTCCCGGCCTCGACCGTAACCGCGATGCCGTCCTTTCCCTTCGTCAGCCCGGCGACCGCCGCGCCGGTCAGGATTTTCATGCCCTGCTTCTCGACCGCCTGTTGCACGAAGGCGGAGATTTCCGCGTCCTCGGCCGGCAGGATGCGGTCGAGCATCTCGACCACCGTCACCTCGGCGCCCAGCGTGCGGTAGAAGCTGGCGAATTCGATGCCGATGGCGCCGCTGCCGACGACCAGCAGGGATTCCGGGAAGCTCTCCGGCGCCATGGCTTCCTTGTAGGTCCAGATGTCCGCGCCGTCGGGCTCCAGCCCCGGCAGGGTGCGCGCCCTTGCGCCGGTGGCGAGGACGATGTGCGGCGACGACAGGGTGGCGGTTTCCCTGCCGTCCTTCAGGACCGCGAGCCTGCCCTTGCCGGCGAGCCGGCCGTGGCCGTCGAACACCGCCACCCCGTTCTTCTTCATCAGGTGCTTGACCCCAGCGTTGAGCCGGCCGGCGACCGTGCGCGAGCGTTTCACGACCTTGCCGATATCGAAGGCGACGTTGTCCGCCGACAGGCCGAAATCGCCGGCATGCTGCATCAGGCGGTAGATCTCCGAGGTGCGCAGCAGCGCCTTGGTCGGGATGCAGCCCCAGTTGAGGCAGATGCCGCCGAGATGCTCGCGCTCGACCAGCGCGGTATTGAGGCCGAGCTGCGCCGCCCGGATCGCCGCGACATAGCCGCCCGGCCCGCCGCCGACGACGATGAGATCGAAACGGGTGTCGGATATGTCGGCCATGGCGCTCTTCACCGCCGGTTCGGGTTGCGGCGACGCTGGGGACGGGCCGCTGGGGAGGGGCAGTCAGGCCAGCATACTCAGCGGCCGTTCGACGAAACCCTTGAAGGCCTGGAGCCATTGCGCGCCGAGCGCGCCGTCGATGACCCGGTGGTCGCAGGTGAGCGTGCAGGTCATGACCGTGGCGACCGCCATCTCGCCGTCGCGCACGACGACCTTCCGTTCGCCGGCGCCGACCGCCAGGATCGCCGCCTGGGGCGGGTTGACGATCGAGGTGAAATGGCCGATGCCGTACATGCCGAGATTGGAGACCGAGAAGCTGCCGCCCTGGTATTCCTCCGGCTTCAGCCGGCCCTCGCGCGCCCGGCCGGCCAGATCCTTCATTTCGCCCGCGATCTGCGCCAGCCCCTTGCGGTCGGCGTCGAACACGATGGGCGTGATCAGGCCGCCCTCATAGGCGACCGCCACCGAAATATCGACCGCGCCGAGCTGTACGACCGCCGTCTCGGTCCATTGGGCGTTGACCGCCGGCGCCCGGCGCAGGGCGAGCGCCGCCGCCTTGACGACCATGTCGTTGACCGAGACTTTAGCCGTCCCTTCGAGCGCTTCGTTGACCTCCCGGCGCGCGGCGAGCAGCCGGTCGATCTCCATGTCGACCGAGAGGTAGATCTGCGGCACGTCGCGGTCGGCCTCGCCGAGCCGGCGGGCGATCGTCTTGCGCACGGTGCTGTGCGGAATTTCACGGTCTTCCGGACCCGCAGCGGCAACCGCCGGGCGGGCGGGCGCGGCGGGAGCCGGCGCCGGAGCGGGTGCGGCGGGCGCTTCGGCGGCGGGCGCGCCGGCCGCCAGGGCCTGCTCGATATCCCGCTTGACGACGCGGCCGCGGGGGCCGCTGCCGGCGATGGCGGCGAGGTCCAGCCCGGCCTGCTTCGCCATGCGCCGGGCCAGCGGGCTGGCCGCGATGCGCCCGCCTTCGCCGGCCGGTTCCCGTGCGGCCGGCGCTTCGGCAGGAGGCGGCGCGGCAACGGACGCTTCGGCGGCGGGCGGCGCGGCGGCGGTTTCGGGCGCCGGCGCTTCCGGGGCCGATTCCGGGGCCGATTCCGGGGCCGCTGCCGGGGCCGATTCCGGGACGGGCGCGCCGCTCTCGTCCGCCGGCAGGGCGCTTGCGTCCTCGCCCTCTTCGAGCAGCCAGGCGATGACGGCGTTGACCTTCACGCCCTCGGCGCCTTCGGGCACGACGATCCGGCCGAGCACGCCCTCGTCGACGGCCTCGACCTCCATGGTCGCCTTGTCGGTCTCGATCTCGGCGATCGCGTCGCCCGCGGAGACGCTGCCGCCCTCCTCGATCAGCCAGCGGGCGAGCGTGCCCTCCTCCATGGTCGGCGACAGGGCCGGCATCGTGACGGCGATCGGCATATCCGGCGCTCCCCCCGTTTCTCGTTCGGCGTTCGTCGTTCGGCCGGCCGGCCCGGCTCAACCGGCGTAGCAGACGGCGCGGACCGCCTGCGCGACCCGCCCGGCGTCCGGCAGCGCCAGCTTTTCCAAATTGGCGGCGTAGGGCATCGGCACGTCGGCGCCGCACACCCGCGCCACCGGCGCGTCCAGATCGTCGAACGCCTGCTCCATCGCCACGGCGCACAGCTCCGCGCCGATGCCGGCGAAGGGCCAGCCCTCCTCGACCGAAACCAGCCGGTTGGTCTTCTTTACCGACGCGATGACGGTTGCGGTATCGAGCGGCCGGATCGTGCGCAGGTCGATCACTTCGGCGGCGATACCGTCCTTCTCCAGCATTTCCGCCGCTTCCAGCGCCGTCTCCATCGTCAGGGAGAAGCTGACGACGGTCACGTCCGCCCCCTCCCGGACAACCTTCGCCTTGCCGATCGGCACGACATGCTCCGGGTCGGCCGGGGCTTCGCCGCTGCGGCCGTAGAGAATTTCGTTCTCCAGGAAGACCACCGGATCGTCGTCGCGGATCGCCGCCTTCAGCAGGCCCTTGGCGTCCGCCGCCGACCACGGCGCGACCACCTTGAGGCCGGGGCAGTGGGCGTACCAGCTGGAAAATTCCTGGCTGTGCTGGGCGGCGACCCGGGCGGCCGCGCCGTTGGGGCCGCGGAACACGATGGGCGCAGCGACCTGCCCGCCCGACATGTAGCGCGTCTTGGCCGCCGAATTGATGATGTGGTCGACCGCCTGCATGGCGAAGTTGAAGGTCATGAACTCGACGATCGGGCGCAACCCGGCAAAGGCGGCGCCGGCGCCGAGGCCGGCGAAGCCGTGCTCGGTGATCGGCGTGTCGATCACCCGCTTGGCGCCGAATTCGTCGAGCAGGCCCTGGCTCACCTTGTAGGCGCCCTGGTACTCGGCGACCTCCTCGCCCATCAGGAACACCCGCCCGTCGCGGCGCATTTCCTCGGCCATGGCGTCGCGCAGCGCCTCGCGCACCGTGACTTCCTTCGTCTCGCCCGCATACGCGGCCTCGGCAGCGGGAGCCGGCGCGGCCGGAGCAGGCGCCGCCGGAGCGGCCTCGGCCGGGCTTTCCGCGGCGCTGCCGTCCGCTCCTTCGTCCGCATCTCGGACGGGCGCGGCGGGGGCGGCGGCGTCGATGGCCGAAGCGTCCTCGCCCTCCTCGAGCAGCCAGGCGATGACTGCGTTGACCTTGACGCCTTCCGCGCCTTCGGCGACCGCCAGCCTGCCGACGATGCCCTCGTCGACCGCCTCGACCTCCATGGTCGCCTTGTCGGTCTCGATCTCGGCGATCACGTCGCCCGCGGAAACGCTGTCGCCCTCCTCGACCAGCCAGCGCGCCAGCGTGCCCTCCTCCATGGTCGGCGACAGGGCCGGCATCAGCACTTCAACCGGCATGGCCGGTCCCCGGAACGGTGCGCAACGGCGGGCGGCGGCGCATCATGCCGCCAGCACGTCGGTGTAGAGTTCGGCGGGGTCCGGCTCCGGGCTGTTCTGGGCGAACTCCGCCGCATTGTTGACGATGGCGCGGATATCCCGGTCGATCTCCTTGAGATCGTCCTCCGCCGCCCCGGCGGCCGCCAGCATCGCCTTGACCCGCTCGATCGGATCGCGCTCCTCGCGCATTTTCCGGACTTCCTCGCGCGAGCGGTATTTCGCCGGGTCGGACATGGAATGGCCGCGGTAGCGGTAGGTCACCATCTCCAGGATGAAGGGGCCGCCGCCGCCGCGGGCATGGGCGACCGCCCTCCCGCCGGCTTCCCTGACCGCCAGCACGTCCATGCCGTCGACCGCCTCGCCGGGGATGCCGTGGGCGGCGCCGCGCTGGTGCAGGTCGGTGGTGGACGACGCGCGCTCGACCGAGGTGCCCATGCCGTACTTGTTGTTCTCGATGACGTAGACCGCCGGCAGGTCCCACAGTTCGGCCATGTTGAAGCTCTCGTAGACCTGGCCCTGGTTGGCCGCGCCGTCGCCGAAATAGGTCAGGCAGACGCCGCCGTCGCCGGAATATTTGTGCGCGAAGGCGATGCCGGTGCCGAGCGGCACCTGGGCGCCGACGATGCCGTGGCCGCCGTAGAAGCGCTCCTCCAGGCTGAACATGTGCATGGAGCCGCCCTTGCCCCTGGAATAGCCGCCGGCCCGCCCGGTCAGCTCCGCCATCACGCCCTTCGGGTCCATGCCGCAGGCCAGCATGTGGCCGTGGTCGCGGTAGGCGGTGATGACCGAATCGCCGTCGCGGATCGCCGCCTGCATCCCGGTCACGACCGCTTCCTGGCCGATATAGAGATGGCAGAAGCCGCCGATCAGGCCCATGCCGTAAAGCTGGCCCGCCTTTTCCTCGAAGCGGCGGATCAGCAGCATGTCGCGATAATAGGACAGCAGGTCTTCGCGGGCGGCGGACCCGGTTTCCGCGGCGGCGTCGCTGGGCACGGTTCACCTCGACGGACTGGTTGCGCGAATCGCCGGAGGGCGGCGCACGCCGCATTGATGGATCGAACGCCGCCGCGCGACAAGGCAAAAATCGGCGCGGCGGCCGGTCTGGCGCGCCGGACGGCCGGCCGGAAACCTGCCTGTGCCCGGGCCGGGGCGTCATTGACGCAAATCGGGCTATTTTTCGGGCAGCGGCGTGCGGTAGCGGATGACGATTTCGTCGGGCCGGCCGAGATAGAGCCGCTGGCGCATCGCCTCGTCCAGCATGTCGGGGTCGGGATCGGGCCCGTTCAGCAGGCTCGCCTTGTGCACGAGCCAGCTATGCTGCGCCCCGAGCGCCGCCCGCTCCCGCTTCAGCGCGTCCAGCCGCTCCGACAGGCCGATCCAGGCTTCCAGGCCGCGGTCGCCGTGGAGCGTGTGGTAGCCGAGATAGCCCAGGCAGAGCAGCGCAATGAACGGCAGGACGAGCGCCCGTAACTTCTTCTGCAGGATGCGCAGGAGGAACATGGCGCAATCGAACCGCTTTGCGAAACGCAAGTCAATATAAATATTCGTTGACTTCCGGCAAGTTACTCCGGTTCGTTTCGACAATACTTGAGAACGAATCCTTCGGAACGACTCAAGGGCGGGAGGCCGGTTCGATAATCTCCACCCACCGTGGAAACCTTGTCCTCCCCCTCTTCGGAGGATTCCTCTGCAAAAGGGGGGAGACCGCGCCGGGCGCGCCGCCTGCCCCGCCCGTCATGCCGGCCGGCGGACCCCCTCGCCGTCACTCCGACCGGAGCGTGCCCCCTTCCCGTCATTTCGACCGACGGAGGCCGGCCAGGCGACGGAGCCTTGGACGTCGACGGAGCGCCTGCCGGGTTTCTCCACTCCGCGCCTGACGGCGCTCCGGTCGAAATGACGGGTGAGGGGGCGGAATGACGGTTGGGAGAGCGGCGGCCGTTCCGCCGATTCGACCGAAGCGCAACACCCAACCGTCATTTCGACCGAGCGGAGCGAGCGGAGAAATCCGGCCGGCGACGGGCGCCGGGCGGATGCCGGAGCCTGTGGCGTCGACAGAGCGCCCTCCGGGTTTCTCCACTCCGCCCCGGCCCAAGGGCCGTGGCTCCGGTCGAAATGACGGATGGGGGTCGGAATGACGGGAGAGGGGCAGCGGTTGCGCGCCGCCGATTCGAGCGAAGCGCAACACCCAACCGTCATTTCGACCGAAGCGCACCCCCAATCGTCATTTCGACCGAGCGGAGCGAGTGGAGAAATCCGGCCGGCGACGGGCGCCGGCCAAGCGCCGGAGCCTGCGGCGTCGACGGAGCGCCCTCCGGGTTTCTCCACTCCGCCCCGGCCCAAGGGCCGTGGCTCCGGTCGAAATGACGGGTGAGGGGGCGGAATGACGGTTGGGGGAGCGGCGGCCGTTCCGCCACCCCCTCCCGTCATTTCGACCGAAGTGGAGCGAGCGGAGAAATCCGGCTGGCGACGGGCGCCGGGCGGACGCAAGAGCCTGCGGCGTCGATGGAGCGCCCTCCGGGTTTCTCCCCTTCGACTTCGCTCAGGGCAGGCTACTCCGCCCCGGCCCAAGGGCCGTGGCTCCGGTCGAAATGACGGGGGAGGGTCGGAATGACGGGAGAGGGGGCAGCGGTTGTGCGTCGCCGATTCGAGCGAAGCGCAACACCCAACCGTCATTTCGACCGAAGCGCACCCCCAACCGTCATTTCGACCGAGCGGAGCGAGTGGAGAAATCCGGCTGGCGACGGGCGCCGGGCGGGCGCCGGAGCCTGTGGCGTCGATGGAGCGCCCGCCGGGTTTCTCCACTCCGCGCCTGACGGCGCTCCGGTCGAAATGACGGGTGAGGGGGCGGAATGACGGTTGGGGGAGCGGCGGCCGTTCCGCCACCCCCTCCCGTCATTTCGACCGAAGCGGAGCGAGTGGAGAAATCCGGCCGGCGACGGAGGCCGGCCAGGCGCCGGAACCTCGGGCGTCGACGGAGCGCCCGCCGGATTTCTCCCCTTCGGCTTCGCTCAGGGCAGGCTACTCCGCCCCGGCCCAAGGGCCGGGGCTCCGGTCGAAATGACGGCGAGGGGAAGGTCGCGCCGGCGCCCGTCTCCGCTTTATCCGCGTTTCGCAGGGGAATCCTCGGAAGAGGGGGAGGAATAGCCGGGCGGCGCGGCAGTTGCCGCAAAAACGGCAGGACATGGCGAGCGGGAAGCGGTAGGGCGGGACCGCGGCGGCGCCGCGAATTTCGGGATAAATTCCGAACCCGGGCGCTGCCGGCTCAAGAATTGCGGCGGAGCGCTGCGCGGCCGGCGTAGGTCGCCGCCGGGCCGAGCCGTTCCTCGATGCGCAGGAGCCGGTTGTATTTCGCCGTGCGGTCGGAGCGCGACAGCGAGCCGGTCTTGATCTGGCCGCAGTTGGTGGCGACGGCGAGGTCGGCGATGGTCGAATCCTCGGTCTCGCCGGACCTGTGCGACATGACCGCGGCGTAGCCCGCGCGATGCGCCATCTCGACGGCCGCCAGCGTTTCGGTGAGCGTGCCGATCTGGTTGACCTTGACCAGGACGGCGTTGGCGACTCCGCGCTCGATGCCTTCGGCGAGGCGGGCCGGATCGGTGACGAACAGATCGTCGCCGACCAGCTGGACCCGGCCGCCCAGCGCTTCGGTCAGCGCCGCCCAGCCGTCCCAGTCGTCTTCGGCCATGCCGTCCTCGATCGAGACGATCGGATAGCGGCCGGCGAGGTCTTGCCAGTAGGCGGCCATCCCGTCCGGCGACAGGCGCTTGCCCTCGCCCGCCAGATGGTAGGCGCCGTCGCGGTAGAACTCCGTCGAGGCGGCGTCGAGCGCGAGGACGAAGTCGCCGCCGAGGGTATAGCCGGCGGCGGCGACGGCCTCCGCCACGAAATCGAGCGCCTCTTCGGCGCCGCGCAGCGCAGGCGCAAAGCCGCCCTCGTCGCCGACATTGGTGTTATGCCCGGCCTTCCGCAAGCCGGCGCGCAGGGCGTGGAAGACCTCGGCGCCCATGCGCAGCCCTTCGGCGAAGGTTTCCGCGCCGACCGGCATGACCATGAATTCCTGGATGTCGACCGGGTTGTCGGCATGGGCGCCGCCGTTGACGATATTCATCATCGGCGCCGGCAGCACCCGCGCGCCCGGCCCGCCCAGATAGCGGTAGAGCGGCATACCGAGGCCGTCGGCGGCGGCTTTGGCAACGGCGAGGCTGACGCCCAGGATCGCGTTGGCGCCGAGGCGGCCCTTGTTTTCCGTGCCGTCCAGGTCGCGCAGCACGGTATCGATATGGACCTGCTCCAGCGCGTCGAAGCCGGAAAGCGTGTCGAAGATTTCGCCGTTGACCGCGTCGACCGCCGCCAGCACGCCCTTGCCGCCGTAACGGCCGCTGTCGCCGTCGCGCCGTTCGACCGCCTCGTGCGCGCCGGTCGAGGCGCCGGAGGGCGCCGCGGCGCGCCCGAAGCCGCCGCTGTCCAGATGGACATCGACCTCGACGGTCGGGTTGCCCCGGGAATCGAGGATTTCGCGGGCGACGATATCGACGATGTCGGTCATGGCGGCTCGGTTCGCAGATGGATCGGGAAGGGCCGGCGCGGCGGCGCTCAGGCGAGGCGGACCGGGTCCGCTTTCGCCAGCCGGTCGATTTCGGCAAGGGTCTGCAACAGCGCGGGCAGCGCGCGCACCGGCACCATGTTCGGGCCGTCGCTCGGCGCGCTGTCCGGATCCCGGTGGGTTTCCATGAAGATCGCGGCGACGCCGACCGCGGCGGCGGCGCGCGCCAGCACGGGCACGAATTCGCGCTGGCCGCCGGACGACGCGCCCTGCCCGCCCGGCTGCTGCACGGAGTGGGTCGCGTCGAACACCACCGGCCAGCCGTTCTGCGCCAGGACCGGCAGCGCGCGCATGTCGGAGACCAGCGTGTTGTAGCCGAAACTCACGCCGCGCTCGGTCTGGAGGATGTTCCGGTTGCCGGTGCTCGCCACCTTGTCGAGCACGTTCTTCATGTCCCAGGGCGCGAGGAACTGGCCTTTCTTGACGTTGACCGCCTTGCCGGTCCGCCCGGCGGCGAGCAGCAGGTCGGTCTGGCGGCACAGGAAGGCCGGGATCTGCAGCACGTCGACCGCCCCGGCGGCGAGGGCGCATTGCTCTTCGGTATGGACGTCGGTCAGCACCGGCAGGCCGGTCGCCGCGCGGACCTCCGCGAAGATGGCGAGCGCCTTGTCCAGGCCGATGCCGCGCGGGCTGTCCAGGCTGGTCCGGTTCGCCTTGTCGAAGCTGGTCTTGTAGATCGCCCGCACGCCGGCCGAAGCGGCGGCCTCCTTCACCGCCGCCGCCATCTCCAGCGCATGGCCGCGGGATTCGAGCGCGCACGGCCCGGCGATCAGCACGAACGGCCGGTCGTTGCCGATCTCGACGTCGCGGACGCGGACGGAACGGCTTTGCAGGGCGGCGGCGCCTTCGGGCATGGCGGATTCCCGCTGTGGACTGGCGCGAATGTAAGGCGCAGCGGCCGGCAAGTCAGCGGCGCAGGTGTCTCACGGCCCGGCGTTTCGCGGCGGCGGTTTCCGGCAGTCGCCCGGCCTACCGCGCGCCGGCCATCCGCACGATCGCGGCGGACCAGTCCAGCAGGTCCATGAGCCGCGCCACATAATGGTCGCGGGCGCCGAACCCGGCGTCCGATTCGCCGGCGAGATTGGCCTCCAGCACGTCCAGCAGGCGGTTCAGCCGCCGTTCGTGCAGGCCGAGCGACCGCTGCACCGGATCGGCGACCACCCCGGCAAAGGCCGTCAGCATGGCCAGCGGCGCCAGCATCCCGGCGAAAACCCCGGCATAGAGCAGCGGCGAGGCCTTGACCGAGAACACGCTGTAATAGAGGCCGCCGAGCCAGGGGCCGGCAAAGAAACTCCCGACCGCGGTCGAGTGGGCGATCGAGCCGGCGACCGCGCCGGAGAGCGCAACCGCGCCGGGCGTGAATTTCTGGGCCGCGATATAGCCGGCGCCGGCGGCGAACAGCGAGGCCGCGATATCCGCCGCCGCGGCGCGGCTGCCGAGATAGTCCTGCATCGCGGCATGGACCCGGCCGCGGAAGGCCGGGTCTTCGGCCCGGTCGCCGACGATCTTGAGCAGGCGGTCGAAATGCGCGGCGAGCCGCGGGTCGGACAGCGCCTCCTCGACCAGCCGGTCGCGGCCGGTCCGGCGGTCGCCCCGATCCAGCGGCAGTTCCAGGAAGTCCGCGTGCAGCCGCCATTCCAGTTCGCGCGCGACCTGCGTTTTCCAGAACAGGTTGCGGCCCGGCAGCCGGTCCGCCGCCCCGTGCGCACCCGCCATCCGCAACCCGGCGGCGGCGGCGCCGCGCGCCGCGGCCGCGGCGCCGGCCACGGCGTTCCAGGGCGCGCGGACGAGATCGAGGCCGAGGGCGCGGCGGTGCAGCTCGAGCGAGCCGCGCAGGCCGAAATTCCGGTCGACGAAGGCCGGTATCCGCGCCCGCCGCCCGGCGATGTAGCGGCGCACGGCGTCGCCGAAGATCGCCTCGACGGCCTGCCGGTCCAACGGCGGCAGCGCGATTTCCGCGCCGGGTGCGGCCGAAGGGGGCGCCGGTGCGGACGGTGGGGGCGGTGCGCTCATCCCCGGTCATGTGGGGAGGGAAGCGGCGGGGTCAAAGGGTACGGCGGCGGAAAACCGGCGCGGCGGGGCCGTCGCCGCGTCATGCCGGCCGATCGGTCAGGCGTTGATTTCATGAATGTTATAATATAACACACCCGCGATCTTTCGACGGCAGGGAAAATCCCATGCGCAGGCGCGGACAACGAATTCAGGCTGAGGGAATGCAGGCTGAGGCGCCTGCCGTCTTGCGGAGCGTCGGCGCGCCGATACCGGCCGGGGAACGGCCATGACGGCGCGATCCGTAACCCGGTTTCGTCTTCTTGCGGCCGGCGCCGGCCTGCGGCTGGCCGGCGCGGCGCTCGCGGCAGCCGTTCTCTGGGCCGGCTTTTTCTGGGCGACATCCACGCCGGGCGGGCCATGACCCGCGCCCTTTCTTTCAAAAACCTGACCCTCGGCTATGACCGGCATCCGGCCGTGTACCGGCTCGACGGCGAGATCGCCGCGGGCAGCCTGACCGCCGTCGTGGGACCGAACGGGGCCGGCAAGTCCACGATGCTGAAGGGCGTGACCGGTTCGCTCCGGCCGCTCGAAGGCCGGATCGCCTTCGGCGGGATCGCGCGCAGCGAGATCGCCTACCTGCCGCAGCAATCGGACGTCGACCGGTCTTTCCCGATCGTAGTCGCCGACCTCGTGGCGATGGGCCTCTGGCGGGAGATCGGCGGCTTCGGGGGCCTGCGGGCCGGTCATCGCGCCCGCGTCGCCGATGCGATTTCCGCGGTCGGCCTCGAAGGGTTCGAGACGCGGCCGATCGGGTCGCTGTCGGGCGGGCAGATGCAGCGCGCGCTGTTTGCCCGCCTGCTGCTCCAGGACGCCCGGCTCGTCCTGCTCGACGAGCCCTTCACGGCAATCGACGCGAGAACGGTGGCGGACCTGATCGGCGTGGTGCGGCGCTGGCACGGCGAGGGCCGCACGGTGCTCGCCGTCCTGCACGACGTCGACACGGTGCGGGCCCACTTCCCCCGCACGCTGATGCTGGCGCGCGAACTCGTGGCCCACGGACCCACGGCCCAGGTGCTGACGGCCGAAAACCAGTTCCGCGCGCGCCAGATGTGCGAGGCCTGCGCCGGCCCCCCGCATATATGCGGGCGAGACGCCGCATGATCTGGGATTTCCTCGTCCAGCCCTTCGCCGATTTCGGCTTCATGCGGCGCGCGCTGATCGGCTGTATCGCGATCTCGGCCGGCGCGACGCCGGTCGGGGTGTTCCTGATGCTGCGCCGCATGAGCCTGACCGGCGACGCGATGGCCTGCGCGATCCTGCCGGGCGCGGCCGTCGGCTATCTCATTGCGGGCCTCTCGCTCGGGGCGATGACGGTCGGCGGCCTGATCGCAGGCATGGCCGTGGCGCTCCTCGCGGGCTTCGTGACCCGCGTCACGGCGCTGCGCGAGGATGCGAGCCTGGCGGCCTTCTACCTGATCTCGCTGGCGGTGGGCGTGCTGATCGTGTCCACCCGGGGCAGCAACGTCGACCTGATGCATGTGCTCTTCGGAACCGTGCTGGCGCTCGACGACGACGCGCTGGTCCTTCTGTGCTCCATCGCGAGCCTCTCGGTCGCGACGCTGGCCGTCCTGTTCCGGCCGCTCGTCCTCGAATGCGCGGACCCGCAGTTCCTGCGCTCGGTGAGCGGGCTCAGCGCGGCGACGCATTTCACGTTTCTCGCCCTCGTCGTGCTGAACCTCGTGGGCGGCTTTCACGCGCTCGGCACGCTGATGGTCGTCGGCATCATGATCCTTCCCGCCGCCGCCGCGCGCTTCTGGGCCGCCGGCATCGGCGCGCTGACCGCCGTCGCCGTCTCGGTCGCGATGTTCGCAAGCCTGAGCGGCCTTCTGCTCTCCTACCATTTCAGCCTGCCGTCCGGGCCGGCGATCATTCTCGTCGCGGGCCTCGCCTACGCGCTGTCGCTGGTCTTCGGACCGGTGGGAAGTCTCGCCGCGCGGGCCTTCCCGCGCCGCTATCTCGAAGCCTGAAAGGAGTTCCGATGCCCGCCCGCAGAGCATTTCTGACATCCGCCGCCGCCGTCCTGGCCCTGTCATTCGCCCCGTCATTCGTCCAGCCGCTCGCCGGCCCGGCCGTGGCCCAATCCGGCAAACCGGTCCCGGTGGTCGCCACCTTCTCGATCCTCGGCGACATTGTGAAGCGCATCGGCGGAAAGCACGTCGCGGTCACGACGCTCGTCGGCCCCGACGGGGATACCCATGTCTACCGGCCGACCCCTGCCGACGCGCGGGCCGTCAGCGAAGCGAAGATCCTTGTCGTCAACGGGCTGCAGTTCGAAGGCTGGCTGGACCGCCTGATCGACGCTTCGGACTTCCGCGGCGTCCGGGTGGTGGCGGCCGACGGCATCGAGCCGATCGCTTTCGAGGAGGGCGGCCACGACGATCATGCCGGGCACGACGATCATGCCGGGCACGCAGATCGCGCCGGGCACGCCGGGCACGAAGGCCACGACCACGGCGCCTTCGACCCCCATGTCTGGCAGAATGTCCGCAACGCGACGGTGTATGCGCACAACATCGCCGCGGCGCTCGCCAAGGCCGATCCGGCGAAGGCCGGCGCGTTCGACCGCAATCGCGCGGCCTATGTGGGCGAGCTCGAGGCCCTCGACGCGGAAATCGACCGGATCGTCGCCAGGCTTCCCGCCGGGCGCCGCACCGTCGTCACCTCCCACGACGCGTTCCAGTATTTCGGCCGCCGGTACGGGCTGACCTTCGTCGCGCCGCAGGGGCTCAGCACCGAATCGGAGGCGTCCGCAAAGGGCGTCGCCCGCCTGGTCCGGCAGATCCGCAAAGAGGGCATCCGCGCCGTGTTCGTCGAAAACATAACCGATCCGCGGCTCCTGAAGCGCATCGCGGAGGAGACGGGCGCCAGGATCGGCGGCACGCTCTATCCCGGCGCGCTGTCCGGCCCCGGCGGTCCGGCGCCGACCTATCTCGACATGATGCGCCACAACGCGACGACGATCGCGCGGGCGCTGGCGCCGTAAGCCGGCCGCCGGCCATCGTGCCGGCGCCCGAGGTCGAACCGGGGCGGCCCCAGGGCATCGGGGGGCATCGGGGCATCCGGGGGACCGGCGTTTGCCTGTGTCATGAAATGTCATGATTCGTCATGTTCCGCGGCGGCATCCTCCTCCCCTTTCGCCTTCGCGGCCCGGCCCCGGGCTGGACAGACCGGTCTGTTTTTTATGTTTCTATCGCGCCGGAGCCGCCGTTCCGGCGCGAAAATCCGCGGAAATCCGCCATTTCCGTTCCGGCGGCCGTGAAGAAAAAAACATACTATGCATAATTTCCCAGACAACCCGCGCCCGGCGGCCGCGCGGATGCAGCGCAATCCTGCGCACATCTCCATCCTTGCCGCCCCGGACGCCCCGCAGGGGCGATCCGCCTGCCCCGGACCCCGATCCGGGGGGCCGGAGCCGCCCGGCCCCGCCGGCCGGAGGCGCGTTCCGTTCATATAATGTTCCCTGCCGGCCCGTCAAGAGGCATCTCCGCCGTTTGACCGCCCGGCCCGGCGGATACAATATGGCGGCATGGAGTTCGCCCCGGACACCTACGCGATCATCGGCGCGATCCTCGCCGTGGGCTTCGCCCTGGCCGGCATGGGCTGGCGCATGGCGAGCCGCCTCGACAAAGAGATCGCCGAAGACAGGGCCGCGGCCGACGCGGACCGCCGCGCCCTGCAATCCGCCGCCGAAGCGGACCGGCGCGCCCTCGAAGCCCGGATCGGCGCGGATAGAGCCGCCGCCGACGCGGACCGCCGGCAATGGCAGGCGTCGATGGACGCCTTCCGGCAGGAAATGCTGCGCCTCGCCGAACGGCAGTCCCATATCGAAGGCCGGATCGAAGCCGCCGGATGACCGCCGCCCGGCGGCGCTTCGCGGCGCGGCGCTCGCAAGCGGCGCTCCGGCCCCCGGCCCTTTTGCTTTGCGCCCGGCGCGGCGCGGGCATAGAAGGGGCGCGCCGCGGTTCGGAGTCAAAACCGGCCTTGCCGCCGGAGCGCCGCCGCGAGGCGGCGTTCGCAAGAACCTCATGCCTTCGGGCGAGCGCGGGGGTTGTGGCCCGCCCGGGCCGCGGCGCGCCCGGCCGGTCGTGCGCACAGGGACCGGCCGGCCGAATCGCCTCCATCCGTTATTTCGGCCGGAGCCCCGGATTCCATCCGGGGCGAAGCGGAGAAATCTCCGGCACAGCGCCCCGGACCCTGCGCCGCGCCGGAAAGATATCTCCGCTCCGCCGCCCTCCGGGCGGCTCCGGTCGATATGACGGGCCGGGGGTCCGGCGAAAGCGGGAGGGGCGTGCGCGCCCGTATGTTCGTTCGGGGGATTCCGCATGGACGCCGCAGTCACCGACACGGTCGCCAAAGCCTTCGCGCTGGCGTTTTCGGACCAGCGACCGTTCTACGAACGTTGGATCGCCATATCGCACAAAATCGGGGCGCTCCTGCCGGATTCGCATTTGGTCGTGTCGATCCAGCAAGTCGGCACGGTCGACGTTCTGCTGCGGTCCCTGGAGAAGGAGCGGGAGCCGCTTGTTTACGAGCAGGTGAAAAGCACCGAGAATTTATGGCTCGAATTTCACTATCAGTGCATTTTATCGCAAAACTGGATATGCGGCGCCTATGAAATTTTCAGGCTTTTGAAGTCCCGGAAACTGGTTTCGGGCGATCCCGGATTCGACGCTTTGGCGCATGATCTCCGGCTACTCAGAATCCCGTTCGACAAGCACGAGATCGCCGACGACCGGAAACTACGCAAACCCCTTGCGTTCCGGCCGCTCCGCCCTCCGCTTCGCGAAACGCAAGAGTATCGCTACGATCGGGACGATCCGCTTCGCAGCTACGATACGCTGTTGGGCGTTGCCGCCGACGGCTCCGTCATGTGGAACACGGTGGACGGCAAGAGCGGCGAAACGAAATGGCTGGCCCGCTCGGCGCTGTCGGACAGGATCGTCGCCGTTTTCGAGTCGCATTCGGAAGACCGCGGGCCGGGGCGATAGCCCGGATACGCCGCCGCCGGCCGCCCGTTTTGCGCCATCCTGTCCCGAACCGTCATTTCGACCGAGCGCAGCGAGTGGAGAAATCTCTCCGGCACAGCGCCCCGGACCCTGCGCCGCGCCGGAAAGATATCTCCGCTCCGCCGCCCTTCGGGCGGCTCCGGTCGATATGACGGAAGGGAACGCATGATAATCTGCCTTGAAACTATCATTCTGGTATTTCGATACCATGGAACTTGGCAAACTTTCTAATGTACTCATACGTTTTTTCTTCTGTCGAACTTTTTGTAAAAATTTTTCTAGCATAGTCGCTCTCAAATATTCCTGGCATAACTTCACAAAGATAATCTTTTGTCATTTCTTTTGTGGCGCCATGTATCTTATCTTTGCAGTGCAAATGAGAAATTAGCTCTAAAACTGAAAATACTTCCGTCATTTCATATTCTCTATCTTCGCACTTCGCATCGCGGAACTTCGTCCACGACTGTGAAATCATATCACGAAATTTTATGTAGTTCTTAACATCTTGGGCATCCGCTTGCCGATCAGCTGATCTCCTCGAAAGATAAAAAGCCCGCCAGCTCAACACCAAAGCTAAGACATTTGCAATCAGCAATCCAGAAAGAACCGGATTTTCATAAAATTTCGCTAACAAATCATGAAAGCTAAAGGCGGTCATAAATGTAGCGCATCCAATTGGCTAAATTAAAGGATATGGCAAAATTAGTCGCACATCATGTAGAAGCCTTGCGCTCTCCGGTAGAAGGCGGGCTTTGATTTAGGCTACCGCCATCTGAAAGTGATTTAAGATTCTTGCTTGATTCCTTGTTGGGAGATTTAGTATCTGGTCTCAAAGTGTTCTTGTAGTGGTTGATCGATGCTGTTCCAAGTACGGACTCCACATCGTTACCGCTATTTCGGTTCTTTCCGCTCATTGCGCACCTCCGGGTCTAGATACCGGCGTTCTCTCCATATCCAAATCAAGAGACCTAGCGCCCAGTCTTGATTCGCGCCATCGTATCGACGGAAGCAATTCGGTGGGGTTGCAAGGGAGCTTCCTTCGGCTGATCGCCGCTTGGCGCTGTACTTTGCTTCGGAGAAGATGTTGCCGCGGGAGGCGGCAATTCATCCAGTTGTTGCAAGGTTTCCGCATAGTGGCTGGTCGGCATAGAAAACTGGCCCTCTATCGCATCGCTGCTTGGCACCACTCCCCGATTCGGAGACGGCGTTGCGGGCGGAGCGACCGATGGCAAGCTGTTTACATGATGCTTGATCGGCAATGAACGCCTCAGCACTTCCATACTGCTATCGCCGTTTTGGCCTTTGTCACTCATGGCATTTCTCAGTGTTGGGGTATTGATACTCATTCATACTGAGTATGCAGGCACAAATCAAGAACCTTTTTGACGCCTTGCCATTACCCGCTCCAGCCGCTTCGTCACATGCCGCGGCCGCCTCGGACGGCGCGAAGCGGCGATCCGGGGTCTAGAGTCGTAAGGCAGAGACCGCGCCGGGCGGCTCCGGTCCCTGGCTCTCCCTCCGGCCGGCCGGGGCGGCACTGTGGGTAGTCCGGAGAAAAGCGGAGCGATGTGGCAACTGCCGGAAGAATGTCTTATCCGTTAGCAGTTACACCGCAACTACGCCGTGTTCATTCAAAGTCAATCGAGCGACCGGCGGATGGTGGCGATCAATTCATTCCTGAATTGCTCCGGGTCGTCCTTCGACCACGGGATCGTCGTGCAGTGGTTCGTGTCGAAATGGGTGCTGGCCTCCTTGAATTTCGTCGTTTCGCAAATATAGATCACCGGCTTGCCCAAACCCTCGGCATATCCGGCTTCCCAATAGGCGCCGTAGTTGTCGTGAGTCAGATCGACAATTACGAACGCCGAATCCCGGATTTGCGCGCGCATGATATTGTCGATCACGCCGGCGCGCGCGACATCGCGCATATCCATAAGATCGTAGCCGACATTTTTTACCGCAGGTTTTATGACATCGTTGACAAAAGGATCGAGCACCGAATCGCCAAATTCCATAGCCATGAATGCTTGATTCCCGCTTAGTTGACCACGCCTTCCTGCCTCGTATTGCTCCCATCCCGCGAGCGAAAGATTTACATTAAGGAAAAGTGACTCGCCAAATGTATCCAGAGTTTTCCCAATTCTTATTAATCCTCTCTCTTCTAGTTCTTCAAGAATTTGATATGCCAATTCTTCACTTGAAGCGCCAATGTATCCGGCAAAGCCGGAAATTTGACCGATTGGCTCTCCGGATTCCGATATTTTATCTCCGATGTACCGGATCAAATTCATTGCGAGTACAGCAGGACTCGTAAATTCTGTCATGGTATTCATTCCTCGTTCTTGACAGCACTATCCACCTAAATTCATCCCCAACAACCGCTCCAGCGCCTCATCTTCCCCAATATCCGCGTCCCACCCGTAAGCCGCGGCTACGGCGGCGTCCAGGGCGGCGTGGGCGTCGGCCAGCCATTGGGGGCGGGTGTTGTAGAGGGTTGTGAGGGTGCGGGATTTCAGGGCCTTCGCGGCTTCCCCGCCGCGCGGGACGGGGCGTTTGGGGTAGCCGGGGGCCGGTTCGTCCCGCCACTCCGTCCATTCGGGCGGGTTGAGCCAGCGGCGGCGCAGGCCGTCCAGCCGGCGGGCGGCTTCGGCGACGGCGGCGGCGCGCGGGTCGCCGGCATAGTCCGCCGCGGGAACGTCCGGCGACAGGCCGTCCGGGAAGGGGAAGGTCTCGAAGGTCGTGGTCGGCGTGTAGCGCGGATCGTTGCCCTTGCCGAGCCACGTTCCGAGCCGCAGCGCCCAGGCTTCGTGGAACCGGCTGTGCAGGATGCCGAACGCCGTATCGTCGTCGCGGGCAACCGCGATCAAGGCGCTGTCGGGGCAAATCCGGGAATCCAGCCAGACGAACAGCCGGTGCTTGGCGACGCGCGGGGTCGCGATATAGCGCGGGACGGCGGCAAGCCGCTCGAACAGCGTCTGCCCGGAGCGGTCGTGCCGCCACCAGTTGCGCCGCAATTCTTCCCGGTTGTTGCGGTCCCGCGCGGGCTTTACCCGTTCGCGAATATGGGCGTAGGGCGCTTCGTAAAGCGCCGCCTCGGACTCGGTCATGCCGTGCCCGAAATCGACGATCCACTTGCCCGCCGGGCGGCGGGTGAGGTCCATGCCGTTGACCCAGGGTTTGAGCACGTCGGCGTTGGGCCGCCCGTTCGGGTTGGCGGGCAGGCGGAGCCATTCGCGCGCCAGGTCGCCGGGAATGTCGAACGGGCCCTTCTTCATCCCGCCGACGAACGCCGCGCCGCGGTTGCCGGCAAGCCGCGCGGCGGCGGTAAGGTCGGCCGCCGCCGCCGTCAGGTCGGCATTGATCCGGGCAACCTCTTCGCCGTTCAAGCGCGCCGGAAGTCCCGCCTGCTTCGGCGCGAAGCACACCAGCGAAACCCGCACGGCGGCGCCGTCCACAACCCACGGCTCGTCGGACCATGCGTCGAAGATCGCCGCATCCGCCGCGATCCGGTCGAGCACCGCCCGGTTTTTCCCGCCGCGGATCGAGTTGGTGGCGACCAGCCCGGCGCGGGCGGTCCGGCCGTCCGCGACCATCCTCCCGGCCTTGTGGAACCAGTAGCAGACCAGGTCGGCAAAGGCCGGGACTGCGCGCTTGTAGACGCTGCGCATCGTCTCGGCGTAGTCGTCGCCAAGCACTTCCCGTTGGGGCGAATAGCCCAGGAACGGCGGGTTGCCGATCACGGCGTCCGCCGCCGGCCAGTCCGGCTCGCCGCCGTCCGGCGACAGGATGGCGTCGCGGCATTCGATATTGTCCAGCGGCTTCAGGACCGGGTCGCGCGCCGCCTCGAAGCCGTTGCGCCGCATCCACTGGATTTCGCCGATCCAGACCGAGACCCGCGCCAGTTCGGCGGCGTAGGCGTTGAGCTCGACGCCGCGGACGTTCTCCGGCCCGACCGCGGGAAAGGCGCGCGGCAGGCCCATCGCTTCGGCCTCGAGCTGGACCCGGTGTTCGATATCCTTGAGCGCGTGCAGCGCCAGATAGAGGAAATTGCCGGAGCCGCAGGCCGGGTCGAGCACGGTGAAGCCGCGCAGCCGCTCCAGGAAGGCGCGCAGCCGCGCTTCGGCCCGCCCGCGCGCGCGGGTCCGGCCGGCGCGCGATTTGGCGGCGCCGGCGCGGTCGAGGTCCGCGGCGATGTCCGCCTTGGCCGCGTCCCATTCCGCCAGCAGGGGCCGGGCGACGACCGGCTCGACGATGCGCATGATCTTGCCGCGGTCGGTATAGTGGGCGCCGAGCTGGGCGCGCTTGTCCGGGTCCAGGCCGCGCTCGAACAGGGTGCCGAGGATCGACGGGTCGATCTCCGACCAGTCGAGCGCCGCGGCGGCGAGCGCAGTCCCGATCCCGGCCCGGTCGAGCGGCAGGGCGGCATCGTCGTCGAACAGGCCGCCGTTGAACCACGCCACGGTTTCGAAGCCGACGCGGCCGCCCGCGGCCATGGCGCCGAACAGGTCGCGGGCGAGGTCGGCGAACTCTTCCGGGCGGCGGCGGGCCTGCTCCAGCATCCGGGTGAACATGCGCTCCGGCAGCAGGCCGATATCCTCGGCGAACATGCAGAACACCAGCCGGTTGACGAAATGGGCGACCGCCTGGGGACCGTGGCCCCGGCCGCGCAGCGAATGCGCCAGTTCCGCGAAGGCCGCCGCCGCGCGCTCGGTCAGCGCCTGCCGCGTCTCGCCCGGCCGCAGGCGCTCCGGGTCCGACATCGCCCATTTCAGCGTGTCGCGCACGGCGGCGTCGGCAAGGTCCTCCAGCGCGAACTCGCGAGTCTCGCTCACGCTGTTGGTCCAGGCGGTGCGGATGCGGAAGCGCGCCATGTCCGAGACGATGAGCAGGGGCGGGTTCTCCAGCGCCAGGGCGTATTGCCGGAGCTGGTTGAAGGCGGCGTCGAGGCTGGCGCGCCGGCCTTTGTATTCCCAGGCGAAGCAGCCGCGCTTCCACACGTCGGCCCAGCCGTCGCCGCCGGCGTCCTTGCGCGCGCCGCGCTCGAAGCAGTAATGCGCGCCCGCCGGGTCGGCCTCGGCCGGCGTCGGTTCGCCGAGCAGGCGGCACAGGTCGATGAAATGCTCCTGCGCCGCCGAGCGCTCCTTGAGCTCCGACGCCCGCCACTTGGCGATAAAGCGGCCGGGCGTCACGGCGGCGGGCTCAATCGAATGCCGGAGGGTTGCGCGGCGGGAGTTCGAGTTCGACGCCGCCCAGGGGCGCAAAGCAGTCCCGGGTAAAGTCCGCCAGGTTTCCGGGCGGGGCCTCCGGACCGACGGCCTCGCGCAGGATCGCCCGCGCGTCCTCCTCCATGGACCGGCCGTTCTCCGCCGCCCTTATGCGCAGCCGCGCCTTCACCTCGTCGTCGAGTTTGCGGATCGCGATGCTCGCCATGCCCGTTTCTTCCCCTGCCGTACGGGCGGAAAGGTAAGCGCCGGCCGCCCGGCGTTCAACCGGCGGCCTGCGCCCGCCCCGCCCTACACCTCTTCCACATGCACGACGCCGGGGATCGACTTGATCGCCCGGTGGACCGCCGGGGCGGTGGGGATCGTCGTGCCGAGGCGGATTTCGGCCTCGCGCCCGGTCTCGCGCCCCCCCCACGGCACCACAAGGTCCACGGTGCCGCGGCCGCCGCGCTCGCGGGTCAGCAGGCCGTGCAGCGGGCCGACCGCCTCGCCGCCGCCGAGGAAAATCCGGAAGCCGCGGGTCGCGAGCGCCGCCGCCGACTCCAGGGGGGAGAAGGAACGCGCCAGCAGGCGCACCGAATCCCCCTCCTCGATCCGGACGTCGGCCTCGACCAGCACCGGCGCGTTGGTTTCCGCCGCCTCGTCCAGCAGGCCGCGGCTCTCCGCCAGGACTTCGGAAAACGCCGTGACCTCGTAGAGGCCGCTCGAATCGCTGAGCTGGACGAAGGCGAAGCTGGCGCCCTTTTCGGTGCGCCGCTCCCTGCGGCCGACCGCCGTGCCGGCGAGTTTCGCGAAGGACGGCGGCGCCCCGGCCTGCACCGCTTCGACCAGCCGGGCGTGGGACACGACCTCCAGCTTCTCCAGGGTCCTGGCGTAGCTGTCCAGCGGATGCGCCGACAGGTAGACGCCGACCGCCTCGAACTCGTGGCGCAGCCGGTCGGTCAGCGGCCAGTCCGGCACGTCGGGCAGGCGCAGCGCCGCCGCCGGATCGTCGCCGAACAGGTTCACCTGGTTGCTCGACCGGTCCTCGGCGGCGACCGCGGACAGCCGGACGATGGCGTCCACGCCCTCGAACAGCCGGCGGCGGTTCCGGTCGAGCGAATCCAGCGCGCCCGCCTTGACCAGATGCTCCATCTGGCGCTTGTTGACGACGCCGGCGCCGAGCCGGCCGGCAAGATTGCCGGCATCCCGGAACGGGCCGTTCTCCCCGCGCTCGCGCACCAGGCTTTCCATCGCCGCGGCGCCGACATTCTTGAGCGCCGCCAGGGCGTAGCGCACGGCGCCGTCCTCGACCGCGAAGATGGCGCCCGAGCGGTTCACGTCGGGCGGCAGCAGGTCGATGCCTTCGCGTTGCAGTTCGCGCCGGAAATTGGCGATCCGGTCGGCGTTGCCCATGTCGAACGACATGGAGGCGGCGTAGAATTCGACCGGATGGTTGGCCTTGAACCAGGCGGTCTGGTAGGCGACCAGGGCATAGGCGGCGGCGTGGGACTTGTTGAAGCCGTAGCCGGCGAAGGCGGCCATGGTGTCGAAAATCTGCCGCGCCTGCCGGGCCCCGATGCCGCTGTGCTCTTCGCAGCCGGCGATGAAGGTCGCGCCCTGGGCGTCCATCTCGGCCTTGATCTTCTTGCCCATGGCGCGGCGCAGCAGGTCGGCGGAGCCCAGCGTGTAGCCGGCGAGGTCGCGCGCCATCTGCTGGACCTGCTCCTGGTAGATCGGGATGCCGAAGGTCTCCTTCAGGACCGGCTCCAGCTTCGGGTGGTCGTACCTGACCTCCTCGTTGCCGTGCTTCCGGGCGATGTAGGAGGGAATGTTCTCCATCGGCCCCGGCCGGTAGAGGGCGACGACGGCGACGATGTCCTCGAACCGGTCCGGCTTCAGGCGGCGGAGCACGTCGCGCATCCCGCTGCTTTCCAGCTGGAACACCCCCGTCGTGTCGGCGCGCGAGATCATCGCGTAGGTCCCGGCGTCGTCGAGCGGCAGGCGCTCCAGGTCGACCTCGACCCCGCGGGCCTTCAGCAGGTCGACCGCCGTTTGCAGGACCGAAAGGGTCTTCAGCCCGAGGAAATCGAATTTGACCAGGCCGGCCTTCTCGACATCCTTCATGTTGAACTGGCTGACCGGCATATCGGACCGCGGATCGCGGTAGAGCGGGATCAGCTCTTCCAGCGGCCGGTCGCCGATCACGACGCCGGCGGCGTGGGTCGAGGCGTGGCGGTACAGGCCCTCGAGCTGGAGCGCGATATCGATCAGCCGGGCGACGCTCTCGTCCCGGCGGCGCTGTTCCTGGAGCTGCGGCTCGATCCCGATCGCCTCCTGGAGCGTCACCGGGTTGGCGGGATTGTTCGGCACCAGCTTGCACAGCCGGTCGACCTGGCCGTAGGGCATGTCCAGCACGCGGCCGACGTCGCGCAGCACCGCGCGGGCCTGCAACTTGCCGAAGGTGATGATCTGCGCCACCCGGTCGGCGCCGTATTTGCCCTGGACGTAGCGGATCACCTCGTCCCGCCGCTCCTGGCAGAAATCGATGTCGAAATCCGGCATGGAGACGCGCTCGGGGTTGAGGAAACGCTCGAACAGCAGCCCCCAGCGCAGCGGGTCGAGGTCGGTGATCGTCAGCGCCCAGGCGACAACGGAGCCGGCGCCGGAGCCGCGCCCCGGCCCGACCGGGATGCCCTGCGCCTTGGCCCACTGGATGAAGTCGGCCACGATCAGGAAATAGCCGGGGTAGCCCATCTTCCCGATGATGCCGAGTTCGGTCTCCAGCCGCTCGCGGTAGGGCCGCGCGGCCGCTTCCCGCTCCGCGTCCGGCGCGCCGGCCGGCAGGACGTGGGCGGCCAGCCGCCGCTCCAGCCCCCCGGCCGCCCGGTGGCGCAGCTCCTCGGCCTCCGAACGGCCGGCCTCGGACGGAAAGCGCGGCAGGATCGGCGCCCGCGTCTCCGCCATCACGGCGCAGCGCTCGGCGATCGCCAGCGTATTGTCCAGCGCCTCGGGCAGGTCGGCGAACTGGGCGCGCATCTCCTGGGCGGTCTTGAAGCGGAACTCCGGGGTCAGCCGCCGCCGGTCCGGATCGTTGACCGAGTTGCCGCCGGCGATGCACAGCAGGGCGTCGTGGGCGGCGAACAGCCCTTCCTCGGCGAAAAACGCCTCGTTGGTCGCGACCAGCGGCAGGTCGAAGGCGTCGGCGAGCGCCAGCAGTTTCGGCTCGATCGCCGTTTCCTCGCGCACGCCCTGGCGGGAGACCTCGATATAGAGCCGGTCGCCGAAGACCGTCCTGAGCCGGTCGCAGGCCGCTTCCGCCGCATCGTCCTGCCCGGCCGCCAGGTAGCGGCCGAGCGGCCCCTGCGCGCCGCCGGTGAGCGCGATCAGGCCCCCGGCATGGGCCGCGACCGCCTCGCCCGGCACATGGGGCGACGCCCCGGCCTCGACCGCCAGAAAGGCCTGGGAGGTCAGCCGGAGCAGGTTGCGGTATCCGGTCTCGTCCTGCGCCAGCAGCACGAGCCGGTCGAAGCCGTCCCGGCGCCCCGCGCGGTTCGGCTCGGGCGCCTCGAAGGCGACGGAAAGCTGGCAGCCGACGATCGGCTGCACGCCGGCCTTGGCGCAGGTCTCGGAAAACTCCAGCGCGCCGAACAGGTTGTTGGTGTCGGCGATCGCCACCGCCGGCATCCGGTTCGCTTTGCACAGCGCCGCGATGTCCGGGATCTTGAGCGCCCCTTCGGAGAGCGAATAGGCGGAGTGAACCCGGAGATGGACGAAATCGGCGTGGGTCATGGGCGGTCCGGCGCAGCGGGTTGGGGAAGCCGGTCGGTCGGCGCCCCAAATCTACAGGCAATTCGCGCGCCGCGCCCCGCCCTCGCGCATCGGAAGTGAAGATTCCGGGGGATCGTTCGGTGGAAAACCTGTGAACAAGCCGGGCTATCCGGCCGGCCGCTCACGGAGCCGGCCGCCGGCGATTTCGAGCGTCCGGTCCATGCGCCCGGCCAGCGCCGGATTGTGGGTCGCGACCAGGGCGCCGATGCCGCTGCCGCGGACCAGCTTGTTGTGCTAGGCGAATCATGGGGTACCCAGACGGCGGCGATGGGGTATATTCGGTGTTGGTGAAGTTTGCACAACATCGGTGAGGACCGATGAAACCGCATCGCCTGACTATCAGTCTCAAGGCCGACGACTACAGGCGCCTATGTGCGCTCGCGCGAACAGAAGAGCGCTCGCTGAGTTGGCTTGTCAGCCGCGCCTTGAGGCTGTTTTTGGATCAGCACGCGGTTCCCGAGCAGCTCGCGATGCCCGACCTTCCCGAACAAACCGGCCCTAAATCATGACCGATACGGTTTCGCCCCAAACGCGCAGCCGCATGATGAGCCAGATCCGAAGCACGGAGACTTCGCCGGAGCGACTGGTTCGATCATACCTCCACCGCCAAGGACTCCGATTCAGGAAGAATGTTGCTGGTCTGCCGGGACGGCCCGATATTGTGCTCAAACGCCACACCGCAGCGGTTTTTGTCCACGGATGCTTCTGGCACCAACACGCTGGATGCCGAGACGGCCGCATACCGGAGAGCAACACGGAATATTGGCGGCCCAAGCTGAAGCGGACACAAGAGAGAGACAAGCTGCATCAACGCCAGCTACGGGAGGCCGGCTGGCGTGTCTTCGTCGTTTGGGAATGCGAAATATGCCCCGACCGCCTTGGGGAGCTCTCCCGGCAGATCGTTTCTCCGCAAGATGGGAACGACCGAAAGTGTTGAGTATACTCGATGTTTTCTGCGGTGCGGGAGGGTTCTCCGAAGGCTTCCGCCAAGCCGGTTTTCGAATCGCGGCTGGAACGGATATCGACCCCGATGCCTGCGCCACCTACATGCACAACTTCTGTGACGCGGTGACTGTGTGCGGCGATCTGACCGAGGAGGCCACCCGGTCACGCGTGGTTGAGGCCGCCAACAACGTAGCCGTCGTAGTTGGCGGGCCTCCTTGCCAGGCTTTTTCGCAGGTTCGCAACCACGACCGCGTGTTGAACGATCCGCGAAATCAGCTCTACCGGGAGTTCCTTTGGTTGCTCAAGCGCATCGAGCCGCGCGCGTTCATCATGGAGAACGTCCCTGGACTGGCGCAACTCCGCGTACAAGAACGGATCGCGCAGGACCTTGCTTTGGACGGCAAATACCGCGTGTCGGTACAAGAGGTCGACGCGTGTGATTTCGGCGTGCCGCAGACGCGCAAGCGCTTGCTGTTTATAGGGCTTAGCAGGTCTCTCGGCGCTTGCCCGTCGGCTCTCCGCGGTAGCCGTGCGTCCGAACACCTGCTGTTGGCGCGTACTGAGAACGGCTCGGTGGGGTATGATCCCGTGCCAAGCGGAATCGGCGGTCAGAAGTTTCTCGGCAAGCTGCTGGACACCGAGGACGCCTCTATCGTCACGACACAGCAGGCTATTTCGGATCTGGCCGTCCTTCAGCCGGGACGGCGTAACGATGATCTGCCGGACACGGATCTACCGGCACCTGAGTCCAGCTACCAGCGAATCATGCGCAGCGCGGGCACCGTGTCCAACGTCAGCGTCCCGCGAATCAAGGACGACACGATTCTCCGGCTGTCTGCCATCCCGCAAGGCGGCAACTATCTCGACCTGCCCCATGGCCTTCGAGATCGGTACCTGACCGGGCAGAAGTGGGGACCCCACAACGGGAGCGGGCGGCTGGGGCGCCGGCACTACTACGCATACCGCCGCCTGCATCCAGATTTTTGGGCTTGGACGCTGAACACAAAGGCCGACTCGACCTACCATTGGCATGCGGAGCGCGCCCTCTCCGTCCGCGAGTTCGCCAGGATTCAATCGTTTCCTGACCATTTCAAATTCACAACAGACCCGCGCCGTGGCTCTATTCCCGGCCGCATCGCAGGCGGGGCCGCCCATTCCCGGTACCGCCAAGTTGGGAATGCAGTTCCACCGCTGCTAGCTCTGGCGGTCGCCCGGCATCTCCGGGCCGTGCTCTCACCATATCCAGTGACACCGCAACATGAGGCTTCGGTGTGACGGCCGACACCGTTCAAGCGGCGGTCACGCGAGCCTTCGGCGCGGACAATCGCGGACGGCTGCTTCGCGAGTATCTTTCGGGCACCGCGGCGGTTTCCCCCGAGACTGCCTGGAAACACGTTTACCGGCTCTTGCTGTGGATCGACAGTACAACCGGCTTGGCGCATTGCTACGAGAGCGACAAATCGCAGCCGGGCCGGCCATGGTACGAGCGGTCTTTGCGGTTTCACGCTTGGGTGGCGAAATGCCTTGGGTCTGCACCGGGCGATTTGCGATCGGAGATCGACTGGCTCTTCAAGCATGCCTCGCGCGATCTCGCAGCCGGCGCCTCAGAAGTACAGCAAGAGCGGGCCAAGGACCAGAGAGCGCGGACGCCGGGGATGCCGGAGCCGGGGCGAGATCCTGAATTGGAGAGCCTTATTCTCGATGCTCTTGCACCTTGGTTGCAGGAGCCGCCTCCGTCGGAGGCGCTGCGAGAGCTGACAGATCGGATACATCAGCACACGCGCTTGGAAAACAAGCGCAAGAATCTCGTTGGCGAGGGCTTTGAGGACGTTCTCGCTGTCCTCATTCGCCTGCTGCCTGCATCAACCGTCCAGTCGGTGCAAACGCGCTGCCTGCTCCACGAAATTCCGGGATTCTACGAACCACGCGGCGGTGAGAAGCCTCGTATCGTTGATCTGGCTATCGTGCGCGGCCAAAAGAACCGTCGTTCCTTGATCACAGCGAAGTGGTCGATCAGGGCCGACCGCGAAGAGCAGTTCGTCAGCGACTGCACGAGCTACGTCCATCTGGAACGATCTGGCCAGCCTTTCGATTACGTCCTCATAACGAACGAGTTCGATCCTGCCCGACTGGTTGCGGCGGCCGAACGCCAGCGAGAGGGCAATCCACTATTCACCAGTGTGGTCCACGTTAGTACCGACGCGTTAAAGGCCGTCTACGGGGATGGCCCACGACGCTCGTTCGCGCAAGTGCTCGGTCATTTACAGAGCGGGCGCATCGAAAGTTTGGGCGACTGGCTCTTGGGGCTTCAACGATAGCGTTCCGCTTCTGGCGGATCGAACATCGGAACGTGGCGCAGGCCGTAACTGTGAGGAGAGAACCGGGCTATCCGGCCGGCCGCTCACGGAGCCGGCCGCCGGCGATTTCGAGCGTCCGGTCCATGCGCCCGGCCAGCGCCGGATTGTGGGTCGCGACCAGGGCGCCGATTCCGCTGCCGCGGACCAGCTCGAGAAACTGCTCGAACACGCGCCCGGCGGTCTCCCGGTCCAGATTGCCGGTCGGCTCGTCGGCAAGCAGGACCGACGGCCGGTTGGCGACCGCCCGGGCGATCGCGACGCGCTGCTGTTCGCCGCCGCTCAATGCCGCCGGCCGGTGGCCGAGCCGGTCCTCCAGGCCCAGCGCCTCCAGCAGTTCCGCCGCCCGCGCCCGCGCCGCGGCCCGGCCCGCGCCGGCCAGCATCAGGGGCAGCATGGCGTTTTCCTGCGCGCTGAATTCCGGCAGCAGATGATGATACTGGTAGACGAAGCCGAGGGACCGGCCGCGCAGCAGCGCCCGCTGCTGGCCGGTGAGGCCGCCGCAGTCCCGGCCGCAGACGACAACCCGCCCGCCGCCCGGCCGCTCGAGCAGGCCGGCGATATGCAGCAGGGTCGATTTTCCGGCGCCGGACGGGCCGACCAGCGCGATCATCTCGCCCGGCCGGACCGTCAGGTCGGCGCCGCGCAACACCTCGATCCGCCGGCCGCCCTGCCGGAACGTCTTGCGCACGCCGTCGAGGACCAGCAGCGGCGCGGCGCCGGGCGTTGCCGCAGGCTCATTCATTGCGCAGCGCCTCGACCGGATCGAGCCGCGACGCCCGCCAGGCCGGATAGACCGTCGCCAGGAAGGTCAGCGCGAGCGCCATCGCCACGATCTGGGCGACTTCCGCCAGTTCGACCTTCGACGGCAGGCTGGACAGGAAATAGACCGTCGCCGGAAACAGTTCGGCGCCGAGCAGGTCTTCGACCCAGCGTTTGATGCCGTCGATATTGTAGGCCACCCCGAGCCCGAGCAGCACGCCGAAGAAGGTGCCGGCCACGCCGATGGTCGCCCCGGTCATGAAGAACAGGCGCAGGATGTTGCCGCGCGTCGCCCCCATGGTGCACAGGATCGCGATGGCCTGGCCCTTCTGTTTCACCAGCATGATCATGCTGGAGACGATATTGAACGCGGCCACGAGGACGATCAGGGCGAGGATCAGGAACATGACGCTCCGCTCGACCTTGAGGGCGCCGAAGAAGGTCGAGTGGATGTCCTGCCAGGTCCGCACGAAGGACCGCGGGATTTGCAGCGCGCGCACCCGCTCCGCAACCGTATCGACCCGGTCGGGGTCTGCCACCGTAATCTCGATATTGGTCACTCCGCCGGCGACCCTGAAGAAATCCTGCGCCGTCTCCAGCGGCATGAAGAGGTAGCCGCGGTCGTATTCCGACATGCCGACATCGAACCGGCCGGCGACGTCGAAAGAGGCGATGCCCGGCACGCAGCCGACCGGCGTCGGCGCGCATTTCGGCGACAGCAGGCGCACGCGGCTGCCCGTTCCCGCGCCGAGGTAGGCGGCCAGGCGCCGGCCCAGGATCAGCGTGCCGTCCCGGAAGCCCGCGACGGCGCCCGGGCTCAGATTGTCGCGCAGCAGGCGGTGGCGCTTCAGGTCTTCCGGCGCAATGCCGCGGACGAAGGCGCCGGAACTCCGCTCGCCGGCCGAAGCCATGACCTGGCCGTCCACCGCCGCCGCTGCCGATACGACGCCCTCGATCTTGCGGATTTCGGCGACCAGCCGGCCGTAGTCGCGGATCGGCCGGCCGTCGGCGTAGACGACGACATGGCTGTTGAAGCCGAGCACGCGCGACAGCAGTTCGGCGCGGAAGCCGTTCATCACCGACATGACGACGATCAGCGTCGCCACGCCGATCGTGATGCCGAGAAAGGCGAAGGCGGCGATCAGCGAGATGAAGCCCTCGCTGCGCCGCGGCCGCAGATAGCGGAAGGCGATCATCCGTTCGGCCGGCGAAAACACCGTAAACCGCCGCTCCGCCGCCGCCCTGCGCGCGGGCCTCAGCCCGCCAGCCGGGCGAGCGCCGATTCGGCGCTCAGTTCCTCGCGCGCGCCGGATTTGCGGTCTTTCAGCTCCACGGTCCCGGCCTTCACGCCGCGCGGCCCGATGACAATCTGCCAGGGCAGGCCGATCAGGTCCATCCGGGCGAATTTCGCGCCGGCGCTGTCGTCGCCGTCGTCGTAGAGGCATTCGACGCCGGCGCCGTTCAGCCTGCCGTAGAGATCGTCGCAGGCCGCAACGCAGGCGGGATCCGAAGCGCGCAGGTCGATCAGCCCGACCCGGAAGGGCGCAACGGGCTCGGGCCAGACGATCCCGGCCTCGTCGTGGCTCGCCTCGACGATCGCGCCGGCCAGCCGCGACACGCCGATGCCGTAGGAGCCCATCTCGACCGGAACCTCCTTGCCGTCCGGCCCGGTGACGACGGCGCCCAGGGGTTTTGAATATTTCGCGCCGAAATAGAAGATATGGCCGACCTCGATGCCGCGCGCCTCGACCAGGTCTTCGGCCGCCGCCGGGCAGGCCGCCGGATCGTGCTTGTCGTCGGCCGCGGCGTAGAGGCCGGTCCAATGGTCGACGATCGGCTGGAGGTCGCTGTCGTAGTCCACGTCTTCGGTGAAGATGTCGAAGGACAGCATGTCCCTGTGGCAGTAGACGGCGCTTTCGCCGGTCTCGGCCAGAATGATGAATTCGTGGCTCAAATCGCCGCCGATCGGCCCGGTCTCGGCGCGCATCGGGATCGCCTGGAGGCCCATCCGGGCGAAGGTGCGCAGGTAGGAGACGAACATCCGGTTATAGGCGTGGACCGCCGAGGGATAGTCGAGCGCGAAGGAATAGGCGTCCTTCATGTAGAATTCCCGGCCGCGCATGACGCCGAAGCGCGGCCGGACCTCGTCGCGGAACTTCCACTGGATGTGATAGAGGTTCTTCGGCAGGTCGCGGTAGCTGCGCACCGAGGTGCGGAAGATTTCCGTGATCAGCTCCTCGTTGGTCGGGCCGTAGAGCATGTCCCGCCCGTGCCGGTCCTCGATGCGCAGCATCTCCTTGCCGTAGTCGTCGTAACGGCCGGAGACGCGCCACAGGTCGGCCGACTGGACGGTCGGCATGAGCATCTCGATCGCGCCGGCCCGGTCCTGCTCCTCGCGCACGATTTGCTCGATCTTCTTGAGCACCCGGAAGCCGAGCGGCAGCCACGAATAGATGCCGGCGCTCGCCTGGCGCACCATGCCGGCCCGCAGCATGTAGCGGTGCGAGACGATCTGCGCCTCGGCGGGCGTCTCCTTCAGCGTCGGCAGGAAGAAGCGGGAGAGGCGCATGGCGGCTCGGTCTCGGTTGGCTGGGGACTTGTTATCGGACAGGACTATCCGGGAGGCTCCGGGCCCGGCGGAAGCGTCCGGACTCTAGGGTCTCGGCCGGGGCAAGGCAACGCCGCGCGACCGTCAGAAATCCGCCAGATAGCTCTCGATGGCCCAGCGGATGGCCGCCGTCGCAACCGCCGCCAGCGCGGTCGCGGCCAGCGCCTTGCGCACCAGCTTGGGCCGGACCGGGGCGCCGGCGTCGTGGCCCGGCCCGGGCGCGCGGTTCCGCTCGACGCCCCAGGGCAGCAGCATGAGGAAGAACAGCCACCAGACGATGGCGAAGACGACGGCGGCTTCGACGACGCTCACGGGAAACCGTCAGGGGCGGCGGCCGGCGGCGCCCGGCGGGCCGGCGGCTTTCAAACCTGCTCCAGCTCGACCAGCGTGCCGCAGAAATCCTTGGGATGCAGGAACAGCACCGGCTTGTCGTGGGCGCCGATGCGCGGCTCGCCGTCGCCCAGCACCCGGGCGCCTTCGGCCGTCAGCCGGTCGCGCGCCGCCAGGATATCCCCGACCTCGTAGCAGACATGGTGCATGCCGCCGGACGGGTTCTTCTCGAGGAATTTCGCCACCGGCGAGCCCTCGCCCAGCGGGTGCAGCAGTTCGATCTTCGTGTTGTCCAGCTCGACGAAGACCGTCGTGACGCCGTGGGCCGGCTGGTCCTTCGGCTCCGATACGGTTGCGCCGAGCGTATCCCGGTAGGTCGCCGAGGCGGCGGCCAGGTCGGGGACGACGATGGCGACATGGTTGAGGCGGCCGATCATGCTTCTGCCCCTGTGCTTCTGCCCTTGCGTTTGCGCCCTTAGTCCTGCGCCCGGTCGATCAGGGCCGGCGTCAGGCGCACGACATGGACGTCGGTCGCCGGGCGCTTGCCGGTTTCGCCGCGGATCACCCGGCGTATCGCGGCCCGCACGGCCCGTTCAAGCTTTTCGTCGTCGCGCCGCCCGCCCGGCGGCAGGCCGTCCACCGCCTCGTCGACGGCGTCGATCAGGGCGTCGTACAGCGCGTCGTCCCGCCCCTCGTCCTCGCCGCCCAGGCCGGCCAGCGTGACGACGGCGTCTTCCAGCAGTTCGCCCTTCGCGTCGACCACGACGGTCGCGACGGCGGCGCCGTTGTCCATCAGGCGGCGGCGTTCGCGGATGACCGGGCCGTCGACCGGCAGCAGGTTTTCCCCCTCGACCGCGAGCCGGCCGCTGTGGACCCGTTCCACGACCGCGGCCGGTCCGGGCGCCAGGCGGACCATCTCGCCGTTGGTGGCGACGACGGCCTGGGGCGTCTGGCAGCCGCGCGCCAGCCGGCGGTGTTCGTGCAGGTGGCGGCGCTCGCCGTGGACCGGCACCGCGATCTGCGGCCGGATCCACTGGTACATGTCGACCAGCTCGTCCCGCGCCGGGTGGCCGCTGACATGGACGAAATGGTCGGATTCGGTGACGACCTCGACGCCGCTGTGCACCAGCATGTCCTGCACCCGGGCGATGGCGCGCTCGTTGCCGGGAATCTTGCGCGAGGAGAAGATCACGGCGTCGCCTTCGTCGAGGCCGATCTTGGGATGGCTGCCGGCAGCGATCCGGGCGAGCGCCGCGCGCGGCTCGCCCTGGCTGCCGGTGCAGGCGACCAGAACCCGGTCGCGCGGCAGCTTCGCGGCGTCTTCCTCGCCGAGAAAGCGCGGCCAGTCCCGCAGATAGCCGTTTTCCCGCGCCGCCTCGTCCATCCGGCGCAGGGACCGGCCGCACAGGGCGGCGTGGCGCCCGGTCGCCTTGGCGACCGCGGCGATGGTCTCGAGCCGCGCAACGTTCGACGCGAAGGAGGCGACGGCGACCCGGCGGTCGTACCTGCCGACCAGATCGATCAGGCTCTGCCGGACATCGGCCTCCGAGCCGGACCGGCCCTCCTCGAACACGTTGGTCGAATCGCCGATCAGCGCCAGGACGCCGTCATCGCCGATCCGGCGCAGCGCAGCCTCGTCGACCGGCGCGCCGATCAGCGGGTCCGGATCGAGCTTCCAGTCGCCGGTGTGGAACACGGCGCCCAGCGGCGTGCGGATCAGCAGGGCGTTCGGCTCCGGGATCGAATGGGTCAGGCGTATGAGCTCGATGCCGAACGGACCGACCTCGAAGGGTTTGCCGGGTTCGACCGGGGCGATCCGGGCCTCGTCCTCCAGGTCGGCTTCGGCCAGCTTGCGCTTCAGCACCGATGCGGTGAAGCCGGTGGCGTAGATCGGGCATTTCAGCCGGGGCCAGAGATGCGGCACCGCGCCGATATGGTCCTCGTGGGCATGGGTCAGGACCAGGCCGGCCAGCCGGTCCCGGCGCTCGACGATGAATTTCGGGTCGGGCGTAATCACCTCGATGCCGGGGATCGTGGGATCGCCGAAGGTCACGCCCAGATCGACCATCAGCCAACTGCCGCGATAGCCGAACAGGTTGAGGTTCATGCCGATTTCGCCGGCGCCGCCGAGCGGCAGGAAATGGAGGGCGTCGCCGCTCATGCGCGGTTTCTGGTATGAATTTCGAGCAGGCCGCGCAGGGTGACGTCGGGGTCCTGCACATCGATGGCGCCGGTTGCCGCGCAGAAGGTCTCGGCCAGGCCGCCGGTCGCCACCACTTTCATCGGCGCCCCGAACTCTTCCCGGATGCGCCGGACCAGCCCTTCGATCAGGCCGACATAGCCCCAGTAGACGCCGGATTGCATGGCCGGGACGGTCGCGGCGCCGATCACGGCGGGCGGGCGGCGCACGTCGATCCGCGGCAGCTGCGCCGCGGCCCGGTGCAGCGCATCGACGGAATGGGCCGCCGAGGGCGCGATGGCGCCGCCGCAATAGTTGCCCGCCCCGTCCACCACGTCCAGGGTCGTCGCCGTGCCGAAGTCGATGACGATCAGCGGCCCGCCATGCGCGGCGAAGGCGCCGACGGCGTTGGCGATCCGGTCGGCGCCGACCTCTTCGGGCGCGTCGGTCAGCAGTTCGATGCCGGGCCGGACGCCGGCGTCGCCGATGACCAGCGGCTCGACCCCGAAATGGTCCCGGCACAGGGAGCGCAGGCTGAAATCGTTGCTCGGCACCACATTGGCGATCGCCGCGGCGTCGACCGCGCGGCGCTTCAGCCCCTTCATGTCGAACAGTTGCATCATCCAAACCGCCAGTTCGTCGGCCGTCCGGTCGCCTTTCGTCGTGCTGCGCCAGATGCCGCGCCATTCCGCGCCGTCATGCACGCCGAAAACGATATTCGTGTTGCCGGAATCGATCGCGAGCAGCATCAGCGCGCCTCGCCGGGGAAGACTTCGCCGCTATGGACGGTCTGCTTGCCGGCCGCCGTGTCGAGGACCAGGCCGCCGTGGCGGTCGAGCCCGCCGAAGCGGCCGGCGATGCTGCGGTCCGGCAGGACGACCCGCAGGGATGCGCCGATCGGCCCGGCGCGGGCGAGCCACGCCGCGCGCACGGAGCCGAAGCCGTCGTCGAGCCAGCGCCGCATCCAGCCGTCGAGCGCCCGGCCCAGCGCGGCGAGCGTGCTTTCGGGACCGGGCGGCGCGTCCCGATGCGCGGACAGGGAGGTCGCCGGCCGGAGGGTATCGGCGGGTGCGCTCACGATGTTGAGCCCGATGCCGAGAACGATCCATTCCAGCGCGCCGTCGGCGCCGATGGAGGATTCGGGCAGGATCCCGGCGATCTTCTCGCCGCCGACCAGCACGTCGTTGGGCCATTTGCAGGCGACCGGCGCCGGCCCGCCGATCGCCTCCGCAACCGTGTCGTGGACCGCGACGGCAGCGACATAGCCGATCTGCCCGGCGTCCCGCGGCGCAATCCGCGGCCGGAAAACGAAGGAAACGTAGAGGTTCCCGCCCGGCGAGTCCCATTGCCGGCTGTATCGCCCGCGCCCGGCGGTCTGGGACCCGGCGAGAACGGCCGTGCGGTCCGGCGCGCCCTGTTGCGCCAGGCGCCGGGCTTCGTCATTCGTGCTGGAAACGGCGCCGAAACGGTGCAGGAGAAAGCCGGCCGGCAGCGCGGCGGTCCCGTCGCGGCCGGCTGCGGGGCGCCGTGTTTGCGGCAACCGGGGGTCCACGCGCCTAGCCGCCGGTCAGGCTGAAAACCGCCGTATCGGCGGCGTCGACGAGCAGGCTCGGAAACAGGAAGAACAGCAGCGTCGCCATGCCGGCGACGAACTGGACGGCCCCGAGGTCGCGGCCGGGCCGGGGATCGAGCGCGTCTTCCGGCTCGTCGAAATACATCACCTTGACGATGCGGAGGTAATAGTAGGCGCCGACCACGCTGGTCACCAGCCCGATCACGGCGAGGAAATACAGCCCGGCATCGACCGCCGCCAGGAAGACGTAGAGCTTGGCGTAGAAGCCCGCGAGCGGCGGGATGCCCGCCATGGAGAACATGAAGATCAGCATCATGGCCGCCATGACCGGATTGGTGCGCGACAGGCCGGTCAGGTCGCCGATCTCCTCCACCATCCGGCCGCTGCGCTGCATCGCCAGGATCACGGCGAAGGCGCCCAGTGTCATCACGATGTAGATCGCCATATAGACCAGCACGGCGCTGTAGCCCTCGCCGGCGCCCGAGGCCAGGCCGACCAGGGCGTAGCCGATATGGCCGATCGAACTGTAGGCCATCAGCCGCTTGATGTTGGTCTGGGCGATGGCGGCGAAGGCGCCGAGCACCATCGAGGCGATGGCCAGAACGATGACGATCTGGCTCCACTGCTCGACGAGGCCGCCGAACGGGCCGGCGAGCACGCTCAGGAGCAGGCCCATCGCGGCCAGCTTCGGCGCCGCCGCCAAAAAGGCGGTCACGGGGGTCGGCGCGCCTTCGTACACGTCCGGCGTCCACATATGGAACGGCACGGCGGAAACCTTGAAGGCCAGGCCGACCATGACGAGCACCAGGCCGACGACCAGGCCGACCGAGGGCGCGGACGCGCCGGTCAACTGGGCGGCGAGGCCGGTGAACGCGGTGGTGCCGGCGAAGCCGTAGACCAGCGAGGCGCCGAACAGCAGCATCCCCGAGGCCAGCGCGCCGAGCACGAAATATTTCAGCCCGGCCTCGCTCGATTTCACCGAATCGCGCCGGATCGCCGCGACGACGTAGAGCGACAGGCTCTGCAGTTCGAGGCCGATATAGAGGGACAGCAGGTCGCCGGCCGAAACCATCACCATCATGCCGAGCGCGGCCAGCACGATCAGCACCGGGTATTCGAAGCGCTCGATCGCTTCGCGCGCGTTGTAGCCGACCGACAGGAAGATGCCGACCGCCGACGCCAGCAGGATGCCGACCTTGAGGAAGGTCGTGTAACCGTTGCTCACGAACATGCCGGCGAAGGCCGACCGGCTCTCGACCGGCGACATCCAGACCGTAACGGCGGCGGCGGCAGCCAGCACCAGGATCGACAGGGCCGAGACCAGCCGGAACGAGCCTTCGCCCCGGAACACGCCGATCATCAGCAGGACCATCGCCGCCACGGCAACGAACATTTCCGATGCGGCATATTCCAGGTTCGGCAGGATCGTCATGCCGCGTTCCTACCGCGCCGCGAAACAGGCTTCGTTGACCCGGCAGGCGCCGGCCTTGAAGCTTGTCAGCAGGTTTTTCACGGAAGCGTCGAACACGTCGAGGAACGGCTCGGGCCAGATGCCCATCCAGAGCACCAAGATGACCAGCGGCGCGAAGACCGCGACCTCGCGCGGGTGGAGGTCCTTCATCCGCATCAGGTCCGGCTTGACCAGCTCGCCGAAGACGATCCGGCGGTAGAGCCACAGCATGTAGGCGGCGCCGAGGATCACGCCGGTCGCCGCCAGGGCCGCGGCCCAGACGTTGACCTGGAAGACGCCGAACAGCACCAGGAACTCGCCGACGAAGCCGCTCGTGCCCGGCAGGCCGACCGAGGCCAGCGTGAACACCATGAACACGGCGGCGTAGCGCGGCATCCGGTGGACCAGCCCGCCGTAGCGGTCGATCCGCCGCGTGTGCAGCCGGTCGTACACCACCCCGACGCACAGGAAAAGCGCGGCCGATACGATGCCGTGGGACAGCATCTGGAACATGGCGCCGGTCACCGCCTGCTCGCCGAGGAGATTCCCGGCCTGAAACTGCGCCGTCGCCGCGAAAATGCCGAGGGTGACGAAACCCATATGGGCGACCGACGAATAGGCGATCAGCTTCTTCATATCCTCCTGGGCCAGTGCGACCAGCGAAGTGTAGACGATCGCCACGATGCTCAGCGTGTAGACCAGCGGCGCGAAATAGACCGAGGCGTCCGGGAACATCGGCAGCGAGAAGCGCAGGAAGCCGTAGCCGCCCATTTTCAGCAGGACGCCGGCGAGGATGACCGAGCCCGCCGTCGGCGCCTCGACATGCGCATCCGGCAGCCAGGTATGGACCGGCCACATCGGCAGCTTCACCGCGAAGGAGGCGAAGAAGGCGAGCCACAGCCATTTCTGCGCTTCGGGGCTAAAGCCGGTTTCCCGGGCGAATTTCAGCAGTTCGACGATGTCGGTGGTGCCCTGCCCGGCCGACTTGCCGAGGAAGTATATCGCCATGACGGCGACCAGCATCAGGACGGAGCCGAGCAGCGTGTAGAGAAAGAATTTGAACGCCGAATGGACCCGCCGGTCGCCGCCCCAGACGCCGATGATCAGGAACATCGGCAGCAGCACGCCTTCGAAGAAAACATAGAAGGTGACGAGGTCGAGGGCGCAGAAGGTGCCGACCATGAAGGTTTCGAGCACCAGGAACGCCACCATGTATTCGCGCACCCGGGATTTAATCTCCCAGCTGCACAGGATGCAGATCGGCGTCAACAGGGTCGACAGCAGGACGAACATCATCGAGATGCCGTCCACGCCCATATGGTAGTTCAGCGTGTAGCCGCCCGGGAAACCGAACCAGGCCACCTTTTCGACGAACTGGAAATCCGCCGTCCCGGTCTCGAAGTTGATCCAGATCAGCAGCGAAATCAGGAAGGTCGCGAGCGAGGCCCACAGGGCGAGCCAGCGGGCGTTGCGGTCCGTCGCTTCCCGGTCGCCGCGCACCATAACGAGAATCAGCAGCGCCCCGACCAGCGGGGCGAAGGTGACGATGCTGAGCAGCGGCCAGGTTTCCATCGCCTAGCCCCACAGCCCGAAGACGAAGAGGGAGACGAAGCCGAAGGCGCCGATCAGCACGGCGAAGGCGTAATGGTAGACGTAGCCCGTCTGCAACAGGGCGGCGAGCCGCGAGCCGCCCCGGATCGCGACCGCCGCGCCGTGCGGGCCGAAACGGTCGATCGTGCCGCCGTCGCCCTTCCGCCACAGGCCGCGGCCGACGATCATGGCCGGACGGACGAAGAGCCGGTCGTACAACTCGTCGAAATACCACTTGTGGAGCAGGAAATAGTAGAGGCTGCGAAACCGCTTCGCGAGAGCCTTCGGCCAGGCCGGCCGCAGCATGTACAGGGCATAGGCGAGCCCGATCCCGGCCAGGCCGGCGACGACGGGCAGGACCTTGACCCAGGCCGGCGCATGGTGCGCCGCGTCGAGGATCGCGCCTTCCCCGCGCATGTAGATCGAATCGCCCCAGAAGCCGCTCCAGTCGTGGCCGGCGAACCAGGCGACGGCGATCGCGCCGGCGAACACCGAGCCGAACGCCAGCACGAACAGCGGCGCCAGCATGACCGCCGGCGATTCGTGGACATGGGCCTGGACCTCGGCCGGGGCGCGGCTCTCGCCGTGGAAGGTCATGATGATGAGCCGCCAGGAATAGAAGGCGGTCATGATCGCCGCGGCGATGCCCATCCAGAAGGCGAACAGGCCGAGCCCGGTATGGGCGCCGAACGCCGCCTCGAGGATCAGGTCCTTGGAATAGAAGCCGGCGAAGCCGAAGACGAAGGGGATGCCGACGCCGGCCAGCGCCAGCGAGCCGATCCACATCAGGATGTAGGTCGTCTGCATCTTGCGCCAGAGGCCGCCCATGCGGCGCATGTCCTGCTCGTCCGACATGCCGTGGATGACCGACCCGGCGCCGAGGAACAGCAGCGCCTTGAAGAAGGCGTGGGTCATCAGGTGGAACATCGCGACCGGATAGGCGCCGATGCCGGCGGCGAAGAACATGTAGCCGAGCTGCGAACAGGTCGAATAGGCGATGACCCGCTTGATATCGTTCTGCACCAGGCCGACGGTCGCGGCGAAAAAGGCGGTGAGCGCGCCGACCGTGACGACGGTCGCGAGGGCGAGCGGCGCGAATTCGAACATCGGCGACAGGCGGCAGACCATGAACACGCCCGCCGTCACCATGGTCGCGGCGTGGATCAGGGCGGAAACCGGCGTCGGGCCCTCCATCGCGTCGGGCAGCCAGGTGTGCAGCAGGATCTGGGCCGACTTGCCCATGGCGCCGATGAACAGGAGGATGCAGGCCCAGTCGAGCGCGGTCTGGCCGTCGATGACGTAGCCGCCGACGGTCGTGATTTCCTTGCCGGGAAGCTCCCGCGCCGCCGGCAGCACGGTCGAGAAATCGAGCGAGCCGAAAATGGCGAACACGGCGAAGATGCCGAGCGCGAAGCCGAAATCGCCGATCCGGTTGACCAGGAACGCCTTGATCGCCGCCGCGTTGGCGCTCTCGCGCTTGTACCAGAAGCCGATCAGCAGGTAGGAGCACAGGCCGACGCCTTCCCAGCCGAAGAACATCTGGACGAAGTTCTCCGCCGTCACCAGCATCAGCATGGCGAAGGTGAACAGGCTGAGATAGGCGAAGAACCGCGGCTTGTGCGGGTCGTGGCCCATATAGCCGATCGAGTAGACGTGGACGACGGCGGAGACCAGCGTCACCACCACGACCATGACGGCGGCCAGCGTATCGAAGCGCAGCGCCCAGTCGACGCTCAGGTCGCCCGACGCCATCCAGGTGAACAGGCGGATCGGTTCCTGCGGGCCGGTCTTCGCGAAGCCGACCTCGTACAGGACGATCGCGCCCAGCACCGCGGAGACGCAGAGCAGGCCGGACGTGACGTACATCGAGGCCCGGTCCCCGATCCGCCGGCCGAACAGCCCCGCGATAACGGCGCCGAGCAGCGGCAGGAAGATGGCGGCGACATACATGCCGGGCTCAGCCTTTCATCACGTTCACGTCTTCCACCGCGATGGAGCCGCGGTTGCGGAAGTAGATGACGAGGATGGCGAGCCCGATGGCGGCCTCGGCGGCGGCCACGGTGAGCACGAACATCGCGAAGATCTGGCCGACCAGGTCTTTCAGCGCCCAGGAGAAGGCGACCAGGTTGATGTTGACGGCGAGCAGGATCAGCTCGATCGACATCAGGATGACGATGACGTTCTTCCGGTTCAGGAAAATGCCGAAGATCCCGATGGTGAACAGGATCGCGGCGACCGTCAGATAGTGCGCGAGGCCGATCTCCCACATCGTCTCAGACGCCCTCCCCCGGCCGCACCTGCTTCAACTCCACCGTCTCGTCGCGGCGGCGGCGGACCTGCTCGCCGATCTTCTGCTTGCGCACGCCGGGGCGCTGGCGCAGCGTCAGCACGATGGCGCCGACCATGGCGACGAACAGCACCATGCCGGCAAGCTGGAACAGGTAGACGTATTTCGTGTAGAGCAGCCGGCCGAGCATCTCGGTATTGGTGAGCGCGCCGTCCTCCGGCGCCTTCTCGGTCAACGCGCCCTGCACCTCGGGCGCGACCGCCCAGATGCCGCCGACGAAGACGATCTCGCCCAGCAGGATGGCCGCGATCAGGCCGCCGACCGGCAGGTAGCGCTGAAAGCCCTCGCGCAGTTCGACGAAGTTGATGTCCAGCATCATCACGACGAACAGGAAGAGCACGGCCACCGCGCCGACATAGACGATCACCAGGATCATCGCGAGGAATTCGGCCCCGGTCAGCACGAACAGCCCGGCGGCGTTGAAGAAGGTGAGCACCAGGAACAGGACGGAATGGACCGGGTTGCGCGCCGTCACCACCATGACGGCGGCGGCCACGGCGACGAAGGCGAACAGGTAGAAGGCGAGGGCGTGCAGGATCATCGGCGGCTACCGGTAGGGCGCATCGGCGGCGAGCGCCTGCGCAATTTCGGTTTCCCAGCGGTCGCCGTTCGCGAGCAATTTCTCCTTGTTGTACATCAGTTCTTCGCGCGTCTCGGCCGCGAATTCGAAATTCGGCCCCTCGACGATGGCGTCGACCGGGCACGCCTCCTGGCAGAAGCCGCAGTAGATGCACTTGGTCATGTCGATGTCGTAGCGCGTCGTCCGGCGGCTGCCGTCGGCGCGCGGCTCGGCCTCGATGGTGATCGCCTGCGCCGGGCAGATCGCCTCGCACAGCTTGCAGGCGATGCAGCGCTCCTCGCCGTTGGCGTAGCGGCGCAGGGCGTGCTCGCCGCGGAAGCGCGGGCTGAGCGGCCCTTTCTCGTAGGGGTAGTTGATCGTCACCTTGGGCTTGAAGAAATAGACCAGCGTCTTCCACAGGCCGACGCCGATCTCCCAGAGCAGGACGGTTCGTGCCGCGCGCAGCATGGTTCTCGCTCCCTCAGGCCGGCAGCCAGCCGGCGTACAGCAACACGCCGGAATACGCCACGACGGCGATCAGCGACAGGGGCAGGAAGACCTTCCAGCCCAGCCGCATCAACTGGTCGTAGCGATAGCGCGGCAGCGTCGCGCGCACCCAGATAAAGACGAACAGCAGGAACGCGATCTTCAGGGCCAGCCAGATCGGCCCCGGGATCCAGTTCAGCCAGGAAACGTCGAGCGGCGGCAGCCAGCCGCCCATGAACAGGACGGCGGTGATGCCGCTCATCATGATCATGTTGATGTATTCGCCCAGGAAGAACAGGGCGAACGGAAAGGCGGAATATTCGACGAAATAGCCGGCGACCAGTTCGGCTTCCGCCTCCGGCAGATCGAAGGGATGGCGGTTGGTCTCGGCCAGCGCGGAGATGAAGAACACCACGAACATCGGCGCCAGCGGGATCCAGTACCAGTTCCAGAAGCCGCCCTGCTGGGCGAGCACGATCTCCGCAAGGTTGAGCGACCCGGCCGCGATCAGGACCGTGATCATCACGAAGCCGATGGAGACTTCGTAGGACACCATCTGGGCCGCCGAGCGCAGGGCGCCGAGAAAGGCGTAGCGCGAATTGCTCGCCCAGCCGGCCATGATGATGCCGTACACGCCGAGCGAGGAAATTGCGAAGAGATAGAGGATGCCGACATTGATGTTGGACAGCACCCAGATGCCGCTCTCGCTCCGGCCGAGCGGAATCACGGCCCAGGCCACCAGGGCGAGCGTGAAGGTCAGGACCGGCGCGAACAGGAAAACCGCCCGGTTGGCGCCGGACGGAATCACCGTCTCCTTCATCAGCAGCTTGAGGCCGTCGGCCATCGGCTGAAGCAGGCCGAACGGGCCGACCACGTTCGGCCCCTTGCGCAGCATCATGGCGGCGAGGACCTTGCGCTCGTACCAGGTCAGCAGCGCCATGCCGACCAGCAGCGGCACGACGATCAGCAGGATCCAGCCGATCAGGATCAGCGCCGGCAGAGCGTAGCCTTCCCAGAACACCGTCATGGGGCGCTACCCGTCCGTGCCCGTGCGGTCGCCGGCGGCGAGCGACCGGCGCATCTGCGTGCATTGCGCCATCGTCTCCGAACAGCGGCCGATCGGGTCGGTCATGTAGAAATTCCCGACCGGCGAGCGGAACGGCGCGGAATCCGGTGCGGCGTCCGCAATGTCGCCGCCGAAGCCTTGCCATTCGGCCGGCACGATTTCGTCGACGGCGTCGAAGACCGGGTTGGCGTCGGCCAGCCGCGCACGGACCTGGGCCAGCGTATCGTAGGGCAGCGTGTGGCCGGCGACCTCCGAGAACGCGCGGACGATGGTCCAGTCCTCGCGCGCATCGCCGGGCGGGAAGATGGCAAGCGCCGTGCGCTGGGGCCGGCCCTCCACATTCACATAGGTGGCGCTCTTTTCGGTATAGGCCGCGCCCGGGAGAATAACGTCCGCCCGCCCCGCGCCGGCGTCGCCGTGATGGCCCTGGTAGACGACGAAGGCCTCGCCCAGCCGGCCCGTATCGATCTCGTCGGCGCCGAGCAGCCAGACCAGGCCGATCCCGCCCGTTCCCGCGCCGTCGAGGATCGCCGCGGTATCGCGGCCGCCCGGTCCCGGCGCAAAGCCGAGATCGAGACCGCCGACCCGCGACGCCGCGGTGTGCAGGACGTTAAAGCCGTTCCAGCCGTCGCGCACCATGCCGAAGCGTTCGGCCGCCGCGCGCGCCAGGCCGAGCATCTGCGCGCCGTCTTCGCGCGCCAGCACGCCGGGGCCGACGATCGACATCGGCCGTTCGGCATCCTCCAGAACTTTCGCAAAACCGTGGTCGCCGCCGGCGAGCGCGGCCAGCGTCTCCGCGCCGGCGCCCAGACGGTCGAAGCGGTAGGTGAGGTCCGCCGGCTCGCCGATCAGGCCGATGCGGAAACCGCCTGCCCGCCAGCGCCGCCGGATGCGGGCGTTGAGCACCGCGGCCTCGATCCGCGGGTTTGCGCCGATCAGCAGCAGCGCATCGGCTTCGTCGATGCCGGCGATGCCGCTGTTGAACAGGTAACCGGCGCGCACGGACGGATCGATCTTCGCCCCGTCCTGGCGGCAGTCGATATTCCCCGAGCCGCAGGCCGCAAACAGGTCTTTCAGCGCGATCATGGCCTCGCAATCGGCCTGGTCGCCGGCGATCGCCGCCATGCCCGCGCCGCCGGTTTCGGCGATCCTGTCGGCGATCGCGGCGAAGGCTTCGGACCAGGAGGCGGGCTGGAGCCTGCCGTCGCGGCGGACATAGGGCCGGTCCAGCCGCTGCCGTTTCAGCCCGTCGCAGGCGAAGCGGGTCTTGTCGGAGATCCACTCCTCGTTGATGTCGTCGTTGAGCCGCGGCAGCACCCGCATCACCTCGGCGCCGCGGCTGTCGACCCGGATGTTGGAGCCGACCGCGTCCATGACGTCGATGGATTCGGTCTTGCGCAGCTCCCACGACCGCGCCGTGAAGGCGTAGGGCTTGGAGGTCAGCGCGCCGACCGGGCACAGGTCGATGACGTTGCCCGACAGTTCGGAGGTCAGCGAGCGTTCGAGATAGGTCGCGATCTCCATATGCTCGCCGCGGTGCAGCGCGCCGATCTCCTCGACGCCGGCGACCTCCTCGGCGAAGCGGATGCAGCGGGTGCAATGGATGCAGCGGGTCATGATCGTCTTGACCAGCGGCCCCATTTCCTTGTCGTGGACGGCCCGCTTGTTCTCCTCGAAGCGGGTGCGGTCGTGGCCGTAGGCCATCGCCTGGTCCTGCAGGTCGCATTCGCCGCCCTGGTCGCAGATCGGGCAGTCGAGCGGATGGTTGATCAGCAGGAACTCCATCACGCCCTTGCGGGCTTTGACCGTCTTCTCCGAATCGGTGAGCACGACCATACCGTCCATGACCGGCTGCGCGCAGGACGCCACCGGCTTGGGCGCCTTCTCGACCTCGACCAGGCACATGCGGCAGTTGCCGGCGATCGACAGCCGCTCGTGGAAGCAGAAATGCGGCACTTCCTTGCCGATCGACTGCAGCGCCTGGAACAGGGTCAGGCGCCCATCGACTTCGTACTCGCTGCCGTCAACGGTTATCGTCGCCATCGCGTTTACATTATTCCTTGGTATGTCATCCTAGATCAGGATGACGACTTGCCGGAACCGCCAGAACCTTTGCCGCTATCGTTATCTCCGCCGGATTGAGAAGGCTTTGCGCTTGAAGTCGGCGGTTTCGCAGGCGCACTGGATATCGGACGATATCCGCTCTTCTCAATCAGTAAAGTTTTGGTCTTGACTTTTCCTGACATCGCTAATCTCCTCGGAAAACGATGAGATGTTTGTAGTCCGTCGGTCTCAGTATTATGCCGGGCGCACCGTCACGGACGTTCACGAACCGCCCTTGGTCGTCAATCGACCACAGCTCTTCAATATATAGATGGCCTGGGTCAGGACATGCGCTAGCAAATGATTTTTTGTCGAATTTGCCACCAATGATATTGCCGTCATTTAATTCGACCTGAATCCAACACCCCAATTGACTGGAAAAAAAATCATCCCATGCTGTTTTTGCTTGAATTCCAATTATTTTTCGATCTTCTGCAAAACGAAGAAGCCAGACGAACAAAAATGCCCAAAGTATCGGAGCAAACACAAAAGAAACGATTACAATAATCCAAGACAATAATGGATTTTCAGAAATGAAGTTTTTTTGAAGTAAATAACGCAATAGCCAAGACATCAGCACAATGTTTAACATACTGAAACAAATTGCTTCAGCAATTTGCTCTTGCAGACGATGGTTTTTCTGAGGAATTTTTAACCCATAAACATACATAGTAATTGCACCGGGCAAGATAAACCCGGCAAATGCCAACAAATAGTAGATGCTCAATTCAGGCATCGCGCTTACGCCGCCACCTTGCGTTCGAGAATCCGGCGCTCCAGTTCGGGCCGGAAATGCCGGATCAGCCCCTGGATCGGCCACGCCGCCGCGTCGCCGAGGGCGCAGATCGTGTGGCCCTCGACCTGGTAGGTCACCTCTTCCAGCATGTCGATTTCGCCGATATCGGCCTCGCCGCGCACCAGCCGCGTCATGACGCGCCACATCCAGCCGGTGCCCTCGCGGCACGGCGTACACTGGCCGCAGCTTTCGTGCATGTAGAATTTCGACAGGCGGCAGATCGCGTTCACGATATCGGTCGACTTGTCCATCACGATGACCGCCGCCGTGCCGAGGCCCGACTTGTTGCCGGCCAGCGTGTCGAAATCCATCGGCAGGTCCTGGCAGGTGTCGGCCGGCAGGCAGGGCACCGAGGAGCCGCCGGGAATGACGGCGAGCAGGTTGTCCCAGCCGCCGCGCACGCCGCCGGCATGTTTCTCGATCAGCTCGCGGAACGGAATGCCCATCGCCTCTTCGACGTTGCACGGCGCGTTCACATGGCCGGAAATGCAGAAAAGCTTGGTGCCGGTGTTGCGCGCGTCGCGCCCGATGCCGGCGAACCAGGCGGCGCCGCGGCGCAGGATCGTCGGCACGACGGCGATGGATTCGACGTTGTTGACCGTGGTCGGGCAGCCGTAGAGGCCGGCGTTGGCCGGAAACGGCGGCTTGAGGCGCGGCTGGCCCTTCTTGCCTTCCAGGCTCTCCAGCAGCGCGGTCTCCTCGCCGCAGATATAGGCGCCGGCCCCCCGGTGGACGTGGATGTCGAAATCCCAGCCCGAGCCGCCGGCGTTCCTGCCGATCAGCCCGGCCCCGTAGGCCTGGTCGACGGCGGCCTGTAGCCGTTCCGCCTCGCGGTAGAACTCGCCGCGGACGTAGATATAGGCCGTGTTGGCGCCCATCGCGAAACCGGCGATCAGGCAGCCTTCGACCAGCTTGTGCGGGTCGTGGCGCATGATGTCCCGGTCCTTGCAGGTGCCGGGCTCGGATTCGTCGGCGTTGACGACCAGATAGTGCGGGCGGCCGTCGCGCTTGTCGTCCGGCGGCATGAACGACCATTTGAGGCCGGTCGGAAAACCGGCGCCGCCCCGGCCGCGCAGGCCCGATTCCTTGACCTGCTGGCAGATCCAGGCCCGGCCCTGCTCGAGAAACCAGGCCGTCTGGTCCCAGTCGCCGCGCCGGCGCGCGCCTTCGAGGCCCCAGTCGTCGAAGCCGTAGAGGTTGGTGAAGATGCGGTCGCGGTCCTGGAGCATCAGGCGCCGCCCTCCCCCGCTTCGGCCAGCGCCGCGGCTTGTGCGATCCAGTCGTCGCGCTCGATCCGGCCGCCCAGTTTCAGCGCGTCGCCGACCCACTGTCCCTCGCCCGGCGTCCAGGCCGCGATCTGGTCGAAATGATAGACGCCGATGCCGTGCAGGGCGCTTTCGATCTTCGGCCCGAGGCCCTTTATGCCGGTCAGCGCGTCCGCCTTGCCGCCGCGCGGCGCATCGAGCGCGGGCGGGCGGGCGGCCCCGGCAGCGGGCAGGACGGCGGCCGGCGGCCCGGCTGCGGCCGCCGGCCCGGCGCCGACGACCGCGCCGTAGACCGCCGCCGGATCGAAGCGCACCGGCGGCGGCGCGTCGAGCAGGGTCAGGGCGCCGCCTTCGGGCTCCGAGGAGCGGCGGCCGGCCAGGGATCCAACCGGCAGCTCGCCGCCGTTCTTCAGGGCGCGCAGAACGGCGGCGAAATTCTCGTAGCTCAGGTCTTCCACGAAATCGTCGTTCACCTGGACCATCGGCGCGTTCACGCAGGCGCCCAGGCATTCGACCTCGGTGCAGGTGAACTGCCCGTCATCGCTGGTTTCGCCGGGGCCGATGCCGACCTCGTCGCGGATGGCGCGGAACACCTCGCCGGCGCCGCGCAACATGCAGGGCGTCGTACCGCACACCTGGAGATGGAACGTCCCGACCGGCGCGAGGTTGATCATCGTGTAGAAGGTCGCGACCTCCATCACGCGGATCTTCGCCATGCCCAGCCGCCCGGCGATATGCTCGATGGCGGCCCGCGGCACCCAGCCGCCGTGCTGGCGCTGCGCCAGGTCGAGCAGCGGCAGGACGGCGCTGGCCTGCCGGCCCTCCGGATAGCGGGCGACCGCCTTCTCGGCCGCATCGGCGTGGGCGCCGTCGAAGGCGAAGCTGCCGGGCTGGTCCACGGCCACCGGAGCCGGCCCGCTCACCGGTCGACCTCGCCGAACACGACATCCATGGAGCCGACGATGGCGCAGACATCAGCCAGCATGTGGCCCCTGGACATGAAATCGGTCGCCTGGAGATGGGCGAAGCCCGGCGCCCGGATCTTGCAGCGGTAGGGCTTGTTGGCGCCGTCGGCGACCAGATAGACGCCGAATTCGCCCTTCGGCGCCTCGACCGCCGTGTAGGTCTCGCCGGCCGGAACGCGATAGCCCTCGGTATAGAGCTTGAAATGGTGGATCAGCGCTTCCATCGAGCGCTTCATTTCGCCCCGTTTCGGCGGCGTCACCTTGTTGTCGTCGGCCGCGACCGGCCCGTCGAGGGTCTCCAGCCTGTCGAGCGCCTGGTCGATAATGCGCAGGCTCTGGCGAATCTCCTCGACGCGGACGAGATAGCGGTCGTAGCAATCGCCGTTCCGGCCGACCGGGATGTCGAAATCGTACGCTTCGTAGCCGTCGTAGGGCTGCGCCTTGCGCAGGTCCCAGGCGAGGCCGGAGGCGCGCAGCATCGGGCCGGAAAATCCCCAGTCCAGCGCGTCCCTGGCGTCCACGACGCCGATATCCACCGAGCGCTGCTTGAAGATGCGGTTCTCGGTCAGCAGCGCTTCGATATCGTCGATCGTCTTCGGGAACGCCGCGCGCCAGTCGCGGATGTCGTCGGCCAGGCCCGCCGGCAGGTCCCGGTGCACGCCGCCGGGCCGGAAATAGGCCGCGTGGAGCCGCGCGCCGCACACCCGCTCGTAGAAGCCCATCAGCTTCTCGCGCTCTTCGAACGCCCACAGGAACGGGGTCAGCGCGCCGACATCCATGGCATAGGCCGGCACGTTCAGCAGATGGTTGAGCACCCGGCCGATTTCGGCGTAGAGCACGCGGATCGCCCGGCCGCGCGGCGGCGCCTCGATGCCCAGCAGCTTTTCCGTCGCCAGGGCGAAGGCATGCTCCTGATTCATCGGCGCGACATAGTCGAGCCGGTCGAAATAGGGCACGGCCTGGAGATAGGTCTTGTGTTCGATCAGTTTCTCGGTGCCGCGGTGCAGAAGGCCGATATGGGGATCGGCCCGCTCGACGATCTCGCCGTCCATCTCCAGCACCAGGCGCAGGACGCCGTGGGCCGCCGGATGCTGCGGCCCGAAATTCAGGTTGAGATTCTTGATCTCGACGTCGCCGGCGCCGGGCCCGGACCTGAGATCGCCCGGCGCAGCGGCCGCCGTCCGTCCGTCCGGCATTCCCTCAACCCTCCGCCGCGCCCGCCGGCGCGGCCTTCTCGTCGCCCGGCGCAACCGGCGGCAGACCGCGGGTCATGCCTTCCCAAGGCGAGAGGAAATCGAAAGTCCGGTAGTCCTGCTGCAGCGTCACCGGCTCGTAGACCACGCGCTTCTGCTCCTCGTCGTAGCGCACCTCGACGAAGCCGGTGAGCGGGAAATCCTTGCGCAGCGGATGGCCGTCGAAGCCGTAGTCGGTGAGCAGGCGGCGCAGATCCGGATTGTCGGAGAAATAGATGCCGTACATGTCCCACGTCTCGCGCTCGAACCAGCCGGCGGCGCTGAAGACCTCCGCGACCGACGGCACCGGCGTCTCCTCGTCGGTCCGGACCTTGACCCGGCAGCGCAGGTTCGCGGTGACGCTCAGCAGGTTGTAGACCACGTCGAAGCGCTGCTCGCGCGCCGGCCAGTCGACGCCGCAGAGATCGACCAGGCAGGTGAAGGCGCAGTTCGGATCGTCGCGCAGCCGGGTCAGCACCTTGACGATCGCCGCCCGGCCGACCGTCAGGCACAGTTCGCCGTGCACGATGTCCGCATCGGCCGCCTCCTGGGGCAGGACGGCGAGAACGTGCTCTTTCAGTTCGTTGAGCGCTTCGAGGGTCATCGGCTGCCGGGGTTCTTCGGGCTACCGGACGAAGCTCGCCGTGCGGCGGATCTTTTTCTGGAGTTGCAGAACGCCGTAGAGCAGCGCTTCGGCGGTCGGCGGACAGCCGGGGACGTAGACGTCGACCGGCACGATCCGGTCGCAGCCGCGCACCACCGAGTAGGAATAGTGGTAGTAGCCGCCGCCGTTGGCGCAGGAGCCCATGGAGATCACCCAGCGCGGCTCGGCCATCTGGTCGTAAACCCGGCGCAGCGCCGGCGCCATCTTGTTGGTGAGCGTGCCGGCGACGATCATCACGTCGGACTGGCGCGGGCTGGGAAAGAAGACGGTGCCGAAACGGTCGAGATCGTAGCGGCTGGCGCCGGTATGCATCATCTCCACGGCGCAGCAGGCCAGGCCGAAGGTCATCGGCCAGAGCGAACCGGACTGGGCCCAGCCGACCAGCGAATCCAGGCTGGACACGACGAATCCCTTGGACCGGAATTCCTTGTCCAGGAAGGCGTCCAGCTCCGGCAGCTTGGCGGGGGCGGGGGCGCCGGCGGCAGGGGTCTCGGGGGCGGCTACTCCCATTCCAGCGCCCCCTTCTTCCATTCGTAGACGAAGCCGACGGTCAGGATGACGAGGAACACGACCATCGACCAGAAGCCGAAATGCTGGGTCTCCGAGAGCGTGATCGCCCAGGGGAACAGGAAGGCGACTTCGAGGTCGAAGATGATGAACAGGATCGCGACCAGATAGAAGCGCACGTCGAACTGGCCGCGCGAATCCTCGAAAGCGTCGAAGCCGCATTCGTAGGCGGCGAGCTTCTCGGAATAGGGCTTTTGCCGGGCCAGCACCCAGGAGGCGGCCACCATCGCCAGCGCCAGTCCCAGGGCAATGCCCAGAAACACGGCGATCGGCAGATATTCGGCAAGGATGTCGCTCATCTGTCCCGCAAGGGTTGCCTCGATCCACGACCCGGCGCCGCGGCATTTTCGTGCTCGCCGCGCGCGCTTCCGCCTGCCCGCACCCGACCGGACGGGCCGGTTATAGGGCCGGGGGTTTTCTTTGCATAGCCTTAGCACGATCCCGCCCGGCCGCACAGCCGGCGCACGGCCGCGGCGCGGCAAAACTTTCGCGCGCGCGTTCTTCGCCGATGCGGAAGCCGGGAGCGGAGTGGCGGGAGTGACGGGACTCGAACCCGCGGCCTCTGGCGTGACAGGCCAGCGCTCTAACCAAACTGAGCTACACCCCCGCAGCAGGCGCGGCGCGCGGCCGGCCCGAGGCCGGAAAACGCCCCGGAATATGCCCTTCGATTGCGCCGTTGCAGAGCGCGGCATGTAGGGCAGCCCCCGGCGGCTGTCAAGCGAGCGTCCGGGGCTGCGGGCGGCCGCCATGTTGTCCTGCCGAAGGCGCCCGCAAACGCTTACTCATGGCGGAAGGCGACGGCTGCCGCATACCCGCCGCAGACGGATTACCGCCAACCCTCCCGGAGGCGTTTGACATAAGCGTCGGCGTCCTCGTCCTGCCAAATCTCTTTGCCGAGCCCCCGCAGCGACAGAATCGGATCGCCGCGGTATGCCGCACGAGCCTTCTGGCCCGCACGCCGGCAGCGCAGCAGCGCGATTCCGGCCTGGACCGGGCCGAGGAAGGATTCGATCGCAATGCGCAAGGTTCGCAGCGGGTTCATATCGGCAACAATAGCGGCAGCCGACGCAGTTGCAATCGCCGCCGCGACGGGGCCGGCGCCTGCAAACCCGAGGCGCGTTCGCTATTCCCCGCCCGTTCGCGCCACCCGTTCGGCGAAGCGCTGGCGGGCCGGCGGCAGGGCGCGGCCGTGCGGCGCGAAGGCGTGGCGTTCGAGGAAATGCCCGCTCATCTTCAGCCCGTCGGCGATGTCGGACCGGGACGCCGCGCCCGTCCCGGCATCCGTCCCGCCGTTGAGGAAGTCCGGCAGGCGCAGCAGCTTTTCGGCATAGGGCGCGCCGGCGGACAGGCTGACGGCCCTGCCGCTGTTCGGCGAGACCCAGGCCAGCCGGTCGTTGCGGCCGGTGGCGGCGCAACGCTCCAGGTCCAGCCCGAAGCCGAGTTCGCCGAGCAGCGCGACCTCCCAGGCGACATAGGCCTCGCCCCAGTCGTCGCGCTCCAGCGAATCGAGCAGCGCCAGCAGGCCGCGGTAGACGGCGGGCGCCGGCGCGCGCTCCGGCAGCGCGGCCTCGGCGACGGCGCAGGCGGCGGCGATCCCGGCGAGGCGAAGCGGATCGGCGATCCAGCGCCCGGCCCGGCCGGTTACGAGTTCCGCCTTCACCGCGCCGAGATGTTCGGCGAGCCGGCCGCGCCAGGCCGCCCGGACGCCGTTGCCGGGCTGGTAGACCGGCCTCTGGCGCTTCGAGGCGCCGCCGTGGGCGAGACCGGCATGGCGGCCGTGCTCCGCCGTCAGCAGCTGCACCACCAGCCCGCCCTCGCCATGCGGCCGGGCCGCCAGCACAATGGCGTCGTCGGTCCATTCCATACGGGGAGATATGGCGCGCGGCGGTGGGACGGGGCAAGCTTGCGTTCGCCGGCGACTGCTGCCGCCGCTTTCACATGAAGGCGGCGAAAACTTGCAGGGCAACGGTCATTCGGCAGGTTCGATACGGCCTTCGATATGGGATTGCCGCTCGGCAAGGCGCAACATTTCCTGCCGGAAGGCGTCCATGGACCGCTGCCACTCCCGGCGATCCGCGTCCGCCGCAGATTGCATGGCGCGCCGATCCGCGTCGGCAGCGGCCTTGTCTTCGCCGATGCGCCTGTCGAGGCGGCTTGCCATGCGCCAGCCCATGCCGGCGAGGGCGAAACCGACGGCAAGGATCGTTCCGATAATCGCGTAGGTATCCGGGGCGAAGCTCATGCCGCAACGCTATGTCCGGCAGGCCGGGCCGTCAAACCGCCTTTCTCGCGGCATGACGGCGACGCGGGCCATTCTGCATCTTTCTGAAAACCGCTAAATCATTGATTTATTGGTAGCGGAGGAGGGACTTGAACCCCCGACACGCGGATTATGATTCCGCTGCTCTAACCAGCTGAGCTACTCCGCCCCAATCCTGTCGCCCCGGCACGAATCCGCGGCCCGAATCCGCGCCCCGGAAATCCGGCGCCGGGGACCGGCGGAACCGGCCGGCGGCGGCCGGGAACGCGGGGCTTGCGCGACGCGGCGAGATAGGACCGCGGCCCGGCTGCTGTCAAGCCGGGCGGCGCGCCGTCCGCGGCGGCCCGGCCGGGGCCCGGCCGGAGCCGCGGCGGCCGCTTCCCCGCGGCGGGGTAGAGGGGCGGCAAAGCGGCGGGCCGGCGTCGCTACTCGCCGCTGCCGATCTCTTCGACGGCGAACGGCGTCGTCTGGTAGAGCTTGTTGATCCAGTTGCCCATCAGCAGATGGCCGTGGGCCTTCCAGATGTTGCGCGGGGTCTTCGACGGGTCGTCGTTGGGGAAGTAGTTTTCCGGAATCCGCACCGTATCCGGCCGGGCCTCGATATCCCGGACATATTCGTTGTAGAGCGTCCGCGATTCGTACTCGAGGTGGTTGAACATGTAGACGGCGTTCAGCGCCCTGTCCGTCACCATGCAGACGCCGGCCTCGTCCGACTCCAGGACGATGCTCAGCGGCTCGTGCTTCTCGATATCCTTCGCGCGGCATTCGGTGTAGCGCGAAACCGGCACGGGCAGGACGTCGTTGAAGCCGCGCACCATCGGGTCGGTGCGCCGCGCCACGCGATGCCCGAAGACGCCGGACAGCTTGCGCGGCAGCAGGTATTTCGGCACCCGGTAGTGGTGGTAGAGCTGGGCCTGGGCGCCCCAGCAGATGTTGAAGCTGGAATGGACGTTGGTCCTCGACCAGTCCATGATCGCTTCCAGCTCGTCCCAGTATTTGACCTCCTCGAACCCGATCTCCTCGACCGGCGCGCCGGTCACGATCAGCCCGTCGAACTTCTCGCCGCGGATCGCCTCCCACGGCTTGTAGAAGGCGAGCATATGCTCCTGGGGCGTGTTGGACGGGATGTAGCGGGACGGCGAAACCAGCGTCATCTCGATCTGCAGCGGGCTCGCCCCGATCAGCCGCGAGAGCTGGGTCTCGGTCTCGATTTTCTTCGGCATCAGGTTGAGCAGCGCGATCCTGAGCGGCCGGATATCCTGCCGGACCGCGTCCTGCTCGCGCATCACGTCCACCCCTTCCTTCTGCAGGATGTGGGCGGCGGGCAGGTCGTCGGGGATCTTGATCGGCATGGACGGGCCCGGCGGCGGAGAGGATTGCAGAACCTTGATATGGCGCATGCGGCGCGGTTGTCGAGACGGCGGGGCCGTGGACGCCATGCCCCGGCCGGTGTAGGTGAGGAGGCCCGACCCTCTCCCGCGATACCGGGACACCGCTTCGATATGCCTGCCGACAGCGACAGCGCCGCGGCCGCTCTTGCCGAAACCCTTGCCGCGCTGCGCGCCCGGATCGACGATGCCGATTCCCGTATGCTCGCCGCCATTGCCGAGCGACTGGAGATCGCCCGGCAGGTCGGCGCCGCCAAGCGCGCCGGCGGGAGCGCGGACGCCGGCGCGCCGGTCCATCGGCCGGGCCGGGAAGCGGCCCTGATCCGGGCGCTGGTTGCGCGCCACGGCGGACCGATGGCGCCGGCGGCGATCCACGCGGTCTGGCGCGAGGTCATCGGCGCGTCCATCGCGGTTCAGCGGCCGCTCGTCGTCGCCGCGGCGGACAGCGCGGCGGAACAGGCCGCGCGGCTGCATTTCGGCGCCAGCCAGCGCTACGCCTGGGCGGCCAGCCCGATCGTCGACGTGGCGAGCGGCGAAGCGGACATCGCGCTCTTTCCGGTTCGCGACGGCGACGCCTGGACGGCGGCGGCGGACCTGCTGGCGGAACGGCCGGATTGCGCCCTGCTGTGGCGCCTGCCCTTCACCGCGCCGGCCGGCGGCTGGATCGCGGTCGGGCGCGGCGCCGCCGAGGACAGCGGCGACGACCTGACGGTCGCCATCGCGCCGGCCGGCGCCGCGCCCGACGATCCGGCGGTCGAGACCCTGTGCTCCCTGCCCGACGGCCGGGCGGTGCTCGCGGTCGACGGCGAACTCGCCGATGCGCCGGAACGGGCCGGGCCGGCCGACGGCCGCCCGGTGCTGCAATTGGGCCGGTTCCCGGCGCCGCTGGTAATCTGATTTAGTGCTGCGCATTCCGTCACTCCCATGGAGCATGCGCCATGAGCGCGTCCGAGCAGCGCCCGCAGCCCAGGCCGGGCATCATGAAGATCTCCCGTTATGCCGGCGGCGAGGGCGGCCTGCCCGGCATCGACGATCCGATCCGCCTGGCGAGCAACGAAAGCGCCCTCGGGCCGAGCCCGCAGGCCATTGCGGCCTACGCGGCGGCGAAGGATTCGCTGCACCGTTATGCCGACGGCGGCGCGGCGGCCCTGCGCCGGGCGCTCGGCGCGCGTCACGGCATCGATCCGGGCCGGATCGTCGTCGGCAACGGCAGCGACGAGATCATCGGTCTCGTCACCAAGGCCTACGCCGGGCCGGGCGACGAGGTGCTGTTCAGCCGGCACGGCTTCGCCATGTATCCGATCGCGACGCTGGCGGCCGGCGCGACCCCGGTCATGGCCCCGGAGACCGACTATCGCGCCGATGTCGACGCCATGCTCGACCTGGTGACGGACCGGACGAAAATCGTCTTCCTCGCCAACCCGAACAACCCGACCGGCAGCTACGTCACCGCCGGGGAGGTCGAACGCCTGCATGGCGGCCTGCCGCCGCACGTCCTGTTCGTCGTCGACGCCGCCTATGCCGAATATGTCACGCGCAACGACTACACGGACGGGCTGGAATTGGCGGAGGCGCATGAAAATGTCGCGACGATGCGCACCTTCTCCAAGATCTACGGCCTCGCCGCGCTCCGGGTCGGCTGGTGCTATGCCGCGCCGGCGGTCTGCGACGTGCTGCACCGGACGCGCGGCCCCTTCAACGTCAACGCGGCGGCCCAGGCGGCCGCGCTGGCGGCGCTCGACGATGTCGGCCATATCGACCGGGCGCGGGCGCACAACGATATCTGGCTGCCCTGGTTCTCCGAGCAGGTTCAGCAGCTCGGGCTGACCGTCCTGCCCAGCATCGGCAATTTCGCGCTGGTCGGATTCCCGTCCGAAGACGGCAGGAACGCCGAGGCGGCCGAAGCGCATCTGAAAGCGGACGGAGTCATTCCGCGGCCGGTCGCGGGCTACGGCCTGCCGGATTTCCTGCGCATCACCGTCGGCCTGGAAGACGAAATGCGGGCGGTCGTGGCTTCGCTGCGCACATTCGTCGGCCGATGAGCGGCAGCGCCCCCCGGTTCGGCCGGGCCGCCGTGATCGGCACCGGCCTGATCGGCTCGTCCCTGCTGCGCGTCATGCGGCGCGGGAAGCTGGCCGACGAACTGGTCGGCTGCGCCCGCCGGGCCGAGGTCCGGGCGCGCGTGCTGGAGCTCGGAATCGCCGACCGCGCGGTCGAGGATCCGGCCGAGGCCGTCGACCGCGCCGACCTCGTCGTGGTCGCCATCCATCTCGGCGGCTATGCCGGCCTGGCCGAAACCGTGGCGCCGCATCTGAAACCCGGCGCGATCGTCACCGATGTCGGCTCGGCCAAGCAGGTCGCCATCGCCGCCCTCGGTCCGCCGTTGCCGGACGGCGTCCACCTGGTGCCCGGCCACCCGATCGCCGGCACGGAATTTTCCGGCCCCGACGCCGGCTTCGCCGAACTGTTCGAGGACCGCTGGTGCATCCTGACGCCGCCGGAAGGGACGGACCCGGCGGCCGTCGAAACCGTCGCCGCCCTGTGGCGCGCCGCCGGCTCCGAAATCGAGATCATGGACCCGCTGCACCACGACCTTGTGCTCGCCATGACCTCGCATCTGCCGCATTTGATCGCCTACACCATCGTCGGAACGGCGACCGAGCTGGAGGAGGACGTGCAGGCCGAGGTCGTCAAATTCTCGGCCGGCGGCTTCCGCGATTTCACCCGCATCGCCGCGACCAAGCCGGATTTCTGGCGCGACGTGTTCCTGACCAACCGCGAAGCCGTGCTGGAAATGCTCGACCGCTTCACCGAGGACCTCTCGGCCCTGCGCCGCGCCGTCCGGCGCAGCGACGCCGACGCCATCATGGCCCGCCTCGCCCGCACCCAGCAGGTCCGCAAAGACGTGATCGCCCTGGGCCAGGATACGGAGTGGCGGCGGTAGGGACGGCATTTCTGAATTTTCGCTTTCATTCCACAAAACTAAACCTTGAAATACCAGCTATAGTCCATACAATAGCCATATCGACGATGGTCAGTGTCCGGTTAAAGATTGCGAGAGAGGCGGAAGCTATGAAGTTGAAAAAGGTAACGATGAATCTTACCGAACGAGACGTCGCCAATACCGAGTATCTCACGGTCAGACTGAACTCGAGGAACAAGGCCTCGACCGTAAGCAGCGCACTGGCGATCGCCGAGGGTATTACGAGAAAGATCGAGGACGGCGGAGAGCTGTTAATCAAGAAGAAAGACGGCTCTACGGAGACAGTGGTCATCGCTGGCCTGAGCGGCGCGAACACCTGATGGCGGCCGAACGGACGCCTGACGAAATGAGCGGGACACCCGACGACTGGGACTCGGCGGACCCGCCAACCAAACCCGATAAGATATGAACCCGCCTATCTCCGCGACCGGCTCTTCTATCGGGTAGTTGCCGGGTCGCTGGCGGCTATCGCGGGGCTGGCGCTGGTCGGCGCAATCGTCCTCGCGGCAGGCGACAAGGCGATACCCGATTCTGCGGTTGCCCTCGGCTCGACCGCCATCGGCGCTTTGGCAGGGGTGCCGGTGGCGGATCGGCGGCGATCCCGGCTCTTGCGCGGAAATCGTGACGCGCTGACGGAAACCGCCCGCGCCGGAAAACCGCCATGATTTCAGACTCTTACCCCCTCCCCTTGGGGGAGGGGGGAGGGGGCAGGGGGAGGGGTGTCGCGGGGAAGGCTCCGCCGCCGCCCCCTCTCCCGTCATTCCGCCCCCTCACCCGTCATTTCGACCGGAGGCCCGGCCCGTGGGCCGGGGCGGAGTAGCCTGCCCCTTCGGCTTCGCTCAGGGCAGGCTCTGAGCGAAGTCGAAGGGGAGAAACCCGGAGGGCGCTCTACCGACGCCGCAGGCTCCGGCCCCTGCCCGGCGCCCGTCGCCGGCCGGATTTCTCCGCTCGCTTCGCTTCGGTCGAAATGACGGTTGGGTGTTGTGCTTCGCGGGAATCGGCGGGGCGCGGGCGGCGCTCCCCCACCCCCGTCATTTCGACCGGAGCGCCGTCAGGCGCGGAGTGGAGAAATCCGGCTGGCGACGGGCGCCGGCCCAAGGCGCGGCCCTGTGGCGTCGACAGAGCGCGGATCGGATTTCTCCACTCCCTTCGACTTCGCTCAGAGCCTGCCCTGAGCGAAGCCGAAGGGGCAGGCTGCTCCGCTCGGTCGAAATGACGGGAGGGGGGCGCCGCCCGGCCGGAATGACGGTTGGGGCAGGCGGCGCGGACGCGCGCCGCCTTCGCCCTAGAACGCCGTGCGCAGGGTGAGGTTGAGGCTGTAGGCGGCGTCGCGGGAGCCGGCGCCGCTGGCTTCGGCGTCGAAGCCGAGCGCGGTTCCGGCGTCGTCCTTCCGGGGCCGCCATTCCGCGCCGAGGCCGAGCAGCAGGCGCGCGCCGGGCGCTTTCGAGCGCAGCGCGGCGCCGGAGACCTCCGCCGCCGTCCCGCCGTCGAGCGCAAGCGCCAGGCCGGCCGCGCCGCGCAGCGCCAGTTCGCCGCCGCCGTCCAGTTTCCGCACGGTCTCCGAAGCGGCCTCCGCCCCGACCGACAGCCGGCTTCCGTCCGGCGCCGAAACCCGCGCCCGCACCGCGTCGGTAAAGCCGTCGAGCGAGACCTGCCCGCCGCCGGCCCAGGCCCGCGCGGCGAACCGGGTTGCGCCGGCCGCGGCGAAACGCTTGCCCATCTCCGCGCCGTAACCGAAGACCCACGCCCCGGCGCCGCCCTTCAGCCGCCCGCGCGTTGCGGACTCCACGTCCACGCTGTAGCGCATCGCCGAGAGCCGGCCGGCGGCGAACCAGCCTTGCGGCCCCCGCCACTGCGCCCCGGCGGCGAGGCCGTAGCCCGCCGCCTCGATGCGCCCGCCGCCGGTCGCGGCGGAGACCCGGGCCGAGCCGGACGCCAGCCGCGCCGACGCAAAGCCGGTCACGCCTTCGGCCAGCCGGAAATCCATGCCCGCTTCGGCCTCCCAGCGGCGGAAGCGGTAGCGCGCCCCGACGGCCGCCCGCCGGGCGGCGTATCTGCCGAAGCCGCCGCCGATGCGCAGCCACAGCGGCGACCCCGGCGTGCGCGCCTTGCCCGCGGTTGCGGACGGGGCGGTTCCGGATGGGGCGGTTCCGGCCAGGGCGGTTCCGGCCGGCCCCGCGCCGCCGTCCAGCCGCAGCAGGAAGCCCGGCAGCGCCTCGTAGACCGCCGCCCGCGGGGCGTAGACCTCGGTGAAGTCCGCCGCCGAAAAGTCCCGGTCCTCCGCCCCGGTCAGCGCCACCGTAACGAAGCTGCCCGGCTTCGTCGTATCCGTCACCTTCGTCGTATCCGGCACCTTCACGCCCGCCTTGCGGATCGTCACGTCGCGCGCGCCGTTGGGCGCCCACAGGCCGGTCGCGCCGGCCGTCCCGTCGTGCAGTTTGACGCCGTTCATGACGATCGTCGTCTTCCCGCCGTCGTTCAGGATCCAGCCGCCGTCCAGGACCGCCGCCATGCGCCGGCCGCCGGGATTGAGGCTGACATAGAGTGCGGGCGGGTCATCGGGGTTATTGCCGGTGGTGAGCTTGCGCCGGGCCCAGACCGAAACGCCGGAGGCCGCGCCGACGGTCCCCTGCGGCCCGATATAGACCCTGCCGCCGCCGGCCAGATAGACGCCGGCCGCGTCGTCGCCGGTCCCGCCGCGCACCGTCCCGTGCACCGCCGCGGTCTGTTTGCGGTAGACGCCGGCCGCGTCCAGGTTCGCGGCGCGCTCGATGGCGTCCGTCGTCGCGTCGAAGCGGCCGAACCGGATGCCGCTCGAACCGGCGCCGGAGGCGGTCGCGGACGCCCCCGCGCCGACCGCGGCCGAAACCGCGCCGCTGCCCGATATCCCGGTATAAAGGCCGTGGCCCGCGGCCGTCACCGTTGCGCCGTCCGTCACGGCGATGGCGACATCGCCCGAAGCGCCGAGATGCAGGCCGTAAACGCCGACGTTCGCCGCCTTAACCGTCGCGCCGCCGGCGACCGCGATACCGATACCGCCTGTCCCGGCCTGATAGCCCAGGATGCCGAAGGAGCCGGCGCCCTCCGCCGTCACCGAAGCGCCGCCGTCCGCGCGGACGGCGATGGCGCCGCCGCCGAGTTGGCCCGCGACCGAGTTCCAGCGCAAAGCGTAAATGCCGTGGGAGTCGGCGCCGCCGGTCGTCACATCCGCGCCGCCCGACACGCCGATGCCGATATCGCCGGTTCCGCTGTTCCAGGCGTAAATGCCGTGGGAGTCGGCGCCCTTCGTCGCCACCGAAGCGCCGCCGTCCGCGCGGACGGCGATGGCGCCGCCGCCGAGTTGGCCCGCGACCGAGTTCCAGCGCAAAGCGTAAATGCCGTGGGAGCCGGCGCCCGCGGTCTCCACCTCCGCGCCGCCGTCCGCGCGGATGGCGACATCGCCGGTTCCGTGATGGCCGGTTCCGCTGTTCCAGGCGTAAATGCCGTGGGAGCCGGCGCCCTTCGTCGCCACCGAAGCGCCGCCGTCCGCGCGGACGGCGATGGCGCCGCCGCCGAGTTGGCCCGCGACCGAGTTCCAGCGGAAAGCGTAAATGCCGTGGGAGCCGGCGCCCGCGGTCTCCACCTCCGCGCCGCCGTCCGCGCGGATGGCGACATCGCCGGTTCCGTGATGGCCGCCCAAAATTCCGAAGGAAGAGTTTCTATTATAAACAGAGTCGGTGGCGGTGCCCAATGTATCGACGCCGGTGTTCCGCACTTCGATGCGCAGCCGGCCGGTCCCGAAGTGGTCCCCGAAGATTCCATAGGCGTCCTGGCCGTAGGTCAGGATGGCGCTGTTCTCCACGAAAATGTCGATATCGCCGTCGACCTGGCTTTGCGCGTAGATTCCGTGGGCGTTGTTGCCGACGGACGGGGGGCTGCTGCCGCCGTTCGTCCGGATATCGGCGCCCCGGACGTCGACGACCAGATTGCCGTCGTTGCTGTCGCCGGCCTCTTTGCTCCTGACGATTTGGCCGAAGACGCCCCAGGCGGCGTGCCCCTTCGTAACGATTTTGCCGCCGGTTATGCCGATGCGGATGTCGTGTCCCCGGCTGGCCTTCGCGGAGACGGCCGGCTCGCCCGCCCCGCCCGTAATGTCGTAGCCGTCCAGATCGATATGGACGGCCCCGTCCTCCGTGCACTCCACCCGTTTGTTGCTGTCGGTGGGGTTGCCGGCCGGTTTCGGGCAAACCGGGTCCAGCGCCGCGGCCGGCGCTGCCGTAAAGGCCGCGGCGGCGAAGAGGAAGGCGGCGGCGCGCCGGGCGGCAATCATGCGCCGGGGCCGGAATCGCGGGGGGGGGGGGGGTGAAAAGCAGGGATCGAAGCATGGGCCGATACATTCCGGGCAACGGCGCACCGGGGCGATGGCGCACCGGGGCGGAGATTAATGCAGCAAACCCGTTCCCGGTTTCAATGGAATAAATTGTCCGGCCCGCGCGGCTATGCCTCCCCCTCCCCCGTCATTTCGACCGGAGGCCCGGCCCGCCGGGCCGGGGCGGAGCGGAGAAACCCGGAGGGCGCTCTACCGACGCCGCAGGCTCCGGCCCCTGCCCGGCGCCCGTCGCCGGCCGGATTTCTCCGCTCCCTTCGACTTCGCTCAGGGCAGGCTGCTCCGCTCGGTCGAAATGACGGGTGGGTGTTGCGCTTCGCCCGAATCGGCGGCAGGGGATAGGGCGCACGATAAATCGAATTAAGCGTATAGCGCCTCGATCAGCCTTGTTGCCCTTGACCCTATATCGATCCCGCCGTGCATCCGATTGGGGCTATACGCGAAGCCGATCCGATTGTCGGGGTCTCCAAAGCTCTGCGCGCCGCCTGCCCCGGAATGACCGAATGCACGAAAGCCCGGCCCCATCGGACGGTCGGGCGGGCAGTTCAGGTAGAAGCCCATTCCAAGGCGGAAGGTCAGCCCCGACATGATATCGCGCGCTTTCCATTGCTCGCCGATCGCGCGGTCGATCGCCTCGCGGCTGAGGAGACGCACGCCATCGTAAGCCCCGCCCAGCGCCAGCAGTCCGTACAGCTTTGCGATCGCACGCGCATTCCCGTGTCCATTGGCGGACGGAATTTGGCATGCCCGCCATAGATGGGAGTTGAAGTCTTCATCGGCGGGAAGTTGAGCCCAGCCACGCGCCAACAGGCTATCGGCATCGGACTGCGCCTTGGAGAGGATGTTGCCGGCCGAAGGGATCATCGTGGCGCAGCGCGCTTCCTCGGCGGGTGTCAAACCGATCTGGTAGTCCAACCGGAGCGGTCGGGAAATCTCGTTGCGAACGAAATCTCCGAGCGTTTCACCCGTTACGTTGCGAACGATTTCGCCGAGGATGAAGCCCTGCGTAGCCGTGTGATAGCACGGCGTCGTTCCCGGTTTCCAAAGCGGCGCCTGTTTTGCGATGGCCTCCGTCATGGCTTTCCAGTCGTAAAGAGCGCCCCGGGGCGCTGCGTCTGCGACCGGAACCGACGAGAGATGGCTCAGCACCCACCTGACGGGAATCTCGCGTTTGCCGTTTTGCGCGAACGCCGGCCAGAATTGGCTGACCGGGGCGTCGAGATCGACCTGCCCACGATCGGCAAGCATATGAATGCACAATGACGATACCGCCTTGCCGACGGACATCATGCAGACGATCGTGTCTTGCTCCCACGCCAGCTGCCGCTCGGCATCGCGATGGCCGCCCCAGAGATCGACAACCGGCTCGCCGTCCTTGGTGACCGCAACGGCGGCGCCCAACTCGTCGTCGGTTTCGAAATTCTCCGCAAAAGCATCCGCGACCGATTGGAATGCGGGGTCGCACATGCCGTCGATCCGATATTCGGTCATCGCAGGGTCTCGGTCGCCGTGGGTCTCGATTTGCGTCAGCCCGAGCCCCGGCCGGAAAGCGGGCGGCCGCACCCCGGTATACGCAGCGACGGCCGGCGCGTCGATCCGCTTCGGTATTCACGGTCGTCGGCATGCCGTTGCGCACTTTCGCGGGGCCGGCGGCAACGGGGCCATCCGGTTTCGTCCGGCGCCCGCGTTGGCCGGGCGGCGGCGCGTCGCCACGCCCGGCCTTCGGAGATTCGGGCCATAGCGCTGCCCGCCGGGCGACCCATCGGTCCGCCGGTTCGCAGGCAACTCTCAAGCGGCGCCGGAGGCTGCGCGATCGACGGAACCGCGCCGGTTTGCCGATCGACGGGCGGCCGGGTGGACCTGTTGTCACACGCAGGATTTGCGTCTAGTGTCGTTGGATTCGGCAGCAGGCATGACATGGGAGAGGGTAACCATGAGAAACTTTGCATTGATGTTCCTGGGGTTGGCGATGGCCGTGTCTCTGGCGACGCGCGCATCGGCGGATGCAAATCTGCGCATGATCGTTGCGTTCGATGAACGGTTTCCCGGCTGGCAGCTCTGGGCGGAAGCCTTTCGCGATAACGTAAAGGCGGCGTCCGGCGGCGGAATCAAGGTGACGCTGAATGGGCCCGCTGCCGTCTCTCCGTTCCAGCAATTCGCACCGGTCTCGCAAGGCGCGTTCGATCTGAGCATCAATATTCCGCCCTACTATATGGGCACCACCGCCGTCAGCAATACGTTCTACGCGATGGATCCGGATATGGACAAGTTGCGCAGCACCGGCGTGTGGGATTTCATCGACAACGACTTCGGCAAGCACAACCAGAAGCTCATCGCCGGTTTCTTTTCTGCGCCGGGGTGTTTCCACATCATGCTCAAAAGCCCGCTGAAAGCAGGCGAGAAACCGTTTGACGGCATGAAGATCCGGGCGAACCGCACCTACACGCCGGTCATCGAACCGCTGGGCGGTTCGATCGTGACCCTTTCGGCGGGCGAGATCTATTCGGCGCTGGAAAAGGGTGTTGTCGACGGCGCCGCATGGACCGTTGCCGGCACGACGGACCTCAAGCTGCATGAAGTCGCCAAGCACATGCTGCGGCCGACATTTGGCTGGTGCGGCGCCGTGATGACCATGAATCTCGACGCTTACAAGAAGCTCGACGCCAAGGATCGGGAGATTATCGTCGCTGAGGCGCGCAAGCTCGAGAAAACCGGTATCGAGGCCTACAACAAACTGACCGATGCGGAAGACAAGGAACTTCGCGGCCTCGGGATCGAGGAAGCGCGGCTTTCCGACGATGTTTTCGCGAAAATCATGCAGAATTATCGCAAGAACATGTGGGAAGTGAGCGCCAGCTTCAAAGGCTCCCGGAAAGCGGTCAACGACCTGCGGACGCTCGCCCGGTCCAAGGGGTTGGCAGACTAGCGAAAACCGGACAAAAGGGGCCGCGCCGTGCGCGTCCTGAAGTTTCTGGCGCGCTTTCACGATGCGCTTAGCGATTTCGGGTTCGTGCTCGGCGTGGCCGCTCTTGGCGGCATTGTGGCCGTATACAGCTATGAGATCGCGGTCCGGTATTTTCTGAACGCACCCACGAAGTGGGCGACGGAGACGGTTCAGAATCTTTTGGTCTTCGTCATCTTTATGGTGGTGCCGCATGTAACGCGGCTGGGCTCGCACATCTCGGTGACTATCCTGCCGGATTTTGTGCCGGTGCTGAGAACGCCGCTGAAATACTTCACGATCGTCGCAGGCGCCTGCATGTGCTTTTTCGCGGCATGGATCAGCCTCGGAGAAAACATACGCCAGATCCAGTTCGTCATATTTACCGAGGCGAACTACCCGATTCCGAAGTGGTGGATGTCGATCGCGATCACCTACGGTTTTGCGGGAGCCGGGCTATATTTTCTACGGCAGGCGGACTGGACGGGGACGCTTCGGCCGCGGTCGTGGGTCGCCCCGAATGTCCACGTCGCAGAACTTCCCACGCAATAGGCAGTCGTCATGGAATGGTGGGTAACCCTGTCGGGCGGTCTGGCCATTCTGGTCGTCCTGTTCCTGACGGGCGCCCCGATATTTCTCGCATTTCTGGTTGTCATACTCGGCGGAATTCTTGTCACCCTGGGCGACGCGGGCTTCGGCATGTTTGCCAACAGCCTGTTCCAGACCGCCAGCACCAGTTCGCTGGCGACGGTGCCGCTGTTTGTTCTCCTGGGCGAAATCCTGTTTCGGTCCGGCTCCATGGACGTCGTGCTGGACGCGGTGGACAAGCTCGTCGGCCGCGTCCGCGGCCGCCAATATGTGCTGTCCATTTCCCTCTCCACCGTCTTCGGGATGCTTTCGGGATCGGGCATAGCCGTCGCCGCCATGCTTGGGCGTTCCCTTCTGCCGGTCATGGAACAGCGCGGCTACGACCGGCGACTGTCGACCGGGACGCTGCTTGCCGGCGCGATGCTGGCGCCGATCATTCCACCCAGCATCATCGTCATCATCGTCGGCACACTTGCGGACGTTTCGATCGCTTCGCTGCTCATCGCGGGCATCCTTCCCGGTCTGCTCATGGCCGCCCTGTACCTCAGCGCGACACTTGTCGCCGTGCGGCTCAAGCCGTCCCTTGCCCCGGCGGACGAAGACGCGGGCCGGCAGACTTTGGGCGACGTCGTTCGAGCTGTCGCCAGTTTGATGCCGTTCACAATCATCATATTCATGGTGATGGGGCTGATTATCCTCGGTATCGCGACACCGTCCGAATCGGCCGCGACCGGCGTCGTCGGCGCGCTGTTGACCGCTGCATATTATCGCCGCCTGAACTGGAAGATGCTGTATCGCTCGGTTGCAGAGGCTGCCGTCATCACCTCGATGATCATGATCATCATGGCGAGCTCGGTGATGTTCAGTCAGTTGCTGGCCTTTACCGGCGCGACCCGGGCCTTGATGGAGACGACGACAACGCTCGGGCTGCCGCCCTGGGCTATGCTAGCGCTGATGCTCGGACTGCCGTTCGTTCTTTACATGTTCATCGATCAGCTCGGCCTCATGCTGATCATCATTCCGATCTACGACCCGTTGTTGAAGGTGCTCGGGTTCGACCCGGTCTGGTTCTGGATGCTGTTCCTCATCAACATGACGCTTGGAGCTATCACACCGCCGTTCGGCTACATCATCTTCGCCATAAAGGGGGCGGCCCAGCACCTGTCGATGAACGAGATTTTCAGCGCATCGTGGCTGTTCGTCGGCCTTACCCTCATCGCCATGGTGCTCATCGCCGTATTCCCGGGGATCGCAACTTTCCTCCCGAGTTTGACATGAGAGAGATTGAAGGCGCGCAGTTTCCGCTACCGCTCAGGAAGAAGGTGGACCCGGCCCATACAGCCCTCGCGGTCATCGACCTTCAGAACGACTTTTGCCACCGGGACGGCGTGTTCGGCAGGCTCGGCGTATCGCTGGATGCAATGCCGGGCATGTTGAAGTCCGTTGGCGGCCTGGTCGCAGAGGCGCGCCGTCTGGACATCATGATCGTCTGGATCCGCGCCACCTACGATCCCGTAGTGCGATCGCCGGCTCTCGAGGACTCGCTGTCCAGACCCGGCCTGACCGCCGATGTTTGCCTGGAACGAAGCTGGGGCGCGGAATGGGTCAGCGGGTTCGGGCCCAATCCGGACGCCGCCAACGAGGTATGTCTGACAAAACATCGCTTCAGCGCCTTTTGGGACACGGCAATCGATCTTTTCCTGCGCTCCAATCGGATCGGCACGGTGTTGGCGACGGGAGTAGTGACGAGCGGATGCGTGGAATCCACGGCCCGCGACGCCTTTTTTCGCAACTATTTCGTAGTCATGCCATCCGACGCCTCCGCTTCGTATTCGCAAGAGCGCCACGACGCATCCTTGCGAAAGATGGCCCATTCGATGGGAGACGTACCGACCAGCGGACAGGTCATTTCGATTTGGCGCGAGTTCGAGCCGGGCCCGCGCAACTGGCGCCTCCAATCGAAGCAAGCGTCGGTCAAACGAGACCTGGAGGAAGTCGCCGATCCTCGGCATACGGCGTTTGTCATCGTCGATATGCAAAACGACTTTTGCCATCCAGACGGCGGCATGGCGCAGCGTGACGCCGACATCTCGGCAAACATTCGGGCAATTCCAGCGGTCCGGAGGTTGCTGGACCTCGCGCGGCGGGCCGGCATTCTCGTGATTCACGTTCACGGGAATTACGGACCGTTATCGGCATCGTCCGTCTGGATCGGCGGCGATACCGAGGCATCGGTTGCTTTGGAGATTTGTCAGCCCGGCACCTGGGGTGCGCAAAGTGTTGCAGAGTTAGCCCCGAGCCCGGACGAGCCAGTCGTCATAAAGCATCGCTATAGCGCTTTCGTCGATACCCGGCTCGAAACGCTGTTGCGCTCAAACGGCATCGAGACTCTGGTCGTTACAGGTACGGCAACGACGGCATGCGTCGAGTCGACGGTTCGCGACGCGATGATGCGCGACTACGAAGTGGTCGTGCCGAGGGAAGCCGTCGCCGCGCGCGGCAACATGAAACATCTTCACGAGGCTTCGCTCGAGGCCATGGATCTGTACTTCGCGCGTGTCGTCGGTGGAGAGCAACTCGCTGCCGCCTGGGCCGCGCACGAGTCGGTGGCCGGGTAACGACCGGCAGCGACTGCTGTAGCTTGGCATGCGTATTCGACGCCGATCGGCGATCGAACTCATTCGCAATATCGGTTTTGAACGCTCCCCTGCACCTCGGCGGCGCCGACCATGGTGTCGCGGGTGACGATTCCGGCCAGCTTCTCCTCCGGCCAGCCTTCCGTGCCTTCGGGCCGCATGGGCAGCACGAGATAGCGCATGTCGGCGGTCGAATCGTGGACGCGGACCTCGCGGCCGGGGTCGATCTCCGTGCCGAACTCCCGCAGCACGCCGCGCGGGTCGCGCACCGTCCGGCTGCGGTAGGCGTAGCTCTTGTACCAGTCCGGCGGCCGGCCGAGGATGAAGACCGGGTAGCAGGAGCACAGGGTGCAGACGACCACGTTGTGGACGTCGGCCGTGTTCTCCACCACGACGATGTCGGCGACCACCGGGTCGATGTCCATCTCCTCCTTCATCGTCTTCTTGCCATGCGCCAGCAGCCGTTCCTTGAACGCCGCATCGGTCCAGGCGCGGGCCACGATCCTGGCGCCGAAGGCCGGCGAACGTTCGTCGATCCTCTCGATCATGGCGCGCATGTCGCCGGCGCCGAACACGCCCTTCTCGATCAACAGGCTGCGCGTCGCCGCGGCGAGATGCTGGTAGTAGCCCTGCGGCCCGTCGGCCTCGATGGGGGCGTGTTCGTGAGAGTCATGCGGCATCGCTGTCGTCTCCCCCATGGGTCGGGCCGCCGGCCGGCTCGAGCCAGGTTTCGTAGATTTCGATATCGATCGTGTCGGCGGGATTGCCGGCATAGTCGTCCCAGACATGGGCCTGGTCGAAGCGCACCCGGTAAAGCGGCAGGCGCGCGCCGTCGTAGGCGCCGAAGGCGAGTTCCTCCGGGTTCCTGTAGGCGCCGCACACCCGCTCGACCTCGCCGGTCTTGCCGCGGATGTAGAAGGGGGTGCGGAGATGCCGCCGGCCGGTCGGGAAGCGGGCCGACACGGTGACGGCGTCGCCCGGACCGAACCGGGGCCGGATGGGCGGCGCGCTCATGCCCCGGCCTCCAGCTCGCGCACCCGCGCGTCGAGTTCGGCGCGGCCGAGCACGCCCTTCTCGACCAGGATGTTGCTCAGCGACACGATCCAGCGCTCGTAATAGCCGATCGTGTCGTAGAGTTCCGGCGGCATTTCCTCGATGCCGCGGCGCAGCTCGTCGACGGTGACGATCTGGTCCTCGCGCATGGAGAGCAGCCGCATGATCGCCTCGACCTGCTTTTCCCACAGCACGATTTCGTGCTCGGACGGCGCGACCGGCCCCTTGTCGAGGCCGCCCATGTCGTGCTGCTGGCGGATATTGTCGTAGTCTGGCATGAACGGGCCTCCTAGCGTCCCCTGAATTCGGCGTCGCGCCGCTCGACGAAGGAGCGGACGCCCTCCGCAAAATCCTCGCTCGCCGCGATCTCCGCAAGCTGGCCCCGGAAGGCCCGGACCGCCGCGTCCGGCCCCTGCCGCACCGAGATGGCGGCATTTTCCCGGCTCGCGCGCACGGCGAGCGGCGCCTGTTTCGCGATCCTTGCGGCCAGTTCGACGGCGCGGTCCAGGCCTTCGCCCTGCGGCGCGACCTCCTGCACGAAGCCGAGGCGCAGCGCGGTTCCGGCGTCGAACTCGTCGCCGGTCAGCAGCCAGCGCATGGCGTCGCCCCAGCCGGCGCGCTCGACGAAGCGGATCGTCGCGCCGCCGAAGGCCATAAGCCCGCGCTTGACCTCGAGCTGGCTGAAGCGGGTCCCTTCCTCGGCGACCGCGATGTCCGCCGCCAGCATCAGTTCGATGCCCAGCGTGAAGCAGATGCCCTTGACCGCCGCGACCACCGGCTTGGTGCGGAACGGCGCGCGCAGATCGAACGGGTCGACCAGGTCCGGCGGGAAGAACGCCGGCTCCGCGATGTCGAAGGCGCTCAGCTCCAGGCCGGCGGTGAAATGCGCGCCCGCGGCGTGGACCACGGCGCAGCGCAGATCGCCGTCCGCCTCGTACTCCGAGTAGGCTTCGGCCAGTCCGACGCACATTTCCGGCGTGAAGCCGTTGTATTTCGCCGGCCGGTCGATGCCGATCAGGAACAGGCCGCCCCGCCGTTCGGTCGCGATGCGGCCCCGGTCGGAGTTAAGGCCGGGGCCGGAGCCCGAGCCCTGCCCTGCCCTGTTTGTCGCGGCGACGTCGTTCATCGGCAAATTCCGGCTGTTCCGGGGATGCGCCCGGACGAATGTGACACCCGGACCCTTCGTCTTTCAACCCCCCATCCCTATAGTCCGGCCACGCCCCGCCAGCCTCGGGCCAGCCTTCGGAAGGACCCTCCCGCCATGTTCGAAACCAGCATCGACGCCGACGGCGTCGCGGTCATCGCGTGGAACGTCCCGGACCGTCCGGTCAACGTGATGAACGAGACCACGATGGCCGGGTTCCGCGACGAGGTGGAGAAGGCGATCGCCGACGACGCGGTGAAGGGCGTCGTCATCGCCTCGGCCAAGGACGATTTCATCGCCGGCGCCGATATCGACGGCTTTCTCGAGGACCTGAGCGTCGAGGCCCTGCTGCCCCAATTCCTCATGTTCGACAAGATCGGGCGGGCGATGGAGACCTGCGGCAAGCCCTTCGTCGCGGCGATCAACGGCCATGCGCTCGGCGGCGGCTACGAGACCGCGCTGTGCTGCCATTACCGGATCGCCGCGGACAACCCGAAGGCGCGCATCGGCCTGCCGGAGATCGGCCTCGGCGTGCTGCCGGGCGGCGGCGGCACCCAGCGCATCCCGCGTATGCTGGGCCTCCAGGCGGGCCTCAAGATGCTGCTCGACGGCCGGAAGCACACGGTCGCCCAGGCGGCGAAAATGGGGCTGGTCGACGAGGTCGTGCCGCCGGAAGACCTGCTCGATGCGGCGAAACGCTGGGCGCTGGACAACCCGGACGCGACCCAGCCGTGGGACCGCAAGGGCTTCCGCATTCCCGGCGGCGGCGTGCAGAGCCCGGCGGGGATGCAGCTGTTCCCGGCGGCCAACGCCATGGGCCGGGAGCGCAGCTTCGGCAACTATCCGGCGGTCCAGGCCATCCTGTCCTGCGTCTACGAGGGCTGCCAGCGCCATATCGACGTCGGCCTCCGGGTCGAGAGCAAGTATCTGGTCAACACGATCCGCCATCCCGTGACCAAGGCGATGGTGCGCACCGGCTTTTTCGAGATGGCCAAGGCGCGCAAGCTCAAGGGCCGGCCGGAAGGCGTGCCCAAGGCGAAGATCGGCAAGCTCGGCATCCTCGGCGCCGGCATGATGGGCGCCGGCATCGCCTCGGTGAGCGCCGGCCGCGGCATCGGCTGCGTGCTGATGGACGTCGACCGGGAGTCCGCAGAGGCGGGCAAGGCGCGCGCCGCGGCGCCGCTGGAGAAGCGGGTGAAACAGGGCCGGATGGACGAGGCGCAGATGGCCGCCCTGCTCGACCGGATCGCGCCGGCCGACGACTACGCGGCGCTGGAGGGCAGCGACCTTGTGATCGAGGCGGTGTTCGAGGACCGCGCGATCAAGGCCGAAGTGACGAAGGCGGCGGAAGCCCGGCTCGGGCCGGACGCCGTCTTCGCCTCCAACACCTCGACCCTGCCGATCGCGGGCCTCGCCAGGACCAGCGCCCGGCCGGCGCAATTCATCGGCATCCATTTCTTCTCGCCGGTCGAGAAGATGCCGCTGGTCGAGATCATCCGCGGCCCGGAGACCGGCGACGCCGCGGTCGCCCTCGCCCTCGATTACGTCCAGGCGATCGGCAAGACGCCGATCGTGGTCAACGACGGCCGCGGCTTCTTCACCAGCCGGGTCTTCGCGACCTACGTCATGGAAGGCGCCGCGATGCTGAAGGAAGGCGTCGCGCCGGCGCTGATCGAGAATGCCGGCAGAATCGCCGGCTTCCCGGTCGGCCCGCTCGAAGTGGTCGACAACACCAGCCTCGGCCTGTCGCTCGCCATCCGGCGCCAGTGGCGGAAGGACCTGGGCGACGCCTACGTCGGCCACCCGGCCGACGACGTGTTCGAGCTGTTCGTCGAGACGCTGGACCGGCCGGGCCGCAAGGCGGGCCGGGGCTTCTACGACTGGCCGGAGGGCGGGCCCAAACGCCTGTGGCCGGAGCTGGGCCGCCATTTCCCGCGCGCCGCCGCCCAGCCGGACGTCGAAGACGTCAAGCAGCGCCTCCTCCACATCCAGTCGGTCGAGGCCCTGCGCTGCCGCGAAGAAGGTGTGGTCGCGGAGCGCGCCGACGCCGATGTCGGCTCGATCCTCGGCTGGGGCTTCCCGATATACACCGGCGGCGTGCTCTCCTGGGTCGGCCAGACCGGCGCGGCGGCGTTCACCGACCAGTGCAAGGCGCTGGCCGACCGGCACGGCCCCCGCTTCGCCCCGCCGAAGGACGTGGCCGCGCTGGCGGCGTGACAGGGGCAGGTTGCCAGTTAGGCGAATTTCACATACAAGCCGGGCAGAGCATCCTTAAATGCTTGAGGTTAGAGCACTAGCCGATCAAGAACTGGCGAATATCCGATTGCTCAGCATCCGCCGGGAGGAGCCATGACGATTACGAGCTTCAAATTCGAGCGCTTCACGGCATTCGAAGAACTCGCATTCGAGCCCTCTCCGGGGATCAACATCCTTGTGGGCGCTAACGGTACCGGCAAGACGCATTTAATGAAAGCAGCCTATGCTGCCTGCGATGTGAGTAAAACGGGCGACAGCTTTGCGGAAAAGCTAATAAGTATATTTATGCCGTCAGGACGGTCCATCGGCCGTCTTGTCAAACGCCGAAATCGCAGCGCGCGTGGTGCTATCCAGATTTTTCGACACCGGCGATACATTAGAGCCTCCTTCTCCAATCATGCGACTGTTCCCGATTCTGCTCACGTTACTGGAGCGAAGGGGTGGGCTGCTGAGCCTTTGGAGTCCGTTTATATTCCTGTCAAGGAAATGCTTGCTAATGCACCAGGTTTCCGATCCCTTTATGCACAGCGTGAAATTCATTTCGAAGAGATTTACGCTGATATTCTTGACCGTGCTTATCGTCCATTTCTACGCGGTCCAGCGGATGCTTCTCGCAGAAGATTGCTTGAAATTTTGCGAAAAGCGATTGACGGGAGAATTTCCGTAAAAAATGAGGAATTTTACCACAACAGCAAACAAGGCTCTCTCGAATTTACACTTCTTGCAGAAGGTTTGCGTAAACTTGGTCTCTTGTGGCTGCTGATCCAGAACGGAGTCCTACAAAACGGCTCGGTTCTGTTTTGGGACGAACCGGAAACAAATTTAAATCCCAAATTATTCGGTCCGTTAATTGGAATTCTCCTTGAATTACAACGCTCTGGGGTGCAAATTTTTATAGCTACCCATGACTATGCAATTTTGAAGGAATTTGACTTACAAAGAGAAAGGACAAACGAGCTTGCTTTTCACTCTCTCTATCGGAGATCTGGAACTGGTGATATAGAATGTTACTCTGCAAGAAATTACATTGATATCCATCCTAACGCGATTGGAGAAGCGTTTGCCGATCTGTATGATCGCGAAGTAAGACGCAGTCTAGAAGGGCTGAATTGATGACGACTTTGATAGAGGGAAATCTCCGTATATCTTTTCCAGAATCTGCTGTCGTACGAAAATTTGACGACCCACAAACGCATGAATTGTCTCATTGTATGAAAGCGGTAGATTTTATTGTTGAGGAATCACAGAGAATATTATTTATTGAGATTAAGGATCCAGAAAATCCGCAGTCTAAAGAAAAAGAATCGAAAAAATTTCTAGAAAAATTCCTATCTGGTGGGCTAGATCAAGATTTAAAGTATAAATTCCGGGATTCATTAATATACGAATGGGCGTCAAACAAAATCAAGAAACCTGTATTTTATTTAGTTTTGATCGCTATTGAAAATTTGAAAGAACCAGAAATATTGAATTATACGGATAGGCTCAAGCGCCAGTTGCCGCTGGACGGTCCACGGTCATGGAACAAGCGAATTGTTGATGGTTGTACGATATTCAATGTGCGAACATGGAACAAGAACATGCCTGATTATCCTATTGAACGAATTTGACAAGAGTCGAATTGTTGAGAGTCGGCTGCCCCGCATCGAGTCGGTAGAGGCACTGTGCTATCGGGCCGAGAATGTCGTGACCGACCGCGCCGACGCCAGCCCCCGCTTCGCCCCGCCGGACGACGTCGCCGCGCTGGCGGCGTGAGCCGGCCCCGCCGCCGGGCAGGAGATTCATGCAACTGACCGACGCACAGATCGCGCAGTTCCGGGCCGACGGGTTCCTGATCCTGCCGTCGCTGTTTTCGCTGGCCGAAGTCGACGTTCTGAAGGCGGAGCTGCCGCGCCTGTTCGCCGAGCGCCGGCCGGAGAATTTCCGCGAGAAGGGGAGCGACGCCGTGCGCACCGCGATGGCCCTGCACTTGCGCAGCGCGGTCTTCGCCCGCCTCGTCCGTCATCCGCGCCTCGTGGAGCCGGCGAAGCAGATCCTCGGCGACAGGCTCTATGTCCAGCAGGTCAAGGTCAACGCCAAGGCGGCCTTTTCCGGCGACGTCTGGCAATGGCACTACGATTTCGCGACCCATCATGGCGAGGACGGCGTGCCGGAGCCGCTGGCGCTCAACCTGCATGTGCTGCTCGACGAGGCGAACGAGTTCAACGGGCCGATCGTCTTCATCCGCGGCTCGCACCGGCGCGGCGCCGCCCCGGCGACGCTGGATACCGAGACGACGAGCTATCCGCTCTGGACGGTCGACGACGAAACCGTGGCCGGCCTGGCCGCCGAGGGCGGGCTGGCCGCCGCCAAGGGGCCGCCCGGCACGGTGCTGATCTTCGGCGACACGCTGGTCCACGGCTCGTCGATCAACATGACGCCCTGGCCGCGCACCATCTTCTCGCTGATCCTCAACCCGGTCGCCAACGCCCCGACCCGCCGCAAGCGGCCGGACCACCAGCACCACCGCGACCTGAGCCCGGTCGAACCGCTCGGCGACGATTGCCTGCTGGCCGAAGCGGCGGAATGACGATACGCCCCGGCCGTTCGACCGATTCCGCGAGGGGAAGGGCCTGAGGCCCTCCCCTGCTGCAAATCGGGCGGCATGGAGGAGGAAGCAGCGCCGACCGCCGCGCGCGGGCCGGCGAAAACCGGGAGGCAGAATATGGCGCCACGCACGATCGACCTGGGCACGGACGAACTGCTGTGCGCGATCGACAGCCGGATTGCGACGATCACGCTGAACCGGCCGGAGAAGCGCAACGCGCTGGGCGATACCCTGACGCCGGCCCTGCGCGAAGCGCTGCTCAGGGTCGAGGCCGATCCCGACGTGCGGGCGGCGATTATCACGGGCGCCGGAACCGCCTTCTGCGCCGGCGGCGACGTGACGGGCCTCGGCAGGCCGTTCAACGAAGGGACGGCGGAAACGCCGCCAAGCGCCGACGACGCGATCCGCGGCCTCCAGCACAAGCAGGACACGCTGACCCTGCGGCTCTACCGCCTGGCCAAGCCGACGATCGCCGCCCTGCCCGGCCCGGCGGCCGGCGCGGGCATGTCGATCGCGCTCGCCTGCGACATCCGGATCGCCGCCGAAAGCGCCTTCCTCGCCCCCGGATTCGTCAATATCGGCCTGTCCGGCGACTATGGCGGAAGCTGGTTCCTCACCCGGCTGGTCGGCCCGGGCCGGGCGAAGGAAATCTACTTCACGGGCCGCCGGGTCGACGCGGCGGAGGCGCACCGGCTCGGCATCTTCAACGAAGTCGTCCCGGATGCGGCGCTCGCCGCCCGGGCGCGCGAACTGGCCGGCGCGATCGCCGCCGGCCCGCCGGTCGCGCTGCGCTACATGAAGGAGAATTTCAACCGCGCCGCCGTCGCCGGCCTCAAGACCTGCCTCGACATGGAGGCGGACCGCACGATCCGTTCGGCCCGGACCGAAGACCATCTCGAAGGCGTCGCCGCCTTCATGGCGAAACGGAAGCCGCAATTCACCGGCCGGTAGCGTTTTCGCCCCGCGGCCGGCGCGGCAGCGCGCGGCGCGGCGACCGGCGTCAGCCGGCGGAAACGGCCGGGCGGCGGCCTGGAGGGCCCCTTCGTCCTTCGATGTCCCGCACCCTTTCGAGCAGGGCTTCGAGTTCGCCGTCCGGTTCGCCGGATTCGGCAAGATGGGCCACGACATTCTCCAGATAGTCGCGGCAGCGGCCGAATTGCCCCGAAGCCCCGGCGACGATGCGGGCCTTCTGGGCGTCGCTGAGCGGCGGGCAGTATTGCGGATGGCCCGGATCGGCGACGAAGGCGAGCGCGGTAAAGGGCGCCGGGTCAGGCCCGTCCGGCCCTGCGGCGGGATGCAGGGACAGCCAGGCCGGCCGGTAGACGGCGGAATACATTTCCCGCGCCCAGAGCCGGTCCAGGTCCGCCGTTTCGCGCGCCGCGCCGATCCTGAGCGCGACGCCGCCGCAGCGCGCGCCCGGCGCAGCTTCCAGCCCCAGGCCGAGGCCCGGCCGCTCCGGCGTGCCGCGGGCCGACACCGTCCAGAAACAGAAGGCGCGGCGGTAGCCGTACAGCACGGCGCGGCGGCGTTCGGCCGGTTCGAACGCGGGGTTCCAGATCAGCGAGCCGTAGCCGAACACCCAGACCGGCCCGGCCGGGCGCTGCGCCATCGCCGCCGCGCGGCTTGCGGCGAGGGCGGTTGCGTCGAGCGGCTCCGCCCGGCCGGTGGGCCAGGGAATGTCGTCGGGATCGGGGCCCGGTCCGGTATCGGCCTCGCCGGGCATCGGCCTACAGCAGGCCCATCGTGCCGAGGCAGCTGCGCAGGATCGCGCTGCGGCTGTCGGCGAAGCCGTCGGCCATGTCGAAATGGTTGGCGCCGGCGATCTCCATGGCCTCCGCCCGGTGGCCCCGCGCCCACAGGACCTCGGCGAAGGCGCGCGGCTGCCGGCGGAATTCGTCCAGCTCGCCGCTGCCCCAGAACAACGCCAGCTTCGGCATCCGTTCCGGGATGTTGTGGATCGGGCTCAGCCGCCGCACCGCGGCTTCGTCGAGCCGGACATAGCCGTTGCGCGCCGACAGGCGCACCGGCTCCAGGTCGTACATGCCGCTGACCAGCACCGCGCCCTTGATCGCGTCTTCCGGCAGGCCGGCGTGCGCGCGCCAGCCGTTCTGCACCAGCGCGCCGGCGACATGGGCGCCGGAGGAATGGCCGCAGACATAGAGCCGGCCGGGATCGCCGCCGAAGCTGCGCGCGTTGCGCCACAGCCAGGCCAGCGCCGCCCGGTTCTGGCGCACCTGTTCGTCCAGGCTGACATCCGGCAGCAGGGAGAAATCCGTGGCGACCCAGGCCGCGCCCGCCGCGGCGAACGGCGCGGCCGGATAGCTGAAACTGTCCTTGGAGAGCGCCTTCCACGCGCCGCCGTGGACGAACAGCATGACGGGCACGCCGTCCGCCCCGTTTTCCGCCGGGAAGATGTCCAGCGTTTCCGCCGGCCCGCCGCCGTAGGGCACCGAGAGCCGGCAGGGCTGGCTGCCGCGCACCCGCGCGCTCTCGGCGTTCCAGGCGTCGAGATAGCCGCTTATGTCGGGCACGAGCGTCGCCTGGTTGTATTGCGCGTCCAGTTCGGCCTGGCTGTAGCCGCGGTAGACCGGAGCCGCCGGGGCGGGCGGCTCTGCGGATTCGGACGGGTTATCGGGCGGCATCGCGGGTCAGCGGGCCAAGTCGCGGTGCTTCGCCAGGAAGGGCAGCAGGGCGGCGTCGAATTCCGCCGGCTTTTCCAGATTGATCAAGTGGCCGGCGCGCGGCACGACGACGAATTCCGATCCGGCGATGCGCTCGTGCAGGCCGCGGCCGATTTCCGGCGTGGTCAGGGAATCGCCGCCGCCGTAGATCAGCAGCGTCGGCACGCGGATCGATTCGAGTTCGGCGGTGCGCTCGAACATCGAGGTCGCGCGCACCGTCTTCATGTAGCTCTCCTTGTGCAGCGCCGCCATGCTGGCGACCAGCCGCGCATACTGCGCCTCGGTGGCGTCCGGCCCGCGCAAAGTGGACGCGACGACCGGGGCGATGTCCTTCGGCTCCTTGCCTTCCTCGGCCAGCGGCTTGAGGCGCAGCGCCACGAAGCGTTCGCGCTCGGCCGGCGAGAAATTGCTCTGGCCGGCGAAGGTGGCGACCAGGGCGAGCGTCGCGATCCGCTCCGGATAGAGCGCGTGGAAATCCTGCGCGATCCGCCCGCCCATCGACAGGCCGCACAGATGGGCCTTTTCGACGCCGTAACGGTCGAGCAGCCGGGCCAGATCGTGCGAGAAGTCGCTGAAATCCAGCGGTCCCTCGTAATCGTCGCTGTCGCCGTAGCCGCGCGCGTCCCAGGCGACGGCGCGGAAGCCGCGGCCGGCGAAGGACTCGACCTGCTCGGTCCAGTTGGTCCGGTTGCCGCCGATGCCGTGCATGAAGACCAGCAGCGGCCCTTCGCCGGCCTCGTCGACGGCTATGTCCGGCGGGCCGGGGATTTTTTTGAACCGGAGGGCGGTCATCGGTCGAAATCTCCTTGAGAGTGCATGGGGTGGATTACAGGTCTTTGACCCGCTCGGAAAATACCTCGTGTATCTTGTTCAGATGCTCCGCGAGCCACTCGTGCTGTCGGGGCCAATCCTCCTCGTTCCAAGGGTCCGCGTTGTGAAGATAGTAGGCAATCCTGCTGGCATTTTTTGTCGGCAATTCTTCCCACTTGGGCGGATGGCCCAACTTCCCCTCTATCGTCTCCTTTTGCTTTTCGAGATTTCGGAAGCGTTCCGTTGCTTTGCTGCCACTGACGTATAGCTCTGCACGAATCCAACTTTTCGTACTGTTCATCACCGCCGCGAGATGAAAACCGCTGCGTCCTATCCGGTAGCTAATCCAATTCCTTGGCTTCGGATCGCGGTCACCGGCGACTGGCCCGCCCTCAGCATTGAGTGTTTCTTGAAGTGCTGCCCAATACTCCTTCTGTTTTAGTCTCTTTTCTGTCAATTCGGCATCTGTCCTGCCGGCTCGAGCCGTTGATCGCGACCAGTCGTTCGGTCGCGAGACAATGTTGAACTTCGGCGCCGGCGGCGAATCACCGATTCTCCAAAGCTCGATTTCCAGCCCAAAGAAGCGAAATTCCTCCTGCGTGATCCCGTTCAGCCAATCGAGAGCCGCGCGGTGTTCGTCCGTAAACGGCGACGCCAGCCAGACGATTGTCACGGCTTGCAGGCCTGCTGCATAGGTCAGCAACTGACCAAGATGCTTATGGTCAGTCTGCTCCAACTGGTTTTCGATCAGAACTAGGGATCCGGAATCGACGTCCTTGCAAACGATGTCGGCACGGAACGGACCGATCTGCCTTTCCACTGACTCGGCTTCAAGGTCGAGTTTCAGCGTATCGCCGAGAAGGTCGAGATTTTTCTGTTCCGCAAGCCACGGAGTGAATGACGTTTGCTCGTTTGCCCACTGGTCGCGAACTTCGACTTTCTCTAAGCGTCCGAGCGGCTTATCGCCCATTTCAGTCATTGATCGGACCTCCTATAGACGGGCCGGAACCGCACCCGCGCTTCAGTTGTACCGCACCCGCCGGGCCAGCGGGTCGATGACCAGCTTTTCCCCGGCGATGAACAGGATGACGACGGCGAAGCAGGCGGCGAACACGGTGGCGGCGTCGGACAGGGTTTGCGCGCGCAGCATCAGGAAGCCGAGGCCGCTCTCGGTGCCGAACAGTTCGGCGACCAGCGCGATCTTCCAGCCGACGCCGTAGGCGATGCGCAGGGCCGCCACGATATAGGGCATGAGCAGCGGGATGGTGACCAGGAAGAACACCCGGCGCCGGGTCCGGCTGAAGCTGTGCGCCATCTCCATCGCCTCGGCGTCGAGCTCGCGCAGGCCCTGGGCGACGTTGACCAGGCAGAAGGGCGTCAGGATCGCGACCTCGACGAAAACGATGGTTTCGTGGGACGGGCCGAACCAGATGCTGGCGACGATCGCCCAGCCGACCGAGGGAAAGGCGTTCAGGAAGGGCTGGATGCGGCCGTAGACGATCACGTCGAGCGCCGGCCAGCGCCGCGGCAGGAAGGCGAGCAGGGTGCCCAGGAAAACGGCAGCGATGACGGAAATGACGACGCGCAGCATACTGGTGAGGGTGTGGGCAAGCTGGTCCGGCTCGGTGAACAACTCCGCCGTCGCCACCGCGACCGTCCACGGGTCGGGCATCACGGCGTCGGACAGGTCGCGCGAAACCGCCCACCAGCCGACCACCGCGGCGACGATCAGCCCTTCGGCGAGGACCGCCGGCAGCGGCCGGATACCGGCCGCCGGGGCGGCGCGCGCGGCGATGCGGGCGGATGCAGTTCGGGCGGGGGGCGCGTCAGGCGGCATGGTGGCGCGCCAGCCGCTTCTGGACCGGATCGAAGACGAACCGCTCCACGCTGTAGACGAAGGCGATGATGATCAGGATGATGCCGAAAATCAGCGGCGTATCGAAATCGTTGCGCGCCAGGTTCAGCATGTAGCCCAGCCCGCTGTTGCCGCCGAACAGTTCGGCGGTCAGCGCCACCTTCCACGAGACGCCGAAGCTGATGCGCAGCGTCGCGAACATGAACGGGAACAGCGCCGGCAGGACGAGCAGCAGCAGGGCGCGCAGCCGGCGGCGCGAGAAGCTGCGCACCATCTCCAGCAGTTCCGGATCCAGCGCCTCCAGCCCCTCGCGCATGTTGATGATGGCGAAGGGGATCAGCACCATGGCGATGACGAAGACGACGGTGAAATCGTTCACGCCGAACCAGATGATCGCCAGCATGGTCCAGCCGATGCCGGGATAGGAGTTCAGGAAGGGCGTGAGCCGGCCGTGCATCATCCGCCGCGTCGCGCCCAGATACCAGGGCAGCAGCGCCAGCGCGAAACCGATGACGAACGAGACGGCGACCGCGGCGAGGATGTGCCCGAACGACCAGAACATGTGGCCGATCTCGTGGGCGTCGGTGAAGAACAGGCCGAGGCGCTCGGCGACCGCGACCGGCCCCGGCATCTGGTAGCTCTCGACCGAAGCGCCCCACGCCGCCCAGGCGCCGAGCACGCCGAGCGTGAAGAGATGCGCCGCAAGGCGCGCCTTGCGCCCTGCGGCGGCCCCTGCGGCGACCCCTGGGGCGGCGGGGGCGGACGCCGGGGCCGTTACGGCTGCCGGAGCGTCCAACTGTCCGGCTCAGGCTGGCCGGCGCCTATTCGCGGACGGCGTGCTCCCAAACCACGTCGGCGGCCTTCGGCACCGACTTGAGGATGCCCATCTCCTTCGCGCCGGCCCAGATCGTCTCCATCGCCTTCATATCGGCGTCGGACACCGCGCCGGGGAAGTAGGAATAATCCGCCAGCCAGGCCTTGAAATAGGCCGCGCTGATCTTGCCGCCCTTGGCGATCGCCGCGCCGACCTCGTCGGGATTCTTCACGGCATACTGCACCGATTCGTACAGCATCCGGTTGAATTCCTTGAACGCTTCCGGCCGCTTGGCGAGCTTCTCCGGATAGGTCACGTTGACGGCGGCCACGGTATCGACGCCGTAGAGTTCCCGGATGTCCTTGTTGGTCCAGGCCAGCACCCGGTAGTTGCCCGAGCCGCGCGCCTTGTAGGCCTGGGAATGGATCAGCGTCGCGGCGTCGACCCGTCCGGTCTCCAGCGCGGTCAGCAGCGCCGGCGCCGGAATCTGCACCCAGTTCATGTCGCCGCCCTTGTAGGACACGTTCAGCTTGTATTTCTTGAGCAGGGCGAGGCGGATCCAGGTCGTGCCGGTCGCGCGCAGGGCGTAGTTGCCGATGGTCTTGCCCTTGAGGTCGGCCATGGTCTTGTAGGGGCTGTCCTTCTTGACCCAGATGCCGGCGCCCAGCCCGCCCTTGCCGGCGCGCAGCGCGCTGGACAGGACGACCAGTTTGAGCCCGCGCTTGGCGGCGAGCGGAATCGCCATGACGGCGTTCATCAGCACGTCGAAACGTTTGGTCGGCGTGGACTGGATCAGCGCGGGAATGGCCAGCGCCTTGCCGTCGATCTCGATCCTGTCGGATTTCACGATGCCCTGCTTGATGGCGTAGAGCACGCCTTCGAGCGCCGGATCGATCAGGTAGCCGTAAGTGACTTTCTCCTTGGCGGCGGCCGGCGCGGCGCCGGGCCCCAGAGCCACCATACTCAATGCCAGGGCCCCGGCGCACAGGCCGGCGAGCGCCCGGCGGCGAGCCGGTAAAATACTACGTTCGGTCATACTGTTTCTCCCTCCAGATTGAGTTCGCCCGGTTCCAGACGGCGGAACAGGCGCACCAATTCGTCCCGCCGCCCGCGCAGGCTGGGCGTCTCGCCGATATCGCGCGGCCGGGCTTCGTCGATCTCGAGTATATCGAGGACCGACGTCGGCTTGTTAGACAACAGCAGGATACGGTCGGCAAGCACCAAGGCTTCGTCGATGTCGTGGGTGACGAAGACGATGGTCTTGCCGGTCTCGCGCCAGATCCGGATGATCTCCTGGCGCATCCGCCGCCGCGTGTTGAGGTCGAGGGCGGAGAACGGCTCGTCCATCAGGATGATGTCGGGCTCGACCGAAAGCGCCCGGGCGATCGCCACGCGCTGGCGCTCGCCGCCGGAGAGCATCGCCGGAAATTTGGCCGTGTCGGCGGCCAGGCCGACCAGATCGAGCAGTTGCCCGGCCCGCGCCGACTTTTCCGCTTTCGCCATGCCGTCGAAACGCAGGTCCATGCCCAGCATGACGTTGCCGAGCGCGGTGCGCCAGGGCACGAGGCGCGGCGACTGGAAGACATAGGCCAGCCGGTCCCACGCCTCGGCCGGCGTCCGGCCCTCGATCTCGACCCGGCCGCCCTGGATCGCCAGCAGGTCGCCCATCAGCCTGAGCGAGGTCGACTTGCCGCAGCCGCTCGGCCCCAGGATGCACAGGAATTCGCCGGCATTCACGTCGAAAGACAGCCGGTCGTAGATCGTCTCGGCGCCGAAGCGGACGGTGACCTCGTCGAAACGGACGACCGGCGCGGCGGCGGCCGGGCCGGCCGGGGCTCCGGCTTCCGCCATCGGCTATTCCGCCGGCCGCCCGGCCGCGACCGCGCGGTTCGAATCGATCCTGCCGTTGGCCGACAGCATGACGGCGAGCGGCCGGGTCGTTTCGAACTTGGCCAGCACGATGTTCAGGATCACCATGATCGGCACGCACAGGAACATGCCGACGATGCCCCAGATGCTGCCCCACAGGATCAGGGACATGATGATGACCAGCGAGCTCAGGTTGAGCGACCGGCCCATCATGCGCGGTTCGACGAAATTGTTGATCGCGGTCGGGATTGCGACCAGCACGACGATCACCGAAACGATCAGCGGGATGCTGGTGAACTGCACGATCATCAGCATGGCCGGGAAGAACACGGCGAGGATCGAGCCGATGGTCGGGATGTAGTTCAGCAGGAAGAACAGGACGGCCCAGAACTCGGCGAAATCGACGCCGGCCAGCTTCATCGCCGCGTAGCACAGCACCGCCACGGCCGCCGACAGCCAGGTCTTGATCCGCATGTAGGTGTTGATGTCTTCGCCGATCTCCCGGATCGCCGTATGCAGGTTTTCCCGGTGCGTGTCGGTCCGCGCGATCGCGTTCAGCTTGCCCCGGAAGGTCCAGGTCTCGAGCAGCAGGAACAGCACATAGACGATGATCAGGCCCATATCCTGGACCAGGCCGCCGATCGCGCTGGCCGCGCGCGACAGATATTCCTGCGGCCTCAGATTGGCGATGAACTCGCGCAGGGGATTTTCGCCCTCGTAGCCGGTCAGCTTCAGCGTATTGCCGATGATGTCGTTGATCCGGTCCTGGTATTTCGGGATCGAGGCGATGACCCCGTTGATGCTGGAGTCGATCAGCACCACGATCAGGGTGATCGCCAGGACCGTCGCCGCGATGGCGAGGATCATGGCGATCGCGTCCGGCACGGGGATGCGGGTGTATTTCGCGCTCTGTTTGAAGGACTCCTTGAGCGCGATCATCAGGTACCAGATCGCGATGGCGACCACGAACGGCACCAGGAAGTCCCGGCCGACGACGAGAACGAAGAACAGCAGCGCGACCAGCCCCAGGGCGGCGGCGATATTGAGAAAGCGCAGCCGGGCCGGCGCTTCGGCGAGGACATGCCGGCGCGCGCGCGCAATGTCCCCGGCCGCTCCGTCCGCGGCCGTCCCTGCCGTAACGCCACCGTCCGTCCGGGATTCGTCGGTCATGCAGCTGTCCTTGAATCGACTCGGCTCACCGGCCATCTTCCCGCGCCGGCGCGGCAAAGCCAACCCCGCTGGCGTTCAATCCTGCCTCATGCCCGGCGGCGGACCCGGCGAAGGATCGTCGCCCCGTTCATCGGGACAGAGAATGCCGGGCGAACCGCTGCGGATCAAGCGTCGGCGGCCGGGAACCCGCTGCTGTTGTCAAATCGACGTTCGGTTGACGGATGCGCGCCCAGCGGCGATCATGCGGACGGTGGCCCCGGCGGACGATCGGGGCGTCAGGGAGAGGAAGACTCATGAGAAAAGTATTCGTTGCCGGCATTCTGGCGGCCGGGGCCGCCGCAACGGGCCTTGCGGCGGCGCCGGCGCAGGCCAAGACCAAATTGTTGTTCTGCAGCTTCGTGACGCCGAAGCATGTGATCAGCCACGGCATTCTCCAGCCGTGGACCAAGGACATCGAGAAAGCGACGGAAGGCCGGGTCTCGATCCGCTTCGTGCCCGCGTGCAAACTGGCGCCGCCGCCCTTGCAGATGGTGATGGTGCAGAAGGGCACCGCCGACGGCGCCTTCGTATTCAACGCCTTCGTGCGCAAGCTGATTCCGTCGACCCAGATCAGCATCCATCCGCAGATGGCCCTGACCGCCGTCGGCCGTTCGGTCGCCCTGTGGCGCATGTACCGGAAATTCTTCAAGGACAAGGCGAACTACAAGGACGTCGAGATGGTCGGCTATTTCGGCGCGCCCGACGGCCTGTGGTATTCGATGTCCGACAAGCCGCTGCTGTCGATGGATTCGCTGAAGACGATCAAGACCTGGACGCTGCCGTCGATCCCGGCGCAGGCGCTGAAACTGTCCGGCGCCAACATCGTGCCCGGCCCGGCCGTGCGCATCTACCCGATCGTCTCGAAAGGCGTGGTCGACGCCTTCGTCGGCCTGACCCCCGGCGATCTGCTCGCCTTCAAGATCGACAAATACGCCAAGTCCGGAACGGAAATTCCCGAGGGCTGGTTCGGCGCCTCCTTCTCGACCTTCTGGAACAAGAAGAAGTGGGACACGATCCCCGAAAAGGACCAGAAGATCATCTGGAGCCTGTCCGGCGAGAATCTGGGCCGGCGCAGCCTGCCGTGGGACGAGCTGAAGGCGAAAACGCTCAAGAGCTTCCTCACCACGCGCAAGGTTCACACCATGCCGGAAGCGGAAATGGCCAAGTTCCGCAAGGCCTGGGCGCCGCTGTTCGCCGACTGGATCGCATCGATCGACGCCATGGGCGTCGACGGCAAGGCGGCGATGGCCTATTATAAGTCGCAGACGACGGCGGTGGACGCCGAAGTCCTGAAGCAGTTGGCCGGAAAGTAGCGGCCGGCCGCGCGGGGGCCGCAATCCGGCGCCGGCATTCGACGCCGGCGATGCGGCCCGGGATGTCCGGACTGCGCGCAAAGCGCACGGGGCGGACGTCCTGACACGTCCGCAGAGCCCGGGCACGGGTTCTGCGGCGCCGCGCAGACCGCGCGTTTCTCCGCGCGGTCGCAGGGTTCCGGAAAGCGTGCCGGAACAGTCAGGGGCAGGAAATCCGGAACCGGAGCCGCCGTCGCCCGGCGGCTTCCGGCGCGGCTCCGCTCCGGCCGTTCCGGCGCCGATGAGGAGGTGAAGGGACTTGACCCGGAAGACGGCAAACCGGGGGCGCAGACGAAAGAAATTCATTCGGTTCGCCGCTTCGAGGGCGGAGAACCTGCATCCCGCGCCCGCCTGCGGGCCGGAATGCGAATTCATTGTCCGGGAGGTATGAGACCATGAATGTTCAAGTGATTCCGGCCACCGCGGAAACGCGGGACAGTCCGAAGACCCGCCGGTTCGAGGCGCCGAAGGGAATCGAGAAGCCGCACGGCAGGTTCCAGGCGCTGACCGCGAAGAATCTCGATACGATCACCGACTACGGCAATGTAAGCGGCGACGACCTGTTCGCGATGCGCGTGGTCAGCACCGTGCTGCCGTTCCGCACCAACCGCTATGTCATCGAGCACCTGATCGACTGGGACCGGATCCCCGACGATCCGGTCTACCAACTCGTCTTTCCGCAGAGGGGCATGATCGCCGACGAGGATTTCCGGCGGATCGCCGACCTGACGGTCCGCGAGGCGCCGAAGGGCGAGATCGAGCGCGCGGTCGCCGGCATCCGCGCCGGCCTCAATCCCCATCCGGCCGGCCAGAGGGAATTCAACATCCCCAGCGGGGAAGACGAGGTTTTCGAGGGCCTGCAACACAAATACCGCGAGACGGTCCTGTTCTTCCCGAGCCAAGGCCAGACCTGCCACGCCTATTGCACCTTCTGCTTCCGCTGGGCGCAATTCGTCGGCGACAAGGATCTGAAAATCTCCTCGAAGGACGCCGAGGGCCTGCACCGCTATCTCGCCGCCCACCCGGACGTCTCGGACCTGCTGGTCACCGGCGGCGATCCGATGATCATGAAAACCCGGGTGATGGAAGGCTATCTCCGGCCCTTTATCGATGATCCGGACCTGGCCCACGTCCGGAATATCCGGATCGGCACCAAGGCGCTCACCTTCTGGCCGCACCGCTTCGTCCACGACGAGGATGCCGACGACATGCTGCGGCTGCTCGAGGATGTCGTCCGGTCGGGCCGCCATGTCGCGATCATGGCCCATTTCAACCACTGGCAGGAGTTGCAGACCGGCGTGGTGCGCGAAGCGATCCGCCGGCTCCGCGATACCGGCGCGGTCATCCGCAGCCAGGCGCCGCTGCTCGACCGTATCAACAACGATCCGGACGTCTGGGCGCGCATGTGGCGCGAGCAGGTCCGGCTCGGCATCGTGCCCTACTACATGTTCGTGGAGCGCGATACCGGCGCGAAACGCTATTTCGAGGTGCCGCTGGTGCGCTGCTGGGAGGTGTTCCGGCAAGCGGTGCAGCAGGTCTCGGGCCTCAGCCGCACGGTCCGCGGGCCGAGCATGAGCGCAACGCCCGGCAAGGTCGAGGTCCTCGGCGTCCAGGAAGTCGGCGGCGAGAAGGTCTTCGTGCTGCGCTTCCTGCAGGGCCGCGATCCCGACTGGGTCGGCCGTCCCTTCTTCGCGAAATTCGATCCGCAGGCCACCTGGCTCGACGGGCTGAAGCCGGCCTTCGGCGAAGACTCCTTCTTCTTCGAGGAGGGTTTGCGCGCGATGACTGCGTAGGTGCAGGCGGCAGGCGGCCCGCCGCCTGCCTCACACATGCATATGCGCCGCCAGCGTCTCTTCGGTCATGTCGGCCGCGGCGCCGGCGAGCACGACCTCGCCGCGGTCCATGACGATCACCCGGTCGGCGATGTCGAGGGCGAAGGCGAGATTCTGTTCGACGATCAGGAGGGCCCGTCCCGCGGCCTTGGCCTCGTGCAGGAAGCCGGCCATCCGCTCGACATTTTCCTGCTGCACGCCTTCGCTCGGCTCGTCGAGCAGGAGCAGTCGCCCGGATTCGGCGACGGCGCGCACGAAGGACAGGATTTTCCGCTCGCCGCCGCTCAGCGTTCCCGCCGACTGGGCCATGCGCGATTCGAGAATCGGAAAGGCGGCGAAGAACGCGGCGTAGCGGCCTTCGTCGATGGCCGGCGCCATCAGGGTCAGGTTTTCCCGGACCGAGAGATTGTCGAACACCGGCCGTTCCTGGGGGCAATAGATCAACCCCAGGGCGTGGCGCCGGTCTGGCGGCAGGCCGTCCAGCGATCGTCCGTCGAACCGTACCGAACCCGACTGGAGCGGCAGATGCCCGGTGAGCAGGCGCATCAGGGTCGTCTTGCCGACGCCGTTGCGGCCGAGCACGCAGCAGGCCTCGCCCGGCGAGACCGCGCCGCCGGCCGACCGGACGACCGTGGTCGCGCCGTAGCCGCCGGTCACGCCGGAGAAGGAAAACAGCGGCCCGCCCGCACCGCCATTCATGCCGAGGCTCCGACATAGACGGCCCGGACCCGCTCGTCGGCCTGGATTTCCGCAACCGCGCCCGACGCGAGCAGCTTGCCCTGGTGCAACACGAAAATCCGGTCGGCCAGTTCGCGCACGAAGGTCATGTCGTGCTCGACGATCACCGTGCAGGCGTTCAGCCGCCCGCCGACCCAGCGGATCGCCTCGATCACCTCCTGGGTTTCGGCCTGCGACAGGCCGGCGGACGGCTCGTCCAGCAGGAGGAGCCGCGGCTCCGCGATCAGGACCATGACCAGTTCCAGGATCTGGCGCTGGCCGTGGGAGAGGTCGCCGGCCCGCCGGTCCTCCTCGGCGAGGAACGGGAAGCGGCTCTGGGCCTCGCGCAGGATGGCGCTCGACCAGCCGTGGCTGCCCATGCGGACCAGGTCGCGCAGCCGCGCCCGGCCGCCCCACAGGCCGATGTTGAAATTCTCCGCTACGGTGAGATCCGGGAACAGGCTCGGCGCCTGGAACTTGCGCCCGACGCCGATCCGGCTCAGCAGGTCGGCCGCCGTGCCGGTGCGCGTGCTGCCGAATATCCGGATTTGCCCGCTGCGCACCGGCAACTCCCCGGTCATGGCGTTGAAGCAGGAGGTCTTGCCCGCGCCGTTCGGCCCGATCAGGCAATAGATGCCGGGCCGATCGATTTCGAGGTCCAACCCTTCAAGGATGTTCACCGAACCCATGCGGACGCGGACATCGTCGAGGGCAAACCCCGTATCGGCAAACCCCGTATCGGCAAACCCCGTATCGGCAAACCGGGTATCGCCGGAGGCTTCGGGGCGGGCCGGGCTGTCGAGGGTGCGTTCGGTGCGGCGGCGCCAGAGCCGCTCGAATCGCGGTTCGACGAAGCCCATCAGCCCCTGGCGGAAATACAGCACGACGACGATGAAGATGGCGGCGAGGATGACTTCCCAATAGCTGATCTCGTCGCGCAGGTCGGCGGTCAGGATGCCGATCAGGACGGCGCCGACGACCGGGCCGTAGAGCGTCGCCCGCCCGCCGACCGCCGCCCAGATCACCAGGTCGGCGGACAGGAGAAAGCCGCAAAGCTGCGGCGTGACCAGGTTTTGCTGGGGCGCATAGAGGGCGCCGCCGATGCCGGCGAGCACGCCGCTCAGGCCGAACACGGCCGCTTTCACATTCTGCACGGCAAAACCGCAGAAACGGACCCGCTGCTCGTTCTGGGCGACCGCCCGCCAGACGATCCCGGCCGGCGCGCGGCGCAGCCAGGCGATGCCGAGGAGACAGACCGCCAGCGCGACCGCGGAAGTGTAGTAGAGGTCGGTGAAATCGCTCAGACCCGGCAGGCCGGGGATATTCTTGAGGCCGTTGAAGCCGCCGGTGACGTCGTTCCAGCTGTTGGCGATCTGGAAGGCGAGCAGGGTGAGCGCCAGCGTAATCATGGCGAAGAACGGCCCGCTCAGGGTCCGGCCGCGGAACACCAGCAGGCCGATGCCGTAGGCCAGCAGGCCCGGCGCCAGCGCCGCTCCCGGCAGCAGCAGCAGGAGCAGCCAGCTGTCCTTGAAATGGATCAGGGAGAGGCCGGAGAGATAGGCCGCCAGCCCGAAGAACATGGCCTGGCCGAGCGGCAGGAAGCCGGCCTGGCCCCAGCACAGGCCGATGCCGAGCGACGCGATGGCGTAGAGGAAGTACAGCGCCAGCGTGTAGGCCCAGAATTCGCCGACCAGCTGGGGCAGCACGGCGAGCGCCGCGACCAGGGCCGCGCTATGTCCGAGGAAAGAGGCCATTGGGGCGCAGCCAGAGGAACAGGATCGCGATGATGAGCACGGTCGTATAGCCGTAGGTCCGGTCCAGGAAGGCGCTGACGACGCTCTCGACGCCGCCGATGACGCCGGAGCCGGAGATCAGGCCGACCAGGCTGCCGAGCCCGCCGACCACGAGCACGAAGAAGGATTTGAGGATGAAGTCCAGGCCCAGGGCCGGATTGACCGGCAGGAGCGGCGCCAGCATCACGCCGGCGAGCGCGGCGAGGCAGCAGCCGAACACGAAGGTGTTGCGCGCCAGCCCCGTGACCGGAATGCCGACCGAGCCGGCGAGTTCCGGATTGTTGACCACCGCGCGGATGCGCCGGCCGGTGGCGCTGCGCACGAACCACCGGACCAGCCCGGCGACCAGCGCGATCGACACGGCCGTGAGCAGCAACCGGTAGGACGGATAGTCCGCGCCGAACACGTCGACGCTGCCGGTCAGCGGCGTGGCGACGCTGCGGAAGGCCCGGCCGTAGACCGCCTCGACGGCCTCGCGCAGCAGCATGCTCAGCCCCCAGGTCGCCAGCAGCGTATCGAACGGACGGGCGTAGAGCGGCCGCACGAGCAGCCGCTCGACGACCAGCCCGAGAACGGCGCAGACAAGGAGCGCCAGGGGCACGGCGGCGAGGAAGGGCAGGTTCTGGGCCTGGACGAAGAAGGCGCAATAGGCGCCGATCATGACGAACTCGCCATGGGCGAGATTCATCACCCCGAGCAGGCCGAACACGACGGCGAGGCCGAGCACGACGACCGCCAGGGTCGATACCTCGTACACCACATTCAGGATGTTGGTGATGAGGATCGGATCCATCGGCGTCAGGGCTCCCGGCGCGGGCAGGGACGCGGCAGAATAAAGGGCGGCAGCCGGAGTATATCCGGCTGCCGCCCCGAGGCGAGAAAGGAAACGGGATCAGCTGCAGGTCTGGCCGTGCGCCACCGCCTTGAAGCTCTCGACGATGTCGAAGCTCGTGCCCTTGCATTCGGCAAGATACATGTCCTTCACGACATGCCGGTTGGTCATCACGGCGGTGCCGGTGGCGGTCGTGTATTGCAGGTTATTCGCCGCCGCCATCAGCTTGCCGGCGTCCTTCGCGCCGCCCGCCTTCTCGACCAGCGCCTTGGCGCAGTAGACGCCGGAATAGACGTCGGCGCCGAGCATGCTGAGCGGCGGCGGCTTGGGCGCGAAGGCCTTGGCGAAGCCTGCCTTGAACTTGGCGTTGGGCTCGCTCTTCTCGTTCACGAAATAGGACATCGCGCTGTACAGGCCGGCGCTGTTCTCGGCGCCGATGCCGAGCAGGGTCAGTTCCTCCAGCAGGTAGGAAACGCGCTTGATCGACTTGTCCAGGCCGAAGCCGGCGAAGGTCCGGTTGAAGTTGACGTTGTCGCCGCCGACCAGGGTGATGACCACGAGATCGGGCTTCTTGGCCTTGATCCGCGTCACCGCATCCTCGAACTTGTTCGGCGCGCCGAGCGGGAGATATTCCTCGCCGACCACCTTGCCGCCGGCCGCCGCGATGTATTTCTTCGCCTGCTCGTTGGTCTTGTGCGGCCAGACATAATCGTTGCCGATCAGGTAGTAGGTCTTCGCGCCCAGGGTTTTCGCCAGCCAGGAGATAGAGGGCTGGACCTGCTGCTGGGGCGTATCCGCCGTCACATAGACGTTGGGGTTGCATTCCCCGCCTTCGTATAGCGGCGTGTAGACGTAGGGCACCCGGCCCTTGAGCGCCGCGACGATCGCCTCGCGCACCGCGCTGTTGTGCGAACCGAGCACGAGATCGACCTTGTCGCGCAGCATCAGGCGGATCGCCGCCTTGGCGGCCTCGGCCGGGGTTGCGCCGCCGTCGGCCGGAATGACCGTCACCTTGCGGCCGCCGATGCCGCCGGCCGCGTTGATCTGGTCGACGGCGAGCTTGCCGCAAGCGGTCTGCGTCGGCCCGAACAGCGAGGCCGGACCGCTCAACGCGAGGAAGGTGGCCATCTTGAATTCCCCGGCGGCCCGCGCGCCGGTCAGGACGGCCGGGGCCGCGACGGCCGCGCCCGTGCCCACCGCGCCGGCGACGAAGCGGCGGCGCGAAATCGGATTGAGGATTTTGGTCATGACGTTCACTCCCTGTCGATGGGTTCGATTGCCGTTTTGGGGGACCGGCGGTTCATTCGCCGGCCCCGCCTGAAGCCGGCGCCGGCGTAGCCGGCAGGATTTCCTCGATCGCGGCGCTCAACGCCAGCAGGGCGCGGTCGCTGCCGGCCGGGCCGTCGAGTTCGATGCCGATGGGCAGGCCGCCGGCGGACAGGCCGGCCGGCAGGGTAACGCCGGGGATGCCGGCGACGCTCGACGGGCTGGTGTTGCGGATGAAGGTGAGGAAGGTCGGCGCCGGCTCGCCGTTCAGCTCGACGGTCTCGTCCTCGCCGATCCGCGCAGCGGGCAAAGGCGTCGTCGGGAAGATCGCCGCCCGAACGCCGTTCGCCGCGAACCAGTCGGCATAGGCGGCCTGGAGCGCCGGGCGCGTCGCGTCGAGCGCCTCGCGGTAGACCGCCTCCGGGATCGCGCCTTCCTCGGTCAGCAGGCTCTGCAACAGGCCGGCGACGTCCGGGCTGGCGGCGGCGCCCGCCAGGGCGGCGTAATCGATCGGCAGCCCGTGGCCCGACAGGTAGCGGTTCAGGTCGACGACGGTTTCGTAGAGCGCGATCGGGAAGCCTGCCGCCTCGTCGAGCTTCGGCGCCTCCGGCATGTCCGCCTCGACCAGCACGGCGCCGGCCGCGGCGAGGGCGGCCAGCGCTTCCTCGGCCACGCGGGCGGTTTCGGGATGCAGGTTCTCGTAGAAGTGGCCGCGGGGAACGCCGATCCGTGCGCCCGCCAGAGCGGTCGCCGCAAGCCCGTCCGGTCCGCCCGCGATGACGCTGTCGAACAGGGCGAGATCCTCGACCGAACGGGCCAGCGGGCCGGCCGTATCCCGCGTGTTGGAGATCGGCACGATGCCGGCCTGGCTGTAGCGCCCGGTCGTCGGACGCAGGCCCGCCACGCCGCACAGGGCGGCCGGAATGCGCACCGAGCCGCCGGTGTCCGAGCCCAGGGCGACGGGCGCCATGCGCGCCCCGACCGCGGCGCCGGAGCCGCCGCTGCTGCCGCCCGGAATCCGGTCGGGACCGTACGGGTTGCGCGCCGGGCCGAAGGCGGCGTTGTTCGAGGTGATGCCGAAGGCCAGCTCGTGCATGTTGAGCTTGCCCATGATTATGGCGCCTTCGTCGATCAGCCGCTGGACGACGGGCGCGTTGCGCGCCGGCCGGTGGCCGCGCAGGCCCGGCGTGCCGCCGGTCGTCGGCATGTCTGCGGTATCGAAATTATCCTTCACCGGCGCCGGCAGCCCGCGCAGCCGGCCGCCGGACCCTTCGCCAGCGCGTTCCGCCTCTTCGAGCACCCGGTCGGGGTCGAGATGGATGAAGGCGTTCAGCCCGGCGGCGGCTTCGCACTGCGCAAGCAGGGCTTCGGCATATTCGCGCGGCGAAATCCGCCCGGCGCCGATCTCGCGCAGCGCCTCCGATGCGGTCCAGTCGATTGGATTGCTCACGTCGGCTTCCCCTCGTTCGGTTCGACCTGCGCAAAGGACTGCCGGATCGCAAATTCGACGCCGTCGGCCTCGGCAAGGTGCATGTCCTTGACGAAATGCCGGCCGACCATGCGCATCCGGCCGCGCGGCCCGGTCATCTCCAGGCCGTCCGCAACCCGGCACAGTTTCCCGACCTCAAGGCTGCCGGCGGCGGACACGATCCGGTGCAGGAACATCAATCCTTCGTAGCAGGACTGGCCGATCGAGTTTAGCACCGGCGCATGCGGGCCGAAACGGCGCCGGTAGCGGCGCACGAAGTCCCGGTTCTCCCGGGACGGCAGATTGGCGAAGTAGGCCGCGCTCGCCAGCAGCCGGCGGCTGCACTCGGAGCCCATGCCCAAGAGCGTATTCTCTTCGGTCAGCAGGCCGAGCCGCCAGATCCGCGCGTCCAGGCCGGCGCGGGCGAAGGCGCGGTGGAAGATGACGGCGTCGCTGCCGATGAGCGTCACGATCAGCGCATCGGGCTGCAACGCCCGGATTTCGGCGACGACGGCGTCGAAATTCTCCGTTTCGAGCGCCGCCAGCCTCTCGCCGGCGATCTCCGCCTGCTGGTCGTCGAGCAGGCGGCGCGCCATGCGGTGAACGTCGCGCGGCCAGCGGTAGTCGTTGCCGACAAGGCACCAGCGCCGGGCGCCGAGATGCGCCTTCATCCAGGGCAGCACCGGCGCCAGTTGCTGATAGGCGGTCTCGCCGAGATAGAAGACGCCGGGCTCGTAGGCGTCGCCCTCGAAGATCGGCGTATAGATGTACGGCAGCCGGCGGCCGACCCGTGGCCCGAGAATCTCGCGCACGCCGCTCGGATGGGTGCCGATCAGGGCGGCGACGCCGTCTTCCTCGATCAGGCGTTCGCCCTCGCGCGCCGAGGCGGCGAACGACATGCCGCCGTCCGCGACGACGACCTGGATGCGCCGGCCCAGCATACCGCCGAGGGCGTTGATCTCCTCCGCAGCCAGCTGGGCGCAGGACCGGCCGGACGGACCGTGCAATCCGCTCGATCCGCTCAGCGGCAGCAGCAGGCCGATGCGGATCAGCCGTTGCCCGCCGGGCGCGCGGGCCGGGCCCGACGGAGAAATCCGGCCGCGCCGCGCGCCGGGGGCCGCCGGTGGCCGGACGCTGCCCCAGGCGCCGTTCGTCGGGCTGTCCAGCGTGCAGGCCGGCAGGTCCAATACACTCCCTCCTCTCGGCGGGGCCGCCGCGTCGGCCGCTGCCCGGCTTTTTGCTTGATCTCTCCGGAATGCAACCATATTTTCCTTGAAATGTAAAATATTAAAAAGGCAATTACCGTTCTATGGACCGTCGCTCCGACATGACCGATCCGGCGCCCGAGACGCTCACCGAACTGATATTGCGGGCGAGCGCGCAGGTGAGCAGCACCCTCGGCATCCGGCTGAAACCCCTCGGCCTCCAGGTCGACGAAATGCGTGTCCTGCATGCCCTGAACGCAAGCGGGAGCGCCGGCGGCGGGTTCAGCATGACCGAATTGTCGGACGCCCTGGTGATCGGCGGGCCGACGCTGACGCGGATGGCGGACCGGCTGGTGAGCGAGAATCTGGTCTACCGCGCGCCGGACCCCCACGACCGGCGCCGGGTGCGCCTGCACCTTACCGATACCGGCGAGGCCTGCGCCGCCGAAGCGGCCGAAATCGTTGCGGACATCCAGCAGATGCTGACCGCGCGCTTTGCCGGACTGGATCTGGACGATCTCTCGTCCGCCCTTGCGCGAACCGCTTCGCCGCTGGACGATTGATCCGGCGGTTTCGCGCCGTCCCGGAAGGCAATCCCCCTCCGTTCCGCTGCCCGGAACGCCCCTGGAACGCCCCTGGAACGCCCCCGGGGCGGAACGGGTGGGCGGAACGGGTGGGCGGAACGGGCGGGCGGAACGGGCCATTGTATCGGGTCCGGCGCCTTGGTAGGGTCCGGCAGCGAAAAGGCGCCTTGCGGCCGGCCGGAACCGCCGGACACCGCGCGTGACGCCGGGAAAAGAGAGCCCCGCGGCGTCGAAAGGGCGAAACGATGTTGAACGTCACGACCGAACGGATTGGCGATGTTTTGTCTATCGACGTCGAGGGGCGCATCGACAATTCCAATTTCGACCGGTTTATCGATGCGGTGAATGCCGGGATCGACGATCGCGACCGCGCGGTCGTCGTGAACCTGGAAAAGCTGGATTACATTGCCAGCCAGGGCCTGCGCGCCCATCTGCTGACAGCCAAGTCTCTCCGGAAGCGCGACGCCGAGCTGTTGCTGTGCGCTCTTTCCGATCGGGTCCGCGAGGTCTTCGAATTGACCGGGATGGACACGATCGGGACGATATTTTCATCCAAGGACGACGCGCTCGCCTCTTTGAACCTGCCGAAGCGGCCCGCCCGCGCGCCGTAGCGCCCCGCCCGGTTGCGCAGACGGGCGCCGCGGCGAATCCGGCGAAGCGGGACCGGAAGCGGCGATGCCGGGGCGCTCGATCCGGCCGGCGGCCGGCGCAACGCCGCGAAATTCCGCACCCCGACAGGACATGCAATTGCGCGCGCGCGCCAATCCCGGCTAAAGTGCGCCGCAGGTGCGGGGGCGGCCGGGGGAAATCGCGGCCGCGCCGCAACGGTATTGGGAAGCTTTCGAAAGGGAGAAAACGGAATGACGATCAAGCAGACGAGCCGGAGCCTTGTGCTTGCAGGCGTTGCGGCGGCGGTTCTGTCCGCCGCCCCCGGCTACGGGGCGATGGCCGCCGGGGCGAAGATCGGCTTCCTCGGCGGGATCACCGGCCCGATCCAGGGCGCGGTTCCGCCGATCATCGACGCCGCGAAGCTGGCGGTCCGGCAGGTCAACGACCAGGGCGGCATCCTGGGCGGCAAGCTGAGCATGGTGCTCGGCGATTCGAAATGCGATCCGCAGAGTTCGGTCGGCGCCGCCAACAAGCTGGTGAATGTCGAAAACGTCGCCGGCATCGTCGGCGCCCTGTGCTCCGGCGCCACCATCGGCGCGGCCAACGCCGCCGCGGTTCCGGCGGGCGTGGTCATGATTTCCCCGGCCTCGACCTCGCCGGCGATCACCACGCTGAAGGACAAGGACTTCGTCTTCCGCGTCGCGCCTTCGGACAGCTTCCAGGGCAAGGTGCTGGCCCGTGTCGTCCTGGCCCGCGGCATTAAGAAAGTCGCGCTCACCTATGTGAAGAACGATTACGGCAAGGGCCTGGCCGACAATTTCCGCAGCGAATTCGTCAAGGGCGGCGGCACGATCGCGGGCGACCAGGCGCACGAGGACAAGAAGAGCTCCTACCGCTCCGAGCTGGCGACCCTGAAGAAGGGCGGCGCGGACCATCTCGTGCTGGTCGCCTATCCGCAGTCGTCGGCGCCGGTCATCATCCGCCAGTCGCTCGAAGGCGGGCTGTTCGGCAAGTTCATCGGCCCGGAAGCCATCTATGACGACAAGATGTGGAAGACCGTCGGGATCGCGAATCTCGAGGGCCTGATCTACACCCGCCCGGCTTCGCCGGCCGGTCCGGCGCTCGATGCGTTCAATGCCGCCATGAAGAAGGCGTATCCGAAAAGCCTCGGCAAGCTGTTTGCGGCGCAGACCTACGACGCCGCTTTCGTCCTCGCGCTGGCGATCGCCAAGGCCGGCTCGACCGACCGCACGAAGGTGCGCGACGCCCTGCGCGCCGTCGGCAACGGCAAGGGCATGAAGATCCTGCCCGGCCAGTGGAAGGAAGCGCTGGCGGCGATAAAGGCCGGCAAGGAGATCGACTATGCCGGCGCCACCGGCGACATCGATTTCGACAAGGACGGCGACATCGCCGGCTCCTACAACAAGTGGGAAGTCAAGGGCGGCAAGGCCGTCAACCAGGGCCCGGCGAAGTAAGCGCCGGCACATCCGGACATTTCGAGCCCCGGTTCTTCGGAACCGGGGCTTTTTTTGCCGCCGCCGTCTTGCGTCCGGAACGGCGGGTCAGGACGCCGCCGCGGCGCGCGCCAGTCTCGGCGCGGGAACCTCCCTGATCGGCAGGTGGATCAGGCCGGCGAAAATGCCGAGGGCCGCGCCCATCCACCAGACGGCCTCGTAACTGCCGGTGGCGTCGTAGAGGATGCCGCCCAGCCAGACGCCGAGGAACGCGCCGAGCTGGTGGCCGAAAAACACGACGCCGAACAGGCCGGCCATGTATTGCATTCCGAAGAACTGCGCGACCAGGCCCGTGGTCAGCGGCACGGTCGACAGCCAGAGCAGGCCCAGGACGGCGGAGAAAATACAGACCGACCAGACCGAAAGCGGCGTCAGGATAAAGACGGCGATCGTAACGGCGCGCAGAAAGTAGATCGCGGAAAGGGTGCTGCGCTTGCTGTATTTGCCGCCCAGCCAGCCGGCGCCGAACGTCCCGACCAGGTTGAACAGGGCGACCAGGCTCAGGGACAGGCCGCCCAGCCACAGGGGCAGGTCGGCGTCCTGGAGATGCTTGGGCAGGTGGGACTGTATGAACGCGACGTGAAAGCCGCACACGAAGAAGCCGGCGCACAGCAGCAGGTAGCTGCGGTAGCCCAGGGCTTCGGCGAACGCCTCGCGGGCCGTCTGGTCCGGCTGGCCGGCTTCCGGCTCGCCCTTGCCGGTCACGGCGAGCGACAGCGGGACGATGGCCAGCAGGAGGGCCGCCAGGATGTAGAGCGAAACCTGCCAGCCGTAGGCGCCGATCAGCCAGGCGGTGAGCGGAACCAGCACCAGCTGGCCGACCGAGCCGGAGGCGATGCCGACGCCGAAGGCGAGCGAGCGCCGTTCGGGCGTGACCTTGCGGCCGAACGTGGCGACGACGATGGAGAAGGAGGCGAAGGCGACGCCGACGCCGACCAGCGCGCCCGCCGTGACATGCATCATGACCGGCGCGGTCGAATGGGGAATGAGCGCCATGCCGGCGGCGTAGACGACCGCCCCGGCCGCCAGGGACTTTCCGGCGCCGAACTTGTCGGCGAAGGTTCCGGCGAAGGGGGCGGCGGCGCCCCAGACCAGGTTCTGGATGGCGAGGGACAGGCTGAGGATCGCGGTCTTGTTGTCGAAGAACGACACGCTGATGTCGGTCATGTACAGCCCCAGGCCGGCGCGCGACCCGAAGCTGACGGCGCCGATCAGGCAGCCGCAGGCGATCAGCAGCCACAGGGGTACGGCAAGGGGGGCGAATTTCGGCATGGAGACTGTCGGCCCGGTAAGCAGCGCTGCCGCGGAAGCCGGCCGCCTGCGCGCTACATAGCCCCAAACGGGTGGGCTGCAAACGGGCGGCGGGCAATTCGCCGCCCCGTCCCGGCGGGCGCACCGTCTTGCCCCGGCAGGCGCACGATCGCGCCGCGGCGGCGTCCGGGAGAGGGCCGGGAGAGGGCCGGGAGAGGGCGAAAGCCGCCACCGGATCCCGCCTTCGGACGGTCGATGTCCCCGTCCCGGCCGCCGTCCGCGGAGGCCGTTTGCCTCCGGCGCCGCCCATATCTCTGGACGATAACGGAAACATATAAAGGACAAAAAGCAAATATCGAAAATATCCGTTGACGGGTCGTGGAAAGAATACTGTATTCAATCCATGCCTATCGACGCCGTACAACGCCCGCAGTCCCTGCGCCAGCAGGTTTACGAACGCCTGCAAACCGCGCTGCGCGCCGGCGAATACCGGCCGAACCAGCGCCTGACCGAAATCGGCATTGCCGAAGCGCTGGGCGTGTCGCGGACGCCGGTGCGCGAAGCGCTGGGCCTGCTCAGCCGCGAGGGGCTGCTCTCGCCGATGCCCCATGGCGGCTTCAAGGTGCCGGACCTTCAGGCCGACGACCTGAACGACATTTTCGAACTGCGCTACCTGCTCGAACCCTATGCCGCCGGCCTGGCGGCGCGCAACGCCGACCACGAGGGCGTCACCGGAATGCACGCCGCAATCCAGACCGAGAAACGGTGCCTGACCGATTCCGACAATATCGCCTTCGAGCAGGCGAGCCAGAACTTCCGCAGCCGGCTGTTCGGGATGGCGGGGAACCGCCGCCTTGCGGCGGCGATCTCCCAGATCGAAGGCCACGCCCAGTTCCTTCAAAGCGAGAATTTCGACGACTGGAAAACCCGGACGGAAATGATCTCGGCCCAGGAGCAGATCCTGGAGGCGGTGCGCATGCGCCACGCCGAAAACGCCGCGAAGGCGACCCGCGCGCTTCTGACGGCGAAGAAGAGCACGCTGCTGGCCGCGCTCGGCCGGGACGGCGCCGGAGACGCGGCGGCGGAAGCCCTTTACTGATTCCCCCTACCGATTCGGGGCCGCAGGCGCCGAACGCAGGGCGCCTCTACCATTGCGCGTTGAGCGTGAAGAAGAAGGTGCGGCCCCAGCCGGCTTCCGTCGGCCCGTCGACGCTGCTGGGGTTGGCGCTGTCCACCGAGAGCTTGGCGTCGGTGACGTTGAACACGCCCGCCGCGATCCGCGCGCCCTTCAGCCCCATCGGCGCTTTCCAATCGACCACCGCGTCGTGGCCGAACCAGGACTTGAATTTTCCGGTGCCCGCCGAGTTCCGGAATCCGGAACGGTAATTGGACGTCCAGATGAAGCTCAGGTTGCCGCGACGCGCCAGGACCCCGGCGCGAACCATGTTCCTGGGAATGGCGTATCGTTCCGTATTGCCCGCGACACGCCGTTTGGCGTGGGTGACATGCCGCCACGCGCCGCGTGCGCCGAGAACGCCCCAACCCGTTCTGAAGCCGCCGCCGAACCGGGCGGTGACGCCCGAGAGTTCGGTGTCGACGATATTGGCGTAGCTGTCGTAGATCGTGATGCCCTCGGCACGATCGATGCAGTCCGATTTGTTGTCGCCCTCGCATAATTCCAGATTGCGGATCGCCCGGTCGGCCCGGTTCAGTCCCGCCGCGCCGGTCCGCGAGAGCCGGTACCACTCCACCCCCAGAAAATACGGCCGCTTGCGGGCCTCGACGCCGATGGCCAACCTCTTGTTGTCCGAAGGGTCGAGCCCGGGATTGCCCGAGATCTCGCGCGTCACCTGGCGCGCGTTGAGATTTGTGCAGGGACGGGGAGGGGGTTGCGTAAGGTCGGGGACGCATCCGACATAGGGGTGAGATTGCGCCGCGGTGCTGTAGAGACTCGACATCGAGGGCGGGACCTGTCCTGCGCTCCAGGAACTGCGCAGCGTGAGGATTTCGCTCAGGCGGTAGCTCGCCCCGAGGCTCCAGGACGTCAGCCGGCCCACATCGTCGGCCCGGGCCCCGGTGCCCGCGATCCTCAGGTCCAGCTTGCCGGTCACCGGCAGGGACAGCTCCGCGAAGGCCGTAACGGTCTTGCGCTTGCCGGCGTAGCTGACCCCGCCGGAGCCCAGCACCGCGGTCACGGGATGGATTTCGCCGTCCCTGCTGCGAAAGCGCAGGAGCTCATGCGCTTTCAGGCGGCTCAGCCCGATGCCTGCGGTCCAGGCCGCGCTGCGGCCGCCGATCGAAAATCCGCCCCCTTCCAGCGCCAGCCGGGCGTTCAGGGCTTCCGAGCCGAAATCGATCTCCTCCCGCACGCTGCTGAACGCGATCGCTTGCAGATGGGCCGGGTCCTTCGAGAAGGGGTCTACCAGGTCGTAGCGTCCCTCGTTTATTTCGCTTCTGATCCTGCCGGTATGGACGAAGGTGTTGCCGGACAGGGACCCGTCGCGCCGGTAGGCTTCGATGCGGGCGTCGTAGCCGAGCCACTCGGCGAACCGGCCCTCGACGCCCACGGAAATGTCGTATTCCTGCCACTTCGTATGCCAGTCCCGGTTGCCGTGACCGACGAAACGGTGCGAGACAAAAAACAAGTCATTGCCGTCTGCGATGTCGCTCCCGGCTGCCGTTTGGATCGCATTTCTCAGGTCCGTGTTCGGTGTAAAGCCGAACGTGCCGACCGGCGGGGCGTAGCGGAACGCCGAATCGCCCTGCCCGACATTGGCGTCCACATGGAGTTCGGTCCCGTTGCCGAGCGGGTGATCCAGATTGAGGACCAGGGTCTTCCGGTTAACGCGGCTGGTGTTCCACGCGATTTTGCCGTAGGCGAAACCGCAGCCCTTGTCGCCCGGAGTACGGGCGCCGGGCGGATTGTCGAGCGGGCCGGTATAGCCTTTCGCCGGGTCGCATTTTCGCAGCGCCACCGATCTCTGGCCGGTTATTTTATTGTCGGCGTCCCGCTTGAGGATCCAGACGGTGTTGCCGCCGGGGCTGACATTCCTCGCCCGGGCGAAGGCGCCGCCTTCCTGCCAGACGGAGCGGCTGTAGTCCCGGCTGCGCGAGGGGATTTCCTGGCGCCTGAGAATGTCCGCGCCGAGGGTCATGCGGCCCTTGCCGACCGCCCCGCCCCAGAACACGCTGCCCTGCAAGCCGTCGCCGCCGTCCTTGGCCGGCAGCCGCGTGAGCGCGCGCGTCTCGAAGCCGTCCAGATCCGTGCGCAGCACGACATTGAGCGCGCCGCGCAGGGCGCCGCCGCCTTGCGCGCCCAGGCTGTCGCCGCTTAGAAGCTCAATGCGCTCGATGGCCGAAATCGGCAAAGTATCCAGATCGCCGGAGGTCGAGGCATAAGGCCTGCCGTTGACCAGGACGGGCAGCGACTGCCCGCCTGTGAGGAAGTAGCGGATAATGCCGGTATCCAGCAGTTCCTCCAGCGTCTGGGAGCCGGAGCGCTCGAGAAAGCCGCGCTCGTACTTGGCAATGACGCGCGGGGCGGGCGCGAGGGAACCGGCATGGGCGGCATTCGCCGCCGGTCCGGCGGCGAGCGCCGCCGCCAGGCACCACAAGGCGGCCGGGAGACGGGCTTTCGTTACGAAGCGCCGCAATCCTGTCGATCTCCGTTCCATAATCCACCCGCCCCGGCTGCCGCATATGGCGGTATCGTGGCCGCATTGCGGCCTTTCGGCAATCGGAAATGACGGAAAATCGCAGGCCCGGCAGCGAAACGGCCTCCGCGGCCGAGCCGGGCTTCCATCCCGCCAACCGGGCCCTGCGGACGGCGGCGCGCAGCAGCCGCCCCCTCTCCCGTCATTTCGACCGACGCCACGGCCCGCCGGGCCGGGGCGGAGTAGCCTGCCCTGAGCGAAGTCGAAGGGGAGAAACCCGGCGGGCGCTCCACCGACGCCGCAGGCTCCGGCATCCGCCCGGCGCCCGTCCCCGGCCGGATTTCTCCACTCGCTCCGCTCGGTCGAAATGACGGGAGGGGGTTGCGCCCGGCCGAAATGACGGGGTGAGGGTGCGCTCCGGCCGGAATGACGGGTGGATGTTGCGCTTCGCCCGAAGCGGCGGCGCGCAGCCGCCGCCCCCTCTCCCGTCATTCCGACCCACCCCCGTCATTTCGACCGGAGCCCCGGCCCGCCGGGCCGGGGCGGAGCGGAGAAACCCGGAGGGCGCTCCGTCGACGCCACAGGCTCTTGCGTCCGCCCGGCGCCCGTCCCCGGCCGGATTTCTCCACTCGCTCCGCTCGGTCGAAATGACGGGAGGGGGTTGCGCCCGGCCGAAATGACGGGGTGGGGGTGCGTTCGGTCGAAATGACGGGTGGGTGTTGCGCGTCGCTCGAAGCGGCGGCGCGCAGCCGCCGCCCCATCTCCCGTCATTCCGACCCTCCCCCGTCATTTCGACCGACGCTCCGGCCCGCCGGGCCGGGGCGGAGTGGAGAAACCCGGAGGACGCTCCATCGACGCCACAGGCTCCGGCGTCCGCCCGGCGCCCGTCGCCAGCCGGATTTCTCCGCTCGCTCCGCTCGGTCGAAATGACGGGGAGGGGGTGCGTTCGGCCGGAATGACGGGTGGGGGTTGCGCCCGGCCGAAATGACGGTCGGGGGTGCGCTCCGGCCGGAATGACGGGTGGGTTTTGCGCTTCGCCCGAATTGGCGGCGCGCAGCCGCCGCCCCATCTCCCGTCATTCCGACCCTCCCCCGTCATTTCGACCGACGCTCCGGCCCACCGGGCCGGGGCGGAGTGGAGAAACCCGGAGGGCGCTCCGTCGACGCCACAGGCTCTTGCGTCCGCCCGGCGCCCGTCCCCGGCCGGGTTTCTCCGCTCGCTCCGCTCGGTCGAAATGACGGGAGGGGGGTGCGCCCGGCCGAAATAACGGGGTGAGGGTGCGCTCCGGCCGGAATGACGGGCGGGTTGCGCCCGGTCGAAATGACGGGCGGGGGTAGGCTTCGGCCGGAATGACGGGCGGGGCAAGCGGTGCGGGCGGGCCGGCGGCCGGGGCCGGTCTTCAAAATATTTCCTCTTTCTCGATAATATTCCTTGACATCGCGTATCCCACGCCCCATATCGGCCCGGTCAACGCCCGAAGTGCGCGTGCCGCGGCCGCCGACGCCACCCCCCTCATAAGAAGCAAGCGAAGAAACGGGCGGGGAACCGTGGGACCGTGCGGAGACCCTTCCGCCATTCCCGCTTTCCGGCCCGCCGCCGCCGGACCGGTCCTCCGGTCCGGAATCCGATGCGCCACCAATTGCGCCAAGGGGCTTGACGGCCGGACCCCCATGCGGACTCCGTCCGGTTCGACCCTCCGAGTCCGCCGGGCCGTGCTGCCCGGCGACGCCGACCCGGTGTCGACCGGCGCTTCCGCCCGTCCGGTGGACTGTAAAAATTCCTATATAGATAACTTTTGCGCACGTCCGAAGGGCGTCTTTCCAACGATTCCAAAGGGTTAGGGCCGCCGGGCGCAAAAAAATGCAAAAAAACACTATATAAAGACCGGTCTGTCTAATTCCAAAAACCGAGCGATTTCAAAGACTTGGGCGATCCGATATTGAACGGTCGTTCAAAATCCGGCCGTTTTCCGGCGTCCGGCGCGGCATTCGAGGGTCTCCCGGATGTCTGCGCCCCTTTCGCAGGGGAACCCCTTCGCCGCGCGCAGCCGGGTATATAAGCCGCCGGGAGTCTGCTATACGCGGCGGCGCCCGCCAAATGCTCCGACCGGGGAACGGCCCCTTGCCCCACGCCTTCGACCGTATCCGCATTCTCGATTTCTCCCAGGTCGTCTCCGGGCCCTACGCCGCGCAGTTGCTGGGCAACCAGGGTGCGGAGGTTATCAAGGTCGAGCCGGCGCGCGGCGACCAGCTGCGCAAGATTTTCAAGACGGGCTCCCAGCCGCCGGACGCCGATTCGGCGGCCTACGAACTGGTCAACCGCGGCAAGCGCGCGGTCTCGATCGACCTCAAGAACCCGGCCGGCCGCGACGCGGTCCTGAAGGTCGCCGCCGGCTGCGACGTGCTGCTGGAGAATTTCCGCCCCGGCGCGATGGCGCGGCTCGGCCTCGACTACGAGGCCGTGCGCGGCGTGCGGCCGGACATCGTCTACTGCTCGATCTCCGGCTACGGCCAGACCGGGCCGCTCGCCGGCGAGCCGGCCTACGACGGCACCATCCAGGCGATCTCCGGCATGATGTCCAATAACGGCCACCCGGAGACCGGGCCGACCCGCGCCGGCTTCCTGCCGGTCGACGTGCCGAGCGCCTTCCTGGCCGCCTACGCCATCGCCGCCGCCCTGTTCCGCCGGGCGCAGACCGGCCGCGGCCAGTATATCGACCTCGCCATGATCGACGCGGCGATTCTGATGCAGTTCTCGGTGTTCTCCCGGATTTTCACCGACGGCACCGGCGGTGGCCTGATCGGCAACCGCTCGACCGCCGCGGTGCTGACCGCCGACGCCTTTCCGTGCAGCGACGGCCATATCGCCGTGAGCGCGGTGACGCGGGCCCAGGGCCGGACCCTGCTCGATCTGGCCGGCCTCGACCCGGACCTGTGGGACGAATTCGACCCCGAGAACCCGGCCGCGCCGCGCTCGCAGGAGATCGCGGACCTCGTCCGCGGCGCCTTCCGCAAACGCCCGATGCGGGAATGGGAGGCCCGGCTGCGCGGCGCCGGGCAGTCGGCCTCCTGCGTGCTCGATGCGAAGGCGGTCGCCGGCCTCGACCAGATGGCCCACCGCGCCGTGTTCCGGGACGATCCGGCGGCCAATCCCGCCGCCCCGCGCACCATCGGCGGCGCCTTCGTGGCGAACGAGGACGGGCCGGAAATCGGCGGCGGGGCCGCCGCCATCGGCGCGGACACCGAAGCGGTGCTGGCCGATTCCGGCTTTTCGGGACGCGAGATCGAAGCGCTCCGCCAGGCCGGCGCCATCCCGGCGGCGGCGCGTTCATAGAGTATCCCATGGCAGCGGCATCGATGGAATCGCTCCGGCTCACCGACCTGTCGCCGGTCCATGCGGAGGCCGTATCCCGCCTTTCCGCCCTGGCCGGCGGCAACCGGACGGCGGACGACTGGCGTTTCCTTCTGGCCCGCGGAACCGGCGTCGGCCTGGTCGATGCCGGCGGGAAGCCGGTCGCCGCGGCGACCGCCCTGCCCTACGGTCCGCTCGCCTGGATCGGCCCGGCGCCGGTCGCGCCCGATTGGCGCGGACAGGGCCTCGCCGCCCTGCTGGCGGCGGAGGTTGTGCGCCGGCAGGAAGCCGCCGGACGGACGCCGGGCCTGGACGCGACGCCCGACGGACGCCGGGCCTGCCGCCGCGCCGGCTTCCGCGACCTCTACCCTCTCGGCCGTTACCGGGCCGAGGCCGTGTCGCCGCCGCCGGAATCGGCCGGGCCGCCCGAATCCGCCGGGCCGCCCGAATCCGCCGGGCCGCCCGTGCGCCGGCTGGCCGCCGCCGACCTCGAAGCGGTCTCCAGGATGGACCGGCGGCTGTTCGGCGCCGACCGCCTGGAACTGCTCCACCATCTGCGCCGCCGGCAGCCGGAGGCCGCCTTCGGCGCCTTCCGGGACGGCAGGCTCTCCGGCTATGTCCTGGCGCGCGACGGGCGCGAAGCGGTGCAGCTCGGCCCGCTGGCGGCGACCGGCGGCGACGTCGCCCGGGCGCTCGCCGCCGCCGCGCTCGGCGCGGTGCGGGGGCCGGTCCGCATCGATGCCGCCGACGCCCGGCGGGGCTTCGTCGAGTGGTTGCAGGCCTGCGGATTCGTGCTGCAATGGCCCGTCGTCCGCATGGTGCGCAGCCGCGAGGCCGGCTTCGGCGACCCGGCCCTGCTCTACGCCACCGCCGGACCGGACCTGGGGTAAGTCCGGCCGCAAGGACCGGCGCGGGACCGCCGCCGGTTCGCAAGGAAGATGCGTTCTCAGGGAGACACGATCATGCACCGCGCCTCGTTCCGCAGCGTTCTCGCCGCCCACGAACCGCTGATCCTGATCGGCGCCCATGACGGGCTGAGCGCCCGGCTGATCGAGCGGGCCGGCTACCCCGCCTTCTTCGTCGGCGGCTTCCCGCTGGTCGGCGCGCGCTACGGCGTGCCCGACATCGGCATCAAGGGGCTGGGCGAGATTTCGGCCGGCGTGCGCGACATCCTGGGCGCGACCGGCCTGCCGGCGCTGGTCGACGGCGACGACGGCTACGGCGACGTCAAGAATGTCGCCCACACGGTCCGCACCTACGAAGACATGGGCGCCGGCGCGATCACGATCGAGGACCAGACCTGGCCCAAGCGCTGCGGCCACATGGCGGGCAAGGATGTCGTCGACGCCGCCTTCATGGTCGACAAGATCGGCGCCGCGCTCGACGCCAGGCGCGATCCCGACACCGTGATCGTCGCGCGCACCGACGCCCGCGCCGTCCACGGGCTGGACGAGGCGCTGCGCCGGGGCCGGGCCTATATCGAGGCCGGCGCCGACGCCATCTTCGTCGAGGCGCCGGAGACCGAGGAGGAGCTGGCGATCGTCGGCGGCGCCTTCGACGCGCCCCAGCTCGCCAACCCGCTGGAGGGCGGCCGCACGCCGATCCTGCCGCCGGAGCGGCTGCACGATCTCGGTTTCGACGTGATCGTCTACGGCATCTCGCTGATCCTGCGCATCGCCCGGACGATGCAGGACGCGCTCGCCGACTTCCGCTCCGGCGAGATGAAGCTGTGGGAAACCGGCGTCGGCTTCGAGGAGTACAAGCGGATCGTCGGCTTCGACGACTGGGCGGCGACCGAGGAAAAGTTCGGCCGCAGCGGCAATGAATGATTGCTCCCTCGATACGGCTCCCTCGATACGCCCCTTCGGGGCTACTCGGGATGGGGGTGTGTATTGCGTCCACGCCCCTTCGCCCTCACCCTGAGTAGCCCCGGATTTAATCCGGGGCGTATCGAAGGGCCGGCGGAACGTCGAAAGTTCGGGTCGGATCGGCTCTATTCCGTCGCGTAGGCCGGCGCTTCGGCGTGGCCGGGAACGCCGCCGCGCACGGCGCCGGGGCGGCGGTCGCGGTAGACGGCCGACCAGCCTTCCGGCAGCGGGCGGCTGTTCGGCACCGAGAGCCACAGGCGCAGCAGGTGGCGCTTGCGCTCCGGCTCCGGATGGTCCTCGAATTCCGTGCGCGCGTGATAGGTCGTGTGGCTGTTGAGGAACGCCATGTCGCCCGGCTCCAGCATCGTGTCGAAGCAGAAGGCCGGATCGCCGGCCAGCCGGTCGATGGCCTGCAAGGCTTCGCGCTGAAGCCCGGTCAGCGGCGGCGCGTCGCGATGCCTTTGCGCGGACAGAATATGGGTGCGGATGTAGCGGCTGGCGAAATGGCCGCGCTCGACGCCGTAGATCGGCTGTTCGTACCACGCTTCTTCGCCTTCGCGTTCCTGGCCCTGCCGGCTCCACGGGAAGGGTCGGTACAGAACCCTGAGAAGATCGGGCCGGGACCGGACGATCTCGTTGTGGATCGCCACGGAACTGACGAAGCGGCTGAGCCCGCCGGCCTTGGCGGTCCTGAGGAAGAACAGGGCGCTGACATCGGCCGAATCGGTGTGGAACTCCAGCTCGGCCCGGCTGGTGTAGCCCCGGCCCTCGCGGCCGGATACGTCGGTGCCGATGTCGCGCACGTCGCCCAGCATGTCGCCGCGCTTGCTCTGGGACACGGCGGCGCCGACATGCCGGCCGATGCCCCAGTAGAGGCGGCGCAGGTCGTCGACGCTGCGGTCCTGCACCGGAAAGCCGCGGAACAGGAAGAGGCCGCAGCCGGTTTCCAGCACCTCCCGGGCGCGCAGCAGCCGGTGCGCCAAGGCCGGCAGCGGCAGGTCGGCGGCGGTCATGCCGGCGAACGGGCGGCCCCCGGCGATGCACCGGTCGAGGCCGGCCCCGACCTCCGCCCGGTCGGCCGCCGTCAGCCGGTAAATCCAGTCGGTGCGCCGCGCCAGGTCCGGGCCGCGCCAGTCCGCCGGGCTGTCGATCGGGCCGTACATCGGGCCGGGCATCGGAGCCTTTACCGCCGTCTCACCCGGCGACGCCGCAGACCTGCAGCGCCGTCAGGGCGAACACCTTGGCCAGCTTGACCAGGTCGTCGAGAGCCACCGGCCGCTGCACCCCGGCCGCGCCGCGCGGCCCGCCCGGGTCGGCGACCGGCGGGCCGTAGCCGATCGCGGGGATCCCGGCCTCGTTGAAGGCGTTGCTGTCGCGCCACATGCTCATCTCGAGCGACGCGGTATAGTCGAGCGGCCCTCCGACCGCCGTTTCATGGGCCGCGCGCAGCGCGTCGAGCAGGGGTTCGGCGCCCTCGGCGATATAGCCGCGCTTGAAATCGTAGGCGTCGATCTGCGCGTCGATGCCGGTTGCGGCGACGGCGTCGCGGACCTGTTGGCGGATCGACGGCGGATGTGCGTTCGGCATCAGCCGCACGTCGAAGAAGATATGGCAATGGTCCCGCTCCTCGGTCCAGGGCGGCCCGGCCGGGCGCATCTCCAGCACCTGCGCCTTCGGGACCAGCGTGCCGCCCCAAAAGGTCTCCCGCCCTTCGGTTTCGTAGCGCCGGGCCCAGTCCTCCAGCGCCAGCACGATCCGCGCCGCGCGCTCGAACGGGTTGGGGCTGCCGCTTGGCCCGTCGCCGCGGCGCAGGCCGGGGGTGTAGGCCAGGCTGCCCGGCACGGCGATGCGCAGGCGCAGATAGCCGGCCTGGGCGACCGTGACGCGGAAATCGGAGACCTCGCTGACCAGGGCGTAGTCCGCGACGACGCCGTGCTCGACCAGCCACCGCGCGCCGTGGCCCTCGCGCACCTGGCTCGCCGCCGGGCCGACCCCGGACCAGCCGGCGATGTCCGCGGCGGCCGCGGGCGGCGCCGAGGTCTCCTGGCCGCTTCCGGCGAGGAAAAGGTCCTCCTTGAGCGTCAGCCCGGACCGGGCGATGGCGCGCATGGCGATCATCTGGGCCGCCAGCTGCGCCTTGTCGTTGGCGAGGCCGCGGCCGTACAGCCGGCCGTCCTCGATCCAGGCGCCGCGCAGGCGGCGCTCGGCCGCCTCGCCGCCGGCCGGCCGGGCGCCCTGGGTGTCGATATGGGCGTTGAGGATGAGCGAGCGCCCGCCGCCGGCGCGGTCGCCGGCGCCGCGGATCAGGCCGATGGCGTTGACGCTCTCCGCCGCCATGAACTGGAGCCGGGCCTCGACGCCCGCCTCCTGCAGCCAGGCGACGACCGCCGCGCCGACCTCGCGCTCCTCGCCGGAATAGTCGGGCAGGTTGCCGAGGGTGAGGCACAGGTCGGCCAGCGCTTCCCGGTCGCCCTCGATGCCGTCCAGAACGGCCTGGAACTCCTGCTCCACCTCGAACCCGCCCGTAACGCCGTTGCCGGCGGGATAATATCGCGGCTGCAGGCGCCGGCCTAGCGCGTCATTTTCCGCGCCCGCCGGTCCCGGCCGTAGAAGCGGGCGAGATAGTCGAGGACCAGCTTTTCGTCCTCCGGCTCGAGTTCCGCCATCTCGTGCTCCTCGACCATATAGACCAGGACCTCGCCCCAGTCCGCGCGGGTCAGGCCCTGCTGGGTGACCAGCCGGATCGAATGGCAGGCGCTGCAATAGCCGAAGACCTCGTCGCGGCCCTCGCCCGGCGGCAGACCCTCGTATTCGTCCTCGTCGTCCTCGTCCTCATCGTCGCCAGACCCGGCGGCGGGGGCGTTCGCAGCCTTTTCCGGCTCGGCGTTGCCGGCCGGCGCGTCGGCCGCCAGGGCAAGGCTCGCCATCGCCAACAGGACGGCAAGCGTCGCGGCGAGGATCGTCCGGGCCGCGGCGGCGGCGGCCGCAGCCCGTGCCGGCGACGGCATGGCGATCAGCTGACCCGAACCGAGATGCGGTGCATCGAGTTGTTCAGGTAGCCCTTCGGGTTCCATGCGATGGCGAAGGGCTGGATGACGCCGCGGGAGTCGGTCGCCCGCGCCCAGACCTCGTAATAGCCATTCTGCGGGAATTTCAGCGCCGCCTTCCAGTGCTGCCAAGCGTAGGGGTTGGCCGGCTTGCCGAGCTCGGCCCGCTGCCAGGACGCGCCGAAATCCATCGACACGTCGACCCGCGCCACCTCGTCGTCGCCCGCCCAGGCGTGGCCGCCGACCTCCAGCTCGCGGCCGGAGACGGTCAGCCCGGTCTTGGGCGTCGTGATCAGGGATTTCACCGGCATGGCGTGGATGATCCCCATGGCGCTCTTCGGCACCTTCTCGCCCGGCGAGACCGGATAATCCGGCACCCGGTAGGCGCTGCCGGTCATCTTCGGCCCGTCATGGACCTTGTCGCGCAGCCAGATCCGCTTCAGCCATTTCTGCGAGCACGAGCCCGGCCAGCCGGGGATCACCAGGCGCAGCGGCGCGCCGTTCATCGCATGGAGCGGCCCGCCGTTCATGCCGAAGGCGATCAGGTTGCTCGGGTTCATCGCCTTGTCGATCGGCACGCCGCGCGAGATCGGCAGCTTGCCCTCCTTGCCGGAGAGGTGGGTATCGGCGCCGACATGGGCGGTGTAGACGACGTTCGGCTGGACGCCGGCGGCCTTGAGCACGTCGGCCAAGCGCACGCCGGTCCAGTTCGAGCTGGCGACCGCGCCGACCGTCCACTGGTTGCCGCGCGCCGGCGGGTCGAAGAAGGCCCGGCCGTTGCCGCCGCACTCGATGGTGAGCTGCTGGGTCACGACCTCGAACTTCTTCTTCAGGTCGTCGATGCCGAGCGTCATCGGGCTGTCGACCAGGCCGTCGATACGCAGCTTCCAGGTCGCCGGGTCCATGTCCTCCGGCACGAGGCCGTTGTTGCGGATGAAGTGCCGCGACGTCGGCGTCACCGCGTCGTTCAGCAGGTGGGCCGGGGTCTCGGCGTTGACCGGCCGGTCGTTGAGCACGGTCAGCCCGTCCTTGCCCTCGATCGTCATCTTCTTGGCGGCGATCGCTTCGGGGATGAAGCCCGACGGCATGGTGCGGTGGAACGGGATCGCCGCGCCGATCAGGGCGCCCATGCCGGCGAGGCCGGCGCCTTTCAGGAAACCGCGGCGGTCCGGATGCGCTTCGCGTCCGAACACGATCCGGTCGGCCTTTTCCGGGTCTTCGGCGTAGAGTTCGAACAGGTCGGCTGTCTTGGACATATTCATTTCCTCCTATATTAGACTTATTCCACCATAGCGGCCTCCGGCGGAGCCCGTCAACCGAGAGCGCCGGTTCCGGCGCGGCCGAATCCGCGGCAGCGGACGTGCGGGACCATCCCCTGTGGCACGCGCCGTTTCCTCCGCCCCTCACTGTCATTCCGACCGAAGCCGCGCAGCCGCGTAGCGGAAGAACCCCGTCGCCGGACTCCGGTTCTTGCCGGTTGGAATACGTTTACCGAAAACACGCCAATTTTCTGTTGCCTTAATTCATATTTCTCATTATTTTCATATTTTGATCGATGCAGCGGAGACTTCGATGCCTGACATTCCAATCAGCCAATCGACCTACAAGAGGCTCCAACGCCACGCGGCGCCGTTTGAGGATACGCCGGATGCGGTTGTGAACCGCGCTCTCGATGCGTTGGAAAACTGTAAATTGCCGTCAGTGTCCGGAAACGATCCGGACGCCTCGGCGCGCGCAATCGACTCGCGGAACCTGCCGAGCCTGAAGCATACCAAGGTTCTGGCCGCTTCGGTGAACGGAGAGGACCTCGTCAGGCCGAACTGGAACCTGGTCATGGAAAGGCTTGTCGTCCGCGCAATGAATAAACTCGGGAATTTCGACGAGCTGCGGAGACGCTGCCCCGTCAACATGGTGCGCGGTCGCAAGGAGGATGAGGGCTATCACCATCTCGCCGAGATCGATGTTTCGGTTCAGCGACGGTCGGCAAACGATATCGGCAGAGCGCTGGCCGTCGGAGCGCCAGGCCTCGGAATCGAAGTCGAAGTCATTCTTGCGTGGCGAGCCAAGGAAGACGCAGCCTATCCGGGCGAAATGGGGCGCCTCTTGCTACCTGCCGAACGCGATGGAGGGCGGCGTATGTCTACGTTGGACGATTTTTGACGCCCGGCCCTTCCGCCAAGTCTCCGGAAAAAACTACCCCGGCCGCGTGCCAGAGGCAGAGACGGTACCGGGGTTTACGCCCCATACATAGTCCTGCGCCGCTGCACAGGCAAGCGCCAAGCAAGGAAATTAAAGGTGGATCGAGACTTCGAAGCCGCTCTTTCGCCTGAGCGGTTTGCCAGATACCTCGATTGGGCCGGCAGTGACCGAGACCGCGCGCTAGAGCTTTATGCGCTCAATACGCGGCTTTCCGAAGCGCTCTACACGCCGCTCCAAATGCTGGAGGTCTCCTTGCGGAATCGGGTGCATACCGTGCTTACCGAGGCGCGGCACGACCGTTGGTTCGATGACGAGAGTCTTCTCCGGGTCGAATACCAGAACCGCCAACTCTTGGATGCGTATGAAGATATCGCCCGCGCCAAGAGGGAACCGACGCCGGGGCGTATCGTGGCGGCGCTCGGTTTTGGATTCTGGACTTCGCTGGTCGGACACGACTACGAAAACCTATGGCAAACGACCTTGAACCGCATCGCGCGCCGGGTGGATGGAAGGGGCCTTCGACGCAAAGAACTATCTTCACCGCTAAAATCCATTCGCGCATTGCGAAACCGTATCGCTCACCATGAGCCGGTCCTTTACTGGAACCTGCCGAAGCACTACGGCAACATCGTCGGGATAACGCGATGGCTGTCTCCAGCCGCGGCCGCATGGAGTGAGCAGCACAGCCGGTTTCCCGAAGTGTTCCCCGAAGAAGGAATTGCGCTCCGGCGCGGTATCGGCTCCGGCTAGAGGCGTCGCCTTTCAACCGCCACCCGAGTCTCCATTGCTCTCTCCCCGCTGGACAGCCCCGCCCGCTTTTCCGACAATGCCCTCCGCCATCGTCAATCGGGAGGAGCGCGTCATGGCCAGGCTGCGCCACATTGCGCTTCAGGTGCCGGACCTGGAGAAGGCGGCCGGCTTCTACGAGCGGGTGTTCGGCCTCGAGCGGGTGCGCGAGGCGGAAAGCCCGATCGGCAACGCCGTCATGCTGAGCGACGGGGTGATGAACCTCACCCTGCTCAACTTCCCGGACGGCCGGGGCGGCCAGGTCAACGGGCCGGACTGGGCCGGGCTGCACCATATGGGCTTCGTGGTCGACGATCTCGACGAGACCGGCCGGCGCATCGAGGACGCCGGCGGGACCTTCTTCATGCAACTGCCGGACCATTATCCCGGCGTCGACGCCGAGACCAAGTACAAGGACAATCACGGCATCGTCTTCGACATATCCGACCACGACTGGACCCAGGCCGGGCAGTAGGGCCGGGAAACGGGGCGGGGCCGCCGCCGCCGGCCATGAAGATCGCCGCGATCCGCGAAAGGACGGTCTCGCTCGCCTCCGGCCTGCGCAACGCCGGCATCGCCTACGATTCGATGACCGCCAGCGCCGTCGCGGTGGAGACGGACGGCGGCGCGCTCCGCGGCCTCGGCTTCGATTCGGTCGGCCGCTACGGCCACGGCGCGCTGCTGCGCGAACGCTTCATCCCGCGCCTGCTCGGCGCGGCCCCCGGCGACCTGCTGGACGGCGACGGCCTGATCGACCCCGCCGCGGCCTGGCGCACTATGATGGCGAACGAGAAGCCCGGCGGCCACGGCGAGCGCGCCGGCGCGGTCGGCGTGCTCGACATGGCGCTGTGGGATCTGCGGGCGCGCCAGCGCGGCGAGCCGGCCTGGCGCACGATCGCCGGTTATTTCGGCTATGACGGCGCCCCGGAAGTTTCCGTCTACGGCACGGGCGGCCATTACGGCGCGGACGCCGCCGACACCGGGCCGCTGCGCGCTTCGCTGGCCGAAGCGCGCGGCCGCGGCTTCCGGAACTTCAAGATCAAGATCGGCGGCGCGCCGCTGGCGACGGATATTGCCCGGGTCGAGGCGGCGCTCGTCATTACCGGGCCGGGCGCCCTGGCGCTCGACACCAACGGCGTGTGGGAACCGGAAACGGCGGCGGAATGGCTGGCCGCGCTGGCGGACTACGACCTCGCCTGGATCGAGGAGCCGGTTTCCCCGCTCGATTATGCCGGGCTGGCCGGTATCGCCGGCCGCTTCCCGGCGCCCATCGGCACGGGCGAGAACCTGTTTTCCTTCGACGACGCCCGCAACCTCCAGCGCCACGGCGGCCTGCGGCCGGACCGCGACCTTCTGCAGTTCGACATCTCGCTCAGCTACGGCCTGCCGGAATATGTCCGGATGGTCGACTGTTTCACCGCGAAGGGCTGGTCGCCGCGCCGCTTCGCGCCCCATGCCGGCCATGTCCTCGCGCTGCATACGGTGGCGGCGCTCGGCCTCGGCATGGCCGAAGTCGCGCTCGACGCCGCCCTGCCGGTCGGCGGGCTGCCGGGCGGCGCGCCGCTCGGGGCCGGGCGCGTGACGCTGCCCGACGTTCCGGGCTTCGGCGTGGAGACGATGCCGGCGCTCCACGCCTGCTTCGACGGTCTCCTGGATTGACCGCCCCGCCGGCCGTCCTGCCGGGCCGGCCGGTCAGATCGGGAAAGGTCAGATCGGGAAGGGTCAGATCGGGACGGGCATGACGCCGTGGACGCCGTCGCAATCGATCAGGTCGATGCGCTTGAGGACGATCCGGAAACTGCCGCCGTCCGGGCGCAGGCGCATGGTCTGCCGGCCGTCGTAGCGCGCCCGGTCGCCGGCCCGGCCGCCGCCGGCCCGGTACAGGACGACCTGCAATGCGGCGACCGCCTCGACCGCGCCGTTTTCCGCCGGGGCGACCGTGACGCCGCCGAGCATATGGACGGTGCGCGGCAGGGGCATGAGCGACCAGGCCCGGGGGTGGCCGAGCCGGCGGACCCTCATGCGCAGGACGGTCCGGTCCTCGTGGACGATGGAGACGGCGCCGAGCCGGTCGGTCTGGCCGGGCAGGCCGGGGATCCAGTAGAGCCCGTCCTCGTCGAACAGGGCGAGCCAGTCCTCGAAGCGGCCGTCGTCGAGCAGCCGCGCCTCCCGGAGCAGAAACTCCTCGACGGCGGCGCGGTGGGTCGGCCCGGTCGCAACGGCCCCGGTCACGATCCCGGCGCCGTCATATGGTCGAGCCAGGCGCGGTACTGACTGCGGATCGGCAATTCGCTGGTCCCCTGCGAAGCGAGGCGGCCGGCGCCGGCCCCTCCGTCCGCCCCGCCGTCACCCCCGCCGTCAACCGGCGCGTCGCGGCCGCGCGACTGGTCGAGCCAGTCCTCGCTGCCGTCCGACAGGCCGGCCTGGACCTTCTCGAAAATCTCGACGTCGTCGGCGAAGATCATCGAGGCCGGCGAACTGAGATTGGTGAGGAAGCGCACCGCGCGGTGGAACATGCCCTCCGGCGCGCCGCCCAGCCGGAAGCACATGGCCTGGACGACCGTGCGGTCCGGCGCCACCGGCTGGACGATGCGGATCTGCTGGTATTGCGCGTTGATGTTCAGGTTGGGCCAGATCAGGTTGTTGAAGCGGTCCATGCCCAGGATGGCGTCCGCCGCGGCGCGGCCCTTCGCGGCCTCCAGCGCCGCCCGGTAGTCGCGCGACAGCGGATCGTCCCGGTCCGGCGACAGCACGCCCCGGCTGTAGAAGCCGTCCATATAGCTGTGGCCGTTCGGCAGGCCGTTGAGGCCGAGCGACTGCCATTCGCGCACCGAGAAGCCGTTCGACAGCAATTGGGTGTGGGCCTGGTGCTCGTCGTAGACCGGCTCGGCATAGTCGCGCCCGTCCTCCCGCGCCGCGCTGACGGACGATTCGTGAACGAAGCCGGGATGCATCGTGTCGTTGGCGTTCTCGTGATGCAGCTTCCAGTTGCCGCGGTATTCCAGCCGGAAGATGCCGCCGTCCTGGAAAATCCCGCCGTCCGGCGCCCGGTCGACCAGATTATCGAGCGCCTCCGTCATGTCGCCGAGAAAGTCTTCGAGCGCCGGCCCGTCGGCGGCCAGGCTGGCGAAGATGAACCCGCGGTAGTCCGCCACCCGCGGCGCGCGGAACAGGCTGAAGCGCGGGTCCGCGATGTCGAAGGACTCCGGCATGCTCCGGCGGTGCGGGACCGCGCGCAGCGTCCCGTCCAGGGCGAAGGTCCAGGCGTGGTAAGGGCAGACCAGGCTGGCGGCGCTCGCCCGCTCGACCGAGCACAGCGTCGTCCCGCGGTGGGCGCAGCGGTTCTCCACGACATGGACGCGGCCGTCGGCGTCGCGGGCCGCGAGCACGTCGCGCAGGCCGAGGCGGGTGCGGACCAGGTCGTTCGGTTCGGGAATCTGGCTGGCATGGGCCACGAAAATCCACGCCCGGCCGAAAATGCGCGCCATCTCCAGATCGAAGATCGCGCGGTCGGTATAGGCGCGGCGGTGCACCCGGCCGGGTTCGACCAGCGCCGCGATCTCGGCGGCGCCCGGAGGCGGTGGCAGGCTGTTGTCGCCGGGGCGGGGCATGACGCTGCCCTGAATACGCCAAACCCCGGCTCCGATCCAGTTTTACGGGGCGCAGGCCGCTGCCCTACTCCACCTCCCGGATATCCAGCCCTTCCGCCGCCATCCGGCGCATCGGGGCGTTGGCCTCGTCGGAGACGGCGAGGTCCAGGAACAGGCGGCTTTCCAGTTGCAAGGTCTCCGGGTCGATCGCCGGCAGGGCGGCGCGCACCAGCCGCTTGATGTGGGCGAGCGCCTGCGGCGGGCGGCGCGCCAGTTCGCGGGCGATGTCCCGGGCGCGCGCGGCGGCGTCGGGGGCGACCTCGTGGACCATGCCCAGCGCCAGCGCCTCCTCCGGGCCGACGGTGCGGCCGCGCAGGGTCATTTCCAGCGCCCGCGCTTCGCCGACCAGCCGGGCCAGCCGCTGGGTGCCGCCGGCGCCGGGCAGGATGCCGAGGCGCGCTTCCGGCAGGCCGTAGGCATGGTCGCCGGCCCCGGCGATGCGCAGGTCGCAGGCCATCGCCAGCTCCCAGCCGCCGCCCATCGCCGTGCCGTTAAGCGCCGCGATGACCGGCTTCGGCAAGGCCTCCAGCCCCTCGGCGATCCGGTTCATCGCGTGATGGTCGACCGGCGTGGTCTCGTCGAAGCACCGGCCCTTCGCGCGCAGCGCGTCGGACAGCGCGGCCAGTTCGGCGACCGAATAGTGCCGGACGAAGACGCCCGGCACGCCGCCCTGAAGAATGACCGCCCGCACCCCGTCCGCCGCCATCGCCGACAGCAGCGCGAGCAGGTCCTCCGCCATCGCGCCGGTGAAGACTCCCTCCGGCGGGTTGGCGAAGGCGACGGTGAAAATGCCGTCTTCGAGGCTGTGGCGAACGGCGATCATGGCATTCGGGCGCGTGGCAGGGCCGGCACGCTACTGCAAAGCTTTTGACCTGCAAAGGGCCGCCCGTTAGGGTCGCGCCTGTCCCGGGAAACGACGACCAAACCGGCATGACCAGCCCGCGCATGACCCACCCGCTCGCCGGGATCGACTATGCCCGCCAGTGCCGCGACTGGGCGGAGACGCCCTATACCAGGGCGCTGGGCGATGCGCTGGAGAGCCTGTTCGACCGCAGCGTCCACGATCTCGACGGCATCGTCGCCGGCCTGAACGAGGCCGATGTGGCGCCGCCGGACGGCGGGCGCTGGACCGCCGAGCGCTTTATGGCCGAAATGGCCCGCCTCGGCGCCTGACCCGCTCACCGGACCGCTTCGCGCGCCCATGCTCCGGCTCAGCTTCAAGGAGGTTTCGCGCTATTTCCCGCCGGTGCGCGGCCGGACCGGCAGCGAGGGCGTGCTCGCGGTCGAGGATGTCAGCATCGACATCGCAGACGGCGAGGTCGTCGCCCTGATCGGGCCGAGCGGCTGCGGCAAGAGCACCCTGCTCAACCTGGCCTCCGGCCTCGACCGGCCGTCGCAGGGCGAGATTTTCGTCGACGGCGAACCGGTCAGCGGGCCGAACGAGCATGTCGCCTTCATGCTCCAGAAGGACCTGCTGCTGCCCTGGCGGACGATCCGCCGGAATGTCGAGTTCGGCCAGGAAATCCGCCGCATGGACCCGGCGCAGCGCGAAGAGCGGGCGCGGAAATTCCTCCACCGCTACCATCTGGACGGCTTCGCCAACCATTATCCGCACGAGCTGTCCGGCGGCATGCGCCAGCGCGCGGCGCTCGCCCGCACCATGATGATGGACCCGGACGTGCTGCTGCTCGACGAGCCCTTCTCGGCGCTCGACGCCCAGACCAAGATGGTGCTCCAGCAGGACCTGGCCCAGACCGTGGCCGAGGAGAAGAAGACCGCCTTCCTGATCACCCACGACCTTGTCGAGGCGCTGGCGCTGAGCGACCGGGTGCTGGTGATGTCGCGCCGGCCGGGCCGGATCGTCGAGGAGATTCCGGTCGACATTCCCGGCCGCGACGACCCGATGAAGCGCCGCCAGCACGAGAAGATCGGCCCGATGACCGCCCGGCTGATGTCGCTGCTCGACATCGGCAAGGTGGAGCAGGCCGTCTGATGGCGGACGGCGCCCCGCTCGCGGTCGCGCCCGACCGGGCGCCGGCGGAATCCGCCCGGTCCGGCCTGGCGGCAGCCGTCCAGCGCCGGGAAGTCTGGCTGAGCGCGCTGGCGCTGGCCGCCTTCCTGGCCGGCTGGGAATGGGGCCCGCCGCTGCTCGGCATCGCGCCCTACAACATCCCGCGCCTGTCCGCCGTCTTCGAGGAAGGCGTCCATATGTGGGTGAACGGCGAGCTGCTGCGCCATACGCTGATCACCTGCTTCGAGGTCATCGTCGGCTTCGGCCTCGGCTGCCTGATGGGCGCGGTGATGGGCTACGTCCTCGGCATGTCGCGCCTGATGGAGGTCGTCGCCTCGCCCTATATCCTTGCGCTCCAGATCGCGCCCAAGGTCGCCTTCGCGCCGCTTTTCGTTATGTGGTTCGGCTACAACATCACGCCGCGCATCCTCACCGCCATCCTGATCGTGTTCTTCCCGGTGCTGATCAACGTGTTGACCTCGGTGCGCAGCGTCGATCCGTCGATGATCGACCTCGCCCGCCTGTTCAAGGCGACAAGGGCCCAGATCTTTTGGAAGATCGAGTTTCCTTGGTCGCTGCCCGCCCTGTTCAGCGGCCTCAGGATCGGCGCGACCCTGGCGGTGATCGGCGTCACCGTCGCCGAGCTGGTCGGCGGCAATGTCGGCCTCGGCGCGGAACTCGCCAAGGCGGAGGGCGGCGCCAACACGGCCGGCGTGTTCGTCACCATCATTCTGCTTACGGTAATCGGCATCCTGGCGTATGTTCTGGTGATCCTGGCCGAGCGGGCGGTGCTGCGCTACGCGCCCCAAAGGCCGGCCGGGGGAGCGGCCGGCGACATCGCCGGCTGACGGGAAAGAAGAGCGAGGGAGACAGGCATGGCCCCCGATTCCGGTCCCGCACCGGCCGAGGCGATGGCGGAGCCTTTGGCGACGCGGATCGAGACCCGCATCGCCCGCTACGCCACGCGGACCTACGACTGGGACGCGCTGAAATTCCAGGCCGACTTCGACCCGAAATACCGCCGCGCCCAGATGCGCTATATGGGCACCGGCGGCGCCGGTGTGGACAGCGACGCCAACACCGTGCCTTCGGAACATTTCACCTTCTCGACCATGGTGCTGCCGCCGGGCTGCGAGGGCCCGCTGCACGTCCATGACGATGTCGAGGAGGTCTTCTTCATGCTGCGCGGCCGGGTGCGCCTGTTCTTCGAGGACGGGGGCGAGCGCTGGGAAACCGATCTGGGCGAGCGCGACCTGATCTCGGTGCCGCCGGGCGTCTATCGCGGGCTGGTCAACGAGTGGGACGAGGAAGCCCTGATGTGCGTCATGCTCGGCGCCTCCAAGCCGCAGATCCCGACCTATCCGCCGGACCACCCGCTGGCGTCGGTCAAGCGCGGCTGAGCGGGAACGCGACGGTTCGGCGGGAGGAGAGAGCCATGGCAACCGGCGCGGAGATCGACGGCCTCCTCGAAACCGGCCTGCCGGAACAGTGGTACGCCCTGCTGCCGGCGAACTGGGTCAGGGACGAGCCGGTCGGCATCACCCGGCTGGGCAAGCGCCTCGTGCTGTGGCGCGACGGCGACGGCGCGGTCCGCGTCCACACCGACCGCTGCCCCCACCGCGGCGCCCGGCTCGGCCAGGGCCACGTCATCGACGGGCTGCTGACCTGCACCTATCACGGCATGCAGTTCGACGGCGACGGCACGGTCGTCCGCGTGCCGGCCTATCCGGGCTGCAGGCTCGAGGGCATGCCCGGCGTCCGCCCCTGGCCGGCGGTCGAAAAGGCCGGCTGCATCTTCGCCTGGATGGGCGACGGCGAACCGTCGCCGCTCGCCTTCCCGGAGGAGTTCGACGATCCGGAATGGTCGCATTTCCTGTGCACCGGGACGTGGCAGGGCAGCTACCTCTACGCCCTGGAGAATGTCGTCGACCCGATGCACGGCACCTATCTGCACGCCAAGAGCTACACGCTGGCCTACGGCTCCGGCGAGGACGAGATGGAGATCGAGCGCACCGGCGACGGCTTCACCGTCCGGCGCACCCAGCAGGTCGGCAGGAATTTCGACTGGACCGAGTTCCATTCCACCGGCGCGGACTGGGTCCGCCTCGACCTGCCCTATCCGCCGGGCGCCGGGCCGGGCGGCATGTTCCGGATTCTCGGCTACATCACGCCGGTCGATGCGGACTCCTGCCAGGTCTTCTTCTGGCGCCTGCGCAAGGTGGACGGCTGGCGGCGCGACCTGTGGCGCTTCATGTACAAGAGCCGGCTCGAGGAACGGCACTGGCATGTCCTGGAGCAGGACCGGGTGGTGATCGAACAGATGGAGGCGCCCGAGGCCGAGCTGCTCTACCAGCACGATATCGGCGTCACCCACCTGCGCCGCCTGCTGCAACGGCGGGCGCGGGATTACCTGAAGAGCCGGGAAGCGCCGCAGCTCGCCGCCGAATAGCGCGATTTCTGCCTTGCTTCCCATATTCTGTCTTGTAACCCCGGCCGACCGACGGGAGAGCCGGGGTCCAGGGCCGGCCCTGAGCCTGTCGAAGGGGACGACCCGAATACCGGAACCCGCGGCCCTGGGCCCCGGATCTCCGCTGCGCTCCGTCCGGGGCGGCATAAGCTATCCGACCCAAGAACCGTTGCCGGCCCCGCGAATCCCGAATCCCCCTCCCCTTGGGATTCCTCTGCGAAAGGGGAGAGACCGCGCGGCGCGCGCCGCTTGCCCCGCCCGTCATTCCGGCCGGAGCGTACCCCCGCCCGTCATTTCGACCGAGCGCAGCGAGCGGAGAAATCCGGCCGGCGACGGGCGCCGGGCGGACGGAAGAGCCTGCGGTGTCGATGGAGCGCCCGCCGGGTTTCTCCCCTTCGACTTCGCTCAGGGCAGGCTGCTCCGCCCCGGCCCGGTGGGCCGGGCCTCCGGTCGAAATGACGGATGGGGGTCGAAATGACGGGAGGGGTTCGAGGACCGGATTGTACGCAAGTCCGGCAGGGAAGGCCGCGCCGGCGCCCGTTTCCGCCTTATCCGCATTTCGCAGAGGAATCCAAGGGGAGAGGGTAAGATTCTGAAATCACGGCGGTTTTCCGGCTCCGGCACAGCGTTTCCGGACCCAAGCTCCCCCTCCCCCAAGGGGAGGGGGGATTCCGTTTGCAGCCCTTTTGCAGAGAAATCCTGATGGGCCTGCTCGACGGCAAGATCGTGGCGGTTACGGGCGCCGGGCGGGGGCTTGGCCGGGCCTTTGCCGAAGCCGCAGCGGCGGAAGGGGCGGCTACGGTGATCGTTGCCGAACTCGTCGAGGATTGGGGACGCGAAACGGCCGCGGCCCTCGCCGGGCGCGGTATCGATGCGCCTTTCATCCCCGTCGATCTGGGCGATCCGGCGAGCGTCGCCGCCCTGGGCCGGGACATCGCGGCGCGCTACGGCCGGCTCGACGGGCTGGTCAACAACGGAGCGATTGCAACCGGGGTCGGCGGCAGGGCCTTCGAGGAAATCGACGTCGAGGCCTGGGACCGGGTCATGGCCGTCAACGTCCGCGGCGCATGGCTCGCGGTGAAGGAATTGGCGCCCCTGCTGCGCAAGGCGGAGGGCGGCGCGCGCATCGTCAACCTCGCGTCCGACACCGCGCTCTGGGGCGCGCCGAAGCTGCTGCACTATGTGGCGAGCAAGGGCGCAGTCATCGCCATGACCCGCTCGCTGGCGCGCGAACTGGGGCCGGACGGCATCGCGGTCAACGCGGTCGCGCCCGGCCTGGTCATGGTCGAGGCGACCGAAGACGTAGCGCAGGCGCGCAAGGACCTCTACGTTTCCGGCCGCGCCATGCCGCGGACGCAGCATCCCGACGACGTCGTCGGCGCGGCGATGTATCTGCTGTCCGAAGGCGCGGCCTTCGTCACCGGGCAGGTGCTGCCCGTCAACGGGGGGTTTGTATTCAACTAGCGATGTCCCTTCCCGAAATCCAAATCGTACAACTGGCGGGCCGGCCCGACGATAGCAGGCAGGTCGAAATCCGGCAGGACGGCAGCGGGCCGGTGCTGTTCCTGCTGCACGGCATCGGCTCGGCCTCGCGCGGCTGGATTCACCAGTTTCCGGCCTTCGCCGGCCGCTACCGGGTCGTCGCCTGGGGCGCGCCGGGCTACGGGCGATCGACCGATGTGGACAGCGAAACGCCGGCGCCGCGCGACTATGCCCTGGTGCTGCGCGACCTGTTCGACGCGCTGGAGATCGACCGCGCCATATTGTGCGGCAATTCCCTGGGCGCGCTGTTCTCCGCCGCCTTCGCCAACATCGCGCCGGAGCGGGTCGCCGGCCTGTTCCTGTCCGACGCCGCCCAAGGCCACGGCCGGCTGTCCGCAGCGGAGCGCGAGGCCAAATTGCGCGCCCGGCTGGAGCCTTTGGACCGGCTGGGGGTCGAAGGCATGGCGCAGGCGCGCGCCGGCAACCTGCTGGCGCCCGGCGTGCCGGAGGAGTTGCGCGACACCGTCGCCGGCATCGCCGCGGAGATCCGGCCGGTCGGCTACCGGCGGGCGGCCCGGGCGCTCTCCATCGGCGACCTGATGGCCGAGATCGCGGACTATGACGGGCCGATGGCGGTGGTCTGCGGCGCGGAGGACCGGGTGACGCCGCCCGATACCAACCGCGAGATCGCCGCGAGCCGGCCGCAGGCGTCGTTCACGCCGATCCCGGCCGCCGGCCATCTGCCCTATATCGAGCAGCCCGATGCGTTCAACGCGCTGCTCGCCGGATTTGCCGATCCGCTCACCGATCCGCTCATGGGGGCCGCCCGATGAATCTGGGACTGTCGGGCAAGCGGGCGCTGGTCACCGGCGGTTCTTCGGGCATCGGCCTTGCGACGGTCGGGCTGCTGCTCGAGGACGGGGCGCAGGTCGCCCTGTGCGGCCGCAATGCGGACCGGCTGGGCGCCGCCGCGGCGCCGCTTCAGGAGCGGTTCGGCGACGCCGTATTGCCCATCGTCTGCGACGTGCGCGACGAGGCGGCGGTCGGCGCGGTGCGCGATCGGGTGCTGGACGCCTTCGGCGGGCTGGATATTCTGGTCGCCAATGCCGGGCAGGGCCGGGTCAGCAGGTTTGCCGATACGGACGACGACGCCTGGCGCGACGAATTCGATCTCAAATTCTTTTCGGTCATCCGGCCGACCCGCGCCTTCCTGCCGGCGCTGAAGGAAAGCGGGGCCGGCAGCATCGTCGCGGTCAACTCCCTGCTCGCGCGCCAGCCGGAGCCGCACATGGTCTGCACCGCCGCCCTGCGCGCCGGCGTCCAGAACCTCGTCAAGTCGATGAGCGTCGAGTTCGCGCCGGACGGGGTGCGGGTCAACGCCATCCTGCTCGGGCTGGTTTATTCGGGCCAGTGGCAGCGCCGCTACCAAGCCCGGTCCGATCCGGCCCAGAGCCTGGAGGACTGGATGGCGGCTCTGGCGGTCGAGAAGAACATTCCCCTCGGCCGGCTCGGCGCGCCGGAAGAGGCCGCCTCTGCGGTCGTCTATCTGGCCTCGCCGGCCGCGGCCTACATCTCCGGCGCGGCGCTGGAAGTCTCGGGCGGGATCTCCCGCTTTGCCTGACGCCCCTTCGACCGTCGGCGACCTGGTCGCCGCCTTTCTCGACGCCTGCGGGGTGCGGACCGCCTTCGGCGTCATCTCGATCCACAACATGCCGGTGCTCGACGCCTTCGCGCGCGGCAACCGGATGCGCTTCGTGCCGGCGCGCGGCGAGGCCGGCGCGCTCAACATGGCCGACGCCTTCGCCCGGGTCTCCGGCGGCCTCGGCGTCGGCGTCACCTCGACCGGCGTGGCGGCCGGCAACGCGGCGGGCAGCCTGGTCGAGGCGCGGACCGCCGGCTCGCCGGTATTGCATCTCACCGGCCAGATCGAGCGCGGCTGGCTCGACCGCGGCTGGGGCTACATCCACGAGGCGCCCGACCAGCCGACCATGCTCAAGGGCGTGTCCAAGGCGTTCTTCCGCGTCGGCGCGCCGGAAGAGGCGCTCGACGTGCTGCGCGAGGCGGTGCGGACCGCGCGGACGCCGCCGGCCGGGCCGGTCAGCGTGGAAATTCCGATCGACGTCCAGTCGGCGTCGGTCGACCTGCCTGAATCGCCGGCCGCACCGAAGACTGCCCGCACGCGGCCGGCGCCGGCCGATCTCGATGTGCTGGCCGAAGCGGTCGCGGATGCGCGCCGGCCGGTCCTGTGGCTCGGCGGCGGCGCGCGCGGCGCGGACTCGGCGGCCCTGCGCCTGGCCGACATGGGCGTCGGCATCGTGACCAGCACGAACGGCCGCGGCGTCGTGCCGGAGACCCATCCGATGACCCTGGGCGCGTTCAACGCGGCGCCGCCGGTCGAGGAACTTTACGGAACCTGCGATCTCATGGCCGTGGTGGGCTCGCGCCTGCGCGGCAACGAAACCCTGAAATGGAACCTGGGGCTGCCGGACAACCGCTGGCGCGTGGACTGCGATCCGTCGATGGACGGCCGGGGCTATGCCTCCGCGCGCTTCGTCCGGGGCGACGCGGTGGCGGCGCTCGGCGGGCTGGCCGACCGGCTGACCGGGCGGCTGCGTAACGATCCGGTTTTCGCCGACGATCTGGCTGCGGCCCGTCAGGCGGCGGAAGCCGGCCTGCGCGCGAATCTCGGCGAGAGCTGGAGCGCGGTTCTGGAGGCCGTGAAGGCGCATTTCCCGGCCGGGTCGCCCTGGGTGCGCGACATCACCCTCTCCAACAGCATCTGGGGCAACCGGGCGGCGCCGCTGCTCACCGGCTCGCGGCAAGGCGTGCATTCGCTCGGCGGCGCGATCGGGCAGGGCCTGCCGATGGCGGTCGGCGCGGCGCTCGCCGAACCGGGCCGGCGGACGGTCGCGCTGGTCGGCGACGGCGGTTTCGCCCTCAACCTCGGCGAACTGGCGACGGCGGCGCAGGAGAAGGCGCCGGTCACGATCCTGCTGATGAACGACGGCGGCTACGGCGTGATCCGCAACATCCAGGACGCTCGTTACGGCGGCCGGCGGCACTATGCCGACCTGCTGACGCCGGACTTCGCCGCCCTGTGCGCCAGCATGGGGGTGCGCCACCTGAAGGCCGCGAGCGTCGAGGCGTTCCGGCAGGCGCTGCCGAAGGCGCTCACGGGCGACGGCCCGGCGGTATTGGAGGTCGACATGGCCGGCATCGGCCCGTTCGCCCGGCCCTTCGCCGGCCCGCCCGTGCGGGAGAAAAAGGTGCGGGAAAAAAGGAGCGGCGGCAAACCATGACGGACCGGACGCAAGAGGCCGTCGCCCTCGTCGGCTACGGCGCCATCGGACGCTACACCGTCGGCGCGCTGGCGGACGATGCGAACTGCCGGATCGGCGCTGTGATCGTCCGTCCGGCCCGGGTGGCGGAAACGCAGGCGGCGCTCGGCCCCGCCGTACAGGTGGCCGACAGCATCGCGGCGCTCGCCGAACCGCCGGGCCTGATCGTCGAGGCGGCGGGCCACGGCGCGCTCGGCGAGCACGGCGTACCGGCGTTGCGGGCGGGCCTCCGGCTGCTTATCGTCTCGGTCGGCGCGCTGGCGGACCGGGGCTTGCTGGCGGCCCTGGAGCAGGCGGCGCGGGAGGGCGGCGGCGCAGCCGAGGTCGCGCCCGGCGCGGTCGGCGGCATCGACGCGCTGGCCGCGGCGCGTCAGGGCGGGCTGGAGCGCGTCGCCTACACCTCGCGCAAACCGCCGGCCGCCTGGAAGGGCACGCCCGGCGAGGCCCTGTGCGACCTCGACCGGCTCGACGCGCCCTTCACCCTGTTCGAGGGCCCGGCCGACGAGGCGGCGCGGACCTATCCGAAAAACGCCAACGTGGCGGCGACGGTGGCGCTGGCCGGCGCCGGCTTCGACCGCACTTCGGTGCGCATCGTCGCCGACCCGGCCGCGCCCGGCAACATGCACGAGATCGAGGCCACAGGCGCGTTCGGCCGGATGGCGCTGCGCATGGAGGGCAAGCCGCTGCCCGACAATCCCAAAACGTCGAGCCTCACCGCCTTCTCCGTCCTGCGCGCCATCCGCAACGAGGCGGCGGCGATCCGCATCTGACGCCTGCGATCCGGTCATGGCGGCCCTCACGGCCGCACCGGATGACGCGCCATCCGTCCTCGCCTATAAGGCCGCGTCCTCCCCCGCTTCCCGAAGCTGACAGGCCCCCTGCCCATGCGCGACGCCGACGAGAACGAATTCCGGCTGACCCGCGAGGCGATCCTCAGCGGCGCGCTGCGCGATTATATCCGGGCGAACGCGCCGGACGCGCCGATCCTGTCGGACGAGGAGCTGGAAGCGTCGTGGCGGGAGACGCTGGCCGCCCGGCCCGGCGGCTCTCCGGCGCGGGGCGGCGATGTCTGGGTGTTCGGCTACGGCTCGCTGATCTGGAACCCGGCGATCCGTTTCGTCGAGCGGCGGATCGCGCGGCTCTACGGCTGGCACCGGCGCTTCTGCCTGTGGACCCATCTGGGGCGCGGCACGCCGGAGCGGCCCGGCCTGATGCTCGGGCTGGAGCCCGGCGGCTCCTGCGTCGGCATGGCCTTCCGGATCGCCGCAGCGGCGGCGGACGAGGAGATCGGGATCGTCTGGCGGCGCGAAATGTTCGGCGGCGCCTACCGGGCGCGCTGGGTCCGCCTCGCCACCGCCGGCGGGCCTGTGGACGCCATCGCTTTCCTGATCGACCCGGCGCATCCGCGCTATGCCGGCCGGCCGCCGGAGGCCGAGACGGTAGATGCGCTGGCCCATGCCGCGGGGCCGCTCGGCACGACCCGCGCCTATCTCGACAACACGCTCGCCCACCTGGCCGAATACGGCATCCGCGACCGCCCGCTTGCCCGCCTGCAACGGCTCGCGGCGCGGGCGGCGGAGGCGGGCGGCGATCGGCCATCCGCCTCACCCTGATCCGTCATTCCTCCACTCGGTCGGAATGACGACGAGGGGATAGCCAGTCGGGATGACGATCCGGGAAGATGTCGGGAAGTGTCGGCTTACCCGCCCGCCCGCCGCCATTGAGCTTCTCGCCCCGGCCTGCCACACTGGCGCCGCCGAAACGAACCGGAGCCGCCCCATGTCCGATGTGCTTCTCGCCGATGTCGACGCCCTCGCCGCCGAAGTGCCGGACGGCGCCAAGGTCGCCGTGTTCAAGGCGGAGGGCGGGTGCGCGGCGATGGCGGCGACCTGCGCCCTGATCCGGCGCGGCGTGCGGGACCTGCATCTGGTGACCGTGCCGACCAGCGGGCTCCAGGCCGATATGCTGATCGGCGCCGGCTGCGTCGCCACGGTCGAGACCAGCGGCGTGACGCTGGGCGAATACGGCCAGGCGCCCTGCTTCGGCCGCGCCGTCCGGTCGGGCGCCGTCCGGGTGATCGACAGCACCTGCCCGGCGGTCTATGCCGGCTTGCAGGCAGGCGAGAAGGGCATCCCCTTCATGCCGCTGCGCGGGCTGATCGGCTCCGACATCGTCCGGCGCCGCGACGACTACCGGATCGTCGACAACCCGTTCGCCGAAGACGATCCCATCGTCGCCCTGCCGGCGATCGTGCCGGATATCGCGCTGTTCCACGCGCCGCTGGCCGACCGGGCCGGCAACGTCTGGATCGGCCGCCATGCCGAACTGAAGATCATGGCCCATGCCGCGCGCACGACGCTGGTGACCTGCGAGAGGCTGCACGACGGCAACCTGTTGCAGGACGAGTCGCTGGCGCCGGCGACGATCCCCGAAATGTATATCGGCGGCGTCGCGGTCGCCGAACGGGGGGCGCGGCCCTACGGCGTGACCGGCCTGTACGACGACGACGCCGGCCGCTTCGCCGCCTACGCGAGCATGGCGAAAACCGAGGAAGGCTTCGCCGCCTGGCTCGACGAGACCGTCTACGACGCGACGCCCGCCGTCGCGGCCGAATAGCGGCCGATGCCGGATCGCACGATGGCCGGGGACTACGCCCTCGAAGAGCTGCTGATCGCGACCGTCGCCGACCTGTTGCAGGGCTGCGGCCACATCGCCGTCGGCGTGTCCTCGCCGATCCCCGGTTCGGCGGCGCTGCTGCGCCGGCGCTGCGACCGGGAGGCCGGCAAACGCACCCGAGTCTCGATCATCGGCGCCACGCTTCCGGAATACCGGACCGACGGCGGCGTCGACCTGTTCGACAGCGCCGGCCAGGGCCGGGTCGACGCCTTCTTCCTGTCCGGCGGCCAGATCGACGGCAGGGCGAACATCAACCTGGTCGGCGTCGGCGACGGCTATCCGCAGCAGAAGGTGCGCTGGTCCGGCTCGTTCGGCAGCGCCTACCTCTATTTCACGGTGCCGAAGGTCATCCTGTTCCGGCTCGAGCATTCCCGGCGCACCATGGTCGAGGCGGTCGATTTCGTCAGCGCGCCCGGCGTCAGCCCGCCCGGCGTCCACCGGCCCGGCGGCCCCTACGCCCTGGTGACGGACCTGTGCCTGTTCCGCTTCGACCGGACGCGGGCGCGGTTCCGGCTCTCCAGCGTCCATCCGGGCCGGACGGTCGGGGACGTGCGCGACAACACCGGCTTCGATTTCGATATTCCCGGAACCGTGCCGGAGACCGCGCCGCCGGATGCGGAAACCCTCGCCGTCCTGCGCGGGACGGTGGCGCCGGACATCGCGAATCCCTATCCGAATTTCGCCCGGCGCGTCTGGGGCGTATCCGCGGCGGCGTAGGGGCGGCAGCGTAGGGACGCTGTTGGAGCGGCGCGGGGGTTGGCCGCAGATTACTTAACATGTTAATTTTCCGGCTGGCGGGCCGGGCGTCCATCCGCTATAGGTTTGCGCTCGCTGGACAAGCAAAGAAACAGGGAGGAATCATGTCTTCGAAACTCAGGTCCGGGACCCTTGCGCTGACCGCGCTGGCGGCGGCCGTCGCCTTTGCGGTTCCGGCCGGCGCCCAGCAGAATCTCACCGCGGAAACCGCCAGCCCCGGCGGCGTGCCGCACGCCACGATCACGACTCTTGCCGAACTGGCTGCGGCGGCGGGAATCGCCAATTTCCAGGTCGCCGAGGGCCAGACCCTGACCAACTCGCTGCAGAACCTGGCCCAGGGCAAGACGGATGTCGCGGCGGTCCCGCTCATCCTGCCCTTCCTGCTGTCGCGGGGCGCCGGGCCCTACGGCAAGCTCGGCAAGAAGAAGGGCGCGGAACTGGTCAAGAATACCGCTGCGCTCTACACCTATACCTACGGCGGCTACGGCCTCTATGCCTTCGACAGTTCGAGCGTCAAGGGCTGGAAGGACATCAAAGGCAAGACGATCGTCAACGGCCCGCCCCGCGGCGCGGCGCTGAACATCGCCCGGGCGATCGTGAGGATCGTGACCGGCTATTCCGACGGCAAGGACTACAAGGGCGTGCAGTCCAACTGGGGCCAGATGGTCAAGACCATCACCGACGGCACCGGCGACGCCATGGTCCTGCCGATCACCTTCCCGGACACCCGGATCCTGCGGTCGCTCGGCTCCGGCAGCATCACCCTGTGGTCGGTGCCCAAGAAGGCGTGGGACTCCAAGCCCATGCAGAGATATCTCAAGGCGCCCGGAACGGCCCCGTGGGTCATCGATCTCAAGACCGTCAAGCCGATCAAGGGGCTGACCATCGTCTCCGAGGACGGCACATACCGCGCCCCGGGCACGGCGGGCGCCGAGATGGTCCAGACGTCGATGAGCTTCGACCTGGCCAAGGCGCTCACCAAGGCGGCGATCTCCAACGTGAAGAAATTCACGTCCAAGGCGCCTTACATGGCGAACATCTTCCTCGGCGAAATCGACCCGGCGAAGACCGGCATGTGCGGCCCGATACCGGTGAAATACCATCCGGGCGCCGTGGCGGCCTGGGAGGAAGCCGGCCACAAGGTTCCCGATTGCGCCAAACCGTAGTCTGAACCGGCTCAAGGGCCGCGGAATTTTCCGCGGCCCTCCCGCCGCAGCGGGCGAGTGCACAAGTGTCCGAAGATGTCATTCCGGGCCCCGTCCGCCGCGGCCTCAGTCATCGTATTGTCTATATTCTGTCGATCGCCCTCGTCGTCGTCGGCCTGATCAACATGATGCCGGGAATACCCGGCCTCGACGACCTGGCGCGGGACATCGCGGGCAATCCCCGCTTCATCATCCGCAAATTCCCCTACGAATACTATTACCCGCTCTACTTCGCCGCGATGATGCTGACGGTTGCGCTGCATCATTCGATGTGGCGCGCCTGGACCGACAAAAGCCGCCTGCGCCGCGGTTTCGGCCTGTTCATGGATCTGGCGCTCGTGACGATGGCGATCGCCATTTCGCTCACCTACCTCGTCGAGTTCGAATCGGTCTGCCTCATCGACCGGATCACCGGCGACCGCGAACGCCTGATCGCCGAGAGCCTGAAGGTCGAACAGGAGACCGCCAAGCTGCTCGGCCTGCCCGAGCCGCTGACAGTGGAAGACCCGCAATGCCTGTACACGACGGGCGGCTGGATCGTGGCGATCGTCGGGCTCGCGATCGTCGTGTTCCTGACCTTCAACATCAAGGTCTGGGGATTTCCGCTCGTCCTCGTCGCACTGCTGATCGCGGCCTACACCATCGGAACCATCCTGATCTGGTATTTCTACGGCGCGCAGGACATCGACAAATATCTTGTGACCAAGCTCGGCGGCGAGCCGCGGTCGCTGGCGGACGGACGGCCGCGGGTCCACGATATCCTGACCAACAACGCATCCGGCCTGCTCGGCCGTTTCATCGACATCACGCTCAACGAGATTTTCCCGTACCTGATCCTGGGATCGCTGTTCGGCGCCTCGGCGGGCGGCCGGTCGCTGATCAAGCTCGCTTTCCGATGGACGCGGCACCTGCGTGGCGGGCCCGCGCATGCGGCCATCGTGTCCTCGGCGATGTTCGGCACGATCTCCGGCGGGCCGATCGTCAACGTGCTCTCGACCGGCGTGCTGACCATTCCGATGATGATGAAGCGCGGTTTCTCGCGCGTGTTCGCCGGCGGAATGGAGGCCGCAGCTTCGTCCGGCGGGTCGATCATGCCGCCGGTCATGGGTGTGGCCGCCTTCGTCCTCGCCGCGATGACTGGGGTTCCCTACAGCGACGTGATCGTCGCGGCCGCCATTCCTGCGTTCGCCTATTTCCTCTGCCTCTTCCTCTCCGCGGTTTTCCAGTCGCGAAAGCAGAATATCGAGGCCCTGGGCGTGCTGACCGAGGACATGCACCTGTCGCGCCAGGACATCTACAACCTGATCATGATTTTCGGACCGATCCTGATCATCCTGTTCCTGCTGCTGACGCCGAAGCAGAATGTCGGCTGCGGCTGGTTCGACGGCCTGCTGGGCGCCGAGCGCGTCTTTGCCGAGGGAGTGTGCAAGGTCTCCGAGCTGCCGTGGCTGCTGAAACTGGTGCAGAACGCCGCCGGCGACGCCGGAAGCGCGGGCTGGTGGGCCGTCTTCCTGCTGATTTTCCTGCTCTTCCTGGATCCGGAAATGCGCGCCAGGCCGCGCAAGCTGCTCGATGCGTTCTCGAATGCCGGCATCCTGATTTCCACGCTCTACCTCATGTTCCTGGCGGTTTCGATCATCGATTTCTGCCTGAAGCTCACCGGCCTGCCCTTCTTCATCTCCCTCGACGTGCTGCAATGGCTGCAGAGCCTCAACCTGGGCGCGGGCGGCTCCGTCGTGTTCCAGTTCATGGCGCTCGGCATGACCATGCTGCTGGCGGTGCTTCTCGGCATGGGCATGCCGGCCGTGCCGGCCTATGTGAATGTCGCCCTGCTGATGGGGCCGGTCCTCGCCGGGCTCGGCACGGCCATCTTCACCGCGCACATGTTCATCTTTTACTTCGCGGTGGCGTCGGCGATCACGCCGCCGGTGGCGATCGCCGCCTTCGCGGCGAGTTCCATCACCAAGGCCGAGCCGATGGCGACCGGCTTCTCCGCGGTCCGGTCGGGCATCGTGATGTTCGTCATTCCGTTTGTCTTCGCGGTCTATCCCGAACTGCTCCTGATCGAAGAGGCGGTTCTCGATCCTTCGGCGACCGGGACCGAGGTTTCCTACCTGCCGGGCTACGACGGCACGGTGGCGCTGGGCCATCTCTTGTGGCTGATCGCGCGCCTGGTGCTGGCCCTTTACCTGCTCGCAAGCGCACTCGCGCGCTTCGACCGGGCCGGGCTGCCGCTGTGGGAAACCGTGCTGCGCCTGGCGCTGGCCGCCCTCGTCATATCGGCCGATCCCACGGTCTACGGCCCCGCCATCGCCGCCGCCGCCGTCTGGATCGGCTGGCACGTCTTCAGCACCCGCCGCAAATCCCTTGCCGGCGAAACCGAATCGGCGCGGCTTTCCGATTGAACGGATGTTCCGGGCGCCGGGCTGCCGATCGGAGACCGGCCCTGTCTGGAGGGACCAACCGATGAAGACCGGAATCGCACTTGCCGCCGGACCGGCTTTCGCCCCGGACGCCGGGACCGGGCGCGGCTGACTCCGGATGGCCGGGGAATTCGACTATATCGTCGTCGGCGCGGGCAGCGCCGGCTGCGTGCTGGGCGCGCGGCTGTCCGAGGACCCGGCCGTCCGCGTTCTCGTACTCGAGGCCGGCGGGCGGGACTGGATGCCGCTCTACCGGGTGCCGATGTTCGCCGGCATCCTGTTCCGCAAACGCTACAACAACTGGAATTACGTCACCGAGCCGGAGCCCGGCCTCGACGGCCGCCGGCTGAACTGGCCGCGCGGCAAGGTGCTGGGCGGCTCGAACCAGATCAACGGCATGGTCTACACCCGCGGCCACCGCCTCGACTACGACGGCTGGCGCCAGATGGGCTGCACCGGCTGGTCCTATGACGATGTCCTGCCCTTTTTCACCAGGTCTGAGGATTTTCAAGGGCCGGACGCGGACCATCACGGCAAGGGCGGGCCGCTCACCGTCCGCCGCGGCCGGGCAACGGCGCCACTCTACGATGCGCTGATCGAAGCAGGCGCACAGGCCGGCTATCCGGTGACGGAGGATTTCAACGAGCCGGAGCGCGAGGGTTTCGGCCGCTACCATTTCACGATCCGCGACGGCCGGCGCTGGACGACGGCGCAGGCTTTTCTCAAGCCGGCGATGGAGCGGCCCAACCTGACGGTGCGCACCGGCTGTCACACGACGCGGGTGGTCGTAGAACGGGACAAGGCGGTCGGTCTGCACTACCGCAGCAAGAGCCGGATGCACGAGGTCCGCGCCGCGCGCGAAATCGTGCTGTCCGGCGGCGCGATCGCCTCGCCCCAACTGCTGCTGCTGTCGGGCATCGGCCCGGCCGACGGGCTGAGAGAAGCCGGCGTGCCCGTCGTGCACGAGCTGCCCGGCGTCGGCGAAAACCTGCACGATCACCTGGTCGCCCGGATGCAGTATGCCTGCAACGCGCCGGTCGGCATCTACGACGAGCTGCGGCTGGACCGCGCCGCGTGGCACGCGGTGAACGCCCTGGTGCGCCGCCGCGGCTTCGGCACGGATTTCGCCTTGCAGGGCGGCTGCTTCATCCGCACGAGGCCGGAACTGGCGGCGCCCGACATCCAGCTCAACTTCGTCGCCGCCATGAAGCCCGTGACCCATCTGCCCTTCGCGAAACCGGGGCCGGACAGCGGCCACGGCTTCTATGCCGGCGTGCATATGACCGTGCCGGAAAGCCGGGGGCGGCTGCGGTTGGCTTCGGACGATCCGTTCGCGCCGCCGCGCCTCAACGCCAACTACCTGACGACGGAGAACGACCGCCGGACCGTGCGCGCCGGCGTCAGGATCATGCGCGAGGTGTTCCGCCAGCCGGCGATCGCCCGCTATATCGAGCGGGAACGGGCGCCCGGCCCGGACGTCGAGAGCGACGCCGATCTCGACGCCTGGATCCGCAGCGTCGGCGATACCGTGTTTCACCCGGTCGGCACCTGCAGGATGGGCGCCGACGACATGGCCGTGGTCGATCCGCGCCTGCGCGTCCGCGGAATCGAGGGCCTGCGCGTCGCCGACGCCAGCATCATGCCGGTCATCAACGGCTCGAACACAAACGCGCCGACCATCATGATCGCAGAGAAAGCGGCCGCGATGATCGCCGAGGACCGGGAGGGCGGGACGGCAATCCCGGTGACATCCTCACCCTCTTGAAATTCCATGTGACAGCATATATGCTATCGCATTATGGTGCGCAGAATCGTTGTCGATACGAACATTCTCGTCTCCGCGATTCTGTCGCCCGACGGCGCCGCGCGGGAAGTTCTCCGGCGATGCCTGACGGGCAAATACCGGCCTTTGATCGGCAATGCCCTGTTCCTGGAGTATGAGGATGTCCTGTCGAGGGAAAAGCTGTTTGCCGCGGCGCCGATCGGTCCGGAAGACCGGGAGGCCCTGCTCTATGCGTTTCTCGGAGCGTGCCAGTGGATCGAGATCGCTTTCCTCTGGCGCCCGAACCTGTCGGACGAGGCCGACAACCACCTCGTCGAACTCGCGGTTGCCGGCAACGCAACCGCGATCGTTACCCACAACGCCAGGGATCTGGCGACAGGAGAACTGGCTTTCGACAGCTTTCGCATCGTCGCGCCGGGCGACCTGCTGAAGGAGGAGAGGCTGACATGGCTACCCTGACCATCCGGCTGCCCGACGCCCATCGCGACCGGCTGGCGGCAATGGCCGCACGCCGCGGCCTGAGCCTGAACAAGCTGATGGAGGAACTGTCCGTGCGGGCGCTGGCCGAACACGATACCGAACTGCGCTTCCGGATGCGCGCCGCGCGCGGCAACGCCGAGCGCGGCCTGGCCGTCCTCGACGAACTGGACCGGCGGTACGGCGGGCTCGCAGAGCCCTGATGCGACGGCGGCCCGCCTGCCTCCGCCGGCCCGGTGGACGGCGGGCCGCCGCCGGAGCCTTCGAGGCGGCTTGGCTCTTGCCAAGCCGCGCCGCTGCCGCTACATCCTGCAACGCCGCGCCGATTTGAGCACCGGCTCGCGGGCGCATAACAAATGCCGCTAAAGCGGCGCCGTGTATCTGGCCCCGCTGGCAGGAACGCTGAAGCGGGTTTTTTGTTGCCCGTTTTCCGTTTTTCCGCCCGCGCCCGGCCGACCGGCGCTGCCGGCTGAATTTGCCGGATTCGAGACCGGCTTCAAGAACTGCGCCCGGGTTCCCGCCGGGCCGCGCAACAGGCCAGGAAAAGGATTCATGAGCCAACACCCCGAGACCATCGCCCTCCATCACGGCTGGCGCGCCGACCCGGCGACCGGGTCCGTCGCCGTGCCGATCCACCAGACGACATCGTACCAGTTCAACGACACCGACCATGCGTCGAACCTGTTCGCGCTGGCCGAGCTGGGCAACATCTATACGCGGATCATGAATCCGACCAACGACGTGCTGGAGCAGCGCGTCGCGGCGCTGGAGGGCGGCGTGGCGTCGCTCGCCCTGTCGTCCGGCCAGGCGGCCTCGGCCTTCGCGCTCCAGAACCTCGCGCGGGTCGGCGACAACGTCATCAGTTCGACCGACCTGTACGGCGGCACCTGGAACCTTTTCGCCAACACGCTGAAGGACCAGGGCATCGAGGTCCGCTTCGTCGATCCGGCCGATCCGGAGGCGTTCCGCAACGCCATCGACGACCGCACGCGGGCGATCTACGCCGAGACGCTGCCCAACCCGAAATTGCATGTCTTCCCGATCGCCGAAGTCGCCGCCATCGGGCGCGAATACGGCATCCCGCTGGTCATGGACAACACGGCCTGCCCGATCCTGTGCAAGCCGTTCGAGCACGGCGCGGCGGTCGTCGTCTATTCGACGACCAAATATATCGGCGGCCACGGCAACTCCATCGGCGGCCTGATCGTCGACGGCGGCAACTTCCCCTGGGCCGAGCATGCGGAACGGCAGCCCGCGCTCAACACCCCGGACCCGAGCTATCACGGCGCGGTCTGGGTCGAGGCGACGGCGCCGCTCGGCCCGGTCGCCTACATCATCAAGGCGCGCACCACCCTGCTGCGCGACCTCGGCTCCTGCATGAGCCCGTTCAACGCCTTCCTGTTCCTCAACGGCCTCGAGACCCTGGCCCTGCGGATGAAGCAGCATTGCGACAACGCGGCGAAGGTCGCCGACTGGCTGGCGACGCGCAGCGAGATCGCCGAGGTGATCTTCCCCGGCAACCAGTCGGGCGAGACGCGCGCGCGCGCCGACAGGTATCTGAGCGGCGGCTATGGCGGCCTGGTCGGGTTCGAGCACAAGGGCGGGCGCGAGGCCGGCCGCAAGTTCATCGATTCGCTGGAGATGCACTACCACGTCGCCAATATCGGCGACGCCCGCTCGCTGGCGATCCATCCGGCGAGCACGACCCACAGCCAGCTCACGCCCGAGGAGCAGCTCCAGACCGGCGTGACGGACGGCTATGTCCGCCTGTCGGTCGGCATCGAGCATATCGACGACATCGTCGCCGATCTGGAGCAGGCTCTCGACAAAGCGGCCTGATCCGGCGCGCCGAGGCGGCCCCCCAAAAAACGGCCTTGGCGCACCTGTTCCGGATGAGGATGTTGGGGATGTGCTTTTGCCGCATCCCCCTTCCTCACCCTGAATAGCCCCGGCCCCGGGCCGGGGGCGTATCGAAGGGCCGGCGCCGGCGGTTCCCGTTCTCGCCGTTTGCGCATACCCGGACGGTGCGGCAGGCCCCGCAGTCCGGCGCCGCGCGGGCCGGAACCGCAGGAAACCTCCGTTATGCAACTGAAGCTCTACCAGGTCGACGCCTTCACCGAGCGGACCTTCGGCGGCAACCCGGCGGCGGTCGTACCGTTGGAAGAGTGGCTGCCCGACGCGACGATGCAGGCCATCGCGCTGGAAAACAACCTGTCGGAAACCGCCTTCTTCGTGCCGCGCGACCGCGAAAATCCGGGCGGCGGGTTCGACCTGCGCTGGTTCACGCCGCTGATCGAGGCCGACCTGTGCGGCCACGCCACGCTGGGCACGGCCTGGGTCCTGTTCAACCGGCTCGGCCATGCCGGCGAGGCCATAACCTTCCACACCCGCAGCGGGCCGCTGACCGTGGCGCGCGACGGCGACCGGCTGGCGATGGATTTTCCGGCCCAGCCCCCGGCGCCGATCGAATCCGCGGCGGGGATCGGCGACGTTGCCGGCGCGATCGGGGTTCGGCCGGAGGCGGTGCTCGCCGCGCCCTACGCCCTGGCGGTGCTGGACAGCGAGGAAACCGTGCGCGCCGTCCGGCCGGATTTCCGCCGTGTCGCCGGTCTCGATATCCCCGAGTTGATTATCGCCGCGCCGGGCGCAGAGGGCGGGGACTGCGATTTCGTCTCGCGCTTCTTCGCACCGGCGGGCGGGATCGACGAGGATCCCGTGACCGGCTCGGCGCACTGCATCCTGATTCCCTACTGGGCCGAACGGCTCGGCAAGACCGAGATGTTCGCCCGCCAGGTCTCGGCGCGCGGCGGCGCGCTGTGGTGTGCGCTCAGGGGCGACCGGGTCTCGATCGCCGGCTACGCCGCGCCCTATCTCGAGGGAACCATCGCGGTTTGACCGCCGGCTCCACGACGGGCGCGGCAGCCGGCGGCGGCATTGCGCGGATTGCCGTGTTCCGGTTTCTCCAGCCGGTCTTGTCCGTCGCCGCCGCCGCCGTCATTCTGGGCGAGCGGATCGCCTGGACCATCGTCGCCGCCGGGCCGCTCATCCCGATCGGCGCCTGGATCGCCCGGAAATACGCCCACTGACGGCTTTCCCCGCAGGAGACAGCGATGAACCTCCCGGACCTTGCGGCCATCGAAGCGGCGACCGAGACCGTCCGCGCCGCGATGCCGCCGACGCCGGCCCATTGCTGGCCTCTGCTGTGCGCGCGCACCGGCGCCGAGGTCTGGGTCAAGCACGAGAACCACACGCCGATCGGCGCCTTCAAGCTCCGCGGCGGGTTGGTCTACATGGACCGGCTGCGCCGCGCCGAGCCGGCCGTCGAAGGCGTGATCGCCGCGACCCGGGGCAACCACGGCCAGGCCATCGCCATCGCCGCGCGGCGCAACGGCCTCGCGCCCGTCGTCGTCGTGCCCGAGGGCAACAGCCGCGAGAAGAACGCCGCGATGCAGGCCCAGGGCGCCGAATTGGTCGTCCACGGCAGCGATTTCCAGGAGTCGCTGGAGCACGCCGAAGCGCTGGCCGGCGCGCGCGGCCTGCACATGGTCGCCTCCTTCGCCGCGCCGCTGGTCCACGGCGCCGCGACCTATGCGCTGGAATTCTTCCGCGCCGCGCCGGACCTCGATGCCGTCTACGTTCCCATCGGGCTCGGCTCGGGCATCTGCGGCGCGATCGCGGCGCGCGACGCGCTCGGCCTCGCCACAGAAATCGTCGGCGTGTGCGCGGAGAACGCGGCCTGCTACGCCCTCTCCTTCGCAGCCGGCAAGCCGGTCCCGACCGACTCGGCCGATACGGTGGCCGACGGCATGGCCTGCCGCGTGCCGGCGCCCGACGCGGTTGCGATTGTCAACCGCGGCGCCGCCCGGATCGTCACGGTGAGCGAAGCGGAGATCGAGGCCGCCATGCGGGCCTACTACACCGACACCCACAATATCGCCGAGGGCGCCGGCGCGGCGGCGCTGGCCGCGCTGGTCAGGGAGCGCGAGGCGATGGCGGGCCGCAGGGCCGGCCTCGTGCTCAGCGGCGGCAACATCGACCGCGAAGTCTATCTCCGCGTGCTGGGCGGCGGCGAGGCGTGACTGCGATTCCTCCCCCTCTTCGGAAGGGGGGGTCAGGTTGGGGGCGGCGCACCGTTAGACGCGCAGCGCCGAAAAGGGCGCTTCTTTACCGCGATTGGACGCGGCGCCCCCAACTTCTCGACTTCGCCCGGGACAGGCGGTCCCGCTGCGCTCGGCCACGTCCCTCTCCGAAGAGGATTCCTCTGCGAAAGGGCACGCCGGCCGCCCCCGGACGCCGGAACGCGGCCGGATTTTGAACGAATGTTCAATAAAATATATTTTTTAGGGAATTATATACGAAAGTGACCAAGGGCGGCTATTGGGCCGCCTTCTTGGTGTACTCCCATTCGCTGTCTTTCTTCGGCGGAGTCGACAGGATCGCCCGCATGATGTTCTCCGGCGTGTCCGGGATCGGCTCCGGCATTTGACGGGGCGGACGGCCGCGGGGGCGCTTCGGGGCAGGCTTGGCGTCGTCGGTCATGGCTACTTGCCTCCCTTCCGGCGATTGCACGGCATACACAACATCTGGCAGTTGCTGGCAACCGTCTTGCCGCCCTTGGTCCAAGGGTCGATATGGTCGCCTTCCATCTCGCCAATGCTGAACGTCTTGTTGCAGCGCGCACAAATCCCGTTCTGCCGCTCATAGGCTTCCGCCTTCATCGCGGGGGTGAACGCCTTGATGTTCAGGTGTCGCTCGTCGCCGTCCAGAAGATAGGCGTAGATACCGGGTTTGCTGGTCACGTCATCGTCCTGCATGAGCCGCTTCACGCCGGCCTCCAGAGCGACCGGATCAAGTGCGGCGTCCTTGTGCGCTTCGTACAGGCTCCCCCAGTCCACGCCCTTCATCGCCGGACGCTTCGTCGGGAATACCGCCTCAACCCAGTCAATGACGGACTGGAAGTGATTCCAGAGGGCTACGGCAGTCGGATCGTGCTGGCGCCGGCCCATGTAGTCTTCGATCCGGTCGCCGCTGATCCACTTGATGGCGGTTTCGAGATAGTCCTGCCGGATTGACGCTCCCTTGAGATAGGCACTGCCCTTCCCGTGCGCCGGGCAACCGTTCCGGCTGAAATACCGCCTGGCGTCGGAGACCCAGGAGCCGGCGTAGACCGCGTTGCGCAGTTCCTGGTCGTTCAGCTTCTCCCCGGCGATGTTGATGGTCCTGAACCAGTCCAGCCTTTCGCTGTCGGTGCCGCGGCAAAGGTAGACCATCAGTTCGTAGTTGAGGATTTCGGCTTGCCGGTCGCCGGGAAGATTCTCGAAGTACAGCCCGTCGAAAGAGAAATCGCCGATCACATATTGGGCTATCGAGATCGTGCGTTGCTGGCCGTCGATTATCTCGAACGTGCCATCGTCGCGAACCGCCCAATACATGACGTTGAGCGGGAAGCTGCGCCGGATCGTGTCGATCACCGCGTCCCGCTGGCGGTCCTTGTAGATGAACTCCCGCTGGTAGGGCGGCCGAATGTCCAGCCGGCCGCCGTAGCCGGTGACTCCGCTTTCGCCGTCGTCCGTGTAGCCTTCGGTCAATTCGCGGACGGTCACATGCCGAAGGTCGATGTTCATGGCTGTGTCTTTCGGATCAAGAGGCGCGCATACGTCGATTTGAGGCTGTCCCCGGACTGGATCGCCGCCCGCCTGTTCAGGTCGCCGGGATTCGGCACGTCCGATTCGGTGTACTCTTTCGTTTTCAAGCCGGAATTGTTGTCCCTGTCGGTGATGCCCAGAATCTCGAACTGGTCCGGGTTATACCTGTCGAGGAACGTGATCGGCACGCCCATCGCGCCCGTCCAATCTACCGGAATGTCTTTGGTCCTGCCGACCTCGATGGCGTCATAGTTGTCGTAGGCCGGATAATCCGCCGGCGCGTAGCGGCAATACAGGATCAATTCCTCATGCCGCTTTTTGTGGTCGAGATTGGTGAACCAAGTGACGTTTCGGAATTTCACGAGGCCGGTTTGTTCGTCGTACACACCGGCCGCATAGTCACTCGCCCCCGCCTCCGATGGTACGGCAAAGTAGGCGTTGCCGGCGGCGAACCCGTATCCGAGCCACAACCTGTTGCTCTTGATGAGCGGGAATATCTCTTTGTAGGTGACAGCGTTCCACGGCCCGACGACGATGAATTTCTTGTCGTGCTCCATCAGCTGGGCGACGTACTCCCGAAACAGGGAGAACGGCGGGTTGGTCACAACGATGTCCGCCTGCTTCAGAAGGTCGATACACTCCGCGCTGCGGAAATCGCCGTCGCCGTCCAGCCGGAACACCTCGATGTCAGGCAGGTCGCCGTTCTCTCTCTCTCTCTCTCTGCAATGACTATGCCGACCGACCGTTCGGCGTCGTGCCGGCTGAACATGTCCGGGTTCCGGTTCTTGTAGCAGGTCGCAATCAGCTTCCGCAGACCGAGGGTGCGGAACTTCAGTTGGAAATACTTGAAGAAATTGCTGGCCTTCGGATCGTCGCAGTTGCAGTAGACGACCTTGCCCCGGAAATGCCCGGTGTAGTGCCGGACCTCCTTCTCGATGTCTGAAAGCTGCGTGTAGAAGTCGTCGTTTTTCCGACGCTTCGCCTTGTTCATGTTCTTGTTCAGGGACACGGCGGTTCAGTCCGCAATCAGGTCCCGGTAGCGGAGCCGCTTGCCGATCATCCCGGCGAAGGACTCGGCCATCATATCGAGGGTATCGGCGTTCCGGTTATTGTGTCGGCCCGCGAACTCGACAACGTATCGGTTCAGGTGCTTGGCGCTGAAATGGTGGTATGTGCCGTGAAAGCCCCGGCGCATGGCGGCCCAGAACGACTCCAGCCCGTTTGTCGAGGCCATGCCGTTGACGAACTCGCCGACCGAGTGCTTGACCGTCGCGTGCCGGTACCATGCGCCGATGCCGCTGTAGGCCCGGCTTTCGTCGGTGAACAGGTGCGCGCCGAACCGGACGTGTTCGGCGACGAAACTCTGGATCGTGGCGGCGTCGGCCTTTTCGACCTTCCGGGCCGCGACCTTGCCCGTCGCGCGGTCGCGGACGCCGGCAACGGCGGTCTTGCCAACGGCGCCGCGACCGGCGTTCAGCTTCTTCGAAGCGTGCTTGTTCGATTCCTTGCCGCCCCAATACGACTCGTCCGCTTCCGCCGGGCCGCCGAACAGGCCGCCCTTCTTGTCCCAGCACTCCCGGATGCGGTGCATCAGGTGCCAAGCGGCTTTCTGGGTGATACCGAGATCGCGATGCAGCTTCATGCTGGCCTGCCCCTTGAGACCGGTGTTCAGCAGGTATACCGCGATAACCCAGACCTGCAAATCCAGCTTGCTCGATTGCATCACGGTCCCGGTGCGGACGCTGAACCATTTGCGGCAGTCCCGGCAACGGTGTGTCATGGTCTTGTGCGTCACCGGATGGGCGATCCGGTCGCTCCCGCAATGCGGGCAAACCGGGCCGTTCGGCCAGCGGATGCCCTCGACCCAGGCACGAGCCGTCGCGTCGTCCGGGAACATCCGGGTCAACTGGACCAAGGACAGACCCTTGCGGAAGTGTTTGCCGGGTGCGTTTTGAGCCATCGTCGTCTCCGTTATTAATAGAGATATAGTGACCGATGGCGGAATTTCAAGGATTTTCGGCCAGAAAAATGACCGGCTGTTTGCGCTATTGACCTGCCCGACCCTGCCCCGATAGGCTCGGCCCATGCCCCTCTACGCCATCCTTTTGAACGAACCGAACGAATCTGCTTGGGATAAGGTCAGGGAAACTTGGCCGAAACACTACGTTTTCGATAATCGGCTGGCACTCATCAGCACTGAAAACGTGCTGACGGCCGATGTTGCCCGCGACGCCGGAATCGGCGCGGACGGTGTCTCCGGTATCGTCATGCAGATGGATTTTTACTCCGGGCACACATCAAGCACCTTGGTCGAGTGGATTTCCAAGAACCGTGACTGACCGCGCGAGCAACGTGACGCCTCTTGAGACAGGGCGCACCGTTTCTGACCACGGCGGAAACGGGAACGGTGGTGGCGTGTCTGACCGGCTCGCCCGGCTGGAAACCCACATGCAATACATAGCGAAGGCAGATGATCTCGAAAAACTCAAGACTTCTTTGGTCCAGACCATTGAGGCCAAGGAGACAGCAATGCTCCGGTGGCAGATTGGAATTGTCCTTGCGGCTGCCGTGATCTTGGTCGTAGCTGCATTGATAGCCAAGTAGCGTGTGACAGGCTTCATCTTGAGCGGTCCTCGCCCCGCTGGTCACTTTCGTATATAATTCCCATTTTTTACACAGCGGCGGCCCTAACCCATTGGAATCGTTGGAAAGACGCCCTTCGGACGTGCGCAAAAGTTATTTTGGTAGGAATTTTTCCAGACAGCCGGCCGGCGGCGCTTCTCGACACCGGGGGCGGCTTCCCCGGGCGCGCCGCCTGCCCCGTTCGTCATTTCGACCGAAGCGCACCCCCAACCGTCATTCCGGCCGGAGCGCACCCCTTCCCGTCATTTCGACCGAAGCGTACCCCCCTCCCGTCATTTCGACCGAAGCGGAGCGAGCGGAGAAATCCGCCCGGCGACGGGCGCCGGGCGGATGCCGGAGCCTGCGGCGTCGACGGAGCGCCCTCCGGGTTTCTCCGCTCCGCCCCGGCCCGGCGGGCCGGGCCTCCGGTCGAAATGACGGGTGAGGGTCGGAATGACGGGAGAGGGGGCGGCGGACGCGCCCCGCCGCTTCGAGCGAAGCGCAGACCCCCTCGCCGCCATTCCGGCCGGCCGGCGCACCTTCTCTCGTCATTTCGACCGAGCGGAGCGAGCGGAGAAATCCGGCTGGCGACGGGCGCCGGGCGGATGCCGGAGCCTGCGGCGTCGACGGAGCGCCCGCCGGGTTTCTCCACTCCGCCCCGGCCCGGTGGGCCGGGGCTCCGGTCGAAATGACGGGAGAGGGGGCGGCGGAATGAAGGGTGGGAGCGGCGGCGGCCGTCCGGCCGTTTCGGGCGACGCGCAACCCCCTCGCGTCATTTCGACCGAGCGGAGCGAGCGGAGAAATCCGGCCGGCGACGGGCGCCGGGCGGATGCCGGAGCCTGCGGCGTCGGTGGAGCGCCCGCCGGGTTTCTCCACTCCGCCCCGGCCCGCAGGGCCGGGCCTCCGGTCGAAATGACGGGAGAGGGGGCGGCGGCCGTTCCGCCGTTTCGGGCGTCGCGCAAGCCCCCTTCCGTCATTCCGGCCGGCCGGCGCACCCCCCTCGCCGTCATTTCGACCGAGCGGAGCGAGCGGAGAAATCCGGCCAGCGACGGACGCCGGGCGGATGCCGGAGCCTGTGGCGTCGGTGGAGCGCCCGCCGGGTTTCTCCACTCCGCGCCTGACGGCGCTCCGGTCGAAATGACGGACGGGGGTCGAAATGACGGGATGGGTTCGAGGACCGGATTGGGCGCACGTCCGGCGGGGAAGACCGCGCCGGCGCCCGTTTCCGCCTTATACGCATTTCGCAGAGGACTCTTATAAGGGGCGCGCCGGCCGGCCGCGGCAGGCGCACTTCGGGCGTTGACCGGGCCGATATGGGGCGCGGGACCTGCCGTGTCAAGGAATATTATCGACAAAGAGGAAATATTTTTGAAAAACCGCCTCCGGCTCACCGCCTTTCGCAGGGGAATCCCCGGATTTCCCTGCGAAGGGCGGCAGGCGGGCTGCGCTACCCCGCGCCCTCCTCGCTCTCCTGCCGCCCCGGCCGGCCGCAGGGAGAGCCGGGAACCGGAGCCGGCCGTGTATTTGCTTTTTCGCGGTTCGATCCCGAATATTCTGTCATTCGAAAGACGCCAGGCTCATGAGGACGCCATGACCGAAGAACTGTTCCGCGGCGACGCCTATCTGAGAAGCTGCGAGGCTACGGTCCTGCGCGCCGGGCCGGAGGGGATCGTACTCGACCGCACGGTGTTCTACCCGCTGGGCGGCGGCCAGCCCGGCGATACGGGGACGCTGGCGCTGCCCGGCGGCGGCGAAACCGCGATAGCCGACACCCGCAAGGACCGCGAAACCGGCGAACACCGCCACATTCCGGCGGCAGGCGCGGCGCTGCCGGCGGCGGGCGGCGCCGTCGCCTGCGAGATCGACTGGGACCGGCGCTACCGCCACATGCGCGTGCACACGGCGATGCACCTGATGTGCGCGGTCGTCGACGGCGCGGTGACCGGCGGCCGGATCGGCGACGGCAAGGGCCGGCTGGATTTCGACCTGCCGGACACGTCCCTCGACAAGGCCGCCATCGAAGCCGCGCTCAACGGCCTGATCGGGGCCGACCTGCCGGTCGGCGCCGAATGGATTTCGGACAGGGAACTGGCCGCCCGGCCGGACCTCGTGCGCACCCTCTCGGTCAAGCCGCCGGTGGGCGCCGGCCGGGTGCGCCTGCTGCGGATCGGCGACGCGGCGGACACGGTCGATCTCCAGCCCTGCGGCGGCACCCATGTCGCGCGCACCGGCGAGATCGGCCCCGTCGCCATCGGCAAGATCGAAAACAAGGGCCGCCGCAACCGCAGGGTGAATTTCCGCCTGGCGGAGTAGGGCCGGGCGTCTATCGGCCGCCGGATAGTTTTTCGATTTCCTCTTTGACGCTGTTTCCGATAGCCGAAACGGCGCTGTCGATCCGCGCGCTGCGCGCCTCGAGGTCCGGATAGCGGACTCGACCGTCGATCTTGCGAACCGGCTCTTCGTTGACGGTCGCCATCCGGGTAAATCCTTCGGCTTCCAGCGACCATGCGAGGGTTACGGAAATATCGAACCCCCCATTGCCCGGGCCGTCGTAAATCTCGAAGGAATATCTGTGGGAAATTCGCAGCGGGCGTTCGTTACTCAGCGAAAACCCCGGTTTTTCGATAAAGGTCTTCTTCGTCCGCGCCCAATTTCCGGTTTCCAGCAATCCTTCCGAGTTGAAGTCGATCGCGCCGATTTTGACAAAGGACTTTCCAAGGAAAAACCGGAACAGCGGCGCCACCCGTTCCGCCAGGGAGCTATCGAGCGCGTCGAGGGTCGGGCGAACAGACTGCCTGTATACGCTGTCCAAGCGGTCGATATCGGTTTGCGGCGGCGGCGGCGCTTTCCTGTTCTCCACGAAAGCCGCCATCTCCCGGTCGGTCTCGAAGCGGTCGAGGAAACCGTGCAGATCGTCGTAGGGCACGACTTCGCCGGCGTTTCGGGACTGACGTTCCGCGCCTCCGTACACGACAGCCTTAAGGGCGATGCCGGGAACCGCTTTTGCGACGGAGCCCAGCGCCGCGAAGAAGTCCGAAGCAACCGTCGCCCCCGACTTGATTTCGATGGCGCCGAGGCCGCTCCCGGTCTCGAACAGCAGATCGCATTCCAGCCCCCGGCTGTCGCGGAAAAACGACAAATTGGAGGAAAGCCCGCGATTGAACCGATGCTTCAGGACCTCCAAGACAACCATATTCTCGAACAGCGGCCCGCGCAGGGGATGGGTGGCGACCTGGGCGGCCCGCTCGATGCCGATGAGATAGGCGGCGAGGCCGACATCGTAGAAATAGAGCTTGGGAGTCTTGACCAGCCGCTTGCGGATATTGGCGTGGAATGGCGGCAGGCGAAAGGCGATGTAACTCCGCTCCAGCAAATCGAGCCAGTTCCGCGCCGTCGTGCGGGACACTCCCGAATCGGCGCCCAGCGACACGAAGTCGGTCAACTGTCCGACCCGGCCGGCGCAGAGCCGGACGAAACGCCGGAAGCTCGATACGTTGCGAATCTCGCCCAGCCGGCGCACGTCGCGCTCGACATAGGTCTCGAAATAGTCGCCGAGCGCCTGTCGCGGATCGATGCCCCGATCGTAAATCCGCGGATAAAAGCCGGAGTAAAGAATTTCGTCCAGCGCGCCACCGGCGCCCGCACGTTCGCGTTCCGCAAGCGTGAAGGGCAGGAGACGCAACAGGCCCGTTCGTCCCGCCAGCGACTGGCCGATCGCTTCGGACAGCTTGAAGTGCTCGCTGCCAGTCAACACGAAAAGGCCATTCCGCCCCTTTTCGTCGGCAACGACCTGAAGATACGACAGGAGATCCGGAACGCGCTGGATTTCGTCCAGGATGGCGCCTTCGCCGAGACGGGCGAGAAAGCCGCGCGGGTCGGATTCGGCGAACTCCCGTCGATCGGGCGCTTCCAGATTGACATAGGCCAGATCGGGAAACGTCTCGCGGCAGAGTGTTGTCTTGCCCGATTGGCGCGGCCCGGTGACGGTGACAAAGGGGTATTGTCCGAAGAGCCGGCGCAGGCGGGGGGCGATGTCGCGTTCGATCATGCCGGCAATCTACCGCATTTTTGCACAAAATAGAATTTTTATTTGCAATTTGTGCAAAATGCGGGCGGTGAGGGCCTTCTGACCCGACTCTCGCGCCCCGATACGGCGGAGCGGCGGCAAGCGGGGCGGTTTGCCGGCGCCACGCAGGGTTCAGTCGGCGAAGCGCGCCCTGGCCTCTTCGGGAACCGGGATGGCGCGGAACCCCGCCGGCCGGTCGGGCGCGAGCGTAACCCAGACCCGCTTCTCGAAGCCTTCCAGCGCCGGGCGGCCGTCGGCATGGCTGAGGGCGTGGGCGACCGTGAAGACCTTGCCGGCCCATTCGCTGACATGGGTGGCCATGGTCAGCCGGTTGCCCAGCCGGCAGGCGTTCCGGAAGGTCGCGCCGGTCTCGAGCAGCGGCATGCCGCTGACGCCGAAGTCGCGCGCCATTTCGGGGTAGGACAGCGCGTTGGCCGAGAACAGCCGCTCGGTCGCCTGGTCGAACCAGGTGTAGAAATACGGGTAGAAGACGATGCCGGCGGCGTCGCAATGCGCCCACTCCACGACGAATTCGGTCCGGTATTCCCGCATCGGTCAGCCCTTCGCCCGCACGGCCGCCGGCCGCCGGCCGCCCTAGAACGGGATTTCGTCGTCGAAATCGGCCCCGGAGGTCTGGGGGACGCCGGCGCCTTCCCGCCCGCCGTAGCCGCCGCCCCCGCCGCGGCTGCCGCCGGAGTCGTAGGAGCCGCCCCGGTCGCCCCGGTCATAGGTCTCGCTCATACCGCCGCCGGCGCCGTCGCGCCGGCTGTCCAGCATGGTCATCTCGCCGCGATAGGGCCGGATCACGACCTCGGTCGTGTAGCGCTCCTGCCCGGTCTGGTTGTCTTCCCATTTGCGGGTCTGGAGCTGGCCCTCGATATAGACCTTCGATCCCTTTCGCAGAAATTGCTCGGCGATCTCCGCGGTGCGCCCGAAAATGACGACGCGGTGCCATTCCGTGCGCTCCTGCATCTCGCCGGAGTTGCGGTCCTTCCAGCGTTCAGAGGTCGCGACGGAGAAATTGGCGACCTTGTCGCCGCTCTGCATGGTGCGGACTTCGGGATCGCGGCCCAGGTTGCCGACGATGATGACCTTGTTGACGCTGCCTGCCATGATGTTCCCCATTCGTTCGGCTGTCAGCCGTTTATAAATCACATAGCCCGCGCCGGCAAGCGTTATAGCTTGCCCGGCAGCCAATCCGATAGCCTCGAACCGGAAAATTCGAAAACCCCGATCCGAAAGGCCCGCCATGAAGCTCGAAGGCTCCTGCCATTGCCGCGCGGTGACGTTCAGCGTCGAGAGCCGCACGCCCCGCCCGTTCAACTACTGCTACTGCTCGATCTGCCGCAAGACGACCGGCGGCGGCGGATATGCCGTCAACATCATGGGCGACACGCCGAGCCTGCGCATCGAGGGCGGCGAGCATCTCGCGGTCTACCAGGCGGCCATCGACGGCCGGACGAGCACGGCGATGCGGCATTTCTGCAAGCGCTGCGGCAGCCATCTCTGGCTGTGGGACCCGCGCTGGCCGGACCTCGTCCATCCGCTGGCCTCGGCCATCGACACCGAACTCCCGCCGGCGCCGGAGCGCGTCCATCTCATGCTCGGCGCGAAACCCGGCTGGTGCCCGGTCCCGGACGAGTCGGCGCAAGAGCGGCGCTTCGACGGCTATCCGGAGGAAGCCATCGAGGACTGGCACCGGAAGCGGGGGCTGCTGGCGGAATAGGCGGCCTTTCTTTGGGACAAAGGCCGGAGGTGTGACGGTGTGCCCCTGCACCGTTTTCCATGATGTCGTATCCGTAGCGGCAAGAACTCCGCCCTCCATGCGCGCGTCAATTCAAGGAGCTTCGAATGCACCCCGCGGTTCAGGCCAGACTCGACAGAACACTGGGCCAGGCCGCTCAGCGCCACAGGGCGCCCGTGGTGCGCGGCTTCGGCGCCTTTCTGTGGGACAAGCGCTGGTTCTTCATCGCGCTGGCGGTCGGCGCCGTGATGATGAGCTTTTCGCCGCCGGAAGGGCTGGACCGCCGCGGCCTCATCCTGATTGCGATGTCCGTCGTCGCGATCATCCTGTTCGTCACCGAGCCGGTGCCGCTGCCCACGGTCGCCCTGATGATCATTCTCGGCCAGGTCGTGCTGCTCGGAATCGATTCGACCTCCGTGGCCGAGAGCCTGATGAGCGATTCCGTCCTGTTCATCATGGGATCGCTGATGCTGGCGGTCGCGGTCGTCAAGCAGAAGCTGGACAAGCGGATCGCCTACTGGATCGTCCGCATGACCGGCACCGGCACGGTCAATGTCTGCGTCGGCATTTCGGTCGTTTCGGGCATTCTCGCCTCTTTCATCGGCGAGCATACCGTGGCCGCGATGATGCTGCCCGTCGCCATCACGCTCATAACGCTGACCTCGGAAGATTCGCGGAAGGTGCGCGGGCTCGCCGCGGTGCTGCTGTTCTCGATTTCCTACGGCTGCTCGATCGCCGGCATCGGGACGCCGTCCGGCGGCGCCCGCAACGCGATCATGATCGGCTATTGGAAGGAGTTCTTCTTCGATCCGACCAATCCGGAAACGGCCAAGTTCATCGTCGATTACCTGACATGGATGCTCTACTGCTATCCGATATTCCTGATCCAGCTCCCCTTCGTTACGCTGATCCTGTTTTACACCTTCAAGCCGGAGCACCGGAACATCTCCCGGGCCGTCGTCAAGCTGCGGGAGCAGATCAGGGCCCAGGGGCCGATGAAATCGGCCGACTGGGTCTCGATAGCGGCCTTTGCCGTCGTCCTGTCCGGGTGGCTGACCTTTTCCGATACGCTCGGGCTCGGCACCGTCGCGATATTCGGCGCGGTCGCCTTTCTGGTCATCGGGCTGGTGCGCTGGGAGGATTTGAACTCCGGCGTCAACTGGGGCGTCGTGCTCCTCTACGCAGCCGCCATTTCGCTCGGCGTCCAGATGAAGGACAGCGGCGCGGCGCTCTGGGTCGCCAACAACTTCCTCGACCTGCTGGCCCCCCTCGGCATCGAAGGCGGCATACCGCTCTGGGCGGCAGTATCGGCGCTGACGACCGGCGTGACCAACACCATGTCCAACGGCGCCGCCGTCGCGGTCGTCGGCCCCATCACCCTGAAGATGGCGGCGGCTGCCGGCGAAAGCCCGCTCCTCATCGGCTTCATCACCGCGATTTCGTCCGCCTTCGCCTATCTCACGGTCATCGGAACGCCAGCCTGCACCATCGTCTACGCCTCCGGCTATCTGAAGACCACGGATTTTCTCCGCGTCGGCTACCGCATGGTCATCGTGTCGACGGTTCTGCTGATTATCTCGGCGTCCCTTTTCTGGCCCCTGATCGGGTTGTAGGATGGCGGGCGAGGCATCGCGGAAGCCTCCGGAAACCGGGGAGCCGGCACTGCGCGATTCGGAAAGCCCGACGGACGTTCCCGAAACCGGCGGCCCGCCGCGGTTCAGCATCCTCGTTTGCATCGACGGGACCGACGCCTCCTACCTGGCGCTGCGCCATGCCGTGCGCATCGGCTCGGCAACGGACGCCGACCTGACGCTGCTCTATGTCCGGCCCATCGACCGGGACCTGCAAACCGGCGGCATGCAAATCTCGGTCGTGCGCGAAAACCTTCTCGACTGGGGCCTCGAATTGCCGGGCGCCGTGGCCCTGCGCCGCGGCCGCGAACTGCTCGTCGAGCTCGGGTGGCTGGACAAGGACTGGCAGACGGAATTCGCCCATGTCGACGTGCAGGGCGATCCGCTCGGCGACAACGCAATCGTCTATTCCAGCCCGGAAGGCCGCTCGGTCGTGCTGCGGCTCCTGATCGCCCCCTCCGTCCCGGCCGGAATTCTCGACGAGGCGAAGCTCGGCGCGTTCGACCTGCTGGTCGTCGGCATGTCGGAAGGAGAAAAAGGCTCCGGACCGGGTTACGTTTCGCGCAAAATTGCAAGACGGGTTGCCCGGGAGCATACCGGCGCCGTTCTCGTCACGAGGGCGCGGGAGGACGGCGACGGCCATCTCGTCTGCGTCGCCAGTTACGAGGGATCCATCGTCGCGGCGCAAAAACATGCGGAGATTGCAAGCCTCTGCGCCGCCCCGGTCTTCCTGCTGTCGGTCGCGCGGACGGCGGATTTTCTTCCGGATTCGAAGAAGAGCGCCGCGACCGCCAGGGAGCGGATCGAAAAGGCGGGGATCCCGGTATCCGGCACGACGGCGCTGGTCGGCGATCCCGTCGCCCTGATCGTGGAGCAGGGCCGGCCGCACGCCGTCATCGTCGTATCGCGGTTCCAGAAACGGACCGGCTGGCGCCAGATCTTCTCCAACAGCATCGCGTTCAAAGTGCTGAAGCACGCCGAAAACTCGGTCATGATCACCCGGTAAAGCCCGCCGGACCCCGTCGGCTGTGCGCCCCTTCCGTGACGGAACCGAACCGCAATGAAGGTTGATTTCGAGCCGCCCCGGACGTCACCGGAGACCGGCCCATGACGCGACGCGGCCGGCAGCCCGGAACGGAGCAGTTCGACCTTTTCGCCGGTGGCGGAACGATAGAGCCCGCCGCCGTACCGGCGGACAAACCTCTTCGTCCGGAGACGCTCTCGGACGATGACGTTCTTGACCGGATTCCCCGAGCCGGGATTTCAAATGTGCGATTGCTCTGCAACCTCGCAGTCGAACGCAGCCTTGGGGACCGCGCCGTGCCGGCCCTCGAAGCCCTGTGGCGGCGTTTCAAGGGTTTCGGATACGGGCGTCCGGAGCCCGAACAGACGGCTGTAATCGAAACGCTCGCAAAATTCCGAACGGAACGTGCGAGAGAAGCGCTTTCCTCCATCGTAACCACGCGCGATCTTCCGCCGCCCCTGCTGCCGGCGGCCCTGTCTGCCGCCCTGTCGGCGTCGCTGAATCTGCCCGCAGACCTTCTTCGCCCGCTGCTGGCCCACGCGGACCCGCGGGTCAGGGAACTGGCCGCGAAGCTGTCCGGGTTCGGGCAGCCCGATATCGGGGCGCTCGAAGCCTGCCTCGACGACACGCAACCGGCGGTGCGGCGGGCAGCGGCCGTCGTCCTCGGACAGTTCGGCTATGCCGGAGCCAGGGCGATATTGCTGAACGAACTCCAACGGACTCCGACCGGCGAAATCGTCGAGGCGCTGGCCGCGATCGCCGACGACGACATCGTCGTACTTCTGGGCCGCTGCGCCGAAACGCATCCGGAGCTTGCCGGCCGGATTGCGGCAGAGCTGGAAGAGATGGAGACGCCTCGGTCGCTCCAGGTCGCCCGGCGCATTCGCAGCAGTCTCGCGGCTTCGGGTATGTCCTGACTGCGGAGTCCGCTCCCGGACCGGCGCCGGCCCCTCCCCCAATTCCGAGTCGCTTTCCCGGCCTTCCCGCGCCATATTGGCGGCGCGCGGACGGGCCGATGGCCGAGTTGAATTTTCCACCTGAAACATGCCCGATTTTCCTGCCGATCCGATGCCCCGGACCCTCGATACCGTTGGCAAGCCCGCCCCTGACGCCGATGTTTTCGAGGGGGCCGGCCTGACGCACATCCGGGTGCGCGGCGCGCGCGAGCACAACCTCCGCGACATCGACGTCGAGATCCCGCGCAACACGCTGACGGTCATCACCGGCCTCAGCGGCTCCGGCAAATCCTCCCTCGCCTTCGACACGATCTATGCCGAGGGCCAGCGCCGCTATGTCGAGAGCCTGTCGGCCTATGCCCGGCAGTTCCTCGAGCTGATGGAAAAGCCGGACGTCGACCATATCGAGGGCCTGTCGCCGGCGATCTCCATCGAGCAGAAGACGACCTCCCGCAACCCGCGCTCGACCGTCGGCACGGTGACGGAAATCTACGATTACATGCGCCTGCTGTGGGCGCGGGTCGGCATCCCCTATTCGCCGGCGACCGGCCTGCCGATCGAAAGCCAGACCGTCTCGCAGATGGTCGACGCCGTCATGGCGATGCCCGAGGGCAGCCGGCTTTACCTGCTCGCGCCCATCGTGCGCGGCCGCAAGGGCGAATACCGCAAGGAATTCCAAGACCTGCAGAAGCGCGGCTTCCAGCGCGTCAAGGTCAATGGCGAGATCTATCTGGTCGACGAGGCGCCGGCGCTCGACAAGAAGTTCAAGCACGATATCGACGTCGTGGTCGACCGGATCGTGCTGCGCGGCGACCTGGCGGCCCGGCTCGCCGATTCCATCGAAACGGCGCTCGAACTGTCCGACGGGCTGCTGTTCGTCGAGGACGCCGACAGCGGCGCGCGCACGACCTTCTCGGCCAGGTTCGCCTGCCCGGTCTCCGGCTTCGCCATCGACGAGATCGAGCCGCGGCTGTTCTCCTTCAACAACCCGTTCGGCGCCTGCCCGTCCTGCGACGGCCTCGGCGTCCAGGCCGAGTTCGATCCCGAGCTGGTCGTGCCGAACCCGGCGCTCAGCCTGGACGACGGCGCGCTGGCGCCCTGGGCCGACACCAGCTCGAAATATTACGGCCAGACGCTGAAGAGCCTCGCCGCCCATTACGGTTTCAAGCTCTCCACGCCGTTCGCGAAGCTGCGCAAGAAGGACCGGCAGGCCGTCCTGTTCGGCTCCGGCGGCGCGCCGGTCGCGATGCGCTACGACGACGGCCTGCGCAAATACGAAACCACAAGGCCGTTCGAAGGCGTGATCCCGAACCTGGCCCGGCGCTATCGCGAGACCGATTCGAGCTGGGTGCGCGAGGAATTGAGCAAATACCAGACCGTCGCGCCCTGCGCGGCCTGCGGCGGCTTCCGGCTCAAGCCGGAGGCGCTGGCCGTGAAGGTGGCGGAACTCCACGCCGGCGCGGCGGCGCAGATGTCGATCGCCGGCGCGCGCGACTGGTTCGCCGCCCTGTCCGAACGCCTCACCGCCAAGCAGATGGAGATCGCCGGGCGCATCCTGAAGGAGATCAACGAACGGCTCGGCTTCCTGGTCGATGTCGGCCTCGACTATCTCACTCTGTCGCGCAATTCGGGCACGCTCAGCGGCGGCGAGAGCCAGCGCATCCGCCTCGCCTCCCAGATCGGCTCCGGCCTGACCGGCGTGCTCTATGTCCTCGACGAGCCCTCCATCGGCCTGCACCAGCGCGACAACCGGCGGCTGCTCGACACGCTGGAGCGGCTGCGCGACCTCGGCAACACCGTGATCGTCGTCGAGCATGACGAGGAGGCGATCCGCGACGCCGACTGGCTGATCGACATGGGGCCGCGCGCCGGCGTGCACGGCGGCGAAGTCGTCGCGATCGGGCCGCCGGCCAGGGTGTTCCAGGCGCCGGGCAGCCTGACCGCCGACTACATCACCGGCCGCAAGGAGATCCCGGCGCCGGCGCACCGCCGCGCCGGCCGGGCGGGCCGGGCCGTCACCGTGCGCGGCGCGGCAGCCAACAATTTGCAGGCGATCGACGCCGTCTTCCCGCTCGGCGTGTTCACCTGCGTGACCGGCGTTTCCGGCGGCGGCAAGTCCACCCTGGTGGTCGAAACGCTGTATAAGGCGGCGGCCCGGCGGCTCAACGGCGCGCGCACCCTGCCCGGCGCCCATCGCGGCATCGAGGGGCTGGAGCATCTCGACAAGATCATCGACATCGACCAGTCGCCCATCGGGCGCACGCCGCGCTCCAACCCGGCGACCTATACCGGCGCCTTCGGCCCGATCCGCGACTGGTTCGCCGGCCTGCCGGAATCCGGCGCGCGCGGCTACAAGCCCGGCCGCTTCTCGTTCAACGTCAAGGGCGGGCGCTGCGAGGCCTGCCAGGGCGACGGCGTGCTCAAGATCGAGATGCACTTCCTGCCCGACGTCTACGTCCAGTGCGACGTCTGCAAGGGCAAGCGCTACAACCGCGAGACCCTCGAAATTTCCTTCAAGGACAAATCGATCGCCGACGTGCTCGACATGACGGTGGACGAGGCGCTCGAATTTTTCCGCGCCGTGCCGGCGATCCGCTCCAAGATGGAGACGTTGCAGCGCGTCGGCCTCGGCTATATCAAGCTCGGCCAGCCGGCGACGACGCTCTCCGGCGGCGAGGCCCAGCGGGTCAAGCTGTCGAAGGAACTGTCGAAGCGCGCGACGGGCCGGACCCTCTACATCCTCGACGAGCCGACCACCGGCCTGCATTTCGACGACGTGCGCAAGCTGCTCGACGTGCTGCACGAGCTGGTCGAAGCCGGCAACACGGTGATCGTGATCGAGCACAATCTCGAGGTTATCAAGACCGCCGACTGGATTATCGACCTCGGCCCGGAGGGCGGCGACAAGGGCGGCCTGATCGTCGCCGCCGGCACGCCCGAAGACGTCGCCGCCGCGCCGGACAGCTTCACCGGCCAATATCTCGACCGCATCCTCGGCCCGGCCGCCGGCGAGGCGCGCCGGAGCGCGTGAGTTTCCAGTAAACGCAAAGACCGTATCGCCACCCCGGCCGACCCGTCGAAGACAGCGCGCGTCCGCAGCGCTATCCCTCCCCCTCTTCAGAGGGAGAGGTCAGGTGGGGGTGGCGCGTCGCCCGTTTCCATAGCGGGACGCGCAGCGCCGCCAGGCGCTTCTTCCAGACTCGACACGGCGCCCCCATCGACCTCGCTTGCGCTCGGCCACTTCCCCCTCTGAAGAGGATTCCTCTGCGAAATGCGGATAAGGCGGAAACGGGCGCCGGCGCGGCCTTCCCTGCCGGACGGGCGCCCGATCCGGTCCTCGAACCCAACCCGTCATTTCGACCGACGCCCCGGCCCTTGGGCCGGGGCGGAGCGGAGAAACCCGGAGGGCGCTCCGTCTACGCCACAGGCTCTTGCGTCTGCCCGGCGCCCGTCCCCGGCCAGATTTCTCCACTCGCTCCGCTTCGGTCGAAATGACGGGGTGGGGAGTTGCGCTCGGTCGAAGCAACCGCGCGCGTACGCCCCCACCCCCGTCATTTCGACCGGCGCCCGGAAACGGTCGAGCGCCGGACGCTTGACCCGGAGCGCGATCCGCTCGGTACGGCCGGGCCGGCTCTTGGCCGCGTCCCGTTCGAATGCCATCGGGTTATGTATGGATTGTCGTGACACAAACGGCCAGGATGGGAGGAGGGCCGGTTCGAATTCTATAGTTCTACACCAGTTCGATCGGCCCCCGCGGGGCGCCCGCGGCGCGGAGGATGGAGTACCAGGTCGAGCCGAGCATTTCGGTGCCGGAGACGCCGACCGCGGGCTGGCGCTTTTCGGTGCGCAGCACGCCGCCGCCGGCGTCCCACGCCTCGACCTCGGCGACCGCGGCGTCCAGGGCCGGATCGGCGATCAGCCTTGCCTCGCAGGCGTCGAGGCCGGTCGAGACCAGGGCGCAGGTCACCATGGTGTTGACGTTGCGCGGATAGAGCGCCGCCACGCCGCGCACCGGGCCTTCGTAGACGACGGTCTCGCCGTCGATGCTCGCGGGGTCGAAGCCGCTCTCGGAGAAATCGAGATTGTCCGGATGCTTGCGGAAGGTGATGCGCACCCGCCGCCACTTGCCGCGCCGCATCAGAAGGTCGTCGCCGCCCGTCAGCGCGCCCGCCGGCACGAGCAGCCTGGTCCCGTGGGCCGCCGCCGCGGCCTCCAGCCGTTCGCGCAGGGAATCGTCGGCCAGCGCCGTAACCGACAGCGGCATGTAGTCGGCGCAGTGCAGGAAGGATTCGCCGTAGCGCGCCGAAATCGACGGATGGGCGCATTCGACGATCAGGCCGGGGTCGCGGGTTCCGGCCTGCTCCAGATCGTCCAGCCGCAGAGCCGGATCCACGTCTGCGAGCGCCGCCGCGCTGCGGTTATGGACGAAGGCGGTCTCGAAGCGGCCTTCGCTCTCCGCGATCCGCCCGGCGATGAACCGGCCGATATAGCCGTAGCCGACGATCCCGATGCGCATGGCGACCGCCCGCGGTCTCCCCCGCCCTACCCGGACGCCGCCGGCCCGAATACCAGCGGCCCGAACGCGACCGGCAGGGTCCGCGGCCCGCGCACGGTGCCGTCGGACCATGTCACGTCGCCGGCCACGCGGTAGTCGGGAATCCGCTTCAGCCATTCCTCGATGGCGACCCGCAGTTCCATGCGCGCCAGGTTCGAGCCGACGCAGCGGTGGATGCCGAGGCCGAAGGCGCCGTGGCGGTTCTCCTGCCGGTCGAGCACCACCCTGTCGGCGTCCGGGAACATGGCCGGGTCGCGGTTGGCCGCCGGGAAGGACAGCAGCACCATCTCCCCCTTCTTCATCGGGCAGCCGCCCATCTCCACGTCCTTCTTAATCTCGCGCGCCATGGTGACCGGCGAATAGGCGCGCAGCAGCTCCTCGATCGCCGTCGGCATCAGGTCCGGTTCTTCGATCAGGCGCCGCCGGTCGTCCGGGTGCTGCCCGAGATGCACGATCGCGGCGCCGATCGAGCTCCAGGTCGTGTCGATGCCGGCGATCATCAGCAGGTTGAGCGTGCCGAGCACATGGTTTTCCTCGAAGGGCACGCCGTTCAGCGAACCGTCCATCATGACCCGGATCAGGTCCGGCTCCGGCCCGTCGGGATCGGCCTCGCTTCGGCCTTCCTTGCGCAGCGCGATATGGTGGCGGAAATAGTCGCGCATCGCCTTGGTGGCGTTATTGCCGATCTCGTCGTCGACGATGCCGATCTCCAGGATCTCGTGGATCCATTGGATGAACAGGTCGCTGTCCTTGACCGGCACGCCGAGCATGTAGGCGATGATGCGCACCGGGATGTGGCGGGCGTAGTGCTGGGCGGCGTCGCAGCGCCCGCCGGCGATGAAGCCGTCGATCAGTTCGTTGCAGACCCGGCGCGCCATCGGCTCCAGCTTGCCGACCTCCTGCGGCGTGAAGAAGGGCAGCAGCACCTGCTTGTGCGCCTTGTGCTCCGGCGGGTCGGAGGTGATCGGCGGCGCCGGCAGCGGGTCTTCGAATTTGCGGTCGCGCAGGATGATGCGGCGCGAGGAGAAATGCTCGGTGTCGTAGGCCACCGCCCGGACGTCCTCGTAGCGGGTCGGCAGCCAGGCGCCCTCGAAGCGCTCGGTGCGGGCGATCGGGCCGTTGCGCAGCTCGTCCCAGATCGGGAAGGGGTTGTCGCGCCAGCGCGGGTCGAGATGGTCCCAGTCGGTGCGCCAGTCCGCGACCGGAGGCCGTTCCAGCGACGGAACCGCCGGCGGGCCGCCGGCCTGGCCGGTGACCGGGCAGGCGCCGGTTTCCGCCTCCCCCCGGGATTCCGGGTCGGTTTCCGGGCAGGCTTGCGCGTCGGGCTTGCTGTCGCTCATTCCGCATCCTCCACGATCTCGACGGCGTATTCCGGGCAGTTGGCCGCGGCGCGGCGCGCTTTTTCCTCCAGGCCGGGCGGCACCGCGCCGTCGCCTATTGCCGCGGCATTGCCGAAATCGTCCGGCGCGAACAGCTCGGGCGCCAGCGCATGGCAGCGGCTGTGGCCCTCGCAGCGTTCCGGATCGACCCGCACCTTCATGGCCCGCCTCCTTCGGTCAGGAATCGAAGCGCTGCGTATCCAGCACCAGCCGGCCGCGCGTGTTTTCGCCGGCTTCGAGGATACGGTGCGCCTCGGCGGCCCGGTCGAGCGGCAGGACCCGGCTGACCAGCGGCCGGAGATGGCCGGCTTCCGCAAGACCGACGACCGCGGCGAGGATGTCGCGATTGTCCAGGATCATGGCCTGACGCACCTCGATATCCAGCCCGGCGGAGCGGTCCTCGAACGGCTCGGCGATCAGCCACACCAGCAGGCCGCCGGGCCGCAACACGCCGTAGGAGCGATTATGGACCGCGCCGCCGACCAGGTCGATAACGACGTCCAGGCCGGACACCGCCGTCTCGAAGGCCACCTCGTCGTAGGGCACGATCCGGTCGCAGCCCAGCGCGGCGACATGGCTGCGGTTGCGCGCGCTGCAGGTGCCGGCCACCTCGGCGCCCAGATACTTGCATAACTGCACGGCCATGCCGCCGATGGCGCCGGCCGCCCCATGCACCAGCACCCGGTCGCCGGCCTTGACCCCGGCGGTCTCGACCGCGGCGATCCAGGCGCAGACGCCGGCATGCATGACGGCCGCGGCCTCGATGAAGCCGAAGCCTTCGGGCATCGGCGCCACATCGTCCGCCGGGCGGGCGGCGAGCTGGGCGTAGGAACCCTGGTCGACATGCTGGCAGGTGAAACAGACCCGGTCGCCGACGGCGAAGCGGTCGACGTCGGCACCCACCGCGCGCACGATCCCGGCGCCGTCCCGGCCCGGCACCTTGGGCGGGCGCACCGGGAACATCCCGGTCAGCAGGCCCTTGCGCAGCTTCCAGTCGCCCGGCACCGCGCTCACGGCATGGACCTCGATCAGCACGTCGCCCGGCCCCGGTTCCGGATCGGGCATCTCGACCGGCTTCAGTTCCTCCGGGCCGCCGAAGCGGTCGAAACGGATCGCCTTCACCCACGCCTCCTGCCAGAGGGCCGGCTCTTGCGCCGGCCATTGCGCCCTTCCGTATGCCTGCCCGCCTGGAGTTGGCCGCACGGCGCGGGGACCTTGCGAGAAGGCGGGGGCAAGGTCAATATTGCGCCGTTCGCTTTCCCCGTTTCGAGGCCGCGCATGACAGGCAGTGTTCCGCAAGGGCCGGCGGCGGCCGGCGCCGGGCCGGAGGACGGTGCGCCCCACGACGGCACAACACGCGACGGCGCGCCCCGCGACGGCACAACCCGCGACGGCACAACAGACCGGCGGGAGATCGAAGAGGAGCTGGCCCGCTTCGCCGCCGCCCTGGCGGATATCGGGCCCGCCGATCCGGCCGTCGAGCCCGGCGCCGACCTGCGGCGCCGGCTGGTCCGCGCCGCCCGGACGTGAGCGCGAACCCGGCCGATCTGACCCTGTCGGCCGCCGCCGCCCTGCTCGCGGCCGGCCGGATTTCCTCCGCCGAGCTGGTCGCGGCCTGTCTCGACCGGATCGAGCGGCAGCAGCCGCTGCTCAACACCTTCCTGACCGTCGACGCCGAGGGCGCGCGCGCCGCCGCAGCGGCGTCGGACAGGCGCCGGGCGCGCGGCGACGCCCGCGGGCCGCTAGACGGCATCCCGGTGGCGCACAAGGACCTGTTCGACCGGGCCGGCCGGGTGACGACCGCCGGCAGCATCCTGCTGAACGGCCGGATTGCGCAGGACACGGCGACCGTGCTGAAGCGGCTGGACGCCGCCGGGGCCGTCGAGACCGGCACGCTCGGCGCGTCGGAGTTCGCCGCCGGCGCGACCGGCCACAACCGCCACTACGGCGACTGCCGCAATCCGTGGGACCCCGCGCGCATCCCCGGCGGCTCCTCCGGCGCGTCGGCCGCCGCCGTCGCGGCCCGGCAGGTCTTCGCCTCCCTCGGCACGGACACCGGCGGCTCGATCCGGATGCCGGCGCATTTCTGCGGCGCGGTCGGCCTGCGCCCGACCCAGGGCCGGGTCAGCCGCCACGGCGTCTTTCCGCGCAGCTGGTCGATGGATACCGCCGGGCCGCTCGCCCGGACCGCCGAAGACGCCGCCCTCCTGCTCCGGGCGGTCGCCGGGCCCGACCCCGCCGACCCGACGGCCGAGGCGGTCCCGGTCCCCGATTACCGGGCGGCGCTCGAAGAGCCGGTCGCCGGGCTGCGGATCGGCGTGCCGGCGCGCTACTTCCTCGACGAGGTCGATGGCGGCATCCGCACCCTGCTGGATGCGGCGCTGGACGCCTTCGCCGGCCTCGGCGTCGCGGTCGCGCCGGTCGATGCGCCCGATCCGTCCGTGCCGTTCCGGCTGGCCGTGATCGTCCTCAAGGCGGAGGCGGCGGCGGTCCACGAAAACTGGATGCGCACCCGGCCGGGCGACTACGACAGCGGCATCCGCGAAGGCATGGATACCGGCCTGTCGATCCCTGCGGTCGACTATCTGCGCGCCCTGCGCGAACGCGGGCCGGCCCTCGAACGCTGGCTCGCCGGCCCCCTGTCGCAGGCCGACGTCCTGTTCGCGCCGGTGCATGACGATCCGACCCCGACGCTGGCCGGGAGCGCCGTCGCCGATTCCGAAGCCGCCGCGCAGGTCATGGCCCGGTTCGGCCGCTGCACCCGGCCGTTTGGCTTCCTCGGCCTGCCGGCGCTCTCCGTCCCCTGCGGCTTCCAGCCCGGCGGGATGCCGGCGGGCTTCCAGTTGATCGGCAAACCCTTCGCGGAGGCGGCCCTGCTGCGCCTGGGCCACGCCTATCAGCAGGCGGCCGGCTGGCACGAACGGGCGCCCGCGCCCGGTGCGGGCGATGCCGCCGCAACAGACGAGGCGAGGCCCCGATGACATCGAACCCGACCGCTGCGCCGGAAAGCGGGTCCGCCGGCGCGGTCCGCCTGCACGCCGAAGGCCCGGTCCGGTGGCTGACCTTCGACCGGCCGGCCAAACGCAATGCGCTGTCCCTCGGCATGATCGAGGCGGCGCGCGCCGCCGTGCGCGACTTTTGCGCGGACGAAGAGGCGCGCGTCCTGGTGCTGGCCGGCGGCGGCGACCGCGCCTTCGTCTCCGGCGCCGACATTGCGGAATTCGAAAAGGAGCGGGACGCGGCCGGGACCGGACGGCGCTTTGCGGCGCTGGGCGCCGAAATGTTCGAGGCCGTGGCGGATTGCCCGAAGCCGACGATCGCGATGATCCACGGCTATTGCTTCGGCGGCGGAGTCGCCCTCGCCGCGGCCTGCGACCTGCGCTACGCGTCCGACGACGCGCAGTTCTCGATCCCGGCGGCCCGGCTGGGGCTCGCCTATTCGCTGACTTTTGCGAAATGGATCGCGGACCTGGCCGGCCCGGCCGCGGCGCGGGAAATCCTCTATACCGGCCGGCGCTACGGCAGTGCGGAGGCGGAACGGATCGGCCTGGTCAACCGGGTGTATCCGAAAGCGGCGCTCAGGACCGAAGTCGCGGACATTGCAAACGCGATCGCCGGCAATGCGCCCTTGTCCGTGCGCGCAACCAAGGCGACAATCCGCTACCTCTCGGGGGATTCCGCGGACGGCGGACGCACTGCCTGCGAAGCGGCGATCGCGGCCTGTTCGGACAGCCGCGATTTCGCCGAAGGCCGGGCCGCTTTTGCGGAGAAACGCCGGCCCGTTTTCGAGGGCCGGTAGCGGTGCGCCGGATGCCGCGGACGGGCGTTGGCGAGTATGGGCAGGGTGTCGGCATGAACCGGGAAACCGACTTTATCGGCTTGACGGCAAGGGAGATCGCCGGCGGCGTGAACGGCGGCCGCTGGTCCGCCGAAGCGGTGACGCGCGCCTTTCTCGACCGGTGCGGCGCGCTGGAAGACCGGCTCCGGGCGTGGGCCGCGCTCGACCCGGACCTGGCGATCGGACAGGCGCGCGCCATCGACCGCGCCGTCGGCCGCGGGGACCGGGACAAGCCGCTGGCCGGCGTGCCGGTCGGCGTCAAGGACATCTTCGCAACCGCGGACCTGCCGACCGAATACGGCAGCCCGATCTACAAGGGCTACCGGCCGCGGGCCGACGCCGCCTGCGTCGCCCTGGCCCGGAACGCCGGCGCCGTCATTCTGGGCAAGACGGCGACGACCGAGTTCGCCGCAAACTGCCCGGCGGCGACGCGGAACCCCCGCGACCTGGGCCGCACGCCCGGCGGCTCGTCGAGCGGCTCCGCCGCGGCGGTTGCGGCCGGCGCGGCGTCCGTGGCGATCGGCACGCAGACCGCCGGCTCGGTGATCCGGCCGGCGTCCTACTGCGGCGCCGTCGCCTACAAGCCGACGTTCGGCTATCCCCAGAGCGCCGGGCTCAAACCGTCGGCGATCTCGCTGGACACCGTGGGGTATTTCGCCCGCAACGTCGGCGACGTGGCGGCGTTCTCGTCGCTTTCGGACGGCCGGCAGCCGTTCCGCGAACCCGCGGACCCGGACGCGCCGCCGCAGTTCGCCGTGTGCAGGACCGCGGAATGGTCCGCCGCGGAAGACGGCACGGTCGAGGCGCTGCTGGAATTCGCCGACAGGCTGCGCGAGGCCGGCGCGAATGTCGCCGACATCGCCTTCCCCGCCGGCTTCGGCGGCCTGGCCGACGCCCACTGGACGATCATGGCCTACGAAACGACGCGCTCGCTGAGCTGGGAGCGGCTCACCCGCCGGGACCTCTGTTCGCCGCAACTTCGCGCGATCTTCGAGCTGGGGGAGAGCCTGTCGGACCGGGACTACGGCGCGGCCCGCATCCTGGCCAACCAAAGCCGCGCCGCGCTGAACGAAATGCTGCGCCGGGCGGGCGTCCATGTGCTGCTCGCCCCGGCCGCGCCCGGCGAGGCGCCGGAGGGACTCGACAGCACGGGCGACCCGATCCTGAACCGGGTCTGGACGCTTCTGCACATGCCTTGCATGACGCTGCCGCTGCTCGCCGGCCCGGCCGGCCTGCCGATGGGCGTTCAACTGGTCGGGCGCATCGGCCGGGACTGGCGCGTCGTCCACGCCGCAAAATGGATCGAAGCCCGCTTCCCCTACCGCGGGACGCTGGACGAAAGCCTCGCCTGACCGCCGCCGGGCGGACCGGATGCCGGGAAGCGGCCGGATTTTGAACGAATGTTCAATATCGAGTCTGCCAAGTCTTTGAAAACGCTCGATTTTTGGAATTAGACAGACCGGTCTTTATATAGCGTTTTTTGCGCCTTTTTATACCCGGTGGCCCTAACCCTTTGGAATCGTTGAAAAGACGCCCTTCGGACGTGCGCAAAAATCGCCCCGGCAGGAAATATTTCTATATCCTTCCTCGTCGGAGGATTCCTCTGCAAAAGAGAGAGGCCGCGCCGGGCGCGCCGCCTGCCCCAACCGTCATTCCGGCCGGCGCGCACCCCCTCGCCGTCTTCATTGACTGGGTGGACGCCGCCTCCGCCGTCCCCCTCCCGTCATTTCGACCGGCGCACCCCCTCCCCGTCATTTCGACCGAAGCGAAGCGAGTGGAGAAATCCGGCCGGCGACGGGCGCCGGGCGGACGCAAGAGCCTGCGGCGTCGACGGAGCGCCCTCCGGGTTTCTCCGCTCCGCGCCTGACGGCGCTCCGGTCGAAATGACGGAAAGGGAAAAGCCCGGCCGACCCGGCCCCCGTCCCGCGCCTCCCCCAACCGTCATTTCGACCGAGCGCAACCCCCTCCCGTCATTTCGACCGAAGCGAAGCGAGCGGAGAAACCCGGCCAGCGACGGGCGCCGGGCAGACGCAAGAGCCTGCGGCGTCGACGGAGCGCCCTCCGGGTTTCTCCACTCCGCGCCTGCCGGCGCTCCGGTCGAAATGACGGAAAGGGAAAAGCCCGGCCCCCGTCCCGCGCCTCCCCCAACCGTCATTTCGACCGAGCGCAACCCCCTCCCGTCATTTCGACCGAGCGGAGCGAGTGGAGAAACCCGGCCAGCGACGGGCGCCGGGCGGACGCAAGAGCCTGCGGCGTCGACGGAGCGCCCTCCGGGTTTCTCCACTCCGCGCCTGCCGGCGCTCCGGTCGAAATGACGGAAAGGGAAAAGCCCGGCCGACCCGGCCCCCGTCCCGCGCCTCCCCCAACCGTCATTTCGACCGAAGCGAAGCGAGCGGAGAAATCCGGCCGGCGACGGGCGCCGGGCGGACGCAAGAGCCTGCGGCGTCGGTGGAGCGCCCGCCGGATTTCTCCGCTCCGCCCCGGCCCGGAGGGCCGGGCCTCCGGTCGAAATGACGGATGAGGGTCGGAATGACGGGAGAGGGAGCGACGGCCGTTCCGCCATTTCGGGCGAAGCGCAGACCCCCTCGCCGTCTTCATTGACCGGGTGAACGCCGCCTCCGCCTTCCCCTCCCGTCGATTCGAGCGAAGCGCAACACCCTCCCGTCATTTCGACCGGCGCACCCCCTCCCCGTCATTTCGACCGAAGCGAAGCGAGTGGAGAAATCCGGCCGGGGACGGAGGCCGGGCGGAGGCCGGAGCCTGCGGCGTCGGTAGAGCGCCCTCCGGGTTTCTCCACTCCGCGCCTGCCGGCGCTCCGGTCGAAATGACGGAAAGGGAAAAGCCCGGCCGACCCGGCCCCCGTCCCGCGCCTCCCCCAACCGTCATTTCGACCGAGCGCACCCCCTCCCGTCATTTCGACCGAGCGGAGTAGCCTGCCCCTTCGGCTTCGCTCAGGGCGGGCTCTGAGCGAAGTCGAAGGGAACGGAGAAATCCGGCCGGCGACGGGCGACGGGTGCCGGCCGGAGCCTGCGGCGTCGACGAAGCGCCCTCCGGGTTTCTCCGCTCCGCCCCGGCCCGGCGGGCCGGGCCTCCGGTCGAAATGACGGATGGGGGTCGGAATGACGGGAGAGGGAGCGGCGGCCGTTCCGCCATTTCGGGCGAAGCGCAGACAGCCTCGCCGTCTTCATTGACCGGGTGGACGCCGCCTCCGCCGTCCCCTCCCGTCATTTCGACCGGCGCACCCTTCCCGTCATTTCGACCGAAGCGAAGCGAGTGGAGAAATCCGGCCGGCGACGGGCGCCGGGCGGAGGCCGGAGCCTGTGGCGTCGACGGAGCGCCCTCCGGGTTTCTCCGCTCCGCCCCGGCCCGGCGGGCCGGGGCGTCGGTCGAAATGACGGGAGGGAGGGGAAGGCCGCGTCGGGCGCATTCCGGGCGTTGACGGGGGCGATATGGGGCGTGGGATAGACCGTGTCAAGGAATATTATCGAGAAAACGGAATATTTTAGCGGCAGGCTCTGGCGGGCCCTGCCGTGCGGAAGTTGCAGGGTGGAGGTCGAGTCCGCCTGGATTCCTCTGCGAAAAGACGTGCGCATCCGCAACGCTATACCTCCCCCCGTTCAGAGGGGGAGGCCCGATATGGAACAAGGGGTGGGGGCGGCGCGTCGGCCCTTTTGCGTAGCGGGGCGCGCTTCGCCGCAAGGCGAATCCGACAGGGGCCCGAGGCACCCCCATCCCCTCCGCTTCGCTCCGGGAGTTCCCCCTCTGAAGAGGGGGAAGAATATCCTTTGCGGTGCGAAGCCGTTTCGCAAGGAAATCCTTTGGAGGAGGGAGTTCGGGCGGCCCCGGGGCGGGACGGCAAGTCCGGGTCAGAGGTAGCGCGCTGCCAGATGCGCCTTGAACGCCGTGGCGTCGAGCGGCCGGCCGGTGGCGCGTTCGATCAGGTCGCCGGTTCCGTAGCGGGACGCCTGTTCGTGGACGTTCGGGCGGAGCCAGGCGTAGAGCGGCGCGAAATCGCCCCCGGCCAGCGCCGGCTCGATAGTGCCGTCGGCCGCCTTCGCCGCCGCATAGAGCTGGGCCGCGGCCATGGCGCCCAGCGTGTAGGTCGGGAAATAGCCCCAGGCGCCGGAATACCAGTGGATGTCCTGCAGGCAGCCCCGGCGGTCGTCCGGCGGGCGGATGCCGAGCAGCGCCGCCATCCCGTCGTTCCACGCGCCCGGCAGGTCCGCGAGCGGCAGGTCGCCGGCAAGGATGGCCTTCTCCAGCCGGTAGCGCAGGATGACGTGGGCCGGATAGGTGACCTCGTCGGCGTCGACCCGGATGAAGCCGCGCTCGACCCGGGTGACGAGCGCAAGCAGGTTTTCCGCCGACCAGGCCGGCCCCGCGCCGCCGAACGCCTCGGCCATCGGGGGCGCCGCCCACGCCATGAACGCCGCGCTGCGGCACACCTGCATCTCGATCAGCAGGGACTGGCTTTCGTGCAGCGTCATGCCGCGCGCGCCGCCGACCGGCTGGCGCCGCCATTGCGCGGGCAGCCCGGCCGTGTATTGCGCGTGGCCGGTCTCGTGCAGGACGGCGTAGAGCCCGGTCAGGAAATCCGCCTCGTCGTAGCGGGTGGTAATGCGGATGTCGCCCGGCGCGCCGCCGGTGAAGGGATGGTGGCTGACATCGAGCCGGCCGCAGTCGAAATCGAAGCCGAGCGCCGCCATGAACCGGCGGCCGAGCGCCTCCTGCCGGCCGGCCGGGAACGGCCCCTCGATCCGTAGCGGCGGCCGCGCGGCCTGCCGCTCGATGGCGTCTCCGGTAAAGCCGGGCAGGAAGGCGGCCAGATCGTCGAACGCCGGGTCGATGTCCGCGGACCGGCCGCCGGGCTCGAAACCGTCCAGCAGGGCGTCGTACGGCGGCACGTCGAGCGCCGCGGACAGGGCCTGCCCCGCTTCGACGGCGAGGGCGGCGACCTCTTCCAGCAGCGGCAGGACGGCGGCGTAGTCCGAAGCCGGCCGCGCCGTGCGCCAGGCCATCTCGCAGGCGGCGTTGGCGCGGGTGCGGGCTTTGACCAGGCGGGGCGGGACGGCGGCGCTGCGCATCCGGGCGCGGCGCATTTCGCGCAGATTGGCGGCCTGCCAGCCGTCCAGCGGCTCCTCCGCGGCTTCGTCCAGCAGGTCCGCCATGCCGGGGGCGGCGAGGATTTCGCGGCCGGCGAGCCGCAGCGCGGCCAACTGTTCGGCGCGGGCGCCGGCGCTGCCCTCGGGCATGACGACGGCGCGGTCCCACCGCAGGATACCGGCTGCGGCGTCGAGCAGGCCGGCGCGCCGGAAGCGGTCCTCCAGAGTGGCGTAGGCGCTCACGCCGCCCGGTTGTCCGCCGCGCTACGGTCCGCACCGTTCTTCTCCGCGGGCCGGAAGCGGCGGTGCCACAGGACGTAGACGACGATGCCGATCAGGCTGAGCGAGAACCAGGTGATGGCGTATTCCAGATGGGCGTTGCGCACCGTCACCCGGGTCTGGCCGCCGCGCGGCCAGCCGCCCGGCGCATCGGCCACGAGCTCGGCATAATAGGGCCGGACCGCGGCGAGCCCGGCGTGCTTCGCCATCTGCCCGAGGTCGAGGCGGAACCAGGCGTTCGCCGCCGGATCGTTGTCCGGCACGAACCGGCCCGCCCGCGCCGGCGTGCGGAGGACGCCGACCAGGGCGACCCGCCCGGCGACCAGCCCGTCGCGCCTTGTCTCCGGATTGCGCCGCAGGTCGGGCACCCAGCCCCGGTTGACTAGGACCGTCCCGCCGCCGTCGAGGCGGAGCGGCGTGACGACCTGCACGCCGATCTCGCCCCGGCGCCGGGAGCGGGCCGGCCGGTGCATCTCCCGGTCGTGCAGGAAGACGCCGGCGAACCGGGCGCGCCGGAACAGGTGTTTTTCCGGCTCGAACGCCGCCGGCAGCCCGGACAGCACCGGCAGCGCGATCCGGGCCGTGCGCTCGGCGATCAGCGCTTCCTTCCAGGCCAGGCGCTGCACCTGCCAGACCCCGAGGCCGAAGGTCAGCGCGACCGCCGGCAGCGCGATCAGCGTCGGCCACAGGGCCGGCCGGAAGCCGAGAACGGTCATGGCGCCACGCGCCCCGGAACGGTGTCCGGCGCGGCCGCGACCGGACTTCTCTGCGGTATTCTGAGAACCGAATCCGACAGGCGCGGTCGCGCGGTCCCCCCCTGCCCCAAGGATTCCTCTGCGAAAGGGGGATAAGGCGGAAACAGGCGCCGGCGCGGCCTTCCCTGCCGGACTTGCGCCCGGTCCGGCCCTCGAACCCCTCCCGTCGTTTCGACCGGAGCCCCGGATTTAATCCGGGGCGGAGCGGAGAAATCCGGCGGGCGCTCCGCCGACGCCCAAAGCTCCGGCATCCGCCCGGCGCCCGTCGCCGGCCGGATTTCTCCACTCGCTCCGCTTCGGTCGAAATGACGGAGGGGCAAGCGGCGCGGCCGTTTGCCCCTCGCCCAGGGGGAGAGGGATTCGGACGGTTGCGCGGTTGCAGAGCGGTTCCTAGCCGGCGGCGTCATAGTCTTCGCGGCGGTGGCGGAATTGCAGGGCGATGAGCGTCGCCTTCAGGGGGCGGAGCAGCGCCACGGCGCCGCCCAGGATGAGCGGCGTCCACAGCGCGGCATGGAGCCAGAGCGGCGGCCGGAAATGCACTTCGGCCAGCAGCGCGAGGCCGACCGCGATTGCGCCCAATAGCAGGATGGCGAAGACCGCCGGGCCGTCGCCTTCCTCGTGGGCCCGCAGGTCCTGCCCGCAGGCCGCGCATTCGGGAACGACCGAGAGGAAACCGCGGAACAGCGCGCCCCTTCCGCAGGCCGGGCATTTGCAGCGGAGGCCGGCGCCGAAGGGGGATACGCTCATGCGCCCGGCGCCTTTCGCCCCTGCGTGCGGGCGCCGGCGGCTAGTGCAGGGCGACCGGCGCGCCGGCGCTGCCGACGACATAGACGAAGCAGAACAGGAACAGCCAGACGACATCGACGAAGTGCCAGTACCAGGCTGCGGCCTCGAAGCCGAAATGGTGGTCCGGCTTGAAATGCCCCTTCATCGCGCGGAACAGGCAGACGGCGAGGAAAGCCGTGCCGACGATGACGTGGAAGCCGTGGAAGCCCGTCGCCATGAAGAAGGCCGACGAATAGATGCCGCCGTTGGCGATCCGCGCGCCCTCCTCCGTCACCTTCTGGCCGCCCTCGATCAGCATGGCGAAGCTGAACGGCGCCTGGGAATATTCGACCGCTTGCAGGCCGGTGAAGCACAGGCCGAGGAAGACGGTGGCGGCCAGCCCCTGGACCAGCGCCTTGCGGTTTCCTTCCTTGAGCGCGTGATGGGCCCAGGTCACCGTGCAGCCGGAAAGCAGCAGGACCATGGTGTTGAGCAGCGGCAGGTCCCAGGCGTCGAACACGCTGATATGGGCCGGCGGCCATTGCCCGCCGTTGGCCAGTTCGCGGGCATACATCTTGGCGGCGTCGCCGACCTGCGCGCCGCCGTCGCCGAAGATCGCGCTGTCGAAAAAGGCCCAGAAGAAGGCCGCGAAAAACATGACCTCCGAGGCGATGAACAGGACCATGCCATAGCGCAGGCCGAGCTGGACGACCTTGTTGTGGAAGCCGTCATGCTCGGCCTCGCGGATCACGTCGCGCCACCACACATACATGACGAACAGCAGGCCGAGGAAACCTGCGATCGAGATATAGGGGCCCGTAATGCCGTGGATCCACAGGACCGCGCCGCCGAACAGGGCGAGCGCCGAGGCGCCGCCGACCAGGGGCCACGGGCTCGGATCCACCAGGTGATAGGGATGTTTGTGGGCTTCGGCCATGGTCTTTCTTTCCCCTCCGCCCGGCGGTGCGCCGGCCGTTACCGTCCTGTCCGTCAGTTGCGGCTTGTCCGCGAGATGGCGCCGTCCCCGGCTTCCGCCCTGTCGCCCTCCGGCCGCCCGGCGGCGCGGAAGAAGGTGTAGGACAGGGTGATGGTGTCGACGTCGCGCATGTTGCGGTCCTGCGCGATCGCCGGATCGATGAAGAAGCTGACCGGCATGTTGACGGTCTGGCCGGGCTTCAGCGTCTGCTCGTCGAAGCAGAAGCAGGCGATCTTGGTGAAATAGACCCCGGCCTTCGCGGGCGTGACGTTGAAGGTGGCGATGCCGGCGGTCTCGCGGTCGTCGAGATTCCGGGCGGTATAGGCGACGAGCCGCCGCTTGCCGACCGCAACCCGGACGCTTTCGACCTCGGGCTGGAAACGCCACGGCAGGTTCGGATTCGTGTTGGCGAGGAAACGCACGGTCACGATCCGCCCCGATACCGCCGCGCCGGCCGCCTCCGGCGCCGCCGCCGCCCGCTGGGTCGTGCCGCCGAAGCCGGTCGCCCGGCAGAACAGCTCGTAGAGCGGCACGGCGTAGACGACGAGCAGCGTCATGCCCGAGAGGATCGCCAGAATGCCGAAAACGGTGTTCCGCTTGCCTTTTGCGAGGGATTTCCGCGCCGCCATCGTCCGCTTCCGCCCTCAGCCCGCCGCCAGCTCGAACTTGACGATCGTGACGATGTAGACGGTCAGCACGAAGGCGACGAGCACGGCCAGCAGCGCCAGATTCCGCCCGCGCCGCTTCGCCCGGACCGCATCGGCATCGAGCTCGGGACCTTTGGTGTCGGCCGCGTCGGTCACCGGGCCCGCCTCAGAGCACGCCGCTCAGCGCCCGGTCGGCGCCGAGCGCCGCGAACAGGCCGAACAGATGGGCGAGCGAGATCAGGAACATGCGCTTCGCCGCGCCGTCGCTCTCGCCCTCGCCGTCGCCGGTGCGCCAGACTTCGACCGCCGCGTGAAGGAACCACAGCGAGAGGAGCGCGGCGACCGCGCCGTACAGCCAGCCGGCCAGGCCGATGGCGGCCGGGGCCAGGGCGAGCGGCGCCAGCAGGACGGTGTAGGCCAGGATCTGCTTCTTGGTCTCCCGCCGCCCGGCGACCACCGGCAGCATCGGCACGCCGGCGCGGGCGTAATCGGCGTCGCGATAGAGCGACAGCGCCCAGAAATGCGGCGGCGTCCACACGAAGATCAGCAGGAAGAGCACGAGGCTGCCGAGCCCGACATCGCCGGTCACCGCCGCCCAGCCGATCATCGGCGGAAAGGCGCCCGCGGCGCCGCCGATCACGATGTTCTGCGGCGTCCGGCGTTTCAGCCACATGGTGTAGACGAAGACGTAGAAGCCGATGGCGAGCGCGAGCAGGGCGCCGGCGGCCCAGTTCACCGTCAGCCCCATGAGCATGACCGCGAAGACCGACAGGATCACGCCGAACGCCAGCGCGCTTTCCGGCTCCACCCGGCCGGCCGGGACCGGCCGTTCGCAGGTCCGCGCCATCACCGCGTCGATATCGCGGTCGAACCACATGTTGATCGCGCCCGACGCGCCGGCGCCGACCGCGATGCAGAGCGTCGCAAGCGCCGCGATCACCGGATGGATCGCGCCCGGCGCCAGATAGAGGCCGACCAGGCCGGTCAACACCACGAGCGACATCACCCGCGGCTTGAGCAGGGCCGTGTAGTCCCGCCAGTCCGCCTCGGCGGCAGCGGCGGAAACGAGCGGCGGCGATGCCGCCGATGCTGGCGTTCCGGTCATGGCGTCGTGCAAACCCGCTGCCGCTTCTGCCGGCCGCCTAGCGGTGCGCCTGGGCTTCGACCTTCGGCAGTTCGTCGAAGGTGTGGAAGGGCGGCGGCGACGACACCGTCCATTCCAGGGTCGTCGCGCCTTCGCCCCACGGATTGGCCGCGGCCCGCGCGCCCCGGGTGAAAGCCCGGAACAGGATGTACAGGAACAGCAGGGTCGCGAGGCCGCCGAGATACGCGCCCAGCGACGCCACCAGGTTCCAGCCGGCATAGGCGTCGGGATAATCGACGTAGCGGCGCGGCATTCCGGCGAGGCCGAGGAAGTGCATCGGGAAGAAGGTCAGGTTCGCGCTGATGAACATCAGCCAGAAATGCACCTTGCCGAGCGTCTCCGGATACAGTCTCCCGGTCATCTTCGGGAACCAGTAATAGAAGCCGGCAAAGATCGCGAACACCGCCCCCAGCGACAGCACATAGTGGAAATGCGCCACGACATAGTAGGTGTCGTGCAGAACGTAATCGATGCCGGCATTGGCCAGCACGACGCCGGTCACGCCGCCCACCGTGAACAGGAAGATGAAGCCGAACGCGAACAGCATCGGCGTTTCCAGCCGGATCGAGCCGCCCCACATGGTGGCGATCCAGGAGAAGATCTTGATGCCCGTCGGCACCGCGATCACCATGGTCGCGGCGGTGAAATAGGCCCGCGTGTTCACGTCCATGCCGACGGTGTACATGTGGTGGGCCCACACGATGAAGCCGACGAAGCCGATCGCCACCATGGCGTAGGCCATGCCGAGATAGCCGAACACCGGCTTGCGCGAGAAGGTCGAGACGATCTGGCTGATCATGCCGAAGCCCGGCAGGATCAGGATGTAGACCTCCGGATGGCCGAAGAACCAGAACAGGTGCTGGAACAGGATCGGGTCGCCGCCGCCGTCGGGCCGGAAGAAGGCGGTGCCGAAGTTGCGGTCGGTCAGCAGCATGGTGATGGCGCCGGCCAGCACCGGCAGCGACAGCACGAGCAGGAAGGCGGTCACCAGGATCGACCAGACGAACAGCGGCATCCGGTGCAGGGTCATGCCCGGCGCGCGCATGTTGAAGATCGTGGTGATGAAGTTGATCGCGCCGAGAATGGAGCTGGCGCCGGCGATGTGCAGCGCGAAGATCGCCATGTCCATCGCCGGCCCGTCATGGCCGGTGAAGCCGAAATCGGCGCCGGTCGAGGACAGCGGCGGATAGATCGTCCAGCCGGTTCCCGCGCCGCCGCCCAGGACCGCCGAGAGGATCAGCAGGATCAGCGCCGGCGGCAGCAGCCAGAAGCTGATATTGTTCATGCGCGGGAAGGCCATGTCCGGCGCGCCGATCATGATCGGCACGATCCAGTTGCCGAACCCGCCGATCATCGCCGGCATGACCATGAAGAAGATCATGATCAGGCCGTGGGACGTGACCAGGACGTTGAAGAAATGGCCGTCCATCATCTGGACGCCGGGGTTCTGCAGCTCGGCCCGGAACCAGATCGACATGGTCAGGCCGACAAGGCCGCCGATCACGGCGAAGATCAGGTAGAGGGTCCCGATATCCTTGTGGTTGGTCGAATAGAACCATCGGACCCAGAAGCCCGGCGTGTGGTCGTCATGGGCGTGGTCGTCGTGGGCGTGGGCTGCACCGTAGGCCATTGCAGGTCCTTTTCCCTATGTCCTCCGGCGCTGCCCGAAAACCGGGGCGCCGGCCCTTGTCCTGTCGGCCGCGCGCGCCGGCCCGGCGGCGAAATGCCGGGCGGCGCGCCGGCCGGCGTTTACCGCTGCGCCGAAGCCGCGACGAGCGCTGCCGGCTGTCCGGTCCGCGCCGTCTTCTGCGGTTCGCGCACCACGCTGAAACCGTCGCTGTCTTCCGTCGCCTTCTTCCACGCCCCGGCGAGCCAGGCCTTGTAGTCTTCGGCCGGCACCACCCGCAGGGCGATCGGCATGTAGGCGTGATCCTGGCCGCAGATTTCCGAACACTGGCCGAAATACCAGCCCGGCCGGGTGAAGCGGACCCAGGTCTCGTTGGTTTGCCCCGGCACGGCATCGATCTTTGCGCCTGAGGCCGGAATGGTCCAGGCGTGGATCACGTCGGTGGCGGTGACGTAGACCCGGACGGTCGCGCCGACCGGCAGCACCATCTCGTTGTCGACGTCGAGCAGCCGGATGACGTCGCGCTTGTGCTCGGCCTGGAAGCGCGCGTTCGCCTCCTCGCACTCCTTGCGGTTGTCCGGGTCGATCGTGCCGCGGCAGGCGATCCGGCTCTCGAAGCGCAGCCGGCCGCCCTCTTCGGTCGAATATTCGTAGCTCCAGTACCACTGGTGGCCGGTCGCCTTGACCGACATGACCGTCTTGCCGGCGGCCTTCTCGGCCGCGGTCGGCTCGGGGGCCTTGTCGGAATAGTAGAGCAGGCGGAAGGACGGCACCGCGATGACCACGAGGATAAGCACCGGAACGACCGTCCACACGACTTCCAGCAGCAGATTGTGGGTCGTCTTCGACGGCGTCGGGTTCTTCGATTCGCGGAATTTCACCACCGTCAGCACCAGCAGGGCGAGCACGAAGATGGAAATCAGCGTGATGAGGATGAGCAGCAGGTCGTGGAATTCGTCCACCCGCTCCATGACCGGCGTTGCGGCTTTCTGGAAGCCCATCTGCCACGGTTCCGGCTGCGCCGCGAAGGCCGCGCCGGAAACCGCAAGCGCCCCGGCGGCCGTCAGGGCCCCGCAGAGGGCCGGAAAAGCGGCGCGGCGCGCCGGACGGTAGGCGAATGCCATAGGTTCATCCTGTCATGCCTAGGGCGCGGCGCTGTCGCCGGCGCCGCAGAATCCGGGCTCCCGCCGGAAAGACCGGGTTCCACCGGCCCCGGGGAAGACATTTCCGGAAAGCGCCCGCCGCGCCCTTTCGACCCCGCCTCCGGCACGGTCCCGGTCCCGGCGAAGCGGCCCCCCGAACGGGCCGAAAATAGGGGCGGCAGCGCCTCCGCCGCCAGCCGATTCTTCGCGACCTGATGTCACATAAATCGCGGAAATCCAAGGATTCCGCGGCTTTGCGCCCGATCGGACGATGCGCTTGCGACATCCCGGCCCGCCGGGATGCGGCGGCGCGTCCGGCCGGTCATGCCGGGCGGCGGAACGGAACAGCGGCTGCCAGAGGCGCGATGCGTCAGCCCCGCATGCTTTCGAAGGCCAGGAGTCCGATTAGGAACGTGTCCGCTTGTGCGCTTTTGCGAATCTGCCGCCAGTCCGCCATCGCCGCTTGGGCTCGATCCGCAAGGTCGAGAACTTCGTTGCGGTTGAAGCGGCGCGCAATGTCATAGTCGGCTTCGTGGCGGGCCTGCTGAAGGTCGACGAATGTTTCGGCAACCGCAGCGAGTTCGGGTTGCAACGGTTGGCCGTTCAAGCCGGGCGAAAGTTTCGGCGATACGCCTCCGCCGGCAAACTGTTTCGCAACTTTCTTCATGTTGCCGTGCGCATAGGCGCGGGCGAGGCAATGGCGGAGAGCGATCCGGCCGCCGCCGGAAATCATGCGCCGGGCGGCTTCGTCGATCGGCATGTGAAAAACGGCATAGTAGGATGCCGAAACGGCCCGGCGCAGGCTGGCCTGCCGGGGCCGCTTCGGTTCCTTTGTTGCGAGATGCCGGGCCTGGGCCAGCAGATCGGAATGGAGACTCACGCGGTCTGCGCCATCTCGGAAACGCCGCGGAAGCGGACATAGGCCCAGACCGCGGGGCCGGCCTTTTGTCGGACGCACTCGCGGACCATTTCCCGCAACCGCGAGCGGGCCGCAAAGTCCGCGTCCTCGTCCTCCAGCAGCGCCCAGACCCATACGGCCGGCTCGTCCGCCGAGTCGATTCCCGTTTCGACTTCCCATCCGCCGACCTGGGCAGGGAGGTCCGAGAGCTTGCCGAGCGCCGATCTGATTTCGGTTGCTGTGACTTCCATCCGGTCCATCCGGTCGAGCTGCCGAAAAGTTCCGGCCGCACGCCACAATACTCCGAAGGAGAGGGCAGTGGAATGGCAAACGACGGCGCCGTCGCCTTTGCGCGAACTCCGGCGTGGTTTCGGCGGTAACCGCCCGCTAATCCCCGAAGCCCTGCCAATCCGTAAACGCGCTGGCGGGCTCGCGCTCGGAATAGAGCGCGTTGACGGGCGCGGACGCATCTTCGTAGCCCAGGCTCATGCCGCAGATCAGGATATGGTCCTCGGGAAGGCCCAGCACGGATTTCACCGTGTCCGTATAGTCGACCCAGGCCGCCTGCGGGCAGGTGTCCAGCCCGTGGCTGCGCGCCGCGACCATCACGTTTTCCAGGAACAGGCCCATGTCGATGAAGGAGCCGGTCTCCATGCGCCTGTCCATGTGGAGGAACAGGCCGACCGGCGCGTCGAAGAAATCGAAATTGCGGCCGTGCTGCCTGTAGGTCCGGTCGCGCTCGCCCTTCGCGATGCCGAGCAGGCCGTACATGTCCCAGCCCAGCTTGCGCCGCCGCGAGATGTAGGGCTCGAACCATTTCACCGGGTAGTAGTTGTAGCCCATCTCCTGCGCGCCGCCGCCGTCGCGCTTCGCGTGGACCGCGGCGCTGACCGCATCGCGCGCCGCGCCGGCGACGACCGTGACGTGCCAGGGCTGGACATTGGTGCCGCTCGGCGCCCGGGCCGCGACGTTCAGGATGCGCTCGATCAGCGCCTTCGGCACCGGCTTGCCGGGCAGGAAGGCGCGCACCGAGCGGCGGGTCGCGATCGCCGCTTCCGTGTCGTTCAGGCCGGCCGCCGGGTCGCGCCGCCCGTAACCGAAGTCCGGCGGCGGCTGGATTTCCGCATCGGGCATTCTTCTTCCTCTTTTCGGCTTTCGCGCCGGCAGCGGCGGTCAGGCCGCCGCCGCCATGCTGCGTAAAACGTAGTGCAGGATGCCGCCGTTGCCGAAATAGGCGACCTCGTCGGCGGTATCGATCCGGCACAGCAGGGGGACGGTCCGGGCCGCGCCGCCGGCGTAGCGGATCGTGCAAGAGACATCCATGCCCGGCGTTATGCCGCCGGCGATGCCGGCGATGTCGAAGGTCTCGTCGCCCGTGAGGCCGAGGCTCTCGCGCGTCGCGCCGTCCTTGAACTGGAGCGGCAGCACGCCCATGCCGACCAGGTTCGAGCGGTGGATGCGCTCGAAGCTCTCGACGATCACCGCCCTGACGCCGAGCAGCCTTGTGCCCTTGGCCGCCCAGTCGCGCGACGAGCCGGTGCCGTATTCCTTGCCGCCCACGACGATGAGCGGCACGCCCTCGGCCCGATAGCGCATGGCGGCGTCGTAGATCGGCATTTCCTCGCCGGAGGGCCGGTGGCGGGTCACGCCGCCCTCGGTGCCCGGCGCCATCTCGTTGCGGATGCGGATGTTGGCGAAGGCGCCGCGCATCATGACCTCGTGGTTGCCGCGGCGCGAGCCGAAGCTGTTAAAGTCGCGCGGCCGGATCTGGTAGGTCTTGAGATAATCGCCGGCCGGGCCGTCCTCCTTGATGACGCCGGCGGGCGAGATGTGGTCGGTCGTCACCGAATCGCCGAGCCGGGCGAGGGAGCGGGCGCCGACGATGTCCCCGACCGCGGCCGGCTCGGCCGTCATGCCCTCGAAATAGGGCGGGTTGCGGACGTAGGTGCTGGACGGATCCCAGTCGTAGGTCAGGCCGCCGGAGACGTCGATGGTCCGCCAGTTTTCGTCGCCCGCGAAGACGTCGGCGTAGCGTTCGCGGAACATGGCCGGCGTCACGCAGCGGTCGATGGTCTCCGCCACCTCCCGGCCGGCCGGCCAGATGTCCTTGAGAAAGACGTCCTTGCCGTCGCCGTCCTGCCCGATCGGGTCGTTGTAGAGGTCGATCCTGAGCGAGCCGGCGAGCGCATAGGCGACGACCAGCGGCGGCGAGGCGAGGTAGTTGCCCCGTGTCAGCGGATGGACCCGGCCCTCGAAATTCCGGTTGCCGGACAGCACGGCGCAGACCGTGAGGCCGCCGGCCTCGACGGCGTCGTGGACCGGCTCCGGCAGCGGCCCCGAATTGCCGATGCAGGTGGTGCAGCCGTAACCGACCAGGTTGAAGCCCAGCGCGTCCAGATCGTCCTGCAGGCCGGCCGCCTCGATATAGTCGCTCACCACCTGCGAGCCGGGCGCGAAGCTGGTCTTGACCCAGGGCTGCCGTTGCAGGCCCTTTTCCCGCGCCTTGCGGGCGAGCAGGCCGGCGGCCACCAGCACGGCGGGGTTCGACGTGTTGGTGCAGCTGGTGATCGAGGCGATGACGACGTCGCCGTCGTCGAGCGTCCAGTCCGCGCCCGCGACCGGCTGCGCGCGCCGCCGCGATTCGAGCGCGTCGAATTCGCCGCTCGCGTTCGTCAGCGCGATCCGGTCCTGCGGCCGCTTCGGGCCGGCGATGGACGGAACCACGTCGCCGAGGTCGAGCTCCAGCGTGTCGGTGAACAGCGGGTCGGGCGTATCGGCGCCGCGCCACATGCCCTGCGCCTTGGCATAGGCTTCGACCAGCGCCACCCGTTCGGGATCGCGGCCGGTGAATTCGAGATAGCGCAGCGTCTCGGCGTCGATCGGGAAGAAGCCGCAGGTTGCGCCGTATTCCGGCGCCATGTTGGAGATCGTCGCCTTGTCGGCCAGGCTCAGGCGGTCGAGGCCGGCGCCGAAAAACTCGACGAACTTGCCGACGACGCCGCGGGCGCGCAGCATCTGGGTGACGGTCAGCACCAGGTCGGTCGCCGTCGCGCCCTCCTTCAGCGTGCCGGTCAGCTTGAAGCCGATCGCTTCCGGAATCAGCATGGAGACCGGCTGGCCGAGCATCGCCGCCTCGGCCTCGATGCCGCCGACGCCCCAGCCGAGCACGGCGAGGCCGTTGACCATCGTGGTGTGGCTGTCGGTGCCGACGCAGGTGTCCGGATAGGCGATCGTTTCGCCGCCTTCCTCGCCGGACCACACGGTCTGGGCGAGATATTCGACGTTGACCTGGTGGCAGATGCCGGCGCCCGGCGGCACGACCCGGAAATTGTCGAAGGCCGAGGCGCCCCAGCGCAGGAATTCGTAGCGCTCCCGGTTGCGTTCGAACTCGCGCTCGACGTTGCGGCGGAAAGCGTCGGGCGTGCCGAAATGGTCGATCGACACCGAATGGTCGATCACGAGGTCGACCGGCACCAGCGGGTTGATCTTCTTCGGGTCGCCGCCGAGCCCGCCGATGGCGTCGCGCATCGCCGCAAGGTCGACGACCGCCGGCACGCCGGTGAAATCCTGCATCAGCACGCGGGCCGGCCGGTAGGCGATCTCGCGGCTCGATTTGCGCCGGTCCAGCCAGGCGCCGAAAGCGCGGATATCGTCGGCGGTGACGCTGGCGCCGTCCTCGTAGCGCAGCATGTTCTCCAGCAGCACCTTGAGCGAGAAGGGCAGCCGGGCGATGTCGCCCCCGATGCCGTCCAGCCCGTTCTCCGCCGCTGCCGGCAGGCTGAAATAGCTGTAGGTCCTGCCGCCGGCCTCGAGGGTCCGGCGGGCGTCGAAGCTGTTCTGCGTTCCGGTGAGAGGCATGGTTCGGGCTCCGGGTGCAGGGGCGCGGGGGCCGGCAGCGGCGCGCTCGGGGCCGGCGGCGGCGCGGCGGTTCCGGCGCTCTGGATTTAGGGATGGCGAAGCGGTTACACCATAGCTATGGATCGGGTGTCCATATCGCGGCCCCGCGACAGATGCTGACAGACGACCGCTGACAGACGATGGGGCGTCCGGGAGGCGCAACGCATGACGACACCGCAGGATGTGCTCGATTTCTGGCTCGCGCCGGCGACCCGCGAGCGCTGGTTCGACAAGGATGCCGATTTCGACGCGGAAATCCGGCGGAATTTCGAGGCCGCGCACAAGGAGGCCCTGGACGGCTGGCAGGAGACCGCCGAAGGCGCGCTGGCGCTGGTCATCCTGCTCGACCAGTTCCCGCGCAACATGTACCGCGGCACGCCGCGCGCCTTCGCCGCCGATCCGAAAGCGCGCGACGCGACGGCGGCGGCGCTCGCCCGCGGCTTCGATCTCGCCGTGGCGGACCGGGAGCACCGGATGCTCTTCTACCTGCCGCTCGAACATTCGGAAGACGCCGCCGACCAGCAGCGCTGCGTCGATCTGGTGCGCGAGCGCTGCCCGGACACGGATTTCCTGCAATGGGCCGTCGCCCACAAGGAAACGATCGACCGGTTCGGCCGCTTCCCCCACCGCAACGCCATCCTAGGCCGGCCGAACACGCCGGAGGAGGAAGAGTATCTCAAAGATCCCGATGCCGGTTTCTGACCGCGACGCCGCACCCCGGCGGCCCCCTCCCCCCTCCGGTTGGTGGAGGGGCAGACGGCCGCGCCGCCTCGTTATCCCTCCCCTTCTTCGGAGGGGGAGGACAGGTGGGGGTGTCGTGGCGTCAGGCGCCCGATGAACGTCCTCGTCGTCGGCGGCGGCGGGCGCGAACACGCGCTGTGCTGGAAGCTCGCCGCCTCGCCCCTGTGTTCGAAGCTCTATTGCGCGCCGGGCAATGCCGGGATCGCGCAGGAGGCGGTCTGCCTCGATGTCGGCGCCGGGGATATCGGCGGCATCGTGGCGGCGGCCAAGGACTACGCCATCGATTTCGTCGTCGTCGGCCCGGAAGCGCCGCTGTGCGCCGGGCTGGTCGACCGGCTGGAGGCCGCCGGCATAGCGGCCTTCGGCCCGACCGCCGCCGCCGCCATGCTCGAAGGCTCCAAGGCGTTCATGAAGGACCTGTGCGCCCGCCACGGCATCCCCACGGCCGCCTACAGGCGCTTCGCCGACGCGGACGAAGCGCGGGCCTGGATCGCCGAGCGGGGCGCGCCCATCGTCGTCAAGGCGTCCGGCCTCGCCGCCGGCAAGGGGGTGATCGTCGCCCAGACCGTCGCCGAGGCACAGGCGGCGGCGGTCGCCATGCTGGACGACGGCGCCTTCGGCGCGGCCGGCGCCGAGATCGTGGTGGAAGAGTGTCTCGACGGCGAGGAGGCCAGCATCCTCGCCCTGGTGGACGGCGCGCATTTCGTGCTGCTGCCCTCGGCGCAGGACCACAAGGCGGTCGGCGAAGGCGATACCGGGCCGAACACCGGCGGCATGGGCTCCTATTCGCCGGCGCCGGCGGTGACAGAGGCGCTGGCGGAACGCATTCGCGCGGAGATCGTTGCGCCCACGGTCGCCGCGATGGCGGCGGAAGGCCGGCCCTTCAAGGGCGTGCTCTATGCCGGCCTGATGATCGGGCCGGACGGGCCGAAGGTGCTGGAATTCAACACCCGCTTCGGCGATCCGGAATGCCAGCCGCTGATGATGCGCCTGATGTCGGACCTGCTGCCCGCCCTGATCGCGGCGCGCGACGGCGAGTTGAAGGATTTCGACCTGCGCTGGTACGACGAGCCGGCGCTGACGGTCGTGCTGGCGGCGCGCGGCTATCCCGGCGCCTACGAAAAGGGCTCGGAAATCCGCGGCCTCGATGGGCTGACGGGCGATCCGGACACGGTCGTCTTCCATGCCGGCACGGCGGCCGGCGGCGGCCGCATCCTGGCGGCCGGCGGGCGGGTGCTGGGCGTGACCGCGATGGCGCCGACCGTCGCCGAAGCGCAGGCGAAGGCGTATCGCACCGTTGACGCCATCGACTGGCCCGAAGGCTTCTGCCGCCGCGACATCGGCTGGCGCGCGGTCGCGGAATAGGGCGTTGGGCAAGACCGTCGATTTTTATTGGGAGGTCGGCAGCACCAACAGCTATTTCGCGCTGCACCTGCTCCGGCCGATTGCCGAGCGCCACGGCGCGGCGATCCGCTATATCCCGATCAATCTCGGCCACGTCTTCCGGCGCCGCAACTACGTCCTGATGGAGGAGCCGCAGGCCAAGATCGCCAACCGCATCCGCGACCTCGAACGCTGGGCCGAGCATTACGGGTTGCCCTTCCGCTTCCCGACCGTCTTTCCGATCAAGACCAGCCGGGCGCTGCGCGGCGCCATCGCCATGCGGAAATGGGGCCGGGAGGCCGCCTTCATCGACGCGATCTTCGCCGCCTACTGGGAGCGCGACGACGCCTCGATCCAGCACTATGCCGGCCTGCGCCCGATCGCCGGATCGCTCGGCGCCGACCCGGACGACTTCGAGGCCGCGGCGGAAAGCGGCGAGACCCGCGCCGCGCTGATCGCGGCGACCGACGGCGCGCTTGCCCGCGGCGTGTTCGGCGCGCCGACCGCGATCGTCGGCGGCGAAATCTTCTGGGGCAAGGACCGGATGGACTTCGTCGAGCGCGAACTGGCGAAAGGCTGAACGGATGCGCCGGGCGGCACAAGCGGCCGGGCGCCCCCTCACCGTCATCCCGACCGGTCGTCCCCCATCGTCATCCCGACCGAAGCGTCCCCCTCTTCGTCATCCCGACCGAAGCGAAGCGAGCGGAGGGATCCCGGCTCGATCGCGGCAAGGCAAAACCCGGAGAGGTCTGCGACGAGATTCCTCCACTACGCGCCCCTTGGGAGTCCTCTGCAAAATGCGGATAAGGCGGAAACGGACGCCGGGGCGGCCTTCCCATCCCATCATTTCGACCGGAGGCCCGGATTTAATCCGGGGCGGAGCAGCCTGCCCCTTCGGCTTCGCTCAGGGCAGGCTCTGAGCGAAGTCGAAGGGGAGAAATCCGGCGGGCGCTCCATCGACGCCACAGGCTCTTGCGCCCGCCCGGCGTCCGTCGCCAGCCGGATTTCTCCACTCGCTCCGCTTCGGTCGAAACGACGGTGAGGGGCCGCTGCGGTTCGAATGACGGGGAGCGGCGGAGAGAGCGGTGCGGGCCGCCGCAATCGGGCCTCCCGGCTAACCGGGCTTGCGGACCCAGAACAGGTACATGCCGTCGAAGGTATCGGGATTGTCGCGCTCGAAGGCCGCCCAGGCGCCAAGATCGAGCGCCGCGGCTTCGCCCTGCGCGCCGCCGGGGGAACCGGCAAAGGCTTCGGCGATGTGCGGGCGCACGTCCATGTGGAGGAATTCCAGCTTCTCTTCCTCCAGGAAGGCGCCGATGGCCTCCAGAGTCAGCGGCCGCTCATGGGCGTGGAACAGCAGGTCGCGCACGTCGCTGAGCGTATAGAAATCCGCCGAATCGGCGAGCGCGCGCTCGAAATCGTTCTCCGGCCGGGCGAGGATCCGGGCGCGGACCGCGCGGATCGCGTCCGGGTCCGCCGGGTCGATACCCTCGCCGGCAAGCTTCTTGCGCAGCGCTGTCAGCCCACGCCGGGCGATCGCGCTGTAGAGGCCGACATACATCAGCCCGCCGGGCCGCAGCCGGTCGAGCAGGATGCGCCAGCCGGCGAACGGGTCGGCCATGTGATGCAGGACGCCGACGCATTCGATGAGATCGGCCGGCCGGTCGAACGGCGGCTCGAATTGCGGCAGATCGAGGATATCCGCCTGGCGGAACCGGATGGCTTTCAGGCCATGCTGGCGCGCCTTCATGGCGGCGTAGCGCAGGCTGGCGCGACTGAAATCGAAGGCGAGCAGCCGGGCGTCCGGCGCATAGGCGAACGCGGCCTGGACCGCTTCCTGCCCGGTGCCGCAGCCGGCGACGACGATGCGCAGCGGCCCCTTTGTCCAGTCGCCCGCCGGCGCCGCGGCCCGGCCGGCGATGCGCGCAAGACGCCTGCGGCCGGCCCGGGGATCCGTTCGTCCGCCGGGCGGCGCCTGCACCCAGCCCCAGCGCGGATAGGGATTGGCCTCGTACTGCGCCGCCACGGCGGCGCCCGTCGGGTCCGACGCGCCGGCTGCCGGGCCGAGCGCCGCTTCGGCCCGCGCCATGGCGCGCCGCTCGCGGTCTATGTCGGCGGCCAGGCCGGCAAGGCTGCGGGGCATACCGGCGCCCGGCGCGCCGTCTGCCGGCGGGCGCCAGGCGTCCGGCGGCAGATAGAGCGCCGCGACGCCGCGCGCCGCCGGGTCCGCGAGATCGAGCCGGCCGACCGCGGCGCGTTCGGCCGCGCCGGCCGGCCAGACCGCTTCGTTGAGCCAGACCTGCCGGGCCATCGCGGCGAGCAGCGCCTCGTCCTCCGGCGCGGCGGGGCCGGACAGGCCGTCGAGCGCGGCGCGCCGGCGCGCCGCGAGCCAGCCTTCCAGCGCCGGCTCCCGGACTGGCGCGGCGTCGAGCAGGGCGAGGAGCAGGTCAGCCTCGTCGGCGCCGGCGGCGAAGGCCGCCCTTTCGCCGCGCTCGGCCAGCAGCAGGCCGGCCGCCCGGCCCAGCGGATCGGCCGCCACCCGGTCCAGCCGCAGCGCCGCCGCCAGCCCGGCCGCGCTGACGGTCGCGAAACTCACCGGCGTGACGGCGGCGAAAATATCGGACAGCCTGCGGGCGGCTTCGGCCGAGCGCGGGCTGGCGGCCAGATGCGCCGCCAGCACCTCGATCGCCGTCATCGGCTGCGCCGCCTCGAGCAGGGCGTCGGCGAACAGGCAGGCCGCGCCGGCATCCTTCGGCGCGGCCTCGTGCGCTTCGCCCAGCAGGATCAGCGCATAGTCCGCCTCGCCCCGCGCCAGCGCCTGCCGGGCCTGCGCGATCGACCGCTTCGTCCCGGCCCGCGCCATCCAGTCCCCGCTACCGGCGCACTCAGTCGCCGAGCGCCCGCGGGTCGAGGGCGTCCTGCAGGCCGTCGCCGAGGAAGTTGAAGGCGATCACGGTGACGAAGATCATCAGGCCGGGCCAGATCGTCAGCAGGGGCGCGCTGGTCATCTGCTCCTGCGCGCCGGTCAGCATGTTGCCCCAGCTCGGGATCGGCGGCTGGATGCCGAGGCCGAGAAAGCTCAGGACCGATTCGAACAGGACGATGCCGCCGACCGACAGCGTCGTCGCCACGACGATCGGCGAGATCGCGTTGGGCAGGATATGGACGCGCATGACCCGCCACGGGCTCGCCCCCATCGCGATGGCCGCGCGCACGAATTCCCGCTCCTTGAGCGACAGGGTCGCGCCGCGCACCAGCCGGGCGACGCCGGTCCAGCCGAACAGCGCGGTGATGACGATGATGCGGTAGAGGCTGATGTCGCTCGCATTGGCGACCGAGGCGGGCAGGCCGAGCTTGGTCAGGTCGACCGCGGCGAGGACAATCAGCAGCGGCAGGATCGGCAGGGCGATCACGCCGTCGGTAAAGCGCATCAGCAGATCGTCCAGCCGGCCGCCGAAATAGCCGGCCAGAATGCCGACGACGGCGCCGATCAGGGCCGAGAAAACCGCCGCCGACAGGCCGACGAGCAGCGAGATCCGCCCGCCGTAAAGCAGGCGCACCAGCAGGTCGCGGCCGAGTTCGTCGGTGCCCAGCGGATGGGCGAGGCTCGGCCCCTGGAGCAGCGCGGTCAGGTCGACGTTGCGGATGTCGGCGCCGAGCAGCCGCTCGACCGCCGGGGCGAAGGCGGCGGCCAGGATCAGCAGCGCCAGGACGACCGCCGACGCCACGGCCAGCCGGTGGCGCAGGAAGCGGCGCAGCCGGCGGCGGCGCACGTCGCGCCGGCCGGCGGCGGCGCCCGCCGCGGCGCTCGGGACGGCCGCGCTCATGGCGCGGTTCTCATTGCCGGTGTCCGATTGCCGGCCTTCATTGCAGGGCGATCCGCGGGTCGAGCACGGCATAGGCCACGTCGGCGCCGAGATTGGCCGCCAGCGTCACGAAGGTGGCGAACAGCAGGCCGACCAGCGCGAGGTTGAAATCGTTGGCCAGGATCGAATCGAAGATCATCTTGCCCATGCCCGGATAGGCGAACACCGTCTCGGTAATCAGCGCGCCGGAGAACAGGGCGCCGAAATCCAGCGCAACGATCGTGACGATCGGGATCATGGCGTTGCGCAGGGCGTGGCCCAGCAGGACGCTGCGTTCGTTCAGGCCCTTGGCTCGCGCGGTGCGGATGAAATCCTGACGCATGACGGCCATGGTTTCCGCGCGGACGAAGCGGGCGAAGCCGGCGACGTTGAGCAGCGTGAGGGACAGCACCGGCAGGACGAGATATTGCAGCCGGTCCCAGAAGCCGCCCTTGCCGATGGTCTCCAGCCCGCCGGCCGGCAGCCAGCCGAGCCAGACCGCGAAGACGAAGATCAGGATCAGCGCCAGCCAGAAGGGCGGCGCCGACCGGCCGGCGAAGCTGAACAGGTTGACCGCATAGTCGCGCACCGAATAGGGCCGCGCCGCCGCCCAGACGCCGAGCGGGATGGCGATGGCGACCGAGACGACGAAGCTGAGGCCCATCAGCAGCAGGGTGCGCAGCAGGTGCGGCCCCATGACCTCCAGCACCGGCCGGTTATGGCTGCGCGAGAAGCCGAGGTCGCCGCCCAGCGCCGCGCTCAGCCAGTTCCAGTAACGCTCGCCGATCGGCAGATCGAGGCCGTAGAGCGCCCGCAGCCGGGCGGCGTCGGCCGGCGTCAGCTTCGGATCGGACGAGATCATGATGTCGATCGGGTCGCCCGGCATCAGCCCGATCAGGGCGTAGACCAGGAAGGACATGATCGCGATCACCGCAAGCGACTGCATCGCCCGGCGGATCAGGAAGGCGCTCATTGCCGTTTCGCGTCAGCTCCGGCGTGCCAGTCCTCGACCCACAGGGTGGTGGAATACTGGTGCCCGGTCGGCCGGATGCCCTTCAGCCAGCGGGGGAAGACATAGGGGTTGGCGCGGAAATAGAGCGGCAGGACCGGCAGTTCGGCGGCATAGATCTGCTGGATGCGCTTCCAGATCGGCAGCCGGTCCTTGAGCGTGAGCGTGACCTCCAGCTTTTCGATCAGCCGGTCCATTTCCGGGTTGCGGAAGCCGGGGATGTTCTGGCCGGACCAGTTGTTCTCCGCCGTCGGGATTTCGGACGAATGCAGGGCGCCGCGCGGATTCGATTCGGGGGCGGAGATCCAGGCATACATCGCCATGGCCGGGAATTCGCGCCGGGTGACGGTGCGGCCGAAATAGACCCGCGCCGGCTGGGTCTTGAGCCGGATATCGATGCCGATGCGCCGCCAGTAGGCCTGGAGGATTTCCATGACCTGCTCGCGCACCCGGTTGCCCGCCGTCGTCATCAGCGACAGGCTCAGCCGCTCGCCCTTCGCGTTGTAGCGCCAGCCGCCGCCGCGCCGCTTCCAGCCGGCCGCGTCGAGCAGCGCCGCCGCCTTCTTCGGATCGAACGGATAGGTCGTGACGTCCTTCGACGCCACCCGGTCGAGCGGGCTGATATTCGTATGCGCGACCGGTTGCAGGCCGCCGAAAAGCTGCCTGCTCATCAGTTCCCGGTCCATGCCGTAGGCCAGCGCCCGGCGCACCCGGATGTCCTTGAGGATCGGATTGTCGAGGTTAAAGTCGATATGCTCGTAGATCAGCCCGGCCTTGAAGACGAAGCGGTAGCGGTCCTTCGCCCGGCGGCGCAGGCCGGTCGCCTGGTCCAGCGACAGGCCGAGTTCGCCGGCCGCATAGTCGATCCCGCCGGCGCGCAGGTTGGCTTCCAGCGCGGCGGTGTTGCCGATGACGCGCACGACGATCCGCTCGAAGAACGGCTTTTTGCCCCACCACGTCCCGTTCGGGACCAGCTCGACATGGGAGCCGGAGACGATGCGCGCAATCCGGTACGGCCCGTAATAGAGGCCGGGATTGGCCGGGTCCCGGTCGTAGGCCGTGCGCCGGCGGTATTCCTTCGGCTCCCGGAACGCCTCGGTTTCGAGATGCGCCGGCATCGGGTCGGGCACGAGCTGGTTGTAGTCGTAGCGCAGCTTGTCGAGCACCTGCACGAAGGTCCGGTCGTCGATGCGCTCGATGGCGACGGTGCGCAGGAACGGCTCGCGGCCGGCGACGCCGCTCTGCGGATGGCGGCCGACCTTCCAGGCGAAGACGACGTCGTCCGTCGTGACCGGGCGGCCGTCGCCCCATGTCGCGCCCTTGCGGATGCGCCAGGTTATGCGCAGCCCCTTCCTGCCCTTGAGTTCGCCCTCGTCGAAGGTGACGACCTTCGCGCCGCCGTTTTCGACCGTCGGCAGGCTCTCGCAGAGCAGGCAGACCAGCTTCCATTCCCGGTCGAAGGTGACGAAGGGCCGCCGCACCATGGCCAGGATGTAGCTCTTGGCCAGCATCGAATCGATCATCGGGTTGAAGGTCGACGGGAACTGGGTGATGCCGACGGTCAGCCCGCCGCGCCGCTCCGTCCGGGACTTTTCCCCGGACAGCGCCGGCGCCGCAGCCGCGCAAAGCAGCGTCAGCAGGAGGAGCGCCTTCTCGATCATGCGGCCCAAAATGAACGAAGCCCGCAGCCGGCGCAATCGCCCATATGCGCTGCGGCCGGCGTTACGGGCCGGACGGTTCCGGTACGCGCCTCAGGCCGGTTCGACAAATCTTGCGATAACCTTCTTCTCGCCGACGCTTTCGAAGATCACCGTCAGCTTGTCGCCCTCGGCCGTCTTGACGACGCCCTTGCCGAATTTCCCGTGGCGAACGTGATCGCCCTGCCTGAAGGCGCTGCCGCCGCCGCTGCGGATCGGGCTGGCCTCGCCGTCGATGACGGCGGACCTGTCGCGCGCGATGCGCCTGGGCCCGCCGTGGCGCCCGCCGGATTTCGGCGCGAGCGGCGCGGCGCCGGTCCAGCCGTCGTCGAACCCGCCGCCCCCGAAACCGCCGGCGCGCCGCCTGCCGCCGGCCTCGGCAAGACCGGCCTCGAAAACCGGCGCGCCCTGCCCGCCCGGCCGGCCGGCGTAGAGGCCCTGCTCGGTCGCGACCTCGACATGTTCGGGCGGCAGTTCGTCGATGAAGCGGCTGGGCAGGTTGGAGGCCCACTGGTTGTGGATGCGCCGGTTGGCGGCGAAGGAGATATGGACGTTCTTCCGCGCCCGGGTCAGCCCGACATAGGCGAGGCGCCGTTCTTCCTCCAAGCCGGCGATGCCATTTTCGTCCATTGTGCGTGGGTGCGGAAATACACCCTCCTCCCAGCCGGGCAGGAACACGGTATCGAACTCTTGGCCCTTGGAAGAATGGAACGTCATTATGTACACGGAGTCGCCTTCGGACGCTTGATTGGCGTCCATCACAAGAGTGATATGTTCGAGGAAGCCACCGAGATTTTCAAATTCCACCAAGGCGCGGACCAGCTCCTTGAGGTTTTCGAGGCGGCCCGGCGCGTCGGGCGACTTGTCCTGCCGCCACATCTCGGTATAGCCGCTCTCGTCCAGCACAGTTTCCGCCAGTTCGACGTGGGAAGCGGTTTCCTCCATCCGGCGCCAGCGATCCACCATTTTCACGAACCCGTCGAGCGCCCGGCGCGCCTGAGGCCGGAAATCCTTCGAAGTCGCGGCCAGACGGGCGGCCTCAAACAATGAAACGTTGCGATCCGAACGCAGACTCCGAAGGGTGCGCAAAGCAACATCGCCAAGGCCGCGCTTCGGCTTGTTGACGATGCGCTCGAAGGCAAGGTCGTCGTCGGTCGAATGGACCAGGCGCAGCCAGGCGACGGCGTCCCGGATTTCCAGCCGCTCGTAGAAGCGTGCTCCACCGTAAATTCGGTAAGGAATGTTCAGCGTGATGAACCGCTCCTCGAACTCGCGGGTCTGGAAGCCGGCGCGCACCAGGATGGCGATCTCGTTCAGGGCATGGGCCCTGCGCTGCAAATCCTCGATCCGGTCGGCGATTCCGCGCGCCTCTTCCTCGCCGTCCCACACGCCGGTGAGGGTGAGCTTGTCGCCGCCTTCCGCAGCCGTCCACAGGGTCTTGCCGAGGCGGCTGTCGTTGCGGGCGATCAGGCGGGACGCGGCGGCGAGGATCGGCGCGGTCGAGCGGTAGTTCTGCTCCAGCCGGATCACCGCCGCGCCGGGAAAATCCTTCTCGAATCGCAGGATGTTCTCGACCTCGGCGCCGCGCCAACTGTAGATCGACTGGTCGTCGTCGCCGACGCAGCAGATGTTGCCGTCCTTCTGCGCCAGTAGCCGCAGCCAGAGATATTGGGCGACGTTTGTGTCCTGATATTCGTCGACAAAGATGTAACGAAATTGATCGTGGTATTTGGCTTGGATTTCCTCATTCTGCATCAGCAGGGTCAGGTTATGCAGGATCAGATCGCCGAAATCGACGGCGTTCAGGCTTTTGAGCCGGTCCTGGTAGGCGGCGTAGAGTTCGGCCGCCCGGCCGCCGGCAAAATCGCCCGCTTCGGCTGCGGTGACCTGCTCCGGCCCCTTGCCCTTGTCCTTCCAGCGCTCGATCATGTCGTGCAGGTCTCGCGGCGGCCAGCGCTTGGTATCGATGTCGGCGGCCTCCAGTTCCTGCTTGACGAGGCGGACCTGATCATCTTGGTCGAGGATCGTGAAGTTGGATTTCAGTCCAGCCAACTCGGCGTGGCGGCGCAGGATGCGCGCAGCGAGCGCATGGAAGGTTCCCAGCCATATCTCTGTCGCTTCCTTTGGCCTAATCAGTCGATCAACCCGCTCACGCATTTCCCGCGCCGCCCGGTTGGTGAAGGTAACGGCGAGAATCCGCCAAGCCGGAGCACGGTTCGTGTCTAGGACATAAGCGATTCGGGAAGTCAGAGTCAGAGTCTTGCCAGTCCCAACACCAGCAAGCACAAGCATTGGACCCTCGGTCTTTTTCACCGCCTGTCGCTGCGCCGGATTCAGGCCCTCCAAACATGCCGGTTCGTCCGCCGCGGCAGGGGCGACGGCAGCGCGTCGGGACAATGGCAGGGAGTCGGCGGCCGGTTCGGTCATCGTCCGGGCGACTATAGGGCGGCGGGCCCTGCTGCGCCATCGGCCGGATAATGCCGCGGCGCCCGCCGCCGCGGCGGGAAAGCCCGATTAAGCGGCGCGCGCAGATCGTCGAGCCGACCGGCCGCATCCATCATCGGGAGCTTCGTCCGTGCACGCGACTGAATCGATGCCGGCAGACCGCGGACGGTTCGGCCGGAGAAGAGGGCGGCGGTGCGCTTGTCGGCAAAGCTCCCGATCGCCGGACCGAACGTAATGCCTGCCGTTACGGTCGGTCATGCCGGCTCCGGCCGTTCCGGCCCGGAGAACGGCCGCGCATGGGTCTCCCTGAGCGCCAGCCAGACCAAGAGGCCGGCGGCGTAGGCGCCGGGCAGCAGCAGGAAGGCATCCTCGTAAGCCGCGACGGCGTAGACCCGGGCGCCGTTCACCGCTTCGCCGGTCCAGGACAGGTCGAGCAGCAGGCCGATCAGGGGCTGGGACACCGCGCCGCTCAGCACCGTGCACATGTTGATCAGGCCGAGCGCGGTGCCGGCCGAGCGGGCGTCGTTATGCTCGCGCCCGAGCGCGAACGCGGTCACCATCGCCGAGGCGCCGAAGCCGGCGAGGAACACGCAGACCCGGAAGGCGCCGAAGGACAGGCCGGGCAGGTAGATCGCGCAAAGGATCGCCGCCAGGCCCAGCACCCCGCCGGCCAGCAGGACCGGTTTGCGCCGGCCGAGCCGGTCGCTCAGCAGGCCCCAGAGCGGCCCGCCGCAGGCGACGCCGAGCAGCATCGCCGCCATGGCGAAGCCGGCCGCCGCGGTGTCGACGCCGAACCGCGCCACGGTGTAGGGCACGCCCCACAGGCCGCCGAAGGCCAGGATCGGCACCGACAACAGGAAGGCGAAGGCGGCGAGCAGGTAGTTCTGCGGCTGGCGCAGCGCGCGGACCAGGCTGCGCCGCATCGGCTCTTTCGGGGGCTCTTTCGGGGGGTCTTTCGGGGGTTCGGCCGGCGCGGCATCCGGAGCGGTCCCGGCCTGCCGGCCCTGCGCCGCCTCCGGCCGCCGGTCGCGGATCAGCAGCCAGGCCAGCAGGGCATGGATCAGCGCCCAGCCGGCGAGCGCGATCATATAGTCGCGCCAGCCGAGCGCCGCGGCGGCGGCGGCGAGCGGCCCCTGCCCGACCACGCCGCCGGCCAGCCCGACCGCCAGGGCGGCGCCGCTGAAAAAGGCGAAGCGCCGGGCCGGCAGCCAGAGGGCGGCGATCACCATGCCGCCGACGAAGGCGAAGGCGGCGCCGAAGCCGATCAGCGCCCGGCCGGCATAGGCCAGCTCGATGGTCGGCGCGAGGCCCATGACGGCGCAGCCGAGCCCGGTGGCGAGGATGGCGGCCGTCAGCACGCGGCGCGGCCCCCAGCGGTCGGCGAGCAGTCCGCACGGGATTTGCAGGGCGGCGTAGGCCCAGAAATAGACCGCAGAGAGATTGCCGACGATGGCCCCGCCGACCGCGAAATCGCGCATCAGCGGCTCGACCGTGATCGACGGCGCAACCCGCAGGACCCAGGCGTAGAAGAAGAAAACCGCCGCGACCAGCCAGCCGGCATAGGCGATTAGCGGGACGGTCTGCCTTAGCCTTTCCGGGGGCGGAGCAGCGGACGGGGCGGGAGCGGCCGGCGCATTCATGGCGGCACCAAGTAGCGCCGATGCCGCCCGCCGGAAAGGCCGGGCCGGGCATGGGCCGGTTGCGTGCCGGGCCGTGCGCCAGCCGATCCGGATTGCCGGTCGCCGTCTTGACGCCGGTGTTGCCGCGGTCGCGGAAGGCGGGCGGGCGGGCCTGCGATGTCACTTCATATACCCATATTTATGGGATTATGGGTATATGAAGACAACCGTCGAATTTCCCGCCCCCCTGTTCCGACAGCCCAAGGCGCTCGCCGCCGCCCGGGGAATCACCCTGAAGCATTTCTTTACAGAAGCTGTCGAAGAACGTCTTCGCCGCAGCGCCGGCCAGGAGGGCGCAGGCGACAGCGCTCCGGCCTGGATGGCCGGATAGATGCTTAGCAGTATCCGTTCGGCAAACTTGGGTTTACAGTGCCGAAGCAAGCGAGAATCGGCGTCCATCCAAACATAATTTCTCCGGCCCGTGGCTTCCTAAATCCGACCGCAGAGCGCGGTCTTGGCGTGAGCACGGATAAAGTCGGCGTGTGGTCTCGGTTGCGGGAGAATGGCAGTGCGGTCGTCCAACGGAACCACAACAGTTCCTCCGCAGCACGCATCCTCGGCGCGTCCCCTCGCAAAGACGGGCGATAGATGAGTTGTAGAGTTCGCCGGCAAATGCTTCGAGCAATGTTCTGAAAGCTGCGTGCAGACGATTCGAGCATTCGGCAAATTCTTCCGAAGTATACCAACTGTGTCGGGATTTGGTGTGGCGTGACGCCCACGTCCGATGGAGAAGACGACAAGCTCGGGAGAAACCGCATCAAGTAGAACGCCCCCGAAATCGACAGGGCCCATTCCACCGGCAAGGCCCCCGTGGTGCGGATAGACGAGAATAGGAGCATGGATATCCTGGGTGTTGTTTTGCAGATCTGTTAGGCCGACACCATCGAGATCTCCCGGCAGCAAGGCGAGTCTGGCGTCCCTGACCAAAATAGAGATGACTGCGCTGATTGAGTTAGAGCTGATCTTGGCAACCGAACGGTAAGCGCCGCCAGCACCTTTTCCAGCCAAGTATCGGCTTGGCCCCAAAACTTCAAGGCGTACTTCTCCAACGAGAGGCTCAACCATTCCGGAGACAAGGCCGACATTGAACTTGATAATACCGGACTGATGGGCGGCGTCCAGTACATAGAGGAGGTCGTCCCAGACCTTGGTGTGTTTAGAACCGTCGCCGTTTAGGAACACCTGCCCAATCGAGACTTGACGCGTCGCAATTATGCCGACAAGCGCGGCGATGTGATCCGCGTCGGCATGCGATAGGTAGACTGACTGAACGTGGGTAATCTGCTGTTCGGAAAGGAATTCAGAAACCGTGCTCTGCTGGCCAACGTCGATGACAACTACGTCCTTGTCGCCGGCGATCAACACGGTGCAGTTCCCGTGACCAACATCAAGAAAGCACAGATGTCGGCGTAACAATTCGGGGGTATTCATTTCAATTCCCATTCGTCAAAGAAAAGTTCACGGTGATTCTTCGCTCCGGTGTTGACAAGAGCATGAAAGCGGCGGTCTGGCTTTACCAACTGTTGGACATCTAGTGGAAGATTGTCGTAGTCAATCGGCACCTTTCGGTGGACATCCCAAGCAGGAACGACGACGTACACACATCGATGATCAGGATCAACATCCGCTATACGCACCAGCGTACGCCAAGCGCGTCGGCTAGGCTCGAAACGGCCCTCAAGCTCTCCCGCACTTTTCTCCCATGCTCGATACAGCTCTACCGGCTGGGGAGTTCCCGTCCTCAGCAGCCCTGGAATGTACCTCAGGCAATCGCGTCGAAGCGGCGGATCAGTGATAGTCGTGCACAATACGCTGGGAATGTTCGCTTTAAAGCATGCAGCCACCAGCTGGTCGCCGTCCCAGTTTGCGTATGCGCGTTTTTTGAGATGGAAGTCACACAAGACCACATCATCTTTCTTGATTGAAGCGATGAAACCCGGAAGATTATCAAGCGGGCCCCTAACCTGATGCGGTCGGAGTTCCATGTCCTCTATAACATATTCGTAAGCGTTTCGAGCGTCCTGCTCGTCGTCCACGATGAGCGCGCGCCCTATCTGTCTACCGTGGAGCTCGATCATGACTAAGCACCGAGGATCGGGAGGTGGATGGTTATGACGGCACCGCCGCGAGGACCATTCTCGAGCGCTTCGACGTTTCCCCCAAGGTCATTGGCGGCGTCACGAACAATCGCCAGTCCCAAACCCGTGCCGTTCTTGCGTGTGGTGCGGCCTGGAAGCCAGATTTCGGACTTCCGAATTCCGACGATCCCTGGACCGCTGTCGCTGACTGAAAGAGACCAGCGGTGGCCAGAAATCCAAGAGGAAATTTCGATGACTCGGTCGTTCGTGGCCGCATCCTCGAATGCTGAGACGCTGTTATTGAGGAGGTTTGTAACAATTGACTCAACCGACGCGGGCCGTCCACGAAGGAAGGGTTTGCCCGAAGCTAGAGACTCGACGACTTTAACGTCCCGGCCCTCCAAGAAGGGATGATATGTACTCAGTACGTCTTCCACCAATTTATGGAGATCAACGCGGGAAAGTCGCCGTTTGTCGTGGTCCAGTAATTTAAGCGTAGCCGTGCTCAATGCATTGAGGCTGCCCAAGGCACGACGGATGCTTTCGATAGGATATCTAAAGCTATTTTCATACAGTTCTCCAAACTTTCTCTTAGCGCGACGATCAATTGCAGCGATGGACTGCGAAATGATCTTGAAGGGGCTGGAACTGGATTCGTGAGCGAATGTTGCCGCCGTAATACCTGCGGTACTAAGTGTTCGATAAAGTTGGACCTCCTTTTGAAGTACATCGACCTGACGGTCGCGGGAGGACTCGTAGAATGCGAACGCTTTTTCGATATTCTCGCGAGTCGCTGGCGGTGTCGCAGCAATCACTTCTTCCATGCGATTCTTTGCTTTGCTGGAACGTACGGGAGCTTCCATTCGGCTTTTCTGACGCCGCCGCTCGGCCTCTTCAAGTCTTCGATTCGCCATCCAATCCATACAATCCCGAGCAAAGGTGCGCAATTCATCGAAGGGGCCTTCTTCAATGAAACCTGATCGGTCTGTCTTTTGAATGAGTTGGCTTTGAGCGTCGAAGATATCGATACGGCCAATTGACGTGTTGGTTCCGGGGCGTTCCTCTGGGCTCTGCACTCTCCGAAGGTTCATGCCGAGCCAATCGTCATCCGGTCCGCCGTACGGTTGCACTTTCAAGCCGTTATGGAAGAAATGTACGCCGCCGAATTCGGACAACCACCGCCGCACCTCGCCAACCGATATCCGGCGCACCGAGAAATTGTTCTGACTCAGGATGAATACCCACAGATCGAATGTTGCCGACGGGCATCTATAGGGCGATTTTTTTGCGGCAATGTCGCGGTGTTCGGCTTGAAAGAGGGTTTGTCCTTTCCAGTCATTGACTTCAGCGATGGCCTCTCCGTTATCCTGTAAATTGGCGTGCAGGTGGTACTCGGCCTCGTCGAAATATCGATTGCGGACAAGTGTCTCCAAGTCCTCGTATTCCGGAGCCAAGAGCTGGGGTCGGAACGCGTCCGGGTTGTCGCCGAAGGGATCGGCAAGGAGGATGAGTTCGCGGGCGAGGCGCCTTACCGCGGTTCGGCCAAAGCCGGCATGAAGGTTCTCGATGACCACCTTGGTGCCCGAAGCGATTACGTCTTCGCAGTCATTGGTCTTGATTTCCAGAGCGTAGTCATCGACTAGTCTCACTCTATCGAATTCACTCCAGTCTATGAGGAGTTCGTGCAAGCAGCCGGACTGTAACGTCGAGACGGTAGAAAGATGGGCGGTTCGACCCATCCGTAACGCGGCAAGCCTGCCCAAGCCCTTGCTGCCTGCGGGAACGCGGCCGAGCGGGGTTCGCTGCGCCGGTGTCTTGGATGAACTTCCCAAGACTAACCATCCGCTCTCAATCTGGTTGGCGGTCATGCCATCGCCGTTGTCTTCGACAATAATCGATCCGCCCGGCTGATCCGTATTTCGAAGCTCGACTTGACACTCGGTCGCATCCGCGTCGTAGGCATTCTTGACAAGTTCCAGAATCCCCTTGTCCAGCGTTGGATTGAGCTCCTCGCCGAGGCGCCTGACGATTTCTGTGGAGAACCTGAGTTGCGCAGTGCTCACGGCTTCCGCCACCAAGGCATTTCGGCGAGTGCACGCGTTGTCAGATGGCGACAACGCAGTCGGACATTGAGCCACGCATCGGTACGTGGCGAACGCAGGCGCAGTATCAATTGGCGGCAAGACTCGATAGTTCCATCCTTCGGAAGGAGTACGATCAAATGGTTCTCAATCGCGACGGGAAGGCTGCCGCAAACCAGGGTCGCAATAGCACGATTACCGCTATCCGGCCTTGAGGTTCTTCTGACAGTGACAAAGGGGGGGGTGAAGAGACGGCCGGCAAATTGACGGGTCTCAGCGATATCGTCGCACTCGCTCCAAGATGGGATTGATCGAGCGTGAATGTACGGGACAAGCGGCCCTTTTTCCGCGTGTCGATGCGGTACAACGGGACCGACATGAAGCGCGAAGCGTTTGCCGACGCCGTAGGTCGGCTTCTTTGCCAACCGAGACTCACCGCAAGATCCTTTGGGAACCTTCTGCTTCCTGAAGTGGAAGAGGTACACGTCCACATCGGTCCATTGGTCAAACACACCAATTGGGGTTTTGCAAACTACGTTTCCGGACGCCTCTGTCATTTCACGCCACGCCAAATAGCGGCTTCCGGACCGGAGGACATCCGGCAGGATGGCGACTATTCGTGTCCCGTCCGAAGCGTCGCGGATCACCCGATCAACAAATAACGCGGCGTGGTTGACGCGGCCCTGCGCCCAGTCGCAGTCGTCCGGGGCGGTAGCATATCCGAACGGTGGATTCATCACGATGACATCTGCCTTCGGAAGCCGTCTCGATGGATCAAGAGAATCCCCAACCCTAATGTTGGGAAATGCACCCGCAAGCACACTTGGGTCAAAGGGCGGACGGACCCTAGAGCGTTTGGCTGCCAAGAGGATCAATCGGGCCTTGGTTAAACGGACAAAATCGTCAGATATGTCGGATCCGCCAACGCGCGTGCCCCATGCATCCAGCGTGTCGGGGAAAGTCGGCTCGACGGGGAGTCTGAGAGCAATTGCAAGAAGCAAATCGCCAGCACCGCATGCCGGATCGAAATAGGTCAAAGCGGCGGCCTTCTTAGGGAATGCAGTGTTCGCCAGTCTTTTCGCCAACTTGGCACCGGTGAAGAAAGCGCCTTGTCGCCGTAGCTCGGCTTGCGTCACCTGCTCACGAAGAACCTGACCGGGCTCACCGTCCAAGCAGTGTGTGAGCCTCTCCTGCCACTGGGCGCTCGTAGTGGGCTTGCTCGGCCGAGTCAGTTCGTGGATGGAATCTACATATTCGACAAAGAGCGTCGGCAGGCCGGAAACTATCGGTTGTTGCAGGGTGTTCACCAAGGGCTCCAACCGGAGAAAGGGGTCGGCAGTCCAACTGCGAGACTGTGCCTCCGGTTGCCTGCTTGTGTCAATCTTGTTGGGAAGAGATTCGCCGCTCCGCCTTGGCGTTGCATGGCCGGGCGCGATACAATCCGGCCGGAGCAGCATTCTGCAGCCACCGCAGGACAGAAGGAGCCGCCGGCCATGCAGGCGCCTGCCTACCGCTACCGCAACAACCCGGACGCCATCCGCGCGCTGGTCCGCCCGCGCGAGGTGCACCGCGACGTTTATATCGACGAGGAGGTGTTCCAGCTCGAGATGGAGCACCTGTTCGCCAACACCTGGATCTACGCCGGCCACGCCAGCCAGGCGCCGAAGCCGGGCGACTTCATCACCTGCGAGATCGGCGGCCAGCCGCTGCTGATTTCCCGGCACACGGACGGCGAGATCTACGTCAACTACAACCGCTGCGCGCACAAGGGCACGCGCATCGCCGGCGAGCCCTGCGGCAACGCCGGCAAGATGTTCCGCTGCCCGTATCACGGCTGGGCGTTCCGCACCGACGGCTCGCTGCTCTCCGTACCGCTGCGCAAGGGCTACGACGGCACCGGCTTCGACGACATGCCGATGGTCCGCGGCCTGGCGCCGGTGAAGAATTTCCGGGTCTACCGCGATTTCATCTTCGTCAAGCTGAACGACGGCGGCCCGGATTTCGAGGCGTTCTTCGGCGACAGCCTCTCGACCATCGACAACATGGTCGACCGCTCGCCCGAGGGCCGTCTGATCCTGGAAGGCGCGCCGCTGCGCTACATGCACCGCTGCAACTGGAAGATGCTGGTCGAGAACCAGACCGACACCTGCCACCCGATGGTCGCCCACGAGAGCAGCGCCGGCACGGCGGTCAAGGTGTGGAAGGAGACCGGCCGCAACGACCGGCATCCGGCGATCGAACTGCTGGCGCCCTTCACCTCGACCTACAAATTCTACGAGGAATTCGGCATCCGGGTCTGGCCGAACGGCCACGGCCATACCGGCGTGACGAACTCGATCCATGCCGACTATTCGGAAATTCCCGGCTACTGGGAAAAGATGGCAGGCGGCTACGGCGAGGCGCGGGCGAAGGCGATCCTCGGCGATATCCGGCACAACACGGTCTATTTCCCCAACATCATGGTGAAGGGCCCGATCCAGACCCTGCGCGTTTTCCTGCCGCTCGCCGCCGACAAAACGCTGGTCGAAAGCTGGACCTTCCGCCTCGCCGGCGCGCCGGACCAACTGTTCGCCCGCACCCTGCTCTACAACCGGACGATCAACGCGCCGACCTCGATCGTCGGCCACGACGATCTGGAGATGTACGAGCGCATCCAGACCGGGCTGCGCGCCGACGGCCACGAATGGGTCAACGTCCAGCGGCTCTATGACGAGGACGAGGAGCCGGATGCGACCGTCGTGGTGAACGGCACCTCCGAGCGCCAGATGCGCAACCAGTTCAACGCCTGGGTGCGCTACATGACGATGGACATGACCGGGGACATCATGACCGGGGACATGGAGCCCGGAGCGGCGATGAACCCAGCGCCGGCCGCCGGCGCCGAACAACGGCCGGCTGCCCGATGAGCGCATCCGGCGCCGGCGGGCCCGTCTCCGCAGAGGACGTCATCGCTTTCGTTTACGCCGAGGCGCGGCTGCTCGACGAGCGCCGCTACGAGGACTGGCTCGACCTGTTCGCCGGGGACGGCCGCTACTGGATCCCCGCGGAATGGGACCAGACCGACCCGGTCATGCAACCCTCGCTGCTGTACGAGGACCGCTTCATGCTCGACGTGCGCATCCGCCGGCTGCGCGGCGCGCGCACCTACAGCCAGAAGCCGAACAGCCGCTGCGTTCACGTCTTGCAGCAGCCGTCCGTCGAGGCGATGGACGAAGCGGCGAACAGCTACCGGACCTGGACGCCGTTCCACTATGTCGAGACCCGCAGCGACGAGCGGGAGTATTTCAACGGCTGGGCGCGCCACGACCTGATGCTGGAAGGCGGCGCGCTGAAAATCCGCCTGAAGCGCATCGACCTGGTCAATCTCGACGCGCCCTTCGGCAACATCCAGCTGTTCATGTAGCGGAAGGCCGCCGGCCGGCGCGCCGGGGCGAAATTACGGAAGGACCGGAACGGAATGAGCGAAGACACGGGCCGCTACACCGCGGTCGTCACCGGCGGCAGCGCCGGCATCGGCGAGCGGCTGTGCCGCGACATGCTCGACACCGGCTGGAAGGTGGTCTGCGTGGCGCGGCGGCCCGCGCCGATCGACCATCCGGACATGTCCTCGGTCTGCGCCGACCTGCTCGATCCGCAGGAGACCGCGGACGCCGCCGCGGAGATCGCCGGCCGGGACGTGACCCACATCGTCCACAACGCCGGCCTGATCCGGCCGAACCTGCTGCCCGAGGTCGTTCCGGAGGATTTGGAGACGCTGACCCACATCCACCTGACGGCGCCGCTGCTGCTCACCCAGGCGGTGCTGCCGAAGATGCGCGAAAACGGCTTCGGCCGCGTCGTCTTCGTGACCTCGCGCGCCTCGATGGGCGTGCCGACGCGCAGCGCCTATTCCGCCACCAAGGCCGGGGTCCACGGCATGGCGCGGACCTGGGCGCTCGAACTGGCGCCGGAGGGCGTCACCGTCAACGTCGTCGCGCCCGGCCCGATCCTGACCGACAATTTCTGGGGCATCGTCCCGAAGGGCTCGGACCGCGAGGCGCGGCTGGCCGGCAACATGCCGGTCCGGCGCATCGGCGAGCCGGAAGACGTGACCCGCGCCGTCATGTTCTTCGCCGACCCGGACGCCGGCTTTATCACCGGCCAGGTCCTGTTCGTCTGCGGCGGCGCGAGCCTGGGCGGGATTTCGCTGTAATCCGGGCTGGCGCTACCCCATGCCCCATAAAGTAATCGGGGCTTTGGTTTGGCGCGAGGCCGCTCATTGCCGATGCTCTATGGCAATACGGTATCCGATGCACATTCCGGCGCGGGTGGCGGTGGCGCGCCGCATCGCATCGGGCCCGGCCCCAGCTGGCTGAGGCCGGAAAACGCAATGCCCGCAGCACCGCTTACACAGACCATCCGACATGCCCCGCGCACGGGCGCGGCGCGCAGGAGGGCGTCGAGCAGCGTGCGCGCACCGGCGACGCGCCGCCGCCGCGTCCAAAGTGCGCTGGATCCGATGCCGTGCGTCCACCCGGCGCACGATACCCGGCGTGCGCCGTCGGGGAAGTCCTGTACTATTTGTGGGGAATGGGCAGGGCTACCGGATTTCCAGCTTCGAAAGCCGGGCGCGGGCGATGCCGTAGCGCGTCTTGAGCGCCATCTCGACGGGCAGCCAGATGCCGGCCTTTTCCAGCCGGACGACCCACATCTTGAGCGGGTGCAGCTTCGGCACCTGCTTGAAATGGCGGGCGCGGAAGCCGGCGACCCGCTTCGCGTGCAGCTTGCACACGGTCGCCTTGCGGGGCAGCTTGTGCCCTTTCACACGCAAGGCCTTGCCGTAGCGACGGAAGCTCAGGTGGATGTCGATCCGGCGCCGGCCTTCGAACATCTTGGCTTCGTATTTGCACGGCGGCCCGCCGCGCGGCGCGACCAGGCCGTTGAGCAGGGCGGTGAGCGGGTCCACGGTCCCGCGCCGCATCTCCTGCGGCACCGTCTTGCGCCTGCCCTTTTTCTCCGGCGGCTCGATCCGCGTGGCGATGTCGCCGGACGGCGTCCACTCCATCGTTACGGTGCGGTAGCCGCCCCGTTTCATGAGATAACGCTGGTGCATCGTTTCGGGCGCCATGACAGCGCCTTCGACGCGCCCGGCGCTGCGCCAGAAGGTCCGGTTCTTGGCCAGGGCATCGACGACGCCGGTGCTGCGCGCGTCGAATTCCGCCGTATAGCGGCCGTCCGCGATCTCGGTCCGGAACCGCACCCTGTAGATCGGCAGGCCGCCCCAGGTGACCGTCCATTTCACCGAGATCAGGCGGCCGGCAAGCGCGGCGTCGCCGGCGGCGCCCGCGGCGGACGCCGCAGGAGCGGCGGCCGCAACCGCCGCCAGCAGGCACAGGCCGGCCATGCCGGGGCGCCATGCCGGCATCCCTGCCGCCGGCCGGCGCCCGTTGCGTCCTGGATCGTGCGGGTCCGTCATGTCGGCGCCCCTCTTCCCGGAATTGCGGCGGCACCCTACGCCCGCGCCGGCGCGGCGGCAATCGCGCAGCCGCGCGCGCGCTGGAAATCCCGGCCGGGCGCGCCCCCGGACATTGCTGCGGGGCGCCGCCGGACCGGATATCGCAGCATACCGGTTCCAACGCCGCCGGGCTTGATTTCCGTCGGGCCGCTGCGTATGTAGGCGTTCAGCCGGGCCGCCGGAAGGCGGAACCCGGCGTTTTCTCGATCGCCACAGCAAATTCTGACGGAGCGGGATCATGGCGCGGCGCTGCAGCATCACCGGCACGGGCGTCCAGGCCGGCAACAATGTCAGCCACTCGCAGCGCAAGACGCGGCGGCGCTTCCTGCCCAACGTCCACAAGACCTCGCTCTACAGCGAGGCGCTCGGCCGCACGGTGCGGCTCAAGCTCTCGGCCGGCGGCATCCGCACCATCGAGCATAAGGGCGGCCTCGACGCCTATCTCACCGGCACGGCGGACAAGAAACTGACGGACGAGGCGATCCGCCTGAAGAAGCGGATCGCAAAGGCGCGGGCAGCGGTGGCGGCCGGTTAGTGTGGGCGTAAGCCAGTAGCGGCGCTGTTTCTCGTCACTTGGCGTTCCGGAAGTTTCGAGCGATCCGGTTGGAACCCGGTACGGTTTACCTACGATGCCAGTATCGAGTGTACGAATCTGACCGTTTCGGATGGCTGAGCCTGCCTGGGTTGGCGCTCGGGTCTTGCAGATGGGGGAGCGGATGGGTATTGGTTTTATCCGATTCCGCCCTATTTTAATATGCAAATATATATCAAAATATATTTTTGATGTATATATATAGATCATGCCTTGCGTGACAGCTGAAAATATGATATGCTAAACCCTATCGTATGTAAACAATGATAGGGTTTAGCATATCATGGTGCGTTACACGCTTGAACACATAGCCCACGCCTTGAAGGAGGCGCGCAAACGCAAGGGGCTGAGCCAGCGGGCGCTGAGCCAGCGGAGCAGCCTGCCCCAGAGCCAGATTTCAAAAATAGAAAATGGGGCTGTCGATCTGCGCGTCTCCAGTCTCATCGAGCTTGCGCGCGCGCTCGATCTGGAACTCCGTCTCGTACCACAAACCGCCATCCCCGCAATCGATGCAATTGTTCGTAGAACAGAACTCCGTGCCCTAGAAAACATTCCAAACAAAGAATGGCAACAATTTCTGAACGAGATCTCTACCAGAAGCGCTAAAAATCCAGAGCATAAGGAGTACGCACAAATCCACAATTATCTGAGGGAGATTTGGCGCGCCTTGCCCTCAACTGAAAAAAATTCCAAAAAAAATATGCGCGTAAACACGTTCAAAAATCACTTAAAGAAACTTGATGATGAGAAGGAAATGCAAAAGCTCCTTACGCTTCTTCGCAATTGGCGTAACGAACTCGCACACAGCCATGCCAAAGCATCGGAAGCAGAGAAAATTAGGCCGGCCTACATATTAGATGCAGAAAACGATGACTGACGTCTCAGCTCTTAATATTCTTCTTTATAACAAGCGAATCGGCACACTAACTCGCTTTTCTAGTGATCAGACGCTATTTGCATTCGACGAAGCATATATCGACGACCCTACGCGACCAGTGTTGGGGCTTGGATTCAAAGATGATTTGGGCGAGTTGATCGCCACCTTCAAAACAACACGAACCCGGCTCCTTCCATTTTTTTCCGGATTGTTACCTGAAGGCCGCTTACGTGCCTATCTCGCGGAGCGAGCTGGTGTGAATCCGGTACGAGAATTTTTCCTTCTCCACGCCCTCGGACGCGACCTACCCGGCGCTGTCACTGTGGAATCGGCTGAAATTAAAGCGGGACCACCCGATGCCAACGATAATGAAGATGTTCTCGACCATAAACTTAACACCGGAGCACTGCGATTCTCGCTGGCCGGCGTGCAGCTAAAGTTTTCAGCAGTTATTGAGGCGTCAGGCGGGCTGACCGTACCGGCTAGAGGAATCGGCGGCGACTGGATCGTTAAACTGCCGTCGCGCGAATTTCCTGGCGTCCCGGAAAACGAATATTCGATGATGACGTTGGCGCGGCTGGTCGGAATTCACGTCCCTGCCATACAACTTCTCGATATCGACGCAATCGGCAATGTACCGAAGGGAATCGGCACGTTTGGGGGACAAGCCTTTGCCATCGAGAGGTTTGATCGGCTATCCGACGGCACGGCGGTTCACATCGAAGACTTTGCCCAGGTGTTCGGAGTCTATCCGGACGACAAGTACGGAAGGGCAAGCCATCGCAATATCGCTTCGGTCCTTGCTGTCGAAGGGAACGAGGACGATTGGGTCGAGTTCATTCGCCGCACCGTCTTTAACATGCTGATCGGCAATGCCGACATGCACCTGAAAAACTGGTCGCTAATCTATCCCGACCGACGCCGGGCGGCGCTCGCGCCGGCGTACGACTTTGTATCGACGGTTTCCTACATTCCCGATACAAAGGCAGCATTGAAGGTCAGCCGCACGGCCCGTTTCGACGAATTCACGGAAGACGAAATCGCCCATTTGGCGGCGAAGGCCTTCCTGCCGGCAAAGCCCGTTCGCGATACCGCGCTGGAGACGGTGGAGTTGTTCCATCGGCACTGGGCGGTCGAAAGGCGGAACCTGCCGCTCTCGAAGCAGGTCGTTGCCGCCATCGACAAACATCTTGAGATCGTCCCAATCGCCCGGGGAACTATTCGCGCTCCCAAACGCGGATAAGCGCGCTTCGCAGCGGCCCTATCGCATCTCGAACATCAGCAGCAGGGTGCGCTGGAGCGGGTTGAAGTTGTCGTCGCTCAGGATGTAGAGGACGGTCCTTCCGTTCCGGCCGCGCCGGGCCGCGATCCCTTCGAAATTGTCGACCGTCATCGACGGCGCAAGGCGCAGGAGTTCCCTGCCCCGGATCGGTTTTTCCGTCGTCAGGGCCGCGCGCGGGATCGCTGCGATGCGCGCCGAAACCCCGGAAACCGGCGTGTAATGCCGCTCCAGCACGGCGATGTCGCCGTCCGGAAGCAGCGTGGCGCCGGTCGGCCGGAACCCGTGGGTGCGCGCGTAGACGACGGGCCGCCAGCGCCCTTTCCGCGCGACCCAGCCGGCGTAGGCGCCGCTGCCGCGGCTCAACCCTTCCGTCAAGAGCAGAAGATCGCCGCCGCCGATATGGGCCAGGGTTTCGGCGCCGCCGTTGTAGGGTGCGGCGGCGAGGCCGGCCGGCGCGGGCCATCGGACGGGCCTGCCCGACAGGGGGTCCGGGCCCGCGGGATAGCGCAAAATCCGGTGGCGGCGCTCGAACGCCACCAGGGCCGATCCGCCGGGCAGGAAGGCCAGCGCCTCGGCGTCGGCGGCCGGCCCGCGCAGGGGCTTGCCGTCCGGGCCGGGCAGCGGGCCCATGCGCCCTTCGGCCAAGCCCGCAAGCCGGCCCGCCGCGTCATAGCGAATCCGGGCGCGCAGCCAGGCGCCGCGGTCGGAAATCGCCGTGAGATGCGCGCCGTCCCGGCTCACCGCAAGCGCGGAGAAACCGCCGAACCGCGGGTCCGGCGAGCGGATCGCGAGACCGCCGCGGTAGAGCAGCGCGCCGGAACGGACCCGCCCTTCGTCTTCCGGGTCGAGCGGGACGGATTCGACCGCTAGGGCCACGGTCCCGTCCGCTGCCGCGGCGGCCGGAACCGCAGCCGCCGGAACGGCCGGGATAACGAGCGCGGCCCGCAGGACCCGCCGGATCGCAGCGCGCCGGATCACGGTGTTTTGCCTCCGTCCTGTCGCAATTCCGTGCGACACATGCCTGAGTATCGGAGCTGAAAATTGGACGCCCGCGAACCGTCGCTCCCCGGCGGAGCGCGGGGCCGCAACCGGAGGGGTTCTATCATGACCGTTCACCGCCGCAATGTCCTCAAGGGCGCCGCCGCGCTGCCGCTGTCCGCCGTTCTGGCCGACGCCACGATCGCCGCGGCCGTCGCAGCCGGGCTCGATACCGTGTCGATAAAGACCGGGAGCGGCCGCTCCGTCAGCGCCGCGCTTGCCCTGCCGGCGGCGCAGAAGGCCCCGGCCCTCGTGCTGATCCACGAATGGTGGGGCCTGAACGACCAGATCAAGGCGGTCGCCGCCGATTATGCCCGGGCCGGCTATGCCGCGCTGGCGATCGACCTCTATGGCGGCAAGGTCGGCAAGACGCCCGGCGAGGCGCAGGCGCTGATGCGGGCGACGATGAAGGACCCGAAGGCCGGCTTCGAGACCTGCGGCGCCTGGATCGACTGGCTGAAGGCGCATCCGCGCTCGACCGGCAAGGTCGGCGCCGTCGGCTGGTGCTTCGGCGGCGCCTGGTCGCTCAACGCCTCGATCGCCCGGCCGGTCGACGCCACGGTAATCTATTACGGCCATGTGCTGCGCAGCGTCGACCAGCTGAAGAAGCTCAAAGGCCCGGTCATGGGGATTTCGCGAAACGCGACCGGTTCATCGACGCGAAGATGGTCGCCTCGTTCGAGAAAACGATGGCCGCGGCCGGCAAGAAGGACTCGCTGCAGGTCTTCTGGTACGACGCCGACCACGCCTTCGCCAATCCCTCCGGCGGCCGGTTCGACGAGGCGGCCTCCAAACTCGCCCGGTCGCGCACGGCGGATTTTTTCGGGAAGAACCTGAAGTAGCCGCGAAGCGGCGCGGAGTCCGGGAAGGCGCTGCGATTCGTCGGCCCGCGGCTGTCGGGTAAGGTTCGAACCCTCCCCTGCCGAATTCCCTTGCGAAAAAGCGGCGGCGGGCGCAGGATTGCGCAGCCCGCCGGGCCCGGCGTCGTCCTAAATATTTCCTCTTTCTCGATAATATTCCTTGACACGGCGGAGTCCGCGCCCCATATCGGCCCCGTCAACGCCCGAAATGCGCCCGCCGCGGCCCGCCGGCGCCAGCACACCCCCATCCCCTCCGCTTCGCTCCTGTGCAACCGGGGACATGGGTAACAGTTCTGACCGGTTACATGGGTTACAGGTTTCCATTTTTGTTCATGTTGTATTGAGAGGTTGTTTTGGTTGCTGGGCCGGTGGGCTTGTGGGTAACCCGTCCGGGTTATCCACAAGTCCACGGGGCTTGCGTTTCGGCCGTTGCAGGCGCTCGGCGCGACGATCGATGCAGCCGAGTTCGATGAGTCCGTAGCGGACCTGCCAGAGACCGTCGTCCTGCTCGATCAGCGCGACGGCTTCGCCGGCGAGCGCCTGGTTGATGTAGATGGCGTTGCCCTTCCACTTGATCTCGCCGCTGCGGCGCACGCGGCGGCGCTCGGCGTCGTCCGGACAGGGCGGTTCGCGCAGCACGCCGTCCCAGGCGCGCCCGGCGGGACGGTAGCGGTCGGCCGGGGTGTCGTGGTCGAGCGCCGCATGGGGGCGCTCGAAATTGTAGAGCCGCTGGAAGGCGCGAAACCGCTCGATCTGGCGGCGCAGGTTCGCTGCCGGCGGGCTCGCCGTCTCCTGTTTGAGCGTCAGATGCAGCCGCTCGTGGCGGCCGTTCTGCTGCGGCTTGGCCGGCGCAATGCGCTCGGGCCGCACCCCGGCCTTGATCGCCAGGACCGCAAGCCGCGACAGGCCGCCGGCGCCGGTCGAGGCGAACGGCGGCCCGTTGTCCGAGCGCAGCGCCACCGGCAGGCCGTACTCGCGTAGCGCAGCGTCCAGGATCGGCCAGACATGCGCGGTATCGGCCCGCGCCACCGCCTGGCAGCGCAGAAGGTAGCGGCTGTGCGCATCCGACAGGGTCAACGGCTCGCACCGCGCCCCGTCGCCGGTCCGGAACCAGCCCTTGAAGTCGATGCACCACACGTCGTTGGCCGCCGCGCAGGCCGCAAACGGCGCCGAACGCGGCGGCGCGCGCCGGCGCAAGCGGCGCTTCACCGTCAGACCCTCGCGGTCGAACAAGGCCCCGATCGTGCTCGCCGCCGGCCAGACGACATCCGGGTCGTTACGCTGCAGCCACGCCCGCACCTTCACCGGGCCCCAGCTCGGATGCGTCCGCCGAACCGCCAGGCACGCCGCCGCAAGATCCGCACACAGCGACCGCGGACGCCGGTGCGGCGCGCGCGAGCGGTCCGAAAGACCCGAAACGCCGTCCCGCCGGTAGCGCTCAAGCCACTTGTACCCAGCGACACGGCTCACACCGAACCGACGGCAGATCGCCGCAAGCGACTCCTCACCGGCCTCAACCGCCATCACAAAACGCAGCCGTTCTTCCACAGCACAGGTCTCCTTCCACGCCATCGGCAAGTTCCTCCTCGCCGATCATCAGACCTGTTACCCATGTCTCCGGTCTAGACTGTTAACCATGTATCCGGTTTGCACCCTCCGGGACTTCCCCCTCCGAAGAGGGGGAAGGATACGCTTCGCGGCCCCGACGATCCGCCGCTCCGGAAAACCCGAATTGTCGCCCCGGACGAAGCGCAGCGGAGATCCGGGATCCAGCGGCTGCCCGAAAGTCCTCTGCTTGTAGCTCTGGACCCCGGCTCTCCCTTCGGTCGGCCGGAATTCTGGAAAATTTCCTACAAAGATAACTTTTGCGCACTTTCCAGGGGCGTCTTTCCAACGATTCCAAAGGGTTAGAGCTGCCGGACGCAAAAAAACATATTTTATTGAACGACCTTTCCAATTCCAAAAATCGAGCGATTTCAAAGACTTGGCAAACCAATATTGAACATTCGTTCAAAATCGGGCCGCTTTCCGGCCCGCCCGGCACCCGTTTTCGCAGGGCAAGCCCCAGGGAGGGCGCGCGCCTTGCTTGCTCTGTCGCTTCCCGTTCGCGGTAATATCGGCAGACGAATCCTGCGGCATATGCGGTTTCCCAAGCCCCGGACTCCCGCGGCGCCGCTTTTCAACCGTGCGGCGCAGGACTACAACCGCCCCGCCGTCCAACAACATCTCCGGCTGCCGCCATGGACCCCGTCTATCTCACCGAAGAGCACACCATCCTGCGCGAGACCGCGCGCCGCTTCATCGCGGAGGAGGTGCGGCCGCACGGCGACGCCTGGGAGGAAGCCGAGGAGATCCCGCGCAGCGTGTTTACCCGCATGGGCGATCTCGGCTTCTTCGGGGTGCAGGCGCCGGAGGCCTACGGCGGCACGGACATGGGGCCGGTCGCCATGGTCGCCCAGTGGGAGGAGCTCGGCAAATCCAGCTATGGCGGCTTCGCCGGCAGCACCTCGGCCCATGCCGAGATGGCGGCGCCGCACCTGATCAACGCCGGCACCGACGAGCAGAAACAGCGCCTGCTGCCCGACCTGATCGCCGGCCGCAAGGTCGGCAGCATCGCCGTGACCGAACCGGACGGCGGTTCCGATGTCGCCGCGCTCAAGACAAGGGCCGAGCGCAAGGGCAACGACCGCTGGGTGCTCAACGGCGCCAAGGTGTTCATCACCAACGGCTGCCTGGCCGACGTCCATTTCGTCGCCGCGCGGACCGACCCGCACGCCAAGGGCTCGCGCGGCATTTCCATGTTCATCGTCGAGAAGGGCGCGCCGGGCTTCAAGGTCGCCAAGAAGCTGGACAAGCACGGCTGGCGCTGTTCGGACACCGCCGAGCTGGTCTTCGAGGATTGCGAAATCCCCTACGAGAACATCCTCGGCGAAGAGAACAAGGGCTTCTACGCCGCGATGCTGAACTTCCAGAACGAGCGGCTGGTCGCCGGCGCGATGAACGCCGGCGCGATCCAGAACGCGCTGGACATCACCACGCAATACGTCAAGGACCGCAAGGCCTTCGGCGGCACGCTGTGGGACAAGCAGGTGGTGCGCCACAAGCTGGCGACGCTGGCGACCCAGGCCGAGGCCTTCCGCCACCTCACCTACCACTGCGCCTGGCTGGTCTCCGAAGGCCGGGACTGCGTCAAGGAAGTCTCCATGATCAAGGCGATGGGCGGCGAACTGGTCAACCGGACGATGTACGATTGCGTCCAGCTGCACGGCGGCATGGGCTATATGCGCGAAAGCCCGATCGAGCGGATGAGCCGCGACGCCAGGGTTTCCTCGATCGGCGGCGGCGCGACCGAGGTCATGCTCGAGGAGGTCGCCAAGCGTATGTGAGGCCCCCGGGTCCTCGGGCCGGTTTCGGGGGACTCCGGTGACGGCGGTCGATGTCGCGGTCGTCGGCGGCGGCTTCACCGGCGCCGCCTTCGCGATCCACCTGTCGCGCACGGCCGGCCGGCCGCTCGACATCGCCATCGTCGAGCCGCGCGCCCGGCCCGGCTGCGGCGTCGCCTACGATACCGAAGACCCGGACCACCGGCTCAACGCGCCGCTGCACGTCCATTTCGTCTATCCCGACGCGCCGGACCACCTGCGCGACTGGTATGTCGAACGGAGCGGCCCGATGCGGGACCCGGATACGGGCGACCCCGAGGCGCTGGGCCCGGACGGCAACCTCTACATCCGGCGCGGGGATTTCGGGCGCTATGTCGAGGCGCAGCTTCGCGCCCATATCGCGGGCAACGCTTCCGGCTCGGCGATCCGGCATGTCCGCGCCCGCGCCGTCGCCGCCCGCCGGACGGCCGGCGGCTACCGGCTGACCCTGGACGGCAGGCAAACCCTGGCCGCCCGGCTGACGGTTCTGGCCGCCGGCTACGAGCGCCCGCGGGCGCCGCCGCCATTCGCCGGCGCGGTCGCCGGTCATGCCGGCTTCGTCGCCGATCCGTGGGATGCGGCCCGGCTCCGTGACATTCCGGCCGACGCCAGGGTTCTGGTGCTCGGCATGTCCCAGACCGCGTCGGACGCGATCGCCGTGCTGCTGCGCAACGGGCATAACGGGCCGATTACGGCGGTCGCGCGCCGCGGCCTGCGCCCGCGCGCAAAGCCGGCGGGGGCATCGGGCCCGCCGCCGGATATCGTCGAACGCATCGTGCGGCCGGTGTCCCCGTTCGCGGCCGCGCACGGCCGGCACGGGACTGCGCTGAGCCTGCTGCGCACGCTGCGCGCCGAGGTGCGCCGGGCCGAAGCCGCGGGCGCCGACTGGACCGGGCCGTTCGGCGATCTGCGGGATTCGGTCTGGGAAGTCTGGCCCGCGCTGCCGACGGCGGAACGCCGCCGCTTCCTGCGCCATCTGCGGGTCTGGTACGACGCCCACCGCTTCCAACTGCCGCCGCAGGTCGAAGCCCGCATCGCCGCCGCCGAGGCCGCCGGGCAACTGTCCTTCGAGGCGGCCCGCTGCGAATCGGCCGCGCCGGACGGCAGCGCCATCTCCGTCGCGCTGCGGCGCCGGGGCGGCGGCGGGCGCCGCCGCGAACGGTTCGACGCCGTCGTGAACTGCACCGCTCCCGCCTTGCGGCCGGACCGGTCCGGCAATCCCCTCGTGGCGGACCTGACGGCGCAGGGTCATGCAGCGCTCCATCCGGCCGGTATCGGCTTCAGCGTCGACGGCGAGTGCCGCGCGCTCGGCGCCGGCGGCCGCGCGGACCCGCACCTGCGGATCGTCGGCCCGCCGGTCTACGGCGCGTTCGCCGACCAGCAGGGCGCGGCCTTCATCGCGCTGCGCCTGTGCGCGCTCATGCCCGGCGTCGCCGCCGCGCTGCACCGATAGCGGTCCGCGGGCCAACCGGCCTCTTGACACGCCCGTCTTTCGGGACCGGAATCCGTCGAGCGTTATCGTTCCGGAGGAAATCGCGGCGCACCCTCCGGCAAGCTCGGGACACGCTCCCGGTACGCTCCGGAAAGGTTCCGGGACTACGCGGGATGAAATAGATATTTGCAAATGCAAATATCATCTCCTCGTCCTGAGGCGCCCCGGTTTCAATCCAAGGCGTATCGAAGGGCCTGCCCTGAGCGACGTCGAAGGGGGCCGCATCGTCCTGAAGCGAAAGAGAAAGGGCTCGTCATGCGCATGACACGCCGGGCGATGCTGGCCGGAGCGGGCGCTGCGCTGGCCGCGCCGGCGCCCGGAAATGCGGCGGCAACGCCCCTCTCGAAGCGCATTCCGGCGACCGGGGAGCCGGTGCCGGCGGTCGGGCTCGGCAGCTGGATCACCTTCAATGTCGGCGACGATCCAAAGCTGCGCGCCGAGTGCCGCGCGGTGATAGCCGCCTTTTTTGAGGCGGGCGGCGGCGCGATCGATTCCTCGCCCATGTACGGCTCCTCCCAGGCGGTGATCGGCGACGCGCTGGCGAAGCTGGGCCGGCCGCCGGGCCTGTTCTCGGCCGACAAGGTGTGGACCTCGGCCGCCAACGGCCCGGCGCAAATTGCCGAGACCGCGCGGCGCTGGGGCGTCGGGCGCTTCGACCTGTTGCAGGTCCACAATCTGCGGGACTGGGAGCGGAACCTCGACACGCTTGCCGCCATGAAAGCGGCCGGCCGGCTGCGCTACACCGGCGTCACCACCTCGCACGGCCGCCGGCACGGCGAACTGGAAACGGTCATGCAGCGCCGGCCGCCCGATTTCGTCCAACTCACCTACAATATCGTGGACCGGGAGGCGGAACGCCGGCTGCTGCCGCTCGCCCGGGAGCGCGGCATCGCGGTCATCGCCAACCGGCCGTTCCAGCGCGGCCGCCTGCCGGACCGTTTGGCCGGCCGCCCCCTGCCCGGCTGGGCCGGCGAGATCGCCGTCTCCACCTGGCCGCAATTCCTGCTGAAATTCATCGTCTCGCACCCCGCGGTCACGGCTGCGATTCCCGCGACCGGCCGGGTCGACCATCTGCGCGAGAACAAGTCCGCCGCCCTCGGCCCGATACCGGACGCAGCCATGCGCCGGCGTATGGCGGCCTATGTGCGCGACCTGTAGACCGTTCGCGGCCGGACGGCTCGAACCGGTAGGACGGGCCGGACGGTCTTCCGGGCGCGCAGGTTCGCGGAACCCGGGGCCGGCGTAGAGGCCCGCAATGGCAGGGACGTGGACGCCGGAAGATTTTCTGCTGTTCTCGCCGCGGGCCTACTGGCGGCTCTTCGCGCTGGAAAACGCGGCGGTCTGGCCGGCCCAACTCCTGCCGATCGCGGCGGGCGCCTTGCTGCTTTTCGGCCTGGCGCTGGGCCGGCGGCCGTCCGGGCGGTGGACCGCCCCGGCGCTCGGCCTCGCCCTCGCTGCGGCCTGGTTCTGGACCGGCTGGCAGTTCGTGGCGCTGCGCTACGGCGCGATCAACTGGGCCGCCCCGACGCTCGCCTGGGGTTTCTACGCCGAGGCCGCGCTGCTGGCGGCGCTCGGCCTCTCCGGGCGGTTGGCGTTTGACGGACGCGGGAAACGGGCCGTGGCCGGCATCGGGCTGCTGGCAATGGCGCTGCCGGTCTGGCCGCTCCTCGCGCCGCTCGACGGGCGGCCGTGGCAGGAGGCGGAGGTCTTCGCCGTCGCGCCGGATCCGACCGCCATCGCCACCCTCGCCCTGCTTGCGCTCGCGCCGCGCTGCCGGTGGACGGTCCCGCTCGCCGTCGTCCCGGCGCTGTGGCTCGCCGTCTCCGCGCTCACGCTGTTCACGATGGGCGCCTGGCAGGGCTGGGCCGTGTTCGCCGCCCTGATCGCCGGTCTCGTCGCCTGCACCGCGCCCGGGCGGGAAACGGCGGGCGGCCTGTAAGCGGCAGGCCGGGCTACGCCGAAGGCCCGGTCAATTCGGCGCCCGGTGCGGCGGGACGCCGTCGTCGCTGACCAGATGGCAGCGCACCCGGTGGCCGTCGCCGACGGTGCGCAGGGCCGGTTCCTCGGCGCGGCAGCGGTCTTCGGCGAACGGGCAGCGCGAGGCGAAGCGGCAGCCCGGCGGCGGGTCGATCGGGCTCGGCGGATCGCCGATCAGGCGGATGCGGCTCGCCCGGTCGCGCAGGACCGGATCGGCCGACGGCACCGCCGACAGCAAGGCATTTGTATAGGGATGCAGGGGCTCGCGGAACAGCGAAACCCGGTCGGCATGTTCGACGACCTGGCCGAGATACATCACCGCGATGTCGTCGCACATATACTGCACGACGCCGAGATCGTGGCTGATGAACAGGTAGGTCAGGCCGAACTCCTCCTGGAGCCGGCGCAGCAGGTTCAGGATCTGCGCCTGGATCGCCACGTCGAGGGCCGAGACCGGCTCGTCGCAGACGATCAGGTCCGGCTGGGTCGCGAGCGCGCGCGCCACGCCGATGCGCTGACGCTGGCCGCCGGAAAACTGGTGCGGGAACAGGGCCTGCTGCTCCGGGCGCAGGCCGACCAGGCGGAACAGTTCGGCGACCCGGTCGTCGCGGCTCTCCCGGTCGCCGACGTCGAGCTGGTCGAGCGGCGCGCGGACGATCTCGCCGGCGCGCAGGCGCGGATTGAGCGACGAATACGGATCCTGGAAGATGATCTGCATGTGGCGGCGCTGGCGGCGCAGCGCTTCGCCGGAAAGCGGCCCGATTTCCTGCCCGTTGAGCAGGATGTTGCCTTCGGTGACCGGCGCCAGGCGCATGACGGCGAGCGCGGTGGTCGTCTTGCCGGAGCCGGATTCGCCGACCAGGCCGAGGGTCGCGCCGCGGGCGGTGTCGAAAGACACGCCGTCCACCGCATGGACCTTGGGCGCCGGCGCGAACGGGCCCTTGCGCGGCAGGCTGAAATGGACCTTCAGCCCGCGGACCTCCAGCAGATTGTCGGGGAGCGGATTGGCCGCTGCCGAAGCTGCCGGGCCCGTCATGCCGCCGCCTCCGTTTCGGAATAGAGCCAGCAGGCCGCGGTATGGTCTTCGCCGACGGCGGTTTCGGGCGGCATGTCCCGCCGGCAATGGTCCATCGCCTCGGCGCAGCGCGGCGCGAAAGGGCAGCCGCCCCGGCCCAGCTCGGCGACCGATGGCACGACGCCGGGAATCTCCATCAGCGGCGGCCGCTCCAGCGCCGGATCGGCCTCCAGATGGGGCACGCAGGCGATCAGGCCGCGGGTGTAGGGATGCTTGGGATTGGTCAGCATCTCGTCGACCGGCGCCTCTTCCACCTTGCGGCCGGCATACATGACGACGACCCGCTGGGCCATTTCGGCGATCGCGCCCATATCGTGGGTGATGAGGATGACCGCGGCTTCGGTCTGTTGTTGCAATTCTTTCAGAAGATCGAAAATCTGGGCCTGCACGGTCACGTCGAGCGCCGTCGTCGGCTCGTCGGCGATCAGCACCCGGGGCCGGCAGGCCAGCGCCATGGCGATCATCACGCGCTGGCGCATGCCGCCGGACAACTGGTGCGGATACTCGTCCACCCGCTTCTCCGGCGCCGGAATGCTGACCGCGCGCAGCATCTCGATGGCCCGGTCGCGGGCGTGCCGGCGGCCCAGGCCCTGGTGCAGCCGGACGGTCTCGCCGATCTGGTCGCCGATCGTGTAGACCGGGTTGAGCGAGGTCATCGGCTCCTGGAAGATCATCGAGACGTCGTTGCCGCGCACCTCGCGCATGCGCGCCTCGGTGGCGTCGAGCAGGTTCTCGCCGGCGAGCCGGATGGCACCCTCGGCGATCCGCCCCGGCGGCACCGGCACCAGCCGCATGATGGCGAGCGCCGTCATGCTCTTGCCGCAGCCGGATTCGCCGACGATGCCGAGCGTCCGGCCCGCCGCCAGTTCGAAGTTCAGGCCGTCGATGACCCGGGAGACCGCGCCGTCCTTGAGGTCGAACTCGACCGACAGGCCCCGGACCTCGAGCAGCGCGCTCATCGCTGCCTCAGCTTCGGGTTGAAGGCGTCGTTCAGGCCGTCGCCGATCAGGCTGACCGAGAGCACGGTGATGAAGATGGCGAGGCCGGGGAAGGTGACCGGCCACCAGGCTTCGAGGATCTGCGGGCGGTTGACGCTGATCAGGTAGCCCCAGCTCATCACGTTCGGATCGGAAAGCTGCAGGAAGGCGAGGCCGGCCTCGAACAGGATCGCGATGCCGACCGAAAGCGCCGCCGAGACGATCAGCGGCGGCGCCGCATTGGGCAGGATGATCGTCCAGATGATGCGCGCGTTGCGCGCGCCGATGGCGCGCTCGGCCTTGACGAAATCCAACTCCCGCAGGCGCAGGAACTCCGCCCGCACGAGGCGCGCCGTGGCGGGCCACGAGACCACGCCGATGGCGATGGAGATGGAGTAGATCGAGGGCGAGAAGAGCAGCACGACGACCATGGCGAGCAGCAGGGGCGGCAGCACCTGGAAGAATTCCGTGATGCGCATCAGCACCTCTTCGACCCAGCCGCGGTAATAGCCCGCCAGCGCGCCGAACAGGATGCCGATGGTGATGGTGATCGCCGCCGCCGCCGCGCCGACCGTCAGGGTGGACTGGCTGCCGTAGAGCAGGCCGATCACGAGGTCGCGGCCCTGCTGGTCGGTGCCGAGCAGGAAGCCCTGCTCGCCCGGCGGCAGCAGCAGCGGCCCGGCGGCGGCGAACGGATCGACCGGATAGACGAAGGGGCCGAGCACGGTGACCAGCACGATCAGGAGCAGCGTGACAAGCCCGGCCACGGCCGCCCTGTTGGCCCGGAACATGCGCCAGACTTCGCGCCACGGCCGCTCGACCTCGATGACGACGGGCTCTTCCGCCGGAGCGGCTGGCACGGATGCCGTCATGCCCGGGCCGCGCTTTTGATGCGCGGGTCGACCAGCCGGTAGGCGAGGTCGGTCAGCAGATTTGCGGCGATAACGATGAGCGCCGAGAAGAACAGGATGCCGAGCAGGGTCGGCGTATCGCGCCTCAATATCGAATCGAAGGCGAGCGTGCCGAGACCGGGCCAGCTGAACACCGTTTCGACCAGCACGGCGCCGGAGAACAGGGCGCCGAACTGCAGGCCGGCGAAGGTCACGACCGGCAGCACCGCGTTGCGCAGCGCATGCTTGAACACGACGACCCGCTCGTTAAGCCCCTTGGCGCGGGCCGTGCGGATATAATCGGCGCCCAGCACGTCCATCATGCTGGCGCGCGACAGGCGGCTGTAGAAGGCGAGATAGATCGTCGAGAGGGTCAGGACCGGCAGCGCCAGATGATGCAGCACCTCCCAGACATAGCCGAAGCCGGCGGCGCCGAGCGGGCCGCTGTCCATCCCGGAAGTGGGGAACAGCGGAATGACCGAGGCGAGCAGAATGATCAGCATGATCCCGGTCCAGAAGACCGGCAGGGCATAACCGAGCAGGGCGAGGACGGTGATGATCTGGCTGAGCAGGCCGTTGGGCCGGCGCGCGGCGAAGACGCCGAGGAACGTCCCGAACGAAATGGCGATCAGCAGCGAGGAGACGACCAGCAACAGGGTCGGCGCGAGATTCTCGAAGATCACCGTGGTGACCGGCTGGTCGAAGTAGAAGCTGTGGCCGAAGTCGCCCTGGACGACCTTCGCGAGATACAGATAGAGCTGGTCGAGAAAAGGCAGGTCGAGGCCGTAATCCTTGCGGATCTTGGCCAGCATTTCCGGCGAGGCGCCGCCGGCTTCGCCGGCGATCGTCTCCGCCGCGTCGCCCGGCGCCAGGTAGAGCAGCGTGAAGTTCAGCACCAGCACCGCGAACAGCAGCGCCAGGGCATAGCCGAGGCGCTTTGCGATGACGGCCGGCAGTCTCACGGCCGGCCTTCGGGGATCGTGAATCTTCGCATCTTTCAGCCTTACGCCAAAAAGGCCGGGCCGGCAGCAGAAATCTGCCGGCCCGGCCCGGGATCAGGCGTTACGCTGACGGCAGCGCCCTATTTCGGCTGCTTCTTCCAGTAGATGTCGTCCATCGGGGAAACGATGCCCCAGATGCCGACCGGCGGATTGCCGAGATTCTTGTCATATGCCGTGTGGTACGGCAGGACGCTGATCCAGTAGACCGGCAACTCCTGCGCCAGAATCTTCTGGAATTCGACATAAAGCGCCCGGCGTTTCGCCTGGTCCGTCTCCTTGCCGGCGGCCTCCAGGAGCTTGTCGACCTTCGGGTTGCAGTATTGCTGGGTGTTCGACCAGATGACGCCCTTCTTGATGTTGTTGCACAGATAGGACCGGTGCACGCCGATGACCGGGTCGCCCCAGTTGAACGGCAGGTCCATCGTCATGTCGAACTGCCAGTTGGAGATGCGCTTGGCCCAGGTCGGGAAATCCGGCGAATTGCGCACCGTGACCTTGATGCCGACCTTCTTGAGCTGCGCCCGCGCATATTCGGCAATGCGCTGCTGCACGTCGGGCACGGCGGGCAGATAATCGATGGTCAGCTCGAGGCGGGTGCCGTCGGCCTTTTTCTTGTGGCCGGCTTCTTCGAGCAGGGCTTCGGCCTTCTTCAGGTTGAGATCGTAGGTCTCCACCTCTTTCGTGTAGAAGGGCGAGCCCGGCACGATCGGCCCGGTCGACGGCGTCGAGACGCCGCGGTGCAATTCCTTCGTGATGAACGCGCGGTCGATCGCGTAGGCGATCGCCTGGCGGACGCGGACATCGCTGGTCGGGCCTTCCTTGGTGTTGAAGGCCAGCCAGGTGTTCGGCCCGATGCCGGCATAGCCCTTGTCGGTGACGACGAGATCCTTGTCCTTCTTCAACCGCGCGATGCTCGCCACCTCCGACATGAAGGGTTGCAGGCTGCCTTCGCCGCGCTCCATGGCGATCACGCGGCTCGAGGAGTCGCGGATGATCTTGTAGATGATCCGGTCCATGTAGGGGCGGCCCTTGAGGAAATAGTTCGGGTTCCGCTCCAGCAGGATGTATTGGGCGCGCTTGTATTCCTTCAGGATGTAGGCGCCGGAACCGACGACATTCTTGATGTTGCGCGGATGGGTCTTCGGATTCTGGCCGTCGCCGTAAACGTGCTTCGGGATGATCGGCACGATCGACGTCGACATCGCCAGCGTCAGCGCCGGATGCGGATGCTTCAGCTTGACGACGACGGTGTGGGGGTCCGGCGTTTCGACGCCCGCGACGGCGCCCAGCGAGGTCTTGAACGGATGGTTGGCCTTCTGGGTCTCGATGGAGAATTTGACGTCCGCCGAGGTGACGGGCTTGCCGTCGTGGAACGTGGCGTCCGTCCGCAGCTTGAAGGTCACCGACTTGCCGTCCGCCGAGGTCGTCCAGCTTTTCGCCAGGTACGGATGGATTTTCCAGTTGGCGTCGGCCCGGACCAGGGTGGCGAAGATGTGCGCGCCCGGCGCCATCGTCGCGATGCCGGACTGGACCGCCGGGTTGAAGTGGCGCGGCACCTGGCTGGAAACCATAACCAGCGTGCCGCCCTTCTTGGGCGTATCGGCGGCGACTGCCGTCGCGGCGCCCGCCGCCACGGTTGCGGCGAGGGCCGCGAGACCGAATTTCCTGAGCATGAAGTTCCTCCCTTCGGAGCCGGGCGGCATTCGGAACCGCCGGGCCGCAACAGCACTGCTCCGCTTCCGGAGCATCGGGCCGTATTTCGCAACCGGCAGGTTTGACACTGCACAGAGGCTGCAATATCGGGTTTGCAGGCGCCCGGAACCGGGCCGGCGGGATATCAGCACATGAAAACCCTTACAGTCTATACCGCGCGCGCAATTCGCACCCTGAACCCGTCGCTACCTGTTGCCACGGCTGTCGCCGTGCGCGGCGACCGGATCGTCGAGGTCGGCACGCTCGAAACGCTGCGTCCCTGGCTGGACGCACACCCGCACCGGATCGACGACACGTTCCGCGATCGTGTGCTGATGCCGGGCTTCATCGACCCGCATCTGCACCCGACTCTGGCGGCGGTTCTGCTGCCCTGCCACTTCATCACGGCGATGGAATGGAAGCTGCCCGGCCGGGTGGCCGCGCCGGTCAAGGGCCACAACGCCTATCTCGCCCGGCTGGCGGAAATCGACGCCCGGATGGCCGATCCGGCGGAGCCTCTGGTCACCTGGGGCTACCACAAGATCTGGCACGGCACGGTGGACCGGCAAGCGCTCAACGGCATCTCGGAAACCCGGCCGGTCTTCGTCTGGCAGCGCTCGTTCCACGAGATTATCGCCAACGACGCCGCCATCGACTGGATGGGCCTGAACCGGGACGAACTGGCGCGCCACGAACAGATCGATCCGAAAACCGGCCGGTTCTACGAAACCGGCCTGTCCGTCGCGCTCAACGGGATGAAGGACTATCTCTACGCCCCGGAGCGTTTTCTCGGCGGGCTGGAACAGGTCGCCCGCGCGGTCCATGCCGGCGGCCACACCACCATAGGCGACATGGCGGTGCCGCTCGCCGACCTGGAGATGGAGTGGCCGGCGCTGGTGAAGGTGCTCGACCGGCCGGACGTCCCCTTCCGCTGCCAGATGATCCCGCGGGCGACCGAACGCGGCGCGGCGCCGGGGGACGAGGCGGCGGATGTCGCGCGGGTCCGGGACATGGCCGCGCGCGGCACGCACCGGCTGCAATTCGGCAACGGCGTCAAGCTGTTCACCGACGGCGGCTTCTACGCCGAACTGATGCAGCTTCAGGAGCCCGGCTTCATCGACGGCCACCACGGCGAATGGCTGATGCCGCCGGAGCAGGTCGAGGCGCTGGCCCGCGCCTTCTGGAACGAGGGCTTCCGCATCCACGTCCACTGCACCGGCGACATGGGGCTGGAACTCGCGCTCGACGTGCTGGAGAAACTCCAGTTCGAGCGGCCGCGGGTCAACCACCGCTTCACCATCGAGCATTTCGGCGTCTCGACGCCGGAGCAGGTGCGCCGGATCGCCGATCTCGGCGCGCTGGTCTCCGCCAACGTCTACTATGTCCACGAACTGGCCGACGCCTACTACCGGCACAGCTTCGGCCATGAGCGGGCGTCGCAGATCGCCCGGCTCGGCACCGTGGCGCGCCACGGCGTTCCCTTCGCGCTGCACACCGATTTCACGATGGCGCCGGCCCTGCCGCTGACTTCGGCCTGGGTCGCGGTCAACCGGCTGAGCGAGAGCGGCGCGGTCATGGCGCCGGCGGAGCGGCTGACGGTCGAACAGGCGATGCGCGCGATCACGGTGGACGCCGCCTATGTCCTCGGCATGGAACACGAGATCGGCAGCATCCGCGCCGGCAAGAAGGCCGATTTCACCGTGCTCGAAGCCGACCCCTTCGAAACGCCGCCGGACGACCTGAAGGACATCCCGCTGTGGGGCACGGTGTTCGAGGGCGAGCCGGCGCCGTTGGGGTAGGGCCGGGGCCTGTTCGACAACCGGCAATGCACTACGGCAAGAGAATAGCCAGCTTTTCGCGAACTTCGGAAACCAGTTGGGAAGAAGCCCGTTCCTCGAAACGGGCGCCGCGAGCGCGCCAGTCCAGCGACCTGACCTGATCGGCAAGGACGACGCCCGCAACGGCGCCGGAAGCGGGCAACCGGACTTCGAAGGGGTATCCCTTGATCCGGGACGTTATCGGACAGAACAGCGCCAGGCCGGTTCGTTCGTTGTAGCTCCGCGGACTCAGGACCAGGGCGGGCCGCCGCCCGGCCTGTTCATGTCCCGCCTGCGGCGAAGATCTGAGCCAAACGATATGCCTCGTATCCGGAACATACCCTTTGGCTACCATTGCTCGTTGCCCTCGGGCTCCCCGAAATCCTGCTCGGAATGCAGGTTGTCCGCTGTGATTCCGTCCAGCATTTCGGCCAGATCGTAAGCCCGTTTCCGTAAGACGATCCGGTCTTCCTGCGCTTCCATCTCCATAGCCGACCCCTCCGACACACCGCATTGTTCGGCGACGGCCTTCGGGATGCGTACGGCAAGGCTGCTGCCCCATTTGGCGATATGCAGACGCGCGCCCATGCGAAAACTCCTCTTGGATATATATTATATATCCTACTATCGACGACATTGAAAGGCAAAAAACCCCACGCAATACGCATCCGGGATTGCTACAAAGCAACAGTTGCGCCGGAACGCGGGCTCATGAGAATGAAGTCCCCGGCGAACCGTCCGGCATGCCGCCGCCGCTACCCATCTGAGGGGAGAAATGCGATGAACACAGTCCGGCATTTCGTCTCCGGCGAGGTCTGGGCCGGCGCCTCCGGCCGGTTCGGCGACGTCTACAACCCGGCGACCGGCGCGGTGACGGCGCAGGTGGCGTTGGGCGGGGCGGCCGAGGTCGACTGCGCAGTCGCCGCCGCGAAGGCGGCGCAGCCGGCCTGGGCCGCGACGCCGCCGGCCAAGCGCGCCGAGGTCATGTTCGCCTTCCGCGGGCTGTTGAAGGCGCATGTCGAGGAACTGGCCGAAATGCTGTCGTCCGAGCACGGCAAGACCCGGCCCGACGCCATGGGCGAGTTGGCCCGCGGCATTGAGGTGGTCGAGTTCGCCTGCGGCATTCCCCAGTTGCTCAAGGGCGAATATTCCGAAGGCGTGGCGAGCGGCGTCGACAGTTTCGCGATCCGCCAGCCGGTCGGCGTGGTCGCCGGCATCACGCCGTTCAACTTCCCGGCCATGGTGCCGCTGTGGATGTATCCGGTGGCGCTCGCCTGCGGCAACGCCTTCGTGCTAAAGCCGTCGGAGCGCGATCCGTCGGTCGTGCTGTGCATCGCCGGGCTGCTTTCCGAAGCCGGGCTGCCGGACGGCGCGTTCAACGTCGTCAACGGCGACAAGGAGGCGGTCGACGCGATCCTCGACCATCCGGATATCGACGCGGTAAGCTTTGTCGGCTCGACCGCCGTCGGGCAGTATATCTACACCCGCGGCACGGCTTCCGGAAAGCGGGTGCAGGCGCTGTGCGGGGCGAAAAACCATCTCGTCGTCATGCCCGACGCCGATATGGGGCAGGTCGCCGACGCGCTGATCGGCTCGGCCTACGGCTCGGCCGGCGAGCGCTGCATGGCGGTTTCCGTCGCCGTTCCCGTGGGCGAGGAGACTGCGGACCGGCTGGTCGACACGCTCAGGCCGCGGGTCGAGAGCCTCAAGGTCGCGCCCTATACCGACCCGTCCTCGGAAATGGGGCCGGTCGTCACGCGCCAGAGCCTCGACCGCATCGAGGGCCTGATCGGGGAAGGCATCGACGCCGGCGCCGACCTGGTCGTCGACGGCCGCGGTATCCGCCTCCAGGGCTACGAGGACGGCTTCTTCCTCGGCGGCTGCCTGTTCGACCGGGTGACGACCGACATGTCGATCTACCGGCAGGAGATTTTCGGGCCCGTGCTCTCGGTCGTGCGCGCGGAGGGCTACGAGGACGCGCTCGGCATGGTCAACGGCCACGAATACGGCAACGGCGCGGCCATCTTCACCCGCGACGGCGACACCGCCCGCGATTTCTTCACCCGGGCGCGGATCGGCATGGTCGGCGTCAACGTGCCGATCCCGGTGCCCGTCGCCTACCATTCCTTCGGCGGCTGGAAGCGCTCCCTGTTCGGCGACCACTACATGCACGGCATGGAGGGCATCCGCTTCAACACGCGCCTCAAGACCATGACCACGCGCTGGCCGGAAGGCATCAAGGAAGGCGCCGTCTTCGCCTTCCACGCCGGCAGCGAGACGAAGAACTGAGCGCAGGGCCGGCGCTTGTCATCCCGTGGCGCCGCCCGATTCCCGTTCCGGCAAACATTCGATGCCGCCCCGGCCGGCCGGAGGGAGCGCCGGGGACCGGAGTCGTCCGGCGCCGCCTATACTTGCGGCTCTGGGCCCCGGATATCCGCTCCGTCCGGGGCGGCGCATTTGTTTGAATTTCGAGGAAGGACGGCTGGAAATATCGGGATGAAGGCGAGAACCCCATGGGCAAGTTGCTAACCGCGGCGCAGATCGCGGATTTCGAGCGCGACGGCTACCTGTTTCCGCTGCGCGCCTTTTCGGCCGCCGAAGCCCGGGAATACCGGGATGCGCTGGAAGCCTACGAGGCGGAAACCGGCGACGCGATTCACTCCAACATGCGCCACAAGGTCCATCTGCTGTTCCGCTGGGCCGACGCGATCGTGCGCCATCCGCGCATCCTCGACGCCGTCGCGGATATCCTCGGCCCGGACCTGCTGTGCTGGACCACCAACTTCTTCATCAAGGAGGCCGAGGACCCGGCTTTCGTTTCCTGGCACCAGGATTCGACCTATTGGGGCCTTGAGCCGAGCGATGTCGTCACCGCCTGGGTGGCGTTCACAGACGCGCCGGTCGAGAGCGGCGCAATGAAGTTCCTGCCGGGATCGCACAAACTGGACCAGATCGCCCACCGCGACACCTACGCCGCCGACAACCTCCTGACCCGCGGCCAGGAAATCGAGATGACGGTGGACGAGGCCCGGGCCGTCGACGTGCCGCTCGGGGCAGGCGAGTTTTCTCTTCACCATATCCGGCTGGTCCACGGCTCGAAGCCGAACGCCACCCCCGACCGGCGCATCGGCCTCGCGGTGCGCTATATCCCGACCTATGTCCGCCAGGTGAAAATCGACGATTCGGCCACGCTGGTGCGCGGCCGGGACCGCCACGGCAATTTCGAGCACGAGCCGCGGCCGGCCGCCGACCTCGACGACGACGCCCTCGCCGCGCACACCGCGGCAATGCAGCGGATGATCGGCTCCGTCTATTCCGGAACGGACGTGACCGAAGCGCGGCGTTGACGCGGAACTTCTCTCCGGTCCCGGTCGGCACGGCGCCGGTTGTGGCGGCTTAATTCCGCCTTGCCGCGCGCCGCCCCGAACCGTACCTCGCCGCGATGAAATTTCTCGACCAGGCCAGAATATTCGTCCGCTCCGGCGACGGCGGCAACGGCTGCGTCTCGTTCCGGCGCGAGAAATTCGTTCCGGAGGGCGGCCCGGACGGCGGCGACGGCGGCCGCGGCGGCCATGTGCTGGCCGAGTGCGCCGACGGCCTCAACACCCTGATCGATTTCCGCTACCAGCAGCATTTCAAGGCGAAGCGCGGCCAGCACGGCATGGGCAAGGCGCGAACCGGCGCGGCCGGCGGCGACCTGACCATCGGGGTGCCGGCCGGCACGCAGATTTTCGAAGAGGACCGGGAGACTCTCGTGGCCGACCTGGTGACGGCGGGCGAGCGGGCGCTGCTCGCGAAAGGCGGCGACGGCGGCCGGGGCAACATCCATTTCAAGAGTTCGGTCAACCGCGCGCCGCGGCGCTGCGAGCCGGGCTGGCCGGGAGAGGAGCGCTGGCTCTGGCTGCGCCTGAAGCTGATCGCCGACGCCGGCCTCGTCGGCCTGCCGAACGCGGGGAAATCGACCTTCCTCGCCAGGGTCTCGCGGGCGCATCCCAGAGTCGCCGACTATCCGTTCACGACCCTGCATCCCAGCCTCGGCGCGGTCGATGCCGGCGAGCGCCGGTTCGTGCTGGCCGATATTCCGGGGTTGATCGAGGGCGCCCACGAGGGCAAGGGCATCGGCGACCGCTTTCTCGGCCATATCGAGCGCTGCGGCGTGCTGCTCCATCTGGTCGACGGCGCCGCCGGCGATCCGGCCGCGGCCTACCGGACGGTCCGGCGCGAACTGGCGGCCTATGGCGCCGGCCTCGCCGGCAAGACCGAGATCGTGGCGCTGAACAAGGCCGACGCCCTGAGCCCCGGCCGGATCGACGCCGGGCTCGCGGCGCTGCGCGGCGCCGGCGCCGTCGGCCCCTTCGCCCTTTCCGGCGTCTCGGGCGCGGGCGTCGATACGGCGCTGCACCGCATCGCCGACGCCGTCGAGGCGCATCGGCAGAAAGAGGCCGGGCGCGCGCCGGCTGCCGCATGGTCGCCGCTATGACCGCCGCCGATAAAGCGATCGGGATCGGGGCGGCCCGGCGGATCGTGCTCAAGATCGGTTCCGCCCTGCTGATCGACGAGGCGTCGGGGGCGCTGCGGCGCGACTGGCTGCGCGCCTTCGCCGACGATGTCGCCCGGCTGCGCGACGATGGCCGGGAGATCGCCATCGTCTCCTCGGGCGCCATCGCCTTCGGCCGCCGGCAACTGAACCTCACCGGCAAGTCCCTGGCGCTGGAAGAGAAGCAGGCCGCCGCCGCGGTCGGCCAGATTCACCTCGCCCACGCCTGGCAGGAGGCGCTGGCCGCCCACGGGCTGACCCTGGCGCAAATCCTGCTGTCGCTGGCGGATACGGAAGAACGCCGCCGGCACCTGAACGCCCGCGAGACGCTCGGCGCCCTGTTCGGCTTCGGCGCCGTGCCGCTGATCAACGAGAACGATACGGTCGCGACCGAGGAGATTCGCTTCGGCGACAACGACCGGCTGGCCGCCCGCGTCGCCCAGACGGTCGGCGCCGACCTGCTGGTCCTGCTGTCGGACATCGACGGGCTGTACGACCGCGATCCCCGGCTGGATGCCGGCGCCCGGCATATCGCCGAGGTCTCCGCGCTCACCGACGAAATCCGCGCCATGGCCGGCAAACCGCGGCCGGGCTACAGCTCCGGCGGCATGGTGACCAAGCTGGAGGCGGCGCGCATCGCGGTCGGCGCCGGCTGCGCCATGATCATTTCCGACGGCCGCGCGGGCAACCCGATCCGGCGGCTCGAGGCAGGCGAGCGCCACACCCGCTTCGCGCCCGCCGCCAGCCCCGGCACCGCCCGCAAACGCTGGATTGCCGGGGCCCTGGGGAGCGGCGCGCGGATCGCCGTGGACGCCGGCGCCGCGAACGCCCTGCGCCGGGGCAAGAGCCTGCTGCCGGCCGGCGTCACGGCGGTCGAAGGGAATTTCCGGCGCGGCGACGCTGTGCGCATCGTCGGGCCGGACGGCGCCGAGATCGCCATCGGCCTGATCGCCTACGACGCCGAGGCTGCGCGCCGGATCGCCGGCCGCCAGAGCGGCGAGATCGAGGCCCTGCTCGGCTACAAGGGCCGCGACGTTCTGGTCCACCGCGACGACATGGTTGAAAGGGAATAGTTAATGGTTTAAGAGTTCCCCGTCTGTTCGTAGCGCCGAATTTGCCGGCGCGGGTAGTCGAGACAATCCGTCAGAGATCGGGGGGAACGGAAAATGGGCTTGGACCTCATACCGATGGGAAGACCGAAACCGGGCCATGAAGAGGAATGGCAACGGCTGATGCAACCGCTCTACGAAGAACGGGAGGAAACGGACGAGGACACGTCCCGGCGACTGGAGATTTCGGAACCGGCCTACGCAACCGCCGGCGCCCCGCGGGTCGGTTACAGCGAAGAAGCCAACGCCTGGTACCGCGAACATTACAAGAAACCGGAGGGGCTGACCGACGCGGAGTTTCTTGAGGAAGCCAAGGGCTACTATGTCCTCGATCTGGTAGTCGGAAAGTGCGACGGCGTGCCGGTCTATTCGCACGGCGACTTGTACGACGGGGTCGACAAGACGAGTTTCCGGGGCAAGTTTCTCGAATTCTGCGAGGATCTGCTGGAAGACGACATGCTGCTGTACCGGGCCTGGACGTCGGTCATGCCGCCGGAGGAGGCCGTGGAGTACGGGCAGGCCCTTCTGGCCAGCGCGGAGAATCCCTGGGTCGAACCGCCGCCCCCGCCACCGCCACCGCCGCCGGCCCCGCCGCCAGAGCCCGGCTTCCTCGACCGGCTGTTCGGCAGAAAGCCGCCGGAGCCGAAGCCGCCGGAGCCCGAGCCGCCGGAACCGCCGCCGACAGAAGAGGATATCGAGGAAATGCGGAACATATTGCGCGCGGCCGGCCGCTGGTACATTTTCTGGGGCGAACGCGGCCATCCGATCAACGGCTGGTCCTAGGACAAGCTGGCGGCGCGCATACCGGGTTGAATTATGCCATGACGACTTCGGACGCTATCGAGCGACAGATGATCGCCCTCGGCGAGCGGGCGCGGGCCGCGGCGGCGGTGATGACCGGCGCGGCCGAGGCGGCGAAGAACGCGGCGCTGGCGGCGGCGGCGGCGGCCGTGCGCGCGCGGCGGGACGAGCTGCTCGCGGCCAATGCGCGCGACCTTGAGGATACGGCGGGCCGGGACGTCAACAGCGCCTTCGTCGACCGGCTGACCCTGAACCCGGAACGCGTCGAGGCGATGGCGTCGGGGATGGAGGAGATTGCCGCCCTGCCCGACCCGGTCGGCAGCGTCGCCGCCGAGTGGGACCGGCCCAACGGCCTGCGGATTTCCCGGGTGCGCACGCCGCTGGGCGTCATCGGCATCATCTACGAATCCCGGCCCAACGTGACCGCGGACGCTGGCGCGCTGTGCCTGAAATCCGGCAACGCGGCCATCCTGCGCGGCGGCCGGGAGAGCTTCCACACCTCGCGCCCGATCGTCGATTGCCTGCGCCGCGGCCTGCGCGACGCCGGCCTGCCGGAAGACGCGGTGCAGATCGTTCCGACGACCGACCGGGCGGCCGTCGGCGCCATGCTGCGCATGAACCGGCACGTCGACATCATCGTGCCGCGCGGCGGCAAGGGACTGATCGCCCGGGTCCAGAAAGAGAGCCGCGTCCCGGTGATCGCCCATCTCGACGGCAACTGCCACGTCTATGTCGACGCCGCGGCCGACCTGGACATGGCCCGGCGCGTGACCCTCAACGCCAAGACGCGCCGGCCCGGCATCTGCGGCGCGGCCGAGACCCTGCTGGTCGACCGGCAGGCGCATAACAGCCATCTGGCGCCGATCGTGGGCGACCTGCTGGAGGCCGGCGTGGAAATCCGCGGCGACGGCGCGACCCAGGCGATCGACAAGCGGATCGCGGCGGCGACCGAGGACGACTGGGACACCGAATACCTCGACTGGATCATGGCGGTGAAGCTGGTCGACGGTGTCGACGGCGCCATCGACCATATCGAACGCCACGGCAGCAGCCATACGGACTCGATTATCACCGAGGACGAAGCGGTCGCCGAGAAATTCCTCGGCGCGGTCGACAGCGCCATCGTGCTGTGGAACGCCTCGACCCAGTTCGCCGACGGCGGCGAGTTCGGCATGGGCGCCGAAATCGGCATCTCCACCGGCAAACTGCACGCCCGCGGGCCGGTCGGCCTGGAGCAGCTCACCAGCTTCAAATACGTCGTGCGCGGCGACGGGCAGGTCCGGCCCTGACTCTCTGGACGCCGTCCGCTCCCAGCACCTTCGCCGCGCGCAGCGTCGGCCTGTTCGGCGGGTCGTTCAATCCGGCCCATGACGGCCACCGGCATATTGCGCAGGCGGCGCTGGCCGGCCTCGGCCTCGACGAAATCTGGTGGCTGGTCTCGCCGCAGAACCCGCTCAAGCCCGGCGGCGCGATGCTGCCGCTGGCCGAGCGGCTGGCCTCCGCGGCCCGAATGGCCCGGCATCCGGCGATGCGCGCGACCGCTATCGAGGCCGAACTGGGCACGAGCTACACCGCCGATACGCTGGCAAGAATAAAGGCGCTGTATCCGCGCAACAGATTCGTGTGGATCATGGGCGCCGACAATCTGGCCCAAATACCCAGATGGAAAGATTGGTCCTCGATCTTTAACGCCATTCCCGTTGCCGTGTTCGCCCGTCCGTCCTATTCTGCCCGTGCGTTATCCGGCGCGGCGGCGCAGCGGTTCGCCCGCCGCCGGTTGCCGGAAAACCGCGCGCGGCGCCTGGCGCAGCGCCCGCCGCCGGCTTGGACTTTCCTCCATTGCCGGCTGCACGATGCGTCGGCAAGCGCAATCCGCGCCGGGACGGCGGCTTCTCCGGAAGCGGCGTTTCCGGCGGAAACGTAGACCGGCGTCCGGCGGCGCGACCCGGCGGGCGCGATTGAAACGGGAGGCCCGAAGATCCGCAGCACAGTGCGTGACTTGCCCTCGGCCGACGCGCTGAAAGCCGTTGCCGAGACTTCGCTAGACGACGACAAGGCCGAAGATATCGTCGTGATCGACCTGGCCGGACGGGCCGGGTTCGCAGATTACATGCTCATCGCCACCGGCCGCTCGGACCGCCATGTCCACGCGATGGCCGACCGCCTGATCCGGAAGATGAAGCAGGCCGGACTGCCGTCGGTCCCCGCCGAAGGGATCGAACGCAGCGACTGGGTGCTGATCGACGGCGGCGACGTGATCGTCCATCTCTTCAAGCCGGAAGTCCGCAGCTTCTACAATCTCGAAAAGCTGTGGAACGAGGAAGCCGACGCCCGGGACGAGGCGCGGGACGAGGCGCGGGCGCTGGAGTTGGCCGGCTAAGGCGATCTCCGCCGCCATGGCACAGCTGACGGACGGACCGGGCGAATCGGGCGGGCCGGACAGGCGCCGGCAACCGGCCGGCGGAACCCGGGCGCTATGCGCATCTGCGTGATCGCCGTCGGCCGGATGCGCGACGGCGCCCCGAAGGACCTCTTCGCAACCTATACGAAGCGGCTGCCTTGGCCGCTGACGGTCGTGGAGATCGCCGAGCGCGGCAGCGGTCCGCCGGCCGTCCGGGCGCAGCGCGAGGGCGAGGCGTTGCGCCGCCGCCTGCCGGACGGGCCGCTGGTCGTGCTGGACCGGTCGGGAACCGACCTGACCAGCGAGGCGCTCGCCGGAATCCTGGCGCGCTACCGCGACAACGGGGCCGCAACGGTCGCCTTCGCCATCGGCGGCGCCGACGGCCACGCGCCGGAAACCCTGGCGGCGGCCGACCTGGTCCTCTCCTTCGGCAAGGCGACCTGGCCGCACCAGCTGGTCCGCGTCATGCTGGCCGAACAACTCTACCGGGCCTCCACGATCCTCGCCGGGCACCCGTATCACCGGGGATAGGGGCACGCGGTGTGCGGCGGGGAATGCAAGGCGCGGGAATTTCCGGTTGTCCCCGGCATTTCTATGTTACATTATAACATTGGTAAATTCTTCTTCGCGGGAGTGTCGCCGATGACCGGCCTGAAATTCCGGAATGCCGCGCCTGCCGCCGGGACGGCTTTCGCTGCGCTCGCCGTTGCCGCTGTCGGGGCCGGCGCCGTCGCCCCGGCGTATGCCGAGGCGCCGCGGGTCGTGGCCACGATCAAGCCGGTCCATGCGCTGGCGGCGGCGGTCATGGACGGGGTCGGGACGCCGGCGCTGCTCGTCCGCGGAACGGTCTCGCCCCACGGCCTGAATCTGAAGCCGTCGCAGGCGCGCACGCTGGCGCAGGCCAATGTGGTGATCTGGATCGGGCCGGCGCTCGAACTGGCGCTCGCGAAACCGGTCAGGAACCTGGCCGGCAAGGCGGTTTCGGTCGCGCTTCAGGACGCACCGGGCGTCCGCCTCCTCAAGCTGCGCGAGGGCGGCCTCTGGGAAGAGCACGATCACGGCGACCATGACGATCATGGCGACCACGGGCATGGCCACAAGGACGACGACCATAAAGGTCATGACGACCATGACGGGGAACGCGCCGACATCGACGCGCATATCTGGCTGGACCCGCAGAACGCCATCGCCATGACCCGGGCGATCGCCGAAGCGCTGACCCGCGCCGACGCCCCGAATGCCGCCGCCTACCGGGCCAACGCCGCCGCGTCGATCGGCCGGCTCAAGGCGCTCGACGCCGAGATCGCGAAGGCGCTCCAGCCGGTCCGGGGCAAGCGCTACATCGTGTTCCACGACGCCTATCAGTATTTCGAGAAACGCTACCGCCTGACGCCGGCCGGCTCGGTCACCATCGATCCGCACCGGGCGCCGTCGCCGCGCCGCCTGTACGACATCCGCACCCGGATTCTCGAGCGCGGCGCGTCCTGCGTTTTCCGCGAGCCGCAATTCGAGCCGAAAATCGTCAACGTGCTGGTGCGGGGCACCTCCGCGAAGGTCGGCACGCTGGATCCGATCGGCGCCGGCCTGCCCGCCGGCAAGAACGCCTACGCAATGCTGCTGCGCCGCCTCGCCGCCGGCCTGCGCGCCTGCCTTGCCGGGTAGCGCAGCGCGCGGGCCGGATCGCCTCGAAATCCGGATTGCGGTCATTCGTTACCTGACAGGACAGTATCGCTTTTGGGGGAGTGAGAAAATGCGAGTTGGAACAAGTCACGGCCGGGCCCGGCCCGGCGTCTTCGCGACGCTGGCGGGCGCCCTGCTGGCGTCGGCGATCGCGGCGGCGCTTGCTGCCGATGCGGCTGCACAGACGAACGCGCAGCGCCTCAAGCTTCTGGAGCAGACGGTGAAGGAGTTGCTGGCGCGCGACGAGGCGCGCGAGCGCAAGATGAAGGCGATGGAGGCCGAACTGAAGCGGCTGCGCGGCGGGCGCGGCCTGGCCACCGTGGCGCCCAAGGACAAACCGGCACACGACGACCACGACCACGACCACGGCAAGAAGCCGGACGCCGGCAAGGAAAAGATAGCGGACGACCACGCCGGACACGATCACGGCCACAAGGCCGGCGAAGACTCGGCCGGTCATGCCGACGACCATGCAGCGGCGGTCTGGTCGGCCGAGGTCGGCGGGGGCGTGCTGCGCCTGTCGCGCATCGGGCTGGATGCGGATTTCGCGGCCGGCGCGGGCACGGCCGAGGACGAGGAGATGGAATCCCTGTTCGGCGGGCATCACGATCCCAAGCGGACCGGCTTTACCCTGCAAACCGCCGACCTTTCGATCTCCGGCGGCTACGATCCCTATTTCGACGCCTTCTTCAACCTCACCTTTACGGTCGACGAAGGGGGCGAAACCGGCGTCGAGATCGAAGAAGCCTGGGTCCGCTCGAAATGGGCGGCCAAGGGGAGCTTCCGCGTCAAGGCCGGGCAGTTCTACACCGCCTTCGGCGCCGTCAACCCGACGCATCTGCACGACTGGGCCTGGCAGACCCAGCCGGTGATCGCCACCAGGATGTTCGGCGCGGACGGCGCCCGCGGCCTGGGCGTGGAGACGGAAATCCGGCTGTCCGACGCGCCCTGGCAGAGCACGGCGTTTATGAGCATGCAGAACCGCCGCAACGTGCACGCGCACGGCCACGGCGGCGATGAAGAGGAAGAGCACGAGCTCAGCAACGACCGGCTGGACGATTTCGTCTTTCTGTTCCGGTTCCGGAACCGGCTGACGCCGGCGCCGGGCACCTCGCTCACGGTGGGCGGCTCGGCGATGTTCGAGCCGAACCCGAACGGCAACGAAACGCCGGTCTCGATCTTCGGCGCCGACCTGGAACTGGGCTACCGCCTGTCCCCCGAGAGCCGGTTCGTCCTTGCCGCCGAATATATGCACCGGAACGCCAAGGAGGTGCATGAGGAGCAGAACGAGACGGAGATTTTCAGCATCCAGGATTACGGCTTCTACGTCCAGGGCATCCTGCATACGGCGGACGGCTTCGGCTTCGGCCTGCGCTACGAATACGCCAACGGGCGCGGCGGCGAGGTGGACGAGCGGAGGGCCGATCCGATGCGCGGCAGCCGGACGCGGATTTCGCCGCTGCTGCTCTGGCAGTTTTCCGAATTCGGCAGGCTCAAGGTGCAGTACAACTACGACCGCGCCGAATTCCTGTCGGACGGCAAGTATGCGCATTCCCTGTTCGCAAGCACGAGCTGGTCCTTCGGCCTCGGCGTGCCGGACCATGCGGGCCACGCGCATTGAGGCGGGCTGCGCCGGCGGACCCGGCCGTCTTGCGGGGCTGCCTGCGCCCGCTTAAGGTACAGCCGGTTCCCGCCGGCGGGTTCGACAGGGTTGCCACGGCCTATGCGCAAGCAGGGTGCGAAGATTCAAGCCGAGGTGCTGGCTGCGCTGCGCCGCCAGGGCAAGCCGCTGTCCGCCTACGAAATCCTCGCCCGGCTCAACAAGCGTAACGGCAAGCTCGCGCCGCCGACGATCTATCGTGCGCTGGCCTCGCTGATCGAGCAGGGCCGGGTCCACCGGATCGAATCGATCAACGCCTTCGTCGCCTGCCAGAGCCTGGGGCACGCCCACGCCTCGGTGCTGTCGATCTGCGACGACTGCGGCGCGGTCGAGGAGCATCAGGACGACGCGCTGTTGCAAAACCTGTCGGCGCTCACCGGACGGTCCGGCTTCAACCCGTCGCACCACATCATCGAAGTCCACGGCCGCTGCACCGGCTGCGGCCCGGAAGCGGCGGAATAGCAGGCGCCGCATCCTTCGAGACGGGCGTTTCGAGACGGCGCTTCGCGCCTCCTCAACGCCCTCCTCAGGATGAAGGGTTTGGATATTTCCACATTTGCGGCTTCATCCTGAGGAGAGGTTGAGGAGCGATCCGAAGGATCGCGTCGCGAAACCCCGTCTCGAAGAGCGAAACGCCCGTCTCGAAGGCCCCTACCGCTGCCGGGCCGCCCCGCGCACGTCCAGGGCGGCTTCGCGGACGGCTTCGTTATAGGTCGGGTGGCCGTGGAAGCAGCGGGCGAGGTCTTCGGCGCCGCCGCCGAACTCCATGACGTTGACGACCTCGTGGATCGTGTTGCCGGCCTCCGGCCCGACAATATGGGCGCCGAGGATGCGGTCGGTCTGCGCGTCGGCGAGGATCTTGACCATGCCGTCGGTCTCGCCGGCGCAGATCGCCCGGCTGTTGGCGCCGAACGGGAAGCGGCCGGCACGGTAGGCGGTTCCGGCTTCCCTGAGCTGCTCTTCCGTCTTGCCGACCGCGGCGACTTCCGGCGCGGTGTAGACGATGCCCGGCACCGTCTCGTAGTTGACGTGGCCGGCCTGGCCGGCGAGCAGCTCGGCGAGCGCGACGCCCTCCTCCTCCGCCTTGTGGGCCAGCATCGGGCCGGGGACCACGTCGCCGATGGCGTAGACGCCCTCGGCCGCGGTGCGGAAACGCGCGTCGACCGGGATGAAGCCGCGCGCGTCGGTCCCGATGCCGGCGGTCTCCAGGCCGAGGCCCTCGGTGAACGGCCGGCGGCCGATCGCGACCAGCACGACCTCCGCCTTCAGGCTTTCGGCGCCGCCGCCCGAACCGTTTGGCGCCGGCTCGACGGATAAGGTCACGCCGCCCCGCCCGGCCTTCGCGCCCGTCACCCTGCGGCCGAGGCGGAAGTCCAGCCCCTGCTTTTTGAGAATCCGCTGGACCTGTTTGGCGATCTCGCCGTCCATGCCGGGCAGGATGCGGTCGAGGAATTCGACCACCGCGACCTGCGCGCCGAGCCGGGCCCAGACCGAGCCCATCTCCAGGCCGATATAGCCGGCGCCGATCACCGCCATCGTCTTCGGCGCCGCGCCGAGCGCCAGCGCGCCGGTCGAGGAGACGATACACTTTTCGTCGATCTCCACGCCCGGCAGGGGCATGACGTCCGAGCCGGTGGCGATGACGATGTGCTTCGCGGCGTAACGCGCGCCGGCGACCTCGACCGCGCCGCTGCCGAGCAGCCGGCCGCGGCCTTTCAGACGGTCGATCCCGTTCTTTTTGAACAGGTAGGCGACGCCCTCGGTCAGCTTGTCGACCACGCCGTCCTTGCGCGCCATCATGGCCTTCAGGTTCAGGGTCGCCGTCGCCTCGATGCCGTGCGCCGCCAGGCCGTGCCGCGCCTCGGCGAATTTCTCCGAACTCTGGAGCAGCGCCTTGGACGGGATGCAGCCGACATTGAGGCAGGTCCCGCCCAGGGTCTCGCGCTGCTCGGCGACCGCCACGCGCATGCCGAGCTGGGCGCAGCGGATGGCGCAGACATAGCCGCCGGGCCCGGCGCCGATGACGATGACGTCGTAGGTCTTGATGTCGCTCATTGAGAATTTCTCTGCAAAATGGGCCTGGTGCCTCGACAGCGCTGTACCTCCCCCTCTTCAGAGGGGGAGGCCAGGTGGGGGTGGCGCGTCGGCAGACGCGCTTCGCCGCAAGGCGAACCTTCCGGCTGCCCACTGCACCCCCATCGACCCCGGATAAATCCGGGGCCACTTCCCCC